>NZ_BMTT01000007.1 GCF_014649815.1 Streptomyces mutabilis | reverse complement strand
GACCTCGGCGCCCAGGGCGACCAGGGTCTCGATGAGCACGGCGGTCTGCACGGTCATGTGCAGGGAGCCGGTGATGCGGGCGCCGGCGAGGGGCTGGGCCTCGGCGTATTCCTTGCGGATCGCCATCAGGCCGGGCATCTCGTGCTCGGCGAGGGTGATCTCCTTGCGGCCGAAGGCGGCCAGGGAGAGGTCGGCGACCTTGAAGTCGACAGTCGTCATTGCGAGCTGCTCCTCGGGGTTGGGTCGAGGTGGGTACGGCTGACCTGCGCGGCGGCGGACACAGGGGTGCCCCGAAGAGGACACAGGCATGCCCGCGTACGCGCAGCGCAGTCCGTCGGAGGCCCTCTCTCCCTCGGCCGGTCCGTGTCCGGACCGCCCGACCGCCATCAGCAGCGACGTCTGGCTCCGTCCCAAGCTACACCGGTGGCGCCCGCCGTCCCCAGTCCGCCTCCGAAGACTTCCGGACGTTCACGAAGGGTGACGGGCGGCGCGGGGGAGGAAAGCCGACGGGCCCGCCGAGTGGATAGGCGGGCCCGGTGGTACGGGAGGCGCGAGGTCAGTGGGCGGCGGGAGGCGTGCTCGGCCCGCCGGGGGTGGCCTCGCGGTCCGGGCCCTTGGCGGCCTCGGTCGCGCTGTAGATGTCCGGTTCCAGGTAGATGACGCGGGCGATCGGGACGGCCTCTCGGATGCGGGATTCGGCGGCGTCGATGGCGGAGGCGATCTCGGTGGCCGTGCCGTCGTGACGGACGGCGATCTTGGCGGCGACGAGCAGTTCCTCGGGGCCGATGTGGAGCGTGCGCATGTGGATGACGCCGGTGACGGTGTCGCCCGCGACGATCGCCGCCTCGATCTGCTGGACGGCTTCGGTGCCCGCGGCCTCGCCGAGCAGCAGGGACTTGGTCTCGGCGGCCAGGACCAGCGCGATGAGGATGAGCAGCACGCCGATGCAGAGGGTGCCGATGCCGTCCCAGACGCCGTCACCGGTGAGCAGGGCCATGCCGACGCCGCCCAGGGCGAGGATCAGGCCGACGAGGGCGCCGAGGTCCTCCAGGAGGACGACCGGCAGCTCGGGGGCCTTGGCGTGGCGGACGAACTCCTTCCAGGACTTCTTCCCGCGCACGGCGTTGGACTCCTTGATGGCGGTCCGGAAGGAGAAGGTCTCGGCGATGATCGCGAAGACCAGGACGCCCACCGGCCAGTACCAGTGCTCGATCTCGTGCGGGTGCTTGATCTTCTCGTAGCCCTCGTAGAGGGCGAACATGCCGCCGACCGAGAAGAGGACGATGGAGACGAGGAAGGCGTAGATGTAGCGCTCTCGGCCGTAACCGAAAGGGTGTTGCGGGGTGGCGGCGCGCTGGGCGCGCTTGCCGCCGACGAGCAGGAGTCCCTGGTTGCCGGAGTCGGCGAGGGAGTGCACGGACTCGGCGAGCATCGACGACGATCCGCTGAAGAGGAACGCCACGAATTTCGCTACCGCGATCGAGAGGTTGGCGAGCAGTGCCGCCACGATCGCCTTGGTTCCGCCTGACGCGCTCATGTGTCGCGTTGTCCCTTCGCCTTCATCTGCTTCGTTTGCGTCCGTACGCCGGTGGGGGCGCGGCCGGTGATCGGCTTTGCCCCACCTTTGCGGTGCGCCATTGTTGCAGCCCGCGCGGGCCCCGACGTGCCGAATGCCCCGTCGAACGCCCCTCAGACACGCAGGGACTGTGTGTCAGACGCGCACGGTCGCCCGGAAGAGCGTGCCGGTTCCGGACACGTCGGCCTTTTCACCTGCCGGGACGAAGACGGAACGGCCGGGCAGCAGTCCGTGTTCGCCTGCCCGTACGGTGCCCGCCGTGCAGAGCAGGATCTGCGGGGTGGGCAGGGTGAGGTCGTGGGTGGCGGTGCCCTCGGGGAGGACGTACCGGGACAGACGGAACTCGTCGATCGGGGTGTCGTAGACCTCTTCGCCGTCCGGGGACGCCTCCGGGCGCAGGACTCCGGGGTCGCCGGCCTCGAAGCGGACGATGCGCAGCAGTTCGGGAACGTCGACGTGCTTGGGGGTGAGGCCGCAGCGCAGGACGTTGTCGGAGTTGGCCATGATCTCGACGCCGAGGCCGTCGAGGTAGGCGTGCGGGATGCCGGCGCCGAGGTACAGGGCCTCGCCGGGCTGGAGCCGGACGTGATTGAGGAGCATGGCGGCCAGGACGCCGGGGTCGCCCGGGTAGTGGTGGGCGATGTCGGCGTAGGGGGCGTAGGGGCCGCCGAGGCGGTCGCAGGCGGCCGCGGTCTCGGTCACCGTGCTGGCCATGTCCTCGGGGTCGGCGGTGAGGATCGCGGTGAGGACCTCGCGCAGGGCGGCGTCCTCGGGGTGGGCGCGCAGCAGGTCGACGTAGGGCTTGAGGGAGGCGATGCCCAGGCCGTCGAGGAGGTCGGCGGTCTCGGCGGGCGGGCGGAAGCCGCACAGGCCGTCGAACTCGGTGAGGGCGCAGATCAGTTCGGGCTTGTGGTTGGCGTCCTTGTAGTTGCGGTGCGGGGCGTCCAGGGGGACGCCGCGGCGCTCCTCGTCCTCGTAGCCGGCCTGGGCCTGCGCCAGGTCGGGGTGGACCTGGAGGGAGAGCGGGGCGCCGGCGGCGAGGAGCTTGAGGAGGAAGGGCAGCCGGGGGCCGAACTTGGCCGTGGAGGCGACGCCCAGTTCCTTCTCGGGATCGGCGTCGACGACGTCGGCGAGGGTGCCCCGGTCGGTGCGGGAGGGGGCGCCGGGGTGGGCGCCCATCCACATCTCCGCCTGCGGTTCGCCGGTCGGCTCGGTCCCGAGCAGGGCCGGGATCGCGGTGGTGGAGCCCCAGGCGTAGGGGCGGACGGTGTTGTCGAGGCGGTCCATGGGCTCTCTCTGCCGGTGCGTGTCCTGTGCGTACGGGGGTGTACGCGGTGGTGCGTACGAGATCAGGCGCCCGAGGCGAGCGCCAGGTAAACGGCGGCGAAATCCGTGATGGCGATCAGTTCGGCGAGGGTCTCCAGTTCGCCGCCCGCTTCGGGTTCCAGCTCACTGATCGGCGTGTCGTGACCGAGAGCCAGGTCACGGGCGGTGGGGGCGGCGGTGAGGCCGCCGATGGGGCGGTCGCGCAGGAGCACCACGCGCGCGTGCAGGGCCGGTGTCTCCTCGACGCGGTCGCGGAAGAAGTCGTCGGGGTCGGCGCCGGCGGCGAGCCGGCCGGCGAGCAGGGTGCTGTGCGCGTCGAGCGCCTCGGGGAGTTCGGACACGACGGCGGGGGTGCCGGACAGCTCGGCCAGTGCGGCGGCGAAGCGGCGGCCGGCCGGTCCGGCGGAGGTGCCCTCGGTCCAGATGACCGGAAGGGAGTCGGCCAGCTCGGCCGCCAGGGTCTTGGCGGGGTTGCTGTAGGTCACGATGGCCGGGCCGCAGCGCTCGGCGATGCGGTCGAGTCGGTCGGCGACCTTCTCGACGGCTTCGGGGGGCGCTTCGAGCAGGCCGGTGCGGTCGAGGAGCGCGAGGAGCGGGGTGAGCAGCGCCCACAGCACTCCGGGAGCGGCGCCGGCGAGGGGTTCGTCGTGGTCGTAGGGCGCGGTCGCCATGGGGATGAACAGGCCGTGCGAGGCGCTCACCGACTCGCTGAGCGGGGAGCGGGCGGGGGCTACGGCGACGACCGTGCAGCCCCGCCGGTAGGCCTGTTCGGCGAGCAGGGCGAGGCCCGGCTCGGCGCCGTCGGGGGTGGCGATGAGCAGGAGGTCGACGGAGCCGGTCCACCCGGGCAGTTCCCAGCGCAGGGCGCCCGCGGCGGGGGCGACGCCGGTGGGGGCGAGGCGGGTGACGGGGCTGCCGGCGCCCGCCAGGGTGCCGAGGAGGTCGGCGGCGTGGGTGGCGGCGGCGCCGGGTCCGGCGATGAGGACGGCGCGGGGGCGGCCGTCCGGCTTGAGGTTGCCCACGCCGGCCTCGGCGGCGTGCCGGGCGGCGGTGCGTACACGGGCACCGGCCTCGGCGGCGCCGCGCAGGAGGCCGCGGCGGTCGGCGTCCGTGAGGCGCTCCGGGGAGTCGAGGAGCGTTTCGTCGAGCATGGCGGCTGTCTCCGATCGCCGGGAGCGTTCGTCGGGGTGCGCGGCGGGGCGGCGGCGAACCGTCGGTTACTCGGGGCGGCGGGCCTCGTCGACGAGGAGGACGGGGATGCCGTCGCGCACCGGGTAGGCCAGGCCGCAGTCCTGGCCGGTGCAGATCAGCTCGGCGTCCTGCTCCTTGAGGGGGGAGTGGCAGGCCGGGCAGGCGAGGATCTCCAGGAGGCCGGCTTCGAGCGGCATGGGGGTTCCCTTCGGGGGCGGTCGGGCTTGTGTGGATGTGCTGGTCAGGGTACCGCCGGTGTGGGGGCGGGTGCCTGGCGCTCGGCGAGTCGGCGGGCGCCGGCGTCGGTGGGGCCGGGTGGGGTACGCGGCCCGGGGCCGGCCGGGTGCCCGGGGTGGGCCGGGTGCCCGGGGTGGGCCGGGTGCCCGGGGTAGGCGCGGGCCGGGGGTGGGTCGCGCGGCCCGGCGCTGCGGGGTGCCGCTGCGCCCACCCGTGCCGCCCCAGCGGCACGACGGCCCGCAGCTACGGCGGGACGGCGGCTGCCCGTGGCTGGGGCGTCAGGAGCGGATGATGGTCAGGGCCTCGTCGCGGACCTTCGTCATCGTCGCCTCGTCGCGGGCCTCCGCGTTCAGGCGGAGCAGCGGTTCCGTGTTGGAAGGACGGACGTTGAACCACCAGTCGGCCGACGACACGGTGAGGCCGTCGAGGTCGTCCAGGGTGACGTCGTCGCGGCCCTCGTAGGCGGCCCTGATCGCGGTGAGGCGGTCGGTCTGGTCGGCGACGGTGGAGTTGATCTCGCCGGAGCCCGCGTAGCGGTCGTACTGGGCGACCAGGGCGGACAGGGTGCCCGGCTGGCCGCCGAGGGCGGCGAGGACGTGGAGGGCGGCCAGCATGCCCGTGTCGGCGTTCCAGAAGTCGCGGAAGTAGTAGTGCGCGGAGTGCTCGCCGCCGAAGATGGCGCCGGTCCTGGCCATCTCGGCCTTGATGAAGGAGTGGCCCACGCGTGTGCGTTCGGGCGTGCCGCCGTTCTCCCGCACCACCTCCGGCACCGACCAGGAGGTGATCAGGTTGTGGATGACGGTGCCCTTGCCGCCGTTGCGGGCGAGCTCGCGGGCGGCCACGAGGGCGGTCACTGCGGACGGGGAGACCGGGTCGCCGTTCTGGTCGACGACGAAGCAGCGGTCGGCGTCGCCGTCGAAGGCGAGGCCGAGGTCGGCGCCCTCCTCGCGGACGCGCTCCTGGAGGTCGACGAGGTTGGCCGGGTCGAGCGGGTTGGCCTCGTGGTTGGGGAAGGTGCCGTCCAGCTCGAAGTACATCGGCACGAGGTCGAGGGGCAGTCCGGCGAAGACGGAGGGGACGGTGTGGCCGCCCATGCCGTTGCCCGCGTCGACGACCACCTTCAGGGGGCGGATGGTGGTGAGGTCGACGAGGGAGCGCAGGTGCGCCGCGTAGTCGGCAAGGGTGTCGCGGCGGGTGACCGTGCCCGGTCGTGCGGCCGGCTCCGGGGCGCCGGTTTCGCTCCAGCGCTCCACCAGCGTGCGGATCTCGGCGAGACCGGTGTCCTGGCCGACGGGTGCGGCGCCCGCGCGGCAGAGCTTGATGCCGTTGTACTGTGCCGGGTTGTGCGAGGCCGTGAACATGGCGCCCGGCAGGTCCAGCGCGCCGGACGCGTAGTAGAGCTGGTCGGTGGAGCACAGGCCGATCTCGGTGACGTCGGCGCCGCGGGCCGCCGCCCCGCGCGCGAAGGCGCCGGTCAGGCCGGGCGAGGAGGGCCGCATGTCGTGGCCGACCACGACGGCGCTCGCGCCGGTCAGCTCGACGAAGGCCGCGCCGAACAGCTCGGCCAGCGACTCGTCCCACTGGTCCGGGACCACACCGCGTACGTCGTACGCCTTCACGATCTGCGACAGATCAGCAGCCACGGCCAACCTTCCTGAAAGTCCTGTCAGTGCCCACAAGCTACCCGCAACCACCGACAGGGCGCCGGGCGGTTCCCGAAGGTCAGGGCAAGGCCGGGGACAGGGGCAGGGGCAGGGCAAGATCGGGGCAGGTCCAGGGCGAGGTCAGGGCAGCATCCAGCCCAGGACCGGCGTGGACTGCCCGACCACGATCAGGCACATGACCAGAAGCAGGCCGAGGCTCCACGGCAGCACCTTGCGCAGCAGGTCCCCTTCCCGGCCCGCCAGGCCGACGGCCGCGCAGGCGATGGTGAGGTTCTGCGGGGAGATCATCTTGCCGAGGACACCGCCCGAACTGTTCGCGGCGGCAAGCAGCTCCGGGGACAGACCCGACTCCCGCGCGGCGGTCACCTGGAGGGCGCCGAAGAGCGCGTTGGCGGAGGTGTCGGAGCCGGAGACGGCGACACCGAACCAGCCCAGCACCGGCGACAGGAAGGCGAGGCCGGCACCGGCCGCCGCGACGAAGTGGCCGATGGTGGCGGCCTGCCCGGAGAGGTTCATGACATAGGCGAGGGCCAGTACGGAGGTCACGGTGAGGATCGCGAACCGCAGCTCGTGCACGGTCGCGAGCCACTCCCTGACCGCCACGCGCGCCTGCACGCCCAGGACGACGGCCGTGGCGAGGCCGGCGAACAGCACGAGCGTGCCGCCGGTGGAGACGACCGGCAGGGAGAAGACGTTGCCGCCGACCGGATTCCCCTCGGGGTCGGCGACGTCCAGGAACGGCCAGTCGTACGTCTGGGTCGCCTTCGCCAGCCAGTCCTTGACCACCGGGATCTGCGCGACGGAGAAGACGGCGACGATCAGCGCGTAGGGCGCGTAGGCGCGTACGATCTCCCGGCCCGGGTCCTGCTCGTCCAGTTCCTCGCTGCGTACGCCGGTGAGGACGGCCGCGCGTACGGGCTCGGCCGCGGGTCGGCGGGCCTGCGGCACGGCGACCAGGGCGCCGGCTCCCAGGAGCGCGGCGCCGATGTCGGCGAGCTGGGCGGAGACGTAGTTGGCGGCGACGAACTGGGCGATGGCGAAGGCCACGCCGCAGGCCAGCGCGGGCACCCAGGTCTCGCGCAGCCCGCGCCGCCCGTCCACCAGGGCGACCAGCAGCAGCGGGACGACGAGGGCCAGCAGCGGCGTCTGCCGGCCCACCACGGAGGCGACATCGTCCAGCGGCAGCCCGGTGACCTGGGCCAGTGTCACCACGGGGGTGCCCATCGCTCCGAAGGCGACCGGGGCGGTGTTGGCGACGAGCGAGACGACCGCCGCGCGCGCGGGGTCGAAGCCGAGCGCGACGAGCATGACGGAGCAGATCGCGACAGGAGCCCCGAAGCCGGCGAGGGCCTCCAGGAGGGCGCCGAAGCAGAAGGCGACGACCAGGGCCTGGATGCGCGGGTCGTCGGAAAGCCGCCCGAAGGAGCGGCGCAGGATGTCGAAGTGCCGGGTGCGGACGGTCATCCGGTAGACCCACAGGGCGTTCACGACGATCCACAGGATGGGGAAGATGCCGAACGCGGCGCCCTGTACGGCGCTGGAGGCCGTCTGGTCCAGTGGCATGCCGTAGGCGAGCCAGGCGACGAGCACGGCCACCAGGAGGCCGGTGAGGCCCGCCAGGTGCGCCTTCATGCGGAAGCCGCCCAGCAGGACCAGGACGGTCACCAGGGGCAGGGCCGCCACCAACGCCGACAGGCCGAGCGAGCCGGCGACGGGTTCCAGTTCCTGGACGTACACGGGCGCCTCCCCGGATTCCGCCATGCGAAAGCGATTTCTCGCGGCTCCCGGAATGGTCGTGTCCGCGACAAGGTCGCGTCAATGGGTGTGCGGTAAACGGATCTGCAGCAACGGTTCGGCGCGTAAGAGACCGGGTGAAGTCAGTTGTCCGGCGAGCGCAGCACGCGCAGGTGGCCGCGGCGCGCGACCTCCATCGGGTCGGCCGTGCGGCGACCGCCGCCGGCCTCCGCCGCGCGCTCCTGGGGGCGGGCCGCCTCGCGGACCGCGTTGGCGAGCGCTTCCAGGTCGTCACCGCTGGGGCGGGCCGGGGCCGAGCCGTCGAGGAGACGGACGACCTCCCAGCCGCGCGGGGCGGTGAGGCGCTCGGAGTGCTCGGCGCACAGGTCGTAGCAGTGGGGTTCGGCGTAGGTGGCGAGCGGGCCGAGGACCGCGGTCGAGTCGGCGTAGACGTACGTCAGCGTCGCGACGGCGGGACGGCCGCAGGCGGTGCGCGAACAGCGACGTACAGGGCTCACGATGTTGGACGGTACCGCACTCTTGAGCGGGCCGCGACGACTCTCCACCAGGTCACACCACCGTGTCGTGGTGTGAAACGGCACACATGGCTCTCGGGCACCCCTCATTGACCTGCACGGACGACCTGGTACGGGAAACCGGACGGGTTCATGAGCGGTCACTAAACGATGCGAACAGTGACATATGGCTTGAGTTCGGCGGTCGCGGAGAGATACGGAATCGAGCCCAAGCTTGGCTGGAATGGTCATTCGGCGACACACGCTGCGGAAGACCGCGCGGTGGGCCACGGCGCGCCCAGGTGTGCGTGTGCGGTCCGGCACGCCGAACCGGCGAGGACTACCCTTCACCAGTGATGGAGAACCCCGTGACGCCCCGTGACGCCGACCGGCCAGGGCCCCGCCGCCGTGATCGCCACGGCCGGGGCATGCGCGGCCCGATCGCGCCCCCTCAGGTACCGCTCGCAGCGAGCCGCGGCGAGGTGTTCGCGGACCTCGTACAGGACTCCGTGGAGCGCCTGGAACGGCGGTGGCCGCAGCTCGCCGACATCGACTTCCTCGTCCTCGATGTGCCGCGCCTGGACGGCGGCGGTGGCGCAGACGCGTGGAGCGACGAGGCCGTGCCACTCGGCGGGGCGGTGCCCTCGCGGGACGGGCGGCGCGGGCGGGTCGTCGTGTACCGGCGGCCGGTCGAGATCCGGACCAAGGGGCGGGACGAGCGGGCGGCGCTGGTGCACGAGGTCGTCGTTGAGCAGGTGGCGGACTTGTTGGGGCTCACGCCGGAGACGGTGGATCCGCGGTACGGGGAGGATTGAGCGGGGGCCGGCGGCGGGTGGGGGCGGGTGCAGTGGTCCGGCGTTTTCGCTCGTGCTGCCCGCTGGTCCGATGGGCCAGGGTGCGCAGCCCGGCGCTGCGGGGTGCCTCCCCCACTCCCGGCTTCGCCCGAGCGGAAGGACGCCCACCGCCCACCCGCGCCGCCCCCGGGGGCACCTCCCAGGCCGTTCAGGCACTGGGGGAGGCACGACTGCCCGCAGCTGGGGGGCGGCGGCCGCCCGCAACCAGGGGGCGGCGGACAGCTGAGGCTGCGTGAGGACTCGCCCTACTGTTGCAGGACCGACAGGTCCTCCTCCGCCTTCGGTACCGAGACCATGCCCCGGTCGTCCGGAAGGGTCTGGACCGTGAAGGACGCCACGTCGTCGTCCTCGCCGGTGAGGGTGCGGGAGGCGTACGCCGGGCCGCCCGAGACCGTCTCGACCGTAAGGGCGTAGGTGCCCTCGAGTCCGGCGGGGACCGGTGCCTCGACGTTCTGGGTCGTGCCGCCCTTGATCGTGAACGTCTTGGTCGCCGTCGTCCCGCCCTCGGTGCCCGACGACGCCGTGACCTTGACCTTCGCGGCCCGGTCCGGCGCGGCGATGGACAGTGTCGTGCTCTTGGCCCGGTTGTCCGCGGACGTCGCGCGGGCGGCGACCGGGTCGGAGGCCGGGATGAACGCCGACTCCTGCTCGCCGCCCTTGCCCCGGACCACCCGGACCGCGGCCACGACCGGCACCGAACCGCTCGTCGGC
The DNA here is from genome assembly GCF_014649815.1 of Streptomyces mutabilis. Lineage (GTDB taxonomy): Bacteria > Actinomycetota > Actinomycetes > Streptomycetales > Streptomycetaceae > Streptomyces > Streptomyces mutabilis. The sequence goes on along the minus strand of NZ_BMTT01000007.1, from coordinate 297,178 downwards.
GTCAGTACCAGCGACCCCGCCTCGCCGCGCGTGATCTCGCCGAGGTCGACGCCGGTCGTCATGCCCGCCTTGACGTGCACCGTCTCGTGCCCGGCGGGCGTGATCAGCCCGGACGGCGAGGCGAGCCGCACCTTCAGGTCGGCGTCGCTGCCACCGGGCGTGAACAGCACCAGGCGCACGGATGTGGCGTCCTCGGGGATGCCCGGCAGCACCAGTTCGCTCGCCGGATCCGCGGCTGCGGTCAGCCAGTCGCCGCCGGTCTTGTCGTCCAGGGCCTGCACCGCGGCCCCGAGCCGGCCGCTGCGCACGCCGACGTGCACGGTCACGTCGGCCTCGTTTACGTCGCTGAGCGTGGACAGCAGGAGGGCCTCACTGGAGTTGGGCGGAACGGTGATGCCCTCCCCCACCGTGGACTTCAGGGCGCCGTCCTTGCCGTAGAGCTCGATGTCGACGACGGCCGCGGAGTCGTCGGGGTTGGTGAGGTGCACGTAGTCGGTACGGCCGGCCGCCGTGCTGGCGCCCGGGAACCAGAACTCCGTGTCCGGTGCCGTGCAGTTGAGGCCCAGCAGTCCGCGGCCCGTCCCGGCGGCGACCTCGGTGGTCTGCTGAACGGTCCAGCCGGGGGCGTGACTTCCGGTGGCGGTGCCGATCAGCGCGGGCGTGTCGGCGCCGGAGGTCTTGCCGGTGGCGGGCGTGCCGGGCTCCTTGGGCTGTACGACGGGCTCGTCGGCCTTGTCCCCGGACTCCTCCCCCTTGTCGTCCTTCTCCTCCCCCTTGTCGTCCTTCTCGCCCTCCGACTCGGCCGTCGCCGCCTCGAGTGCGGCCGTGCCCTTCTCGTCGGCGCCCTCGGTGACGGGCGTGAAGGACGTGTACGACGTCTCGGCCAGGTCGGAGTTGCTGGGCGCAGGGCAGAGCAGGCCGGTGCGCTCCACGGGCAGTGTGGCGGCCGGCTCGGTGGTGTCCGAGCCGGTGTTGCCGGGTGCGGAGACGGCCGCGAATCCGGTGACGGCGGCGAGCGCCGTGGCGCCCGCGAACAGGGACAGGGTGGTGCGCTTCACTGCTGGCTCCCGTCGGGACGCTCACTGCCGGTGCCGTGGGGGTGTCGGGGCTGGGAGGGGTCGTACGACGCGTCGTACCCGCCCTGGCCGTACGCCTGGCCGTAGGCGGCGTCGTACGCGCCGGCCCGCGACGGGTCGGACGGATCGCCGTAGGCGTACGGGTCGTACTGACCCGCCTCGAATCCGCCGCCCTGACCGCCCTGACCGCCCGGGTAGGCATTGGCCTGGTACGGGTCCCCCTGGTACGGCTGCTGTCCGTAGGCGCCCGCGTCGTAGTGCTGCGGGGCGCCTTGGTGTTGCTCGCCACCGTACGCGCCGTAGGCGTGGTACTCGGCTGGGGCGTACGCCCCCTGGTCCCAGTCGCCGTAGCTCTGCTGCTGCGGGACGGGCGCCGGGGCCTGCACGGGCGGGACGGCGCCTTCACCGTCCGCCGCGTCGGTCTCGGCCGCCGCCTCGGCCTGGGCCCGCAGTCGCCGGGCCCGGCGTCCTTCGCCCTCGACGGCCAGCTCCGGGACGAGCGGTTCCTCGGGCAGGTCGTCGTCGACGTCACGGCGCCTGCCGGGCAGGGCGAGGACGACCAGGACGACGGCGAGGAGGCCCTGGACCCACAGCCAGACGGTGTGGGTGAAGGGGGCGTCGTAGGTGACGTCCAGCTTCCCGCCCGCGGCGGGGAGTTCGAAGCCCTGGGCCCAGCCGTCGACCGTGGTGCGGGTGAGCGGCTTGCCGTCCAGGGTGGCCGTCCAGCCCTCGGCGGCGGTGTCGGCGAGGCGCAGCACGCGGCCCTCGGAGCCGGACGGGACCTCGGTGTGGATCTCGACGGGGCCGGCCGCCACGGGTTGCGGCTCGCCGTCACCGCCGTCGGCGCCGTCCGCGGAACCCGCGCCGGACACGATGGTCGCGCGCGCCACCTCCTGGTCCACCCGCCACAGCCCGCTGCCGTCCTGCTGGCTGAGCCGGCTCAGACCGGGCGTGGCGTCCAGGACGCGGGTGACCTCGCGGGGCGCACCCTTGTGGACGAGGACGTAACGCACGGCGAAGCCGCCGAGCTGGTCGGCCTGGTCGGCGCCGGAGCCGGCCACCAGGTTGGCGACGATCTTGTCGAGGCGGCTGTTCCCGCCGTCACCGGCGGCCAGTTCACCGTCGCCGAGTCGGGCACCGGAGCCGCGGACCAGCATGTAGCTCACGTGGGCCGCGGAGTCGCTGTCGAGGACCAGGGTGCGGGCCTGGTCGCGGGTGTGGCTCTCCTCGGCGACGAACGCCGGCACCTGGACGGGGTCGCGTCGCTCCAGGGGGCCGTCGGCGCCCCCGATCATCCAGCCGGCGGCGGCGATCAGCGGGCCGACGGCCGAGGCGAGGGCGATCAGTGCGGCGACCGGCTGGCGCCAGCCGAAGCTCTGCTCCGCCACGCGCGAGCGGGCCCCGTCGGCGCCGAGGGTCGCTGCGGCCAGGAGGGCGATGCCGTAGACGAGGGTGGCGGGTCCGGCCCAGGCGGAGCGGTTGGAGAGGACCGCGAAGACCAGGGCGACCAGGGCGACGGCCCAGGCCGTGCGGACGCCCAGTTGCCGTTCCGAGCGCAGCAGGGCGGCGAGTGCGGCCAGCACGATGCCGATGAGGACCAGCCCGCCGACGGTGCCCGGACCGCCGGGACTCGCGCCGAGCAGGTCGATGGCGGAGGCGGCCGAGGTGCCCTGGTCGAGGCCCGCTTCATCGAAGAAGCCGAACGGGAGCAGCGACAGGGACCAGGGCGCGAGGAGCAGCAGGGGCGTGCCGAGCTGGGCGAGGAAGCGCAGCCCGTACGCCGCGATGTCGCCGCGGCGCAGCACCAGGACGCCGGCCCCGAGGAGCAGCGCGATGGGCCACACGACGGGCGTGAAGGCGGTGGTGATCGTCAGCAGCAGGGCGTACGCCCAAGTGGCGCGCCAGCTGCCGCGGGTGGCGGAGGAGCCCGTCAGGCCGGCCGCCGCGGCGCCCGCGCGGGCGACGAGCGGGAGGAGCACGGCGAGGACGGCGGTGCCGATGCGTCCACCGGCGAGGGCGCCGGTGGCGGCGGGCAGAAAGGCGTAGGCGACGGCCGCCCACGCGCGCAGCAGCCGGGAGGGGACGAGCGGGCGGGAGGCGAAGTACGCGGTGGCACCGGCCAGGGGCACCGAGCAGACCAGCAGCAGGGTGACCGCGAGCCCGGCGGAGCCGAGCAGCACCGAGGCGAGCGCGGCGACGATCGCGAGGTAGGGCGGCGCGGAGGCGGTGCCGCCGGTGCCCACGGTGTGCCACGCGTCCGCGTACCGCGACCACAGCTCGCCGGCGCCGGCCGGGGCGGGCAGCAGGGCGCCGCCCGCCAGGGCACCGCCGCCGAACAGGGCGCGGCAGGCGAACAGGGAGACGAACAGCAGCAACAGGAAGAGCACCGGCCCGGGCTTGCGGGCGACGCGCTTGAGGCGGGAGAACTGCTCGACCTCGAGGAAGTCGGCGTCGTCGCCGCCCGGCCCGGACTCGATGGCGCCGCCGTGCCGTCCGGCGCCCGCGGCCGCCTCGGCGTCGGAGGCGCCGACGAGGTTGCCGGCGACCTGTTCGACGGTGACGCGGATGGTCGCGCCGGGCGGCGGGAACAGGGGGCGCAGTTCGTCCTTCTCGACCTGCGGGCGCCCGCGTTCGCGCCGGGCGGCGAGGATGCGCTCGGGTCGCAGCAGGACGCCCAGCAGGCCGCGGATCTCGTCGAGGGCCTGGCCGGGAACCTTGCCGACGAGGTAGGCGAGGGTCCGCAGCAGGGTGCCGAGGACGATGCGCAGCAGCACCCAGGGCAGCGCGGCGGTACGGCTGTTGACGAGGAGGGTGTGGACGGCGCCTGCCTTGTCCACCTTGTGCGGGGAGGCGGTGGTGCGGCCGGCGCAGTCGACGGTGCGGCGCTCGCGGGAGGCCGCCTCGGCGTGGCGTACGACCGCCTCGGGGGCGACGAGGACGCGCATTCCGGCGGCGTTCGCGCGCCAGCACAGGTCGGCGTCGTCGCGCATCAGCGGCAGCCGGCGGTCGAACCCGCCGAGCCGGTCGAAGACGTCACGCCGGATCAGCATGCCGGCGGAGGACACCGACAGAACGGATCGCACGTGGTCGTGCTGGCCCTGGTCCTGTTCGCGGCGGTCCAGGCCGGTCCAGCGGCGGCCGGAGTTGGCGATGGAGACGCCGACCTCCAGCAGCTGCCGGCGGTCGTACCAGCCGCGGAGCTTGGGGCCGACGACGGCGACGTCGTCACGGCCGAGTTCGTACTCGTTGTCCACGACGCGCAGCAGTTGGGCCAGGGCGTCGGGTTCGGGGGCGCAGTCGTCGTGCAGCAGCCACAGCCACTGCACCGGTTCTCCGTGGGGAAGTTCCGGCATGTCGTAGGCGTCGTCGCGCCAGGTGCGCGTGACGGGGTCCCAGCCGCTGGGCCGCTTCAGGTAGGGCAGGTCCTCGGGAGTGAGGACGGGCGCGATGCGGACGGCCTCCTCGACGGCCTGGCCGAAGCCGGTGCGGCGGGCGAGGTGGAGCACGTGGTCGTCGCCGAGGGCGTCGATGACGAGCCGGGCGGAGTCGTCGGCGCTGCCGGTGTCGGCGGCGACGGCGTACTGGACGGGGCGCTCCTGGCCGAGCAGCCCGGCGAGCGCGTCGGGCAGCCAGCGGGCTCCGTCGTGGGCGACGAGGACCGCGGTCACGACGTGACGCGGGAACTCAGGTGTGGCAGCGAGGTCTTGCTGGGCTGCCGTGTGGCTGTGCACGGACATCGAGGTACGGGCCCCGGTTCGGTGGACTGCGGTGGACGCCCGTGCCTGTTGGGGGTGGCGGGGCGTCTCGGACGAGCGCCCACACTATCGGCTGGGCACACGGAGGGCCCGCCGCCTGTGGACAACCCACCCGTGAGGGGCCGTCATCGCAGATCGTCGCCGCTCCGGCGGACCTGCTGAGCCCGCTTTCCCGCTCTTCCGGCTCTGCCCGCCGTCCCTGCCGTCGGGTCAGACCGCGGCCTTCTTCAGCCGCCGGCGTTCCCGCTCGGACAGGCCGCCCCAGATGCCGAAGCGCTCGTCGTTGGCAAGGGCGTACTCGAGGCACTCGGAGCGGACCTCACAGGCGAGGCAGACCTTCTTGGCCTCCCGGGTGGAGCCGCCCTTCTCGGGAAAGAAGGACTCGGGGTCGGTCTGGGCGCACAGTGCGCGCTCCTGCCAGCCGAGCTCCTCGTCCGCGTCGTCGACCAGCAGTTGCTGCACCAGCTCGGTCATGTGCGCCCCTCGTCTGTCTTTCGCGTCCCCGTGATCCAGCCGTTATCGATTTCGGCTGAACGACACGAGTGAAATTACAAGTGTGCTGCTCCGGGCGAGTCAAGCCGGGATCTGCTATTGAGCCCCTTATTCACTCTGCGGAACCAAGGCCATGCAGAAAGTGTTCAAATCGGCATAAACCTCGGCATACCGACGAAGCCCGCTGAGGCACCCACCCCGCGCGGAGCCCGCATCAGGAAGGACGTCCAGGCGTTCGATCCCGTTCCGATACACACGCCGAAGCGAAGCTGATCACATTCGGATCACGGGATCGCAACGGGGGTTGTGCGCCCAGCTTGTGCGCCATGTGTCCTGGAAGCCGCATGAGCAAACCTTTCACCTGCCAGATGAACCGGATGAGGTGAACCATGTCCCGCATAACGGGCATCGAGTTGACAGTGCCGGTGTGAACCGCTGTCCTTGTGGGCATGCTCGCGAACTTGGCACTCACCGCGACCCGCACCGCCGGGTCCCACGGTGCTGCCCACGTTCGCCGCAGCTGTTGTTGCTGTTCCGGCTGTTGAGCCCACCGCGCTCCAGCCGTTTTCCCGGGTCGACGCGACCCGGACGCCTGTCTCTTCCCGCCCCACCAGGGCGCTCCTCGCCATCCCGCTTCTCCCCGCACTCTTCCGCCGAGGAACCACCGCACCCATGAACAGCGACAGCGACCTCCAGATCGCCGGCGACATCCTCGAAGTCCCCCACCTCCTCCGGGCGCCGCGCGAGCACCCGACCACCGTCGCCGAGTTCGCCGGCCTGGTCCGTTCCCTGGCCGCCGACGTCTCCGCCTGGCGGCACCTCGTCCGGTACGACGCGACGACGCGCTGGTACCACCGGCTGCGCACCGGCCCCGGCTACGAGGTCTGGCTCCTGTCCTGGCTGCCCGGTCAGGGCAGCGGACGCCACGACCACGGACCCTCCTTTGGCGTGTGGACCGTCCTGGAGGGCACCCTGACCGAGCACACCGAGCGCGGCACGCGCGCGTTGCGGCCGGGGACGCAGAAGGTGTTCGCCCCGGGGCACGCGCACGAGGTGGTCAACGACGCGCTGGAGCCGGCGGTCAGCCTGCACGTCTACTTCCCCGGCCTCACCGACATGCCCATGCACTCCCCGCGGTGCTCGGCCACGACCGCGCGCGGGCCGGACACCGGCGCGTTGACGACTGCCTGACGCCCTGTCGTGCCCGCCTGCAAGACTGGGGCCATGCGCATTGTGGTTCTGGCAGGCGGCATCGGCGGTGCCCGGTTCCTGCGTGGTCTGAAGCAGGCCGCGCCGGACGCGGACATCACGGTCATCGGCAACACCGGGGACGACATCCACCTCTTCGGGCTGAAGGTCTGCCCGGACCTCGACACGGTGATGTACACGCTCGGCGGCGGCATCAACGAGGAGCAGGGCTGGGGCCGGGCCGACGAGACCTTCCACCTCAAGGAGGAACTCGCGGCGTACGGCATCGGGCCCGAGTGGTTCGGCCTGGGCGACCGTGACTTCGCCACGCACATCGTGCGGACGCAGATGATCACCGCCGGATATCCGCTGAGCGCGGTGACCGAGGCGCTGTGCGACCGCTGGAAGCCCGGGGTGCGCCTGATCCCGATGACCGACGACCGCGTGGAGACCCACGTGGCGGTCGAGCTCGACGGCGAGCGCAAGGCGGTCCACTTCCAGGAGTACTGGGTGCGGCTGCGGGCGTCGGTCCCCGCCGAAGCGGTCGTGCCGGTGGGTGCCGCGCAGTCCAAGCCGGCACCCGGTGTGCTGGAGGCCATCGCGGAGGCGGACGTGATCCTCTTCCCGCCCTCCAACCCGGTCGTCTCGATCGGCACGATCCTCGCCGTGCCCGGCATCCGGGAGGCGATCGCCGACGCCGGCGTACCGGTGGTCGGCCTCTCCCCGATCGTCGGCGACGCCCCCGTGCGCGGGATGGCCGACAAGGTCCTCGCGGCGGTCGGCGTGGAGTCCACCGCCGCCGCGGTCGCCGAGCACTACGGCTCGGGGCTGCTCGACGGCTGGCTGGTCGACACGGTCGACGCGGAGTCCGTCACGCGCGTGAAGGCGGCCGGCATCCTCTGCCGTGCCGTCCCGCTGATGATGACCGACCTCGACGCGACCGCGCGGATGGCCCGGGAGGCGCTGACGCTGGCGGAGGAGGTGCGCGAGGCATGACCGACGCAGCCCCCGGCTACCGAGTGTGGGCCGTCCCCGGCCTGCCCGAGGTGGGGCCGGGCGACGACCTGGCCAAGCTGATCGCGGCGGCCGAGCCCACCCTCGCCGACGGAGACGTCCTGCTCGTCACGTCCAAGATCGTGTCCAAGGCCGAGGGCCGCGTCGTCCAGGCCGCCGACCGGGAGGCCGCCATCGACGCGGAGACGGTACGGGTGGTGGCCCGGCGCGGCGCCCTGCGCATCGTGGAGAACCGTCAGGGCCTGGTCATGGCGGCGGCCGGGGTGGACGCCTCCAACACCCCCTCCGGGACGGTGCTGCTGCTCCCCGAGGACCCGGACGCCTCCGCCCGTGCCGTCCGCGAGGGCCTGCGCGACGCACTGGGCGTCGACGTCGGCGTGGTCGTCACGGACACCTTCGGGCGCCCCTGGCGGGCCGGCCTCACGGACGTGGCGATCGGCGCCGCCGGTGTGCGGGTCCTGGACGACCTGCGCGGCGGCACGGACGCGCACGGCAATCCGCTCGGCGCCACCGTCGTGGCCACCGCCGACGAGCTGGCCGCCGCGGGCGACCTGGTCAAGGGCAAGGCCGCGGGACTGCCGGTGGCCGTCGTCCGCGGACTCCCGCAGGTGGTGTCCGAGGACGGCGGAGAGGGCGCCCGCGCGATGGTCCGCGGCGCGCGCGACGACATGTTCCGGCTGGGCACCTCCGAGGCGGTGCGGCAGGCGGTCACCCAGCGCCGTACGGTGCGGTCCTTCACCAACGAGCCGGTCGACCCCGGCGCCGTGCGCCGGGCGGTGGCGGCGGCCGTGACCGCGCCGGCGCCGCACCACACGACGCCGTGGCGTTTCGTCCTGCTGGAGTCGGCCGACTCCCGCGCCCGTCTGCTGGACGCCATGCGGGACGCGTGGATCGACGATCTCAGACGGGACGGCAAGACCGAGGAATCCATCGGCAAGCGGATCAGGCGGGGCGACGTCCTGCGCAACGCGCCGTATCTGGTCGTTCCGTGCCTGGTCATGGACGGCTCGCACACCTACGGCGACGAGCGACGCGACGGGGCCGAGCGGGAGATGTTCGTGGTCGCCACCGGCGCGGGCGTGCAGAACCTGCTCGTCGCGCTCGCCGGGGAGCGGCTGGGCTCCGCATGGGTCTCCTCGACGATGTTCTGCCGGGACGTCGTGCGGGAGGTGCTGGGGCTGCCGGACGACTGGGACCCGATGGGCGCGGTCGCGGTCGGTCATCCCGCCGAGGAGCCGAAGGCGCGGCCGGAGCGGGACGCGGGGTCGTTCATCGAGGTGCGGTGACGCGGCCGGCCGAGCCTCTACCCTCGTAGGGGCTCCCTTCTCACTCCTCTCAAGGACCTCACCAGTGGCAGGACGTTTCGCTCCCCGCCCCACGCGCACCACGGTGCGCGGCGGGGAGACGGTCGTGCCCCGGCAGGCCGCCGCACCGGGCAGGGTGCGCGTGTGGGTGCCGGACGGGCCACTGGAGCTGGGGCTGGTCCTCGGTCCGCTGCGGCGCGGGCCGGGCGACCCGACGTTCCGGACGATGCCGGACGGATCGGTGTGGCGGGCCAGCCGGACGCCCGCCGGTCCGGGCACGCTGCGGATCACCGCGCGCGGCGGTGCGGTACGGGGCGAAGCCTGGGGGCCGGGGGCGGAGTGGCTGCTGGATCAGCTGCCGCGGCTGCTGGGCGCCGACGACGACCCGTCCGCGTTCGTGCCGCGGCACAGGCTGCTGGCCTTCACGGCGCATCGGCGGCCGGGCCTGCGGCTGACGCGGACCGGGCTGGTGATGGAGTCGCTGATCCCCTCGATCCTGGAGCAGAAGGTCACGACGCTGGAGGCGTACCAGGCATGGCGACTGCTCGTACGGAAGTTCGGGGAGCCGGCGCCGGGGCCCGCGCCCGGGCGGATGTACGTCATGCCGACGGCGCGGACCTGGGCGATGATCCCGTCCTGGGAATGGCATCTGGCCGGCGTCGACGACAAGCGGGCGTCGACGATCCTGCGGGCGGTGCGGGTCGCCGCGCGGCTCGAGGAGGCGGCCGGGATGGAGCCGGCGGCTGCGCAGGAGCGGCTGGAGGTCGTGTCCGGGATCGGGCCGTGGACGTCCGCGGAGACCGTGCAGCGCAGTCACGGTGCGCCGGACGCGGTGACGGTGGGGGATCTGCATCTGCCGGGGATCGTGGGGTTCGCGCTGGGCGGGGACCGGTACGCGGACGACTCCGTCATGCTGCGGCTGCTGGACCCGTATGCGGGGCAGCGGCATCGGGCGGCTCGGTTGGTGTTGCTGAGCGGGCGGGTGCCGGGGAGGCGGGCGCCGCGGATGGCTCCGCGGGGGATCGAGCGGCTCTGACACGGCCGGGGGACTGGCGTCACCCGGCGGCTCCATGGCACCCGGCGTGGGTCTGGGCGCGGGAGTGGGTGTCGCGGCCCGGCGTAGCGGGGTGCCGCTGTGCCGCCCCAGCGGCACGACTGCCCGCAGCGGTGCCGCAGGCACCCCAGCCGCACACCCGCACGGGCCGCCGCAGGGCACCCCGCCCCACCGCCGGGGGCCTACGCGTCGGAAGAGAAGCGCAGGGCTGCGGGCGGGATGTGGGCGTCGCACCAGATGCGGGCGCCGGAGCGGAGTTCGTTGTCGGCGCCGATGACCGCGCCGTCCCCGATGACCGTGTCCGAGAGGACCGAGCGGGTGCCGACGCGCGCACGCGTGCCGATGAGGGAGTCGGTGATCACCGCGCCGGGTTCGATGACCGCGCCCGGGAGGATCGTGCTGCCGAACACCCGTGCGCCCTCCGCCACGAAGGCGCCCTCGCCGACCACCGTGCCGCCGGCCAGCTTGGCGTCGGGTGCCACCCGGGCCGTGGGCAGGACCAGACGGTCGCCGCAGCGCCCCGGTATCGCCGGGGACGGGGCGCGGCCGAGGACCAGGTCGGCCGAGCCGCGCACGAAGGCCGCCGGGGTGCCCAGGTCCAGCCAGTACGTGGAGTCGACCATGCCCTGGAGGTGCGCTCCGGTGGCGAGGAGTTCCGGGAAGGTCTCCCGTTCGACCGAGACGGGGCGGCCCACCGGGATCGTGTCGATGACCGAGCGGCGGAAGACGTACGCGCCCGCGTTGATCTGGTCGGTGACGATCTCCTCCGGAGTCTGGGGCTTCTCCAGGAAGGCCAGCACCCGCCCCGTGTCGTCCGTCGGGACCAGCCCGTACGCCCGCGGGTCGGTCACCTGCGTCAGGTGCAGGGAGACGTCCGCGCCAGTCGTCTCGTGCGTACGGACCAGCGCCCCGATGTCCAGGCCCGTCAGGATGTCGCCGTTGAAGATCAGGACCGGGTCCTCGGGGCCGGAGTGCAGCCGGGACGCCACGTTGCGGATCGCGCCGCCGGTGCCGAGCGGCTCCTCCTCCGTGACGTACTCGATGTGGAGCCCCAGTGCCGAGCCGTCGCCGAAGTACGGCTCGAAGACCTCGGCCAGATAGCTCGTCGCGAGGACGATGTGCTCGACGCCCGCGGCCTTGGCCCTCGCCAACTGGTGCGTGAGGAACGGCACCCCAGCCGCCCTGACCATGGGCTTGGGCGTGTGCACCGTCAGCGGACGCAGCCGCGTGCCCTTGCCGCCGACCAGGAGGATCGCTTCTGTCACCGTCGTCTCTGCTTCCTGCCGGGACCGGCCGAACTGTCTTCCGGCCGGCCAGTGTATGCAGACCGTTCCCTGACGCCTTCGGTGGTCGTGCGTGGTCGTGCGGTGTGCCGACCTCAGCGGCCCTGGTACTTCGCCGCCGTCGAGCGGGCCGTGCCGAGCTGGCCGTAGAGCTTCTTGCCGGGGCAGCTCGTGACGAAGCCGTCGCGGTGCCCGGAGATGACGTTCAGTCGTACGTTCTTACCTTTTGGGTGGAGATTGCCACCACCGGACGTCAGGTATGTCTTCCCCCGCGGATTCATGCCGTGGAGACCGAGCTTCCAGGCGGTGAGCCGGGCGATCGCCTTCACGGCGGCCGACGACGGCTTCTTGGAGCTGTAGGTGCCGAGTACGGCGATGCCCATGCTGTTGGAGTTGAAGCCGTAGGTGTGCGCTCCGAGGACGGCCTTGCTCACACCGCCGGCCCGCCCCTCGTAGATCTTTCCGCACTTGTCGACGAGGAAGTTGTAGCCGAGGTCGCGCCAGCCCATGCTCTTGACGTGGTAGCGGTAGATACCGCGAATGACTGAGGGAGCCTGCGAGCACCGGTAGTTGTTCCCGGTGGCCGAGTGGTGCACGAAAGCCGCCTTCACCTTCTTCGTGTAGACGAACTTCTTGTCGCGCAGCTTCTCGTCGGCGCTCCAGCCGCGGCGCGTGGTGATGCTCGGGCGGGGGCCGACGTACGGCTTGGCCCGCTGCCGCTCCGCGGGGATCCGGGCGGCGCCGAGCGGGGCGAGGTGGGCGTCGGCGGCGGAGGCGGTGACGGCCTCCGTGGACCGGCCGGTCAGGGCGGTGGTGCGGGGGCCGTCCCCTGGTGCCGGGGCGGCCGCGGGCGGGGCGCCCTCGCCGGGGTCTACGAGTTCGAGGCGCATGCCGGTGGGCAGCGCGAAGTCCGTGTGCCCGGCGGGGCCGTGGGCATCCGGGGCGGTTCGGGCGGAGTCCGGCGCGCTCCGGGCCCGCACGCGGACCTCCACGCCGTCGGACTCGCCCACCCACAGCGGTGCGGTGGCGCCACGGACGCGGCCCGAGGCGCTCTCGGGGGTGTCCGGGTCGGCGGCGTGGTCGGCGTTGTGGGTCTCCAGTTCCTGCCAGGCGGACCAGGCGCCGGTGGCGGCGGCGCGGGTGCGGACCTGGACCTGGCCGTGCAGTTCGGTGGCCGGGTCGTCCCAGACGACGCCGACCAGTGAGAAGCGCTGCACGTCCCGGCGGGGGACGCCCGGTTCGGCGCCGGGCGCGCGGTCCGGGCCGAGGGGGACGAGGGGCAGCGACTGGGTGCTGCCGGGGACGTGCGCCTCGCTCCGCGCCGTCCCCTGGGCCGTGGGCGAGACCACCCGCGAGGCCGGGGGCCGGGCCGCGGAGGTGGTTGCCGCCGACGCGGGCGGGGTAAGCGGGAGGGCCAGGGCCGCCGCGCACGTGACACCGATCGAGGAAGCAAGGAATCCACGCATAAGGGATCGTGGACATCCGGTCACGCAAGTGTCCATTTGTGAACTGACGTCCCGTAGGACGTTTTCGTCCGATCCGGTGGCGGCGCGGTACGCCGTACGCCCGGTGCCCGCCCGTGGGCCCGCGTAGGCTTGCGCGGATGAACGCGACCGACCGCACCCCTGCCGACCTGCTGAGTTCCGCGCTCGCCGCGGACCCGGGACGCCCCCTGGTGACCTTCTACGACGACGCCACCGGCGAACGCGTCGAACTGTCCGTGGCCACCCTCGCCAATTGGGTGGCCAAGACAGCCAACCTGCTCCAGGACGAACTGTCCGTCGAACCCGGCGACCGGGTCGCACTGCTGCTGCCCGCGCACTGGCAGACGGCGGTGTGGCTCCTGGCGTGCGCGTCGGTCGGTGTGGTCGCCGACGTGGCCGGTGACCCCTCGGCGGCGGACGTGGTGGTGAGCGGGCCGGAGCCGGAGTCGCTGGAGGCGGCGCGGGCGTGCTCGGGGCCGCGGGTCGCGCTGGCGCTGCGACCGCTCGGGGGGCGGTTCGTGCCGGCGGCGCCGGAGGGGTTCGCCGATTACGCGGTGGAGGTGCCGGGGCAGGGCGACCGGTTCGTGCCGTACGTGCCGGTGGACCCGGAGGCACCCGCGCTGATCGTGGCCGGGCGGGAGTTCAGCGGGGCGGAGGTCGTGGAGCGGGCTCGGGCGGAGGCGTCGGGGCTGGGGCTCACGGGCCCGGGGGCGCGGATTCTGTCGGGGTTGCCGTACGACACGTGGGAGGGGCTGAGCGCGGGGTTGTACGGGCCGTTGGCGAGTGGCGGGTCGGTGGTGTTGTGCCGGCACCTGGAGCGGGCGGCGGACGGGGTGCTGGATCAGCGGATCGAGGCGGAGCGGGTCTCGGCCACGGCGCGGTGAGATTCCTGCGGGGAGCGGGCCGGCGTCGAGGTGATCGCGTGCGGGGGCAGGCCGGCGTCGAAGTGAGGGGCTGAGCGGACACCGGCGTTGAGCGAGCACCGGCGCTGGCGCGGGTGCCGGGCGGGGCGCGCGGCCCGGCGCTGACGGGGTGCCGCCTGCGCCCACCCCTGCCGCCCTGCACGGCACGAAAGCCCGCGGGCTGGGTGGAGCCGGGTGCGGACGGCAGCCCGCCCGCAGGCCGGTCGGTTCGGTGCCGGCGTGTGCGGACCCTGTGCGTCGTGCCCCGTTCGGAGCAGCCCCGTTCCGCCCCCGGCGCTCGCTCGGGTCATGGTCGTAGGAGCGCACGTGTGCGGGACGGAGGGAGACGTGAGCGACGACGACGCGGGCACGCCCCTCGGCGACCCCGGGCCCGGGGCGGGGGCGTCCGCGACCGGGGACGGGCTGCGGTGGCGCCGTCGGAGGCGACGGCTCGGATGGGCCGGGGTCGGGGTCGCCGCGCTTGCCGCCGGTGCCGTAGGGGGCGGATGGGCCCTCTACGCCGAGCTGAACGGCAACATCACCGCCGACGAGGCGGCGGCCGCCGAGCTCGCCCGGTACGAGAAGGAGCGGCCCACCGCGCTGGTCCGCGGCGCGCAGAACGTCCTGGTGATCGGGTCGGACACCCGCTCCGGTGACGGCAACGCCCGTTACGGCCGCAACGACGGGACCGAGCGGTCGGACACCACGATCCTGCTGCACCTGGCCGCGGGCCGGGACAGCGCCACCGCCGTCTCCCTCCCCCGCGACCTGATGGTGGACGTGCCCGGCTGCCGCCACCCGGACGGGAGGCGTTCGGATCCCGTGTTCGCCCAGTTCAATTACGCCTACGAGGTGGGCGGTTCGGCGTGCTCGATCCGGACGGTCGAAAAGCTCACCGGCATCCGGATCGACCACCACGTGGTCGTCGACTTCCAGGGCTTCAAGGACATGGTCGACGCGCTCGACGGCGTAGAGGTGTGCCTGCGCGAGCCGGTGAACGACGAGGACGCCGAACTGAGGCTGCCCGCGGGCCGGGTGACACTCGACGGGGAGCAGGCCCTCGGTTACGTCCGGGCCCGCAAGTCGCTCGGCGACGGCAGCGACACCGACCGGATGGACCGACAGCAGCGATTCCTGGGTGCGCTCGTCAACAAGGTCCAGAGCAATGACGTACTGCTGAATCCCGTGAAGCTGTATCCCGTTCTGGACGCGGCCACGTCTTCTCTCACCACGGATCCGGATCTGGCGAGCCTGCGCGGTTTGTACGACCTCGTACGAGGACTGCGCGACATTCCCACCGAACGCGTGCAATTCCTGACCGTGCCGCGGGAGTCGTACACGGGTGACGCCAATCGCGACCAACTCGTGCAGCCCGACGCGGAGCAGCTGTTCACCCGCCTGCGGACGGACGAACCCGTGGCGATCGCGGCAGGGACCGGCGAGGACGCGTCACCCGGTGGCGTAGAGCCCGGCGAACCGACCGGACCCGGGAAATCCGGAGACCCCGGAACCGGCGATTCCCCGGCCCCGACGTTCAGCGGGAACACCGCCGCCGAGGACACCTGCGAGTAAAGCGCATTCCGAAGACGGGCCGAGCGGTACGCGGAACGGGAGCGGAAGCACGGACAGTTGTCCAATAATTGCGCCGGAATGCCCAGTTGTAAGGTTCGTGGAATGTGTCACGGGCGTCGCCCGGTGAGGAACGGTGAGGTTAGTGTGAGCGGGCCGGTGTGCCCGGCCACGAGGTTGTGCCCGGGGCCGCGCACTCAGTGAGCCGGACCGGGCGCCTCGAGGGGAGGGCGCCGCGTGGCCCTGACGGAGGATTCGGACAACCGTGGACGCGCAAGGCCGTGGGCGGGCGGAAAGCATCGACCCCGCAGACCAGTGGGTACTCAATCCGCGCACCGGTGAATACGAACTGCGACCGCCCCCTTCCGCACCGCAGTCGAGGATCCCGGCCCCCCGCAGCGCCGCCCCCGCTGACTCGCCCGCGCCGGGCAGAGAGGTCGCCCCTCCCCGCAGGCGCCGTTCGGCACCCGAGGAGCCGCCGCCCGGGCGGAGGGGACGGCGACGGCCGGCGCAGAAGAAGTCGAAGGGCAAGAAGGTCCTGTTGTGGACCGGCGGCACCATGGCGTTCGTCGTCCTGGCCGCCTGCACGGCCGGGTACCTGTACCTGGAGCACCTGAACGACAACATCCAGTCCTTCCCCGACGACGGCGCGAGCACCGGTGGCTTCCAGAAGGACAAGGCGATCAACATCCTGCTGATCGGCACCGACAAGCGCACGGGCGCGGGCAACGAGGGCTACGGCGACACGGGAAGCGCCGGACACGCCGACACCACGATCCTGCTGCACGTCTCCAAGGACCGCTCCAACGCCACCGCGCTCAGCATCCCCCGCGACCTGATCGTCGACATCCCCGACTGCCCGACCGCGCAGGAGGACGGGACGACCGAAGTCATTCCCGGCTCCACCGGCGTCCGCTTCAACAACAGCCTCGGACAGAGCGGCCGTACGCCCAGCTGCACCATGCGCACCGTCACCGAGCTGACCGGGGTGACGCCCGACAACTTCATGGTGGCCGACTTCAACGCGGTCAAGACCCTCACCTCGGCGGTCGGCGGGGTCGAGGTCTGCCTGGCGAAGGACATCAACGACCCCGACTCGCACCTGAACCTACCGGCGGGCAAGCACACCATCGAGGGCGAGGACGCCCTGGCCTTCGTCCGCACGCGGCACTCCGTCGGCTTCGGCGGCGACCTGAGCCGCATCGAGATCCAGCAGCAGTTCCTCAGCGCGCTGATGCGCAAGCTCAAGTCCAACGACACGCTGACCAGCCCCTCGAAGATGCTGAAGCTGGCCGAGGCGGGGACCGAGGCGCTGACCGTCGACTCGAAGCTGGACGACATCGGCAAGCTGAAGGACCTCGGACTGGAGCTGGGCAAGCTCAACACCAAGAACCTGACCTTCGCCACGGTGCCGGTGAAGGACAACCCGGCCGAGGAGACTCCGGTCACCGTCGTGCTCCAGGAGGAACCCGCCCAGCAGGTCTTCGACATGATCAGGAACGACGTCTCCTTCACCGAGGTCAAGAAGAAGGAGTCGGAGAAGGAGAAGAAGGAGAAGGCCGCCGTCGCCGCCCGCCTCGAGGGCGAGAAGTCCGACCCCTCCGAAGTACGCGTCCGCATCCTCAACGGCGGCGCCCCCGACGGCAGCGCCCAGCGGGAACTCCTGTACCTGCAGAACGAAGCCGGCGTCACCAAGTCCGAGAACGCGGGCGACGCCGACGCCGAGGTCGCCAAGACCACCCTGGAGTACGCCCCCGACCAGGCCGCCCAGGCCCGCGCCCTCGCCGAGATCCTCGGCCTGTCCGGCGCCGCCATGAAGCCCGGCGAGAGCGTCACCAACGCCCAGGGCATGCCCACCATGACCCTCACCCTCGGCAAGGACTTCAAGGAAGCCGGAGCAAAGCTCAACGCGCCGTCCAAGGCTCCCGAGGAGGTCCAGAAGTCCACGGCGGACAAGGTCGAGTGCGCGAAGTGACCCGACGGGCCCCGCGCGCGTCTGACAGTACGACAAGTCCATCGGCGCGCCCGGGTGACGGCCCGGACGGGAGCGGGCTTCCGTGACGGGATTGATCCGTCGGCGCGGCCGTACAGCCAACGAGGCCCCCCGTACGTCCAACTGTGCGAACGGCTAGCGCGCCGCAGAGCGTTCGCGGGTGCGAGGGTGGGAAGAGGGACATGACGCAGAGCAGTGTGCACGGGGAGGGAACACGGCCGGGTGCCGCCCGGCGCGCCCGGGGCGGCGGGGGCGGCGGGGGCGGCGGGAACGGCGCTCAGGGCGGGGACGGGTCCGGCCCGGGCAGGTCGGGAGGCGGACCACCGGGCGGCAACGACAGCCGGTCCGCAAGGCGCCGCGCCGGGCGCCGGCACCGCGCACTGCGGTGGTCCGCGACTGTCCTCTCGGTGCTGATACTCGGCACGGCCGGTGCCGGATACCTCTATTACGAGCACCTGAACGGCAACATCGAGAAGGGCGAGCGCAGCAGCGGCGACTCCAAGGCGAACCAACCCGAGCCGAACGCGGCCGGACAGAGGCCCCTGAACATCCTGCTGGTCGGCTCCGACAGCCGCGCCTCAGACGCGAACGTGGCGCTGGGCGGGGGCAGGAACCACCGCGACAATCCGCCCCTCGGCGACGTGCAGATGCTCGTCCACCTGGCCGCGGACCGCAAGAGCGCGGCCGTGGTGAGCATCCCCCGGGACACCCGGGTGGACATCCCCGAGTGCACGGACCCGAAGACCGGCGAGAAGTACCCGGCGACCAACTCGATCATCAACGAGTCACTGGGCCGCGGCGGCGCCGGCTGCACCCTGGCCACCTGGGAGAACCTCACCGGTGTGTACGTCGACCACTGGATGACGATCGACTTCGCGGGCGTCGTGGCGATGGCGGACGCCGTCGGCGGGGTCGAGGTGTGCGTGAACCAGAACGTGTGGGACCGGCCGCTGCCCGCCGTGCCCGGCGGCTCGGGCCTCAAGATGGAGGCCGGCCGGAAGAAGGTACGGGGCGAACAGGCACTGCAGTGGCTGCGCACCCGGCACGCCTGGGGCAGCGACCTGCTGCGCGCGCGGGCACAGCACATGTACATGAACTCGATGATCCGCACCCTGAAGGGGCAGAACGTCTTCACCGACACCGGCCGGCTGATGGGCCTGGCCGAGGCGGCCACGAAGTCCCTGACGGTCTCGGAGGAGATCGGCACGGTCAAGGAGCTCTACGACCTGGGCATGCAGCTCAAGACGGTCCCCACGGACCGCATCACCATGACGACGATGCCCACCGTCGAGGACCCCCAGGACAGGAACCACCTGCTCCCGGCCGGTGACGCGGACAAGATGTGGGCGATGCTCCGCGACGACGTGTCCTTCGACGACAAGGGCGGCAAGGACGCCGGATCCGAGGACGAAAAGGACGAGGGCGAGAGCGCGGGCAAGGACTCAACCGAAGGGGACCGGGCGGCCCCCGACGCCGAGATCGGCGTCCTCGTGCGGAACGCCACCCGCACCGCCGCCCTCGGCCCGGTCACCGGACGCGCGGGCGCGGTCGCCGAGGCATTGGCGCGTAAGGGGTTCGCGAGGGCGGCCAAGGACACCTCGGACGCCCTCGCCGAGGAGCGGACCGTCGTCCGCTACCCGAGCGCGGAGACCGCGGCGGACGCCCGGCGCGTGGCCGCGGCGCTGGGGATCCCGGCGAGTTCCGTGCGGAAGTCCGCGGACGTGTCCGGGATCACGCTCGTGGTCGGAGCCGACTGGCGCTCCGGCACGTCGTACCCGCAACAGGAGAAGCCGGAGGCCGGAGACCTGCCGGACAACAGCGACGCCCTCAACGGCTCGGACGCCGGCACGTGCATGGACGTGTACGAGCCCTACCGATGGTAGGAACTCAGGAAAATACGAGGGATTTGCCCGCTTGTAGGGATGTCGGCCATGCCACCGGAGTAGTTCGACGCCGAACCGGGCGGATAGTGTGAGCGCTCCGGTGCCCCCGCCGCGAGGTCCGCCCTGGCGTCGTGCACATGTTGACCCTTTATCGTGCGCCTTCCGGCAGAAGGTGCCGCGTGGCCCCGACGGAGGATTGGGAGACCGTGGACGCGCAAGGACGTGGGCGGGCAGACGACGTCGATCCCGCAGACCAGTGGGTATTGAATCCACGCACCGGTGAATACGAACTGCGACTGCCCGCTTCCGCACCGCAGTCACCCGTGCCGGGTCCCCGCAGGCCGACCCCCCGCGACAGCGGCACCCCCTCCCCCGACGACGGCCGGACCACCGGCACCGCCGGCGCGGCGGGCCGCACGGGCACGTCCGGCCGGGCGGTCCCGCCCCAGCGGCAGCGCCGTTCGGCCCCCGAGGAACCGGCGCCGGGGCGGCGCGGGCGTCGTCCGGCGAAGAAGAAGTCCAAGGGCAAGAAGGCCCTGCTGTGGACCGGCGGCGGCACCGCGTTCGCCGTCCTGGTGGCCGGTGTCGGCGGCTACCTCTACCTCAAGCACCTCGAGGGCAACGTCACGACGACGGACGTGGGCAGCGCCGGAAGCAGCAGCTTCAAGAAGGACGAGGCCTTCAACATCCTCATCATCGGCACCGACAAGCGCACCGGCGCCGGCAACGAGGGCTACGGCGACGCGGGCAGCGTCGGCCACGCCGACACCACGATCCTGCTGCACGTCTCCAAGGACCGCTCCAACGCCACCGCGCTCAGCATCCCCCGCGACATGATCGTCGACATCCCCGACTGCGAGACCAAGCAGGAGGACGGCTCGACGGAGATCGTCCCCGGGGAGCAGGACGTCCGCTTCAACCGGAGCCTCGGCGAGAACGGCCGGGACGCGGGCTGCGCCATGCGCACGGTGAAGGAAGCGACCGGCATCCAGCCCCACCACTTCATGATGGCCGACTTCAACGCGGTCAAGACGCTCACCACCGCCGTCGACGGCGTCGACGTCTGCGTGGAGCACGCCGTCGACGACCCGAAGTCCCACCTGAAACTGCCCGCCGGCGAGTCCAAGGTCGAGGGGGAGCAGGCCCTCGCCTTCGTCCGCACCCGGCACGCCTTCGGCAACGAGGGCGACCTGGACCGCATCAAGGTCCAGCAGCAGTTCCTGGGCTCGCTCATGCGGAAGATGTCGTCCAGCGACACCCTGACCAGCCCCACCAAGCTGGTGAAGCTGGCCGAGGCCGCCACCGAGGCGCTGACCGTGGACAGCGCCATCGGCAACGTGGGCACGCTCAAGGACGTCGCCCTGGAGCTGAAGAAGGTGCCGCCGAAGAACATCACGTTCCTCACGGTGCCGGTGGTCGACAACCCCACCGAGAAGGTCAAGGCGACGGTCGTCGCCAACGAGGCGAAGGCCCCCCAGATCTTCGACATGATCATCAACGACGTCTCCTTCACCGAGGTCAAGCAGAAGGAGAAGAAGGAGGCCGCCGCCGTCGCCGCCCGCCTCAAGGGCGAGAAGTCGGACCCCTCCGAGGTCCGCGTCCGCGTCCTCAACGGCGGGGCCCCCGACGGCAGCGCCCAGCTGGAGCTGAACTACCTCCAGACCCAGGCCGGGGTCACCAAGTCCGAGAACGCGGGCAACGCGGACGCCGAGGTCGCCAAGACCACCCTGGAGTACGCCCCCGACCAGGCCGACCAGGCCCGCGCCCTCGCCGAGATCCTCGGCCTGTCCGGCGCCGCCATGAAGCCCGGCGAGAGCGTCACCAACGCCCAGGGCATGCCCACCATGACCCTCACCCTCGGCAAGGACTTCAAGGGCGCCGGGGTCAAGCTCGACGCCGCGTCCGCGAAGCCGCCCGAGGTGGACAAGACCACGGCCGACCAGAAGTTGTGCGCCAGTTGACCTGACGGGTCCGTCGTGCGTCTCAGCGACGACGGGCCCGCGTCGTGGCGCGGGGGTGGAGGTGACGCGTAGATGACGCGAAGCAGTGTGCAGAGGGAGGACACTCGGCAGGGCGCACCGGACGTCCCCGAGGGGGCCGGGTCCGCCGTCGACGGGACCGGTGACGCGGACGGCGGCGGCGAGGCGCCCGGCAGACGCCGCTCCCGCAGGGGCCGCCGTGCGCTCCGCTGGACGGCGGTGACACTCGCCGTGCTGATGACCGGCACGGCAGCCGCCGGGTACCTCTACTACGAGCACCTCAACGACAACATCAAGAAGGACGCCCTCAACCTGGGCGACAACAAGGTCGCCGCGCCGACACCGAACGCCGCCGGACAGACACCGCTGAACATCCTCGTCATCGGCTCCGACGCCCGGGACAGCGAGGAGAACCAGCAACTGGGCGGCGCCCGCGAGACGTTCGGCGCGACGCCGCTGGCGGACGTGCAGATGCTGGTGCACCTGTCCGCCGACCGCAGCAACATGTCGGTCGTCAGCATGCCCCGCGACACCCTCGTACAGATCCCCAAGTGCACCGACCCGGACGACGGGAAGGTCTACCCGGCCAGCGAGGGCCGGACGATGACCAACCGGAGCCTCGGGCACGGTGGCCCCGGCTGCACGGTCGCCACCTGGCAGGAGCTCACCGGCATCCACATCGACCACTTCGTCATGGTCGACTTCGCGGGCGTGGTGGCGATGGCGGACGCCGTCGGCGGCGTCCCGGTCTGCGTGGACGCCAACATCCACTCGCGCGACGCCGAGGGCCACGGCTCCGGCCTGAAGCTGGAGAAGGGCACCCACCCGGTCAAGGGCGAGCAGGCCCTGCAGTGGCTGCGCACCCGCTACGGCTTCGAGGACGGCAGCGACCTCGCCCGGGCCAAGGCCCAGCACATGTACCTGAACTCGCTGGTCCGCACGCTGCGCGAGAACGCCACCCTGAGCAACCCGAACAGGCTGCGCAGGCTCGCCGAGGAGGCCACCCGGGCGCTCACCGTCGACCCCGGCCTCGACACCGTCAAGAAGCTGTACGACCTCAGCAACCAGCTGCGCAAGGTGGAGCCGGAGCGCATCACCATGACCACGATGCCCAACCGCTACGTGGGCGCCCGCGTGGAGCCGACCGAGGACGCGGAGCAGCTGTTCCGGCTGGTGCGCGAGGACATCGCACTGGACGGCAAGGACGCGAAGAAGAAGGAGCCCGCGCAGGACACGACGGCCCCGACCGACCCGGCGGCCCCCGACGAGGAGATCGCGGTCCAGGTACGCAACGGCACCCGCACGGACAGTACGGCCGCGGCCCGCGGACGCGCGAACACGGTCGCCGGGCTACTGGTGGAGCAGGGCTTCGACAGGGCCGTCGCCGACCCCGCCGTGCTGCCGAGCGAGGACCGCACGGTCATCCGCTACCCGAGCGCCGACCTGGAGGGCGACGCACGACGGGTCGCCGAGGCCCTCGGCATTCCCCCGAGTTCGGTGCAGCGGTCGACCGACGTCTCGGGTGTCACGCTCATCGTGGGCGCGGACTGGCGCGAGGGCACGGCCTACCGGGCGCCCGAGTCCGACGACACGACCCCTGAGTCCGCCGAGGCCCTCAACGGCGCCGACGACAGCGCCTGCATGCACGTGAACCCGGCGTTCAGCTGGTCGTGACGGCCGCTACTCGGTGCCGACGGCGTCCGGCTGCACCGCCGGACGCCGCGAGGCGATGACCCGCTCGGCCAGCGACCGCGGGCTGGTCAGGAAGCCCCAGCCCCAGGACATGTGCATGGTCGCCAGCGCCACCGGGATCTGCGCCCGCGCCTTCAGCCCGAGCCCCTTCCCGGCCGGGAGGGACCCGGCGACGATGGCCGCCAGGTAACCACCGGGTACGACGAAGCCCCACGGGGTCAACAACGCACCCACCACGACACCGGCGGCGATGGCGCACACGGCGGTCGGCGGGGCGAGGTAGCGCAGGTTGATGGAGCCGGCGTGGTACCGGGCGACGACGTGCCGCCAGCGGCCGTAGTCCTTGTACTGCTTGGCCAGCGCCCGCACGGACGGGCGGGGCCGGTAGGAGACCCGCAGTTCGGGCGAGAACCAGATCAGACCGCCGGCCTCGCGGATACGGAAGTTCAGCTCCCAGTCCTGGGCGCGGATGAACTCCTCGTTGTACCCGCCCTGCTGCTCCAGCGCCTCGCGGCGGAACACACCCAGGTACACCGTCTCGGCCGGGGCGGCCTCGCCGCCCGTGTGGAAGGCGGCGTTGCCCACGCCGATCTTCGACGTCATCGCGGCGGCGACGGCGTCCTCCCAGGCGTTCTCGCCCTCGGCGTGCATGATGCCGCCCACGTTCTGCGCGCCGGTCTCCTCCAGGAGCCGTACGGCCGTGGCGATGTAGTTCGGCGACAGCATGCCGTGGCCGTCGACGCGCACGACGACCGGATGGCGGGACGCCTTGATCGCGGCGTTCAGCGCGGCGGGCGTACGGCCGGTGGGGTTCGGCACGGTGTGGACGCGGGGGTCCTCGGCGACGAGTTCGGCGGCGATCTCGTCCGTGCGGTCCGTCGAGGGACCGAGGGCGATCACGACCTCCATCTCGCCGGCGTACTCCTGGGCGAGGATGGCGCGGACGGAGCCGCGCAGATGCCGTTCCTCATTGAGGACGGGCATGATCACGGAAACGGCGGGCGGCCGCACGTCGGACTTGGCGTTCATCGGTGCTCACGTTACCGCGAACGGGGGACACGGGTGCGCGCCGCGGGGGTCACAGCCCCGGGTCGCAGATCGTATGGGCCTACGGTGCTCACGGATCGCACGTCCGGCCGCACGGCCCGTACCCCGCGGAGGTGTCACCTTGCCCACGCCGCCCCGCTCCCCCCGGGTCCCGACCGCCACGTCCCGGGGCGTCCCGCCCCCGCAGCGCGGAGCCTTCAGGCGCCCGCCCCGGCCCCCCGTACGGCGGAAGCGCCCGCGCTGGGCCATGCGGGCGGTCACCGCCCTGTCGGTGGTGGTGCTCGCCTCCGCCGGAATCGGGCACGCGGTGCTCTCCGGCCTGGACTCGGACATCACGCGGGTCGACGCCTTCAAGGACATGAAGAACCGGCCCCGCGCGGGCGACGGCATGAACGTCCTGCTGGTCGGCACCGACGGCCGCGACCGGATCAGCGAGGAGGAGCGCGAGAAGTACCGGCTCGGCGGCGCCCCCTGCCACTGCACCGACACGATCATGATCGTGCACATCTCGGAGGACCGGGAGCGCGCCAGCGTGGTCAGCCTGCCGCGCGACTCCTACGCCGAGACGCCCGACCACACCGACCGCACCACGGGCGAGCACCACGAGGGGCACCCGCTCAAGCTGAACGCGGCCTACGCCGAAGGCGGCCCGCAGCTGACCATCCGCACGGTCGAGAACATGACCCGCGTGAAGATCGACCACTACCTGGAGATCGACTTCACCAGCTTCATGAGGACCGTCGACGTGCTCGGCGGCGTGGAGATCTGCACCGCCGAGCCGCTCGAGGACAGCCACACCGGGCTCGACCTGCCGGCCGGCACGCACACGCTGATGGGCGGGCAGGCGCTGCAGTACGTCCGCGCCCGGCACCTGGACGGGGCCTCCGACCTGAGCCGGATGAAACGCCAGCAGCGCTTCCTGGCCGCCCTGATCGACCGGGCGACGTCCTCGGGGCTGCTGCTGAACCCGCTCAAGTTCCGCGACGTCACCCTGGCGGTGCTGGGCTCGGTACGGGCCGACAAGGGCTTCGGCACCGACGAGATGCTGGCGCTCGGGCGGGCGATGCGGAACTTCTCGCCGTCCTCGTCCGAGTTCGCCACCGTGCCGATCGGGCAGATGCGCTACGCCGTCAAGGGCGTCGGCTCGACCCTCAAGTGGGACCCCGCCGAGTCCGAGCGGATCTTCGACGCCCTGCGCGAGGACGAGCCGCTGGCCAGGCCCACGCCGGAACCGAAGGGCCCGGCACCGGTACGGGTCCCGGTCGACCCGAAGCTGATCCGGGTCGAGGTGGAGAACGGCACGCGCACCCCCGGCCTCGGCAAGCGGGTGGACGACGCGCTGGCCGCGACCGGCTTCCGCACCACCGAGGCGCCCAGGAACGCCACCGACCGCACGGTCGAGCGGACCGTGGTCGCCTTCGACCCCCGCTGGGACCGCTCGGCGAAGTCGCTGGCCGCCGCGCTGCCCGGCAGTGAACTGCGGCCGGTCAAGGACCAGGGCCCGACGCTGAAGGTGATCGCGGGCGCCGGCTTCGAGAAGGTCGTGGAGGTGAAGCCTGCCGACCCACCGCAGGAGTCGGGCACGGTGGTGCGGGGCGACCGTGTGGTCTGCGGGGAGCAGTGACGCGGTGCCGCGTCAGTCGCCGGAGACGGTGACCTTCTCGTCGTTCTTCAACTGCTCGACCAGCTTCTTCACCTTGGCGTCGTCCCACTTCAGGTTGCCACCCACGCTGCCCGAGACCGGCATGTTCATCGACGTGCCGTCGCCGCCGCTGACGCTCTTCATCGCCCAGAACATGCTCGCCAGGTCGAACAGGCCCATCTCCTTGTCGACGATCAGGGAGTCCAGGCCCGCGCCCATGGTCGGGTACAGCTTGAAGGGGTTGAGGACCGTCGACGGGGTGGCCACCTGGTTCGCCAGCGCCGACAGGAACTTCTGCTGGTTCTTGGTGCGGTCCAGGTCGGAGCCGGCCAGCGCGTACCGGGTACGGACGAAGGCCAGGGCGTCCTGCCCGTTCAGGGTCTGCTTGCCCTTCTGGAAGTCGGCGCCGGACTTCGGGTCCTTGATGTCCTGCGGGATGTCCATCTCGACGCCGCCGACCGCGTCCACGATGTTCGCGAAACCGGCGAAACCGATCTCGACGTAGTGGTCCAGGCGCAGACCGGTGTTGTACTCGATGGTCCGCACCAGCAGCTCCGGGCCGTCCTCCGCGTACGCGGCGTTCAGCTTCACGTGCCGGCCGGTGCCCTTGTACGTCTTTCCCGACTCGGAGCCGACGAAGCTCGGGATCTCCACGTCCGAGTCACGGGGCAGGGAGATCAGCGTCGACCCGTTGTCCCCGGTGTGCAGGATCATCATCGAGTCGGTGCGCTTGCCCTCGGCGGAGCCGGTGTGCAGGTCCTTCTTCTGCTCGTCGGTCATGCCCTCGCGGCTGTCGGAGCCGACGATCAGGTAGTTCGTGCCCTCGCCGGCCTCGGGCCGCTCGATGACCTTCGAGAGGTCGACCTCGCGGTTCAGCTTGGAGTCGGCCCAGAAGTACGTGCCGACGGTGGTCACGACCAGCGCGGTCACCACCGTGATCGCGGTCCACTTGATCCGGCGCCGCCAGTCGGGCGCGGGCCGCCCCGGACGCGGGCCCGGACCCGCGGGGCCACGGCCGCCGGGGCTGCCGTAGACCTGGCCGGTGTTGTAGCCGCTGTCATAGCCGTCGTGACCGCCGTGGCCCTGGCCGTCCACGTACGACGGCTGCTGCGGCACCCCGGCGCCGTGCGGCGGGGCCGACGGGCCCTGGCCGGGCGGCGGCGCGCCGCGACGGACCTGACGCATCACCCGCGCGCTCTCGGGCCGCGCGCTCGCGCTGCCGCGCCCGTACCCGCCGCCGCGGTTGTCACCGGACCATCCCTCGGGCCAATCATTCATGGGCACCAGTGTGCAGGTCCGCCCCGACGGCCATACAAGGGTCGTCGGAAAATAGGGGCGGCGCTGTTGCGAAGCCGACACAAATCACGCGCCTGTCGTCCCGGCATAAGGTGGAGGCCATGACAGACCAGGCAGAACAGGCCTCGGCCGCACAGTCGGCGGCTCCGGAGATCCCGGGCAAGCCGACCTCGGCGTCCCGTACCACCCTCAGCCACATCATGACCCACAGCGACACCAACCTGCTGGGCACGGTGCACGGCGGAGTGATCATGAAGCTCGTCGACGACGCGGCGGGCGCCGTGGCCGGACGGCACTCCGGCGGCCCCGCCGTCACCGCGTCCATGGACGAGATGGCGTTCCTCGAACCGGTCCGCGTCGGCGACCTCGTCCATGTGAAGGCCCAGGTCAACTGGACCGGCCGCAGCTCCATGGAGGTCGGCGTGCGGGTCATGGCCGAGCGCTGGAACGAGTCAGCCCCCGCCACCCAGGTCGGCTCGGCCTACCTGGTCTTCGCCGCGGTGGACGCGGACGGCAAGCCCCGCACGGTCCCGCCGGTCATCCCCGAGACCGAGAAGGACAAGCGCCGCTACCAGGAGGCCCAGATCCGCCGCACCCACCGCCTGGCCCGCCGCCGCGCGATCATGGAACTGCGGGAGCGGCGGGTGGCGGAGGGGTACGAGGACTGAGCCCCGAACTCACGAGCGCGCGCCGTTACGGCAGGTTGCGCGCCATGACGATGCGCTGGACCTGATTCGTGCCTTCATAAATCTGCGTGATCTTCGCGTCACGCATCATGCGCTCCACCGGGTAGTCCCGCGTGTAGCCGTATCCGCCGAGGAGCTGGACCGCGTCCGTGGTGACCTCCATGGCCACGTCGGAGGCGAAGCACTTGGCGGCGGCGCCCTGGAAGGTGAGGTCGCTGTCGCCGCGCTCCGACTTGGCGGCCGCCGCGTAGGTGAGCTGGCGGGCGGCCTCGATCTTCATGGCCATGTCGGCGAGCATGAACTGGATGCCCTGGAAGTCGGCGATCGGCTTGCCGAACTGCTTGCGCTCCTTCACGTAGCCCTTGGCGTAGTCGAGGGCGCCCTGGGCGATGCCGAGGGCCTGGGCGGCGATGGTGATGCGGGTGTGGTCCAGCGTCTTCATCGCGGTGGCGAAGCCGGTGCCCTCCTCGCCGATCATGCGGTCGGCGGGGATGCGGACGTTGTCGAGGTAGACCTCGCGGGTCGGGGAGCCCTTGATGCCGAGCTTCTTCTCCGGGGCGCCGAAGGAGACGCCCTCGTCGGACTTCTCCACGACGAAGGCGGAGATGCCCTTGGAGCGCTTGGTGGGGTCGGTGACGGCCATCACCGTGTAGTACTCGCTGACGCCGGCGTTGGTGATCCAGCGCTTGACGCCGTTGAGGATCCAGTGGTCGCCGTCGCGGACGGCCTTGGTCTTCATGCCGGCCGCGTCGGAGCCCGCGTCGGGCTCGGAGAGGCAGTAGGAGAACATGCCGTCGCCCTTGGCGAGCGGGGTCATGTACTTCTTCTTCAGCTCCTCGGAGCCGGAGAGGATCACCGGGAGCGAGCCGAGCTTGTTCACCGCGGGGATGAGGGAGGAGCTGGCGCAGGCGCGGGCGACCTCCTCGATGACGATCACCGTGGCGAGGGCGTCGGCGCCCGCGCCGCCGTACTCCTCGGGGACGTGGACCGCGTGCAGGTCGTTCGCGGTCAGCGCGTCCAGCGCCTCCTGCGGGAAACGGGCCTCCTCGTCCACCGCGGCGGCGTACGGCGCGATCTTCGCGTCGGCCAGGGAGCGGACGGCGTCGCGGAGCATGTCGTGCTCCTCGGACGGGCGGTACAGGTCGAAGTCAGCCGATCCGGCCAAGGTCTCTCACGCTCCAAAACGCTGTGATGCTGGGCACGCTAACTACCGTTAAGTAACCGAAATTTTAGAGCGTCGTCCACGTTCGTGGATAGGTGAGCTTGACGACAGCCGGTCGGGAGGCTTTCCCCGCGCCCCGGATATGCTCGGGCGCGCACCCCACGCCGTACGTCTGGAGCACCCATGGCCCTCAAGATCACCGTGATCGGCACCGGTTATCTCGGCGCGACCCATGCGGCGGCCATGGCCGAGCTCGGTTTCGAGGTGCTGGGCCTGGACGTGGTGCCCGAGAAGATCGAGATGCTCCAGCGGGGCGAGGTCCCGATGTACGAGCCGGGGCTGGAGGAGTTGCTGGGCAAGCACGTCGCGGGGATCGAGGGGTCCAGCGGCCGGCTGCGCTTCACCACCGACTTCGCCGAGGTCGCGGCCTTCGGGGACGTGCACTTCCTGTGCGTGAACACGCCGCAGAAGCACGGCGAGTACGCCTGCGACATGTCGTACGTCGAATCCGCGCTGGCCTCGCTGGCTCCGCACCTGACGGGGCCGGCGCTGGTCGTCGGCAAGTCGACCGTGCCCGTGGGCTCCGCCGACCGGCTGGCCGGCTACCTCGCCGAGCACGCGCCGGCCGGGGACGCGGCGGAGCTGGCCTGGAACCCGGAGTTCCTGCGCGAGGGCTTCGCCGTGAAGGACACGCTGCACCCCGACCGGATCGTGGTCGGCGTGCGCAGCGAGCGGGCGGAGAAGCTGCTGCGCGAGGTGTACGCGACGCCGATCGGGGAGGGATCCCCTTTCGTCGTCACCGACTTCCCGACCGCCGAGCTGGTGAAGACCTCCGCGAACTCCTTCCTCGCCACCAAGATCTCCTTCATCAACGCGATGGCGGAGGTGTGCGAGGCGGCCGACGGCGACGTGGCCAAGCTGGCGGAGGCGATCGGGTACGACGACCGGATCGGGAAGAAGTTCCTGCGGGCCGGGATCGGGTTCGGCGGCGGCTGTCTGCCGAAGGACATCCGCGCGTTCATGGCGCGCGCCGGTGAGCTGGGCGCCGACCAGGCGCTGACCTTCCTGCGCGAGATCGACTCGATCAACATGCGCCAGCGCGGGCAGATGGTGGAGCTGACCCGGCAGGCGCTGGGCGGCGGCCCGTTCCTCGGCAAGCGGGTCGCGGTGCTCGGTGCCACCTTCAAGCCCGACTCGGACGACGTACGGGACTCCCCCGCGCTGAACGTCGCCGGGCAGGTGCACCTCCAAGGCGCCCAGGTGACGGTGTACGACCCCAAGGGGATGAGGAACGCCCGGCGGCTGTTCCCGACGCTCGGGTACGCCGAGTCCGCGCTGGAGGCGGTGCGGGGCGCCGACGTGGTGCTGCACCTGACGGAGTGGCGGGAGTTCCGCGAGCTGGACCCGGAGGCGCTGGGCGAGGCCGTGTCGGCCCGGGTGATCCTGGACGGGCGCAACGCCCTGGACCCGGTGGTCTGGCGGAAGGCCGGTTGGACGTACCGGGCGATGGGCCGTCCGACGGCCTAGCGAGCACGCGACGAAAGGGGTGACGCCGGTTCGGCCGAGGCTCAGTCGGCCGAACCGGCGTCGTCCGCATTCTGCACCAGGGGCCGGTCCCGCGGCCGGTGAATCCCCTGTGTGTCACGTCTCCTTGGCCCGGTAACGGCGCATCTTGGCGCGGGCCCCGCACACCCGCATCGAGCACCAGCGGCCGCGTCCGGCCGGGCTGCGGTCGTAGTACGCCCAGTGGCAGTCGACGGCCTCGCAGGCCTTGAGCCTGGTCCACGTGCCCGCCACCAGCGCCTCGGCGACGGCGGCGGCGATGCGGGCGGCCAGCGTGCCGCCCCCGGCCGGGGAGAGGGCGGCGGCGCCGTCGGCCGGGTCGACGGTCACCACCAGCGGAGCGGTGGCCAGCAGCTCGTCCAGTGGGGTCACCGTGCGGTGCGGCGGGTGGCCGGCGTGGGCGAGCAGGACCGCGCGCAGGGACTCACGCAGCTCCCGGGCGCCGGGCACGTCGTCCTTCGTGAGTCCGAGACGCGCCCGTCCCTCGGCCGTGTCCAGCGAGTCGGCGCCGGTTTCGAGGTCGATCGTGTTCACCAGTTTCTCGACCAGCTCCAGGCCTCCCGGCGCGGGCGATCTGTCACTCATGCTTGCGACGTTACCGCCGATACGGGAGCATGGAGTAACCGTTACCGGTTACCCGGGCTTTGCAGGTAACCGACAACGGTTGCTCAGACCGCGGACTTCAAGGAGGAAGTCATGGCTGTCGCCGAACTGGGTGTCGTCGTCCTGGACTGTCCCGATCCCCACGCACTGGCCCGTTTCTACGCCGACGTGCTCGGCGGCACCGTCGAGGACAAGAGCGACGGCCAGGACGAGTGGGTCGTCCTCTATCTGCCCGGCGGGCGGACGCTGGCCTTCCAGGGCGCCCCCGGGTACGTACCGCCGAAGTGGCCCGGTCCCGACGGGGCGCAGCAGTTCCACCTCGACCTGGACGTGAAGGACCTGGACGCGGCTGAGAAGGCGGTGCTGGAGCTGGGCGCGAAGCCGCTGGACGCGGAGGACCGCGCGCGTTCCTTCCGGGTTTACGCGGACCCGGCCGGGCACCCGTTCTGCCTCTGTGCCTGCTGAAGCCGGCCGACAACACCGGGAGGAACCTGATGGCACCCGTGGCACGTTTCCGTTCCGTCGTCGTCGACTGTCCCGAGCCGGCCGAACTGGCCCGCTTCTACGCGCAGGTCGGGGGCGGCACCCCTGACGAACGGGATCCCGACTGGGTGGTGCTCGAGATGCCCGGCGGGCCACGGCTGTCCTTCCAGCGGGTGCCGGAGCTCACCCCGCCCCGGTGGCCGCGCTCCGACCGTGACGCCCAGCAGTTCCACCTGGACTTCGACGGCGGGGCGACCTGGGCGGAGATGGACGCGGCGCACGACAGGGTGCTCGCGCTGGGAGCCCGGCCGCTGGACCTGGAGGACCGGGAGAAGAAGGGCTTCATGGTGTACGCCGATCCGGCGGGGCATCCGTTCTGCCTGTGCCGGATCGAGCACGGGTGACCGACCTCGACGGACGGCCGTCATCCGTCGGGGGTGGCTGACGGCCATCCGTCGAGGTCGGCCGTCGGTCATCCGTCCAGGTCCGCGATGGTCGCGGTCGACGGCCCCCGGCGCAGCTGGGCCGCGCGGGCGGTGAAGGCTGCGCCGCGCAGCACGCGTTGGACGTTGCCCCAGGTCAGCATGGCCACGTCCGCCTCGTCCCAGCCGCGGCGCAGCAGTTCGGCGATGAGCCGCGGGTAGCAGGAGGCGTCGCCGAGTTCCAGCGGGTGTGCCGTGCCTGAGTCGTAGGTGCCGGACAGGCCGACGCTCTGCGGGCCGGCCACCGAGCGGACGTGGTCGAGGTGGTCGGCGACGTCCCGGACGGTCGGGCCGGTCTGCTCGGCGGTCAGCGGCACCATGCACAGGCCGCCGGCGGCGCCCAGCTCCACGAGCAGGTCGTCGGGGAGGTTGGCGGGGTGGGGACGCAGGGCGCGGGCGGCGGAGCGGGTGCACAGCGCGGGCGCTTTGGAGACGGCGAAGGTGCGGCGGACGGTCTCCGCCGAGGCGCCGGAGAGGTCGGCGATGACGCCGAGCCGGTTCATCTCCCGGACGGTCTCCTCGCCGAACCGGGTCAGCCCCGCCTCGCTCGCCCAGGACGCGCCGGCCAGGGTGAGCACGCGCAGGCCGAGAACGTACAGGGAGCGCAGGATGCCGAGGCAGTCGCCGATGGCGGCGGCGCCGGCGGGGCCCGGCAGCACGGCGACCCGGCCGCAGTTGCGGGCGTCGATGGCCTCCCCGGCGTCGTGGGCGAGGCGCAGGCCCTCCGGGTGGGCGCGCACCACCGTCTTGATCAGGTCCAGCTGCTCCAGGGTCGCGCCGACGGCCCGGTCCCCGTCGACGGCGTCGGGCAGGTGCAGCGACCAGAACAGCGCGCCCACGTGCCCTTCGCGCAGCCGCGGCACGTCGGTGTCGACGGCGCTCTCGCCGAGCTCCAGGTCGTACCAGGGCAGGTGCTTGAGCGCCCAGGGCAGGCCGCTGTAGCCGTCGGCCACGGGGTGGGCGGCGAGCACGGCGTGGGCCCGGGCCGACGGCTCGTCGCCGGGGTCGGACACGGGCGCGTAGGGCTCCGGCGGGAAGACCTCGGCCACGGACGACACGGGCGGGTCGTCGAGCCCGGCGGCCTCGGTACCGGTGTGCAGGTCGTCCTGGAGGTCTGCCATGACGGGCTCCGTACGGTCGTCGTGCGTTGAGGCCACGGTGGCACGGAGCGGAAGGTGCTTCCTGCTGGGTGGAGCGTTCGGGGGTATGCGGCTCAGCCCCGGGCCGCGTCGATCACCTCGTCCAGGGTGTCCCGGGAACGGAGCAGGTCGGTGACCATCCGGTCGATGCGGGCGCGTTCGGCGGTGAGGTCGGCGACCAGCTTCGGCGTGGCGACGGCCGAGGGGCCGCCGTCCCCGTCCCGCATGCACGGCAGCAGTTCGACGATCTTGCTGCTGCACAGCCCGGCCGCGAACAGTTCCTGGATGCGGACGACCCGGTCGACGGCCGCCTCCGCGTACTCGCGGTGCCCGCCGGGCGTACGCTCGGCCGCGAGCAGCCCCTGCTTCTCGTAGTAGCGCAGCGAGCGCTCGCTGACGCCCGTGCGCCGGGCCAGTTCGCCGATCCGCATGCCGTCACCTCGGGGCTCGACTCGGGGACTTGATTCTGACACCCGTGTCAGGTTCTAGCGTACGGGCATGTCGAACACAACTGAGCTCTTCGCGTCCGCCCCGCTCGGACCGCTCGCCCTCCCCAACCGGCTCGTGATGGCCCCGCTGACGCGCAACCGCGCCGAGGCCGACGGCACCCCGACCCCGCTCATGGCCACGTACTACGCCCAGCGCGCCTCGGCCGGGCTGATCATCGCCGAGGCCGCGACCCCGAACGCGGTCGGGCAGACGTACCCGAACATCACCGCCGTCCACAGTGCCCGGCACGTGGCGGGCTGGCGGCAGGTCACCGACGCCGTGCGGGAGGCGGGCGGGCGGATGTTCCTCCAGCTCCAGCACGGCGGCCGGGTCGGTCATCCGGCGACCAGCGGGCTGACGCCCCTCGCGCCCTCGCCGGTGCCGCTGCCCGAGACGATCTTCACGCCCGGGGGGCACCGTCCGGCCGTCGTCCCGAGGGAGATGACCGAGCAGGACATCCGCACCACTGTCGCCGACTTCGCGCGGGCCGCGCGGAACGCGCTCGACGCCGGGTTCGAGGGGGTGGAGGTGCACTCCGCCAACGGCCACCTCCTGCACCAGTTCCTGGCCGCCAACACCAACCGCCGCACCGACGGCTACGGCGGCTCGATCGCCGCGCGCATCCGGTTCACGGCCGAGGTGGTCGAGGCGGTGGCCGCGGAGATCGGCGCCGAGCGGGTGGGCCTGCGCGTCTCCCCCGGCAACACCGTCAACGGGATCGCGGAGGGCGCGACGGAGGAGATCTACCCGGCGCTCGCGGCACGGCTCGGCGGGCTCGGGCTCGCGTACCTGCACCTGGTCTTCGCCGACCCGGACGCCTCGGTCTTCGGGGAGATCCGCGCCGGGTGGCCCGGCGTGCTGATCGCCAACCCGGTGCTGGGCGAGGAGCTCACCGCGGACGGCGTGCGCCGCGCCTCCGAGCGGCTGCTGGCGGCCGGAGCCGACCTGATCGCCCTCGGACGGCCCTTCCTCGCCAACCCGGACCTGGTGGAGCGGCTGCGGCTGGGCGCGCCGCTGAACCAGGTGCGGGACCGGTACCTGATGTACGTGGGCGGGGCGACCGGCTACACCGACTACCCCGCCCTCGAAGCTCCCGTGGAGGAGACGGCTCAGCCGTCCAGCTCCTCCAACGACGCGTTGGACGGCCCCCGCGTGGCCTGAAGCCCGCGGGCCACGTCCTCCGCGTCGCCCAGCACCCGGACCGCGTTCTTCCAGGTCAGCTTGGCCAGGTCGGCCCGGGACCAGCCGCGGTCGAGGAGTTCGGCGATGAGGTTCGGGTAGCCCGAGACGTCGCCGAGGCCGTCGGGGGTGAAGGGCGTGCCGTCGTAGTCGCCGCCGATGCCGAGGTGGTCGACGCCGGCGACCTCGCGCATGTGGACGAGGTGGTCGGCGACCGTGGAGACGGTGGCGACCGGGCGGGGGACGCGCTCCTCGAAGGCGGCGTGGACCTTCATCGCCTCGGGGCTGCTGTCGAGGTGGTGGAAGCCGTGTGCCCGCATGTTCTCGTCGGCGGCGGCCGTCCAGTCCACGGCGGCCTGGAGCACGAACTTCGGCACGAACGTCACCATCGCCACCCCGCCGTTCGCGGGCAGCCGCTCCAGCACGTCGTCCGGGATGTTGCGGGGGTGGTCGCAGACGGCCCGGGAGGAGGAGTGGGAGAAGATCACCGGCGCGGTGGAGGTGTCCAGCGCGTCGCGCATAGTCGTCGCCGCGACGTGCGAGAGGTCGACGAGCATGCCCTCGCGGTTCATCTCCCGCACGACCTCGCGGCCGAAGGCCGACAGGCCGCCGACGCCGGGCTCGTCGGTCGCCGAATCCGCCCACGCGACGTTGTCGTTGTGGGTGAGGGTCATGTAGCGCACGCCCAGCGCGTACAGGGCGCGCAGGGTGGCCAGCGAGTTGTCGATGGAGTGGCCGCCCTCGGCGCCCATGAGGGAGGCGATACGGCCCTCGGCGCGGGCGGCCTCCATGTCGGCGGCGGTCAGCGCGGCCCGCAGCTCCCCCGGGTGCCGGTCGATCAGCCGCCGTACGCAGTCGATCTGCTCCAGCGTCGCCGTCACCGCGCCGGGCAGGTCCGAGCGGACGTACACCGACCAGTACTGCGCGCCGACGCCGCCGGCCCGCAGTCGGGCCAGGTCGGTGTGCAGGTGGGCGGACTGGTCGGCGGCGATGTCCCGGGCGTCGAGGTCGTAGCGGACCTGCTCGCGCAGCGCCCAGGGCAGGTCGTTGTGGCCGTCGACGACGGGGAACTCGCGCAGCAGCTCCCGGGCCCGGTCGAGAGAGGTCATCCGGGTCACTTCCCGAAGCCGAAGCCGGCCGCCGAGCCCGCGACCTTGTTGCGCAGCCGCTTGCCCTTCTCGGTGGCCTGGTCGTTCAGCTCCTGCTGGAACTCGCGCATCCGGCCCAGCAGCTCCTCGTCGTGCGCGGCGAGGATGCGGGCGGCCAGCAGCCCGGCGTTGCGGGCGCCGCCGACCGAGACGGTGGCGACCGGCACGCCGGCCGGCATCTGCACGATGGACAGGAGGCTGTCCATGCCGTCCAGGTACTTCAGCGGCACCGGCACGCCGATGACCGGCAGCGGGGTGACGGAGGCGAGCATGCCGGGCAGGTGGGCGGCACCGCCCGCGCCCGCGATGACCGCCTTCAGTCCGCGTCCGGCGGCCTGCTCGCCGTACGCGATCATCTCGTGCGGCATGCGGTGCGCGGAGACGACGTCGACCTCGTAGGGGATCTCGAACTCGTCGAGGGCCTTGGCGGCGGCCTCCATGACGGGCCAGTCGGAGTCCGACCCCATGACGATGCCCACGACCGGACTGACCGGGCTGGCCTGGCTCATTCGGTGATCGTCCCTCTCAGATAGCCGGCAGCGTGACGCGCGCGCTCCAGCACGTCGTCGAGGTCGTCGCCGTAGGTGTTGACGTGGCCGACCTTGCGGCCGGGCTTCACGTCCTTGCCGTACATGTGGATCTTGAGCTGCGGGTCGCGGGCCATGCAGTGCAGGTACGCGGAGTACATGTCGGGGAAGTCGCCGCCGAGGACGTTGACCATGACCGTCCACTTGGCGCGCGGGCGCGGGTCGCCGAGCGGGAGGTCGAGGACGGCGCGGACGTGGTTGGCGAACTGCGAGGTGATCGCGCCGTCCATCGACCAGTGGCCGGAGTTGTGCGGGCGCATCGCGAGCTCGTTGACGAGGATGCGACCGTCGCGGGTCTGGAACAGCTCGACGGCCAGGTGGCCGACGACGTCCAGTTCCTTGGCGATGCTGAGCGCCATCTCCTCGGCCCGCAGGGCGAGGTCCTCATCGAGGTCGGGGGCGGGCGCGATCACCGTGTCGCAGACGCCCTTGACCTGCTGCGACTCGACGACGGGGTAGGCCACCGCCTGGCCGTGCGGGGAGCGGACCACGTTGGCGGCGAGTTCGCGGACGAAGTCCACCTTCTCCTCCGCCAGCACGGGGACCCCGGCCCGGAAGGGCTCGGCGGCCTCCTCCGCGGAGTCCACGACCCACACGCCCTTGCCGTCGTACCCGCCGCGGACCGTCTTGAGGACGACGGGGAATCCGTCGCCCTCGGCGGCGAAGGCGGCCACGTCGGCCGGATCGCGCACGATCCGGTGCCGCGGGCAGGGCACGCCGATCGCGACGAGCTTCGCGCGCATCACGCCCTTGTCCTGGGCGTGCACGAGCGCCTCGGGGCCGGGGCGCACGGGGATGCCGTCCGCCTCCAGGGCCTTGAGGTGCTCGGTCGGCACGTGCTCGTGATCGAAGGTGATCACGTCACAGCCGCGCGCGAACTCGCGCAGCGTGTCCAGATCGCGATAGTCGCCGACGACGACTTCGTTCACGACCTGCGCCGCAGAGTCCTGGGGAGTGTCACTGAGAAGCTTGAACCTGATGCCCAGCGGGATGCCCGCCTCGTGTGTCATACGAGCGAGCTGGCCACCGCCGACCATGCCGACTACCGGGAACGTCACACCCCTAGCGTATCGGCCGCGCGGGGCCCACATGTTTACCGGCCGTTTCCCCGCCCGTCCCGGGGTCCGCCGCCGTCGCCCCGAGGTCGTCCGCAGGAAGATCGCGCGTCCGGGTGGTTAGCATGAACGGATTGACGCCAACCGACGGACGGGGGCCTGCACGACCATGGGACATGGTTCCTCGGGTGCTCATACGGCTCCCCCGGCTGCCCCCGCGCCCCGCGGCACGCTGCGGGAGCGGATCGGCCGGCTGGTCCGTGAGGTCGTGAAGTTCGGCGCGGTGGGCGGCGCGGGAGTGCTGGTCAACCTGCTGGTCTTCAACCTGGTGCGGCACGTGACCGACCTCGCGGTGGTGCGGGCCAGCATCATCGCGACCGTCGTCGCGATCGTCTTCAACTACCTGGGCTTCCGCTACTTCACCTACCGGGACCGCGACAAGGGCCACCGCACCCGTGAGATGTCGCTGTTCCTGCTGTTCAGCGCGGTCGGGCTGGTGATCGAGAACGGCGTGCTCTACACGGCGACGTACGGCTTCGGCTGGGACAGCCCGCTGCAGAGCAACATCTTCAAGTTCCTCG
Source organism: Streptomyces mutabilis (assembly GCF_014649815.1). Taxonomy (GTDB): domain Bacteria; phylum Actinomycetota; class Actinomycetes; order Streptomycetales; family Streptomycetaceae; genus Streptomyces; species Streptomyces mutabilis. The sequence goes on along the minus strand of NZ_BMTT01000007.1, from coordinate 259,368 downwards.
GCATCGGCATCGGAACGCTGTTCCGTTTCTGGTCGTACCGCACCTGGGTCTTCCGCACGCTGCCGGGCCGGGAGCCGGTGACGCGGGCGGAGACCCTCCTGGAGCACGAGCACCCGACGGCGGTGCGCACCACGGACGGCGCCCCGGCGGCCCGTCGCTGACCTGCGCTCCGACCTCCGAGGGGGCGGCTAGCGTACCGTCGTTTGGCCCGAGTCCCCGGACGACTTCTTCGGCGGCGGCGTACGGGAGAGGAACAGGCCGAAGACCGGGGGCCGACCCTGGAGGAGCTCCAGCCGGCCGCCGTCCGCCTCGGCCAGGTCGCGGGCCACGGCCAGGCCGATGCCCGTCGAGTTCCGCCCGCTGATCGCCCGCTCGAAGATCCGTGCCCCCAGATCGCCGGGCACACCGGCGCCCTCGTCGGTGACCTCGACCACCACCTGGTTGCCGGTCACCCGGGTCCTGAGGGCCACCGTGCCGCCGCCGTGCATCAGGGAGTTCTCGATCAGCGCGGCCAGCACCTGCGCCACCGCGCCCGGGGTGCCCACGGCCGTCAGGTGCCGTTTGCCGGAGCTGACGATCGCCCGTCCCTCGCTGCGGTAGGCGGGGCGCCACTCGGCGATCTGCTGCTGGATGACGTCGTCCAGTTCGAAGGTGACGGCGGAGCCGCTGCGCGGGTCGCGGCTGTTGGTCAGCAGCCGGTCCACGACGTCCGTCAGCCGCTCCACCTGCGACAGCGCGATCGTCGCCTCCTCCTTCACCGTCTCCGGCTCGTCGGTGAGGGTGATCTCCTCCAGCCGCATCGACAGCGCGGTCAGGGGCGTGCGCAACTGGTGGGAGGCGTCGGCGGCCAGTCGCCGTTCGGCGGTGAGCATCCGCGCGATGCGCTCGGCGGAGGAGTCCAGCACGTCCGCGACCCGGTCCAGTTCGGGGACGCCGTAGCGCTTGTGGCGGGGGCGCGGATCGCCGGAGCCGAGGCGTTCGGCGGTCTCGGCGAGGTCGGTGAGCGGGGAGGCGAGGCGGTTGGCCTGCCGGATCGCCAGCAGCACGGCCGCGACCACCGCGAGCAGCGCCACCAGCCCGATGATCAGCAGGGTCCGGCCGACCTCGCGGGTCACCGAGGAGCTGGGCTCCTCGACGAGGACCGTCTCCCCTTCCTCGCCGGTGGCATTGCCGCGGATGACCTCACCGGTCGGCCGGCTGCCGACCTCGATGACCGGCTTGCCGGGAATCCGGATCTCGGCGTACCGGGCGTCCCGGATCTGCTCGCGCAGGAACTTGGCGTCGACCGACCCGGTGCCGAGCAGCCGGCTGTCGACGATGCTGGCCAGCCGCACGGCCTCCAGGTCGACCCGCTCCTGGGCGCTGCTGCTGATCGTGCGGGTCTCGACGATGACGAGCGAGACGCCGAAGACGGCGATCACGATGAGCACCACGGCGAGCGTGGACTGGATCAGTCGACGGCGCATGTCCTCTTACCCGGCCAGGCCTTGGGTCGTTGTCGGCGGGTCAGTTCTTCTCGAAGCGGAAGCCCACGCCGCGCACGGTGGCGATGTAGCGCGGGTTCGCCGCGTCGTCCCCCAGCTTCTTGCGCAGCCAGGAGATGTGCATGTCGAGGGTCTTGGTGGACGACCACCAGGTGGTGTCCCAGACCTCGCGCATCAGCTGGTCGCGCGTGACGACCCGGCCGGCGTCGCGCACCAGTACCCGCAGCAGGTCGAACTCCTTGGCGGTGAGCTGGAGCTCTTCCTCGCCCATCCAGGCCCGGTGCGACTCGACGTCGATGCGCACGCCGTGCGTGGCGGGCGGCTGCGGCGGCTCGACGGCACCGCGCCGCAGCAGGGCGCGGACCCGGGCGAGCAGCTCGGCGAGGCGGAAGGGCTTGGTGACGTAGTCGTCGGCGCCCGCGTCGAGGCCGACGACGGTGTCCACCTCGTCGGCGCGCGCGGTCAGGATGAGGATCGGCACGGCATGCCCCTCCGAGCGCAGCCGGCGGGCGACCTCCAGCCCGTCCATGTCCGGCAGGCCCAGGTCCAGCACGACCAGGTCGATGCCGCCCCGCAGCCCGGCGTCGAGTGCGGTGGGTCCGTCCTCACGCACCTCGACCTCGTACCCTTCCCGGCGCAGTGCGCGGGCCAGCGGCTCCGAGATGGACGCGTCGTCCTCGGCGAGCAGTACACGGGTCATGAACTGATGGTAGTCCGCCCGGAGCAGGGCCCGGGCCGTGATCCTCCCAAGGCTCCCGCGCCCCGCCCCGCCTGTGGACAAGCCGGACACCCGCCCGGCGGACGGGCCGGCCGACCCCGTTGCGCGACCTGTGGGTGCGGGGTGCCATCCTGTGATGGACCTTCGAATGGTCGTTCGCGGTTCCAGGTTCACCTGTGATCCGCGTCTCAAGTCCTTCCATACCGGGCGGTGTCCTGCCGTATGGTGAATCAGCGCCTGTAGCACCCAGAGGACCTTTGGCGACAGTTCGACGCTGAAGGTCTCTTTCGTGTGCGGGCCGGCCCCCACGGTCGGCCTCGAAAGGAATGACCTGTGGCCGGGCCTCACCGCGTGCAGTGACGTACGCGAGGCGTGGATCCCGGTGGCCGCCGCCCAGCGCTTCGTAATCCGGAGCGGAATCCCTCAGGCGTGGGACGGGCGGGGAAGGCCGCCGGTGCCGGCCGCCCCCCCACCGGGCGCGCATCGCCTCATGAGCGCGTCCCGACCAGCAAGGATCGACCATGGCGTCCAGCCTGACGAAGGACTCGGTCACCCCGGGCACCCCCGGGTCCGAGAAGACCTTCTTCGGCCACCCCCGCGGACTGGCCACTCTCTTCATGACCGAGATGTGGGAGCGTTTCTCCTACTACGGCATGAGGGCTCTGCTCCCGCTGTACCTGGTGGCTCCCGGCGGTCTCGGCATGAACGCCGGCACCGCCACCGCGATCTACTCGGTGTACCTGTCGCTGGTGTACCTGCTGACGATGCCGGGCGGCTGGTTCGGTGACCGCGTCTGGGGTCCCCGCAAGACCGTCGCCGTCGCCGGCGGCGTGATCATGCTCGGCCACCTGACGCTGGCGCTGCCGTCCTCCGGCACGTTCTTCGCGGGCCTCGGCCTGGTCGCCATCGGCTCGGGTCTGCTGAAGGCCAACATCTCGACGATGGTCGGCCAGCTCTACAGCGGCCCCGACGACCCGCGCCGCGACGGTGGCTTCACCGTCTTCTACATGGGCATCAACCTCGGTGCCTTCGCGGCGCCGCTGATCATCGGCACCATCGGTGAGAACGTCAACTGGCACCTGGGCTTCGCACTCGCCGCGGTCGGCATGGGCCTGGGCGTCATCCAGTTCCTGATCGGCAGCCGCCACCTGGCCCCGCACTCCAGCGTCGTCCCGAAGCCGCTGTCGGCCGAGGAGAAGACCTCCACGCTGCGCAAGGCCGCGTTCTGGGCCGCGCTCGCCGTCGTCTTCTACGCGATCGTCGGCTTCTCCGGCGCCTACACCCTGAACTGGATCCTGGTCCCGCTGACGCTGCTCGGCGTGATCATCCCGGTACTGGTGCTGACCCGCATCAAGCGCGACAAGTCGCTGGACCGCGCCGAGCAGTCCAAGATGTCGGCGTACATCTGGTTCTTCGTCGCCGCGGCCATCTTCTGGATGATCTACGACCAGGGCGGTTCGACCCTGGCGATCTTCGCCGACTCCTCGACGAACACCAGCGTTCTCGGGTGGGACTTCCCGGTCTCCTGGTTCCAGTCGGTGAACCCGGTCATCATCATGGCCCTCGCCCCGGTCTTCGCCACGGTGTGGCTGGCGCTCGCCCGTCGCGGCAAGGAACCGAGCACGATCGTGAAGTTCTCGTTCGGCCTGGTGCTGGTCGGCGCGTCCTTCTTCCTCTTCCTGGCCCCGCTGGCCATCGCGGACGGCGGCCACAAGGCGGCCGCGCTGTGGCTGGTGGCGATCTACTTCGTCCAGACCTGCGGTGAGCTGATGCTCTCCCCGGTCGGCCTGTCGGTCACCACGAAGATGGCGCCGGTGAAGTACGCCTCGCAGATGATGGGCGTCTGGTTCCTGGCCGTCACCGCCGGTGACGCCACGACCGGCCTGCTCTCCATCGCCGGCGTCGACCTCAACAAGACGGGCATCGTCGCCGCGGAGGCCGCCCTGGCCGTCCTCGCCGGTGTCGCGATCTGGATGTACCGCAAGCGCGTCAAGGAACTCATGGGCGACGTCCGCTGAGGCCTGCCGGCCTGGCGTCATCGCTTGAGAAGGGTCATCGCATCCCTGGTGGGTGCGGTGGCCCTTCGGGCGTTTCCGGGGGCGCCGTTCGGGGCGGGTCCGAGCGGAGGGGGACGGTGGGCCGTGAGGCGCAGCGAGCAGGTCGTGGGCAGCCCGGAGGGCCGGGGCGGGCGCGAGAGGCGCGGGGATGGGGCGGGCGGGCCGGGGCGCGGCTCACTGGCTGGCTGCGGCCATGCGGGGGCAGGGACGGGGCCCGGCGGGGCCGGGGCGGGTGCAGGGTCGCTGGCGAGCGGAGCGGCGGGGCCGGGGACAGGGACAGGGCCACTGAAACCGGAGCGACAGAGCTACGCACACGAGCAATGCCACCGACACCATGGAGCGACAGAGCCAGACACAGGAGCAGGGCCGCTGGTTCCGGTGCGAGGGAGCCGACGCCGAGGCTGGGCAGGGCTGATGGAGCCGGAGCAACGAGCGGGCCCGACGAGGCCGGGGAAGGGACGGACGGCCGCGGGAGAGAGATCACCGGCGGATCGAGGCGGGGCTGAGCCCGGCGACGGGCACGGCCGGTGCGGCCGAGGCGGGCGTGGGAAAACCCCGGGATCGAAGGGCGGAGCCCCGGCGGCGGTCATCACTCGGCCGACCGAGGCGGGTGGACGGGCAGGCGGGCGGGCCGACAGGCGCTCGGCTCCGGCTGTCCCGGCGGGTGGACGGGCAGGCGAAGAAGCCGGACCCCGACGCCCGCTACCCCGGCGCCGCCAACTCCGCCCACACGCGCTTCCCGGCGACCCCCGGCGTGCGCACCACACCCCAGTCGAGGCACAACCGTTGCACGATGAACATGCCGTGGCCGCCGGGTCGCCCGGCCCGGTGCGGCGTGCGCGGCGCCGGCTGGCCGGTCCCCCGGTCGGAGACCTCCAGCCGGATCACCTTCTTCTCGCAGGCGATCCACAGCTCGTCCGGTCCCTCCGCGTGGAGGCACGCGTTGGTGACCAGCTCGGACACCACGAGCAGTACGTCCTCGGCGGCGGCCCGCTGGTCCGCGGTGGCGGAGGGCAGCCAACCCCAGGCGTACAGCGCCTGGCGGGTGAAGTCACGAGCGAGCGGGACCACCCCGCTCTGGTCGTCGAAGCTCAGCCGGCGTACCTGCCGGCCACCGCCGCCCGCGGCGGCACCCGCGACGGCCCCGGCGGACGGGGACGGCGAGGCCCCCCCGGACGCGCCGATCACGGCGGCCTGCCCCGCGGACACGCCCTCCTCGGGCCCCCCGGACCCGGGCGCGCCCCCCTCGGACACCCCGGAAGCGCCGCTGGGCTCCGGACCGCGGTCGCCCGGCGAGTAGGGCCGGGTGGTGCTCATCAGCGCTTCACCTCACCGATTCACCAGTTCACGTTTCAACATCGTTCGTCGTACACAGTCAGTTCAGGGAGTCTCCTGCCCGACCGGGCCGTTCGAACACCCCCGTATTCGACACGGAACTCGTGACGAGGCGCGAACGCCCGTCCCCACCCGTCCCTGAGAGCGCACGAAACCCGCCGCCGGCCGGACAAGGAGCGGGTCAGTCGGACGGGTCGGCCAGCGCGGCCTCGAGCGTGCCATGGAGGGTGAAGACCGCATCGGCCCCCGTGATCTCGAACACGCGAGCCACTACCGGCTGCATGGCCACCAGATGCACACCGCCCCCCGCGGCCTCCGCCTTCAACCGTGCGCCGAGCAGGACGTTGAGTCCCGTGGAGTCGCAGAACTCCAGGCGCGAGCAGTCGACGACGAGCCGGTTGAATCCCTTGGCGAGACAGTCCTCCAGCGGCTCGCGCAACAGATCGGCGGTGTGGTGATCCAACTCACCCGCCGGAGTCACGACGGCACTGGGGCCCTCTTCCCGCACCTCCACCAGTAGCCGGCCCGACTGGGCACTGCCGACCGTCCCGCGGTCCATGCCGTTTCTCTCTCCCGAGGTCGTGACTGCTTGCTGACGCCCTCGAACACTACGCCTTCTCATCGCACTCCGACACCCGAACAACCGCGCATAAACGGACATACCCACACAGAACACACTTGCGGTTGGCTCGGTAAACCCGGTAGGGCTAGTAGGACACGTCAACCGACACGGCCGGCTTTGGAGGCGCCGCACACCGCAGTGCACGTATTTGGCTTCGGCAGCCGTATGCCGAGAACGATGGAGGACATCATGTCACCCCGGCTCGACGGATCGCGTACCCAAGAAGCGACGTCGACACTCCCTCCGGAACATCTGGATCCCATCGAGCACCACGACGCGGTCGTCGAACACGACGACGACGCACTCGCCGGGCTTCCAAACATCCCCGCGTACGACGAGGTTGCTCCGGCGGACGCCCGGGCCCTGTCCAAGACCCTCTTCGAGCGATTCGAGTCGCTGGAGGAAGGCACCCACGAGTACGCGTACGTACGCAACACGCTCGTCGAGCTCAACCTCGCCCTGGTCAAGTTCGCCGCCTCCCGTTTCCGCTCGCGCAGCGAGCCCATGGAGGACATCATCCAGGTCGGCACCATCGGCCTGATCAAGGCGATCGACCGCTTCGAGCTGTCGCGCGGTGTGGAGTTCCCCACGTTCGCGATGCCGACCATCATCGGCGAGATCAAGCGCTTCTTCCGGGACACCTCGTGGTCCGTGCGCGTCCCGCGCCGCCTCCAGGAGCTGCGCCTCGACCTGGCCAAGGCCGGTGACGAGCTGGCACAGCGCCTCGACCGCGCCCCCACGGTGTCCGAGCTGGCCGAGCACCTCGGCCTGTCCAAGGACGAGGTCGTCGAGGGCATGGCCGCCTCCAACGCCTACACCGCCTCCTCCCTGGACGCCCAGCCCGAGGAGGACGACGCCGAGGGCGCGCTGGCCGACCGGATCGGTTACGAGGACCACGGCCTCGAGGGCATCGAGTACGTCGAGTCCCTGAAGCCGCTGATCGCCGAACTCCCCTCCCGGGACCGGAAGATCCTCTCCCTCCGCTTCGTCGCGGGCATGACCCAGTCGGAGATCGGCGAGGAACTCGGCATCTCCCAGATGCACGTCTCGCGCCTGCTGTCGCGGACACTCGTCAAGCTGCGCAAGGGGCTCACGGTCGAGGAGTAGTCCTCACCGGGTGACGCTTGCCCTCCAGGGGGGCGGTCCGAAGTCGGGCCGCCCGCCTTCGGGTTGTCGGCGCGGATCCGGCTCACGGCCCGGAACAGCCACCTGTCACCCGGGGGCAACTCTTCCCTCCCGGGTCCCGCTCCACCACTGTGAGCACCCTCCGAACTGGCCGGTACGTCAGCACCGGCGCAGCGGTGCGGCGTGGTACGCCGAGGGGTTCAGGGGCTCAGACGACCCGTACGCCTCGTCGCCACACCCCTCGGACCAGCGGGACACCCGGCCGGTAGGCCAGGTGGACGTGGCTCGGGGCGTCGAGGAGGGTCAGGTCGGCGTGGGCGCCCGGGGTCAGGCGGCCGATGTCGTCGCGGCGCAGGGCCGCGGCGCCGCCCGCGGTGGCCGACCAGACCGCCTCGTCCGGCGTCATCCCCATGTCCCGCACCGCGAGGGCGATGCAGAAGGGCACGGAGGACGTGAAGGAGGAACCCGGGTTGCAATCGGTGGACAGGGCGACGGTGGCGCCCGCGTCGAGCAGGCGGCGGGCATCGGGCCACCGGGCGCGGGTGGAGAACTCCGCGCCGGGCAGCAGCGTGGCGACGGTGCGGCTGTTCGCGAGGGCGTCGACGTCGGCGTCGGTGAGGTGGGTGCAGTGGTCGGCGCTGGCGGCGTCGAGTTCGACGGCGAGCTGCACCCCGGGGCCGTAGGAGAGCTGGTTGGCGTGGATGCGGGGGTGCAGGCCCCTCGCCCTGCCCGCGGTGAGGATCGCGCGGGCCTGGTCGCCGTCGAAGGCGCCCTTCTCGCAGAAGACGTCGATCCAGCGGGCGTGCGGGGCGCAGGCGTCGAGCATCTCGCCGGTGACGAGCGCGACGTAGGCGGCGGGGTCGTCGGCCAGCTCGGGCGCGACGATGTGGGCGCCGAGGAACGTCACCTCGTCGGTGTGGCGGGCGGCGACGCGCAGGGCGCGCGACTCGTCCGCGGTGGTCAGTCCGTAACCGGACTTCGTCTCGAAGGTCGTGGTGCCCTGGCGCAGAGCCTCCTCGAGGTAACGGGTGAGGCCCGCCTCCAGTTCCGCGTCGCTCGCGGCGCGGGTGGCGGCCACGGTGGTGCGGATGCCGCCGGCGCTGTAGGGGCGGCCGGACATGCGGGCGTTGAACTCCTCGGTGCGGTCGCCGCCGAAGAGGAGGTGGGAGTGGGAGTCGACGAAGCCGGGGAGGACAGCCCGGCCGCCGGCGTCGACCCGATTGTCAGTGGCGGGTGCTTTGCTTGATTCACCGGTCCACGCGACGCGGTCGCCGTCGATGACGACGGCCGCGTCCCGGACCAGTCCGAGGGGGGAGTTGTCACCGAGGGAGGGGTCGCTGGTGACGAGTGCGGCGATGTTGGTGATGACGGTGCTGCTGCTCATGGTGTCCGTGACGTCCTCGTGGGGGCGGGAGCGGGCGTTCGTTACTGGGCGCGCAGGGCTGCCACGGCCCGCGCGAGGGCCTGGGGCACATCGGGTACGAGGGTGTGGACCCCGTCGCGCACGACGTGCCGTCCGCCCACGACCGTGTGCCGTACGTCCGCTGCGGTCGCCGCGAATACGGCCGTCTCGGCGCCGAGTCTGGGCAATGGCCCCGCTGTTCTGACCGAGTCGAGGGCGACGGTCGCGAGATCGGCGCGGGCGCCGGGCTCGATGGTGCCGGCGTCCTCCCAGCCGAGGGCGGCGTGGCCGTCGGCGCACGCGGCGCGCAGCAAGGCCGCGGCGGTCCAGTGGCCGCGGGTGCGGGTGCGCAGGCGCTCGTTCAGCTCCATGGCGCGCGCCTCTTCCAGCAGGTCGACGACGGCGTGGCTGTCGGAGCCGAGGGAGAGCGGGGAGCCCGCCCGCTGGAGGGCGCCCGCCGAGCCGATGCCGTCGGCCAGGTCCCGTTCCGTGGTCGGGCACATGCAGGTGCCGGTGCGGCTGCCGCCGAGCAGGGCGATGTCCTCGTCGGTGAGGTGGGTGTTGTGGACGCCGGTGGTGCGGGGTCCGAGGACTCCGTGGTCGGCGAGGAGCCGGGTGGGGGTGCAGCCGTGGGCGTCGCGGCAGGCGTCGTTCTCGGCGGTCTGCTCGGACAGGTGCACGTGAAGCGGGGCCCGCCGCGCCTCGGCCCAGTGCGCGACGGTCGCCAACTGGTCGGCGGGCACGGCCCGTACGGAGTGGATCGCCGCCCCGATCCGTGCGTGATCCCGTTCCTTGAGAACTGAACAGCGTTGCGCCCAGGCGTCCGCCGTCCCGTCGGAGAAGCGGAGCTGGTGGGGGTTCGGGGGCTGTCCGAAGCCGGAGGACAGGTAGCAGGTGTCGAGGAGGGTGATGCGGATGCCGGCGTCGGCGGCGGCCTGGATCAGGGCCTCCCCCATGGCGTTGGGGTGGGCGTAGGGGGTGCCGCCGGGGGTGTGGTGGACGTAGTGGAACTCGCCGACGGTGGTGATGCCGGCCAGGGCCATCTCGGCGTACACCGCGCGGGCGAGGTCGAGGTAGGTCTCCGGGGTCAGCCGGTCGGCGACGGAGTACATGACCTCGCGCCAGGTCCAGAAGGTGCCGCTGCCGACCTGGACGGTGCCGCGCAGGGCGCGGTGGAAGGCGTGACTGTGGGCGTTGGCCAGCCCGGGGAGGGTCAGTCCGCGCAGGATCTCGGCGCCCGGGGGCGGGGCGGGGACGTCCGTGCGGACGGCGGCGATGCGGCCGTCGCCCACGTCCACGGCGACGCCCGGCTCGACATGGGTGCCGAGCCAGGCGTGCTCCAGCCAGTACGTCCGGGTCCGGTCGGTGGTCGTCATGTGCGGGCCAGCCCTTCCAGTACGTCGGCGAGCGCGCTCACCCCGGCCACGCAGTCGTCCTCGGTGGCGTGCTCGGCCGGTGAGTGCGAGACGCCGGTGGGGTTGCGTACGAACAGCATGGCGGTCGGGACGCGTCCGGAGAGGATCCCGGCGTCGTGTCCGGCGCCGGTGCCGAGGACGGGGACCCTCAGCTCCGTGTCGCTGCTCAGGATGAGGGCGAGTTCGTCGCGCAGGGCGTGGTCGAACTCGACGACGGGAGTGAAGGACTCGCGCTCGACGGTGAGGTCGACGCCGTGGGCGGCGGCGTACTCGCGGGCCGCCTTCTCGATGGCGGTCACCACGGTGTCCAGGCTCGCCTGGTCGGCGGCTCGGGAGTCGAGCCAGCCCCGGACGAGGGACGGGATGGCGTTGACGCCGTTGGGCTCGACCGCGATCTTGCCGAAGGTGGCCACGGCACCGGCGAGTTCGGCCTCGCGGCGGGCGGCGAGGACGGTTTCGGCGTAGGACGGCATGGGGTCGCGGCGGTCGGCGAGGCGGGTGGTCCCGGCGTGGTTGGCCTCGCCGCGGAAGTCGAAGCGCCAGCGTCCGTGCGGCCAGATGGCGGACGCGATGCCGACGCGGTCGCCGGACAGGTCGAGGGCCCGGCCCTGTTCGACGTGGAGTTCGACGAAGGCGCCGATGCGGGCGAGCCGTTCGGGGTCGGGACCGATGCCCTCCGGGTCGTACCCGGCGGCCTCCATGGCCTGCGGGAGCGTGACGCCGTCGCCGTCGGTCAGGCGGTGGGCCTGTTCGACGGTGAGCGCGCCCGCGGTGAGCCGGGAGCCGACGCAGGCGAGGCCGAAGCGGGCGCCCTCCTCGTCTCCGAAGTTGACGATGCCCAGCGGCCTGGTGAGCCGCGCTCCCCTGCCGCGAAGTTCGTCCAGGGCCGCGAAGGCGGAGACGACGCCGAGGGGGCCGTCGAAGGCGCCGCCGTCGGGCACGGAGTCCAGATGGGAGCCGGTGACGACGGCGTTCCCGGCGGCCGGGTCGCCGAGCCAGGCCCACTGGTTGCCGTTGCGGTCGACCTCGTAGGCCAGCCCGCGGGCCTCGGCCTGCTGCCGGAACCAGGCCCGGCAGTCGGCGTCGGCCCCCGTCCAGGCGTAGCGCCGGTAGCCGCCCGAGGCGGAGCTGCGGCCCACCGGCAGCAGCTCCGCCCACATGCTGTGGAAGCTCACGCGTCGCCGCCCTCGCGCATCGGCACCCGCACGCCCCGCTCCCCGGCGACGGACTCCGCGATGTCGTAGCCGGCGTCGACGTGCCGGATGACGCCCATGCCGGGGTCGTTGGTGAGGACCCGGCGGATCTTCTCGCCGGCGAGCGCGGTGCCGTCGGCGACGGTGACCTGCCCGGCGTGGATGGAGCGGCCCATGCCGACGCCGCCGCCGTGGTGGAGGGAGACCCAGGAGGCGCCGGAGGCGACGTTGACCATGGCGTTGAGCAGCGGCCAGTCGGCGATGGCGTCGGAGCCGTCGAGCATCGCCTCGGTCTCGCGGTAGGGGGAGGCGACGGAGCCGCAGTCGAGGTGGTCGCGGCCGATGACGATCGGCGCGGCCAGCTCTCCGCTCGCGACCATGTCGTTGAACCGCTCGCCGGCCCTGTCGCGCTCGCCGTAACCGAGCCAGCAGATGCGGGCGGGCAGGCCCTGGAAGTGGACGCGCTCACCGGCCATCTTGATCCAGCGGGCCAGCGACTCGTTCTCCGGGAAGAGGTCGAGGATCGCCTTGTCGGTCCTGGCGATGTCGGCGGGGTCGCCGGAGAGGGCGGCCCAGCGGAAGGGCCCCTTGCCCTCGCAGAAGAGCGGGCGGATGTACGCCGGTACGAAGCCCGGGAAGGCGAAGGCGCGGTCGTATCCGGCGAGCTGGGCCTCGCCCCGGATGGAGTTGCCGTAGTCGAAGACCTCGGCGCCGGCGTCCTGGAAGCCGACCATGGCCTCGACGTGCCGGGCCATGGACTCGCGGGCGCGGGTGGTGAAGCCGGCCGGGTCCTTGGCGGCGGCGTCGGCCATGTCCGCGAAGGCGATCCCGGTGGGCAGGTAGGCCAGGGGGTCGTGGGCCGAGGTCTGGTCGGTGACGATGTCGATGGGGGCGCCCATGGCGAGCAACTGCGGGACCAGCTCGGCGGCGTTGCCGAGGACGCCGATGGACAGCGGCTTGCGCCGGTCGCGGGCCTCGGTGGCGAGCTGGAGGGCGTGGTCGAGGGAGTCGGCCTTGACGTCGAGGTAGCGGTGCTCGATGCGGCGGTCGATGGCGCGCGGGTCGCAGTCGACGCAGATGGCGACGCCGTCGTTCATCGTCACGGCCAGTGGCTGGGCGCCGCCCATGCCGCCGAGGCCGGCGGTGAGGGTGATGGTCCCGGCGAGGGTGCCGCCGAACTTCTTGGCGGCGACGGCGGCGAAGGTCTCGTAGGTGCCCTGGAGGATGCCCTGGGTGCCGATGTAGATCCAGGAGCCGGCCGTCATCTGGCCGTACATGGTGAGGCCGAGGGCCTCCAGGCGGCGGAACTCCTCCCAGTTGGCCCAGTCGCCGACCAGGTTGGAGTTGGCGATGAGGACGCGCGGGGCCCACTCATGGGTCTGCATGACGCCGACGGGGCGGCCGGACTGGACGAGCATCGTCTCGTCCTGCTTGAGGGTCTCCAGGGTGCGGACCATCGCGTCGAACGAGCGCCAGTCGCGGGCGGCCTTGCCGGTGCCGCCGTAGACGACGAGTTTGTCCGGGTGCTCGGCGACCTCCGGGTCCAGGTTGTTCTGGAGCATCCGCAGGGCGGCCTCCTGCTGCCAGCCCAGGGCGCTCGGCGTCGTACCGCGTGGCGCGCGGACAGGGCGGGGTCCGGACATGTTCTGCCTCCTGGTGGCTTGCTCCCGGCGGATTGTTACTTCGGATATTCACATCCTCGCCTTGTGAATAGAACTAGTCAATACGTTCGTGTCCCGGCACGGGCGCGTCGCGGGTGTTTGGCTGGATGTACTGGATGTGTGTGCGAGCAGCGAGGGGACGGAGGATCACGTGGGCGACGGCACGGACAGGAGCGGGGATGTCGGCGGCACCGAGGAGCAGCGGGCCGCGCGGCGGGACGATGCGGTACGGGCGGCCGTGGAGCAGGGCCTGCTGGGGCCCGACACCCCGATCGTCGGGTTGCTGGACGTCGCGGGCATCCGGGAGTCGGCGGCGGCGCTGCGGTCGGCGTTCGACGCGGTGACGGCGCCCGGGACGCCGGTGCTGCACGCCTTCGCGGTGAAGGCGACGCCCCTGGTCCCGGTGCTGCGGCTGCTGCACGAGGAGGGTGTCGGCGCCGAGGTCGCGAGCCCGGGCGAGCTGGCCCTGGCCCGGGCGGCCGGGGTGCCCCCGGAGCGGACGGTGCTGGACTCGCCCGCCAAGACGCCGGGCGAGCTGCGCGAGGCGTTGGCGCTGGGCATCGCGGTCAACGCGGACAACCCGCAGGAGCTGGCGCGCATCGACGCGCTGATGGCCGGGCGGACGAGTGGCTCCCCGCTGGGCATCCGGGTCAACCCGCAGGTCGGCGGCGGTTCCATCGAGGCGCTGTCGACGGCGACGGCGACCTCGAAGTTCGGGGTGGCGCTGCGCGACGAGGGCGCCCGCGAGTGGGTGGTGCGGGCGTACCTGGACCGGCCCTGGCTGACCCGGCTGCACGCGCACACCGGCTCCCAGGGCATTCCGCTGACGCTGATGGCCGAGGGCGTGGCCGAGACGTACGCGCTCGCCGAAGAGATCAACGAGCGGGCCGGGCGCAGGCAGGTCGACACCCTCGACATCGGCGGCGGACTGCCGGTGAACTTCTCCTCGGACGAGACGACCCCGACCTACGCCGAGTACGCGCGCGCGCTGCGCGACGCGGTGCCTGGACTCTTCGACGGGCGGTACGGGCTGGTCACCGAGTTCGGGCGGTCGCTGCTGGCCAAGCACGGCACGGTGGTGGCACGCGTCGAGTACGCCAAGAGCGCGGGGGGCCGGCCGGTCGCGGTGACGCACGCGGGCGTCCAGGTCGCCACGCGGACGGTGTACGCGCCCGGGGCGTGGCCGCTGCGGATCGCCGCGTACGACGGCAAGGGGCTGCCGAAGGCGGGGGCGGACGTGGTGCAGGACGTGGCGGGGCCGGCGTGCTTCGCGGGCGACCTCCTGGCGACGGGGCGTGCGCTGCCGCTGCTGGAGCAGGGGGACTACGCGGCGGCGCTGGACACGGGGGCGTACTACTTCGCGCACCACTACGCGTACAACTCGCTGGCGCGTCCCGGGGTGTACGGGTTCGTGACCGGCGGCCCCGAGGGTGTCGGCTTCGCGACCGTGCGGGAGCCCCAGGCGGTGGAGGAGATCGTGGCCGAGGCGGGAGGAGCCCACGTCGACGCGCTGACGTCGGCGCGGCGGGCGGCCCGGTAGCCGCCCGCCGGCACGTCGCGGCAGGCCGCGCTCACCCGCACGTTCCCCGAGGGACACCGCCCCGCGCCCCTCGCGGGGCGCCGTGCCGGCCGCCCGGTCAGACCAGCGCCGCCGCCTTCCGCCGCGCCCCGCCCGGGGCCGCGTCGCCCGCCGCGATGCCCGTGCTGCGGTAGGCCCTGACCGCCTTCCCCGCCGGGCGGCCGGCGCCCCGGACGAGCCAGTCGACGCGGACCCACAGGAGGGCCTCCCCGGCCTGTTCGCGGCGGCCGATCCAGGCGGACTTCAGCCACAGGCCCACGCCGCAGCCGGCCATCAGCAGTCCGGCGGCGGCGGGGACGGCGAAGCCGCTGCCCAGGGCGGCGAGGAAGGCGAGGAGCAGCCACCAGCGATGTCCCCGGCGCCAGTTGCGCACGGTCACCGCGCGGTCCTGGAGCACGTCGTGCCTGCCCGCGCGGGCGGCCGAGCCGGCCAGGGCGGTGTACCGCTTGCGGCGTGCGGTGGCGACGACGGCCGCCGCGACGACGAACAGCGCGGCGCCGGCGAGGACACCGATCCGACGTCCGGTCAGCCCCGGCACCAGCACCCCGATGCCCGCCGCGAACACGCCCAGCCACCACAACGGCGCCGCTCCCGCCCGTACGACGACGGCGACCCGAGCCAGCCCTTGTCCTCCGCGCGCCACGTCCGGCCTCCTGTCCCGTTCTGCTGTCTGCGATGCGTCTGAAGGGGTGTGCGGCGACGCAGATTAGCGGCGAAAGCTGAGACGAGTCTGAGAACACGGCCGCCGGCGCGGGCTCCGCGCCTCCACACCCCCGCGCCTCACGCCTCCATGTGGCTCAGTCGACGAAGAGCCCCCGCGCCGCCGCCTTCGCGTCGAACTCCTCCAACCGCGCCTGGGCGTCCGGCAGGTCGTCGCACATGCTCTCCAGCAGCACCCGGCCGAGCAGCATCGGCGCGCAGGCGGTGTCGAAGGCGAGCCCGGTGCCGACAGCGGCGGGCAGCAGCAGGTCGGACACCTTGGCGACCGGCGCGAAGGCCGAGTCGGCGACGGTCACCACCGTCAGCCCCGCCCCCCTCGCGTGGGCCAGCGCGTCGACGACCTCGCGCGGGTGACGTGGCAGGGCGAAACAGAGGAGGGCGCTCGCCCCGGCCCGGACGGCGGCGTCGATGCGGTCGTGGAGCATCGTGCCGCCCTCGTCAAGGAGCCGGACGTCCGCGTGGACCTTGGCGGCGAAGTAGGCGAATCCGCGCGCCTGAGCCGCCGCCGCCCGCAGCCCGAGCACCGGCAGAGGCCGGCTCGCGGCGAGGGTCCGGCCCGCCTCCCGCACCGGCCCGGGGTCGGCGAGCGCCTCCGCCAGATGACGCAGGTTCTCGATCTCGGCCTCGACGGCCTGCTGGTACTCGTTGCAGGAGCCGGACTCCGCCACCGGTTCGGCAGGGGCCACCTCCCGAAGGTGGCGGCGCAGAGCCGGGTAGCCGTCGAAGCCGAGGGCGACGGCGAAACGGGTCACGGACGGCTGGCTGACCCCTGCCAGCTCGGCCAGCTCCACGCTGGACAGGAAGGGCACCTCGGAGGCGCGGCGCACCATGCTGTGCGCGATGCGTCGCTGGGTCGGCGTCAGCCGGTGCCCCTCGAACAGCGCCTGCAGCCGCACGGCCGGGCTGTCGGTGCCGTTGCCACCGGTGCCGCTGGTCCCGCTCATGAGGTGCTCCCCCTCGCCCTATTTCATCCTATTCAGGTGCCCCGATTCCTGCATACCGTTATACAGCTATACAGCGAGGCGGCGTCCGGCCCGACGTGCGGCGCCCCCTCCTGCCCGCCCCCGCCGGAAAACGGGGGCTAACCCCACTGCCGCCGGCGCCCCGGCTCCCTACCGTGGGGGCATGACCGGATTCGACGGGCGGGACACCGACCTCAAGAAGGAACTCGACGCCACCCTGCGCACCCGCAGGGAGCTCGGGGAGGAGTACGAGTCCGCGCTGGTCGACTCGTTCCTGGAGAAGGTCGACCAGCGCATCGACGGAGCGGTCGAACGCCGGGTGCGGCGGCAGTTGGCCGAGCAGCAGATGGCGACGGCCCGCGACAGCCGGTCGCCGAGGCCGACGGACTCCTTCGGGGAGCGTTTCGGCTTCGGCATCGTCTCGCTGGTGCTCGCGGTCCCGCTGTCCGCGATCGGCGGCGGCGTCGCCGACCTCCCCGGGCTGCTGGTCGCCTGGGCCGGCATCGTCGGGGTCAACGTCGTCCAGGCCGCACGGACCAACCCGGGTATGTTCTCGGGCCGCCGCCGCGCCGACAGCAAGGGCGACACCTGGGACGACTGAGGTCCTCCGCTTCCTTCGCGCGCTCAGGGAGGGAATCCCCGACCACCTTGCGGCGACAGGCTTGACGGTTCCACCCGCCCTGCGACCGCGCCTTCCGGGGCCGGGACCTCCACGATGACGTTGCCGATCGGTACAGGTGCAGTGTTCCGGGCCGCGTTCCACCCGGCGTTTCCGGTCCATCCGCAGTCCGGTTTCTTGCACGCGAACAGTGCTGACCCGCGCTTCAGTGCGGGTCACGCCCATTTCGGGATGGCCTTCACCATCCGGCCCGAAGGCCGGAGCACTGACCGAGACCGCAGGTAGAGGCCCGAGGACCTGAAACGGGCCGAGGGGCCCGAGTGCCCGGAGAAGACTGCGCGGGGACCGCCGCACCCCCATCACTGGGGGGCGGGACGACGGCGGTCCCCGCGGTGGACGCGCGCGGTGTCGGGCCTCGCGGCCGGGCGGCGCGTCCGTGGCGTCCTTGGAGGTCCGGGAGCCGCTCCGGAAGGTCCGTGACGCCGTACGGCGCCGGCGGGACCGGGGAGCCGCTCCCGTTCCCTGCCGACACCCACTACTGTGCCGGTCCCGTGTTAAGCCACTGCTGCGTGAACATGTCGCGCACGTACCACTTCCGCGAAGTCCACGAAGATCACCGAACAGGCCGGGCCGACACCCGGAACCGACCGTTCACCGTGCGGCCACCACCGGTTCTCAGTTCCCCTTGGCCAGGAAGGACAGCAGGTCCTGACGGCTCACCACACCGGTCGGCTTGCCCTCGACGAGCACGATCGCCGCGTCGGCCGCGCCGAGCACCGACATCAGGTCGGCGACGGGCTCGCCGGAGCCGACCTGCGGCAGCGGGGAGGACATGTGCTTCTCCAGCGGGTCCTCCAGTGAGGCCCGCTTGGCGAACAGGGCGTCCAGCAGTTCGCGTTCCACTACCGAGCCGACGACCTCGGCGGCCATCACGTCCGGGTGGCCGGCGCCGGGCTTGACGATCGGCATCTGCGAGACGCCGTACTCGCGCAGCACCTCGATGGCCTGGCCGACGGTCTCGTCCGGGTGCATGTGGACCAGGGAGGGGATGTGACCGCCCTCCTTGTGGTTCAGGACGTCGGCGACGCGGGCGCTCGGGCCGGCGTCCTCCAGGAAGCCGTAGTCGGCCATCCACTCGTCGTTGAAGATCTTGCTGAGGTAGCCGCGCCCGCTGTCCGGCAGGAGTACGACCACCACGTCGTCCTCGCCGAGCCGCTCGGCCACCTCCAGCGCCGCGACGACCGCCATGCCGCAGGAGCCGCCCACCAGCAGGCCCTCCTCCTTGGCGAGACGGCGGGTCATCTGGAAGGAGTCCTTGTCGGAGACGGCAACGATCTCGTCCGCGACGTCACGGTCGTACGCCGTCGGCCAGAAGTCCTCACCGACGCCCTCGACGAGGTACGGGCGTCCGGATCCGCCCGAGTAGACCGAGCCCTCGGGGTCCGCGCCGATCACCTTGACCGCGCCGTCGCTGACCTCCTTCAGGTACCGGCCGGTGCCGGAGATGGTGCCGCCGGTGCCGACGCCCGCGACGAAGTGAGTGATCTCCCCCTCCGTCTGCTCCCACAGCTCTGGACCGGTGGAGTGGTAGTGGGAGAGCGGGTTGTGCGGGTTGGAGTACTGGTCCGGCTTCCAGGCACCCGGCGTCTCGCGGACCAGGCGGTCGGAGACGTTGTAGTAGGAGTCCGGGTGCTCGGGGTCGACCGCCGTGGGGCAGACGACGACCTCGGCGCCGTACGCGCGCAGCACGTTGATCTTGTCGGTGGACACCTTGTCAGGGCAGACGAAGATGCACTTGTAGCCCTTCTGCTGGGCCACGATCGCCAGGCCCACGCCCGTGTTGCCGCTGGTCGGCTCGACGATCGTGCCGCCGGGCTTCAGCTCTCCGCTCCGCTCCGCGGCCTCGATCATGCGCAGGGCGATGCGGTCCTTCACCGAGCCGCCCGGATTGAAGTACTCGACCTTGGCCAGGACGGTGGCCCTGATGCCCTTGGTCACGCTGTTGAGCCGCACCAGCGGGGTGTTGCCGACGAGGCTGATCATCGAGTCGTGGAATTGCACCGTGGTCTCCGGATGCTGCAAAGGATGTGGTCGTTTATCGGTCCGGCCAGCCTATGGCCTGCCCGGCCGCCCGCGCCCCGTGACGGTCTCCCACTCCCCCGTTCACTCCCTGTTGAGATTGGGCGACCGTCCGTACGGGGCAAGGAGTGGGTGTACGGGTTGGAGGAGGTGGTGGCGACGCATGACGAGCATGTCGAGGGCGCGGGTGGCCCGGCGGATCGCGGCCGGCGCGGCGTACGGCGGCGGCGGCATCGGGCTGGCCGGTGCGGCCACGGTCGGTCTGCTGCTGGCGGAGGTTCAGCTGGCCAGGCGCCGCTTGGGCATCGGGGGACCCGACCGGGTGCCGAACGCGCGGGGCCTGTACGGCGGTGGCCTGCCGACGGCCGGTGAGCCGCCCCTGCGGCTGATGATGCTGGGCGACTCCACGGCCGCGGGCCAGGGCGTGCGCCGGGCCGGGCAGACCCCGGGCGCGCTGCTCGCCTCGGGGCTCGCGGCGGTGGCGGAGCGGCCGGTGGAGCTGGGCTCGGTCGCGCTGCCGGGCGCCTGCTCGGACGACCTGGAGCGGCAGGTGGCCCTGGTACTGGCCGATCCGGGCCGCGCCCCCGACATCTGCGTGATCATGATCGGGGCGAACGACGTCACCAACCGGATGCCGCCCACCCGCTCGGTCCGTCACCTGTCGGCCGCGGTACGGCGGCTGCGCACGGCCGGTGCGGAGGTGGTGGTCGGCACCTGCCCCGACCTGGGGACCATCGAGCGGGTACGGCAGCCGCTGCGCTGGCTGGCCCGGCGGGCCTCGCGGCAGCTGGCGGCGGCGCAGACGATCGGCGTCGTGGAGCAGGGCGGGCGCACGGTGTCGCTGGGCGACCTGCTGGGCCCGGAGTTCGCCGAGAACCCCCGCGAGCTGTTCGGACCGGACAACTACCACCCCTCCGCCGAGGGGTACGCCACCGCCGCGATGGCGGTACTGCCGTCGGTATGCGCCGCGCTCGGCCTGTGGCCGGCCGAGGAGGAGCGCCCCGACGCGCTGCGCCGCGAGGGCTTCCTGCCGGTGGCGCGTGCGGCGGCGGAGGCGGCGTCGGAGGCCGGCACGGAGGTCGCGGCCGCGATGCCGTCGGGGCCGCGGGGGCCCTGGGCGCTGTTGAAGCGCCGGAGGCGCCGGAGGGTTTCGGAGGCCGAGCCGGCGCCGTCGGCCCAGCCGAGGTAGGGCCGTGGCGCCGCCCGGCGCTGCCGGGGCCGCTACGCCCGCCCGTGCCGCCTCGGGGGTACCCCCGAGGCGTTCTGCCACTGGGGGAGGCACGACAGCCAGCATCCGAGCCGGAAGCCAAGCAAGCGCTTAGAAAGTTGCGGTCCATGTCACACCGCCGCACCCGTGACCCAAGCCATACGTCCGGGTAACTTCCCCAGCAGCCGCCACAACCCCTCGCCACTGGAGCCGTGATGCCCGAAGCCGTGATCGTCTCTGCCGCCCGCTCCCCCATCGGCCGCGCCTTCAAGGGCTCCCTGAAGGATCTGCGCGCCGACGACCTCGCCGCCACGATCATCCAGGCCGCCCTCGCCAAGGTCCCCGAGCTGGACCCCCGGGACATCGACGACCTGATGCTCGGCTGTGGCCTGCCCGGGGGCGAGCAGGGCAACAACCTCGGCCGGATCGTCGCCGTCGAGATGGGCATGGACCACCTGCCCGGCTGCACCATCACCCGGTACTGCTCCTCGTCCCTGCAGACCTCCCGCATGGCCCTGCACGCCATCAAGGCCGGCGAGGGCGACGTCTTCATCTCGGCCGGTGTCGAGATGGTCTCCCGGTTCGCCAAGGGCAACTCCGACAGCCTGCCGGACACGCGCAACCCGATCTTCGCCGAGGCGGAGGCCCGTACCGCCGCCGTCGCCGAGCAGGAGGGCACCACCTGGCACGACCCGCGCGAGGACGGCCTGGTCCCCGACCCGTACATCGCGATGGGCCAGACCGCCGAGAACCTCGCCCGCGCCAAGGGCGTCACCCGGCAGGACATGGACGAGTTCGGCGTCCGCTCCCAGAACCTCGCGGAGGAGGCCATCAAGAACGGCTTCTGGGAGCGCGAGATCACCCCGGTCACGCTGCCGGACGGCACGGTCGTCACCAAGGACGACGGCCCCCGCGCCGGCGTGACCCTGGAGGGCGTGCAGGGCCTGAAGCCCGTCTTCCGCCCCGACGGCCTGGTCACCGCCGGCAACTGCTGCCCGCTCAACGACGGCGCCGCCGCCCTCGTGATCATGAGCGACACCAAGGCCCGCGAGCTGGGCCTGACCCCGCTCGCCCGCATCGTCTCCACCGGCGTCTCCGGCCTCTCCCCCGAGATCATGGGCCTGGGCCCGGTCGAGGCGAGCAGGCAGGCCCTGTCCCGCGCCGGGCTGACCATCGACGACATCGACCTGGTCGAGATCAACGAGGCGTTCGCCGCACAGGTCATCCCCTCCTACCGCGACCTCGGCATCCCGCTGGAGAAGCTGAACGTCAACGGCGGCGCCATCGCCGTCGGCCATCCCTTCGGGATGACCGGCGCCCGCATCACCGGCACGCTGATCAACTCCCTCCAGACGCACGACAAGCAGTTCGGCCTGGAGACCATGTGCGTCGGTGGCGGCCAGGGCATGGCCATGGTCATCGAGCGCCTGAGCTGACCGTCCCACCGCGCCGGCTGAGGCACCGTCAGTAGCACCCGGGGGACCCAGCGTGACACGGCGGCCCGGAACCCTGTTCGACCGGGGTTCTGGGCCGTTTTGTGACCCAATCTCCCTCAGGATGTGACCTACCTCTCCCGCCCCCTTGATTCACGCAGGTCAGACCAGCCACACCCCCTGCCTCCGGGTCCAAAGTCCTGTCCGTTTCGTGACGTTACGCACTGACAGACGGTTAGTCCTCCCTTCAAGCTGATGTAGGAAGTCGGGGGTCGACTTTGAACCAGGAGTACGTCAGTGAGCGCCATGCCGATCGCCCTGCTGCTCACCACGGCCGCCACCGGCGCCGTGGGCGTCGCCGTGCTGCGCAGCATTCTGGTGCTGCGCCGACAGGTGACGGCCCTGCGCACCGAGCTGGCCGAGAGCCGCGCCGCCGCCACGCGGGGCCGCCTGCCCGCCGCCCGCACCACCGCCGACGCCGAGGAGATACGCGCCGCCGTCGCGGATGCGCTCGCCGAGGAGCGGGAGCGGGAGCTCGCCGAGGCGCGGGCCTTCTGGGCCGCCCAGGAGTCCCGGGACGCCTCCGACGCGCCGCTGCTGCTCGGCCTGGCCGACAGCGAGCTGTTCCTGCCCCGCCAGGCCGACCTCGTGGGCCTGGAGCCGGTGGTGGAGCCGGGCGCGGACAGCGACGAGGCGGCCACGCAGGACGCGGGGCCGCTGGAGTCCGCCGAGCTGGCCGCCGCCCGCCGTCGGCACCCCTCGCACCCACACTTCGTACCGAACCCGTCTCCGGCCGTGGGCGACCACGAGAGCACTGTCGCCACCCTCGAGGAACTGGCCGAGTCGAGTGTCGCGCTGGCCGACGTCCGCCCGGGCCCGCTGGGCACGCTGGACGTGTACGTCTTCGCCGACGGGACCACGCTGTGCATGACCCCGGGCCACCGCGAGACCGCGGAGCGCCTGGCCGCGGCGCTGGGCGCGGGCAAGACGCCGTACCTGCTGGGCGGCTCGGGGATCTCCGGCGCCTACACGCTCACCTTCGCCTGCGGCGAGGAGAACGTCTACATCCTGGCGGACCGGGTCATCGCGTCCCTCTAGCCGCTCCGTGCGCCCGGGCGTCAGACCCCGGCCCGTTTGCGGGCCTCCTCCACCAGCCGCACCGCCTCCTCCACCTGACCCTCGTCCGTCAGTACGAGGGCCAAGTCGTGTGCGGCGACGGCGATCTGGTCAGCGGCGGCGAACATGCCCGCGTCCGGCATCTCCCTCGGCTCCGCCCCCGGTTCCTCCACGAGCTGGGCGCGCCGGGCCAACTCCCTGGCCAGCTCCAGCGCCTCGGCGGCGGCCCCGCGTTGCAGCCGGCTCTGCGGGGCGGCCCGCAAGCGGTCGGCGAAGTCGTCCACGGCACGGGTCAAAGGCGTCGTATCAACCACGGCGCGAGCGTACGCGCCCCTCCGGGACTGTTGCCAACGGGCGAACGCTCGGGCACGGTGACCTGAAGGACCGGCTTACATCCCCTTTCGCCCGGAGGCGCCGATGTCCCAAGTCTTCTCCGAGGAGACCCATCGCAACATGCTCGCCCGCATCCCCCACTGCACCGGTCGTGAGATCTCCGACTGGCTGCGCGCCGTCGACGACGGCCCCGCCCTCCTCCGATTCGAGGAGAAGGTCAGCTGGCTCCGCCACGAACACAACCTCGCGTACGGCCACGCGAAGGCGATCATCCACGAGTACGACCTGAGAAGGGCCGCGCGCAGGCTCGGCTGAGCGCGCGCCGCCACCACGACGACGAAGGGCCCCGGGCGTCAAGCCCGGGGCCCTTCAACCTGCGTCCGCCGACGCGGACCGACCGCTAATCGTTGCTGTTCAGGATCGCGATCAGCCGCAGGAACTCCAGGTACAGCCACACCAGCGTCAGCGTGAGGCCGAAAGCGGCGAGCCAGGCCTCCTCGCGCGGGGCGCCGTAGGCGAGGCCGTCCTCGACCTGCTTGAAGTCCATGGCCAGGAAGCAGGCGCCCAGGATGATGCCGACGATGCCGAAGACGACACCGAGCGCACCGCTGCGGAAGCCGAGGCCGTCACCGCCGCCGAAGACGGCGAACAGCAGGTTCACCATCATCAGGAAGACGAAGCCGAGCGCGGCCGCCATGACGAAGCCGTAGAAGCGGCGGTTGACGCGGATCCAGCCGGCCTTGTACGCGATCAGCACACCGGCGAAGACCGCCATCGTGCCGATCACCGCCTGCATGGCCGCGCCGTCGGCGATGCGGTTGTCCACGACGCTGGAGACGACGCCGAGGAAGACACCCTCGAACGCCGCGTACGTCAGGATCAGCGCGGGCGACGCCTTGCGCTTGAAGGACTGGACGAGCGCCAGGACCATGCCGATCAGCGCGGCGCCGATACCGATGCCGTAGGACCGGCCGATGTTGGCGTCGTCCACGGGCAGCAGCGCCCACGCGAGCGCGGCCGTCACGATGAGCGTGCCGAGCGTGCTCGCCGTGCGGATGACGACGTCGTCCATCGTCATCCGGCCGGCGCCGGCAGGCGCCTGCGGCGGCGCGCCGTGCTGCAGGTCCTGCTGGGCGTACGGGTTCTGCGCGTACGGGTTGGCGCCCGTGGGCTGGGCGTACGGGTTGCCCTGGGTGGCGACAGCGGGGCCCCCGGCCTGCGGCGCGGTATTGAAGCCCGCGTAGCCGTTGTCGCGGCTGAACCCCCGTCGCGAGAAGACCGGGTTTCTGCTCCTCATTTCACTCCTCCATGGCCACACTGCGCAGCCTTGGCTCAAGAGTAATGGAACGGCAAAGGAATGACCCTACTGCTTGGGGAGGATCTTTCCCTGCTCCTGCGGGTCAACACGCTACGCGGATCAGTGATTCCCCTCACGGCCGGGGTCGGTCGGGCGGCCCCGCGCCGCTCACCCGATCGGGAATCCGGTGTAGGCCTCGGCGAGGTCGGTCTCGGCGGCGCGGGAGGAGGCGATCCGCTCCAGGCGGGCCAGCTGGAGCCGGTCCTCGAAGGGAGTGGCGTCGGGGGCGCGGTGCAGGAGCGTCGTCATGTCGTACGAGAACCGCTCGGCCTGCCAGACGCGGCGCAGGCAGGTGGCGGAGTAGGCGTCGAGCAGTTCGGCGGATCCCGTCTCCCGCCGGTGGGTCAGGGCGCGCACGAAGGTGACGACGTCCCCGACGGCGAGATTGAGGCCCTTGGCGCCGGTGGGCGGCACGATGTGCGCGGCGTCGCCGGCCAGGAAGAGGCGGCCGTGCCGCATGGGCTCGTGGACGTAGGAGCGCATCGGGGTGACCGACTTCTGGGTGATCGGCCCGCGCCGGAGGGTCCAGTCGTCGTCCGTCTCGAAGCGGCGCTCCAGCTCGGTCCAGATCTCCTCGTCGCTCCAGCCGTCGGCGTCCGTGTCCGCGGGCACCTGGAGGTAGAGGCGGGAGACGGACGGGGAGCGCATGGAGAGCAGGGCGAAACCGCGGTCGTGGCGGGCGTAGACCAGCTCGTCGTGCGAGGGCGGGACGTCGGCGAGGATGCCGAGCCAGCCGAACGGGTACGTCCGCTCGAAGGTGCTGCTCCGTCCGGCCGGGACCGCTGCCCGGGCCACACCCCAGAAGCCGTCACAGCCGACGACGTAGTCGCACTCCAGCACGTCCTCGACACCCTTGTGCCGGAAACGGACGCGCGGGTGGTCCGTCTCGGCGCCCTCCACGGCCAGCGCCTCGGCCTCGAAGAGGAGCGGGCCGCCCTCCTTGAGCTGGAGGGCGATGAGGTCCTTGCACACCTCGGTCTGGGCGTAGACCATGACGGACTTGCCGCCGGTGAGCGCGGGGAAGTCGACGCGGTGGCGGCGCCGGTCGAACCGCAGCTCGATGCCGTCGTGACGCAGCCCCTCGCGGTCCATCCGCTCCGCCCCGGCCGCGCGCAGGACTTCCACGGTGCCCTGCTCCAGGATCCCGGCGCGCTGCCGCCGCTCGACGTAGGCGCGGTCGCGGCTCTCCAGGACGACCGATTCGATCCCCGCGTTGTGGAGCAGGCGGGCGAGGAGGAGTCCCGCGGGGCCGGCCCCGATGATGCCGACGGTGGTGCGCATCGGTCGTTCCCTTCGATTGGCGTCGTCGCCGAGTGTTGTTCGCGTAGTGAACTTTCCTTCACCAAGTGCTCGGCTGAGTCTCCGACCGCAGGACGCCGCTGTCAACGGTCTGCGGCGAAGTCGCCGCAGACCACCGGGGGCGGGTGGACCGCCGGTCAGCCGTCGCACGGCCGGGCCGCAGGCCCCTCGCGCAGCGTCCGCCTCCCACCGGTCGAGCCGGCCCAGCAGGACGGCGGCGACCTCGCCGCCGACGGTCAGCCGATCCCGAGCGGGGACCGGCACGCGGAGCGCGCACTTGCGGAAGGCATGGGGGACATGGCGGTTCCTCGCCTCGGTGACGTCGTCCGATGACGTCGCTCGGTGACGGCATCCGGTGGCGACATGCGGTGACGAACGTGGGGCCGGCCTGTGGAGGAACCTCGGAACCCGGGTCTGCTCGGGGTAGGGCGCGGCAATGGTGCCCACGCGCCGACGCCGA
Organism: Streptomyces mutabilis; assembly: GCF_014649815.1. Taxonomy (GTDB): domain Bacteria; phylum Actinomycetota; class Actinomycetes; order Streptomycetales; family Streptomycetaceae; genus Streptomyces; species Streptomyces mutabilis. The sequence goes on along the minus strand of NZ_BMTT01000007.1, from coordinate 233,192 downwards.
CCAGCCGTCTCACTGGTCGGCGCGGGATACGGGAGAGTGCCCGGAGCCGGACTTGAACCGGCACGCCCGCGAAGGGGCAGCGAGGTTTAAGCTCGCCGTGTCTGCATTCCACCATCCGGGCAGGCCATGGGCTCCGCGTCGAGCCCCTCGAGCCTATCGGCGCACGTCCCCCGAAAAAGGGGCGGGTGGCCCGATGTTGTCTTATTTTATTGGCGCCTGAGGGGTCATCAGCTCCGGGGCCGGGCCATCCTCACTTGCCAACAGCCTTGCCCGTGACGCTCGGCCGCGCATGCGGAATGACGGAATTTCACCGTCCCTACAAGGGTGCCCGCCCCGTTCCGGTACCCGTCCGCGCCGCCCGGCGGGTCAGGGTCGACCGTCATCCTCAGGTAGTACACCCGCCCTCGCCGTCCGACCGAAGTCGCCCCTCGGAACCGGAACAGCGGCTGACTACACGGCGTCCCACGGCCGGAAGTATGGAGAACGTCCCCGCACACACGCCGTAGCGACAGGAGCGCCCTTCCCGTGACCACCGCACCCTCCCCCAGGCTCCGCCCGGGGGGACCCCCAGCCGACCGGTCCACCACCGTGGCCGCGCGCGCCACGGAGCTGTCCAAGATCTACGGCCAGGGTGAAACCCAGGTGGTCGCCCTGGACCGGGTCTCCGTCGACTTCCGGCAGGCCGAGTTCACCGCGATCATGGGCCCCTCCGGCTCCGGCAAGTCCACGCTGATGCACTGCGTCGCCGGGCTGGACACCTTCTCCTCCGGCTCGGTGCGCATCGGCGACACCGAACTGGGCTCCCTCAAGGACAAGCAGCTCACCAAGCTGCGCCGGGACAAGATCGGTTTCATCTTCCAGGCGTTCAACCTGCTGCCGACGCTCACCGCCCTGGAGAACATCACCCTCCCGATGGACATCGCGGGCCGCAAGCCGGACAAGCAGTGGCTGGACTCCGTGATCCAGATGGTCGGGCTGTCGGGGCGCCTCGGCCACCGGCCCTCGCAGCTCTCCGGCGGCCAGCAGCAGCGGGTGGCCGTGGCCAGGGCGCTGGCCTCCCGGCCGGAGATCATCTTCGGTGACGAGCCGACCGGAAACCTCGACTCCCGCTCGGGCGCCGAGGTGCTGGGCTTCCTGCGCAACTCGGTGCGGGAGCTCGGGCAGACGGTGGTGATGGTGACCCACGACCCGGTGGCCGCGGCCTACGCGGACCGGGTGGTCTTCCTCGCGGACGGACGCATCGTCGACGAGGTGTACGGGCCGACGGCCGACTCGGTGCTGGACCGCATGAAGCGGTTCGACGCCAAGGGCCGCACCAGCTGACGTCCCGCCCGCCCCTCCCCCGTACGTCTGGACTAAGAAGACCCATGTTCCGTACCGCCTTGCGCAACGTTCTCGCGCACAAGGCCAGGCTTTTGATGACCGTGCTCGCCGTGATGCTCGGCGTGGCGTTCGTGTCGGGCACCCTGGTCTTCACCAACACCATCTCCGACGCCTTGCAGAACAGCTCCGCCAAGGGGTTCGACCACGTCGACGTGGCGGTGACGCCCGAGTTCCAGTCGGCCGAGGGCGACAAGGTCGGCGAGGAGCCCGAACTGACGCAGGCCCTCGTCGACGACAGCGCCCGGGTGCCAGGCGCGGCCTCCGCCGTCGGCGTGGTCTCCGGCTTCACCGCCGTCGCCGACAAGAACGGCGACCTGATCGGCGACGGCTGGAGCACCAAGGGCGGCAACTACTGGGGGGAGAAGGACCCCCGGTACCCGCTGACCGACGGGCGCGCTCCCAAGGGCGAGGGCGAGATCCTCATCGACTCCAGGACCGCCGAGCGCACCGGGTACGGCGTCGGTGACACCGTGCGGATGTCCGTCGACGGTCCGGTCATCAGCCCGAAGGTCGTCGGCGTCTTCACCACCGACGACGGCGGTGTCGCGGCCGGCGGCAGCCTCACCCTGTTCGACACGGCGACCGCGCAGAAGGTGTTCGGCAAGGCGGGCACGTACGACGAGATCGACGTCGAGGCGAAGGCCGGCGTCACGCAGGCCGCGCTGAAGGCCGAGCTGGACAAGGCGCTGCCGAAGGGCCTGGTCGAGACCACCACCGGCGAGAAGCTCGCCGACGACCAGGCGGAGGCGATCGCCGCGTCGATGAGCGGCATGAAGCAGGGCCTGCTGGTCTTCGCCGGCATCGCGCTCTTCGTCGGCACCTTCATCATCGCCAACACCTTCACGATGCTGGTCGCCCAGCGCACCAAGGAGCTGGCCCTGATGCGGGCGGTCGGCGCCTCCCGTCGGCAGGTCACGCGGTCGGTGCTGATCGAGGCGTTCGTGGTCGGCGTCGTCGCCGCGGTGACCGGTCTGCTCGCCGGCATCGGCATCGGTGCCGGGATGCGCGCCCTCATGAGCTCGATGGGCGAGGTCGTGCCCGACGGGCCGCTGGTGGTCTCGACCGGCACGATCGTCGCGGCCCTCGCCGTCGGCGTCCTGGTCACCATGCTGGCGGCGTGGCTGCCCGGCCGCCGGGCGGCGAAGATCCCGCCGGTCGCGGCGATGAGCAGCGTGCACGCCACGGCCACGACCAAGTCGCTGGTGCTGCGCAACACGCTGGGCGCGCTGGTCTCGGCCGCCGGCATCGCGGTCGTCCTCGCGGCGACGACGATGGGCGGCACGGACGGGCAGGCCCCGATGGGTCTGGGCGCGGGCCTGCTGATCATCGGCGTGTTCGTCCTGACGCCGCTGCTCTCCCGCCCGCTGATCGCGGCCGCCGCTCCCGTACTGCGCGTGTTCGGCGTCTCCGGCAAGCTCGCCCGGCAGAACTCGGTGCGCAATCCGCGCCGCACCGCCGCCACCGCCTCCGCGCTGATGATCGGCCTGACCCTGATCACCGGCATGACGGTGATGGCGGGCAGCCTGCAGAAGGCGATCGACAAGATGGCGTCGGCGGCGATCGAGGCCGACTACGTCGTCTCCATGGCCAACGGCACCTACCTCTCCCCCGACGTGGGCGAGAAGCTGGGCGAGACCGACGGCGTCACCGCCATCAGCCCGCTGCGCAACTCCGCCGCCCGCATCGACGGCGACACGGAGTACCTCACCGGCGTCAACGGCTCCACGATCACCGAGCTGACCGACCTGAAGGTCGAGCAGGGCACCTTCGATGTCGGCGGCACCAAGGTCGTCGTGGACGGCGGCACCGCGAAGGAGAACGGCTGGAAGGCCGGTTCGGACTTCACCGTCGCCTACGAGGACGGCGAGAAGCAGCGGCTCACCGTCGCGGGTGTCTACGAGGGCAACGACATGCTCAGCGGCATCATGCTCGACAACTCCGTCCTCACCCCGCACATGACGGACCCGGTCGACATGCAGGTCATGGTGAAGATGTCCGACGGGGCCTCCTCGGCCGCCAAGGACAGCCTCCAGCAGGCACTCGACACCAACCCGGCGATCAAGATCCAGGACAAGAAGGACATCTCCGCCGAGGTCGCCACGATGTTCACCCTGATGCTGAACATGCTCTACGGCCTGCTGGCCATGGCGGTGATCGTGGCCGTCCTCGGTGTCATCAACACCCTGGCCATGTCGGTCTTCGAGCGCTCTCAGGAGATCGGGATGCTGCGGGCCATCGGCCTGGACCGCAAGGGCATCAAGCGGATGGTCCGCCTGGAGTCCCTGGTGATCTCCCTGTTCGGCGGGGTGCTCGGCATCGGCCTGGGCGTGTTCTTCGGCTGGGCCGCCGGTGAGCTGATGGGCTCGACGGTCGCGACGTACGAGCTGGTCCTGCCCTGGGCCCGGATGGGCGTGTTCCTGCTGCTGGCCGCCGCCGTGGGCGTCCTGGCGGCGCTGTGGCCGGCCCGTCGGGCGGCGCGGCTGAACATGCTCCAGGCCATCAAGGCCGAGTAACCGGCACGCGGCGCAGCAGCCGGTACGCACGAGCAGGGCCCCGTTCCGTCCGCGTCCGGAGCGGGGCCCTTCGGGTAGTGGGCGGAGGTCAGTTCCAGGTGCGGGTGCGCAGTGGCAGTCCGGAGTCGCCCGAGTCCGGGGTCCTCACCGCCAGGACCTGGTTGACGCCGATGCGGTTGTGCTCGAAGGCGAGCGCCGAGGCGGCCATGTACAACCGCCAGACCCGGGCCCGGCCGGGGCTGACCAGCCGGAGCGCCGTCGCCCAGTCGGACTCCAGGTTGGCGACCCAGCGGCGCAGGGTGAGCGCGTAGTGTTCGCGGATCGACTCCACGTCGCGCACCTCGAACCCGGCGCGCTCCAGTTGGGTCACGGTGGTGCCGACGGGGGCGAGTTCGCCGTCGGGGAAGACGTAGGCGTCGATGAACTCGTCCACGCTGTAGGCGGACTCGTCCCGCCGGGGGCGACGCGCGATCTGGTGGTTCAGCAGCCGTCCGCCGGGCTTGAGGAGCCGGAACAGGTCGCCCGCGTACTCCAGGTAGCGTTCGGCACCGACGTGTTCGGCCATGCCGATCGAGGAGATGGCGTCGTACGGCCCGTCGGCGACGTCCCGGTAGTCCTGGACACGGATCTCCACCCGGTCGGTGAGGCCCTCGTCGGCGACACGCTTGCGGGCGTAGGCGGCCTGCTCCTGGGAGAGGGTGACGCCTACGACGCTCACGCCGTGCTCGCGGGCCGCGTGGATCGCCATGGAGCCCCAGCCGCAGCCCACGTCGAGCAGGCGCCGGCCGGCGCTCAGGCCGAGCTTGCGGCTGACCAGTTCGAGCTTGTCCCGCTGGGCGTCCTCCAGGGTGCCGCCCTCGGCCTCGGGGGCCTGCCAGTAGGCGCAGGAGTAGACCATGGAGGGGCCGAGGACGATTTCGTAGAAGTCGTTGCTGACGTCGTAGTGGTGGCTGATGGCCCGCCGGTCGCTGCGCTTGGTGTGCAGGTGGCCGCGGGTCCGGCGGACCTCCTCCGGCGGCGGGGCGGGCGGCAGTGGCGGGCCGGCGAGCTTGACCAGGCCGCGTACTGCGGCCCGCACCTCGGGGTCGCGCAGCGCCCCGGCGGGCGTGCGGGCGTCCTCGCCGCGCTCCCAGACGAGGCCGGACATCAGGTCGAGCGCGGTGTAGAGGTCTCCGTCGATGTCGAGGTCACCGGCCACCCAGGCGCGGGCCAGGCCCAGTTCGCCCGGCTTGAACAGCAGCCGGCGCAGGGCCCGGCGGTTGTGGACGACGAGGGTCGGGGCGCCCGGCGGACCCGCCTGCGAACCGTCCCAGGCGCGGATACGCACCGGTAGGGGCTCTCCCAGCAACTGTTCGAAGAGGTTCTGCAGCCGCAGCGCGGCATCAGCCATGGCGTACCTCCGTGACGAGCGATCCCGGAAATGTCCGACACCACGTAAACACCTGGGAGCCCTCCGCACAGTCCCCGGCGCGCGTTACGACTGGGCAAAATACTTGTACACACCACGGGCCTTGTCGCCCTGTCGGCGCAACCGGCCGGGCAGTGCCCGGTGCGCCCCGCGGGGCGGACCGCGAAGGACGGTGCGGAGGGCAGCGCGAAGGGGCCGCCCGCACCACGGATGGCAGGCGGCCCCTTCGGGGTACTGCAGGTACTACAGAAGTACTCCAGGCGCGGGCGACCGGAGGTCAGGAGGCCTTGGCCTTCTCCGACTTGACCTCGCCCTTGTCGGCGGCCTTCGGCGCGGCGGCCGGCGCCGGCTTGGCGGCCTCGTAGAACTCCTCGCGCGGGGTCTCCATCGCGCCGAGGGAGACGACCTCGCGCTTGAGGAACATGCCGAGCGTCCAGTCCGCGAAGACGCGGATCTTGCGGTTCCAGGTCGGCATCGCGAGACCGTGGTAGCCGCGGTGCATGTACCAGGCGAGACGTCCCTTGAGCTTGATCTTCATCTTGCCCATGACGATCATCGCGACGCCCTTGTGCAGGCCGAGGCCCGCCACCGCGCCCTTGTTGGCGTGGCTGTACTCCTTCTGCGGGAAGCCCCGCATGCCGGAGACGACGTTGTCGCCGAGGACCTTGGCCTGGCGCAGCGCGTGCTGGGCGTTCGGCGGGCACCAGGCGTTCTCGTTGCCCGCCTTGCGGCCGACGAGGTCCGGGACCTGGGCGTTGTCGCCCGCGGCCCAGATGTAGTCGGTGCCCTTGACCTGGAGGGTCGGCTCGCAGTCGACGTGGCCGCGGGGTCCGAGCGGCAGACCGAAGCGGGACAGGGCCGGGTTCGGCTTGACACCGGCCGTCCACACGATGGTGTTGGAGTCGACCTCCAGGCCGTTCTTCAGCACCACGTGGCCGTCGACGCAGGAGTCCATGGAGGTGGACAGGTAGACCTCGACACCGCGGCCCTCGAGGTGTTCCTTGCCGTACTGGCCGAGCTTGGGACCGACCTCGGGGAGGATCTTGTCGGCGGCGTCGACGAGGATGAACCGCATGTCCTCGCGGGAGACGTTCCGGTAGTACTTGGCCGCGTCGCGGGCCATGTCCTCGACCTCACCGATGGTCTCCGCGCCGGCGAAGCCGCCGCCGATGAAGACGAAGGTGAGCGCCTTGCGGCGGATCTCCTCGTCGGTGGTGGAGTCGGCCTTGTCCAGCTGCTCCAGCACGTGGTTGCGCAGGCCGATGGACTCCTCGATGCCCTTCATGCCGATGCCCTGCTCGGCGAGGCCGGGAATCGGGAAGGTGCGGGAGACCGCGCCCATGGCGATGACCAGATAGTCGAAGGGCAGCTCGTACGCCTCGCCCACCAGCGGGGCGATCGTGGCGACCTTGCGGTCCTGGTCGATGGTGGTGACCCGGCCGGTGAGGACCTCCGCCTTGGGAAGCACACGCCGCAGGGGGACGACGACGTGCCGCGGGGAGATGTTGCCGGCGGCGGCTTCGGGGAGGAAGGGCTGGTAGGTCATGTACGACCGCGGGTCGACGACGGTGACGGTCGCCTCGCCGTAACGCATCTTCTTCTGGATGCGTCGAGCTGCGTACAGGCCTACGTACCCACCGCCTACTACGAGGATCCTGGGACGCTCCGTGGTGCTCATGCCATCGAGTATCCACCCGCCCGAGGGGGGTCGATCGTGCGCCCCTTCACAAGCTCATGTGAGGGCTGTGTTACCATCCGCCGCCCAAGTGACGGAGATCATGACGCACAGCGGAACCACCGCGTACCGGACCCCGTTGTCAATGCCGCGTGAGCTGGCCCTCCGCCCCGTCGGGAACGCTGAACCAGTCCACCGGACACCTCCGTCGACACCCCTGCGGGACACCGTCCTGAACACGTTCAAAGGGCAGTTGAACCCCCAAAAGGGTCAACCTGCGCGCCTTCGCCGTCCGACCGGGCCCAATTCCTTGTGAAGAACTTCACGAAGTTTCCGACAGGACGTCACCGGCGGGTCCCGCAGACGCTCCAGGGAGCCGCTCAATCGTCGTCCGTACTGCTCAGACCGCGACCACGGACGCCTGTGCCGGCGACCACGCCATGCGGTCGAGCATCGCGCACGAAGGCGCTTCCCCCTTCGGATGCACCGTGTACACGCAGGTGCGTGCTGGGTTCATGACCGAGAACACCGGTGGGCGACCGGCGGGACGTCCACCGCAACGTGTGACGCCCCGCCCGGCACCGGCACCGGCACCGCCTCAGCGCGCCTCGGCGGCGCAACTGTGAGCCATGCCGTCGAGGATGTCGTGCTCGCTCACCACGACCTCCTCCGCACCCGTCCGCTCCATGATCGCCAGCAGGACCAGCGCGCCCGCCCCGATCACGTCGACGCGGCCCGGGTGCATGGAGGGGACGGCCGCGCGCTCGGCGTGGGTGGAGCGCAGCAGCCAGTCGCTGATCTCCCGGACCCGGTCACGGGAGACGCGGGAGTGGTGGATGGCGGCCGAGTCGTACTCCGGCAGGTCCTGCGCGATCGCGGACACCGTCGTCACCGAACCGGCCAGCCCCACCAGCGTGCGCGCCTCGCGCAGCGGCACCGTCTCCTCGGCGAGGTCGAGGGCCGCCTCGATGTCGGCCCGCATCGCCGCGACCTGCGCCCCGGTCGGCGGATCGGTCACCGTGCCGTCGTGCACCAGGTGCCGCTCCGTCAACCGCACGCAGCCGACGTCCACGGAGCGGGCGGCGCGCACGTGGTCCTCGCCGACGACGAACTCGGTCGAGCCGCCGCCGATGTCGACGACCAGGTAGGGCTTGTCGAGGTGGTCCCGTCCCGCCAGCTCCCTGGTGGCCCCGATGAAGGAGAACTCGGCCTCCTGGTCGCCGGTGATGACCTCCGGCTCCACGCCGAGGATGTCCAGCACCCCGCGCACGAACACGTCCCGGTTCTCCGCGTCCCGGGAGGCGGAGGTGGCCACGAAGCGCAGCCGCTCGGCGCCGTGCTCCTCGATGACGGCGGCGTACTCGCGGCAGGCGGCGAAGGTCCGCTCCAGCGCCTCGGGCGCCAGCCGTCCGGTGCGGTCGACGCCCTGCCCGAGCCGCACGATGGTCATGCGGCGGTCCAGGTCGGTCAGCTCACCGGTGGCCGGGTCGGCGTCGGCGACCAGCAGCCGGATCGAGTTCGTACCGCAGTCGACGGCGGCGACACGGGTCACTTGGCGTCCTCCCCACAGGTCTCGCCGAGCGTCACGCACGGCCCCTTGCGCCACCACTCGGGCAGCATCGCGATCGCCTCGTCGCCCAGCGGGTTGACGCCGGGACCGGCGGCCAGCGAGTGGGCGACCAGGACGTGCAGGCACTTCACGCGGTCGGGCATGCCGCCCGCGCTCGGGAAGCCGGTCAGCTCCTCGATCTCGTCGCGGCGCCGGATGTAGTCCTCGTGCGCGGCCCGGTAGGCGGCGGCGAGCACCGGGTCGGTGGCGAGGCGCTCGGTCATCTCCTTCATCACGCCGTTCGCCTCCAGCGTGCCGATAGCGGAGGCCGCCTTCGGGCACGTCAGGTAGTACAGCGTGGGGAAGGGCGTGCCGTCGGGCAGCCGCGGTGCCGTCTCCACGACGTCCGGCTGTCCGCAGGGGCAGCGGTGGGCGATGGCGCGCAGGCCGCGCGGGGGACGCCCGAGCTGCTGTTTGAAGGCCTCGACGTCCGCGTCGGTGGGCTCGGTGCGCGCGGTGGTCGGCGGGGGTGTCTGCATGACTGTCTTCTGCTGGTCTTCCTGTTGAGTCACTGCCGGCACGGTCGGTTCACGGCCGGCGCCACCGGTCACTGCCGGCCGGCGGCGGCGTCGGCCTTGTCGATCCCGTCCCAGACGTTCCGGTACCAGGGACGGTCGGCGGCACCCGCCTCGGCGCGGGCCTGCCGGGCCGCGTCCGGGTCGACGACGATGAAGCCCGTCTCCCCCGGCATCACGTAGTGCAGCCGCAGCCGGATCTGCTGTTCGGCGTAGGCGTCGTCCTGCCAGCGTGCCTTGAGGTCGCGCAGTTCCTCGACCCGGTCCCGGGTCTCCTGCTGCTCCCGCCGGAGGTCTGCGATCTCGGCACGCTGGGCGACGTACTGCCGTATCGGGTAGGCGAGCGCCACGACGAGCGAGCAGAGCACCATCGCCAGCAACGCGGCCCGGCCGGTCAGCCGGGAGCGGCGGGCCTGGCGCTTGGTCTGCGAGCGGTAGACCCGGGCCGCGGTCTGTTCCCCGATGATCCGGATCCTGGTCGCGGTGGAGAAACGGTCCCGGTCCTTCACCGCCATGTCTGTCCCCGCCTCCCGTCCACACGTGCGTACGTCCCCGCACACGGTACGGGACCGAGTACGGGGACGTACGTACGACGCTGCCTACAGGGGTGCGGTCAGCCCTTGAAGCGCGGGAAGGCGCTGCGGCCGGCGTACACCGCGGCGTCGTCGAGGATCTCCTCGATGCGCAGCAGCTGGTTGTACTTGGCGACGCGCTCGGAACGGGCCGGGGCACCGGTCTTGATCTGGCCGCAGTTGGTGGCGACGGCCAGGTCGGCGATGGTGACGTCCTCGGTCTCGCCGGAGCGGTGGGACATCATGCACTTGAAGCCGTTGCGCTGGGCCAGCTCGACGGCGTCCAGGGTCTCGGTCAGCGAGCCGATCTGGTTCACCTTGACGAGAAGCGCGTTGGCGGCACCCTCGTCGATGCCGCGGGCCAGACGCTCGGGGTTGGTGACGAACAGGTCGTCGCCGACGAGCTGGACCTTGTCACCGAGCTTGTCGGTGATGGTCTTCCAGCCCTCCCAGTCGTCCTCGAACAGCGGGTCCTCGATGGAGACCAGCGGGTACGCGTCGACCAGCTCGGCGTAGTACTCGGTCATCTCGGCGGCGGAGCGCGTCTTGCCCTCGAAGGTGTAGGCGCCGTCCTTGTAGAACTCGGACGCGGCCACGTCGAGGGCGAGGGCGATCTGCTCGCCGGGGGTGTAGCCGGCTTCCTTGACGGCCTCGAGGATGAGGTCGAGGGCCTCGCGGTTGGAGCCGAGGTTCGGGGCGAAGCCGCCCTCGTCGCCGAGGCCGGTGGCCAGGCCCTTGCTCTTCAGGACCTTCTTCAGCGTGTGGTAGACCTCGGCGCCCCAGCGCAGGGCCTCGGAGAAGGACTCCGCGCCGATCGGGGCGATCATGAACTCCTGGATGTCCACGTTGGAGTCGGCGTGCGAGCCGCCGTTCAGGATGTTCATCATCGGCACCGGCAGCAGGTGCGCGTTGGGGCCGCCGAGGTAGCGGAAGAGCGGCAGGTCGGACGCCTCGGAGGCGGCGTGGGCGACGGCGAGGGAGACGCCGAGGATGGCGTTGGCGCCCAGCGAGCCCTTGTTGTCGGTGGCGTCCAGGTCGAACATCGCCTGGTCGATCAGGCGCTGCTCGGTGGCGTCGTAGCCGACGAGCTCCGGGCCGATCTGCTCGATGACGGCGAGGACGGCCTTCTCCACGCCCTTGCCCAGGTAACGGCCCGCATCGCCGTCACGGAGTTCGACGGCCTCGAAGGCGCCGGTGGAGGCACCGGAGGGGACGGCGGCACGACCCGTGCTGCCGTCGTCGAGGCCGACCTCGACCTCGACCGTGGGGTTGCCTCGGGAGTCCAGGATTTCCCGGGCTACGACGACGTCGATGGACGGCACGAGCATCTCCTTCTTCAATGTGACGCTTCGGTGTGACGCGCGGGTCCGAGGACCGCGGCGGCTCTGCGGGTCCGAGCCTAACCGGCTCCGGGCGATCGGCCAGCCGATCGCCCACCCGGTGGACAGAACCGAGAGTAAATTGTTTCCGAACGGAACAAAGACGTTTCCGAAAATCCGTTCGGGGCTGAGGCATGGAAAAACCCGCCCCGGTGCGTACGGGGGAACACGCACCGGGGCGGGAGTCGCGGGGGCCGCCGCCGCTTACTTGAGGTGCAGCTGCTGGCCCGGGTAGATCAGGTCGGCGTCGTCGACGATGTCGTCGTTCAGCTTGAACAGCTCCGCCCAGCCGCCCTTGACGTCGTGCTCCTCGGCGATCGAACTGAGGGTGTCACCCTTGACGACCTTGTACTCGCCGTCACCCTTCTCGACCTTCTTGCCGGTCGGGGTGGTGACGGTCTCCTTCTTGGCGGCCGGGCGCTCGTCGGAGCGGGAGGCCTTCTGCTCGGTGGAGCGGTCGGCGGTGGAGCCGCCGCTCTGGCTCTGCGAGCTCTCGGAGCTGCCGGACTGCGAGGAGCCGCCGTCCTGGCTCTCGGAGCCGCCGGTGTACGCGGCGTTCGACAGGCCGGTGCCGCAGACCGGCCAGGCACCCTTGCCCTGACCCGCGAGCACCTTCTCGGCGATCTCGATCTGCTGCGCCTTGGTCGCCTGGTCGGCGGTCGCGGCGTACTGCGTGCCGCCGTAGCCGGCCCAGGTGGAGGCGGAGAACTGCAGGCCGCCGTAGTAGCCGTTGCCGGTGTTGATGGACCAGTTGCCGCCGGACTCGCACTGGGCGACGGCGTCCCACTCGGACGCGGTGGCGGCGGAGGCGTTGCCGGCCGCCATCAGCGGGGCGGCGACGGCGGCACCGGTGACGCCGGCGACGGCGATGACACGGGTGGCCTTGGACGGACGACGGTGCTTGCCCTTGCCGGAAAACAGCATGGTTGATCCCCTCACCGACGCCTGCGAGGTGAGCTGTCGGGTTCGGGCCGGTTGAGTTGCCCGGCCGGGTTCCTCGCGGAACTCGGCTTCACCCCTAGCCTCCCCGGCTCAACTGCCCGGTTCGGCACTTACCTTGGGTCCCCCGCTCCTGCCTGCGGCGCTCGAAGCGACGACTGTTCCCGGACGGCCGCTGGCAGGATTCGGCGTTGCGGCGACCGGGGCCCGCGATGGCGAGCGGTCATGACCGTAGACACGCGCTCCGCGGTTTTTCAAAGACGATCACGGCTTCTGAGACCTATCTCTCACGAGATCCAAAACGGACATACAGCCTCTAACTATGACGTGAACTCCCCCTACTTTTCGCCCGATTCGCCCGTGACCGTGAGCGTCTGACCGGGGAGGATGTGGTCCGGGTCGGCCCCGACGACCCCCTCGTTGCCGGCGTAGAGCGAACGCCACCCGCCATCGAGGTCAAGGGAGTCGGCGATGCCCCAGAGGCTGTCACCGGAACGGACCGTGTACGAGCCGTCCACGACCTCCCGCACCCCACTCTCGTCGCGCGAGGCGTGCCGCCCCGAAGAGGCGTCCGTACGGCCGCCCGTCACGCTCTCGTCGGCACTGTCGCCGCGATGCCGCCCCGCACCGGACTCGCCGCTTCCGGCGGCCTCCGACGAACCGTCACTCTGCCCCACCTTGTCCGATTCATCGGCCCTGGTGGCGCCTGTGGACGGGCTGCCGGATTCCTGCGGGTCGACGCTCGCCGAAGAGTCGGATTCAGGTGAAGTGCCCGACTTGGAGGTTTCGTCCTCATTGGCCGACGAGGGGTCAGAAGTCGGCGACGGAGACGTCGAAGGCGACGCCCCGGAAGCCGACTCGGACCCCTCACCCGAACCGGTCGAGTCGGACGGGTCCGCGGAGCCGGTCGAGTCGGTGGAGCCGGATGAGTCGGTCGCCCCCGGAGCGGTGGGCGCCGGCGAGGGCTCCCCGCTCTCCGACGCCCCGTCACCGGACGAACCCGTACCGCCGCCCACGATTCCCGAGTCGTTGCCCAGTCCCGCCAGCAGACCGCAGGTCGGCCAGGCGGCGATGCCCTGGTCCGCATGCATCTTCTCGGCGACTCTTATCTGCTGGGAGCGGCTCGCCTCATCGGCGCTCGGCGCGTACGCGAGACCGCCGTACTGCTCCCAGGCATCCTGGGACAGCTGAAGGCCGCCGTAGTACCCGTTGCCGCTGTTCTGGCTCCAGGCGCCGCCGGTCTCGCACTCGGCGACCTGGTCCCAGTTCGCACCGTCGGCCGCGTGGGCGCCGGTGGCGCCGAGGAGAGGGATCGCGATGGCGGAGCCGGTCACTCCGGCGGCGACGACCAGGGCGGGAGCCTGGCGGGGGCGGCGGTGACGACCGTTCCCGGAGAGCATGCGTCGACCTTTCACGAGACAGCGGGGACCGCGCGGCGGTGATGCTCAGGCCACGCTGATCCGTGAACGTATAGGCAGATGATCGCTTGTCACAAGTTCATGCCGCGCAGATCACGTGAAGATCACAGACTTGAGGGCGTGTCACGTTTACTTCAAGGACGGCCCATTACCGGCGGACCGCGCAACGGGTGTGAAGGAGACGGGCAGGGTGCGCAGACCTCGCATGATGAGGCCGCCGCGCCAGCGCAGTTCGTCCGGTTCCGCGGCGAGGCGCAGGTCCGGGAGGCGGGTGAGGAGCGTGGCGAGAGCGGTCTGTCCCTCCAGCCGGGCGAGCGGGGCGCCGAGGCAGTAGTGGATGCCGTGGCCGTAGCCCAGGTGCTGGCTGTCCCGGCGGGCGAGGTCCAGGGTGTCCGGTTCCGTGAAGCGCTCCGGGTCCCGGTCGGCGGCGGCCAGGACGACGAGGACGGGGTCGCCCGGCGCGATGTCCTGCCCGCCGATGGTGAGCGGGCGGGTGGCGAAGCGCCAGGTGGCCATCTCCACCGGGCCGTCGTAGCGCAGGAGTTCCTCCACGCCGGTCTCCAGCAGGGCGCGCTCGCCGACGGCGAGGGACGTCTGCAGACGGGTCCGCTGATCGGGGTGGGTGAGCAGGGCGTACGTGCCGTTGCCGATGAGATTGACGGTGGTCTCGAATCCTGCGAAGAGCAGGATGAAGGCCATCGCCGCGGCCTCGTTCTCGGTGAGGTGCTCGCCGTGGTCCGAGGCGCGGATGAGCCCGGAGATGAGGTCCTCGCCGGGGCCGGGCTCGGGCGGCAGCGCGGCGCGCTTGCGGTGGATGAGGTCGGCGAGGTAGCCCCGCATCTTCTTCACCGACCGCGCGACGCCGCCCCGCGGTCCTCCACCGTGACGGATCATCATGCCCGCCCAGTCCCGGAAGTCGTCCTGGTCCTCGCGGGGGACGCCGAGCAGGTCGCAGATGGCGTAGATGGGCAGGGGGAAGGCGAACTCGTGGATCAGGTCGGCGCTGCCGGTGGCCGCGAACCGGTCGATGAGGTCGTCGGCCAGCTCCTGCACCCGGGGCGCGAACTCGGCGACCCTGCGGGGAGTGAACGCCTTGCTCACCAGCCGGCGCAACCGGGTGTGGTCCGGCGGGTCGATGTTCAGCAGGTGGGTCATCAGCTCGGCCTTCCGCTCCCCCGGAATGCCGGTCTTGCCCTTGGCGTGCGCGGGCTCGTCGTGGTGGGCCGGGTTCTTGGACAGCCGCGGGTCGGCGAGGGCCTGCCGGGCGTCCGCGTACCGGGTGACCAGCCAGGCCTCCACTCCGCTGGGCAGCCGGGTGCGGTGCACGGGGGCGTGCTCGCGCAGCCAGGCGTAGGCGGGGTACGGGTCGGCCGCGAACTCCCAGGTGAACAGCTCGGGGGCGGGAACGGCGGGCAGGGGGTGGCCGGTGCCGGATGGGTGGCCGGTGCCGGGTGAGTGGCCGGTGCCGGGTGAGTGGCCGGTCATCCCTCGACCTGCCTGATCGCGTCCCGGTAGGCGCGGGCCGCCGCTCTCAGGGCCGCCTCGGGGTCCGTGCCCTCGGATTCGGCGCGGGCGGCGAGGGCGAGCAGTTCGTAGCCGATGCCCTCACCGGAGGGCAGGGGGACCGGGAGGCCCGCCGTGCGGACCCGGGAGGCGAGCTTGGCGGCGAGGGCCAGGCCGGGCTGGCCGAGGGGGACGCCGTCGGTGACCGAGGCGCGCTGCTTCTCGGCCGCCTTGGTGCGCAGCCAGTGCTCCCTGACCTCCTCGGGGGTGGTCGCCGTCTCGTCGCCGAAGACGTGCGGGTGGCGGTGGATGAGCTTGGTGACGATGGTGGCGGCCACGTCGTCGACGGAGAACGGGGCGTCGAGGGCCTCCTCGGCGATGCGGGCGTGGAAGACGACCTGGAGGAGGACGTCGCCCAGTTCCTCGCGGAGCTCGTCGCGGTCGCCGTCCTCGATCGCCTCGACGAGTTCGTACGCCTCCTCGATGGCGTACTTGGCCAGGCCCTTGTGGGTGCGCTGCGAGGACCACGGGCATTCGACGCGGATGCGGTCCATGACCTGGACGAGGTCGAGCAGGCGGGCGCCGGGGAGGTCGTAGGAGGCGGGGAGCAGCTCCAGGTCCGGCATGGAGACGCGGCCGGAGCCGGCGAGGCGGGCCAGTCCGTCGGTCAGGCGGGGATCGCCCTCCCCCGTGGCCACGACCACCACCGTGCGACCCCCGGCGCAGGCGGCGACCAGCTCCTCGGCGGTCGGGGCGGCCTCGTCGACCCGTATGCCGGCCTCGCGCAGGTACGGCAGCTGCGGGTGGGCGCCGTCGGCGCACAGCACGCGGTCGGCGGTGCGCAGGGCCTGCCAGGCGGGCCAGGACAGCAGGCCGGGGGCGACGCGGTGGCTGGTGGTGAGCAGGACGATGCGGCCCGGGTGGTGGGTGGTGCCGGGGGTGGTGTCGGCGGTGGTTGCGTTCACCTTCAGAACGTAACGCACGCGACGGACAGCCCCCCGAGTTGTCCACAGGGGGCTGTGCGGTCGACTTGTCCACAGGGGGCGAGCCGCGGTCCGGCGGGTCCCGCACGCCCCGCAGGGCCGTTACGCCGTCTGCTGGGTCTGTGCCGCGGTGATCTCCCGAACCCACGGGGTCTTGGTGTCGACGCGGCTGCTCTTCTGGACGTCCCAGTCGCCGTAGCGCGGGTTCAGGTCGATGTCGAGCCGGTCGGAGGCCTTGGCCAGGGCCTGCCAGAACTCGGGTCGGCTGGTGTCGGTGCCGAGGCTCTCGGCGAGCTTCTGGGCCTCCAGCTGGAGGCGGAGGTTGTCGTCCAGGCGGTCGGGGGCCACACCGTACTGCTGCAGCCAGGCCGTCTCGAGCTGCTCGGGGCCTCCGGCCTGCTCCTCCAGGCCCGCGCGCAGTTCCTGGACCTCCTTGCGGCTGACGGTCACGCCCGCGTCCCGGGCGGCCCGGTGCAGCACCCGGTCGAGGACCATGCCGTGCAGGGTGTCGCGGGTGAGGCTGCCGGTCCTGGCGAGGACCTGCTGGTACTGGGTGTCGTCGGGGACGGCGGCCCGCTGTGCGTCGCGCACCTCGTCGACGCGGTTCTCCAGCTGGGCGACGGTGATCCGCTGGTCGCCCACCACGGCGGCGGCTCCCGGGTGCGCGTCGTTGCCGCACGCGGTGAGCAGGGGCGCCGCGGCGGCGATCGCGGCGGTGAACAGGAGCGCGGTGCGACGGCGGCGGTGCAAGTGAACCTCCCGTTGGAGATTGTGCGACGGTGCACAAGGTCTTGCGATGATCGATGGTAGGCAGTGGCGCGGCTCTGGCCAACCCATTCGACCAACGATTCACCGGGACTTCGGGCACCGCCGCGCCGTCCTGGCGGGAGGTGGCGTGCGTCAGCCGCGCACCTGTCCGAGCCACGTCAGGGTGCGCCGGATCTCCGCCGCGAGTGGATGGCCGGGGCCGTGCAGGCGCTCCACGTCGTGCAGCAGCCGGGCCAGCGTCTCGTGGGCCGCCGCGCGGTCGCCGAGGGCGAGGAGCAGGTGGCCGATGCGGCGACGGACGTCGTGGGCGAGGTCGGGGTCGGGGTCGACGTACTGGTTCTCGTAGTACGGCAGCAGCGCGCGGTACTCGGCGAGGGCGGCGGCCGGTTCGCCGAGCTGCTCCAGGCACTGGGCGGCGTCGTAGCGGTGGCGCAGGGACTGGGGATCGGCCCGGCCGGCCTCGGCGGCGCGTTCGTCGGCGAGGCGGCGCAGTTCGGGCAGGGCGCGCCGGTACTGGCCGTCGTCCATGAGGGTGGCCGCGTACTGCTTGCGCAGGGTGCGCACGACCGGGGAACGCTCGCCGTGCTGTTCGGCGGCCGCGGGCAGGATGGCGCCGAGGATGTCGACGGCCTGGGTGATACGGCCCTCGCCGAGGAGGCGCTTGACGTCGTCGACGGCGCGGGCGACGTCGGGCTTCTCGGCCTCTGCGGCGGGCGGCACGGGTGCGGGCTGGGGCGCGGGGGTGCGGGCGCGGTCGGGCCAGGGGGCGTGCGGGCGTACGAAGGGGCGGGTGGGGTCGAGGGGGCCGCCGGTGGGCATGCCGCGCGCGGGGAGCAGGAGTGCCAGGTGCTCGTAGACCTCCTGGGCGGAGGCGGGGCGGTGCTGCGGGTCCTTGGCGAGCAGGCGCAGGACCAGGTTCTCGAGTGCCTCGGGGACCTCTGGGCGGATGCGGCGTACGGGCAGCGGCGGTTCGTACAGGTGACGGTGGAGCACACCGAGGGCCGTCGAACCCGCGAACGGGACGTCACCGCTGAGCAGTTCGTGCAGGAGTACGCCGAGTGCGTACAGGTCGGTGTACGGGCCGACCGCGCCGCCCATGGCCTGCTCGGGCGCCATGTAGGCGGGCGAGCCGATGGGGGTGCCGGTGTGGGTGAGGCGGGTGGTGTCGGCGTCCATGACGGAGGCGACGCCGAGGTCGAGGACGGTGACGGTGCCGTCCTGCTTCACCATCACGTTGCGCGGCTTGAGGTCGCGGTGGACGATCGGCACGGCGTGCACGGCGCTCAGTACGGCGCACAGCTGCGCGGCCACGGCGACCGCCCACTGCCAGGGGTAGGGGTCGTTCTCGGCGAGGTGGTCGGAGAGGTCGGCGCCGTCGACGTACTGCATGACGAGGAACAGCTCCTCGCCCTCGCTGCCCGCGTCGTGCACGGTGACCAGGCCGGGGTGATCGACCTGTGCGGTCACCCGGCACTCGCGCACGAAGCGGCGGCGCAGTTCGTCGGCCTCCTGGCCGGCCACCTTGTCGGGGCGCAGCAGCTTCACCGCCACGCGCCGGTCGAGGCGCCCGTCGTAGGCCGTCCAGACCTGTCCCATGCCGCCCTGCCCGATGAGCGTGGCCAGTTCGTACCGGCCGGCGACGACGCGCCCCGTCGCCACGGTCACCTTCCGCCCTCAGGGGTGCCGCTGCCGCTGCTGCCGCCGTGCCGGCGCAGGTAGTCGCTGAGCTCGTCGAGTTCGGCGCGGACCTGGTCGATGCGGGCGGGGGCGGGATGCTGCGGGGGCGGCGGAACGGGAGTCTGCGGGAGGGGAGCCTGCGGGGTCTGCGGCATTTGCGGGGACTGCGGGGTCTGCGGCATCGGCGCTGTCTGAGGCTGGGGCGCCGGGGCCTGCGGGGGAACCGGGCCGTACGGGCGCGGGGGCTGCGCGGGCTGCGGGTAGGCGTACCCGGCCGCCGGGGGGTAGGGCGCCATGGAGGTCGGGTAGTACGGCCTCTGGTAGTGCCGGACGTCCGCGTACAGGAACCAGCCGGCGCAGACGCAGGCGTTGAGCAGCAGGATGATCATGCCGGTGGTGCCGGCCGGGGTGCTTAGGTCGTCCGTGTTGTCCTGGGCGAGGAAGCTGAAGCTGGTCACCAGGGCGGCGACCGTCGCCGCGAAGACCCACCACTCGCGCGCCCTGCGGGTCACGATGGCCGCCCACAGGGTGGAGACCCACGCGAGGAATCCGATGCTGAGCAGCGGCAGGGCCACGAAGACGACGCGCAGCACGACCAGCACCGCGGTCGAGGGCCGACTTGGTGACGGTGGAGGCGGCCAATAACCCTGGCCGTGCATGGCTGCTCCCGGATGCCTGTCGAGACGGGTCGGACGACCGCGAAGCCCGATACGAAGTCCGATTCGAAGTCCGAGCGTATAGGCCGACACGGACAACGGGTCACGGGTTGTACCGAACCGTTGTCGTACCGATCGCTCGGCGACGCGCGGTCCCTCAGTCCGGAGCCACGGAGCCGTCCGTGAGCCCGTCGTACATGCCCCGTACGAGCTGTTCGCCGAGGCGGCCCGCGAGCCTGAGCGCGCGCTCGAACTCGTCGAGGGCGCGGAACCGGTCGCCGTAGCGGTGCTGGGCGTCGAGCGGGAGCCGGGGCAGTTGGAGGCGGCGGACGTCGAGGCGGGTGGCGGTGGAGGCGTAGCTGCTGGCCTGGCGGTTGTTGGCGGTGCCGCGCAGGAACCCGGCGAGGAACCAGGGGTCGAGCGCGGCGGGGTCGGGGCGCAGGAGGGCGAGGTTGCGCCCCAGGGCGGCGCCGGCGGTGGCGTCGTCGATGACGCGGGCCACCGAGCCGCCGCCGAGGACCGGGACGACGACGTCACCGGGTTCGGTGAGCACGGGCTCCTCGTCGCTCTCGGGGAGGGTGCCCGAGGGGGTGGTGCCGGCGAGCACGTCGTGGTCGGTGAGTACCGGCACGCGCGCGCGGCCGCCGTTCCCGCCGGAGCGCAGCAGCAGGGCGCCGCCGCGGGCGAGTTCACCGACGGTGGTGAGCGGCCAGCGGGGCGCGGTCTGCGCGGAGTCGGCCGCCGCGGGGGTGAGGTCGACGGTCAGGCGCAGCGTCTCGCCGAGGCGTTCGCGTACGTCCGTGAGCCGTCCGGGGCCGTCTGCGGCGGGGGGCGGCAGGTGGCGGGCGGGGGCCAGGTCGACGTCGTCGTCGAGGAGTTCGATGACGGGCAGGGAGCGGGCCAGGCCGGGCCGTTCGTCGAGGTGGCCGGCCCGGTCGAAGTCCCGCCAGGCGCCGAGTACGGCCTCCCGCACGGCCCGCCAGTCCGGCCCGCCGCGCCCCTCGCCGGTGAACTGCCCCGCGTCGGCGAGCAGTACCTCGGGCTGTGCGGGCGCCTTGCCGGGGCGGCGCAGTACCCACAGGTGGAGCGGGATGCTGTACGGCGGTGCGGCGCCGGCCGGCAGCGCGATCACGGCCCGCAGGGCTCCTCGGCGCAGCAGGTCGGCGCGGATGCGGCGGCCGGAGCGGCGGGAGGCGGCGGCGGGCGGCATGAGGAGGACGGCGGTGCCGTCGTCGCGCAGGCGGGCGAGGGCGTGCTGCACCCAGGCCAGCTCGGACTCGGTGCGGGCCGGAAACCCGTACTCCCAGCGTGCGTCGTAGGCGAGTTCGTCGTGCCCCCAGTTGCGTTCGTTGAACGGCGGATGGCACAGGACGGCGTCGGCGCGCAGGTCGGGGAAGGCGTCGGCGCGCAGGGTGTCGCCGGCGGCGGCCCGGACGGTGGCGCGGGTGTGCAGGGCGAGCCGGAGCGCGGTGAGGGCGGCGAGGTCGGGGGCGCCGTCCTGGGCGTGGAGGCGCAGGCCGTCCTGCCCGGGGCGGGGGGCCGGACCGTCGGGCGCGCCGGCGCGCAGGAGGGCGCCGGTGCCACAGGCGGGGTCGAGGACGGTGCGGGCGGGGCCGGCCAGGTCGGCCATGAGGTCGGCCAGGTCGGCGGGGGTGAGCGTGTACTGGCGCGGATTGGCGTCGAGGTGGCGGCCGAGCAGGAACTCGAAGGCCTGCCGGGCGCCGAGTTCGGCGGCGAGTTCGGCGGTGCCGCGCAGGAGGGGGGCGGAGACGAGGGCGGCGGGGCCGGTGAGGTTCTGGAGGGCGGGCGTGTTGACGGCGGGTTCCGTGTGAACAGTGGAGGTCGCGCGGTCACCGGCGGGTGGGTTCACAGCGGCTGACGTACCGGTCGGTGTTCCGGCGCGGGGAGCCGCGTCCGTCCGCCCTCCCCGACTGCGGCGCCCCGGGCGCACCGTCCCGAAACGCGGGGTCAGCACCTGGTCCAGCGCTTCGGGGAGCATCGCGGCGAGCCGTTCGTCGGAGCCGGCGCTCACCTCCAGCCAGAGCGTGGGGCGGTCGTTGATGAGCAGCAGGGCGCAGCCGGCGTGGGTGAGTGCGGTGACCGGCCCCTCGGGGTGGCCGACGACCTGTTGCCAGACCCGCTCCCTCAGAGGCACCTCGGCGAGTTTGCTGTGGGTGCGCAGCCAGCCCTCCACTTCGGCGAGGGCGAAGGAGGGGCTGGTCTCGGTGCCGCCGACCGGCTTGGGGAAGTCAGCGTGGCGGCGGCGCCAGTTGCTCACGGCGGCCCGGCCGACGCCGGCGAGCCGCGCGATCCCGGCGGCGGTCACTTCAGTCGCGTTGTCCTGCACCGGCGCGGCTCCCCTCGTCACATGTGTGACGCCGAGCATACCGACGTACTCGCCGAACCCGATTCACGCCCGTGTACACACTGCCCGACGTGAACTTGGTTGACTCGGTTCACGGACTCTGGTCTTATTGACCCCGCCAACGAGCAACCGCCGATCGGCTGGCGGTTGCCGCACCGGGAGGGGAGACAGTCATGGGCATGAAGTCCAGGATCGCGCTGGGCGCCGTGGTGGGGATCGTCGTCATCGGCGCGGTGTCGGCGAACTCCGGCGACGGGGGCGGCGAGGACAAGAGCGACAACCGGACCTCCGCCGGTGCCGAGGAGAAACCCGGCGGCACGAAGGGCGACGGCGCGCCCGCCGCGAAGCCGGCCGAGGAGGAGGCCGCCGAGAAGGCGTCCCAGGCCGACCGGTTCAAGGCGTTCGTGGAGAAGAACGGAACGCCGTCGGAGAGGGAGGCCGTCGCCCACGTCACCAAGGTGCAGGGCGCCGAGGAGCAGAACGACATCCTCGACGCCGCCGACGTCTACACCGACTTCACCGGCGGCATCATGGGCGAGGGCACGGGCCCCGCCAAGCTCATCGCCTCCGCGTTCGCCGACTGGAAGCAGAGCGAGAACGGCCTCGTGACCGTCTACGATGCCGACGGCGAACTGCTCGGCAACGGCAACTTCTGAGCGTACGGCGGCTCCTTCACGTCATCGTCGGCGGCCGCCGCCGTCGACCACCGTTTCCGGCTCCGTCACGCAAGCGGCGCAATCGCTGCGGTCATCACTCCGTGCACGCACCACGAAACGCGCCACCGATCACCATTCATCACTCACCACTCACCACTCATCACTCACCATCCGCTGGAATTCCTGGGGGGACTCCGCCATGCGCCGGCCCGCGCGCCACACCACGTTCACCGCTCTCTTCCTCGCCGCCGTGGCCACCGCGAGCCTGACCGGATGCCAGTCCGGCCAGGACGACACCGGCGGGACCGACGCCGCGTCGACGGGTTCGGCACCCCCGTCGGCGGAACCGTTCGCCGGCCTGAGCGCCGCGGAGATCTCCGAGCGCGCCTTCGAGGCCACCACCGGAGCCCGCTCACTGCGCATGACGGGCGACGTCCCGGACGAGGAGAGCGGCGGCACCATACGGATCGACCTCGCCCTGGACCGGAAGGGCGAGTGCGCCGGCACGATGAGCATGGACGGCCAGGGCGAGGCCGAGCTCATCAAGACCGGCGACACCGTCTACCTGAAGTACGACGAGCGGTTCCTGAGGGCGCAGAGCGAGGGACAGCCGCAGGCGGACACGGAGGCCCTCGTGTCGCTGCTGGCCGGCCGGTGGACCAAGATGTCGGCGACCGGCCCGGACGCGAAGGACATGACGACCTTCTGCGACCTGGACACGATGCTGGACGGCGCCGACGACGACGGCGGCGGGGACGGTGAACCGACGGTGACCCGCGGCAAGGCCACCACCGTCGACGGCACACCGGCGATCACCCTGCGGGAGACGGACGGCCCGGACCGCAGCACGCTCTACATCGCCTCCGAGGGCGAGCCCTACCTGCTGCGCTACGAGGACGAGTCCGAGACCGGCGCGGGCGCCCTCACCTTCGGCGACTACGACGAGCCGGTGCCCGCCGACGCCCCCACCGGGGACGTCATCGACCTGGACGCGATGAACGGACTCGACGCCTGAGCACCGGTGCCGGCGCGCGACGAGCCGCCCGCCTGTGACGGCACGTGCGGCACCCGTCCTGAACGCCCTCGCCCCGGGCGGTCACAGCGGGTGCCGCATCCACACGTTGGGCTCGACGTACACCGCGTACCCGCCTTCCGGTTCGCAGCGCACCGGCACCAGGGCGCCCGGGACCTCGACGTCCCCGGCGGTGTCGAAGGGCAGGCCCGTCCAGTTCCGCCACTGGTCCAGCGAGCCGCCAGACGGTCATGGAGGCCGGGGCCACGGAGTCGACGGTGGCACCGGCCCGCGCGTGGACGCGCAGCCAGGGGTCGTGGGGCAGGCCGTCCGGGCGCAGGCGGCGGGCGTACTCCTCGATGGGGGCGTGGGGTTCGAGGTGCTTGGCGCTGGGGCGGACGGGGGCGACGACCTCGCGGAAGCCGAGGGCGCGGGCGTTGTCGCGCATCGCGGCGAGCATCCTGCCGGACAGCCCGAGCCCCTGGTCGTGCGGGGCGACGGTGACGGCGCTGACGGTGTCGGGGCGCACCCCGCGGCGCAGGTCGCTGAAGGCCCAGACGAGCACTTCGGCCCAACCCCGGGCGGGCAGCGTGCCGCGCCCCTCGGTGTGCAGGGCGAACGGCACGCTGTGCCCGTGGGCGACGACCTCGCCGTGCTCGTCCTCGGCGAACTGCCCGTACTGCGGCAGCTCGACGGCGATGCGCGGGCAGTGGGCGTTGGCCGAGAGGTCCTCGACGGCGAACGCGGGCCAGCTGTCGGCCATCTCCCGGACCCGGTCCAGCATCTCCGAACGCTTGTCCCGCCCCTCCACGGGCGTCGGCCCGCGGCCGGTAGCGGTCGCCTCGGCCTCGTCAGCCGCCGCACTGCTTCAGCATCATTGCCTTGTCGGGGGCCGTCACCGGCAGTTCGTACTTGACGGCGACCTGGGCGAAGCGGACCGCGTAGGCGCACCTGATCCGCTTGTCGGGCGGCAGCCAGGCCGCGGGTCCGGAGTCGCCCTTGGCCGAGTTGGCCCGCCCCTGGACGGGGAGCAGGTTGAGCACGTCGTTGGCGATCTGCTCGCGCTTGCTCTGCGGCCAGCGCGACGAACCCATCTGCCAGCTGTACGACAGTGGCACCACGTGGTCGATCTGGACCTCGGCGGCCTCCTGCTTGCGCCACTCGATGGTCGTCCCGGTGTACGGGTCGTCCAGCGTCATGGCGATGACGACGCAGTCCGAGCCCGCTCGGAAACGGAGATCCTGGCCATCACGACGCAGGAGATCGTTCCGGGTGTCGCACCCGTTCCTCGCGAGCGGCACGCCGTCGGCCGTGTCCATCCAGGCGTAGCCGAACTCGTCGCGGTCGTACCCCGTCCTGGGACCGCGCCCCTTGGTCTTCAGTCCCTCGATGAGCTCGCGGGCGCTCGCCTCGCCGGCGTCGCCCGTGACGGGGGCGAGGCCGGGTGCGGTGCCGTCCGGGTTGCGCAGCGGGCTGACGGCCCGGCCCGCGGCCGGTGCCGCGCCCCCGTCGCCCGGCGGTGCGGCTCCGTCGCCCTCCATGCCTTCGCATCCGGTGACCAAAGCCAGCGCGAGGGCCGCGCCCGCGGCCCAGCCGTTACGGATCCTGCCGTGCCGCCTCATGAGCACCCCTCCCCTTGCCGTCCGCAGGGACCACGGTAGCCAGGAAGAGGTTCAGACCATAGGGGGCCTCGGCGGGCATGCCGGACATTCCTGTCGTACGGTCGACAGTGAGTCACGTCCCGGAAGGAGCTCTGCATGGGCATCCTCGACAAGATGAAGAGCATGGCCGGCAAGGACAAGGACAGGTCCAGGAAGATGTCCGACACGGCCGAACGCCAGGTCAACCAGAGGACCGGCGGCAAGCACGAGAAGCAGGTCGACGCCGCGCAGAAGCGGGCCGAGGACAGGCTCGGCTTCGGGCGTGAGGGTGGAGGCAACCGGCCGGACCAGCAGTAGTCTCTCCCCAGCACACAGTGAAGCCGTCCACGGGACCTGTCCCCCGTGGACGGCTTCCTCGGTTTCCCGGCGGCCGCGCCCCGGCTCAGGACCCCAGGATCGAGGTCAGGAACTCCCCCACCCAGCCGAGCAGTTCGCGCCCGACCAGTGGCTTGCCGCCCACCTTCGCGGTCTTCGGACGCGGCACGAGGACCTGGTGGGTGCCCGACTTGATGACGGAACCGGGGTAGAGCCGCTTGAGCCGCAGCTCCTGGGACTCGCGCAACTCCACCGGCGCGAAGCGGATGTTGTTGCCCTGGAGCACGATCTCGCCGACGGCGCACGCCCGCGCGAGCATGCGCAGGCCCGCGACCAGGAGCAGGTTCTCCACCGGCTCCGGCAGCTTGCCGTACCGGTCGACGAGTTCCTCGCGTACGGCCTTGATGTCCTCCTCGCTGTTGGCGGACGCGATGGACCGGTACGCCTGGAGCCGCAGCCGCTCGCCGGGAGCGTAGTCGTGCGGGACGTGCGCGTCGACGGGCAGCTCGATCTTGACCTCGAGCGGCGGCTCCTCCTCCACGCCGCCCTCCAGGGAGGCCCGGTAGTCGGCGACCGCCTCGCCGACCATCCGCACGTACAGGTCGAAGCCGACGCCCGCGATGTGGCCGGACTGCTCGCCGCCCAGCAGGTTGCCCGCGCCGCGGATCTCCAGGTCCTTCATCGCCACGTACATGCCCGCGCCCATCTCGGTGTGCTGGGCGATGGTCGCCAGGCGCTCGTGCGCCGTCTCCGTCAGCGGCTTCTCCGGCGGGTAGAGGAAGTAGGCGTAGCCGCGCTCACGGCCACGGCCTACGCGGCCGCGCAGCTGGTGGAGCTGGCTGAGGCCGAAGTTGTCGCCGCGCTCGACGATGAGGGTGTTGGCGTTGGAGATGTCGATGCCGGACTCGACGATGGTCGTGGAGACCAGCACGTCGAACTTCTTCTCCCAGAAGTCGACGACGACCTGCTCCAGCGCCTGCTCCGACATCTGGCCGTGGGCGGTGGCGATCCGCGCCTCGGGGACGATCTCGCGGAGTTTGGCCGCCGCGCGGTCGATGGACTCGACACGGTTGTGGATGTAGAAGACCTGGCCCTCGCGCAGCAGCTCGCGGCGGATGGCGGCGCCGATCTGCTTGTGCTCGTAGGGGCCGACGAAGGTCAGCACCGGGTGGCGCTCCTCCGGCGGGGTGGTGATCGTCGACATCTCTCGGATGCCGGTGACCGCCATCTCCAGGGTGCGCGGGATCGGGGTGGCGGACATGGTCAGGACGTCGACGTTGGCGCGGAGCTTCTTCAGCTGCTCCTTGTGCTCGACGCCGAAGCGCTGCTCCTCGTCGACGATGACCAGGCCCAGGTCCTTGAACTTGGTCTCGGACGAGAACAGGCGGTGGGTGCCGATGACGATGTCCACCGAGCCCTCGCGCAGGCCCTCCAGGGTCGCCTTCGCCTCGGTGTCGCTCTGGAAGCGGGACAGCGCCTTCACGCTCACCGGGAACTGCGCGTACCGCTCGCTGAACGTACCGAAGTGCTGCTGCACCAGCAGGGTGGTCGGGACGAGAACGGCGACCTGCTTGCCGTCCTGGACCGCCTTGAAGGCGGCGCGGACCGCGATCTCCGTCTTGCCGTAGCCGACGTCGCCGCAGATCAGGCGGTCCATGGGGACCGTCTTCTCCATGTCCTCCTTGACCTCGGCGATGGTGGTCAGCTGGTCGGGCGTCTCCGCGTAGGGGAACGCGTCCTCCAGTTCGCGCTGCCAAGGGGTGTCCGCACCGAACGCGTGGCCGGGCGCCGCCATCCGCGCGCTGTAGAGCTTGATCAGGTCGGCGGCGATCTCCTTGACCGCCTTCTTCGCGCGGGCCTTGGTCTTCGTCCAGTCCGCGCCGCCCAGGCGGTGCAGGGTGGGGGCCTCGCCGCCGACGTACTTGGTGATCTGCTCCAGCTGGTCGGTGGGGATGTAGAGGCGGTCGCCGGGCTGGCCGCGCTTGGCGGGGGCGTACTCGACGACCAGGTACTCGCGGGTGGCGCCCTGCACGGTGCGCTGGACCATCTCGATGTAGCGGCCGACGCCGTGCTGCTCGTGGACGATGTAGTCGCCCGCCTCCAGGGTGAGCGGGTCGATGGTCTTGCGGCGCCGGGCCGGCATCCGGGCGCCCTCGCGGCCGGCGGCCTTCTGCCCGGTCAGGTCGGTCTCGGTGAGGACGGCGAGCTTGAGCGCCCGGTCGACGAAACCGTGGTCGATCGAGCCGCAGGAGACGTGGACGACGGAGGGGCTGAGCGTGTCCAGGTCGTTGTCGAGCCGGGCCGCGATGCCCTCGCCGCCGAGGACCTCGACGGTGCGGGCGGCCGGGCCGTGCCCCTCGGTGAGGTAGACCGCGCGCCAGCCGTCGGCGAGCCAGCCCTTGGTGTCCGCCAGCGCCTTCGCGGTGTCGCCGCGGTAGGTCTCGGGGGCGTGCATGCCGAGCTTGAGGGTGTCGGCCTCCTCCAGCGCGTCGTCGGCGGCGAAGGGGGAGACCGACCACCACATCATGTCCAGTTCACGGGCCCGGTCCCGGACGTCCGCGATGGACCACAGGGAGGCCGCGTCTACGTCGATCGGCGCCTCGCCGCCGCCGGCGGTGGCCGCCCAGGAGGCCTGGAGGAACTCCTGCGAGGTGGCGACCAGGTCGGCTGCGCGGGTGCGCACCCGCTCCGGGTCGCAGACCACGGCCATGGCGCCCTTGGGCAGCACGTCGAGGAGCAGTTCCATGTCGTCGACGAGAACGGGGGCCAGGGACTCCATGCCCTCCACCGCGATGCCCTCGGCGATCTTGCCGAGCAGCTCGCCCAGCTCCGGGTGGTCCTCGGCGAGGGCGGCGGCCCGCTCCCGCACGTCCGGCGTCAGCAGCAGCTCGCGGCAGGGCGGGGCCCACAGGCCGTGCTCGGCGACCTCCAGGGAACGCTGGTCGGCGACCTTGAAGTAGCGGATCTCCTCGACGTCGTCGCCCCAGAACTCGACGCGGAGGGGATGCTCCTCCGTCGGCGGGAAGACGTCCAGGATCCCGCCGCGTACGGCGAACTCGCCGCGCTTCTCCACCAGCTCCACGCGTGCGTACGCAGCGGCCGCGAGGGCTTCGACGACCTCGTTCAGGTCGGCGGTGGAGCCGGTGCGCAGGGCGACCGGCTCCAGGTCGCCGAGGCCCTTGACCTGCGGCTGGAGCACGGAGCGTACGGGCGCGACGACGACGGAGACCGGGCCGGTCTCGGGGTCGTCGGGGCGGGGGTGGGCCAGGCGGCGCAGGACGGCGAGGCGGCGGCCGACGGTGTCGCTGCGGGGGCTGAGCCGTTCGTGCGGGAGGGTCTCCCAGGAGGGGTACTCCACGACGCCCTCGGGGGGCAGCAGGGAGCGCAGGGCGGCGGCCAGGTCCTCCGCCTCGCGGCCCGTCGCGGTCACCGCCAGCACGGTGCGGCCGGTCTCCCGGGCCAGCGCGGCGACCGAGAAGGCTCGGGCGGCGGGCGGGCCGACCAGGTCGACGTGCATGCGGTTGCCGTCTGCGGCCGCCGTGATCGCTTCCGCGAGGGCGGTGTCCTTGACGACGGCGTCGAGCAGACCGTGCAGGCTCATGGAGGGGGCGCTTCCGTCCTGGGTGCTGGGGTGGACAACACGAGTAGCCCGGCGGGGTGAGGGCCGGGGGTGTCCAGCGTACGACGCTGCGCTCGCGTGCGCCGGGGGCTGTGGACGGCGCGGGGTGTGTGGTGGCGGGTGCCACGGTGGCCGTCCCCGGGGCCCCGCCCCCTGGGCCCCGGGGCCTGGGCCCACCCACTGCCCGACTCGGTGGGTGGAAAGGGTGAACGCCCGGGGTGACGGACGACTCGGCGGCGGGACGCGGCAGCAGCACGTGTCACCGTCACGAAAGGCCCGGCGCCGAGTCGATGTGGACTCGGCGCCGGGCCCTTTCCCCCGCAACCCCCGTGTGCGGTGGCTGTCGGGTCGGGTGCTACTCCGTCGCGATCGCGTTCAGGACGTTCATGCGGCCGGCCCGGAAGGCCGGGACCAGGGCCGCGAACAGCCCCACGAACGCCGAGCCGATGAAGACGCCGATGATCGTCGGCCAGGGGATGTCGAGGACGTTCAGTCCCTCCAGGGCGAGCAGCTTCTGTGCCGTGGTGCCCCAGCCCATGCCCAGCCCCAGGCCCAGCAGGGCACCGAAGAGGGCGATGACGACGGATTCCAGGCGGATCATCCGGCGCAGCTGGCGGCGGGAGAGGCCGATCGCCCGCATCAGGCCGATCTCGCGGGTCCGCTCGACCACCGACAGGGCCAGCGTGTTCACCACACCGAGGACCGCGACGATGATCGCCAGGGCGAGCAGACCGTAGACCATGTTCAGCAGCTGGCCGACCTGGTCCTTCAGCTCCTGCTTGTAGTCGGTCTGGTCGGCCACCTGGTACTGCGGGTAGGCGTCCAGGGACTTCTTCAGCGCCGCGTAGGCCTGGTCCGCCTGGCCCTCCTCGGCCTTGGCGAACATGATCGTGTTCGGCGGGACGTTCTCGGCCGGCAGGTACTTCCGCATCGTCTCGATGCTGATGTACCGCGCGCCCTGGTCGATGGCGACGTCGTCGCTCGTGATCGCGGCGACCTTCAGCTTCGCGGTCTCGCCGCCCTCGAAGGCGACGGAGATCGTGTCGCCGACGTGCACGCCGTGCTTCTTCGCGTAGTGCGAGCCGACCGACATGGCGTCGGTGCCGTAGGCGGCGGAGAGCTCGCCCTCCGTCGTCGCGCGGCGCACGTCCTCGGCGTAGGTCGGGTCGGCGGCCGTGACCCCGTCGTCGTCGGTCTTGCCGTCGGGCGAGGTCAGCGTGGCGTCGAGCATCTTGTAGCTGGTGACGTGCTCCAGGCCGGGCGTGTCCTGCATCGCCTCCTCGGCCTGCGGCACGATCCGCTGGTTGCCCTGGACGATGAAGTCCGCGCCGACCGTCTTGTCCAGCTCGCTCGTGGCCGAGGCGACCATGGAGGAACCGACGACGGACAGGCAGGCCACCAGCGCGAGGCCGATCATCAGGGCGGCACCCGTGGCGCCGGTGCGGCGCGGGTTGCGCAGGGCGTTGCGCTCGGCCAGGCGTCCCACCGGGCCGAAGGCCCGCAGCAGCACCGCGCTGATCACCCGTACCACGAAGCCTGCGAGCAGCGGGCCGATGACGACGAAGCCGATGAGGGTCAGCACGATGCCCGCGCCGAGCATCATCGAGCCCTCGCTCGCCTTGTCGGCGGCGGCGGCCGTGAACAGGGCCGCGGCGCCGGCGCCGGTGAGGACCAGGCCGATCAGGCCGCGTATCCAGCCGGCCTTGCCGTCGGCCGGCGTACCGGCGTCGCGCAGGGCGGCCATCGGGGAGATCTTGCCGGCGCGACGGGCCGGGAGGTAGGCGGCCAGGACGGTGACCACGATGCCGAGGACCAGACCGACCACGGGGGTCGTCGTCTTGATGGTCAGGTCGTCGGTGGACAGGTTCATGCCCGCCGCCGACATCAGCTTCATCAGGCCGACGGCGATTCCGACACCGGCCGCGACGCCGAGGACGGAACCGACGATGCCGAGGAGCAGCGCCTCGACCAGCACCGAGCGGTTGACCTGCCGGCGGGAGGAGCCGATGGCCCGCATCAGGCCGATCTCGCGGGTGCGCTGGGCGACCAGCATGGAGAAGGTGTTGATGATCAGGAAGATGCCGACCAGGAACGCGATCCCGGCGAAGCCGAGCATGGCGTACTTGATGACGTTCATGAACTCGCCGACGTCCGCGCGGCCTTCGTCGGACGCCTCCTTGGCCGTCTGGACCTTGAAGGGGCCGCCGTCCAGGGCCTCGGAGACGTATCGCTTGAGCTGCGCGTCGGTGACGCCGGACGCGGCGGTGACGTTGAACTGGCTGAAGCGGTCCTCGCCGCCGAGCAGTTGGCGCTGGGCGGTGGGGGTGTCGAAGTAGACGACCGCGGCACCGGGGTTGGTGACGGTGAAGGAGGCGATGCCGACGATCTTCGCCTTGAAGTCGCCGGTCTGCGCGATGGTGCGCAGCTCGTCGCCGATCTTCAGGTCGTGCTTGTCGGCGGTGTCGGAGTCGACCATCGTCTCGGTCGGGCCGCGCGGCGCGTGCCCCGAGGTGATCTCCATGGACCGCAGGTCGTTATCGGTCCAGTTCCCGGCGAGGGTCGGGGCGCCGTTGGTGGCTCCCACGTTGTCGTTGTCGGCGTCGACGACCGTCACGTTCATCGAGACGACCGCGCCCTCGACCGATGCCACGCCGTCGGCCGAGCGGATCTGCTCCAGCGTGGACGCCGGCAGCGACTCGGGCACCCCGTTCTGGGGCGTGTCCTCGGCCTCGGCGTCCTTGGGGGCGACCGTCACGTCCGACGAGGTGACCGCGAAGAGCTTGTCGAAGGTGGTGTTCATGGTGTCCGTGAACACCAAGGTCCCGCACACGAACGCGACCGACAGCAGCACCGCCACCGCCGAGAGCGCCATTCGGCCCTTGTGCGCGAGGAAGTTGCGCATCGAGGTCTTGACGACGGTCATGACGTGCGCCCCCGGGCGTCGAAGTCCTTCATGCGGTCGAGGACGGCTTCCGCGGTCGGCCTGTGCATCTCGTCGACGATCCGGCCGTCGGCGAGGTACAGCACCCGGTCCGCGTAGCCGGCGGCCACCGGGTCGTGGGTGACCATCACGATGGTCTGGCCCAGCTCGTCCACCGACCGGCGCAGGAAGCCCAGGACCTCGGCGCCGGCGCGCGAGTCGAGGTTTCCGGTCGGCTCGTCACCGAAGATGATCTCGGGCCGGGCGGCCAGCGCCCGCGCCACGGCGACACGCTGCTGCTGACCACCGGAGAGCTGGGTCGGCCGGTGCTTGAGCCGCCCGGCGAGCCCGACGGTCTCCACCACGCGGTCCAGCCAGGCCCGGTCGTACTTGCGCCCGGCGATGTCCATGGGCAGCGTGATGTTCTCGATCGCGTTCAGCGTCGGGAGCAGGTTGAACGCCTGGAAGATGAACCCGATCCGGTCCCGGCGCAGTTGTGTGAGCTTCTTGTCCTTCAGGCCGGTTATCTCGGTCTCGTCGAGGTAGATCTGCCCGCCCGTGACGGTGTCCAGGCCCGCCAGGCAGTGCATCAGCGTGGACTTGCCGGAGCCCGAAGGCCCCATGATCGCGGTGAACTGGCCCCGGGCGATGTCCACGTCCACGTGGTCCAGGGCGACCACCCGGGTCTCCCCCGCCCCGTACGCCTTCACGACCTGCCGCGCCCGCGCGGCAACGGCCGTACGCCCTCCAGTGCTCCCGTGTGCGGGAATACTTACGGCCGATGTCATGTCAATTCTCCTATGTCGGTCATCACCTGAGCCGCCGGTGCCGGCGGTGAACGCTGAGTGGTACCGCTTGGCCGTGCAACTGGTCCGCAGTCGGTCCGCGACCGGCCCGCAGTCGCTCCGCGACTGGTCGTGCGCTGGAACGTGTCGCTGCTACCGAGAAGTCTGGCCGGAAGCAGGTGCCGAGCGCGCTGAGGTACAGCGCACTCTTCTGCTGGGGAAAACCCCACCCCCACGGGTCCGGTTCGCCGCCCCCCAGCGGCGTGAAGCCAGGTTAAGGACATCGCCGGGCCCCTCTCGTCCTCCGTCGGTACGAACCCACCCCGACCCGTAGTACGGAGGTACCCCTAGGGGCAGTCCACCCATGGGTGGAGCCGACCTCAGGGTGGCCCTCCGCCCCGTGACGCACCGAGCGTCCACCCTCCCGCGGCGTCAGGGTCAAGTGGGAAGCTGATCCCGGCGGATGGATGCAGAGGGAACACAAAAAGAGGGGGCACCCGGGTGGACGGCGTGGAGGGCGTGGACGGCACCAGGCCCGCGGTGGGCGAACCCGCACCCGGCGCGGGCCCGGACCGGCGTGGTGCCGTCGTCGCCGCCCTGATGCTCGCGATGGCACTGGCGGCGCTGGACGCCACCATCGTCTCCACCGCCGTCCCGCAGATCGTCGGCGACCTCGGCGGGTTCTCCCTCTTCTCCTGGCTCTTCTCCGGCTACCTGCTGGCCGTCACCGTCACGCTGCCCGTGTACGGCAAGCTCTCCGACACCTTCGGCCGCAAGCCGGTCCTGGTGGTGGGCGCCGCGCTGTTCCTCCTCGGTTCGCTGCTGTGCGCACTGGCCTGGAACATGGCCGCGCTCATCGCCTTCCGCGTCCTCCAGGGCCTGGGCGGCGGCGCCCTGCAGGGCACGGTGCAGACCCTCGCCGCCGACCTTTACCCGCTCGAGGAACGGCCCAGGATCCAGGCCCGGCTCTCCACGGTGTGGGCGGTGTCCGCCGTCGCGGGCCCCGGTCTGGGGGGCGTGCTGGCCTCGTACGCCGACTGGCGCTGGATCTTCCTCATCAACCTGCCGGTCGGCGCGCTCGCCCTGTGGCTGATCGTCCGTCACCTGCATGAGCCGCCGCGGAAGGCGAGCGGCACGCGCGCGCGTGTCGACTGGGCGGGCGCGGTGGCCGTGTTCGCCTGTGGCGGCGTGCTGCTCACCGCCCTGGTGCAGGGCGGGGTGGCCTGGCCGTGGCTGTCGGCGCCCTCGCTCGCCCTGTTCGCCGCCGGCCTCGTCCTGCTGGCGGCCGTGGTGGTGATCGAGCGCCGCGCGGTGGAGCCGATCATCCCCGGCTGGGTGTGGCGCCGCCGCACGATCGCCGCGGTGAACCTCGCCCTCGGCGCCCTGGGCGTACTCATGGTGGCGCCGACCGTCTTCCTGCCCACCTACGCCCAGTCGGTGCTGGGCCTGGCGCCCGTGGCCGCCGGTTTCGTGCTCTCGGTGTGGACGCTGAGTTGGCCGGTGTCGGCGGCCCTGAGTCAGCACGTGTACCGCAGGATCGGCTTCCGCAACACGGCGATGCTCGGCATCGGCGCCGCGTCCCTGCTCCTGTTCGCCTTCCCCTTCCTCCCCTACCCCGGCGAAGCCTGGCAGCCGACCCTGCTGATGCTGCTGCTCGGCGGCGCGCTGGGCCTGTTCCAGCTTCCGCTCATCGTCGGCGTCCAGTCCACGGTGGACTGGTCGGAGCGGGGCACGGCGACGGCGTCCGTGCTCTTCTGCCGTCAGACCGGGCAGACCGTCGGCGCGGCGGCCTTCGGCGCGATCGCCAACGGAGTGCTGGCCGCACGGCTCGGCGGCAGGGGCGGCCACGGCGCCGGGGGACTCGACTCCGTGACCCGGGCGCTGGATCCGAACACCGCCGGGGAGCCCGTACGGCGGGCGATCGCCGACGCCGTGCACGCCGTCTATCTGGGCGCGGCGGGGGCGGCGGCACTGGCGTTCCTGGTACTGCTGCTGGTGGCACCGCGCCGGTTCCCGGTACTCCGGGACTGAACTCGTGGGCCGCCGCGCCCGGCGAAGATCCTGGTCAACGCGGGTAACACCCCGGATGCGACACAGCAAGCGCGAACCCGACCGATCAGTCCGGCCAAGTGGAGAGCTGGATCCTGGCGGGGGCGGTACGCAGAGGCGAGTGACGACGATGCCGGCGGCGCGGCGTCACTCCACCGCCCGGCCCGTCAGCGAGCTGAGGTTGCTGCGCACGGACGCCACGTGGGCCTGGAGTTCGTCCCACCGCTCCCCGTGCTCGCGCAGCACCCGCTCCGTCTCGCGGGCGATCCGCTCCTGACGGCCCCGGGCCGCGGCGACCACCTCGGCCGCCCTGGCCCGGGCCTCCTCCTGCCACCGCACCGCCGCCTCCTCCGCCTCGGCCAGGGCTGCCTTCGCCTCGCACAGCTCCTGCTCGGCACGCGCCACCAGCTCGGCGTGGTGCGCGTCCACCGCCCGCGACGCCTCCTCCTCCGTACGCTCCTGAGCGGCCCACCGCTCGGCGTGCTCCCTGCTCTGCTCGGCGAGCATCCCGGCGGTCCTCCTGCGCATCTCGCGCAGCGCGGCCAGCGCCTCCCCGCGCCCGGCCCTCACCTCGCGCCGCGCCTCGATCCGCGCCTCGTCGGCCTCCGCCCGCGCCGCGAGCAGCCGCTGCCGGGCCCGCTCGTCGGCCTCCGCGCGTACGTCGTCGGCGTGCGCCTGCGCCGCCTCGCGCACACCGGCCGCGTACGCCCGCGCCTCCTCCAGCAGCCCGTCCGCCTCGGCCCGCGCCCGCGCCCGTACGGCCTCCGCCTCCTCCCCGCCGAGCCGGAACAGGGTCCGCGCACGCTGCCCGAGCGCCTCGTAGTCCTGCGGAGCGAGCCGCGCCACCACCTCCCGCAGCCGCGCCAGTTCCGCGCCCATCTCGCGGGCGAGCACGGTGAGCCGGGCGGCCCGTTCCCAGGCCGCGTCCCGCTCCTCGGAGAGGGCCGCGGCCAACTCCTCCACCTGTTCCGGACGGTAGCCGCGCTCGCGCCCGCGTACGGTCACGAAGCCGTGGGGGGACGCCGATGCGCTGGTCATGCTCATCACCCCTGTGGGGAACCTGCCGCAGTAAATGGACTTAACCGACTTTATGGATCAGACGTAAGCCCTCATAATGCGACACACCGCACCACCCGCCGCACCCAAAAGGGCGGGGCCCGGTCGCCTCATCGGCCGACCGGGCCCCGCCCGTCGCGTACCTCAGCCGCGCTGACGCCTCACAGCGACCCCATCACGGCCGCCGCCTGTCCACAGCCGACGGCCCCACCGGGCCCGTCACAGCAGCCCGTCCCACATCTGCTCCAGCAGCACCGACCACCAGCTCTCCGGCGACCCGAGCGCGGCCGGGTCCAACGCGGCGAGCTGCGCCTGGAAGTCCACCGTCCAGCGGCCCGCCTGCTCCTGGTTCAGACCGAACCTGAGCCGCCACATCCGGCCCAGCAGCGCCAGGCAGCGCGCGAACTCCGGCAGGCCGGTGTTCACGAACTGCGGCGGCACCGGCGCACCGCCCGGCCCCGCCTCCACCGGCACGGCCACGATGTTCGCCGTGCCGTACTGCACACAGATCGCCCGGCCGAAGTCACTGCCCACGACGAGGTACGAACCCGCGTCCGACGCCGGCTGCACCCCGCGCTCCGCCGCCAGCTCCGCCAGCGTCGGCACCGGACGCCCCGGCTGGGCCTGTGCCCAGAAGAACGGGCCCATGTCCATCGGCAGACCCGCCGCCACCAGCGTGTGCGCCACCACCGGCGGCACGCCCTGCCGGGACACCGCGGCCTGCTCGAACCGGAACACACCCGGCCCGAAGGCCCCGGCCAGTTCCTGCCCGATCGCCTCCGGCGGAGCGGGTGGCACCGGCTGCACCTGCGGCAACGGAGCACGCACCGGAGCCGGACGGGCCGGCCCGTCGGCCACCTGGTGCAGCTCGCCCTGATGCTCCAGCAGCTGCCGCATGCCCTGCTGCCGGCTCGCGTGATCCGTGCCGTACGGCGCGATGGAGGTGATCCGCGCCTGCGGCCACTGCTCCCGGATCATCCGCGCGCAGTACGCGCCCGGCAGTTCGCACGACTCCAACTCGGTGTGCAGCTCCAGCACCTGGTCCGGCGGCACGTTCAAGGCCCGCAGCTCGTGGAAGATCTGCCACTCCGGGTGCGGCGTGCCCGGTGCCGAACGCCGGATCAGCTGCTGCTCGGAACCGTCCTGCGCGCGGTAGCGCAGCACGGCCTGGTAGCCCGGGCCGACGGTCGGCAGTCCGGCGGGCGGCTGCGGATAGCCGTACGCCGGCGGCGCACCGGGCACCGGTCCGCCGGGCGGCGGCACGGCACCGGGCGGCATGGGCTGCGCGGTGCCCGGGGCGCCGGGGACACCCGGAGCACCCGGAGGCGGCGGAGGCGTGCCGGGACCGCCCACCGGGGGGGCGGCCAGCATGGTCTGCGCGTGGTGCACGGCACCGCCCGCACCGCCCGAGGAGCCCTGCGCACCGGGCACACCCGGAGCGGCGGGAGGCGGCGGCGCACCCGGAGCACCCGGCATACCCGGAGCGGCGGGGGGCGGCGTACCGGGCCCACCGGACGCTCCAGGGGCCCCCGGAGCACCCGGAGGGCCGGGAGGCGCGGGAGGACCGGGAGGCGCGGGCCGACCGGGCGGCTGGGGCACCCCGCCGCCCGTCCGGCCCGGATCGGCCAGCATCGTGGCGGCATGGTGCACCCCGCCCGGAGGCGTCCCCCCAGGAGCACTCGGCGCAGGCGGCGTGCCCGGAGCGCTGGGGGGAGGCGTCCCCCCAGGAGCACTCGGCGCAGGCGGCGTGCCCGGAGCGCTGGGGGGAGGCGGCGTACCGGGAGCACTCGGCGGAGGCGGCGTACCCGGAGCACCGGGCGCCCCCCGACCGGCCGGCACCTGCGGCACGCTCGGCGGAGGCGGCGTACCGGGAGCACCGCCCGGCCCCTCGGGCCCGAGCGACGACACCAACTGCGTCGGCACATAGCCACCCGCCGGAGTCCCCGGCCCACCCGGACCGGCCGGCCCCGACGGCGGAGGCGTGGCGCCCGGCCTCGTACCCGGGGCACCCGCGGCACCCGGCGGAGGTGGCGTCGGGGAACCATCGCCACGGCGCGGCGGAGGCGTCGCCTTGCTGGTCGCGGCGTCCGCGATGTCCCCGGCGTTCGGCGCGAGCGGCCGGGCAGGCGCGCCGGGATCGGAACCCTCCGGACCGGCCTGCGTCGGCGGCACGGGCGGCGGCGCACCCGCCCCCGCGGACGCCACCGGCGCGTTCGGGTCGCCGATCGCAGGCGCGAGCGCCGTCGGTGGAAGCCGGCTACCGCCCGACATCAGCGCCGTCTTGGCCTCCGGCGTCGCCGAGGGCGGTGGCGTGCCGTCGTCGGCACTGCCCAGCGGCGGCGCGAAAACCGTCTGGGGCAGCGGTACGGAACGGTCCTCACCGGCGTCCGCGTTGGTGTCCGTCCCCGCCCACGGCGTCGCCCCCGCGGGCGCGCCCGGCGCACCGGAGGCACCCTCGCCCGCACCCGGGCCACCGGCACCGCTCGCCCCGGCGGCCGGCCACCCCGCGCCGCTCCCGCGACCGCCCGGAGCGGCGGGAGCCGCAGGGGCAGCCGGAGCCGCGGGATCCGACGGAACCCCGGCCTGCGTGTCGGCCAATCCCCCAGCCGCACCCCCCGCCCCGGCACCCGAACCCGCACCGGCACCGTCGCGATCCCCCCGCCGATCCGGAATCCCCAGCTTGTCCGCCGCCTCCTGCAACCACTCCGGCGGACTCAACAGGAACGACGTCTGATTCAGATCCACCCGAGCCGCAGGCGCCGGCACCGGCACCGCGTCCTCCTCCGGACGGCCGTACTCCTCCTCGTACCGACGGATCACCTCACCCACCGGCAGCGAAGGCCACAACGTCGCCTCACCACTGTCCCGCGCGATCACCAGCCGCTGCGCACCCCCGTCCGAACGCGGCCCCTCCGCACGGTCCTCGGCCCACACCACGAACCCGAGCCCGAACTCCCGCACCCGCACCTCACGGTGCTGATAAGCCGGCAGCTCGCCGTTGACCCACTCCTCCGCGCGCTCCTGCGCCTGCGCGAACGTCACCATCGCCAGCTCACTCCCCTACCGACGCCGACGCGGGCACCGCACGCGCGAAACCGCCGTCCACCATCAGGTTCGCCACCGTCTCCAACTCCGGCGGAGAACCCGCCAGCCGCGACAGGAACGCGTCGAAATCCTCACCGCACGGCAGCAGCAACCGCTCCACCCGCTCCGCCGGCGCCAACGACGGATCCACGTCCCGCACGTCGTCGTACGCGCAGAACCACACCGAACCGATCCGCTCGCCCTTCACCTTCACCGCGAGCAGACCGCCCTGCACGAACGCGACGCCCAGGTAGTCCTTGGTCAGGTGGTCCCGCAGACACTTGTTCACATAGACCAGATCGTTGACCGCCGCCTCCTCACGCACCGTGAAGAACGGCTGATCCACCAGCAGCCCCAACTCCGCGTCCAGCGCCGTACCCACCGGCGCACAGCCACCCGCCGCCTTCAGGAACGACCGGTACGCACCCGGCAGCCGGTAACCGAGGTCCTCCTCGACCCCCTGCACCTGCTGCTCCGTCACCGCCACACCCGACTTCGGCAGCCCGAAATGCGCAGGACGCGTCTCCTGCAACGGCCGCGTACCACGCTTGCCCTGATCCACCGCCGCCGTCGCGATACCGCCGTGATGCCTGAGCAGCGCCTTCACCTCGACCGGCACCAGCTCCATCCGCCGCGACCCCGCCACGTGATGCCACGTCCAGCCGTGCGGCGTCGCCACCGCCGGCACCGTGTCCCACAACTCGTGCCCCGACGCCGACAACGCCGCATTCGCCGACACGTAGTCCGTCAACCGCAATTCGTCGACACCGAAACCCTCCGGCGGATCAGCGATCTCCGCCACCGCACGGGCATACGGCGAGAAGACCGGGTAACCACCCTCGTCCACCCGTACTCCTCTCGGGTGACGGGCCGCCCGCACCGGATCCGGGAAATGTACGACCTGCCCGGCGTAGGCCGCGTTCGGCGGCGCGGCCGCTTGCCCGAGCCGACCTGTCGTCATGGCGGTTGCCCCCTGCGGCGTCTGTCTGATCTGCCTGATCTGTCTGTCTGCACTGTTCGGTCACCGCACGCGATCGCGGTGCCGACAGCCTATGCGGTACGCCGACACCGGTCACCGACCCAGGACCCCGCACCCGACACACCCCCTTCCGCTTCCGTGACCAGACGTCACCCCACCGTGACGGGTAAGCCCATGACCGGGCGTGTCACCACGCCCCAGCTTCCGCAGCAGCCACCCGATTTGGCACTCTGTGACCTCCGGGGGGATGCTCAGGAGGGGAAAACGATCATGAGTGCGACACAAGCGGGACCTCACACCAGGCGGTCCGACGACCCCCGCGGCGGCGACCCCCGCATCGGCTGGAGCAGCGCCGACGCCCACCGCACCCCCACCCTCCTGCACCGCCGCGACGGCATCCTCCCCACGGTCGCCGCCGCCCTCTCCGTCCGCGGCACCACCCTCACCGGCACCGCCACCCGCGCCGACACGCCTCCCGCCCTGCACCACCTCGTACAGGACTTCCTCGACACCCTCACCAGCGGCCAACGCGACCGCTACACCGGCCGCTGCGCCGAAACCATCCTCATCTCACGCCACCTCGCCACCGCCGACGCCGCCCGCAGCAAACGCGCCTCACGCAAACCCATGACCAACGGCGAAGCCCGCAAAGCACTCAAACACGCCAAACTCACCACCCGCCGCATCCGCGAGGACGGCGACCCCCTCCACGGCAGCTTCGCCACCCCCTGCCGCGCCTGCACCGCCCTCAGCGCCCACTTCGGCATCCGCATCGTCGACCCCGGCGCCGACGGCTGACCCACCGGCCCCCACACCGACGACCGAGCCACCAGAGCCGACCGAAACGAACCAAGGGCAGATGCAAGCCGACCGCACCTCCACCACCCGCTTCCCCGTCCCCGTCGACGCCGCCCTCCGCGACGCCGGCTGGCGACCTGGACGCTGGGACATCAAACAGGCCGAGATCTGGGCCGACACCCTGCGCGAGCACACCTCACCCGCAGGGCACCGTCACACCGTCTTCCCCGCCGCCGTCGAAGCCTGGGCCGAATTCGGCGGCCTCCACATCACCCCCACCGGCCCCGGCCGCCACATCGCCCCCGCCACGCTCCACCTGGACCCCCTCCACGGCCTCCACATGGCCCGCACCCTCGGCGACCTCGGCCGCGCCCTCGACACCCAGACCT
Source organism: Streptomyces mutabilis (assembly GCF_014649815.1). Classification (GTDB taxonomy): domain Bacteria; phylum Actinomycetota; class Actinomycetes; order Streptomycetales; family Streptomycetaceae; genus Streptomyces; species Streptomyces mutabilis. The sequence goes on along the minus strand of NZ_BMTT01000007.1, from coordinate 192,506 downwards.
GCCCCCTCGGCACCGAAACCGACAGCCGGGGCCTCCTCGCCATCGACACCGAAGGCCGCGTCTACGCCCTCGACCACACCGGCGACTGGTACCTCGGACCCGACATCGACCAAGCCCTCGCCACCCTCGTCGCCGGCACCCAACCCACCCGCCTCACCACAGGCTGACCGGCACCGACCACACCCCGGCTACGACGCCGGAATCACCGCCGACACCCGGAAACCCCCCGCATCCGTCGGCCCCGACACGAACACACCCCCCAGAGCAGCCACCCGCTCCTTCATCCCCACCAACCCGTTACCACCCGACGGCAACCGCGCCCCCGACTCCTCCGACGACACCGCCGGCGGCGGCTCGTTCTCCACCTGCATCGCGATCTCCGACACCCGATGCGCCAACCGCACGTACGTCTTCGCACCCGCCGCGTGCTTGTGCACGTTCGTCAACGCCTCCTGCACCACCCGGAACGCCGTCGACTCCACCGCCGCCGCATACGACCGCGTCTCCCCCTCCACCGACAGGTCCACGACCATCCCGGCCGCCTCCGACTGCCCGATCAACTCGTCCAGCTCCGACAGACACGGCCCCTCACCCGACCGCTCACCGTCATCCACCGCCCGCGAAGCCGCCACCGCCGCGGCAACCCCCACCGCCGCCAACGGCACCGCCGCACGCTCCGCCCGCGCTCCCTCCCCACCACTGCGCAGCACCCCGAGCATCTCCCGCAACTCCGTCAGCGCCTGCCGCCCCATGTCCCCCACCAGCGCGGCATTCTTCACCGCCTTCTCCGGATCCTTCCGCGCCACCGCCTGCAACGCCGCCGCATGCACCACCATCAGACTCACCCGGTGCGCCACCACGTCATGCATCTCCCGCGCGATCCGGGTCCGCTCCTCATTACGCGCCCACTGAGCGCGCTCCTCCGCACGCTCCGCCAGCAACTGGAGCTCCCGCTCCAGACTGTCCGCCCGCTCCCGCAGACTCTCCATCAACCGCCGCCGCTGCCCCACATACAGACCCAGCAGCAACGGAGGCGCCGTCGCCCCCAAAGACATCGTGATCGACGCGAACGGCAGGAACCACTCCCCGAACTGCAGATCCTTCTGCGACGCGTCCTGCCCCAGCCGCACGAACGTCACGATCAACGTCCCCAGCAACGACATCCCGGCCAGCGCACCGATGATCCGCCGCGGCAGCTCCGACGCCGCCAGCGTGTACAGACCGACGATGCTCATCAGCATCCCCATCTGCGCCGGCGTCACGGCGATCGCCACCAGCACCACCGCGATCGGATACCTCCGCCGCAGCACCAGCACCGAACCGGCCAACGCCCCGAAGACGACCCCCGCCGCCAACGGGATCCCCGCATCACGCGCGAACGGAACCCCCTCCGCCGCACACTCCAGCGCGGACACGGCCCCGAGGCTCACATCGAGCACCGCACCGCGCCGCCTGCCCCACCACCAAGGCCCGCCCCGGGCCGGTGCGTGGTCTTCCCCCGTCGTGGTCATGTCTCCAGCCTACGGGCGCGAGGCGCCCCATTTCCGGTGACTTTCGACAAACGATAGGACGCGATATCCCTCGAACTGGTGAACCCTGCGCCGTTCGATGCCGGGGGCGAGGATTCCGGCCGGACGGTACGCCCTTGGCACGTTCACAGAGCAAGAACACGGACTTCGAGGGGCGGCGGGACCGGGCGGTGGCGCCGCGGCGCGAAGGCTGAGCCGCCGCCAGATCCGCGACCGGCTCCAGTCGACGACAACGACATCCTCAACCGACTCCTGGAGGGCGCCGCGCCCGGAGATGGACGAAGCGAACAAGACGACGCTCAAAAAGCACAACTCCGGAACCGTGCGCAAGAACGTGGGTGATTCCTACCGAAGACGCCTCGTGATCAAAGTCCTCAGAAGCGCCGACTTGTACCGTCGCATCGAGGGCTGTTGGTACGGCATAGTGTTGGGAGCCACTCGACCGTCGGGCGAGATGTCCGTTTAGTCGAGCTTGCTATCCCCTGTGGTGTAATCGGCAACACTATCCACTTTGGATGGATCATTTCAGGTTCGAGTCCTGGCAGGGGAGCACATGCCAGTTCGGGTCCTGACCGGCGAATGCCACTGTCAGGGCCCGCACTCACGTCCCCCACGAACCACCCCGGTATCCTGCGGATGTCCACCCCCACCCCCTCAAAGCCGAAGGGCATCCCGTGAGCGCCATTCGCCCGGCAGCCGTCGTCGTTCTCGCAGCGGGTGAGGGCACCCGTATGAAGTCGGCCACACCCAAGGTCCTCCACGAGCTGTGCGGCCGTTCCCTCGTCGGGCACGTACTCGCCGCCGCCGGTGAGCTGGACCCCGAGAACCTGGTCGCCGTCGTCGGGCACGCCCGCGAGAAGGTCACCGCGCACCTCGCCGAGGTCGCCCCCGACGTCCGTACCGCCGTCCAGGAGCAGCAGAACGGCACCGGTCACGCGGTGCGGATGGGGCTGGAGGCGCTGGGCGGTGCCGTGGACGGCACGGTCGTGGTCGTCTGCGGTGACACTCCGCTCCTCACCGGTGGGACGCTGCAGGCCCTGGCGGCGACGCACTCCGCGGACGGGAACGCCGTGACCGTGCTGACGGCGGAGGTGCCGGACGCGACGGGGTACGGGCGGATCGTGCGGGACGGGGCTTCGGGCGCCGTCACGGCGATCGTGGAGCACAAGGACGCGTCGGAGTCGCAGCGGGCGATCCGTGAGATCAATTCCGGGGTGTTCGCGTTCGACGGGCAGTTGCTCGCCGACGCGCTGGGCAAGGTGCGGACGGACAACAGTCAGGGTGAGGAGTACCTCACGGACGTGCTCGGCATTCTGCGCGAGGCCGGTCACCGCGTGGGCGCGTCGGTTGCCGGTGATCACCGGGAGATCGCGGGGATCAACAACCGGGTGCAGCTGGCCGAGGCCCGCCGTATTCTCAACGACCGGCTGCTGACGCGGGCGATGCTGGCCGGCGTGACGGTGGTCGACCCGGCGACGACGTGGGTTGATGTGACCGTGACGTTCGAGCAGGACGTCGTCGTGCACCCGGGTACGCAGCTGCAGGGGTCCACGCACCTGGCCGAGGGCTGCGAGGTCGGGCCGAACAGCCGGCTCACCGACACGCGCGTGGGCGCGGGTGCCCGCGTCGACAACACCGTATCGCTGGGTGCCGATGTCGGCCCCGAGGCGTCCGTGGGTCCGTTCGCGTATCTGCGCCCGGGCACGCGTCTCGGTCCGAAGTCGAAGGTCGGGACGTACGTGGAGACGAAGAACGCGTCGATCGGCGAGGGTACGAAGGTTCCGCACCTCTCCTACGTGGGTGACGCGACGATCGGTGAGTACACCAACATCGGTGCGGCGAGCGTGTTCGTGAACTACGACGGGCAGGACAAGCACCACACGACCGTCGGCTCTCATTGCCGTACCGGTTCGGACAACATGTTTGTGGCTCCTGTCACGGTCGGGGACGGTGCTTACACCGCCGCCGGCTCGGTGATCACGAAGGACGTGCCGCCCGGTTCGTTGGCCGTGGCCCGTGGCCAGCAGCGGAATATCGAGGGTTGGGTGGCTCGTAAGCGTCCGGGGAGCGCGGCGGCGAAGGCGGCCGAGGCGGTGACTCCGAAGGCCGGTGGCGAGGGCTGACCGGAAACCGGTGCGTCGAACTGGGCGTACCGTGATAAGTGCACATCCGCACCCCACCAGCTGATACGCCCCCGCGGCCAGCGGGAGAGCGCGCGTGACGCTCAGCTGCGAACCTCTGAGGAGAAAGTGCTGTGACCGGGATCAAGACGACCGGCGAGAAGAAGTTGATGTTCTTCTCCGGCCGCGCCCACCCCGAGCTTGCCGAGGAGGTCGCCCAGCAGTTGGGTGTCGGGGTCGTCCCGACGAAGGCCTTCGACTTCGCCAACGGCGAGATCTACGTGCGGTATCAGGAGTCGGCGCGAGGTGCGGACTGTTTCCTGATCCAGAGCCACACCGCTCCGATCAACAAGTGGGTCATGGAGCAGTTGATCATGATCGACGCGTTGAAGCGTGCGTCGGCTCGCTCCATCACCGTCATCGTGCCGTTCTACGGTTACGCGCGGCAGGACAAGAAGCACCGGGGACGTGAACCGATTTCGGCGCGTCTGATCGCGGATCTGATGAAGACCGCGGGTGCCGACCGGATCCTGGCCGTCGACCTGCACACGGATCAGATCCAGGGCTTCTTCGACGGGCCGGTGGACCACCTGTTCGCGCTGCCGTTGCTGGCGGACTACGTGGGTGCGAAGGTGGACCGTTCGAAGCTGACGGTGGTGTCGCCGGACGCGGGCCGGGTGCGGGTGGCGGACCGTTGGTGCGACCGTCTGGGCGCGCCGCTGGCGATCGTGCACAAGCGTCGGGACAAGGACGTGGCGAACCAGGTCACGGTGCACGAGGTCGTCGGTGATGTGGAGGGCCGGATCTGTGTCCTGGTGGATGACATGATCGACACGGGTGGCACGATCTGCGCGGCGGCGGACGCGTTGTTCGCGCACGGTGCGGAGGACGTCATCGTGACGGCGACGCACGGTGTGCTGTCGGGTCCGGCGGCGGACCGGTTGAAGAACTCGAAGGTGAGTGAGTTCGTGTTCACGAACACGCTGCCGACGCCGAACGAGCTGGAGTTGGACAAGATCACGGTGCTGTCGATCGCGCCGACGATCGCGCGTGCGGTGCGCGAGGTGTTCGAGGACGGTTCGGTGACGAGCCTGTTCGACGAGCAGTGAGCGTCTTGCAGTAACCGTTCTGCAAGGTGTGGTCGCTGATCGTTTTGGGTGCGGCCTTCCTCTCCGAGTAGACTGCTGAAGTTGCTCGGCGAGGGAGGCCGTACTCGTCTTTTCCAAGGCGTGTGTACGGCGGTCCGTTATCGACGCGCTCTTCGTAGCAGGCCGTTCGTGGCCGGGTGACCACGTCCGTTTCTCTCTCTACGAGGAGTGATCATGTCCGAGGTGAAGATCGCCGCCGCGACGCGCACCGAGTTCGGCAAGGGTGCCGCCCGCCGTATCCGTCGTGACGACAAGGTTCCCGGTGTCCTGTACGGCCACGGCTCCGACCCGCTGCACCTGACCCTTCCGGGGCACGACCTGCTGCTGGCACTGCGTACGCCGAACGTCCTGATCGCGCTGGACATCGACGGCAAGACGAACGAGCTGGCGATCCCGAAGTCGGTCCAGCGTGACCCGATCAAGGGCTTCCTGGAGCACGTCGACCTGCAGCTGGTGACGCGCGGCGAGACCGTGACCGTCGAGATCCCGGTTCAGGCCGAGGGCGAGCTGGCCCCGGGCGGTTACCTGCTGGAGTACGTCCTGGACGCACTGCCGGTCGAGGCCGAGGCCACGCACATCCCGGAGCAGGTCACCGTGTCCGTCGCGGGTCTGGAGGCCGGTGCCTCGATCCACGCCAAGGACATCGAGCTGCCGTCCGGTGTGAAGCTGGCCGTCGAGGACGACGCCGTGGTGCTGCAGGTTCTGTCCGCGCAGGCCGAGGAGCCCGCGGCCGAGGGCGCGGGTGAGGGCGAAGAGGCCGCCGAGGCCTGATCCTGCCCTTTACGGTCAATCGTGTGGTCGGCCGCTGTTCCCGTGCGGGGGCAGCGGCCGACGCGTATGTGTGGACGGCCATGAGGGATTCGTGGCGGACGGTCTTGAAGGACGCGAAGGAGACAGGGACGTGACGACGGACGCGGGTGCGCCCTGGCTGGTGGCGGGTCTCGGTAATCCGGGCCCCGAGTACGCCGCTAACCGGCACAACGTCGGTTTCATGGTGGCGGATCTGCTGGCGGAGCGGATGGGGGCGCGGTTCAAGCGGCACGGCAAGGCGCATGCGCAGGTGGTGGAGGGGCGGATCGGGCCGCCCGGGCCGGCGAATCGGCGGGTGATCCTGGCGAAGCCGATGTCCTTCATGAACGTGTCGGGCGGTCCGGTGACGGCGTTGCGGGAGTTCTACAAGGTGCCGGTCGGCAATGTCGTGGCGGTGCACGACGAGTTGGACATCGACTACGGGATGCTGCGCCTGAAGTCGGGCGGCGGGGACAACGGGCACAACGGGCTGAAGTCGATCACGAGGTCGCTGGGTTCCGACTATCACCGGGTGCGCTTTGGGATCGGGCGTCCGCCGGGGCGGATGCCGGTGGCGGATTTCGTGCTGAAGGATTTCTCGTCGGCGGAGCGCAAGGAGCTGGACTACTTCGTGGACCGGGCGGCGGACGCGGTGGAGGCGTTGGTGATCGAGGGGTTGGAGCGGGCGCAGAGTGCGTACAACTCGTGACTTGTCCCCTCCGGTGAGTTGACCGACCGCACAGGCATGGCCAATGATCCCGGCCATGCCTGCCTCAGCCGTCGCCGCTTCCGCTGCCGCTGCTCGTCCCCGCCGGGTCTCGCGTGCCGTCCTGCGGGTCGGCCGGGTCGCGTTGATGGGCACGGTGGCGGTGCTGCTGCTGATCGCCGGAGTGTGGGCGTCGTGGGGCACGGCGCAGCACGTGATGCTGACGAAGGGGCGTGAGCAGGGGACCGTCGAGGTGGCCCGGTGCGGCGCGGGTGTGTGCAGCGGGCCGTATTCGCCGGTTTCGGCGGGGTCGCAGGCCCGGGATCGGGTGGTCCTGGAGGATTCGGTCGCCGTGGCCGAGGAGCGGACGTACACGGTGGTGGTGAAGCCCGGCGGTGACGACGTGGTGCGTTCGGGGCCGGCGGGGGTGCTGTACGCGTGGGTGCCGTTGGGCGGGGCGCTGCTGCTGGCGTCCGTGGTGGTGGCCGGTGGGTTGCGGCGGACTCGGGTGGCGTGGGGGATGGCGGGTGGGGGTGTGGCGTTGCTGACGGCGGCGTTTTTCGTGGTGTGAGTGTCGCCGTCTGTACGACGTGGCGGTGCCCCGGGCTGTGGTGAGCCCGGGGCACCGTCGTTGTGCGGCTGTGGGGGTCGTCAGCCGGTGTTGCGCAGGCCGGCGGCGACTCCGTTGACCGTGAGGAGCAGGGCGCGGTCGAGGAGCGGGTCGGCTTCCTGGCCGGCGGCTGCGGCTTCGCGCTGGCGGCCGAGGAGGGCGACCTGGAGGTAGGAGATGGGGTCGAGGTAGGCGTCGCGGATGGTGAAGGTCTGCTTGAGGACCGGGTCGGCGTCGAGCAGTTCGCTCTCGCCGGTGACGCGCAGGACTTCGGCGACGGTGAGTTCGTGCTCGGCCTTGATGGTGTCGAAGACGTGCTTGAGCTCGTCGGGGACGAGGGTGTCGACGTAGTGCTGGGCGATGCGCAGGTCGGTCTTGGCGAGGGTCATCTCGACGTTGGAGATGAAGTTGCGGAAGAAGTGCCACTGCTGGTGCATCTCGTCGAGGACGGTGTCCAGGCCGGCTTCGCGCAGGGCCTTGAGGCCGGAGCCGACGCCGTACCAGCCGGGGACGATCTGCCGGGACTGGGTCCAGCCGAAGACCCAGGGGATGGCGCGCAGGCCGTCGAGTCCGGCGTTGGAGTCGGGCCGGCGGGAGGGCCGGGAGCCGAGGTGGAGGCTGCCGAGGAGGTCGACGGGGGTGGAGGCGAAGAAGTAGGCGGGCAGGTCGGGGTCCTCGACGAGGCCGCGGTAGGCGGAGTGGGCGGCGTCGGAGACGACGTCCATGGCGGCGTCCCAGCGGGCGAGGGCCTCGTCGGACTGGCGGGGTGCGGTGTGCAGGGCGGAGGCCTGGAGGGTGGCGGCGACGGTCAGTTCCAGGTTCTCCCGCGCGAGGGTCGGGATGAGGTACTTGTCGGAGATGACCTCGCCCTGTTCGGTGACCTTGATCTCGCCTTCGAGGGTGCCCCAGGGCTGGGCGAGGATCGCGTCGTGGGTGGGCCCGCCGCCGCGGCCGACGGTGCCGCCGCGGCCGTGGAAGAGGCGCAGGCGTACGCCGTAGCGGTGGGCGACGTCGCGCAGGCGGCGCTGGGCGCGGTGGATCTCCCACTGGCTGGTGGTGATGCCGCCGAACTTGGAGGAGTCGGAGTAGCCGAGCATGACCTCCTGGACGTCGCCGCGCAGGGCGACCAGGCGCCGGTAGGAGGGGTCGGCGAGGAGGTCTTCGAGGATGGTGTCGGCGGCCTTGAGCTCGTCGGTGGTCTCCAGGAGCGGCACGATGCCGATCTTGGCCCAGCCGGCGTGCAGGTCGATGAGACCGGCCTCGCGGGCGAGGACGGCGGCGGCGAAGACGTCGTCGGCGCCCTGGCACATGGAGATGATGTAGGACTCGATGACCTCGGGGCCGAAGACCTCCAGGGCGCGCTTGACGGTCTGGAAGACGCCGAGGGTCTTCTCGCCGGCCGCGTCGACGGGGGCGGGGGTGGGGGCCAGCGGACGCCGGGACCTGAGCTCCTTGGCGAGGAGCTTGGTCCGGTACTCGCGGGGCATGTCGGCGTAGCGCCAGGATTCCTCGCCGAGCCGGTCGAAGAGCTGGCCGAGGGCGTGGTGGTGGGCGTCGGCGTGTTCGCGGACGTCCATGGTGGCGAGCTGGAGGCCGAAGGCGGCCAGGGTGCGGATGGTGCGGGCGAGGCGGCCGTCGGCGAAGAGGCCGCCGCGGTGCTCCCTGAGGGAAGTCTGGATGATGCGCAGGTCGGCGAGGAGTTCGGCGGTGCCGAGGTAGTCGTGGCCGTCCTCGTGGATGGTGCCCTTGGCGAGGCGCTGCTTGGTGTTCTCGAGCTTCTGCCGGATGCAGGTGGCCTTGAGCCGGTAGGGCTCCTCGGCGTTGAGGCGCTTGTAGCGGGGGCTGATCTCCGGGAGCCGCTCCAGGTCGGTCTGGAGGGAGGTGAGGAGTTCTTCGGTGGCGCCGGCGTAGCGGATCGAGTTGGAGAGGAAGCCGCGCAGTTCGTCGATCATCTCCAGGGCGTCGTTGATGCCGTGCTCGTGCTGGAGGATGAGGACGTCCCAGGTCACCTGGGGGGTGACGTTGGGGTTGCCGTCACGGTCGCCGCCGATCCAGGTGCCGAAGGTGAGGGGGCGGGTGTCGTCGGGGAGCTTGACGCCGGCGCGTTCCAGTTCGGCGGTCAGGTCCTCCAGGACGTCGCCGACGGCGCCGAGGTGCAGTTCGTCCAGGTAGTAGATGGCGTTGCGGGCCTCGTCGGCGGGCTCGGGGCGGACGACGCGCAGTTCGTCCGTCTGCCACACCAGGTCGATGTTCTCGGCGAGGCGGGTGTCGAGGCGGCGGCGGTCGGCCTCGTTGACCGGGGTGTCGAGGAGGGCGGCGATGCGGCGCAGCTTGTTGAGGACGGAGCGGCGGGCGGCCTCGGTGGGGTGGGCGGTGAAGACGGGGCGCACGTTGAGGTTGCGGACCGTCTCGCGCAGGTGCTCGGGGTCGGCGTCCTTGAGGCGGTCGGCCGTTCGGGCGAGCAGTCCGCCTTCGGCGGCGCGCTTGGCGCCGAGTTCGCGGCCTCGGTGAACCTGCTCGGTGACGTTGGCCAGGTGGAAGTAGGTGGAGAAGGCGCGCACCAGCTTGGCGGCGGTCTCCAGTTCGGTGCCGCGCAGCAGCTCGGCGGCGGCCTCGCCGTCCTCTCGGGTGAGTCGGCGGACCTTCTCGACGAGTTCCAGCAGCTCGGGGCCTTCCTGCCGTACGAGGGTCTCTCCGAGGAGGTCACCCAGCCGGCGGATGTCGGCACGCAGCTCGCTGCTGGTCGTCGTGGTGGTCTGGTCGTCGGCACTGCTCACAGGTGCGGCTCCTTGCAGTGTTGAAGCTCGTCTGGGAGGGCACCCGGACGGCGTCTCGCGCGGCAGGCGCCGCTTACGGAGCCGGACGTCCGGGAAGTATTCCGAGCGGACCGCGCTGTCCGACCGACTCCCAGGATAGGTGTCGGCGAGGACGCGCAGGCTGTCGGGCTCTTGCCGCGGGGCGACGCACTGCAATACTTACGTCGCCGTAGGTTACGGAACCGTAGGAAAGTGTGGCGCGGTTCCCGCAACACGGCGCATGACTCGACCCTCGACCCCCAGAGGACGCGCATGACCACGAGTTCCGATGTGATCGCAGACTCTCCGGAGCCCCACGACGGCGATCCCGCCGCTTCCGCCACCCTGGGGGGTGAGCAGAAGCGGTCCATCGAGCAGATCACGCTGCTGTTGTTCATCACCGTTCCCTTCCTGGCGCTGGTGGCGGCGGTGCCGCTGGCGTGGGGGTGGGGCGTGAGCTGGCTGGACCTGGGCCTGCTGGTGTTCTTCTACTTCCTGGGGTGCCACGGCATCACCATCGGTTTCCACCGGCACTTCACCCATGGTTCCTTCAAGGCGAGACGTCCGCTGAAGATCGCGCTGGCGATCGCGGGCTCGATGGCCGTGGAGGGGCCGCTGGTGCGCTGGGTGGCGGACCATCGCAAGCACCACCGGTTCTCGGACGACGAGGGTGACCCGCATTCGCCGTGGCGGTACGGCGAGACGGTGCCGGCGCTGATCAAGGGCCTGTGGTGGGCGCACATCGCCTGGATGTTCGACGAGGAGCAGACCCCGCAGGACAAGTACGCCCCGGACCTGATCAAGGACCCGGCGCTGCGTGCGATCTCCCGCCAGTTCGTCCTGTGGACGGCGGTGTCCCTGGCCCTGCCGGCCCTGATCGGCGGACTGGTCACGATGTCCTGGTGGGGCGCGTTCACCGGCTTCTTCTGGGGTTCACTCGTCCGGGTGGCCCTGCTGCACCACGTGACGTGGTCGATCAACTCGATCTGCCACGCCGTCGGCAAGCGTCCGTTCAAGTCGCGGGACCGCTCGGGCAACGTGTGGTGGCTGGCGGTCCTGTCCTGCGGCGAGTCCTGGCACAACCTGCACCACGCCGACCCGACGTCGGCGCGGCACGGTGTGATGCGCGGCCAGCTGGACTCGTCGGCGCGGCTGATCCGCTGGTTCGAGCAGCTGGGGTGGGCGTACGACGTGCGGTGGCCGTCACGCTCGCGTATCGATTCCCGCCGCAACGCGGACCAAGGTTCCTCCCGGCGCCGGAAGGATGCCGTCGAGGCGGCATGATGGTCGCGTGGCGACCGACTCCAGCAGCACCCCGAGCAATGAGAAGCCCCGGCGCGCACGCCGCACCCGGATGACCGGTGCCGAACGCCGCCAGCAGCTGCTGGAGATCGGTCGCACGCTCTTCGCGGCGAAAGGTTTCGAGGGCACGTCGGTGGAGGAGATCGCGGCGAAGGCCGGGGTGTCCAAGCCGGTGGTGTACGAGCACTTCGGTGGCAAGGAGGGGTTGTACGCGGTGGTGGTGGACCGTGAGATGCGGCGGCTGCTGGACATGGTGACCAGCTCCCTGACCGCGGGCCATCCGCGTGAGCTGTGCGAGCAGGCCGCCTTCGCGCTCCTGGACTACATCGAGGAGTACACGGACGGCTTCCGCATCCTGGTCCGCGACTCGCCGATCCCGCAGTCGACGGGTTCCTTCGCCTCCCTCATCTCGGACATCGCCACCCAGGTGGAGGACATCCTGGGCCGCGAGTTCAAGAGCCGCGGTTTCGACGCGAAGCTCGCCCCGCTGTACGCGCAGGCGCTGGTCGGCATGGTGGCGCTGACGGGGCAGTGGTGGCTGGACGTGCGCAAGCCGAAGAAGGCGGAGGTGGCGGCGCACCTGGTGAACCTGGCGTGGCACGGGCTGGACGGCCTGGAGCCGAAGCCGCGCCTGATAGGGCACCGGAAGAGCTAGCGCCGTACCGGGAGTCGTTCCGTATGCAGCCGCTGCGCGGAATCACCGTCGTCTCGCTCGAGCAGGCGGTCGCCGCTCCCTACGCGAGTCGTCAGCTCGCCGATCTCGGTGCGCGGGTGATCAAGGTGGAGCGTCCGGGGTCGGGTGACTTCGCCCGCGCCTACGACACCCGGGCGCGCGGCTTGAGCTCGCACTTCGTGTGGGTGAACCGCAACAAGGAATCACTCACCCTGGACTTCAAGGACCCGCGCGGCATGGACGTGCTGCGCCGCCTGATCGCGGGCGCCGACGTGTTCCTGCAGAACCTGGCGCCCGGTGCGGCGGCCCGTGCCGGGCTCGGCGCCGACGAGCTGCGGGAGCGGCACCCGGCGCTGATCGTGTGCGACATCTCCGGTTACGGCGCCCCTGGCCCGTACGAGGGGCGCAAGGCGTACGACCTGATGGTGCAGTCCGAGGCGGGGCTGCTGTCGGTGACGGGCACGCCCGAGGAGATGGCGAAGGTGGGCGTCTCGGTGTCGGACATCGCCGCCGGTATGTACGCGTACAGCTCGGTCCTGGCCGCGCTGCTGGAGCGCGGCCGCACGGGGCGTGGCACGCATCTGGACGTGTCGATGCTGGAGGCCACCGTGGAGTGGATGGGCTTCCCGCTGTACTACGCCTTGGACGGCGCCGAGCCGCCGCCCCGGGCCGGGGCCGCACACGCGACGATCCACCCGTACGGCCCCTACACGGCGGGTGACGGCAGTGTCGTCATGATGGCGATCCAGAACGAACGGGAATGGCACGGCTTCTGCGCGCGCTTCCTGCACCGCCCCGAGCTGGCCGGACACCCCCACTACGCCACGAACGCGGATCGCAACGCGCACCGGGAGGAGCTGGGCGCGCTGATCGCGGCCCGGTTCGCTGAGCTGACCGGTGCCGAGGCGCTCGAGCTGCTCAGTGCGGTGCCGGTGGCCAACGCGCGGGTGAGCACGCTCGCGGAGGTGTGGGAGCACCCGCAGCTGGCGGCGCGGGGGCGTCGGCACGAGGTGCCCACGCCGACCGGTCCGGTGCCGGCGTTCGCGCCGCCGGGTCCGACGGGGGCGGCGCCCCGTATGGAGGCGGTGCCGGCGCTGGGCGAGCACACCCGCGCGATCCTCGGCGAGCTGGGCCTGTCCGGTGAGGAGATCGACGTGCTGGTCGCGCAGGGGGTGGCATGAGTGGCCCCGCGCGGGGTCAGGGCAGCTCGTGTCCGTCCGATTCCAGGAACTCCAGGCGGTTGCCGACCGGGTCCGCGCAGTAGAAGCGGCGGTGGCCGGGCAGCTCGTCGCCCTCAGGTCACGGGCGTGCCCGGACCTCCGGCCGGGCGGCGTAGGCCTCGGTTCCGGTGACCCGCGGCCCGGGGTGGGCCTTGCGGGCGGGCCGGAGCCGGTCGTCTCGATGCCCAGGTGGAGCCGGACGTTCCCGGCCCCGAACCAGCAGCCGGCGCGGGCGGCTCGGGATTTCGGTCGGGCCGAGGACGCCGGCGCAGCAGGCGCGCAGCGCCTCCTCCGTCCCGGGCGGCGCGGCGAGCTGTAGGTGGTCGACGGCGGTGATCACCGGTCGGCCGCCTTCCGGGCGACGGCGAAGATCCGGCGGAAGGGGAAGGGGGTGCCGTGCGGTCCGGCCGGGTAGGCGGCGCGCAGGACGGTGCGGTACTCCTCGACGAACGCGTCGCGGGCCTCGGGGTCGTCGTCGAGGGCGGTGAGCACGGGTCGCAGTCCGGTGCCCTTCACCCAGTCCAGTACGGCGTCCTCGCCGGGCAGCAGGTGGACGTACGTCGTCTCCCACACGTCGGCGGTGCAGCCGACGGCGGTGAGGTGGGCGAGGTAGGCCTGGGGGGTGAGGACGGCGTCGTCGTGGCGGAGGGTGCCGGCGAGACGCCCGCGCCAGCGCGGGGAGTGGGCGAGTTCGCGCATCAGGCGGTGGCTGGGGGCGGCGAAGTTGCCGGGGACCTGGAAGGCGAGGGTGCCGCCGGGGGCGAGGCCCGAGGTCCAGTCGGGGAAGCGTTCGACGTGGTCGGGGACCCACTGGAGGGTGGCGTTGCTGATGACGAGGTCGTGGGGTTCGGCGGGGCTCCAGGTGCGGGCGTCGGCGGGAGCGAAGTCGATGTGGCCGCCGCCGGGGGTGGGGCCGGCGTGCCGGCCGGCCCGTTCGAGCATGTGGAGTGAGTTGTCGTAGCCGGTGATGCGGGCGGTGGGCCAGCGGTCGGCGAGGAGGACGGTGACGTTGCCGGGGCCGCAGCCGAGGTCGGCGATGCGGGGTGCCGGTGCGGGGAGGTCGGGTACGCGGGCGAGGAGGTCGGTGAAGGGGCGGGCGCGGGGGCCTGCGTGACGCAGGTACTGGGCGGGGTCCCAGGTCGGGGCGGTGGCGGGCATGGGGCCTCCAGGGGCTCGCTCCGGGCCGGGTACCCAGCGTCAACCCCACACTCTCTCGACGTCAAGACAGTCAACATCAAGAGACTTCATGTCGACACAACCACTACACTGATCGTCATGGAGGACGAGGTCGATCGGCTGGTCGCAGCGTGGCGCCGGGAGCGCCCGGACCTCGACGTGGAACCGCTCGAGGTGCTGAGCCGGGTCAGCAGGCTCGCCCGGCACCTGGACCGCGCACGCCGTCTGGCCTTCTCCGAACACAATCTCGAGCCGTGGGAGTTCGACGTCCTGACGGCGCTGCGCCGCGCGGGCACCCCGTACCAGCTCTCGCCGGGACAGCTCCTCACCCAGACCCTGGTCACCTCCGGCACGATGACCAACCGCATCGACCGCCTCGCGAAGAAGGGCCTGGTGGAACGCCTGCCCGACCCCAGCGACCGGCGGGGCGTGCTGGTCCGGCTCACGGACGAGGGCCGGGACCGCGCCGACCGGTCACTGGCGGGCCTGCTGGCGCAGGAGCGCGCGATCCTGGCCGAGCTCTCCCGCGCCCAGCGCGGCGAACTGGCCGCCCTGCTACGCCAGCTGACCGCCCCGTTCGACAACATCCCCGGCTAGGTCCGCCGGCCCCACCCCCGCCCGCCTGGCCAGTGCCACGGCCGCGAGGGTGGAGTGGACGCCCAGCTTGCCCAGCACGTTCTGCATGTGCGTCCGCACGGTGTGCGGGGACAGGTACAGCCGCTCGGCGACGGCCTTGCGCCCGAGCCCGGCGACCATGCAGCGCAGTACCTCCCGCTCCCGCGGGGTCAGCGACTCCACCAGCCGCTCGCTCTCGCTGCGGTGCTTGCGGACGGCGGTCAGTTCGCGCAGCACGCCGGTCAGCAGGGCGGGCGGCAGGTGTGTCTCGTCCCGCAGGACCCCGCGGATCACGCTGAGCAGCCGCGACAGCGAGCAGTCCTTCGCCACCCAGCCCGAGGCGCCGGCCCCCAGTGCGAGGGCCGCCCGCCGGGGATCGTCCTTCTCGGCGAGGACGACGATCCGCACCCCCGGCTGCGCCGTGCGCACCCCGGTGACCAGGGAGATCCCGTCCACCAGCCCGTCCTCGTCACCCTCCCGCACCGGGACGGCGGGCCGCGCGCCGGGCACATGCCCTCCCAGGTCGGCGTCGACCAGCAGCACGTCGTACCGCCGCTCCTCGGCAGCGGCCCGCTCCAGGCAGCGCAGTGCGGCCGGGCCGCTGCCGGCCGCGGAGACCTCCACGTCGGGCTCGGCCGCCAGGGCGGCGGCGAGCGATTCGGCGAAGATGCGATGGTCGTCGACGACCAGGACTCGGATACGCACCACGGAACGAAACCCCCTCCCCCAAGCTCCCGGAGGAGCAGGGGTACCCATCGTCTGTCCGTCCTCGGAAGACGACACCGGCACGCGTACGACGCCCGAAGCCCCGTATCCAACTGTGCACTCGGTACTCCGGGACAGGTCGCCTCAACCGCACGGCCGCCGCCGTGCAGTAACCGCTACCCCCGCCCCGGGCGCCGTACCCGGCTGTCTCGCCCCCTGAACGGCACCGGCCCCCACCGGTGCTGTCCATCAGAGTACGGGCGGGCGCCGGGAGCGGAAGGCTATTTGCAGAACTGACAGCCCTGCGCGTTTATGGTGAGCCGCATGTTTCGTCTCGTGACAGAAGTGGACAGGACACGGCGCGATCTGCTGCGCACCCGTATCCGGGAGACGGACACGACGGCCTCCTCCGTCCTGCGTTCGCTGCGCGATACCCCTCACGAACGCGAATTTCCGCTGCACGTCTGGGTCCTCGACGAGAGGGGCGCCTTGGCCGGCGGCCTCGTCGGCCACACCTGGGCGACCTGGCTGCACGTGACGTACCTGTGGGTGGACGACCGGTGCAGGGGCACGGGCCTGGGCTCCGCGCTCCTGGCCGAAGCGGAACGAACGGCCCGCGACGAACGGGCGTGCGCGGCGGCCCGCGTGGAGACGTGGGACTTCCAGGCGCCGGACTTCTACCGGCGGCGGGGGTACGAGGTGGTGTGCGTGATCCCGGACTATCCGCCCGGGGTCACGGAGTACACGCTGGTGAAGCGGTTGGGGTGAGCGGGCCGGATCTGGTGGGGCTGGGTGTCACTCGGACTCCAGCCCCATGTCCTTCGCACTGTAACGGGGCAGCCCGGCCGTCTCGACGGTCCAGGCACCCAGCTCTCCGTGACGAGGGTGACCGCCTTGCCGTACGGGAGGTGCAGCCGGTTCTCGTAGGCGGACCGGCCCTCGCTCCGGCCGATGCCCCACTGGTAGGTCCAGGTGCCGTCGCGCGGGTCGAGGATCAGGTAGTGGGGGATGCCCATGGCGGGGTAGCCGCGGCTCTTGTCGCGGTAGTCGTTGTCGGGGTCGGACGGGGAGAGGATCTCGATCGCCAGGACGATCCCGTGGGGGTCGAGGGGGTCGTCGGTCTGCATGGCGTCGTAAGAACAGACGTGCAGGTCGGGGACCCGGAGTTTGCCGAGCAGCTCGTCGTCGGTGTCGGTCGTCTCGAACACGCCCCAGCCGTCCGGCAGCTGCGGGTCGATCCGGTCCCGTACGAGCGTCGCCGTCAACTGGTGGCGCGGACGCGGACTCAGCGTCATGACGATCTTCCCGTCACTGATCTCGGACCAAGCGAGGCCAGGCGGGGGCGTGAATCGGTCACGCATCTCGCGCAGTCGCCGGTACAGGGTCTGCTGAGTCATGATCCTCCCGGCCGCCAGTATGAAGGCGACAGCCTTCGGCTGCGGGCACGAATCGTCCCACTCACCCCGCACCGCCCGAGACGTCAGCCTCGGGCCCGACGGCGACCTCTGCTCAGACCGTCAGGCCTCCACCCGTCCGCCGCGTTCCCCACCGTCCCGCCAGCGCATCGGTGATCAACATGCCTCGCCCGCGTTCACGCTCCGCCTCGGCCGCGGTGGCCGACTGGGAGATCACCGGCGTACCGCCACTCCCGCCACCGTCGGTCACGCCGACCGTGACCGCCTCGGCGGTGAGCGCGCACGCGATCGTGACGGCACGGCCGTCGCTGTGCTCCAGGGCGTTGGCGACCAGTTCGCCGGTGACGGTCACCAGGTCGTCCGTCGTACCGGACGGCAGCCCCCACGACCGGCACGTGTCACGGACGTAGTGCCGCGCGACCCGGGCGGAGGCGAGGTCCGCGCCGGGGAGGGTGAGCAGACCGAACGCCCGAAGCGCCGGCGAAGCTCAGACCATCGGATCCCACCCCGTGCCCCCGATACGGCCCCCCTGGGACCCGGCGATGAACAGCGCGTCCGCCAACTGCCCAGCCAGGTTGCGGAGTTCCCTGTCCCCCGGCCGCGGCCCCTCCAGCAGCTCCCGCGCCCGACCGAGCAACCGCTCCCCCAGCCCGAGCTGCACTGCCTCCACCTGGTCTGCGATCCGGGAGACCGGCCCGTCGCCGTCCGTGATGAGCAGCGCGTGTCGTCCGTGGCCGCCGGTCCCGGGCAGGAGCCGGACGCGGTCCGTTCCGTGGCTCACGATGCCACCGCCGGGCGGGCGTGGATGTCACGGGTGTCGAGGTCGACGCGATACGGCACCTGCAGCGCGGGCGGCGCCTGTGGATCAGGCAGCTAGTGCTCTGACCGGGAAGGTTCGCCGGGTCGGCGGTTCCAGCGGTTGGATGTCCGGAGACGTCCGCCCCAACCGTTGGGGGTGTGGTGGCTGAGCCTGTCCGTGTGCGCAGATTGACCGACCAGGAGGGGCAGAAGCTGCAGCAGATCGTGCGCCGGGGCAGCACCAGCTCGGTGCGATACCGGCGCGCGATGATGCTGTTGGCCTCGGCCGGCGGAAACCGGGTCCCGGTGATCGCGAAGCTGGTTCAGGCTGACGAGGACACCGTCCGCGACGTGATCCACCGGTTCAACGAGATCGGCCTGGCCTGCCTGGACCCTCGCTGGGCGGGAGGCCGTCCCCGCCTGCTCAGTCCTGACGACGAGGACTTCGTCGTCCAGACGGCCACCACCCGCCCGACCAAGCTCGGCCAGCCCTTCACCCGCTGGTCGATCCGTAAACTCGCCGCCTACCTGCGGAAGGTGCACGGCCGTGTGATCCGGATCGGCCGCGAGGCATTACGGTGCCTGCTCGCCCGCCGCGGCATCACCTTCCAGCGCACCAAAACCTGGAAGGAGTCGCCCGACCCCGAGCGTGACGCCAAGCTGGACCGCATCGAGGAGGTGCTGGAACGCTTCGCGGACCGCGTGTTCGCGTTCGACGAGTTCGGGCCACTCGGCATCCGCCCCACCGCCGGGGCCGGCTGGGCTCCCGCCGGTCACCCCGAGCGCCATCCCGCGACCTACCACCGCACCCACGGGGTGCGGTACTTCCACGGCTGCTATTCCGTCGGCGACGACCGGCTGTGGGGCGTCAACCGCCGCAAGAAGGGTGCGGTGAACACCCTGGCCGCACTGAGGTCGATCCGGGCCGCGCGCCCGGACGGCGCCCCGATCTACGTCATCCTGGACAACCTGTCCGCCCACAAGGGCGACAAGATCCGTCGCTGGGCGAAGAAGAACCGTGTCGAGCTGTGCTTCACCCCGACCTACGCCTCGTGGGCCAACCCGATCGAAGCCCATTTCGGGCCACTGCGGCAGTTCACGATCGCCAACTCCAACCACCGCAACCACAGCGTGCAAACCCGGGCCCTGCACGCCTACCTGCGCTGGCGAAACACCAACACCCACCACCCCGACATCCTCGCGGCGCAGCGTCGCGAACGTGCCCGCGTCCGAAGCGAGAAGGGCATCCGCTGGGGCGGACGTCCCTTGCCGTCGCAACCTGAACGATCTGACGAATCCATGCGGTCGCGGCCCGGACGTGCAGCAGAGCACCGGACAGACGAATCACTCGCGCATACGGCCTGACGCGGGCGAGGCGAGCATCGCTTTGAGGATGCGTTGCAGCTCAACGCGGTCCTGGGGGGTGACCCTCGCCAACCTGCGGTCGTACTCCGCCGCGAGAGCTGCAAGTGCTCGATCGCGTGCTTGCGTGCCCTCAGCGGTCAGTACGAGCCGATGACGCCGCAAGTCCGCCTCGTCGATCTCGCGGCGGACAAAGCCCTTGGCGACGAGGTTGCGAACGTAGACCGTCACGCTCGCCTTGGGCAGCAGCAGCGCAGTCGCGATCTCAGCCGGATACGGCGATACCTCCACCTCGGCCAGGACGAAAAACTCCTTCGTCTCCAACCCAAGCTCGGCCAGCTCCCCCGTGCAGGCATCCATCACAACACCCAGCAGCCGCTGGTTCAGCGTCCACAGCTGCGCCCCATCGACTGACATCGACCCTCCATTCATGTACAGTTTCATATTAGTTTAAGATCGTACAAGATAGTGTTTTGTACTGGACTCCTATGGAACAACAATCTCACGAAGGAAACCAGGCATGATCCAGCACCTCACGATCCCGCGCGGCCCCATCAACCTTGCCGCGAACCTCCACCTGCCCGACAACGCCGACAGCAGCGCACCGCTGCCCGCCGTGGTGCTCTCCACCCCAGGCAGCAGCGTCAAGGAGCAGATCGGCGCCAACTACGCCTCCCGCCTCGCCGCCCACGGCATCGCCGCCCTTGTCCTCGACCCCGCCCACCAGGGCCAGAGCGAGGGCGATCCCCGCGACCTCGAAGACCCCTACCGCCGAGGCGAGGACATCTCCTACACCATCGACGCGCTCACCACGACCCCCGGCATCGACCCGCAGCGCATCGGCGTCCTCGGCATCTGCGCCGGTGGCGGCTACGCCGTGCACACCGCCCGCACGGACCACCGCATCAAAGCGGTCGGCACGGTCGTCCCCGTCAACATCGGCAACGCGTTCCGCAGCTTCTCCCCCGACGGTCCGGCCGCAGCACTCGACGCCCTCGCGGACGCACGGACCGAAGAGGCCCGCTCCGGCGAGACGACCCGCGTGAACTGGCTGCCAGACACCCTCGAGGACGCCGCGGCAGCGGGCCTGACCGACATCGACACCACTCAGGCCATCACCTACTACCGCACCGAGCGCGGCGGCAACGAACACTCCACGAACAGGCGCCTCCTGCGCGGCGACTCCCTCCTGCTGGGCTACGACGCCTTCCACCTGGCCGATCAGCTCATGACCCAACCACTCCAGGTCATCCTTGCCGGACGCATCGGCAACTCCGGCTCCTACGACACCGGCATGCAGCTGTGGAAGCTGGCCCCCAACCCCGTCGACCTCATGGTGATCGACGGCGCCGGCCACTACGAGATGTACGACGAACCCGCATACGTCGACGCCGCCGTCGAACGACTCGTCAGCTTCTATGGGAACAACTGTAAGGCATACGAACCGGCGAACCTATGCGGTCACAGCACTAGGAAACAGTCGCAACCAAGCGGAGACTTGCGGGATCTGTCGTCGCAACTCCCTTGATGAAGCCGGTCCAGTAAGGCCTGGCGCACACACGGGCTGCCGTCCATAGGAGCCGAACTCCGCGGAGCCCTCCACGCGTTCACAGAGACGATGTCATTGAATATCAACTGTCGATACTCAATAACCCAATCATCCCTCGACGGATGGACTTCAGGGCCTCGGCACCATGCGGGTCAGCCATACGTACGCTCTCCATGGCCGCGCCCACCGACAGGCGCGGGGCAGCAGAGACCGACTAGGAGACGAGATGGCGACCGCGCGAGGATCAGCGGGCCCTGCTGGACGGATGCAGATCGCCCGGGGCCTGAAGGAACTCCGCACCGGCCCCAACCTGACGCAGTCCGAAGTGGCCAAGCGGGCAGGAGTCTCCGTCGGGTCAACCGCTACGAGACATGGCAGGACCGGGCCAAGCTCAGGATCCCCACGGTGAAGGCGATTGCCGACTCCTGCGGTGCGACTCCAGGGGAGCTCGAGACCCTCATCGACCTGGTTCGCAACCAGGAGGACGGCTAGTGGATGGAGCATCCGGCCGTGCCCGAAATCATGGACCCTCTGATGTCCTTCGAAGATGTGGCCGAGTACGAGCACGTCTTCGCCAACACACTGGTACCGGGGCTGCTGCAGACGCCGCGTTACGCGCTGGCCCTGCACGAAGCACAAGGTTTTCGCACCGAGGCCAAGGTGATCGCAAGCAAGGTGGCGCGCGCATCAAGCGCCAGGCGATTCTGGACCGCTCCCCTGCACTGAACCTGTGGGTGGTGCTCGACGACGCCGTCCTCAGGCGGCACGTCGGTGGCGTGGCTGTCATGCGCGAGCAGATCGACCACTTGATCGCCATGACAGACCGCCCCAATGTGGACATCCAGGTTCTCCGATTCTCGGCAGGCGCGCACGCGGCCGGCTCAGGCGGTCACTTCCTGCTCTTGGGGCGCGACGACGAAAGGGATCCACTCAGCAGCATGAACGTGGTCTATCTGGAACTGCACAGACGAGGCCTGTACCTCGACGACAGCACTGATGTGCACAACTACAAAATCATGTTTGACTACCTGCGATCCCAAGCGGCCGACACCGCGACCAGCCTCGAGTTGCTGGCCGCAGCCCGACAGGAGCTCACCCCGTGAACGAGATGCAACCCGCGCAGAATCCCGTAGCAGCGGGCTGGTACAGAAGCAGTCACAGCGCAGCCAACAATGAATGCGTTGAAATCAGCGATACCGCCACAGGAGTGGGCATACGCGACTCGAAAGCTCCCGGTGCGCGTCAGTTCACTGTAGGTGCCAACGCGTTCACCCTGTTCGTCATGGGCCTCAAGGGTGACCCGCTGAAGGACTGACAGGGACGTGGCCCACCTCGTTGACGCGGAGACGCCAACGCCTAGGCATCGGAGCCTTGCCCTGCCTCGGCGAAGCGCATACTACGGAGAATATCGGCCACTACCGGGGCGTAATGAGGCCCCCAATGTCCGGGGGACGGCGTGGCGAAGGCAAGCAGGCACATACGGCGGTCGGTCGCCCCTGTCTGGAACGGCGGAACAGGCACGAGGGCATGGAACTGGACTACGGGCACCTCGGCTTCCTCTCCGGTTGGGGAGAATACGGCGGGAAGAACGTAGTTCTGCACGCCTGTAAGGACCGCTGCCTGACCGCACGGGGCTTCTATAACTGATCCGTCCCAACCCGGCCCACGCGCTGCAAGCATGCCGTGTATCACCCCACGGGCTGCCGTATGGGCGTCCTCCCCATACGGGAAGTCAATGACCGCAACGGCCAACGCACCCAATGACAGCTCCCCCTCCAATACGTGGAGGCAGGTCGCTGTATAGACCACACCAGCCTCTTCGAGAGCGCTCGATATCCGCTGCAGCGAATGAGTCATCTCCGTCAGTGCCCGCTGATCGCGTTCACCGACCAGCGAATCGCGTACGGTACGGGACATCACCTCCGCCCACGCCGTGTCAAAGTCCATACCGAGTGGCATTTCCTCGAACTCGGTCGGCACAACGAAGTCAATGCGGATAGTCACTCGAGCCCCTCGGGACGATACCGGTCTGCGCCTTCCGGAGGGGCGGGCGGAGGTGGAGGCGGCGGCGCCACCCACCCCGAGCGCTGCCGGTCGTACAGATCCACCAATCGACGGTCCCGCTCGTACCAGTGCCGCAGCAGCCTTGGCACCAGTACTGCCGCCACCGCCAACGTGATGCCGAGAATCGCCAGCACCGCCAAGCCAGCCAGGGACTTGTCGCGCAGCACTCCCACGAGCACGAAGCATCCCAGGCTGAGCAAACCGCAGAAGACGGCGAGCCCTCTGACTCCGTTGGTCTCGTACGCCTCGATACCACGTCGCTTCTGTGCGATTTCGAATGCGCTGATGGGCCTGACTGTCCCCGGTTCGGCGCCAGGCGCCATCCACATCGGCAGGAGAGGCCCTCCGGCAGCCAATCGAGCATGAGTCTGCCAGGCGCGTTGACGAGCCGTCGGAGAATCATTCCGCAAATAGATCAATCGCATCGAGCTCTTGCTCGGAATTTCGGTGGCATGGAGATCATAGCCGAATTCGAAGCCAAAAGCGGTGATCTTGTTGGCATCCGAGGATTCCAGCCCGCCGAGAAGAAACTCGGCGCGCCCACGACCATCGAACTTAGCCATGATATCTACGTCTTTCATGCCCTGAATCACCCCTTCTTCCGGGCGGCCGCATCCTTCTCGGCTCCAGCCTTCCAAGCGTTCTCAAAGGCCACGAACGTAGCACCAACCGGTAGAACCATTTGAGCCGTCTGACGATTGTCCTGCGGGATCCAGTATCCCAGGGCCGTGGGGTCACCAAGGAATGAAGCAACGCTGTCCACGAGCCCGAAGTTGCCCGCAGCATCCGCGGCACGACTGCCGGCAGCAACTTTGGTGACCCCCTTGAACGCAGTACCGAAGGGAAGTACTCCGAGTGCGTCCTGTGCCAGGGTGCGATTCGATACCACGGAATCTCCGCCCGCGAGTCGAGCGGTACCGTGCAATGCCAATGCGCCGAGCGCGACACCTCCCGAGGCAACCCCCATGCCCTGAGAGAATGCCAGGACGAATGGGGCCGCGGGCCCGGACAACGGAGCGATGAGCAACGTCGTGAGGGAGACAAGGCCGAGTGCCGCGCTCACGGTCGCCATGACGTCCCCGAGCGCGGCGATGGAGTTGGCGTGCTCTTTGATCCACTCGATCGCTTCCGAGACAGCCGCACTGACGGCCTCGGCGACGATGTCGTCGAGTTCACCGAGAGCCTTGCCGATGTCTGCGAGGGTGTCGCCGATCCTGTCCAGCACGCCGGGCTCGTTGGGGGCGATGTTCATAGCCTTGTCGAGCCGGCGTGCGACGGTCCGGCCTTCCAGGTCGTAGTCGGTGGCCAGCTTGCGCGCCTGGGCGCGGATCCGGTCGAGATCTGATTCCGCCGTACCGGCTGCCAACTGCGCCGCGGAGCGGTCCTTCTCGGTCCTCTCCTGCTCGCGGGCTTCGGCGTCGTCCTTCGGCGGCAGGTCAAGGAGTGGTTTCGGTGGTAGGCTCGACAGCTTGCCCTTTGCTGCACGCAAGGCGTCCTTCGCGTCCTGTGCCTGCTTCTCCAGGGCTTCGGCCTTGCGCTGCCAGGCCGGCATCTCGTCGGCCCAGTTCGTCAGCGCCCTCGCGGCCTTGCCGAAGGATCGTTTCGCCTTGTCGACCTTGGGCCGGAAGTCGTCGTCGAACTGCTCTCGGAACGCGTCGGCATGGCGCCCCTTCCAGTCGGCGTCGTCCGTGCCGTGCAAGGCATCGGATATCTCGTCCAGCGCTTCGGCAGTGCGCTGCACGATGTTCGCGACGTGCTTCGAGGCCCGCGGGTCACCGGGGCAGGGGACGAACTCAAGAGCCGGAAACCGGTCCTTCAAGGGGGAGGTCTGTGTAGGCGACAACCAGGAGAACGGATCACTCACGCCCGCTCCTCCCGGGCTTTCCGCAGCTCCTTCGCCAACGTGTCGTCGAGGTCCTCAAACGCCTTTTGCATCGCGTCCAGTGTCTTGACCGCAGCACCCGAGAACTTCTTGATCTGCTTGATGCCGTACGACCACTCGTCACCGAAGTCGTTCATGCGCGAGGCGAGCATGCTCACGCCCATGGAGGCGCCGTCGACCTCTTCCATCTCCTTACCGGGACGCTCCATAGTTTCGCCGATTTGCTCAATGTTGGTCCGCACGCGCTTCAGCACACCAAGATCAATGGATATGTCGCTCATCATTCCCCGTTGTTTTTCTGCTTCAGCGGTTGACGGCCTGGATCTCCTGCACCACCACATCCTGGTCGGCACCGAACTGACCGTCGGGGAGATCTCCTCCCTGACCGGTCGTGCTCGTCCAGCTGATCTTCCAGGTGACCGTGGCCTGGAGCTTGTACGATCCGTCGCCGGAGGACCGCAGGTATGTGACTCCGCAGGGCGGGGTTTCGTCGGCCTTCCCCTTGGCGTAGGGCTCACCGATCCGTCCGTCACGGATGTCGCACTGTCCGGCGGCGGGGTACGTGACCGCATCGTCCGCGCCCGGGGTGATCTCCAGAGAAACGGGCTCTGCCGTGGTCGTCGCGCTGAGGCCGAGAAGCGGCACGGAGGCGGTGGCAAAGACCGGCTTAAACTCGGCGGTGTCCAGCCAGGCCCAGGTCGGTAGGTTGACCTTTGTGGTGTCCGCGGGGGCGAGTTCGACTTCGGTGGAAGGGACGCGGATCTCCGCGTACGCGAGCTGGGCGAGGGTCTCGGCCGTGATGGCCTGCGGGACATTGGCCGGCGGAGCGTCTCCCTCGTCGACCCAGAAGGGCAGTTCGTCGCAGTCCTGGGCTGCAGGGTCCGCCTCGCGGCCCTCAGTGACGTACGCGTCCCACCAGTAACCCTCGCCTTCCTTTTCCTTGTTGAAGTCCTTGTAGGGCTTGCCGTTGACGAAGTGATTCTGCGTCTTCAGGGACCATTCCGGGCTGGGGGCGCTGCTTTCCCACACCTGGCGCATCTGCGCCTCGATTCCCTTGGGCGTGTACTTCGGCGCGTAGTAGCAGGCGGGTGGTGTCCAGGACGCGGACGATGTGACAGCTCCGCTCGCCTCGCCGACGCCGTTCTTCGAGCGGTCGAAGACAACGACGCTCCCAGCTGACGCCGAGATGGTGTCGCCGTTGAGCCCCGCGGACGTGTCAGTGTCGACTTCGGTCACAGAGGGAGCAGGCCCTGGTGTTGCCGCCGCAACATGCGAAATAACGGCCGGAAACAGAGCCAGAAGGGAAACGATGCCCAACCGGCGTGGTGTGATCAGCCTCCGCACTTCTCGTGTCCCCTCTTGGTGTAGAGGCCTGTTGTCACCCACACGCCCTCGTCACTCTTCTCCAGGCGAGTGTTGTAAAGCACGTAGGGGCTGTCGCTGGATGGCGTCTTGTCGACCTTTCCGGTCGTTCGATCCTTGTTGTAAGCCTTGCTGTCGTCCGCGCAGTAGACGACAACTGCCGTCTTCTGGTCGCGGAGGGTCACCTGCGGATCGAAGTAGCGGATCGTCCCTGTCCAGGAGATGTTCTCGTCAAGCCACGCCTGAACCCACTTGACTTCACTGATGAGCGCATCACCCTGGAAGTAGTAGGAAAGCGACCTCGACTTGGTGTCGCCCCGGGCGATCGCGTCATCGACCGCGCCGAGTGCCCGTTCCGCATCGGCCAGAGCTGCGTCCTTGACGGAATCTCCCGTCTTCCAGCCCTCGAAGGTGCTCCTCATGTCCTTGGGCAGAGTGATGTCTGGTCGGTTCGCCGCATCCGATGCAGCGCCACTCGGCGAAACCGAGGCCGACGAGTCACCCCCCGTGTCCGCCCCCGCGATCTTGTCGTTGCCCTCGGAGCTTTCCTCACCGCCCCCGCAGGCGGACAGCGACAGAGCCGCGACGGCGGACATCGCGGCAGCGGCGAGCAGGGTGGGGCGGCGGTTCACGGATGGCTCCCGGTGGGGCGAGGGTTCTCACGAGTGTGACAACGCTATCGACCGGGACTGATGAGGGGGTAGTTGGGATTGCGTCAGCGCCGCCCTGCCGTGAACCGTCCCGAGGGCGTCACCCCACCCGCCGCGCCCCCGCCGAAGGCACCGCCTCGAAGACCCGCGGTGCCGTGAAGCCGGCCGCCGCGAAGGCCTCCTCCACCGCCTTGGTGATGGCGTCGGCGTCGGACGCGTCCGCCAGGACGATCGCCGAGCCGCCGAAGCCGCCGCCGGTCATGCGGGCGCCGAGGGCGCCGGAGGTGAGGGCGGTGTCGACGACGAGGTCCAGTTCGGGGCAGGAGATACGGAAGTCGTCGCGCAGGGAGGCGTGGCCCTCGACCAGGACGGGGCCGATGGCGCGGGTGTCGCCGGATTCGAGGAGCGCCACCACCCGCTCCACGCGCTCGTCCTCCGTGACGACGTGCCGGACCAGGCGGCTCACCTCCTCGTCGTCGGCCAGGCGTTCCAGTGCC
The DNA here is from genome assembly GCF_014649815.1 of Streptomyces mutabilis. Lineage (GTDB taxonomy): Bacteria > Actinomycetota > Actinomycetes > Streptomycetales > Streptomycetaceae > Streptomyces > Streptomyces mutabilis. The sequence continues at coordinate 165,539 of NZ_BMTT01000007.1, read as the reverse complement.
GCGTCGAGTTCGGCGTACGGCACGTCCCGCAGGGCGTCCACACCCAGGAGCGCCGCGCCCTTCTCGCAGCCGGCGCGGCGCTTGCCGTACTCGCCCTCGCTGTGGGAGTGCTTGACCTGCGTGTCGACCACGAGGAGGCGCATGCCCTCGGCCGCGAGGTCGAAGGGGACATGGCGCTGGGAGAGGTCGCGGGTGTCGAGGAAGAGGGCGTGACCCGCTTCGCAGCAGGCGGAGGCGGTCTGGTCCATGATGCCGACGGGGGCGCCGACGTAGACGTTCTCCGCGCGCTGGCACAGGCGGGCCAGCTGCCAGCCGCGCAGGCCGAGGGAGTAGAGGTCGTTCAGGGCGAGGGCGACGACGACCTCCAGGGCCGCCGAGGAGGACAGGCCCGCGCCGGAGGGGACCGTCGAGGCCAGGTGGATGTCGGCGCCGGTCAGCTCGTGGCCGGCCTCGCGCAGCGCCCAGACCACGCCCGAGGGGTACGCGGTCCAGGACTTGTCCGACTCCGGGGTCAGGTCGGCCACCCGCAGCTCGACGACACCGGCGTCGATGTCGGCCGAGTGCAGGCGCAGGACGCCGTCGTCCCGGCGGGAGACGGCCGCGACGGCGGTGTGCGGCAAGGCGAACGGCATGACGAAGCCGTCGTTGTAATCGGTGTGTTCGCCGATGAGGTTGACGCGGCCGGGTGCGGCCCAGATCCCCTCCGGCTCCGCGCCGTACAGCTCCCGGAACCGCTCGCCGACGGCCTCCGCCACAGCCTCGCCCATGCCCTGACCCCTCGCCCTTCGTCCAGTCCTCTAGCCCGCGCGCCGCTGCGCGAACTCCCACGCGTCCGCCACGATCCCCGCGAGGTCCGCGCGGGACGGGTTCCAGCCCAGTTTCTCCTTGGCGGTCTCCGCCGACGCCACCAGGACCGCCGGGTCGCCGCCCCGGCGCGGGGCCACGACCTCGGGGATCGGGTGGCCCGTCACGCGGCGGACGGTCTCGACGACCTCGCGGACGGAGAAGCCGTTGCCGTTGCCCAGGTTGCAGATGAGGTGCTCGCCGGGGACAGCGGCCGCGACGGCCAGCAGGTGGGCCTCGGCCAGGTCGGCGACGTGGATGTAGTCGCGCACGCAGGTGCCGTCCGGCGTCGGGTAGTCGTCGCCGAAGACGGAGATGGCGTCGCGGCGGCCCTGCGCCACCTGGAGGACCAGGGGGATCAGGTGCGACTCGGGGTCGTGGCGCTCGCCGTACTCGCCGTAGGCACCGGCGACGTTGAAGTAGCGCAGCGACACCGCGCCCAGGCCGTGGGCCGCCGCCTCACCGCTGATCATGTGGTCGACGGCGAGCTTGGAGGCGCCGTACGGGTTCGTGGGCTTCGTCGGCGCAATCTCGACGATCGGGACCTGCTCCGGCTCGCCGTACGTGGCGGCCGTGGAGGAGAAGACGAGCCTGCGGACGCCGGCCGTGCGCATGGCCTCCAGGAGGGCCATGGTGCCGCCGACGTTGTTGTCCCAGTACTTCTCGGGCTTCACGACGGACTCGCCGACCTGGGAGAAGGCGGCGAAGTGCAGGACGCCGTCGAAGGACGCGTCCAGCCACTTGGCGGCGTCGCGGATGTCGCCCTCGATGAAGGAGGCGCCCGCCGGGACGCCCTCACGGAAGCCCGTCGACAGGTTGTCGAGGACGACGACCTCGTGGCCCGCCTCCAGCAGATGCTGGGCGACCACGCTGCCGACATAGCCGGCCCCGCCCGTCACCAGGTACTTCCCGCTCATGAACTCGCTACCTCTCGCAGTCGCTCGGCCGCGCGCTCCGGGGGCACGTCGTTGATGAACACGTCCATGCCGGACTCGGAGCCCGCGAGGAACTTCAGCTTGCCGGACGTACGGCGAATAGTGAAAAGCTCCAGGTGAAGCGCGTAGTCGTCCCGCGCCACGCCCTCGAAGTCCTCCAGCTGTCCGAACGGGGCCTGGTGCCAGGCCGCGATGTACGGCGTCGGAGGCTCACCCTCTCCGAAGATCCGGTCGAAGCGCCTCAAGAGTTCCAGATAGACCTGGGGGAACTCTGTGCGGGCCGCCTCGTCCAGTCCGAGCAGGTCGGGCACCCGCCGCTTGGGGTAGAGGTGCACCTCGTACGGCCAGTGCGCGGCGTACGGCACGAAGGCCGCCCAGTGCTCGCTCTCCAGGACGACCCGCTCCCCCGCCAGCTCCTCCTCCAGCACGGCGTCGAAGAGGTTCTCCCCACCGGTCGCGTCCTTGTGCGCGGCGAGCGAACGGAGCATCTCCGCGGTGCGGGGCGTGGTGAAGGGGTAGGCGTAGATCTGCCCGTGCGGGTGACCCAGTGTCACCCCGATCTCGGCACCCCTGTTCTCGAAGCAGAACACCTGCTCCACGGAGGCCAGATGCGACAGCTCCGACGTGCGATCGGTCCAGGCGTCGAGCACCAGGCGGGCCTGCTCCTCGCTCAGGTCGGCGAACGAGGCGTTGTGGTCGGAGGTGAAGCAGACGACCTCGCAGCGGCCGGAGTCGCCGGCCAGCGAGGGGAAGCGGTTCTCGAAGACCACCACGTCGTACGACGAGTCCGGGATCTCGCTCAGCCGCTCCCCGTGGGACGGGCACAGCGGGCACTGGTCGGCGGGCGGGTGGTAGGTGCGGCCCTGGCGGTGGGAGGCGATGGCGACCGAGTCGCCCCGCAGCGGGTCGCGGCGGACCTCGGAGGTGGTGACGGTCCGCTCCAGCGGACGCCGGTCCACGGCGTCGCGCACCGCGTCGTCGTGCAGGTCGTAGTAGACGAGCTCGCGACCGTCGGCCAGCCGGGTCGAGGTCTTCTTCACAGCCGCACTCCTCCGTACCCACACCCAATCATCCAACACAATCAAACATAACACTTCACAACCAACCAGCGCCCCGATCATCACAATCAAACAAAGAACATCACCAAAAGTGTTCAATTTCTGAACGCGGAGGCGTAGGTTCCGCTGCGGATCAGTTCGCGCAACGAAGCGAGTTCGTATGCATACCCCCACACATCTGGCCGCGGAGCTTCGACTCCCGACCAACTGGCTCGACTACACGATCCTCGGGATCTACTTCGTCGTCGTGCTCGGCATCGGCTTCGCCGCCCGCCGCTCGGTCAAGACCAGCCTGGACTTCTTCCTGTCCGGCCGCTCGCTGCCCGCCTGGGTCACCGGCCTCGCCTTCGTCGCGGCCAACCTGGGCGCCACCGAGATCCTCGGCATGGCCGCCAACAGCGCCCAGTACGGCGTCTACACGACCCACTGGTACTGGATCGGCGCCATCCCGGCGATGGTCTTCCTCGGCCTGGTGATGATGCCGTTCTACTACGGCTCCAAGGTCCGCTCGGTGCCGGAGTTCCTGCTCCTGCGCTTCGACAAGGCGTCGCACCTGCTGAGTTCGATCCTCTTCGCGGTCGCGGCCATCCTGATCGCCGGCGTCAACCTCTACGCCCTCGCGATCGTCGTCGAGGCCCTCCTCGGGTGGCCGCAGTGGGTAGCCATCGTGGTCGCCGGCTTCTTCGTCCTGGCGTACATCACGCTGGGCGGTCTGTCGTCGGCGATCTACAACGAGGTCCTCCAGTTCTTCGTCATCCTGGCCGGCCTCATCCCGATCACCGTCCTGGGCCTGAAGAAGGTCGGCGGCTGGGACGGCCTGTCCGACTCCCTCACCAAGAGCCGCGGCGGCGACTTCATGACCGCGTGGGGCGGCACGGGCATCGGCAGCGACAACCCGCTCGGCGCCAACTGGCTGACCATCGTGCTCGGCCTCGGCTTCGTCCTCTCCTTCGGCTACTGGACGACCAACTTCGCCGAGGTGCAGCGCGCCCTGTCCGCGAAGAACCTCTCGGCGGCCCAGCGCACGCCGCTCATCGCCGCCTTCCCGAAGATCTTCATCGTCTTCGTCGTCATGATCCCGGGCCTGGTCGCGGCGGTCCTCGTCCCCAGGATCGGCACGCCGGGCTCCGACCTCCAGTACAACGACGCGATCCCGTACCTGATGCAGCAACTGCTGCCCAACGGCGTCCTCGGCATCGCGGTGACCGGCCTGCTGGCCGCTTTCATGGCCGGCATGGCGGCCAACGTGTCGTCCTTCAACACGGTCTTCACCACCGACATCTGGGCGCGGTACGTCGTGAAGGGCCGGGAGGACGACTACTACGTGCGCTTCGGCCGCCTGATCACCGTGATCGGCGTCCTCGCGTCCATCGGCACGGCGTTCCTCGCGTCGTCGTTCTCGAACATCATGAGCTACCTCCAGACGCTCTTCTCCTTCTTCAACGTGCCGATGTTCGTCGTCTTCATCATCGGCATGTTCTGGAAGCGGGCGTCCATGAAGTCCGGCTTCTGGGGCCTGATCGCGGGCACCACGGCCGCGATGGTGAACTACTTCGTCATCTACAAGCAGGGCATCATCGACATCCCCTCCGACCAGGGCGCCAACTTCGTCTCCGCGATCGCGGGCTTCGTGGCCGGCGCGGTGGTCATGGTCGCCGTGTCCCTGTTCACCGCCCCGAAGCCCACCGCCGAACTCCAGGGCCTGGTCTACGGCACCACCTCCCCCGGCATGTCCGAGGCGCCCGCCAAGGGCGACGACGCGTGGTACCGCAAGCCGGCGCTGCTGGGCTGGGGAGCGGTCGTGCTGGCCGCCGCCTGCTACGTCCCGTTCTCGTTCTGATCGCGGGAGGATTGAGAGAGCATGTCTGATTCCCACTCCGACAAGAACGTCCAGGACGAGGTCTCCGAGCTGGAGACCAAGTCCGTCACCGCCGCGCGGCTGTTCGACATCCGGCGGATCATCGGCGGGCTGTTCGTGGTCTACGGCGTCATCGTGACGATCGCGGGCTTCGTGGCGTCCGACGACGAGATCGACAAGGCGCAGGGGGTGAACATCAACCTGTGGACCGGGCTGGGGATGCTGGTGCTGGGGCTGTTCTTCCTGGCGTGGCTGAAGCTGCGGCCCACGGCTCCGCCGCCGCCCTCCGCCGAGGAGGGGGCGGGGGAGTGACGCGGGTGCCGTGACCGGGATGCGGGTGCCGGGGGGGGCGCTGGGTGCGCTGCCCGGCGTTTCCTCCGCACCCGGCGTGGGTGTGGGCGCGGGGGCGTCGCGCGGCCCGGCGCAGCGGGGTGCCGCTGCGCCCACCCGTGCCGCCCTTGGGGGGGCACCTCCCAGACCGTCAAGGCACCGGGGAAGGCACGACTGCCCGCAGCTGCGCCGCAGGCGCCCCGCCCGACCGCCGTAGGCACCCGCTCAACCGCCGGAGGCACCCGCCCGGTCCAGCAAGCCCGTTCTGGCCGCCAACGCCGCCGCCTCCAGCCTCGACCCCACGCCCAGCTTCATCAGCACCCGCTGCACGTGCGTCCGGGCCGTGGACGGGGCGATGCCCATCCCCGCCGCGATCAGCCGAGTGTCCTCCCCCTCCGCGACCCGCACCAGCACCTCCACCTCCCTCGGCGTGAGCATCTGCAGCAGCCGCTGCCCCTCGTCGTCGGGCTGGGCCGCCGGGTTCAGCAGCTCGCCGAACGCCCCCTGCAGGAGCGTCGGCGCCACCGCCGCCTCCCCGGCCCGCGCCTTCACGATCGCGCGCTCGACGCCCTCTATCCGCTCGTCGTGCCGCACGTACCCCGACGCCCCGGCCGCGAACGCCGCCGCGATCCCGCGGGGGCTCGGGACCGGGCCCAGCACCAGCACCGCCACCTGCGGACGCTCCCGCTTGACCCGCACCACCGGATCGAAGATCCCCGGCTCGGCCGGTGTCGCCGTCCCCAGCAGGCACACCTCCGGCGCCCGGCTGATCACCAGCTCCGCCGCCCCCGCCGCCGGCGCCGCCGCCGCGAGCACCCGGTGCCCCCGCAACTTCAACGCCGAGGCCAACGCCTCGGCGAGCAATCGGTGATCGTCGACCACCATGAGTCGTACACCCATCGAGCAACCCCCCAGTCACCCTCCCCAGTCCCCCGGAAGCTACACGCTGGGGCTCCCTCGCGCTGCCCCTACCGGCAAGAACCGTCCCGGATCACCGGCAATCCATGCAACACGGCCCCGCCCCCGGGACGGGGCCGTGCGGGCAGCGGAACTCAGCCGCTCGTGCCGAACGCGATCGCCAGGTACTCCTTGTCGTCCGCGCTGGTCGGCTCGCCGGCGTACACCTGCGACATGTACAGGCGGCCCTGCGAGTACCGGATCTCGGAGTAGTCCGGCGACATCCTGGACTCCACCTCCCGCACCGCCTCGGTCGCCGGGTTCTCCAGCAGGGTGGTCTGCTTGAACGTCCCGCCGTCGATGCTCACGACCTGGCCGCCCTTGTCGTACGGCGGCCGCTTGTACGCGATCACGTTGCCGCCGTCCATGCGCAGCGGGGTGATGGTGTAGTCGTCGCCGGCGTCGGCACGCTCACCGGTCTGCTTCCCGGTGGTGAGGTCGAAGGCGACGACCTCGTTGGTGCGGCTGTAGGACTCGCCGCCGCTCTCGTGCTCCTCGGTCGCGATGTAGAGCCGGTTGTTGCCGACCGCCAGACCACGGCAGTCCTCGACCTCGGTGATCGATTCGCAGCTGGCTCCGAAGTCGTCACCCGGCGCGGAGATGCGGTTCAGGAGCTTGCCGGTCTTGTTGTCGATGGAGAAGAAGTCCGAGATACCGCTTCCGTCCCCGGCGGAGTCGCCGACGTCGGCGGCGACGACGAGCGGTTCGGTGGAGACGACGGCGGCGTACTCGATGCCCTTGGCCATCTTGTACTCGGAGATCACCTTCCCGCTCTTCGGGTCGATGGTCTGGATGTTCAGCTGCCGGGCGTCGTACGAACCGCACTTGCGCACCGCGACCAGCTTCTCGCCGCCGCCGTAGCCGGCGTCGTAGCAGGTGTCGGTGGGCTTGGGGGACCAGAGCAGGTCACCGGTGGCGATGTCCCAGGCGATGCCGCCGTCGGTGCTGCCCGCGGCGACGGTGCCCCCGCTCAGCGTCACGTTGTCCAGGGACATCGGCCGGCCGCCCGTCTCGACGGGCTTGGTCCACGCGGTCTTGCCCGCCGCCAGGTCGAGCACGGCGATCTCCGAGCAGGACTGCGGCTCGGTCTTGGTCGGCATGGCGGGCTTGTAGATGATCGCCGTCCTGTTGTCCTCGGTGATCCGGTGGGTGGCCTCGCACACCGGGCCGGGCAGGTCGATCGTCCAGGCCTTGCTGCCCTTGTCCCGGTCGTAGCCGACGATCTCCGCGATGCCGGTTTTGGCGTACACCTTGTCGGTGAGCCAGGAGCCGGTGGTGGGGATGCTCGAGGTGTCCTTGGGGACGGCGGGCGCCGGGACCTGGAAGAGCACCTTGGACGCCGGGTCCGAGGGCACCTTCTCCTCGCCGCCGGAGGACTTGCCGCCGGAGCCGCCCTTCCCGTCCGTACCGTCCTTGCCGCCGGAGCTCGCGGTGTCGTCCTTGCCTCCGTCGTCGCCGGAGGAGCTGGCGTACCAGACACCTCCGCCGACGATCAGCGCGATCGCGACGACGGCCGACACGATGATCGCCATCTGGGCGTTGCTCTTCCGGCCGCCGCCGCCCGGCCCGCCGGCCTGGGGCTGCATCGGCATGGTCGGCGGCTGGTAGCCGTACCCGTACTGACCCGGCTGCCCGGGCTGCCCCGGCTGCCCGTACGGAGGCGTCGGCTGCTGGCCGTACGCGCCCGGCTGCTGCTGCCCGGGGTAGCCGTAACCGGGCTGCGGCTGCGGCGGGGTCTGCGGATACCCGTACCCGGGCTGAGGCGTCGGCCCGGACGGCGGGGCCGCCGGAGGAGCCTGCGGGGGCGTCTGCGGGTAGCCGTAGCCCGGCTCGGGCGCCTTGCCGAGGTCCGGCCCGCCGGGCGGCGGGGTGGGCGGCTGCGGTGGCTGGTTCTGCGGCGGGCCGAAACCGCCCCCCTGCGGGGGCTGGTTGGGCGGCGGGGGCGGCGGCTGGGTCATGGCGTGAGTACCTCGGGAGGGGGGACGGGGACGACGGCGGGCGTCGGGAACGAGCGGAAGAAGAAGGTCACTTGCCGAAGGCGAGCATCAACTTCTCCTTCGCTTCGTCGTTCCCGGTCAGGCGGGTGCTGGAGATGAAGAACCGCCCGTCGACCCAGTCGATGTCCTTGGAGTAGAAGCTGTTCTCGATGTCCGCGACGGCCTGCGGGTTCTGCAGCAGCTTGCTCGGCTCGTGGCTGCTGCCGCCGGTCGGGATCGACACGACCTGGCCGCCCGCGTCGTAGGACGGCTGGACGTACGCGATGAGCTGGTCGCCCTCGACCTTCATCGGCATCATCGACTCGTCCGCGGGGGACTTCGCGCGCCACTTCTCCTTGCCGGTGGCCAGGTTGATCGCGACGATCTCGTTGGCACCGGTGGTCGCCTCGGTCGGCAGGTAGAGGGTCCCCCCGCCGACGGCGACGCCCGCGCAGCCCTGGAGGTCGCGTTCGAGGATCGCCCAGCCGCACTCGGGGGCGAAGTCCTCGTCGACGCCGACCTGTTCCTGGACCTTGCCGCCGGAGGTGAAGGCGGAGATGTTCCAGACCTTCTTCTCCTCGTCGGTGGCGTAGACGACGAGCGGGTCGACGGAGTAGGCGCGGCCGACCCGCCAGCCCTTCTCGTACGCGTAGGTCCACAGGACCTTGCCGGTCTTCGGGTCGAGCCCCTGGAGTTCGTCGTGCGCGTTGTTGCCGCCGGCGCCGCAGGAGGCGACCTGGACCAGCTTGTTCGCGCTGCCCGCGAACCCGGCGGGGAAACAGGCGTCGCCGTACTTCTTCTTGTCGTACAGCTTCTTGCCGCTGGTGACGTCGTACGCGGTGCCGGACTGCGAGCGGCCGACCATCAGGGTCTTGCCGCTGACGGTGAGCTCGACGGAGAGCGTGGAGTCGAAGAGCTCGCCGTCCTCGACCTCCTCCGTCCAGCCCTTCTGGCCGGTGGCGAGGTCGACCTCCTGGAGCTTGTTGCACTTGGCGCGGTCGCTGGAGCCGCTCATGTACGCGACGACGATCTTGTCGTCGGCCGTCTTCTCCGGGGTGACCGCGCAGATCTTCTCCGGGAAGGTGATCGGGTCCCAGCTGGGCTTGCCGTCGCCGACGTCGTAGGCGAAGACCTGCTTGTAGGCCGCCTTCACCGCCGCCTTGTCGGTGATCCACATGCCGTCGGCGTCGGCGCCGGAACCGGGGGCGTCGGGCGCCTCCTTGTACCACAGGACCTCGGACTCGCCCGCCTGGCGGCCCTCGTTGAGGTTCTCGGGGTCCTCGCCGCCGTCACCGCTGCCGTCACCCGGGTTGACCGGGGCGCCGCCGCCGGAGCCGGAGGGCTTGGGGTCGTCGCTCTTGCCGGCGACGGGCTTCTTGTCCTTGTCGTCGCCGGTCGACGTGACCGCCCAGACGCTGCCGCCGATGACGAGCAGGGCGGCGACGGCGGCGCCGATCGCCAGGGCCGGCTTGCCCCTGAACGGGTTGCGGGACCCGGGGCCACCGGGCGGCGGGGTGCCGGGCGCGCCCGGGAACTGCGCCTGCGGGTAGCCGTATCCCGGCTGACCGGGCTGCTGGGGCTGACCGTACGGGCCGGGCTGCTGCGGCTGGGCGTACGGGCCGGAGTTGTACGGTCCCGGCTGGCCGTAGGGACCCGGCTGGCCGGGCTGCCCGTACGGTCCCGGCTGACCGGGCTGCTGCTGCGGGTATCCGTGTCCCGGCTGCTGCGGCGGCGGGCCGGACGGCGCGCCCTGCGGGGGCGGCGGCGTCTGCGGCTGGCCTTGCGGGGCCGGCGCCCCGAAGCCTCCCGGCGGTGGATCCTGCGGCGCTCCGAAGCCACCCTGCGGCGGCTGGTTGGGCGGCTTGCTCATCAGCGCGTTCCCCCTTATGACTCACTGATTTCTAGCCACGTCCCGAGGTACGCGCTGGCCTCGGAGTCGTTTCACGGCAGTCGTTCAGACAGTTCTCGGACGGCCTTTCTATCACCCGGGCCGAAGCGCACACCGGGCCGCGCCCTCCCCTGTTCCCAAGGGAGGACCGGCCCGTGATGCCTCCGTTACGCGCCTTCACGCCTTCTTCACGCCATGCGCGCTGCGCCCCCTGCGCGCAGGGGCTCAGGCGTCCTCGGCCAGTTCCAGCCAGCGCATCTCCAGTTCCTCGCGCTGACCGGCCAGTTCCCGCAGCTCGGCGTCGAGTTCGGCCACCTTCGCGAAGTCCGTGGCGTTCTCGGCGATCCGCGCGTGCAGCTTGGTCTCCTTCTCGGAGACCTTGTCCAGCTGCCGCTCGATCTTCTGGAGTTCCTTCTTGGCGGCACGCACGTCGGCGGCGCTCTTCTCGGCCACGGCGGCGGCCGGCTTCGCCGCGGCGGCCGGGGCGTTGGCCGCGGCGGACTCCTCCATCCGCTGCCGCCGCTCCAGGTACTCGTCGATACCGCGCGGCAGCATCCGCAGGGCGCCGTCGCCGAGCAGGGCGAAGACCCGGTCGGTGGTCCGCTCGATGAAGAACCGGTCGTGGGAGATGACGATCATCGACCCGGGCCAGCCGTCGAGCACGTCCTCGAGCTGGGTCAGGGTCTCGATGTCGAGGTCGTTGGTGGGCTCGTCGAGGAAGAGGACGTTGGGCTCGTCCATGAGGAGCCGCAGCAGCTGGAGCCGCCGCCGCTCACCGCCGGAGAGATCCCCGACCGGCGTCCACTGCTTCTCCTTGCCGAAGCCGAAGGTCTCGCACAGCTGCCCGGCGGTCATCTCCCGCCCCTTGCCCAGGTCGACGCGCTCGCGGACGCGCTGCACGGCCTCCAGCACCCGCCAGTTCGGGTCCAGCTCGGCGACCTCCTGGGAGAGGTACGCCAGCTTGACGGTCCTGCCCACGCGCACCTGCCCGCCGGCCGGCTGCTGCTCGCCCTCGCTGCGGGCGGCCTCGGCCATGGCCCGCAGCAAGGTGGTCTTGCCGGCGCCGTTGACGCCGACCAGGCCGATGCGGTCGCCGGGGCCGAGCTGCCAGGTGACGTGCTTGAGCAGCACCTTGGGGCCGGCCTGGACGGTCACGTCCTCCAGGTCGAACACGGTCTTGCCGAGCCGCGACGAGGCGAACTTCATCAGCTCGCTGCTGTCCCGGGGCGGCGGCACGTCGGCGATCAGCTCGTTGGCGGCCTCGACGCGGAAGCGCGGCTTGGACGTCCGCGCGGGCGCCCCGCGCCTGAGCCAGGCCAGCTCCTTGCGGACCAGGTTCTGCCGCTTGGTCTCCTCGGTGGCGGCGATTCGCTCGCGCTCGGCGCGGGCGAAGACGTAGTCGGAGTAGCCGCCCTCGTACTCGTACACGTCACCGCGCTGCACGTCCCACATGCGGGTGCAGACCTGGTCGAGGAACCAGCGGTCGTGCGTCACGCACACGAGCGCGGAGCGCCGCTCGCGCAGGTGCTTGGCGAGCCAGGCGATGCCCTCGACGTCGAGGTGGTTGGTGGGCTCGTCGAGGACGATCAGGTCCTGCTCCTCGATGAGCAGCTTGGCCAGCGCGATCCGGCGCCGCTCACCACCGGAGAGCGGCCCGATGACGGTGTCCAGTCCCTGCGGGAAGCCCGGCATGTCCAGCCCGCCGAACAGCCCGGTCAGTACGTCGCGGACCTTGGCGTTGCCCGCCCACTCGTGGTCGGCCATGTCGCCGATGACCTCGTGGCGGACGGTCGCCTCCGGGTCGAGGGAGTCGTGCTGGGTGAGGACGCCGAGGCGCAGCCCGCCGGAGTGGGTGACCCGGCCGGTGTCGGGCTCCTCCAGCCTGGCCAGCATCCGGATCATGGTCGTCTTGCCGTCGCCGTTGCGGCCGACGACACCGATGCGGTCCCCTTCGGAGACGCCGAGGGACACGCCGTCGAGGAGTGCGCGGGTGCCGTATACCTTGCTGACGTTCTCGACATTGACCAGGTTGACGGCCATTTCTCTCCTGCCTGGGGGACGATCAGCCTTCAAGCGTAGGCCCTCCGGGGGGCGGGGTGGGGCGGGCGGGTGCCGTCACTCGCTGTAGTGAGGTGATGCCGAAGGCCCGGCTACCGTGGTGAGTGGGCAACAGGATCCCGTCCATGGGCATGAGCCATGGCCGCCGAGTCCGTCGGGCTGCAGCGCCGTTTCCACTACCTTGCGATCAACCTGCTGTTCGACGGACTGCAGAGCCCGGGAACTCAGTGTGGTGCGGGAGATGACCGCCGTCATCGACAAGCGCAACGCACGACCACCTGGGGATCAGCGTCCCCTATGACACCACGAACTGACCGCGCCCTCGGGGCCCGCTGACGCCTTTCACACCACCGAAGCCCCCGCCGCCGCCCCCACCGCCGTACGCACGTCCCGGCACGTCCCCGAGGCCCGCAGCACCCCGGCGATGTCGGACGCGGCCCCGGAGTCCGCGGCGAGGAAGGCCGTAGTCGGCCCCGAGCCCGAGACCAGCGCCGCCAGCGCTCCCGCCGCACGCCCGGCCGCGAGGGTGTCCCCCAGTTCGGGGAAGAGGGAGAGCGCGGCCGGCTGGAGGTCGTTGGAGACGGCCACGGCGAGCGCGGCCGGGTCGCCCTTGGCGAGGGCGTCGAGGACCGCCTGGTCGGCGACCGGCTCCGGAATGTCCAGGCCCTCCCCCAGCCGGTCGAACTCGCGGAAGACGGCCGGCGTGGACAGCCCCCGCGTGGCCAGCGCGAACACCCAGTGGAAGTCGCCGCCGACCTCCAGCTCCATCAGCCTCTCGCCCCGCCCGGTGCCCAGCGCGGCCCCGCCGACCAGGCTGAACGGCACGTCGCTGCCCAGCTCGGCGCAGATCTCCAGCAGCTCCTCGCGCGAGGCGCCGGTGCCCCAGAGGGCGTCGCAGGCGACGAGTGCGCCGGCGCAGTCCGCGCTGCCGCCCGCCATGCCGCCGGCGACGGGGATGTCCTTGGCGATGTGGAGGTGCACGTCGGGTTCGCGGCCGTACCGCTCGGCGAGGGCGAGTGCCGCGCGGGCGGCGAGGTTGGTGCGGTCCAGGGGGACCTGGTCGGCGTCCGGGCCCTCGCAGGTGACGCGGAGTCCACCGGCGGCCGGGGTCGCGGTGACCTCGTCGTACAGCGAGACGGCGAGGAAGACGTTGGCCAGGTCGTGGAAACCGTCGGGGCGGGCGGCGCCGACCGCGAGCTGGACGTTGACCTTGGCGGGGACGCGGACCGTCACGCTCACTTGCTCGTCACTCCTTGTGTTCGGCGATACGCGCGAACTCTTCCACGGTCAGCGCCTCTCCGCGCGCCTGCGGCGACACGCCCGCGGCGACGAGGGCGGCCTCGGCGGCGGCGGCCGAACCGGCCCACCCGGCCAGGGCGGCCCGCAGGGTCTTGCGGCGCTGGGCGAACGCGGCGTCGACGACGGCGAATACCTCGCGCTTGGAGGCGGTGGTCTGCAGCGGCTCGGTACGCCGGACGAGGGACACGAGTCCGCTGTCGACGTTGGGCGCGGGCCAGAAGACGTTGCGGCCGATGGAACCGGCCCGCTTGACCTCGGCATACCAGTTCGCCTTCACGGAGGGGACGCCGTACACCTTCGAGCCGGGCCCGGCGGCGAGGCGGTCGGCGACCTCGGCCTGGACCATGACGAGGGTGCGCTCGATGCTCGGGAAGGTGTCGAGCATGTGGAGGAGGACGGGCACGGCGACGTTGTAGGGCAGGTTCGCCACCAGCGCGGTCGGGGCGGGGCCCGGCAGGTCGGTGACGTGCATCGCGTCGGAGTGGGCGAGCGCGAACCGGTCGGCGCGCTCGGGCATGCGGGCGGCGACGGTGGCCGGCAGGGCGGCGGCGAGGACGTCGTCGATCTCGACGGCGGTGACCCGGTCGGCCACCTCCAGCAGGGCCAGGGTGAGCGAGCCGAGACCCGGTCCCACCTCGACCACCACGTCGTCGGGGCGTACCTCGGCGGTGCGGACGATACGGCGGACCGTGTTGGCGTCGATGACGAAGTTCTGGCCGCGCTGCTTGGTGGGGCGTACGCCGAGGGTCGCCGCGAGTTCGCGGACGTCGGCGGGACCCAGGAGGGCGTCGGGGGTGGGGCTGCTCACCCCGCAAGGGTAGCCGGGGGCGGGCGCGGGCCGGTCCGGGCCGATGGGGGGCGCTTCCCGAGCGGGCGGGGCCGTCGCCGGTCAGCCCCGCAGGCGTGCGCCGCAGTGCGGCCAAGCGTCGGCGCCGCTGCGCACGTAGAGCTTCTTCGCCCGGTACGTCTGCTCGGCGGGTGTCGCGTCCTCGGGGCGCCCTTCGCCGCCGAGGCCGCGCCAGGTGGCGGTGTCGAACTGGTAAAGGCCCCCGTAGGTGCCGGACGGGTCGACGGCGTGCGGGCGGCCGCCCGACTCGCAGGCGGCGAGGGCCTGCCAGTCGAGGTGGTCGGCGCCCCGCACGGACGCGGGCCGGGCGCGGGTGCCGACCCGGACGATCTGCGGGCGGGGCTCGCGCACCAGATCGGTGCGGAGCATGCGCGGTCTCTGCCGGACGCCGTTGACGGTGCGCACGGCGTACGTGGTCCGGCGGAGGCCGGGCTGTCCGGCCTGCTCGACGACCTCCGTGCCCCGGTAGAGGGAGGGGTCCGCGGAGCGTCGTACGGCGAAGGGGACCGGGTCCTCGCGGACCTCCTGGGAGCCGGAGATCCGCAGCACGGTGACGGTCTGCCCGTCGCGGGGGAAGCCGGTACCGGGGACGGACGTGGTGTCCTCGCCGCGCAGCGTGACCCCGGCCTCCTCGACGGCCTGGCGCACGGTGGCGGCGATGGTGCGGACGGTGCGGGCCCGGCCGTCCGCCATGACGGTCACCACGCGCTCGGTGCGCACGTCCAGGGCCAGGCCCTCGCGTCCGATGCGCCGGGACGCGGGGGCGGAGAGGTACGCGCCCTGGACGCGCACGCCGAGTTGCCGAAGCGCCCCCTCCACCGTGTCGGCGGTCGTCCACACCTGGTGCCGCCGACCGTCGAGGGTGAGCAGGACGGGGCGTCCGCGGCGGACGGTGACCTCCTCGCCGCTGCTCAGCCGGGTGCCGGGGGCGGGCGTGATCACGTCGTGGGCACCCACCTGGACGCCCTCGTCGGCGAGCAGTTCGGTCACGTCGTCGGCGAAGGTGTGCAGCGTGCGCGGGGTGCCGTCGACGGTCAGCTCGACGGCCTTGTCCTTGGCGACGAAGGCGGTGGTGCCGCCCGCGAGGAACGCCAGGACCAGGGCACGCGGCACCAGCCGACGCAGGGAGCCGTCCGCGGGCCCGGTGCGGCGTTCCCGGCGCCGACGCGCGGCCCGGCCGCCCTGCGGAGCGGGAACCGGCACCGGGCGGGCGCCCCGCGGAGCGGGGACCGGTACCGGACCGCCGCCCTGCCGGGGCGGCGCGGGGCGGCAGGTGTCGCCGTACGGCAGGGTCGGCGCGCTGTGGACGTCGTACGTCCCCTTCGTGCCGTACGGCACCCGGTTCTCGTGGGTCTCGGTCTTCGTTCCGCTCACGCCGACACGCTCCAGGGGTCCGGATCGGGCCCCCAGAACCTAGCGGAGCACCCGTCACTCTCCAAAGTCGCGCGGACACCCAGCGTGGCGAACGGGTGCCGGGCGGGCTCAGTACCCGAAGGCGCGTGCGGTGTTCACGGCCAGTGCCGTCGCCAGCGTGTCCTCGTCGACGCCCCGTACGGCGGCCATGGCGCGGACGGTGACCGGGATCAGGTAGGGGGCGTTGGGCCGGCCCCGGTAGGGCGCCGGCGTCAGGAACGGCGCGTCGGTCTCCACCAGGATCAGCTCCCGCGGGGCGACCGCGAGGGCGTCGCGGAGGTTCTGGGCGTTCTTGAAGGTGACGTTGCCGGCGAAGGACATGTAGTAGCCGGCGCTCGCGCAGATCCCGGCCATCTCGGCGTCGCCGGAGTAGCAGTGGAAGACGGTGCGCTCGGGGGCGCCCTCCTCCTTGAGAACGCGCAGGACGTCGGCGTGGGCGTCGCGGTCGTGGATGACCAGGGTCTTGCCGTGCCGCTTGGCGATCTCGATGTGGGCGCGGAAGGACCTCTCCTGGGCCTCCTTGCCCTCGGGGCCAGTGCGGAAGTGGTCCAGTCCCGTCTCGCCGACGCCCTTGACCTGCGGGAGGGCCGCGAGGCGGTCGATCTCGGCCAGTGCCTCGTCGAGCGCCGCGTCCCCGCCGGGCTCACGCCCAGGGTCCCCGTGGACGATGCGCGGCGCCTCGTTGGGGTGCAGGGCGACGGTGGCGTGGACGGCGTCGTGGGCCGCCGCCGTCTCGGTCGCCCAGCGGGAGCCGGCGAGGTCGCAGCCGACCTGGACGACCGTGGTGACGCCGACCGACGCGGCCTTGGCGAGGCCCTCCGCCACCGTGCCCGCCTGCATGTCGAGGTGGGTGTGGGAGTCGGCGACCGGTACCCGTAGGGGTTCGGGGAGCGGCGGCGCGTCGTTCTTGTCGGAGCGGCCGGAGGCGTTCGAAGGCATGCCTCGATCCTACGGAAGCCCTGCGAACGCCCCGCGAGGCTCCGGCGGGTCAGCTCGCCCCGCGGTGGAGGTGGAGGGCGTGCAGGAGGCCGCCCAGGTGCCGGTGCCCGCGCCCTGCGGTCAGGCCCGGCGCTCCCGGTCCCGGCACCTCGGGCACCACCTGGCCGGCCGGCACCTGCGGCACCTCCAGGGGTCCGGCGGGCGGCACCCGGTGCAGGCCGTCGGAGGCGCCGCGCACCAAGGCGACCCGCCCCGGCCGCATGATCCGCACGACGTGGTTGTCGCAGTTGGCGCAGGTCGGCCGGGTCAGCGGGGAGGGTACGACGCGGCCGTCCGCGACGTAGAGCACGAATTCACGGCCGTCGGCGTCCTTGTGGTGCTCGATCTCGAACGACTGCTCCCAGCCGTGCCCGCAGCGCATGCACGCGAACGAGTACGACTCGTGGACGACGCCGGTGGCGCCCGCGCGCAGTCCGGTCCGCGCCGTGCTCTCCCTGATGCCCATTCCGGCTCCTCCGCTCGCTCGGCGTTCTGGCTGCTGCCTCCTCCAGTGGACTCCTCCACCAGCGCAGAAGCACGGGATCTGCCAAGTGTTTGAGCCGATTTGGGCCGCCCTTGGCGCTGAGGCCGAATCGTCAGGAACGAGTCAAGCGCGGCCGGAAAGGACCTCTCCGCGTCACCCCGCGTTCTTGGCCGCCACCACCGCGTCGAACACCTCGCGCTTGGGCAGGCCCGCCTGCGCGGCGACCGCCGCGATGGCCTCCTTGCGCCGCTCCCCCGCCTCTTCGCGCACCCGCACCCGGCGCACCAGTTCCGCCGCGTCGACCTCCTCGGGGCCGTGGTCCGGGGCGCCCTCGACGACGACGGTGATCTCGCCGCGCACGCCCTCGGCGGCCCACGCGGCCAGCTCGCCCAGCCCGCCGCGCCTGACCTCCTCGTACGTCTTGGTCAGCTCCCGGCAGACGGCGGCCCGCCGCTCGGCGCCGAACGCCTCGGCCATGTCGGCGAGCGTGTCGTCCAGGCGGTGCGGGGCCTCGAAGTACACGAGGGTCCGGCGCTCGCCGGCCGCCTCGCGCAGCCGCGCCCGCCGTTCGCCGGCCTTGCGGGGCAGGAAGCCCTCGAAGCAGAACCTGTCGACGGGCAGCCCGGACAGGGCGAGCGCGGTGAGCACTGCGGACGGGCCGGGCACGGCGGTGACCCGGACGTCGCGTTCGACGGCGGCGGCGACCAGCCGGTAGCCGGGGTCGGACACGGACGGCATCCCGGCGTCGGTCACCAGCAGCACGCGCGCGCCGCCCGCCAGCTCCTCGACCAGCTCGGGGGTGCGGGCGGACTCGTTGCCCTCGAAGTACGACACGACACGCCCGCGCGGCGTGACGCCCAGCGCCTGGGTGAGCCGGCGCAGCCGCCGGGTGTCCTCGGCGGCGACGACGTCGGCGCCGGCCAGTTCCTCGGCGAGCCGGGGCGGCGCGTCGCGCACGTCGCCGATGGGGGTGCCCGCCAGTACAAGGGTTCCAGTCACTCCCCCATCCTCCCAGGGACGCGCCAGGACCGGTCCGGGGCGTGCGCGGGACGTGCACAGCGCGGTTCCCTACGATGGCGCGGTGACCAGTACCGCGTCCTCCACGGACACCCGGCAGGACCAGGCCCCGCACGAGCAGCGGCCCGCCTGGCAGCAGCGGCTGCGCCGCTTCGGCTACACGGCGCCGCCCGCGGCCGACGACGTCCGCGACCGGCTGGTGCCCCCGTACACGCGCCCCGGTCCGCGCCTGTGGGTCTTCCTCGGCCTGTCGAAGACGCGTGCCGAGCGGATCGTGCGCTGGTCGGCGTGGGGCGGGCCGCTGCTGGTGGCGCTGCTGGCGGGCGTGCTGCGGTTCTGGAACCTGGGCAGCCCGAAGGCGGTGATATTCGACGAGACGTACTACGCCAAGGACGCGTGGGCGCTCATCCACCGGGGCTTCGAGGTCAACTGGGACAAGGACGCCAACGACCTGGTCCTGAACTCCGGCGGCGACGTGCCGATCCCCGCAGACGCGGCGTACGTTGTGCATCCGCCGGTCGGCAAGTACGTCATCGGGTTCGGCGAACTGCTGTTCGGGTTCGACCCGTTCGGCTGGCGGTTCATGACCGCGCTGCTGGGCACGCTGTCGGTGCTGCTGCTGTGCCGGATCGGTCGGCGCCTGTTCCGCTCGACCTTCCTCGGCTGCCTGGCGGGCGCGCTGATGGCGGTGGACGGGCTGCATTTCGTGATGAGCCGCACCGCGCTGCTGGACAGCGTGCTGATGTTCTTCGTGCTGGCGGCCTTCGGCTGCCTGGTCGCCGACCGCGACTGGGGGCGCGGGAGACTCGCCGCCGCGCTGCCCGTGGACGCCGACGGCCGGGTCCGCCCGGACGCGGACATCGCCGAGACGTTCCGATTCGGGTGGCGGCCCTGGCGGCTGGCCGCGGGGCTGATGCTGGGCCTGGCGGCGGCCACCAAGTGGAACGGCCTGTACATCATGGCGGCGTTCTGCGTGATGGCCGTGCTGTGGGACGTGGGCACCCGCCGGGTCGCGGGCGCGCACCGGCCGCACCTGTCCGTCCTGAAGTACGACCTCGGCTTGGCGTTCCTGTCGACGGTGCCGGTGGCCCTCGGCACCTACCTGCTGTCCTGGCTGGGCTGGATCCTCTCCCCCGCCGACGGCACCGGCGGCTACTACCGGGACTGGGCCGCGACCGACGGCGAGAACAGCTCCTGGTCGTGGCTGTTCCCGGACTGGTGGCGCAGCCTGTGGCACTACGAGACGCAGGTGCTGGAGTTCCACACGCACCTCACCTCGCCGCACACGTACCAGTCCAATCCGTGGAGCTGGATCGTGCTGGGCCGCCCGGTCTCCTACTTCTACGAGTCGCCCTCACCCGGCTCGGACGGCTGCCCGGCCGACGCCGGCGAGAAGTGCGCCCGCGAGGTGCTGGCGCTGGGCACGCCGCTGCTGTGGTGGGTGGGCTGCTTCGCGCTGCTGTACGTGCTGTGGCGCTGGGCCTTCCGCCGGGACTGGCGGGCGGGCGCCATCGCATGCGGTGTCGCGGCCGGCTATCTGCCGTGGTTCCTGTACCAGGAGCGCACGATTTTCCTCTTCTACGCCGTCGTCTTCCTGCCGTTCCTGTGCCTGGCGGTGGCGATGCTGCTGGGGGCGATCATCGGCCGGCCGGGCTGCGGCGACGCCCGGCGGGTCGCGGGGGCGACGGGCGCGGGCGTGCTGGTGCTGCTGATCGCCTGGAACTTCATCTACTTCTGGCCGATCTACACGGGGACGGCGATCCCGATGGAGGACTGGCGGGCGCGGATGTGGCTGGACACCTGGGTCTAGGTGTATCGATCACGAGCGTTGTCAACGCTGGCGGGGCTTGATCATGGCGAGGACCTCCGGTGTGGTGGAGCTGTCCAGGACTGCACCGCACGGAGGATGACCCTGCGTCATCCGTACGAGAACGACCGTCTGCGCTTCGATCGGCACACGCGCCCGTACCGGGCGGTGGACGCCCTCCGGTCGGAGAGTCTGCTGCGCCACCTCGTCGACGAAGGGAAGCTGTCCCTGCTGGTGCCCCGGAATGGGTGGGCCGCGCCGTCGGGCAGGCGACGGCGGAGGCCATGGCGACGGCCGGCCCCGGCAGTCTCTGACCGTCCCGTCCCGCCGGATCTCCTTTGGGCCACCAAACGGAAACATTCGTACCGTTGCTCACCTCCGTGCGCCTAGAGTGCAACCACAACTGCTTCTGAACGCGTTCAAGAAGGCGGGCGGAAGGTCCGACGGGGAGGGGACTGCCGATGGGCAGGGGGGTGAAGGTCGCCGTCATAGGCGGCGTGTTCGCCGTGATGGTGGGCGGGGCCGGGTACGGCACCTACAACATCGTGTCCGCGCTGGACGGCGGGGGCGGCTCGGGGAGCACCGGTACGGCGAAGAAGAGCGGGCCGCCCGGCGAGGACGAGGTCGCGGAGACGACCGAGAAGTTCTTCACGGCCTGGGAGAAGGGCGACGCGGCCACCGCGGCGTCGTACACGAACAACGCCTCGGTGGCGGGGACGCTGCTCACGGCGTACGGCGAGGCGGCGCACATCACCGACGTGGACGTCACGCCCGGCACGGCGACCGGCACGAGCGTGCCGTTCACGGTGAAGGCGAAGGTGTCGTACGAGGGCGCGAGCAAGCCGCTGACGTACAGGAGCGAGCTGACGGTGGTGCGCGGGGAGACCACCGGGCGGGCGCTGGTCGACTGGCAGCCGTCCGTCGTCCATCCGGAGCTGAAGGACGGCGACACCCTGGTCACCGAGGAGTCGGCGACCCCGCAGATCCAGGCGATCGGCCGCGACGGCACCGTGCTGACCAAGGAGAAGTACCCCTCCCTCGACCCGGTCCTCGCCACCCTGCGGGAGAAGTACGGCGACAAGGCGGGCGGCACTCCCGGCGTCGAGCTGGTGGTCCGGCACACGGCCGCGAACACCCCCGACACCCCGCTGCTGACCCTGGCCGAGGGCAAGCCGGGCAAGCTGGAGACGACGCTCAGCGCGAACGTGCAGGCGGCGGCCGAGAAGGCCGTGAAGCGGTACGGCGAGTCCTCCGTGGTCGCGGTCGAGCCGAGTACCGGCGAGGTGCTGGCCGTGGCGAACAACCGGGCGGACGGCTTCAACGCGGCGTTCCAGGGGCGGGTCGCACCCGGCTCCACCATGAAGATCATCACCGCCGCCATGCTCATCGACAACGGCGTGACCTCGATGAACGGCCCGGCGCCCTGCCCGGACACGGCGACCTGGCAGAGCCAGACCTTCAAGAACCTCACCGGCATGGCGCCCGACGAGGGCGCCACGCTCGCCAACACCTTCATGCGCTCCTGCAACACGGGCTTCATCAAGCTCATCGACGAGGAGCCGCTCACGGACTCCTCACTGACGGCGGAGGCCGAGGAGCGCTTCGGGCTGGGACGCGACGACTGGCAGACCGGCATCGTCTCCTTCGACGGCAGCGTCCCCGCGTCCGGCGGCCCCGACCGCGCGGCCAACGCCATCGGCCAGGGCCAGGTCCAGATGAACCCCCTGAACATGGCCTCGGTGACGGCGACCGCGATCACCGGCGAGTTCCGCCAGCCCTACCTCGTCTCCCCCGACCTGGACGGCCGGCAGCTGGCCACCGCCAAGGGCCTGCCGCAGAGCACCGCCGCCCAGCTGAAGCAGATGATGCGGCTCACCGCCACCCAGGGCACCGGCGCCGCGGCCATGTCCGGGCTCGGCGGCGACATCGGCGCGAAGACCGGGTCGGCGGAGGTCGACGGCAACGCCACCTCCGACAGCTGGTTCACCGGCTTCCGCGGTGACGTCGCGGCGGCGGCCATGGTCCAGCAGGGCGGCCACGGCGGTGACGCGGCCGGCCCGATCGTCGCGGACGTGCTGCGCGCCGGCGGCTGAACCGGACCGGCGGTACTCCGCCGGGGACTCGGCACGTTCGGGGTCCCCCGTCATCCGCGCGGCGAGGGTGCGTGCCGACGCCGGGGCACGGACGGGGGCCCGGAACCGACCTTAGGGTGGTCACCGTCGTTGTAGGCGTGCGGCAGTGCGACAGCAACGGCCGGGACACCGACGGGCAGCGCGAAGGAACGGGACGCAGTGGGCAGCAGAAGGGCCGCCGCCGAGCGGCGCAGGACGAGACCCGCCGTGATCGGCAGTGTGGCCGCCGTGGTCGTGGCCGGTGCCGGATTCGGCGCCTACGCGATGTACGACGCCGGCGGCGGGAAAACCGACGGGACCACGTCCGCTGCGGCCGGGGAGAAAGTGAAGTCCGGCCCGCTGACCGCGGCCGAGGTCACCTCTACGGCCCAACGCTTCCTCACCGCGTGGCAGAAGGGCGACGTGGCCGGCGCCGCCGCCGCCACCGACGACGCCGAGGCCGCGAAGGCCCTGCTGACCGGCTACGGCAAGGACGCCCGCATCAAGGACGTCACGCTCACTCCGGGCACCCCGGCCGGGGAGAAGGTCCCGTTCTCCGTGAAGGCCACCGTCGCCCACGAGGAGACCAGCAAGCCGCTCGCGTACGACAGCGCGCTGACCGTCGTCCGGCGGGCCGGCGACGGCGAGCCCCGCGTCGACTGGCACGCCGCCGTCGTCCACCCGGAGCTGAAGGACGGCGACAAGCTGGTCACCGGGGAGGCCGGAGACCCGCCGGTCAAGGCGCTGGACCGGGACGGCGCGGAACTCACCGCCGCGAAGTACCCCTCCCTCGGCACCGTCCTGGACGGCCTGCGCGAGAAGTACGGCGAGAAGGCCGGCGGCACCCCCGGCATCGAGCTGCGCGTGGTCCGCGGCAAGGCGTCCAAGGCGGCGAAGGCCTCCGACAAGACCTTGCTGGAGCTGAGCGAGGGCACGCCCGGCACCGTGAAGACCACCCTGGACCCCGCCCTCCAGGCCGCCGCCGAGCAGCAGGTGGCCGGCAAGGCGCGGGCGTCGGTGGTGCTGCTGCGCGCCTCCACCGGGGAGATCCTCGCCGTCGCCAACGGCGGCCACGGCTTCAACACCGCCTTCCAGGGCTCGCTGGCGCCGGGCTCCACGATGAAGGTCGTCACCGCCTCGATGCTGATCGAGAAGAACCTGGCGTCGACGGACGAGAAGCACCCGTGCCCGAAGTACTTCAGCTACGGCGGCTGGAAGTTCCAGAACGACGACGAGTTCGAGATCAAGGACGGCACCTTCAAGGCGAGTTTCGCCCGCTCCTGCAACACCGCCTTCATCAGCCAGGCCCCGAAGCTGGAGAACGACGACCTGACCAAGCAGGCGAAGGAGGTGTTCGGCCTGTCCATGAACAACTGGTCGGTCGGCGTGCCCACCTTCGACGGCTCGGTGCCGGTGCAGAGCGCCGCCCCCATGGCCGCCTCCCTCATCGGCCAGGGCGGGGTGCGGATGAACCCGCTGAACATGGCGTCCGTGGCGGCGACCGTGAAGGCGGGCACCTTCCACCAGCCGTACCTGGTCTCCCCGTCGGTCGACGGCCGCGCACTCGCCACGGCCTCCCGCACGATGTCGGCGTCCACGCTGGCGCAGCTGCGCGAGCTGATGTCCTACACCGCGGCCGCCGGCACCGCGGCGGAGGCGATGGCCGGGGTCGGCGGTGACGCCGGGGCGAAGACCGGTTCGGCGGAGGTCGACAACCAGGAGAAGCCCAACGGCTGGTTCACCGCGTACAAGGGCGACCTGGCCGCGGCGGGCGTGGTCCAGCAGGGCGGCCACGGGAGCGAGAGCGCCGGCCCGATCGTGGCGGCGCTGCTCAAGAACGCGGGCTGACGAGCGGGACCGGCCGGTGGCTCAGTGGGCCACCGGCTGGGCCACCGCCGTGTAGGTGCGGCGCAGGAACCGCATGAGCGCCTTGGTCTCGAACTGCACCACCGAGCAGCCCTGCGGGGAGTGGAACTCGACGACCGTCTGGACCCGCCCGCACGGCCACACCCGCACGTCGCCGGTCCCGGCGGGCGCGCGCAGGCCCTGCTCCAGCAGCGCACGGGAGAAGGCCCATTCGCGGGAGGCGGGGGCGCGTCCCCGCGCGGGCAGCGCGACGCACACCGACCGAGGGTCGTGGTCGGGGTCGTAGCGCAGTACGACGGGTATCGCTCCGCCGTCGTCCCAGTCGGGGAGGTCCGCGTCGGTCAGGATGTGGGCTCGTACGTACTGTTCGACCACGGACATCGGATCGCCCCTAGCGCTCTGTGACCTATGCGAAAGCCGTGCGTTCCACCCTCCTCAAATGTCCCATATTTTCCCGTTCATGCCTTTTGGGGGCGAAGATCACTTCTGGCCGTTGGTGGCGGCGCCCGTGCGAGCCGTGAGGAATCGCAGGTGCCCGGCGACGGTTGCATCCACTGTCGCAGGCGATCCGAAGGGACGGGTGGGGAAGTGAGCGCGGACGTGGACGTGCACGGAACGGTGGCCGAGGGGTTCGAGCCGGTCAGGGACGCGTTCGCACGGAACTTCACCGCGCTCGGGGACAGGGGCGCGGCGGTCGCCGTCTACCGGGACGGGCGCAAGGTCGTCGACCTGTGGGGCGGCACGAGGGACGTCGACGGCACCGAACCGTGGCGCCGGGGCACCGCGCAGGTGGTGCGCTCGGCCACGAAGGGCGTCGCCGCCGCCGTACCGCTGCTGCTGCACCAGCGCGGGGAGCTGGACCTGGCCGCGCCGGTGGCCGAGTACTGGCCCGAGTTCAAGGCGCACGGCAAGGAGCGCGTGCTGGTCCGGCACGTGCTGAACCACCGGGCCGGCCTGCCGGTCCTCGATCGCCCGCTCACACCCCAGGAGGCGCTGGACCCGCTGCGGGGCCCCGAGGCGGTCGCCGCGCAGGCGCCCGTCTGGGAGCCGGGCACCGACCACGGCTACCACGCGCTCACCTACGGCTGGCTCCTGGACGAGCTGGTGCGCAGGGTGACGGGCGGCCGGAGCACCGGTGAGTGGATCGCGGACGAGATCGCACGCCCGCTCGGCCTGGACCTCTGGCTCGGTCTGCCGGCCGCGGAGGAGGCGGCGGGCCGGACCGGACGGGTCGGGCGCGTCGAGGACCCCGAGCCGTCGGGCACCGGCCCGCGCCTGCGTCCCAAGCGCGCCGTCACCGAGGCCTACGCGGACCCGGATTCCCTCACCCGCCGCGCCTTCGCCGCGATCACGCCGTTCCCCGACCAGAACGACCCCGCGTACCGAGCGGCGGCCCTCCCGGCGACCAACGGCATCGCGACGGCGGACGGGCTGGCCCGCTTCTACGCGTCGCTGATCGGCGGGGTCGACGGCGTGACCCGGCACCCGCGGCTCTTCGACCCGGCGACGACGGCACGGGCCCGCGCCGAGGAGTCGTCCGGTCCCGACCGCGTCCTGGCCGTCGGCACCCGCTTCGGCCTCGGCTACATGCTGCACGGCAGCGCGTCGCCGTTCCTGTCGCCGGGCTCCTTCGGCCACCCGGGCCGCGGCGGCGCGCTCGGATTCGCCGATCCGGAGGCCGGTGTCGCCCTCGGCTACGTCACCAACGGTTTCCGCAAGACCGTGACCGCGGACCCGCGGGCGCAGGCACTGGTGCGGGCGGTGCGGACGTCGCTCGGCACGGACGGCTGAGGAGCCCGCCCCGGTTCACACGTGGATCGGGTGGGACGTCCTCCCGGACGCCGCGTCGATCTCGTCGTGCGCTTTGGTGAGCAGTTGCATCGCCAGCTCGTTCAACGCGCGTGCGCCGGCGACCTCTTCGCCGACCCTCGGCTGCTGGGGGTCCACGCGGTGGCGGCTGGCGTGGCCTTGCGCGCGGACCTCGGTGCCGTCGGGGAGCCGCACCATCGCGACCGCCCGCGTGTGCTGGTCGTCCTCCATGAACTCCAGCTCGACATGCCATCCCACTGCGGTGTGCATCATGACGATCACCTCCGGAACACTTCCTTCCAGGGTGCTCCTCGCGGGCGCCGTACGCATCATCCCGCCGGTCCGGTTCATCCCGTGTGCAGCATCAGCCCGATGCCGACGACGAGGAGGCCCGCCGCCGCGAGCCGGGGCGCGCCGAACCGTTCCTTGAAGAAGAGGGCGCCGATCGCCGCGCCGACCAGGATCGAGGACTCGCGCAGCGCGGCGATCGGGGCGAGTTCGGCGCGGGTCTGCGCCCACAGGACCAGCGCGTACGCGGCGACGGACAGCACCGCGCCGAGCAGTCCGAGCCGGGCGTGCGGGCGCAGCAGCGTCCACGCCCCGGCGCGGTGGCGGTACAGGAAGTACGCAGGCAGGACCGTCCCCTGCACGGCCATCAGCCAGGCGATGTACCCGAGGGAGGATCCCGAGGCGCGTACGCCGAGCCCGTCGACGACCGTGTACGCGGCGATGGTCACGCCGGTGGCCAGGGCCGCGCCGATCGCCGCCCAGTCGGGCCGGCGCCCGCGCAGTCCCCACAGGGCGACACCGGTCAGGCCCGCGCAGGACAGCAGGACGCCGGTCGCGGCCCAGCCGTCGGGCACCTCATGGGCGAAGACGGCGGCGAGGACGGTCACCAGCAGCGGTGCGCTGCCGCGCGCGATGGGATACGCCTGTCCGAAGTCGCCCAGCCGGAAGGACCGCATCAGCAGCGCGTAGTACGCGATGTGGATCGCGGCGGAGACGAGGAGGTACGGCCACGCGCCGGCCGCGGGGAACGCCGTGAACGGCAGCAGGACGAGCCCGATGAGCATGCCGCCGCCCGAGATCAGCGCGAAGCCGGTCAGCTTGTCGGTGATCCGGTGGGCGATGGCGTTCCAGGCGGCGTGCGTCACGGCGGCGAGCAGGACGGCGCCGGTTACCAGCGGGGTCACGCGGAGCGCTCGCGCACGTCCACGAGGGTGGCGCCGGCGGTGGCGACGAGGTCCTTGGGCTCCATCGGGAAGACGGCGTTCGGGGTGCCCGCGGCGGCCCAGACGACCTCGTGGGCGAGCAGGGAGCGATCGGCGAGTACCCGGGTCCGTTCCCGGTGCCCGAAGGGCGGCACGCCCCCGATGGCGTATCCGGTCGTCTCCCGTACGACGTCGGCCTTGGCCCGTGTCACCTTCTGCGCGCCCAGCTCCTCGCGGACCCGCTCGACGTCGACGCGGGAGGCGCCGTCCATGAGGACCAGCACGGGCACGCCGTCGGCGGCGAAGATCAGCGACTTGCAGATCTGGCTCAGCTCGCAGCCGATCGCGGCGGCGGCCTCGGCTGCGGTACGGGTGGCCTCCGGGAAGCGCCGCACCTCGGCGATGAGGTCCCCGAGGCCGAGTGCGCGCAGGGCCGCGGCGAAACGGGGGTGGGCGACGAAGGCTCCGGAGGTGTCGTCGTTGGTCGTCATGGTCGGCACCGTAGCGGTACGTGCGGCCCGCGGGCGACCGGGTTGCGGGCCGCGCGCGACGTCCGCACGACAGGAAGCCGGTGAGGGCAGCCCCGTCCCCACGGAGCCCTCACCGGCTGGTCTGTGTCCTCCTGTCAGAGGTGGCGGGTCAGGTGCGTACCAGCGCCCGGCCCTCGTCCTTGTCGTCGTCGCCGAGGCCGCGCAGGCCCTCGCCCTCGACGTCCACGTCGGGCAGCGCGCGGTCCAGCCACTTCGGCAGCCACCAGGCCTTCTTGCCGAGCAGGGCGAGGACCGCCGGGACGATGGCCATGCGGACCACGAACGCGTCGAAGAAGACGGCGATCGCGAGGCCGAAGCCGATCATCTTGACCATCGATTCGCTGGAGCCGATGAAGCCGGCGAAGACCGCCATCATGATGACCGCCGCGGCCGTGACGACCCGGGCGCCGTGCTTGAAGCCGGTGACGACGGCCTGACCGGGCTGCTCGCCGTGGACGTACGCCTCCCTCATGCGGGTGACCAGGAAGACCTCGTAGTCCATCGCCAGGCCGAAGACCACGCCGACCATGAAGATCGGCATCATCGACATGACCGGGCCGGTCTCCTCGACGCCCATCAGGCCGGACAGCCAGCCCCACTGGAAGACCGCGACGACCGCGCCGAGCGCCGCCATGACGGAGAGCAGGAAGCCGAGGGCCGCCTTCAGCGGGACCAGGATCGAGCGGAAGACCACGATCAGGAGGAGGAAGGCCAGGCCGACGACCAGGACCAGGTAGGGCAGCAGCGCGTCGTTGAGCTTCTGGCTGACGTCGATGTTCATCGCCGTCGAGCCGGTGACCAGGGTCTCCGCGCCGGTGTCCGCCTCGATGTCGCCGCCCGCGTCGCGGATGGCGTGCACCAGGTCCTCGGTCCGCACGGAGGACGGCTTGGAGTCCGGGACGACGGTGATCGTCGCGGTGTCGCCGCCCTTGTTGGGCTGGGGCGGGGTGACCGCCATGACGTCGTCGAGGCCCTCGATCTCGTCGGAGACGTCGGTGAACACCTGCTGCGGCGCGTCGCTGCCCTTGGCGTCCACGACGACCATCAGCGGGCCGTTGAAGCCGGGGCCGAAGCCCTCCGAAAGCAGGTCGTAGGCCCGGCGCTGGGTGGTGGACGTCGGCTGGGAGCCGTCGTCGGGCAGGCCCAGTTCGAGGGAGGCCGCGGGGACGGCCGCCGCGCCGAGGCCGACGACGCCCAGCAGGAGCACAGCGAGCGGGCGGCGGACGACGAAGCGCGCCCAGCGGGTGCCGAGGTTGGCCTTGGGCTGCCCGCCCTCGGGCTGCTCCGCCCCCTCGTCCGCGCCCTTGCGAGTGCGGCCCAGCAGCTTGCTCTTCGCGCCGGCCGGCTTGACCCGGCGGCCGGCGTAGCCGAGCAGCGCGGGGACCATCGTCAGGGCGATCACGACCGCGATGGCGACGGTGCCGGCGGCCGCGATGCCCATCTTGGTGAGCATCGGGATGTTGACGACCGCGAGACCGACCAGGGCGATGACGACCGTGAGGCCGGCGAAGACGACCGCCGAGCCCGCGGTGCCGACCGCCCGTCCGGCAGCCTCCTCGCGCTCCCGGCCCTCGGCGAGTTCCGCGCGGTAGCGGGAGACGATGAACAGGGCGTAGTCGATGCCGACCGCGAGGCCGATCATCATCGCCAGGATGGAGGTGGTGGAGCCGAGTTCCAGCGCGCCGGCCAGTGCCGTGATCGAGGAGACACCGATGCCGACGCCGATGAGGGCGGTCAGGAGCGGCAGTCCGGCCGCGACCAGTGAGCCGAAGGTGATGACGAGGACGACGGCGGCGACCGCGATGCCGATGATCTCCGTGGCGCCGGTGTGCGGAACGGCCTGGAGCGCGTCACCACCGATCTCCACGGTCAGCCCGGCGTCGCGCGCCTGCTGGGCGGCGTCCTCCAGGGCGTCCTTGGTGGAGTCCTTCAGCTCCATGCCGGAGACGTCGTACTTCACCGAGGCGTAGGCGATCGTGCCGTCCTTGCTGACCGCGTTGCCCGCGTACGGGTCGGCTACCGAGGCGACCTCGGAACCGTCGGCCAGGTCGAAGACGGCCGCCTCGACGGCCGCCTTGTTGCCGGCGTCGGTCATCTTCTCACCGGCCGGTGCCTTGAAGACGACGCGTGCGGTCGCCCCGTCGGCGCTGGTGCCGGGGAAGCGTTCCTCCAGCAGGTCGAAGGCCTTCTGGGCCTCGGTGCCGGGGACGGAGAAGGAGGTGGTGCCGGCTGGCGGGGCACTGGCGGCGCCGACGCCGGCGAGCGTC
The DNA here is from genome assembly GCF_014649815.1 of Streptomyces mutabilis. Lineage (GTDB taxonomy): Bacteria > Actinomycetota > Actinomycetes > Streptomycetales > Streptomycetaceae > Streptomyces > Streptomyces mutabilis. Next base: position 135,997 of record NZ_BMTT01000007.1, on the reverse strand, counting down.
AGCAGGGCCACCCATATCAGGGCGACGAAGTGCCGCCGTCGGAAGGCGAGCCGGCCGAGTCTGTAGAGGAACGTGGCCACGGGGGCGTACTCCCGGTCAGGTCGTGGGGTCTTCAGGGCAGGGGTGATCAGCCCGACGACGACGTGAGCGGTGACGTCAGGTGGGGCTCAGCTACAGGGACGTGTCAGGGGGTGGTGTCGACGCCGAGGGCGGGGAGGATCACGGCGTCGATGTAGGAGACGAGGAACGCCCGGGTCGGCGGCTGGTCGTCGAGCAGCGTGCGGGTGGCGAACCCGCCGACCATCATGTGCAAGAGGAAGTCCAGCGCCGGACAGTCCGGTCTGATTTCGCCCCGGTCGACGGCGCGTTGCAGCAGGCGCCGGAACTCCGCCATCTCCGGTTCGATGAGCTGGTCCCGGAACGCCTGGCGGAGGTCCGGGTTCTGGTGGAGGGCCATGGCCACACCCCGCATCAGCGCGGAGTTCTGCTCCATGGTGCAGTCGTCCTCGCGGGCCATCAGGGCGTGCAGGTCGCCGCGGAGCGACCCGGTGTCCACGTCGCTGATCTCGCCGGGCTTGTTGTGCCGGATGGCCTTGACGACCAGCTCGGGCTTGCCGCCCCACTGGCGGTAGAGCGTCGCCTTGCTGGACCGGGTGCGGGCGGCCACGGCGTCCATGGTGAGGGCGTCGTAGCCGACTTCCCGGAGCAGGTCGAGCACGGCCTCGTACAGCTCGGCCTCGCGCTCGGGAGTGATCCGGCTGCGACGTGCGCTGGTGACCTCGGTCATCTCGCTCACTCCTCTCCTTCTCCGGTCGCTCCACTCAGGAACGACACCGTTTCGTACACGGCCAGGATACCCCCACCCCTAGCGAAACGAAACGGTTTCGTTCGTGGTGTGGGTCACGGTCGTCGGTTACCCATAAGTTGCCGGGCCACGGTCACCGGCAAAGCATGGGGTGGGTGAGTTATCTGCGCCTTCCGCACCTCAGCGGCGACCAGCTGTGCTTCGTGGCCGAGGACGACCTCTGGCTCGCGTCCCTCGACGGCCCCGGCCGCGCCTGGCGGCTCACCGTCGACCGCGCCAAGACCGGCCACCCACGCTTCTCCCCCGACGGCCGCCACATCGCGTACACCAGCTGGCGGAGCCTGGTGCCGGAGGTCCACCTCGTGTCGGTGGACGGCGGTCCGGGGCGGCGGCTCACCCACTGGGGCGGGCTCGACACCCGGGTCTGCGGCTGGTCGCCCCCCGACCCCGACGGCACCACCGCCGTCCTCGCCGTCGCCTCGCACGGCGAGCCCTTCTCCCACCTCACCTGGGCCTACAAGATCACCCCCGACGGCGACCCCGGCCGCAAGCTCCCCTGGGGACCGGTCACCGACATCCAGGCCGCCGACCTCGACGGCGAGCGCAAGACCCTCCTGCTCACCGGCACCCCGCCCCACGAACCCGCCTCCTGGAAACGCTACCGGGGCGGCGCCACGGGCCGGCTCTGGCTGCACGGCGAGCGGCTGCTGCCCGACCTCCACGGCCACCTGCACTCCCCCATGTTCGTCGGCGGCCGGATCGCCTTCCTCTCCGACCACGAGGGCGTCGGCAACCTCTACTCCTGCGCCCACGACGGCTCCGACCTGCGCCGCCACACCGACCACGACGCCTGCTACGCCCGGCACGCGGCGAGCGACGGCACCCGTGTGGTGTACCAGTGCGCGGGCGACCTGTGGATCGTCGAAAACCTGTCGCCGGGCGCCGGGCCGCGCCGGCTCGACGTCAGGCTGAGCGGCCCGCGCGCGGGACGGCGTGCGTACCAGGTGCCCGCCGCCCAGCACGTCGGCGGCATCTCCGTCGACGAGACGGGCCGGGCGAGCGCCGTCGTCGTACGCGGCAGCCTGTACTGGCTCACCCACCGCGACGGCCCCGCCCGCACCCTCGCCGACACTCCCGGAGTACGGGTCCGGCTGCCGGAGATGCTCGGGGCGAGCGGGCGGATCGCCTACGTGACGGACGCGGAGGGCGAGGACGCCGTCGAGATCGGCCACCTGCCCCGGGCGACCGGCGCCCGTGCCCTTCGGCGGCTGGCCTCCGGGAACCTGGGCCGGGTGCTGGAGCTGGTCTCCGACCCGGCGGGCGAGCGGCTGGCCATCGCCTCGCACGACGGCCGGCTGCTGCTCCTCGACGTGCCGGACGAGGACGCGGAGGTCGCCGAGGCGCTCTCGGGCGCGGAAGAGACGGAGCAGACGGAAAGGACGAGGGGGAGGGAGGCCGAGGCGCCCGTCGGCCGGGCAGGTGAGGCGACCGAGCTGATCCGCTCCGTCAACGGCCCCGTCCGCGACCTCGCCTTCTCCCCGGACGGCAGCTGGCTCACCTGGTCCCACCCGGGCATCGGACGTTCCCTGCGGCAGATCAAGATGGCCCGCATCGACGGGAAGAACGGCCAGGAGGGTCCGCTCGTCGTCGACGTCACCGACGGACGCTTCGAGGACGAGAACCCGGTCTTCACCCGGGACGGCCGCTACCTCGCCTTCCTGTCCTGGCGCGGCTTCGACCCGGTCTACGACGTGCACACCGGCGACCTGTCCTTCCCGCTGGGCTGCCGCCCCTACCTCGCACCGCTGTCCTCCGCGACCCCCTCCCCCTTCGCGCTGAACCCGGAAGGCCGTCCCGCCGCCGGCGGCCTGGACCCGCTGGACGACGAATCCGGTGAGGGCGGCGCGGTGACCGTCGAGATCGAGGGGCTGGAGTCCCGGGTGACCCCGTTCCCGGTCACCGCCTCCAAGTACTCGGCGCTGTGCCCGGTCGCGGGCGGCGGGCTGGTCTGGCTGCGCTGGCCCATCTCGGGCGCACTCGGCGAGACCTTCGCGAACCCGGCCGACCCGAGCGAGCGGCCCACCCTGGAGCACTTCAACCTCGCCAAGGCGAGGAAGTCCGAACTCGTCGACCACCTGGACTGGTTCCGGGTCAGCGGCGACGGCAGCCGCCTGGTCGTGCTCGACGAGGGCGACCTGCGCGCCGTACCCGCCACCGAGGCGGGCGACAGCGACTCGACCACCTGGATCGACCTGCGCCGCATCCTGCACGAGGTCGACCCGGCCGCCGAGTGGCGCCAGGCGTACGACGAGGCGGGCAGGCTGATCCGCGCCTACTTCTGGGACCCCGGCATGTGCGGCATCGACTGGGACGCGGTGCTGGACCAGTACCGCCCGCTGGTCGAACGGGTCGCCTCGCCCGACGAGTTCGCCGACCTGCTGCGCGAGGTGCTCGGCGAACTGGGCACCTCTCACGCCTACGTCGCCGCCGCCCGCCGCAACGAGGGCCCGGCGCACTACCAGCGCTGGCAGGGCCTGCTCGGCGCCAACTTCGTGTGCCGGGACGGCCACTGGGTGGTCAAGCGCATCCTGCCCGGCGACTCCTCCGACTCCAAGGCCCGTTCCCCGCTGGCCGGCACCGGAATCCGCGAGGGGGCGGTGCTGACCCACGTGGACGGCCGGCCGGTGGACCCGGTGACGGGACCGTACCCGCTGCTGGCGGGCGCGGGCGGTACGACGGTGGAGCTGACCTTCACGCCGGCCGTGGGCGGCCCGGGACCGTCCCGCCGGGTCGCCGTCGTGCCGCTGATCGACGAGCGCCCCCTGCGCTACCAGGACTGGGTGGCCAAACGGCGCGAGGTGGTGCGGGAGTTGAGCGGCGGGCGCTGCGGCTACCTGCACATCCCCGACATGGGCGGTTCCGGCTGGGCGCAGTTCAACCGGGACCTGCGCATGGAGGTGTCCCGGCCCGCGCTGATCGTGGACGTGCGCGGCAACGCGGGCGGTCACATCAGCGAGCTGGTCATCGAGAAGCTGACCCGCACCATCCTGGGCTGGGACCTGACGCGCGACGCCCAGCCGGTGTCGTACACCTCCAACGCCCCGCGCGGGCCGGTGGTGGCGGTCGCGGACGAGGCGACGTCCTCCGACGGCGACATGATCACGGCCGCGTTCAGACTGCTGCGGCTCGGTCCGGTCGTCGGGCAGCGCACCTGGGGCGGCGTGGTCGGCATGACCGGCCGGCACCGCCTCGGCGACGGCACGGTGATCACCGTGCCGATGAACGCGGCCTGGTTCGACGCCTACGGCTGGTCCGTGGAGAACTACGGCGTCACCCCCGACGTCGAGGCGCTGCGCACCCCGCTGGACTGGGCCGAGGGCCGGTACCCGGTGCTGGACGAGGCGGTCCGGCTGGCAGTGGAGCTGCTGGAGACCAACCCGCCCGCCACGCCGCCCGGTTACGACGCCGTACCCGACCGGTCCCGTCCACCGCTGCCGCCCAGGACCTGAGGCCCCGCCAGCCACGCGAAAGGGGCGCCCTCCCGGCAGGGGGGCGCCCCTTCAGCTCAGCGGCAGCGCGTCAGGCGTCGTAGCTGCTCTCGAAGCGCTCGTCCTCGTCGCGGCGGCGGCGCGAGGAGGGGTCCATCTCGTCCTCGTCGCGGCGGCGGTCGCGGTCGCGGTCGTCGCGGTTCGGCATCTGCTCCCTGGCCTGGTCGGCACGCTGCTTGCCCTGCTGCTGCATGCGCTCGGCCTTGTCCTGGAACTGGTCCTTGATACCCATGTGGGTTCACTCCTGTGGTGATCGGGCCCGACCGGATCAGCCGGGCGCTCGATCAGATTCACACGGGCGGTGACCCTGCGCATGTCGATCAATCACGGACCGTAGCCGAGTTGGATCGCCGCTGTTCGTCGGCGGCTCCGCCCGCGCCGACCAGGCCGACGCGCACCCCGTCCAGCCGGTCCCCGAAGCGCCGCATCTCGCGCTGCCCGACGGTGCCGATGAGGGCCGGCAGGTATCCGCGCACGCCCTGCATGCCGCGCAGCCACCACTGCCCGTAGACGTGGGCCGAGCGACGCTCGATGCCCTCCACGAGCCGGTCGACCGCCGGGCCCAGCGGGTAGGTCTTGTTCGCCGGCCAGGGCAGCCGCTGCCGCAGCTCGCGCATCACGTCCTCCTGGTCCGCGCCGCGCACCATGTCCGTGTCGGTCCACGACAGGTAGCCGACGCCGACCTTCACACCCCGGTGGCCGACCTCGCCGCGCAGACTGTGCGCGTACGCCTCCACACCGGACTTGGAGGCACAGTAGGCCGACATCATCGGCGCGGGCGTGATGGCCGCGAGGGACGCGATCTGGAGCAGGTAGCCGCGGCTCTCCAGCAGGGCGGGCAGGAAGGCGCGGGCCGTCACCGCCGACCCGACCAGGTTGACCTCGATCACCCGGCGCCAGGACTCCGGGTCGGACTCGACGAAGGGACCGCCGGTGGCGACACCGGCGTTGGCGACCACGATGTCGATCCGGCCGAACCGCTCCTTGACCTGTGCCGCCACCTCCGCCATCGCCTCGTGGTCGGTGACGTCGGCGTGCCAGTGGTCGCTCTCGCTGTGCAGCCGGGCGGAGACCTGCTTGAGCGCGTCCGGCTCCAGGCCGACCAGGGCGACCTTGACCCCGCGGGCGGACAGCTTGCGGGCCAGCAGCTCCCCGACGCCCCGCGCGGCCCCGGTGACGACGGCGACGCGCCCTTCCAGGCTCACCCTGCTCATGCGATCTCCTCGGCGGGTACGGCGGGTTCGGTGCGGTCGGTGGACACGTGGGCGGCGACCAGGGCGCGTATCCTGCCGGTGACCAGATCGGGCGCCTCGACCGGCGTCATGTGGCCGAGGCCCGGAAGTTCCGTCACGCCCACGCAGTTCGGCAGCGCGGCGGCCAGCGAGCGGGCGTGCACGGGCGGGGTCAGCCGGTCGGCGGTGCCGACCACTATCTCGACCGGCATCCTCAACTCCCGCACCCCGTGGTCGAGGTCGAGCGCGTCCAGCACCCCGGACCAGGCGTGCCGCACCCGGCTCGGGCAGGCGTGCACGATACGGGCGCACGCCTCGACCATGTCCGGCGCCGAACCCGGGCCCATCGTCCCGTACTTGAGGATCCTGCGCGCGAGCGGCGTGACCGGCCCGAGCGGTGCCCGGGAGCCGAGGACGCGCCGGGTCAGCCAGGTCCGCAGCCGGCCCTGGCCGAACGGCAGCACCGTCGCGGATTCCACCAGCCGCGAACTGCCCGTGCTGCACAGCAGGACCGCCGCGGCGTGTTCGCGCACGCCGGGCCGGGACGCGGCGGCCATCACCGTCATGCCGCCCATGGAGTGCCCGGCGATCACGGCCCGTTCGCCCGGCGCGAGCGTGGCCGCGAGGACGGCTTCGAGGTCGTCGGCGAGGGGCTCGGTACCGCAGACCGGGTTGGCCGGGCTGCGGCCGTGGCCGCGCTGGTCGTAGGCGATGACCCGGTGATCGGCGGCCAGCGCGCGGACCTGCGCCGCCCAGAAGGCGGTCGAGCAGCACCAGCCGTGGGCGAGGACCACCGCGGGCGCGTCCTCGGGACCGTGCACCTCGACGTGGATGCGGGCGCCGTCCGCGGAGACGACGGTCAGCTCACGGGCGGGGACGGGCGGGGCGTACGGCCCGGCGGCGACGTGCATCAGGCGGCTCACGCGCTCACCTCGACGTTCGCGTCCGCGTCCGCGACGGGGGCCGCCCCGGCGACGGCCGTGCGCAGCACCTCGTACTCCGCCAGGTCCACGCGCCGGGTCACCCGCCGGAACTCGGCGGTCGTGCCGGGCCACACCGTGGTGTTGCGGCCGCTCGCGTCCAGGTACCAGCTGGTGCAGCCGCCGGTGTTCCACACCGTGCGCTTCATGCGCTCCTGCACCCGGTGGTTCCAGTTGCGGACGGCTGCGGGGCGGGCGTCGAGAGCGACCCGGCCGCCGAGCACCTTCAGCTGGCGCAGGTAGTCCGCCATGTAGTTCAGCTGCGACTCGATCATCAGGATCATCGAGGAGTTCCCGAGGCCGGTGTTGGGGCCGATGATCGTCATCCAGTTGGGGAAGCCGGTCGCCGAGGCACCGCGCAGGGCCTCCATGCCGCCCTTCCAGGTCTCGGCGAGGGTCCGCCCGTCCACGCCCACGACCCGCTCCGCGATGGGCATGTCGGTGACGTGGAAACCGGTGCCGAAGATGATCACGTCGGCCTCGGTCTCGGTGCCGTCTGCGGCGACGAGGGTCGAGCCGCGCACCTCGCTCAACCCGCTGGCGACCACGTCGACGTTCGGCTGGGCGAGCGCCGGATAGTACGAGCTCGACAGCAGGATGCGCTTGCAGCCGATGCGGTAGTCCGGGGTCAGCTTGGCGCGCAGGGCCGGGTCCTTGACGGCGGAGGCCATGTTGCGCTTGGCGATCTGCTCGACGAAGCCCAGCTCGTTCGGGTGCTTGGTGAAGGCCTGCACCTGGAGCTCGCGGATGCCCCACAGCAGCCCGCGCCGCAGCTTGGTGGTGACGGGCAACGCCCGGTGCAGGGCGCGCTCGGCGCCGCTGATCGCCCGGTCCATGCGGGGCATCACCCAGGCCGGGGTGCGCTGGAACAGGGTCAGATGCCCGGCCTTCGGCTGGATGGACGGCACGATCTGGATCGCGGAGGCGCCGGTGCCGATCATGGCGACGCGCTTGCCGGTGAGGTCGTACTCGTGGTCCCAGCGGGCGGAGTGGAAGACCTTGCCGGGGAAGGAATCCAGCCCCGGGATGTCCGGCACCTTCGGGTCGGACAGCGGCCCGCTCGCGGACACGACGACGTCGGCGGTGAGGTTCCCGCTCACCGTCTCGATCTCCCACAGCAGTCGCTCGGTGTCCCACGCCATCCGCTTCACCTCCGAGTCGAAGCGGATGTGGGGGCGCAGCCCGAAGGTGTCGGTCACGTGCTCCAGGTAGGCGCGGATGTGCTCCTGGCCCGAGAAGGTGCGGGGCCAGTCGGGATTGGGTGCGAAGGAGAACGAGTAGAGGTGGGACGGCACGTCACAGGCGCACCCTGGGTAACTGTTGTCACGCCAGGTCCCTCCGACGCTCCCCGCCCGCTCCAGGACCACGAAGTCGGTGATCCCCTCGCGCCGCAGCCGCACGGCGGCCCCCAGCCCGCCGAAGCCGGACCCGATCACCGCCACCCGCACGTGTTCTTGAACCTGCTCGTGCTCGGCCATCCCGAAGCCTCCACGCATCGCCTAGAACTCTGCCAGTGAACACTGGCGCAATGGGAGAGTAGAGCAGCACCGTACTCATGGGTAGGGGTCGGGCGAGGAAAGTTACCGACGGTACGCCGTAGGGTCGACGACGTGACCGAGAAGCGCGAATACCGCATGGAGGAACTGGCCCGGCTGGCCGGCATCACGGTGCGCACCCTGCGCTTCTACCGCGAACGCAAACTGATCCCACCGCCCCGCCGCGAGGGCCGCATCGCCTGGTACGACGACCACCACCTGGCCCGCCTGCGCACCATCGCCGCCCTCCTGGAGCGCGGGCACACCCTCAGCGGCATCGCGGAACTCGCCGACGCCTTCGACCACGGCCGCGACGTCGGCGACCTGCTCGGCTACGGCGAACCCACCGAGGAGACCCCGGTCCGCCTCACCCCCGAGGAACTCGCCGCCCGCTTCGAGGGCCAGGTCACCCCCGAGAACCTGGCCGCCGCCATGGACCTCGGATACGTCGGCACCGACGGCGACCAGATCGTCCACATCAGCCACCGCCTGCTGGAGGTCTCCTCCGCCCTGGTCCGCGAGGGCATTCCCCTCGGCGAGGTCCTCCAGGCCGGCGCCCGCGTCCGCGAACACGCCGACGCCCTCGCCGACCTCTTCGCCGACCTGATCCTCCGCCACGCCCCCGAAGGGGACCTCCACCGCCTGCGCCCGCTGGCCCGCAGCGTGGTGGAGGCGGAACTGTCGCTGGCGATGGACCGGCGGATACGGAAGCGGACGGAGAACGCCGGCTGAGGACGAGCGGACGGAGGACGCCGGCTGAGGACGAGCGGACGGAGAACGCCGGCTCCGGGCCGGCGGGCGAAGGACGCCGGCCCGGCTAACGGTCGTAGACGACCGTCACCGGCGCGTGGTCCGACCACCGCTCGGCGTGCGTGGCGGCCCGCTCGACGTACCCCTTGACCGCCTTGGCCGCCAGCCCCGGGGTCGACAGGTGGTAGTCGATCCTCCATCCGCTGTCGTTGTCGAAAGCCCGCCCCCGGTAGGACCACCACGAGTACGGCCCCTCCGAGTCGGGATGCAGGGCGCGCACGACATCGACGTAGCCGCCCTCGGCCGGGTCGAGGACCCTGCTCAGCCACTCCCGCTCCTCCGGCAGGAACCCGGAGTTCTTCTTGTTGGCACGCCAGTTCTTGAGGTCGGCCTCGCGGTGGGCGATGTTCCAGTCGCCGCAGACGACGACCTCGCGGCCGTAGGCGGCGGCCCGCTCGCGCAGTTCCTTGAGGTAGGCGAGGAACTCGCCCATGAAGCGGACCTTCTCGTCCTGGCGCTCGGTGCCGACCTCGCCGGAGGGGAGGTAGAGGGAGGCGATCGTCACACCGGGCAGGTCGGCCTCGACGTAGCGGCCGCTGGTGTCGAACTCCGTCGAACCGAAGCCGACCCGGACGCGGTCGGGCTCGCGGCGGGTGTAGAGGGAGACGCCGGCGCGGCCCTTGGCGGCGGCGGGGGCGTGCGTGACGTGCCAGCCGTCGGGGGTGCGGACGTGTTCGGGCAGTTGCTGGGGCTCGGCCCGCACCTCCTGGAGGCAGAGCACGTCGGCGGAGGTGTCCGCGAGCCATTCCACGAAGCCCTTCTTCGCGGCGGCGCGCAGACCGTTCACATTCACGGAGGTCACGGTGAGCACCAGGGCACGATACCGGCACACTGGACGGTGCCCCGATCCCGGATCTCGCATCACATTACGGTAGGTAGCATGAACATTCGCCGGGTCCCCTTCGACCACCCCGACGCCGTGAAGCTCAACGACGAGGTCCAGGCGGAGTACGACGTCCGCTACGGCGACGGCGGTGACGCCACGGAGCTGGCCGCGTCGGACTTCGCGCCGCCGAGCGGCCTGTACCTGATCGCGTACGACGAGAACGACGTCCCGGTCGCCTCCGGCGGCTGGCGCAGCCAGGACGCCAACGACGAGGGCAACCTCGACGGGGACGCCGAGCTCAAGCGGATGTTCGTCATCGAGCAGATGCGTGGCCGGGGGCTGGCCCGCCGCATCCTGGCGGCCCTGGAGGAGGACGCCCGTGCGGCCGGCCGGACGCGCATGGTGCTGGAGACCGGCACCAAGCAGCCCGAGGCCGTGGCCCTGTACACGTCCAGCGGCTACGAGCCGTGCGAGAAGTTCGGCTACTACCGGTTCCACGAGGAAAGCCTCTGCTATGCCAAGGCGCTCCGGGTGCCGTAGACACGGGCCACCCGGCCGCCGCCGCGGCGATGGCACAGCGGCGGCCGGGTGGACTTGCCTCCGAGAACGACGAAGGTCCCGTTCGATCGTGATGATCGAACGGAACCTTCGCCAATGTGCGTGGACCTGAGGGGATTTGAACCCCTGGCCCCCTCGATGCGAACGAGGTGCGCTACCGGACTGCGCCACAGGCCCTTGCAACGAGTGAAACTTTAGCACCCCGACCGGCCTGCTCAAAAATCGCTTCCGAGGCACCCGGGCAGGCCGGCCGCGACGAGGACTACTCGTTGGCCGCTCGGGGGCGGTCGCCGTCCTCGTACTGGTCGAAGAGCGGTGTCCGGCCGCGCTCGCGGGCGCGTCGGGCGGAGGCGGCACGGCGGGCGTCACTACGGCCGGGGGTCTCCGGGCGGTCCTCGGCGCGGCCCTCCGCGCGGTCGGCGGAGCGGTCCGGGGCCGGGTCGGCCGCCGCTTCCTCCCGGTGGGGGTCGACGGCGCTGGATCGTGCCGAGCTCCACGCGTCCGGCGACCCGAGGTCCACGTCGGGGGTGGCGCGGGGGGCGACGGGTGCGGTGACGTAGGTCGGCAGCGGGACCGGCACCGGGTCCCAGCTGTCGCCCTGCGGCCGGCGCCGGCGTTCGCGCTGCTGGTCGACCCACTCGGCGTGGTCGGTCTGCTCGACCAGGGCTCGCCGGTCCGCGGCGAGGGCCGACAGGCCGGAGTCCGGCTCCGACTCGGGCCCCTCGTCCGGCTCCTCCGCGTCGGGGTCGCCGACGGTGTCGGCGGGGTCGGCGGGGGTGCGCCGGCGCGGGCGGCGGTCGCGGTTTCGCAGCCGCTGCGCGGCGGCCTCGGCCTGGCGGCGGTCCATCTGGAAGGCGAACCGGCGGCGCTCCTGCGCGCGCAGGTAGGCGATGTAGGCGCTGAGCAGCACCGCGGGAACCCCGGGCGCCCACAGGAACGCGAGTCCGCCGACGGCGGCGACGACCGAACCGAGCGTGAAGGCCAGGAAGAGGAGCACGGTCGTACGCCGGCGGCGCGCGAGTACCTTGCTGCGCCGGGCGCGAGCCGCTGCGCTGGCCGAGGCGGGGGCGCGCCGAGCCTGCGGAACTCGCGCGCGCGCGGCTGCCGCGCCGGCCCCGCCGGGCCGCCCGGCATCCGGGTTCCGCCCCGGTTCCGAGGACCGCTCCGCTTGCTGGGCCTGCGCGGGTTCGGGGTACTGTCCGGGTTCCGCGGCCTGTCCGCGTCTGGTGCCGGGTGCGTGCCCGTCGGCCGCCGGGCGGGTGTGCCGGCGGGTTCTGGACACGGCGAAGGCCCGGACGTCCACCGAATCGGTGACGGCGTCCGGGTCGTCGGTGTCGGGCCCCGCCTCGTCGGCGGAGCGCGACCGCAGGTCCTTGGCGTACCGGCGCTCCATGCCCGCCCGTCCGGACAGGAGCCGGATGGCGGTGCTGAAGCGTTCCGTCGGACGGGCCTCGTTCAGCTCGTCCTGCCTACGGAGCCACATCGGCACCAAGTAGGCGGCCCAGGCCCCGACAATGACTGCGTAGATGAGGCCGCTGCTGCTCACGCCTCACACGGTAGAGGGGTTTGCGTGGGGCCATCCGCCAATTGGGCCGGTGTGTCGCACGATCTGGCGGATATTTCGAACTTTTCTTGTGATCGATGCGATCAACTGACTGCCAGAGTTGCGCATTTGACCGTTCCGGCACGGTCGCAGCCCGCCCAATTTCGAACATTTATTCAATTACCGGTTGTTTCGCGGGCTCCGGTCCCGTGACCGGTGCCAGCGTCGCAGCAGGCCCTCGGGTACCTCTTCCGCGGTGAGAGCGAAGACGAGGTGGTCGCGCCATGCTCCGTCGATGTGGAGATAACGCGGCCTGAGACCCTCCTCGCGGAATCCGAGTTTCTCCACGACCCGGCGACTGGGCGCGTTCTCGGGGCGAATGCAGACCTCGACGCGGTGCAGTCCGACGGTGCGGAAACTGTGGTCCACCGCCATCGCCACGGCCGTCGGCATCACCCCCCGGCCCGCCACCGCCTCGTCCACCCAGTAGCCGACGTGCCCGGAGCACATCGAGCCCCAAGTGATGCCGGCCACCGTCAACTGCCCGGCCAGCCGTCCCTGGTACTCGATGACGAACGGCATCATCCGGCCCGCGTTGGCCTCGGAGCGCAGGTGCCGCACCATCTGGCGGTAGGTCGGCCGGTGCGCGAGCGGGCCGGCGGGCGTGGGCGGCGGGATGGTCGCCTCCCAGGGCCGCAGCCAGTCGCGGTTGCGCCGGTTGACCTCGCGCCAGGCCCGCTGGTCGCGCAGTCTTATCGGCCTGAGGACGATGTCGCCGTCCACCAGTTCCACGGGCCAGGATGGGCTGTTCAGCTCGCACCCCCACCACTGGCGGGTCTGGGGTGGTCGCCGCCGCGAAGCTGGTCCACGGCGTGGGTCAGCAGCGGCTCCAGTACGGCGAGGCCGTCCTTCACCCCACCGGAGGAGCCCGGCAGGTTGACGATCAGCGTGCCGCCCGCCACTCCGGCCAGGCCCCGGGAGAGCGCCGCGGTCGGCACCTTGTCCCGGCCGTACGCCCGGATCGCCTCCGCGATGCCGGGGACCTCGTGGTCGATCACCGCCCGGGTCGCCTCGGGGGTGCGGTCGGTGGGCGAGATGCCGGTGCCGCCGGTGGTCACGATCACGTCGTAGCCCGCCTCGGCGCCGGCGCGCAGGGCCGCCTCGACGGGATCCCCGTCGGGCACGACCCGCGGGCCGTCCACCGCGAAGCCGAAGCGGCGCAGGCCCTCGGCGATCAGCGGGCCGCCCTTGTCCTCGTAGACCCCGGCGGCGGCCCGGTTGGAGGCCGTGACCACCAGGGCGCTGTACGGCGCGGGGAACGTGCTCCCGGTCGGCCCGTCCAGCGTCATGCCCGGCTCCAGTCGCCCGACTTGCCGCCCGTCTTCTCCTCCACCCGCACGTCCGTGATGACCGCTCCCTTGTCGACCGCCTTCACCATGTCGATCACGGTGAGCGCGGCGACGGAGACCGCGGTGAGCGCCTCCATCTCGACGCCCGTGCGATCCGTCGTCCTCACCGTGGCGGTGATCTCCACGGCGTCGTCCGCGACCGACAGGTCCAGTTTCACACCGGAGACCGACAACGGGTGGCACAGCGGGATCAGGTCGGGGGTGCGTTTGGCGCCCATGATGCCCGCGATCCGCGCGGTGGCCAGGGCGTCGCCCTTGGGGACCCCCTCGCCGCGCAGCAGCTCGATCACGCGGGGCGCGACGAGGACGCGTCCGCTGGCGCGGGCGGTGCGCGCGGTCACGTCCTTGGCGGAGACGTCGACCATGCGGGCGGCGCCCGCCTCGTCGATGTGCGTCAGCCGGTCCTGCGGGCCCTGCGCGCTCGGGTCGTCGTGCGGGGGCTGGCCGTCGTGCGGGGGTCGGTCCTGCGTACTCATGCTCGTGTGGCGCTCCCGGTCCGGGCCCGGCGCGGTGCGGCGCGCGGGCCTGCTGTGCGCGACACGGTACCGCCAACAGGCCGGGGTCAGCCGAGCAGGACCACCTCGACCTCGGCGCCGGGCTCCACGGACTCGGCGTCCTCGGGGACGACGATCAGCGCGTCGGCGTGTGCGAGGGCGGCCACGAGGTGGGAGCCCGCGCCGCCGACCGGGGTGACCGTGCCGTCGGCGTAGGTGCCGCGCAGGAACTGGCGGCGGCCCTTGGGCGAGGTCAGCGCCTTGTCCGCGGTCAGGGACGCGGTGGTCGTCGGGCGGTGGAGGTCGGCGAGCCCCATGAGGGTGCGGATCGCGGGGCGGACGAACAGCTCGAAGGAGACGTACGACGACACCGGGTTGCCCGGCAGGGCGAGGAGCGGGGTGTGGTCGGGGCCGATGGAGCCGAAGCCCTGGGGCTTGCCCGGCTGCATGGCGAGCTTGCGGAAGTCGACGCCGCTGCCCGGCTCGTCCTCGTCGGCGACGTGCGCCAGCGCCTCCTTGACCACGTCGTACGCCCCGACGCTCACGCCGCCGGTGGTGACCATGAGGTCGGCGCGCACCAACTGGTCCTCGATGGTGGACCGCAGGGTCTCGGCGTCGTCGGCGACGGCGCCCACGCGGTAGGCGATGGCGCCCGCGTCGCGGGCGGCGGCGGTGAGGGCGAAGCTGTTGGAGTCGTAGATCTGACCGGCGGCCAGTTCCTCGTCGGGCTGGACGAGTTCGCTGCCGGTGGAGAGCACCACCACGCGCGGGCGCGGGCGCACCCGGACCCTGCCGCGGCCGATCGCGGCGAGCAGGGCGATCTGCGGCGGGCCGAGGACCGTACCGGCCTGTAGGGCGCGGTCGCCGGCGGCGACGTCGCTGCCCTTCGCGCGGACGTGGGCGCGGGCCTCGGCGGGGCGGTACACGTGCACCTGCCCCTCGGCGCCCTCGGGGGCCAGGCTGCGGGCGGACATGCCGGCCACCGGGCCCGCGCCGAGCCCTCCGTCGGTCCACTCGACGGGGACGACCGTCTCGGCGCCGGGCGGGAGCGGGGCGCCGGTCATGATGCGGGCGGCCTGACCCGGTCCCACCGACAGCGGGTCGGCCTGGCCTGCGGCGACGTCCCCTACGACCTCCAGGACGGCGGGGAACTCCTCGCTCGCGCCCGCGACGTCGGCGACGCGCACCGCGTACCCGTCCATGGAGCTGTTGTCGAACGGCGGCAGGGAGAGCGGCACCGTGATGTCGTCGACCAGGACACAGCCCTGGGCGTCGAGCAGGTTCAGCTCGATGGGTTCCAGGGGGCGGACGGTCGCGAGGATGTCGTCCAGGTGGTCCTGCACCGACCACAGCCGGTCCGGACCGAAGTCCGCGGTGGCGTGCTCGTGGCCGGTGTCACGGTGCGCGGCGCTGCTCAACGTCGTTACATCTCCTCGGCTACGTAACTGCGAAGCCAGGTCCGGAAGTCCGGGCCCAGGTCCTCACGTTCGCACGCGAGTCGGACAATGGCACGCAGGTAGTCGCCGCGGTCGCCGGTGTCATAGCGGCGGCCCTTGAAGACGACGCCGTGCACCGGGCCGCCGACCTTCTCGTCCTCGGCGAGCTGCTGGAGGGCGTCGGTGAGCTGGATCTCGCCGCCGCGGCCGGGCTCGGTCTTGCGGAGTATGTCGAAGACGTGCGGGTCGAGGACGTAGCGGCCGATGATGGCGTAGTTGGAGGGGGCGTCGGCCGGGTCCGGCTTCTCGACCAGTCCGCTCACCTTGACGACGTCGTCGTCCCCGGTGGCCTCCACGGCCGCGCAGCCGTAGAGGTGGATCTGCTCGGGGGCGACCTCCATGAGGGCGATGACGCTGCCGCCGTGCTGCTCCTGGACGTCGATCATCCGCTGGAGCAGGGGGTCGCGCGGGTCGATCAGGTCGTCGCCGAGCAGGACCGCGAAGGGCTCGTCGCCGACGTGCGGCGCGGCGCACAGCACGGCGTGGCCGAGGCCCCTGGGGTCGCCCTGGCGGACGTAGTGGATCATGGCGAGGTCGCTGGATTCCTGGACCTTGGCCAGCCGGCTCGCGTCGCCCTTCTTCTGGAGGGCCGACTCGAGCTCGTAGTTGCGGTCGAAGTGGTCCTCCAGGGGGCGCTTGTTGCGGCCCGTGACCATGAGGACGTCACCGAGGCCGGCGGACACGGCCTCTTCGACCACGTACTGGATCGCCGGCTTGTCGACGACCGGCAGCATCTCCTTGGGAGTGGCTTTGGTGGCCGGCAGGAACCGGGTGCCGAGTCCGGCTGCTGGGATGACAGCCTTGCTGATCCTGGGGTGGGACTGAGTCATGCGCGCCACCATATCCGGTACCTATAGGGAGAATCTGTGACTCCGGATCCCGGATGCTCATATGAGCATGCTAGACGTTACAGGAGCGGTCCATGAGTCACAACGCACCCGCGGCGGAGCCCGACAAGCGAAGGCTGCGGCGGGGGTTCCTCGCGGCGCGGAACGCGCTGACCACGGATGCCGTGCGGAAAGCGGCGCACGCGCTGGCCGGGCGGGCGCTCGGTATGCCGGAGGTCGCGGGGGCGCACGCCGTGGCGGCGTACGTCTCGGTGGGCGCCGAGCCCGGGACCCGCGCGCTACTGGACGCGCTGCGCGCGCGAGGCGTGCGCGTCCTGCTGCCCGCCCTGCTGCCCGACAACGACCTGGACTGGGGCGAGTACACCGGTGAGGGATCCCTCACGCACGTGCGGCACGACGGGCGGATGACCCTGTCCGAGCCCGCCGGCGAGCGCCTGGGGCCGGACGCGGTCACGGAGGCGGACGTGGTGCTGCTGCCGGGGCTGGCGGTCGACGGGCGCGGCATGCGGCTGGGACGCGGCGGCGGATCGTACGACCGGGTCCTGGCGCGTCTGGAGCGGGCGGGCGCGCGTCCCGCCCTGCTGGTGCTGCTCTACGACGCGGAGGTCGTCGCGCACGTCCCCGAGGAGCCGCACGACCGGCCGGTGGACGCGGTGGTGACGCCGTCGGGGGTACGCCGGTTCCGCTGACCGCGCGGGGGACGCGAGTGCCGACTGCGCGAGAACGGCCTCCACGCGCGCGTGGAGGCCGTTCTCGACTGCCGGTACGGCCCGGCTACGGCTTGAGCACCAGCGTGTCGCTCGTGCTCTCGTCGACCGCCTTCTTCGTGAAGGCCCACGGCAGCAGTTCACCGTCGGCCCACTTGTCGGTCTGGTCGGTGTAGTGGGCGCTGTAGGCGTGGCCGGAGGCGCCGGTGAGGTTGATCCAGCGCGACTTGTCGAGGTCACCGAGGTTGACCACCATCCGCATGGACGGCACCCACACCACCCCGTAACCGCCGGCCGCGTTCCAGCCGGAGGCGTTGACCGCCGCCTCGCCGCCGCTGAGCTTCCACGGGCCGCGGTTGAGGGCGTACTTCAGGAAGCCGGGGCCCTCGGTGCCCAGGGTCTGGTTCTTCAGGAACAGGCGGTGCAGCCGACCCCAGTTCCAGGTGTCGATGTCCTTGCCGAGCTTGGCGGTCAGCTCCCAGCGGGCGTCGACCATGGCGCGCTTGAACAGGTCGTCGCGGTTGTGGTCGGCGCCCTTGCGGGTGCCGTTGGCCGGCGTCGTCCACCAGTCGCTCTTCGGCTTGTCCATCAGCTGCCGCACGACCTCGAACCAGCGGTCGCCGCCGTCCGGCTGCGCCTGGTCGGTGTCACGCTGACCGCACTCGCGGACCTTGTTCGTCTCGTCCGCCGGGCCGGTGGTGTTGACCGGGTCGACCCACAGGCACTGGCCCTTGACGCGCAGTTCCTTGGGCAGCTTGTTGCCGAAGGCGAGCTTGAGGATGTTGCGCCACACGGCGTTGAAGTAGGCGGCGGCCGCCGAGTCGGCGTCCTGGGTGTAGTCCCAGCCTTCAAGAAGCTTCTGCGCCTCGCGGACGTCCTTGTCCTCGACGTCGATCTTCAGCAGTTGGGGCACGAGCAGCTTGGCGATCTCGCTGCTGTTGTCCAGCTGCATCTGGCGCATGTCGTCGGTGGAGATCTTGCCGCCGTCCTTGATCTTCTGCTCGATCAGGGAGGTGATGCGCTGGCTGCGGGTGCCGTAACCCCAGTCCGTGGTGAGCGTGTAGGGGTAGTCCTCGTCGACGACCGCCTGGTTGGCGGTCACGATGTAGCCGCGCTCCGGGTCGTACTCGTACGGCAGCTCGTCGTCGTCGATGTACTCGCCGGTCCAGTGGTAGTCGGGGTCCCAGCCCGGCGCCGGGACCGAGCCGTCGTGGCCCTTGGCGCGCACCGGGATCCTGCCGGGCAGCGTGTAGCCGATGTGCTCGCTGTCGGCGTAGACCAGGTTCTGCGAGGGGACGTCGAACAGGGCGGCTGCCTCCCTGAAGTCGCTCCAGTTCTGCGCCCGGTCCATAGCGAAGACGGCGTCCATGGTGGTGCCCGCCTCCAGCGCCGTCCAGCGCAGTGCGACGCCGTAGCCGTCGCCGCGGTCGGGGGCGGCGGTCTCGACGGTGGCCTTCTTGCCGACCTTCACCAGCTCGTCGTCGCGGTCGGAGAGCAGGGGGCCGTTGTTGGTCTCACGGACCACGATCTTCTTGGACTCGCCGCCGGCGACCTTGATGGTCTCCTCGCGGGTCTCGAAGGGGACCACCTTGCCGTCGTACTGGTAGCCGTCGGCGGTGATCTTCTCCAGGTAGAGGTCGGTGACGTCGACGCCGGAGTTGGTCAGGCCCCAGGCGATCTCCTGGTTGTGGCCGATGACCACGCCGGGCATGCCCGCGAAGGTGTAACCGGCGACGTCGTAGCGGCACTTGTCGGAGACGGTGCGGCAGTGCAGGCCCATCTGGTACCAGACGGACGGCAGCGACGGAGACAGGTGCGGGTCGTTGGCCAGCAGCGGCTTGCCGGTGATGGTGTGCTCGCCGGAGACGACCCAGGAGTTGGAGCCGATGCCGTTGCCGTTCACGCCGACGGCGGTGGGCAGGTCGTCCAGGACGTTCTGGAGGCCCGAGAGCTGGCTCTGCAAGGCGTTGCCGGTGCCCGTGCCGGTCCCGGTCCCGACGCCTGTACCGGTTCCGGTACCGGTACCGGCCCCGACGCCTGTACCGGTTCCGGTGCCCGTGCCGGTTCCGGTGCCCTCGTCGCCGCCGGACGTGCCGCCCCCCTCGAACGTCTCGGTGAGCTCGTCGTACTGGCCCTCCTGAACGATCGCCTTGTTCCGGTCGTAGGGGTAGGCCGGGTACAGGTCGGCGATCTGCTTCGGACCGAGGCGGCTGGTCATCAGGGCGCGGTCGACCTCGTCCTGCATGTTCCCGCGCAGGTCCCAGGCCATCGCCTTCAGCCAGGCCACCGAGTCGACCGGGGTCCACTCCTGGGGCTTGTAGTCGTTGGTGAAGCCGAGGGCGGCGTACTCCAGGGAGATGTCCGCGCCGTCCTTGCCCTCCAGGTAGGCGTTGACGCCCTTCGCGTACGCCTGGAGGTACTTCTTGGTGGAGTCCGACAGCTTCTCGTCGTACTCCTTCTTCGCCACCCGGTGCCAGCCCAGGGTGCGCAGGAACTCGTCGTTGTCCACCTGGCTCTTGCCGAACATCTCCGACAGGCGCCCTGCGGTCATGTGACGGCGCACGTCCATCTCGTAGAACCGGTCCTGCGCCTGGACGTAGCCCTGCGCCATGAACAGGTCCTCCTCGGAGGACGCGTAGATCTGCGGGATGCCGTAGCCGTCGCGCTTGACGTCGACCGGGCCGGACAGGCCCTTCAGCGTGAGCGAGCCGGCGGTCTGCGGGAAGGACGCGCGGACCGTGCTGACGGACCAGTACCCGCCGTAGACGAGGCCGCCGATGACGGCCAGGACCAGCACGAGGACGAGCAGGCGGCCTTTGCGCCCCTTCTTCCCCTTCTTCCTGCCGGACGTGCCGGGCTGCTGACCCGTGGAGGCGGTGGTGGTGGGGGGCATCGCTGTCCTTGCTGTCCTAACACGAGCGGCAGGGGCGGGCTGTGCTTCGTACTGAGCGACCGAGCGCTGGAGCAACTGTAGGCGCAGGCCCGGCTCCGCCTTGACGCGGAGTCGGGTACTGGCACGCACGGGCGTTCGATCCTGCCAAGCCGAGGGTCAAGAAATCGTCAAGAGTTAGGTAAGGTAACGAAGTAGTTGCCCGCAGAGCACTGCGGTTTCGTGTGCCATGGGGGTGTGTGTTCGCGCGCCGCGCGGCGCGCTCGTCCGCGCCACGGGCGGCATGTGGTCCGTGTGCGGGCGTATGCGCTGGTACGTAACCGTGCGTACCCGTACGTGCCCCGTGGGGTCCGCGTGTGGTCCGTGCTGTGCGTCAAGGAAGGGAACGGCCGCTGACTGTCCACCACCTCAACCAGCTCCTGCTCGTCTGCTCGCTCGTCCTCCTCATCGCCGTGGCGGCGGTCCGGATCTCCTCACGCAGCGGGCTCCCCAGCCTGCTCGTCTACCTGGCGATCGGCGTCGCCATGGGCCAGGACGGCATCGGCGACATCCACTTCGACAACGCCGAACTGGTTCAGGTCATCGGATACGCGGCCCTGGTCGTGATCCTGGCCGAAGGCGGTCTCGGTACGAAGTGGAAGGAGGCGAAACCGGCCCTGCCGGCCGCCTCCGCACTGGCACTGGCCGGGGTCGCGGTGAGCGTCGGCGTGACCGCGGCGGGCGCGCACTACCTGACCGGGCTGGAGTGGCGGCAGGCACTGATCGTCGGAGCGGTGGTCTCCTCCACGGACGCGGCGGCCGTGTTCTCGGTGCTGCGCACAATCCCGTTGCCCGCACGCATAACGGGCACCCTGGAGGCCGAGTCCGGCTTCAACGACGCACCGGTGGTCATCCTGGTGGTCGCCTTCTCCACGGCCGGCCCGATCGAGCACTGGTACGTGCTGCTGGGCGAGATCGCGCTGGAGCTGGCCATCGGCGCCGCCATCGGGCTCGCGGTCGGCTGGCTCGGGTCCCTCGGACTCAGGCACGTGGCGCTGCCCGCCTCCGGCCTCTACCCCATCGCCGTCATGTCGATCGCCGTCACCGCCTACGCGGCCGGCGCCATGGTCCACGGCAGCGGCTTCCTGGCCGTCTACCTCGCGTCGATGGTCATGGGCAACGCCCGGCTACCGCACTGGCCCGCCACGCGGGGCTTCGCCGACGGGCTCGGCTGGCTCGCCCAGATCGGCATGTTCGTGCTGCTCGGCCTGCTGGTCACCCCGCACGAGCTCGGGGACGACATCCTGCCCGCCCTGATCATCGGGCTGGTGCTGACCATGGTGGCGCGTCCGCTGAGCGTCGTACTGTGCCTGCTGCCGTTCCGGGTGCCCTGGCAGGAGAAGGCACTGATGTCCTGGGCCGGGCTGCGCGGCGCCGTGCCCATCGTCCTGGCCACGATCCCCATGGTGGAGGGCGTCGAGGGCAGCCGCCGCATCTTCAACATCGTCTTCGTCCTGGTCGTCGTCTACACCCTGGTCCAGGGGCCGACGCTGCCCTGGCTGGCCCGCAAGCTGCACCTGGGCAAGGAGGACGAGGCCGCCGACCTCGGCATCGAGTCGGCGCCCCTGGAGCGGCTGCGCGGGCACCTGCTGTCCGTGACGATCCCCGAGGGGTCGAGGATGCACGGCGTGGAGGTCAGCGAGCTGCGGCTGCCGGCCGGGTCCGCCGTGACGCTGGTCGTCCGCGACGGCAAGTCGTTCGTGCCGCTGCCCACGACGGGACTGCGGCGCGGGGACGAACTCCTCGTGGTCGCCACCGACCCCGTCCGGGACACCGCCGAGGCGCGGCTGCGCGCGGTCGGCCACGGCGGCAAGCTGGCCGGATGGCTGGGCACGGGTGAGGCGAACGGCAACCGCGGGTGAGCGAGTGCGGCAGCCGCAGCTGGATGGTGCGGGATCGCGGGTGGACGAGTGCGCAATCGCATGGACGAGCGCGGGATCGCAGGTGATCGGATGCGGCAACCGCAGGTGGACGGCGGGTGCCGAGATCGCAGGTGAACGTGGGGAGGGTGCGCGCTTTCACAGGTTGCGCCCGTCTTCCCCCCTGTAGGATGAATGCGGCACCTGATCGAACCAACTCTGCCTGAAGCAGAGCTGGCGCGACCGTATGGCGGCCGGATCGCCCCTCTTCCGCGCGGGCTCCGGCATCTACCGCAGTCCGCGCAAGAGGACAGCTCTCGGCGCTCCCGCACGGCGACAGCCGCGAGGCGGACCGCGCTACCAGGCGGCAGAAAGGCACGGGCCGTGGCATCCACGGTCACCTCGTCGAAGAAGTCGCCGGAGGAGACGCGGCACGCCGAGTCCCGCTCCGCCCGCCCGGGATACGGCCGACTGCTGCGCACCCGCGGCGCCTGGACGTTCCTGCTGCCCGGCTTCGCGGCACGCCAGCCGTTCGCCATGCTGACGCTCTCCATCGTGCTGTTGGTGCAGCACACCACCGGTTCCTACGGCGTCGCGGGCGCCGCGGCGGCCGTCACCGGCGTCTCCATGGCCGTGTTCGCCCCCTACAGCGGGCGGCTCGCCGACCGCTACGGGCAGCGTGCCGTCCTGCTCCCCGGCGTGCTCGTGCACGCGACATCCGGTGCGACCCTGACCGTTCTCGCGCTCGCGAACGCGCCCTTGTGGGCACTGTTCGCGGCCGCGGTGCCCACCGGCGCCTCGGTGCCGCAGATCGGACCCATGGTGCGGGCCCGCTGGGGCGTGAAGCTCAAGGACTCCCCGCTGATGAGCACGGCGGCCGCCTTCGAGTCCGTCACCGACGAGCTGACCTTCGTCCTCGGCCCGCTTTTGGCGACCGCCCTGTGCACGGCCGTGGACCCGGCCGCGGGCCTGGTCACCGAGGCCGCGCTCACCCTGGTGGGCGGTCTGCTGTTCGCCGCGCAGAGAAGCACCCAACCGGCGGTCGGCCGCGCCGCCGACGGGCACGCACGCGTGCAGCACGTTTCGGCACTGCGTGTCCCCGGGGTGCGCGTTCTCATCGTGGTCTTCCTGGGCATCGGTTCCGTGTTCGGCGGCATGCAGGTCTCGCTGGCCGCCTTCACCGAGTCGATCGGCGAGCCCGGGCTGAACGGCGTCCTGTACGGCGTCTTCGCCGCGGGCAACATGCTCTCGGGCCTGGCCTGCGGCGCGATCGCCTGGAAGGTGGCCCCGCAGCGGCGCCTCCTGGTCGGCTACACCGCCCTCGCCGTGACCGCGTCCGGCCTGTGGGCCGCTCACTCCGTGCTCGTACTGGCCGGTCTCGGCCTCCTGGTCGGCATGTGCATCGCACCCGCTCTCGTCACCGGCTACACGCTGGTCGAGGACCTGGTTCCGGCGGGCGCCCGCACCGAGGCGTTCACCTGGCTGACCGGCGCGGTCGCGCTCGGCCAGGCGGCGGCCGTCACCGTCTCCGGCCAGCTGGAGGACCGGCTCTGGGGCGGCGCCGGGTTCCTGGTGCCGATGGGTGGCACAGTGCTCGCGCTTGCGACGCTGCTGGCACTGCGTTCGCGGCTGGCGACCCCGCCCCGCGGGCGTACGGTCCTGCGTGGCGTGGATCACCGGGAGCACGCCGCAGTGGACTGATCCCGGGGAATGCGTCACTATGGACCGTCGTTAGCACTCATCGAGTGAGAGTGCCAGGAGGAAGACAAGTGCCGACGTACCAGTACCAGTGCACCGAGTGCGGCGAGGGCCTCGAGGCGGTGCAGAAGTTCACCGATGACGCCCTGACCGAGTGCCCGAACTGCCAGGGCCGCCTGAAGAAGGTGTTCTCGGCGGTCGGCATTGTCTTCAAGGGCTCCGGCTTCTACCGCAACGACAGCCGCGGCAGCTCGTCCAGCAGCTCGCCGGCGTCGTCGGCCAAGTCGGCGTCGTCCTCGGCGGACTCCTCGCCCTCGGACTCCGGTTCGTCGTCGGGCTCGGGCTCGTCGTCGAGCTCCGGCAGCTCCTCCGCCGCCGGCACCACCGCCGCGTAGGGCCTCCACAGCTTCTCGCGGGACCCCGTCGTCGACCGACGACGGGGTCCTCGGCGTCGGCCGGGGCGGCTAGGGTGCGGTCATGGCGAACAAGGTGAATGCCGAGATCGGCGTGATCGGCGGCTCCGGTTTCTACTCGTTCCTCGACGACGTGACCGAGGTACAGGTGGACACCCCCTACGGGCCGCCCAGCGACTCCCTGTTCCTCGGCGAGGTCGCCGGCCGACGGGTCGCCTTCCTCCCCCGCCACGGGCGCGGACACCATCTGCCGCCGCACCGGATCAACTACCGGGCCAACCTCTGGGCGCTGCGTTCGGCCGGTGTGCGCCAGGTCCTCGGCCCCTGCGCGGTCGGCGGGCTGCGCCCCGAGTACGGGCCGGGCACGCTGCTGGTGCCGGACCAGTTCGTCGACCGCACGCGGTCCCGGCCTTCGACCTACTTCGACGGGCTGCCGACGCCGGACGGCACGGTGCCCGACGTGGTGCACGTGTCGCTGGCCGACCCGTACTGCCCCACCGGGCGGGCCGCCGCGCTGAAGGCGGCCCGGGGGCGGGACTGGGAACCGGTGGACGGCGGCACGCTGGTCGTGGTCGAGGGGCCCCGTTTCGGCACCCGGGCGGAGTCCCTGTGGCACCGGGCGCAGGGCTGGTCGGTGGTGGGCATGACCGGCCACCCCGAGGCCGCGCTCGCCCGTGAACTGGAGCTCTGTTACACCTCGCTGACCCTCGTCACCGATCTGGACGCCGGCGCGGAGAGCGGCGAGGGCGTTTCCCACGAGGAGGTACTGCAGGTGTTCGCGGCGAACGTGGACCGGCTGCGGGGCGTCCTGTTCGACGCGGTGGCCGCGCTGCCACCGACCGCCGACCGGGACTGCCTGTGCGCGACGGCGCTGGGCGGGATGGATCCGGGAATCGCGCTGCCGTAGAGCCCGGGGCGGCGGGGAGCGGGGGCGTGCGGTGCGGGCCGGGGCCTGAAGAGGTGTGCGGTCCGGGCCGGGATCTGCGGAGCCGTGCGGCCTGCGGGCCTGTGCGCGACCGTGCGGCCCGTGCGCGACCGTGTGACGCCGTGCATGAGCCCGCCCGGGGGCGGAGCGGCACGTTCGGGTGGCGGAGTTGTCCACAACCGGTCGGTAGCGCACGGGCTCCGGCGGGCATCGGCGAAAAGCCTCATCGTGGACGCGCAAGCCGATCCCTCGTCACAGGTGGTGGTCACCGTGTCCCGCTCCGCCCTTGCCTCCCCCCTGCCGCTCGGCACCGACGCTCCGCCCACATGCGAGGTGCCGCACTTCGCCCCGGTGCGGGTGCGCGGCGGACGGCACCGACTGCACCGGCTCCTGCGTCACCGACGACGCGCAGTCGCCGCCGGGCTGGCGGTCACCGCCGCGGCGCTGGTGGCGGCGGGCCCGCATCCGGGAGCCGACGCCCCGGGCGGTCAGCGGGCCCGCGGGCATCCGGTGACCGAGCCGGTACGCGAGCGGCACGGCGCGCAGCCGGTGTCGGCGCCGGTGCGGATCGCCGACGCCGCCACGGTGCGTCTCCTCAGGCCCGGCGACCGGGTCGACGTCATCGCGGCCACGGACGGCGGCTCGGGCGAGGCGACCGTCCTCGCGCGCGGGGCGCGGGTGGCGAAGGTGCCGGAGCCCGTGGACGGGGCCGCTGCGGGCGGGGCGCTGGTCGTGGTTTCGGTGCCCCGCGCGACCGCCCATCGGCTGGCCGGCGCGGCGGCCACGGCACGGCTCGCGGTGACGCTGTGCTGAGCCCGTCAAGTCCCGCGTTCAAGGTGCCGGATTGGACAGGGTGGCCCAACGCTGACGTAGGTTGCGGAGCGTTTTGTTCCACACCCGGTTCAGTCAAGGAGTGCCCCCGAGGTGAGCGAGAAGAAGGAGCCGAGCGTCTGGGATGGCTTCAAGGCCTTCCTGATGCGCGGAAACGTCATCGACCTGGCGGTGGCGGTCGTCATCGGCGCCGCCTTCACCAACATCGTCAACTCGGTAGTGAAGGGGGTCATCAACCCACTGGTCGGTGCGTTCGGCACCCAGAGCCTGGACAGCTACAGCTCCTGTCTCAAGGGTCCGTGCACCGGTACCGGCGACAGCGCGACGGGCGTGCGCATCCTCTGGGGCTCGGTACTGGGCGCCACCCTCACGTTCCTGATCACCGCGGCCGTCGTCTACTTCCTGATGGTCCTGCCCATGTCGAAGTACCTGGCCCGGCAGGAGGCCCGTCGCAAGGCGAAGGAGGGCGCGGAGGAGGTCATGGAGGTCTCCGAGCTGGAGGTGCTCAAGGAGATCCGCGACGCACTGGTCGCGCAGCGCGGGTCGGGGCACGACCGCCCGTAGGGGCGCCGCGCCCCTCGGCTCACAGGTGGTGGGGCGGCTTCTCGTCGAGGAAGCGCTTCAGGTCGGCCGCGCTGTCGCCCTCGGGCCGCCCGCCCCAGCCGCGGTCCGTGTCGTCCGAGCTCTGCTGGTCCAGCGGGTCGTCGAAGACCAGCGCCGACCGGGGCGTGCGGGGCTCGGGTTCGGGGGTGCTGCTCATGTCTCCAGGGTACGGCCCGCCGTGTGGCCGGTGCTCCGCCCGCCCGGCACGCCCCGGCGGGCGGAGCCGTCCGCAAGCAGATCCACGTCGTCTCTGCTGTGCTGGGAGCCATGGTGTACAGTCCGGCCTCCGCAGGGCCCCCTCCGGTCCGCCCGGCGCCCAGCCTCCGCTGCGCAGCCTGACGGACCGCGGCCGGTACGAGTCTCACCGCGCCGCCCACTGGTTCCGCTGCCCCGCCGGTTGCCTCCGCCCCACCGGGTCCCGCACTCGCACCGGTGTTGTCCCCCACCGGTGTTGTCCGTTACCCACCGGTGTCGTCCGCTCCCGCAGACGAAGTCCCTGGCCCAGACTGACGGCATGACAGTCGACGCATTGACGGATGTCGCCGGAGTGCTGGTGGGGCATGCGACGCGCAGGGGCGACGGGTGGCTGACGGGCACCACGGTGGTGCTCGCGCCGGAGGCCGGGGCGGTAGCCGCCGTGGACGTGCGCGGGGGCGGCCCCGGCACTAAGGAGACCGACGCGCTCGATCCGCGCAACCTGGTGCAGCGGGTCCAGGCGCTGGTACTGACCGGCGGCAGCGCGTACGGGCTGGACGCGGCGTCCGGGGTGATGGCCTGGCTGGAGGAGCGGGGCCGAGGCGTGCGGGTCGGCCCGGATCCCGCGCACGTGGTGCCGGTGGTGCCCGCCGCCTGCGTCTTCGACCTGGGGCGCGGTGGTGACTTCCGGGCCAGGCCCGACGCGGCCACCGGCCGGGCGGCGGTGGAGGCGGCGCACGCGAGCACGCCGGGTGCGCCGGTGGCCGAGGGGTGCGTCGGCGCGGGCACGGGAGCGGTGGTCGGCACGATGAAGGGCGGGGTGGGCACCGCGAGCACCGTGCTGGACTCGGGGATCACGGTGGCGGCGCTGGTGGTGGCGAACGCGGCGGGGTCGGTGACCGACCCGGAGACGGGGGTGTTGTACGGGGAGATGTTCCGGGGCGGGCGGGTGCGGTATCCGGCGCCGGAGGTGCACGAGGCCGCCGGGCGGCGGCTCGCCGGGGTCGCGGCGAGGAACGCGCCGCCCCCGCTGAACACCACGCTCGCCGTGGTCGCCACCGACGCGGACCTGTCCAAGGCGCAGGCGCAGAAGCTGGCCGGCACCGCGCACGACGGCATCGCCCGTGCGGTGCGGCCGGTGCACCTGCTCAGTGACGGGGACACGGTGTTCTCCCTGGCGACCGGGGAGCGTCCGCTCGACGCGGGGCAGCCGCTCGCGCTGAACGAGGTACTTGCGGCGGGCGCCGACGTGGTGACGCGGGCGATCGTGCGCGCCGTGCGGACCGCCGGGCCGGTGGACGGACCGGGCGGGGCGTGGCCGGTGTACGAGGAGCTGTACGGGCCTGCGTAGGAGGCCGGTTGAGCCGCGTGCGCGGGTGATTGTCCCGATTCTGTCACGCGTCGGCGTCCCGGGCGGTCGACGGGAACCCGGCCGACCCCCGCTCACCTCTACAGGGTTGAAGGCAATACCGCACAACACCTCATCCTATAGCAGCTCGTGACAAGGCCGGTCATAGCATCGCGGCGCGTACTGGGGGCCTGTGCCGCCCTGGTGGTCGGCGCCCTCACCCTCACCGCCTGCGGCGGCAGCGCCAGTGCCGACGACAAGAAGGGCGGCGACGACGGCGCGGACTCCGCGAAGACCTCGGTCGCCGAGGTCGTGATCTCGGCGAAGGACGGATCGACCGGCGCCTCGATCAACACGACCGGCGTGAAGGTCAGCGACGGCCGGCTGACCGAGGTGAGGATGACCGTCGCGGAGACGGGCGCGGCCGTACCGGGCGCGGTCTCCGCCGACGGCGGCAGCTGGAAGCCGAAGGAGCAGTTGGAGCGGGGCACCAAGTACCGGATCCACGCGACCGCGAAGGACGCCGACGGCCGTACCTCCGCCGCCGACTCGGTGTTCACCACGGTCTCCACCGCCAACAGCTTCATCGGTACGTACACCCCGGACGGCGGCACCACGGTCGGGGTGGGGATGCCGGTTTCGTTCAAGTTCGACAAGGCGATCAGCGACAAGAGGACCGTGCAGTCGCACATCTCGGTCACCTCCAGCAGCGGGCAGCAGGTGGTCGGGCACTGGTTCGGCGACCAGCGGCTCGACTTCCGGCCCGAGGAGTACTGGAAGGCCGGCTCGAAGGTCACCATGAAGATCGACCTGGACGGGGTGGAGGGCGCGAACGGCGTCCACGGCGTACAGAAGAAGACCGTGACCTTCACCGTGGGCCGCGCCCAGGTCTCCACGGTCGACGCGAACACCCAGACCATGACCGTCGTGCGGGACGGCGAGACGCTCAAGTCCGTCCCCATCTCCGCGGGCAGCGCGGAGAACCCGACGTACAACGGGCAGATGGTGATCTCCGAGAAGTCCCTGGAGACACACATGGACGGTTCGACGGTCGGGTTCGGCGGCGAGTACAACATCCCGGACGTGCCGCACGCGATGCGGCTGAGCCGGTCCGGCACCTTCATCCACGGCAACTACTGGTACAACCAGGGCAACCCGCCCTTCGGCGTCCAGGGCACCAGCCACGGCTGCGTCGGGCTGCGGGACGTCCAGGGCGGTCAGGGCGCCACCGACGGCAAGTGGTTCTACGACAACTCGCTCATCGGGGACATCGTGGTCGTCAAGAACTCCCCGGACGGCACGATCGCACCGGACAACGGGCTCAACGGCTGGAACATGGCGTGGAGCGAGTGGGTCGCCGGAAGCGCCGTCTGATCGGCCGACCGGCCTGCTGAGCAGCGGATTTTGACGGTTCGTCGGGCCGCGCGGGAACTTTTCGCGCGGCCCGCGCGTTTTTCGTGCGTACGTTTTCTCGGTTCCCGGACATGATGTCCGACCGAGGGGCTACGGTATGCACCCACAAGGTGACATGCAGCAACGCCGGGAGAAGCCTTGAGCGTTCCGTACGAGACGACAGCGTACGAACCACCCGAGTCGCCCGAGTCTCCGGAGGAGCACCTCATGCGACTGCTGGGTCGCGCCCTGAACTCGTTCGAACTGCCCGACGAGACGATACGGCAACTGGACTGCGCGCTGGCGCACGACGGCGCACTGCACTCCGCGCACCACAGCGCTGGGCTGCACCGCGAGACGTACCGGCACACCTGGCTGCTCGCCGACGGCTCGGCGGTCACGCTCTGGGAGCTCGTCCACAACACCACCCCGGGCGGCGAACCGCAGCACGAGGTGTACGTCGACGAGGAAGAGCTGCGCACCGCCACCGCCCGCCTGGCCCTGCCACCGGACACCCCCGACTTCGAACTGCCGGTGCAGGTGCAGCTGTCCCCGGCCCCCGCCCCCCCGGCACAGCTACGTCCCCGACGCCTCGGCGGATCACGCCCGCCGGTTGCTGCGCCGGGCGGAGAACCCGGACCGGCCCGGCGCCGACCTCGCCGCCCGGCTGGCGACGGCGTCCGCGCACCAGATCACCCAGGCCTTCGGCGGCCCCGGCCGCGCTCGCAGCGCCCGGATCGGCTTCTCGCTCTACGAGCACGCGTTCCTGCTGCGCGACGGCGCGGAGGTCTCGCTCTGGGAGGTCGAGCACACGGCCACGCCCGACGGACGGCACATGTGCGAGGTCTACGCCAGCGAGGACACCGCCCGCCGGGCGATGGAGCGTCGCGCGGCGCAGGTCTCCCAGTAGTGGTTCGTCGGGGTCCGCGCTGCCCGGCGGGAACGCCGCCGGGCCGGGTCCCCTGCGGACCCGGCCCGTGAACAGTTGACGGCGACCGTCCCTTACGCGGCCACCGGCTGCTTCGCCCCCGGTGCCGAGGCCGACGGGTCCGCGCCGCCGGATCCCGGTGCCGCCGCTGCCGACGCCGACTTGCGCAGACCCTTGAGGACGATCACCAGGGCCGTCGTGACGCAGACGCCCGCGGCGATGGCGACCAGGTAGAGCAGCGGGTTGCCGATCAGCGGGACGACGAAGATGCCGCCGTGCGGGGCGCGCAGCGTGGCGCCGAACGCCATCGACAGGGCGCCGGTGACCGCACCGCCCACCATCGAGGACGGGATGACCCGCAGCGGGTCGGCCGCGGCGAACGGGATCGCGCCCTCGGAGATGAAGGAGGCGCCCAGCACCCAGGCGGCCTTGCCGTTCTCGCGCTCGGCGGCGTTGAGGAGCTTGCCGCGCACGGTCGTGGCCAGGGCCATCGCCAGCGGCGGGACCATACCGGCCGCCATGACGGCCGCCATGATCTTCATCGCCGAGTCGCTCGGGTCGGTGACCGCGATGCCGGCCGTGGCGAAGGCGTAGGCGACCTTGTTGACCGGACCGCCCAGGTCGAAGCACATCATCAGGCCGAGCAGGACGCCGAGCAGGACCGCGTTGGCGCCGGACAGGCCGCTCAGCCAGTCGGTCATCGCCTTCTGCGCGGACGCGATGGGCTTGCCGATCACCACGAACATCAGGAAACCGACGACCGCCGAGGAGATCAGCGGGATCACCACCACCGGCATGATCCCGCGCAGCGCCGCCGGGATGCGTATCCGCTGGATCGCCATCACCACGGCACCGGAGATCAGACCCGCCGCCAGGCCGCCGAGGAATCCGGCATTGATGGTCAGCGCGATCGAGCCGCCGACGAAGCCGGGGACGAGACCCGGACGGTCGGCCATGCCGTAGGCGATGTAGCCGGCCAGCACCGGGACGAGGAAGGCGAAGGCCACACCGCCGATCTGGAACAGCAGCGCCGCCCAGCTGTCCGCCTGCGTCCACACGAAGTGGTCCATCACCGAGGGCGCCTTGTTGATCTCGTAGCCGCCGATCGCGAAGCCCAGGGCGATGAGCAGACCGCCCGCGGCGACGAACGGGACCATGTAACTGACGCCGGACATCAGCCAGACGCGCAGCTTCGTCCCGTACCCGTCACCGGACCCGCCGCCGCGCTCGACCGGCGTCGCACCGGAGGAACCGCCCGCACCGCCGGCACCCGCCGTACCGGCCCCCGTGACCTCGCCGCGGGCCGCCTTGCCGCGGACCTCGCCGATCAGCTCGCCGGGCCGGTTGATGGCCGTCTTCACACCGGTGTCGACGGTGGGCTTCCCGGCGAAGCGGTCCTTGTCGCGTACAGGCACGTCGTGGGCGAAGATCACGCCGTCCGCCGAATCGATCACCGCCGGATCGAGCCGGGTGAACCCGGCCGAGCCCTGCGTCTCGACGACGACCTCGACGCCCGCCTCGCGGCCGGCGTTCTCCAGCGCCTCGGCCGCCATGTAGGTGTGCGCGATGCCGGTGGGGCAGGAGGTGACGGCGACGACACGGAAGGGGCGTTCGGGCTCGCCGGGAGCCTCGTCGGGGTTGCCCGTGGCGGTCCCGGCGGAGGCCGCCGCCGGGACCGCCACGGAGTCCTCGGTGCCTTCTCGAACGCCTTCGGCACCGTCCGGCTCCTCCCCGCGGATCAGCGCCGCGGCGGCCGTCGCGGCGCCCACCGAGCGCAGCGCGTCGGTGAACTCGGCGTTCATCAACTGCCGCGCCAGGGACGACAGGATCGTCAGGTGGGCGTCGTCCGCGCCCGCCGGAGCGGCGATCAGGAAGATCAGGTCGGCCGGGCCGTCCGCCGCCCCGAAGTCGATGCCTGCCGCGCTGCGCCCGAAGGCCAGCGTCGGCTCGGTGACGTGTTCGCTGCGGCAGTGCGGGATGCCGATGCCTCCGTCGAGGCCGGTCGGCATCTGCGCCTCGCGGGCTGCCACGTCGTCGAGGAAGCCCTCCAGGTCGGTCACCCGGCCCAGGGCCACCATCCGCTCGGCGAGGGCGCGCGCCGCCGCTTCCTTGGTGTCGGCGGACAGGTCGAGGTCGACCAGATCCGCGGTGATCATCTCGCTCATCGCGGGCTCCTTAGCTCGCGTATCGCCCGGAACGCGGGGTGCTGGGCGGAAACGGGGAGGGGGACGGGGGCACTGCGGTGGGATTCGGCGACGACCCCGGCGAGCGAGCCGGGGACGCCGCGGTGCGGATCGGCGTCGGGGAGAGGGCCGGAGGCACCGCGGCCGGGGCCGGGGACGGCACCCGGGAACGGGCCGGAGGCACCGCGGCCGAGGACGGCACCGGGGACCGAGGCGTGGACGCCCCGGCCGGGACCGCCCCCGGCGAGCCGGCCGACGACTCGGTGGGCGGAAGTCATGACGCCGGCTCCTTCAGTACGCGGTCCACCGGCACCTCGGCCGTGACCGTCACCGCGCTCGGGTCCAGGTCGGCCGGCGTCGGCATCACACTGCCGGGCAGCCGGACGGCCGCGGCGCCGTGCGCGACGGCGGAGGCGAGGGCGCCCGGCCCCGAACCCCCGGCGACGAGGAAACCGGCGAGGGAGGAGTCACCGGCGCCGACATTGCTGCGCACGGCGTCCACGCGGGCGGCGCCGAACCAGGCGCCCGCGTCGTCCACGAGGAGTTGCCCGTCGGCGCCGAGGCTGGCGAGCACGGACCGGGCGCCCAGCTCCCGCAGTTCCTCCGCCGCCTTCACCGCGTCGCCGACCGTGACCAGGGGACGCCCCACGGCCTCGGCGAGCTCCTCGGCGTTCGGCTTGACCACGTCGGGGCGCTCCCGCAGGGCCTGGAGCAGGGCGGGACCGGAGGTGTCGAGGGCGATGCGGACACCGGCGGCGTGCGCCCGGGCGACCAGGTCGGCGTACCAGGAGGGGGCGAGGCCGCGGGGCAGGCTGCCGCAGCAGGCGATCCAGTCCGCGCCGGGCGACTGGCGCCGTACGGTCTCCAGAAGCAGTTCCCGCTCGGCCGCCGACAGTTCGGGCCCCGGTGCGTTGATCTTCGTCAGGACCCCGTCCGCCTCGGCGAGCGCGATGTTGGCCCGGGTGACGCCGGCGATGGGCACCGGCGCGACCTCGATGCCCTGGGCGTCGAGCAGTTCGGAGACGAGCGCCCCGGAGGGGCCGCCGAGCGGCAGTACCGCCACGGTTCGCCGGCCGGCCGCCGTCACCGCGCGGGAGACGTTCACGCCCTTGCCGCCCGGGTCCACGCGCTCTCCCCTGGCGCGGACGACCTCGCCGCGGTCGAGGGAGGGCACCTCGTAGGTGCGGTCCAGGGACGGGTTGGGGGTGACGGTGAGGATCATGCGCGTACTACTTCCGTGCCGTCGCGCTCGATGGCGGTGGCGTCTTCGGGGGTCAGCCCGCTGTCGGTGATCAGCAGGTCCACGTCGTCGAGGGAGCCGAAGCGGGCGAAGTGCTCCTGGCCGTACTTGGAGGAGTCGGCGAGCAGCACCACGCGGCGGGCGGCGGCGACGGCGGCCCGCTTGACCGCGGCCTCGGCCAGGTCGGGGGTGGTCAGGCCGTACTCGGCGGAGAAGCCGTTGGCCGCCACCAGCACCACGTCGGCGCGGATCTCGCCGTACGCGCGCAGCGCCCAGGCGTCCACTGCCGCGCGCGTACGGTGCCGCACGCGCCCGCCGACCAGGTGGAGCTGGATGCCGGGGTGGTCGGCGAGGCGGGCCGCGATGGGCAGGCTGTGGGTGACGACGGTGAGCGAGGCCTCACGCGGGATCGCGGCGGCCAGCAGGGCCACCGTGGAACCGGCGTCGAGGATCAGCGTGCCGTCGGCGGGCAGTTCCGCCAGGGCCGCCCTGGCGATCCGGTCCTTCTCGTCGGCCGCGGTGGACTCGCGCTCGGCGAGGTCCGGCTCGAAGTCGAGCCGCCCGGCGGGTATCGCGCCGCCGTGCACGCGGCGGAGCAGACCGGCCCGGTCGAGGGCCTTGAGGTCGCGGCGGATGGTCTCCGCCGTCACCTGGAACTCCTCCGCCAGCGACACCACGTCCACCCGGCCGCCGTCCCGCGCGAGCCGGAGGATCTCCTGCTGACGCTCCGGTGCGTACATGACGCGTTCGCCTCCGCCCTGTACCGAGCCATGCCCGAACCTGTGGTTTATCCCGGAGGCTACGCCCGGTTTTCCGGAATGTAAACAAGCAAGTGGACGCATCCAAACTCAGTCGGGCACGACCGGGCATGAACGGGCATCTTGTGGCCGCTCCCCGGGAGCGCACGTGAGGGCGGGTCCGGTGCCGACGCTCCGGACCCGCCCTCCCCTTCGCAGTACGGCGGCCTCAGGCGAGCGCGGCCTCCTTCTCCGCCGCCGTGCCCTCCGTCGCACCTCCCGCCGGCTCCTCCCCCGCGGCGCCCTCCACGTGCTGAGCCGGCCGCTTCGGCAGCGCGAACATCAGCAGGAAGACGACGGTCAGTACCGCCGCCACCCAGCCCAGCGCGTTCTGGAAGGCGTCCGCGTAGGCGGGGCCGATGCGGGCCGGTGCCAGGTCGTCGCTCATCGCGCCGAAGAAGACCACGGAGACCAGACCGAGCCCGAGCGCGTTGCCCATCTGCTGCACGGTGCTGATGAGCCCGGACGCCGACCCGGCGTGCTCGCGCGGCACCTGGGACAGCACCGCGTCCGTCAGCGGCGCGACGATCAGCCCCATGCCGACGCCCATGACGACGAGCGGCAGCGCCATCTGCCAGGACGTGATGCCGAGCCCGTAGTGCTCGGACTCCCAGAGGTAGAGCAGGACTCCCGCCGCCATCACCAGCGCGCCCGCCTGGAGCACCTTGCGCCCGAACCGCGGCACCAGCTTCTGCACCGACACCCCCGCCGCCACCGACACGGCGACCGAGAACGGCACGCCGGTCAGCCCGGCCCGCAGCGCGGTCCAGCCGAGCCCCACCTGCATGTACAGCGTCCACACCAGGAAAAAAATGCCGAGCACCACCCCGAAGACGGTCTGCACGGCGATACCGGCGGCGAAGCTCTTCACTCGGAACAGCGACAGCTCGACCAGCGGCGACCCGTCCCGCGCGCTCTTGCGCCTCTCGTACGCCACCAGCACCGCGAGCACGACGAAGGCGCCGGCCATCGACAGGTGCCCCCACAGCGGCCAGCCCAGCTCACGGCCCCGGGTGAGCGGGTAGACCAGCATCAGCAGGCCGAGGGTGACCAGGGCGACCCCGACCAGGTCCAGCCGCAGGGCGCGCGGCGACTTGGACTCGGTGATGAAACGGCCGCCGAGGAACAGGGCGGCTACGCCGACCGGCAGATTGATGAGGAAGATGGGCCGCCACTCGAGCCCGAAGAGGTTCCACTCGGTGAGCAGGGCGCCCAGCAACGGACCGGAGACCGCGCCGAGTCCGACGATCGCGCCGAACAGCCCGAACACCTTGCCGCGTTCGTGCGCCGGGAAGGTGGCGTGCACGATCGACAGCACCTGCGGCACCATGAGTGCCGCCATGGCGCCCTGGAGGATGCGCGAGGCGACCAGCATCTCCGGGTTCACGGCGAAACCGCACAGCGCGGACGCCAGGGTGAAGCCCGCGACACCGATGAGGAACACCCGCTTGCGGCCGTGGATGTCGCCGAGCCTCCCACCGGTGATCAGGCCGGCCGCGAAGGCGAGGGCGTAACCGGCGGTGATCCACTGGATCTGGCTGAAGGAGGCGCCCTCGTTCTGCCGGATCGACGGGATAGCGATGTTGACGATGGTGACGTCGACCAGGTCCATGAACGCGGCGGTCATCACGATCGCGAGGGCGTACCAGCGACGGCGGTCGCCCGCGGCGGGCGCCGCCGGTGACGGGTCCGGGGTGTGCGTTGAGATCATGGCAGTGAAGCTATGACTCCAGTAGGACAGATCCGGTCCTACTGCGGCGCCATCCTGGGAACCATGACGACGGACACTCCGGCCCGGCTCCTGACGCTCCTCTCCCTCCTCCAGACACCCCGCGAGTGGCCGGGCGGCGAACTCGCCGAACGGCTCGGGGTCTCCCGCCGCACGATCCGGCGGGACGTCGACCGGCTGCGTGAGCTGGGCTACCCGGTGCAGGCGACCATGGGCGCCGACGGCGGTTACCGGCTGGTGGCCGGCAAGGCGCTGCCGCCGCTGGTCCTCGACGACGAGGAGGCGGTGGCGATCGCGGTGGGCCTGCGCGCCGGCGCCGGGCACGCGGTCGAGGGCCTGGACGAGGCGTCGGTACGGGCGCTGGCCAAGCTGGAGCAGGTGCTGCCGTCGCGGCTGCGGCACCGGGTGGCCACGCTCCAAACCGCGACGACCCCGCTGACCAGCGGGGACGGGCCGAGCATCGCCCCGGAGACGCTGACCGTCATGGCCTCCACCGTGGCCGGGCACGAGCGGTTGCGCTTCGCCTACCGCGCGGGGGACGGCACCGAGTCGCGGCGCGTGACGGAGCCGTACCGGCTGGTCTCGACGGGACGCCGCTGGTACCTGATCGCCTACGACCTCGACCGGGATGACTGGCGGACCTTCCGGGTCGACCGGGTGAGCGAGCCGTTCGCGACCGGGGCGCGGTTCGCACCCCGGGAACTGCCGACCGGGAGCGCGGCGGAGTACCTGCGGCGCTCGATGCAGCGACACGGCGACTCGTACGACGTCGTGGTCGCCTTCGACGCGCCGGCCGACGTCGTCGCCGCTCGGTTGCCGCGGTGGCTCGGTCCCCCGGAGCCGGCGGACGACGGCACGTCGTGCGTGCTGCGGGCGACCGTCGCCGACTCGGTGGACTGGATGGCGGTACGCCTCGCGATGCTGGGCGTGGACTTCCGGGTCCGGGAGCCGGCGGAACTGGTGGAGTGCGTACGGGAATTGGGGGCGCGACTGGCGAGGGCGGCGGGCGGTGAGTGAAGACCGCACCTTCCGCTCGGCGCGTCCGGCACATCGCCGGCACGGGGCCGCGGACCACGGCACCTCCGTCCGCCGCTCGGTTCCGACCGTCGGCGACAGCCCGTTCCGCTCGACTCCGACCGTCGGAGACACCCGCCCGGCCCGGCCTGACCCGCCCCGTCACCCAGGCGCCCCGCACGCCCCCCAGGCGAACCCCCGCACGCCCGCCAGATTCCGCAGCGCCGCTTCGACGGGGCTCCCCGCCCCCTCCGGTCCTTCCGCCCAGTACTCCACCGCCACCCGCACCGCCGCCCCCGCCACCGCGGCCGCGAAGCGCAGCTCCGGAGAGCCCACCAGCCGCCCGGCAACGTTGTCGTCACCGCCGGACAGCCGCGCGGCCAGCGCCTCCACCAG
Organism: Streptomyces mutabilis; assembly: GCF_014649815.1. Classification (GTDB taxonomy): domain Bacteria; phylum Actinomycetota; class Actinomycetes; order Streptomycetales; family Streptomycetaceae; genus Streptomyces; species Streptomyces mutabilis. The sequence continues at coordinate 98,726 of NZ_BMTT01000007.1, read as the reverse complement.
CCCGCGCTCAGCGGTCACGCACACCTCCGCCCACACCTTGCGCAGCGCCGGGCTGGTCGAGGCCAGGCGGATCACGGTGCGGGCCCATTCCCAGGACGCCGCCGAGACCCCGGCGCCGGGCGTCAGCGTGTGCCGTACGGCGTGCTCCAGGGCGTCGGGCACGGACAGCTCCGGCGGGGCCCCGCGCACCGCCTCGGCCCAGCGCTCGGCGCCGAGGGCGTAGAGCGGGGCGACGGCCTCCTCCTTGGTCGCGAAGTAGCGGTAGAAGGTGCGCGGGGCGACTCCGGCGGTCCGGGCGATGTCCTCCGCCCGGGTCGCACGCAGGCCCTGGCTCACGAAGAGGCGGGCCGCCGCGCGGGCGATGTCCATCCGGGTCTCGGCCTTGCGCCGCTCGGTCAGGGAGACGTGCCCGGCGCCGGGCGTGGACGATGCTGGCGCGGAAGAGGCCGGGGTGCTGCTCACTTCGGCAGATTATGCCGCTGTGACAGAATCTGCCATCCGGCGGGTCACCCCGGGGTTCAGGTCCGGGGTGCCCCGCCTCTTTTCGTCGGCCTTCGCCACGCGTCGTGGCCCGCGCGGAGGCGGTCATGCGGCCGGGCGGTCAGGCGGCCCGGGGAACAGAAGGAGCCGGGCTGCGGCGTCCCGGGGGGAGAGGCGCCGAGCCCGGCTCGGGAAGTCCCGGCGCCGGGGGGAGTGCGTCGGGACGTGGTCCGGAAGGGCGGAGCTCCGTCCGGAGCGGCTGCCCCGGGCCGAAATACTGGGCCCGAAGTTCTTGTTCCCGGGCCTCCTCCGGTTGAAGCAGCGTTGTACGGCCATGTTTGCGCGGGGTTCGGCCACCGGCGTACGCCCCACGCGTCACGTCACGCCCCCTCATCACGGCGGGCCGGTCACCTGCCCGCCGCGCCGCCTACGCCGCCGCCTCGAAGCCGGTGTCGCGGGCCAGCTTCTTCAGCTCGAGCAGCGCGTGCTTCTCGATCTGCCGGATGCGCTCACGAGTGAGGCCGTGCTCCTTGCCGACCTCGGTCAGCGTACGTTCCCGGCCGTCCTCGATGCCGTACCGCATCTTGATGATGGAGGCCGTGCGCGGGTCGAGGCGGCCGATGAGGTCGTCGAGCTCCTCGCTGCGCAGCAGCGTCATCACCGACTGCTCGGGCGACACGGCGGAGGTGTCCTCCAGCAGGTCGCCGAACTGGGTTTCGCCCTCGTCGTCCACCGACATGTTCAGCGAGACGGGGTCGCGGGCCCAGTCGAGGACGTCCGTGACGCGCTCCGGCGTCGAACCGAGCTCGGCGGCGATCTCCGCGGGCTCCGGCTCGCGCCCGTACTCGCGGTTGAACTCGCGCTGCACGCGCCGGATGCGGCCCAGCTCCTCCACCAGGTGGACGGGCAGCCGGATGGTGCGCGACTGGTCCGCGATGGAGCGGGTGATGGCCTGACGGATCCACCAGGTGGCGTACGTCGAGAACTTGAAGCCCTTGCGGTAGTCGAACTTCTCGACCGCGCGGACCAGGCCGGCGTTGCCCTCCTGGATCAGGTCGAGGAGCGGCAGGCCGCTGCGCGGGTAGCGGCGGGCGACCGCCACCACCAGGCGGAGGTTGGAGCGGATGAAGACGTCCTTCGCCCGCTCGCCCTCGTCGATCAGGGCCCGGAGCTCCTCTCGGGTGGCATCCGCCCCGGTCTCCTCGTAGCCTTCGAGTACCTGCCGCGCGAACACACCCGCCTCGATGGTCTGGGACAGCTCGACCTCCTTGGCGGCGTCGAGCAGCGGTGTCCGTGCGATCTCGTCGAGGTACATGCCGACCAGATCGCGGTCGGCGAGCTCGCCGCTGCCTGCGCGGACGCTGGTTGCCGCGTCGGCCGTCTCGCCGGTGGCGGACTTACGACGGGCGACGGCACGGGTTGCCATGCGTGCTCCCTTGCGATGGTGGTTCAGCGGGTGGTCCTGTGGACGTTCGGCACCGTCCGGCGTTGTCTCCGGTCCCGGAACTGCTCTCCGGCCTCTCCCGGGACTCTCCTCGGGTGCCCTGCATCCGATGGAAACAACGACTGGAATCCGGACAGAATTCCCAACCCGCCCCCCGATTTTTCTGATCATGCAGTACCCTGTGCCGCCACACGAGGAGGCATGATGCGGTCGGGACGCACGGAGGTCCAGGTCAGGGCGGGAATCGAGGACGACCTCAAGGCCCTCACCGACCTCTACAACCACTACGTACGTGAGACGCCCATCACGTTCGACACCGAGCCGTTCACTCCGCAGGAGCGCCGCCCCTGGCTGCTCTCCCACCCTGAAGACGGTCCGTACCCGCTCAGGGTTGCCACGGACGCCGAGTCACAGGAAATCCTCGGGTACGCCACATCCAGTCCTTATCGCGCGAAGCCCGCCTACGGCACCTCCGTGGAGACCACCGTCTACGTCGCCCCGCACTCCGGCGGCCGCGGCATCGGCACCCTGCTCTACACGGCCCTCTTCGAGGCCCTGGCCGGCGAGGACCTGCACCGCGCGTACGCGGGCATCGCCCAGCCGAACGAGGCCTCCACCCGGCTGCACGAGCGCTTCGGTTTCCGGCACGTCGGCACGTACCGCGAGGTGGGCCGCAAGTTCGGCCGGTACTGGGACGTGGCCTGGTACGAGAAGTCGCTCTAGTCCGCCCCCTGGGACGGGGGCTCAGCCGAACTGCACCGACCGCTTGGCCAGCCCCATCCAGAACCCGTCGATCACCGACCGCCGCAGATCCAGCTCGCCTGCCGCGTCCGCCGCCCCCATCGTCACGAACAGCGGGGCGAAGTGCTCGGTGCGCGGGTGGGCGAGCGTGCCCGCCGGGGACTTGCGGGCGAAGTCGAGCAGCGCGTCCACGTCCCCGGCGTCCAGCGCGCGCCGCCCCCAGTCGTCGAACTCGGCGGACCAGGAGGGCACGCCGGCCTGGCGCAGCGCGGCCAGGTTGTGGGTGAAGAAGCCGGAGCCGATGATCAGCACGCCCTCGTCGCGCAGCGGCGCGAGCCTGCGGCCGATCTCCATGAGCCGTGCCGGGTCGAGGGTCGGCATGGAGACCTGGAGGACCGGGATGTCGGCCCCGGGGTACATCTCGACGAGCGGCACGTAGGCACCGTGATCGAGGCCCCTGTCGGGCACGTCCTGCACCGGCGTGCCGGGGGCACGCAGCAGCTTGCGTACGGACTCGGCGAGCGCGGGGGCGCCGGGGGCCTCGTAGCGCACGCGGTAGTAGTGCTCGGGGAAACCCCAGAAGTCGTGGACCAGGGGGACGGTGCGGGTGGCGCCGAGGGCGAGCGGGGCCTCCTCCCAGTGGGCGGAGACGACGAGGATCGCCTTGGCCCGGGGCAGCGCGGCGGCCCAGGCGGCGAGCTCGCCGGGCCAGACGGGATCGTCGGCGAGGGGAGGGGCGCCGTGGCTGAGGTAGAGGGCGGGCATGCGCTCCTGGGCGGTGGCGGGCACGATACGGCTCCAGTTACTTGAATTCTCAAGCTGTCCATCGTCGAATTTAAGGGTTTCTTGTTTAAAGTTCAAGGACTCGTACGATGGCATACATGAACACGGCACCCATCCCGCCCTCCGCCGACGAGCCCCGCTGGCTCACCGCCGAGGAGCAGCGCGTCTGGCGCTCGTACATCGAGGCGGCCACCCTCCTGGAGGACCACCTCGACCGCCAGCTCCAGCGCGACGCGGGCATGCCGCACGTCTACTACGGCCTGCTGGTCAAGCTCGCCGAGTCACCGCGCCGACGGCTGCGGATGACGGAGCTGGCCCGGTACGCCAAGATCACCCGCTCCCGTCTCTCGCACGCGGTCGCCCGGCTGGAGAAGAACGGCTGGGTGCGCCGCGAGGACTGCCCCTCCGACAAGCGGGGCCAGTTCGCCATCCTCACGTACGAGGGGTACGAGGTGCTGCGCCGGACCGCGCCGGGCCACGTGGACGCCGTACGCCAGGCCGTGTTCGACCGCCTCACCCCGGAACAGCAGAAGTCCCTCGGCGAGATCATGCGGATCGTCGCCGAGGGACTTCAGCCCCGCGAAGCGGGGGCGGACCTGCCCTGGTTGCGCTGAACGCGCGGCCGGGGCAGGTCCCGGGAACCGTGCGCGAGGGGCGTCCCCTCCCCTGCGCACGGATGGAACAGGGGCCCGAGGGGTACCGCGTCCGGCGTCGTCAGTGGGCGACGACCGGCACCGGCAGCTCCTCCTCGGCCGCGTCGCCCGAACCGGAACCCGTGACGGCGCTGCCGCCCGGACGCCCGGCGTTGACGAAGGTCAGGGCGATCACGGCCGCCACCACCAGGATGCCGACGGCGAACCAGATCGCGCTGGTGTAGCCCTGCACCTGCCCCTCCAGCTGGACCAGCTGCTGCTGGGACCGGGTGGCCGCACCGCCGATGTGGTCGGCGACGTAGGACGTGGTGGCCGAGGCGGCGATGGTGTTCAGCAGCGCCGTACCGATCGCACCGCCCACCTGCTGCGAGGTGTTGACCATCGCCGAGGCGACACCGGAGTCCCGCGGCTCGACGCCCTGCGTGGCCATGGACATGGCCGGCATGAACGCCGTACCCATGCCGAGACCGAGCAGCAGCATGCCGGGCAGCAGCACTGCGGCGTACGAGGTGTCGATCTCCAGCTGGGTCAGCAGCAGCATGCCGACTGCGGCGACCAGGAAGCCGGGGCCCATCAGCAGCCGGGGCGCGATCCGCGTCATCAGGCGGGTGCCGATCTGGGTGGACCCCGTGATCATGCCCGCGATCATCGGCAGGAAGGCGAAGCCGGTCTTGACCGGCGTGTAGCCCTTCACGATCTGCAGGTAGTAGGTCAGGAAGAGGAACAGGCCGAACATCGCGATGATCGCCAGGCCCAGCGAGAGGTAGACCCCGCCCCGGTTGCGCTCGGTGATCACGCGCAGCGGCAGCAGCGGGGCCTTCACCCGCGACTCGACGACCACGAAGGCCAGCAGCAGCGCGGCGGAGCCGACGAACATGCCGACCGTCACCGCGTCGCTCCAGCCTTCGGACTCGGCGCGGGTGAAGCCGTAGACGAGCGCGACCAGACCGAGGGTGGAGAGGATCACGCCGGGGATGTCGAGCGGCGAGCGGTTGCGGGCGCCCTTAGGCTCACGGACGACGAAGTAGGCACCGGCCGCGGCGACCACCGCGAACGGGATGTTGACGAAGAACGTCCAGCGCCAGTTCAGGTACTCGGTGAGGAAACCGCCGAGGATCAGACCCACGGCACCACCGCCACCGGCGATCGCACCGTAGATGCCGAAGGCCTTGGCACGCTCCTTGGCGTCCGTGAACATCACGGCGAGCAGGGAGAGCGCGGCGGGCGCGAGCAGGGCGCCGAAGACGCCCTGGAGGGCGCGGGAGCCGAACATCATCGCCTCGTTGGTGGCCGCACCGCCGAGCGCCGAGGCGACGGCGAAGCCGGCCAGGCCCACGACGAAGGTGCGCTTGCGGCCCCACAGGTCGGCTATCCGGCCGCCGAACAGCAGCAGACCGCCGAAGGCGAGGGCGTAGGCCGTGACGACCCACTGCCGGTTGCCGTCGGAGATGCCGAGGTCCTGCTGGGCGGAGGGCAGGGCGATGTTCACGATGGTGGCGTCGAGGACGACCATCAGCTGGGCGAGCGCGATGAAGACGAGCGCTTTCCAGCGGCCGGCGTCCGGGGCGTCGGTGACGCCGGAGGCCTGGACGGCTGATTGAGACATGGGGATACCCACTTCGGGACTTCGTGACGGAAAAAGGTGAGCAAAGGGACGACTGGACCGGTGCGACGGCTGCGGGAGCCGCCGCCCTCCGGTCGGACGGTGAGTCTTGTGGCTTCTGTGCCGTCTTCGCCTGCGTCAGACGGCGGATCTTCGCGGAACTACGGGTCGCAGGGCCGGCGCAGATCCTCCATGGTCACGACCGTGCCCGGCAGGGCGGATCGGGCCGGAGCCCGCAGCCCGTCCAGGAACAGCTGCAGGTGGCGATGGACGAACCGGTCGGCACTCAGGCACCCCGTACCGGCCGGGGGCCTGCTGAGCTGGGCCGCGGCGATCATCAGATCGCCCACGCCCACGTCGGCGCGGAGCTGACCGGCCGCCTTCGCCCGGTCCATGACCTCGGCGACGAGCCGCTCGACCCGTTCGCGCGCCGCTTCCAGGTCGGGGTGGTGCTGGTCGAACGTGCTGGACACCATGGGGCACAGGGCGCTGATCCGCTCGTCGGCGGCCACGTGCACGAAGCGCTCCAGCGCCTCGAACGCGTCGCCGGTCTCCGCGAGCGCGAGCTCGGCCGCCCGTGCCGTGCGGTCCATGACCGAGCAGACGACCTCGCGGACGAGGGCGTCTCGGTCGGGGAAGTTGCGGTACACCGTGGCGTTGCCGACCCCGGCCCGGCGGGCGACGTCGTCGAGCGGCACGTCGGGCCCGTGCTCGACGAACATCTCCCGGGCGGCGGCGACGATCCGCTCCCGATTGCGCAGGGCGTCGGCGCGGGGCCGGGTCGCCTTCCGCTGCTCGGGGGTTGCGGTCTGCACGGCGTACTCCTCGGACGTCGGGTTGGCGATCCGGGGAGGGAATCCCCGTTTCGCCTGGACACATGACCAAACGGGGAAACGATCCCCGGTTATTTCCCGTCCCCGAAAAAACCCGCCGTGACCTGAGTCACATGCGAGGGCCCAGGAGTGACCCGCGGTCCCCCGATCGGCCGCTACCGGCGAGAAACCCACGATCGGCTCCTCCAGCGCGCGCCCGCCCACCCCTCGGCACAGGGTGAGCCCAAGGGTGCAGCCGAAGTCGGGCGGCTGCCGTGGCCCGGGAGGTCCGCATGCAGCCGCAGCCGCAGCCGAGCCGCCGCATACGCCCGCGCAGAGTGGCCGCGATCGCGACCGTCACCGCCGTGACCTTCGCGGTCAGCACCTCGGCGGGCACCGGCCGGCTCGCCCCCGGCACCACCGCGGCGGGCCCCGGCCCGGCCCCCCTCTCCCGCTCCTCCGCGCACGGCCCCTGCATGATCAGCGGCGGCCCCGAGATCCAGATGTCCGAGGGCGTCCCCACCTCCGCCGGCTACGCCCGCTCCACGGGCACCGTCCGCGCCCTCACCCTGATGATCGACTTCTCCGACGCCCCCGGCGAGGGCAAGGCGCTCGACCGGTACGCGGAGTTCTTCCCGCAGACCGAGGAGTGGTTCCGCACCAGCTCTTACGGCCGCCTCGACTACCGCCCCGAGACACCGATCCGGGACTGGCTGCGCATGCCGAAGTCGTTCGCCGAGTACGGCATAGAGCGCGGCGCGCCCTTCGAGCCCGGCTACCGCGAACTGGTCGAGGACCTGGTCACCCGGGCCGACGCGAAGGTCGACTTCCGCGCGTACGACCTCCTGAACGTGCTGGTCACCCCCAACGCCGGCCCCTCCGCCCTGGACACGGTCCTGTCCGTCACCTTCGCCGGCAACCACGAGGCGCCGATCGCCGACGGCGTCCCGGTCGCCAACGCCTCCTTCGTCTACTCCCGCCAGGACGACGGCTCCGGCTCCTACGACGAGACCGGCTACCGCGTCCTCCCCCACGAGAACGGCCACGTCTTCGGACTCCCGGACCTCTACACCCAGGAGGGCGGGGGCGCGGTCGGCCACTGGGACATCATGAGCGAGGACTGGGGCGCCAACAACGACCTCCTGGGCTGGCACAAGTGGAAGCTGGGCTGGCTGGACCGCACTCAGGTGCACTGCGCGTCGGCACCGGGTACGACGGAGTACACACTGACCCCGCTGGCCCGCAAGGGCGGCGACAAACTGGTGGTCGTCCCGCTGGACGCCGAGTCCGGGTACGCGGTCGAACTGCGCACCCCCGGCGGCAACGACGAGGTGGTGTGCCGGCCGGGCGTCCTGGTCTACAAGGTCGACGCGGACGTGGACACGGGCATGGGCCCGGTGACGGTCTACGACTCCCGCCGGGACAGCGGCGGCTGCACCCGCGCCCCGAACGTCCACGCGGAGCTGTCGGACGCGGCCTTCACCCCCGGCGAGACCTTCAAGGACCCGCGCCACGGCATCACGATCGCGGTCTCGGGAGCGGACGCGAAGGGCGACCACCAGGTGAGCGTCACCCGCAGGTGACGACCGGCGCCCACATCCGGCGGCATTACGGTAGGCGGGCCCGCCGCGACCCCCGTACCGGAGACCCGATGCTCGCCGACGCCACGAACGACATCCCGCAGAACGGGCCCGCCGCCGCACCGTCCGGGCGGGCGGACGTACCGGCCGAGGCGGTCGCCCCCCTGCTGCGCGGCATCGCGGTACTCCGTCACCTGACCGACGCGGACGACGGCACCCTCAGCCTCAGCGGCCTGGAGAAGGCCACCGGCCTGGCCCGTTCCACGGTCGACCGCGTCACGGCCACCCTCGCCCGCATGGGCTACGTCCGCCTCGACGGCCGCGACGTGGCCCTCGCCCCCCGCCTGATGGAACTGGGCAACGCCTACCTCGCCGCCCTCCGCCTCCCCGCCCTGCTGTCCGCCCGCGCCGACGCCCTGGCCGACGAACTGGACGAGTCGGTGTCCCTGGCGGTCGGCGACCGCGACGGCATCCGCTTCATCCACCAGGCCACGCGCCGCCGCGCGATGTCCCTCAGCTTCCGCATCGGCGATCTCCTCCCCGCCGAACGCACCGCGCCGGGCCCGCTGTTCGCCACGAAGTGGACGCAGGCCGACTGGCAGCACTGGCGCGCCCGCAGAGCGGCGGACCCCCGAGACCGCGGCTTCCCGGCCGTCCCCCCGACCGAACACCCCACGCCCCAGGAGGACTTCGAGCACCGTACGGCCAAGGCGGCCACAGATGGCTGGTCCCTGGACGACCAGCTGATCGAACCGGGCCTGGTCGCGGTCTCCGTCCCCGTGCGGGACCCCCGCACCGGCGCCCCGGCCTGCGTGGCGAGCGTGGTGAGCCACACCAGCCGCCACACGGCGGACGACCTGCGCACGACCCTGCTGCCCCGCCTCCGCGTGGCGGTGCGGTCGATGGAGGACGACCTGCGCGCCGCCCCGCCCCCGCGACCGGGCCCGCCCCCGGCCGGCCTGGCCGCCTGGACGGGCGCGTCGAAGCAGGAACTCGGCCGGGACTTCGTCGAATCCCTGGCCCGCGGCCTCACCGTACTGACGGCCTTCGGCGAGGACCGCCCGGAGCTGACCCTCTCGGAGGTCGCGAAGGCGACGGGTCTGGCCAGGGCGACAGCCCGCCGGGCCCTGATCACCCACGAACACGCGGGCCTGGTACGGCAGACCCCCGACCACGCCTTCACCCTCACCCCCCGGGTCCTCTCCCTCGGCTTCCCACCCCTCTCCCGCACCTCCCTCCCCCAGATCGCCCAGCCCCACCTGACCGCCCTCGCCGCCCGCGTCCACGAGTCGACCGCACTGGCCGTCCTGTCCGACTCGGGCGAGGAGATCCAGTACACGGCCAGGGCATCCGTGAGCCGCGTGCTGAGCGCCCGGATCGCGGTCGGCACCCGCCTCCCCGCCCGGACGACCTCCCTGGGCCGCGTCCTCCTCTCCCTCCCGGAGACCCGGTCGGCGGGCTACTCCCTGATCGACGAGGAACTGGAGGCCGGCCTGCGCTCCCTCGCCGTCCCGGTCCACGACCGGGAGGGCCGGGTGGTCGCCGCGGTGAACGTGGCGATGCACGCCGCCCGCCGCACGGCAGCGGCCTGCGTGACGGACGTCCTCCCGCCCCTCCGCGAAACCGCCGCCCGCATCGAGGCCGACCTACGCGTCGCCGGCCGCTTCCGCACGGTCCCCCTGGCCTGACCAACCGCTACACTGTCGGCGGCGGCACCGCACCTTGCCGCCATGCCTTCGTAGCTCAGGGGATAGAGCACCGCTCTCCTAAAGCGGGTGTCGCAGGTTCGAATCCTGCCGGGGGCACAGAGAGAAGGGCCGGCTCAGGAGGGGTTTCCTCCCGCTGGCCCTTCGTCGTGTCCGGGGTCGTGCCACACGCGTGCCAGTACGCGCACTCACGAGTTGAGAGCAACCGCGCCGAGAAACTTGGCCCACAAGCATGATCGCCTCATGAGGGGCCGCCACTCACGCACCTCGCGAATGGCGAGGATCCGTAGGCGGAGCCGAGTTGTTCAGCCTGTGATGGGAGCCCGGCTCAACATCTTGAGCACGTCCTCAACAGACACTGTGAGTCCCGCAACTCCTCGTATCCGGCAACAACCTCATTCGGATCCAAGCCTGCCTCTTGCGCCTTGTTACGCAGTTCAGCAAGGTCGATGCCATTCGTAAGCGCCTGCTTAGCGGCCGCGGCGTCCTGATGCTGGAGCCGCTTGGCAGCTTCCTGCAGACCACGCCTCACATGTACCACCCGCCGACGAGAGAGTCTGCCGCACGATCGGGTGACGGCGGCGACGCTGACCTGGGCCTTCTCGCGCCGGAGTCGGGTGATGGCTTCGCGGACCCGCTGGAGGGCAGTCTCGGTCTCGTGGCAGCGGGCGGCCAGGGCAGCGGCCGTGCGGGGTTATGGAACCACTGCGGTCTTCATGCGATGTCCTGTTCGAGAGCGTCGCCTTCGGTTGTGCACGTATCGCTGTACTCGTCCTGCTCGTCGTTGCCCGCGTCGGCGAGGTCGGCGGCGCGGAAGGCCGTGGACCACACGCGGTGGAAGTAGTCCTGGGGTTTGCGCAGGTCCAGGGCGAGGGCGTCGTCCAGGAGGCCGAGGCCGGCCAGGGCCTTCTCCAATCCGTCGATGGCGCGGGCGGTAATCTCGAAGTAGCGGTGGAGGTAGTCGTGATGGTCCCGTCAGACCCGCTGACTAACCTGGCGGCATGGACGAGCGATGCATGCACGACTTAGTTGTCCAACAGTGCGTGGACTGCGCTCCTGTCCCCGAGGGCCTGGTCAAGTTCGTCTACATCACAGCCGGGGGCGAGGTCTTCCACCGCTCTTCGGCCTGTAAGGCCCTGGAGGATGGGCAGGAGTACGCCCTGAGTGTGGGTATGGACACTCATCCTCGGCGTCGTGTCGCGTTGGCCGAAGCAACGGCGGAGGGACGTGGCGCGTGCGCCTATTGCTTCTGGGACTACCAACCCAGATGAGGAGCAAGAGGTGAAGCCTGGATCGCTCGGATCGACATCCACGGCTGTCATCAACGAGGCCGGTCAGCGACGTACATCAGCGTCTCTGTCCGGCCGCCGCACCAGTCCACAACAGCAGTTGGGACGGGCTCGGACCGAACTCCTGACGCGGGTGTCGCAGGTTCGAACCCTGCCGGGGGCACAACGCGTCACGGCGCTGACCCGGGGTCAATTCCCCAATTATACCGGCAGGTGCGGAAGCGACTCACGAAGGCGCACAGAGAAACACAGGTCAGAGGCCACCATGGGACCTCCGTGGACACCACGGAGGGCCCTTCGCTCGATGGGAACATCCCGGGAACAGCACGAGGAGGGGTTCAGGCAGCTTCACGCGACCGGTGGTGCACCGGAACCGCTCAGCCTTCCCAGTCCTCGTCCTCGCCGCCGCGCATGTGACGCCAACCCTTGACATTCACCAGTGCGCTGCGTGCCAGCTCGGCGTACTGCCCCGGGCAGTCCCACAGCTCGCGGGCCGAGAGTTCGGCGGGTACGGGGGTGTCCGGGTGTTCCTCGGGCGCGTACAGGTGGACCACCGCGCGGTACCGGGACTGCACGGTGGCCTCGGCGGTGGACCAGGGGTGACGGGAGTGCTCGCAGGAGACGTCCAGGTCGATGGTGTCGAGGGCCGCGGCCAGATCGCGGGCGTACGAGGGCGGCAGCCCCTCGTACGTCTGGGCGATGCCCATCCACATGCACAGGAACAGGCCGAGCCGTTCCTCGTCCCGCACCTGCCCGGACAGCCAGCGGCGGGCGGACCACAAGGCGACTGGGCCGGTGTTGTCCTCCCAGGTACGCCGGATCGACTCCTGCATGGCGACGACGTCCACGCCGCCGCCGTCGCGGATGAACTGCGCGTCGAGGTGGGAGACGTCGATGTCGCCGAATATCTCCTGGTGTGCCTCGCGTATGTGGGCGGCGGCCTGGTCGGCGAGGCCGGCGAGGAACCCCTCGCAGTCGAACGCGGCCAGTTCCTCGTCATTGAGACCGCAGTCCTCGGCGAATACGGCGCGGCCGGCCTCGGTCAGCATGCTCACCCCGGCCTCGGCACCGTACTCCGAGTCCAGATCCGCAGGGTGGGCTCCGGCCGGGCAGGTACAGGACGTCGGGTCGAGCGTGGCGCGGATCCCGTCCAGGACCTCCGTGTACGTCGTGTACAGCGACTTGCTGAAGATGCGTGCCGAGACGTACCCGCAGGTGGCATACAGCAGGATCGTGTACCCGGTCAGCTCCCGGCGTCCTTCCGGAGTGCCGTTGCGGTCGAGCGTCTCCGCCGCGTCACCGGCAAGGACAGCGAGGGCCGGTTCCGGGTCCACAGAGGGGTAGTCGCTGATGATCCCTGAAAGGTCGGAGATCAGTTCGCTGTGGTCGGCGGGCAGGGTGGGCGTCACTTCAGTCACATGCGTAACCGACGCCGCGGTGTGCGGACCGGTTCCCCGGGTGACGGCCACCTTCCCGGTGGAGATGGACCTCGGCCAGGTCTGACCCACGCCGCTGCTCAGCGCCGGCAGCGCGTGAGCGATGCGTGCGACGTTGACGCCGCCCTCGTCGCAGCCTGCCACCGGTTGCCCGGAGCGCGTACCGGGGAACGACTCCCTTCTGTCCACCGCCTCACTGCCACCGGCACCATCCCACCATGATCAAGACCGTCGGCCTGCCGACGTTCAGCAGTCTTGACGAGTACGAACGATCCGACCGGGATCAAGCTGCCGGGCCCGTCGGCCAGCCCGCTGGATCGCGATGGCTGGTCGGGGGAGCGGCCCCGTGCGGGTCTGGGTCGCCCGGCGACTGTACGACTGCTGACACCTGCCGCACGTCAAGGACGCATGGACCCGACCTGGCTTCTGCGCACGGCTCGGCGACGGCCCGCGGACCGGACAACGAAGCGCTGATGACGGAGACCGCACCCTTCGGCTGGACCGCCGATCAGGTGATCACGGATGCCTGTTCCGTCGTCACCCGACACCCCGGGTGCCGGGGCCCGCTCGACCGGGACGAACCTCTCGCAGTACCTCGCGCGTCCCTGGGCCCGTTACCGAGGCGGCACGACCGCCATCAGCCCTCGGGCGGCGCTACCGCCCCCGGCCCTGGTCGCGCGGCACGGGACCGATGTCCGCGTGGCGGCCGGTGTGAACCGACGCATGACGCTGCCCCGGGCCGGGGCCCGACCGCGCGGCCAGGGCATCGGCGACGGCACCGGTGGCGAAGGCGTACACCGTCTTGTGCAGCAGGTCGACGACCAGTTCGCGGCGCGGCCAGGTTTCGGGTGGGGCGCCGACGCCGGTGGCGTTCTCCAGGATCTGGTCGCTGGTGAGCCGGACGACGGCGAACTTCCCCGACGACCAGGGCCCGCGCAGCCCGGCGTGTGCCATCACCGACCGCAGCACGCCGAGGAGGGCGCCCTGGCCGACGTGCATGGCCAGGTTCACCGGCACGGGCTGGCGACCCGGGTTCTCCCGCATGCCGGTGAGGCGTCTCAGGGTGCGGGCGGGGACGTGGGAGTCGGGCCGGCCGGTCAGCCGTTGCTCCGCCTTCTCGCCCAGCGTCATCACCAGCACTCCGGTCGTACCGGCCAGCAGCCCCTGCCACAACGCGCGCTTCATCATGCCGCAGCGAGTACCCAGCGCGCCCCGGCTCACCTACTCCCCGGCCTCGTCAGGCCGCCAGCGGCTTGTCCGGGAGGCCGCGGGCGGCCGGACGGCGGCCGCGAGTCACGGATGCGGAGGGCATTCACAGACGGAGGCAGGCCGTCCCGCGCCCGCTCATCGGGCCAAAGTGCACAGCACACCGCTGACACCTGCCGCGCAGGCCAGCCCGCACGACGCCCAGACGCAATACCGTCTGAGCAGGTCGCGTCGCAGTTGGAGGTACCGGTCCTCGTACTCCCGTCTCAGCTCCTCGGCACGTTCCAGGCTTGCCTCGAACAGCTGACGCGAGAGGCGCAGGCGGCGGCTGACGTAGTGCCGCGTGAGGTCCTCCGCCTGGGCGGTGGTCAGCCAGGGCAGGGCTTGGCAGAGTGCCTGAGCCTCCCGGTGTGCGTCGTGCCGGTGTTGCCGGGCCAAGAGGAAGCCCTCCGCCTCCGCCGCGATGGCCGAGGCCGGACCGGGGAACGGACCACGGACGTCCGGGTTCGTCATCTCTCGCCCTTGTGACCGCTCGTGTCCAGCGCGTCGCGTTGCCCGGTGTTCTCCGCCTGGTCGAGGCTGGCCAGGTGGGGGTGGTGCAGGTCGAAGGCGGGAGACTCGGAGCGCACCCGGGGAAGGGTGACGAAGTTGTGGCGGGGCGGCGGGCAGGAGGTGGCCCACTCCAGCGAGCGTCCGTACCCCCAGGGGTCGTCGACCTCGATCCGCTTGCCGTGCTTGGCGGTCTTCCACACGTTGTAGAGGAAGGGCAGCGTGGACAGGCCCAGGAGGAAGGCACCGATGGAGGAGATGGTGTTGAGTGCGGTGAAGCCGTCGGCGGCGAGGTAGTCGGCGTAGCGGCGGGGCATGCCCTCGGTGCCGAGCCAGTGCTGGACCAGGAACGTCGTGTGGAAGCCCACGAACAGTGTCCAGAAGTGCACTTTCTCCAGCCGGGTGTCGAGCATGGTGCCCGTCATCTTCGGCCACCAGAAGCTGAACCCCGCGAACATCGCGAACACGATCGTGCCGAAGAGGACGTAGTGGAAGTGGGCCACGACGAAATAGCTGTCGGTGACGTGGAAGTCGATCGGCGGGGAGGCCAGCAGCACGCCGGTCAGGCCGCCGAAGAGGAACGTGACCAGGAAGCCGGCCGCCCACAGCATCGGCGGCTCGAACGACAGGGAGCCCCGCCACATCGTGCCGATCCAGTTGAAGAACTTCACCCCGGTGGGGACGGCGATCAGGAAGCTCATGAACGAGAAGAACGGCAGCAGCACGGCTCCGGTGGCGAACATGTGGTGCGCCCACACCGTCACCGACAGGCCGGTGATGGCGATGGTGGCACCGATCAGGCCCATGTAACCGAAGATCGGCTTCCGCGAGAAGACCGGGATGATCTCGGTGATCACCCCGAAGAAGGGCAGGGCGAGGATGTACACCTCGGGGTGACCGAAGAACCAGAAGAGGTGCTGCCAGAGGATCGCCCCGCCAGTCTCCGGATCGAAGACGTGGGCGCCGAACTGGCGGTCCGCCTCCAGTACCAGCAGGGCGGCCGCCAGCACCGGGAAGGCCAGCAGGACGAGCACCGAAGTCAGCAGCACGTTCCAGGTGAAGATCGGCATCCGGAACATGGTCACGCCGGGCGCCCGCATGCAGATGATGGTCGTGATGAAGTTGACCGCACCGAGGATGGTGCCGAAACCGGACAGCGCCAGTCCCATGATCCACAGGTCGCCCCCGGTGTACGGGGTGCGCTCGCCCCCGCTCAGCGGGGGGTAGGCGGTCCAGCCGAAGTCGGCGGCGCCCTGCGTGGTGAGGAAGCTGCCGAGCACGATCAGGCCGCCGAAGGCGAACAGCCAGTACGACAGCATGTTCAGCCTCGGGAACGCGACGTCCGGGGACCCGATCTGCAACGGCATGATCGCGTTGGCGAAACCGGCGAACGTGGGAGTGGCGAACAGCAGCAGCATGATCGTGCCGTGCATGGTGAACGACTGGTTGTACTGCTCGGCCGACACGATCTGGAGCCCGGGCCGCGCCAGCTCCGCCCGCACGATCATCGCCAGCACTCCCCCGACCAGGAAGAACGCGAACGAGGTGATCAGGTAAAGGTGACCGATCTTCTTGTGGTCGGTCGTGGTCAACCAAGTGACCACCACGTGGCCCCGGCCACGGCGCTCGGCCACCGGGACGGGAGCCACCGGCTCGGTATGGGTCGCCATCACGTTCCTCACTCGACAGAGCGCCTGGTCGGCCGTTCGACGGCGACGGTCCGCCTCTCCGGCCCCGCGTTTCGGGCAGCGCTGAGCCAACCCTCGTGGAACCTAGTCCCGTCCGGTACGCGACCGCGCCCGCACGCGGCCCATCTCGGGCCGAACGGCCGCATATTTCAGTCGGGCGGGTGACGTGCCGGAGGGCTCCTCGCACTTCACGGCCCCGCCTCGCCCCGAACCGGCCCCGTCGGTCGGCAGATGCCCGGGCGGAATACGACCACGCCCGCGCCCTGCGAAGCGCCACACGGGCGACGCTCCGCGAGCCCGCACCAAGCGACGGTCCGTCGCCGGCGACGCTTCTCGAACCGCGTTCCCGGTCACCATCGCGGCCACCCGCTGGCACCTGCTCCGCCACCACGACCAGGCCATCACGACCAGCAGATCGCCGCCGCCCAACAGGCCCCTGCTCCACCTGCAAGCCACCCTTCGACAGGATGGCAGCGGCGCCCCACGTGTGGCCCCGAGCTGGGGTTCGTCAAGTTGGTCTTCAGGACGAGCCGCTCTGGTCGCCGCAACGCCGACGAGGCGGCCGCCGGACCACCGGACCGCCTCGCCGGATCAACCCACCGGTCAGCCTCGGACGATGTTCTGCGCCTGCGGGCCCTTCTGCCCCTGCCCCATCTCGAAGGTGACGTGCTCTCCTTCTGTCAGTTCGCGGTACCCACTGCCGCTGATCTCGGAATAGTGCGCGAAGACATCCGGGCCTCCGCCGTCCTGCTCGATGAAACCGAAGCCCTTTTCAGAGTTGAACCACTTCACGGTGCCGCTGGCCATACTGTCGATCCTTCATTCATTCCCGGGAACAGCCCAGCTCCGAGCGTGTTCCAGCCCCTGGGTAACAGGAGCTGCATCTTCGAGTACCCCTTGAGGTCCCGCCTACCCGGTTCGGATGTGAACCTGCAGATGATTGCTACTGGCGGGCCTCTGGCCATGGTCAGCATCCGGCACCGAGTGCCGGACGAACCTCATCCACCTGATTGCGGGCCGTCGGCGCTGACCGGGTCGACGCGTTGACTCCCTGCTGCCCGAAAGCGCCCAGCACCGAGGCCGCTGCGGGCTCGGACACACGTTCTCACTGGTCATCGCCGCATTTTCCATGATCGGGAGTTACACCGAACGATGCGCAGTTCCACAGGGCGCCATGTCGGGCGAAGGCTACTGGCGCCCGGTGATCGGCTGCTGTGCGGAAGAGCGGGCCGGAGCCTGAGAGAGTGGGGACATGGATATCGAACGCCGCAACAATGTCACCGTCACCGGCAACCCCCGTGGCCGGGCGGTGGTGCTGGCTCATGGGTTCGGTTGTGATCAGAACATGTGGCGTCTGACCGTGCCTGCTCTGGCTGAGGACTACCGGGTGGTGCTGTTCGACTACGTCGGTGCGGGCCGCTCCGACCTGTCCGCGTTCTCCGAAAGCCGTTACGCCTCATTGGACGGTTACGCCCGTGATGTGGTGGAGGTGTGCGAAGCGCTCGATCTGCGCGATGCGGTGTTCGTGGGCCACTCGGTCAGCGCGATGATCGGCGTGCTGGCCGCCGGAACGGCTCCGGAGCGCATCGGGGCGCTGGTGATGGTCGCGCCGTCTCCGCGGTACATCGACGACGCGAGCTACCGGGGCGGCTTCAGTGCGGAAGACATCGACGAACTGCTGGAGTCCCTGGAATCGAACTACCTGGGCTGGTCGGCTGCGATGGCGCCCGTGATCATGGGGAACGCGGACCGGCCCGAGCTCGGTGAGGAACTGACGAACAGCTTCTGCGCCACCGACCCGGACATGGCACGGGTCTTCGCCCGCACCACGTTCCTGTCCGATTCGCGGGACGACCTGAAGGCCGTGACGGTGCCGACACTGATCCTGGAGTGCACCCAGGATGTGATCGCCCCCCGGGAGGTCGGCGCCTTCGTTCACCAGATGATCGCGGGCTCCGAGCTGGTCACGCTCGATGCCACGGGGCACTGTCCACACCTTTCCGCGCCCGAGGCCACCAACGGGGCGATCACCGACTTCCTTGCGCGCCTGCGGTGATGTGCCGCAACGGGCCGGACCCCGACTGCGGGAAGAAGTCGTCTGCGCCATTCGCCGCCCTGCTGGAGGACAGCGTCGAGGAACTGTACGAGAACGCGCCCTGCGGTTATCTGTCCACGCTGATGGACGGCACCATCGCCAAGATCAACGCGACCCTCCTGGACTGGATCGGCCTGGAGGCCGACGCGGTGGTGGGCCGGATGCACTTCACCGACCTGCTGACCGTGGGCGGCAAGCTGTACCACGAGACGCACTTCGCCCCCCTGCTGCAGATGCGGGGCGAGATCAGCGGCATAGCCCTGGAGATCAAGCAGGCCGGAGGCGGCCGTATCCCAGTACTCGTGTCCTCCGTGGTCAAGCACGGCGGGAACGGCGAGCCCTTGCTGATCCGCACCACGGTCTTCGACGCCCGGGACCGCCGTGCGTACGAGCAGGAGCTCCTGCGGGCCCGTAGAGCGGCCGAGCAGGCACACAAGCAGGCGGAGGCCGACCGGGCCCGGCTGCAGGACGCGCTGGCGGTACTGCAGCAGTCGCTGCTGCCCGCCACCCTGCCCTCGGTGCCTGGGATGGAAGCGGCAGCCCATTACCGCACCGCCTCTCCGGATCGGCTCGGCGGCGATTTCTACGACCTCTTCGCCATCGCCGGCGATCGCTTCGCCTTCTTCCTCGGCGACGTGTGCGGCAAGGGCCCACAGGCTGCCGCCGTCACCTCACTGATCCGCTACACCCTGCGGGCCGCAGCCCTGCACGACCCCGATCCCGTTGCCGCGCTGAAGACGCTGAACCACGTACTTCACGAGCGCTACACCGGTGACGACCCGCGCTACTGCACCACCATCTTCGGCACTCTCGAGCCCCACCCCACAACGGGAGAAGCCACCGTCCGCATCGCCTCCGGCGGCCACCCGCCGGCGCTCGTCCTGCGCGCCGACTACCTGCCCACCCCCGGCGGCCTCCTCGTCGGCGTCCTGCCGACCGCACCCTTCACCGCCGCCACCACCACGCTCGGCCCCGGCGACGCCCTTGTTCTGTACACCGACGGACTGACCGAGGCCCGCACGGGCGAGGACCGCACCTCCCTCTACGGGGACGAGGCCCTGCTCGAGTTCGCCTCCAGTCACGCGGGCAAGTCCGCGCCATCCGTCATCCGCGCATTGACGGACCTGCTGGACGACTTGGGTGACGGCCTCGACGACGACACCGCTCTCCTCGCCCTCGGCGTGCCCGCCTCACCTCCACCGACAAGAAGAAACGCATGAACCCGATGAGGATCACCACCCGAGACGCCGCCACCGGTCCCGTACTGGGCATCTTCGGGGACCTCGACTACACCACCGTCGGTGAGCTGCGCGAACGGCTCACCGCACTCACCCTCCGCCCAGGCCAGCGCCTCGTCCTCGACCTGGCCGGGATGACGTTCTGCGACTCCAGCGGCATCACCGCCCTGATCGCAGCCCGCAACCACGCCGATGCCTTCCATGCCGACATCGCACTCGCCGCCGTACCCGCCAACACCCTCCGTGTGCTGCGCATGGTCGGCCTCGACCAGATCTTCCCCCTCCACCCCGACAGCGACGCCGCCACCCGGCCCTGAACCGCGGAAGACGACACGACTTCGATGAGCGGGGGTCTGACGATCGAGCGGGGGCAACTGCGGTGGTCAGGGCTGTTGGCGGGCGGCTGGCAGGCAGCTCCTCGTCGCCGTCGCGGCCACCCTCCGGCACCGGATCCGTCACCACGACCAACAGGGCGCCGGCGCCCGCCACCGTCACAGCCTTCGCGAAGGCCGTGACCGCCGTCCCGCACGTCCCGCGGGCCCAGCGCCTGTTCGGCGAGCCCGACCACCTCCTGCGCGTCACGGCCACGGACCTGGCCTCCTCACAGGAGCTGTCGACCAGCAGCTCGCCCGGTTTTCCGGCGTCCAGTGTCTGACCTGCACCCTCGTCATGAAGGACGTCGTCCAGGACAGACCACCCGCCCGGGCAGTCACCACCCCGATCCCCGACCACCGGCCGCAGCCGCTTGAGCAGTCGGCGTCGGGAGGTCGACGACCGGCTGCCGTCCATGAGCCGGTGAGGCGCGGACACGCTCGCCGATGAGCACGGCACCGCACGCTCTATTGGCCCACTAGAGGGGGAACCGAGCGGCCTGCGGGTGTGTGCGGTGGCTGGAAAGTGCCCGTCGTGAACAGACTGAGGACCACGTCTGTGCTCGTCGCCTGAAACGGGGTACCCCCAGCGGCGCGCGGATCCCCCTCGTTCTCAGGAGGCACGCCCCATGACGTTCAATCCCCTGGAGCAGCGGGGTATCCCGCTGGACCGCCAGCTACGCAGCTGGCGTGAGCTGAACGTGGATCCGATCGACCCGGACCACTGCGACCCGTACACCCGCTGCCGGATCATCACGATGAACGGGATCGAGGTGGAGGCGATCCTGTTCAGCCACCAGCTGGCGCGGAACACGGTCGATCCGGAGGTCAAGCGGCAGCTGGCGCGGGTGCGCTACATCGAGGCACAGCAGCAGAAGGTGGTGAACTGGCTGCTGCCGGGTGTCTCCTCGGTGCTGGAGACGACGATCGCGTACGAGCAGGTCGCGGTGGACCTGACGGCGTGGGTGGCGCGGATGGAGCCGGACCCGTACCTGAAGCAGGCGTACCAGTTCGGTGTGCTGGAGGACTTCGACCATCTGTACCGGTACGCGAACCTGTACGAGATGATCGAGCACCGCAAGGCGGAGTCGATCGTCGACAACCTGACCGAGGTCATGCCCGGCCGGCCCACCCGGTTCCACCACCGGAACCCGGTCGACAACGTCCGCGACCCGTACGCCAAGGACCAGACCGACCCGCTCTCGAAGCTGCACGCGCTGACGATCATGTCGGCGGAGCAGCAGACCATGAACTTCTACATGAACACCGGCCCCACCTACATGGAGCCGATCGCCCGTCAGCTCTACCAGGAGATCGGGCTGATCGAGGAGGAGCACGTCACGCACTACGAGTCCCTCGTGGACCCGGGGGAGACGTGGTGGGAGCAGCTGGTCAACCACGAGTACAACGAGTGCTACCTCTACTACTCCTTCATGGAGCAGGAGAGCGACCCCAAGGTCAAGGCGATCTGGGAGCTGCACCTGAACATGGAGCTGGAGCACCTGCACGCCGCCTGCGACCTGATGCGCCGCCATGACGGCCGCGATCCCGCCTCCGTGCTCGCCCCCGAGCTGCCCAACGTGCTCACCTTCGAGCCGAACAAGGGCTACCTGCGCGAGCTGCTCGACACGCAGATGGACCTGACCACGCTCGGCGCCGGCTACGTACGTGAGGCGCACGAGCGGTTCGAGAAGATGCAGGAGCAGATCCACGGCGGCGAGGCACCTCCGAGCGACCGGGTCATGACCGAGCACGACGAGATGTTCGGCCGCGAGTACCGCGTCCAGACCGAGGGCGAGCACCCCGACCCGACGCAGCGCGAGAAGTAGGGGAGGGTCGACATGTCCGAGCTGCACACCCCGCAGGCCGGGGACGACATGGCCAGGGACGATGACGTCGTCGCGTTGCTGATGCGCCAGCACGGTGACATCCGCAACCTCTTCGACGAGGTCGAGGCGAGCACGGGTGAGGAACGCCGGGACGCCTTCCGCCGCCTGGTGCGGCTGCTGGCGGTGCACGAGACCGCCGAGGAAGAGGTCGTGCACCCCTTCGCCCGTAAGGGCTTTCCCGGCGGCGAGCAGGTGGTGAAGGACCGTCTCGCCGAGGAGAAGGCGGCCAAGGAGACGCTGGCCGGGCTCGACGAGATGGACACCGACGACCCGAAGTTCATGCCCCGGCTGCTCAGGCTGCGCCAGGACGTCCAGGCCCACGCCCGGGCCGAGGAACGCTACGAGTTCACCCACATCCGCCGCAGCACCGACGTCACCGGTCTCGCCGCGATGGCGAAGGCCATCAAGGCCGCCGAGGCGATGGCCCCTACCCGGCCCCACCCGGGCGTCGAGTCAGGAGCGAAGAACATGGCCCTGGGACCGGTCGCTGCACTCATGGACCGCACCAAGGACACCGTCCGCAAAGCCATGGGCAAGTAGGTTCGGCACATCCGCGTCCCGGGCCGGGCTCATGGGCCCGGGACGCTCCCCTCCACGGTCCGCAGACGGACCGTGGAGGGGAGAAGCTCATGAAATCGACGAGTCACTGATCCGAGAGCTCCTCGCCGCACCGTCGGATCGCCGCCGGCCTGCCATCACGTCCTGAAGGCGCGCGTGGTCCACTCCTCGGCCGACCATGCGGCAGGGTCACCCGGCGCCCTCGCCCTGTGGCGCGTGTTCCGCCGCGTCCCGCAGACCGCCCGGTGTCGCGATCAGCCCATGCCACGCGCGGTGCGATGTCGAGGGCAGGTGTGTCGGACGCCGACGCAGCACAGGCACGTACAGCGTCGTCCGGGGCGTTGACCGCCTCTTCGAACAGCACGGGAGCGACGGATCCTGCGGGGTCCGGGCGGCGTGCTCGTTCCCTGCTCCCGCCCCATGCCGGGACACCAGACCAAGCAGCCGGTTGGCCTCGTCCCGGCTCAGCGAAGGTTCGCACGGGTGCCGAGGCGGGCAGAACGGGCGGCCTCGGCCCCTCCTTGACGGGCTCCCTCGCGCCCCGGACACGGGCAGAGGGCCGTCGGACCCCATCCGCGATGCGACCAGTACCGGCATCGAGGCCCTCGCCGCCGAGATCGACGCCCGGGGAGACATAAGTGTGCATTGCACGTATCCCGGCGTCCCCATAACGGTCCGGTCTCACGTACCGAGATTTTGGCTGGTCACGGTTGGTTATGTGACTTGTATCACTAAACTCTCGGCAAAGTCGTGGTAGAACGTCGCAACTCCGCAGGTGACTGGGCCCACCACCACGCTGTGGAGGGACGGCAGCCATCAGCAGCACCACCCGGCGAGATCACGGTCCGGAACCGCACCGTGCGGCCGGGTTCGCCCACCGGACAACGACGTTCGCTCAGAGACCGCCCTTCCCCTCCCCCGGCGGGAGCCCCCGGCCCGTCGGCACCGCTCCACGAGGTAGCCAAGTGTCACTCGAATCCGTCACCAAGTCCGTCGACGAAGCCGTCAGCGGATTCTTCGAACCCATAGCCAGTTGGCTGGGAGAGGTCGTCTTCTACGCCGTTCCCGTCGGCGGCACCGACCTGCCCCTCATCGTCACCTGGCTCGTCGTCGCCGGCCTGGTCTTCACCGGCTGGTTCGGGTTCATCCAGATCCGCAAGTTCCGACTCGCCGTCGACGTGGTGAGGGGGAAGTACGACGAGAAGGGCTCGGCCGGCGAGGTCAACCACTTCCAGGCGCTGACCGCCGCCGTCTCCGGCACGGTCGGCCTCGGCAACATCGCCGGCGTGGCCGTCGCCGTCTCCATCGGCGGCCCCGGCGCCACGTTCTGGATGATCCTGTGCGGCCTGCTCGGCATGGCCACCAAGTTCGTCGAGGTCACCCTCGGCGTGAAGTACCGCGAGGTGCACGCCGACGGCACCGTGTCCGGCGGCCCGATGCACTACCTGCCCAAGGGCCTGGCCGAGCGCTTCGGCAAGAACGGCCGGACCCTCGGCAAGGTCCTCGCGGTCCTCGCCTCCTTCATGATCCTCTTCTTCGGCCTCTTCGGCGGCAACCTCTTCCAGGTCAACCAGTCCTACGCGCAGCTGGTCTCCGTCACCGGCGGCGAGGACGGCGCCATCGGCTCCTCCGCCGGCGCCCTGTTCTTCGGCATCCTGGTCGCCGCGCTGGTCGGCATCGTGCTCCTCGGCGGCATCCGCTCCATCGCCAACGTCACCAGCAGGCTCGTTCCCGCCATGGCCGGCATCTACATCGTCGCCTGCCTGGTCGTGATCCTGGCGAACGTCACCGCCGTCCCGGACGCCGTCACCGCCATCGTCGAACGCGCCTTCAACCCCCAGGGTGTCGCCGGCGGTGTGCTCGGCGCGCTGATCATCGGCTTCAAGCGAGCCGCCTTCTCCAACGAGGCGGGCCTGGGCTCCGCCCCGATCGCCCACTCCGCGGTCAAGACCAAGCACCCCGCGAGCGAGGGTCTGGTCGCCCTGCTGGAACCGTTCATCGACACCGTCGTCATCTGCACCATGACCGCGCTGACCATCGTCATCGCCAACCCGGCCTCTCTCGGCGAGGACATCGGCGGCGTCACCATCACCTCCGACGCCTTCGAGACGGTGATGCCCTGGTTCCCGTACGTCCTGACCGTCGCGGTGATGCTGTTCGCCATCTCCACGGTGCTCACGTGGGGGTACTACGGCCTCAAGGCGTGGACGTACCTCTTCGGCCGCAGCCGGACCAGCGAGGTCACGTACAAGATCCTCTACACCGTCTTCGCCATCGCCGGATCGCTGCTGACGCTGCAGACCCTGATCGACCTGGCCGACGCGGTCCTGTTCTCGCTCGCCGTCATCAACATCATCGGGCTCTACCTCCTCGCCCCCGTCGTCAAGCGCGAACTCGACTCGTTCACGGAGTTCGTCCGGGCCCGCAAGGCGGGCGGCGGCACCGGGGGCGGCGACGACCAGGAGCCGGAGAAGACCACCGTCTGATCCGCCTCACGCGGACCGGCTCCTCGGGCACCCCCGGCCGAAGGCTGGGGGGAGGGCCCGTGCTCACCCCGCGCCTTGGTGAGCACGGGCCCTCTCGCCGTACCCGGCGAACGGGTCAGCCCCACACGGCGTCCGCGACGGCGGCTCCGAGGAAGGCGGCGCCCAGGCCGGCGACGACCCCGGCGACGACGTTGGCGGCGGCGAGGAACCTCGCGCCCTTCTCGGCCAGCCGCACAGTCTCGTAGGAGAACGTGGAGTAGGTGGTCAGCGCTCCGCAGAACCCGGTGCCGACCAGCAGCTGGAGCGAGTCGGAGGCGGCGCCGTGGGTGGCCGCGCCGGCGAGCGTGCCGAGGATCAGGCAGCCGACGACGTTGACCGTGAAGGTGCCCCACGGGAAGACGCCGTCGTGCCGGGTCTGGAGCGCGCGGTCGGCCAGGTACCGCAGCGGTGCCCCGGCCATGGCACCGGCCATGACGAGCAGCCAGTTCACTTCTGCCTCCGGGAGATCAGGCGGCGGGTGAGGCTCGCCGAGCACCACACCGCCGCGAGGGCGGCGATGACGGTGGCGGCCAGGTGGGCCAGGCCCGTGCCGGCCTCGGCGGAGCCGATCAGGTGCTGGACGTCCACGGCGTAGGTGGAGAAGGTGGTGAATCCGCCCAGGACGCCGGTGCCGAAGAAGGGGCGTACCAGCCGGTGGGCGGCCCATACGTCGGTGATGAGCACCATGAAGACGCCGATCACCGCGCAACCGGTCACGTTGACCAGCAAGGTGGTCAAGGGGAAGGCACCGGCCGCCGTGGGCCACAGCAGCGAGGCGCCGTAGCGGGCCGCGGCACCCAGGGCGCCGCCGACCGCGACCGCCGCGAGGACGGGGGCCTGTCCGTCGACGAGTTCGCGCCGCTGGGCGGGCACCGACAGGTCGATGTCGGGGTCGATGGGCTCCGAGGGGGCGATCGGCTCGGAGGAGTCGATCACCTCCGAGGAGTCGACCGCCTCTGCGGGTTCGACGAGTTCGGGGCTGTCGTGGCTCGCGGCGCGGGGCTTGCGAGGAGCTTTCGGCAACGCGGCTCTCCTACTCGTGCGGCCGCCCGGGCATGCGGACGGTCCTGGTCACCAGTAGGGACTGTTGGCGGCGTCGGTGCCGCGGTTCGGGTACGGCGAGCCCCACCGCCGCGCGACCGCCCGGACCGGGCCGGCCGCTGCCGCCCCAGGGTAGCCCAGCTCGCCCGCGCGAGGCCCGGGCCGGGCGCCCCGGGCCTCGTAGACTCGATGTCCGATATCGGTGTCGTCACTGCCGGAGGTGGGCCGGGTGCGGGAGTTCCAGCGGGGCGCGGTGCGGCTGCACATCCTGCACCACGCGGCCCGGGAGGAGATCCACGGCGCATGGATGACCGGCGAACTGGTCCGGCACGGGTACCGGATCAGTCCCGGCACCCTGTACCCGACGCTGCATCGCCTGGAGGCGGACGGACTGCTCACCTCGGAGCAGCGCGTGGTGGACGGCCGCACGCGCCGCGTCTATCGGGCGACCGAGGCGGGGAGGGCGGCCCTCGCCGAGGCCCGCAGGGCCCTGGAGGAGCTGGCCCGCGAGGTGCTCGGCGACGAGCGGCCCCGACCCGGCCGCGCGCCGGGGACTGACGTGGCTGCGTGCCGGCCGGGGACCTGAGGCCGGCTGGGCGCCGCGCCGGGGGCCCGACGTGGCTACGCGCCGCGGGAGGCGAGCGCGCGGCGGACGCCGTACGCGGTGACGCCCACGGCGAGCACCGCCGCCCCGGAGATCACGGAGGAGACCGGCAGGGTGAACGCCAGCAGCAGACAGCCCGCGAGCCCGGCCGCCGGAACCGCGCGCCGCGGGCGGCCCTCCCCGGGGGTCAGCGTCCACGCGGCGGCGTTGGCGACGGCGTAGTACGCGAGGACCGCGAAGGACGAGAAGCCGATCGCCCCGCGCAGGTCCGTCGTCGCGGCGAGCACGGCCACCACGGCGCCGACCAGCAGCTCGGCACGGTGCGGGACCTCGAACCGCGGGTGGACGGCGGCCAGCACGTGCGGCAGGTGCCGGTCGCGGGCCATGGCCAGGGTGGTGCGCGAGACGCCGAGGATCAGTGCCAGCAGCGAGCCGAGCGCGGCCACCGCGGCTCCCGCCCGCACGACCGGTGCCAGCCAGTCGGCGCCCGCGGCCCGTACGGCGTCCGCCAACGGAGCGGCGGACTCCGCCAGCCCCTCGGGGCCGAGCACCGACAGGACGGCGAGTGCCACGAGGACGTACACGGCGAGCGCGATGCCCAGCGCGAGCGGAACGGCGCGGGGGATGGTGCGGGCCGGGTCGCGGACCTCCTCGCCCAGGGTGGCGATGCGCGCGTACCCGGCGAAGGCGAAGAACAGCAGGCCCGCCGCCTCCAGCACCCCGCCGGCGGTGGCGTCGCCCCCGACGTCCCAGCGTGCCGGGTCCGCGGCGCCGGAACCGAGGGACGCGATCACCACGGCGGCGAGCACCGCCAGGACCACGGCGACGATCGCGCGGGTCAGCCACGCCGACTTCTGCACCCCGGCGTAGTTCACCGCGGTCAGCGCCACCACCGCGGCGACCGCGACGGCGTGCGCCTGGCCGGGCCAGACGTACGCGCCGACGGTCAGGGCCATGGCCGCGCAGGAGGCGGTCTTGCCCACGACGAAGGCCCAGCCGGCGAGGTGGCCCCAGAACGGCCCGAGGCGTTCCCGGCCGTAGACGTAGGTTCCGCCGGAGGCCGGGTAACGGGCGGCGAGCCGGGCGGACGAGGTGGCGTTGCAGTACGCCACCACGGCGGCCACCGCCAGCCCGATCAGGAGCCCGGAGCCGGCCGCGCGGGCGGCCGGGGCGAGGGCCGCGAAGATGCCCGCGCCGATCATCGAGCCCAGCCCGATCGTCACGGCGTCGGACACGCCCAGCCGCCGCCGCAGCTCGTCCGGCGTTCCCGTGGCGGTCGAAGACTCACCCATCGGCCCACTCCTCACGGCCCGGCCCCATGTCTTACGGCCCCCGATATCGGCTGACGATATAGGAGCCGCACGACTCGACGGTGAACTTCCGGTGCCGAACCAGTACGTCGTTCCCCCTCTCCTCTCGGACTTCCCCCCTCGGGACCGGCCGCGGCGGAGTGCCCGCCGGCCGCCGCGTGCTTCCCGGCCCGGACCCGTAGCATGGCTTGCGTGACCAGAAGCGCGCCGTCGATCAGCCGCCCGGCCGGGCGGCTGCTCACGCTGCTGGTGATGGCGGTACTGGCCGGCCTGCTCGGCATGCACGGCCTGGCCCCCGGGGTGCCGACGGGACACGCGGACCCCGGACACACGGACCCCGGACGCGTGCGGGCGATGAGCGCCGTGGACGGTGTACCGCACGAGGGCAGAGCACCCGGGACGGACGATGCGCCGCAAGCGTTCGGTGCACACGGCACGGACGGTGCGCGGCAGACGTACGGCACCGACGGTGCGCCGTACGCGGATCGGGCCTGCGCGCACACGGACGGTGGAACGGGTCATGTCGTTCACGCCGACGGGACGTGCGCGGCCACCGGGACCGCCTCCGCCTACACGCCGCCGGCCCTTACCGGCGCCGCCTCCGACGCACCGGCCGCCGCTTCGCCCGCCGTGGCGGCCGTGCGAGCGCCCGGGGACGTGCGGGGGCCGCCCGACCTCTCCGAACTCCAGCTCCTGCGGATATAGAGCGGCCGCACGGCATCCCACGCACCGGTGATCTCCGGCTGTCCCGGCTTCCACCGGGTGACGGGTGCCGTGCCGCCGCACGCCCTCACATCCGCTCGACCGCGCGCCGCGAACGGCGCGCGGGAAGGAGTCGCACCATTATGAAGCGCAAGCGTTCCCTCGTACGCCGTACCGCCGCCGCAGTCACCGCCGGCGCGGCGGCAATGGTCCTGGCCGCCTGTGGCGGAGCCGACGACGGCGACACCGGCGGTTCCGCCGGACACGGCGGCCACAACGGCTCGGCCTCCGCTTCACCCTCGGCCTCGGCCTCCGCGCCCGACTCGCAGGGCCGGCACAACGCCGCCGACGTTGCCTTCGCGAAGGGGATGGTCCCCCACCACCGCCAGGCCGTCGAGATGGCCGACCTCGCGCCCGAGCGGGCGGGGTCCCCCGAGGTCGAGAAGCTGGCCGCAGAGATCAAGAAGGCCCAGGACCCGGAGATCAGGACACTGTCCGGCTGGCTCACGTCGTGGGGCGAGGAGGTGCCCGCCGACGGCGCCGCCATGGACCACTCCACGCACGGCATGGACGGCATGGAGGGCATGGAGGGCATGGACGGCATGATGACGGACCGGGAGATGCGTGGGCTCGAAAACGCTTCGGGCGAGGCGTTCGACACCGCCTTCCTGGAGCTGATGATCAGGCATCACGAAGGCGCGGTCGCGATGGCGAGGGCCGAGCAGGCCGACGGCGCGCACGCGCCGGCCAAGAGGATGGCCGGAGAGATCATCACGTCCCAGAGCGCCGAGATCGAGCGCATGAAGCGGCTGCTCGGCAAGGGATGATCCGCCGCCAAGGCATCCGTCACGGGAGTACGGAATACCCCTAGGGGGTATATGGTTCCCGCCCGTGGGGCCCACCCCGCCCCACGGGACGTCGATTGGGGTTGAACGGTCATGGAGCATCACCACACGCGCCAGGAGCAGCACACCCCCGCGCACCGGGGGCACCACTCCGGCACCGCGCACGGCGCGACCTGGGCGACGGCGGTGCGGGCGACCCTGCACTGCCTCACCGGGTGCGCCATCGGCGAGATCCTCGGCATGGTCATCGGCACGGCCCTCATGTGGGGCAACGCGCCGACGATGATCCTGGCGATCTCCCTCGCCTTCGTGTTCGGTTACTCCTTCACCCTCTTCGCCGTGGTCCGCGCGGGAGTGTCCCTGAAGGCCGCGGTGAAGGTGGCGCTGGCCGCCGACACCGTGTCCATCGCGGTGATGGAGCTGGTCGACAACGGCATCATCGCGCTGACGCCGGGGGCGCTGGACGCACACCTGTCGGACGGACTGTTCTGGTACGCGCTGATCGGCGGGTTCGCCGTGGCGTTCCTGATCACCACGCCGGTCAACAAGTGGATGATCGGCCGCGGCAAGGGCCACGCCGTGGTCCACGCCTACCACTGACCCGACCGCCGCGTCGCCGGACGAGGAAGCCGGGCCCGGGAGCGGGCCCGGCTTCTGTGCGGGTCGGGCCCCTCAGACCGCGCGACCGGTGAGCTCGTACCCGGCGTCGTCGACGACCCGGGCCAGCAGCGCGTCGTCGGGCTCACCCGCGGTGGTGACGGAGACCCGGCCCGCCCCGCGGTCGACCTCGACCGCCCGTACGCCGTCCAGGGCGCCGATCTCCTCGGTGAGCGTGGCCTCGCAGTGTCCGCAGGTCATGCCGGAGACGGCGTACACGGTGGTGACACCCTCGGCGGCCGTGGCGGTGGTGGCGGCGGTGGAGCAGCTGCCGTCAGGAGTGCAGCAGGACATGGTTCCTCCGGACAAACGATCGGCGGTACCCCCCAGGGGTACAGTGGACGCCTCTAATGTATACCCCTAGGGGGTACCCGCGACACCGGTTTTTGCCCCGCCCCGGGCCTCGCGCCCGCGCCAGGACGGATCCGCGACCGGGCGCTGGTCGCCGTCGGCGCCCCGTTCCTCCTGGCAGCGGTCCTCGTCGTCGCCTTCGGCACGGCCGGCGGCGGCGACACGGTGTCGTCCTCCGGCGGCTTCGACGTTGCGGCACGCTGGGCGGCGCCTTCAGCGGGGACCCGGCGGGACCGACGACGACTCGTCCGACGGGACGGACGGCGCCTACGGCACGACCGACGGCCTGCCGGGTGGCACGACCGACGGCACGTCAGGTGCACCACCGGCGGCTAGTGCTGTGACCGCAAAGGTTCACCGGCCTGGGGCGTATGTCTTCCTTTGGCTGAGCAGACGTTCAGGAGCACTCTCGCAAGGGAACCGTCGAGCAGGAACGCAACGCGTCACACGCCGGCGGATGAGCTTTGCCGTCGGGAGAGGGATAGCCTGCGTCGCTCTGGGTCGATTTCGGTGACGACCACCGTGATCTCGTCACCGACCTGGACGACATCTGCTGGAGTCTCCACCGGTGTCCAGGCGAGCTCGCGCAGGTGAACCAGTCCCTCGATCCCGTCGGCGACCTGGACGAAGACGCCGAATGGGATCAGCGCGGTGACCCGACCAGGCAGTTTCTGCCCCACCGCGATGGTGTCGGCGAATACCTGAAAGGGGTCCGGCTGTGTGGCTTTCAAGGACAGTCTGGCCTCCAGGTTCCATGTGTCGAACTGCAGGAACTCGCATGAGACGCGCTGCCCGACCTGCACGACGTCGGTGGCTGCCTCGAAGCGGCGCCAGGACAGTTCAGCGAAGGAGATGAACCCGACGCCGGGGAAGACCGGGTGGTCGGGTCCGTCATCCAGCGCCACGAACACTCCGAACTGTTCGATCGCTGTGACGGTGCCGGAAAGGAACTCGCCGCGGCGCAGTGACTCCAAGAATGCCCAGAGTTCTGGGTTCTCAGACGGTCCACCCATCATGCTCCAAGCCTTTCACGAGGAGCTGCGCAGTGGGTAGGAAGTGCGCTCACGCTGCGGTCTTGAGAGGACGTCCGCCCCAGCGGATGCCTTTCTCGCTGCGGATGCGGGCGCGTTCCTTGCGTTCGGCAGCCAGGACGTCACGGTGGCGGGCGTTGGCGTTGCGCCAGCGCAGGTAGGCGTGCAGGGCCCGTGTCTGGACGGTGTGGTTGGGGTGGTGGGAGTTGGCGATGGTGAACTGCCGCAGCGGTCCGAAGTGGGCTTCGATCGGATTCGCCCAGGATGCATAGGTCGGGGTGAAGCACAGCTCGACCTTGTTCTTCCCCGCCCAGCGACGGATGTCGGCACCTTTGTGGGCGGACAGGTTGTCCTAGATCACGTAGATCGGGGCGCCGTCGGGTCGGGCGGCACGGATCGACTTCAGCGCGGCCAGCGTGTTGGCGGCGCCCTTTCTGCGGCGGTTGACGCCCCACAGGGTGTCGTCGCCGACCGAGTAGCAGCCGTGGAAGTACCGCACGCCGTGGGTGCGATGGTAGGTGGCGGGCAGCCGGTCGGGGCGCTTCTGCTCGGCCCAGCCCGAGCCCGCGGTGGGACGGATCCCGAGTGGGCCGAACTCGTCGAAGGCGAAGACCCGGTCGAGAAAGCGGTCGAGGACCTCCTCGATCCGGTCCAGCTTCGCCTCGCGGTCAGGGTCCGGGGATTCCTTCCACGTTTTGGTGCGCTGGAAGGTCACGCCGCGGCGGGCGAGCAGGCAGCGTAACGCCTCGCGGCCGATCCGGATCACGTGACCGTGGGCTTTGCGCAGGTAGGCGACGACCTTGCGCAGGGACCAGCGGGTGAAGGGCTGGCCGAGTTTGGTCGGGCGGGTGATGGCCGTCTGGATGACGAAGTCCTCGTCGTCAGGGCTGAGCTGGCGGGGACGGCCTCCCGCCCACCGAGGGTCCAGGCAGGCCAGGCCGATCTCGTTGAACCGGTGGATCACGTCCCGGACGGTGTCCTCGTCAGCCTGCACCAGCTGGGCGATCACGGGCACCCGGTTCCCGCCGGCCGAGGCCAGCAGCATCATCGCGCGCCGGTAGCGCACCGAGTTGGTGCTGCCCCGGCGCACGATCTGCTGCAGTTTCTGCCCTTCCTGGTCGGTCAGTCTGCGCACACGAACAGGCTCGGCCATCGCACCTCCAGCGGTCAGAACGGACGTCACCCCCCATCCAACCGCCGCGATCACCAAACCGGCCAACCTATGCGGCCAGAGCACTAGCGGCTACGGCACGACCAGTGACCACGGCCTTTCCGGCGACGGCGCCTCAGGTCACCACGGACGCCCCGAACCCCCGCCACCAGTAGCGCCCCGTCACTAGGGACGCCCTGCCCTCAGTCACCGTCCCCGACCCGGCCCCCCGCGGGCCACCCGCCCACCGTGAACCCGACCACCGACCCGCCTCCGTCCCTCCGGAAGGCGAACGTCGCTCCCCCGTGCGCCAGTGCCACCTCCCGCACGATGGACAGCCCGAGGCCGGAACCGGGCCGGGAGCGGGCGCCGGCGGTGCGGAAGAAGCGGTCGAAGACCCGGGTCAGATCGGCTTCGGCGATGCCCGGTCCGCGGTCGCGGACCTCGACGCGGACCGGGCCCTCCAGGGCCGGCCCGGCGACGGCGACCTCGATGGGGCCGGTTCCGCCCGGGTCGAACTTCGCGGCGTTCTCCACCAGGTTGGACAGCGCACGGGTCAGCATCGCGGGCCGGCCCTCCGTCACCGTCTCGCCCCGGACGCTCACCCCGATCTCCCGCCCGGTACGGCGCCGGGCAAGGCTCGCCACGTCGCGGGCGATCCGGGCCAGGTCGACCCGCTGCGGGGGCTCACCGGCGGACTGCCCGGCGGCCAGCTCGACCAGTTCGTTGACCAGGTCGGTCAGCTCGCGGGCCTCCTGGCCCAGGTCGGCGACGAGTTCCTCGCGTGCGCCGGGCGGCAGCTCGTCCATCCTGCGCAACAGCGAGATGTTCGTCCGCAGCGAGGTCAGCGGCGTCCGCAACTCGTGGCCCGCGTCCTGGACCAGACGCCGCTGGTCCTCCTCCGACTGGGCGAGGCGGACCAGCATCAGGTCGATGGCGCGGCCCAGGCGGCCCACCTCGTCGGGGCCGGTGACCGGCACCTCGACACCGAGCCGGCGAGTACGGGCGACGTCCTCGGCGGCGGAGGTGAGGAGCACCAACCGCCGGGTCATGCGCCGCGCCAGCCACCAGCCGAACAGCCCGGCGGCCGTCACCACCGCGGCCATGAGCAGCAGCGTCCGCCGCTGCAGCGCCCGCAGCAGGTCCTCGGTGTCGCTGAACTCCTGCGCCACCTGCACGGCGCCCCGGCCGCCGCCCAGGGACACCGTCGCGACACGGAAGACGTCGTCGCCGACGCCGACGTCCTCGTGCTCGACCGTCCGCCCGGCCGCGGCGGCGTGGGCCCTCCGCCGGTCGGCGTCGGTGACCGGCAGTCGCGGAACGGCCGAGTCGGAGACCTCACCGTCCGGCCCTAGGACCTGCACGTCGGTGCGGGCCGGGCGGACGATCTCGTGGCCCGGCGCGGAGGAGGAGAAGTCGCCGGGCGACATCCGCCGCTCCCGCACCTCGGCCCGCAGGTCCTGCACGACCTGCGCGAAGACGGACTCCTGGTCCACCCGCACCAGCCGGGCCGCCGCGTTGTACGACAGCACCCCGACCAGGACCGTGACCACGGCGGTGACCGCCGCGAACGACACCGCGAACGTCGTCCGCAGCGACAGCAGCCGGGGCCGGCGCCCGAGCGGGGAGGGGCCCACTCAGTCCTCCCGCAGCACGTAACCCACCCCGCGCACGGTCTGGATCGGCTGCGGCGCGCCCGGCTGGTCCAGCTTGCGGCGCAGGTAGCCGACGTAGACGGCGAGGTTCTTGGAGCCGGGCCCGAAGTCGTAGCCCCAGATGCGGTCGTAGATCGTGGCGTGGTCGAGCACGATGCCCGCGTTGCGCACCAGCAGTTCCAGCAGCTCGAACTCGGTGCGGGTCAGCTCCAGCTCGCGCTCGTCCCGCCAGGCGCGGCGGGCCTGCGGGTCCATGCGCAGCCCGGCCGCCTCCAGGTAGCGGGCGTCCGGCTCGCGCTCCGGGTCCGCCCCCGGGGAGGCGGTGTCCGTCTCCTCACGGTCGGTGCGGCGCAGCAGGGCGCGCAGCCGGGCGAAGACCTCCTCGACGTCGAAGGGCTTCACCACGTAGTCGTCGGCGCCCGCGTCCAGGCCCGCGATCCGGTCGGCGGTCTCCACCAGCGCCGTCAGCATCAGGATCGGCGTGGGGTCGCCCTCGGCGCGCAGCTCCCGGCAGACCTGGAGGCCGTCGATGCCCGGCATCATCACGTCCAGCACGAGCACGTCCGGCCGGCCGCTGTGCGCCTGGGCCAGCGCCTCGGTGCCGTCGGCGACCGCGGTGACCCGGTAGCCCTCCAGGGTGAGGGCACGCTCCAGGGCGTGCCGGATCGCGCGGTCGTCTTCGGCGAGCAGAACAGTCCGGGGCACGCGTCCAGTCTGCCAAGGCGATCGGGCCCACGACCGGACGGCCGGGGTTCTCACCGGGTTCTCACCCTGCGGGCCGCAGCGCCGCGAGGCGTTCCTCGAAGGGGACGACCTCGACGGCGTCGTCCGCCGGCTTCCCGGCCGGTTCCGGGGCCGCCGACAGCCCGCCCGACAGCGTGGCCAGCTCGGCGGCCGCCCGCGCGATCCGCCCGTCCAGGCCCTCGGCGCCCCAGTCCTCCGAGGCGGCGTACACGCCGGTCGGGACGACGACGGCCCTGAGGTAGGCGAAGAGCGGCCGCAGGGCGTGGTCCAGGACCAGGGAGTGCCGGGCCGTGCCCCCGGTCGCGCCGATCAGCACCGGCTTCCCGGCGAGGGCGTTCTCGTCGGTGACGCTCAGCGCGTCGAAGAAGGACTTGAACAGCCCGCTGTACGACGCGGAGAACACCGGCGTGACCGCGATCAGGCCGTCGGCCGCCGCCACCGCGTCGAAGGCGGCGGCGAGGTTGCGGCCCGGGAAGCCGTTCGTGAAGGTGTGGGCGATCTCCACGGCGAGGTCACGCAGCTCGACCACCTGGACCTCGGCCGGTGCCCGGTCGGCGGTGGCGGCGGCCAGGCGGTCGGCGAGCAGCCGGGTGGCGGACGGGACGCTCAGTCCCGCCGAGACGACGACGAGCTTCATGCCCGTACTCCTTCCTGTCGGTCCTCGCGCTCCTTGCGGGCGGTGGCCAGCAGGGAGGCGTGCGTGGGGGCGTCCGGCACGTTCGCCGGGCGGTTCTTGGCGAACTCCTCGCGCAGTACCGGTACGACCTCCTCGCCGAGCAGGTCGAGCTGCTCCAGGACGGTCTTCAGGGGCAGTCCTGCGTGGTCCATCAGGAACAGCTGGCGCTGGTAGTCACCGGCGTAGTCGCGGAAGGCGAGCGTCTTCTCGATCACCTGCTGGGGCGAGCCCACGGTGAGCGGCGTCTGCGCGGTGAAGTCCTCCAGCGACGGCCCGTGCCCGTAGACGGGGGCGACGTCGAAGTACGGGCGGAACTCGCGCACCGCGTCCTGGCTGTTCTTCCGCATGAACACCTGCCCGCCCAGGCCGACGATCGCCTGCTCCGGGGTGCCGTGCCCGTAGTGGGCGTAGCGGTTGCGGTACAGCTCGACCATGCGCTTGGTGTGGTCGGCGGGCCAGAAGATGTTGTTGTGGAAGAAGCCGTCGCCGTAGTACGCGGCCTGCTCGGCGATCTCCGGCGAGCGGATCGAGCCGTGCCAGACGAACGGCGCGATTCCGTCCAACGGGCGGGGCGTGGACGTGAAGCCCTGCAGCGGGGTGCGGAACTTCCCCTCCCAGTTCACGACGTCCTCGCGCCACAGGCGGTGCAGCAGGGCGTAGTTCTCGACCGCGAGGTTGATGCCCTCGCGGATGTCCTTGCCGAACCACGGGTACACCGGCCCGGTGTTGCCGCGCCCCATCATCAGGTCCACCCGGCCGTCGGCCAGGTGCTGGAGCATCGCGAAGTCCTCGGCGATCTTCACCGGGTCGTTCGTGGTGATGAGGGTGGTGGAGGTGGACAGGATCAGCTTCTCGGTGCGGGCCGCGATGTAGCCGAGCATCGTGGTCGGGGACGAGGGCACGAAGGGCGGGTTGTGGTGCTCGCCGGTCGCGAAGACGTCCAGGCCGACCTCCTCGGCCTTCAGCGCGATGGCGACCATGGCCTTGATCCGCTCACGTTCCGTCGGCGTCCGGCCCGTGGTCGGGTCCGGGGTGACGTCGCCGACGGTGAAGATGCCGAACTGCATGGTCGCTCAACCTCCGAGTTGTTGACGGTTCAACTATACTCGTGGAACGGTGGACCCCCGGACGTTATTCCGCCCCCCGTTCCTCCCCGTGCCAAGCTGCCCCCATGCTGGTCCTCCGCTCCGCCGCCCTCTTCGTCGTCGCCGCCCTCTTCGAGATCGGCGGCGCCTGGCTGGTCTGGCAGGGCGTGCGCGAACAGCGCGGCTGGCTGTGGGCCACCGGCGGGGTCCTCGCCCTCGGCGCCTACGGCTTCGTCGCCACCTTCCAGCCCGACGCCCACTTCGGCCGCATCCTCGCCGCGTACGGCGGGATCTTCGTGGCCGGCTCCATCCTGTGGGGCGTGGTCGCGGACGGCTACCGCCCCGACCGCTGGGACATCACCGGAGCACTGGTCTGCCTCGCGGGGATGGCCGTGATCATGTGGGCGCCCCGCAACGGCGGCTGACTACCCTGGTCGGCGACCGTCCGCACCGCACCCGTCACGCAACAGGAGCAGCCCATGGCCACCGCAGCCGCCCCGTCCGCCGCCTCCCGCATCGCCGTCGTCACCGGTGCGAGCAGCGGCATCGGCGCCGCCACGGCCCGGCAGCTCGCCGCCGCCGGGTACCGCGTCGTCCTCACCGCCCGCCGCAAGGACCGCATCGAGGCGTTGGCGGAGGAGATCCAGGCGGCCGGCCACAAGGCCACGGCCTACCCGCTGGACGTCACCGATCGCGCGGCCGTCGACGAGTTCGCCACCGCCTTCAAGACGATCGGCGTCCTCGTCAACAACGCCGGCGGAGCGCTCGGCGCCGACCCGGTGGCCACCGGCGACCCCGAGGACTGGCGCCGCATGTACGAGACGAACGTCCTCGGCACCTTGAACCTCACCCAGGCACTGCTCCCCAAGCTGGAGGCGAGCGGCGACGGCACGGTGGTCGTCGTCTCCTCCACCGCCGGCTTCGCCACCTACGAGGGCGGCGCCGGCTACGTCGCCGCCAAGCACGCCGAACACGTCCTCGCCGAGACCCTGCGCCTGGAGATCGTCGGCCGTCCGGTCCGCGTCGTCGAGATCGCGCCCGGCATGGTCAAGACCGACGAGTTCGCCCTCACCCGCTTCAGCGGCGACGAGGAAAAGGCGGCCAAGGTCTACGCCGGCGTCCCGGCCCCCCTGACCGCCGACGACGTCGCCGACACCATCACATGGGCGGTCACCCGCCCCGCCCACGTCAACATCGACCTCCTGGTGGTCCGCCCCCGCGCCCAGGCCTCGAACACGAAGGTGCACCGGGAGGCGTAGCGGCGCCCCGCGTCAGCCCTTCACACAGACGACCTGCTTCAGCTTCGCCACGACCTCGACCAGGTCGCGCTGCTGGTCGATGACCTGCTCGATCGGCTTGTACGCGCCCGGGATCTCGTCCACGACTCCGGAGTCCTTGCGGCACTCCACGCCCCGCGTCTGCTCCTCCAGGTCCTTGGCGGAGAAGCGGCGCTTGGCGGCGTTCCGGCTCATGCGCCGGCCGGCGCCGTGGGAGGCGGAGTTGAAGGACTCGGCGTTCCCCAGTCCCTTCACGATGTACGAACCCGTGCCCATGGAGCCGGGGATGATCCCGTACTCGCCGGAACCGGCCCGGATCGCGCCCTTGCGGGTGACGAGCAGGTCCATCCCGTCATAGCGCTCCTCGGCCACGTAGTTGTGGTGCGCGCTGATCTCCGGCTCGAAGACCGGCTTGGCCTTCTTGAACTCCTTGCGGACCACGTCCTTGAGGAGCCCCATCATCAGCGTGCGGTTGTACTTCGCGTACTCCTGCGCCCAGAACAGGTCGTTGCGGTAAGCCGCCATCTGCGGGGTGTCCGCGACGAACACAGCGAGGTCGCGGTCGATCAGACCTTGGTTGTGCGGAAGCTTCCGGGCGATGCCGATGTGGTGCTCGGCGAGTTCCTTGCCGATGTTGCGGGAGCCGGAGTGGAGCATGAGCCACACAGAACCGTTCGTATCCGTGCAAACTTCGACGAAATGGTTGCCACTTCCGAGCGTTCCCATCTGCCTCTCGGCCCGCTCATGACGGAATTTGACCGCCTCCGCCACCCCGTCGAACCGCCCCCAGAAGTCGTCCCACCCGGCCGTCGCGAGCCCGTGGATGCGCCCCGGATCGACGGGACTGTCGTGCATCCCCCGCCCCACCGGAATCGCCTGCTCGATCTTCGAGCGCAGCCGCGACAGGTCGCCCGGCAGGTCGTTGGCCGTCAGGGACGTCTTCACGGCCGACATCCCGCAGCCGATGTCCACGCCGACCGCCGCCGGGCACACCGCGCCCCGCATCGCGATCACGGACCCGACCGTCGCGCCCTTGCCGTAGTGCACGTCCGGCATGACCGCGAGGCCCTTGATCCACGGCAGGGTCGCGACGTTGCGCAGCTGCTGGAGCGCGCCCTCCTCGACCGTCGCCGGGTCGGTCCACATGCGGATCGGCACCTTCGCGCCCGGCATCTCCACGTACGACATATCGTCCTCATTCCCCCGGAAAACAATCAGAAGTCTCAAAGCGAAATACCGGCGCCAAGGGCAGCCAAAGGGACGGCTGACCGGCGTTCACGGCGACGCGTGCGATACACATTGTCTCCAGGGGGCGCCCCCGCGCGGCAAGCGAATAACCAGCGGGGACACTGGAGTACCGACCACAGCCACACCGGCGAGAGGAGCCGCACCGTGCAGCGGAAGGCCTACGTACCCGGCGTCGCCGTCTGCTTGGCGGTGCTGCTGGCCGGCTGCACCGGCGGCTCGGGTGACGGCGCCACGGCGGACGACTCCAACCCGGGCCGGCCCGGCGTCGCGACCGAGGCGGCCGAGCCCGGCAGGTACCGCACCCTCCCCGAGCCGTGCGGCGCGGTCGGCGACAAGGCGCTCGACTCGCTGCTGCCGGGCATCAAGGAGATCGCGGACGAGGAACAGCGCCGGAAGGCGTACGCGGGTGAGCCGACGCTCGCCTACGACACGGACCGCAAGGTGGGCTGCCGCTGGAAGGTGGAGTCGGCGGACGCCACCAACCACCTCTTCGTGGACCTCCAGCGGATCGTGTCGTACGACAACTCCGTGAGCGACGACAGCGAGGCCGAGCAGCTCTTCGCGGAGCAGGTGGAGGAGGCCGACCTGCCCGAGCCGGTGGCCTCGGGCTCCGGGTCCGCCTCCGGCTCCTCGTCCCCGTCCGGGTCCCCTTCCTCCGGCGCCCCGTCGTCCGGGGAATCGACCGCCGGCCCGAGCGGCACGCCCTCCGCCCCCGCCGCCTCGGGTTCCGGTTCGGCCACCGCGCCCTCGTCGAGCGCTTCCGCCGATGCCACGCCCGCCGAACTCCAGCCCCGGCTCCTCGACGACCTGGGTGACGAGGCGTTCGTGGACGACCAACTGAGCAGCTCGGGTTCCACGGCGAAGCGGCGCACGGTGACTGTGGCGTTCCGCACGTCGAACGTCGTGGTGACCGTCGAGTACGCGGAGCAGTCGGCGACGCTCGGAGTCGTGCCGGACAGCGAGGAAATGCAGGACAAGGCGCGGAAACTGGCTTCTCAGCTGGCCGATTCACTGGGTGGCTGAGCGCGGCGAGGGCTTCCCTGTGGCCGCGCGTGAAGCACCTGAAGAGGAACCACACGGTTTCCTCACCGCGTACCGTGACCCCTCGGACCCGTTCCGAACGCAGGAACCACGAGTGCCATGAGTGAAGGAACCATGCAGCGACGAGCCCAGCGTGACCAGCAGAATCAGCGTGCGAAGCGACTCACCCGCGCCCTTGTCTGCGCGGCCGCCGTCCCCGTGATGCTGGTGGCAGCCGGCTGCTCCTCGGACTCCGGCTCCGACGCCGGCAAGGACGAGGCGGCTCAGAAGCCGACCGCCTCCGAGTCCGCGAAGCCGTCCCCGACGGTCCAGGCGGCGGCGTACGGGAAGCTTCCGGAGCCGTGCTCGGTGCTGGCGAAGAAGACTCTGGAAGAGCTGGTGCCGAAGGCCGACGACGGCAAGGAGGGCGCCTCGAACGACACGGCGACGCGCGGCGGTTGCTCCTGGGACAGCCTCGACGACAACGGCGTGAAGGGCTCCCAGTTCCGCTGGCTGAGTGTGTCGATGCTGCGCTTCGAGTCGGACCAGACGCGCGGCGCGGGCGACAAGCTGGCGCGGGACTACTACACGAAGCAGCTGCAGGACGCCCAGAGCACCGAGAACGCGAAGGGCGTGAAGACGACACCGGTGAGCCGCACGGGCGACGAGGCCGCGATCGTCAGCTACGACCTGAAGAAGAAGGAAGGCACCTTCAAGCAGCAGACGGTCGTGGCGCGCGTCGAGAACGTCGTCGTCACGGTCGACTACAACGGCGCGGGCCTGGCGGGCGACGAGACGCCGGACGCGGGCGACCTGGGCAAGGACGCGCAGAAGGCGGCCAAGGAGGCGGTGGCCTCGGTGATGAAGGCCAACGGCGCCGGCTCGTCGAGTTCCTCGCCGTCCGAGTCGAGCGCCGGCTCGGGCTCTGGTTCGGGCTCCGGCTCCGACACGGGTTCCGACTCCGACTCGGATGCGCAGTCGGGCAAGTCCTCGTCGAAGAGGAGCTGACGGGCCGTACCGCCCCACCGGCCACCCGTCCCCCGCACACATGTGCCACCCTGTTGCGCGCAACAACCGGCACTGGGAAGGGAGTACGGGTGGCCGCGCCACTACAGCTGACCCGGACGCATCGCGTTCTCATCGGCATGGTCGTCTTCGGCGCCGTCATCATCGCCGGGATCGGCTTCGCGGGTTCGTACGCGGCGGTGCGGGAACTGGCCCTGCAGAAGGGCTTCGGGAACTTCAGCTACGTCTTCCCGATCGGCATCGACGCGGGCATCTGCGTACTGCTGGCGCTCGACCTGCTGCTGACCTGGATCCGCATCCCCTTCCCGCTGCTGCGGCAGACGGCCTGGCTGCTGACGGCGGCGACGATCGCGTTCAACGGCGCGGCGGCCTGGCCCGACCCACTGGGTGTGGGCATGCACGGGGTGATCCCGGTGCTGTTCGTGGTGTCCGTCGAGGCCGCCCGGCACGCGATCGGGCGGATCGCGGACATCACCGCCGACAAGCACATGGAGGGCGTCCGCCTCACCCGCTGGATCCTCTCGCCGGGGCCGACCTTCCTGCTGTGGCGGCGCATGAATATCTCTATGCCAATCTGACCTGCCAGGGACATTCGGCACGTCTTGTCACTCGTTCGTGGCTCACAAGTATCTACAACGCGGGAGTCACGTTAGGTACGGCATGAACGCCGATACCTTTCAAGCAGAACGAGCCCTGTGCCCCACCAGCGATCCTCACAGCACCCGGTGGGTCATCCTCGATCCCCAGCTCGCGATCCACCGGGAGGGGACGGATTTCCTGACCTTCCTGCACGGCGCGGACCGGTCCGTGAACACCATCAGGGTTTACGCGGGGCGTCTCGCCCTGTTCCTGACGTGGTGCGCCGAGTACGCAGTCGACTGGAGAACTGTCACGCTGGCCTCGATGGCGCGCTTCCGGTTCTGGCTGGAATCCACCGTCGGCAAGCGGGGCAAGACACGTTCCGGCGCGACGGTCAACGCGACGATCACGGCAGTGGTGGAGTACCTGCGGTACTGCGCTCGCCATGAGCTGGTAGCCCCGGAGGTCGCGGATCGCTTGTCCCAGCCGCGCTACCTCGCTACACCGCCGCCGGGCTTCGATACCGGTGAGCGCGGACAGTTCCGAACAGTGCGCGCGAAGACGATCAAGTCGCGCGAGGTGGAGAAGCCATACGAGGCTCTAACCGAGGAGCAGGTCGCCACGGCCGTGGCCGGGTGCCGAACGGTTCGTGACCGGTTTCTGATGGTGCTGATGCTGGCGACCGGCATCCGCATCGGGGAGGCGCTGGGGCTGCGAAGGCAGGACATGCATTTCCTGCCTGACTCCCGCGCCCTGGGCTGCAGCGTGTCCGGAGCCCATATCCATGTGCGCCATCGCCGGGACAACGAAAACAAGGCCCTGGCCAAGTCCCGCTACCCCCGGGTCATTCCGGTTGACGGCTCCACCGTCGCCGAGTACGTGGCCTACCGCACTGACCGTGATGCGCTAGCCGAAGCAGAGGCAAACGACCTGGTCTTCGTCAATCTCTACCAGCGTCCCCTGGGCAAGGCGATGACCTACCAGGCGGCGAAGGCAGCGTTCGAGCGGCTGTCACAGCGTTGCGGCTTCGTGGTGCGCCCGCACATGTTGCGCCACACCGCCGCAACCTCCTGGGTCAGGGCGGGAGTGCCGATCGACGTCGTGCAGCAGCTGATGGGACATGTCTCGGCCGCTTCAACCGCGGTTTACCTGCACGCCAACGAGCGTGAGAAACGGGAAGCTGTTGAGCGCGTGGCTGCCCGGAGAGAGGTAACAGCACGATGAAGAGCGTGCTCGCTTCTACGCCGCTCTCGGCCCCGTCGCCTGTGCCTGAGGCCCCCGCAGAGCGCTGGTTGGCGTGGCTGCGCCAGCACATGCAACCCGACTGGCGACGGGGTGAGTGGGATCACGAGCGGATGTTCTTCAATGGTGATCTGGACAACGACGCCACAGGTGCCTCGCGGTGCAAAGTTGCCGCCTGCCGCGCTCCCTGTCCTGGTCGTGTCGGACGGTGTTCACCCTGCAGCGTGGCGGCCCGGAGGAGTGATCTCGCTGCCGAGGAGTTCGACGCCACTTACCAGCCGACCCGGAAGAGGCGCGTGCGCGGCACGTCTGAGCGCGAGCCATGCCTGGTCACTGACCCTACGGGGCAGTGCGCGCGGGAGGCCGTAAGTCACGGGCTGTGCCCGGGCCACGCAGCCGCCTTCAACGAGCGTCGGAAGCGGAGTCCTGAGCTGCGCGTCGAAGACTGGCAACGCGCGACGGCGCCCCGGCCTCTGCTTCACCAGGGCGAATGCCTGGTGGGTGGATGCGATCGCGAGCAGGAGCAGCTCCGTCTGTGCACATCCCACTACGGAAGGTGGAGACGGGAGATCGACCGCGGAAACTGCGCTCACGACGAGCTTCTGGCGTGGGCAGCCACCACCGGGCCATTCCTCCAGGTTCACCAGTTCTGGTGCGGAGGGCTGCACCCCGTCACCGCCCATGAGCTGCTTTTCGGTCTTCAGGAGCGCGACCGCGAAGGGCTGAGCATCAGCCCGATCGCAGTCCGGCTCGCCATCGCTGCGATCTCCGATGTGGACACCCTGTGCGGCTTGGACATGTCGTCGCTGCGGTTCGGCAAGGAGAAAGGCAGCAGCCCGGGACGTGCCTTGCTGGGCCAGATCCAGCGCATGGTCGAGCGCGCTCGGCGGCAGTACGAAGGAGCCGATCCGATGGCGGGCGACGTATGGGACGCAGCCGCCGTGGGGCT
This sequence comes from Streptomyces mutabilis, assembly GCF_014649815.1. GTDB lineage: Bacteria > Actinomycetota > Actinomycetes > Streptomycetales > Streptomycetaceae > Streptomyces > Streptomyces mutabilis. Next base: position 54,888 of record NZ_BMTT01000007.1, on the reverse strand, counting down.
GTGGGCTGCGACCCACCGCCGCTATGACGCGGTGAGTGTCGTCCGACAGACGTGGCTGCGCAAGCTCGTCATGGAATGGGCACGCTCCGTTCGCCCGACCGTGCAAGACCTGCGCACCGCCCTCCTGGCGTTCTCGGCCGCGTCTGAAGGGCTGGCGAAGCGAGCTGGAGGCGGCGAAGCCCCCTCACGTCTGGGCGCCGCGGACATGACGGCGGCAGTCGATGCGATCAAGAAGTCCCGGAAGAAGGACGGATCCATCCGCGCGGCAGCCACCCGGGACAAGCTGGTCAGAGCATGGTTTGTGGTGCTGGACTTCGCTCGCGCCAGCGGGTTGATGGACGAGGTGCCCGGTACCTTCAGCAGGGCCCGCCACCACCGTGTCCCTCCCGTCGAGGCCAATGAGGAGCACGCCGGCCGAGCCTTGCCCGACATCGTCATTCAGCAACTGGACGCCCAGCTTCACCTGGTGGAGGTCACCCACCGGGGCTGGCCAAAAGACGTCTCAGAGCTGTTCCACCAAACCGTCTACGCCGTCCTGCGCGACACCGGTCGCCGCTTGGGCGAGGTCGCCAGCCTCAAGGTGGGCTGCGTCGAGCAGAAAGACGATCACTACCAGTTGGTCTATGACAACCACAAAGCCAAGCGGAACGGCCGCCGCCTGCCCATCCCTCAGAGCACTGCGGAACTGATCACCTTCTGGGAAAAGCGCCGCGCCGAGCTCCCGCTGACCGAGCGAGCCGGACCGTGGCTCTTCCCCAGTGCCATGCACGGCTCCGGCCGTGGAAAGGGCCACATCCGCGCGGACAGTCTCTCAGCGGCTCTACGTGCCTGGATCGACACGCTTCCCCGCATCGACAGCGACGTCCCAGTTCCGGACGGGCAGCCTCTGCCCTTCGACCGTTCCCAGATCACCGCCCACGCCTTTCGCCACACCTATGCCCAGAGGCATGCCGACGCCGGCGTTCCCGTCGATGTCTTGCGCGACCTCATGGATCACGCCTCGGTCAATACCACGATGGGCTACTACCAGGTCACCCTGAAACGCAAGCGGGAGGCGATCCGCACACTCGCGCCCCTGGCGGTGGACCGCACCGGTCAGGCGGCACCTCTCCCGCAGGCCAAGTACGAAATCGCGTCGGTCGCCGTACCGTTCGGCAACTGCACCGAGCCCTCCAACGTCAAGGCCGGCGGCGGATCTTGTCCCATCCGTTTCCAATGCTCTGGCTGCACCTTCTACCGCCCCGACCCGTCCTACCTTCCCGCCATCCAGGATCACGTACGCAGTCTGAAGTCCGACCGTGAGACCGCTGACGCCATTGGTGCAGCCGACTTCGTACTGGCCAATCTCGGGGCTCAGATCGACAGCTTCCAGGAGGTGGCCACCACCATGCGTGACCAGCTCGCTGCGCTTCCTGACGACGAAAGGCAGCAGATCGAGGAAGCGAGCAAGATCCTCCGCAAGTCGCGGGCGACTCAGGCCCACACACTCCTACCGCTGACAGTGGTCAAGCAACGCGAGGAGCCCCAGTGAACAGCCACGACATCCGCACGGCCGCTCTCAAGGCGGCACGTGAACGCGACAGCCAAGCCAAGCGCCGCCGCGTGCTGGAGGTTCTGGACTCCCTACAGAGCTCAGGAACCAGGATCACGTTCGCCAGAGTGGCTAAGGAGGCTGGCGTCTCCAACTGGCTCACGTACTCGCCGGGACTGCGCGAACACATCGAAGCCGCCCGCCGTCACCAGGAGCAACACGGCATCGAGGCACGCATCGACGCCGTTCCGCCGCAGAGCCGTGTCAGCAACGCCAGCCTCAAGACCGACCTCGCGCTCGCGCAGCAGCAGATCAAGGAGCTCCGCGAAGAGCGCAACCGACTTCGCGAACGGCTACGCCTCCAGCTCGGGGCAGAACTGGATTGCACCGACAGCAGCGCACTTATGGCCCGCCTAGATGAGTTGAGCCGCGAGAACGCGTTGCTCACCAGAGACATCCAACAGGCCCAAGCAGACAACCGTGCGCTGCACGCCACGGTCGAAGGCCTGGAGGACGACCTGACCGCGGCCCGCCAGAGCCTGCGCAAGATGATGCGCAGCACGTAGGAGCAGGTCCGGACGACGGCTGCCCGGCACGGCAGGAAGGATCCCCCTACCATGCCAGTGCTGAGCACCCGACTTCAGCGGAGGAAGCATGCACTCGAGAAAGAGCCCGGTCCGCTTCATCCACTTTCTCCTGGCCCCACGCATGGCACGGCGGATGTACCTGTGGACGCTGGACAACCCCAGCCTCACCTACCAGACAGCGCTGCAATGGGAAGCAGCCTGGACGCTCGAACGCGCCCGGATGCGCCCGGATGCGCCAAGCCCATGGACGGTGGCGATGGCGCTGGAAAGCACCCTTGCTGGAGCGGACCGCCATGCGCGTCGATCCATTCAGCCCCGCTCTGATCAAGCGGATCCGTGCCAGCAGCCGACCAACACCACGAGCTTGAAGGTTTCGTTAAGCCGATCGCTCCTCTCGCGCAGAACTTTGCTGCTCAAGCTGCAATTCTCGCTTACGCTGCTCTTCCTTCAGTCGCTCGACGAACCGCGCAAACATCCTCAGCCGGTCCGCCTCGGAGAGCGGCTGAGACGGGTCCGTACCAGCGTAATCATCGAGCATGAACTGCGACGCGTTGTAGTGTTTCTCGATCTCATCGGCCGTCGACTGCAAGTTGTATCCCCGCTCACGGAACTTGAAGTAACCCGTAATGCCAGCGGCGATACCTACTGACGCACTGAGTGCGGACGTGATTATCCTCAGAGCCAAGTTGGAGCCCTCGTTCATCGCCGTCAGCGTCGACGTGACGATCGACCCCGTGATGATGATGATCTGGAAGAAGTTGTGAACCCGGCGGTTTCTGGCGGCCCCTTTCCGATACTGATCAATTAGATCAAGGGCGGCTTCGCGATAGATTCTTAGACCCGACGGCGAGTCCAGCGGAAGCTTCGCTGCGGCAATCTGCCGGTCCAGTGAGGCGTTCCGCAACGTCGTGTTGGCCAGGACGATCTTCTTACGGTTCTTCCAAAGTGCCCACCCAGCGGCCACCCAGAGCACCAACACGATGACCAAGCCGGCGTATCTGGTAAAGGTCGGCTGCTCGTTCCACAAGCCCACGACGACGGTGTATCCAAGCAGGAGCGCCAGAGCGATGGCGCCCACCATTGTCAGCAGGAAGATCCGCTGAAACGTCCGAGCAGCCCTGAGATCGTCCTCGAGCTGGTCGAAGGCCTTCACTTTCTCGCGGTACTCCTGCTGGAGCGCGCGCTCCTGTGCCTCCGTCAGCCCAGTGGGGTCCGCCCCACGGCCGCCTGTCCCTGTGTTCACTGTCTCCCCCTGTCACCGGCGCATGCTCAGGACGCAGCCGCCCATCATGACGCCCACGTCCCTCAAGCACCAGAAGGAGAACATCTTTAGGCGATCAAGCAAGGGTCCTCACGATGAGTGATGAACCGCTCTAGCTGTGCTGGCACATCCCTCTGGGCAGGCTCCACCCTCTCGAGAACGAGCCCTGCTCGGTACTGCATCCCGCAAGTAGCTGTCCCCGGCGCCTCAGCTTGAAGCAGGCTCGCGGTCCCCATCAGACCCGGATCGTTTCACTCCGGATCGCCCGTCGTACGGAGACACCTGTTGTGCTCCCGGGCTGGCATGTGATCATGCCTGCAGGCACTGGCATCGCGGCCTCCGAGGAGGCGAAAGGGGGAGGGATGGCCACTGATCCGTTAGAGACAGCGTGGAAGCTGCAAGCTGGTCTCACCGACTCGACGGGCAAGGCAGACGCTAAAGCCTCGTTCGCACTAGCCATCCAGTCAACCGTGCTGGCGCTTCTCGGCATTCTGACCAGCGCCGGTAAGAGTCCTGGCAACCCTGAGCACGGTGTCTCTCTCATCCTCCTGTGGGTAGGGGCCGCCCTTCTTGCCTGCGGAGCCTGTTGTGCTGCCGCTGCGGTCTCACCCAATCTGCGCAAGGAGCGACGCGGTCCACAGCCGGACGATGACTTCCTCTTCTTCGGTCACCTTCGGCACTGGGACCCGACGGATCTCGAGACTGCCTTGAAAGACAAGGACCTTCTGCCGAACCTCTCGAGACAGATCGTGGTTATGAGTGAGATTGCTTGGACCAAGCATCGCCGCGTGCAGTGGTCCTTCGCACTGGCTGCGATCGGCTCTGCGGCGCTCGGCCTAGCCTCAATTGTCAAGTGAAGCAACCCGCTTGTATCTGAGGAGGGCAACTCATGGCTTACCGACCACATCGAGTCGTCCTAGGCGAAGAATTATGGAAAAACCTCTGCTCCTTGGCGCCCGAGCGCCCACGTGCCACAGGCAGCGTATTACTGCGCCAAGGCGACCCCGGCACCTACGTTCTCGCGCTCACCTCGGGCTCAGCAATCGTGACACTGACTGGAGCGAACGGGGAGCGCACGTTGCTCGCGGTGCGCGGCGCCGGTGAGTTGTTTGGTGAGCTGGCTGTGTTGGATTCGCAGCCAAGGTCCGCTTCAGTCACTGCAGTACGCCCGTGCCTCGTCCATGTCATCGCCGCTCCCATCTTCGAGAAGTTCGTCGCAGACCACGGCCTCATGAACGTGATGCTGCGGCACGCCATTGCCCGGGTGCGGACAGCGGAAGAGGTACGACTGGAACTGGCGACCGCGCCCGTCGCGCACCGGCTGGCCTTCGCCCTGCTGCGACTTTTCGAAGCCGCAACACCAGAAGGTGGCGAGGTTGAGATTCCCTTGACGCAAGAAGAGCTGGCGCAGTTGATCGGAGCATCACGTAATGCGGTCGGCTCGGCTATCGGCAGGTGGAAGTCGATGAGGTGGGTCGCCACTTCGCCAACCGGCAGCTTGTTGATCAAAAACATGGATGCCATCCATAGCTCGACGCGCCGGGCGATGTGACACACCGCACGCAGGTGATGCCCAGCAGTGGGCAACCCTGGCGCCGCAGCCTCGGCACCATGAGAGGTCCCAGATCACCGCACCCGCCGCGAAGGAGCTGACACAGCGTGCACGACGAGATCGCACCCCGTGCAATACCATCGGAAAAGTCCCTCTTCGTCGTAGACATCAGAGACTTCAGCAAAATCCCGGAGTCTCATATGCCACTCATCCGCCAGGATCTGGGTGACATCATGACGCGCGTTTTCGCGCGTAGCGGCCTTGCTGAAGATTGGGAGGACAAGCTCTCTAGGGACACTGGCGATGGCGCGATCTTCGCCCTTCCTCCGAACCGGATGGCTTGGCTTCTGGACCCCCTGCTAGGCAATTTGAACCAGGAGCTTATCCGCTACAACAAAGGTCAACCGAGATCCATGCCCGCCATCTGGCTCAGGGTGAGCATCGACGTTGGCCCTTTGCCTCCTGAGGACCCGAGCGACGCGAGCGTCAATGCCTGCAGGTTGGTCAACAGCGACCTTGCCTACGCTGGTATGACGGCCGCCATTGAGCACGGCTCCTACGTCGCCACAGTCGTCTCCCAAACTGTCTTCAAACGCACCGTGGACGCAGACCGGCTTGAGCTGCTGTCCGAAAGCGACTTCCTGTCCTCCACCCCGCAAGTAGCCGGCAAACCCTCATTCAACCAGCTCAACGAGCTGGCCTACATCCATGTGCCTGGCGTGCGCCCCGCCAGCATCGAACCCCACCTTGCCCGTCACTCCGCCGGTCACCAGCACACCGGAGCGTCGCACACCGCCTCCACTCCGCATCCGTCCGTCAGCTCTACGCAGCCCTCAGCCGCACCGAAGTTTCAGTTCAACGCAAGCGTTGGCACAGTCGCCGATCACATTGGCACCATCTACCAGCCAATCAGTTTCCCGGCCCCACAAGCTGACAGCTGACCTGCACCGCCCACAGGCAACACATTTCAAGACCAACTCGACCACTCAGGAGAAGTAACGGTGTCCGATGCGGAACTCCCGCCGTCCAACCCGGCGAAACCGACTACGCCACCTGACGTCCCTGACGTACGTTCGACGGCTCGGCCAGGGGGAATCGGCCACTGGTTCCGGACGTCGTCCGATGCCGAGCGGGCCGAAGCGACTCATTCCCAGGACATCACTGGGCAAGATGGGGCCAGGGACTCCTTCGTCTACGCCCCCGATCACCGGCTCGTCGACCAGACCCACGAGCCTCCACAAGCGAGCGCCTCATACACATTCGCCAGCCCGGTAGGTGTGGTTGCGGATCGCGTCGACAAGATCGTGAACGAGACGCGTAAACGCGATGTGTTGGACTGGATCGAACTCGACCGACAACGCCTACTTAAGCTTGAGCCATTCGTGAAGGACCCTAAGTGGGACTCCGCCTGGCAAAGTGCGCGTGCCGCCACCAAGGAGACTCGGGTTCGCGTTCTTATCGTGGTGGCTCCTCGCGGTTGCGGATCCACGACTTTCACCCACCAATTCATCGCTCGTGAAGCGGACACCCGCTTCAAGCTGTGCAGGGCCGAAGCGGACTGGGAAAGCCCAGCCGTGAGCAAGTTGCCCCTCGAGGTGGGGCAAATCCTCCAGATCGACCTGAAGGATCCTGGCCAAGACCGCCCCTCCACCACGTTCTTGAAGGACCTCGATGGGCACGCTCAGAAGCTCGAGGAGTGCAAGTCCTACCTCGTCCTCACCGTGGCCGAAGAGCTGTGGCGAGGCCATCGCGCCTGGGTTCCAGACCGCGCTCGTGTCGTCCACCTCAACGATTCACCCGATCCTCAGGAGGTCATCAAAGCGCACCTGCGGACAGCTGGATATCCGGGACTTGTCGCTTACGCACAGACCGATAAGGCGCGCGAGCAAATCCGCGGGCTGAACGCTATTGAGGCCGTACGTGCGGCAAGTACCGTGATCAGGCAGTGGGAGGAGCTGGGACGACGCCGGCCACCAGCCCTGTTGGTGGGGGACGGCCAGGAGTCGCCGCTAGACGATGAGCTGCGTGCTCAGGTCGAGAACGCTCTGGCCGACTGGCGCGATGACTTTGACATCTTGTTCGGAGACGCTGGAGAGGGCGAACAGCGCGGCATGCGGCCGCTTCCGCTGGACGATCGTTGTCTGTTGCTTGCTCTGGCGCTGCGGCAGTCCTCACCAGTCCTGCAGATCGCGACAGACGCTCGGCTGCTCCAGGAAGAGATCGAAGCGTCTTCAGGCAAGACGACCCGTTTCTCCGACACCGGAAGCGTCTTTGCCGGGCGAGGGCTGCGTCGCCGTATCCAGGATGTCGGTGCTGCGGTCGACTCGCGGGACTACGTTTCCTTTGACCGTCCCGGCTATGGCCAAGCCGTTCTGACATATGTGTGGGACAACTACGAGATCATGCGGCCGCGCCTGCTGGAGTGGTTGGTGAAAGCCAGCGACGCCAGCGCGAATGACGACCCAGCCATCAACGCGCTCGCTCAGCTCTCCTTCCGTTTCGGGGGAACAAAAGACCTCTCCGATCTACGCGCAACAGCTCTAAAGACGCCCCAAGGGGACGCTGTGCTCGGCAAGGTTCTTGCACACAACGCCCATGATGAACACACGGGCCGACTCGTGTGGGCCACCCTCTATTCTTGGGCGTCCCAAGCCCCGGTGCAATCAGTCGTTGTCGCCATGTGCCGTGACGTCCTGCGTGACCCCAACGCCACCGTGCCGATCTCCAAGATGGCGATGGTCCGGCTACGCCGAGTGGTCCAGGAAGCGAGCAATGGACCCGCTCGAGACGCTGTACTCGAAGCCTGGCGAACTCTCGCCACTGATCTCGGTCGCACCGACCTCCTGGTAGACGAAATTCAGAAGTGGCAGCGCAAAGCCACACAGGGAACAGCAGGAAAACTCGCCCTGCTCGCGCTCATGCCACTCGAACACGACGGAATTCCATGGTTGCTTTCCGATGAGCCTCCCGAGATCGATGTGGAAGCCGGACTGCGTGATCTGTTCGCCGATCCTGAGCTGCTTTCAGAGACGATCCCTGTCGTCATTGACTGGGTTCGCACCTGCGCCTATGACACCAGCCGATACGAACGACTGAGGGACAGGCTGCTTTCTCCCTTGCGTGACCAGAAGGTCTTCAATGCCGGAATGCAGCTGATGCAGGCCTTGGCTGACGTACGGCGGCCGGACGGCAGCAGCATCGGTGAAGACCTATATGGCAGGTTGGGAGATCCCCGACTGCGAGCCGTCTTCCCCCTGACGGAGAGCACATCGTGACATGGCTTTGGCGCCGAGAACCGCGCAAGACCACCTCGGCGCAGCCGCGCCGGCTAGCCAGCGCCACGCCTGGCATCGCATTTGAGGCCAGTATCACCGCCTGGTGGCGTCCTAAGCGACGTAATCGCCACCTGAACCTCGAGGAACTGGTCCGGCACGACGTAACAGCCGCCGCCGATAAGCTGGCCCAATGCCTGGAAGCAACTGATCTTCCCGCCGCTCAAGACGCGATCAACGCAGCTATAGGAGATCCCGATACCACACCAAACGCCCACTACCGACTGGTGAAGGTTGAGGTTCTACTAAGTCTCTCGGCGACATCACGGGAAATTCTATCCCAGCGTCAGGCCGACGCCGAGCGAATTAGACGACTTCACTTCCTTAAGGCGCACTTGTACGATGACCCATCTTTGGTCGTACTCGACAGGCTTGAAAACCATTCCGAACGGCCATCAGACAACGAAATTGAATACATCCAACGGCTCGCTCGCTCGCTACACGCAAACGAAAGCTGGTGGCGGCCACTACTGGAACAGTGGGAGCAACTGGGCGAAGGTTTCACCAATACTGAGATGCAACACCGTGCCATGACGGCCATCCTCAACTCACTTGCGGCACTCAAGGACGACTAGTACCGCAAGTGGCCCCCGTCATGCTGCTCCAGGCCTGATCTTTCTCTCTGGCATGCCTCTACGCCACGGGCAACCACGTGACTCACGTGCCACATACTTCTTCAACACCCCACCAGCACAATTGCACCGCCGCATAGAGATAAGCATGAAACTGTGGGAACTGCGCTCCTACGAGCAGGTGATCAAGCTGGAGCAGGAACGGCTGGTGTACCAGGCGCGGCTGCGCTCGCGGTTCGGCCGCGGCTGGCGCCGCAAGGCGCCCGTGGAGTCGCTGATGCCGCTGCGGCTGGCCCGCTACGGCGTTCCCCTGGCGCAGACGGCCCCGGCGGGCCTGGCGGCGGCGGGCATCGAGCCGGCGCTGCTCCCGCCGGCGCCCCGGCAGGTGGACGAGGCCCCGCAGACCGCGCCCGCGGCGGAGCAGCGGCCCGAGCTGGTCGAGGGCCCCGCGGCGGACCCGTCTCCTTCGCGCGCCGTCCCGGAGGCGGACGGCGAACCCGACGAGCAGAGCCCCTGGTTCAACACCCGTCAGGTCCAGTACCAGGGCGGGTACGACCCCACCTACGATCCCGCGGAGCACTACGCCCAGTGGTACGAGGAGCAGCAGCGGGCCGACCAGTACCGGGATCAGTACGAGGAGGAGCCGCCGCTCCAGGAGCCCTCGCCTGAGGAGACCGGCAGCTTCCCGATACCGGTCGTGCCGGGACGTACCCGCGAGCTGGGTGAGGGCGGCGGCACCCCCGATGCCTCCGAGTCCCCCGAGCCCTCGGAGTCCCCCCGGCCCTCGTCCCAGGGCCCGGACGAGGACGCCTACTACCAGGTCTTCAAGCAGTCGATCAACGGCAGCTATCCGACGCCGCGCGAGTTCGGCGACAACGTGGAGGCGACGTTCGGTACGCAGCTTCCCGACCACGAGACCAAGCGCCTGGTCACCCACTTCACCAACCGCCACAGCGCGGAGCTGGAGGAGGACCACATCGCGTAGGGAGCAACGCGCAGGGAGCGTGCGTACGGCGAAGGGGGCGCCCGGCGAACACCGGGCGCCCCCTTCTTCGTAGCGGCGGGACCTACTCCCCGAGCAGGGTCCGCACCCGTTCCTGCCCCACCGCCAGCAGCAGCGTGGGCAGGCGCGGGCCGGTGTCGCGGCCGACGAGCAGGTGGTAGAGCAGCGCGAAGAACGACCGCTGTGCGGTCTTGATCTCCGGCGGCAGCTCCTTGGGCGTGGCGTCGGCGGAGAAGCCGGCCTGGACCTTGGGCACGCCGTAGACGAGGTGGGTGAGCCCGTCCAGGGACCAGTGGTCGGCGAGTCCGTCGAGCAGCAGCCGCAGCGAGGCCCGGCCCTGCTCGTCGAGGGACTTCAGCAGCTCGGCGTCGGGCTCGTCGCGCACGATGGTGCGCTGGTCGGCGGGGACGTGGGTGTTGATCCACGCCTCGGCCTTGTCGTACCGCGGCCGGGCCTCCGCCAGCGCGCCCAGCGGGTCGGCCGGGTCGAGCTCGCTGAGGATGCGCAGCGCCTGGTCCTGGTGACCGGCGGTGATGTCGGCCACGGAGGCGAGCGTCCGGTACGGCAGCGGCCTGGGCGTGCGCGGCAGCTCACCGGCGGCCGTGCGGACGGCACGCGAGTGGGCGGCGGCGTCGGCGGGCAGGGCCGAGCCGTCGGCGACCTTGGCGTCCAGGCGGTCCCACTCGTCGTAGAGGCGCTGGATCTCCTGGTCGAAGGCGATCTTGAAGGACTGGTTGGGGCGGCGGCGGGCGTAGAGCCAGCGCAGCAGCTGGGGCTCCATGATCTGGAGCGCGTCGGCCGGGGTGGGCACCCCGCCCTTCGACGAGGACATCTTGGCCATGCCGCTGATGCCGACGAAGGCGTACATCGGGCCGATCGGCTGCTCGCCGCCGAAGATTCCGACGATCTGCCCGCCGACCTGGAACGACGACCCGGGGGACGAGTGGTCGACGCCACTGGGCTCGAAGATCACACCCTCGTACGCCCAGCGCATCGGCCAGTCGACCTTCCAGACCAGCTTGCCGCGGTCGAACTCGCTCAGCCGCACCGTCTCGGAGAAGCCGCAGGCGGTGCAGGCGTAGGTCAGCTCGGTCGAGTCGTCGTCGTACGCGGTGACCGTCGTCAGGTCCTTCTCGCAGTTGCCGCAGTACGGCTTGTACGGGAAGTACCCGGCGGAGCCGGAGCTGCCGTCGTCCTCGGCGGCGGCGCCGGAGCCCTCGGCGGCCTCCAGTTCGGCCTCGTCCACGGGCTTCTGCGACTTCTTCGCGGGAGCCTTCTTGGTCCGGTACTGGGCGAGGATCGCGTCGATGTCCCGGCGGTGCCTCATCGCGTGCAGGACCTGCTCGCGGTAGACGCCGGTGGTGTACTGCTCGGTCTGGCTGATCCCGTCGAACTCGACGCCCAGCTCGGCGAGCGAGGCGATCATCGCGGCCTTGAAGTGCTCGGCCCAGTTCGGGTGGGAGGAGCCGTTCGGGGCCGGGACGGAGGTCAGCGGCTTGCCGATGTGCTCGGCCCACGTCTCGTCCACGCCGGCGATCCCGGCCGGGACCTTGCGGTAGCGGTCGTAGTCGTCCCAGGAGATCAGGTGCCGGACCCGGTGGCCCCGGCGGCGCACCTCGTCGGCGACCAGGTGCGGGGTCATGACCTCGCGCAGGTTGCCGAGGTGGATGGGGCCGGACGGGGAGAGTCCGGACGCGACGACGACCGGTTTGCCCGGGGCACGGCGCTCCGACTCGGCGATGACCTCGTCCGCGAAACGGGAGACCCAGTCGGTGGTCTCTGTGCTCTGAGCCACGATCGGCACGTCCTCTTTCCTGGAACTTCTCTGGAACTGCTCCTGAAGCAGCCGGTACGGTCGCACGGCTGACCGCTCCATTCTCCCAGCCCGGCCCGCATCCGCGAAAACCGCTTTTCACCGCGTGGGATACTCGGTTCCCGTAGCTTCAGAAAGCCTCACTCCCGGAACCCCGAGCAGAACGGCGAACCACTCCATGGCCTCGGTCACGTCCCTCAGCGACTCCGTCCAGCAGCAGCTCGCGTCCGCCCTCACGGCCACCCGGCCGGAGGCCGCCGGCGCGGACCCGCTGCTGCGACGAAGCGACCGGGCGGACTACCAGGCCAACGGCATCCTCGCGCTGGCCAAGAAGGCCAAGGCGAACCCGCGGGAGCTGGCCGCCGAGGTCGTCGCGCACATCACCACCGGCGACCTGTTCAAGGAGGTCGAGGTCTCCGGGCCCGGCTTCCTCAACATCACCGTCGGCGACCGGGCGATCACCGAGAACCTGGCGGCGCGGTACGCGGACGACACCGGCCGCCTCGGCGTACCGCAGGCCCGGCACCCCGGCACCACGGTGATCGATTACGCCCAGCCGAACGTGGCGAAGGAGATGCACGTCGGTCACCTGCGGTCGGCGGTCATCGGTGACGCCCTGCGCGGCATGCTCGACTTCACCGGCGAGAAGACGATCGGCCGGCACCACATCGGCGACTGGGGCACCCAGTTCGGCATGCTCATCCAGTACCTCTGCGAGCACCCCGGCGAGCTGGCGCCGGCCGAAGAGGTCGACGGCGAGCAGGCCATGTCCAACCTGAACCGGGTGTACAAGGCCTCGCGTGCGCTCTTCGACTCGGACGAGGAGTTCAAGGAGCGGGCCCGCAGGCGGGTCGTCGCCCTCCAGTCCGGCGACAAGGAGACCCTCGAGCTGTGGCAGCAGTTCGTGGACGAGTCGAAGGTCTACTTCTACTCCGTCTTCGAGAAGCTCGACATGGAGATCCGCGACGAGGAGATCGTCGGCGAGTCGGCGTACAACGACGGTATGCCGGAGACCGCCCGGCTCCTGGAGGAGATGGGCGTCGCGGTGCGTTCCGAGGGCGCGCTCGTGGTGTTCTTCGACGAGATCCGCGGCAAGGACGACCAGCCGGTCCCGCTGATCGTGCAGAAGGCCGACGGCGGCTTCGGCTACGCGGCCTCCGACCTCACCGCGATCCGCAACCGGGTGTCCGACCTGCACGCGACGACGCTGCTGTACGTCGTCGACGTGCGCCAGTCGCTCCACTTCAAGATGGTCTTCGAGACGGCCCGCCGGGCGGGCTGGCTGAACGACGGCGTCACCGCGCACAACATGGGCTACGGCACGGTCCTCGGCGCGGACGGCAAGCCGTTCAAGACCCGCGAGGGCGAGACCGTGCGGCTGGAGGACCTGCTGGACGAGGCGGTGCAGCGGGCCGCGGAGGTCGTACGGGAGAAGGCGCGGGACCTCACCGAGGAGGAGATCCAGGAGCGGGCCGCGCAGGTCGGCATCGGAGCCGTGAAGTACGCGGACCTGTCGACGTCGCCGAACCGCGACTACAAGTTCGACCTGGATCAGATGGTCTCGCTCAACGGCGACACCAGCGTGTACCTCCAGTACGCCTACGCCCGCATCCGGTCCATCCTCCGCAAGGCCGGCGAGGTCCGCCCCGCCGCCCACCCGGAGCTGGACCTGCACGAGGCGGAGCGGGCGCTGGGCCTGCACCTGGACGCGTTCGGGGACACGGTCTTCGACGCGGCCGCGGAGTACGCCCCGCACAAGCTGACCGCGTACCTGTACCAGCTGGCGTCCCTGTACACGTCGTTCTACGACAAGTGCCCGGTGCTGAAGGCCGAGACGCCCCAGCAGGTGGAGAACCGCCTGTTCCTGTGCGACCTCACGGCCCGCACCCTGCACCGGGGCATGGCCCTGCTGGGCATCAGGACGCCCGAGCGGCTCTGACGCCTTCACCGGCGAACGGGCGAGGCGGCCCGTCCTCTCCCAGGCGGAGAGGACGGGCCGCGTCGCGTACTGTGTCCTCCCGTCCTCGAACACAGCCCCGGGAGAGCTTCAGTGCGAACAGGGAAGGCATCCGCCGCGCTGAGGACGTCCGGTACACGCCGGACGCCTCGGGACCGGCACGGGTCCGGCGGCCGGATCGGCGTCCTGGACGGGCTGAGGCTGTGCGCGGCTCTGATGGTCGTCCTCTATCACTACGTCGCTTTCGGAGAGGGCTGGGAAGGCTCCCAGGCGCAGCTCTTCCCGGTGCTCTTCCGGCCGTCCGCCTACGGGTGGCTCGGCGTCGAGCTGTTCTTCATGATCAGCGGCTTCGTCATCTGCATGAGTTCGTGGGGACGGAGCATCTCCCACTTCTTCACCTCGCGCGTGATCCGGCTCTTCCCCGCCTACTGGCTGGGAATCCTCGTGACGACCGCCGTCGTCTTCCTCATGCCCGGGGGAATCGCCCCGCTGCCGTGGCGCGACATCCTGGTCAACCTGACCATGCTGCAGAGGCCCATGGGGGTCGAGGACGTCGAGGGGGTGTACTGGACACTCTGGGCGGAGATGCGTTTCTACCTGCTCTTCGCGCTGGTCGTGTGGCGGGGGGTGACCTATCGGCGCGTGGTCGTCTTCTGCTGTGTCTGGGCGACTGCCGCGGTGCTGGCGACACGGAGCGAGGCCAGTCCGATCAGTGACCTGCTGATGGCGCAGGACTGCTGGTTCTTCATCGCCGGGCTGGCCTTCTACCTGATGTACCGCTTCGGGCAGAACCTGCTGCTGTGGGGCATGATCGCTTTCTGCTTCGCCATGGGCAACCACACGGCGATGGAGACCTGGCGGGGGACGCTGGACAACGTCGGGGACAACGTCCCCGGCTGGGGTGTGGCGGTCGTCCTCACCGTCTTCTTCGTGACGATGGCGGGCGTGTCCCTGGGCTGGTTCAGCCGGATCGACTGGCGCTGGCTGCCCACCGCCGGCGCGCTCACCTACCCGCTGTACCTCCTGCACGAGTCCATCGGCTGGGAGGTGTTCCACCACTACCAGTCCAGCGTCAACCAGTGGGTGCTGGCCGGCGGGACGCTGCTGGCGGTTCTGGTGCTCTCCTACCTGGTGCACCGATGGGTGGAGAAGCCCATGGCCAAGCGCCTCAAGGTCGCGCTGAACACGGCCTTCGAACAGATCCGGGCCGAGGGGGCCACCCACCGCGGCGACACCCCGGCCGGCGCCGGATCCGTGCGCGCGGAGCCCGGCCGGCCGGGCTCCGAACCGCTCGCACAGGAGGTGGGCGCGGCCGCACTCCCGGGCGCGGGCGTCCCTTCCCCCGCCCACGCGCCGAGCGGCCAGGGCCACGACCACACCCGGGCATGACCCGGCGCGCCCCCGGCGCCGATTCGCCCCAGGCCCGGGTCACCCGGCCCGCAGCGCCTCCCCCAGCCTCCGCAGCCCCTCCGCGATCTCGCCCGGCGTCTGCGTGACGAAGCACAGCCGCATGGTGGCGCGGTCGGGCTCCCCGGCGTGGAAGGGGGCGCCGGGGACGTACGCCACGTCGTGGCGGACCACCTCGGGGAGCAGGGCCGTGGTGTCGTACCGCTCCGGCAGCCGTACCCACACGAACATGCCGCCCTCGGGGCGGGTCCACGCCGATCCCGCCGGGAGCGCGTCCGCGAGGCCGGCGAGCATGGCGTCCCGGCGTGCGCCGTAGGCCGCGGCGACGCGCGCGACGTGGGCGTCCAGGTCGCGGTCGGCCAGGTACCGGGCGGCGGCGAGCTGGTTGACGGTCGGGGTGTGGAGGTCGGCGGCCTGCTTGGCGACCGCGCAGGCCCGGCGCAGTTCGGCGGGCGCCCGCAGCCAGCCCAGGCGCAGGCCGGGCGCCATGACCTCGGAGAAGGAACCCAGCAGCACGGTGCGGGTACTTCACCCCTTGGCGCCGAGGCCTCCGTAGACGTTGATGTCGGCGTCCGTGACGTCGTTGATGTCCTTGTACCGGACCTTCTCGATGTCCTCCAGGCCCGCCAGGTAGGACTCCTCGGGCTGCTCGGGCACGGGGGCCGCGTGATCCGGGCGCCATCGGTGCACCGGGACGACCCCGGGCTCGGCGACCTTCAGCCCGGTCTCCGTGAAGAAGCGCTCGATGTCGTTGCGGGAGCGCAGCACGAAGGTGAACCCCCGCTCGGTGTACGTCCGCTGGACCGCGCGGATGTTCTCCGGGTTGAGGTCCTCGGTGAGGTGGCTGAGGACGAGGCGGCTGCCGGCGGGGAGCGCGTCCATCAGCCCGCGGACGATCGGGTACGCCTCCTCGTCCTCGACGAAGTGCAGGATGGCGACGAGGCAGAGCGCGACGGGTCGGCCGTAGTCGAGGGTCCCGGAGGCCAGTTCGAGGATCCGCTCGGGGCTCTTCAGGTCGGCGTCGATGTAGTCAGTACGGCCCTCGGGACCGCTGGTGAGCAGGGCGCGGGCGTGGGCGAGGACGACCGGGTCGTTGTCGACGTAGACCACCCGGGACTCGGGGGCGATGCGCTGGGCGATCTGGTGCACGTTCTCGGCGGTCGGCAGGCCGGTGCCGATGTCGAGGAACTGGCGGATGCCGTCCTCCTCGGCCAGCGTGGTGACGGCGCGGCGCAGGAAGTCGCGGTTGTGCCGTACGTCGAGGTAGCCGCGCGGGTTGGCGGCGAGCCCGGCGGCGGCCGCGTCGCGGTCGGCGGGGTAGTGGTCCTTGCCGCCGAGGAAGACGTCGTAGACGCGGGCCGGGTGCGCCTTGCTGCTGTCGATCCTCTTTCTCAGCTCCGCGGGGTCCTGGCTGAGGGCGTCACCGGGCATGGGCGTCTCCTGACGAGTGAACCGTTGTGTGGTCAACAACCTAGCTCTCCACGGGAGTTGCCCGTGCCCGACGCCCCCTCCCGCCTCCTCTCAGCCCTCCTCGACCAGTTCCCAATGGTCGCTGCCGAGCGGGTACGCGTAGTAGGAGTCGTCCTTGGAGGCGCTGGTGCGGAACGGCCGGCCGTGGTCGTCGACCCGCAGGGTGCCCTCCCGGCCGCCGCTCGACCACTCCAGCTCCAGGTACCAGCTCACGTCGTGCTCGCCGGTGTGCGCGTTGACGTGGAACACCTCGAGGTCGGACTCGGTGACCGAGTACGGGAAGTCCTGCTGGCCGCCGATCGGCATCGCCAGGGGGTCGCCCAGGTCGAGCGCGACGTCGAAGGCCTCGACATCCACCTTCCCGCCGCAGCCGTTGCCCATCACGTACTGGTTCCAGTCCAGCGGCTGCTCGCTGCTCACCACGCGCACGTGCAGGTCCTTCAGGACGACGGTCTCCGGGCCGGTGCCCTGCACGGTGAGGACGACCGTCTGCCGGTTCGCGGAGACCGCGCCGTGGGCGGTGGCCCAGCCGACCGCGTCCTGCTGGGCGGGCGGCTTCAGCACGTTCTTCGGGCTGCGGTCGACCAGGAAGGCGTGGTCGCAGGGGGAGTCCCAGTGGTACGGGGTGGTCGAGACGGTGAGCACGGGACCGGAAGCGGGCGCGCGTCGGCCCGGCGAGGCGGCGGCACCGGGGCGGGCCGCGGAGGCGGAGGGCGAGGGGGGCGTGGACGGGGAGGCGGACGCCGACGCGGAGGGGCTCCCGCTCGCGGTCGTCGACGCGGTGGAGCTCGCGGACGCCGACGACGAGGGCGGCACCGCCCCAACGGCTCCGGCCGGGCCGTGCCGCCCGTCATCGCCCGTACCCGACACGAGGTTCGCCACGAGCGCCACGGCGACGCTGACGGCGACGACGCCGGAGGCCGCGTAGAGCGCGGCGCGGGGGACGCGGCGACGGGGAGTGGGCGGTGCGGAGTCGGAGGGCGTCGGTGAGGGGTCTCCGACGGCGCCGACGGAGACGGTCGCCTCCTCGCAACCGTCGGCCTGTCCGCCGCCGACCGCGGCTTCCGTGGCTCTCGCGGCTCCTGGAACTCCTTCGGCTTCCGTGCCTCCCGAGCCTGCGGCGGCTCCTGTACCTGCCGCGCTCTCCGCCTTCCCTGCTTCCTCCGCCCGCCCCTCCCCCTCGCTCTTCTTCACGCCCCGCAGCGCGTCCGCGCGGATCCAGCGACGGTGGAGTTCGAGCAGTTCCTCAGGGGTGGCCCGGCAGACGCGGGCGAGGCGTTCGACCGGGGCGAACTCGACGGGGACGACCTCCCCACTGACGTACCGGTGGAGGGTCGACGCGCTCGTGTGCAGCCGTTTGGCCAGTGCCCCGTAACTCAGCCCGGACCGCTCCTTGAGCTCCCGCAGCAGTCCCGCGAAGTCGTCCCCCGCCACTGATCCTCCCTCTCCCGCATCCCCGTACCGCATCCCGGAGGGATGGCATTCTCGCAGGTCAGAGCCGTTGCAGCCATCCCATTGTCCCGCATACCCCGGCTGCTCTGGCGACCGGGACGACCCCGGGCCCAAGCTGTCGTCATCCAAGCAGCCGCTCCCGACGAACGGCCGAGCGGCTCACCTGAACTCACCCGAAGGAGCCCACCCATGTCCGCACGCACCGCCCGCCGCACCCGCCTGTTCGCCGCCACCACGGTCGCGCTGGCCGCCCTCGCCCTGACGGCCTGCGAGAGCGACACCTCGGACACGGGCGCCTCGGCCCCGGCGTCGTCCTCCTCCCCGGCCGGCGCGCAGAGCGAGCCGACCACGGGTGAGAAGGAGCCGGGCAACGGCTCGAAGGAAACGAACGGCTCCGCCGGCTCGACCGGCTCGGGCTCCACGGGCTCCTCGGGCTCGGGCTCCTCGGGCTCCTCCGACGAGCCCAACGGGGGCTCCGCCGCCGGAGTGAGCGACGGCTCCGACTCCGACAAGCCGGGGAAGTGC
This sequence comes from Streptomyces mutabilis, assembly GCF_014649815.1. GTDB lineage: Bacteria > Actinomycetota > Actinomycetes > Streptomycetales > Streptomycetaceae > Streptomyces > Streptomyces mutabilis. The sequence goes on along the minus strand of NZ_BMTT01000007.1, from coordinate 36,426 downwards.
TCCGCCTCCGACGTCAAGATCACCGCGAAGAAGGTGTCCCGCCCCCTCAACCACCTGCTGCTGACCGCCACCAACACCGGCTCCAAGACGTGCATGCTGCCGCCGTACCCGGCGGCGCGCTTCGGCGGGGCGCAGTCCGTGCCGCCGGTCGCGGAGGCGACCAAGCCGCAGTCCCTGACCGGGGTCGAGCCCGGCAGGTCCGGCTACGCCGGGGTGCTGCTGTCGTCGGGCGACGGCAGCGGCGGGAACGGCTACGAGACGAACACCCTCACGATCCCCTTCGAGGACGGCTCCATCGCCACGGTCGCCCTGCCCTCCGGCGGCGTGTACGTCGACACCGCGCTGACGGTGACCTACTGGCAGACCAGCACGGACAACGCGCTCGGGTACTGAAGGGGTGCCCGCACCCCTTGCACGGACCACCGGGCGAGGTCGCTCAGCGCAGCGTGCGAGCGACCTCGGTTGCCCAGTAGGTCAGGATGTTGCGCGCACCGGCCCGCTTGATGCCGGTGAGCGACTCGAGGATGGCCCGGTCGCGGTCGATCCAGCCCTTCTCGGCGGCGGCCTCGATCATCGAGTACTCGCCGGAGATCTGGTAGGCGGCGACGGGCACGTCCACCGCGTCGGCGACCTTGGCGAGGATGTCGAGGTAGGGACCGGCCGGCTTGACCATCACCATGTCGGCGCCCTCCTCCAGGTCGAGGACCAGCTCGCGCAGGGACTCGCGCACGTTGGCGGCGTCCTGCTGGTAGGTCTTCCGGTCCCCCTTCAGCGAGGACCCGACGGCCTCCCGGAACGGCCCGTAGAAGGCGGACGCGTACTTGGCGGTGTAGGCGAGGATCGCGACGTCCTCCCGCCCGATCTGGTCGAGCGCGTCGCGGATGACGCCGATCTGGCCGTCCATCATCCCGCTGGGCCCGACCACGTGGGCGCCCGCGTCGGCCTGGACCTGCGCCATTTCGGCGTACCGCTCGAGGGTGGCGTCGTTGTCGACCCGCCCCTCGGCGTCGAGCACACCGCAGTGCCCGTGGTCGGTGAACTCGTCGAGGCACAGGTCGGACATGACGAGCAGCTCGTCCCCGACCTCGGCCCGCACGTCCCGCAGGGCGACCTGGAGGATGCCGTCCGGATCGGTACCCGCCGTCCCGGCGGCGTCCTTCTTCTCCTCCTCCGGCACGCCGAAGAGCATGATCCCGGAGATCCCCGCCTCGACCGCCTCGGCGGCGGCCTTCTTCAGCGTGTCCCGGGAGTGCTGCACGACCCCGGGCATCGCCGCGATCGGCACCGGCTCGCCGACGCCCTCGCGGACGAAGGCGGGGAGGATGAAGTCGGCGGGGTGCAGCCGGGTCTCGGCGACCATCCGACGCATGACAGGAGTGCTCCGCAGCCGCCTGGGCCGCGTACCGGGAAAGGATCCGTACGTCGACATACCACCTACGCTACGCCCGCCCCACCCGTGCCTTTGCCGACGGAGAGTCGGCCCGGACACCCCTTGACCTCAACCATGCTTGAGCTCCTACGGTCGCCGTCATGGAGTACTCACACACGGACGCCGAACTGATCCAGCAGCCCATCGGCTACTGGAGCTGGGCCGCCTACAAGGCCGTCGTCACCCGCACCCGTGCCGCCCTCGCCGAACTCGGCACGACCCAGCCCCAGTGGTGGACCCTGGCCCAAATAGCTCGCGCCCCGTCCCCGAAGACCCGCGCCGAGATCTCCGCACTCCTGCGCGACTACCTCGACACGGGCCCGGAGACGATGGAGTCGGAGATCGACGCGACCCTCGCCAACGGCTGGACCGCGCAGAGCCCCGACGGCCACCTGACCCTCACACCGGCGGGCAGGACCTTCTTCGAGAAGGTCGCCGCCCTCCAGGACGACCTGTGGACGGAACGCCACGCCGGCATCTCCGACGACGAGTACCTGACCACCATGAAGGTGCTCCAGCGCTTCATCCACAACACGGGCGGCAGGGCCCGGCACCACTAGGGCGTCGGCCGGGGCCTCTCCGGCGGCCACGGCACGTCGGCCAGCAGCGGGAGCAGCGTCTCCTCCTCGTGGTCGAGGTGCGCGTTCAGCTCGGCCGACATCGCCGACAGTTCCGTACGGAACCGGTCCGGATCGGCGATGTGGACACCGGCCAGCAGCGCCGCCAGCTCGCCCTGGACGCGGGCCACGGCGCGGTGCTCGTCGGCGAGCCGGTCGAAGACGTCGGCCAGGTGGGGGTGGTGACGGGTGATGCCGGGGAACAGGTGCTCGTCCTCACTCACGTGATGGAACTCCAGCGCCTGGCAGAACGCCAGGCACCGCTGCCGGATCTGGAGCCCGAGCCCCGGCGCCGGCGGCTCACCGGGCCCGGAGTGCGCGGCGCGTGCGGCGAAGTGCGCCTCCACCTCCGCCCGCACCTGACGCAGCTGCCCGCGCAGCCAGGTGTGGACCTCCAGCAGCTTGTCGGCGAGGGTGCGGACCTCCCCGGGGCCGGACCACCCCGAGGGCTCGGCCCTCCCCAGCACCACCACCGGCAGCGGCCGCCGGGTCCGCTCCTGGTAGTCGCCGTAGCCGGGCACGGCCCGCACGACGTACGCGAACAGCTCCTCCCGCCGGGCTCCCTCGGCGGGGACCGCCAGCGCCTCGAAACTCGACGTGCCCACCTCCACCCGGACCACGGGGTGGGCGAGCAGGTTGTAGTACCAGCCGGGGTGCCGCGGGCCGCCGAGGTTGGACCCGACGACGAGGAGGGAGTCCCCGTGGCGGACGTATCCGAGCGGCGTGGTCCGCGAGGCCCCCGAACGGGCGCCGGTGGTCGTGAGCAACAGAAGGTCCCCGCCTTCGAAGGGACCACCGACCTTCCCCCCGTTGGCGCGGAACTGGTCGATGACGGACTGGTCGAAAGTCGTGGGCATGCGTATCCGTGTCTCCATGACGGCAGGCCGCGGCGCGGCACGGTGCCGGGAAATGTGAAGAGAAGAAGAGAGAAGAGAAGAAGAGAGAGGACGACGACGTGCGGAAGCGCTGCGTCGTGTCAGGGCGTGGAGCAGTAACTCATCACGTACCCCTTGAGCCAGGGTGCTCGCCCGATCGCCGGCCGGCCCACCGCTCTTTGACCGGCGCCACGCGGCACCACCCTCATTACACGCACGCCGCCGCCGGCTGTCAACGCACCGCGATCACGGCCGCCCACGCACGGACCGGGCACGCACGGACCGGGCACGCGTCGAGGAACACAGAATCCGCCCGGCCGCGGACGGGGCTGCGGCACGGGCGGATTCGGCTACCGGTACGGCTACGGCTACGACCGGGGACGACCCTCGATCTTCGCCTGCTCGACCAGCTCGGCGTAAGCGTCGGGTTCGTCCAGGTGGTCCTCGCTCAGCAGGAGCATCGACCAGGGCACCGGGCACGGCGGCGCGTGGTCGGGATCCGGGCACAGGAGGGCGGCGACGCGTTCCTTGATCTTCTCCGCCTCCTCCTGACTCGCGTACAGGCCCAGCCGCAGCTCGTAGACGCCTCGCTCTTCGGACACGGGCACTCGCTCCTGTTCGGGGAGGGACGGGAGGAAGGGGGGAGACGCGTCTCCCCCCTTCCTCCCCACAACTTCCGTGGGGCCTGCGTGCGGCCTCTTCTCCGTTCTACCAGACACGCTTCGCGTCGCAGTGGCGCTTGTAGTGCCCCGACGGGACGGGCACGTTGCGCTTGGCGTCCTTGATGGCCGCGTCCTTGGAGTTGCCGGAGCCGTCCGCCCGGTCGTACCCGACGACGTTGTTGTCGCTGATGCGGACGATCTGGCACTGCACGGTGGCGTGCCAGGTCTTCAGGACGCCCACCTCGGCCGCGGGGGGCGCGGCGGACGCGGTGCCGGCCGACGCGACCGGCGCGACGAGGCCGCCGAGCGCGATGGTCATGGCGCCGACGGCGAGCGTGCGGCGCAGCGTGCCCGGCTTCGTCTTCTTCATCGTGGCCCTCCTTGACAGCAGTGGAACCGGAACGTCCACGAGCCTCACATCCGGCCCCGGCGCCTGTCCCCGTCCGCCGGGTCGATTGGCAGGCGGCTGACACCATCGGGCAGCTGTCCGCCGACTGCCACCGCGCCGGCGGTGAACCGGTCCTCCCGCCGCCGCTACGTACCCGTACGTACTCGTCGTCCATGGCGTCACCGACAGTGGCCAGGCAGGAGAACTCATCGTGCACGAGACGGCCGTCCAGCCCCCTCCCGCGCCGGGGAAACGCGACAACCCCTCGCTGGTGACCGTGGTGGGCACCGAACTCGCCCGCAACAAGCGGGGGTTTCTGCCGTGGTACCACCTGCTCGCCCCCGTGATCATCACCGTTCCGCTGTTCCTGGGCTCCCTCGGCTCCTCCGAGGCGAAGGCCGGGCAGACCTTCGAGGTGTTCCGGAACGTGACGCTGGAGTTCTGGGGCGTGCTGGTCCCGATGACCGCGGGTCTGGCCGCGGCGCTGTCGGTCCGCGCCGACCAGGACGCCTGGCGGCTGCTGCTGTCCTACGGGGTGCCCCGGTGGCGCTACTTCGTCGGCAAGGTGGCCATGCTGGGCGTGCTGGGCCTCGTCTCCTCCACGGTGCTGCTGGTCATGCTCTCCCTGGGGGCGGCGATCAGCGGGAAGTTCCCGGAGGCGATGGGCACCGTCGCGGCGGCGGTGTACCTGCCGTGGCTGGTGGGGCTGTCCATGACCGCGCTGGCCGTGCTGGTCGTCCTGGTGTGGGGCATGGGCCCCGGCATCGGGGTGGGCGTCGCGGGGCTGCTGTGCGGTGCGCTCGTCTCGGACAAGTCCTTCTGGTACGCGGTGCCGTTCTCCTGGCCGATGCGAGTGGTGCTGCCGCTGGCCGGGATCGGGCCCAACGGGGTGCCGCTGCCCGACGACAGTCCGGTGACCGAGATGTCGGCCATCCCGCTCGCGGTGGCCCTGGCCGCCGTGCTGACCGCCCTCCTGCTGGTCGCCGGCAGCCTGCACATGAGCCGCAAGGAGATCTGACCGTGAGCATGCCGACACCGCACAGCCCGGGCGCCCCGGCGACGCCGGCGCTCGTCATCCGCCAGCTGCACAAGCACTACGGCTCCCACCGCGCCCTGTCCGGCGTGGACCTCACGGTCGGCGCCGGCGAGGTCTACGGGCTGCTGGGGCCGAACGGCGCGGGCAAGACGACGCTGATGAAGGCGCTGCTGGGCCTGCAGCGGCCGACGTCGGGCGCCATCGAGATCCTCGGTCGGCCGGTCGGGCGGGAGTCGCTGGCCCAGGTCGGGGCACTGATCGAGGTGCCCGGCCTGTGGCCGACGCTGACCGGCGACGAGACGATGCGGGTGCACGCGAGGCTGCGCGGGGTGCCCGAGGAGTGGATCGAACCGGCGCTGCGGCTGGTGTCGATGACCGAGTCGCGGGGGCGCAGGGTCAAGGAGTACTCGCTGGGCATGCGCTGGCGGCTGGGCATCGCCGTGGCCCTGCTGGCCCGGCCCCGGCTGATCGTGCTCGACGAGCCCACCAACGGCCTCGACCCCGTCGGCATCCGCGAGATGCGCGGCATCATCCGCTCGCTCGCCGCCGAGGGGGCGGCGGTGCTGATCGCCAGCCACCAGCTCGCCGAGGTCACCCAGGTGTGCGACCGGGTGCAGGTGCTGGTGGCCGGCCGCACCCGGTACGAGGGTTCGCTGGTCGGGCTGGCCCTGGACGGTGACGTGGAGGCCGGGTTCTTCCGGCTGCTGGAGACCGCCGATGCCGGCGTCGGCTGACCGGCCGTCCGCCGACGGCACCGGAGACGTCCGGGCCGTCGGCGGACGGTGGGCGGGTGGCGCGCGCTCAGCCGACGCGGTCGCGGCACTGCCGGTGCAGGCCGAGCCGGCCGGCGGCCGACATCAGCTCGGCCCGGCTGCCGACGCCCAGCGCGTCGTACAGCTTGCGGATGCGGCGGTACATGGACCGTTCCGAGCAGTAGTAGTGGCGGGCGATCTCGGTCACGGTCATGGCCGTGCAGAGCAGCCGCACCAGCTCCCTGTCGTACTCGTGCGGGGCGGGCGCCGGGGGCGGTTCGGGCGAGCCGCGCAGGGCCTGGTCCGCGCGCCGGTCGTCGGTGCCGTACCTGACGCCGTGGCCCCGGCCCTGGTCCTGCTCGCGGCCCCCCTCCCGACCGTGGCCCTGGTCCCGGACGTGGCCGACCGGTATGGCGCGGAGCCGGGCCACGGCGGGGTCGGCGGCCGGGCCGGAGCGGGCCGGCGTGGTCATGCGGTGGGCCCGGATGTGCGCGCGCAGCAGGTCGGTCTGGGCGTCACCGGGTATGGCGAGGTTGAGGACGAAGTCGGCGCCGGCCCGGATCCCGTAATAGGTCCGCAGCCCAGAGATGTCGTGGGTGACGGCGACGAGCAGGGACATCGGGTGCCGGGCCCGGACGGCCCGCAGGCTGTCGGCCTGGGGTTCGCTGATCACCGGCACCAGCACGGGCAGGTCGAGCGGGCGGCCGGGTGCGGTGAGGTCCTCGTCGTCGACGAACTCCACGCGGCGCAGGCCTGAGCGGAGCCGGCAGAGCGGGGCGTACGGCGTGGTGAAGTAGTCGCCGAGGCCGGAGTGGACCAGGACGTCGGGCCCGGTCGTGGTGTCCGCGGCGTGGCGGCTGTGGAGTATGGGACGGTTCTGCTGGTCACGCTGGTCGTGGTCGTGATCCTGCGGTTGCACAGCGGTTTCCCCCGAGTTGATCGTTCTTGCTTGGTTGCGGTGTCCTGACTTTCTGGGTGTCGGCTTCTTCGGTTCTTCGGTTCTTCGGCTCGTTCGGCTTCTTCGGCTTCCCTCTTCGGCCCCCTCGGCTTCTTCGGCCTCCTCGGCTTCTTCGGGCCCCTCGACTCCTCGGCTCCCGGGCGTCACCGGCGGTCAACCCGCTGACGCGCGGACCCTGTTGGGCTACCCAGGGACCCGGCAGAGACCCATCGTGCGGCTGAGCAGCGGGCCGAGGCTCACCTTGTCGCCCCCGTCGCCGGTCGCGCGCACCGGCCCGATGTCCCGGTAACCGGCCTCCCGGGCACGTCCGTTGAGCGCGTAGGTGGTGCCGTCGGGGACGGTGAACACGGCCTGGTCGCCCTCGCGGCACTCGGCGGTGCCGTGGTCGACCGTCAACGGCCAGGTGTAGCCGAGGTTCTTCTCGCTCATCTGCTGCGCGGTACTGGTGGGGCTGGGCAGCGGCACCGGGTCGGTGGTGTCGGGGTCGGTGCGGCCGCTTCCCCCGCAGGCGGTCAGCACGAGCAGGGACAGACCGGCGAGGCCGGCCAGGACGCCCGGCGCGGTTCGCCGGCGGTGCGGTGCGGGGCGCTCGTCGGCGGCGCGGCGGACGTGGACGGTGGTGGTCATGTGCCGGTACCTCACTTTCCGGTGGTGCCCGCGCGGTGTCCCGCACGGTGGGCGCCGAGCAGGGCGGCGTACCCGTCCTCCAGGGACGGTTCGACCGGCCGGGAGCCGGCGGGCGGGGTGGTCGTGACGATGCGGTACTGGGCGCCCTCGGCGGTGGCCACCGCGCTGACCACCTCGGCGCCGGGCGGCGGTCCGCCGACGGCGCCGGCCGGACCGTACACGTAGGTGCAGCCCGCGGCCTCGCTGACCAGGGCGGCGGTGGCGTCGTGGAAGACCAGGCGGCCCGCGGAGAGGACCGCGACCTCGGGGCAGGTCTGGGCGACGTCGTCGAGGATGTGGGTGGACAGCAGGACGGTGCGGCCCCGGCCGAGCCCGGCGAGCAGGGTGCGGAACCGCATCCGCTCGTGCGGGTCGAGGCCGGCGGTGGGCTCGTCGACGATCAGCAGTGACGGGTCGCCCAGCAGCGCCTGAGCGATGCCGACCCGGCGTTTCATGCCGCCGGAGAAGCCGGCCAGCCGGTCCCCCGCCCGTTCCTCCAGGCCGACCTCGGCGATCCGTGCCTCGACCTGCCGGCGGCGGTCGCGCTTGTCGTGGATGCCCTTCAGTACGCCTATGTAGTCGAGGAACTCGCGCACCGTCAGGTCCGGGTAGAGGGAGAGTTCTTGCGGCAGGTAGCCGAGGCCGCGTTTGACGGCGGTGAGGCCCGCGGTGGTCGCCAGGTCGTGCCCGCCGACGACGATCCTGCCGGACGTGGGGCGCAGCACTCCGGTGACGAGCCGCAGCAGCGTGGTCTTGCCCGCGCCGTTGGCGCCCAGCAGTCCGACGGTGCCGCTCTCGATGTGCAGGTCCACACCGTCCAGTGCGCGCCGGCCGCCGGGGTGGTCCTTCGTCAGTCGCTCCGTGGTGATGTTCATGATGCTCCGTGTCGTCTGATCGTGCCGACGAGCCGGGCGAGCGCGTGGCAGACCAAGGCCGTCGTGAGGACGCAGGTGAGGTTGAGCAGCGCGGTGGCGTCGTCGGCCGCGGGACGCAGCGCGCCGGTGCCCTCCCGGGCCGCCCACACCTGCGGGGCGTGCGCCCAGGCGACCAGCGGGTAGCCGCCGAGGGGCGACAGGACCGTGCCGGTCGGGGTGGGGACGGGCGAGAACGCCGGCGGGAAGTGACAGGCCCACAGCCACGCCACGACCACGACGGCACGGGCGGCTGCCACCGGCAGTAGGACGCCCAGCAGCCCGCCGAACGCCGTGACCAGCACCGTGGCGGGGAGGATCACCGTCAGCAGGGCAGCCGCCGCCGAGCCCAGGGGCGCCGGGGAGGCGCCGGTCACGGACAGCACGGCCGCGTGGAGCAGCAGCAGGGCGGCGACCGGGGTGAGCGCGGTCAGGAGCGGCCCGGCGAGGCCGCCGGCGGCGCGGGACAGCGGGCCGGTCGGCGTGGCGGCCAGCAGTTCCGGCATGCCGTGCTCCTCGCGGGCGCGGCGCAGCCGGTCGGTGAGGGCGAGCCCGATCCCGAGGGTGCAGAAGGTGTTGACGAGCACCGCGGCGGCGCCGACCCGTGCCGCCGGGTCGTCGTGCCCGGTGACCACGGGCGAGGTCGCGGCGAGCAGCAGGCTCAGCAGGGCCAGGGGGAGCACCGTGCCCCAGACGACCTTGCGGCGGGCCGCCCTCAGCGCCTCGTACCGCACGGTCCACAGCAGCGCGGTCATCACGCCTCCCCCGGGCCGGGGTACATTCCGCCGCCCCGGCCGAGCCGTACGCCCGCAGGGCCGCCGGGGCCCAGGGAGCGCAGGGCGCGGACGGTCAGCCAGCCGCCGGCCAGCAGCGCGGGCAGCGCCCGGCCGGCTCCCTCGGGAACGACCGGGTCGACGAGGAGCACCTTGGCCAGGACGCCGGCGGCGACCAGTCCGCCGGCGGGCGCCGTCGCCCCGGACCGTACCGTCGCCCACACCGCGGCCCCGCCCAGCAGTACGCCCAGCCCTGCCAGCTCCAGCAGGGCGGCACCCGGTTCCAGTGGTTCCCCGGTCGCCGTCAGCAGCGCCACCAGCGCGAGGGCGGTGACCGCGGCGACGGCGGCGACCCAGGCGAGCCGGCGGGCGACGGTGCGCGGGTAGGGGGTGGGCAGCGACAGGTGGAGTTCCGGCATCGGCTCGCGGGCCACCACCGCCGCGCAGACCAGCGCCGTGGCGGCGGGCAGCACGCTGGTCAGCAGGGTGCGGCCGAGCAGGGTGCCGTCCTCGGAGCCGGCGGCCACACCCACGTATCCGAGAACGGCGGCCAGCACCGGAAGGGTGACGGCCTGATGTCCGCAGCGGCGCACCTCGTACGTCCACCAAGTGGCGACCGTCATCTGCCCGGCTCCTCCCGTGCTTCCCCGTGGCTTGCCGCGCTCCCGTCCCTCGGGGCGCCGCCCGCGCCGGGTGCGGCGCGGATGTACCGCCGCTCCGGCCGACCGGGGGATTGCCGGCCGGGAGCGGCGGTACACCCAGTACGTAGCGGCCGGGGCGCCGGCGGTTCGCGCCGTCATCGTTCGGCCGGTTCCGGCAGTGCGTACGCACGCATGGCGCCGGCGGCCCAGGCGAGCAGCACCGCCGACAGGGCGACGGTCCAGGGCGTCGTCGACAGCAGCGTGTCCACCATCGCGCCCACCGGGGTGCTGAACAGGCCCTGCGGACCGCTCGTCACGCCCAGCAGCCACACCGCGCCGCCCGCCGCGGCACCCGGCGCGGGGCCCAGTCTGACCGCCAGGGCCAGCGCGAGGGACGCGGCCAGCAGGGACTGCCCGAGCCAGCTCGACACCACCGGCCACCAGCCGGGTCCGTCCACGAGCGCCGAACAGGCCATCGCCATCGCCAGGTCGGCGCTGAGCACCACCGTCAGTCGCGCGAGGAAGACCGCCGCGGGCGACACCGGAAGGGTGAAGAGCAGTTCCTGGCGGGGGTCGCGCCGGGGCAGGGCCGCCGCCAGCGCACCGAACGTCACCAGCAGCACCACCACGGCGCCGAACAGCCGGAGGGCGAAGCGGTCCGCCTCCTGCGCCGAGGCGAGCAGGGCGGCTCCGACGAACCCGCCGGCGCTCAGCGGAGCCCACGCCTTCGGCATCAACGCGGCCTGCCGCCCGACGAGTTGCCAGGCGGTCCGCAACGACCGCTCGGGCCCCCCGGACCGGGCACCGGCACCCAGCCGGCCGACGAGGGCGCGCAGTCCGCCCGCTTCACGGGCCGCGCCCGGACGCGCCGCGTCGGCCGGCGCGGTGGCGGACCGCGGCGCCAGCACGGGCCCGAGCAGCGCGTCGAAGGGCGGCGGGGCATGCGCCGGCCCGGCCTCCTCCGTGCGCAGGGCGGTGCCGATGTCCCGCCAGGCGGCCAGGCGGACCCGGCAGTCGGGGCAGGCGTCGAGGTGGCGGCCGTCACGCCGGTCCCGGGACGCGGTCTGCGCCAGGCGGGCGAGGACGTCGTCCGCGAGGTGTTCTGTCATCGTCGTCCCGTTCCTTCCAGCCGCCTGGCGGCGAGCATCCCCGACAGCCGCTTGCGCGCGTGGGACATCCGGCTCTTGACGGTGCCCACCGGGATGGCGAGCACGGTGGCCACCTCCGGGTAGGCCAGGTCCTCGACCAGGACCAGGGCGAGGACCTCGCGCAGATGGCCGGGGAGGGAGCGCACGGCGGCCAGCAGCTCGGCGCGCTCGGCCTCCCGCACGACCTGGTCCTCCACGCTCGGCGCGGGGTCGGGCACGTCCTGCGCCTCGGCGAGGTCGGCGAGCTGCGGCCGCGACTTGCGCAGGTGGTTGTGGGCCTGCCGCCGGGCCACGCCCAGGAGCCAGCCCCGTACGGAGGACTCGCCGCGGAATCCGGCCGCCGAGCGCCACACGGCCAGCCACGTCTCCTGGAGGATCTCCTCCGCGACCGACCGGTCCGAGGTGAGTCTGCGGATGAGGCGGAGCATGGCGGCGGCGTGCCTCTCGTAAAGGGCACGCAGGGCGGCCTGGTCGCCACGGGCGACGGCGCTGAGCAGAACCTCGTCCGAACACACGGTAGGTACGTATCCGACGCCGCCCGCCCGGTTCACGCCCAACCGCCGGTGCCACCCGGATTTGGCCGGAATCCTCCGCCCGGCCCGCCCCGCGCTCCGGGGCAGCAACGTTCGGGGCGGAACCGGAGAAACCGGAGGGCAGCCCTCGGGAGCGGGGCGGACAGGGTGGCAGGGACGCCGGACCCCCCTCGCCGCCCGCGCCGGCACGAATCGGCCGGGACCCGCCCCCCGGGAGTGCCGGCACGGCACGGCGCAACACGGCGCCGGCGTGCGGGCCGGCGGTGCGGCGGCGGTGCACGGCCTCGACACCGGGTGGTGGTGTCTCGCCTGCCATCGGACTGCCACGTACTGCCAGCCCGATCCGAAGCCGTTGAGCCGTCACCGAGGCCCGTGGTTGCGTGTTCGACGGATCGCGACCCGACGAACATCCATTCGGCCTGTACGAAGGAGTCAGTATGGGAATTCACGCCCCCACCACGGGACAGAACGACGCGAACCTCTTCGACCTCGACCTCGAGATCGGCGTCGAGAAGTCCGTGGCCGGCCCGGCCATCACCAGCGTGTCCTGGTGCACCCCGGGCTGCACCAGCGAGGGCGGCGGCTCCGGCTGCAGCCACTGCTGCTGACGACGGCAACGGTTCACGCACACCCGTGGGGCCGGTGGGCCGCCCGCCGGCCCCACGGGGCCGAACACACCGCGGCACACGACACAGGACACCGGCAGGACCGGACGAGTGACGAGCAGGGGGACAGCCATGGGGGCAGCGCCGCCCAGGACACCTTTCGAGGCGGACGACGTCTTCCTGTACCGGGCGCCGCTGGGCGGATCACCCGCGCTGCCGCTGCCCGCCGCCGGACCGCACGACCTCGGCGCCTGCGCCGAGTTGCTCGCCTCCGTCCCCGCCGACCCGCTGCTCGCCGAGGCGCTCGACCTCGCCTCCCCCAGTCTCAGCGCCCTGGTCCGCCGGGTCGCCGAGCGCGGCGCCGCGGGCATCAAGGCGGGGCAGCTGCGCCGCGCGGCACTCGCCGTGCTGCGCTACGACATCCGCAGGCGCACCCGCCCGACACCTTTCGGCCTGTTCGCGGGCGTGTCGACCGGCCACTTCGACTCCACCGCCAAGCTGGAGCGCGGCCCGGGCCACCGCACCCGCACCCACGTCGACATGCAGTGGCTGACCAGGCTCGGCCACCGCCTCGAAAGCGACCCCGCGGTGCTGTCCGTACTCACCGTCCAGGCGCACCAGGCGCTGACCGTGCGCGGGGACCGTGTGGTCCTCACCGCCTCCTCCACGCAGGGCGTCCGCCTCACCGAGGGCGGCGAGGCCCGCGCCACCGTCTCCGTGCGCCGCACGCCCGTCGTCGCCCGCGCCCTCGCCGAGTCGGCGGCGCCGCTGCCGTACCGGGAACTGGTCCGGCGCACCGCGGAGGCGTTCCCCGGCGCGCCCCTGGACCGGATCGAGGCACTGCTCGCCGAGCTGGTGCGCCAAGAACTGCTCCTGACGGGGCTGCGCCCGCCGCTGGACGGCGGCGACCCGCTCGCCCACGTGCTCGGGCTGCTGGCGGCGGTCACCGACCCGACGCCCGAGACCCGCCGCGTCCACGAGGCGCTGCGCGAGATCGACGACGCCAGGCGGGCGTACGACGACCGGCCGGTGGGCCGGGGCCGCGCGGAACTGGAGCGGCTGCTGCGGCTCGCCCGGTCGGTGGAGCCCGACGACACGCCACTGCACATCGACACCCGCCTCGACACCGGGCTGCACCTGCCGTACGCGGTGCGCGGGACCGTCGAGCGGGCCATGGGCGTGATGTGGCGGCTGTCCCGGCCGAAGCTGGGGCTCTTCGCGCTGCGGGACTACCACCGCCGCTTCCTCGACGTGTACGGCGCCGACCGGCTGGTGCCGGTCCTCGACCTGCTGGACGAGTCGACCGGCCTGGGCGCCCCCGCCGGCTACGGCTGGCCGAACAGCGAGGCCCCGCCGCTGCCGCCCGAGGACCCCCGCACCACCCGCCGGGACCGGGCCATGGCCCGGCTGGTCGCCGCCGCGCAGCGGACCGGTGCCCGGGAGGTGCTCCTCGGCGACGACGAGGTGGCCGAGCTGTGCCACGACACCGCCGACCCCGCCGACCTCCAGGGCTCCGCCGAGGTGACGGTGCAGGTGGTCGCGCCCTCGGTGGAGGCGCTGGACGACGGCGAGTTCCGGGTCTACCTGTCGCCGTCGCCGGGCTCGCACCGGGCCGGGGCCACCTTCGCCCGGTTCGCCGACCAGCACCCCGCCTGGGGGCCCGCGTTCGCCGCACTGCACCGCGACAGCCCCGTGCACGTACAGGACGCGGTCCCCGTCGACCTCGCCTTCCGCACCCGCTCGGGCCGGGCCGCCAACCTCGCCCACACCGTTCCGGCCACCGGCCGGCGCATCGGCGTCGGCGTTCCCGACGTCCCCGGCGGCGGTGTCGAGGAACTGCGCCTGTCCGACATCGGCGTCGGCGCCACCCTGGACCGGCTGACCGCCGTCCACCTGCCGACCGGGCGGGAGATCGTGCCCGTGCTCGGCAACATGGTCAGCGCGCCCGCGCAGGCACCCAACGCGGCCCGGCTGCTGTGGGAGATCGGCCTGGAAGGGCAGCGCCTGTGGGAGCCCTGGAACTGGGGTCCGCTCGCCGACGCGCCGTTCGTCCCCCGCATCCGGTACGGCCGTTTCGTCCTGGCCTGCGCCGTCTGGCGGCTGGACGTCCTGCGCACCCGGGCCGAACGCCTGCGCGCCGAAGGCGAGAAGGGCGGGCCCACCGCGGGGACGCCGGGCGTCCGGCCCCGCCCCGGGCCCCGCCAGGGCACCACCGACGGTGCGCGGGAGGACTCCACGCACCGCACACCCGGCGCGCCCCGCGCGGCGGCGGACCCGGCCGCCCGGACCACCCACACCGTCGAGGACCGGCAGTCCTCCGCACCCGCCGACCGCCCCGAGAGCCGGCCCCCCTCGCCCACCGACCAGCCCGACGCCCTCCCCCGCACCGACTGGGACCGCGCGGTCGACGACTGGCGGTCGGACTGGGGCGTCCCCCGGCACGTGCTCGCCGTCACCACCGACCAGCGGCTGCTGCTCGACCTCGACGACGCCTGGCACCGCGCCCTCCTGTTCGACCAGGTACTGCGCCACCCCGACCTCATCGCGCAGGAGATCCCCGGCGAGGACGAGGGCTGGCTGGACGGCACCCTGGCCGGGCACACCGGCGAGCTGGTCGTCCCGCTGACCCGCCGGGAGAACGGCGTGCCCCGCAGGCGGCCGTACGCCGGGCACCCGCAGCCGGACCGCACGGTGCACGGCCTGGGCGGCGAGTGGCTGTACCTCAAGGTGCACGGATCGGCGCGGACCCAGGACGACCTGCTGCGCGACCACGTCCCCGGCCTGGTCTCCCTGGCCGCCGAACACGGCGCCGACCGCTGGTTCTTCATCCGCTACACCGACGAGGCCGGCCACCACCTGCGGCTGCGCCTGCACGCCGCCCGCCCCCAGCAGCTGTGGGGGCAGGTCGCCCCGGCCGTCGGCGGGCTGCTGGACCACTGGCAGCGCGAGGGCCTGGTGCGCGGCCACACCGTCGCGCAGTACGACCCGGAGACCGAGCGCTACGGCGGCCCCGTGGCGCAGGCGGCCGCCGAACGGGTCTTCCAGCACGACAGCGAGGCCGCCGTCGAGCTGCTGCGGGTGGCCAGGGACCCGGCGAACGACTTCGCGACGGACGACCTGGCCGTCATCTCCTGCGCCGCGCTGGCCCACGCCTTCGGCCCGCCCTCGCCCGGCAATCCGCTGGTCACCGAGGACTGCGGCGACGACGCTGCAGCGGCCTGGCTGTCCATGACCGGCGCCCGCCGCGACCTGCCCGCCGCCTTCCGCACCAGGGCGGCCCACTGGCGCCGCCTCGTCGACCCCCACGGCGGCTGGCCCGCCCTCGCCGCCGACCCCGCCGGGTCCGGGGTCCTGGCCGCGCTGCACGCCCGCGACCGGGCGGTGGCCGAACTGTCCGACGCCGTACGGCGGTCCGGGCCGACGCCGGAGGGCCGGGTGGTCGGCAGCCTGCTGCACATGGTCTGCAACCGCCTCTTCGGCGGCGAGGGCGCCCGCGAGCTGACCGTGCTCGGCATCGCCCGGGGCGCCGTACAGGACCACCTCAACCGCCGGAGGCACCAGTCGTGAACGCCGTCACCGCCCCCCGCGCCGCGGAGGCCGTCGCCCTCGTCGCCGAACGGCTCGCCGACCCCGCGCACGTGGCCGCCGTCGCCTCCCGCGACGACAACCGCGACCCGATCTACGGCGCCGTCATGTGGGGTCCGCTGACCCTCTCCAACGGCCTGCCCGGCACCGCCCTGCTCCACGGCGAGCTGGCCCGCGCCGACGAGGGCCGGCGGGCCACCGCGCACCGCCATCTCGCCGCCGCCGGCCAGGCGCTGAACTTGGCCCCCAGCCGGGGCCTGTTCTCGGGCCCCGCCGCACTGCTCGCCGCCGCGCAGACCTGCGCCGGCCCCGAGGGGCACTACGCCTCGCTGCGCCACCGGCTGGCCGCCTGGGTCGCCAAGGACCAGACCGAGCGGCTGGCCGTCTTCCGCTCCCGGACCGGGCCCGGCGTCGACTGGGGCGCGTACGACCTGATCAACGGCCTGTCGGGGACGACCCGGCTGCTGCTCGACGCGGCGGCCGACCCGGCGGAGGCCGGGCCCGGCGTCGAGTCCGCCCTGACCGAGTCCCTCCACCACCTCGTCCGGCTCACCGCGCCGGTCACGGTCGACGGCCACGAGGTGCCCGGCTGGTGGGTGCCGGCCGAGCTCCAGCTCAGCGAGCGCGACCGGGCCGACTATCCGCGCGGCGACTTCAACCTCGGCATGGCCCACGGCATCACCGGCACCCTGGCGGTGCTCTGCTCGGCGTACGCGGCGGGCCGCGAGGTGCCGGGCATGCGGGACGCCGTGCACCGCGTCGCCGACTGGCTGCTGGGCTGGACGCTGCACGACGAGGCGGGACCGTACTGGCCCGCCCGCGCCGGCTTCACCGACGAGGTGGCCGCCGACCGGCCGCGGCACCTGTTCACCCGCACCGCCTGGTGCTACGGCACCCCCGGAGTGGCCGCCGCCCTGTTCCGCGCCGGGACCGTCCTGGACCGCCCCGAGTGGCGCACGGCCGCCGTCGAGGCGCTGCGGGCGGCGCTGCGGCGGGACGAGTCGCGGTGGGCCGTCGAGGGCGCCACCGTCTGCCACGGCTACGCCGGACTGCTGCGCGTCGTGGCCCGCGTCGCCCATGCCGTCCCCGACGACACCGACCTCGGGGACGGGGTCGCACGGCTGACCGGCCGGGTCCTGGAACTGGCCGACGAACAGGCGCCGTTCGGCTTTCGCCACCTCATGCGCTTCCCGGCCGCCGCCCGCTCGCCGCACCCGCACCGGGCCGTGGACACCGCGGGCATGCTGGAGGGCGCGGCGGGTGTGGCGCTCGCGCTCCTGCCGGTCGACGACGCCCCGCTGCCGTGGGACCGCACGCTCGGACTGGCCTGAACCGTGGAGGGAACTGCCGTGCCGTCACCCGAACCACCAGCCGCACCCGTCATCCCCCTGCCCGGGGCCGTGCCGCCGGCCTTCGAGCTGACCGACCTCGTGGTGCGCTACGGCAAGGTCCGGGCCGTCGACGGGGTGTCCGTCAGCTCCCCGCCGGGCCGGGTCACCGCACTCCTCGGCCCCAACGGGGCAGGCAAGTCCTCCCTGCTCGGCGTGTTGTCCACGGCGTCGCGGCCGGACTCGGGCGACGTCCGCATCTTCGGGCACGACGTGCGCGAGGCCCCGATGGCCGCGCGCCGCCGCCTCGGGCTGGTCTTCCAGGAGCGGACCCTCGACAAGGAACTGTCCGTGGAGCGCAACCTGTGGTTCCACGCACGGCTGTTCGGCATGAAACGGGCCGACGCCCGCTCCCGCATCGACCTGCTGCTGGACCTCTTCGAGCTGACCGACCGCCGCCGCCGGCCGGTCGAGGAACTGTCCGGCGGCCTCTCCCGCCGGGTGGAGATCGCCCGCGCTCTGCTGCACCGCCCCGGCCTGATCATCCTCGACGAGCCCACCAACGGCCTGGACCCCACCGCGCGGGCGGTGGTGTGGCGGGACCTGCTGCGGCTGCGGGACGAACTGGGCGTCACCGTCCTGTACTCGACGCACTACATGGACGAGGCCGAGTACGCCGACGAGATCGTCATCCTCCAGCAGGGCCGCGTCGTCCGACAGGGCAGCCTGGCCCGGCTCAAGAGCAGCCTGGACTCCTCCCGCATCGTGGTCTCCTGCACCGACGACGAGGCCGCCGCCCGGCAGCTGCGCGCCGCGGGCTTCGAGCCGCTGGCCGAACCGGGCGGCGTCGCCGTCCACTGCGCCGACCCGGAGTCCCGCATCGCGGACGTGGTGCGGGCCCTCGACGTCAAAGGCCTCACCGTCGCCGTGCACCACCCGTCCATGAACGACGTCTACCTGGCGGCGGCCGGCCCGCAACGGCCGAGCCCCCGGCCGGAGAGGGTGAGCGCACCATGACCGCGACCACCGTCGGCGCCCCGCCGCCGCTCGCCGCGGCCGACGGACGGCTGCGGGTCGCCCTGCGCGCCATCGGCGTCATCGCCCACCGCGACCTGCTGCGCCAGTTCAAGCGCCCCGGCGTGCTGTTCAGCCAGGGCGTGCAGATCCTCTTCTTCGTCCTGGTCTACGCGGTCGGCTTCGACGGCATGATCGACTCGGTCGGCGAAGTCCCGTTCAGCGCCTACGTGTTCCCCGGCATCATCGCCATCCAGGTCGTCTCGATCGGCGTCGCGTCCGGGCAGACGTACGCCTGGGACCGCGAGTTCGGCGTGCTGCGCGAGCTGCTCGTCGCCCCGGTGCCGCGGATCTGTCTGCCGCTGGGCAAGGTCGTCGCCGGCGCGGGCATGGTGACCGTGCAGAGCGCGGTGATGCTCGCCTTCTCGCCCACGGTGGGGGTGCAGCTGACGCCGGGCCGGTTCGCCGCCGCGATGGGCTGCTACGCGCTGGCCGCCGTGGAGTTCAGCGTCATCGGCCTGTGCCTGGCCACGGTCATCAAGCGGGTGCAGACCCTCCAGGCGACCGTCCAGCTGGCCATGTTCCCCATGCTGTTCCTGTCCGGCTCGGTGTTCAGCGCACAGGACGCGCCGGGCTGGCTGTCCGCGATCATGCACGTCAATCCCATGACGTACGCCGTCGACCTGGCCCGCCAGACGCTGCTGGGCACCCCCGGGCTGCTGCCGTGGTGGGCGGACCTGGGCGCGCTGTGCGGCATCCTGGCGGCGGTCCTGACCGTCCTGCGCCTGCGGAGCGGCCGGTGAGCACCACTCCGGCGACCTCGGCCCCGCCGTCGCCCCCGCCCTCGCCCTCGCCCTCGTCCGACGGCCCGTCGTGGCCCCCGCTCCCGGCGCACGCCGTGACGGACGACGCGGACGGCACGGCGGACGGCACGCCCCGCGACGCGGACGGACCACCGCCCGACCGCGACACGGCGCCCGTCGCCGACGCGGCACCGGAGCGGGTACTGGCGGGCGCGCTGCGCTGGATCGAGGCCGGCCTGGAGTGGTTCCGCCCCCGGCGCTGGGAGGAGTACCTGCCCCCACGCCCCTTCCGCCCCGGCCCCCTGCTCGAACTCCTCGGCCTGCTCCGCGTCCTGGACCGCGAAGGCGTCCTGCCCAGGAACGCCCCGCTGCCGGGCCGCGCCCTCGACCTCGCCGCCGAGACCGCCGCGGACCCCGCTTTCGAACGGTCGCTGCGCCGCGGGGACGCCTACTTCCCGTACCACCTGAACCTCGTCATGCTGCTGGAGCACCTGGGCCGCCCGCAGCCCGCGCTGCGGGGTCGCTGCGCGGCCCTGCTGGCCGCCGACGCGGGCGGACACCTCCGCCCGTACAAGCCGGCGCTCAACCGCCTGGAGCTGCGCTACTTCCTGGACCGCGGCGGCCTCACCGCCCCGCCCCCGCTGCCCACGGTCGAGGCGCTGCTCCGGGAGAGCGTCGCCGCGCTCGACCCGGACGTCCTGCAACTGACCGAGAGCGAGACCTACGCCCTCACGCACGCCGTGTTCTACGCGACCGACTTCGGCCGCCACCGGCTCGACCTCGGCGACGGCCCCCGGGCCGGGGCCCGGCTGCGCGAGGCGGTGCGCGTCCTGCTGGGAGTGCACCTCGCGAGGGGCAGCCTGGACCTGCTGGCCGAACTGCTGCTGTGCACGCGGGCCCTGGCCGAGGGCCCGGAGACCTCGTCGGCCGAACGAACCGCCTGGCACACCCTGGCCCGCGCGGCCCGCCCCGACGGCGCCGTGCCCAGCCCGGTCCACCGCCCG
Source organism: Streptomyces mutabilis (assembly GCF_014649815.1). Lineage (GTDB taxonomy): Bacteria > Actinomycetota > Actinomycetes > Streptomycetales > Streptomycetaceae > Streptomyces > Streptomyces mutabilis. Next base: position 16,698 of record NZ_BMTT01000007.1, on the reverse strand, counting down.
GAGGTCCTGGCCACCCTGACCGGCGACAAGGCCGCCGCGTACCTCTTCGGCACCTGCTACCACACGACCACGGCCGCCGCCCTCGCCGCCGCCACGCTCCGCCACCGCCCGCCGGACACGCTCGGCCCCGCCACCGGCACCCCCCGGCCACCGCGCGCGGAGCCGGCGGCGATCCGCACCTGGGCGCGACGGGTGGCAGCGGAGGCCGCCACCGCGCCGACGACACTGCGCACGGCCTGGCGCGACCAGCTCGCTCCCCTGCTGACCCTCGCCGTCCAGGCCCGCGACCCCCACGTCCTGGCCGACCTGCTGACGGCCGCCGACTCCCTGGGCACCACCGCCCACTCCCCGGCCCGCGAGGCGGCGGCCCTCCTGACCGCCTGGACCGACTGACCGTTGATGGAGGAGCGGTACTGAAGCCACACGCAGACCGGACCGCCTGTTCGGCGAGGTCATCGAGCAGCTTCAGACCGGCTGACCACGCGAGTGGGCACGCAAGAGCCTCCGGTGCTCCTGGACCGCCCCCTCCTCAACCTCGCCGGCCAGGGAACTCACGAGCTCTCCCAGATGGGCGGGGTCGTTGGTGCCCACGGCGACGCCCCTCCCCACCCGCGGCAGGTGATAAGCGGCTCGGAAGGCTGCCTGTACGGGGGTGAGTCGACCGCTGTCCCGCAGGAAGGCACTCAGCACCGGCCACATGTTGCCCACCGAGACCAACCCAATGCTCGGTCCGGACTCGTTCGGCCACACGGGCCGCGGCGGCTCACTCGCCTTCGCCGACCCGGAGCACGGCATGGCCTGCGGCTATTCATGCTGTTCACGGGACCCGAACGGCGCCCAGGCGTGGGCACAAACACCCCGCACCACCACAACGGCAGCGGGGGCGCCCGAAAGAGCACCCCCGCCTCACGTCACCTGACGTCCCTCAGGTCGAAGACCGCCGCCGACGCGCCCCCGGCCGACGCTCGCTCGGCCGCGTCACCGGGTCGCCGGCCTCCAGGGCCGCCGCGCGGCGCCGGGCGCCGAAGTCGGCCAGGGCCTCCGCCAGCTTGGTGACGGACGGCTCGGGGGACATGACGTCGACCCGCAGCCCGTGCTCCTCCGCAGTCTTGGCGGTCGCCGGTCCGATACAGGCGATCACCGTGACGTTGTGCGGCTTGCCCGCGATGCCCACCAGGTTGCGGACCGTGGACGACGAGGTGAAGAGCACCGCGTCGAAGCCACCGCCCTTGATGGCCTCCCGGGTGGTGGCCGGGGGCGGCGAGGCGCGCACCGTGCGGTAGGCGGTGACGTCGTCGACCTCCCAGCCCAGCTCGATCAGCCCGGCGACCAGGGTCTCCGTGGCGATGTCCGCCCGTGGGAGGAAGACGCGGTCGATCGGGTCGAAGACCGGGTCGTACGGCGGCCAGTCCTCCAGCAGGCCCGCGGCCGACTGCTCGCCGCTCGGCACCAGGTCCGGCTTGACGCCGAAGGCGATGAGCGCCTTCGCGGTCTGCTCGCCGACCGCGGCGACCTTGATGCCCGCGAAGGCACGGGCGTCGAGCCCGTACTCCTCGAACTTCTCGCGGACCGCCTTCACCGCGTTGACCGACGTGAACGCGATCCACTCGTAGCGGCCCGTCACCAGGCCCTTGACCGCCCGCTCCATCTGCTGCGGGGTGCGCGGGGGCTCCACCGCGATGGTCGGGACCTCGCTGGGGACGGCCCCGTAGGACCGCAGCTGGTCGGAGAGCGACGCCGCCTGCTCCTTCGTACGCGGCACGAGGACCTTCCAGCCGAACAGCGGCTTGGACTCGAACCACGACAGCTGGTCGCGCCGGGCGGTGGCACCGCGCTCACCGACCACGGCTATCACCGGACGGCCACCGTCCGGGGACGGCAGCACCTTGGCCTGCTTCAGCGTCTGGGCGACCGTGCCGAGCGTCGCCGTCCAGGTCCGCTGGCGGGTCGTCGTACCGGCGATCGTCACCGTCAGCGGGGTGTCCGGCTTGCGGCCCGCCGACACCAGCTCGCCGGCCGCCGCGGCGACCGAGTCGAGCGTCGTCGAGACCACGACCGTCCCGTCGGAGGCGCCCACCTCCGTCCAGCACCGCGCCGACGCCGTACGAGCGTCCACGAACCGCACGTCGGCGCCCTCGGCGTCCCGCAGCGGCACACCGGCGTACGCGGGCACACCGACCGCGTTCGCGATACCGGGGACGACCTCGAAGGGCACCCCGGCCGCGGCGCACGCCAGCATCTCCTCGGCGGCGTACGCGTCGAGCCCGGGGTCCCCGGTCACCGCACGCACGACCCGCCTGCCGCCTCGTGCGGCCTCCATGACAAGATGTGCGGCATCCCGCACAGCGGGGGCGCCGACGGAGGTTGACGCACCGTCAACCACCGTCAGCTGGGGCGCGCCTGTGCCCGGATCCGACGGATCGGCATCCGTGTGCACTTCCGACACGCCCTGCCTCGCATGCGTGCGTACGACGTCGAGCACCTCGTGCTCGGCGACGAGGACGTCCGCGTGCGCCAGCGCCTCCACGGCGCGCAGAGTCAGCAGTCCCGGATCTCCGGGTCCGGCACCGAGGAAGGTGACGTGCCCTTGTTCCGGACCGGCGGGAAAGGTGGTGGGGCTCAATGTGCTCGCTCCCCCATCAGACCGGCCGCGCCCTGGGCGAGCATCTCGGTGGCGAGTTCGCGACCGAGTGCCATCGCCGCCTCGTGCGTCTCGGGCACGGGACCGGTGGTGGACAGCTGCACCAGCGTCGAGCCGTCGGTCGTGCCGACGACGCCGCGCAGGCGCATTTCCTTGACAACCTGCCCGTCGGCCAGAAGGTCGGCCAGCGCGCCCACGGGGGCGCTGCAGCCGGCCTCCAGGGCGGCGAGCAGTGATCGCTCGGCCGTCACGGCGGCCCGCGTGAACGGGTCGTCGAGCTCGGCGAGCGCGGCGACGAGGTCCGCGTTGTCCGCGGTGCACTCGATCGCCAGGGCCCCCTGGCCGGGAGCCGGCAGAACCGTGTCGACCGACAGGAAGTCGGTCACCTCGTCCATGCGGCCCACCCGGTTCAACCCGGCGGCGGCCAGCACGACCGCGTCGAGATCGCCGCTGCGGACGTATCCGATGCGGGTGTCGACGTTGCCCCGGATCGGGACCGTCTCGATCTCCATGCCGTGGGTGCGGGCGTACGCGTTCAGCTGCGCCATGCGGCGCGGCGCGCCCGTCCCTATGCGGGCGCCGCGCGGCAGGTCGGTCAGCTTGCGCGCGTCCCGGGCGACGACCACGTCCCGCGGGTCCTCCCGCTCGGGGACCGCGGCCACCACCAGTCCCTCGTGCTGCGCGGTGGGGAGGTCCTTGAGCGAGTGAACCGCGAAGTCCACCTCTCCCCGCAGCAGCGCCTCGCGCAGCGCGGCCACGAACACGCCCGTGCCGCCTATCTGCGCCAGGTGCTCCCGCGACACGTCGCCGTACGTGGTGATCTCGACCAGCTCAACGGGCCGACCGGTCACCTGGCTCACGGCGTCCGCCACCTGCCCGGACTGGGCCATGGCGAGCTTGCTGCGCCTGGTCCCCAGCCTCAGTGCCTTCTCAGTCATGCCGGCCCTCGGTTCTTCTCAGTGCTGTTCTCGGCGCGGGAGACGGAGGCCACCGTCTCGGGGTCGAGGTCGAACAGGGTGCGCAGCGCGTCCGCGTACCCGGCACCGCCGGGCTCGGCGGCGAGCTGCTTGACCCGCACCGTCGGCGCGTGCAACAGCTTGTCGACCACACGCTTGACGGTCTGGGTGATCTCGGCGCGGTGCTTGTCGTCGAGGCCGGGCAGCCGCCCCTCGAGGCGGGCGATCTCACCGGCCACGACGTCCGCGGCCATGCTGCGCAGCGCGACCACGGTCGGCGTGATGTGCGCGGCCCGCTGGGCGGCGCCGAACGCCGCGACCTCGTCGGCGACGATCCGGCGGACCATGTCGACGTCGGCGGCCATCGGGGCGTCGGCGGAGGCGTCGGCCAGCGACTCGATGTCCACCAGGCGCACCCCGGCCAGCCGGTGCACGGCGGCGTCGATGTCGCGCGGCATCGCCAGGTCGAGGAGGAAGAGCACGGGCTGCGGACGCGGCACCTCGGCGACCGGCTCGGGGCGTCGGCGCTCGGGGACGCGGCCCACGCGCGTCGCCGTGGCGGCGAGTGCGCTGATCAGCTCCGCGTCCGCCTCGGGGCTCGGGCGTCCGGCCTCGCGCGGCCGGTCCACCGTCGTACCGCTCGCGGCCCAGGCCCCGTGCTGCTCCAGCGTCGCCGCGTCCATGCCGGCCACGGCGGCCTCCCCCATGACGGAGAAGCCGGACTGCGCGGCGGACAGGTCGAGCGGGCAGTTCTCGTCTCCGCCGGCACCCGGCAGTGGCGTCTCGGCGGCCTCCCGTACGACAGTGGCCACGGCGGGGCCCCCGGCGGCCGGCTCGGCGACGGGCGCGCCGGCGCGGCCCTCCATCGTCGCCGCCACGGCGCCCGCGGTGAGGACCAGCCCGGTCGCACCGGTGCAGGAGACGGCCAGGTCGGCACGTGTCAGCTCGGCCGGCACCGCGTCCATCGGTACCGCGCGGGCCACCACGTCCGTGTCGTCGCCCTCGGAAAGTATCTGCGCGAGCCGCTCGGCCCGCTCGAAGGTGCGGTTGGCGACCACGATCTCGGCGACCCCGGCCCGCGCCAGCGTCGCGGCGGCCAGCGACGACATCGAACCGGCGCCGATGACCAGCGCCTTCCGGCCCCGCGCCCAGGTCCGCACGTCGGCGCCCGCGGCCAGCTGCTCCAGGCCGAAGGTGACCAGGGACTGTCCGGCGCGGTCGATGCCGGTCTCCGAGTGGGCCCGCTTGCCGACCCTGAGCGCCTGCTGGAACAGGTCGTTCAGGAGCCGTCCGGCGGTGTGCAGGTCCTGGGCGCGGGCCAGGGAGTCCTTTATCTGGCCGAGGATCTGGCCCTCGCCCACCACCATCGAGTCGAGCCCGCAGGCCACCGAGAACAGGTGGTGGACGGCCCGGTCCTCGTAGTGCACGTAAAGATGAGGAGTGAGCTCCTCCAGGCCGACCCCGCTGTGCTGGGCGAGCAGCGTGGACAGCTCGGCGACACCGGCGTGGAACTTGTCCACGTCGGCGTAGAGCTCGATGCGGTTGCAGGTGGCCAGCACCGCGGCCTCGGCGGCCGGTTCGGCGGCGACCGTGTCCTGGAGCAGCTTGAGCTGCGCGTCCGCGTTCAGGGACGCCCGCTCCAGCACGCTGACCGGCGCGCTGCGGTGGCTGAGTCCGACGACGAGGAGGCTCATGCCGGCATCACGGCGGGCACGTCCCCGTCGGGTCCCTGGTCAATGGAGGGCTGCTGCTTGCGAGCGACGGCGGGCGGCACGGCACCGGCGTCGGCCACCGCCTCCTCGCCCGCCTTGCGCTGCTCGTGGAAGGCGAGGATCTGCAGCTCGATGGAGAGGTCGACCTTGCGCACGTCGACACCCTCGGGGACGTTCAGCACGGTCGGCGCGAAGTTCAGGATGGAGGTGACACCGGCGGCCACGAGCCGGTCGCAGACCTGCTGGGCGGCACCGGCGGGTGTCGCGATCACGCCGATGGAGACACCGTCGTCCTGGATGATCTTCTCCAGCTCGTCGGTGTGCTGCACCGGAATGCCCGCGACGGGCTTTCCGGCCATTGACGGATCGGCGTCGATGAGCGCGGCGACCCGGAAACCGCGGGAAGCGAAACCGCCGTAGTTGGCGAGCGCGGCGCCGAGGTTACCGATACCGACGATCACAACCGGCCAGTCCTGGGTGAGCCCCAGCTCGCGCGAGATCTGGTAGACGAGATACTCGACGTCGTAGCCGACGCCCCGGGTCCCGTAGGAGCCGAGGTAGGAGAAGTCCTTGCGCAGTTTCGCGGAGTTGACGCCCGCCGCCGCCGCCAGCTCCTCGGAGGAGACCGTGGGCACCGAGCGCTCGGAGAGCGCGGTCAGCGCGCGGAGGTACAGCGGAAGCCTGGCGACGGTGGCCTCGGGAATCCCTCGGCTGCGGGTCGCCGGTCGGTGTGTTCGGCCAGTTGCCACGGTGCTCCTGCGGGTAGAGCGGGGCTGTAGGCGGTCATACGTCCCTACATGACCGCCCCGTCGAATGCAGGCTATGTCTTTGTGAACGCGTGCACAAAGATGGTGTCCGATTTGCCCGGCCAACGTGACCGGGCTCACGCGCGCCCGGCGCCCGAACCGGGAACCGGCGCGTACGCGCACGCGTTCCTCTCCCATCGAGGGCAAAGCCGCACACGCTCCTCACGATCAACGCCCCCGAGACCAAGTCACCATCGATCCTAAGCGACCATCCGGACTACTTGGACTCGTCGGTCAGTGCCTTGCGCAGGCGTTCCTCGTTCACACGCCAGAAGGTGTGCTGCCTGCCGTCGACCAGGACGACCGGGATCTGTTCCCAGTACTCGTCGTGGAGTTGGCGGTCCCGGGTGATGTCCTTCCCCTCCCAGGGGACACCGAGGTCCGCACAGACCTTCTCGACGACGAGCTGTGCGTCATCACACAGGTGACAGCCGGGTTTGCGGATGAGGGTGACGAGATGGTTCTCGGAGTGCTCGGAGGACTGAGCGGGCTGCGGGGCCCCCGGCGTCTGCGGGGCCTGCCGGTGCTGCGCGGGCTTTCGGCGGAAGAGGGGACTCATGCCGTCCATTCTCGCGCGGGGGGCCACTCCTGCGGCGAGCCCCGCGACACACCCTTTAACGGCACGGTCGCCCAGAGTTCACAGCCTCCGAACCTCTCGACTCCGAAGCCCCCGAACAAACTGGCTATGCTCACGGACATGGCCGCTCTTCGATGGCTCACTCCCCGTAGGCGCTCCGCCACGGCGCGGAGCGTGTTGGCAGGCGAGGCCTCGGCGGAGGCAGCCCGCAAATCCGCGCAGACCGCCGAGGAGACCGCCCTCGACACGGGCGCGGAGGCGGAGTTCCCGGTCCACGGCGACGAGCGGGCGGCCGCCTTCTTCGACCTGGACAACACCGTGATGCAGGGCGCCGCGATCTTCCACTTCGGGCGGGGCCTGTACAAGCGGAAGTTCTTCGAGACCCGCGACCTCGCCCGGTTCGCCTGGCAGCAGGCGTGGTTCCGGCTCGCCGGGTTCGAGGACCCCGAGCACATGCAGGACGCCCGCGACTCCGCGCTGTCCATCGTCAAGGGCCACCGCGTCTCCGAGCTGAAGTCGATCGGCGAGGAGATCTACGACGAGTACATGGCCGAGCGGATCTGGCCGGGCACCCGCGCCCTCGCCCAGGCCCACCTGGACGCCGGGCAGAAGGTCTGGCTGGTCACCGCGGCCCCGGTGGAGATCGCCCAGGTGATCGCCCGCCGCCTCGGCCTGACCGGCGCACTGGGCACGGTGGCCGAGTCGATCGGCGGCGTCTACACGGGCAAGCTCGTCGGCGAACCCCTGCACGGCCCCGCCAAGGCGGAGGCGGTACGGGCACTGGCGGCGGCGGAGGGCCTGGACCTGTCCCGCTGCGCCGCCTACAGCGACTCGCACAACGACATCCCGATGCTGTCCCTGGTCGGCCACCCGTACGCGATCAACCCGGACTCCAAGCTGCGCAAGCACGCCCGGGAGCTGGAGTGGCGCCTGCGGGACTACCGCACCGGCCGAAAGGCGGCCAAGGTCGGCATCCCGGCGGCCGCGGGCGTCGGCGCCGTGGCCGGCGGCACGGCGGCGGCCATCGCGCTGCACCGCCGCCGCCGTTGACCCAATCGATGTGACGTACCCGCGAGGCGCCCCCCTCAGTCCCCTTTCCTCACATCGACCACAACACGCTCTGCAGCGACACGGAACCCGAACTGTTCCGGTCATTAACCGATCACTCTGGCGCATCTGATCGAGCGTCAACCGGGCACGGAAGCGACGTAATCGATGATTTGAGCAACTGGGTGTAGCAGTGCCTGCACGAAGCGTTATTCTCCTCAGACGCATTCCGGTACCCCACCTTCGCTACGACGGGTGAATGGTTCCGTACTGCACGTGATGGAAGCTCTGCCTCTGGGAGTCCCGTGTACCCACACGTCGGGGTTGACGCCTCGGGCCTGGCTACGCTGCGCGCAACGGTCAAGTCAGCCCAAGACCTGTTGCGCGGCTTCGTCCCCACCGCGTACGCCGTCCCCGCCCTCGCCGCGGCCACCGCCCCCGTCGGCCCTTGCTACGCACTGGCCGACTCGGGCGCCGCCGTCGGCAGACGCGCTCGATCGTCCGCGTCCGGGGCCGCCGCCACCCACCGGCGCCCCGCCGCCGACAGCGACAGCGCCCGCATGATGGACCTGGTCGAGCGGGCTCAGGCCGGCGAGGCCGACGCCTTCGGGCGGCTCTACGACCAGTACAGCGACACCGTGTACCGCTACATCTACTACCGGGTGGGCGGCAAGGCGACCGCCGAGGACCTCACCAGCGAGACCTTCCTGCGGGCCCTCCGGCGCATCGGCACCTTCACCTGGCAGGGCCGCGACTTCGGCGCCTGGCTGGTGACCATCGCCCGCAACCTCGTCGCCGACCACTTCAAGTCCAGCCGCTTCCGGCTGGAGGTCACCACCGGCGAAATGCTCGACGCCAACGAGGTCGAACGGTCCCCCGAGGACTCCGTCCTCGAGTCCCTCTCCAACGCCGCCCTCCTCGACGCCGTACGACGACTCAACCCGCAGCAGCAGGAGTGCGTGACCCTGCGCTTCCTCCAGGGCCTCTCGGTCGCCGAGACCGCCCGGGTCATGGGCAAGAACGAGGGCGCCATCAAGACGCTCCAGTACCGGGCCGTGCGCACCCTCGCCCGGCTCCTTCCGGACGACGCGCGCTGAGCCCTCACCCTGCGCGTTCCTCACATCACCACCGGTGAGAGTCTGTTGAGACAGCGGTCCGATCATCCACCGTGCGTAACCCAAGTGCCGCGCCGCTCGTTGTGCGGGATGCAGGCTCCCTGTGGTCACACTCCGGCCTACTCCGATCACACGATCGGGTGGTTCCGATCAGGGTGTGCAACCCTCAGGACCCCCTGGGGAGTCGACCGTCATGACGAGAGGAGGTGCCGCCAGTGATCGCGAACGTATCGGCACACCGGCGGGCGAACGCCTTCGCCCAGGCTCTGGAGGAGCAGTCCGATCCCGGGGCGGCGGCCGAGCAGTCCGGAGGACCGGCAGCCGCCGGGGCCGCCGGGGAACCGACCGAGCAGGGTCGTCTGTTGACCCTTGCCAACGGCCTGGAGACACTGCCCCGGCCCGAGCTTGATCCGGAGGTCAAGGTCGTCCAGCGGGCCCAGCTGGTGGCCGCGTTCGAGGCCATGCTCCAGGAGGGCACCGCGGGCGGCGGGGCGACGGATCCCGCGGTACCCGAGCAGCGCCGGGCGCGCGGCACCCACCGGGCGGCCCCGCTGAAGAGGTTCCGGCCGCGCTCGCGGCTGGCCAAGGGCCTCACCGCGGGCGGGCTGAGCGTGAGCGTGGCCGCCGGAGCCTTCGGCGGAGTCGCCGCGGCCAGTTCGGACGCCCTGCCCGGCGACTCGCTCTACGGCCTCAAGCGCGGCATAGAGGACTTCCGCCTCGGCCTCGCCGACGGGGACGACGAGCGCGGCCGGGCCTACCTGGACCTGGCGTCCACCCGGCTGAACGAAGCACGCCGGCTGATGGAGCGCGGTCGCAGCGGGCCCCTCGACCACGAGTCCCTCGGCGAGATCCGCCGCGCGCTGTCCGGCATGCAGCACGACGCCTCCGAAGGCCACCGGCTGCTCAGCGCCGTCTACGCCCGCGACCCCGACTCCCTGGCCCCCATGCAGGCCCTCTCCACCTTCTCCCGCTCCCACCGGGACACCTGGGGAGCCCTGCGCGATCGGCTGCCCGTGCAGCTCGGGGACGTCAGCGAGCAGGTGTCGTCGGTCTTCGACGCCATAGAGAACGACGTGGCGCCGCTGCAGTCCATGCTTCCGCAGTCGCCGGAGCAGAAGCCCGGCGGCACGGACCACGGCAGTCCGGGCAGTTCCGGGTCGGCGACCAGCGACGCCCCCGGCTCCGGGCACTCGTCGACGCCGAGCACCGGCGACGACGGCACCTCGGGAAGCGGACGCTCGGGCAGCGGCCGGCCCAGCGAGTCCACCGACTCCGGCCAGGAGGAGGACGGCCTGCTCGGCGGCGGTACGGGCGGCCTGCTCGACCCGCCGAAGGACAGCAGCCCCGCCGCTCCCTCCACGGGCAACAACACCCCGCCCGTGGAACCGGACGTCACCCTCCCGCCCCTCCTCCCGGGCCTCCTGCCCGGCCTGGGCATCGAGGCGGACGACACGGAGTGAACACGTGGGGGTGCCCTCGCGGCACCCCCACGCAGCGCCGCTCACAGGTCAGTCAGAAGAACACCACGGGTCAGAAGAACACCGACCGCCGCTGCACCAGCAACTTGTAGAGCGTGTGCTGGATCTGCTCCCGCACCTGGTCGGTCAGGTTGAACATCAGCATCGGGTCCTCGGCCGCCTCCGGCGGATAGCCGTCCGTCGGGATCGGCTCGCCGAACTGGATCGTCCACTTCGTCGGCAACGGCACCGCACCCAGCGGCCCCAGCCACGGGAACGTCGGCGTCAGCGGGAAGTACGGGAAACCCAGCAGTCGCGCCAGCGTCTTCGCGTTGCCGATCATCGGGTAGATCTCCTCCGCGCCCACGATCGAGCACGGAATGATCGGCGCACCCTGCCTGAGCGCCGTCGACACGAAGCCGCCGCGCCCGAAACGCTGGAGCTTGTAACGCTCGCTGAACGGCTTCCCGATGCCCTTGAAGCCCTCCGGCATCACCCCGACCAGCTCACCCTGGGCCAGCAGCCGCTCGGCGTCCTCCGCACAGGCCAACGTGTGGCCCAGCTTGCGGGCCAGCTCGTTGACCACCGGCAGCACGAACACCAGGTCCGCCGCCAGCAGCCGCAGGTGCCGGTCGGCCGGATGGTGATCGTGCACGGCGACCTGCATCATCAGGCCGTCCAGTGGCAGCGTCCCCGAGTGGTTCGCGACGATCAGCGCCCCGCCCTCGGCGGGGATGTTCTCCACGCCCTTCACCTCGACCCGGAAGTACTTCTCGTACACCGGGCGGAGCATGGACATCAGCACCTGGTCGGTGAGCTCGGCGTCGTAGCCGAAGTCGTCGACCTCGTAGTCACCGGTGAGACGGCGGCGCAGGAAGGCCAGACCGCCCGCGATACGGCGCTCCAGACCACCGTCCGCCGCGTCGTCCGGCCGCGCCCCGGGCGACCCCTGCGGCTCCGGCGTCGTGGCACCGTCGTCCCCGGCGGCACCCCGCACCGGCAACGGCTGCACCTCCCGTACGGGCACGGACTCAGCCGAGCCCTTGCGCCGGCTCCCCGCGCCGCGGCGCCGGGCCGCGTTCCCGCCGCTGCCGCCGCTCCCCCGCGACCTGTCGTCGTCGAACGGAATGACCTTGGCGTCCGCCATCGTTGATGCGCTCCTCAGTTGGCGCTCTGCGTCGGGAGGTGGCCGCTGCCCCGCAGGGACAACTCCGCGATCCGGTCGACGGCCCCCGCGAGGGCCTCGGGCGGCAGCAGACCCGTACCGCGGCCGCGCGCGAAGTCCGCGAACGTCCCGGCCGTCGAGTACTTCGGCCGGAACCCCAGGGTCTCGCGCATCTGCGTGGTGTCCACCACCCGCCCGTGGGTGAGCAGCCGGATCTGCTCGGGGGAGAAGTCCGTCATCCCCAGCGTACGCACGAGCGAGCCCGCCCAGGTGACCGCCGGCAGCAGCAACGGCACCGTGGGGCGGCCCAGCCGGCGCGAGCACTGCGACAGCGTCAGGACACCGTCGCCCGCGATGTTGAAGGTGCCGCTGTTCAACGTGCCCCGCCGCGGCTCGTGCGAGGAGATCCGCAGCACCTCGATCACGTCGTCCTCGTGCACGAACTGGAGCCGCGGGTCGTAGCCGAACACCGTCGGCAGCACCGGCAGCCCGAAGTACGAGGCGAGCGGTGTGTCCGCGGCCGGACCCAGGATGTTGGCGAACCGCAGGACGGTCACGGCGACGTCGGGACGGCGACGGGCGAAGCCCCGCACATACCCCTCGACCTCGACCGCGTCCTTGGCGAAGCCGCCGCTGGGCAGGGACTTGGGCGCGGTGGTCTCCGTGCAGACGGCCGGGTCGCGCGGCGCGGACCCGTAGACGTTCGTACTGGACTTCACCACCAGCCGCTGCACGGCCGGTGACTTCTGGCAGGCGCCGAGCAACTGCATCGTGCCGATGACGTTGGTCTCCTTGACCGACGTCCGGCTGCCGCTGCCCAGCGGGGTGCCCGTGACGTCCAGGTGGACGACGGTGTCGGCACCCGTCTCCGCGAGGATGCGCCCGATCGCCGACTGCCGGATGTCGGCCTGGACGAACTCCGCACCGCCCAGATGGTGCTCCGGCGCGACGGCGTCCACGCCGACGACCCGGTCCACGTCGGGATCACGCTGGATGCGACGGACGAACCGGCCGCCCAGCTGGCGGGCCACCCCGGTCACGAGCACGACCTTGCCCAAGATCAGCGCCTTCCTTCCACCCTGCTGCGTACCTGCCGGTTCCCCACCTGCGGGCCAACTTAGCCGGTCGGCGTTGCGCTGTGATGACCGACGGACGCGGCGAGTGACAAGAATTCGTGCCTGCTCCCGGCCCGGTGCGGCTGTCGTTCCGGGCCCCGGAACGACTGTGGCCCCCCACCGGTTGCGGTGGGGGGCCACAGACCACGCTGACGGCGCAGCGTCGCCTACTTCTTGTTGCGACGCTGAACGCGCGTGCGCTTCAGCAGCTTGCGGTGCTTCTTCTTGGCCATCCGCTTGCGCCGCTTCTTGATAACAGAGCCCACGACTACCCTCGCTCACTTCTCATCACTCGGTTGTTGGGCGCCATGGGCCCACACGACCTACGAGGGGCCAGCCTACCCGCCCGAGCGCTGAGACTCGTAATCGAGGTCGTCAGGCCGTTTCCACCCCCACGTAACTCTCCCGGAGGTACTCGTGAACCGCTTGCTCCGGGACGCGGAACGACCGTCCCACCCGGATCGCGGGCAGATGACCGCTGTGCACCAACCGGTACACGGTCATCTTGGACACGCGCATCACCGAGGCGACCTCCGCCACGGTAAGGAACTGAACCTCGTTCAGAGGCCTTTCGCCAGCTGCAGCCATGACACACCTGAACCTTCCGCACTCGACGGCCACCGGCTTCCCCTTCCGGTGACTCTTCGTCGCTGCGTGCTCACTCCCCAATGTAGGGGCGGGTGATGCGAATGGGGAAGAGGTGCACCCATCGCTTCCCTACCGTGACAGACACGCCCGATTGAGTACGTAGCGGGTAAGCGGCCGGTAGTACTCAGACCGCACAGCGTCATCAAGCGGAACGGCGACGGACACGATCCCCTCCGCCTCTCCCACGAAGAGCGCGGGATCGTCCGTATCGGCGGGCCCGATCGCCTCGAACCCCAGCTGACCTGCTCCGCAGACCCATCCGTGGTCCCCGATCACCAGCTCGGGAAGCGGCCCGCCGGCCTCGGCAGCGGCCGCCAGCGCGGTACGAACCGGGAGCGGCGAATGCGTGTGCGCGCCGGGCTCACCACGGGCGCGTCCGGCGCCGGGTTCCCGCACCAACGCGACTCCCCGGACGTAGTCGACCTTGTGCGTGCGTAGACCGAACCGGGTCGTTATGTCGACACAGCGACCCTGCGCCGGGGTGAGGACAGCACATCCCGCCGCCGACAGGGCCTCGGCCAAGGCGACGTAGAAACCGAGCAGCCGGTGCGGGTGGCCGGTGCCGAGGAGCACCGGCCCGCGACGCTGAGCGACGACGGCGAGCCGGCCGGCGAACGCGTCCAGCGCCGCCAGCGTCCGGTCCGGGTCGATCACGTCCTGCCCCGACGTGTTACGCGGATCGGCCGAAACGCCGCACCTCTCCGCCATCAGCCCGAGCAGGTCCCGGTGCCCCCAGTTCCGCTCCGGATCGATCCCGATCAGCACCCGCGGATCCCGCGCCGCGAACAACCGGTAGCTCCGCAGGCTCACCTCCCGGGAAGTCGCCACGACCCCGGCAAGACGAGCGTCCAGTAGATGAGCCCGAAGAGCTCGACGGGTCAGCACAGTCTCGATGCTGCCGGGCCACCCCACCCCCTGGGCGGGAAACGCGGCAATCTACCCACGGTCGGCGTAACGGTCCCGCGCGACCTCGCTCCAGCTGCGGGCAGTCGTGCCGCTGGGGCGGCACGGGTGGGCGCAGCGGCACCCCGCCACGCCGGGCTGCGAGACCAAACCCCGGCCGGCACCAACGCCGAGTCACCGATGCTCCACCGTCAAGCCAACAGCCCCCGCAACGGAAACACCGCCCGCCGAGCCGCCACCACCGCCTGATCCAACCGATCCGCAGGGTCGTACCCCGCATCCCACGGCGCCCACCCCACCGGCCACCGCCCATCAGTCATCCGTATCGGCCCCAGCTGCCGCGTCCGCGCGAACACCTGCTGCCGCCACCCCTCCGGAATCACCGTCTCCGGGGCCACCGGCCGCCCCGCCGCGATCCCCACCAGATGCGCCCACGACCGCGGCACCACATCCACCACGGCGTAGCCGCCTCCCCCGAGCGCCACCCACCGCCCCCCGGCGTACTCGTGCGCCAGCTCATGACACGCCACCTGCACCGCCCGCTGCGCGTCCAACGACACCGCCAGATGCGCCAACGGATCCTCGAAGTGCGTGTCCGCCCCGTGCTGCGTCACCAGCACCTGCGGCCGGAAGTCCGCGAGCACCTCCGGCACCACCGCGTGGAACGCCCGCACCCATCCCGCGTCCCCGGTCCCCGCCGGCAGCGCGACGTTCACCGCCGACCCCTCCGCGCAGTCCGCTCCCGTCTCCTCCGGCCAGCCGGTCTGCGGGAACAGCGTCCGCGGATGCTCGTGCAGCGACACCGTCAGCACCCGCGGGTCCTCCCAGAACGCCGCCTGCACCCCGTCCCCGTGATGCACGTCCACGTCCACGTACGCGACCCGCTCCGCCCCCAGCTCCAGCAGCCGCGCGATCGCCAGCGCCGCGTCGTTGTACACGCAGAACCCCGACGCCGCCCCCGGCATCGCGTGGTGCAGTCCGCCCGCGAAGTTCACCGCGTGCAGCGCGTCCCCGCGCCACACCGCCTCCGCCGCCCCCACCGACTGCCCGGCGATCAGTGAGGAGACCTCGTGCATCCCCGCGAAGGCGGGATCGTCCACCGTCCCGAGCCCGTACGACACATCAGCCGCGCCCGGATCGGCCGACGCCGCCTTCACCGCGTCGATGTAGTCCTCCCGGTGCACGAGCCGCAGCGTCGACTCCCCGGCCGCCCGCGCCGCGACGACGTCCACCTCACGGTCGAGCCCCAAGGCACCGACCAGACTTCGCGTCAGGGCAAGCCGGACCGGATCCATGGGATGCTCCGGCCCGAAGTCGTAGCCCGTTACTGCCTCGTCCCACATCAGTTGTGCGCGGCCGCTCATGCCCGTCACCGTATCGGTCCGGTTGAGATTCGAACGACCCGGCGTACACGACCGTCACCAGCACCAACACCACCGGCACGAGCATCGCCCCGCGATAGCTCCAGGCGTCCCCGAGCGCCCCCACCAACGGCGAACCGATCGGGAAACCGACGTAGTTGAACACATTGAGCCGCGCCACCGCCGCGTCGAACGCCCCCGGACGGACGCCCGTTCCTCCGCCAACCGCCCCGCAGCCGCGAACGTCTGCGGCACCAGCACGCACGACCCCAGCGCCAGCAACGTGAACCCGGGCATCCCCACCCACGCCCCGGGCGCCCCCGCCGCCACCACGGCGAACCCGCCGGCCGAAGAAGCCGAACGCCAACGAGACCCTGCCGCGCCGCAGCACATCCGTCATGGCGGCGAGCGTAGAGATCCCGCCTACCCGTGGGTAGGTCCAGCCAGAGACGAACTCTGCTCAGCCTTTCCGGTCAGGAGGTCAGCGACCCCGCCAACTCCCCCATGTCCCGGAAGAGCCGCGTTGCCCCGGCCAGCTTTCCG
This sequence comes from Streptomyces mutabilis, assembly GCF_014649815.1. Taxonomy (GTDB): domain Bacteria; phylum Actinomycetota; class Actinomycetes; order Streptomycetales; family Streptomycetaceae; genus Streptomyces; species Streptomyces mutabilis. The sequence goes on along the minus strand of NZ_BMTT01000007.1, from coordinate 652 downwards.
GCCGGCGTCATCGCCGTGAACCCGTACACGTCCATCCCGGCCGCGACAGCCGCCCGGACGCCCAGCGGACTGTCCTCCACCACGACACACCGCTCGGGCGCGACCCCCATCCGCTCGGCCGCGTACAGGAACAGGTCCGGGGCGGGCTTCCCCCGTCCCACGTCCTGAGAGCTGAAGATCCGCTCGTCCTCGAACCACCGGTCCAGCCCGGTCTTCCGATGCCCCACCCGAATCCGCTCGTGACTCCCGGAAGACGCCACGCAGTACGGCACTCCGTCCACCGCGAGCTTCTCCAGCAGGCCGACCACCCCGGGCACAGCCTCCAGGTGCTCCGCGAAGGCGGCGAAGACCCGCCGGTGGAACACGTCGTCGAAGTTCTCGGGCAGCTTTCGCCCGGTCCGCTCCAGTACGAGGTCATGCACCCGGTGCATCGCGGCGCCCATGTAGTCCCGCAGCGAGTCCTCGTACGACGTCGGGTGCCCCAGCTCGGTCAGGTAGCCGGCCAGGAGTCGATTCGAAATCGGCTCGCTGTCGACGAGGACGCCGTCATTGTCGAAGATAACCAGGTCGTAGCGCATACAAGGACCCTAAACGCAGAAAACCCCGCACCGTTCCCGGTGCGGGGTCTCCTCGCAAAAATTGTTCGGCGGCG
>NZ_BMTT01000006.1 GCF_014649815.1 Streptomyces mutabilis | reverse complement strand
GACCGCCCGCCACTGCCACTACCGAAGAAGAACCAGCTCAGGCAACGATTTCTAACTGGAGTATTAGGGCCTGTCTGACAATTCCCGCCGTCGCAAGGAGGGCGGCCTCGGGTCGTCAGGTGCGTGCTCTCGGCGTGCCGGGCGTAGAGCGTCGTACTGGATGTACTTGGCTCTGCGCCCGGTGCGGCGCCAGTGCGTGCATGGCGTCGCGAGGCAGACGGGAATCGTCGGACAGGCGCTAGCAGTCCCCCGTCCCGCCGTCCGCCGACGGGACGGAGGGGTGATGGCCGGTGTGGCGGGGCGCCGGCACCTCAGGGCGCAGGCGGGCGAGCAGCCGCTGCCGTTCCTCGGCGAAGGCCGGGTCGGCCTGGTAGTCGGAGTGGCCGAGGATCGGCGCGGGCAGCGGGTGAAGTTCGGTGCGGCCGTACGTCAGCGGGTCCTTGAGGGGTGGGCGGTCCACCGCGGGGCCCGAGTCTCCGGGCAGCCGCATCGGACCGCCGATGGGGTCGGTGCGCCGGTACAGGTTGCGCCAGCAGTCGACCTCCTCGTGCAGGGATCCGAGCGCCGCCGGTCCGAAGTGGGCCGGGAACCAGCGGCCGTACAGGCGCTCCAGGGGGGAGCCGTAGGTGAGCAGGGCGACCCGTTTGCGGTCGGACGGCTCCAGTTGCCAGGCCGCCGAGGCGGCCAGCACGCTGCCCTGCGAGTGCCCGGAGATGACCAGCCGTCCGCCGGTGGCCCGGGTCCAGGTCGCCATCCGCCAGGTCAGGTCGGGCACCGCGCGCTCCGCGTAGCAGGGCGGCGCGAAGGGGTGTGCGGCGCGCGGCCAGAAGGTGCCGACGTCCCACAGGATCCCGATGGTGCGCCGCGCGGAGGCGTCCTTGTAGGCGCGCCTGCCCCAGGTGACGAACAGTATGAAGCCGAGGCCGATGAGCCAGGAGCCCAGTGCCTGCGCGATCTGGGCGGCACCGTGCACGACGGCGTACGTCCCCCGCGCCACGTCGGCGGGCACCCGGTCGGTCGTCAGGGCGCCCACCAGGGCCCCGGCGCCGAGCAGCAGCGTGGTCGCGGAGACGATGGCCACGAGGACGGGTGCCCGGTCGGTGAGGGTGGCAAGGGCGCGGGTGAGCGCGATGCGGCGGGTGCGCCCGGGGTCCCCGGCCTCGCCGGGGTGGTCGCCCTCGATGTCGGCCCGTTCGGAGCGGGCGAGACGCCAGGTGTGCCGGGCGAGCGCGGCACAGAGCAGCAGGACGACGACGAGCAGCGGCGGGATGACGGACGCCTGCCAGGTCAGCAGGACCGGCGGCCCGTCGATGGAGGTGCCGGTCCCGTCCAGCCAGTCCGATACGCGCTGGGCGACGCCGCCGGACATCACCCCGCCCAGCGCGCAGGCCAGCATGGCGACGGCCGGCCCGCCGAGGCCGCGGATCGCGGCTCGGGCGTCGGGGCGGCTGCGGTGGAGCACGTGGGCGACCACGGCGAGCGCGATGACCAGCAGGCCCTGGAGCAGGGTGATGCCGCCGAAGGTCATGTCCCCGGGCAGCCGTCCGGCCGACGACCAACCCGGACGGGCCCAGCCGCCGTACAGCAGGGCCAGGACGAACAGGATGAGGGCCGCCAGGGGCAGGAGCCGTACGAGGCGCTCGTCGAGTTCCCGGTCGAGGCGCCGCTCGCTGCGGCCCCGGCGGCAGACCACCGTGACCACCGCGCCCGCCCCCGCGACCAGTGCGGTCATCAGAAGCCAGCCCAGCGTGTCGAGCAGCGCGGGGCCGCCCGCTCTGCGGTCGAAGCGGGCCGCCGGTGCGCCGACCGCCGCGGCCACCGTCAGGAGGGCGGCGGCGGTGTGGGCGGCGCGCAGCCGCGCCACGAGTCGGCGCCCGTACCAGAACCCGGGCCGGTTGAGGGCGGTGCGGGCTTCCTCCCCGAGGCCGGACTCGGGATCGGTCTCGGCAGCGGTGCCCGAGCCGGTGTCGCGGTCCATCGGCTGCTGGGACTCGTAAGCCCTCCAAGTGCGCAGCGACAGGTACCACAGCAGGCCGGTGAGCGCGGCGGGCACCGCGGCGGCGAGGGCGAGCCTGCGGCCGGGCGTGCTCCACCAGCCGCCGTCCGACATCACCGGCGACAGGAACCCCAGCCAGGAATGCCGCTCGGCACACGCGCGCGTGCCCGCGCACTGCCAGGCCACGAGGTCGAGGGCGACCTCGCAGGCCCCGGCGACCAGCAGCACCGTCAGGGTCAGTCCCGCCAGCCGCACCAACAGCCCGTAGAGACGGACCGTCCGGGTCCGGCCCTGCGCCGTGGGCCGCATCCAATGGGCGAGGTTGACCACCATGAACGGCAGGAGCAGCAGCCACAGGGCGCGGGTGCCGTTACCGGAGGTGAGGTTGCACCAGACGTAGGCCTCGGGCACCGGCCGGCCCCGGTAGTCCTCGGGACGTGACTCCGCGTCGGCGTCCTCGGTGCGCCGGAACACTGCCGCGATGTGGTCGCCGGTGACCCGCACGGTCCGTGGGTCGTCCAGCATCTCGGCGGGCGTCGTGCCGCCCACTCCGTGGACCAGGAGCTCCAGGGCGGTGCCGCTTCTCCCGTCTTCCCCGTCACGCGGTCCCGGGGCTTCCCGCCCGCCCGTCCCGACCCGTTCCTGTGCCTGCTCCACTGTCCGTGCTCCCCCGGTGAACGCGCCGTCGGCTGTGTACGTGCGGGCACAAGGATCTCCGCTCGGCGGGCGCCGTACACCCCTCGGCACCGAATCTCCCCGAACTGTGACGGGTGAAGCCGGGACGGGACACAGTCGGCGTGTGCGCGGCGCGCAGGCGGTGGCGCGGCGCGTGCCGGGCCGTGCGAGGATGGGACGTCCGCGCACCGGAGCCCGGGAGTTCCCGTTCGGGGCGGGTGCGCCGGGCGTGTCGGGCGGTTTCGCGGCGAAAGGACCGGAGCGTACGTGAGTGAGAATCCGAACCTCCTCGCGGAACAGCGGCGCGCCCTGATCCTGGACGAGGTGCGCCGCCGGGGCGGGGTCCGGGTCAACGAGCTGACCCGCAAGCTCGGCGTGTCGGACATGACGGTCCGCCGCGATCTCGACGCGCTGGCCCGGCAGGGCGTACTGGAGAAGGTGCACGGCGGCGCGGTCCCGGTCGTGGAGGCGAGCACGCACGAACCGGGATTCGAGGCCAAGTCGGGTCTGGAGCCGACCGCCAAGGAGGACATCGCGCGGGTGGCGGCGGAACTGGTCGCGCCGGGTGCGGCGATCGCGCTGTCGGGCGGTACGACGACGTACGCGCTGGCGCACCGGCTGGTGGACGTGCCGGACCTGACGGTGGTCACCAACTCGGTGCGGGTGGCCGACGTGTTCCACGTGGCGCAGCGCACCTCGGGGGCGCGGCAGGGTGCGGCCACGGTGGTGCTCACCGGCGGTGTGCGCACCCCGTCCGATTCGCTGGTGGGCCCGGTCGCCGACCAGGCGATCGCGACGCTCCACTTCGACGTGCTGTTCCTCGGCGTGCACGGGATATCGGCCGAGGCCGGCCTGTCGACGCCGAACCTCGCGGAGGCGGAGACCAACCGGCGGCTGGTGCAGTCCGCACGGCGTGTCGTGGTGGTCGCCGACCACACCAAATGGGGTGTCGTGGGCCTGAGTTCCTTCGCGACGCTGGAGCAGGTGGACACGCTGGTGACCGACGCGGGGCTGCCGGCGGACGCCCGCGCGGAGATCCCGGAGCATCTGGGGCTGGTGGTGGCGGGCGAGGCGGAGCCGGCCGCGGCCGACTGACCCCTGGCGGCGTGCCGACGGCCCCGGATCGTCCGTGCCCGCCCGGCCCCGCTCGGCGGGCAGGAAGAACACTCCCGCCCGCTCGCGGGCCCCACTTCTGATCCCGGCTCGCCCGTGCCCGCGCCCGGTGGCGCCGCTGACACCCGGCGCGCCCCCGGCTATCGTGGCGCCCACCCGCGCGACCGCCCGCGTTCGCGGCGTCACCCGAGGGGGTTGCTGCGTCCATGGTTCACCGACTGCGTCCGGTGGGGGCCGGCTTCGTCGAGAGCGCGCCGGTACGCCTGGTCTTCGCACGGGAGATCTCCGCTGCCCCGGACCGGGTCTTCCGTGCGCTGGCGGAGGACGTACCGGGCTGGACCGCCTGGTTCTCGGCGGTGACGTTCGCCCGGCCCATCGGTGCGGGAGCGGGGCGCGAGATCCGGCTCAGGGGCGGTACGCGCTTCGTGGAGACGGTGCTGACGGCCCGGCGGCCCGAGGTGTACGCGTACCGCGTCGACGTCACCAACGCGCCCGGCGCCCGTGCCGTGGTCGAGGAATGGCGGCTGACGCCCGCCGGGAACGGCACGCGCGTGCAGTGGACGTTCGCGGCGGACGGAACGGCGTTGTTCCGCTTCGTGCTCAACCGCGCGCGTCCCGGCCTCGGACGGGCCTTCCGGGACGCGGTCACCTCGCTGGACCGGCGGCTCGCCCGCCCGTAGCGGGTCCGGCGCGCTCGTCGTCAGCCGGTCCAGGCTCCCGTCCGGAGCAGGGACTCGATCGCCGTCGTGTACGGCTCGATGTCCAGACCCTGTTCGGCGAGCCAGGCGTCCGAGTAGTACTTGTCGAGGTACCGGTCCCCCGGGTCGCACAGCAGCGTCACCACGCTGCCCTGCCGCCCCTCGGCCACCATCTCGGCGACGATCTTCAGCGCGCTCCACAGCCCGGTGCCCGTGGAGCCGCCCGCCTTGCGGCCGATGGCCCGCTCCAGGGCCCGGACGGCGGCGACGCTCGCGGCGTCCGGCACCTTCATCATGCGGTCGATCGCGCCGGGTACGAAGCTCGGTTCCATACGGGGCCGGCCGATGCCCTCGATCCGGGAGCCGCAGTCGCAGGTGACGTCCGGATCGCCGGTGGTCCAGCCCTCGAAGAAGCAGGAGTTCTCCGGGTCGGCCACGCAGACGCGCGTGTCGTACTGCATGTAGTGCACGTAGCGCGCGAGGGTCGCCGAGGTGCCGCCGGTGCCGGCCGTGGCGACGATCCACGCCGGCTCGGGGAACCGTTCCAGCCGCAGCTGGCGGAAGATCGACTCGGCGATGTTGTTGTTCCCCCGCCAGTCCGTGGCACGTTCGGCGTAGGTGAACTGGTCCATGTAGTGGCCGCCGGTCTCGGCAGCGAGGCGTGCGGACTCCTCGTACATCCGGCGGGAGTCGTCCACGAAGTGGCACTGTCCGCCGTGGAATTCGATCAGGCGGATCTTCTCCGCACTGGTCGTGCGCGGCATGACGGCGATGAAGGGCACGCCGATCAGCTTCGCGAAGTACGCCTCGGAGACGGCCGTGGAGCCGCTGGACGCCTCGATCACGGGCCGGTCCGGCCTGATCCAGCCGTTGCACAGGCCGTAGAGGAAGAGTGAGCGGGCGAGCCGGTGTTTGAGGCTGCCGGTGGGGTGCGTCGACTCGTCCTTCAGGTACAGGTCGATGCCCCAGTGTTCGGGCAGCGGGAAGAGGAGCAGGTGGGTGTCGGCCGAGCGGTTGTTGTCGGCCTGGACCTTGCGCACGGCTTCTTTCAGCCATGCCCGGTAGGCGGTGTCGCTGTGGTCGACGTCGAGGGTGGCGCCGGTGCGGGATTGCTGGGTGCTGCTCACGACGGGGCTCCTTACGCTGCGCGCCGACGGCGCCTCGCGCGGCCGACGCCTCGATCATAGGCGTCTTCAACACGCTTCTCACCTGCATAAACACACCTTTGGGAACCTCAAGGACACCACTGGGGCGGGTGGGGGCGGCCAGGCGGGGGCGCATTCGCGCGAGTGCTCCGGTCGCCCCGGAAAGGGGACGGCGCGTACTGGTGCTGGGCGCGCGGTGCGGGCAGACTGCCAGCGGGCGGGAGGCGATAGCGGAGGGTTCCCGCCGCGGGCGCACACTGGAGCACGACACGAGCCGGTACCGGGCCCGGCGAGGCGCACGGTCCGGCAAGCGACGCGCACGAGGGGGCGACGGCATGGCGGAACCGGAGTTCAGGGCGACGGGGGTGCGGATCGGCAAGCGGCTGCGTTCACTCACCCGGGCCGGGACGGTCCGGATCAGCGGTGGCAGGGTGGAGTTGCTCACCAGCTACGGCAGTGAGATCGACAGCGCCCCGGTGCAGGCGGTGCGCGCCTCCCGGCCCTGGTTCGCCCCCGAGGACCGCGCCCTGGCCGACCTCAACGGCAAGCGGTACCTGCTCACGCTCGGCGAGCGGGACCCCGCGCCGGGTGAGCCGGGCCCGCCCGCGGCCCGCCGTTTCATCGAGGCGGTGCGCAGGGCGGCCGGGCGTCGCGGCTGAGATGTCCGTAACTTGCGGTGCCACACCCCTTGCGTCACGCTGGTCTCACGTCACTCTGGGTTTACCGGCGATAACGCTGCGAACCAGCCCGCCGGCCATGACAGCAGGCGGCGGCGCGCCGCGTGCGCCCTGCTGGATCCGAACTCCGTGTTCTTCCGGACCTCTAGTCGGGGAGTCGCAGCCGTGATCAGTCACCCAAGCAGACACTGCACGGTGGAGCTCCAAGCCCTGCCGTCGCGGATCGGCCAGGTCCGCAGAATCGTATCTGCGCAATTGCGCTACTGGCACATGGATTCCCTGATCGACCGGGCCGCGCTCGGCGTGACGGAATTGTTGACCAACGTCCACCTGCACGCCCGTCCCGACAAGACGTGCACCGTGGAGATAGAGCTGCTCCTCGACCGGCTCACCGTCTCCGTACGCGACCACGACCCGCGGCTGCCCCTGGTGGACGACGCGGAACCGTTGGCGACGTGCGGGCGCGGGCTCTCCATGGTGGCCGCGATGAGCGAGAGCTGGGGCGCCCGGCCGGACGGTGATTCCGGCAAGGTCGTCTGGTTCACGCTCCCGACGGCCGTTCCCGCCACGCCGCTCACCGCGCCGCCGGTCGCGGCGCGTCCGCCCCGGCGTCTGGTCGAGGAGGTGCCGGCCACCGCCTTCGCGGAGGTCGAGCACACGGTCGACCTCGGCAGCTCCCAACCCGCTCCCGCCCGGTCAGCCGTTGCCGGCTGACCGGGCGGTGACCTTTCGCTGCCGCGGGCCGACGGGTCAGCGCCGGCGGTCGACGGGGAGGCGGGCCACACCTCTTGACGCCGGACTCCGCGACACCGGACCGGCTGTCGGGCCCGTTCGCTCCGGTTGTCGGCACCGGCGGCGATGTCGGGCCTCGTGGCGCTCCGGTCGACCTCGGCACCCTCGACGACCGCGGCCTCACCCGGTCTCGCCGATGTGAGCCGTGCCCGAGGTGAGGGTGTCGAGGCCGGCGGCGCAGTGCATCAGGGTCGACTTGCCCGAGCCCGACGGCCCCATGAGGGCGGTGAAGCGGCCGGCCGAAGTCCACGCTCACCCCGTCCAGGGCGCGTACGGCGGTGTCACCACCGCCGTACACCGCCACGGCGTCGACGACCCGGGCGGCGGCCCGGACGGACGTCGTCGTGGTCATGCCGCACCACCCTTGCCCGTACGGCCGAACCGCTCGTCCAGCACCGACAGCCGGCGCCAGTACTCGTCCTCGTCGATCTCTCCGGAGGCGAAGCGGTGGCCGAGCACGGTGATCGGTGAGTGGTCCTCGACGGTGGGCGGCCGGCCGGGGCCGCGGCGGCCGTGCCGGGCGGTGCGGCGCAGCAGGGTGATGCCGCCGACGATGATCAGCGCCCAGATCAGGGGGAAGAGCAGGATCCAGGGTCCGGGCCCGCCGTCGCCGAAGTGTGCCAGGGTCTGCATGTCGCCCAACTCCTCGGTGCGATGTCCTTCGTGTCGCTTCCGAGCGTCGTCCCGGCAGGGGGTGCGGGGCGTCGTACGGCCAGCGGCAGTGCGCGTACCGCGCGGGGAGTACTCCGGCCGCCCCGCCCCTGCTCCCCGCACTCCTCGACTTCTGTAACTACTGGTATGTACAGTGCGTGCATGAGCACGTCGGAGCGACTGATCGAGTCCACCCGCGAGCTGCTGTGGGAGCGCGGTTACGTGGGCACCAGCCCCAAGGCGATCCTGGAGCGCTCGGGCGCGGGGCAGGGCAGCATGTACCACCACTTCAAGGGCAAGCCCGATCTCGCGCTGGCGGCGATCCGCCGCACAGCCGAGGAGATGCGGGCTACCGCGGAGGGAGTACTGAGCGGCCCGGGCACGCCGTACGAGCGGGTCGAGGCGTATCTGCGGCGCGAGCGCGACGTGCTGCGCGGCTGCCCGGTCGGGCGGCTGACGATGGACCCTGACGTGATCGTCGACGAGGCCCTGCGCGCGCCCGTGGACGAGACGCTGGACTGGCTGCGGGAGCAGCTCGCCCAGATGGTCGAGGAGGGCAAGGAGTCGGGCGAGTTCGCGTCCTCGCTGGACGGGGAGGAGATCGCGGCGACGGTCGTCGCGACCGTCCAGGGCGGCTACGTGCTCGCCCGCGCGTCCGGCTCCCCCGCCGCCTTCGACGCGGCCGTCCGTGGCCTGCTCGCCCTGCTCGCGCCGCTGGACGCCATTGATCATTAGCGGACTGCACACCTCTGGAGACTTCCCGTGCACGCCATGCAGTACGAGTTCACCCTGCCCGTCGGACACGGGACGGACCTCATCCGAAAGCGGGTCGCCCGCACCGGGCACCTGCTGGACGACTGGCCCGGCCTCGGACTCAAGGCGTACCTGCTGCGCGAGCGCGGGGCGCACGGCTCACCGGTCGACCAGTACGCGCCGTTCCACATCTGGAACACGCTGGAGGGCATGAACTCCTTCCTCTGGGGAGGCGCCTTCCAGCGACCCACCGACGACTTCGGCCGGCCGGCGGTCCGGCAGTGGACGGGCCTCGCCTACGAGGAGGGCGGCGCCGCCCGCTCCCCCGCGCGCACGGCGGTACGGCGGCGGCGACCGGTGCCGGAGGGGGTGTCGCTGTCGGAGGTGGCGGCCGGGGCCGTACGGGAGACCGAGCGGCTGGCGGGTGGGGAGGGGACGCTGCTCGCGGCGGCGGTCGTGGACACCGCCCGCTGGGAGCTGGTCCATTTCTCGCTGCACGCGCACGACGCCCCGCGCGAGGGCGAGAGTGACGTCTTCCAGGTGCTGCACCTGTCGGCTCCAAAGCGGGCGCGGTTGCCTCGGGGGCGGCAGTAGTGAGCGCGGTGCGCACGGTACTCGGAGACGTGGCACCCGGGGAGTTGGGCGTGTGCGACGCACACGACCACGTGTTCTTCGCCAGTCCCCGGCTGCCCGGCGAGGAACTGCGGAGCGTGACGGCGGCCCGTGCGGAGCTCACCGCGTTCCTCGAGCGGGGCGGCGGGACGGTGGTGCAGTGGACGCCGTACGGTCTGGGCAGACGGGCCGCCGACCTGCCCGCGTTGTCCCGGGGGACCGGCGTGCACCTCGTGGCCGCGACGGGGCTGGACCACGACGGCCGCCGCGCGGTCGGTCGACGGCGGGCCGGGGATGCCCCACCTGCTGCACCGGGTGGCGCCCCGGCTCGCGCTCGCCGTGGGCGAAGCTGGTGCGGCGCCTTCTCGTCACCAATCCCGCGCGGGCCTTCGCCGCGGAGTGGCACTGACACCCGGACGCCCGGAAAGTCCCACCTCACCCGACCTAAGGACCCACCATGCCCTTCGTCCGCATCGATGCCCACTCGACCGGTCCCGACCGCCTCGACGCGCTCGGCCGTGCCGTGCACGACGCCCTGGTCGAAACGCTCGGCATCCCGCCCGACGACCGGTTCCAGGTCCTGACCGGCCACGACGGCGCCGGCGGCGCGCTGCGCTGGGACGACTACGCGGGCGTCCACCGGGACGAGGGCATCGTGTTCGTCGCGATCACCCTGCGGTCGGGGCGTTCGGCCGAACGGAAGCAGGCGCTGTACCGGCGGATCGCCGAACTCGCCGAGGCGTACGCCGGGACCGAGCCCCGCAACGTCTTCGTCACCCTGACGGAGAACGCCGACGCCGACTGGTCCCTGGGCCACGGACTCGCCCAGTACGTGACGTGATCGTGTCTCACGGATCAACGGCCTAAGCTCAAGACCATGTTGAGGTTCGGTATCCCCGTCATCGGTGTCACGGACATCCCGCGCGCGGTGGAGTTCTGGACGGCCGCGCTGGATTTGGTCGTCGCCGAGGAGTGGACGAGCGAGACCTGGCGGACCCTGGAGCACGCCGACGGTTCCGGACGGGCCCTCGGGCTGCTGTACAGCGAGTCGCCGGCCGAGCCGCGGCCCCGGCTCCATCTGGACCTGTTCACGGACTCGACCGAGGAACAGCGGGCGGAGGTGCGGCGGCTGATCGGTCTCGGTGCGCGGGCCGTCGACTGGGAGCTGTACCCGCCCGACCCGGATTTCGTCGTCCTCGCCGACCCGGACGGCACCATCTTCTGCGTCGTCGACCTCAGCCACGCACCGAGCGGCGGCGACCGGCCGACGGCCTGAGGAGGGCGGCCGCGTCGCTCACGCGAGTGCGCCCAGCGGGTCGTCCAGGACCGGCTGCCAGGCCAGTTCGGCGGCGCCGACCAAGCTGTTGTGGTCCAGACCGCAGGGCAGGATGGGCACGCCGCCGCTCTGGCCCCACAGGCTGCGGTCGGCGACGACGGCGCGCAGTCGCTCGGGGTCGGCGTCGAGGAGCGCGCGGTGGAGTCCGCCGAGGACGATGCGGTCCGGGTTGAGGATGTTCACCAGCCCGGCGAGGCCCAGACCGAGGCGGTCGATGAGGGTCTCGGTGGCGGTGCGGACGGCGGGGTCGCCGTAGTGGCCGCGGATCAGGTCGTAGGACTGCTGGAGCAGGGACACCTCCGGTCCCGGCTCGCGGCCGGCCGCGGTGAGGAAGGCCAGCGGGTCGGTCTCCACGTCCAGACAGCCCCGGCTGCCGCAGTGGCAGGGGCCGCCGTCGGGGTTGACGGTGAGGTGGCCGACCTCCAGGGCGAGACCGGAACTGCCGCTGTGCAGGCGGCCGTCCAGGACGAGCGCGCCGCCGACGCCCCGGTGGCCGGTGGCCACGCACAGCAGGTCGCGGGCGCCGCGCCCGGCGCCGTGCCGGTGCTCGGCGAGCGCGGCGAGGTTGACGTCGTTGGCGGCGAACGCGAGGCCGTCGATGCCGGCCGCGCGGATCTGTTCGGCGAAGATCCGCCGCACGGGGGCGCCCGCCGGCCAGGCGAGGTGGAGGGGGTTGAGGGCCAGGCCCTCGGGCTCCGCCACGGCCGACGGCACGGCGAGGCCCGCGCCCACGCAGCGCCGTCCGGTCTCCCGCAGGAGTTCCGCTCCGGCCTCGACGACGGAGCCCAGTACCTTCGCCGGGTCGGCGTCGACGACCTCGCAGCCGGGCGCGGTGGCGACGATCCGGCCTCCGAGACCGACCAGCGCCGCGCGGAACCCGTCGGCGTGGACCTGGGCGGCGAGGGCGACCGGACCGTCCTCGGCGACGGCGAGCCGGTGCGAGGGCCGGCCCTGGGAACCGGCCGCCGCGCCGGGGCGGGCGTCGACCCGGATCAGACCGAGTGCCTCCAGTTCGGCGGCGACCGCGCCGGCCGTGGCCCGGGTCACGCCGAGTTCCGCGGTCAGGACGGCGCGGGTGGGGGCGCGTCCGGTGTGCACGAGCTCCAGCGCGGGTCCGAGCGCACCGCGCCCGCGGTCCAGCCGCGCCCTCGAGGTGGTCCCTTCCCCCGCCGCCCGGGGGTCCGCCTTGCCGCTCATGAGGGGGAGTCTCCCATGATCCGCGGCCCCGGGCTCCTACCGGCCACTGACCCGGAGCGTGATGTTCAGTCGCCCCGTGAGCCCCAACTCGGGCGGTGCGGTGCCCGGGTGCACGCGCGGCACCCCGTGGTGCGCGAGGCGGGACGGCCCGCCGAAGACGAACAGGTCGCCGCTGCGCAGCTCGACGTCGGTCCAGGGGCGGGTCCGGGTGTCGGGGTTGCCGAAGCGGAAGACACAGGTGTCGCCGAGGCTCAGGGAGACCACGGGCGCGTCGGACCGCTCGTCGGCGTCGCGGTGCATGCCCATGCGGGCGTCGGCGTCGTAGAAGTTGATCAGCGCGATGTCGTACGGCTCCGAGGACGTCGCCCCAGCGCCCAGCGCGTCGGTCACCGCCCGGCGGCCGAGTTCGCCGAGCCGGTCCGGGAAGGGTTTCACGGGGGCGCCGTCGCCGTCGACGGCGGTGCGCGCGTAGGCGTACGGGTACCAGTGCCATCCGAGGCACACCTGCCGGGCGGTCATGGTGCCGCCGCCCGGGGTGCGGACCGTGCGCAGTCCGGCCGGTGGGCGGGCCCATTCGCGGCAGGCGTCCAACAGCTCGCGCTGCACTGCGGGCTCCAGCCAGTCGGGTACGTGCACGGCGCCGGGCGCGATCACGGCGCGCGCCCTGGGGAACAGCTCGGCCTCCATCCCCCCATCCTCCCCGACACGGCGTGAGCTGCGGCTCGGCTAGCCTGGGACGCACGATGAACGACCGCACCGACCGTATGACCACCCCCTGGGGCGAGCACGTGCTCACCCGCTTCCCCGAGGACCCGCGCGACCGGCTCCGGGCCTGGGACGCCTCCGACGCGTACCTGCTCGGTCACCTCGCGGAGCGGGAGGTCCCGCTGTCCGGCACGGTCGTGGTCGTCGGCGACCGCTGGGGCGCCCTGGTGACGGCGCTGGCCGCGCACCGTCCCGTTCAGATCACCGACTCCCACCTCGCCCGGGAGGCGACCCGCGCCAACCTGGAGCGGGCGGGCGTCGAGCCGGGCTCCGTGCGCCTGCTCACCACGCAGGATCCGCCGCCGGAGCGGATCGACGTGCTGCTGGTGCGGGTGTCCAAGAGCCTGGCGCTCCTGGAGGACCAGCTGCTGCGGCTGGCGCCGGCCCTGCACGAGGGCACGGTCGTGGTCGGCACCGGGATGGTGAAGGAGATTCACACCTCGACGCTGCGGCTGTTCGAGCGGATCGTCGGACCGACCCGTACCTCGCTGGCCGTGAAGAAGGCCCGGCTCATCTTCTCGACACCGGACCTCTCGCTGCAGCGGCCCGCCAATCCCTGGCCGCTGCGCTACCGGCTCCCCGACGGCCTCGGTCCCGTTTCCGGACGGACCGTCGTCAATCACGCCGGTGTCTTCTGCGCCGACCGGCTCGACATCGGCACCCGGTTCTTCCTCGGGCACCTGCCGGACGGCGGTGGCTTCCGGCGAGTGGTGGACCTGGGCTGCGGCAACGGCGTGGTCGGTACGGCGGTGGCGCTGGCCGACCCGGACGCCGAGGTGCTGTTCACCGACGAGTCCTTCCAGGCCGTGGCTTCCGCGGAGGCCACGTACGAGGCGAGCGGGGCGGCGGGGAGGGCCGAGTTCCGGGTCGGCGACGGGCTGGCCGGGGTGCCGGACGGCAGTGTCGACCTGGTGCTGAACAACCCGCCCTTCCACTCCCACCAGGCGACGACGGATGCCACCGCGCGGCGGATGTTCAGCGGGGCGCGGCGCGTGCTGCGACCCGGCGGTGAGCTGTGGGTGGTCGGCAACCGGCACCTGGGCTACCACGTCGCACTGCGGCGGCTGTTCGGCAACAGTGAACTGGTCGCGAGCGACCCGAAGTTCGTGGTGCTGAGGGCGGTCAGGAAGTAGCCCGGGCGACCACCCCGACGAGTGTCGCCACCGTGCGCACCATGGCCTCGCGTCCGGCGGTGAGGTAGCCGCGGGAGTCGGCCGCCTCGGGACGGGCGGCCAGGTACTCACGGATCGCACCGGTCATGGCGAGGTTGAGCGCGGTGCCGACGTTGACTTTGGAGATGCCGCCCGCGACGGCGGCGGTGAGTTCACCGTCCGGTACGCCGGACGAACCGTGCAGCACGAGCGGCACGTCCAGCGCGCCGGACAGCTCCTTGAGCAGGTCGTGGTCGAGGGTGGCGGTGCGGGTGGTCATGGCGTGTGAGCTGCCGACGGCGACGGCCAGGGCGTCCACACCGGAGTCGGCGACGAAGGCGCGCGCCTCGGTGGGGTCGGTGCGGGCGCCGGGCGCGTGGGCGTCGAGCGGCGGTGCGCCGTTCTTGCCGCCGACCTCCCCCAACTCCGCCTCGATCCACAGCCCCCGGGCGTGCGCCCAGTCGGCGGCGGCCCGGGTCGCCGCGAGGTTCTCCGCGTACGGCAGCCGTGAGGCGTCGTACATCACGGAGCTGAATCCGGCGTCCTGGGCCTGGCGCAGCAGGCCGTCGCTCCGGACGTGGTCGAGGTGCAGGGCGACGGGCACGGCGGCTCCCTCGGCGGCGGCGACGGCCGCGCGGGCCAGCGGCAGCAGGCGGCCGTAGCGGTACTTGACGGCGTTCTCGCTGACCTGGAGGACGACGGGCGTGCGCACGGACTCGGCGCCCGCTATGACGGCCTCGACGTGCTCCAGGGTGATGACGTTGAAGGCGGCGACGGCGGAGCGCGCGGCTGCGGCGCGGGCCACCAGGTCGCCGGTCGTGGCGAGGGGCACGGTCTCTCTCTTTCCCGGGCGCCGGAGCGCGGGTGTCGGGGCGGGCGTCAGGGAGCGAGGATCACCGAGCGGGTGAGGTGACGGGGGCGGTCCGGGTCGAGGCCGCGGGCGGCGGCGACGGCGACGGCCAGGCGCTGGGCGCGGACCAGTTCGGCGAGCGGGTCGAGGTCGCCGGACACCCATGTCGCGCCGGTGTCCCGGACCTGGTCGGCGAGTCCGTCGGGGGCTTCGCCGAACATCCAGGTGGCCGTGCCCGCGGTGCTGATGCTGATGGGTCCGTGTCGGTACTCCATGGCCGGGTATGCCTCGGTCCAGGACAGGGAGGCCTCGCGCATCTTCAGGCCGGCCTCGTTGGCCAGTCCGACGGTCCAGCCCCGGCCGAGGAAGGTGAACTGGGTGCGCTCGACGAGCCCTTCGGGCAGGTCGGCCGCGAGCGCGGCGCGGGCGTCGGCGACGACCGCGTCGGTGTGCAGGCCCAGGTGGGCGCGGAGCAGGGTCAGGGCGGTGGTGGCGAACCGGGTCTGCACGACGGAGCGTTCGTCGGCGAAGTCCAGCACGACCACTTCGTCGGCGGCGGTCATGACGGGCGTCCCCGGGTCGGCCGTGAGCGCGACCGTGCGGGTGCGGCCCTTCAACCCGGCGAGCAGTTCCAGTACTTCGGTGGTGGTGCCGGAGCGGGTGAGGGCGACGACGCGGTCGTACGCGCGGCCCCGCGGGAACTCGGAGGCGGCGAACGCGTCGGTCTCGCCCCGGCCGGCCTCCTCGCGCAGCGCCGCGGCCGACTGGGCCATGAAGTACGAGGTTCCGCAGCCGACGATCGCCACCCGCTCCCCCGCCGTCGGGAGCACCGCCGCGTGCCGTGCCGCCTCGGCGGCGGCGCGTGTCCAGCACTCGGGCTGGCTGTTGAGCTCGTCCTCGACGTACGTCATGACGCACACTCCCCGATCACTGAGCGACCTGATTGTTCCTGCAAGGTATAGCCATCTTTCGAGCATAATCAAGCAACTCGAGGAAGAGTGCGGTGCGCTAGGGTCGGCGGGAGATCGAGGAACGGAGGCGCGGATGTCGCGCGACGCCCGCTGGAAGGCGCTGCTGGAGCTGCTCGTCGAGCGCGGCCGGCTGGACGTCGAGGAGGCGGCGGCGGAGCTGGAGGTCTCGGCCGCGACGATCCGCCGTGACTTCGACCGGCTCGCCGAGCAGCAGATGCTGGTGCGCACCCGCGGCGGCGCGGTCGTGCACGGGGTGTCGTACGAGCTGCCGCTGCGCTACAAGACGGCCCGTCACGCGTCACAGAAGCAGCGCGTCGCGCAGGCGGTCGCGGGCCTGGTGGCGCCGGGCGAGGCGGTGGGGCTGACCGGGGGCACGACCACGACCGAGGTGGCGCGCGCCTTGGCCGTGCGGGCCGACCTGGCTTCGGGGACGCCGGCGCTGACCGTGGTCACCAACGCGCTCAACATCGCCAACGAACTGGCCGTCCGGCCGCAGTTCAAGATCGTGGTCACGGGCGGGGTGGCCCGGGCGCAGTCGTACGAGCTGATCGGGCCGCTCGCGGACGGGGTGCTGGGGCAGGTGACGGTGGACGTGGCGGTGCTGGGCGTCGTCGCCTTCGACGTCGCGCACGGCGCCGCGGCCCACGACGAGGCGGAGGCCGCGATCAACCGGCTCCTGTGCGAGCGCGCCGAGCGCGTGGTCGTCGCCGCCGACTCCAGCAAACTGGGACGGCGGGCGTTCGCCCGGATCTGCGCGACCGAATCGGTGGACACGCTGGTCACGGACGGGGCGGCCGACCCGGACCTGGTGCGGCGTTTCGAGGAGGCCGGGGTACGGGTCGTCCTGGCCTGAGAGGCCGACGAGTTCCCGCGGGGATGTCGGCCGTCAGTGCCCGTGGCCGTCGGAGTGTTCCGTGGTGGCGTCCGGGGCCGGGTCCCGGTCCCCCGCGTCCGGTGCCGATCCGACCCGAACGGTGAACGCCGCGGTGTGGACCTCGCCCTGGTGCCGGAAGTCCAGGAAGAGGCGGTAGGTGCCGGCGCTGGGCGCGGTGGCCGTGAAGGAGATCTCCGGGCCGGGCCTGGTCGCGCCGTCGCCCGGTTCTCCGTTCGGGTGGACGTGGAGGTAGGCGAGGTCGCCGGAGCGCAGGGCGACCAGATGGCCGTAGGCACCGAGGTAGGGCTGGAGGTCGGTGACGGGTTCGCCGTCGCGGGAGACCTTCAGCTTGAGCTCTCCCGCCTTGCCCGGCCGCAGGGAGCCGGCGAGTTCGACCCGGTAGCCGTCGGTCGTGACCGCGCTGTCCGGGGCCGGGAGGCGCGCGGGCTCGTAGCGCCCGGAGGCGGCGAGGTCGGCGCCGAGGGTGAGGTTCTCCGCGCCCTTCGCCGCCGGGGTGAAGTCGGCGAAGACGCGGTAGCCGCCGGCGCTGGGCAGGTCGACGGGGGTGCTCCAGGTGCCGTCGGCGGCGCGGGTTGGGTGCAGGTGGCGGTAGGTGACCAGGTCGCGTGAGGCCACGATGAGGTGCAGTTCCTTGTCGTGTTCGCGCCGGTAGGACGTGACGGCGTCGCCGCTCGCGTCCCGGACGGTGAAGCGCAGCTCGGCCCGCTGACCGGCGGTGACGCGCGGGGTGGCGAGGTCCAGGGTGTAGCCCTTGTCGGAGATCTGCAGCCCGCCGGCCGGCGTGGCGCCGTGTCCTGCGTCGGGTTCGGGCGAGGGCCGGCGGTGCTCGTCGTGCGGCGCGGGCGCGCTCTCGGCGACGATCGGTTCGGCCATGCTGCCGACGCCGTACGCGGTGCCGAAGGCGGCGGCCAGCGCGGCGGCGAACGCGGTGATCCTCAGTCCGGTGTGCATGGTGGGTCGCTCCTCGAATCCCGGGGCCTCCGGATCGCGGGAGACCTCTTCATGCACTTCACAATACCCCTAGGGGGTACCTAGTCAAGAGATCGCGGCGCTTGCTTTCGGTACCCCCCAGGGGTATACATGACCTCGGCAGCGATACCCCCGGCAGGTATCGGCATCGGGATCCGCGTCAGGAGCAGCCATGACCACCAGTACGACCGGCGCACCGGCCGAGGTAGAACTCACCATCGGCGGCATGACCTGCGCCTCGTGTGCAGCCCGGATCGAGAAGAAGCTCAACCGGATGGACGGGGTCACCGCCACGGTCAACTACGCGACGGAGAAGGCCAAGGTCAGTTACGGCGATGGTGTGTCCGTACCGGCGCTGATCGCCACCGTCGAGGCGACCGGTTACACGGCCCGCGAGCCCGAGCCGGTGCGCGCCGATCCCACGCCCGGGCCGGAGAGCGAGGGGGCCGACGACGAGCTGCGGCCGCTGAGGGAACGGCTGGTCACCGCCGTGGTGCTGGCCGTCCCGGTCATCGCGATGGCGATGGTGCCGGCGTTGCAGTTCGAGTACTGGCAGTGGTTGTCGCTGACGCTGGCGGCGCCCGTCGTGACCTACGCCGCCTGGCCCTTCCACAAGGCCGCCGTCACCAACGCCCGGCACGGTGCGGCCACCATGGACACACTGATCTCGGTGGGCACGTCGGCGGCGTTCCTGTGGTCACTGTGGGCGCTCTTCTTCGGCACCGCCGGCACCCCCGGCATGACGCACCCCTTCGAACTGACCATCGCCCGCGCTGACGGTGCCGGGAACATCTACCTGGAGGCCGCCGCCGGCGTGACCGCCTTCATCCTGGCCGGCCGCTACTTCGAGGCCCGCTCCAAGCGCAGGGCGGGGGCCGCACTGAAGGCGCTGCTGGAGCTCGGCGCCAAGGACGTCACGGTGCTGCGGGACGGCCGCGAGGAGCTGACCCCGGTCGGTGAACTGAGGGTCGGGGACCGTTTCCTGGTCCGCCCGGGCGAGAAGATCGCGACCGACGGCACGGTGATCGAGGGCACTTCGGCGATCGACGCGTCGATGCTCACCGGTGAGTCGGTGCCGGCCGAGGTCGGCGTGGGCGACGTGGTCACCGGTGCGACCGTCAACGCGGGCGGGCGGCTGCTCGTCGAGGCCACCCGGGTCGGCGGTGACACGCAGCTCGCGCGGATGGCGAAGCTGGTGGAGGACGCGCAGAACGGCAAGGCCGCCGCGCAGCGTCTCGCCGACCGCGTCTCCGGTGTGTTCGTCCCCGTCGTCATCGCCCTCGCGCTGGCCACCCTCGGCTTCTGGATCGGCAACGGCGCCGGAATGACCGCCGCGTTCACAGCCGCCGTAGCGGTCCTGATCATCGCCTGCCCCTGCGCCCTGGGCCTGGCCACGCCGACCGCGCTGATGGTCGGCACCGGGCGCGGCGCCCAGCTCGGCATCCTCATCAAGGGCCCCGAGGTGCTGGAGTCCACCCGCGAGGTCGACACCATCGTCCTGGACAAGACCGGCACCGTCACCACCGGCCGCATGACGCTGCTCGCCGTGCACACCGCCGACGGCACCGAGGAGACCGAGGTACTTCGGCTGGCCGGCGCCCTGGAGCACGCGTCCGAGCACCCGATCGCCCGCGCGGTCGCCGACGGAGCGCTGCAGAAGCTGAGCGCGCTGCCCACTCCCGAGGACTTCGCCAACGTACCGGGGCTCGGTGTGCAGGGCGTCGTCGACGGCCACGCCGTCCTGGTGGGCCGCGAGAAGCTCCTCGCCGAGTGGGCCATGGAGCTGCCCGCCCCACTGGCGCGGGCCGAGGCCGGTGCCGAGGCCGCGGGCCGGACGGCGATCGCCGTCGCCTGGGACGGCGAGGCCAGAGCTGTCCTGGAGGTCGCCGACGCGGTCAAGGACACCAGCGCCGAAGCCATCGGCCGGCTGCGCGCCCTGGGCCTGACCCCGATGCTGCTCACCGGCGACAACAGGGCCGTCGCCGAGGCGGTGGCCGCCGAGGTCGGCATCGCTCCCGAGCACGTCGTCGCCGAGGTCATGCCCGAGGACAAGGTCGACGTCGTCAAGCGCCTCCAGGCCGAGGGCCGTTCGGTGGCGATGGTCGGCGACGGGGTCAACGACGCCGCCGCCCTGGCCCAGGCCGACCTGGGACTGGCCATGGGCACCGGCACCGACGCCGCCATCGAGGCCGGCGACCTGACCCTGGTCCGCGGTGACCTGCGCGCCGCCGCCGACGCGATCCGGCTGGCCCGCAAGACCCTGGGCACCATCAAGTCCAACCTCTTCTGGGCCTTCGCCTACAACGTCGCCGCCCTGCCGCTGGCCGCGGCCGGCCTCCTCAACCCGATGATCGCCGGAGCGGCCATGGCCTTCTCGTCGGTGTTCGTCGTGGGCAACTCACTGCGGCTGCGCGGTTTCGAGGCCGCGAGCTGACCGTCCCCACGCCCAGCCGTCGGTCGGCTCACCCGGGCCGGCCGACGGCCTGCGTGCCCCTCCTTCCTCACCTGGCGGGACACGGAGGACCGTGAGCGCCGCCGGACGACCGCCCGCAAGGGTCCGCGAGGTCCTGCGGCACGAAGGCCGCGCCGTCCCCCGTACGGGCGCCGCCGACGCGCCGTGCGCGCGGGGACGGAACAGGCTGGTACGCCGACGGACCCGGCGCCTTCGGCGCCGCCCGGCCCCCCCCATCGCCCCGCGGAGCAGGAGCCCATGACCGAACCGACCAACGCCGACGGGGACACCAGCGGCCCGCTCGCGCCGGCCCCGGCGCCGGGCCGTTCCCGCGGCCGGGCCCTCGACGCCGTACTCGGTGATCTGCGTGCCGTGGACGGGGCGCTGTACGCGGCGGTGGCCGCCACGTCCACGCCGACGCTGGACCGTGCGCTGCGCCGGCTGTCGCACGCGGCCGACCACTCGAAGATCTCACTCTCGATCGCCGCCGCGCTCGCGACGGCCGGCGCCCGGCCGCGACGGGCCGCCCTGGTCGGGCTCGGAGCGGTCGCCATGACGTCGGCCGCCTCCAACCTGCTGGGCAAGCGTCTCGTACGCAGGGCCCGGCCGGACCGTGAGGCGGCGCGGGTGACGGTCGACCGGTACGTGCCGATGCCGGCGTCGGCGTCGTTCCCGTCCGGGCACACCGCCTCCGCGGTCGCGTTCGCCACGGCGGTCGGCGTGGTCCTGCCCGGGGCGGCCGTGCCGCTCGGCGTGCTGGCGGGCGCGGTCGGCTACTCCCGGGTCCACACCGGTGTGCACTACCCCGGTGATGTCGCCGCGGGCGCCGTCCTGGGCATCGCGGGGGCGGCCGCCGCGCTGGCGGCAGCGGCGGCCTCCCCGGTGCCGGACCTGCGGTCGGTCTACTCCCCGCCGCGGGCACCGTACCGTGCGCGCATGTGGCGGCCTCGTCAGCCGAAGGCCTTCACGGCCTGGTAGTACGTCCACGCCGTGCTGTTGCAGGCGGTCTTCGTGGCGCCCGTGTACCGGGCGCAGACTCGCTTGAGGTCCTCGTGGAAGGCGCTGTCGAGACGGGACTTGTTGGCGCTGAACGTGCCGGCGTCCTTGTAGTTGCGGTAGCCGAAGTCGTGTCGCGCGCAGGAGTTGCTGAAGGGGAAGCCGAACGGGTTGTCCGGCGAGGAGGAGCAGTAGTCGGTGGTCCAGTCGAACCCGTAGGCGGCCCAGGCGGATTGGTTCGCCCGCGCGGCGGCCCAGGCGTTGTAGCTCGACGCGCTGGTCTGCGTCCAGCTCGCGAGTACCTGCGACTTGTCGGCGGGAGCGGCGTCGGCGGTCGCGGCGGTGGCGAAGACGGTGGTCACGGCCATGGCCGAGGCGGCGAGTCCGGTGGCGAGTCTGCGGTGCATTCCACACCTCCATGAGGCTGCGACCCGCCCCTCGGGCCGCAGGTTCATGCCAAGATGATGCGCATTCCGACCGCCCCTTCACACTTCCGCCGCCCCAATGATCCCTTAACTCTTCGGTCCGGCAAGGAATCGGTGGGTGAACACCCGCCGATGCCGTGCCGCCCGGCCCTCAACTCCCGTGTGTGCGACGCACGTCGACCGCCGTGAGCGCCAACGCCAGCGGCCCGGGGGCCAGGAACGCCAGCGGCACCAGCATCCAGGCGCACAGCGCCGCCGTCCCCACCGCGAGCAGCACCAGGGCGCTGCCGCCCGCGTCCCGTACGGAGTCACCGGCGGCGGCCCGCACGGCGGCCGGCCAGTCGAAGAGCGACTCGGGGCGGGCGCAGGCCCGCAGTCCCACCAGTGCGGCGCCCGCGCCGATCACGGCCGCCGTTCCCGCGAAGAGCCGCGCACCGGGCAGACCGGCCCCCGCGAGCGCCAGGTCGGCGGCGAACAGCAGCAGACCGGCCAGGAGGGCAGTCCCCGCCGCCAGGTCGCCGGCCCGCAACCGCCGCCGCAGCAGCGCGAAGTACGGCCCGGCACCGGCGGGCCGGTCCTCCCCCGCCCCCCGCAGCACCGCGCACGCCGTGGACAGCGCGGCGGGCGCGGTCAGCAGGGGGAGGCAGGACAGGGCGGTGGCGAGGCCGACGCCCAGCACGTCGGCGAACAGGGTCATCCGCGGGCCGAAGACCTCGCCGGGCTCCCGCGTACGCGTGCCGTTCACGCCGCTCACCCCTTGAGTCCGGAGCTGGCCATGCCCTCCACCAGGAACCGCTGGAAGGCGAGGAAGAACAGCACGATCGGCAGCAGCGCGATCACCGACATGGCGAACATCGGCCCGAATGCCGAGGTGCTGGAGGCGTCCACGAACGACCGCAGGGCGAGCGTCAGCGTGAACTTGTCCGGGTCGAAGAGGTAGATGAGCTGGGTGAAGAAGTCGTTCCAGGTCCAGATGAAGGTGAAGATGGCCGTGGTGATGAGGGCCGGCCGGGTCAGCGGCAGCACGACGCTGAAGAAGCTGCGGAAGGGGCCGCAGCCGTCGATGCGGGCCGCCTCCTCCAGCTCGCGCGGCAGTCCCCGCATGAACTGCACGATGAGGAAGACGAAGAACGCCTCCGTGGCGAGGAACTTGGGCAGGATCAGCGGCCAGTAGGTGTTCACCAGGCCGAGCTGGTTGAAGACGATGTACTGCGGGATCAGCACCGCGTGGTGCGGCAGCATGATCGTCGCGATCATGAACGCGAACAGCGGGCCGCGCAGCCGGAACCTGAGGCGTGCGAAGGCGTAGGCGGCGAGGGAACAGCTGAGGACGTTGCCGAGGACCGCGCCACCCGCGATCAGCAGCGAGTTGCCGAGCAGCCGCCACACCGACACGTCGTTGACGCCCTCCAGGGCGGTGGAGTAGTTGGACCACTCCAGACGGCTGGGCAGCAGGTTCAGGCTCGCGATGACCTCGTCGGCGGGCTTGAGCGAGGTGGCCAGCAGCCAGGCCAGCGGGTACAGCATGACCAGCAGGGCGGCCAGACAGCCTGCGTGCAGGGCGACCCGGCGCCACCGGACGGGCTTGCGAGCGACGGTGAGCGAGGTCATCGGTCCCCCTCGGAGGCGTAGAAGACCCAGGAGCGCGACGTGCGGAACAGCACCGCCGTGACGGCGCCGATGGCGAGCAGCAGCACCCAGGCCATGGCGGAGGCGTAGCCCATGTGGGAGGCGACGAAGCCGCGGTCGTAGAGGTAGAGGGTGTAGACGAGGGTGGAGTCGGCGGGGCCGCCCTTGCCCGCGCTGACGGCGAAGGCGGGGGTGAAGACCTGGAAGGCCTGGATGGTCTGGAGCACGAGGTTGAAGAAGAGCACCGGTGACAGCATCGGCAGCGTGACGGACACGAACTGCCGCCACTTGCCGGCGCCGTCCACGGCCGCCGCCTCGTACAGCTCGGGTGGGATCTGCTGGAGGCCGGCCAGGAAGATGACCATGGGCGCGCCGAACTGCCAGACCGTCAGCAGCGCGACGGCCAGCAGGGACCAGCCGGGACGGTTCACCCAGCCGCCGGTGCCGAGCAGGTTGTCCACCGTGCCGCCGTCGTTGAAGACCGCCCGCCAGACCAGGGCGATGGACATCGACGCGCCCAGCAGCGAGGGAGCGTAGAAGGCGGAGCGGTAGAAGCCCTTGCCGCGCTTGACGGACTTCAGCGCGAGGGCGACGAGGAGGGCGAGCGCGAGTTGCAGCGGCACGGCGAGGGCTACGTAGAGCAGGGTCGTGCGGACCGAGCGCCAGTAGCGCGGGTCCTCGGTGAACATCTGGGTGTAGTTGCGCAGGCCCACCCAGCGCGGCGGGTCGAAGAGGTTGTAGTCGGTGAAGGACAGGTACAGGGAGACCGCCATGGGCAGCAACGTGAGGACGGTCGCGCCGAGCACCCAGGGCGACAGGAACACCCAGGCGGCGCCCTCGCGCCGTCGGCGGGGACGGCGCTCGGTGGCGCCGCCCGGTGTGCGGGCCCGGCGGTCGGGGGCCGCGGGGACGTCGGTGGTGGTCATGACCTCAGCTCCGCCTTCGCCTCGGTGACGTAGTCCTCCGCCGCCTCGCGCGGCGACATGCGCTCGTAGGAGACCTGGTCGTAGTCCCGTGCGAACGTGGTCTGCAGGGCGTTGTCCCCCGAGGGCGGTGCCTGCGGCGGGTCCTCGAGCGCGCCTTCCAGGGAGTCCTGGAAGTCGGCGATCGTGCGGTCGAAGCCGGTCAGGAGGGGCTCGGTCCGCTTGCGGACGGTCTCGTTGACGGGGATGCCCCGGGTGGCGCCGAGGATGTCGCCCGCCAGGGCATCGTTGATCATGAAGTCCACCAGCCTGGCCGCCGCGTCGGCGTGCGGGGAGTCGGCGGAGACTCCGAGGAACATCGACGGCTTGAAGTACTGGCCGGGTGTACCGTCCGCGCCGGACGGCATCGGGCCGAGCGCGACGCCGCCCTCGATCAGCGCGGCGTAACCACTGGCCGGGGCGTCCCAGTTGAAGTCGGAGACGGCCGTGCCGCGCCCGAGCGGGGTGTTCTCGACGGAGCCGTCGAGCTGGGTGGTCTGCTCGGCGGGCGACACGGCGCCCTCGCGGCGCAGGACGTCGGTGAAGGTCCACCAGCGGGTCAGGTCGTCGACCGTGAAGCCCAGCCCGCCGTCCCCGGTGTAGAGGGACTTGCCCTGTCCGCGCAGCCACACCTCGAAGGCGTCCTCGCTCTGGCCCGGGTCGACGGAGCCGGGCCGGCCGGTCTTCCGGGCCAGTGCGCGCATGGCGTCGGCCCACTCGTCCCAGCTCCAGCCCTCGCGCGGCAGCGGCACCCCGGAGGCCTTCCACGCGGCGACGTCGTAGACGACCGTCTCGGTGCCACGGCCCTGCGGGACGGCGTACTGGGTACCGTCCACCCGGCCGGTGGCGAGCAGCCCCGGGTCGATGGCCGAGGTGCGCAGGGCGTCCCGCTGCTGAGCGAGGTCGAGCAGGACGCCGCCGGAGGCGTACTGGTCGATCTGGCGGTAGTCGAGCTGCATCACGTCGGGGGCGTCGCCGCCCGCGGCCTGGGTGGCGAGCTTCTGCTTGTAGGCGTCGTAGCCGGAGAACGAGGTGCGCACCTCAATGTCCGGGTGGCGTTCCTCGAACAGGGCGACGGCCCGCTCCGTGCGTTCGGCGCGGTCGGGGTTGCCCCACCACGTGTAGCGCAGCACGACCTTGCCGCCGTCGGCCGACTCGGCCGAGCCTGAGCAGCCGGCCAGCAGCGCGCACAGGGCGAGCGCCGCGGCCGACGTCCGGAATGTTTTCGTCCGGTGTCCGGGCATGCCGAGGTCACCTCTTCCTCTCCTCGGTCGGTTGCTTGCCTCCCCTGCCTTCCGGTGTGTGCTACTCCCCCCGGTACGGCAGCGTCGTCCCCGGCAGCGCGTACTCGTCCCGGCGACCGCACATGCCGTAGCCGCCGAGCCTGGTGGGTGCCGTCTCGTACGCGGTGGCGCCGGCGAGGTACGCCGGGTCGCCGTCGGCGAGCGCGTCGAGCTGGGCGCCGGTGCGCTCGGCGGCGGCCAACGCGCCGGTCCGCCACAGCTCGCGCCAGCCGGGCACCTTGTTTCGCACCAGGCGGGCGGCGGCACGCTGGAACTCCCGGTAGGGCCCGGCGTCCCCGGCGGCCAGCGCCTCGCGCAGCACCAGGTAGCCCTCGACGGCGAGGTCCCTGCGGCGCCGCGCCGCCGCCTCCGTCTCCGGTCCGGCGCCCGGCGGGAGCGTGGCCGCCGCGGCGTACGCCTCCGGGTCGGCCAGTACCTCGGGCGGGAAGGTGAAGACGGCGTCCCCGGCTTCGGGAAGGCCGCTGTTCTGCATCAGCACGGTGATGCGCAGGCCGCCGCCCTGCACCATGCGGTGCACGGTCCCCGGCGTGAACCAGGCGACCGAGCCGGGCTCCAACGGGATGTCCCGGTAGCCGTCGGGGCTCAGCGTCTGCACCGCGCCGCGTCCGCCGGTGACGACGTACGCCTCGGTGCAGACCAGGTGCAGGTGCGGGCTGCCGCCGCATACGCCGTCGGCCGCCTCCCAGTCGTAGGCGCTCAGGTGGGAGAGGCCGACGGCGCCGGGCAGGGGGTGGGGCAGCCCGGCCTCGAAACCGCTCACCACGGCAGTCCTTCCAGGTACGTTCCGACCCGGTCCCGGTCCCAGGCGCCGTCGGCGACCACGATGCGGTAGCGGTAGGCGAAGGACTCGCCCGGGGGCAGTTCGAACTCCTCGAAGAACGCCCAGGAGAACGCCACGGTCGGGATGGGCTCGGCGCGCACGAACCAGTGCGAGGGGTGGATCGCCCGCGTCTCGTCGAGGTTCTCGGGCGCGTGGGCGAAGACGAGCGTGGAGTGGGCGTCGACGTCGTCGTGCTCGGTGGTGAAGGCGAGCCAGGGGCCCTGGGCGCCCATCAGCTTCCCGGCGTCCGCGTCGGTGTCCGGGGCGAAGGCGGTGCCGCCGGTGGAGTCGCGGGGGCCGCGCCACTGGAGGCCCGTGTACCCGGCCAACTCCCGGCCCGCGGTGGTCGGGGAACCGAACGCCAGCGGTTCGGCGCGGGTGTTGGTGAGGCGGATCGACCAGTCAAGGGTCCAGGCGCCGGCCTCCTCGTCGACCGAGTGGAGGGTCAGGCCGCGCTCCTCGCGGGCCCACTCGGCGCCGCCGTTCTCGACCCAGGTGAGGTGCTCGGTGAGCGCGAGCCGGTCGTCCTCGACCGTGAAGTGGGGGAAGCCGTCGTGCCGCATCGAGCCGACGCGTTCGGGCAGCGGCAGGTAACCCTCGCCGTGCACGTAGGAGTTGCCGCCCCAGAAGTTCTGGCCGGAGAGGTGACTGGCCGTCATCTGCAGGCCCTTGTGCCAGCGGTGGTCGCTGGGACGGTAGCCGGTCACCGTGCGTCCGGCGAGGGTCCGCACCGGGTGGGCGTAGGGCTTGCGGGACTCGAAGGCGTCCGGGTCGGGACGGTAGACGTAGCGGAGGATCTCGGTGCCGCCGGCGGCGGTGACGGCGATGTGGTCGCCGTGGGTGTGGGTGACCGTCAGGTTGCTCATGCGCGCTCCTCGGGGGCCCAGTCGGGGTGGCCGCCGTGCATGGCGGTGTGGAAGGGGTCGCCGGACGCGATCTCGCCCGCGAGGACCGGCCGTCCGGTGAACGCCGCCTTGTAGAGGGCGGCGGCGAACTCCAGTGTGGCGCGGGCGTCCGGACCGCTGCCGGGTGGCCTCGCGCCCGCGTCCCAGGCGTCCAGCACGGCGCCGAGCTGGGCGGTGTGCGAGCTGGGCACGTCCGCCGCCGGGGTGCGCCAGGCGGCGGCGCGCTCGGGGGCGACGTGGCGGGCCGGGGTGTAGGTCCAGTCGTCGTTGCGGTGCCCGTACATGTGGGTCAGCTCGACCGTGGCGTCGGCGCAGTCGACGCGGACGCGGCTGACCTCGTCCGGGGACAGGACGCTGTTGACGACGGTGGCGAGAGCGCCGTTCT
Source organism: Streptomyces mutabilis (assembly GCF_014649815.1). Classification (GTDB taxonomy): domain Bacteria; phylum Actinomycetota; class Actinomycetes; order Streptomycetales; family Streptomycetaceae; genus Streptomyces; species Streptomyces mutabilis. The sequence goes on along the minus strand of NZ_BMTT01000006.1, from coordinate 322,081 downwards.
CGAACCGCACCAGGGCGGTGGAGACGTCCTCGCTCTCGGTGTCGTGGACCAGGCGCGAGGCCATGGCCCGCACTTCGGACCAGGGGCCGAGCAGGTGCAGCAGCAGGTCGTACTGGTGGATGCCGTGGCCCATGGTCGGGCCGCCGCCCTCGGTGGACCAGCGTCCGCGCCAGGGGACGGCGTAGTAGGCGGCGTCGCGGTGCCAGGTGGTCTGGCAGTGGGCGACCAGCGGGGCGCCCAGCTCGCCGCTCGCGAGCAGGTGACGGGCGTGCGCGGCACCCGAGCCGTACCGGTGCTGGAAGACGACGGACGCGTACGCCCCCGACGCCTCCTCGGCCGCCGCGATGTCGTCGTACTCGGCGAGGGAGAGGCACAGCGGCTTCTCGCACAGCACCCAGGCGCCCGCCTTGAGCGCGGCCACCGTCTGCTCCCGGTGCAGGGACGGCGGCGTGCCGATCAGGACGAGGTCTGGGCGTACGGCGTCCAGCATGTCACCCGTCGACGTGTATCCGGCGACGTCCGCGCCGGCCTCCGCGCGGAAGGCGTCGAGCCGTGCCGGGTCCACGTCCACGGCGGCGACCAGTTCCGTGCGGTCGGCGTGGGCTCTGAGGGCGGGCAGGTGGCTGCCGGTGACGATGGCACCGGTACCGACCACGGCGACGCGGCGGCGGGCGGGACGTGGGGACATGCGGTCCTCCTCGGACGCCGGCGCACGACGGGCACGCGCGCCGCTAGAAAGCGCTTGCACTGCTGGCCCTGCGGCAGACCCTAAGCGGAAGGCGAATGTCCGGACAACCCCCCGGCGTCGGCGGGCCCGCCGGACGGTGTCGAGGAGTACCGGCGACGCTGTCACGGCTGCTGGAGGCGCACGAGCTGATCCTGGCCGACTGCCACGACGCGGCCGCCCGCACCCAAGAGATGGGCGACGACGGCACCAACGACATCCTCGTCTCCGATGTCGTGCGCACCGACGAACTCCGGGCGTGGTTCGTGGCCGAGCACCTGGTGGACAGCCTCCGGTGCACGCCTGAGCCCGTTCCGCGCGACGCCGGCGGCCCCGTCGGGGACCGCCGTCACCCTCCGTACACCCCCGGGCGAGGGCCCTTCTGATGCCCTTTCGCCCCTTCTGTGGAAACGTCCGGCCCATGGCCCACATGTCCCACGGCGCCCATGCCCAGCCTCCGACGCGCGGGCAGCGGTGGTCCACGTTCCGGCAGTCGCCGTTCTGGCCGGCCACCGTGCTGGTGCTGATCCTCGCGGCCGCCGCGGGCCTCTTCGCGGGTTCGTACACCTACTCGATGGCGGACCCGACACCGCACTCGATCCCCACGGCGGTGGTGGGCTCGTACGAGGAGGCGCGCGGCCGGGACTTCCTGGACGGTCTGGAGACGGCACTGAACGCCTCGGTGAGGATGCGCCCCTACGACAGCGGCGCCGAGGCGCACGAGGCGATCGAGGACCAGGAGGTCTTCGGGCTCTTCGAGATCCGTGACGACGGACGGACGGCCGTGCTCAGCCTGTCCAGCGCGTCGGGCGCCTCGGTCGCCCAAGTGCTGGCCGACACGGCGCCGGCTGTGGGAAGGGAGACCGGCGTCCAGGTCACCGTGCGGGACATCAATCCCCTGCAGGAAGGTGACCCGCGCGGCCTGGCGATCTTCTACGTCTCACTGGCCGCCGTCATCATCGGCTTCGTCGGGGCGATGCAGCTGAGCGTGCACGCGCGGTCCCTGACCCCGTTCGAACGCATCCTCTTCACCGCCGCCTACGCGCTGCTCGGCGGGTTCGCCATCGCCGCGACGGTGGACTGGCTGCTGGACGCGCTCGACCTGCCCTTCGTCGAGTCGTGGATGATCCTGGCTCTCACCATGTTCGCGTCCGGCATGGTCTTCACCATGTTCAACACCCTGTTCGGACGCTGGGCGATGCTGCCGACCTGGGGCCTGATGGTGCTCCTGGGCAATCCCTCGTCCGGAGGCGCGGTGTCCTGGCCCCTGCTGCCCTCCCCGCTGGGGGCGATCGGCCAGTGGCTGCCGCCCGGCGCCTCGGTCAACGCCCAGCACACGGCGGTGTACTTCCAGGGGCATCAGCACCTCTTCCCGTTCCTGGTGCTGGGCGGATGGGCGCTGTTGTCCTGCGCGGTGTTCTGGATCTGGCGGCACCGTCATCCCGGTGGGCGCGAGAAGCAGCCGGCGCACGCCGCGGACTCCTGACCACTTGCCCTGTGCCGTCTTTCCCGATCTGCTCCCTGCTGCGATCATGAACCGGGACCACCCCGCCTTCGGTTGGAGTACACATGGCCCTGGACGTCGACGCCATCCGCGCGCGGATACCCGCCCTGAAGTCCGGCACCGCCCGCTTCGACGCCCCCGGCGGCACGCAGACCCCGCAGCCCGTCATCGACGCCGTCGCCGAGGCGCTGGCCAACCCGCTGGCCAACCGGGGCCGCACGACCGAGGGCGAGCGCAACGCGGACGACATCGTCGCGCAGGCCCGGTGCGCGCTGGCCGACCTACTGGGCGCCGACCCGCGCGGCATCGTGTTCGGCCGCAGCGCCACCCAGCTCGTCTACGATCTGTCCCGGACGCTCGCCAGAACGTGGGGGCCGGACGACGAGGTGGTCGTCACCCGTCTCGACCACGACTCCAACATCCGGCCCTGGGTGCAGGCGGCCGAGGCGGTCGGCGCGAGCGTGCGGTGGGCCGACTTCGACCCGGCCACCGGAGAGCTGCTCGCCGAGCACATCGAGGCGGTGCTCTCCCCGCGCACCCGGCTGGTCGCGGTGACCGCCGCGTCCAACCTGATCGGCACCGTGCCCGACCTGCCTGCCGTCGCCCGGCTCGCGCACGGTGTCGGCGCGCTGCTGCACGTCGACGCGGTGCACTACGCCTCGCACGCCGCGGTGGACCTCGCGGCGCTGGGCGCGGACACGCTGGTGTGCTCGCCGTACAAGTTCCTCGGTCCGCACCTGGGGGTACTGGCGGCGCGGCCCGAGTTCCTGGAAGGCCTGCGGCCGGACAAGCTGCTGCCCTCCAGTGACGCCGTCCCGGAGCGCTTCGAGCTGGGCACACTGCCGTACGAGTTGCTCGCCGGGGCCCGCGCCGCGGTCGACTTCCTGGCGGCTCTGGAACCGGATGCGCGCGGCAGCCGCCGGGACCGGCTGGTGGCCTCCTTCGCGGCGCTCGAAGCCCACGAGGAACCGCTGCGCGAGCGGATCGAGCGGGGTCTGGCGGACCTCGGCGGGATCACCGTCCACTCGAGGGCCTCCCGGCGCACGCCGACCCTGCTGTTCACCGTGGCGGGCCTGCGCCCCGCCGAGGTGTACCGGCAGCTCGCCGAGCGAGGGATCGACGCGCCCGCCGGTTCCTTCTACGCCCTGGAGGCCTCGCGCCGGCTGGGCCTGGGCGACGAGGGCGCCGTGCGCGTGGGACTCGCGCCGTACACCGACGCGGGCGACGTGGACCGCCTCCTCACCGCGCTGGGCGCCCTCACTCGCTGACCCGACGGCTCACCGCAGGGGAACCGTCACCTCACCGGTGCCCTCCGCACTCGCCCCGCCCGCGACCCGCGCGGTGAAGGGACGGTCGGTTCCGCTCGCGGTGACCCGCAGGACGTCTCCCTCCCGCCGCACCCGGAAGGTCGCCGCCGGTGTGCCCAGCAGGTCGGGCACGGTGACCTCAGCCGTGTAGTCGGGCCCGGCGGGCGGGTGGACCAGCAGGGTCGGGGCGTCCAGCCAGTCGCCGTCGGGGCGGCTGTCGTCGGCGGCCAGCGGAAGCACGGCGCCCTCACGGACGTACAGCGGCAGGCTGTCGTATCCGTGCCGTTCGGTGCGCCAGGCGGGGCCGGTGACGCGCTCGCCGGTCAGGAGGTGGGTCCAGGTGCCCTCGGGGAGGTAGACCTCGACCTCGCCGTCCTCGGCGAAGACCGGGGCGACCAGGAGGTCGCGGCCGAGCATGTACTGGCGGTCCAGCGTCCGGCAGCCCGGATCGTTCGGGTACTCCAGGACCATCGGCCGCATCATGGGCACGCCGGTACGATGGGCCTCGGCGGCGACGCCGTACAGGTAGGGCATCAGGCGGTGCTTGAGGAGGGTGAAGCGGCGGGCGACGTCGACCGCCTCCTCGCCGAACTCCCACGGCACCCGGTACGACGAGGAGCCGTGCAGCCGGCTGTGCGAGGAGAGCAGGCCGAAGGCCAGCCAGCGCTTGAAGACCGTCTCGTCGGGGGTGCCCTCGAAGCCGCCGATGTCGTGGCTCCAGAAGCCGAAACCGCTCAGGGACAGGGACAGGCCGCCCCGGAGCGACTCGGCCATCGCCTCGAAGGACGACCAGCAGTCGCCGCCCCAGTGGACGGGGTACTGCTGGCCGCCCGCGGTCGCGGAGCGGGCGAAGAGGACGGCCTCGCCCTGCCCGCGCTCCTTCTCGAGGAGTTCGAAGACGGTGCGGTTGAACAGGTGGGTGTAGTAGTTGTGCATCCGCTCCGGGTCGGAGCCGTCGTGCCAGGCGACGTCGGTGGGGACGCGTTCGCCGAAGTCGGTCTTGAAGCAGTCCACGCCCTGGTCGAGCAGCGGCTTGAGCTTCCCGGCGTACCAGTCGCGGGCCGCTGGGCTGGTGAAGTCGACGAGGCCCATGCCGGCCTGCCACAGGTCCCACTGCCAGACGTCGCCGTTCGGGCGCCGCACCAGGTGGCCGAGGGCGGCGGCCTCGTCGAAGAGGGGGGACTTCTGGGCGATGTAGGGGTTGATCCAGACGCTGATCCTCAGGCCTTTGGCCTTGAGCCGGGCCAGCATGCCGTCCGGGTCGGGGAAGACGTCCGGGTCCCACCGGAAGTCGCACCACTGGTACTCCCGCATCCAGAAGCAGTCGAAGTGGAAGACGGTCAGCGGGATGCCCCGCTCGGCCATGCCGTCGACGAACGACGTCACCGTGTGCTCGTCGTACGAGGTGGTGAAGGACGTGGTGAGCCAGAGGCCGAAGGACCAGGCGGGCGGCAGGGCGGGGCGGCCCGTGAGGGCCGTGTAGCGGGTGAGGACGTCCTTGGGGGTCGGGCCGGCGACGACGTAGTACTCCAGCGTCTGGTCCTCGACGCTGAACTGCACCTGCCCGACGGACTCGGAGCCGACCTCGTAGGAGACGGCGCCGGGGTGGTTGACGAAGACGCCGTAGCCCCGTGAGGAGAGGTAGAACGGGATGTTCTTGTAGGCCTGTTCGCTGCTGGTGCCGCCGTCGGCCTGCCACATGTCGACGACCTGGCCGTTCTTGATGAACGGGGTGAAGCGCTCCCCGAGGCCGTAGATCTGCTCGCCCACGCCGAGGGAGAGCCGGCTCAGCATGTGGTGGGCGCCGTCGCCTGTGGTGGCGAAGGCCGTGCTCTTGGCATCGGCACGGGTCAGTTCGCGTCCGTCGGCGTCGTGGAAGGTGAGGCCCCAGGGGCCCTCGCGGTCCAGGCGGAGGGTCAGCGGGCCGCTGGTCAGCTCGGTGACGGTGCCGTCCTGGCGCACCGTACCGACGCCGTCCGCCGCGGCGGTGAGGGCGAAGTCGGGGCCCGGCCGGCGCTTGCCGGCGTGGTGGGTGACGCGGACGCCGATGATGCCCTCGGTGGGTGAGAAGCATTCGACCGTGAGGAGCGGCGCGTTGAGCGTGTCCCCTCTCCGTGTCACCTTCTTCACGGCGGCATGGGTGGTGAAGCGCTTCGATTCAGTACGCACGTCGCGCACTTCGGTGGCGTACGAGATCTGTACGCCCTCGCGGATGAGCCAGAAGCCGTCGGTGAACTTCATGATCTTCCTCGGGTGGGACGGGAGCTGTCGGATGGGAGCACGGGGGCCGTCCCGCAGCGTTTTGATCGTACACAAAACAAATCCCGCCGCCGAGGACCCCGGACCGGCTTTACCGCTCTGATCAGGCACGATTACCGACAAGAACAGACTCTTCACGCCACGAAGTGGAGAGACCGGGGCCACTTTCCTCTAGCGCGACAGCGCGTCCTTGACGTATTAGTCATCACATCAAACAAAACGGTCCGGCGAGGAAGCCGGACGGTACGACAGCAAGGGCCGCACCATGTCGAAGCGCTTCACCTCGCTCGCCTTGACAGCTCACCCTCCTGCCGCCGGGCGACACGGGCGGGGACGCTCACGCAGAGTCGTCGCCCCGGTCGCCGCCGTCTGTGTCCTGGTAGCCGGGGCCGCGCTCACCGGCTGCGGACAGCAGCGGGACACCGACGTGTACACCGTGTTGAACTCCTCGACCGACGAGTCCTACCATCGCTGGGACGCGGAGGCGATGGCCCGGTGCGGCAAGCGGTTGGGCATCACCATCGAGCAGCAGAGCGTCCCGGCCGCGCAGGTGATGACGAAGGCGCTGCGCATGGCGTCGTCCAAGTCGCTGCCCGACATCGTGCAGTTCGACGCGTCCGAGATGCCGACCTTCGCCGACGCCGGCGGCCTGACCGACCTGAGGTCCCTCGGCCTGAGCACCGACGACATCCCCGACGGCATCGTCGACTTCGGCTCGTACCGAGGGACCTACTACGGCGCCGCCCGGTCGGTGAACACGCTCGCGCTCTTCTACAACAAGGACGTGCTCGACGAGGCCGGCGTCGAGGTGCCCACCACCTGGGCCGAGCTGAGGGAGACCGCGAAGGAGCTCACCCAGGGCAAGCGGTACGGCGTGGCGCTGAGCGCGGGCGGCGCGGAGGACGGCGTCTTCCAGTTCCTGCCGTTCATGTGGTCCAACGGCGGTGACGAGACCGACCTGGACAGTCCGCGAGTCGTGGAGGCGCTGGACTACTGGAAGGACCTGCTCGGGGACGGCTCGCTGTCGAAGTCGACGGTCAACTGGACGCAGGCGGATGTCAACGACCAGTTCATGGCCGGCAACGCGGCGATGATGATCAACGGTCCGTGGCAGGTGGAGACCCTCAACACCGACGAGTCGCTGCACTGGGGCATCGCGCCGATCCCGGTGCCCGAGGCCGGCGCGGACTCGGTGGGTCCGCTGGGCGGCGCGGTGCTCACCGTGCCCAACACCGGTGACGAGGCTCGGGAGCGGACGGCCGGGAAGATCGTCGCCTGTCTCTCGAGCGAGCGGGAGCAGCTGACCTACGCGCTCAACAGCTGGATGGTCCCGGCCAACGCCGAGGCCGCCGCCGTCTGGCGCGAGCGGGTGCCGGAGCTGGACTCCCTGGCCGACCAGGTGGCCGTCGCCCGGTCCCGGACGGGGAAGCTCGGCGCCGGCTGGTCGAGCGTGTCGCTCGCCCTGCAGAGCGCCTTCCAGTCCGCCCTGACCGGCCAGTCCAGCGATACCGCCCTGAAGCGCGCCCAGCAGCGGGCCACGAGCGGGAACTGAGGTACGCGCCCATGACCACGTCCACCGTCACCCCCCGGACGCCCGAGAAGGCGTCCACGCCGGCCGCGGCTCCCGACCCCGCCCGGATCGCGCGCCGGCGTCGGCTCGCCCAGTGGGGGTTCGTCGCCCCCGCCGTCGTCTTCATGCTGCTCTTCTTCGGCTACCCGCTGGTCCGCAACGTCGTGATGAGCTTCCAGCACTACACTCCGAAGACCTTCTTCACCGGTGAGGCGCCCTTCAGCGGCACCGACAACTGGTCGAACGTCTTCCAGGACGCCCTGTTCGGCAAAGCTCTGTGGCACACCCTCGTGTTCACCGCGGGATCACTGCTCGGGCAGTTCTGCATCGGCATGGCGCTCGCGGTCTTCTTCAGCCGCCGGTTCCCGCTGAACGGGGTGCTGCGCTCGCTGATCCTGCTGCCCTGGCTGGTGCCCATGGTGGTGTCCGGCATCGTCTGGCGGCGCATCCTCGACCAGGACACGGGTGTGCTGAACTCGTTCCTGGACACCATCGGCGTCGGCGGCCACACCCCCTGGCTGACCAGCCCCGAAATGGCCCTGCTGTCGGTGATCCTGGTGAACGTCTGGATCGGCATCCCGTTCAACATGGTCATCCTCTACGGCGGTCTCCAGGAAATCCCGAAGGAGCTGCACGAGGCCGCCGCGCTGGACGGCGCCTCGGCGTGGCGCACCTTCCGCTCGGTCACCCTGCCGGTGCTCAAGCCGGTCATCACGGTCGTGCTCGTGCTCGGCTTCATGTCGACGGTCAAGATCCTCGACCTGATCCTGGCCCTCACCGACGGCGGCCCGGCCGACGCCACCCAGACGCTGGGCACGCTCACCTACCAGAACTCCTTCGTCCAACTGGACTTCGGCGCGGGTGCCGTGGTCGGCAACGTGCTCATCCTGATCTCCGCCGTGTTCGCGGTGTTCTACCTGCGGGCCAACCGCACCGAGGGGAAGTGACCGACGATGGCCACCCACACGCCCACCGCGTCCCGGCGCCGCTGGGGCTCCACCGTCGCCGGTGTGCTCGTCCTCGCCGTGATGCTGTTCCCGCTGTACTGGATGCTCAACACCGCGCTCCAGCCCGAGTCGGGGCTGCTCCAGGTCGACCCGTTGCCGGGCAGCCTGGACCTGTCCGGTTTCTCCAAGGCCATCAGCGACCAGGGCGGGAACCTGCTGACCTCGTTGGCGGTGTCGCTCGGCGCGGTCGCGATCTGCCTGCTCGTCTCGGCGCCGGCGGCGTACGGGCTGGCGCGCTTCGGGCTGCGCGGCTCGCGCACCATCGTGTTCGGCACGCTGATCACCCAGATGGTGCCGGGCATCGTCATCGCCAACGCGCTCTACAACTCCTACGTCGACCTGGGCCTGGTCAACTCCTACTTCGGCCTGATGCTGGCGGACGCCTCCCTGGGCATCCCGTTCTCGATCGTGCTGATGCGCTCCTTCATGGTGTCGATCCCGGGCGAGGTGATCGAGGCCGCGCAGATCGACGGGGCCGGGCCGGTGCGGACGTTCGTGCGGGTGGTGCTGCCGATGAGCCGCAACTCGCTGATCACGTCGGGGCTGTTCGCGTTCCTGTTCTCGTGGAGCGACTTCATGTTCGCGCTCACCCTGAACACGACCGACGACGTGAAGCCCATCACGCTGGGTATCTACCAGTACATCGGCGCGCACGTCGGCGACTGGGGCTCGGTGATGGCCGCCTCCGTGCTCTCCGCGGTGCCGGCGGCGATCCTGCTCGTCCTCGCCCAGAGGTACATCGCCGCCGGGATCACCGGCGGTTCCGTCAAATAACCACCCTCGCACAGGAGTTGAACAGCACAGCATGAGTGAGTACCCCGGTTTCCCGCCCGGTTTCGTCTTCGGTGCCGCGACCGCCTCGTACCAGATCGAGGGCGCGGCCCGGGAGGACGGCCGCGGTCCGTCGATCTGGGACACCTACAGCCACACGCCCGGCCTGGTCGTGAACGGCGACACCGGTGACGTGGCCTGTGACCACTACCACCGCTACCGCCAGGACGTGGCGCTGCTGCGCGACCTGGGCGTGGACTCCTACCGCTTCTCGATCGCCTGGCCGCGCATCGTGCCGGACGGCTCGGGCGCGGTGAATCCGAAGGGCCTGGACTTCTACTCCCGTCTGGTCGACGAACTGCTCGCGGTGGGCATCGAGCCGGCCGCCACCCTCTACCACTGGGACCTGCCGCAGGCCCTGGAGGACCGGGGCGGCTGGCGGGTGCGGGAGACGGCGGAGCGGTTCGCCGAGTACACGGCCCAGGTCGCCGAGCACCTGGGCGACCGGGTGCCGCGCTGGATCACCCTCAACGAGCCGTGGTGCAGCGCCTTCCTCGGCTACTCGGTGGGCCGGCACGCGCCGGGCGCCAAGGAGGGCCGGCCCGCGCTGGCCGCCGCCCACCACCTGCTGGTCGGACACGGTCTGGCGGTGAAGGCGCTGCGTGCGGCCGGGGTGCGCGAGGTCGGCATCACGCTCAACCTCGACCGCAACCTCCCGGCCACCGACTCCCCCGCCGACCTGGCGGCGGTGGTCCGCGCGGACACCCAGCACAACCTGGTGTGGACCGAGCCGATCCTCGCGGGCCGTTACCCGGCCACCGAGGAGGAGACCTGGGGCGAGCTGATCACCGGGGCGGACTTCCGGCACGACGGCGACCTGGAGCTGATCTCCCAGCCGCTGGACTTCCTCGGCGTCAACTACTACCGGCCGATCGTGGTCGCCGACGCCCCGCACCGCGAGAGCGACCCGGCACGGCGGGTGGCGACCGACAACCGCTACGAGGAGGTCCGGCTGCCCGGCGTCCGTGAGACGGCGATGGGCTGGCCGGTCGTCCCGGACAGCTTCACGGAGCTGCTGGTGCGGCTGAAGAAGCAGTACGGCGACGCGCTGCCGCCCGTCCACATCACGGAGAACGGCTCGGCGGAGGACGACACCCCCGCCGCCGACGGCGCGGTCCACGACGCCGACCGCGTCGCCTACCTGCGCGACCACCTCACGGCGCTGCGGGCGGCGATCGACGCGGGCGTGGACGTGCGCGGGTACTACGTGTGGTCGCTGCTGGACAACTTCGAGTGGGCGTACGGCTACGACAAGCGCTTCGGCATCGTCCGCGTCGACTACGACACGCAGGAGCGCACACCGAAGGACAGCTACCGCTGGTACCGGGAGATGATCGCCGCGAACCGCGGGTGACGGTGGGCGCGGGGGGGCGCCGGCCCCCCCGCGTCAGCCCGCGTCCCGCTCGGCGTGTGCGGCCGGGTCGGCCAGCACCTCCCGGACGATCACGCCGGCCGCGCCCCGGGCCGCGTCGCCGAGTGACGAGGAGGCCCGCAGCCGCTTCCCGTCCTCGCTCCACAGCCCGGAGACGACACGGCGGGCGAGTTCGCGGTCGACGGCGGGGGCCAGCCAGTCCATCAGCTCGCGGTAGACGCCGCCGAGCATCACGGCGTCGGGGTCGAAGAGGTTCACGGCTCCCGACACGACGACGCCCAGGTGCCGCCCGGCCCGCTCGATCGCCGACCGGGCGGCCGACTCGCCCCGCCGGGCGCGGCGTTCGAGTTCGGCGACGCCCTGCATGCCCGTGCCCGCGTCGATACCGGCCGCCTCGAGGAGCGCGGACTGTCCGGCATACTGCTCCAGGCAGCCGCGGGCCCCGCACCGGCACAGGGGCCCGTCCGGGTCGACGACCATGTGGCCGATCTCCCCGGCGAAGCCGTGCGCACCCCGCAGCAACTCCCCCCTGAGCACCAGGGCACCGCCGATGCCGATCTCTCCGGTCAGGTAGAGGAAGCTGCGCACGCCCTCGGTGCCGGCGCCGTACCAGAGCTCGGCCAGGGCGGCGGCGTTGGCCTCGTTGTCGGAACTGACCGGCAGCGGGCGGTGGAGCGGGCGCAGGGCGAGCAGCGCCTGGGCGAACAAGCCCTCGACCGCGACGCGTTGCCACCCCAGGTTGGGCGCCTGGCGGACCGTGCCGCCGGTCACCAGGCCGGGCAGGGCGACGTGGACGCCGACCGGCACGAGGTCCTGCTCGGCCGCCGAGCCGACGGCGCGCGCCGCCAGCCGGGCCGCGCGCGCCAGCACCTCGGAGGGCTGGACCCCGCGGTTGTCGACGTGCTCGACGAGCCGGACCCGGTCGGTGCCGGCTAGGTCGACGACGCACACGGTGACGTAGTCGATGTTGATCTCGACACCGAGCCCCGCCGGGCCCGATCTGGACACCCTGAGGACCGTGCCGGGCCGTCCCGCCTGACCGCTGCTCGTCTTTCCGCCCTCGGAGACGAAGCCGTACTCCAGCAACTGCTCGACCAGGGACGACACCGCCGCGCGGGTCAGTCCGACGTGCGTGGCGACACCGGCCCGGGTCGCCTCCCCCGCGTCGTGCACGGCCCTCAGGACGAGGCTGAGGTTGTGCCGTCTGACCGTGGCCTTGTCGGCCTTCGGCTCCAGGGGGGTGAGGTTGTTCTTCATGGTGGTGACGAGCGTATGCGACGTCGAGCGCTCCGACCTGCGCCGCTGTCTCCGCGAACGGTCTCTTGCCCGCCTCCGGCCCCGCCTCTAGCCTGACTTTGTGCCGCAAATAAACAAATCCCGTTCGCACAGCGCCGTGCCGGGCTCCCGCAGCGACCTCGCCCGTCTACGTGCCGCCCTGACCGCCTTCTTCGCCCTCGACGGCTTCGTCTTCGCCGGCTGGGTGGTACGCATCCCCGCCATCAAGGAACAGACCGGCGCCTCGGCCGGCGCCCTGGGCATGGCGCTGCTCGGCGTCTCCGCCGGTGCCGTCGTCACCATGACGCTCACCGGACGGCTGTGCCGCCGTTACGGCAACCACCCCGTCACCGTCGCCTGCGCGGTCCTGCTCTGCCTCAGTGTCGCTCTGCCCCCGCTCACCCACTCCGCGCTCGCGCTCGGCCTGGTGCTGCTGGTCTTCGGCAGCGCCTACGGAGGGATCAACGTCGCCTTCAACAGCGCCGCCGTCGACCTGGTGGCCGCACTGCGGCGCCCCGTCATGCCCAGTTTCCACGCGGCGTTCAGTCTCGGCGGCATGGTCGGCGCGGGGCTCGGCGGGCTGGTCGCCGGGCCCCTGTCGCCGACGCGGCACCTGCTCTCCCTCACCGTGGTCGGCCTGCTGGTCACCCTGTTCGCGGGCCGTGCCCTGCTGCGCTGCGCACCCGCCGTGCCACCGGACGGCGCCGCCCGGGACAGGGGTGCCCCGCGCCGGCTCGACCGCCGGACCCGCCGTCCGGTCATCACCTTGGGTGTGATCGCCCTGTGCACGGCGTACGGCGAGGGCGCCATGGCCGACTGGGGCGCGCTGCACCTGGAACAGGACCTCGACGCCTCACCGGGCCTCGCGGCGGCCGGTTACTCCTGCTTCGCGCTCGCCATGACCGTCGGCAGGCTGAGCGGCACCACCCTGCTGGAGCGCCTGGGCCGGACCACCACGGTGGTGGCCGGCGGCACGACCGCCGTGGCCGGCATGCTCCTGGGCTCGCTCGCCCCCTCGGTGTGGGCGGCGCTGTTCGGCTTCGCGATCACCGGCCTCGGGCTCGCCAACATCTTCCCGGTCGCGGTCGAACGGGCCGGCGCGCTGGGCGGACCCGCCGGCGTCGCCACCGCCTCGACCCTGGGCTACGGCGGCATGCTGCTCGGACCGCCCGCGATCGGCTTCATGGCCGAATGGTTCTCCCTGCCGGCCGCGCTCACGAGCGTGGCGGCGCTCGCGGCGGTGGCGGTCCTCGTCGCGGTCGCCACCCGGCGCGCGGCGGCACCGGACTGAGCCGAACGCCTCCTGGCGCGAGATGCCACACACAGCCGTGAAACGGGCGCAATCCCCCTTGATGGAAATCGAGTAACCCGGGGTGACCGCCGCGCAGTACGACGCAGTCCGGCGCACCGCCGGCCCTCGTTCCGAACACACGGCGGAAATCCTGCTCGGCCACGTGGCCCTCGTCACGGACGAGGGCTTGCGCGTGGTGGACGTGCACACCTCCAGGCACGCCCTGGAGGCGTACTTGCCGGTCATCGTCCCGGCCACGAAGGCGGCCGGGTTCCCCGCGCCGCGCCCAGGCTGACCGACGTCCACAACGTACTCATCGCGGGCTGACTGCGGGACCGTTCGGGCGCCGCCCCGCCCGGGCCGGTGCGCACGCCGGCATGTGAACACGGGCGGCATCGAGTCCACTCCATCCGGCACACTCACCGCCATGGAGACTTCCGCGTACGTCGATGTCCTGGCCCGCGAGGGCGCGTTGCTCGCCACGTCCGCCGAGTCGGCGGGCACCGACGCCGAGGTGCCGACCTGCCCCGGCTGGCAGGTGCGGGACCTGCTGCGGCACACGGGCACGGTGCACCGCTGGGCCGAGACGATCGTCGCCGAGAGGCATGCCGGCCCCCTGCCCGACGGCGGCCTGCCCGACCTCGACGGCGGCGACCTGCTGGCCTGGTTCCGGGAGGGACACATGCGGTTGGTCGACACTCTCACCGGTGCCGCACCCGACGTGCGCTGCTGGCACTTCCTGCCCGCGCCGTCCCCGCTGGCGTTCTGGGCGCGACGGCAAGCGCACGAGACGACCGTGCACCGCATCGACGCGGAGTCGGCCCGGGGCGGCGGGCCCACCGCCGTCGGAGCGGACTTCGCGGTGGACGGCATAGACGAGTTGCTGTGCGCCTTCCACGCCCGCCCGAAGAGCGCGGTCCGCAGCGCGGAGCCCCGCACGCTGCGGGTGCGGGCGACGGACGTGCCCGGCGCGGTGTGGACCGTACGGCTGTCGGCCGAGCCGCCCGTGACCGAGCGGACGGGCGACGGTGACGCCGACTGCGAGCTCGCGGGACCCGCCGCGCTGCTCTACCCGGCTCTGTGGAACCGCCGGCCGTTCCCCGAGGTGTCCGGCGACGCCTCGCTCGCCGCCCTGTGGCGCGAGAAGTCGGGCATCACCTGGAAGTGAACCGGTCGCGCCGCGGAGCAGGGGCGGGCCGGCCGATCTGGGAGACTCGCCCCTATGACGACCTACGGGGGACGGCGTGCGCAGGGCGAGCGGGACGCGATCACGGTGGAGATCGGCTACGCACTGTGCAGCGGGGTGTTCGCGGCGGCCGTACTGTTCGGGGCCGTGGCCGGCCCCGCCTACCTCTTCGGGCTGTCCGGCGGCGTGCTCGTCCGAGCGGGTGCGGTGCTGGCCGTCGTCGTGTTCTTCGTGCGGGTGGGAAGCGTACTGCTCCGCTTCGGGCGCGGCGGTCAGCCCAGCCAGCCCGGCCGCACCAGTCCTGACTCGTAGGCCAGTACGACCAGTTGGGCCCGATCGCGGGCGCCCAGCTTCACCATGGTGCGGCTGACGTGGGTCTTGGCGGTGAGCGGGCTGACGACCAGGCGCCGGGCGATCTCCTCGTTGGACAGACCGATGCCGACCAGGGCCATCACCTCCCGCTCCCTCTCGGTGAGCCCGGCCAGCTGCCCGGCCGCCGCGGGTTCCTTGGAGCGGGCCGCGAACTCGGCGATCAGGCGGCGCGTCACCCCCGGCGAGAGCAGTGCGTCACCGGCGACCACCGCCCGCACGGCGCGCAGCAGTTCCTCGGGCTCGGTGTCCTTGACCAGGAAACCCGAGAACCGGAGCGGATCGCCTCGAAGACGTACTCGTCGAGTTCGAAGGTGGTGAGCATGACCACCTTCACGTCCCGCAGGGCGTCGTCACCGGTGATCCTGCGGGTCGCGGACAGGCCGTCCAGCAGGGGCATGCGGATGTCCATCAGGACGACGTCGGGGCGCAGTTCGCTGATCACGCGCACCGCCTCCTCGCCGTCCGCGGCCTCCGCGGCCACCTCGATGTCCGGCTGCGCGTCCAGCAGCGCCCGGAAGCCGGCCCGTACCAGTGACTGGTCGTCGGCGAGCAGTACGCGGATCACCGGTCCTCCTGCGTGTCGCGGGCGTTCTCGACGTCCTTGGCATGCGTGACGCGCTCGGCGCCGATGGGCAGGGTCGCGCGTACCCGGAAACCGCCGTCGGGGCGCGGACCCGCCTCGATGGTGCCACCGAGCGCCGCCGCCCGCTCCCGCATTCCGGCCAGCCCGTTGCCGCTGCCCCCGGCCTCGGCGCCGGTCGCGGGTCCGTCGTCGTCGATGCGCAGCCGCAGCGCGCCGCCCTCCCGGGCGAGGCACACGCGTGCGTGCCGCGAACCGGAGTGGCGTACGACGTTGGTGAGTGCCTCCTGCACGATGCGGAACGCGGCGAGGTCGGTACCGGGCGTCAGCGCCGGCGGCTTGCCCTCGACCTCGACGGTGAGGCCCGCGCTCGCCGCCTGCTCCACCAGTTCGGACAGCCTGTCGAGCCCGGGGGCGGGAGTGCGAGGCGCGTCGCCGGGGGCGCGCAGGGTGTCGAGGACCTGGCGCACCTCGCCGAGCGCCTCCTTGCTCTTGGCCTTGATGGTGGTGAGCGCGGTGCGCGCCTGCTCCGGATCGGTGTCGAGGAGCGCGAGTCCGACGCCCGCCTGGACGTTGATGACGGAGATGCTGTGCGCGAGGACGTCGTGCAGCTCGCGGGCGATCCGCAGCCGTTCCTCGTCCGCGCGCCGCCGGGCCGCCTGCGCCCGCTCGGCCCGCTCCTTCGCCCACTGCTCGCGCCGGGTCCGGGCAAGCTCCGACACCGCCACGATCGCCACCACTCAGAGGGCGATGACGATCTCCCCGCCCCAGGAGGCGGCGGAGTCCGACGACGGCGGCAGCCAGCGGTACAGCCAGTGCACCAGCAGGACGTGTCCCGCCCACAGCGCCGCCAGGGCCGACCACGCGGCCCTGCGGTGCCCGGAGACGACGGCGCTGAAGCAAGCCAGCGCCACGGCCAGGAGGACCGGACCGTACGGGTATCCGGCAGCCAGGTAGACCAGGGTGGTGGCCGACGTGCCGAACACGACCGCCACCGGGTACCGCTGCCGCCACAGGAGCGCCGCGCCCGTCAGGAACAGGAGCACGCGCGCGAAGGGGTCCAGCGCGGCGCGCTCGCCCTCCTGGGAATGGGCGGCGAAGTTGGAACCGGCCAGCACGAACGCCGTGAGCAGTGCCGTGGAGCGCCAGGGCCACCGGTGGCGGTGCTCCTCGTCGACCCGCCGATGCCACCACGGGGGCCCGTGCCGCCACCACTGCGGCGGCCCGCCCGCGTGTCCACGCTGTCCGTCCATGACCGCCACGCTAGACGCCGCACGGCGGGAGTGACGTCACTCGCGCGTGGTGATCGCGCGTACTCCCGGGGAAGTACGCCCCGGCCGCTCCCAGGCCTGCGCGGCCTGCGTGAGCGGTGCCCGTCAGGACGAGGCGGCGCTCAGGTCCCGGCCTCGTCATCCGCGGGGCGCGCACCTCCCGCGTCCGGTGTGCCCGCACCCGTCTGCGCTCCCGCAGCGCCCGTCGGCTCCGCCGTGCCCGCGGGCCGGCGGTCCATCGCCGCCAGCGCGCGCTGGGCCAGCGGGTGGGCACGGACCAGCTCGCCCAGCGAGGTCGAGCCCTGCGTGATGTCCTTGAACGCCTTCCAGGCCGGGCGGAACCCGGTCAGGGCCGCGTGGAAGATTCCCGGACGACGCTCGAAGATCGCCAGCATCCGCTTGCCGACGCTCATCTCGACGCCGAGCCCCGCCTTGATGGCGAAGGCGTAGTTCAGGGCCTGCTTGCGCGCGTCCACGGCGTCGTGCGCCTCCGCGATCCGCACCGCCCACTCCCCCGCGAGCCGTCCTGAGCGCAACGCGAAGGAGATGCCCTCGCGAGTCCACGGCTCCAGGAGCCCCGCCGCGTCCCCGCAGACCAGGACCCGCCCGCGGGAGAGCGGCGAGTCGTCGGTGCGGCAGCGCGTCAGATGGCCCGAGGAGATGCTCGGTTCGAAGCCGGCGAGGCCAAGCCGGCCGACGAAGTCCTCCAGGTACCGCTTGGTCGCCGCGCCCTCGCCGCGCGCCGAGATCACACCGACAGTCAGCGTGTCGCCCTTGGGGAAGACCCAGCCGTAACTGCCCGGCATCGGCCCCCAGTCGATGAGGACCCGTCCCTTCCAGTCCTCGGCGACCGTGTCCGGCACCGGGATCTCCGCCTCCAGGCCGAGGTCGACCTGGTCTAGCTTCACCCCGACGTGCGCGCCTATCCGGCTGGCGCTGCCGTCCGCGCCGACGACCGCCCGGGCCAGCAGCGTCTCGCCGCCCTGGAGGACGACGGCGACCGTGCGCCGGTCCGGCACCGCCGACCCGTGCTGCTCCACCCGCGTCACGGTGGCCCCGGTGCGCAGCTCGGCACCCGCCTTCTGGGCGTGCTCGACGATCTGCTGGTCGAACTCGGGCCGGTTGATCAGCCCGAACAGCATCTGACGGGAGCGCCGGGTCCGGGTGAAGCGCCCGTTGTTCGAGAACGTCACCGCGTGCACGCGGTCCCGGAAGGGCAGCTCGAAGCCGGGCGGGAGGGTGTCGCGCGAGGGACCGATGATGCCGCCGCCGCACGTCTTGTAGCGGGGCAGCTCCGCCTTCTCCAGCAACAGCACGCGCCGCCCCGCGACCGCCGCCGCGTAGGCGGCCGAGGCTCCCGCCGGTCCCGCGCCCACCACGACCACGTCCCAGACCTGACGCGTGTCGTCCGCCGAAGAGTTCTCGCTGCTCACGATGGTCTACTGCTCCCAACAAACCGCATGCCGCACCTGACCCCCGCATCCTACGGCGGGCATCGCCGCAGGCCACTGTGGGAGGATCGGCCCACCAATCCCAGTACTCATCGGTACAACGTCGCACCTACAAGGAGCGTGCCCATGTCGTCGAATCCGGTCGCCGAGACCGTCTCCTCGCTGATGCCCAGGGCGAAGGAGGAGCTCACCGCGCTGGTGGCCTTCAAATCGGTGGCGGACTTCGACCAGTTCCCGCGCAGCGAGAGCGTGGGCGCCGCCAACTGGATCGCCGCCGCGCTGCGCGCCGAGGGCTTCCAGGACGTGGACCTGCTGGACACCCCGGACGGCACGCAGTCCGTGTACGGGTACCTTCCCGGGCCCGAGGGCGCCAGGACCGTCCTGCTCTACGCACACTACGACGTGCAGCCGCCGCTCGACGAGGCCGGTTGGGCGACCCCGCCGTTCGAGCTGACCGAGCGCGACGGCCGCTGGTACGGGCGCGGCGCCGCCGACTGCAAGGGCGGTGTGCTGATGCACCTGCTCGCGCTGCGCGCGCTGAAAGCGAACGGCGGCGTGCCGGTGCACGTCAAGTTCATCGCCGAGGGCTCGGAGGAGCAGGGCACGGGCGGTCTCGAGCGGTACGCCGAACAGCACCCCGAGTTGCTGGCCGCGGACACCGTCGTCATCGGCGACGCGGGCAACTTCCGGGCCGGGCTGCCGACGGTCACCTCGACGCTGCGCGGCATGACCCTGGTCCGCGTGAAGGTCGACACGCTCGAAGGGAACCTCCACTCCGGCCAGTTCGGCGGCGCGGCGCCCGACGCGCTGGCGGCCCTGATCCGCGTACTGGACTCGCTGCGCGCCGAGGACGGTTCGACGACCGTCGACGGCCTGGCGGCGGACAGCGCCTGGGAGGGCCTGGTTTACGACGAAGAACAGTTCCGCCGGGACGCGCGGGTGCTGGACGGCGTGGAACTGATCGGTTCGGGTGCGGTCGCCGACCGGATCTGGGCGCGTCCGGCCGTCACGGTGCTCGGCATCGACTGCCCGCCGGTCGTCGGCGCCACCCCGTCCGTGCAGGCGAGCGCCCGCGCGCTGATCAGCCTGCGGGTGCCGCCGGGTGTGGACGCCGCCGAGGCCACCAAGCTGCTCCAGGCCCACCTGGAGTCGCGCACACCGTGGGGTGCGCGGGTCGCCGTCGAGCAGATCGGCCAGGGCCAGGCCTTCCGCGCCGACACCGGCAGCCCGGCCTACCGGGCCATGGCTGACGCGATGGCGGTGGCGTACCCGGGCCAGGAGATGCAGTACGCCGGTCAGGGCGGCTCCATCCCGCTGTGCAACACCCTGGCGGCGCTGTACCCGCGGGCGGAGATCCTGCTGATCGGCCTGAGCGAGCCGGAGGCGCAGATCCACGCCGTCAACGAGAGCGTGTCCCCCGAGGAGCTGGAGCGGCTGTCGGTCGCGGAAGCGCTGTTCCTGCGCAACTACGCGGCGAGTTGAGCCGTCCGGCCCCGTTCGCGCTCTGCCGTCGGCGAAGGGGCCTCGCCACCGCGCGGGGCCCTGCCTACGGTCGTGCCATGGACGTCATCGAACTGCTCCCCCGCCTGCACCTGCTGCGCTTCCCGGTTGGGCCAGGCCTATCTGTGGCGCGACGGCGACGACCTGACGCTGATCGACGCCGGACCGGCCGGGTCCGGCGCGCGCATCGCCGCGTCGGCCGGTGCCGTCGGACGTGTACGGCGTGTCGTCCTCACCCACTTCCACGAGGACCACGTGGGCGGGGCGCGCGAGGTCGCCGCGCTCACCGGGGCGGCGGTGGTGGCGCACGCCGTGGAGGCGCCGGTCGTGCGGGGTGAGGTCGCGGGCCCGCAGCCCGTGTTCGAGCACTGGGAGCGGCCCCTGCACGAGAACGCCGTGCGGCTGCTTCCACAGGGCGGCTTCGACCGGCCGGAGCGGGTGACCGAGGTGTCGGACGGCGACGTCCTGGACTTCGGCGGCGGGGCGCGTGTGGTCCATGCACCGGGGCACACCGACGGAAGTATCGCGGTGCACCTCCCGCGACACGGGGTGCTGTTCACTGGGGACGCGGTCGCCGCGTCACCGGTCGACGGCGGTGTGATGCTCGGCGTGTTCAACGTCGACCGGGACCGGGCCGTCGATTCCTTCCGGCGCTTGGCGGACATCGACGCGGAGGTCGCCTGTTTCGGGCACGGGGACCCGGTGACCGGCGGGGCGGCACGCGCGCTGCGGGCCTCGGCGCGCACGTACGGGACGGTCGGCTGAGGTCAGCCGACCGGGGTGCCGGCCTCCAGATAGAGGGCCGCCCCGCGTTCCCGGGCCCGCAGCGCCCAGCGCAGCCGCTCGTACCGGACGGGGGGCAGCAGCCCGGCCGCCTCGTCCTCGGTGACGAAGCGCCAGCCGCGCAGTTCCGGGCCGGGCAGCAGGACCCGGTCGGCGACGCCGGAGTCGAGCCGGCCGCCGTCGAAGAGCAGCCGCAGGCCGCCGTAGCCGGGTGGCGCGGGCCGTTCCCAGTCGACGACGAGCAGCGCGGGTACGTCGTCGAGACTGATGCCGGTCTCCTCGGCGACCTCGCGCATCCCGGCACGGGCGGGTGCCTCGCCGGGTTCGACGACACCGCCGGGAAACTCCCAGCCGGGCTTGTAGGTGGGATCGACGAGCAGGACGCGGTCCTGCTCGTCGAAGAGCAGCACGCCGGCCGCGAGGGTCTCGGCGGTGGGTTCCGGCGTCTGCACGATGTCGCAGGCCGGAACGGAGCCGGTGCCGACGGCCTCGGCGATCCGGGCGGCGGCCTCGTACGGGGTGAGGGCGCCCGTGTCGACCGGGTGGGCGTCGGCGGTCAGCCAGGAGGCGAGGGCGGCCCGGTACGGCTCGATGTGGTCGTACGACCACTGCCGTACGCGCATCTCGCCGTCGGGCAGGCCCTCGGGTATGTCGCGGCCCGCTATCCGCTCGCGCAGGATCGTTTCCGCCGGGGCGAGCAGGATGTGCCGGACCGTGATCCGGCGGGCGGCGAGACCGCCGAAGATCTCGTCCCGGTACTCCTGACGCAACAGCGTCATGGGAACCACGAGGGTCCCGCCGAGCTCGGCGAGCATCGCGG
Source organism: Streptomyces mutabilis (assembly GCF_014649815.1). Lineage (GTDB taxonomy): Bacteria > Actinomycetota > Actinomycetes > Streptomycetales > Streptomycetaceae > Streptomyces > Streptomyces mutabilis. Next base: position 300,978 of record NZ_BMTT01000006.1, on the reverse strand, counting down.
CCGCCGTGTCGATGACCAGGCGGCGCCAGATCGGCAGGTCCTGGAAGTCGCCGACCTCGGCGAGACGTTTGGGCGGCAGCAGGTGTGCGAGTGCCCCGCCGACGACCTCGGGGTCGAAGAGTGTGCTGTTCGGGATCAGGTCGATCAGTTCCCGTGCGGTGGCGGTCTTTCCCGCACCGAACGCGCCGTTGATCCAGACGACGGTCACAGGTCCCCCTCTTCTTTGGCCCCCTGTGGCTTGCCCGCTCCACCCTGCCACGGAAACCAGGCCCAGTTGAGGGCGTACGACAGCGGCGCCGGCGCCCCCGGAGGGGCACCGGCGCCGTGTGTTCCGGGTGAGGCGTCTCAGCGGCCCGGCTGCCCGAGCGTGTCCTCGGCCACGGGCAGGTTGTCGACGGCGACGGTGTCCTCGACTGTGCTGACGGTGTCCTCCACGTCGAGTCCGAGGGGGAGTTCGGCCGGGGCGCCGTGGGACGGGCTGACGGCCGCCACGACGAATCCGGTGGCCAGGGATGCGATGGCGAGCATGCTGCGCTTCTTCATGCCTGCTTCAACTGCGCCGGGGCTCGGGGGTCACGGGTATGGAGCGGCGAACCGGCCGTGCCCGGACCGACCGGCCCCGGGGCACCGGAACTCAGGACCGGGACCGTACGGGCCAGGACCCGACCTCGCGCCTCGCCGGCGCCTGCGCCCAGGGGGCCGACGCGTGCTGCTCGGGACCGGATCGGCGGCAACGACCGGGCCGGGGCAGTCCACGCAGCACCGGCGTACGGTACGACCGGCCCGGGGCCGCGCACGGCTCAAACCCGTGCCGGGCTCGCGTCCGCGGTCCTGAAGAGGGCCGCCGCGGCCGCGCCCACCAGGCCCGCGTCCGTCCCCATCTGGGCGGGCACGACCGCCAGGCGCCGCACGAAGGACAGGGTCGCGTAGTCGGTCAGCGCCTTGCGCAGCGGGGCGAAGAGCACGTCACCCGCCTTGCCCACTCCCCCGCCGACCACGGCGATGTCGATCTCGACGAGGGTCGCGGTGGCGGCGATCCCGGCGGCCAGCGCCTGCGCGGCCCGTTCGAAGGAGGCCGCGGCGACGGGGTCACCCCGGCGCGCCGCGGCGGCCACCGAGGCGGCGGAGGTGTCGCCGTCCGGGCCCGGCCGCCAGCCCGCGTCGAGGGCGCGCCGCGCGATGTTGGGACCGCTCGCTATGCGTTCCACGCAGCCGCGCGCACCGCACGGGCAGGGATCGCCGTCCAGATCCACGCTGATGTGCCCGATGTGACCGGCGTTGCCGGTCGGGCCGGGGTGCGGCCGTCCGTTCAGGACGAGACCGCCGCCCACACCGGTGGAGACCACCATGCACAGCGCGTTGTCGTGCCCCCGCGCGGCGCCCTGCCAGTGCTCCGCCGCCGTGATCGCCACCCCGTCGCCGATCAGCTCGACGGGCAGGTCACCGACGGCCTCGCGGACCCGCCGGACGAGCGGGTACTCGCGCCAGCCCGGCACGTTCACCGGACTGACCGTGCCGGCGGAGGCGTCCACCGGGCCCGCGCTCCCGATGCCGACGGCTGTGGCCCGCCCCCACAGCGGCGACGCCGTCAACTCCCCGAGCACGGCCTCCACGGCCCCCATCACGGTGTCGCCGTCCTCCCGGGCGGGCGTGGCACGCTGCGCACGTGCCTGGATGCGGCCGTGGCCGTCCACCAACGCTCCGGCGATCTTGGTGCCGCCGATGTCCAGCGCTGCCACGAGGTTGGTGTGCATCAGAGTCGGATCTCCCCGTTGGACCGAAAAAGAATGAAAGAGCACGAACACGAGAGCGCACAGCAGACCGGTCCCCCGGTGGGGACGAGGACCGAAGAGTGCGTTGGACAGTGTCTCCCGCTTCTGACAACGTTGTCCAGGCTCTATGCTCGACGCCACATCCTCATACAAACGCACGACCGGTACATCCCCCGTGACACCGTGAGCACCGTGGCCACGGGTGGCGGACCGGGATCCCCGTGGACGACAGGAGCCGACGCTTTCCCGTGGACGACAGGACAGGACACCGCATCGTGCCCGACACGCCCCGCCGCGCAGACCGCATCCCCGGGAACCGCTACGGCAATCGCCCGACCATGAAGGACGTCGCCGCGCGGGCCGGGGTCGGCCTCAAGACCGTCTCCCGGGTGGTCAACGGGGAGGCGGGCGTCACCCCGGAGACCGAGCGGCGTGTCCAGGAGGCCATCGACGCGCTCGGCTTCCGGCGCAACGACAGCGCGCGGGTGCTCCGCAAGGGGCGTACCGCCAGCATCGGTCTGGTTCTGGAGGACCTGGCCGACCCCTTCTACGGGCCGCTCAGCCGTGCCGTGGAGGAGGTGGCCCGCGCCCACGGCGCCCTGCTGATCAACGGGTCCAGCGCCGAGGACCCGGACCGCGAGCAGGAACTGGTGCTGGCCCTGTGCGCACGGCGCGTCGACGGGCTGGTGGTGATCCCCGCCGGGGACGACCACCGCTACCTGGAGCCCGAACTCAAGGCCGGCGTCGCCACGGTGTTCGTGGACCGTCCGCCGGGGCGGATCGACGCGGACGTGGTGCTGTCCGACAACTACGGCGGCGCCCGCGACGGAGTGGCCCACCTCATCGCGCACGGTCACCGCAGGATCGGCTTCATCGGCGACATGCCCCGCATCCACACGGCCGCCGAGCGGCTGCGCGGCTACCAGGCGGCGATGGAGGACGCCGGGATACCGGTCAAGGACTCGTGGATGTCGCTGGGCGTCACCGACCCCGAGCGGGTGCGCCGGGCGGCCGAGGAGATGCTCGCCGACCCGCATCCGGTCACCGCGATCTTCACGGGCAACAACCGGGTGACGGTCACCGTGATCCGTGTCCTCGCCCAGCACGACCGCGGTGTTGCCCTCGTGGGCTTCGACGACATCGAGCTGGCCGACCTGCTCCAGCCGGGCGTCACCGTGGTCGCCCAGGACGCCGCGGCCCTCGGCCGTACCGCCGCCGAAAGGCTGTTCCGGCAGCTGGACGGCACCCTCCTCGCGCCCGAGCGCATCGAACTGCCGACCAGGCTGGTCACCCGGGGCTCGGGCGAGGTGCCGCCGGCGGACTGAGCGGCCGTGGCGGACGACCGTACGGACGCCGCGGACACGGACGCGTCGGCGTCCGGCGTGCCCGCGGGGACGGGCACCGGCGGCGAGGACCTGACGCTGCGGGTGCTCGGGCTGGACGGGGTGCCGCGCGAGCCGCTGACGTATCCGGGCGCGTGGCCACAGGAGTCCGAGGTGGAGGGGGACCGGCTGTCGTTACGAGGATCGGGTGCCCGTTTCGGCGATCGGAGCCTAACGGCAGTCCGGCCGGCTGCGGCACAAGGTGGCGGAGTTCGGCGTCGACTCCCCGATCCCGATGGTCAGGGCCCACGTCACCGGCCGGGACATCGGCGTCTCCGCCCATGTCAGCCGCATGGGCTGCCTGTCCGCCTCGCCGGTGCGCGTCCCGGGCGTCGTGCGGGAGCTGTTCGTGCTCTGGCTCGGCGCCGAGCGGCTCGCCGCGTTCGACGCGAGCGAGGGCGTGTCGATGGCATCCGGCAACCTCGACCGCGCTGGTTGCCCTCGCCCGACGTGCGCGTCGAGCCGGGCGACGGTGCTGCGCGGCGCGTACGCCTACGTCGACCACCACGGGGTCCTGCACGACGGCACCGGGACCCCGCGACGGCACCCGGGGCGAGCAGCGGCCGCCGAGCACCGACCTGCTGCGCGGATCGGCCCGGCTGCGGGAGCTGTTCGGGGTGACGCCCGAGGAGTTCTGCGCGCGGGCGCGGGCCGACCGGCGGTTGTGCGAGCGGGGGACGCGGCTGTTCGCCGAGGAGGAGCGGGTGACGGCGTCCGGCCTGGAACGCTACGTGGGCTCCGACCGGACGCCGGACGATGCGCTTTGGCCGCCTACTGCGCCGATGCCGTCAGGTCACCGCGCCGCGGGGCCGAGAAGACCTCCAGATCGGCGCGGGTCAGGCCGGTCAGCCGGGCGACCTCGCCGATGTCGAGGGCGCCGCAGTCCAGCCCGCGCAGCAGGTAGCCGCTGAGGGCCTTGGCGGTGGCGGGCTCGTCCATCACGTCGCCGCCGGTGCGGTTGGCGTACCGGGCCAGACGCGCGGCGGCCTGCTCGAAGCCCTCGCGGTAGAAGGCGAAGACGGCCGCGTACCGGGTCGGGATGTGACCGGGGTGCATGTCCCAGCCCTGGTAGTAGGCGCGGGCGAGGGCGCGGCGGGTGAGGCCGAAGTGCAGGCGCCAGGCGTCGTGGACCTTCTCGGTCGGGCCGACCGGCAGGACGTTGGTGGAGCCGTCGGAGACACGTACGCCGGTGCCGGCGGCGGCGACCTGCATGACGGCCTTGGCGTGGTCGGCGGCCGGGTGGTCGCTGGCCTGGTACGCCGCGGAGACGCCGAGGCAGGCGCTGTAGTCGAAGGTGCCGTAGTGCAGGCCGGTGGCGCGGCTCTCGGCGGCCTGGATCATGCGGGCGACGGCGGCCGTGCCGTCGGCGGCCAGGATGGACTGGCTGGTCTCGATCTGGATCTCGAAGCCGATCCGGCCGGGCTCCAGGCCGCGCGCCTTTTCGAAGGCCTCCAGGAGCCGGACCATGGCTGTGACCTGCTCGGGATACGTCACCTTGGGAAGGGTGAGGACCAGTCCGTCGGGCAGGCCGCCGGCCTCCATCAGGCCGCTGAGGAAGACGTCGAGGGTGCGGATGCCCCGGGCGCGCACGGGGGCCTCCATGCACTTCATGCGGATGCCCATGTACGGGGCGGCGGTGCCTTGTCGGTACGCCTCGGCGATCAGCCGGGCCGCGCGGGCCGCCGCCTCGTCCTCCTCGGCGTCGGAGCGGTTGCCGTAGCCGTCCTCGAAGTCGACGCGGAGGTCTTCGATCGGCTCGCGCTCCAGCTTGGCGCGCACGCGGCTGTACACCGGCTCGGCGAGGTCGTCGGTGAGCCCGAGGACGGCGGCGAAGGACGCGGCGTCGGGGGCGTGTTCGTCGAGGGCGGCGAGCGCGCGGTCGCCCCAGGAGCGGACGGTGTCGGCGGCGAAGACGTCGCCGGGGACGTAGACGGTGTGCACGGGCTGGCGGGTGCCCGGGTCTCCGGGGTAGCGGCGCTCCAGCTCCGCGTCGACCGGCGCGAGGGAGGCGCTGATCTCCTCGCCGACGGCGCCCGCGAGGCTCGTTGCCACCTTCTCCTGCTGACCCATCCCACACCCTCCTGAGTTCCATTTTTCCGCTGAACGGAATCGATAATCCGCACAGCGAAGTTATCTGTCGGCCTCCCACCGGTCAACACCATCCTGCGCAGACGCCGAGGCCCCCGCGACCACGGAGGGTCGCGGGGGCCTCGGCCGGGATTCCGACGGGGAAGCTCAGCCCTTGCGGGACTTGACTTCCTCGGTGAGCTGCGGGACGACGTCGAAGAGGTCGCCGACGACGCCGTAGTCGACCAGCTCGAAGATCGGGGCCTCGGCGTCCTTGTTGATCGCCACGATCGTCTTCGAGGTCTGCATGCCCGCGCGGTGCTGGATCGCGCCCGAGATGCCGGAGGCGATGTACAGCTGCGGCGAGACGGACTTGCCGGTCTGGCCGACCTGGTTGGTGTGCGGGTACCAGCCGGCGTCCACCGCGGCACGCGAGGCACCGACGGCCGCGCCGAGCGAGTCGGCGAGGGCCTCGATGATCGCGAAGTTCTCCGCGCCGTTGACGCCACGGCCGCCGGAGACCACGATCGCGGCCTCGGTCAGCTCCGGACGCCCGGTCGACTCGCGCGGCGTGCGCGCGGTGACCTTGGTGCCGGTCGCGGCGGCGGAGAAGGACACCGACAGGGCCTCGACCGCACCGGCGGCCGGGGCCGGCTCGACGGCCGCGCTGTTCGGCTTGACCGTGATGACCGGGGTGCCCTTGGCAACGCGGGACTTGGTGGTGAAGGCGGCGGCGAACACCGACTGCGTGGCCACCGGGCCTTCGTCACCGGCCTCCAGGTCGACGGCGTCGGTGATGATGCCCGAGCCCAGGCGCAGCGCCAGGCGGGCGGCGATCTCCTTGCCCTCGGCGGAGGACGGGACCAGCACGGCGGCCGGGGAGACGGCCTCGACGGCGGCCTGGAGGGCGTCCACCTTCGGCACGACCAGGTAGTCGGCGTACTCGGCGGCCTCGTGGGTCAGGACCTTCACCGCGCCGTGCTCGGCGAGGGCGGCGGCGGTGTCGGCGGCACCGGCACCCAGGGCGACGGCGACGGGCTCGCCGACTCGGCGGGCGAGGGTCAGCAGCTCCAGGGTGGGCTTGCGGACGGCACCGTCCACGTGGTCGACGTAGACGAGAACTTCAGCCATGGGACTTCTTCTCTCCTGCTTGCGAGATGTGAGGGGCGGTCGGCGAATCCGGAGCTCAGATGAACTTCTGGCCCGCGAGGAAGTCGGCGAGCTGCTTGCCGCCCTCGCCCTCGTCCTTGACGATGGTGCCCGCGGTGCGCGCCGGGCGCTCGGTCGCGGACTCGACCGTGGTGTACGCGTTCTCCAGACCGACCTCGTCCTCGTCGATGTCGAGGTCGGAGAGGTCCCAGGACTGAACCGGCTTCTTCTTGGCCGCCATGATGCCCTTGAAAGACGGGTAACGGGCCTCGCCGGACTGGTCGGTGACCGACACGACCGCCGGCAGGGAGGCCTCCAGCTGCTCGGTGGCGGCGTCGCCGTCGCGGCGCCCCTTCACGATGCCGCCCTCGACCGAGACCTCGGACAGCAGCGTCGCCTGCGGCACACCCAGGCGCTCCGCGAGCAGCGCCGGAACGACGCCCATGGTGCCGTCGGTGGAGGCCATGCCGGAGATCACCAGGTCGTAGCCGGCCTTCTCGACCGCCTTGGCCAGGACCAGGGAGGTGCCGATGGCGTCGGTGCCGTGCAGGTCGTCGTCCTCGACGTGGATCGCCTTGTCCGCGCCCATGGACAGCGCCTTGCGCAGCGCGTCCTTCGCGTCCTCCGGGCCCACCGTCAGTACGGTGATCTCCACGTCGTCGTCGGAGTTCTCCGAAATCTGCAGCGCCTGCTCGACCGCGTACTCGTCCAGCTCGGAGAGCAGACCGTCGACGTCGTCGCGGTCGACGGTCAGGTCATCGGCGAAGTGCCGGTCGCCAGTGGCGTCGGGCACGTACTTCACAGTGACAACGATCCTCAAGCTCACGCCGGCTCTCCTACTGCGTCGACATTTCAGTGCTGCCTCTTGCAGGCAGCATAGGCGCCCCAAGCGGCCGATCCCGGGCGGGGCGACCTGCGCTCCGCCCCGAGATATTACTCGTCAGTACACCCAGTTCATGCCCACTGAGCAAGCGCTTTGAACTGTGACCTTCGCAACGCAGCGTAACCGGAACTCGACCGCTTCGCAGAAGCCGTCCCGCTGAGCGGTCAGTCGCGCAGGCCGCTGTAACGCCCCTGGTGGTACAGCAGCGGGCGGCCCGCGCCCGTGGGGTCGCCGAGCAGCACCTCGGCCAGCACGACGCGGTGGTCGCCCGCGGGCACGCGGGCGACCACCCGGCACACGAGCCAGGCGAGGACGTCGTCCAGTACCGGAACGCCCTCGGGGCCCTCACGCCAGGCCGTGGGCGCCGCGAAGCGGTCCGCGCCGCTGCGGGCGAAGGTGGCGGCCAGGTCCTCCTGGTGCTCGCCGAGCACGTGGACGCCGACGTACTCGGCCTCGGACACCGTCGGCCAGCTGGAGGAGCCGGTACCGATGCCGAAGGAGAGCAGCGGCGGCTCGGTGGAGACGGAGGTGAGGGAGGTGGCGGTGAAGCCGGCCGGGCCGGTGTCCCCGCGCGCGGTGATCACCGCGACGCCCGCCGCGTGCCGCCGGAAGACGGACCGCAGCAGGTCGGCGGTGGCGAGCGGCGACGCGGTGAGGCCGGGTGTGGCCGACATGGGGGAAGTCCTTCTGCGTTGCACCTCGGTCCGCGGAGCGGGGAGCGAGGCCCTGTGGGCAGGCTGACGACGGGTGGCACACACAGTCAAATACGTCCCGGGATGTCGAAGCTGTGGAGAACGCCTCATGGTCGGCATGACGGTCGTCACACCGCTTCGCCCAGCGCGGCGATCACATCCGCCTTGCGTGGCTGCCCGACGGCACGCCGTACGACACGGCCGTCGGCGTCGAGGACCAGCACGGTCGGGGTCTTGAGCACACCGAGCGCGCGGACCAGTTCCAGGCGGGCCTCGGCGTCGATCTCGACGTGAGCGACACCGGGGACCATGCGGGCCACCTCGCCCAGAACCCGCCGGGTGGCACGGCAGGGGGCACAGAAGGCGGTGGAGAACTGCACGAGCGTGGCGCGCGCGCCCAGGTCCACGCCCAGCTCGGCAGCGTCGAGCCGTCGGCCGGGCACGCCGCCTCGCGGGTCGGACCCGCCGGGCCGCGGGCCGGGAGGGGGGTCGAAACTCCTGTCGTCCTGCCCGTGCACCCGCGCCCTCGTTCCGCCGCCAGAGGGCGGCACTCATGGGCACGCCTCACACGTGCCACCTGTTCCGTTCGTCCAGCGTTTCAGCGCTCAAGGGCCGATGGAGATTCCCGGTCCACCGTCGCGTTTCGGCCACACAACGGCCGGTGACGTGATGAGGATCTCGCCACGGACGGGCACCAAGGCTGGTACACCGGCCGTTCTTGGGGCACGATCTGCGACGAAGCCGTAAACCTACGGCTGCGTAACTTTCGACTGGGAGCCCGCTTCCCAGGCCGACAAGGAAGGGTTCGACCCGCCCATGGCAGAACTCGTCTACCGCCCGGTGATCGGTCTCGCCCGCACCCTGTTCAAGGTGTGGGATCTCAAGATCGACTGCCAGGGATCGGAGAACATCCCGCGCTCGGGCGGCGCCGTGCTGGTGAGCAACCACATCAGCTACCTGGACTTCATCTTCGACGGCCTGGCGGCGCTGCCGCAGAAGCGGCTCGTGCGGTTCATGGCGAAGGAGTCGGTGTTCCGCCACCGGGTCTCGGGGCCGCTGATGCGCGGCATGAAGCACATCCCGGTCGACCGCAAGCAGGGCGAGGCCGCGTACGCGCACGCCCTGGACTCGCTGCGGTCCGGTGAGATCGTCGGGGTCTTCCCGGAGGCCACGATCTCCGAGTCGTTCACGCTGAAGAGCTTCAAGTCGGGCGCCGCCCGGCTGGCGCAGGAGGCCGGTGTCCCGCTGGTCCCGATGGCCGTGTGGGGTACGCAGCGACTGTGGACCAAGGGACACCCGCGCAACTTCAAGCGCAGCCACATTCCGATCACGATCCGGGTCGGCGAGGCGATCGAGGCCTCCCGTGAGCAGTATGCGGGCGCCATCACCCGCCGGCTGCGCGAGCGGGTGCAGGAGCTGCTGGAGGCTGCCCAGCGCGCCTACCCGGTACGCCCGAAGGGCGCGGACGACACCTGGTGGATGCCGGCCCACCTAGGCGGCACCGCCCCCACGCCGGAGCAGGTGCGCACCGCCGAGGCGCACTGATCCCGCGCCTCAGAGCGCGGCCGGGAGCGTCGCCCACAGGTGCGGGCGGTCGACGGCCGCCTTCAAGACCTCCAGCACGGCCGGATGCGGCGCGGCGTACAGCTCCGGACAGTCCGTCTCGCCCGCCTCGCGGTCCGGCGTGAAGGCCAGCCGCTCCCGTCCCAGGGAGAACTGCGCGTCCACGCCGGGCTTGTTGCCGCGCGGGTCCTGCCGGTGCCACGCCCCGTCGAACCGTACGGCGACCAGCCCGTGCACCACGTCGAAGCGCTGGTAACACAGGGCTGTCGGAATGTCCTCGGCCCGCAGCAGCGCGGTCAGCGCGTGGGCCTTGGCGTAGCAGATGCCGGTGCGCTGCTCCAGGACGTCGGAGGCCCGCCAGGTGACGCGCGGATCGCCGGAGTCCTGCGAGTGCGGGATGGTGTCGCGCACGAGCTCGAAGGCCAGCCGCGCATAGGCATACGAATCCTCCGCCTCCCTGGCGAGCCTTGCGGCCACTTCCCGCACCCGCGGATGGTCATGGTCGATGGCCTCGTCGACCGCCAGGTAGGCGGAGAGGTCAGGGGTCTTCTGGATCAGCTCCATGATCGCAGAGCATAGGAAAGCGAACACCCGAGCGTCAATACTTTTTCGATTGATTGCATACTTATGCAGTTAGCAAGCCGCTTCCGCGGGCGACCGGCCTGAACCGCAGCTCGATCTACTCCTCGCGCGGCGACAAGGACACGCTGCTCCCGCTTGCTGCCTGGACCGCTACACCGCGTGCTACGGCGGCAAGAACGGCCGCTGCGTCGTGCATCGCCGATCCCGGGCTGCCCGACGGATGCCTGATCGCCCAGTCGGCCATGGCGATTCCGGCACTGAGCCCGGCCGTCGCGGAGCACGCCAGGCAGGCGCTCGGCCTCCAGCGCATGCGGCTGCGCGAACGCCCGCTCGTGTCCGCCGCGACTTTCGGCACATCCGCCCGACAGCCGCCTGCCCCGCCGCAGCACCGAAACCCACCCGCCCCGGGCCCGGACGTCCTCCCGGACGAGAGGACACCCGGCCCACCGGCGCCATGACGTCCGCACGCCCGCAGAACGGGCAGCACCACGTCCCGGAACAAGAAGGCGACCAACCCACGACCCCGCCGCACAGGTAAGAGGTCAGGTCAGGTACGGAGCAGTGAGGCATGGATGCGGGTGATGGCCCGCAGCACCTCGTCACGGTTCTTGGCCTGCTGCATCCATGAGGTGCTCCCCCAGCATCCCCCTAGCGCGCCATCTCCTCCTTGAGGGCGGCGACGAACGCGTCGACGTCGTCCGCGGTGGTGTCGAAGGCGCACATCCAGCGCACGTCGCCCGCGGCCTCGTCCCAGAAGTAGAAGCGGAACCGCTTCTGCAGGCGCTCGCTCACCTCGTGCGGCAGCCGGGCGAAGACGGCGTTGGCCTGCACCGGGTACAGGATCTCCACGCCGTGCACGGCGCGCACGCCCTCGGCCAGGCGCTGGGCCATCTCGTTGGAGTGCCGGGCGTTGCGCAGCCACAGGTCCTTGGCGAGCAGCGCCTCCAGCTGCACCGACACGAAACGCATCTTCGAGGCGAGCTGCATGGACAGCTTGCGCAGGTGCTTCATGTGGCGCACCGCGTCCTGGTTGAGGACCACGACCGCCTCGCCGAACAGGGCGCCGTTCTTGGTGCCGCCGAAGGAGAGGAGGTCCACGCCGACCGCGTTGGTGAACGTCCGCATGGGCACGTCCAGGGATGCGGCGGCGTTGGCTATCCGGGAGCCGTCCAGGTGCACTTTCATGCCGTGCGCGTGGGCGTGCTCGCAGATGGCACGGATCTCGTCCGGCGTGTAGAGGGTGCCGAGCTCCGTGCTCTGGGTGATCGAGACGACCTGCGGCATCGCGCGGTGCTCGTCGTCCCAGCCGTACGCCTGCCGGTCGATCAGGTCCGGCGTGAGCTTGCCGTCCGGGGTGGGGACGGTGAGCAGCTTCAGGCCGCCCACGCGCTCGGGTGCGCCGCCCTCGTCGACGTTGATGTGCGCGCTCTCGGCGCAGATCACCGCGCCCCAGCGGTCGGTGACCGCCTGGAGCGCGACGACGTTGGCGCCGGTGCCGTTGAAGACCGGGAACGCCTCGGCGCCCGAGCCGAAGTGGCTGCGGATCACACGCTGGAGGTTCTCGGTGTACTCGTCCTCGCCGTACGCGACCTGATGCCCGCCGTTGGCCAGGGCCAGGGCGGCGAGCACCTCGGGGTGCGCGCCGGCGTAGTTGTCACTGGCGAAACCGCGGACATCGGGGTCGTGGTGGCGACGCGCGTCGGTCTTCCGGGGGTTCACGGCTTCTCGGTCAGCCACAGACGGTTTCCGTTCACTTCAGCGGCGGGCTTCTCCCAGACTCCGGCGACCGCCTCGGCCAGGTCCTTGACGTCCGTGAAGCCCGCGAACTTCGCGTTGGGGCGCTCGGCGCGCATCGCGTCGTGCACCAACGCCTTGACCACCAGGATCGCAGCCGCCGACGTCGGCCCCTGCTCGCCCCCCGCCTTGCGGAAGTAGTCCGCCATGGCCAGCGTCCACGCCTCGGATGCGGCCTTGGCCGCGGAGTAGGCGGCGTTGCCCGCGGTGGGCTTGGACGCGCCGGCTGCGCTGATCAGGACGTAGCGGCCGCGGTCGCTGCGCTGGAGCGCCTCGTGGAAGGCGAGGGAGGTGTGCTGCACGGTGCGGATCAGCAGCTTCTCCAGGAGGTCCCAGTCGCCCAAATCGGTCTTGGTGAAGGTCTGGCTGCCGCGCCAGCCGCCGACGAGGTGGACCAGGCCGTCGACCCGGCCGTAGTCCTTCTCGATGCGGTCGGCCCAGGCGCGGGTGGAGTCGAGGTCGAGCAGGTCGACCTTCTCCCCGGTGACGGTGGCGCCGCCGTGGGCGTAGCGCGCCGCGTCGACCGCCTCCGCCAGCCGCTCCGGGTCGTTGTCCGAGCCGACGACCGTCGCACCCGCCTCGGCGAGCCGCAGCAGCGCGGCCCGTCCGGCGGGTCCGCCCGCCCCTGCCACCGCGATCACCGCGCCGTCGAGCGCCCCGTTCCCCATGGTCCTCGCCTCCCGAGCCTGTTGCCGTGCCTGTTCCTGCCCGCCGGTGCCGTCGCTCACGCGGCGACCCGCTCGGCGTCGTCCGCCGAGGCCGTGATGCCCTTGGTGGAGGCGATCACGTTCTTCAGCTTCTTGGACAGGGCCTCATAGAACATGCTCAGCGGAAACTCGTCCGGGAGCACGTCGTCGACGAGTTTGCGCGGCGGCAGGGTCAGGTCCAGGGCGTCGGGGCCCTTGGCCCACTTCGAGCCCGGGTGCGGGGCGAGGTAGGTGGAGACCAGCTCGTAGCCGGCGAACCAGTGGACGAGCTTGGGGCGGTCGATGCCGTCCCGGTAGAGCGTCTCGATCTCGGCGCACAGCTGGTTGGTGACCTGCGGGGCACGCTGCCAGTCGATGAAGAGCTTGTTGTCGGTCCAGCGCACGACGTCGTGCTTGTGCAGGTACGCGAAGAGGAGCTGTCCGCCCAGACCGTCGTAGTTGCGCACGCGCTCGCCGGTGACCGGGAAGCGGAACATCCGGTCGAAGAGGACCGCGTACTGCACGTCGCGGGCCTGCGGGACGCCGTCGGCCTCCAGCTTCACGGCCTCCTTGAAGGCGGTGAGGTCGCAGCGCAGCTCCTCCAGGCCGTACATCCAGAACGGCTGGCGCTGCTTGATCATGAACGGGTCGAAGGGCAGGTCGCCGTGGCTGTGGGTGCGGTCGTGGACCATGTCCCACAGGACGAAGGCCTCTTCGCAGCGCTTCTGGTCGTGGACCATCGCGGCGACGTCCTCGGGCAGTTCCAGGCCCAGGATACCGACGGCGGCGTCGGTGACGCGTCGGAAGCGGGCGGCCTCGCGGTCGCAGAAGATGCCGCCCCAGGAGAAGCGCTCGGGTGCCTCGCGCACGGCGATGGTCTCCGGGAAGAGGACGGCGGAGTTGGTGTCGTAGCCGGCCGTGAAGTCCTCGAAGGTGATGCCGCAGAAGAGCGGGTTGTCGTAGCGGGTGCGCTCCAGCTCGGCCAGCCAGTCGGGCCAGACCATGCGCAGGACGACCGCCTCGAGGTTGCGGTCCGGATTGCCGTTCTGCGTGTACATCGGGAAGACGACCAGGTGCTGGAGACCGTCCGCGCGGTTCGCGGCGGGCTGGAAGGCCAGCAGCGAGTCGAGGAAGTCGGGCACCTGGAAGCCGCCGTCGGCCCAGCGGCCGAGGTCCCGCACCAGTGCCTCGTGGTAGGCGCGGTCGTGCGGGAGCAGCGGGGACAGCTCCTCGACGGCACCGGCGACGCGGCGTACGGCGTCCTCGGCGACGGTCCGCTCGGGGGCGCCCTCGGCGTCGAAGTCGATCGACCCGTCCTTGCACTGCCAGGGCCGGATGCGTTCCACGGCATCCTTGAGCACGGGCCACGCCGGGTGCTCAACCACCCTGCTCACCGGAGGAACCTTCCCCTCCGCACCCACCTGCACAAGAATTTCCGTCATGTCCCATCCTTCACTGGAGAAGCTTGCGTCGGGACACCGTAGGCATACGAGGTTTCCCCGTTCAAGGGGAGTCTCCGTAAATTATCCTGCCGCACCCCACGGTTCACCGCACTTTTTCCTGTGGGACGCCGGATTCCGGATACCCAGCGCGGCAGAGGGGAAACGGTCCCGCAGGGCCGTTAGGCTGCGCCCTGCCATCGCCGCCGTCTACGGAAGCGAGTCGAGCCTTGAACTTCCTCACCATCGGTCACCGCGGAGCGATGGGTGTCGAACCCGAGAACACCCTGCGTTCCTTCGTCGCCGCCGAGCAGGCCGGCCTCGACGTCGTCGAACTGGACCTGCACCTGAGCAAGGACGGTGCGCTCGTGGTCATGCACGACGCGGACGTGGACCGCACCACGGACGGCACGGGCGCGATCGCCGACAAGACCCTGGAGGAGCTGCGGTCGCTGGACGCCGGCCGCGGGGAGCGGATCCCGGTCTTCGAGGAGGTTCTGGACGCGATCTCGGCGCCGTTGCAGGCCGAGATCAAGGACGTGGCGGCCGCTCGCACGCTCGCCGAGGTGATGCTGCGGCGGGACCTGGTGGACCGGGTGGAGGTCATCTCGTTCCACGACGAGGCGATCGTCGAGATCGCGCGGCTGGTGCCGGGGGTGCGGACCGCGCTGGTCGCGCAGTACTACGGTCCCGAGGTCGTGGACCGGGCCGTGGCGGCCGGTGCCGGGGCCCTGTGCCTGGACATCAACCGGATCACACTGGAGATCGTCGAGAAGGCCCGCAAGTCGGGCCTGAGGGTCTTCTCCTGGACTGTGAACACCCAGGACCAGCTGCGCCTGGTGCGCGCCCTGGGTCTCGACGGCGCGACGACCGACTTCCCCGAGATCAAGCGCACCGGCCGCTTCACGGCCTGAGCGGCCAGGACCGCTCCACGGCCTACGGCCTGTGCGGCCAGGTCCAGCCGCACGGTCCGCGAGCGGCCGGGCGCGCGTCACACCAGCGGCTTGACCAGCAGCTCGAACTGCAGGTCGTCCCGCTGCGGAATCCCGAAGCGCTCGTCGCCGTACGGGAACGGGCTCATCTCTCCCGTACGGCGGTAACCGCGGCGCTCGTACCAGGCGATGAGGTCCTCGCGCACGGAGATCACGGTCATGTGCATCTCCGTGACGTCCCACGCCTCGCGGGACCGCCGCTCCGCCTCCGCGATGATCGCCTTGCCCAGGCCCGCGCCCTGGAGCGCCGGGCTGACGGCGAACATCCCGAAGTAGGCGTGCGCACCACGGTGCTCGAGCTGGCAGCAAGCCACGACCACGCCGTCCCGCTCGACCGTCAGCAGGCAACCGTCCGGTGACTTGATCACCTCCAGGACGCCTTCCGGGTCCGTGCGCTGTCCCTGGAGGATGTCCGCCTCGGTGGTCCACCCGGCCCGGCTGGCGTCGCCCCGGTACGCGGACTCTATGAGCGCCACGATCTCGTCCACGTCGGCGTCGGTGGCGTCGCGGTAGGTCAGTCGGCCGGTGGTGGTGTCCATGGGGGCGTCTCCGGTTCGTGCTCGGGCGCGGCGGGGGTACCGAAGAGAGTAACGCTGCCGCTAACCTCGGTCCGCATGGTGCATGTACTCAGCAGCCGGACCCTGCTCCGTCCCACCGACCCCGACCGCTCCCGGGCCTTCTACGGCGGACAGCTCGGCCTGGCCGTCCACCGGGAGTTCGGCACCGGGCCGGAGCGGGGGACCGTGTACTTCCTCGGCGGCGGTTTCCTGGAGGTCTCCGGCCGGGCCGAGGCTCCCCTGACACCGGCCCTCAAGCTGTGGCTCCAGGTCGAGGACGCTGCCGCGGCCCACGAGGAGCTGCGCGCGAAGGGCGTCGACATCGTACGGCCGCCGGTCCAGGAGCCGTGGGGGCTGGTGGAGATGTGGATCGCGGACCCGGACGGCACACAGATCGTGCTGGTGGAGATTCCGGCGGGCCATCCGCTGCGCTACCGGCCGGGAATCTGAGCCACCGGGGCGGTACCGGCGGCCACCGGGGCGGTGCCGCCCGGATGGCCGCGGTCCGGACCCGGCCTTAGCGTGCTGGAGGAGGACGAGGTCCCGGCCGAGCGGAAGGACGCCCCACGCGATGAAGCTCCACGAACCGGTGCCCGGCGGTCCCTGCTGGGCCGAGCTGGGAACCAGTGACCTGGAAGCGGCGAAGCGGTTCTACACCAAGCTGTTCGGCTGGCGTCCCGAGACGGACTCCCGGCAGCAGGCGGGCGGCTACACGATCGCCCGTCTCGGCGATGCGGCGGTCGCCGCACTGACGCCGCTGTACCAGCAGGCGCAGCCGGTCGCCTGGAACGTTTCCTTCGCGGTCCGTGACGCGGACGCCGCCGTGCGGCAGGTGACGGCGGCCGGCGGGTCGGTCCTGCAGGGTCCCACGGACGTCTTCGACTCCGGCCGGTTCGCGGTGGCCGCCGATCCGGGCGGTGCGGTGTTCCAGCTGTGGCAGGGGCGGTCGTTCCCGGGCGCCGGCCTGTTCAACGCGCCCGGCGCGCTCGGCTGGGTGGAGCTGCTGACCCGGGAGCCGGACCGTGCCGCCGACTTCTACACCACGGTGTTCGGCTGGACCGTGACCGCGTCGGACCGCTACCCGCAGTGGGGGATCGACGGCGCGGACTTCGGCGGCATGGTGACGATGGACGACAAGTTCCCGCACGAGGTGCCGTCCCACTGGCTGCCGTACTTCGCCGTGGCGGACGTGGACACCGCCGCCGTCGACACGACCGACAGCGACGGCACCGTGCTCATGGAGCCCACCTCGCCCCCCGACGAACCGCGCATCGCGGTGCTGCGGGATCCCCAAGGAGCGATGTTCGGCGTGTACCACGCGGGCGACGAGCGCTGACGGGAGGACACAGCGGTACGGCTCGCACTCCCGGCGGCCCCGGAGGGCGTCAGACCCGCAGTGCCTGCGGACGGCTCTCGAGCCGGGCCAGCAGCGTCCCCAGGAGCGCCGCCAGCTCCTCCTGGTCGGGTCCGTCGACGCCGGACAGGACGGCGGACTCGTAGGCGAGCTGTTCGGGCAGGATACCGTCGACGAGGTCGCGGCCGGCGTCCGTGAGGCGGACGTGGGCGACCCTGCGGTCGCGGGTGTCGCCGCGCCGCTCCACCAGTGCGCGTTCGGTGAGCTGCTTGAGGCGTTTGGTGACCGCGGCGCCCGAGGAGAAGGTCTCGCGGGCCAGATCGCCGGGGGTGAGCTCGTGTCCGGTGCGGCGCAGGGCGCCGAGCAGGTCGAACTCGGCGCGGCTGAGCCCGGCCCGGCGCAGGGGGGCGTCCTCGGCCTGCTGGAGGAGGGCGGCGCAGCGGTTGATGCGGCCGATGATCTCCATCGGCCCGGTGTCGAGGTCGGGGTGCACGGCCCGCCACTGCCGTACGACCGCGGCGACGGTGTCCCCGCCCGGTCGGCCCCTCGCGTCGCTCCCGGTCGCCGATCCCCCGTCGGTTGCGGTCATGGCCGTACGTCCTCCGTTCTCGTGCCCGTTTCCCGGTCCGGACGCGCTGCCTGGCGTCGCACCGTTGCGGCGAGCGTACGGTGTCCGGACTGCTCGGCGAGCACGACCCTCTCCTGGGGCAGCGCGCGCCCCCACCATTCGCCGGCCGCGGCGTCGACGGTGGCCCGCAGGTCGGTGAGCGCGGCGGCCAGGCCCCGGCGGGCGGCCTCCAGGGCACCGGGGGCGGGGTCGGGCTCCGCCAGGAGACGGGCGGCGTGCTCCCGGGCACGGTCGGCCGCGGTCACCGCCTGCCCGACACGGCTTTCGGCACGCCGGTTGGTGACGGCCACGGCGGCCAGGAAGCCGACCAGGGCTCCGACGAGGGTGTCGGCCACGCGCTCGGTGATCAGATCGCCGGGCTGCTGGTAGCCGGCGTACTCGGTGATGAGCAGTGCCATGGGGGTCACGCAGACGCTGCCGAGCCAGTAGTTGCGGGTGATGAGCGCCTCGGCGCCGAAGTTGAGGGCGAGGCAGAACAGGACCAGGAGGGCCTGTCCGAGGTGGGCGAGCGGGGCGATGGCGGCGAACAGGAGCACCCCGGCGATGTTGCCCACGACGCGCTGGACGGCCCGGCTCCAGGTCAGGGTCATGTTGGCCTGGTAGAGGGCGGCGGCGGTGACCAGCGCCCAGTACGGGCGGCCGATACCGAGGGCGAGGGAGGCGTAGCCGGCCAGGGCGCAGCCGAGGGCGGTGCGCAGGGCGATCGGGCCCAGGGGGCCCAGTCGTCGCCACAGGGGCGCGGACGGCGCGGCGAGCTCGGTGGCAACGCCGAGGAGTTCGTCGGTGGCGGCCGGGGTGGCGCCGGTGCGCGGGATCCGGCCGGTGCCGCGCAGGGCGCGGGCCCAGTCGCGCAGCCGCTCCGGGTCCGAGTCGGCGGGCGCTGCGAGCGCGACCTCGGCTCGGACGACGAGGTGTTCCAGTGCGCGCCGGGTGGTGGCGCGGGTACCCGTCGCCGGGAGGGCCAGCAGCGTCTGCCAGGCGGCCTGCACGGCGGCGTACCCGGCGGCGCGCGCCGCGGTGTGGCCGTCGCCGGCGCCGCGGGTGTCGGCGTACGCGGCCGCGGCGTTCAGTGCCTGGGCGGTCGCCCGGCGTTCCGGGCCGTGCGGGCGGACGAGGGCGGGTGCCATGCCGACGGTCCAGGCCCAGGCGCCCGCGGCGGCGCCCAGGGCCAGATGGACGGGGATCTGCCCGAAGGTCTGCGGGACGAACAGAGCGGCGGAGCTGGTGAAGGTCGGGATCACGTTCCCCGGCGGGCCGACGCGGGTGGCGTCGCACAGGACCTTCTGGACGGCGGCCAGCAGGGCGCCGACGGTGACCAGGACGACGGCGTTGCGGGTGAGTGAGGCGGCGACCAGGGCGACGGCGACGCCACCGAGCATGCCGAGCACCACCCAGGCCAGCACGCGGGCTCGGGCGGCGTAGGGGCGGTTGTGCGCGTAGAGGGCACACAGGGATCCGGCCATGGTGTACATCGCCAGGTCGAGGCGGCCGAGGGCCAGCAGGATCAGGTTGGGCGGGGCGACCGCGGCGACCGAACTCAGTGCGGGCTTGAACCAGATCTCGGAGGGACGGCGCAGGCACAGCACGCCGGTCAGGGACAGGCGGCGGCCGAGTGAGGTTCCGGGGGTTGGGGTCGCACTGCTCATGAGAAAAGATTAACAGGTGTTTTACCTGTAAATAAATGCAGGGCGGTGTCGGCGGTCCCGACACGACCAGCAGCGATCGACCGCGCTCCCTCGAATACACCCCGTGTACACCCTTGCGCTCGCGTGCGCGCCGCACGGCCCGGGCAGTCCTTGACCGACCGTCGGGCATCGGCCGTCGGACTGCGAGCGGGGGAGGCACGTGTGCACGGACCGGCGTCGTCCGGGTGGCTGCTGGTCGCGCTCTGCGCGGCGACCGGCGCGTACTGCCTGCTGCGGATGCGCAGCGGCGTCGAGGAGCAGCGCCGTGCCGCGGGCGACGAGGCGCTCATGGGCTTCGGCATGGCCGCCATGGCCGTGCCCGCGGCGGTGTTCACCCCGCCTCCCTGGGCGTGGCCCGCCTACGCGGTGGTGTTCGGCGCCGCCGGGCTGCGCGCCCTGTGGGCGGCCCGGTCGGGACGTCATCACCTGCACCATCTGGTCGGGGACGCGGCCATGGTCTACATGGCGCTGGTGATGGCCGGCTCCCCCGCCCACGGTCACGGCCCGTCCGGAGTTCCGTTGCTCACCGGGGTGCTGCTGCTGTACTTCGCCGGGTACGTGCTGCTGGCCGGCGTACGTCTGCTGCCGGTGGCCGTCGTGGCCGGGGGCGGTGCGGCTTCCGGGAGCGGCTCGGAAGCCGGGGGAGGCGCGACGGGCGGCTGGGGCGACCGGCCGGAGCTGGCGCGGGCGTGCCGGCTCTCCATGGGCATCGCGATGCTGGCCATGCTGCTGACCATGTGACGGCCGGCGGCCGTGCCCCGTACTGCCCCGCCCGCAACCGTTGCCTGCGTCACTTCGCCCCACGGGCCGCACCGCTTCCGGTACGGCGCTCATAGGCTGACCCCATGATTCTCCCCGCGGCACTGCTGCTGCTCGGCGCCCTGACCGCCGTCCTCGCCCCGAGGCTGCTCGCCCGCGCCGACTGGCCGGACCGCGAACCGGTGGTCGCCCTGTGGGTGTGGCAGTGCGTGGTGGCCGCCGTGCTCGTGTGCTGCGCCCTGTCGATGACGTTCAGCGCGGCGGCGGCCTGGCACGCGGTGGGCGGTCATGTCTTCGCGACGGCGCCGCGTCCGGTGGTGGAGGCGTACGCGCTCGGCACGTCCGGGCTCTGGGCGGACACGACCGCGGTCACCCTTGCCTGCGGCGGGTTGTGGAGTGCCGCGATGCTGGCGCGTGAGGTCGTGCGGGCCCGGACGCGGCGTCGGCGGCGCCGCGCCGAACTGCTGCACCGTGTTCCGCTGTTGCCGGGCGAGGCGCCCGGCTCGGACCGGCTCGTCGTTCTGGAGGGCGAACGGCCGGGGGCCTGGTGGCTGCCCGGTACTCCCCCGCAGTTGGTCGTCACCACCGCCGCCCTGCGCCGCCTCAAGGGCCGTCAGCTCGACGCGGTGCTCGCCCACGAGAAGGGGCACGCCCGGGCGCGGCACGACTGGCTGCTGCACTGCTCGGCCGCCCTGGCCGACGGCTTCCCGCAGGTTCCGGTCTTCGCCGCGTTCCGCGACGAGATGCACCGCCTGGTGGAACTCGCCGCCGACGACGTGGCCTCCCGCCGCTTCGGCCGGCTGACGACCGCGCTGGCACTGGTCGAACTCAACGAGGACCGAGGCGTCTTCGGCCCCTGCCCGGCGACGCAGGCTCAAGTCCCGCAGCGCGTACACCGGTTGCTCACCCCGCCGAACCGGCTGTCTGCGGCCCGTCGGCTGCGGCTGACGGCGGCGGCCTCGCTGGTGCCGGTGGTACCCGTGCTGGTGGCGTTCGTACCGGGGCTGCGGGCGCTGGGGTAGGCGGTGCCTCGCGCTCCGGCAGGATCCGAACGACACCGCCCGGTTCCCGCGGGCGGCCCCTCGCCGCTCCCGCATCGCGGAAACCGGCCCGGGATTGGCCCCGGGCCGCCCGGGTCGGCGAGTATCGCAGCATGCAGACGCCCTCGGTCGACTCCCCGCCCAGTCCCCCGCAGCCGCGCACAACTCTCCGCGTCACCTGGCTGCTGACCGCCTGCTCAGCGCTGCTGCTCGCCCTGGTGGCCCTCGAATGGCGTCCACTGATCGGCCTGGACGACGCCATCGCGGACACGACGCACCGCTGGGCGGTCGAAGAGGCGGGCATCACGCACGCCATGCGGATCCTCACCGACTGGGTGTGGGACACCTGGACGATGCGGCTGCTGTGCGCTGTGGTGGTTCTGTGGCTGTGGTTCCGGCGCGGCGACCGGTGGACGGCCGTGTGGCTGGGGGTGACGTGCCTGCTGGGGAGCCTTCTGCAACAGGCCCTGAAGGTGGGCGTGGACCGCGCCCGCCCCGTCTGGCCCGACCCGGTGGACTCCGCGCGCTACGCGGCCTTCCCCTCGGGCCACGCCATGACCGCCACGTTCGTGTGCGGCCTGCTCGTATGGCTGCTCCACCACTACGACGCCACCCGCGGCGTGCGCGTGACCGCCCTGGCGGTGGCGGTGGTCTCCGTGGCCGGCGTCGGCGTGACCAGGGTGTGGCTCGGCGTCCACTGGGCCGCGGACGTGGTCGGCGGCTGGCTCCTGGGCGCCCTGGTGGTCGCTGCCGCGGCACTCGTGCACGGGCGTCGGCACCCTTGAGGACGCCAGGGCCCGGCCACGACCGAGAGGTCGGGGCAGTAGCCGGTGGAGTGATCGCTGATCTCCGTGACCGTCCGGGCTCCCGCCGGCCGCGCGAAGGCGACCTCGCCCGCGCCCAGTACGCCCCGGCCGCCCGGCTTAGGACCGGGCGGGCCCGCCTCGCCCCGGCCGCTTCACGCATGACGTCGACCGGCGCTGCTCGGGCCGCGGCGGGTGCTCCGTCGTGGGCGAGGGGGATCTCGTCCGCGTCTTTTGCGACCGGGATCTCCCCGCGGCGTGGAACGTCGGCTCGTAGCATCCGCACATGACTGCCGTGCTGTTCGACTTCTCAGGGACCCTCTTCCGCATCGAGTCCGCCCACGCCTGGCTGAGCGGGGCGCTCGCGGGCACCGGGACGCCCCTGTCCGGACCTGACCTCGCCGCGACGGCCCGCGCGCTGGAGGAGGCGGGGGCGCTGCCGGGCGGAGCGCCTCCGGCGCGGGTACCGGAGGAACTCGCCGGCGTCTGGGAGGTCCGGGACGAGAGCGCCCAACTGCACCGGGCCGCGTACACCGGACTGTCCCGGCAGGTACGACTGCCGGACCCCGGGCTGCACGACGTGCTCTACGACCGGCACATGACACCGGACGCCTGGAGTCCCTACCCGGACGCCGCCGAGGTGCTGGGCACGCTGAGCGAACGGGGAATCGCGGTCGGGGTGGTCAGCAACATCGGCTGGGACCTTCGTCCCGTCTTCCGCGCGCACGGCCTGGACCGGTACGTCGACGCCTACGTCCTGTCGTACGAGCACGGCATCCAGAAACCCGACCCACGCCTGTTCTCGACCGCCTGCGCGGCGCTCGGGTCCGAGCCGGACCGGACGCTGATGGTCGGCGACGACCGGCGGGCGGACGGCGGTGCGGCGGCCCTCGGCTGCGCGGTGCACTTCGTGGACCCGCTGCCGGTGTCCGAGCGGGTGTCGGGGCTTCGGCCGGTGCTGGACCTGTTGCGCTGACCGGCGCCGACGCGTCCGGCATCACACCCGACCACCCCGCTGGCCCGAGGCAACCACCGATGGTGTGCGCCCGCCTCGGACGATCCCCCGTGTCGCCCGAGGCAGACGGTAGCCCGGATCGGACCCGCGCAGGGCCCGACCGCCTGCGCCGAGTATAGTTGGCCGGCAGCCAGTCAACGCAGGAGTACAGCATGTCCCCGCGCAGCGCCTCGGTCAATGAAGAGTTGCGGAGGCGTTCGAAGGAGCGCCTCCTGCAGGCCGCGGTGGAGCTGGTGAGTGAGCAGGGGTACGACGCCACCACGCTGGGTGCCATCGCCGACCGGGCCGGCTCGGCGCGGGGTCTGATCTCGTACTACTTCCCCGGCAAGCGCCAGCTCGTGCAGTCCGCCGTGCACCGGCTGATGCACCGCACGCTGGAGGAGGCGCTGGAGCGCGAGCCGCGCACCGCCGGGGGCCCGGAGCGGATGGCGCGGGCCATCGACGCGATCCTCGGTCTCGCCCGGGACCGGCCGGTGCTCATGCGCCAGCACATGGCGGGCCTGCTCCAGGCCGAGGTGGGTTTCGTGCCGTGCCCGGAGCAGCGGCGGCTGGCGGAACTCCTGCGGGACACCGTGGCCCGGCACGGCTCGCCGGACGTCGACCGCGACTACCCGTTGCTGCGCGCGCTGCTGATGGGAGCCGTGTTCGCCGCCCTGTTGCCCGGAGCGCCGATGCCCGTGCCGGTGCTGCGCGCCGAGTTGTTCAAGCGCTACCGGCTGGCCTGGGAGCTGGGTGTCCCGCCGGACACCGAGGCGCCTGGCGGGACGACGTGCGACACGGACCTGTCGCGCTTCTTCGCGACCGGCGCGCCCGGCCGGCCGCTCCCGACGGACGCGGCCGGCCGACCGGCTCAGTCGAAGTAGTCCGGCTGCGTCTGCGTGTTGAGCTCACGCAGGTGGACCCGCTCGGCCGGGTCGGTGCGCCGGTCGCTGAGCTTGAGGACGTCGAAGCCCTTGGCGATGTCGTTCGAGTAGATGTAGCCGTTGTAGTAGTACGCCGACCAGGAGCCGCCGGTGGAAATGGTCTCCGTGCTCAGCGGGCCGCGCTCGAAGTAGGCGATCTCCTTCGGGCGCTTCGAGTCGGTGAACTCCCAGACGGAGACGCCGCCCTGGTACCAGGCCTGGACCATGATGTCGCGGCCCTGGACCGGAATCAGCGAGCCGTTGTGGGCCACGCAGTTCTCGGTGTCCGCCTGGTGGCGGGGGATCTTGAAGTAGCTGCGGAAGACCAGCTCGCGGTGGTCACCCCGACCCACGATGTCGTAGATGCCGTCGGCGCCGCGGTTCGGGCCGATCTCCGCGTTGCAGGTGGCGGCACCGCCGCCGCCCAGTTCGTCGGTGAAGACGACCTTGTTCGCCTCCTGATTGAAGGTCGCCGAGTGCCAGAAGGCGAAGTTGACGTTGTCCTGGACCCGGTCGATCACCTTGGGACGCTCGGGGTCCTTGATGGAGAACAGGATGCCGTCGCCCATGCAGGCGCCCGCCGCGAGGTCCTTCGAGGGCAGGACGGTGATGTCGTGGCAGCCGGTGGTCTTGGAGACACCCGGGTTGGTCGGCCCTCCCGGGTTGCCGCCGCCGTCGGGCCCCTCACCGGGGAACAGCACCGGGAAGCCCACGACGGCCGCCCGCTCGGGCGCCTTGCGCGGCACCTTGATGACGGAGATGCCGTCGTGCGGAGGCTGGCAGTCCGGGTACGCGGCGTTCGGCGAGTACGAGGAGACGTAGATGTAGACGTCCTTGCGCTCGGGCACCAGCGTGTGGGTGTGGGAGCCGCAGGCCGTCTCGACGGCTGCGACGTACCTCGGGTTCCGCTTGTCGCTGATGTCGAAGACCTTCATGCCCTCCCAGGAGGACTTCTCCGTCGCGGGCTGCGTGGTGCTGTTGCAACTGCTGTCGCTCCGCGAGGAGTCGGTCGACAGGAACAGCAGGTCGCCGGAGACGGAGATGTCGTTCTGCGAGCCGGGACACAGCACCTGGGCCACGGTCTTCGGCTTCTTCGGGCTGCTGATGTCGAAGATGCGGAAGCCGTCGTAGTTGCCGGCGAAGGCGTACCGGCCCTGGAAGGCCAGGTCCGAGTTGGTGCCGGGCAGTGCGTCCTTGGGGATGTTGGCCAGGTGCTCGATGTTGCGGGAGTGAACTACCTGGTCAACGCCGGGTATCTCGCCGCCCTCGATGGCGGCGCGCGCTTCGGCGCGCGCGCTCTTGGACACCTCCTTCGTCTTCGCCGGGCCGTCCCCCGGGTCGGGGGTCGCCACGGCGGGACCGGCCGTGAGCAGCGCGGCCAGGAGACCGGCGGCGGCCGCCGCACCTCCCAGGCGTCTGCGCCGCGTTCGCGGGTCACTCAACAGGATCACTGTTTCCTCCCTACGTCCGTTCCGACGGAACGGTTCACGCACCCCGCAGTATCGTCTTCGCCATGCTCATACCAACAGAGGGCAACAGGCTCGCAATGAAGTTTTTTGATCAGTGACACGCGGAAGCGTGCTAAGACGGTCATTGCACTGACGAGGTGCTCCGCCTCATCAGGTGCTCCGCGTCCCTCCCAAGGGGGGGCGATCCAGCCACAGGAGGTCGTTGTGCCCTTCCGTCCCGCGTCGACTCGCGTGTCGCCAGTCACGGCCGCCCTGACCGCACTGACCGTGCTCGGGCTCGGGGCCTGCGACTCGGGCCCGGACGACGGGAAGGCGGGCGCGGCCGGCCCCTCTGTGATCGCTCCGGGCGGACCGGGCGAGGGCAATCGGACCCTGTCCGCCGAGGAGGCCGAGAAGCATCGTGCCGACGACGACTCCCCCAACTCCGCGGACGTCTCCTACGCGCGAATGATGATCCAGCACCACGCCCAGGCCCTGGAGATGACCGAACTGGTGCCGGAGCAGGCCGAGTCGGGACAGGTCAAGAAGCTCGCCGAAAGGATCTCCGCGGCCCAGGGACCGGAGATCCAGGCGATGAAGGGCTGGCTGAAGACCCACGGCGAGGAGGAGACCGGCGACGGCCACACCCACGACCACGCCGCGATGCCCGGGATGGCGACCGAAGCCCAGTTGGAGAAGCTGCGCAAGGCACGGGGCAAGACCTTCGACCAGCTGTTCCTGACACTGATGATCACGCATCACGAAGGCGCGATCAGCATGGCCACGGACGTGAAGTCGCAGGGCAACAACGTGCAGGTCGAGGAGATGGCCGACGACGTGGTGGCCCAGCAGACGAGCGAGATCTCGCGGATGCGCAGGATGCTGTGACGGACCGTAGGCGACTGCTTCAGCGGCGCGCGCGGCGCGGGGTCAGAAAGCCGTCGTCGCGCGCCTGACCGATCAGCCTGAGCGACCTGCGCCGGCCGTGCCCGGTCGCGCGCATCACCGCGAGGACCGGATCGCCACGATAACGAGCGCGGGACGGTGGTCGAAGCGACACCGATCCCATTTGTGCCCGCGTCGTGTCCAGCTACTTGCGAGCCGGGCGCGGGCTGGATTCGGCCGAGCTCGCGGCTCAACCCGGACTCCCCTCCGGCGTGCTCAGCTGTGCTCAGCGAGGAGCAGTACCGCCCGGGGACTCTGCGCCCAGGAGCGTGAGCAGCCCGGGAAATCTCTTGTCGATGTCCGCGCGTCGTAGTCGGATGCCCTTGCGGTTGCCGTAGTCGATCTCGTCGATGAGACCTGCCTCGCGCAGGACTCGGAAGTGGTGGGTCTGGGTCTGCTTCGAGATCGGAAGATTGAACGAGTTGCAGCCCCGCTCGCTGTCGCTGCGGTCGGCGGCCAACTCCGTCATCACCGAACGACGGTGCTCGTCGGCGAGGGCGCGAAACACCGTCCCCAGATCGAGCACATCGGCCTCCGGGCCGACCAGGTTCTTCCCGGCCACGCGGCACCTCCTTCAGGTACGACTTGAATCGTACCTGAAGAATGTGCTCCACCAAGGTACGAAATTTTTCGTACCTTGGTTCCGGTTGCGCTGCCCGTCCCGCCGCGCTCTGAGAGCCGGCCCCGGCACTCGCCGGGGAGCTGGTCATCCTCGACACTCCGAGAGGTCATCGTCATGAAGAAGCCCGAGGTGCTGATAGTCGGTGCCGGAATCGCAGGGCCCGCGCTCGCATATTGGCTCTCCCGGAACGGCTACCGGCCAACGGTCGTCGAACATGCCCGGCAGCTGCGCTCCGGTGGCAGCGCGGTCGTCGTGAAGGGGCCCGCGATCCCGGTCGCCGACCGCATGGGCATCCTCCCGCAGCTGCGCGGGCTCGCCACCCGCAATCGGTCACTGACCCTGCTCGACCCCGGCGGCAGGCGAATCCTGCAGCTCCCGCTCACCTCGGACAAGGCGCCGACGGTCGAGGTGACCCGAACCGACCTGTCCGAGGTGCTCCACCGGTCGGCGCAGACCGAGGCCGAGTTCTTGTTCGACGACACGGTCACCGCTCTCGACCAGGACGAAGGCGGGGTGGACGTCACCTTCCGTAGGTCCGCGCCACGGCGCTTCGACCTGGTAGTCGGTGCCGACGGGATGCACTCCACCGTACGACGCCTGGTATTCGGACCCGAACGGCAGTTCGCGAGCGACCTGGGCCTGTACGGCGCGACCGTGCCGCTGAAACCCGACGCCGTCGAGGACCCGAGTGAGATGACGATGCTGACTGTGCCGAACCGGATGCTGGTCGTCCATCCCTCGCGGACCACTCCGCTTGCGATCTTCACCTTCCGGGCCGCACGGCTGGCGCCCCACGACCGCAAGAACATTGCCCTTCACAAGCAGACCGTGGCCGACGCCTACGCCGGCGTGGGGTGGCGGGCACCGGAACTCGTGGCGGCCTTCCTCGACCACCCGGCCCCGTTCTTCGACCCCCTGACCACCCTCCGGATGCCCTCGTGGTCCCGCGGACGGGTCGTCCTGCTCGGGGACGCGGCGGCGGCGACAGCCCTGCTGGGCGACGGGTCCAGCATGGCGATGGCGGGCGCGTACGCCCTCGCGGAAGAGCGCGCCGCCCAACCCGGTGACCACGCCCGCGCCTTCGCCGTCTACGAGTCCCGTCTCCGCCGCGAGGTAGGCCCACGGCAGCGACGCGTCGGTCCGCTCTCCAGGCTCATGGTGCCCCGCACCCGGCCGGGCCTCGCAGTGCGCAATACGGTGGGCCGCGCGGTCAGCCGCACGCACCGGAGCGCCACTCGCGAAGCCGCGAACCGGTAGACCGAGCCCGCACCGACCGCTCACCGGCCGGTGCGCAGCTCCCCTGTAGCTCCCAACCGGGTCGGCGCCGCCATGCGAGCAAGCCATGGCCGCCCTGAAGGGCTGGCGCCCCCGGCGGAAACTCCGCTGTAGCACCAACCGAGTCACCGCCATCGTGAAGACGATCCCCACCCTTCGTCACGCCTCAACCTGAGGTTGGAAAGGGCTCATTGGCGCGCTTACCGAGCTGATATGGGTGCTGGGACTCGGTGCCTGGGCGTTGATCGGCGCACTGCTCATCGAGTTGATCTTCCGGCCTTGAAGCGTGGATCTGCCGAGGTCGGAGCCGGCCCCGGCTCTGAGCAGTGCCTGTGCAGAGCAATCGAATAGTGCAGGGTCAGAACACTGCTTCTTCACCAGTCGGGTGCTGCCGCAGCTCGTGTCGGCGTCGTGGACGTTGGCCCGGAGGATGCGGCCGGTGCCCAGGTGCAGGGAGACCCGAAGCTGCCGGCCTATCCGGTTGGGCACTCCAGCCCGATGAGCGGCAGCGACACCGTGGAGCCGGCCTTGAGGACGAACGGCAGCTCAATGTGCTCAGCCTCGCTCCCGACCCGCACCGGCGCCGCGTAGTGCACCGACGGGGTGAACAGTATCTGGGTGCGCCGGCCACGCTTCCACCCCACGCGCCGGACGGCTCGGCTTCGACGGGCGGGTGCTGCACCGGGCAGACCTGCTCCACACTTGCACACCGCCTCTTGGAGGAAAACCGTCGCTGAGACATGCCCGGTTGCCCGTATAAACGGCGAGCTGGCGGTGTGGGAGGGCGAACGGCTGGCTTGCGAGCGGCTTCAGCAGCGTTTGGCCCGCCCACCTGGTCGGGTCCGACCTCCTGCGCCTGGACGGGCCGGTTGAGTAGCCAGGTGCGACGTCGATGATCTCGGCGTTTCGGTATGGATGCGCAAGTGTGATCGTGGGGCGTACAACCCTGCTCAAACGTTGGTTTCCTCACGTGGCCTTCCGGAACTTGACGTGTTGATGTCCGTTTCCTGCCTGTTGACCTGGCGATCTGGTGAGGCGTTAGTTACTCCTGGCTACTTTGTGAATCGTGTGGGCGGGGTGTGGCAGGGATGTGGACTCGGTTGCGAGGCGGGCGAGAAGTGCTGCCCTCGCCGAAGGCCCGGGCTGGGAGGCCTGGCAGAAGACGTGACAGCAGGGCCGTTGCGGGTATGACCGCGGCCGTGTGTGCGGCGGTGGTCGCGGCTTTCGTGCCCGGCCCGATGGCCTCCGCGGTCGGTGACGATGCGGCCGGTGTGCCGTTGACGGAGGGGCAGAAGGCCCTTCAGGCGGCGCAGGAGTCCGGCCAGCGGGTGGAGGTGACCACAGAGAGGGGGGAGCGGACCACGGTGTTCGCCAACCCGGATGGTTCGACGTTCACGCTGGAGGAGTCGTCGGTGCCGGTGCGGGTAGCGAAGCCCGGTGGCGGCTGGCAGGCGCCTGATCCCACGCTGGAGATGCGGTCCGACGGTTCGGTGGGGCCGAAGGCGGCCTCCGTGGACATGTCCTTCTCCGGTGGCGGAGACGCGCCGCTGGCGCGGATCGACGAGCGGGGCCGATGGCTGGAACTAGACTGGCCAGGACCTCTGCCCGAGCCTGAGCTGGACGGCTCCAGCGCCCTGTACCCCGAGGTGCTGCCGGGTGTCGACCTGAAGGTGACCGTGACGGTCGAGAGCTTCCAGCAGGTGCTGGTGGTGAAGACGCCCGAGGCGGCAGGGAGCGAAGAGCTGAAGAAGCTCACCTTCGGCCTGGAATCTGACGGTCTGGACGTGGTGGAGGGCGCCGCCGGCAACTTGGCCGCGCTGGACGACGACGGACAGGCCGTGTTCAAGGCGCCGCCGGCGCAGATGTGGGACTCGGCGGGCCAGGGCGCTCCGGAGCCGAAGACGCAGCTCCTGCGGGTGGAGGCGGAGCAGCCCGAGCCGGCGGATCCGGCGGAGAGTACGGCCTCGGGGACGGGGCTGGAGCCGGGGCAGGGCGACACGGTCGCCCGCATGGACGTCCAGGTACACGAAGACGCCCTGACGGTTGTGCCGGACGCGCAGATGCTGGCCGACACGGACGCGTCGGCCTTTCCTCTGTTCATCGATCCCACCATCACCTGGGGTGAGTCCGAGCGGACGCTGCTGCGCAGCGACGGCTACGAGTCCTACGGCTGGGGCAACGGCAGCGACAACCTTGGTAAGGGAGCTGGCAAGTGCGGCTCCTGGAGCGGCTACTACTGCGGGCCGGGGTACGTGCAGCGGCTGTACTTCGAGTTCTCGCCGGCCAGCTTGAAGGGCAAGAAGGTCCTGGACGCCACGTTCCGGGTGACTGAGCCGTGGGCGTTCCAGTGCAGCCCTCGCTGGGTGGACCTGGTCCGCACGAACAACATCTCCTCCTCCACCACCTGGTCTTCACGGCCCAAGGAACTGGACTGGATGGGCGACCGGTACGTGTCTGCCGGCCGTGGCTCACTGTGCGACCCGGACTCGCCCGACGCGCCGATCGAGTTCAACGACAATCCGGAGGAGACCAACGAGAACCTCACCCCGACCTTGCAGAACTTCGCGGCGGGTAAATTCTCCCGGCTCACACTCGAGATCCGGGCCCACGACGAGTCGGACACCTCGGCGTGGAAGCGGTTCCGCAACGACGCGGTACTCGCCGTGGACTTCGTGGGGCTCCCGGACAAGCCGACCGGAATCGCGCTGATGACCGGCTCTGGTCCCGTGTGCGAGCGGGCGGAAGCTGACCCAGCGGTCGTCTCGGACCCGACCCCGACACTTCGGGCGTACGCCCAGACGACGGCCGGGGGCGAGAAGGAGGCCCAGCTGCGGGTCTACTTCGACCTCGATCACAAGAACGCGGACGGCACGTGGTCGGACACCAGCCCCGGCAACGGGTCGGTACGTCCCTCATCCGGCTACATAGGGGACGGCAAGTCTGTCACCCTCACGTGGTCGGCGCTGACAGACGGCAAGCTGTACCGCTACCAGGCCTGGACGCACTCGTTCTACAACGCCGGCAAGAGCCATCTGTCGAGCAGTACCTCGGGCTGGTGCTACTTCAAGGTCGACTCCACCGCGCCCAAGGCGCCCAAGGTCACGGTCGGGGAACCGTACAGTGCGTGCACGGCCACCGCATGCGTTCCGGGCGGCGGTCCCAACCAGTCGGCGACCCTGTCTTTCGCCGCCGCGACCGGGGATGCGAACAACGTCTCCTACCAGTACAAGTTGTCCTCGGACGACGCCTGGTCGAGTGAGCTCAAGGGCGCTTCGGTCACGCAGAAGATCACGCCGGAACGTTCCGGCACCTACAGCGTGTACGTCCGGGCGAAGGACGACGTCGGCCGCTGGGGCGCACAGAGCGTCGTCGACTTCCTGGTGGCGGCCGGTGAGGGCCCCATCGGGCGGTGGCACTTCGACGAGGCGAGCGGTGTCGCCGTGGACGCCGCGACAGCAGACGGCAAGGACGACGCGACCCTCGCAGGGGGCGCGGCTCGTGACGACCGCGGGCGTCGTGGGCTGATCACCCATGACGCCGAAGGGCAGCCGCTGGAGACAGCGATCACGGACAAGGGGCTGTCCCTCAACGGCAGCACTGGATACGCCGCCACCGGCGGACCGGTGCTGGAGACCCGGTCGGCCTACACGCTGTCCGCCTGGGTTCGGCCTGACAAGCTGGACAGCAAGGCAGCCGTGCTCTCGACACGTGACGGTGTGAGCAGCCCCTTCATCTTCTACTACGACCCCGGATACAAAACCTGGTACTTCGGTATACGCAAGGCTGGTGAAAAGGACTGGTACCTCGGCAGGGCAGCGGTCTATCCGGCGCAGGCCGGCGTATGGACACACCTGGCGGGCACGTACGACCCGGCGAAGAAGGAACTCAACTTCTACGTCGACGGCCGTAAGCAAGGGGGCACCTACACAGTCGACGGCTCTTGGTCGGCAACCGCACCGTTGGACTTCGGCCGTCACCAACTCAGCAGCGGCCCGGCATTCAACTTCCCGGGCTCGATCGACGAAGTCGCCGTATGGCAGCGCGTGCTGACCCACAAGGAGATCGCCGACGAGGCGCAGCTTCTCACCTCGGCGGGCTTCGCGGGTGCCGAGCTGGTCGCCGACTGGTCTGCCGAACGCGGCAGCGGCACGACGGTCGCCGACACCACCTCCGGGTACGGCCGGAGCCTGACCCTCACCGGCGGCGCCTCGATCGACGGAGACGCGATCGTCCTGGACGGTGTCGACGACTCCGCGACCGCACCCGGACCGCTGGTCTACGACCACAGTTCCTTCACCGTGTCGACCTCGGTTCAGCTCGACGGGACCGAGCTGCTTGCCAAGGACATCGGCTACACCGGCCAGGTCCTAGGGCAACGCACCGCTGATGGCTCCGCATGGGGCTTCTGGTTCGAACTGACCGGCAAGGACACCTACCTCGACGACAATCGGGAAGAACGCACAGTCCCGGTCGGCAAGTGGCACTTCGGCCGGCTCAACGCCGACGGAACCTTCTCGTCAGTGGTGTCCGACGATGTCGCAGCCGTTGACAGCCCGGTGCGCCTGAGCGGCATCTACAACGCGTTGAACGGAACGATCAGCCTGTACCTCAGTCACGTCCAGAACGGCGGGACCCAGGCGTACACGATCGCGCTGGGCAGCGGGGACTTCGCCATCGGCAAGGGCTTCACCGGCGGTGCGTGGAAGCACTACCTGCCGGCGCGCATCGGCGAGGTCCGGTTGTGGGCGGGTGCGATGGCCAGCAGCGAGCAGATCGACTACCGCATCGGCGACTGACCACCGCACGTCGGGTGCGGCGCCGGCCAGGCCGACGCCGCACCCGACGTCACAGCACACCACTTGCCGACGCAGACGACGCCAAGGAGCGCAGGCGGAACGGATGAACATGGCTTTTGGCATAGGCACAACAATGAGACGGTTCCGGGGCAGAGGGCGCGGTGGAACCGTCGCGGCAGTCCTGGCGCTGGCACTCGCAGTCCCTACCGGGATGGCCCCCGTGGCGCAGGCCGCCGAGGGAGGGCTCGGCCGACCGGATCTTCCTGGCCAGCGAGTGAGCAAGGTCGAGGAGAGTAAAGGACCGGGGGCTCGGAAGGCCCGCGCGAAGGTCGTCCAGGGCGAGAAGGCGGACACTGAGCGCGCTCGACGGTCGAAGGACGAGCAGCGGGCGGCGACCTGGCCGCAAGAGGGCGATGCGATGGTCGCACTCGACGCCGGCAAGCGCGGCAGGGCCAAGCCCGGCGGCCTCCCCGTCACCATCAGTCCGGCCGGAGGCAAGAACAGTGCCGCATCCGGTACCGGAGCCCGTATCCATGTCCTTGGCCAGGAAGCCTCCGAGAAGGCCGGCATCACTGGTGTACTGCTGACCGCCGAAGCCGACGAGGCGGGGCAGGCCCAGCTCAGCATCGACTACAGCAGCTTCGCGTCCGCGGTCGGCGGCGACTGGGCCGACCGGCTGCGCATTGTTCGCCTTCCCGGCTGTGTGCTGGACACGCCGGGCAAGGCCGCGTGCCGTACCACCACACCGTTGACGTCCGACAACGACCGCGCTCAGCAGACCGTCACAGCATCCGTTCACCTGGCCGAGACGGACGCCGGCCCCACGACTCAGCTGGCCCGAGCGGCCTCCAACGCGACCGCTGTGTTCGCGGTGACGGCTACCGCCCCGGGAGAGGGTGCGTCCCCGTCCGGTGCCGGCGACTACTCGGCCACCGACCTCTCGGAGTCCTCGTCCTGGGAGGCAGGGGACAACTCCGGTTCGTTCACATGGAACTACGACATCAACATGCCGCCTGCGGCAGCCGGGCCGACACCGGAGCTGGCCCTGTCGTACGACTCCGGCAGCGTCGACGGCCGCACCGCCACCACCAACAACCAGGGCAGCGCGGTCGGTGAGGGCTTCAGTCTGACCGAGTCCTACATCGAGCGGGTCTACGGCTCCTGCGACGACGACGGCCACGACAAGGCCAACGATCGATGCTGGAAGTACGACAACGCGCAGCTGGTCCTGAACGGCAAGGCCACCCGCCTGGTGAAGAAGTCCGGCGACGCGGAGAGCACCTGGCGGCTGGCGAACGACGACGCCTCCACGGTGACCCGCTCCACGGGCGCCGACAACGGCGACGACAACGGCGAGTACTGGACCGTCATCACCGGCGACGGCACGAAGTACGTGTTCGGCAGGAACAAGCTCGACGGCGCCGACAGCCAGCGCACGAACTCGACCTGGACGGTGCCGGTCTTCGGCGACGACTCCGGAGAGCCGGGCTACAGCAAGGGCGACTCCTTCGGTGACCGGGCGGTGACCCAGGCGTGGCGGTGGAACCTCGACTATGTCGAGGACACCCACGGCAATGCCTCCACCTACTGGTATGCCAAGGAGACCAACCACTACAAGAAGAACAAGGCCACGACCGCCAACGCTTCCTACACCCGCGGCGGCTACCTGAAGGAGATCAAGTACGGGCTGCGCAAGGGCGCACTGTTCACCGACGACGCCGACGCCAAGGTCACCTTCAGCCACGCCGAGCGGTGCACCGCGTCCGACTGCTCGTCGCTGACCAAGGACACGGCCAAGAACTGGCCCGACGTCCCCTTCGACGCCATCTGCACCGACGGCGACGACGACTGTCTGGGCACCGGCCCGTCGTTCTTCTCCCGCAAGCGCCTGACCAGCATCGACACCTTCTCCTACAACGCCTCCGGCGGTGACTACGACCCGGTGGACTCCTGGGACTTCACGCAGGAGTACCTGGACGGTGGAGACATCGGAGACACCTCCGACCACGTCCTCACCCTGAAGTCGATCAAGCGGACCGGCAAGGCCGGCGGCACCGCCATCGCCCTCAACCCGGTGTCGTTCACCTACCAGTGGCGCGAGAACCGGGTGGACGGCACCGACGACATCCTGCCGCTGACCCGGCCCCGTATCGCCACGGTCACCTCGGAGACCGGCTCGATCACCACCGTGACGCTGTCCTCGCCGCAGTGCGTGCGCAGCGAGGTGCAGGGCGCCGCCGAAGACACCAACACCCGCTCGTGCTTCCCGCAGTACTGGAACATCAACGGTGCCGAGGACGCGTCGGTCGACTGGTTCCACAAGTACCGGGTGGAAGCCGTCGTCGTCTCGGACCCGGCGGGCAACAACGACGCGGTGGAGTACGCCTACGACTACAGCGGCGCCGCCTGGCACCACAGCGATGCCCCCTTCACCCCGAAGGACGAACGGACCTGGTCCGACTGGCGCGGCTACCGTCAGGTCACCGTCTCCACCGGCGCCAAGGAAACCACCCGCTCCAAGACTGTCTCCCTCTACATGCAGGGCATGCACGGTGACAAGAAGAAGGACGGCACCACCCGCTCCGTCTCCGTGACGCCGCTCGCCTCCCCGTCCGTCGGAGTCGCGAGCATCACCGACAGCGACCAGTTCCAGGGCATACGGCGCGAGCACGTCACCTACAACGGCTCGACACCGATCACCGTCGAGGTCACCGACCCCTGGTCCAAGGAGACCGCCCGCCAGAGCGCGCCCGGCGCCGCCGACCACGTGGCCCGCTACGTCCGCACCGCCAAGTCCACCACCTACGAGTATCTGTCCGCCGCCGACGCCTGGCGTTCCCGCTCCGTCGACACCACCTACGACGACTACGGCATGGCCGTCACCGTCGGTGACTCCGGCGAGATCGGCAAGGGCGGCGACGAGACCTGCACCCGCACCTGGTACGCGCGCAACGACGCGGCCGGCATCAACGACCTCGTCTCCCGCACCCGCACGGTCGGCCGGTCCTGTTCCATCATCGACACCAGCCTGAACCTCCCCGCGAACACCCAGACCCGCGGTGACCTCCTGTCCGACACCGCCACCGTCTACGACAACCCCGACGCCACCACCTGGTCGGCCTCCCAGAAGCCCACCAAGGGCGTAGCCACCTGGACCGGCCGCGCCACCGGCTACAACGCCACAGCGGGCCCGGACAAGCTGCGAGCGGCCTCGGGCTGGCAGACCACGTCGACGACCGCCTACGACACTCTCGGCCGGCCCGTCGACGTCACCGACGCCGACGGCAACACCACCCACACCCGCTACACTCCCGCCACCGCGGGTCCGCTGACCAAGACGACCGTCACCAACCCCAAGGGCCACGTGACGGACACGTACTTGGACCCCCGGCACGGCCAGGCCGTGCGCGTGTACGACGCGAACGCCAAGAAGACCGAGTCCACCTACGACGCCCTCGGCCGCCTCACCGCGGTCTGGCTGCCCAACCGCAGCAAGGCCGCCGGCTACAGCGCGAACACCACCTTCAAGTACCACCTCAGCAGCGGCGAACCGTCCTGGGTGTCCACCTCCACCCTGAAGAAGGACGGCAAGACCTACAGCACGAGCTACGAGCTGTACGACGCGATGATGCGGCCCCTGCAGACCCAGACCCCCAGCCCGCTCGGCGGCCGGATACTCACCGACACCCGCTACGACACACGCGGACTGGCCTACGAGAAGTACGAGGACATCTTCGACACCACCTCCGCCCCGAACGGCACCTACACCCGCGCCGAGTACGGCGAGGCCCCCACACAGACCGAAACGGTGTACGACGGAGCGGAACGCCCGACCACCAGCACTCTGTACGTCTACGGGGTGAAGAAGTGGTCGACCACCACGAGCTACACCGGTGACTCCACCGCCACCACGGCCCTCAAGGGCGGCTCGGCCAGCCGCACCCTCATCGACGCCCGCGGCCGGACTGTGGAGACCCGACAGTACGCGGGCACCAGCCCCGCCGACCCCCAGTTCGGCGGCGGAACGGGCACAGCCTCGTACACCTCCACCACCTTCCAGTACGCGCTGGACGACCTGAAGACCCGAGTCACCGGCCCCGACGGCGCGCAGTGGACATACGGCTACGACCTGTTCGGCCGCAAGATCAGCGCGGACGACCCGGACAAGGGCCTGACCCGCCTGTCCTACGACCAACTGGACCGGCTCACCCAGACCACCGACTCCCGCGGCAAGAGCATCATCACCGCCTACGACGCTCTCGACCGCATCACGGGCACCTGGGCCGGATCGAAGGACGACGCCAACCAACTGACCGCGTTCACCTACGACGCTCTCCTCGAGGGACAGCCGGACGCGAGCACGCGCTACGTCGGCGGCAAGAACGGCACGGCCTACACCAAGACCGTCACCGCCTACGACAAGCTCGACCGGCCCGCCATCACCGAACTCACCCTGCCGGAATCCGACCCACTGGTCACCGCGGGGGCACCAACGACCCTGCAGTTCGAGGGCAACTACAACATCGACGGCACCCTGCAGAGCACCAAGGAACCCGCTCTCGGCGGGCTCCCGTCCGAGGTCGTCGGCTACCAGTACACCGACACCGGACAGGTCACGTCGATTGTCGGCAAGGCCGGCTACCTGCTCGACGCCGACTACTCGGCCCTCGGCCTGGCCCGGCAGCTCACGCTCGGCACCGCCGACACCGAGGAACACAAGAAGGCCTACGTCACCAACCTCTGGGAGGAAGGCACCAAGCGCCTCCTCGGCAGCCACGTCACCGACCAGACCCACCCGTACAAGCTGCAGAACCTCGCCTACACCTACGACCAGACAGGCAACGTCACCTCCATCGCCGACACCAGCACCCTCGGCGGCACCGCAGCAGCGGAAACCCAGTGCTTCACCTACGACGGCCACCGGCGCATGACCGAAGCGTGGACCCCCGCCTCCCAGAAGTGCTCCGACACCCGCAGCGCGAACACCCTGGGCGGAAGGGCCCCGTACTGGACCAGCTACACCTACAACGACGCCGGACAGCGCACCACGCAGACCGCACACACCACCGCCGGCAGCACCACCACGCACTACTGCTACGAGAAGGACGGCCAGCCTCACGCCCTGACCGGAACCAGCACGTCGGCGGACTGCACCAACCCCGACCGCGCCTTCACGTTCGACAGCACCGGCAACACCACCAGCCGGCCCGACGGCGCCGCCACACAGGACCTCGCCTGGTCCGAGGAAGGCAAGCTGACCAGCCTGACCGAGAACGGCAAGACCACCGACTACCTCTACGGAGCCGACGGCACCCTCCTCATCCGCAGCACCGAGGACGGAGAGCGCATCCTCTACGCGGGCGCAACAGAGCTGCACCTGCGCGCCGACGGCACCTCCTGGGCCCAGCGCCACTACGGTTCCGGTGACGTGACCGTTGCCGTCCGGTCCAACGAGACCGGCAGCGACGAGCTCAGTTACCTGGCCAATGACCTGCACGGCACGTCCACCCTTGCCGTCGACGCCACCGACCAGGCGTACTCCCGGCGCTACATGACCCCCTTCGGCGCCCCCAGAGGCACCGTCACCGGGTCGGCTTGGCCCGACGACAAGGGCTTCCTCGGTAAGACCACCGACACCGGCACAGGACTCACCCACGTCGACGCACGCCAGTACGACCCCGAGATCGGCCAGTTCATCAGCGTCGACCCACTCCTGCAGACCGGCATCGGACAGACCCTCAACGGCTACAGCTACGCGGTCCAGAACCCGCAGACCATCGCAGACCCCACCGGCCTCGGTGTCCCCGAATGCCACACCGGCGAAATCAAGAACTGCCGCAACGGCGTCCCCGTCAGCACCGGCAAAAAGGCCAGCAGCAGCGAAGGACCGGTCCGCGCCTGCCGCTGCGGAAAGCGCCCCCCGCTCGTGAAGGGCATGAAGCCCACCGGCCTCGGAGGCATCCCCGGACGCCGCAACATTACCCTGCCCTCCACGCCCGCGCCCAAGGGCTGGCTGAGGACCGTACCGTCCAGTTCCGGGGGCAGCCCTGCCCCCAACCCCGGCCCCAAGCCTAAGTCGGAGGCCAACAAGAACTGGTTCGGTAAGGTGCTCGACGTTATCGGCGTGGGAACTGAGCCCAACACGTGGGGCGCTTGCATTAGCGTTTCCGGAGGAGCGGTCCTGATGGGGACTCTGGGGGGCTGCGTTATGGTGAGCCGTAACGCCGACGGGGACTGGGATCTCGGCGTGAGTGGTTCTCCGGCGATCTCCGGAGTGGGAGGGGGCCTCTCGGCAGACCTCACGGGACTGACGAGTAACGCGGACTCGCTCGACCAACTCCGAGGCTGGGGCTGGGACAAGGAAGTCTCCGCGCACTACGGAATCGGAGGTCTTGCCAGCCATGAATCCAGTTTCAATCTCGACGGATCATGGGTGAGGAACAGCAAGGGCGAGCCGGTATGGGCCACTGAGGTAGGTGGGGGCCCCGGCGTCGAAGGAGGAGTTGAGACAGGGCTCAACTACACCTGGGGTTGTTCGCTGCGGCTCGGCTGCAGTTGATTCGTACCTTTTTGCCGCCGGCCCGAGAAGCGAGCACTCGGTCCGGCGGCCTCCGACGCGGCAGAAATAGGAGGGCTATTCTCCATGTTTATCATTCCACTAATCCTCGGGCTTTCTTGCCTCACCTTCGGACTGGCGCTAGCCACGAACCATCGCGGGTTCCGCGACCGGCTGGCAGCTTCACCCATCAATATCGCGCCAGGAGACACCAAAGTGCCGGGCACCTTCAAAGCTGTCGGCGTAATGGCCTCTATTTTGGGCGTTTTCATGACTCTTTTTGGGATAGTTTTCGCAATCTTCTCCTGATTCAGGCGCAAGTATGAAATTACTCTCTCTTTCGTTCGGCGGGGTCGCCGTCCTTTTCGGCTCCGCAGTCCTCCTATTCGGCTCTGCCGTCATTGTCAATTACCGCGGCGCGAGGGACCGCCTGTCTGAATCAGCGGCGGCATCCACGGCGAGCAGGAAGGGGAGACCGTCAGTCATCAGACTGCTGGGGTGGCTCTGGGTATTCGTTGGACTGCTTGCCATCTTTTTCGGTCTCATGCCCCTGATGTGACTGCGGTTCAAGCCCTCCGGGGGGAGTAGGTGCCTTGTTCGGCTTGACAGGAGCCGGCGCCGTGGTGGCGGGGTGATATTTCTTTGATGACTGACGGGGAGGCGGCCCGTGGTTCAGTCACTAACGGGCGGAGAGAAGGAATCCTGTTCCTCCTGATACGGGGCTCACTCTGATCGGCTTCGGAGTATGCCTGATAGTCAATGTCAGAGAAATCGCCTACCGTATTTTCGATTTCTACGCTTTATGAACGCCGGAAGGGCTATGCGTGAGACCTTCCGGTATGTGGGGATTGGCGGCGTTCTGGTAGGGGTCCTCTGGGTTGCGGCATCATTCTCCATTATGTGACCGTCGTAGCCGGAGAGCTAAGAGCTCGTAACACGATCACAGTGGGAAACGGTCTAGCCTTGCCAGGTGTCGTCGCTTGCGGTCACCGCTACCTCGCGCTCATCGGCGCCTGCTGCTGTCGTTTACGCCGCGCTCCTCGATGCGGAGTCCTGGCCGTCGTGGAGCTCCTACTACGAGGTCGAGTGGGACTTGCCCGCAGGGGTCGATCGACCGGCCCGCGCAGGTGACCGCCGCACCATTTACTCTCGCATTGGACAGGTGTGCTGCCGCGAGCGCATCGTTGAGTTGGTCCCCGACCAGCGGTTCAGCTACGAACAGGCCGCGGGGCCGTTCGAGTCTCATCGAGGGTCTGTGGACCTGGCCCGAGTACCTGATGGCGGCACCGACATCACCTGGTCAGCGATCTACCGGCACACCCTCCCCCTTCTGGACACGCTCAGAAGACGACGCCTTCAGGTCTTGGTCGACGATCTCGCTACATACGCCAACTCAATCGTGAGCCGACACTCCTAGGCCGTGTATCGAAAGTTGATCTTGAGCTGTGAATGATCACGGTTCATGGGTCGGGGAAATCTCACGGATGAGCAGTGGGCGATGTTGGAGCCGTTGTTGCCGAAGGGGGCGAAGGCGGGGCGGCCGCCTGTCTGGTCCCGGCGGCTGCTGATCGACGGCATACGGTTTCGGGTCCGGACCGGTGTGCCGTGGCGGGACGTGCCCGCCGAGTACGGGCCGTGCCGCCCGCCTCCCGGGCCGCCCGGTACTCCCGCGCGACGAGTCGGCGTCCCTCCCGGCCGCCCGGCCAGGCGGGACGGGCCCGCCGCGAGGCGGCCGGTGCGGCATCGGCCGGTGCACAGGCGTCGAAGAGCGGGTGCTCCAGCCACTCGGCGAGCACGGACAGGTCGTCGAGGGACAGCGGCGGTCGGGCCCGCACGTCCTCGACCCGCACGCCGTGACG
Organism: Streptomyces mutabilis; assembly: GCF_014649815.1. Taxonomy (GTDB): domain Bacteria; phylum Actinomycetota; class Actinomycetes; order Streptomycetales; family Streptomycetaceae; genus Streptomyces; species Streptomyces mutabilis. Next base: position 259,733 of record NZ_BMTT01000006.1, on the reverse strand, counting down.
GGACAGCACGGCGAGCGCCTCCAGCCGGGCGCCGTCGGCGAAGGTCAGCCGGACGTCGAACCACGAGGCCGCGTCGGACCCCTCGCGCACCACCCAGGTCTGCCGCACGGACACCTCGCCGTCGTCCGGACAGCGATCGGAAAGCTGAAGCGAACGATCAACGAAGGGTGCGTCGAGCATAAACCGAACGTAACCGCATGATCACATTCCATACGAACAGAACACGCGCGGAACACGTGCCGTTCACCGTGCGCGGCACCCTGTCAGCGCAGCGGGGGTGGTGGGATGCTGGAAGGACCAGCGACCTCCCTCCGCCCTCCGGACAAGGAGTTCCGCAGTGCTGCGTATCGCCGTCGTCGGCTCGGGACCGAGCGGGTGCTACACCGCGCAGAGCCTCGTCCAGCTCGGCCAGGGGGTGCACGTCGACGTCCTCGACCGGCTGCCGTGCCCGTACGGGCTGGTGCGGTACGGGGTGGCTCCGGACCACGAGAAGATCAAGTCGTTGCAGAACGCCCTGCGCATGGTGCTGGAGCACGAGCGGGTGCGGTTCCTCGGCGCGGTCCCGGTCGGTCCGGGCGGTGTGCCCTCCGCCCGTCTGCGGGAGCTGTACCACGCGGTGGTGTACTGCGTGGGTGCCGCCGCCGACCGACGGCTGGGCATCCCCGGCGAGGATCTGCCGGGGAGCTGGTCGGCGACCGAGTTCGTGTCCTGGTACAGCGCCCACCCGGACGCCGTGGACGACGAGTTCCTGCGCGGGGCACGGTCGGCGGTCGTGATCGGGGTGGGCAACGTCGCCGTCGACGTGGCGCGGATGCTGGTGCGCGGCACGGCCGAGCTCAGCGGCACCGACATCCCGCAGGCTGCGCTCGACACGCTGGCCGCGGGCCGGGTGGCCGACGTGCACATGGTGGGCCGGCGCGGCCCCTCGCAGGCCCGTTTCACCACCAAGGAACTGCGCGAACTGGGCGCCCTGCCGGACGCCGCCGTCCTGGTGGAGCCGGCCGAGCTGGCGCTGGACCCGGCGTACCGGGACCCCTCGGGGCTGCCCAGTGCGCAGCGCCGCAACGTGGAGGTGCTGCGCGGCTGGGCCGGGCGGACGGCGCCGGAAGCCGCCCGTCGGCTCCGGGTGCGCTTCTTCCTGCGTCCGGTGGAGCTGACGGCGGACGGGGACGGTCACGTGGGCGCCGTGCGCTTCGAGCGGACCCGGCCGGACGGGAGCGGCGGGGTGACGGGCACGGGGCGGTACGAGGAGATCCGGGCCGGGCTGGTGCTGCGGTCGGTGGGCTATCGCGGCGTGCCGCTGGAGGGGCTGCCGTTCGACGCGGCGAGCGGCACGGTGCCGCACCGGGCGGGACGCGTCCTGCGTGCGGGCGCGGTCGCTCCCGGCGAGTACGTGGCCGGCTGGATCAAGCGGGGCCCCACCGGCGTCATCGGCACCAACCGCCCCTGCGCCAAGGAGACGGTGACGTCCTTGCTGGCGGACACCCCCACGCTCCTGCGGCGGGACGTCCCCGCGTGCGACCCGCTCGGGGCCCTGCGCGCCGAAGGCGTCGAGCCGGTCGAGTGGGCGGGGTGGCGGGCGATCGAGCGGGCCGAGGCGGAACTCGGCGCCTCGCTGGGGCGGCGCGTGGTGAAGCTGCCCGACTGGGAGTCGCTGCTGGCGGCGGCGCGGACGGCGACGGACTGAGTACACCCCTCGGGACGCGGTCAGTCGGTGCCGAGGCGGGCGGCCTGGCGGGCCGCCGCCGCCAGGAGGGCGTCCAGCAGGCCCGGGAAGAGGACGTCCAGATCATCCTTGCGCAGGCCGTTCATCTTGGCCGTGCCCCGGTAGGTCTGCCGGATCACCCCGGTCTCCCGCAGCACCCGGAAGTGGTGAGTGGACGTGGACTTCGTCACCGGCAGGTCGAAGTGGGAGCAGGAGAAGAGTTCGTCGCCGTCGGCGGCGAGGTCCCGTACGATCCGCAGCCGCACCGGGTCGGAGAGCGCGTGCAGCACTCCCTCCAGCCGGATGTCGTCGCGTGCCGGGTGGGGCAGGTCGCGGGTGCCGGCGGCGGTGGCGGCGGGGGTCACGGCGGCTCCAGTTCGTCCGGTGGGAGCCCGCTGACCGGCAGGGGCTCCGTCGAAGGGCCTCATTGTACGAAGGGTGCCGTAGTTTGACACACGCCGTACTACGAGGGCTATCGTACGAGCCGTTCCTCCTCGACCACTCGACCAAGGGAGCAGCCCGTCATGAGCGCCCTCTTCCAGCCGCTTCAGCTGCGTGACACCACGATCCCGAACCGGGTCTGGATGCCGCCGATGTGCCAGTACTCCGCCGCACCGGAGGGGCCCCTGGCGGGCGTTCCGGGCGACTGGCACTTCGCGCACTACGGCGCCCGCGCGATTGGCGGCGCCGGGTTGATCGTCGTCGAGGCAACCGGCGTGTCACCCGAGGGCCGTATCTCCCCGCAGGACCTGGGCCTGTGGAACGACACCCAGGCCGAGGCCTTCCGGCGGATCACGGACTTCCTGCGATCGCAGGGGACCGTGCCGGCGATCCAGCTGGCCCACGCGGGCCGCAAGGCGTCGACCGCGCAGCCCTGGAAGGGCGGGACCCCCGTGGGCGAGGACGCGTACGGCTGGCAGCCGGTGGCCCCGAGCGCGCTGGCGTTCGACGACCGCCACCCGGTGCCGACCGAGCTGACGGTCACGCGGATCGAGGAGATCGTCGGGCAGTTCGCGGACGCGGCACGCCGGGCCCTCGCCGCCGGTTTCGAGATCGTCGAGATCCACGGCGCCCACGGCTACCTGATCCACGAGTTCCTGTCGCCGCACTCCAACCACCGCACCGACACCTACGGCGGCTCGTACGAGAACCGCACCCGCTTCGCCCTCGAAGTCGTCGACGCGGTGCGGGAGGTGTGGCCGGACGACAAGCCGCTGTTCTTCCGGATCTCGGCGACCGACTGGCTGGAGGAGGACGGCTGGACGCCCGAGGACACCGTGCGCTTCGCCGGCGACCTCCAGGCCCACGGCATCGACCTCCTCGACGTCTCCACCGGCGGCAACGCCGCGCGCGTCCGGATCCCCACCGGACCCGGCTACCAGGTGCCGTTCGCCGAACGCGTGAAGGCGGAGACCACGCTGCCGGTCGCCGCGGTCGGCCTGATCACCGACGCCGGGCAGGCCGAGAAGATCCTGGCCAACGACGAGGCCGACGCGGTGCTGCTCGGCCGCGAGCTGCTGCGCAGCCCTTCCTGGGCGCAGCACGCGGCCCGGGAGCTGGGCGACACGGTCCGGATGCCGGACCAGTACGGCTGGGGCATGTGAGACCGAACCGCGCGCGAAGCGTTGACTAGAAAGCGCTTGCCCTCTACGGTCCGTTCATCAGCATGACCCATCACGGGGCGCGGGACCGGCAGAACCCCACGTACGACGCCCCGCGTCCGCGACACCGAACAGCACCACGCACATCGTGCATGTACATGTTCCGTTCCACCCCCACTCCCTGAACGGAAGGGTTCAGAACATGACTGCTGCGACACACCCCCGTGGGCGTCGGCGCGCCGCCACCGGCGCGCTGGCCGCGCTCGGGCTCTCTGTTGGCATGCTCATGACCACCGGAGCTTCCTCGGCCCAGGCCGCCACCTGGCCGACACCCAACGGCAGCGAGGGCGTCTCCTCCACCATCCCGGTCTCCGGCACCAAGGACTACGGGATGAAGCGGCTCTACGGCACCGGCGACCTGGGCTCCGGCGGGCAGGACGAGGACCAGGGGCCGATCCTGGAGCTGGCGCCGGGCGCCGTCCTCAAGAACGTGATCATCGGTGCCCCGGCCGCCGACGGCATCCACTGCAAGGGCAGCTGCACCTTGCAGAACGTCTGGTGGGAGGATGTCGGCGAGGACGCGGCGACCTTCCGCGGCTCCTCGTCGTCGAACGTCTACACCGTCACCGGCGGCGGCGCCAAGGAGGCCAGTGACAAGGTCTTCCAGTTCAACGGCGCCGGCACGCTCAACGTGTCGAACTTCGCCGTGAAGAACTTCGGCACCTTCATCCGCTCCTGCGGCAACTGCTCCACGCAGTACAAGCGGACGATCAACCTCAACACCGTCGAGGTGAGCTGGAAGGGCAGCCGGATCGTCGGTATCAACACCAACTACGGCGACAGCGCCTCCCTGCGCAACATCACCGTCGTCGGGGACAGCGACAAGAAGATCGTCCCGTGCCAGAAGTACATCGGCAACGACGACGGAGACGAGCCGGACTCGAACGGCTCGGGCCCCGACGGAACCCACTGCAAGTACGCGTCGTCCGACATCACCTACAAGTGACGCGCGTGACTGGCGGATGATCCCGCCGCCTCAGGTCCGGGTGCCTCGCGCCCGGGCCTGTCCGCTCTGCTCCCGCTGATAGTGCGCGTAGGCGTCCCGCAGGGCCGCGCCGGGCCAGTCGGCCGCGAGGAGTTCCGGAGGCAGGACCGGGTCGGTGAGCAGGTGGCGCACGACGGCCGCGAAGGCGGTGAGCCGGTCGGCCGGCCGCCGGGCCCGCTCGACGTGCGCGAGCAGCGCCCGGCCCGTGGCGGACCAGGCGTCCAGCGGCCACAGGCTCGCGGCCAGTTCGCGGGCCGGGCGGACGGGGCGCGAGGCGTGGCGCTCGGCCACCCGGTCCAGTTCGGTGGGCAGCGGACGGCACAGATTGGCGGGACGGAGCCAGACGCCCTCGCGGAGCTCGGCGAGACGCAGGGCGGTCAGCCAGGAACGAAGGTCGGCGCGTTCGGCGGGGCCGCGGCCCGTCGCGGTGATCACGACCATCTCCCAGTCACCCTCCCACGCGCGCGTGTGCGGGCGTACGGCCTCGTCCTGGCGGCGCTGGCGCTCCAGCAGCCGCTCGCTGAGGCGGTAGCCGGTGTCCGTGCGCCACAGGTCACCGGCGGCGGCCATCCGGCTGAGCGCCGCGCGCGCGGTGGAGCCGCCGACGTCGAAGCCCTCCACCAGCCGCACCAGTTCCCGGGCCGGCAGTTCGGGGGGATGCGTCCCCAGGAGCAGGCTCAGGACGACCGACCTCGCGGACAGCGGACGCGGCGTGGGCCCGCCCGCCGGCGCGGAGTCGTTCATCCGCGCGGGCACGTGCCGCCCCTCCGCACGATCACGTACCGGCCGGCCCCCCTCATGAGCGCGCACTGATCGTCCCTCCGCATGAGCCGTACTGTACGTGCGCCACCGTGTTGCGCCATTGTTGCGGTCGCAGATTCGGTGCAACACTCAGGACATGATGACAGGCGCGCACGAGTCTCACGAGGAGTCCCCGGGCCGTCCGGAGGGGTACGCCACACATGACGTCACCAACCAGCCCCCTCCCCTGGCCCCCTACGACGCCTGTGAGGACAGGGCCCTGCTGGAGGGCGTGCGGCGGGAGGGCGCCGGGTGGGCCGAGGAGGAGCTGCGTCGGCTCGGTCTGCGGGCGGGGAGCGCCCAGGCCCAGGAATGGGGCGAGCTGGCCAACCGGCACGAGCCCGTGCTGCGCACCCACGACCGGTACGGCAACCGGATCGACGAGGTCGAGTACCACCCGAGCTGGCACCACCTGATGCGGGTGGCCGTCGGCGAGGGTCTGGCCGGCTCGGCCTGGGCGGACGACCGGCCGGGGGCGCACGTCGCCCGGACCGCCGGCGGGCTGGTCTGGGGGCACACCGAGGCGGGGCACGGGTGTCCCACGTCGATGACCTACGCCGCCGTTCCCGCGCTGCGCGCCGAGCCGGAGCTCGCGAAGGTCTACGAGCCGCTGCTGACCAGCCGGGAGTACGAGCCGGGGCTGCGCCCGCCCACCGAGAAACGGGGCCTGCTGGCCGGCATGGGGATGACGGAGAAGCAGGGCGGCTCCGACGTCCGTGCGAACACCACGGCGGCCACCCCGACCGCCGAACCCGGGGTGTACACGCTGCGCGGGCACAAGTGGTTCACCTCGGCGCCGATGTGCGACGTGTTCCTGGTGCTGGCCCAGGCCCCCGGGGGCCTGTCGTGCTTCCTGGTGCCGCGGGTGCTGCCCGACGGCACCCGCAACACCTTCCGCGTCCAGCGCCTCAAGGACAAGCTCGGCAACCGCTCCAACGCCTCCTCCGAGCCCGAGTTCGACGGCACGGTCGCCTGGCTGGTGGGACAGGAGGGCCAGGGCGTCAAGACGATCATCGAGATGGTCAACTGCACCCGACTGGACTGCGTGATGGCGTCGGCGACGCTGATGCGCAAGACGCTCGTCGAGGCCGGCCACCACGTACGGCACCGCAGCGCGTTCGGCGCCCGCCTGATCGACCAGCCGTTGATGCGCAACGTCCTGGCCGACCTGGCGCTGGAGTCGGAGGCGGCGACCACGCTCACGCTGCGGCTGGCGGGCGCGGCTGACCGGGCGGTGCGCGGCGACGCGGGGGAGGCCGCGTTCCGGCGGATCGCCACCGCCGTCGGCAAGTACTGGGTGACCAAGCGGGGCCCGGCGTTCACCGCGGAGGCCCTGGAGTGCCTGGGCGGCAACGGCTACGTGGAGGAGTCGGGCATGCCCCGCCACTACCGCGAGGCGCCGCTGCTGTCGATCTGGGAGGGCTCGGGGAACGTGAACGCCCTCGACGTGCTCCGGGCGCTGGGTCGCTCCCCCGCCACCGCGCACGCCCTCTTCGACGAACTCGCCCTCGCCCGCGGGGCGGACGGCCGGCTGGACGCCGCCGTGGCCCGGTTGGAGACGGGGCTGTCCGAGGCGTCCGAGACCGGTGCCCGCCGTCTGGTGGAGCTGATGGCCCTCACCCTCCAGGCCTCGCTCCTGGTCCGGCACGCCCCGCCCGCCGTCGCCGACGCGTTCTGCGCGAGCCGGCTCGGCGGTGACTGGGGGCACGCCTTCGGCACGCTGCCGACCGGGGCCGACCTCGGCGCCGTCCTGGCGCGGGCGTTGCCGCCAGAGGCCTGACCCGTCTGCGCCCGAAGTCCTCCGCGGGCGCGACACCACCGCTGTGACCTGCGGCGTCCCTTTATCCAGGGGTGACTGTCAGTGCCGGGGTGCAGACTGGCCCGTGTCCGGGACAAAGGCGTCGACGACGACGCCGCGGAGGTGATCGGCATGACCGAGGTACTGCTCGCCGTGGGCACCCGCAAGGGCCTGTTCATCGGGCGCCGGCGGGGTGGCATCTGGGAGTTCGACGAGAGTCCCTACTTCAACGCACAGGCCGTCTACTCGGTCGCCCTCGACACCCGCGGCGACACCCCGCGGTTGCTGGCGGGCGGCGACAGCGCGCACTGGGGTCCGTCGGTGTTCCACTCCGACGACCTGGGACGGACCTGGACCGAGCCCGCGCAGCCGGCCGTCAAGTTCCCCAAGGAGACCGGCGCTTCCCTGGAGCGGGTGTGGCAGTTGCACCCGGCCGCCGCGGAGCCGGACGTGGTCTACGCGGGCACGGAACCGGCCGCGCTGTACCGGTCGGAGGACCGCGGCGAGAGCTTCGAGCTGGTCCGGCCCCTGTGGGAACACCCCACGCGCTCGCAGTGGGTGCCGGGCGGCGGAGGCGAGGGGCTGCACACAATCCTCACGGACGCCCGGGACCCGGAGTCCGTCACGGTCGCCGTCTCGACCGCGGGCGTCTTCCGCACGACGGACGGCGGCGCGAGCTGGGCGCCGTCCAACTCCGGCGTCTCCGCGGTCTTTATGCCGGACCCGAACCCTGAGTTCGGCCAGTGCGTGCACAAGGTCGCCCGGGACGCGGCGGTCCCGGACCGGTTGTACCTGCAGAACCACTGGGGGGTGTACCGCAGCGACGACGCGGGCGGGCAGTGGACGGACATCGGCGAGGGGCTGCCGTCCACGTTCGGTTTCGCGGTGGCCGCCCATCCGCACCGGGGCGACACGGCGTACGTCTTCCCGATCAACGCCGACGCGGACCGGGTCCCGGCGGACCGCCGCTGCCGGGTCTTCCGCACGGCGGACGCGGGCAGGAGCTGGGAGCCGCTGACGGCGGGGCTGCCACAGGAGGACCACTACGGCACGGTGCTGCGAGACGCCCTGTGCACCGACGACGCGGATCGGGCCGGCGTGTACTTCGGCAACCGCAACGGCGAGGTGTTCGCGTCGGCCGACGACGGCGACAGCTGGCGGCAGTTGGCCTCCCACCTGCCGGACGTGCTGTGCGTGCGGGCCGCGGTCGTCGGATGAACCGGTTCGGGGGGACCGGTCTTGGCCACCGGTTGATCGGCGTCACCCGTACGGCAGTAGGGTGACGCCCGTGGCACCACGACCCTTGCACGAAATCGTCGAAGCGGGCTGGGCGAAGGCCCTGGAACCCGTCGCCGGGCGGATCACCTCGATGGGTGAGTTCCTGCGCGCGGAGATCGCCGCCGGACGCACCTATCTCCCCGCCGGGGCGAACGTCCTGCGGGCCTTCCAGCAGCCCTTCGACGACGTCCGGGTACTGATCGTCGGACAGGACCCCTACCCGACCCCGGGACACGCGGTGGGGCTGTCGTTCTCGGTCGCGCCCGAAGTGCGTCCGCTGCCAGGCAGCCTCGTCAACATATTCCGGGAACTGAACACCGACCTCGGCCTCCCGCAGCCCTCCAACGGCGACCTGACCCCGTGGACCCAGCAGGGCGTGCTGCTGCTCAACAGAGCGCTCACCACGGCCCCGCGCAAGCCCGCCGCCCACCGCGGCAAGGGCTGGGAGGAGGTCACCGAGCAGGCGATCCGGGCGCTGGCGGCGCGCGGCAAGCCGATGGTGTCCATCCTGTGGGGCCGCGACGCCCGCAATCTGCGCCCGCTCCTCGGCGACCTGCCCTCGGTCGAGTCCGCGCACCCGTCGCCGATGTCGGCCGACCGGGGATTCTTCGGCTCCCGTCCCTTCAGCCGGGCCAACGACCTGCTGGTACGGCTGGGAGGTCAGCCGGTCGACTGGCGCCTGCCGTGAGCACCGGCTTCCTCGCCGTGGACTCCGGCGGCTCGGGACTGCGGGTCGTCCTCGGCACGACCGGTGCCGACGGGGACGGTCCGCGGGTGCTCGGGCGGCGCGCGTCGCGGGAACCGGTGCGCACCGGTGCGCGCGGCATCGACCCCGGGCATCTGCTGGGCCAACTGCTGCCCATGGCGAGGTCGCTGAGCGACGAGACCGGTGGGACCCGGCTCGGCACCGTCGTCGTGGGGGCCGCCGGGCTGGCCACCCTCGGCGACGCGCTGCGGGCCGAACTGCCGGGCGCGCTGGCCCGGGAACTGGGTGTGCGGAGGGTCGCGCTGGTCGCGGACGCCGTCACCGCGTACGTCGGTGCCCTCGGGCCGCGGGCCGGCGCCGTGGTGGCCGCCGGCACCGGTCTGATCGCGACCGGCACGGACCTGGACCGCTGGTACCGGGCGGACGGCTGGGGCCATCTGCTGGGCGACTGCGGCGGCGGCGCCTGGATCGGGCGGGCCGGCCTTGAGGCGGCACTGCGCGCCCACGACGGGCGCCGGGACGGCTCCGCACCGCTGCTGGCCCGTGCCGAGGAGCGGTTCGGGCCGGTGACGGGACTGCCCGGCCAGTTGTATCCGCGTACCGACCGTCCCGCCGTCCTCGCCTCCTTCGCACCGGAGGTGGCCGCCTGTGCGGCCGATGACCCCGTCGCCACGGACGTCATGCGGGCCGCCGCCCGGCACATGGCCGACTCGGCCGCCGCGGTGTGCCCGCCCGGGGGCGAGCCCAGCGTCGCCGTCACCGGCGGTCTGCTGAAGCTGGGCGCCCCCCTCGTCGTACCGCTCGAGGAGGAGCTGGCGAAGCGGCTCCCGCACGCGCGGCGGACTGCCGCCGAGGGTGATCCGCTGCACGGTTCGGTTCTGATCGCGAGCGACCTCGCGACCGGCTCCTTCACCCTTCCGGGCGACGACGGAATGCTGTGGGTGACGACCGACCCGGACGGCTGAGAATCGGTGCTCCGGCGAGGTGAATCGTGCCGATGTCGGCCGATCCGTACATCACTCTTCAGACAAAACCGGACGGAAACCGCTCACCTGCACCCTCCCCGAACAGGGAAACCCAGGAAACCAGTAACATGCGGCGCCATGAGCTCCCCCACTGGGCCCGCGTCCGGCCTGCCAGTACGAATGCCGCGCCCCCGCCAGCCCGGACGGCACCGCCGTCCCGAACCGTTGGTGGCTCCCGAGGGCGCGCCGGCGCTCGTCCTCGCGGTTCCGGGGACGCCCAGTAGCGCCACCCGGGGCCTCGCCGACGAGGTCATCAGCATCGCCCGTTCCGAGCTGCCGGGCCTCGACGCCCGGATCGGCTGGCTCGACGGGGACGACGAGGAGTTCCTCGCCCTGTCGGCCGTCCTCGCGCGTGCCGCCGAGGAGCGCACCGCCCGCTACGAGCAGGCGGTCGCCGCGGGCATGGAGGTGAAGGAGCCCGAGGGTCCCGTCGCCGTCGTCGTGCCGCTGCTCGCGGGTCCGGACAGCGCGCTGCTGCGCCGCATCCGCCAGGCGGTGATGGACAGCAAGGTCGCGGCCGAGCTGACCGACGTGCTGGGCCCGCACCCGCTGCTGGCCGAGGCGCTGCACGTGCGCCTGTCCGAGGCGGGTCTCGCCCGCGCCGACCGTGCCAGGCTGTTCACCGTGGCCACCGCCGCGGACGGCATCATCCTGGCCTCCGTGGGCGGTGACGAGGCCGTGCAGGCGGCCGGCATCACCGGCATGCTCCTCGCCGCGCGCCTCGCCGTGCCGGTGATGGCGGCGGCCCTGGACGAGGAAGGCTCGATCGCGTCCGTGGCCGAGCAACTGCGCTCCTCGGGCTCCCAGCAGCTGGCGCTCGCGCCGTACCTGATCGGCCCGGAGATCGAGGCGTCCCTGCTGGAGGAGGCGGCCAAGGAGGCGGGCTGCTCCACCGCCGAGCCGCTCGGCCCCTACCCGGCGATCGGCAAGCTGACGCTGGCCAAGTACACGACGGCGCTCGGCATCTCGCCGCAGCAGCCGCAGGGCACGCCGGTGCGCTGACGCGGGGTCCGCGCGCGCGACGCTTACGGCCGAGGGGCCCGCTCCGGTGGAGGGAGCGGGCCCCTCGTCGTGCCGTACCGGACTCGTGCGGGCCGTCGTGGCGAGGGACGGCGCCGTCGAGGCAGACAGGCCCCAGGGGGCCCGCGGCGCGCCTCCGCCGGGCGGATTCGACGCCGACAGGGCGAGCGGACCTCGTCGCGGGGCCGGCCGAACGCCGCGCGCGGCGAGACCGAGAGCCCTCCTGTGAGGGAGCGCCCCGCCTGCGGGTGTCCGCACGGCCGCGTACGGGCGCCGGAGCCGCCGCCTCGGCGCTTCCCGGCGGCCCGGCGGCCCGGCGGCCCGTACACGGTGCCGGCCCGATCACGGGAAGCGACGCGGGGGCCCGCCCGGTGGCGGGGTCAGCCGAAGGTCACGCAGGACGCCGCGGGGATCGCGACGGAGCCCGCGCGCCGGGGTGTCCCGCTCTCCGGGTCGAGGGCGAACCAGGTCACGTCGCCGGAGCGTTCGTTGGCCGAGTACAGGAAGCCGCCCGACTCGGTGATCCCCCGCGGCCAGTGCCCACCGCAGGGCACGGTGCCGGACAGCCGCAATCCGTCCGGTTCGACGGCGAAGACGGACAGGACGTCCTCGCCGCGGGTGGCGGTCCACACGAAGCGGCCGTCGGGCGAGACCACGATGCCCGAGGGGTAGGCGTCGCCGGCCGGGGCCCCGGGCAGCACTGGCACCTCGGCGAGGGGTTGCAGGACGCCGGCGGCGGCGTCCCAGCGGCAGACGGTCACGGTGGGCGCCAGTTCGTTCACCACGTAGGCGCGGGCGCCGTCCGGGTGGAAGGCGAGGTGCCGGGGGCCGGAACCGGGACGCAGCGCGATCTCCCGGTGCACTGCGGGGACGCCGTCCGTCAGGGTGCAGACCCGCACCGAGTCGGTACCGAGGTCCACGCTGACGGCCCAACGCCCGCTCGGGTCGGACCGCACCTGATGGGCGTGCGGTCCCTGCTGGCGCTGGGCGTGCGGGCCAGCGCCGGTGTGCCGCAGGACGCCGGAAGCGGCCCGGGCGAGGGTGCCGTCGGCTCGGACCGGCACCGCCGTGACGCTGCCGGAGCCGTAGTTGGCCGTCAGCACGTGCCCGGCGTGGACGCTGAGGTGGGTGGGGCCGTCGCCGCCGACGGACACCGGGCGACCGGCGGGCTCGGGCCTGTCCCCGGTCACACGGAACGCGGCCACCGCGCCCTCGGCCGTCTCGCTGACCGCGTAGAGCGTGTCCCCGTCGGGGGCCAGGGCGAGGTAGGAGGGGTCGGGCAGGCGGTCCGTGCCGTTCAGGACCGTCAGCGCGCCGGTGTCGGGCGTGACGGCCGCCGTGACGATGCCGGGCCCGCCGGCCGCCGTGAACGACCCGATGAACGCCCGTCGCCGCCGCGTGTCGCCGTCTGCCACCAGTGGCCCCTCTCGCCTCGCCTCGTGCCGTCCCGTCCGGCGCCTAGATGTGGGCGGGACGATCGTGCCGACCGTTCTTCTGCCCCGGGGCGACGGTAGCAGTCGATCAGTTGCGGTCCAGACCGAATGGGGGTGCGGGCCGTCGACGGCTCACGCGCGGGCCGGACCGCTCACCCACCGCACGGACGGCTCAGGCGCCGGCGAGCGGCGAGCCGGAGGGCGTGCGCAGGGGTGCGGCGAGCTCGGCCAGGGCGCGTTCCAGGCCGTGGAGGTGGGCGAGCGCGGGTTCCGCGGCGCGCGGTCCACTCGCGTGGGCGGGGACGGAACCGCCGCCGGTGAGCGCCTCGACCGCGGTCTCGACACGCCAGCAGGCGGCGGCGAGCCGTGCGTCGTGCGAGGCCTCCGGGTCGGCGGCCACGGCGACCAGGCCACCGATCTCCCGGGCGCAGTCGTCGAGCAGGACGAGCACCCGGCGGGCACGGCGCTTGCGGCCGCGCATCGGGTTCAGCGGGTGCACGAGCGGGGCGAGGGACAGCCGGACCCGGCCCAACAGCTGCTCCAGTTCGGCCACGCGCGGCGCGGGGTCGGCCCCTTCGGCCCCGGCGAGGCGGGCGGCGGCCTCCGCGGTGCAGGCGTGGACGCACCGCAGGGCGCGCTGGATCCAGGCGTCAGTGACCGCGTGCGTGGTGACGGGCAGGACGAAGAGCACGGCGAGTGCGGCACCGAACGCCCCCACGCCGGTCTCGACGAGCCGCAGGGCTAGCAGTGCGGGGCTGAGGAAGCCCAGCAGGCCGTAGAGCAGCTCGGCGAGCAGGGTCACGCAGAGCATCATCCAGGTGTAGGAGACCGCGGCGGTGTAGAAGATGCCGAAGACACAGGCGGCGGCGAGTACCACCGTGGGCACCGCCGCCCCGGCCAGCGGGAAGGCGATCAGGAAGCCGAGTCCGATGCCGACGACCGTGCCGAGGACCCGGCGGAAGCCGCGGACCAGGGTCTCGCCGCGCGAGGTGGTGTTGACGAAGACCCACCAGGTGGCGCCGACGGCCCAGTACCAGCGCTCGTCGGACACCAGTTGCCCGACGACCAGGGCGAAGCCGGCGCCCGCGGTGGCCTGGACGGCCTGGCGGGTGGTGATGCGGGCGAGTCCGGTGCCGGCGGGCGGCGCGAAGGCGGCTGGCGGGGGCAGACGGCGCTCGTAGCACCACAGGCCGAAGCGCACCGCCGCAGCGGTGGCCACGGACAGCAGGACGGCGGCGTACATCTCGGGCAGCCGGTCCGTGCTCGCGTGCAGGAACTGCGCGATGAAGAAGGTCATGAAGGCGAACACGCCGAGGCTGTGTCCGCGCGGGCCCCACCGCCGGGCGTAAACGCCCGCGCCGACGACGGCGAGGAAGGTGAGGTCCCGTGCCACGGGATGGTCGTGCAGCGCGGCCGCGGCGGTCAGCACGGGCAGTCCCGCCACCGGCAGCAGAGCGGTGGTGACCCCTTGTCCGCGTACGGTGGCGTCGGTGACGGTGAACAGCGCCAGCAGCGCGGCGAGCCCGCCGATGACGGCGCCCACCAGAGAGGTACCGGCGAGACCGCAGACGACCACGGCCAGCCCGATGCCGAGGACGGCCCGCGCGGCGAACCGCAGGCGGGACCGTCCCGGGTCCGGGCTCACGAACACCCTCTTCAGCACTGATTACCGCCCCCTCGCGCACTGGCTCCGAGTCGCTGGCATGAAAAAGGCGCCGCGGGGTCCGCAGCGCCATCGACTCTCCTATAGGAGCATCCTTTCCACCAGTGGCTCAACAGCCGCATGAGCGACTGGGCCATTGGTACAGTTCTCGCGGCATCTCCACGGCCATCGAAGTGCCAATGGCCGACGAAGGAGGCCGCGTACGCCGTGGCCGTCGACGAGCTGGACACCCGCATCCTGCGACTGCTGCTGGAGCAGCCGCGCACCAGCGTGCGCGAGTACGCCCGCGTCCTCGGGGTCGCCCGCGGGACGCTCCAGGCCCGGCTGGACCGCCTGGAGCGCGACGGCGTGATCACCGGCACCGCGCCGTCCCTCTCCCCCGCCGCACTGGGCCACCCGGTGCTCGCGTTCGTGCACATCGAGGTCACCCAGGGACACCTGGACGAGGTGGGCGAGGCGCTGGCGGCCGTGCCGGAGATCGTCGAGGCCTTCTCCATCACCGGCGGCGGGGACCTGCTGACCCGTGTCGTGGCCCGTGACAACGCGCACCTGGAGGACGTGGTCCAGAAGCTGATCAGCCTGCCCGGGGTGGTGCGCACCCGCAGCGAGGTGGCGCTGCGCGAGCGCGTCCCGCACCGGCTGCTGCCCCTGGTGGAGTCGATCGGGCGCTCGGCACGGAAGTAGGACTTGGCATGCTGGACCCCATGAGCACTCTCGGCGGCATCTCGGTCATCTTCGATCTCGACGGAACACTCGTGGACAGTGAGCCGAACTACTACAAGGCGGGCCGACGGACCCTCGCCGAGTACGGCGTCCCCGACTTCACCTGGGCGGAACACGAGGAGTACGTGGGCATCAGCACCCAGGAGACCGTCGCCGACTGGAAGCGGCGCTACGGCCTGCGGGCACCGGTGGAGGAACTGCTCGCCGTCAAGAACCGCCACTACCTGGAGCTGGCCCGCACCTCCGCCCGCGCGTACCCCGAGATGCGGGAGTTCGTCGAGCTGCTGGCCGGCGAGGGGGTGCCGCTGGCCGTGGCCTCGGGCTCTTCACCCGAGGCGATCGAGACGATCCTGTCCCGCACCGGGCTGGACGCGCAGTTGCGCACGATCGTCTCGGCGGACGAGGTCGCGCAGGGCAAGCCGGCCCCGGATGTCTTCCTGGAGGCGGCCCGGCGACTGGGCGCGGACCCGGCCGACTGCGTGGTCCTGGAGGACGCCGCTCCCGGAGCCGCCGCCGCCCAGGCGGCCGGCATGCGGTGCATCGCGATCCCCTACGTCCGGACGCAGGCGGACGCCCCGGAGTTCGCCGGCGCCGACCTGCTGGTACGCGGCGGTCAGGCGGAGTTCACCGCACGGGCGGCGTACGAGTGGCTCGCTCGGACGGTGCGGGCCGCCTGACCACGTCCGCCGGACGGTACTCGCCGGTAGCGTTGACGCTCCTCGGCCTCCTGCCTATCTTCTGGGCGACCTTTCGAACATTGTTCGACCTATCGAACGATATGCATCGCAAGAATCGAGGAGCACATTGGCAGCGTCCCTCCCCCGGCGGACCCTTCTGCTCGCCGCGGCGATCGCCGCGGGAACGCCCGCGGTCTCGCATGCGGCGCCCGGTCGGCCGGGTGCCGGCCCTCAGGCACCGGCTCCGCCCGCGGGCCGCGCGGGCCCCACCACACCGGCGGCCTGGTCCGTGCGGCCGTTCGGACTCGAGGACGTGACGCTCGGTCCGGGTGTCTTCAGCGACAAGCGGCGGCTGATGCTGGACCACGCCCGGGGTTACGACGTGAACCGGCTGCTCCAGGTCTTCCGGGCCAATGCCGGCCTGTCCACCCTCGGCGCCGTCGCCCCGGGCGGCTGGGAGGGGCTGGACGGCGAGGCCAACGGCAACCTGCGCGGTCACTACACGGGCCACTTCCTGACCATGCTCTCCCAGGCGTACCGAAGCACCGGCGAGCGCGTCTTCACCGAGCGGATCGGCACCATGGTCGGCGCCCTGGCCGAGGTACGCGAGGCGCTGCGCGGTGACCCGGCGGTGCTGAGCACGCGGGGCCGCTTCGGCGCGGCCGTCGAGAACGTCCGCGGCTCCTACCAGTACGTCGACCTCCCCGCGGGCGTCCTCGGCGACACCACCACGATCACGCTGGCCGCCTGGGTGAAGCCCGCGCACGACGGCGACTGGGCCCGGGTCGTGGACTTCGGTGACGACACCAACCGCTACCTCTACCTCGCCGCCCGCAACGCGGACGGTGTGCCCCGCTTCGCCATCACGGACAGCGGGGCCGGCGGCGAGCAGGGCCTCGACGGCACGGCCGCCCTGCCGCTGGACGAGTGGAGCCACCTGGCCGTGACGCTCGCGGACGGCACCGGCACCCTCTACGTCGACGGCACCGCCGTGGCGCGGAACACCGCCATGACGCTGACCCCGGCGGCCCTCGGCCCGCTCGCCCACCACTGGCTGGGCCGCTCGCACTACCCCGCCGACCCCGTCTTCGCGGGCGCCTTCGAGGAGTTCAACGTCTGGTCGCGCGCCCTGAGCGCCGAGGAGATCGCCGCGCTGCTGGACGTCCCCGCCGCCGACTCGCCCGCCGGCCGGGGCGACCTGGCGTCGTACGCCTTCGGCGAGACCGGCGGCGGAAGGTTCGCGGACGCCTCCGGCCGGGGCCTGACGGCCACCCTGCGCCGCACCTGGGGCGGACCCAGCCACCCCGGGTTCCTGGCGGCGTACCCGGAGACGCAGTTCATCGAACTGGAGTCGATGACCGGCAGCGACTACACGAGGGTCTGGGCGCCGTACTACACGGCGCACAAGATCCTTCGGGGACTGCTGGACGCCCACCTCGCCACCGGTGACGGCCGGGCACTGGACCTCGCGTCCGGGATGTGCGACTGGATGCACTCCCGCCTGTCGAAGCTGCCGGCGGCCACCCTGCAGCGCATGTGGGGAATCTTCTCCAGCGGTGAGTTCGGCGGCATCGTCGAGGCGATCTGCGATCTGCACGCCGTCACCGCCGAGGCGCGGCACCTCGCGCTGGCCCGGCTCTTCGACCTCGACCGGCTGATCGACGCCTGCGCCGCGGACACCGACGTCCTCGACGGTCTCCACGCCAACCAGCACATACCGATCTTCACCGGCCTGGTACGGCTGTACGACGAGACGGGCGAGGAGCGCTACCTCACCGCCGCGAGGAATTTCTGGGGCATGGTGGTACCGCACCGCATGTACTCCATCGGCGGCACCAGCACCGGCGAGTTCTGGAAGGCGCGGGACGTGATCGCGGGCACCATCGGTGACACGACCGCCGAGAGCTGCTGCGCGTACAACCTGCTCAAGCTGAGCCGGACGCTGTTCTTCCACGAACAGGACCCGGCGTACATGGACTACTACGAGCGGGCCCTGTACAACCAGGTACTCGGCTCCAAACAGGACAGGCCCGACGCGGAAAAGCCGCTCGTCACCTACTTCATCGGGCTGACGCCCGGTCATGTGCGCGACTACACGCCCAAGCAGGGCACCACCTGCTGCGAGGGCACCGGGATGGAGAGCGCCACCAAGTACCAGGACTCGGTGTACTTCGCGGCGGCCGACGGCGGCGCCCTGTACGTCAACCTCTACAGCCCCTCCACGCTCACCTGGGCCGAGCGGGGCGTCACCGTCACGCAGACCACGGAGTACCCGCGGGAACAGGGCAGCACCCTCACGATCGACGGTGGCAGCGCCTCGTTCGCGCTGCGGCTGCGGGTGCCTTCGTGGGCCACGGCCGGCTTCCGGGTCACCGTGAACGGGCGTGCCGTGCCGGGGACCCCGGTGCCGGGCAGCTACTTCACCGTGTCCCGTGCCTGGCGGCGAGGCGACACCGTGCGGGTCCGCGTGCCCTTCCGGCTGCGCGTGGAGAAGGCGGTCGACGATCCGTCGTTGCAGGCCCTGTTCCACGGTCCAATCAACCTGGTCGCCCGCGACCCGTCCACCGGTCTCCTGGAGTGCGGGCTGTACCGCAACGCCGGTCTCTCCGGCGACCTGCTGCCCACGCTCACCCCCGTGCCGGGCAGGCCGCTCCACTACACGCTGGACGGCACCGAGTGGGCGCCCTTCGCCGAGGGGACCGAGGACCCGACGCACGCGTACTTCCGGCGCTCGGAACCCCGGGTGGTGTTCGGCGGCACCGACTCCGGCGTCGCCAACCCGGCGAAGGCGGACGGCACCACACTGCTCGACGAGGTCTGGGCCGGGGCGCCGTTCAGCAACAAGGGCGCGCTGGTGACCCACGTGCGCTCGACGGTGGACGCGTGGGTCGACGGCGGGCTGCTCGGGCGGGAGGAGGGCGAGCAGGTGGTGCGTACGGCGCGGAAGGCGTCGTACGCGGACTGAACCGGACGGTCACTTCCCCGAGTTTTCACCCGGGAAGGTGATCGGTTCGCCGCCCGCATCCGTACCTCCTGGTGTCCGATCCCGTTCCCGCTCCAGGAGGCACGATGCGCATCACGCGCACCACGGCAGGGACCGCCTTCGTGGCCGGTGCCCTGGTCCTCACTCTCACCGCGCTCGCCTACCCGACGATGCTGGGGGTGCAGAACACGGGCAACGACCAGGCTCGGATCATCACCAACACGGTGTACGGGCCGCTCACCGAGGCCGACCGGGACTTCGTGGTGAAGGTGCGGGCGGCAGGGCTGTGGGAGCACCCGCTGGGGCTGATGGCGATGGAGCGGGGGACGACACCGGAGATGAAGGAGGTCGGCGAGCACCTGGTCGTCGGGCACGCCCGGCTCGACGCGACCTGCCGCCGCATCGCGCCGGAGCTGGGCATCGCCTTGCCCAACCTGGCCTCCCCGCAGCAGCAGCAGTTCGTGTCGACCGTGGACGGGACGACGGGCAGGCAGTTCGACACCACTGCGGTCAACATCATGCGCATCACGCACGGGCAGATCTTCCCGGCGATCGCCGACATCCGCGCCAACACCAAGAACTCGCTCGTGCGGCAGCTGGCCGACCAGGCCAACGACACGGTGCTGGACCACATCACGGTGCTGGAGAAGACCGGCCTGGTCAACTTCGACCAGGTCAACTTCCAGCAGTCGGCCCCGCCGAACCTCCCCAAGGTGCAGCTCACTCCGCCGGCGCCGCAGCCGGGTGAGCCGGTGCTGTCCCTCAGCGCGCCGCCCGGACTGGAGGTCAACACCTCGGCGCCCGGTCAGAGTCCGACGGTCCGGTGATGCGGGGGGGGGGGGCGGCGGACGCCCGGTGTCCTCAGCCGCGGCGCGGCCGGCCGCGCCGGGCGCCCTTGCCGCTGCCGCCCTTGCCGCCGCTTCTCGGGGTGCCGCCCGCGCCACGCCGGGCGCCCCCGGCCTGCTTCCCGGCCGCCTGCTTGCGCCGCGCGGGGGCGGCTTCCGTCCGTTCGCCCTTGGGCGGTGCCTGCGCGGGCTGCCGACCCCGGGTGCTGTTGACGGTGCGGCCCCGGACGATGCCGATGAAGTCCTCCACCCGGTCCGTGTGCGCGTCCTCGGGCCAGGACAGCGCCACGCTCGACCCGGGGGCGTCGGTGACCGTCCGGTACGTGAGGTCCTTGCGGTGGTGCAGCCGGGCCAGCGACAGGGGGACGAGCAGCACGCCGATCCCGGCGGCCACCAGCTCGACGGCGTCCGCGGTGGTGGCGGGACGCTCGAGCGCGGGCCGGCCCGGCGGCCGCTCCCAGCCGAGTACGTCGTCGAGGGGGTGCAGCACGATCTCGTCGGCCAGGTCCTCGACGGTCACCTCGTCGGCCGCGGTGACGAGGTGGTCCTTGGGGATCACCACGACCGTGGTCTCGGTGTAGAGGGGGATCGCGCTGAGGACGGTCCGGTCGACGGGCAGCCGCACCAGCCCGGCGTCGGCGTCGCCGCCCAGCAGCACGCCACCCGCCTCGGCGGCGGGGACCCGGGTCAGGGTCAGCGGGACGTCGGGCAGCCGCTCGTTCCAGATGCGCACCCACTTGTCGGGCGTCACCCCCGGGACGTACGCGAGCCGGAACGAGGGGGGTTCTTCCGAGCCTGTCACCGGGCCAGGTTACCGGGCGTGGTCGCGGGCCGTGGTCACCAGGCACGGACGGGAGCCGCGGTCACCGGGCGTGGTCGGCGGTCGCGCAGACGCTCGATACCCTTGACGCCATGACGTCGCACCAGAACACCCAGACCATGAAGCCCGCGACCGCGGCGAAGAAGCTGGGTGTGTACCTCGAGGCCACACCCGCCGAGTTCCGGGAGGGCGTCGTCACGCGCGCCGAGCTGAACGCGCTCCAGGCCGACCCGCCCGCCTGGCTGCGCGACCTGCGGCGCGACGGCCCGCACCCGCGACCGGTGGTGGCGGCCAAGCTGGGCGTCTCCATCGCGGGGCTGCACCGGGGCGGGGTCACGGAGCCGCTCACCACCGACCAGATCGAGGCGCTCAAGGAGGAGCGCCCGGAGTGGCTGGAGCGGGAGCGGGCCGTCCAGGCCGACGTGCGCAAGGAGGCGGCCCGGGTGAAGAAGCTGCACGCCGAGCGCGCGGAGCGGGCAGGGCGCGACTGACCGCCGCCGCGGTCCTCGTCCTCTCCGTCGTCCGCTCACCCCTCGGCCTTCTGCTCGGTCACGCTCCAGGCGTGCTGCATCCAGTCCGACACCACCACGGCGCTCAGGCCGGCGGCCACCAGACGGGCGGCCCGGGGCACGACGGCGTAGGTGCCGACCAGCCCGCCTGCGACCCAGGTGGAGGTGCAGAACGGGCAGGAGACCAGGTCGCCGACGGCACGCCGCAGCCCCGTGCCGCGAGGGGCGTCCATCACCTCGCTGGCCTCGCCCTCCCGCTCGGTCACGGCGAACGCCCCGACCGCCGCCGCGAAGTCGTCGCGAGCGCCGCGTATCCCCCGAGGGGGGCGTCCTCCTCACCGTCGTAACGCTGTTCACCGTCCGTCATGGGTGCCTCCTTCGGGACCGCCCCTTCGGCCGAAGAGGTCGGCACAGTCCTCGGGCAGCTGGGCCAGGAGGTGCTCGACGCGGTCGCCGGGCACCGCCTCGCCCAGGGTGGAGAGCACGGCGCCGGCGTCCCATTCCGCGGTGCGTGGCCGGGCGCCGGTCTGCTGGGCCACGCGCCGGAGGAACTCCTCGCGGCCGAATGTCTCGGGACGCCCGCGTTCCAGGCGCAGCGCGTCGTCCAGGGGCGCGGGCAGGTCGGAGGCCAGGCCCGCCGCCTCGTCCGGCCCGATGCGGGAAGCGATCACCCACAGGACCGCCGTACTGACCTGTTCGGCCTCGTCCTCGCTGTGATATTCGCCGCGATCGCGGACCAGGGTCAGGAATTCGTCGAGCCGCACGGCGTCGCCTCCTTCACCGGTTCTCGCCGCCGGGCCGGGTTCCCCCGGGACCGGCCGGGGAAACGGGCGCGGTATCACCGCCGGGCATGTCGGGCGTGGGCGTCGGCGAGCGCGAGTATCCGGGTCAGGGCGTCGCCCGTGAAGAGTGCGCGTCCGGCGGCGATCCGCCCCTGCCGGGCCGGGCCGGTGGCGGTGAGCCGCCGCAGTGCGCCGAGCAGCGCGGCGTCGTCCTCGGCGACCTCCGACACCCCCAGCGCTGCCATGCGCCGGACCCCGTCAGCGCCGTGGCCGGGTATCGGGCGGTGCCCCACGACCGGCAGTCCGGCGGCGAGCGCCTGTACGGCGGTCTGGCCGGCGGCGTTGTCCACCAGGGCGCGGGCCGCGTGCAGCAGTCCGGGCATGTCCGTCACCCAGCCCAGCGCGAGTACGCCCGGTGTGTCGGACAGGTCGCGGCGCAGCCGCTCGTTGTCCCCGCAGAGCACGACCGGCAGGAAGCCGTCCCCCGTCAGAAGCCGGACGGTGGTGTCCAGGCGCGAGCCGACTCCCCAGGCACCCGCGGAGAGCACCACGGCGGGCCGTCCGGGACCGAGCCGGTCGAAGAGCTCCCGCCACCCGTCCGCGCCGGGAGCGTCGGCGAAGAACTCCGGCGCGACGACGGGCCCGCACGCCTCCGCGACGGTGCCGGTGCTCCCCCGCACCTCGCGGACCGCGTCCTCCGTCAGACACAGGCAGCGGTCGTTGCCGGGGTGGAACCACTGCCGGTGGACCGCGAAGTCGATGACGAGGACGGCGCTGGGCACGGACAGCAGCCCGCGGGCACGCAGGTGGCCGGTGAGCTGGGCTCCGAGGTGGAAGACGGGAACGACCACGTCGCTGCCCGAACGTTCGGCCAGCTCGCGCAGCCGGCCTCCGGCGAGCCGGGCCAGGGGGGTCCCGCCGGGACGGCGTCCGGCGCCGGGGCTCAGGAAGAGACGGTAGAGGGCGGCGTACGCCCACGGGAAGTGGCGCACCGACTCGCGGTAGAAGTACCGCAGCGCGGTGCCCAGGCCGTACGGCAGCAGGGCGAGGACATCGACGACCCAGGCGTCGTCACCGTGTTCCCGGGCCCGGCGGACCAGCTCCGCGGCGACCGTGTCGTGCCCGGCGCCCATGCTCGCGCTGACGACCAGCAGACGCCTGCCTCCCCGCACCGGGCGGGGAGTGGCGGGCCGGCGGGGCGGGCGCGCGGGCGAGCTGCGAGGACGCACGGCGCTCCAGTTGCCCACTCAGCGTGCCCCAAACCACCACATAAGCGGGTGTTTCGGGCGTCTCACCAGGGATACTCCGTGACCGCCCGACCAGCCGGACAACCGAGCCCGACAGCTCGGCCGGCCGGGCTCAGGCGTCCGCCCCGAGCCAAGGTGGTCCTCATGTCCCATGCGTTCTCCCGTCCCCGGTCGGTTCCCGGACCGCAGGTCGTCGAGCCCGACGCGGACCGCGCCGGGCCCCGGCGGGAGCCCGTCGGCGGGCGGGGCACTCGGACGCGCACGGCTCTCGTGACGGGTGCGTCCTCCGGCATCGGCGCGGCCGTGGCCCGCCGGTTGAGCGAGGAGGGCGGCTGGCGGCTGGTGCTCAGCGGGCGTGACCCGTCGCGGCTGCGCGAGGTCGCCGAGGACGCCTCGGCCACCGCCTTCGCCGCGGATCTCACCCTGCCCGGCGCCGACCGGCAGCTCGCCGACTTCACGCTGACCACGTTGGGCCCGGTGGACCTGCTGGTGGCGGGTGCCGGGGTCGGCTGGGCCGGCGAGTTCCTGGACATGCCTTGGCACGCCATCGACGAGGTGCTCGACATCAACGTGTCGGCCACACTGCGGCTGGTGCGGCTGGTGCTGCCGGGCATGGTGCAGGCGGGGTCGGGGCGGGTGGTGCTCATCGGGTCACTGGCGGGCAGTGTGGCGGTGCGCGACGAGGCCGTGTACTCCGCGGCCAAGGCCGCGATCGGCGGCTTCGCGGACGCGCTGCGTTACGAGCTGCGCGGCACCGGCGTGGGGGTCACGCACGTGGTGCCCGGTGTGATCGACACCCCGTTCTTCGAGCGTCGCGGCGCTCCCTACCGACGCTCCCGGCCGCGTCCGGTGCCGCCCGAGCGCGTGGCCGAGGCGGTGCGGACGGCTGTTGTCCGGGGCCGGGACGAGGTCTACGTGCCGGGCTGGCTACGACTGCCGTGCCGGGTGCGGGGCACGGCACCGGGGCTGTACCGGCGGCTGGCCGCGCGGTTCGGATGACGTGCGGTGCGTGCGGCGGTCGTGCGGTGCGGATGCCGTGCGGTGCGGGTGAGGTCCGGATGAGCGGGAGTGCGCGGCGGTGAGTGCCCTTACCGTCGTCCTGGCTCTGTTCGCGGCGTTGTCCAACGCGGCGGCGTCGGTGCTGCAGCGCCGGGCGGCGGCGCAGGACGAGAACCGGGCGGGTGCCCGGCACACGGTGGTGCGCTCGCTGCTGCGTCTGGTGCGCGACCGCTACTGGGTGGGCGGGGCGGCACTGCTGGCGCTGACGACGGTGCTTCAGGGGGCCGCGCTGGCGGTGGGCAGTCTGGCCGTCGTGCAGCCGCTGATGGCCAGTGAGCTGCTGTTCACCCTGATGGTGGGCAGTCTGGTCTTCCACCGGAGGCCCGACCCGCGGACCTGGCTGGCGTTCGTGGCGCTGGCCGCGGGACTCTCGCTGTTCCTGGGCGCCGCCGCGCCGTCGGTCGGCCATGACACCGCGACGCCGGGCCGGTGGGGCTGGGCGGGCCTGGCGCTGTTCGTCGTGGTGACTGCCCTGGCCTCGGCCGGCAGCCTGGTGCGGGGCGCTCCCCGGGCCGCTCTGTTCGGGTCGGCGTCGGCCGTGGCGTTCGGTGGTACGGCGGCGTTGCTCAAAGAGGTCACCGGGCGGCTTCCGCAAGGGGTGGGTGCGGTGCTGGCCCAGTGGCCGGTGTACGCCACGGGAGTGGTCGGCGTGGTCAGCTTCCTGCTGTTGCAGAGCGCGTTGCGCGCGGGAACCCTCGCGGCGTCCCAACCGGCGCTGACCCTGGGCGACGCGCTGACCAGCGTGGCCCTGGGCTGGGCGCTGTTCGGCGAGGAGATCGCGCTCGGGGTACGGGTGCTACCCGAACTGGTCGGCGTGGCTCTGATCGGCCTCGGCAGCGTGGGACTGGCGCGGGCGCCGTCGGTGCACGGTGCGTGGGACACGGCGCCGGCGGCGCGGGACGGGCCCGCGGGCCGGCGGAAGGGGTGACCGGGCTGCCCCGAGGCGGGCCACCCGCCGCCCGGCACCGCGCCGGGCGCGCGGGGCGAGGTGGTCGGAACGGGCGGAGACGGAAGCAGTAAGCGGACGGGGACGGGAGACGGACGCATGCGTGAGGGTTTGCGTGCCGGACCGGCGGTGTGCGCCGTCGCTCCGTTCGTCGCCGTGCTGGCCCACATCGGTCCGGCCGCGACCTGGCTGCCGGTGCTGCGCCGGCGCCGGTTCCCCGGGCTGGCCGGACAGGGCCGCCCCGGCCATGTCGCCCTCACCTTCGACGACGGCCCCGACCCGGTCTCCACGCCGCACTTCCTCGACCTGCTGGACGGGCTCGGGGTGCGGGCGACGTTCTTCGTCGTGGGCGAGAACGTCGTACGTCACCCGGCCCAGGCCCGCGAGCTGGCCCGGCGGGGGCACGAACTCGCCGTCCACGGCTGGACGCACCACCGTCCCTGGCTGCCGTCACCGGCGCGGGACACGCGCGAGCTGGGGCGGGCCGTCGGCGTGGTGCGCGAGATCACCGGGCAGGTCCCGCTCTGGTACCGCCCGCCCTACGGCATCCTCACCTCCGGCCGCTGGGTTGCGTGCCGCCGGGCCGGACTCCGGCCGGTGCTCTGGACGGCGTGGGGCAAGGACTGGCGGCAGGACGCCACACCCGCCTCGGTCCGGGCCACCGTGACGGCGGACTTGCGCGGGGGCGGCACCGTCCTCCTGCACGACACCGACCGTCTCTCCGCCCCCGGCAGCTGGCGGGCCGCCCTCGCCGCCCTGCCCGGCATCGTGCGCGACTGCCGCGCGGCCGGGCTGGAGGTCGGGCCGCTGCTGGAGCACGGGGTCGTCGGGACGGACCGCGCCCGGGAGGCGGGTCGGGGCGTACCGGTGACGTCGGGGGCCGCGCCGTTTCGGTCAACGGCGCCCGGACAGCCGTAGCGTCATCCGGGACGACCGCGAGCGGCGTGCGGCGCCCTACCTGTCGCGTCCGCCCTGGGTGCTGCGCGAGTAGGACGTGCTCACCGACGGTGAGCGGCAAGCGGTCCTGGGTCCTCGGGGGTTGGATCGTGCGGCTGTGCGCCCCGCGGTGGCACGACGACGCGGTCTTGCGCGCGCTCGTAGGCGGGCCGGGCACTTCACCGTGGAGCCGACCGACCCGCGGCCTGCGGGGCCCCGGCGCGGGGGTGTCCCGGTGGCGGCCCGGCGCGGCCGGGCGTCAGCCCCTTCCCGCTCCCGTCAGGCCGCCGCCCCGGTCAGCCCGCGGTGGATCGGGGCCGCGCCGCCGGTCAGGGGCCGCCCCGTTCCGCCGTGCCGCAGGGCGACGATCTCCGCCGCGATGGAGAGCGCGGTCTCCTCGGGTGTCCGGGCGCCCAGGTCCAGGCCGATCGGCGAGCGGAGGCGGGAGAGTTCGCGCTCGGTCAGGCCCGCCTCGCGCAGCCGCCGGTTCCGGTCCTCGTGGGTGCGGCGTGAGCCCATGGCCCCGACGAACGCGACCGGCATCCGCAGGGCCTCCGTCAGCAGCGGCACGTCGAACTTCGCGTCGTGGGTGAGGACGCACAGCACCGTGCGCTCGTCCGTGCGCGTGCCGCGCAGGTAGCGGTGCGGCCAGTCGACGACGACCTCGTCGGCCTCGGGGAAGCGGGCCTGCGTGGCGAAGACGGGCCGGGCGTCGCACACCGTCACGTGGTGGCCAAGGAACTTGCCGGCCCGCACCAGCGCCGCCGCGAAGTCGACCGCCCCGAAGACGATCATGCGGGGCGGCGGCACCCTGGACTCGACCAGCAGTGTGAGCCCGCCGGGGCAGTGCGAGCCGTCCTCCGAGAGGCCGACCGTGCCGGTACGGCCGGCGTGCAGCAGGGCGCCGGCCTCGGCGACCGCCGTGCGGTCCAGGTCCGGGTGGCCACCGAGACCGCCCTCGTACGAGCCGTCGGAGCGGACCAGCAGCGCCCGGCCCAGCAGTTCGGCGGGGCCCTCGACGACCCGGGCGAGGGCCGCGGTGCCGCCCCGGGCGGCGGTGGACAGCACCGCCCGGAACACCTCCCGCGAAGGCGCCCCCGTGCCGACCGGTGTGACCAGCACGTCGATGATCCCGCCGCAGGTGAGGCCGACCGCGAAGGCGTCCTCGTCGCTGTAGCCGAACCGCTCGCGCACCGTCTCGCCGCTGCGGAGGGCGTCTGCGCACAGCTCGTACACCGCGCCCTCCACGCAGCCGCCGGAGACCGAGCCGATCGCCGTGCCCTCGCTGTCGACGGCGAGGGCGGCTCCTGGCCCGCGCGGCGCGCTGCCGCCGACGGAGACGACGGTGGCGACGGCGAACTCCCGGCCCTCCTCCAGCCAGCCGTTCAGCTCGTCGGCGATGTCAAGCATCCGCCCCGCCCCCGGCTGTGGGCGCCGTCGCCGAGAGCACGCGGTCGGGACGGATCGGGAGGCTGCGGTGGCGTACGCCGGTCGCGTGCCAGACGGCGTTGGCGACGGCCGCCGCCGCGCCGACGATGCCGATCTCGCCGACGCCCTTGATGCCGACCGGGTCGTCCGGGTCGTGGTCCTCCACCCAGTCCGCGTCGATGTCGCCCACGTCGGCGTGCGTGGCGACGTGATAGCCGGCGAGGTCGGGGGCGTACAGGCCGCCGGTGGAGCGGTCCCGGACCGCCTCCTCGTGCAGGGCCATGGAGATGCCCCAGATCATGCCGCCGACGAGTTGGTTGCGGGCGGTGAGGGGGTTGACGATGCGACCCGCCGCGAAGATGCCGAGCATGCGGCGCACCCGCACCTCGCCGGTGGCGGTGTCCACGGCGACCTCGGCGAACTGCGCCCCGAACGAGTGCCGTTCCTTCTGCGCGAGGGCGCCGAGTGCAGCGGTGGTGTCGGAACGCACGGTGATGCCCTCCGGGGGGACGGTCGTGCCCAGGGCGAGCCGCTCCCGCAGGTCGCGGGCCGCCTCCGTGATCGCCCAGGCCCAGGAGCGGGTGCCCATCGAGCCGCCCGCGATCATCGCCGGTCCGAAGTCGCTGTCGCCGATCCGGACCCGGACCCGCTCGGGCGTGACCTCCAGCGCGTCGGCGGCGACCAGGGTGAGCGCGGTCCGGGCGCCGGTGCCGAGGTCGGCGGCGGCGATCCGCACGGTGAAGGTGCCGTCGGCCTCCGCGGTCAGCAGGGCCGTGGAGGGGCCGGCACCCGCGCCGAACGAGGCCGCGGCCGTGCCGGTGCCCAGCAGCCAGCGTCCGTTGCGGCGCATTCCGGGCCGCGGGTCGCGCTCGGCCCAGCCGAAGCGGCGGGCCCCTTCGCGGAAGCAGGCAGCCAGGTTGCGGCTGCTGAACGGCAGGCCGGAGACCGGTCCTGCTTCGGGCTCGTTGCGCAGGCGCAGTTCGATCGGGTCGAGGCCGCAGCGCTCGGCGAGTTCGTCCAACGCCGACTCGATGGCGAAGGACCCCGGCGCCTCACCCGGCGCGCGCATGAAGGTCGGGGACGGCACGTCGAGCCGTACGACGTGGTTGGCGGTGCGATGGGCGTCGGCGTCATACATGACCCGGGCGACGCCGGCGCCGGGCTCCACGAACTCGTACACGGTCGAGGTCTGGTTCAGCGAGCGGTGTTCCAGGGCGCGCAGCCGGCCGTCGCCGTCGGCGCCGAGCCGGACGCGCTGGGCGGTGGGGCTGCGGTAGCCGGCCAGCGAGAACATCTGACGCCTGGTCATCACCACGCGCACCGGGCGGTGCAGGACGGTCGCGGCCATCACCGCGGACACCTGGTGGGCGCGCAGTCCCTTGCTGCCGAAGCCGCCGCCGATGTGTTCGGAACGCACCCGCACGGCCGACTCGTCCAGGGAGAACATCTTCGCCAGCTCGGTCTGGACCCAGGTGGCGCCCTGGTTGGAGTCGATCACCTCCAGCCGGCCGCCGTCCCACAGGGCCGTGGCCGCGTGCGGCTCCATCATGCTGTGGTGCTCTTCGGGGGTGGTGTACTCCTCGTCCACGACGAAGGCGGACGAGGCGAGCCCGGCCGCCAGGTCGCCCTTCTCGGTCTCGGCGGGCATGTGCCCGTCGGCCGGGTAGGCGCCGGGATGGTCGGAGGTGAGCGCGGTGTCGTGCGGCTCCTCGTCGTAGGTGACGACGAGGGCCTCGGCGGCCTCCCGGGCCTGCTCGGGCGTCTCGGCGACGACGAGGGCGACCGGCCAGCCGGCGTGCGGGACCCGGTCGTCCTGGAAGACGGCGGCGGTCGGGTCCGGCGGGATGCCCAGCAGGCCGATGTAGTCGGTGTCGACGCGCGGGGCGTTGCCGTGGTGGAGCACGGCGAGCACGCCCGGCATGCCGAGGACGGCGTCGGTGTCGATGGAGCGGACGCGTCCGCGGGCGACCGTGGACAGGGCGAGCCAGCCGTGGGCGAGATCGGCGAAGGGGACCTCGCCGGCGTAACGCGCCGCCCCGGTGACCTTGTCGCGGCCCTCCACGCGCGTGTGCGCGGTGCCGACGGCCCCCTTGACCTCCGTGCGGCCGGTGGTGGCGGTGGTCATCGGGCGGCCTCCTCGGCGAGTTCGGTCAGGACGGCCACCACGAGGTTGCGCACGAGGGTCACCTTGTATCCGTTGTCGGGCAGCGGCCTCGCGGCCGCTAGTTCGGCGTCGGCCGCGGTGCCGAAGGTCGTGCCGTCGGCGGGCGCGCCGATCAGCACGCTCTCGGCCGCACGGGCCCGCCAGGGCCGCGAGGCGACCGCGCCGAAGGCCAGCCGCGCGTCGCGTACGACGCCGTCCTCGACGTCGAGCGCGGCGGCGACCGAGGCGATGGCGAAGGCGTACGAGGCGCGCTCGCGCACCTTGCGGTAGCGGGAGCGGGCGGCGACCGGGGCGGGCGGCAGGACGACGCCGGTGATCAGCGCGCCGGGCGGCAGGGCCGTCTCCCGGTGCGGGGTGTCTCCGACGGGGAGGTAGAAGTCGGCGATCGGTGACTTCCCCTGCCGGTCAGAAGTTTCGTACGTGACGGCGGCGTCCAGGGCGGCGAGGGCGACGCCCATGTCCGAGGGGTGGACGGCCACGCAGTGGTCGGTGGCGCCCAGGATCGCGTGGTTGTGGTGCTCGCCGGTGACGGCAGGGCAACCGCTGCCGGGGGCGCGCTTGTTGCACGGTTTGCTCAGGTCGGTGAAGTATCCGCAGCGGGTGCGCTGGAGGAGGTTGCCGCCGACGGTGGCCATGTTGCGCAGCTGCCCGGAGGCGCCGGCCAGGACCGCCTGGGTCAACGCCGGGTAGCGGCGGCGCACTTCGGGGTGGGCGGCGAGGTCGCTGTTGGTGACGGTGGCGCCGATGCGCAGGCCGCCTTCGGGGGTGGGTTCGATACCGTCCAGGGGGAGTTCGCGGACGTCGACGAGGCGGGCGGGGCGTTCCACGCCGGCCTTCATGAGGTCCACGAGGTTGGTGCCGCCGCCCAGGTAGCGGGCGTCGGGGTCGGCGGCGATCAGTGCGACCGCACCCGAGACGTCACCGGCGCGCTGATATCCGAACTCCCTCATGCGGCCGTCTCCTTCGCGCTCTCCGTGTCCGCCTCGCCGTGCGCCTCGGCCGCGCGGGCGACCGCCTGGACGATGGAGACGTAGGCGCCGCAGCGGCACAGGTTGCCGCTCATCCGTTCGCGGATCTCCTCCGGTGTCAGGGGCGGCGGTCCGGCCTCGGGCCGCACGTCCTCGGTGGCGGCGCTGGGCCAGCCGGCCGCGTGTTCCTCGATGACGGCGATCGCCGAGCAGATCTGGCCGGGGGTGCAGTAGCCGCACTGGTAGCCGTCGAGGTCGAGGAAGGCCTGCTGCACCGGGTGCAGCCGGTCACCCTCGGCCAGGCCCTCGATGGTGGTGATCTCGCGTCCCTCGGCTGCGACGGCGAGGTTCAGGCAGGCCACGGCGCGGCGCCCGTCGACCAGGACGGTGCAGGCACCGCACTGTCCCTGGTCGCAGCCCTTCTTGGTACCGGTGAGATCGAGGCGCTCGCGCAGGGCGTCGAGCAGGGTGGTGCGGTGGTCGACGGTCAGCTGGTGCTTCTCGCCGTTGATGTTCAGGGTGACGGCACTGGACGTCGACGAGGGCGCTGGGGCCATGATCAGCCTTCTTTGGTGTCTGGTGACAGGGAAAACTGGCTGTAGGCAGTGGGGGCATCGATGGGCGGGGGCCGTCGGCCGCTTCCGCCGCTAGAGTGGGCAGGTAACCGGACAGCTGTCCGCTCACTGGAAACGTAACGGACAGTTGTCCGCTTAGCAAGGTCGGTATTCGGCCACGGAAGGAGGACGAGTGCCGCAGCCGAAGAGAGACAAGCCGGACACTCCCCTGCGCTCGGACGCCCAGCGCAACCGCGAGCGGATCCTGGAAGTGGCCACGGAGGAACTGACGCACTGCGCGAACGCCCCGTTGAGCGTCATCGCCAAGAAGGCGGGGGTCGGGCAGGGCACCTTCTACCGCAATTTCCCCAACCGCGAGGCCCTCGTCCTGGAGGTCTACCGCTATGGCATGCAGCAGGTGGCCGACGCCGCGCCCGAACTGCTGGCCACCCGGGAACCCGACCGGGCCCTGCGCGAGTGGATGGATCGCCTCGCCGAGTTCGCCATGACCAAGGCGGGCCTGGCGGCCGCGATCCGGCTGGTCACCAGTGCGCCCGGGGCACCGGAGAAGCCGCGGCCCACCCCGGTCATGGACGCGGCCGAGTTCCTGCTCCGTGCGAACGAGGAGGCCGGCACCATCCGGCCCGGGGTGTCCGGCGACGACTTCTTCCTCGTCATCGGCGGTCTGTGGCTGATCGATCCCGGTGAGGACTGGCAGCCGCGGGTCACCCGGTTCCTGGACTTCGTCATGGACGGGCTGCGGGCGGGAGCACCCGGCCGGTGACCGCGTCACGGAGGCGGTAGCGGCGTTCGGGACGGCCGGCCACGCCGTAGCGCAGGGAGACGTCCACGCTGCCCGTGGTGTGGAAGTACTCCAGGTAGCGGCGGGCGCTGACCCGGGACACGCCGGTGAGCGCGGCGCACTCACTGGCCGACAGGGTGCCCTCGGCCGCACGCAGGGTGCGTTCGACCAGCTCGGCGGTCTCCACGCTCATGCCCTTCGGCAGCGCCGGGACCGGAGCGACGGGCGCCGCCGCTCCGGCCAGGACACGGTCGACGTCCGCCTGGCTGCGGACCACCGTGCCGAGGAGCCGGCCCCGCTGGACGGCGTAGCGCTCCAGCCGGACCCGCAGGTCCTCGAACTCGAACGGTTTGAGCAGGTAGTCGACCACGCCGTGCCGTACGGCGCCGCGCACCGCGTCCGCCTCCCGGGCCGCGCTGATGACCATGACGTCGCAGTCGTGGCCGGCCGCGCGCAACCTGGGGATGACGTCGAGGCCGAAGACGTCCGGCAGGTACAGGTCGAGCAGGACGAGGTCGGGGCGCAGCTCACCGACGGCGGTGAGGGCCTCCTCGCCGGTGCCGGCGACCCCGAGGACCCGGAAGGGCTCGACGCGTTCGACGAAGGCGCGGTGGACCCGGGCCACCATGAAGTCGTCGTCGACCACGAGGACGCCGATCGCGGAGGCGGTGGCCCCGGGCTCCCCCGCCCCGGGCACGGCGGTCGTGGCGGTCGCGTCGGCCGCGCCGCTCGTACCCGTCATGGTGCTGCTCCTTCCGCCACCGCGTCGGTGAGGTGGCTGACGGTCATGCGTGCGGTGAACATGGCCCCCTCCGGGGTGTTGGTCACCGAGATCTCACCGCCGTGACGTTCGCAGACCAGCCGGGTCAGAGCCAGGCCGATGCCGCGCTCGCCCTGCCGGGCGGCCTTGGTGGTGAAGCCGTGCGAGAAGACCTCGCGGGCCAGTCCGGGGGCCACTCCGGGCCCGGAGTCGCGGACCACGATCTCGACGCTGGAGGCGTCCTGCCTGAGCTCGACCTCGACCCAGGCCCCGCGGCCTTCACCGGACGCCGCGGCGGCGTCCACAGCGTTGTCGACGAGGTTGCCGACCACGGTGGCCACGTCGGCGGCGTCCTCGGGGGCCAGCCGGTCGAGCGCCGTACGGTCCGACAGACGCAGGGCGACCCTGCGCTCGGCCGCCAGGGAGGACTTCGCCGTCAGCAGCGCGGCGACCGCGGTGTCGCGGACCCGGCGGCTGAGGGTGACGTCGAGGGACTGGCGGCGCTGGTTGAGCGCGCGGATGTAGCGCACCACCTCGTCCTGCTCGCCGATCTGGAGGAGCCCGGAGATGGTGTGCAGTTGGTTGGCGAACTCGTGGGCCTGGGCGCGCAGCAGCTCGGAAGTGGAGCGGAAGGAGCCGATCTCCCGCTCCAGGCGGGCCAGTTCGGTGCGGTCGCGCAGGGTGGTGACCGAACCGAGCGGTCGGCCGTTCTTGGTGATTGTCATGCGGTTCATCACCAGGACCCGGCCGTGGCGGACGACGACCTCGTCGCGCGGTTCGGCCGCTTCGGTCGTGACACCGGCGAGGACGTCGCGCAGCCGTCCGTCGATGCCGAGGCCGTCCAGGCTCTGGCCCACGCAGTCGGCGGGCAGGCCGAGCAGGCGCCGGCCCATCTCGTTGACCAGGGTGAGCCGGTGCTGCGGGTCGAGGGCGACCACGCCCTCGGCGATGCCGTACAGCATGGCCTCCCGGTGCTCGGCGAGCCCGGCGATCTCGCGCGGCTCCAGGCCGAGGGTCTGCCGCTTGACGCGCCGGGCGAGCAGCCATGAGCCGGCCACGCCGAGGCCGCTGGCGATGCCCAGGTAGGCGAGCAGGTAGGAGGAGGCGCCACTGAGGCGTTGCCAGGCCGTCGGGTCGGCCTCGCCCACCATCACCGTGCCGAGGTGCCGGCCGAGGGTCTGGCGGGTGGCGCCGAGCACCGGGACCTGGGCGACGAGTTCCCGACTGCCCTGCACGGTCAGCGGTCCCGACCAGCCGCGCCCCGCGGCGGCGTCCTCGCCGCGCGGCAGCCGGCCGCCGATCAGCGTGGGGTCGGTGGAGCTGACGACTCGGCCGTCGGCGTCGGCCACGGTGACCGAGGTGACGCCGGACTGGGTCTGCGTCGAGTTGACCAGCGGGGCCAGGGCCTTCTGCGGCACCGGACGCAGGAGCTGGCTGCGTACCAGCGGCGTGGCGGCCAGCTGTTCGGCGAGGGCGGTGACCCGGCGGCCCTCGACCCGGTTGAAAGTGGCCTTGGACTGAGCGAGCGAGACGGCGGCCACCGCGAGCAGGACCACCACGACGATGGCGAGCTGGAGGACCAGCATCTCGCCCGCGAGGGTCTGACGGCGGAAGGTGGGGGCCACGGCGGACTCGTTCTCGGCTGGCGAAGGGGGACGGGCGGGTGTGCCGGGTCGCCATCATGGCGCTCACCTGCGGCGAAGGAAAGGGATGTGCCGTCTTCGCAATGAACCGGCGACCCCGCGGCGACCAACCGCAACTTGCCGGAAAGGGCGAATCGGACCTTCCCGGGTTGACGAACCGGGCGGTTTCGGGGGCCACCTGCGGCGACCGCAATGACCACAACCTCCCTTGGTTCCGCAAAGAAGACACGGGGCAGAGCCGCGGGCACCATGTGGCCCACGTCACCCCCCCACAGGGCTTCCCCGTACCGATCTACCCAACCGACAGGTGGTGTCATTCGTGCGCCTGCGCACCCCCCTTGCCCTGCTAGGGGCCGCCGTGCTCGTGCTCGCGGGGCCGCCGTTGCTCTCCACGGGCAGCGACTCCGAGACCGGCACGCAGATCCCCGGCCTGCGCTTCATGGTTCCCAACACGCCCGGCGGTGGCTACGACATCACCGCCCGCACGGCCGCCAAGAACGCGGAGGACGCTGGGCTCACGCACAACATCGAGGTGTTCAACCTGCCCGGGGCGGGCGGCACCGTGGGCCTGAGCCGGCTGGTGAGCGAGCACGGCAACGGCAAGCTCGCCATGTCCATGGGCCTCGGTGTGGTGGGCGCCGCCCGTTCCAACCACGCGCCCAAGACCCTCGCCGACACCACGCCGATCGCACGGCTCACCGAGGAGCAGGACGTCGTGGTGGTCGCCAAGGACTCGCCGTACAAGACGATCGACGAGCTGATCAACGCCTGGAAGAAGGACCCGGGCACGATCCCCGTCGGGGGCGGTTCGTCGCCGGGCGGGCCCGACCACCTCGCGCCGATGCTGATGGCGCAGGCCGCCGGGATCTCTCCCAAGTCGGTCAACTACATCCCCTTCGACGGAGGCGGCGAACTGCTCGCGTCGATCCTCGGCGACAAGGTCGGCTTCGGGGTCTCCGGCGTCGGCGAGTACCTGGACCAGATCAAGGCGGGCGAGCTGAGGGTGCTCGCGGTGACCGGCCCGGAGCGGGTCGACGACCTCGAGAACGCGCCGACCCTCAAGGAGTCCGGCTACGACGTGGACTTCACCAACTGGCGCGGCATCGTCGCCCCGCCCGGCCTGTCCGAGGCGGAGCGGAACAAGCTGACCCGCCTGTTCGAGGAGCTGCACGACTCCCCCGAGTGGAAGAAGTCCCTGGAGCAGAACGGCTGGGACGACGCCTTCCTCACGGGTGACGAGTTCGGCGCGTTCCTGGACGCCCAGGACAAGCGTGTGGTGTCGGTACTGAAGGAGCTGGGACTGTGACGACGCCGACGACCGAATCCCCCACCGGAACGGCCACGGGCCGGCGCGCGTGGTTGCGCGAGCACTCCGAACTGGGCGTGTGCGTCCTGTTGCTGGCGCTCGGTGTGCTGGTGCTGACCGACGCGCTCACGATGGACGTCGACATCACCCAGCGCGGGCCGGTCGGCCCGAAGACCGTGCCGATCGCCGTCGGCATCGGTTTGCTGGTGATCTCCGCGCTACTCGCCGTGGACGTCCTGCGCGGCGGCCGGGGCGAGGCCGAGGGCGGCGAGGACGTCGACCTGTCCGAGCCGGCCGACTGGCGCACGGTCCTGCTGCTCACCGGCGTCTTCCTCGGCTCGGCGGTGCTGATCGAGCCGGCCGGCTTCCCCGTCGCGGGCGCGCTGCTGTTCTGGGGCGCGGCCTTCGCACTGGGCAGCCGCCGCGTGGACCGCGATCCGCTCATCGCCGCGGTGCTGTCCCTGCTCACCTACGTCGTCTTCGACAAGCTGCTCGGCGTGCCGCTGCCCGGCGGTCCGCTGATGGGAGTGCTCTGACATGAACGCCCTCAACTCCCTCATGGACGGGTTCGGGACGGCCCTGACCCCGGTCAACCTCCTGTGGGCCGCGCTCGGTGTGCTGCTCGGCACGGCCATCGGCGTCCTGCCCGGCATCGGTCCGGCGATGGCGGTGGCACTGCTGCTGCCGGTGACGTACGGACTCGACCCGGTCGCCGCGTTCATCATGTTCGCCGGCATCTACTACGGCGCGATGTTCGGCGGTTCCACCACCTCCATCCTGCTCAACACCCCCGGTGAGAGCGCCGCCGTGGTCGCGGCCATGGAGGGCAACCCCATGGCCAAGTCGGGGCGCGGCGCACAGGCGCTGGCCGCCGCCGCCATCGGCCACTTCGCGGGCGGCATGATCGGCACGGTCCTGCTGGTGGCGCTGGCGCCGACGGTGGCCGACCTGGCGGTGGACATCGGCGCGCCGGACTACTTCGCCATCATGGTGCTGGCGTTCATCGCCGTGACCTCGGTGCTGGGTTCCTCGCGCGTCAGAGGCATGGCCTCCCTGCTGATCGGCCTGACGATCGGCCTGGTGGGCCTGGACCAGATGACCGGCCAGCAGCGGCTGACCTTCGGCTCGCTCCAGCTCGCCGACGGCGTGGACGTGGTGATCGTCGCGGTCGGGCTGTTCGCGATCGGCGAGGCGCTGTGGGTGGCGGCGCATCTGCGGCGCGGGGCGGCGGAGCCGATCCCGGTGGGCCGGCCCTGGCTCGGCCGCGGTGATGTGAAGCGGACGTGGAAGTCCTGGCTGCGCGGACCGTTCATCGGCTTCCCGTTCGGCGCGATCCCGGCCGGCGGCGCGGAGATCCCGACATTCCTGTCGTACGTCACGGAGAAGCGCCTGTCCACGCACAAGGACGAGTGGGGCAAGGGCGCCATCGAGGGTGTGGCGGGCCCGGAGTCGGCGGCGTCGGCCTCGGCGGCGGGCACGCTGGTGTCCATGCTGACGCTGGGCCTGCCGACGACGGCGGTCGCGGCGGTCATGCTGGCCGCGTTCCAGCAGTACGGCATCCAGCCGGGACCGCTGCTCTTCGAACGCGAGCCCGAGCTGGTGTGGGGCCTGATCGCCTCCCTCTTCGTCGGCATGGTGCTGCTCCTCGCGCTCAACCTGCCCCTGGCGCCGGTGTGGGCCAAGCTGCTGCGCATCCCTCGGCCGTACCTCTACGCGGGGATCATGTTCTTCGCGGCGGTCGGCGCGTACGCGGTCGGCGGCGAGGTCGTCGACCTGGTGACCCTGCTGGTCATCGGCCTGGTCGGATTCGGCATGCGGCGTTACGGCCTGCCGATCCTGCCCGCGGTGATCGGCGTCATCCTCGGCCCGAACGCCGAGCAGCAACTGCGCCGAGCCCTCCAGATCAGCGACGGCAGCGTGACCGGCCTGGTCAACACTCCGTTCGCGGTGACGGTGTACGCGGTGATCGTGGTGTTGCTGGCGTGGCCGCTGCTGAAGCGGCTGGTGACGCGGGGGCGTTCGCGGGCCGACGCCTGATACCCGGCCCGCTGCGGCCGACCCGTCCGGCGGCCCGTGGCATCAAACACGGTGGACGCCGCGGCCCGGTACGTCGATGCCGTACCGGGCCGTCTTGCGGTAGAGCGTGGCGCGGCTCATGCCCAGGCGTTCCGCCACCTCCGCCATCGTGGTGCCGGGCTCGGTCAGGCAGCGCACGATCTCGTCGCGTTCCAGTTCCTGGAGGCGGCTCAGCCGGCGCCGGGCGCCGGTGAAGACCTCCGCCGGCAGGTGCCGGGCGTCCACCAGGTCCGCCCGGGACGCCGCCGCGCGCACCGCGCGCCTCAGCTGGCGTACGTTCTCCGGCCACTCGTACGAGGTCAGAGCCCGTACGGCGCCCGGTGTGAAGGTCACTTCATGACCCCGGTGGCGGCGCGCGAAGTGCCGGGCGAGCGGCATCACGTCGTCCGGGCGGTCCCGCAGGGGCGGTACCTCGACCACGGTGCCCACGAGCGGGGTCAGCTCGGGCGGGATCGCGGAGTAGTCCGACGCGGTCAGCGCGAACGGTTGCATGCGGGGCCGTGCGTCCTCGCCCGTGCGGCGGACCCGGGCGAACAGCCCGGCCAGCTCCGCGGCGGCCCACGCGGGCAGCGTGTCCACCCGGGAGACGATGACGCAGGTGTCGTCCTTGGCCAGTTCCGGGGTCCACAGCGACAGCCAGGCCCGGATGTCGTCCGGCTCCGGGGGCCGCGCGGCCAGGACCCGCTCCCGCGGCGCGGCCGGCCGGCGTGCCGCCGAGACCAGTGCCGTCCGGCCCGCGCCGGGCTCGCCGACGGCCGCCACCACGCGCCCCTCGGCCAGCGCGGTGCGGGCCGTCCCCACGCACTGCCGCCAGGCCGAGGACAGGGGGCGCTCGGCGTCGTCGTAGCCCTCGGTGCCGTCGGCGTAGACCCGGAAGACCTCGCCGCGCGGCAGGGGACGGACCCGGCGTCCCGAGCCGCGCGCCAGCATCAGTGCCGTGGTGCTCCCGGCGGTCGCCTGGGCCAGCGCCAGCAGGAGCTGCGAGGAGGAGTCCGACCAGGTCGTGAGGTTGACGGTGCCGGCGACCTGCCCGGTGACCGGATCGAGGACCGGCGCCGCGGCACAGGTGTAGCCGCGCAGTCCGGCGCAGAAGTGCTCCTCGGCACGCACCAGCGAGGGGGCGCGGTCGGCGAGGGCGAGACCGAGCCCGTTGGTGCCGGCGTTGGACTCGGCGAAGTAGAAGCCGGGCGCCAGGTGCACACGGTCCAGGGAGCGGTCGATCGAGGCGTCGTCGCTGAGCCGGCACAGCACCAGGCCCTCGTGGTCGGTGATCATCATGCTGACCGGCTCGTTCGCCAGGGTGGCGCGCAGTCCTTTCAGCACCTCGTGACCGCACTCGTACAGCAGCGATCCGGTGTCCACCGAGCCGGTGAAGACGGGCCGCATCTCCTCCGGCGTCAGTCCGTACGTCTCGCTGCGCCGCCACGACGCCCGCAGGCGCCAGGGGAACGCGACGGCCTCGCCGCCGGCCGCGAGGGAGACGTCCGTGTGCGCGTTGTCCACTTCGACCTCCGCGGGACGCGTCGTTGCGTGCCACGCTACTGCCCGCCGGTCCGGATCCCGCCGGCCCGGATGTCGGATGTCTCAAAGTGAGACACCCGACGGCTGCCGCCGCCCCTCCCCCGCTTCCTACGGTGCTCCACAAGCTGCCGGCGAGATGGAAGGGACGCCATGTACCGCAAGGACGGCGAGAACTACTTCATCGTGGACGCGCACGTAGCTCTCTGGGACGCGCGGCCCGACAACCAGCGCAACATCCACGGGAAGCAGTTCATCGACTGCTTCTACGACTACCACCGCAACCTCGGCCCCGAGTCCGAGGTGTGGCCGTACGAGGAGTTCCTCTACTACGGCGGCGAGCGGCTGATGAAGGACCTCTTCGTCGACGGGTACGTCGACCACGCCATCTTCCAGCCCGCCCGGCTCGGCGCGTTCTACGACACCGGCTTCGGGCAGACCGAGGAGGCGTTCGCCCTCACCCTCAAGCACCCCGGCAAACTGACCTACAACC
The DNA here is from genome assembly GCF_014649815.1 of Streptomyces mutabilis. Classification (GTDB taxonomy): domain Bacteria; phylum Actinomycetota; class Actinomycetes; order Streptomycetales; family Streptomycetaceae; genus Streptomyces; species Streptomyces mutabilis. Next base: position 220,419 of record NZ_BMTT01000006.1, on the reverse strand, counting down.
ACTGCTTCGACCCGCGCTTCGAGGAGGCGGGCCTGAAGCGACTGCGCGAGGACGCCGCGCGCTTCGGTCTGAAGGGCGTCAAGCTCTACACCGCCGAGTGGCAGGGCAACTCCCGCGGCTACAAGCTCGACGACCCGTGGACCTACCGCTACCTGGAGGCGTGCCAGGAGCTGGGCATCAGGAACATTCACGTCCACAAGGGCCCCACCATCCGTCCGCTGGACCGGGACGCCTTCGACGTGGCCGACGTCGACAAGGCCGCCACCGACTTCACCGACCTGAACTTCGTGGTCGAGCACTGCGGCCTGCCCCGGCTGGAGGACTTCTGCTGGATCGCCACCCAGGAGCCCAACGTGCACGCCGGGCTCGCCGTCGCGATTCCGTTCATCCACAGCCGTCCCCGCTACTTCGCGCAGATCATCGGGGAGTTGATCTACTGGCTGGGCGAGGACCGCATCCAGTTCTCCAGCGACTACGCGCTGTGGACGCCCAAGTGGCTCGTCGAGCGGTTCGTCGATTTCCGGATCCCGGCGGACATGGACGAGTATCCGCAGCTCACGGTCGCCCAGAAGAAGAAGATACTCGGTCTGAACGCGGCCGCCATGTACGGCATCGAGGTGCCCGCCGAGGGCCGGCTGCCCGAGCCGGCGGTGGCCTGACATGAGGGCCGCGCGACTTCGGGCGGCTGCGCTCGCCGCGCTCGCCACCGTGTACGACCCCGAACTGGACGAGCCCATCACCGACCTCGGGTTCGTCCGCTCGCTGACCGCCGACGACGGCCGGATCACGGTGCACCTGCGGCTGCCGACGTCGTTCTGCTCCCCGAACTTCGCCTACCTCATGGCCTCCGACGCCAAGGACGCCCTCACGGCACTGCCCGGAGCCCGCGAGGTCGCCGTCCTGCTCGACGACCACCACGACTCCGAGCTGATCAACCGGGGTCTGGCGGCCGACGCCGGATACCGCGGCACCTTCGGCCACGAGGCGGAGCGGGATTTGGAGGAACTGCGGAAGATCTTCCGCCGCAAGGCCCACACGGCCGCCATGGAACGGGCACTCACGGCGCTGCTGCGCGCCCGGCCCGGCCTGGTTGAGGAACAACTCGGCGAGGTGGCGCTGGGCGACCTGCCGGACACCGCCGCCACCCGGGCACTGCTGCGCCGCCGTGCCGCGCTCGGGCTCGGCACCGCGCCCACGGACCCGGCTCTCGTGGACGACTACGGCCGCCCGTTCCCGCCCGGGGAGATCCCGCTGCGCCTGCGGTTCGCCCGGTCGGTGCGCATCTCGATCGACGGCAACGCGCACTTCTGCCGCGGGCTGCTGCGCACCCGTTACCCGGACTCCGCCGCCGACCAGGCGCCTCGATCCTGCGACGACGGGAACCCGGAGGGCGCCGCCCCCGCCGCCCACCGGACGACGATCAGGGAGAACATCGCATGAAGGCAGTCCAGGTCGTCGGGTACGGCGACCACCCGCTCGACAACATCCGCATGGCCGAGGTGCCCGCCCCCGAGGTGTCCGGTCCGCACGACGTGATCGTGCGGATCGGCGGCGCCGGGGTGTGCCGGACGGACCTGCACATCCTGGAAGGGCAGTGGGCCGAGAAGTCCGGCGTGCGCCTGCCGTACACCATCGGGCACGAGAACGCGGGCTGGGTGCACGCCGTCGGCAGCGCCGTCACGAGCGTCGCCGAGGGCGACAAGGTCATCGTCCACCCGCTGATGACCTGCGGACTGTGCCGGGCCTGCCGGGCCGGCGACGACGTCCACTGCGAGCAGTCGTTGTTCCCCGGCATCGACACCGCCGGCGGATACGCCGAGTACCTCAGGACGTCCGCGCGCAGTGTGGTGCGCCTCGACGACTCCCTGGAACCGGCCGACGTCGCGGCCCTGGCCGACGCGGGGCTGACCGCCTACCACGCGGCGGCCAAGGCGGCGCGGCGACTGCGGCCCGGCGACCGGTGCGTGGTCATCGGCGCGGGCGGCCTCGGCCACATCGGCATCCAGGTGCTGAAGGCCCTCACCGCCGCCGAACTCGTCGTCGTCGACCGCAACCCGGAGGCGGTGAAGCTGGCTCGGGCCATCGGCGCCGACCAAGGCGTCGTCGCCGACGGCGACCACGTCGAAGAGGTGCTGGAGCTGACCGGCGGCCACGGCGCGGAGGTCGTCGTCGACTTCGTCGGCGAGGGGGGCGCCACCCGCGACGGCGTCCGCATGCTGCGCCGGGCCGGCGACTACCACGTCGTCGGATACGGCGAGAACATCGACGTCCCGACGATCGACGTCATTTCGTCCGAGATCAACTTCATCGGTAACCTCGTTGGCAGCTACACCGACCTGTGCGAGCTGATGGTGCTCGCGGCGCAGGGCCGGGTAAGGCTGCACACGGCGACGTACCCGCTCGACCGGTTCCAGGACGCGCTGGCGGACCTGGACGCCGGACGGGTGCGCGGGCGCGCCGTCCTCGTGCCGTGACCGGAAGACACCCGGTCCCGCCATCACAGAAAGCGAACGTCATGATTTTCATTACGGCGAAGTTCCAGGTGCTCCCGGAACACGCGGACCAGTGGCCGGAGATCTCCGGCGAGTTCACCCGGGCCACCCGTGAGGAGCCCGGTTGCCTCTGGTTCGACTGGTCCCGCAGCCTCGACGACCCGTCCGAGTACGTCCTGGTCGAAGCGTTCCGCGACGACGAGGCCGGCGCCGCGCACGTCCAGTCGGCGCACTTCCGGGCCGCGCAGGAGAAGCTGCCGCGGTACCTGGCCCGTACGCCCCGCATCGTGAACACGACGCTCGACCAGGACGGCTGGTCGGAGCTGGGTGAGATGGCGGTGGAGTAGGGGCCGGACCCGCCGGCCCGGCCCGCGAGGGCCGGACCGGCGGGCCGCTTCGCCGACCCGGCCCGCGAGGGCCGCCGTCAGCCGAGGAAGCTCAGCCGGACCCGGCGGTCGGGGTTGTCCCTGTTGGTGTCCACCAGGCACACCGACTGCCAGGTCCCCAGCTCCAGACGGCCACCGATCACGGGGAGCGTCGCGTGCGGCGGCACGAAGGCGGGCAGGACGTGGTCGCGGCCGTGGCCGGGACTGCCGTGGCGGTGCTGCCAGCGGTCGTCGGCGGGCAGCAGGGTGTGCAAGGCGGCCAGCAGGTCGTCGTCACTGCCGGCGCCTGTCTCGATGATGGCGATACCGGCGGTGGCGTGCTGGACGAAGACGTTGAGGAGGCCGTCGCGGCCGGCCGCCGCCTCGCGCAGGAAGGTCTCGCAGTCGCCCGTGATGTCGGCGACCCGCTCCGCCGAGCCGGTGGCGAGGTTCAGGATTCGGGTGGTGAAGGCAGCATCTGGCATGCCCCAATCCTGGCACCGGGGGAAGATCGGGGCGCGCTCCACCGTTGGTGGAAGCGTGAACGACATACGTGAGGTCGAGGTAGTCGTCATCGGCGCGGGTCAGGCAGGGCTCGCCGCCGCCCATCACCTGCGGCGCACCGGCTTCGAGTCGGAGCACGACTTCGTGGTGCTGGACCACTCCCCCGGGCCGGGCGGTGCCTGGCAGTTCCGCTGGCCGTCGCTGACGTACGGCAAGGTGCACGGCATGCATGCGCTGCCGGGCATGGAGCTGACCGGAGCGGATTCGGCGCGGCCGTCCGCCGAGGTGATCGGCGAGTACTTCGCGGCGTACGAGAAGACCTTCGACCTGCGGGTGCGGCGGCCCGTCGATGTCCTCGCGGTGCGCGAGGGGACGGGCGGGCGGCTGCTCGTCGAGACGTCGGCCGGGACCTGGTCGACGCGTGCGCTGATCAACGCGACCGGCACCTGGGACCGCCCCTTCTGGCCGCGCTACCCGGGGCAGGAGACCTTCCTCGGGCGGCAGCTGCACACCGCGCAGTACACCGGTCCCGAGGAATTCGCCGGGCAGCGTGTGGTCGTGGTCGGCGGGGGTGCCTCGGGGACGCAGCACTTGCTGGAACTGGCCCCGTACGCGGCTGCCACCACCTGGGTGACCAGGCGGCCGCCCGTCTTCCGGGAGGGTCCCTTCGACGAGGAGGCCGGCCGTGCCGCGGTGGCGCTCGTGGAGGAGCGGGTGCGGCAGGGGCTGCCGCCCAAGAGCGTGGTGTCGGTGACCGGGCTGCCGCTGAACGACGCGATCCGGGCGGGGCTCGAGTCGGGAGTGCTGGACCGCCTGCCCATGTTCGACCGGATCACCGAGAAGGGCGTGGAGTGGGCCGGCGGACGGCGGGTGGCCGCCGACGCGATCCTCTGGGCAACCGGGTTCCGGGCGGCGATCGACCATCTGGCGCCGCTGCGTCTGCGGGAGGCGGGCGGCGGGATTCGGGTCGAGGGGACGCGCGCCGTCGCCGACCCGCGCATCCATCTCGTCGGCTACGGACCGTCGGCCAGCACCATCGGCGCCAACCGGGCGGGACGCGCGGCGGTACGGGACATCAGGCGGCGGCTGGCCGAGGAGGAGCCGGTCGCCGCGTGACGCCCCGACGGTCACTTGTCCCGCGTCTCACCGGACGCGCTCTGCCGGACGCGGTTGAACTCGGCGACGTTGCGCTGGTGCTCGGCGTAGTCGGCGGTGAAGCGGGTGTCGCCCGGTTTCACGGTGACGAAGTACAGCCAGTCGCCCGGCGTCGGGTTGAGCGCGGCGTGCATCGCGTCCTCGCCCGGGTTGGCGATGGGTGTGGGCGGCAGTCCCATGCGCTGGTACGAGTTGTAGAGGCTGTCGATCGCCGTGTCCTTGGTGGTGGTCTTCAGTGTGGAGCGGCCCAAGGCGTAGTTGATGGTGGAGTCCATCTGGAGCGGCATCCCGCGCTCCAGCCGGTTGAAGATCACCCGGGCCGCCTTGCCCATGTCCTCCTTGGTGGCGGCCTCCGCCTGCACGATGCTGGCGATGGTGACCGCCTGGTAGACGTTGAGCGCGTTGCGCTGGGCGCCGGCGGCGACGGGGGCGCCGGTGAACTTCTTGTTCGCCGTGTCGACCATGGCCGTCAGCAGCTTCTCGGGCGTCGGGTTCTCGCCGAGCGGGTAGGTCGCCGGGAAGAGGTAGCCCTCGGGGTTGCCCTCGGCGTCGTTCGGAAGTTTGAGCTCGGCCTTGGCCAGGGACTTCTTGGTGGTGCCCGCGGGCAGGGCGAGGGTCTTGTCGATGGCGGCGTAGACCTGGGTCGCCCGTCGGCCCTCCGGAATCACGAGGGACGTGGGGCGGGGCTCCCCCTCGTCGTCCGTCATCAGCAGCGGCACCGCCACGGCGGTGCCGGCCACGACGGCGCCGGTCGCGATCAGGGCGATGCGGCCCCGGCGCGTCAGTCGGATCCTTCTCCTGGTGCCTCTCGCGCCGCGTGGCGGAGTGTTCGTCTGCATGCGGGCACGGTAACTCCTATAACCAGACAAAACTGGCATATCTTCACCTTGTCGGCTCCAGTCGGGCGTCCTTTCGGACCAGGGCCGCGTATCGCCCGTCCCGCTTCAGCAGCTCCTCGTGCGTGCCCTGTTCCGCCAGGCGCCCGGAGTCGAGGACCACGATGCGGTCGGCATCCCGGACGGTGGACAGTCGGTGGGCGATAGTGATCGTGGTGCGGTCGGCGGAGAGCGCGTCGATGGCGTCCTGCACGGCGGCCTCGGTACGGGTGTCCAGGGCGCTGGTCGCCTCGTCGAGCACCAGGACGGGCGGGTCGCGCAGGATGGTGCGGGCGATGGCCAGGCGCTGCTTCTCACCGCCGGAGAACCGGTGTCCGCGTTCGCCCACGACCGTGTCGTAACCGTCCGGCAGGGCGGCGATGTGGTCGTGGATCTGTGCCGCCCGCGCGGCCTCCTCCAGCTCCGCGTCGGTGGCGTCCGGCTTGGCGAAGCGCAGGTTCTCGGCGACCGAGGCGTGGAAGAGGTACGTCTCCTGCGAGACGACGCCGACCGCGCGGGCGAGGGTGTCGAAGTCGAGGTCGCGCACGTCCACTCCGTCCAGCGTGACCCGGCCTCCGGTCACGTCGTACAGCCGCGGCACCAGGTGGCCGAGCGTGGACTTGCCCGCGCCGGTCGGGCCGACGACGGCGAGGCCGCTGCCGGCGGGGACGGTGACGGTGATGCCGTCGAGGACCGGGCCGCCCTTGCCGTCGTAGCGGAACTCGACGCCCTCGAAGCGGACCTCGCCCTTGACGTGGTCCAGGTGTACGGGGTCTTCCCGCTCGGTGATGTCGACCGGCAGGTCGAGGTATTCGAAGATGCGCTGGAAGAGCGCGAGCGAGGTCTGGATCTGGACGCCGGTCGACAGCAGGCTCACGGCCGGGCGGAACAGCCCCTGCTGGAGCGAGACGAAGGCGACGATCGTGCCGAGCGAGACGTCGGGGCCGCCGAGCTGGAGGGCGATGCCCGCGGTCCAGTAGATGACGGCCGGCATGGCGGCCATGACGATCGTGATGACGGCCATCCGCCAGCGGCCCGCCATGTTCGACCGCACCTCCAGGTCCACCAGGCCCTCGGACTCGTCGGCGAAGGCCCGGGTGAGCGAGTCGGAGCGGCCCATGGTGCGGCCGAGCAGGATGCCGCTGACGGAGAGCGACTCGGTGACCGTGGCGGCCATCGCGGCCATCTGCTTCTGGCGCCGGGTCGTGATCTTCCTGCGTTCCCTGCCGACGCGGCGGCTGATCCACACGAACACGGGAAGGAGGAGCAGCGAGACGACGGTCAGGCGCCAGTCGAGGACGACCATGGCCACGATCGTGGCGACCACGCTGGTGAGGTTGGAGACCAGGGAGGTCGCCGTGGAGGTGACGGTGGCCTGCATGCCGCCGATGTCGTTGGCGATGCGGGACTGGACCTCACCGGTGCGCGTGCGGGTGAAGAAGGCCAGGGACATCTGCTGGAGGCGGCCGTAGACGGCGGTGCGCAGGTCGTGCATGACCCGCTGGCCCACGGTCGTGGAGATCAGCGTCTGCAGCACCCCGAAGACGCTGGTGAGGACGGCGCCGAGGATCATGCCGAGGGCCAGCAGGCTCAGCAGGCCGGTGCGCCCCTCGGGGATCGCTACGTCGAGAATCTCCTTCAGCAGGAAGGGGGTGGCGACCGAGACGAGCGACGCGGCGCCGACGAGCAGTCCGACGACCGCAAGGCGGCCTCGGTAGGGGCGGAAGAGTCTCAGGATGCGACGCACCTGCCGAGGCTGTTCCTTCGCGTCGGCGGGTGCCTGCCAGGCGGATTCGCGATCGGGGTGCATGGGCTCTCACGAGGTCGGGAGGGGACGGTCGATGACGTCGGCGCAACGCGGACGAACCGGCCTTACGGACCATAGCTCATTGTTACCTACACTCACAATGAACCTTGTCCTGATATTGTTCCCGCATGACCGCCCCCGATCCCGACGGCCTGCTCGCCGAGCAGTTGCTGCGCCTCACCCGCCGGGTGCACCGGATTCAGAAACGCCATCTCGAGCACCGCGACCTGGGCATCACACCGGCCCAGTCCCGTCTGCTGCGCACCCTGGTGCACTACGCTTCGCCGCCCCGCATGGCCGATCTCGCCGAGCGCCTGGAGGTCGTGCCCCGCGCCGTGACGACGCTGGTCGACGGGCTGGAGGCGGCCGGGAAGGTGCGCCGCGTCCCGGATCCCTGCAACCGACGGGTGATCCGGATCGAGCTCACCGACGACGGGCGAGCGGCCCTCCGCGAACTGCACGCCGGGCGCCGCGCGGCCGCGGAGGAGATCCTCGCCCCGCTGACGGACGATCAGCGCACAGTGCTCGGCGGGCTCCTGGACACCCTAATCGACGGCCCCACGGCCGAACGGGGCCATCGGACCCCGTGAGGCGCACGGTCAGGCCTCGAGGTGCGCCCGGTCGCCCATGACCACCACGGGGTGCAGGTCGGGGTCGAGTGTGCGCAGCAGGTACTCCATCCCCTGCTCGGGCAGGCTGACGCAGGCCGACGTGCCGCTGCCGTGGTCCATGTGCAGCCAGATGCTGCCGCCCTTGGACGCGCCCTCGGGGCGGGTCGGGTCGTTCGGTGGGGTGCCCTTGACCCGGTTGTAGTCGATGGCGATCACGTAGTCGAAGTCGTGCCAGTAGGACTTGGCCCACCATCGCGGTGCCGCGAAGGCGTCCGACCGGGTGTACGGGAGACCGGCGCCGGGAGCCGGGTCCGGATCCGGGAGGACGCCGCCCGCGTCGCTGAGGGTGAAGACGCCGACGGGGCTCCGCTTGTCGTTCTCGCGATGGTCGGTCGTCCATCCCTTCTTGCCGTTGTGCGCCGCCCAACCGCGGGCGCGGTGCCAGGCGGAGCCCTGCTTCGCGTACAGCACGACCGTGGAGTCGGCGGAGTCCCTGCCTTCGCCGTACACCGCGACGACCTGGCGGGAGTCGGCGGGTATGCGCCGCTGGAGCCGTTCGCCGACGCCGGGGATCCGTGTCGGGTCGGCCGTGGCGCCGCCTCGGCTCGCCGAGGGCCGTGCGCTCGCCGGGTCCGCCGCGTCGTGCCCGGACGGGCCGACACAGGCGGACAACACCGTCAGGAGGAATCCAAGGGCCGCCGACGCGGCCGCCGTACGCCGTGCACCACCACTCCGCATCGGTTCATGGTCGCACCCGTGCCGAGCCGGTCGGCAAGGCGGCCGGCGGGCGGTAGCCGGATTCGTACCCCACCGCGGAAAACCGCTTGATTTTGGGCATGGCGCGACGCGAACCTTTCACGGTTTGCAGCTTCTTCATGCCGTGGTAAACGGCACTCCCTGACACGAGCCACTGGGACGTCATGCAGATCCGAGACCTTCCGTTTCCCGACCCGGGCGTGCCGGACGCACGCTCCGGGCCCCGATTCCTGTGGTGGCTTTTCCGGAACCAGCTGGGCGGGCAACTCAAGTCGCTGGCCTGGGGCCTGTTGCACTTCGCCTCCGTCTCCGCGCTGCCGTTCTGCGTCGGTCTCGCCATCCAGGCCGTCGTCGACGGCTCCGGCGCCGGGCTCGCCGTCGCGGGTGGCCTCATGGCGCTGTGCTGCGCCGGCAACGCGGTCGGCGACACCTTCCTGCACCGCGCCGCCGTCACCAACTGGGTCACCGCCGCGGCCCGCGTCCAGCAGCTCCTGACCCGCAAGACCGCCCTGCTCGGCTCGGCCCTGACCCGTCGCGTCGCGGCCGGTGAGGTGGTGGCCGTCTCCACCGGCGACGTCGAGAAGATCGGCTGGTTCGTGGAGGCCGTCAGCCGCTTCACGGCGGCGGCGCTGACCATCGTGCTGGTCTGCGCGGCCCTCATCGTCTACGAGCCGGCCCTCGGCGTCGTCGTGGTCCTGGGCCTGCCGGTGCTGGCCCTCGCGGTACTGCCGCTCCTCCCCCGGGCCACCCGGCGGGCCGACGTCCAGCGCGAGAAAGCCGGCCGCGCCACCGAACTCGCCTCGGACACCGTCGCCGGACTGCGGGTGCTGCGCGGCATCGGCGGCGAGGAACTGTTCCTCGACCGCTACCGCGAGGCCTCCCAGGAAGTGCGCCACGCGGCCGTGCGCAGCGCCCGCATGTGGTCCCTGATCTCCGCGATCCAGGTTCTGCTACCGGGACTGTTGCTGATCGCGGTGATCTGGCACGGCGTCCACCTGGCCCGCGAGGGCCGCATCGGCGTCGGCGAACTCGTCACCGTCTACAGCTCAGTCATGATCCTCACCTATCCGCTCCGCCACTTCGAGGAGATCGCCATGGCGTACTCCTTCTCCCGGCCCTCCGCCAAACGGGCCGCGCGGGTGCTGGCGCTGGAGCGGGCCACCGACACCGCTGGATCGCGCGCCGCCGAAGCCCCGGCCGGGGACCTGTACGACCCGGACACGGGGCTCCTCGCATCGGCCGGCCGCTACACCGCCGTGGTGTGCGGCGACCCGGACGCGGCCGGGCGCCTGGCAGAACGGCTCGGCGGACACCCCGCGGAGGAGGGCACCTCCGCCCTGCTGGGCGGGGTGCCGCTCGACGAGCTGCCGCTGGAGTCCGCGCGCACCGCCGTCCTGGTCCAGGACAAGGACCCGGTGCTGCTCTCCGGCACGCTGCGCGAACTGCTGGACGTGCCCGCCTCCGGCGCGGTCGACGCCGGGGACGCGCTTGCGGCGGCCCAGTGCGGGGACGTGCTGGCGGCGCTGGTGCAGGGGTCGCTCGGCGCGGACGACCCGATGGACGCCCGCATCACCGAACGGGCCCGCTCCCTCTCGGGCGGGCAGCGCCAGCGGCTCGCCCTTGCCCGGTCTCTGATCACGGACCCGGAAGCGCTCGTGCTGGACGAACCCACCTCCGCCGTCGACTCGCACACCGAGGCACGGATCGCGGAGGGCGTACGGTCCCTGCGCGCCGGACGCACCACGGTCGTCTTCACCTCGTCGCCGCTGCTGCTCGACCGAGCGGACCGGATCGTGTTCCTGCACGACGGGAAGGTCGCCGCGGTCGGCGTCCACCGGGAGTTGCTGCACACCGAGCCCCGGTACCGGGCGGTGGTGACCCGGGAGACCGACGAGGAGACCGCGGCACACCGGGAAGCGAGCCAGGCCGAAGACGGGCAGACGAAAGCCCTCGACGACCGGCGGTCCGTGAACGGCGACCGGACCGCGGACCGCGGTCGGACGGCCCCGGACGGCGACGTTCTCGGCGACGACGACGTACTGCACCGACTGGAAGAGATCGAGGAGACGGCATGATCGGCGTCGCGCCACCGTCGTACGACCCGGCAGCCCCGACGACGGCGAGCACCCTGCCCGTCGGCGCGCCCGCGACCGTACGCGCCTACGCGGGAGAACTGCTGCGCCGGCACCGCCGCGCGTTCGTCTTCCTCGTCACCGTCAACACCGTCGCGGTGATCGCCTCGATGGCCGGCCCCTACCTGCTGGGCGGGCTCGTGGAACGGGTGTCGGACGGCACCCGCGAGCTGCACCTCGGCCTCACGGCAACGCTCTTCGTGCTGGCGCTCGTCGTCCAGGCCGTGTTCGTCCGAGAGGTGCGGTTGCGCGGAGCCATGCTCGGGGAGCGGATGCTGGCCGATCTGCGCGAGGACTTCCTGGTGCGGTCGGTCGGGCTGCCGCCCGGCGTCCTGGAGCGGGCCGGCACCGGTGACCTGCTCTCCCGGATCACGACGGACATCGACCGGCTCGCCAACGCCATGCGCGAGGCCGTGCCCCAGCTGGCGATCGGCGCCGTGTGGGTGGTGCTGCTGCTCGGCGGGCTCGTGGTCACGGCCCCGCCGCTGGCGCCCGCGGTCCTGCTCGCGGTGCCGCTGCTGGTGATCGGCTGCCGCTGGTACTTCCGCCGGGCGCCCTCCGCCTACCGCTCGGAGGCCGCGGGATACGCCGCCGTGGCCGCGGCGCTCGCGGAGACCGTGGACGCCGGGCGCACCGTCGAGGCCCACCGGCTGGACGCCCGCCGCATCGAGCTGTCGGAACGCCGGATCAGGGAGTGGACGGCCTGGGAGCGCTACACGCTGTGGCTGCGCTCGGTACTCTTCCCGGTCATCAACGTCACCCATGTGACCGTGCTCGCCTCCGTTCTGCTGATCGGCGGGGTGTTCGTCCTGCAAGGCTGGCTCGGGGTCGGTCAGCTGACCACGGCCGCGCTGATCGCGCAGATGCTCGTCGACCCGGTCGGCATCATCCTGCGCTGGTACGACGAGCTGCAGGTGGCCCAGGTGTCCCTGGCCCGGCTGGTGGGCGTGCGGGACATCGAGCCGGACGCCGGTGACGCCTCGCTCGCCCCTGACGGCCGGCACGTGCACGCCGACCGCGTGCACTTCGGCTACCTCGAGGGCGTTGACGTCCTGCGGAAGGTGTCGCTGGAGGTGGCCCCCGGTACGAGGCTCGCGCTGGTCGGTCCCTCCGGGGCCGGCAAGTCGACGCTGGGCAGGCTGCTGGCCGGCATCTACGGTCCCCGCGACGGCCGGATCACCCTGGGCGGCGCGGAGCTGTCCCGGATGTCCGCCGAGCGCGTCCGCTCGCACGTCGCCCTCGTCAACCAGGAGCACCACGTCTTCGTGGGTTCCCTGCGCGACAACCTCCGCCTCGCCCGGGCCGGCGCCACCGACGCCGAGCTGTGGGCGGCGCTGGGCGCGGTCGACGCGGACGACTGGTCCCGGGCGCTCGACGAGGGCCTGGACACCGAGGTCGGCTCGGGCGGCTTCGCGCTCACTCCGGCCCAAGCCCAGCAGATCGCCCTGGCCCGGCTGGTGCTGGCCGACCCGCACACGCTGGTGCTGGACGAGGCGACGTCGCTGCTCGACCCCAGGGCGGCCCGTCACCTCGAACGCTCCCTGGCCCGGGTCCTGGACGGCCGCACGGTGATCGCGATCGCACATCGTCTGCACACCGCCCACGACGCGGACGTCATCGCGGTCGTCGAGGACGGACGGATCAGCGAGCTGGGCAGCCACGACGAGCTGGTGGCGACGGACGGCGCGTACGCGGCGCTGTGGCGGTCGTGGCACGGGTGACAAGACGCCCGGTGCCGGGCGGGCCACCGGCCGCGCCCGTCCGGAACAGAAGGGGACCGGGCACGCCCGACGCGCGGCCGGTCCGCGGGCCGGCCAAGTGCGTGCCGTCCGCGGACGGTGCCCGGGCGGGCAGAGTGCGTGCCGTCCGCGGACGGTGGGCGTCGGCCGTGACCGTCCGGCGCGGAACGGTGCTCGGCCGGCGGAATCGGGCGCCCGTCGGGGGCACGTCTTCGGCCGTGACCGGACCGGCGCGGTACGGGCGCCGGGGACCCGGTCGACGGCCGTGCCGTTGCGCGCTCCCGAACGGGAGTGGAAGGCTGGGAGGAGGCACCGGCTCGGGGTGGCCTCGGGAACCGTGTGGTTCCGCGAGGGGTGACGCTTGTGCCCCGGCAGCGGCGACCCGCCGCGGACCACGGCGAGAAGGGGTTCGGCCCCACCCCCTGGAGGTACCCGTGAACAGCGTCGGCGGATGGGGAGATGACGTCTACCAGCCCGACGGATCCGAGCAGCGCGAGGACACCGGGCTGCTCGACGGTGAGGACACCCTCGAGTACGACGGCGTGGACGATCCCCTCGACCGCGGCTGGTCCCCGCCCGAACGCCCCTGGGCGGTGGAACACACCGGCGTGACGGCCGCCGAACGGCACCGAGGCGAGACGCTGGATCAGCGGCTCGCCGAGGAGCGGCCGGACGTGCTCGCTCCCGACGGCGACGGACTTGGCGATTCCGACGGCACCGACGGGGAACTGCTGGACAACGAGGTCGGCACGGATCGTTCCGGTCGGCTCGTGGCCCCCGACGAAGGGACGCATGAGGACGAGGAGCCCGCTCTGGTTGCCATGGACGTGGGCATCGACGGTGCCGCCGCCTCCGCCGAGGAGGCCGCGATGCACGTAGTCGACGAGGACTCCCTGCCCGGCTGACGTCACGCGCGGCGGTGTTCCGCCGTCACCCCAATCCGCGCCGCAAGAGGAGCAGTCATGCAGCAGGACAAGCACCCGGAGTACCGGCCCGTCGTCTTCCGTGACCGCAGCGCAGGGTACGCATTCCTCACCCGGTCCACCGCCACCAGCGACCAGACGATCGCGTGGGACGACGGCGAGACCTACCCGGTGGTGGATGTGGAGATCTCCTCCGAAAGCCACCCCTTCTACACGGGCAAGGCTCGCACGGTGGACTCCGAGGGGCGTGTCGCACGCTTCGAGCGACGCTACGGCGACGGAGGCGAGGAGCAGGGCGCCGGCGGTACCGGCTGAAGGGACCCTGCCACCGATCCCGCGTGTCGGCCGAGGCCACGGCACGGGCACTGGCACCGGCACCGGCACCGGCACCGGCACGGAACCCGGGGGGCGATGGGTGTCAGATGAAGTTGAGCGCCGCCGCGCCGCCCACTCCGCCGAGGAGCATGAACGCCGGCATCAGCACCTTCAGCTCGACCCAGCTGCCCGCCCGGAACCGCATCGCCTTCGGCGGGCCGATGGGGTACCAGCGCTTGCGCCCCACCGGTATCGGCCAGAGTATGGGGCAGCCCGAGACGGTCAGCGCGTCCCCGATGTCGTGCACCAGCGCGCCGAGCACGATCGGCAGCCCCAGCCACAGGTACTCCTGGCCCGGTGCGGTGAACAGCCAGTCCGAACCCCCGTCCGGCTTGTCCAGTATTCCGGCGAGGATCCACGCGCTGGTCCCCGCCAGCAGCCAGACCAACACGTCGCTGCTGGACCCGCGGGTCGCCCGCCAGAGCAGGCCCTCGATGGCGAGCACCATGTGCACGAAGAGGATCGCCAGCACGGCCCAGCGGCCGCCCGTGATGGCCAGCACCGAGGTGCCGCCGCCGATCAGGACCGCCCAAAGCCAGGTGTGGGTCAGCGTGCGGTGGCCGCCGGAGCGGCGCGGGTCGCCCTGCTTCTTCGTGGCCTTGTAGACAGCGTAGGACAGCTTGTCCACGATCTCGCACAGCCCCCGTGAGACCGGCCCGAAGGCCCGAGAGATGGTGGCCGCCTTGTGGTCGAGATCCGGGGCGAGCGCGGCTCCGGCGCAGATCAGCGCTCCGCCGAGCAGCACCGGCCAGGGCATCGGCTGCCCCGCCGCGGCGGTCGCCGCTCCGACGCCGAGCCACGCCGCGGCGCCCGACAGTGAGTGTGCTGGTCCCATCATCGCCGTTGCCCGCCCCATTCCTCGTGTGCCGCTGTGCAGTTGTCCGGGTCCGCCGCAGCCAGGTCGGCGACCCAGCGTAGCGTTCGTGATCTTCACACGGACAGCCGATTCCCCCATCACGGCCGAGGCCAGGCAAGATGGGGGCGTGACCCTCATCGATCAGCTGCCGCGGACCGCCGACCCAGATGCCCTGTACGAAGCCTTCGAGGCGTGGGCCCAGGAACGCGGTCTCACGCTCTACCCCCATCAGGAGGAGGCGCTGATCGAGGTGGTCTCCGGCGCGAACGTGATCGTGTCGACGCCCACCGGCTCCGGCAAGAGCATGATCGCCGCGGGCGCCCACTTCGCCGCCCTGGCCCGTGACGAGGTCACCTTCTACACGGCACCGATCAAGGCCCTGGTGTCGGAGAAGTTCTTCGAGCTGTGCAAACTCTTCGGCACCGAGAACGTCGGCATGCTGACCGGCGACGCCTCCGTGAACGCCGACGCCCCGGTCATCTGCTGCACGGCCGAGGTCCTGGCGTCGATCGCGCTGCGCGACGGCAAGCACGCGGACATTGGCCAGGTCGTCATGGACGAGTTCCACTTCTACGCGGAACCCGACCGCGGCTGGGCCTGGCAGATCCCCCTGCTGGAGCTGCCGCAGGCCCAGTTCGTCCTCATGTCGGCCACCCTGGGTGACGTCTCGTTCTTCGAGAAGGACCTCGCGCGCCGCACCGGCCGCCCCACGGCGGTGGTCCGCTCGGCCACCCGGCCCGTGCCGCTCTCCTACGAGTACCGCTACACACCGCTCACCGAGACGCTTACCGATCTGCTGGAGGCCCGGCAGGCGCCCGTCTACATCGTGCACTTCACGCAGGCGCAGGCCGTGGAGCGGGCACAGGCCCTGATGAGCATCAACATGTGCACGCGGGAGGAGAAGGACCGGATCGCCGAGCTGATCGGCAACTTCCGCTTCACCACCAAGTTCGGCCGCAACCTGTCCCGTTACGTCCGGCACGGCATCGGCGTCCACCACGCCGGCATGCTGCCCAAGTACCGGCGGCTGGTGGAGAAGCTCGCGCAGGCCGGTCTGCTGAAGGTGATCTGCGGTACGGACACGCTCGGCGTGGGCGTCAACGTGCCCATCCGTACGGTGCTGTTCACCGCCCTGACCAAGTACGACGGCACCCGGGTGCGCACGCTGCGGGCCCGCGAGTTCCACCAGATCGCGGGCCGGGCCGGGCGCGCGGGGTTCGACACGGAAGGCTTCGTCGTCGCCCAGGCGCCCGAGCACGTCGTCGAGAACGAGAAGGCGCTCGCCAAGGCCGGTGACGATCCGAAGAAGCGACGGAAGGTCGTCCGCAAGAAGGCACCCGAAGGCTTCGTCGCCTGGTCGGAGAGCACCTTCGAAAAGCTCATCGCTTCCGATCCCGAGCCGCTCACCTCCCGGTTCCGGGTCACGCACACCATGTTGCTGTCCGTGATCGCCAGGCCAGGCAACGCCTTCGCGGCCATGCGGCACCTGCTGGAGGACAACCACGAGCCGCGCAAGCAGCAGGTGCGGCACATCCGTCGGGCGATCGCCATCTACCGGTCGCTGCTGGACGGCGGCATCGTCGAGAAGCTCGACGAGCCGGACGCCGAGGGCCGCATCGTCCGTCTCACGGTGGACCTGCAGCAGGACTTCGCGCTGAACCAGCCGCTGTCCACCTTCGCGCTGGCCGCCTTCGAGCTGCTGGACCCGGATTCCCCGTCGTACGCGCTGGACATGGTCTCCGTCGTGGAGTCCACGCTGGACGATCCGCGGCAGATCCTGGCCGCCCAGCAGAACAAGGCGCGCGGCGAGGCCGTGGCCGCGATGAAGGCGGACGGCGTCGAGTACGAGGAGCGCATGGAGCGCCTCCAGGACATCACGTACCCGAAGCCCCTGGAGGAGCTGCTCTTCCACGCCTACGACACCTACCGCAGGAGCCACCCCTGGGTCGGCGACCACCCGCTGTCGCCGAAGTCGGTCATCCGGGACATGTACGAGCGGGCACTGACCTTCACGGAGTTGGTCTCCCACTACGAACTGGCCCGCACCGAGGGCATCGTGCTGCGCTACCTCGCGAGCGCGTTCAAGGCCCTCGACCACACCGTCCCCGACGACCTCAAGTCCGAGGACCTGCAGGATCTGATCGAGTGGCTCGGCGAGATGGTGCGCCAGGTCGACTCCAGCCTGCTGGACGAGTGGGAGCAGCTGGCCAACCCGGAGGAGATGACCGCGGAGGAGGCGCAGGAGAAGGCCGATCAGGTGCGGCCGGTCACCGCCAACGCGCGCGCCTTCCGTGTCCTGGTCCGCAACGCCATGTTCCGCCGTGTCGAGCTCGCCGCCCTTGACCAGGTCGAGGAGCTCGGCGAGATGGACGGCGAGGGCGGCTGGGACGCCGACGCGTGGGGCCAGGCCATGGACGCGTACTGGGACGAGTACGACGACCTGGGCACCGGACCCGACGCCCGCGGCCCCAAGTTGCTGATCATCGAAGAGGAGCCGCAGCACGGCCTGTGGCGCGTGCGGCAGATTCTCGACGACCCGAACGACGACCACGACTGGGGCATCAGCGCGGAGGTCGATCTCACGGCCTCCGACGCGGAGGGCCGGGCGGTCGTCCGCGTCACCGATGTCGGCCAGCTGTGAGCACAGGAGAACTTCAGCGATGACGAATCCGGCCGAGAGCCTCGTTGCCCTGCTCGACCTGGAGCAGATCGAGGTCAACATCTTCCGTGGCCGCAGCCCGGAGGAGTCGCTGCAGCGGGTCTTCGGCGGCCAAGTGGCCGGCCAGGCGCTGGTCGCGGCGGGCCGCACCACGGAGAGCGACCGCCCGGTGCACTCGCTGCACGCGTACTTCCTGCGTCCGGGACGCCCGGGCGTGCCGATCGTGTACCAGGTCGAGCGGGACCGGGACGGCCGGTCGTTCACGACCCGCCGGGTCACCGCGGTGCAGCAGGGCCGCACGATCTTCACGCTCACCGCCTCCTTTCACAAGCCTGAGCAGGGGAGTTTCGAGCACCAGCTGCCGCCGGCCCGCAGGGTCCCGGACCCCGAGTCCCTGCCGAAGGTCGCCGACGAGGTCCGGGAGCACCTCGGCGGGCTGCCCGAGCAGTTCGAGCGGATGGCCCGCCGTCAGCCCTTCGACATCCGCTACGTGGACCGGCTGCGCTGGAGCGCCGAGGAGGTCGAGGACGCCGAGCCCCGCAGCGCCGTGTGGATGCGCGCGGTCGGGCCGCTCGGTGACGACCCGCTCGTGCACACCTGCGCCCTGACCTACGCCAGCGACATGACTTTGCTGGACGCCGTGCGCATCCCGGTGGAACCGCTGTGGGGCCCGCGGGGCTTCGACATGGCGTCGCTGGACCACGCCATGTGGTTCCACCGGGCGTTCCGCGCGGACGAGTGGTTCCTGTACGACCAGGAGTCGCCGATCGCGACCGGTGGGCGAGGGTTGGCGCGGGGACGGATCTACGACAGGGAGGGACGGATGCTGGTGTCCGTTGTCCAGGAAGGGCTGTTCCGGGCCCTGAAGTAGTCGCGAGTCACGGGTCCAGTCAGGGGTCTCTGCGCCAGAGCCTGCCGAGCAGACCGCACAAGCGTCCGGTTTCTTCCGCCTCGTGCCGTGTCTCTTCCCCATCGGGCGGAGACGGTACGGGACGGAAGGCGGGGCGGGGCGCGGGGAGGTACCGGCGAGCGGCCTTCATCTCGGCCGCCAGATTCGTGTGCAGCCAGTCGATCTCGTCGGGGTCGGCCGCCGTCATGATCTCTTCGACGAGCCGCGCGGCCGGGGAGCCGGGGGTCGCGTGGGCCGGCGGCACCGGGCGGAACCGGTTCAGACGAGAACGCTCGTAGGGGTCCCGGACGGCCGCCGACACCTCGACCGAGCCCAGCAGCGCCGCCACCGCCGCGGCCCGGGTCCACGGGTCGGCGGCGTGGCGGAGCAGGAACCCCAGGTGCCGTCCCCGCCAGTTGCGGGGACGCAGGTCCACGCCTTCCGTCAACTGGTCCCTCAGTCCCTCGGGCGTACGGCCCTTGAGCACTGCGGCGTTCATCTCCTCGCCCGCGAACTGCCGTAGCTCGTCGGCAAGATACAGCCAGACGACGGCACGGTAACGGTTGACGTAGAACCTCACGGGCACCAGGAGGCCCAGACGGGCGAGACGGGTGAAACGGGCCTTGGCCACCGCCATCAGGGCCGCGCCCTCCGTGGTGCCGACGGTCCGGACGCTCTCGCGCAGGGTCTCCGGGAATCCCTCCAGCGCCCGGATCCGCTCGATCTCGTCGCGGGTGACGCGTCGGCCACCCCTCCGGTCGTCGTAGTCGTCGGGCACGGTGCGGATGCGGCCGATGTGCACGGCGAGGTCGAATTCACCGCGCTTGAGGCAGAGTTCCCTCGCCGCGCGGCCGGGCGAGAGGGTGATCTCGCCGGTGGCGCCGGTGCGCCGGAGAGTGGTCGTGGTCTCGTGCGTGAGAATGCTGCCGGACATGTTCGTCTCCCCCGTGGAGTGTGCGGCGGGCGCCGGTCCGCGCCCGCCTGACACAGAACGGTAGCCGCCGGCGCGACCTTCGCGTCGCGCCTGTGGAAAACTCCGCGACAGGCCTCACGGGAGTACTGAAAGCCCAGGTCAGAGGTCTGTTGGTGATATCCGACCCGGCTGTCGAGCATCGACGTCGAGATGCTCGCCCACCCGGTTCACGAGCAGCGTCATCTCGTAGGCGATCTGCCCGATGTCGGCCTCCGCGCCGCTGAGCACGCACAGGCAACTGCCCGAGCCCGCAGCGGTGACGAACAGGACGGCGTCGTCGAACTCGACCATCGTCTGCCGTACCTGGCCCGCGCCGAAGTGGCGGCCCGATCCCTTGGCCAGACTGTGCAGTCCGGACGAGACGGCGGCGAGGTGCTCGGCGTCCTCGCGGCGCAGGCCCGTACTGGCTCCGGTCACCAGCCCGTCGTTGGACAGGACCAACGCATGCCGGACGTGCTCGACCCGCTCGGTCAGGTCGTCCAGCAGCCAGCCGAGTCCCTGGTTCTGCGCCATGATCCGATCTCCCCGTGTCGTCCCCGTGTGCGTGCGTCTCCCCCGCGGCGGAGGATCTGCCCGCCAGCCTTCACCACGGCCGTGCTCCGGGCAAGGAGGATGTGGGCATGGCACAGAGGATGACCGATGAGGAATGGCGGGCGTTCGTCTCGGAGGGCACCCGCACCGGCAAGCTCTCGACCGTTCGGGCGGACGGCAGCCCGCACGTGGCACCGGTCTGGTTCCTGCTGGACGGGGACGACGTGGTGTTCAACACCGGCAGGGACACCGTGAAGGGACGCAATGTGGTGCGTGACGGCCGAGTCGCCCTGTGCGTGGACGACGACCGGCCACCCTTCGACTTCGTCGTGCTGCAGGGCCGCGCTCGTGTCTCGGAGGACCTCGGCGAACTCCGGCACTGGGCCGCCCGTATCGGGGCCCGGTACATGGGCGAGGAACGCGCCGAGGAGTTCGGGGCCCGCAACGGGGTTCCGGGCGAGCTCCTCGTCCGCGTCACCCTTGACAAAGTCCTGGCCCAGAAGGCCGTGGCGAACTGAGGCCCCGCCGGTGCGAGCTTGGCAGGACCGGCCCGCTCAGCGCACGGAGTCGAGCGGCCGGGCGTGCGCATCCGCCCGGCGTACTCGACGAGCCGGATCAGCACCTCCTTGCCCGAGTCGCGGTCCCGGGCGGCGCACAGCAGCACGGGGGTTCCCCGGTCCAGGTCGAGGGCGCGCAGGACGTCCTGCGCCTCGTGGCGGCGTGCCCCCCCCTGAGGCCAATTGACGGCCACCGCGAACGGAATGCGTCGGTGCTCGAAGTAGTCCACGGCCGGGAAGCAGTCCGCCAGGCGCCGGGTGTCCGCCAGGACTACGGTGCCGAGCGCGCCACGGGACAGTTCGTCCCACAGAACCAGAACCGGTTCTGCCCCGGTGTGCCGAAGAGGTACAGGGAGAGGCCGGACCGGATGGTGTTGCGCCCGAAGTCCACGGCGACGGTCGTTGACCTTGCGGTCGATGCCATCGGTGTCGTCCACCAGCCGGCCAGCTTCGCTGAGTTGCTGGTCCGTGCGCAGCGGCCTGATGTCGCTTACCGCGCCCACCAGAGTGGTCTTCCCACGCCGAACTCCCCGGTGAGC
The DNA here is from genome assembly GCF_014649815.1 of Streptomyces mutabilis. Lineage (GTDB taxonomy): Bacteria > Actinomycetota > Actinomycetes > Streptomycetales > Streptomycetaceae > Streptomyces > Streptomyces mutabilis. The sequence continues at coordinate 199,681 of NZ_BMTT01000006.1, read as the reverse complement.
AGGATCTTCAACGCCAGCGCCGTCGTGTCGCCGTCCGCCGTGCTCCTCCCGGTCCGGTTGGTCGTGCACGGTCGTGCCGGTCATGGCTCTCGGCTCCTCGGTGAGCAGCCTCTCCTCAGCCGCCCCCACAGTCGCGTAGGCGCTGCCGGCGGCGAGAAACGATCGATGGTCTCCGAGCACCCCGACGCCACGGACGAAGTGCATCGTCCAGATGCCGGTGCCGATCGCCGAAGCCGCGGTGAGCGGCCAGTTGCGGCGCGCGCGGCCGACGGCGGCGAGGGCGCGCACGGTGCAGCGCAGCCCGAGGGCGGCGCCGGTACAGGCCATCGCGTACGACAGCGCGGGGGTCAGCCGGCCGAGGGCAGCGTAACCCAGGTGTCCTATGGCCCCGGGACGCTGGTCCCGGCGAGGGCGCAGAACAGGGACGCATTTCGCACGCTGTCGCTATGTGACACAGAGAAGCCCTGGAACGATCGCGTCATGCTCGAACAAGTGCACCAGGGCATCCTTCGTGCCATTGGGGGATCATGCGGAGCATGAGCGACGACCACACGCACGTCCAGGAGTTCTTCGGCGCTCGCGCCGCCGACTGGGACAGCCGGTTCCCCGACGACGGCCCCGCCTACGCGGCCGCGGTCGCCGAACTGGGTCTGCACGAGGGAGCTCGCGTGCTCGACGCGGGCTGCGGAACCGGGCGTGCCCTGCCCCCGTTGCGCGCGGCCGTGGGCCGCTCGGGTCTGGTTGTCGCGGCCGATTTGGCGCCCGCCATGCTCCAGGCCGCCGTTCGGGCCGGGAGGGACCGTGCCGGACGGTTGCTGCTGACCGACGTCGCCGCGCTGCCCCTGCGGTCACGGTCGCTCGACGCCGTGTTCGCCGCGGGCCTCATCTCGCACCTGCCCGATCCCGCCGGGAATCTGACGGAGTTGGCGCGCGTCGTGCGTCCCGGTGGTGTGCTCGCGCTGTTCCACCCGATCGGAAGGGCGGCACTGGCGGCCCGCCGGGGCCGGCGGATCACCCCGGACGACTTGCGCGCGGAGCCCCGGCTCCGGCCCTTGCTGGCCGGTTCCGGGTGGCGCATGACGTCGTACGCGGACGAGGACGCCCGGTTCCTGGCCCTGGCCGTGCGGGAGGGCTGACCACTCAGCTTGCCCGTGCGGCCGCCTCCGCGCGGAGTTCAGTCGGCTGCGGGAGACGATCGACTCACTCGGCGGACGACGTGTCGATGTGCCGGACCGGGCAGCCCCGGACACCGGGAACGGGTCGGGTGCCCAGCTCCGCCAGCCGGTAGCCGTTCGGGTAGCCCTTGATCTCCCGGTTCTGCCGGGCGTGGTGCGGGGCGCGCCGCGGCGGCATCAGGCGGACCGTCCGCCCGCGCAGCCGCACCGCGCGGCGCACGATCGCGCGGACGGCGGGGCTCGGCGGGGTGTAGCGGAACGCCCGCAGGAGGGGTTCGTCGAGCAGGGCCAGGGTCCCGGTGCGCAGCAGCGGTGCGAGGGCGCCCGGGTACCAGGAGGCCATGAGGTCGAGTGTGGCGTCGGAAACCCTGCGCGCTCCTTTGTCCCAAGCGAAGTGGGCCTCCTCATAGGCGTCGAGGCAGGTCTCGAACTCCTCGTACGAGGCCGGTATGTCACGTATGCCCATGTACCGGCCCAGCGTGCGGTAGTGAACGGCCGAGGCGACGGTCTCGTGACGCGACATCCTGCGCCACCCATAGGCGTCGATCCAGCGTTTGGGGGTCACGACGAACGTGCACAGGACGTATCGCATGTCGTCGTTGGAGATGTCGTAGCTGCGGTGCATGTGGTTGATGCGGCGGATGGCCGTGCGGCCCTGCTCGCTGGCGAAACCGTGCTCGACGACGGCGTCCAGGAGCAGTGCCGTGTCGTCGTACCGCTTCTGCGCCCGGTCGGTGAACTCCGCCGTCTCCGCCAGCAGTCGGCCGATGCTCGGGACGGCGTAGGTGCGGTACAGCGCCAGTTCCAGGGCGCGGGCGAAGTCCCAGGGGAATTCGTAGGCCGAGGAGAGCCGGTAGATCTCCGAGGCGTCCTCGTGCGGGTCCATCCGCCGGATCTGCTCCAGGCGCTCGAAACGCTTCACCGTGGCCGTCCCCTTCTGCCGCCGAGGCTTCAACTCTACGTTGAGCAGCAGGAGATGCACGATCGGTCGTGGCATTCGGCAGGGGAGGGTGATCCGCTTGTTCGCAAGGATCCGCGAGGCCTGGAACAGATCTCGCGCCGCACGGCGCACGGAGCGGAAGGCGGGAGGTGAACCGCGTTCGCACAACCTGTTCGAGGCCGCCGCCGTATACGTCTCGGCGTGCGCGGAGGACGACCAGGACAGGATCGACGAGGCGACGGGCTGGGTGTCGCCGGAGGCGCTGTCGTTCGGGGTGAACGAGCTGGCGTGCCGGGCCGTGATCGCGCTCGCGCGGGAGCGCGACGAGTCGCCCCGGGACGTGGCCCGGTCACTGCTGGGTCTGCCCGCGACCTGACGCACGCGTGCCGACGGGGTGGTCGATTCGCCCCCGTCCAGCCGGAAAGCCGCAGCTCGGGTGCGTCCGGGAGTCGTGACAAGGGCTTCCCGGTCGCACTAGGGTGCGCGCCGTTGGACGACCGATGGGGAGGCTGGGATGGCCGGGCCGGACGAGGACGCCGTCGCCGCCGCGGAGGATGCGCTCTATGTGCTCACGGCGGTGCTGCTGACGCCGGCGAAGTTCCCGAGTGTGCTGGGCGACGACTACGTGGAGGCGTGCGAGGCCCTCGGTCTTCCGCCGCTGGCCGACGGCTACGGTCTGGTGCTCGGCCAGGACGGTGACGGCGCCCGGTGGACCGTCGTCGTCGACGACGTCTCGCTGGTCGCCGTCGCCGTGGCGTCCTGGGACTGCGGCATGGAGTACGACCTGTCGCCGGACGAGCGTACGGTCGTCGCCGCGCTGCCCGGCTGGCCCCTCGCGGTCGCCGTGGCTGCCCCCGGCGTTCCCGCGCCGCACGATCCCGCCCCCGAGTCCGCCGACCCCGCGCTGGCGCCGCCGGACACCACGGCCTGGGGGCCCGCACAGCGGCGTCTGGGGGCCGACGAGATCGCGCTGCAGTGGACGCAGTGGCGGGAGCAGATCGACGACGCGGATTTTCCGGCACCCACCGAAGGCGCCGGTTGGGCGGACGGCACTCCGGCAGACGGACTGGAGGCACAAGGCGATACGGGCGCTGCCGAGTCGGAGCCCGACACGGATGACGAGACGGGAGCCGCGGGACGGGCCGCCCCGGTCCCGGCCGGCGTTCCGGACGGGACTGGCACCGGAACCTTCGGGCACAGCGGCGTCCGACGGGTCCTCGCGGAGGCCCGGGCCTACATCGACACTCCTCCTCCGCTGGGCCGGGTGCGGTCGTCGTTCGCGTCGGGGGACGCGCGGACCCTGCGGGCCGACGGCCCGGGCTGGTCGCTGGTCGCCCGGACCGACGACATCGCCTTCGTCCTGCTCGACGAGGAGCCCGGTGAGGTTCTGCCCGTGGGCAGGGGCCCGTCGCTGCCCGGGCTCCTGGAAGCCCTCGACAGGATGGCCGTACGGCCGAGCTGACCGGGGTGGGACACCGGGCCCCGCTACCGGGGTGCCGGTGAGACCCACCTGCGCGGTTCCTGTCCTCGGCCCCTATGCCGGGCTTTCTTTCCATGTGGCCCCAACCCATGGAAGAGGCCGGAGTCGGCCCGCACGATGGGGCAGCCCTCAGCTCCACTTTCCCGTCGCGCCAGGAGGCCCCATGCGTCTGCTCCGTGGTGTTCCGTTCCTCGCCGCCGTTCTCACGGCGGTCTCGCTGACCGGGCCGGCACCCGCCGCCGCGGCGGCCGACGGCAGCGAGCAGTGCTCCCGCCAGGAGCGCGTGCGGGTGCCGGGAGCGGCCATGCAGCGCACCGCCTGCCTGGACGATCTGACGACCGCCGGACTGGCGGGCACCCCGTACACCGACATGGCCGACCAGGCCGGGTTGACGGCCGCCGGTACGAGAACGCCGTCCGGGGTCCCCGGCATCCAGGTCGACGGGTACTTCCCGGACTCCTCCCGCTTCAACACCACGCACGGCTGGCGCCACGACGCGCAGTTCGTGATCCGGCTGCCGGACGACTGGAACGGCGGTCTCGTGGTGACGGGGGCGCCGGGCACGCGCAAGCAGTACGCCACGGACAAGGCGATCTCCGACCGGGTACTGGCCCAGGGGTACGCGTACGCCGCGACCGACAAGGGCAACAGCGGAACGGATTTCTACCGGGACGGCGGCCGGCCCGGGGACGCCGTCGCGGAGTGGAACGCGCGGACCACCCAGCTCACCCGCGCCGTCCGGCGGGTGGCCGCCCAGCGCTCCGGGCACGCGCCGCGTCGCACCTACATCGCCGGTATCTCCAACGGCGGCTACCTCACCCGATGGCAGCTGGAGAACCACCCGGAACTGTACGACGGCGGCGTGGACTGGGAAGGCGCGCTGTGGACCACGAACGGCCCCAGCCTGCTCACCTCCCTGCCGGCGACGGTCGCCCGGGCGTTCGGCGCGGCACGGGACGAGGACCTGTACGCGGCCGGCTTCGCGCGCGGCTCCGAGTTCTTGTGGCCGTACCACGAGAAGGCCTACTGGGGTCTGACGCAGAAGATCTACCGGGCGGAGTACGACCCGGAATACGATCCCCGCTGCCCTGGCCCCACTGCCGGGTCCACGCCGGAGGAGGTCATGGCGCCGTGCCCCTCCGACGCGGCGTACGACTACGCGGAACGTCCCGCCTCCGTCCACCGGGCGGTGGCCCGGGTGGCGCTGACCGGACGCATCGGCAAGCCGCTGATCACTCTGCACGGCGACATGGACGCGCTGCTGCCCAAGGCCGCCGACTCGGACGTGTACGCACGCATGATCGACGCGAAGGGGCGGGGCGAACTGCACCGCTACTACACGATCACGGGCGGTACCCATGCAGACGGGCTGTACGACACGTATCCCGACCGGCTGCGGCCGATCCTGCCGTGCTTCCGTTCGGCGTTCGACGCGCTGACCGCCTGGGTGGAGCAGCGCACCGAACCGCCCGCGGACCACACGGTCGACAGGCCCGCGGACGGTGACGTGGTCAACTCCTGCGCGCTGACGGGAACCGCGACGGCGCGGCGTTAGCGCCTCAGCGGCCGATCTCCTTGCGCGTGACGCGGCGCAGCCTGCGCCGCTGCGAGGGGTCCAGGGTGAGGTACGCGGCGGCCGGGACTCCCAGAACTATCAGCAGGGCGGCCCACCAGGGCAGCCAGATCAACAGGATCAGCCCGGCCGCCACGCCCCCTGCTGCGACCTTGGCGTTCTTCGACATGGTGTCGCCTCCTTCGCGGCCACTGCCGCTCTCTGTCCTGAGAACGGGCCCGCGCTTCCGGCGGTTCCGTACCGCGACCCTGAGAGTCCCTGAGACCGAACCCTGACGCGTCCCCGAGAACCCGTGGCCCTGAGAACCGCCGCCCGACCCACTGCCCGGTCCCGGCCCCGCCTCCCGTGAATCCATCGGCGGCCCCGGCCCCAGGTAGCACCCTCTCATCTGAATAGTGACCCAAGACACAGGGCGACCGCACCTCACCCGCCAGAAGGTGATGTACAGTCGCCAGTCGCGTCCACAACTAGTCAAATTTGAGGAATACGTCATCGCTGCGCAGACCGCTCCCCTGGCAACTCCCTCCGAGATCTCCGAACTCGCCCGCTGCTGTGCCGTTTTCCTGCCCGCTGATCCCGCCCGCGCCGGCAGGGTCGCCTTCTGGCGACCCGACGGCGGGACCCCCCTCGCCCTCTCGTCGGGCTCGATGGAGGACCTGACGGTCGCGCTGCCCGACGGCGACGGAACGGGACCGGCGAGTGTGCCCGCCCTGCTGCTGCCGGTGCGGGTGGCCCTGCCCGTCCTCACGCGCGCGCGTTCCCACGACGACGGGCACCGGGCGACCGTGTTCTGGGGTGCGGCGGCTCTCGAGGCCCTGCATCTCGTGGCGCGCGGGCTGCTGCTGCCCTGTCTGTCGGCGACCGACCACGACGCCTGGCGTGCGGGGCCGCTGGGGGTGGAGGAGACGGAGCGAGTGCGCCACCTGGCCGCCGCCATGCCGCCCGAGGCGCACGCCGTTCCGGTCGACGGCGTCGATCCCCTGCGGCTGCCCGACCCGGAACGGCTGGTCCGCGACTTCTTGGACTCGGTCGCCGACACGCTGCCCCGCTCCCCCGCCGCCGAGTGGGTGACGGCCGGGCCCGCGTACGCCTCGCGGCAACCGCAGCGGGCGCCCGGGCTCCGCGCGTGGACCGCCGATGTCGCCGCCGGCCACGACATGGGAGTCCGGCTGTCCCTGCGTATCGAGGTGCGGGGTCTCACAGCCGCGGCGTTACCGGACACCCGACCGGCGTTCCGAGCCGTGCTCCAGGTGCACAGCGTGAGCGATCCCGCGCTCGTGGCGGACGCTTCCGAGGTGTGGGCGGGCGCCGTGGGCGACGCGTTCGGCACCGGCGCGCGAATGGACGCCCTGCTCGCGCTGCGCCGTGCGGCCCGGGTCTGGCCCGCGCTGACGCCGCTGCTGTCGGCCGCCGTACCGGACGCTGTCGAACTCGCCGACGAAGAGATCACCGAGCTCCTTGGAGCCGGCTCCCGGGCACTCGCCGGCGCGGGAGTCGACGTGCACTGGCCGCGGGAGCTGGCCCGTGACCTGACCACCCGGGCAGAGGTGGGACCGCCCGACGGCGAGACGACGCCGCGCACAGCCTCGTCAGAGGCCGGCCCCTCGTTCCTGTCCGCCGACGCGCTGCTCGCCTTCAACTGGTCGCTCACCCTGGGCGACGAACGGCTCACGCACGAAGAACTGGATCTGCTCGCCGAGGCCAACCGGCCCGTGGTGCGCCTGCGCGACCAGTGGGTGCTCGTCGACCCCGAGGAGGCCCAGCGCGCCCGCACGCGGCAGGACCGGAAGGTCACACCCGTCGACGCACTCGCCGCCGCCCTGACGGGCTCGACGGAAGTGGACGGCAGCCGCGTCGAGGTACGCGCCACGGGATGGCTGGCGGCGCTGCGGGAACGGCTCACCGACCCCGAGGCGCAGGATGCCGTCGCGCAACCCGCCGGCCTCGACGCCACCCTGCGCGACTACCAGCGCCGGGGACTCAACTGGCTGGTGCACATGACGTCACTGGGCCTGGGCTGCTGCCTCGCCGACGACATGGGCCTCGGCAAGACCATCACACTGATCGCCCTGCACCTGCACCGGCAGACCGACGGGGCGACCGCCGGGCCCACCCTGGTGGTCTGCCCGACCTCCCTGATGGGCAACTGGCAGCGCGAGATCGAACGGTTCGCGCCCGGAACGCCGGTACGCCGCTTCCACGGTACGAGGCGGGACCTGGACGGTCTCACCGCCGGCGACTTCGTGCTCACCACCTACGGCACCATGCGCCTGGACACCGACCGGCTTTCCGCCGTGCCCTGGGGGCTGGTCGTGGCGGACGAGGCCCAGCACGTGAAGAACCCGTACTCGGAAACCGCGCGGCAGTTGCGTTCCATCGGCACACGCGCGCGCGTGGCGCTCACCGGCACCCCGGTGGAGAACAACCTCTCGGAACTGTGGGCAGTCCTCGACTGGGCCACCCCGGGCCTCCTGGGCCGGCTCGGCACCTTTCGCAGGCACTACGCACAGGCCGTCGAGGGCGGTCAGGACCCGGCGGCGGCAGAGCGGCTGGCGCGCCTCGTACGGCCGTTCCTGTTGCGTCGCCGCAAGTCGGACCCGGGGATCGCTCCGGAACTGCCGCCGAAGACCGAGACCGACCATCCGGTGTCGTTGACCGCGGAACAGGCCGGCCTCTACGAAGCGGTCGTGCGCGAGGCGCTGGCGGAGATCGCCGGGGCGGACAGCATGGCGCGCCGCGGCATGATCGTGAAACTCCTGACCGGCCTCAAGCAGATCTGCAACCATCCGGCGCAGTTCCTCAAGGAGGAACGGCCAAGGATCACCGGCCGTTCGGGGAAGCTGGAGCTGCTGGACGAATTGTTCGGGACGATCCTCGCCGAGGGGGCGAGTGTGCTGGTCTTCACGCAGTACGTGCAGATGGCCCGGCTCCTCGAACAGCATCTGGCCGCCCGTGGCGTGGCCTCGCTGTTCCTGCACGGCGGTACGTCCGTCACAGCCCGGGAGACGATGGTGCGGCGGTTCCAGGACGGCGAGGTCCCGGTCTTCCTGCTGTCGTTGAAGGCGGCGGGCACCGGACTGAACCTCACGCGCGCGGAGCACGTCGTGCACTACGACCGCTGGTGGAACCCGGCCGTGGAGGCGCAGGCCACCGACCGCGCCTACCGCATCGGCCAGACCCGCCCGGTGCAGGTGCACCGTCTGGTCGCCGAGGGGACCGTCGAGGACCGCATCGCGGCCCTGCTGCACCGCAAGCGGGAACTGGCCGACGCGGTCCTGGGCACGGGCGAGGCGGCGCTCACGGAGCTGACGGACGCGGAACTGGCCGACCTGGTCGAGCTGCGAGGGGGTACGGGATGACCCGGCACGACGACGACACGGAACGGACGTTCGCCGCGCTGCCGCCTACGCACGGCCGGGATTTCGCGCGGACCTGGTGGGGACGTGCCTGGTTGAGGGCGCTGGAGGACGCGGCGCTGGACGCCTCGCAGGTGAAGACGGGCCGTCGGCTCGCGCGCGCGGGAGCGGTCGGCGCGGTGTCGGTGCGACCGGGGCGCATCACCGCGGTCGTCCAGGACCGGGACCGTACGGCGCACCGGGCCGACGTCCTGCTGGAGAGGCTGTCCGACGCCCAGTGGGACCGATTCGTCGACCTGGCGATCGAGCGGTCCGGGCATGTCGCGGCGCTGCTGGACCGCGACATGCCGCCGCACCTCGTGGAGGACACCGCGACCGCCGGTATCGACCTGCTGCCGGGCTTGGGCGACCTGGAGCCGAAATGCGACTGCGGCGCCTGGGACCATTGCGGGCACACGGCCGCGCTCTGCTACCAGGTCGCCAGGTTGCTGGACCAGGACCCGTTCGTGCTGCTGCTGATGCGGGGACGCGCGGAGAGCGCCGTACTCGACGCCCTCCGGTCGCACGGCGGCACCACCGGGGAGGAGGACGCCCGCCGTCCGGACGGCGTGGACGCCGCCGAGGCGTACGCGGCAGGGCACGTACTGCCCCCGCTGCCCGCTCTGCCCGGTCTCCGGGAGGGGCCGGGGGCACCGCCGTCCCTGGACACCGAGACGGCGGTTCCGCCGGACGTCGCCCCGGCCGCCCTGGGCTTCCTGGCGGCCCGGGCCGCGGCGGAGGCGCACCGTCTGCTCGCCGAGGCCCTGCGCAGTGGGCACGGTCGGCAGGCCGTGCGCAGTGACCCGGACGCCGCCCGGGACGCCGTGCGCCTGGCCGCGGGCGATCCGGACCCGGACGTGAGGCGCCGGCTCGGCGACGGTTCGAGGCGTACCGAGGAGTCCATGGCCGTCGCCGTGTCCGCGTGGCGGCTCGGGGGCGAGGCCGCCCTGTCCGTGCTCGAGGAGGAGTGGGCGGTGGAGGGCGACGCGCTCGCACGCGCGCGTGCGGCTCTCGAATCGGCCTGGGACGAGGAGGAGCGGCCGTCGTTGCGGGCACGGGGCAACCACTGGACCGTCGTCGGCGCACCGCACCAGCTCCGCCTGGACCACGAGGGCCGCTGGTGGCCGTACCGCCGGGAGCGCGGTCGTTGGGTGCCCGCGGGAGGTGCTGCCCATGACCCGGCGACGGCCCTGGCGTCGGCGGCGCTGGCGGCCGGGGAGGAGCCCTGAAGACGCGGGTCGCGGCGCCGGTGAGGTGGATGCCGGGACCGGGGGAACGGACTCACGGCCGCCGCACGGCGCCAGAAGTGCCGACGGCTCCGTCCCCGTCCGTCGACCGGAGGGGCCGGAGCCGTCACCCAGAGAGCGGACCGCTCAGTTGGGCGCCTGAGCAGTTGTCTCAGCGGGCGCCGAGGAGGTGGTCCATGGCGAGCTGGTCCAGGTGCTCGAAGGCCATGCCGCGCGCGGCGGCCGCGTCCACGTCGAAGGAGTCGTAGGCGGTCGGGTCCGCGAGCAGGGCCGCGAGGCCGTCCTCGGCGGTCGGACGAGCCAGCTCGTCCAGCCGGGCCGCCGCGAGGGCCTCCTGCACCTGCGGGTCGGCGCGGAAGGCGGCTGCGCGGTCCCTGAGGATCAGGTAGTTGCGCATGCAGCCGGCCGCCGACGCCCACACCCCGTCGAGGTCCTCGGTCCGCGGCGGCTTGAAGTCGAAGTGCCGCGGACCGTCGTACCCGGCCCTCTCCAGCAGGTCGACGAGCCAGAACGCGGCCCGCAGGTCGCCCGCGCCGAAGCGCAGGTCCTGGTCGTACTTGATGCCCGACTGACCATTGAGGTCGATGTGGAACAACTTGCCCGCCCACAGCGCCTGTGCGATCCCGTGCGGGAAGTTCAGTCCGGCCATCTGCTCGTGGCCGACCTCGGGGTTCACGCCGTACAGCTCCGGCCGCTCCAGCCGCTCGATGAACGCCAGCGCGTGCCCCACCGTCGGCAGCAGGATGTCGCCGCGCGGCTCGTTCGGCTTGGGCTCGATCGCGAACTTCAGGTCGTAACCCTGCTCGGTGACGTACTCGCCCAGCAGGTCGAAGGCCTCCTTCATCCGGTCCAGCGCGTCCCGCACGTCCTTGGCCGCACCGGACTCCGCGCCCTCGCGGCCGCCCCAGGCGACGTACACGCTCGCGCCCAGCTCCACCGCGAGATCGATGTTGCGGATCGTCTTGCGCAGCGCGTACCGGCGCACGTCCCGGTCGTTCGCGGTGAACGCGCCGTCCTTGAACACCGGGTGCGTGAACAGGTTCGTGGTCGCCATCGGCACCTTCATGCCGGTCGCGTCCAGCGCCTGCCGGAAGCGCTTGATGTGCCCCTCGCGCTCGGTGTCGTCCGATCCGAAGGGGATCAGGTCGTCGTCGTGGAAGGTGACCCCGTACGCGCCCAGTTCGGCCAGGCGGCGCACCGACTCCCCCGGGTCCAGCGCCCGCCGGGTGGCATCGCCGAAGGGATCCCGGCCCTGCCAGCCGACCGTCCACAAACCGAACGTGAACCTGTCCTCGGGAGTGGGCTGGTAGTTCATTCCGCGGCTCCTCACTCGCTGCCGATCACTCGCTGCCGACTATTTCGTCATGGCGCTTTACAAATTAGTATGCACACACGTTCCTGGGAAGGGACAAGGTGTCCCCGAAGGAGTGACGTCCGGACCGCACCGGCCGGTGAACCGCGAAACCCCAGGTCGGCCGGTGCCCGTTCGGGCGGGTCCGGGAAGTCCCGGCAGTCCAGTTGTCCAGTCAGATCCCCGCAGAGAGCCGCGGAAGAGGGAGAAGCCCGATGTCAGCAGCCGAGGGTCCGCTCGTCGTCGGCGTGGACACGTCCACCCAGTCCACGAAGGCGCTGGTCGTCGACGTGGCCACCGGCCAGGTCGTCGCGAGCGGCCAGGCGCCCCACACGGTGTCCTCAGGAGCCGGCCGTGAGAGCGACCCACGCCAGTGGTGGGACGCGCTGCGCGAGGCGCTGCATCAGTGCGGGGACGCCGCGCGGGAGGCCGCCGCGGTGTCGATCGGCGGTCAGCAGCACGGCCTCGTCACGCTCGATGCTCATGGCCAGCCGGTACGTCCGGCCCTCTTGTGGAACGACGTGCGCTCGGCCCCCCAGGCCCGCCGTCTGATCGAGGAGCTGGGCGGCCCCAAGAGCTGGGCGGAGCGCACGGGCAGCGTGCCCGGTGTCTCGTTCACGGTCACCAAGTGGGCCTGGCTGACCGAGCACGAACCGGAGGCGGCCCGCGCGGCGAAGGCCGTACGGCTCCCCCACGACTACCTCACCGAACGGCTCACCGGCGAGGGGACCACGGACCGCGGTGACGCGTCCGGCACCGGTTGGTGGGCGGCCGGCACGGAGGCCTACGACGAGGAGATCCTCGCGCGCGTGGGGCTCGATCCGACGTTGCTGCCCCGTTTGGTCCGGCCCGGCGAGGTGGCCGGGACTGTGCGCGACGGCCAGGGCCTGCCGTTTTCCAAGGGCACCCTCGTCGCCGCAGGCACCGGCGACAACGCTGCCGCCGCCCTGGGCCTCGGGCTGCGTCCGGGCGTGCCGGTGATGAGCCTGGGCACCTCGGGCACCGTCTACGCCGTGTCGCAGCACAGGCCCGCCGACCCGACGGGCACCGTGGCCGGATTCGCCGACGCGCGCGGAGACTGGCTGCCACTGGCCTGCACCCTCAACTGCACGCTCGCCGTCGACCGCGTCGCGGCCCTCCTGGGCCTGGACCGGGAGGCCGTCGAGCCCGGAACGGATGTCACGCTCCTCCCCTACCTGGACGGCGAGCGCACACCGAACCTGCCGCACTCCTCCGGCCTCCTGCACGGGTTGCGCCACGACACGACGGCCGGCCAGCTGCTCCAGGCCGCCTACGACGGTGCCGTCCACTCGCTGCTCGGTGCGCTCGAACTGGTCCTGGACGCCGACGCCGACCCGACCGCGCCGCTGCTGCTGATCGGCGGCGGTGCGCGCGGGACCGCCTGGCAGCAGACCGTACGGCGGCTGTCGGGGCGACCGGTGCAGATTCCCGAGGCCAGGGAACTAGTCGCGCTCGGCGCCGCCGCACAGGCGGCAGGCCTGCTGACCGACGAGGACGCGGCGGCGGTCGCCCGCCGTTGGAAGACGTCCGCCGGGCCGGTGCTGGACGCCGTGGAACGGGACGAGGCGACGCTGACCAGGATCTCCGGGGTACTCTCCGACGCGGCACCCCTGCTGGAACGGAGCGCGGGCTCCAGCTGAGGACGTACCGGGCGATCCCGCCGACAGACGCCGTCGGGCGCCGTTCCTGCCCGGATGTCGCCGGGAGGCTCGGCGGCCGGCGACCGTCGGAGGGCATCCCCGAGCAGGGTGCCGCCGACATCGCCCATGGTCGGCGTCCGAGGACGTGCGCGCGGGGGCGCCTTCGGGCACCGACGGCCGGCCGGAGACCACCGCGCTCCTCGCCGGCCCGGCGTCGGCGGGCGTGTGACCGAACCGGCAACCGAGAGACCGACCAAGGACTGACGGAAGCATGACCGCACCGCCGCACGAAGCCCACGGCCACCCGGCGCGTCCCGGGCGCGCACTGCCGGACACCCAGCAGGGCATGCGCCGGCGCAACCTCGCCCGGGTGATGCACACCGTCAGCGCGGAGGGCCCGCTGTCGCGGGCCGCCGTGGCCTCCCGGATCGGGCTCACCCGTGCGGCTGTGTCGACCCTCGTGGACGAACTCATCCGCACCGGCCTGCTGGAGGAACTGGGCCCCGAGCGCCCCGGCCGGGTCGGGCGGCCCGGGTCGGCGCTCGCCATCAGCGGGAAGGGTCCGGCCGGCATCGGGGCGGAGGTCGGCGTGGACCACCTCGCCGTCTGCGCGGTGGACCTGCGTGGCCGGCTGCGGTCGCGTGTGGTGCGCCACGGCAGCAATCGGGGCCGCTCACCGGAACCGGTGATCGGACAGCTCAACGACCTGGTGCGGCAGGTCTTGTCCGAGGCCGAGGCCGAGGGACTGTGGCCGGCCGGGCTCGCGATGGCCGTGCCCGGTCTCGTCGCCCGGGACGCCCGCACCGTCGTACACGCCCCGAACCTGGACTGGCACGACACGGACCTGGGCAGGCTGCTGCCGGAGCACCTGCCGCTGACCGTGGACAACGAGGCCAACTTCGGCGCGCTCGCCGAACTCTGGCTGGGTGACGGCACCCCGCGGGACTTCCTGCACGTCTCGGCCGAGATCGGCATCGGTGCCGCCGTCGTCGTCGACGGGCGGCTGCTGCGCGGCACCCGCGGCTTCGCCGGCGAGCTGGGGCACGTGCCCGTCCGGCCCGACGGACCGGCGTGCGCCTGCGGCGGACGGGGGTGTCTGGAGCAGTACGCCGGTGAGAAGGCGGTCCTGCGCGCGGCCGGCCTGGAGCCGGGCGAGGATCGTGTGGGAATGCTAGCGGGACGTGCGGCGGAGGGGGACGAGGCCGTACGTCGTGCCCTGCGCGAGGCGGGCACGGCACTCGGCATCGCGCTGACCGGCGCGGTCAACCTGCTGGATCCCGAGAGCGTGGTGCTGGGCGGAGCCCTGGCCGGGCTCGCCCCCTGGCTGCTGCCGTCGCTGCGGGACGAACTGACCCGTCGCACGGCCGGCCCGGCCTGCCCGGTCTCCGTGTCGGAGCTCGGCTCGCGGGGGCCGCTGCTGGGTGCCGCCCACTCGGTGGTGCGAGCCGTCCTGGACGATCCGGCGGTGGTGGCGGAGCGGGCCTGAGCCCGAGCGGGGAAGCACTCCCGCCCCCTGATCGGGGAGCACCCTCGCCCCCTGCCCGGCAACACCCCGCTCCCCTGGATCCCACCCTCTCGTCACTCGATCGAGTGAGCACGATGTCCACAAGGCCGTGGCTGTCCACGGAACGGCGCGGCGTCCTTCTGCGCAACCTCCGCTGCCCGTACGGTGATTTGCGCGGACGCACCCGGCGCGGCGGGCGGCGGACGTCCGCACCGACCTCCTCTCCGTCCCAGCGGACGTCGCGCGTTGAACACCCCCCACCGGGCCCCAGGGCCCCACTGACGAAAGGGCAGTCCATGGAAAGGGAAAGGACAGCACCCGTAACGACCAGGCGGCGGCTGCTTCAAGGCGCCGCACTCGCCGCCGTACCGTTCGCCCTGCTCTCCGGCACCGGCGTCGCCGCCCAGACCCGCACCGGTGCACGGCCGGGCACCGGCGCCGGCGCGGGGTCCGGATCCGGGCCACGGCCACGGCCCGCCGCGGGGCCCCGTGCCGTCGACTACCCCACCGTCGAATGGCAGCCGGCGAGCACCTCCAACTACACACGGTCGAGCCGCCCCACGTCCTACCCCGTCGACTACGTCGTCGTCCACGTCACGCAGGAAACGTACGCCGACACCCTCTCCATCTTCCGCGACCCGGCCAAGCAGGTCTCGGCGCACTACGTCGTCCGGTCGTCGGACGGGCACGTGGCCCAGTGCGTCCGCGAGACGGACATCGCCTGGCACGCGGGGAACTGGGACTACAACACCCGCAGCATCGGCATCGAGCACGAGGGGTGGGTGGACCGACCCGAGTACTTCACGGACGCCATGTACCGACAGTCGGCCCAACTCACCGCGGCGATCTGCACCACGTACGGCATCCCCAAGGACCGCGAGCACATCATCGCGCATCACGAGGTACCGGGCAGCGACCACACGGACCCGGGTCCGCTGTGGGACTGGACCCGCTACATCAGACTGGTCAACTTCGCCTGATCCACGGCCGACGCGCCGGAAGGCCACATTCGGGTGATCCGACCGGTCGAAGAGGTTGTCCGCGCGAATCCGCGGAGTGACGATGGCCCCGTCTTAACACCGTCCGGGGAGGCCGAGTTGACTGATTCGTGGCTGGCTCTGGAACCGGGAGCCGACCCCGTCGAGCGCGCGCGGACACTGCGGCAGGCGCACGAGGCCTTCACCGAGGCGGGTACGGTGCCGCAGCCCGTGCGCCCCGTGGTGGCTGAGTCCTGGCGACGCTCGGTCCGGGCGGGTGTCGGCCCGGACGCCACGGCGAGCGTGGAACTCGTGGACGACGACCTGGGCGCCTACCGGGCCGAGCACCCGCTGGCGCGGGTGATGCCCCTGATCCGGGAGCTCCTCGGCACCTTCGCCGCCGACGGCGAGCACTTGCTCGCGGTCTGCGACGCGCACGGCAGACTGCTGTGGGTCGAGGGGCACCCGGCCACCCGGCGCCGCGCGGACCGGATGAACTTCGTGCCGGGCGCCCGGTGGGCGGAGTCCGCGGTGGGGACGAACGCCCCGGGCACGGCGGTGGCCGTCGGCCGACCGGTCCAGGTCTTCACGGCCGAGCACTTCATCCGGCGGGTGCAGCCGTGGACGTGCGCGGCGGCTCCGGTGCACGATCCCCGCACCGGACGGGTACTCGGCGCGGTGGACATCACCGGCGGGGACGGCCTGGCGCATCCGCACAGTCTGGGCTTCGTCCAGGCGGTCGCGCGTGCCGCCGAGTCTCAACTGGCGCTGCTCGCCCCCCGGTCGTCCGCCGCCGAGGCGGCCGAGCTGACCGCGTTGGGCCGTGACGAGGCCCTGCTGAGCGCGGACGGTCGCGGAGTACGGCTGAGCCGGCGGCACAGCGAGATCGTCCTGCTGCTGGCCCACCACCCGGAAGGCCTGACGGGTGACGAGCTGCTGTGCGCGCTGTACGAGGACGAGGCGGTACCCCCGGTGACACTGCGCGCCGAACTGGCGCGGCTGCGCGGCATCCTGGGCCCCGGTCGACTGGTGTCGCGACCCTACCGGCTGACGATGCCCGTCGAGTCCGACGCCGCGGTGGTGGAGCGGCGTCTGCGGGCCGGTGCCGTCGCGGCGGCCGCGACGGCGTACGCCGGTCCGCTGCTGCCCGGCTCCCGGGCCCCGGCGGTCGCACGGATCAGGCGCCGGCTCGCCGACGGGCTGCGTGCCGCCCTCATCGCCTGCGGCGATCCCGACCTGCTGGCCGACTGGGCACACGCGCCGTGGGGCGAGGACGACCTCGACGTCTGGCGTGCCCTGGCCGCGGTCAGGCCGACGGCTGCGGCCCGGTCCCGGCTCGCCGCGCTGGAGTCCGAACTGGCGGCGCCGGGAGGGTGGTGACTGCCCGGCGGCACGCGGCGGTCCGGAACGGAGCGGCCACCGCCCACGCAACCTCTGCGCAACGTCCCGGTGCCTAGCCTCGCGCGCAGAGCTGTCCAACGGCGGGCAGCACTCGACGAGGGAGGCAGACAGGATGACCCGTTACGCGGCGCCCGGCACCGAGGGCGCGATCGTCTCCTACCAGTCGCGTTACGACCACTTCATCGGCGGCGAGTACGTGCCGCCGATGCGCGGGCAGTACTTCGAGAACCCGTCACCGGTGAACGGTCAGCCGTTCACGGAGGTCGCGCGCGGTACGGCGGAGGACGTGGAGCGGGCGCTCGACGCGGCGCACGAGGCAGCCCCGGGCTGGGCCCGGACCTCGGTGACGGAGCGCTCCGACATCCTGCTGAAGATCGCCGACCGCATGGAGGCGAACCTGGAACGCCTGGCGGTCGCCGAGAGCTGGGAGAACGGGAAGCCGGTACGCGAGACGCTGGCGGCCGACATCCCGCTCGCCATCGACCACTTCCGCTACTTCGCGGGCGCGATCCGTGCGCAGGAGGGCTCGCTCGGTGAGGTCGACGACGACACCGTGGCGTACCACTTCCACGAGCCGCGGGGTGTAGTCGCACAGATCATTCCGTGGAACTTCCCGATCCTGATGGCGACCTGGAAGCTCGCTCCCGCGCTGGCCGCCGGCAACGCGGTGGTCCTGAAGCCCGCCGAGCAGACCCCGGCCTCCATCCACTACTGGCTGAGCCTGGTCGCGGACCTGCTGCCGCCCGGCGTCCTGAACGTCGTCAACGGCTTCGGCGTGGAGGCGGGCAAACCGCTGGCCTCCAGTCCGCGGGTGGCGAAGGTGGCGTTCACCGGGGAGACCACCACCGGGCGGCTGATCATGCAGTACGCCTCCGAGAACATCAAGCCGGTCACGCTGGAGCTCGGCGGCAAGTCACCCAACATCTTCTTCGACGACGTATGGGCCCGGGACGACGACTTCCGGGACAAGGCGCTGGAGGGCTTCACGATGTTCGCCCTCAACCAGGGCGAGGTGTGCACCTGCCCGTCCCGGGCGCTGATCCAGCGCGGCAACTACGCCGACTTCATGGAGGCCGCCGTCGCCCGCACCGAGCTGATCAAGCCGGGGCACCCCCTGGACACCGACACCATGATCGGCGCGCAGGCGTCCAACGATCAGCTGGAGAAGATCCTTTCCTACCTCGACATCGGCCGGCAGGAAGGCGCCAAGGTACTCACCGGCGGCGAACGCATCGAGCACGAGGGAGAACTGAAGGGCGGCTACTACGTCCAGCCGACGGTCTTCGAGGGCGACAACCGCATGCGGATCTTCCAGGAGGAGATCTTCGGCCCGGTCGTGTCGGTCACGTCCTTCGACGACTTCGACGACGCGATGAAGATCGCCAACGACACCCTGTACGGTCTCGGCGCCGGGGTGTGGACCCGCGACATGAACACCGCATACCGCGCGGGCCGCGCGATCCAGGCCGGCCGCGTCTGGACCAACTGCTACCACGCCTACCCGGCGCATGCCGCCTTCGGCGGCTACAAGCAGTCGGGGATCGGCCGGGAGAACCACAAGATGATGCTGGAGCACTACCAGCAGACGAAGAACCTCCTGGTGTCGTACTCGCCGAAGAAGCTGGGCTTCTTCTAGGAACCCGGACATGGGCGCCTGACCCAGGCAAGTTGCCCGGCAGGCGCCCTTGTCGACTGGCCCTGCGGACCGCGAAGCGAGATTCGACCTCACTCCTTTTTCGTCCCACCGGCCTCCCACCCCTGACCGGTTGTTCCTGGGCTTGCCCGGGCCGAGCGTGGACCAACGCGCGTCAGCAGCGTCCTCACGCTCGTCCCACCGCGGCGCGGAGTCTTCGACGAGTCGGTACGCACGATGACACGCCGCCCAGCCAGAAGGAGATACCTGCGTGTCGCGGGTCGTACGGCCGCTGCGCGAGTTCGAGGGCGAGCTCGTCCAGCGTCAGCGCCGCGAACTGGGCCCGCGCGGCATCCGCGTCAACACCCTCCACCCCGACTGCATCGAGACCGACATGACCGCCTCCGCCGCGTCGGCCTTCCGCGAGGACGACATCAGGGAGACTCCGCTCGGCCGTACCGGAGTCGTCGGCGAGGTGGCGCCCCTGTTCGTGTTCCCGCTGTCCCACGACGCGTCGTTCATCAGCGGCGCGGAGATTCCGGTGGACGGCGGCATGACCGCGCACGGCGGCGTCAAGTCCGTCTCCGACGCCCTGCGCGAGGGGGCGAGGTGCAGCGGCTGGAACAGGCGCCGCCGCCGAGTACGGATCGGTCGCCGGCAGGGGTGGACTCCGTACCGGTCCCGCCTCAGCCCTGCTCCGGCTCCCGTCCGCGTCGAGCCGGCGAGGAGTCGCCCGAGCCGGGAAGTCGGGGATCCCCGGACACGCGGCCTTCTTCGTCGCCCTCACTGTCCCGTACGGCCCGTGGCATGCGGGACCGAGGGTGAGGCAGCCTGGGGGCGGCCCACAGCCCGGCGGATCCGAGCACGATGAGGCAGACTCCGAAAAACCGCCTCGGTGTCTCCACTCCGGAGCACGCCTCTTCCCCGTCGTCGGGCCTCCAGTCCTCGTTCCCGCCCGCCGTGAAGGCGGTTCCGCAGTCGAGTCTGACCATGGACACTAGGCCGTCCCGGCCGCCGGTGCCGCCGTCTTCGAAGAGGCCACCCGGCAGGATCACGGCCTGGTCGATGGTGTCCCAGGAGTACAGGACGCTCATGTCGTACGGGGCGCCTTCGTCGTCCACGAAGTACGCGACCGTGCGGGGAATCAGGAGCAGCCATCCAGCCCCCAGGAACGCTGCGACCGACACGAGCCGCGTCCGGAACTTCGGCCTTCGGGCGAGGTTCATGGCCGGGACCGTAGGGGACTGGGCTCGGGACCGGTCCCGGCGCACCGGCATGACGCCGACGCCCTGTCGCAGGCCGTCCGCACCGGGGTGTTCCAACAGGCGTGCAGCAGCCAGCGTCCGTCGTCCCGCCTGGTCATGACGTACAACGGCGCGCCCTCCGAGTCGCCCTCGGCCGAGTGGTGGACCCGCCGGACCTTCACGGCCGCCACGTCGGGACGCGGGAACTGCACGTGGTCGGCCTCGTAGGTGACGTCGCCGTCCCACTCCGCGCCGGGCAGCACGGCGCGGGCGAAGTCGGCGATCGTGCCGAAGCCGAGGAGGAGCTTGTCATGGGCGGTACTCCACAGGGCGTCCGGGTGGAAGAGGGTGAGGGACCCTTCGGCGTCCTTGGCGCGCTGGGGGCGCTCGACGGTGGCCACGACCTCATGTATTGCCTCGATGTCCGCCGTGGTGGTGCTGTCCGCGGTGTCCGTGTTCATGAGGGTCAGCGTGGTACCTCGAGTCGGGTTGAGCTCAAGGGCCGAGCGGTGAGAGGGCCGCCGGCCGTGCGGGCCGGCCTAGGCGGACCCGGACGCCCGGCGAGTAGAGGACGCTGACGGGGGCGTCGGTGGGGGCGGGGACGCCGGCGGCCGCCACGAGGTTCTCGTCGCAGGTGATGAGTTCGGCGCGGTACAGGGGCCAGCGGGGATGGTGGTTGGGCAGGTACGCCGCCCCGCCGAAGAACGCGTTGTGCATGCCCCAGCGGGCGGTGAGGAAGTACTCGAGCGCGGTCGGTTCGGGGACGCGTTCACCGGTGCGTACGGCGATCCGACTGTACGCACCGCGCGGACCGGGCCAGCGGCGGGAACTGGTGTAGGTCACGATGTCACCGGCGGAGCGGACGCTCATCCGGGACCACAGGTAGGGCAGCCGGAACACGAAGCGGCCCATCACCACCGGTACCAGCCGTGAGGCGTCCATCGACCGGAAGGCCACACCGCGCCGGCCGTGGGCGTCCACCGAGTACAGGCGCACGTTGGTCTCCGGGAACGAACCGAAGTACGGCAGCCCGGGCAGCCGGAACCAGCCGACCCGGTGCATCCGGAAGGCGACGAGCCCGACGTACGTCAGCCCGTCGTACGTATCGGGAACGATGCCGCGCGGCATGAGACCCGCCACGGCGGCGGGCTCGACGGCCCAGTGGACAAAGGCCAGGTCGAGCCATTCCTGGGTGAGGAGCGGTGCCCTCATGGCCGCGGGGGCGTCGGGAGTCACGGGGGTGGGCTTCTGCACGGCGCAAGAATGGCAGACGGCCGGGACGGTCGTGGGCCCGGCGGCGGCCGGGATTGACCCTCGACCTGGTCAAGGGCTCAGAGTCGTGGACGTGGAGAGCGAGATGCGCAGCATTGGGGAGATGGCTCGCGACAGCGGACTGGGCGCGAGCGCCCTGCGGTTCTACGACCGTGCGGGTGTGCTGGTGCCCGCCTGGGTGGATCCGGTGAGCGGCTACCGCTGGTACGCGCCGGAACAGCTGGACGAGGCCCGGCTGCTGGCGCGGCTGCGACGGGCCGGCATGCCGTTGGCGGACATCCGGCTGGTGCTGGCCGGCTGGTCCGGTACGGACACCGACCTGGTACACGGGCTCCTCCAGGCGCACCTTCGCCGCCTCGAACGCGGGCTGACCGATGCCCGCGGCGAGTTCTCCGCGCTCCGGACACTGCTCGACCAGAGGGAGAACCCCATGACCACCGCACCGCGCACCACCACCGCCCGGCTGTCCGTCCCCGCGCCCGAACTGGCCGCCGCGCTGGACGCGGTCCGTTACGCGGCGAGCGCCGACCCCGCTCTGCCGATGCTCGGCGGTGTCCTGTTCGACCTGGAGGGCGACACGCTCCACCTCGTGGCCACCGACCGGTACCGGATGGCCGTCGCGCGGATCGGCACCGCCGGTCACGGCGGGCCGCGCGTGCAGGTGACCGTGCCCGTCCCGCTCGCCGAGGCGATGCGCGCGCTGCTGGGCGGGGACGAGCCCGTCGGTCTCACCGTGGAGGGCGACCGGGTGGCGCTGGAGGCCGGGGACCGTCAGGCCGCCGGGCAGTGCCTCGCCCATGACTTCCCGGACTACCGCAGGCTCGTCCACCTGCCGTCCGGTCGGCAGGCCGTCGTCGAAGCGGCCGCCTTCCGTGAGGCGTTGGAGACCGGCCCCGTCCGCTCGGGCACGGCGCGCGAGCCGGGTGACGCGTCCCGTGACGTCAGTGTGCTCAGGGTGACGGACGACGGCACGGTCGCCGTGTGCGGGGACGGGGGTGACGACGGGAGCGGCGTCGCCGTCGACCGGGGGTTCCTGCTGGACGCGATCACCGCCGCGGACCGGGACCGGCTGGTGCTGGAGTTCGGTGCCCCCACGGCGCCCGTGGCGATCCGCCGGACGGACGACGGGACGACGTTCGCGCTGCTCATGCCGGTCCGGCTGGACGACTGACGGCCGGGCGACCGCCGCGGTCCGCCGGTTCTCCACGGGCGGTCCGCGGCGCTCACGGCGTTGTCACCGGGCCGCCCGG
Organism: Streptomyces mutabilis; assembly: GCF_014649815.1. Taxonomy (GTDB): domain Bacteria; phylum Actinomycetota; class Actinomycetes; order Streptomycetales; family Streptomycetaceae; genus Streptomyces; species Streptomyces mutabilis. The sequence goes on along the minus strand of NZ_BMTT01000006.1, from coordinate 177,578 downwards.
AGTTCCCGGCACCCTCCCCGATCGGTCGGCCCGGCCGGCAAAGTGACCGTAGTATCGGACGATCTCGTCGGGGGGAGGCGCGCATGGGCAGGCGGAGTCCCGGTACGCCCACGTTGGAGGAGGTGGCCGCCCTCGCCGGTGTCGGCCGGGGCACCGTCTCGAGGGTCATCAACAACGCCGCAGGCGTACGGGATTCGACCCGCCGCGCCGTGCAGCGAGCCATCGCCGAACTGGGGTACGTCCCGAACCTGGCGGCCCGTTCGTTGGCCGGGCACCGCGCGGACGCCGTCGCACTGGTCATGACGGAGCCGGACTGGCGGCTGTTCGGGGAACCGTTCTTCACCGAGATCGTGCATGCCGTCGGTGACGCCCTCACCGACACTCCGGTGCAGTTGCTGCTCACCCTGGTCCGCACGGACGCCGAACGGCAGCGCTTCGTGGAGTACGCGCGAGGCGGCCGGGTCGACGGCGTACTGCTGATGTCCGTGCACGCCGAGGACCCGCTGCCGGACATGCTCGCCAAGGCGGGACTGCCGACCGTCATGCTGGGCCGGCGCTCCGGCGACGAGAGCGTCACCTATGTCGACGCGGACAACGCCGGCGGCGCGCGGGGCGCGGTCACGCACCTGCTGAACGGCGGCCGGGGCACGATCGCGGCGATCACCGGACCGCTCGACATGTACGTCGCCCAGTGCCGGCTGCGCGGGTACCGGGAGGCCCTGGAGCAGGCGGGCAGGGCGGTCAGGGACTCGCTGGTCGTCGAGGGCGACGACTTCACGGAGGAGAGCGGTCGCCGGGCGATGACCGAGCTGATCGCCCGGCACCCCGGTATCGACGCGGTCTTCGCCGCCTCGGACACCCTGGCCGCGGGGGCGCTGAGCGCGCTGCGCGCGACGGGCAGGCGGGTGCCGCAGGACGTGGCGGTGATCGGGTTCGACGACTTCCATCCCGCCCGTCCCGCGGAGCCGCCCCTGACGACGGTCCGGCAGCCGCTGGGGGAGATCGGCCGGACCATGGTGCGGCTCCTGCTCGAGGAGATGGAGGACTCGCCCGTAGCCTGGCGGCACGTCATCCTCCGTACGGAGCTGGTCCTCCGCGAGTCCGCCTGACCCGGCCGCTCGGAGGGGCTCTCGGGAGCGCTCCCGGCGGCTGATCCCGGCCGCACCGCTCTCACCTGGCACTTCGAACTCTCTTCGACGACGCTCGCGCGCACAGTCTTGTCAGGAACATGAACCGCTTCTACAGTCCCCTGCAACCGGTAAGTGGGAGCGCTCCCAGCAGTGGGGAGTCGGGAGCGCTCCCGCACCGGCCCCTCCTTCCCCCGCACCCTTCCGGAGAGGCCCCCATGCGACCGTTACGGCCCCAAGTCCGCACCCTGCGCGGCATTTCGGGAGCGCTGCTCGCCACCCTGGCGGTGATGGCGTCGCTCGTGACCGCGGCGGCGCCGGCCCAGGCGGACACCACCGTCTGCGAGCCGTTCGGGACGACGACGATCCAGGGACGGTACGTCGTCCAGAACAACCGCTGGGGCACCAGCGCGACCCAGTGCGTCACCGCCACCGACACCGGTTTCCGGGTCAGCCAGGCGGACGGCTCGGTGCCGACCGACGGGGCGCCCAAGTCGTACCCGTCGGTCTTCAACGGCTGCCACTACACGACCTGTTCGCCGGGCACGGACCTCCCCGCCCGGCTCGACACCGTCTCCGAGGCGCCCTCGAGCATCTCGTACGGCTTCGTCGGCGACGCCGTCTACAACGCCTCGTACGACATCTGGCTCGACCCGACCCCCCGGACGGACGGGGTGAACCGGACCGAGATCATGATCTGGTTCAACAGGGTGGGCCCGATCCAGCCCATCGGCTCCCAGACCGGCACGGCCTCCGTGGGCGGGCGGAGCTGGGAGGTGTGGACGGGCAGCAACGGTGCCAACGACGTACTGTCCTTCGTGGCCCCGTCGGCGATCACCGACTGGAACTTCGACGTCATGGACTTCGTCCGGGCGACCGTCGCGCGCGGACTCGCGGAGAACGACTGGTACCTCACGAGCGTTCAGGCCGGGTTCGAGCCGTGGCAGAACGGCACCGGGCTCACCGTGAACAGCTTCTCCTCCACCGTCGAGACCGGCGGCACTCCGGGCGGCCCCGATCCCGGTCCCGGTGACCCGGTGGCGTGCGAGGTGACGTACGGCACGAACGTCTGGCAGGGCGGGTTCACCGCGGACGTCACGGTCGGCAACACCGGAACGGCCGCCGTCGACGACTGGCGGCTCGCCTTCACCCTCCCCTCCGGCCAGCGGATCACCAACGCCTGGAACGCCACCGTCACCCCGTCCGCCGGCACCGTCACGGCGACCGGCATGGGGCACAACGCCCGGATCGCGCCCGGCGGCAGCGCGACGTTCGGCTTCCAGGGCACGTACGGCGGCACGTTCACCGAACCGGACGGCTTCAGCCTGAACGGCACCCCCTGCGCCACGGCGTAGCGGCCCGCCCCCCTGCTCCCCCGCCCGCCCGGCCGACACGCCTTCCCCGGACGGGCGGGGGCTCCAACACCCCCCGAATTTGTCATGCCCTGATCACCAGGGCGATTCGTCGACGACAGAAAGACGAAGTACCCCGGATCACCCGGAACAACAGGAGACCCCATGGCTCGACGCAGCAGATCCCTCACTCTCGCGGCGGTACTGGCCACCTTGCTCAGCGCGCTCGGCGTGACCTTCCTGCTCGGACAGGGACGGGCCGAGGCGCACGGGGTGGCGATGATGCCCGGCTCCCGGACCTACCTCTGCCAGCTGGACGCCAAGACCGGCACCGGCGCCCTGGATCCGACCAACCCGGCCTGTCAGGCGGCGCTCGACCAGAGCGGGGCGACGGCGCTGTACAACTGGTTCGCCGTGCTCGACTCCAACGCCGGCGGGCGCGGCGCCGGTTACGTGCCGGACGGCACCCTGTGCAGCGCCGGCGACCGTTCCCCGTACGACTTCTCCGCCTACAACGCCGCTCGCGGCGACTGGCCCCGCACGCATCTGACGTCCGGCTCGACGATCAAGGTGCAGTACAGCAACTGGGCCGCCCACCCCGGTGACTTCCGGGTCTACCTCACCAAGCCGGGCTGGTCGCCCACGTCCGAGCTGGGCTGGGACGACCTGGAGCTGATCGACACGGTGACCGACCCGCCCCAGCAGGGGTCGCCCGGCACCGACGGCGGCCACTACTACTGGGACCTGGCGCTGCCCTCGGGCCGCTCGGGTGACGCGCTGATCTTCATGCAGTGGGTGCGCTCGGACAGCCAGGAGAACTTCTTCTCCTGCTCCGACGTCGTCTTCGACGGCGGCAACGGTGAGGTGACCGGCATCCGCGGCTCGGAGGGCGCGCCCGGACCGACGCCCACCCCGACGGACCCGACGACCCCGCCGCCCACCCACTCCGGCGACTGCATGGCCGTGTACAACGTGGAGAACTCCTGGAACAGCGGCTTCCAGGGCTCCGTCGAGGTGATGAACCACGGCACGGAGCCGCTGAACGGCTGGGCCGTGCGGTGGCGGCCCGGCGACGGGACCACGCTCGGCGGGGTGTGGAACGGTTCGCTGTCCAAAGGCACCGACGGTACGGTCACGGTGCGCAACGTGGACCACAACCGCGTGATCCCACCGGACGGCAGCGTGACCTTCGGCTTCACCGCCACGTCCGCGGGCAACGACTTCCCCGTGGGAACGATCGGCTGCGTGACGCCGTAGTACGGCCCGGGGAGGCGCCGCGCCCGCTCGCGGGGCGCCTCCCCCGGCCGTCGCCGCGCCTCCGACCTCACGTGCCGGTTACAAATCGCTCAACCTCTGGTTGCGGCGCGGTGATCGGGCGACGATGGGGGCATGACTTTGGCCCAGCGCGCCCTCGAGCGGCTGCAAACCTGGCCCGACCTCACCACGGGTCCGGCCAGTTGCGGAACCGGACGGGCCGTGCGCTCCGTCCGCGACGAGATCGTCCACTTCCACTCGGACCGGGACGTCGACCTCCATCTGACCCACCGGGCCATCCAGCGTTTCCAGTACGACCTCAGTGGTTCCAGCGCCATCCGCCTGGTCCCCGGCTCCCGTTGGGTGACGGTGCACCTGGACTGCGACGCGGACGTCGACCTGCTGCTGAGCCTGGTGAGCATCGCGCTGAAGGCGCATCAGTCCCGGCCTCCGGCGGATCCGACCTCGGAGTGCAACTTCCACCGCGTGACGGTGCTTCCCCGCGCCACGGCCGGGGAGGTCTGACAGACCCCGACGGCGGTGCCCGCGTCGACGGCCCCGGCCCGCGCGTCGCCGACATGCGCGCCGCCGCCGTCGCCGCGCCACAGCGGACTCCGCCGTGCACCCTCTCAGTGGTCCGCGGACCGTTCCGCCCTGCGCCGGATGCCGGCCGCGGCGAGGACCGCACCGAGCACACAGAGGACACCGGTGACGACCACCGCCAGGTGGACGCCGTTCATGAAGGCCTGCCCACTGCCCTCCACCACGGCGGCCCGCAGGCCGGCCGGCATGTCGCCGGAAACGGGCGCGACGCCCATCGCCACGGCGTCCTCGGCCTCCCGCATGCCGTGGGCCACGGCCGGCGGCACGCCGGCGCCGGTCAGCTCGCCGGTGAGCGTGGCGCCGACCTTGCCGCTGATCAGGGAGACCAGCACGGACGTACCGAGCGCGCCGCCGATCTGCAGGGTCGTGGCCTGCAGGCCGCCGGCGACCCCGCCGTCCCGGACGGGGGCGTTGCCGACGATGGCGTCGGAGGACGCGGACATCACCATGCCGACGCCGAGTCCGAGCGCGACGAACGGCGGCCACATGGTGGCGTAGGAGGAGTCGGTCTGCCAGGTCAGCATTCCGAAGCAGGAGGCCGCTTGGAGGAGCATGCCCAGCGGCATGGTCAGGCGGGGCCCGAAGCGCTGGGTCAGGGCGGCACCGAGCGGCGAGGCGACCAGCGAGGCGAGGCTGAGCGGGAGCGTCCGCACACCCGCCTCGACCGGCGTGAAGCCGCGCACGTTCTGCAGGTAGAGCATGACGAAGAAGATCACGCCGAGCATGACGAAGAAGTTCAGCGCGGTGATGATCGCGCCGACGGTCAGCGCGCGGCTGCGGAACAGGCGCATCGGCAGCAGGGGGTGCGCCACGCGGGTCTCGTACCAGCCGAAGACGAACAGGAGCACGAGGCCGGCCGCGACGCAGCCGAGGGTGCCGGCGGAGGCCCAGCCCCAGGTCTCGCCCTTGACCACGCCGAAGACCACGGCCAGCAGGCCGAGGGCGAGCAGGACCAGGCCGGGGATGTCGAAGCGTTCCCGCCCGGTGGCGCTGCGGCTCTCCGGCAGGACGAGGATGCCGAAGACGATGGCGATGACGCCGATGGGGGCGTTGATGTAGAAGACCGTCTCCCAGTTGACGTGCTCCACGAGGAGACCGCCGACGATGGGGCCGAGGGCCGTCGCTACGGCGGAGACCATGGCCCAGATGCCCACGGCCATGCCGAACTTCTTCGGCGGGAACACGGAGCGGAGCAGGCCGAGGGTGTTGGGCATCAGCAGTCCGCCGAAGACGCCCTGGAGGGCGCGGAAGGCGACGACGCCCTCGATCGAACCGGACAGGCCGATGGCCGTCGACGCGAGGGTGAAGCCGGCGACGCCCACCAGGTAGTAGGTGCGGCGGCCGAACCGGTCGCCGAGTTTGCCGCCCAGGATGAGGGTGGCGGCGAGTGCGAGCAGGTAGGCGTTGGTCACCCACTGCAGCTCGGCGGTCGACGCGTGCAGGTCGCTGCCGATCTCGGGGTTGGCGATGGCGACGACGGAACCGTCGAGCTGGACCATGAACAGTCCGAAGGCGACGGCGAGGAGGGTCAGCCAGGGGTTGGACCGCAGTCGGCCGGAGGCGGGTGGGGCGGTCTCGGCCGCGGGCGTGGTGGGGCGATCCACGGATGTGGACGACATGGATGAGCCTTCTCTTCCAGGTTCGAGGGGTGGGGGCGGCTCCCGGGAGCACGGCGGGCCGGCCGCGGGCACGACGGTGTGCCCGCGGCCGGCGGGAATGCCTGGGCCCCGCCCGGTCAGCGGGCGGCGGGGTGGAGGTGCCGCGTCAGCGCGTCGAGGGCGTCCAGGGCGGAGCCGAGCGCGCCCTGCTGGCCTTCGGTGAGGGACGTCAGTGCGTTGCGGATGAACGCGGTCTCCAGTTCCCGTACCTCGGACAGCCGCTGACGGGCCGTGGCCGTGAGGTGGAGGTGGGCGACCCGCTTGTCGGCGCTGTCCCGCCGGCGCTCCAGGTCGCCCTGCTCGGTGAGCTGGGTGACCAGGGCGCTGACGTTGTTCGGCTTCATCAGCAGGGCCTCGGCGGCCTCGCGCACCGTGGCGCCCTCGCGCTGGGCGACGAACCGCAGCAGGGCGATCTGCCCCTCCGGGGGCTTGGGGTGCGGGTACCGCGCGGTGACCTGTCGGTCCAGTGCCCGGTGCAGCGCGGGAAGGCATGCCGCGAGGCCGGAGGCCACACGGTCGATGTCCCGGCGGGGCGTGCTGGAGTCGGTCACCCGGACACAATAGATATGGACAGATAGGTATGTCAAAGGAGGTAATGTAGCGTGGACCACGGCCGTTCGCCGGTGCGCCGCCCAGTGGCGCGCGCAACCCTTCCGCAACCTCCTCCGTGCTGGCATGGGCGGCATGTGCGACACATACGAGGAGACCCCCCGCGTCGAGCTCACCCCCGAGGCGGCCGCGCTGCTGCGGCGGCTCCGTGAGGCGCACGGCCCGCTGATGTTCCACCAGTCCGGCGGGTGCTGCGACGGCAGCGCCCCCATGTGCTATCCGGCCGGCGAGTTCCGCACCGGCGCCGCGGACGTCCTGCTCGCCGAGCTGGCCGTCGAGGACGTCGAGGAGCCCGTGCCCTTCTGGATGTCGCGCAGCCAGTACGAGGTGTGGAGCCACACCAGGCTGATCGTGGACGTCGTGCCGGGCCGGGGCAGCGGCTTCTCGCTGGAGGCGCCCGAGGGGGTGCGCTTCCTGATCCGCTCGCGCGTCGTCGGCGCGTAGCGGGCCCCGAGCTCACCCGGCCGCCGGCGCGCAGGTCACGGCCTGAGGCTGCCCACGATGTCCGCCGTCGCGGTCAGACCGCTGCTGATGGTCGGTGCGACGCTGGTGCCGGCCAGGTAGAAGCCGAGCAGCAGGCACACCAGGGCGTGCGAGATCTTCAGCCCGCCGTTGCGCAGGAAGATCACCGCCAGGACGGACAGCAACAGCACCACAGAGATGGAAACGGCCATCGTCAACCTCCTCCGCCACGTCCACTTCGCGGCGTTCGGCCGCAAGTGTGGCGTAGCGGAGGGTTCGTCCGGGCGGCTGACCTGTCCTCCGAACGAGTGGTGTCCGGTCGGAGCCCCCGGCGGCCTAGGCGTCGCGGTGGGCGTCGAGGAACGCTTCGAGGCCGGCGAGGTCGTCGGTGTTGAGGTGGTCGACGCCGGCGGCGAGCAGTTCGGTCCACACGGCGTCCCGGGCGGGGCCCGCCAGGTCGGGCGTGGCCCAGAACCGCACCCGCTGCCCGCGGGCGCGCGCCGCGCCGACGATGTCCCGCAGCTTGCGCCGCTCGGGCTCCGGGAAGGCGCCGACGCCCCGCCAGGTGAAGTTGAGGGTCCAGTTGTCACTGATCAGCGGGACGAAGGAGACCGGTGCGGCGCTGCCGAGGTCGGTGAGCCGGCCGTCGTAGAAGGCGCGGCGGGTGCGCTGGGCCTCCATGGGGGCGCGGGCGGCCCGGTCGCCGGAGATCACCGCGGTGACTGCGCCCGGGAACACCCGGCCGTGGGCACAGGTGGTGAACAGGTGCTTGTAGCGGCGCAGGTGGCGGTCGAGTTCGAGGTAGGTGGACGCTCCCTCGGTCTTGATGTCGATCAGGAGTTGCAGGGCGCGGCGGTCCCGCCGGTAGACCCGGCCGTGGTTGGCCCGGACGCGGGCGGCCAACGGGTCGAGGTACAGGGATTCCAAGGTGCGGGAGGGGTCGAGGTCCTCGGGGTCGTGGGCGACGAGGAGTTGGCCGTCGACCAGATAGATGTCGGCCTCGACGCTGCCGAAGCGGTGGTCGAGGGCGTCGAGGAGGGGGCGGGGGTGCTCGTAGTCGTTGTGGGCGTGGGCACGCCACAACGGGCGCGGCCCGCGCCTGCCTTCGCTCGCCAGCGCGGTGCCGGCGGGCAGGGCGACCGCGCCCGCGAGGGCGGCGCCGAGGGTGGTGAGGGCTCTGCGTCGGGTGGTGAGGGCCATGCTCTGCCTCCCTGGAGGTGCCGTACGGGACGCCTGTGAGTATGGGGTCCCGATGCCCCAGGGAGCAGAGCCCTGCGGGGAGTTGGCCGGACCGCCGCCGGTCGTTCACGTGCGCGGGGGGGGACGGGCACGGAAGCGGGGCGACGGGCACGGAAAATGCCCGCCCCTGACGGGACGGGCATGGACCGGGCAGAACGGCCGGACGTCAGGGTGCGCGCAGGTCCACCGACTCGGCCAGCGCCTCCTGGTGGGTGCCCGGCGTGCCGTACGCGATCGAGTCGGCCTTGGCCCGCTTCAGGTACAGGTGGACCGGGTGCTCCCACGTCATGCCGATGCCGCCGTGCAGTTGCAGGGCCTCCTCGGCGGCGTGCACGGCGACCCGGGCCGCGTACGCCTGGGCCACGGCGACCGCCACGTCGGTGTCCCTGCCGGTCGCGAGGGCGTCGGCTGCGTTGCGGGCGGCGGCGCGCAGGCCCGCGACCTCCAGCCACAGCCGGGCGAACCGGTGCTTGAGGGCCTGGAATCCGCCGACCTGCCGGTTGAACTGCTTGCGTTCCTTGAGGTAGCGGACCGTTTCGGTCAGCAGCCAGTCGGCGAGCCCCAGTTGCTCCGAGGCGAGCAGGCCGGCACCGGCCCGCAGGGCGCGTCGCACGGCGGGGCCGCTCTCGCCCAGCCGGTGCCCGGTCGCGCCGTCGAGGGACACGCGGGCCACCGGCCGGGTCAGGTCCAGGGACACCTGCGGGGTGACGGTCGCGTCGACGGCGCGGACCGCGTACAGGCCCCCGTCGTCCGCCGGTACCAGCAGTACGTCGGCGACCGCCGCGTCCGCGATCCCGGTCAACTCGCCGTGCAGCGCGCCGTCCTCGAGCCGGACGTGCGGGACGGTGGCGCCCGGGGCGACGTGCAGTCCGACGGCCAGTGCGGCGACGGTCGTGGCGGAGGCCGACTCGGTGAGCAGGTCGTCGGCTCCGCAGGCCAGCAGCGCCTCGGTGGCGACGACCGCGCTGGTCAGGTAGGGCACCGGGGCGACCGAGCGGCCCAGTTCCTCCAGTACGACGGCCGCTTCCCGGTGGGTGGCGCCCTGGCCGCCCAGCGACTCGGGGATCAGCAGACCGGCCAGGCCCATCGAGCCGGCGAGCGTCTTCCACAGGGGTACGTCGTGCGGGGTCTCCGACTCGGTGCGGGCGATGACGCCGGCCGGGTCGCAGTGATCGGTGAGCAGGTCCCGGACGGCGGCGCGCAGCGCCTCTTCCTCCTCCGAGTAGAGCAGATCCGGCTGTGCGCTCATCGGGCGAGGTCCTTCCATGCGACGTCCTTGTCGGTGCGCGGCTCGGCGGGCAGGCCCAGTACGCGCTCGGCGACGATGTTCAGCAGGACCTCGCTGGTCCCGCCCTCGATGCTGTTGCCCTTGGACCGGAGGTAGCGGTATCCGGCGTCACGGCCGGTGAAGTCCACCAGTTCGGGGCGGCGCATGGTCCAGTCGTCGTAGAGCAGGCCCTCCTCGCCGAGGAGTTCGACCTCCAGGCCGCTGATCTCCTGGTTGAGCCGGGCGAAGTTCAGCTTCATGCCGGCACCCTCCGGGCCCGGCTGGCCGGCCACCAGTTGCTGGCGCAGCCGCACGCCGGTGAGCCGGGCCACCTCGGCCTCGACCCACAGGCCGAGCAGCCGCTGGTGCAGGTCGTGGGTGCGCAGTTCGGGGCGTTCGCGCCAGGTCGCGGCGATTTTGCCGATCATGCCGCCCTCGCGGGGGATCGCGGAACCGCCGATGGCGACGCGCTCGTTGTTCAGCGTGGTCTGCGCGACCCGCCAGCCGTCCCCGACCTCGCCCAGGCGCATGGAGTCGGGGATGCGTACGTCGGTGAGGAAGACCTCGTTGAACTCGGCCTCGCCGGTGACCTGGCGCAGCGGCCGGACCTCGACGCCGGGGTCGGTCATGTCGCACACGAAGTAGGTGATGCCCTTGTGCTTGGGCAGGTCCGGGTCGGTGCGGGCGATGAGGATGGCCCAGCGGGCGAGGTGCGCGCTGGACGTCCACACCTTCTGCCCGTTGACCACCCACTCCTCGCCGTCCCGGACGGCCCGCGTGCCGAGCGCGGCCAGGTCGGACCCGGCGCCGGGCTCGCTGAACAGCTGGCACCAGACCTCCTCGCCGGTCCACAGCGGGCGCAGCAGGCGGCGCTTCTGCTCCTCGGTGCCGTACTGGAGAACGGTCGGGGCGGCCATGCCGAGGCCGATACCGATGCGCCGCGGGTCGTTGTCGGGGGCGCCGGCGGCGTCCAGTTCGGCGTCGACGACGGCCTGGAGGGAGCGTGGGGCGCCCAGCCCGCCGAGGCCCTGCGGGTAGTGCACCCAGGCGAGGCCGGCGTCGAATCGGGCCCTCAGGAAGTCGAGGCGGTCGGTGGTGGCCGGCGGATGAGCGGCCAGCAGTTCCTCGGTGAGGCGGCGCAGTTCCGCTGCGTCGGTCATGCGGCGGCTCCCTTCTCCAGGTTCTCCGGTACGACGGCCACGCGGCCGGTCGTCCTGCCGTCGGCGACGCGCTGCACGGCGTCGGCGGCGCCGGAGAGCGGCACCCGCTCGCTCACCAGCGGCTTGATCGCGCCCCGCACGGCCAGTTCGGTGAGCTGCTCGTGGCAGTGCTGGACCAGCTTCGGGTTCTTGGTGTTGTACAGGCCCCAGTGCAGGCCGAGGATCGCGTAGTTCTTCACCAGGGCGTGGTTCAGCGCGGGGCTGGGGATCGTGCCGCTCGCGAAGCCGACGACGACGATCCGGCCCTCGAAGGCGACGACCTTGGCGGACTGGGCGTAGGCCTGGCCGCCCACCGGGTCGTAGATCACGTCGGCACCCCGGCCGCCGGTCGCCTCCTTGACGGCCGCGATGACGTCCTCGGCGTGCCGGTCGACGACCACGTCGCAGCCCAGCTCGCGGGCGACGGCCGCCTTGTCGGAGCCGCCGACGACACCGATGACGGTGGCGCCGGCGGCCTTGCCGAGCTGCACGGCCGCGCTGCCGACCCCTCCGGCGGCGGCGTGGACGAGCAGCGTCTCGCCGGCCTCCAGCCGGGCCCGGCGGTGCAGACCGAACCAGCCTGTCTGGTAGCCGATGTGCAGGGCGGCGGCCTCGGCGTCGTCCAGGGCGTCCGGCGCGGGCAGCAGGGCGCGGGCGTCCGCGAGCGCGTACTCGGCGAAGCCGCCGTGCGGCAGCGCCGGGTTGGCGATCACGCGCCGGCCGTCCTCGGTCTCGCCGCAGATCTCCACGCCCGGCGTGAACGGCAGCGGCGGCCTGACCTGGTACTGGCCCCGGCACAGCAGCGCGTCCGGGAAGTTGATGTTCGCGGCGCGGACCCTCAGCAGGACCTGGCCCTCGCCGGGGGTCGGTGGCGCCACGTCCGCGAGGCGCATCACCTCGCCCGGCTCGCCGTTCTCGTGCACCTGCCATGCCTGCATGCGGGGCCTCCACCGACTGCGTCGTCCGACCGGATCCTCCACATACTAAGCGGTCGCTTGCCAATCAGGGAACAGCTCGTGAGGAGTCGCAGCCACGGCCTCGCGGGGGGCGTCCGCCCGGATCGCGCCCTCGCGGGTCACACCTGCGCGGGACGCGCCCGTACGTGCATCCGCTCCCCCTGCGGACCGAACAGGCTCAGGAACTCCACCGGCCCCTCCCCCGTCGACCCGAACCAGTGCGGGACCCTGGTGTCGAACTCCGCGGCCTCCCCCGCCGACAGCACCACGTCGTGGTCGCCGAGGACCAGCCGCAGCCGGCCTGAGAGGACGTACAGCCACTCGTAGCCCTCATGGGTCCGCGGTTCCGGCTCCTCCTTGCGCTGCGGCACCAGCACCTTGAACGCCTGCAGTCCGCCCGGCTGGCGGGTGAGGGGCCAGTGGGTGCGGCCGTGGCGGACGATCGGCTTGGCCCGCACCCTCGGGTCGCCGACCGGCGGGGCACCGACCAGCTCGTCCAGCGGCACCTGGTGGGCCTGGGCGATCGGCAGCAGGAGTTCGAGGCTCGGCTTGCGCAGTCCCGACTCCAGTCGCGACAGGGTGCTCACCGAGATGCCGGTCGTCTCGGACAGCGCCGCCAAGGTCACCTCCCGTTCCTTGCGCACCTGTCGGAGCCTGGGTCCGACACCGGCGAGAACATCGTCTGCAGTCATGCACTTATTGCAGAACCGGCAAGTTCGTTTGTCAATCCCGCGATGTCGAGCGACCTTGTCCGTGGAGGTGGTCACCGTGACCCGTAACAAGGACCGCAACAATGAGTCCACCGACAACGACCGGTACGACGTCGTCGTCGTGGGCGGGGGCGCGGCCGGACTGTCCGCCGCGCTCGTCCTGGGCCGCTCGCGGCTGCGCGCCCTGGTCGTCGACGCCGGTGAGCCGCGCAACGCGCCCTCGGACCACATGCAGGGTTTCCTGACCCGGGACGGGATGGCACCGGCGGAGTTCCTGGCGCTGGGCCGACAGGAGATCGCGCGGTACGGCGTCGAGCTCGTCCGCGACCGGGCGGTGGACGTGACGCGGGACGCCGACTTCACCGTGTCGCTGGCCGGCGGGCGGACCGTGCGCGCACATCGGCTGATCGTCACCACCGGGCTCAAGGACGAACTGCCTCCGGTCCCCGGCGTCGCCGAGCGGTTCGGCCGGGACGTGCTGCACTGCCCGTTCTGCCACGGCTGGGAGGTGCGCGACGAGCGCTTCGGCGTCCTCGCCACGAGCCCGATGAGCGTGCACCAGGCGCTGATGGTGTCCGGCTGGTCCGACGACGTGACCCTCTTCCTGCACACCGTCGCCGAGGATGAACTGTCCGACGACGACCTGCGCCGGCTCGCCGCGGCCGGAGTCCAGGTGGTGCCCGGCGAGGTCGCCGACCTGCGGACCGAGAACGACCGGCTCACCGGAGTGCGGCTGGCGGACGGCACGGTCCACGGCCGCTCGGTGGTGTTCGTCGCGCCGAAGGCCGTACCGCAGACCGGCCTGATGGAGCGGCTCGGCGCCGAGCTGCGGGAGACCCCGGTCGGGGCCTACCCCGTGGTGGACCCGACGGGCCGGACCTCCGTGCCCGGCGTGTGGACCGCCGGCAACGCGATGGGCTTCGCCGAGCAGGTCGTCCACGCGGCGAGCGGCGGCTACCGCGCGGCATCGGCCGTCGTCGGCGACCTGATCATGTCGGACCTGGACGCGGCCGTCGCGGAGTAGGGGCGTCGGGGACTAGGGGCGTCGGGGGAGCATCGCGGAGGAAGCATCCGTGGACGGAGGCCCCGGCGGGTCTGCCCCGCACAGCCATCCGGCGGGGAGCTCGGGGCCGTCCGCAGGTGTGTTCCGGCCCTCCCCGGTGCACTCTGACTGCATGCTGCTCGTCCGGTTGGCCCAGGTGTCCCGGGAGGTCGCCGCCACCTCGGCGCGGTCCCGGAAGACCGCCCTGCTCGCGGAACTGTTCCGGCACACGGAACCGGACGACGTGCCGGTCGTCATCCCCTACCTCGCGGGACGGCTCCCCCAGGGCCGGATCGGCGTCGGCTGGAAGGTGCTGAGCCGCCCGGTCCCCCCGGCCGCCGAGCCGACCCTGACGGTGCGCGACGTGGACGCCCGGCTCACCCGGCTCGGCGCCGTGTCCGGCGCCGGCTCGCAGGCCGAGCGGACACGGCTCGTCGGCGAGCTGATGGGCGCGGCCACCGAGGACGAGCAGCGCTTCCTGATCGGGCTGCTCACCGGTGAGATCCGGCAGGGTGCCCTGGACGCGGCGGCCGTCGAGGGCCTGGCCGCGGCGACCGGAGCGCCACCCGCCGACGTACGGCGCGCGGTGATGCTGGCCGGTTCGCTGCAGACGGTGGCCGAGGCCCTGCTCGCCGAAGGGCCCGGCGCCCTGGACCGGTTCCGGCTCACCGTGGGCCGCCCGGTCCTGCCGATGCTGGCGCACAGCGCGTCGTCGGTCGCCGAGGCGGTCGGCAAGCTGGGCGCCTGCGCGGTCGAGGAGAAGCTGGACGGCATCCGCGTCCAGGTGCACCGGGACGGCGACTCGGTGCGGCTCTACACCCGCACCCTCGACGACATCACCGACCGGCTGCCCGAGGTGAGAGCGGCGGCCCTCGAACTGCCCGGCGAGCGTTTCGTCCTCGACGGCGAGGTGATCTCCTTCGACGCGGACGGACGCCCCCGGTCCTTCCAGGAGACCGCCGGGCGGGTCGGCTCCCGCACGGACGTCGCCACGGCGGCGCGGACGGTGCCCGTCTCCGTCGTGTTCTTCGACGCGCTCTCCGTCGACGGCCGCGACCTGCTCGACCTGCCGCTGACCGAGCGGCACGCGGAGCTGGCCCGGCTGGTGCCCGAGCCGACGCGGGTGCGGCGCACCGTGGTGAAGGGGCCGGAGGAGGTGCGGGCCGCCGAGGAGTTCCAGGCCGAGACGCTGGCTCGCGGCCACGAGGGCGTCGTGGTCAAGGGGCTCGACGCCGCCTACAGCGCGGGCCGGCGTGGCGCGTCCTGGCTGAAGGTGAAGCCCGTCCACACCCTCGACCTGGTCGTCCTGGCCGCCGAGTGGGGCCACGGCCGCCGTACCGGCAAGCTCTCCAACCTCCACCTGGGCGCCCGCACCGCCGACGGCTCCTTCGCCATGCTCGGCAAGACCTTCAAGGGCATGACCGACGCGCTGCTGGCCTGGCAGACCGAACGGCTCCAGGAACTGGCCGTCCAGGAGCACCCCTGGGGCGTGACCGTACGCCCCGAACTCGTCGTCGAGATCGCCTACGACGGCCTCCAGCGCTCCACCCGCTACCCGGCCGGCGTCACCCTCCGCTTCGCCCGCGTGCTCCGCTACCGCGACGACAAGCGCCCCGAGGACGCGGACACGGTGGACGCGCTGCTCGCCGCCCATCCCGGAGTGGCCCCGTGAGGCGCAGCGCGGGCCTGCTGCTGCACCGGCCCGGCGCCGCGGGCACCGAGGTGCTGCTCGGTCACATGGGCGGCCCCTTCCACGCCCGGGGCGACGCGGGGGCGTGGACGATCCCGAAGGGCGAGTACGACCCGGCGGAGCCCGCGTGGGAGGCGGCCCGGCGCGAGTTCGAGGAGGAGCTGGGGCTGCCGCCGCCCGAGGGTGATGCCGTACCGCTCGGCGAGGTGCGGCAGGCGGGCGGCAAGGTGGTCACGGCGTGGGCCGTCGAGGCCGACCTCGACCCGGCGAAGGTCGTCCCCGGCACCTTCCGCATGGAGTGGCCGCCGCGGTCGGGACGGATCGAGGAGTTCCCGGAGCTGGACCGGGTGGCGTGGTTCGCGGTGGACCGGGCGCGCGAGGTGATCGTCAAGGCGCAGGCCGCGTTTCTCGACCGGCTGGCTGAGCACTCGCACTGACGAGAGTCGACCGGCGGCGACGGGACCCGTCCGCGTTGCGGCGCCCCCCACCGCGCGCCAAGGTCGAAGCACGAACGCGCACCCAGGGAGGTCGGCCATGCCCATCGCGACGGTGAACCCGGCGAACGGCGAGACGCTCAGGACGTACGAGGCCATGGGCGAGGAGGAGATCGAGCGCCGGCTCCAGCTCGCGGAGGCGACTTTCCGTACCTACCGCACGACGGCGTTCGACGAGCGGTCCCGGCTCATGCACCGCGCCGCCGACCTCCTGGAGGCGGACCAGGACGAGATCGGCAAGGTCATCACCACGGAGATGGGCAAGCCGGTCAAGCAGGCCCGCGCGGAGGCAGCGAAGTGTGTCAAGGCGATGCGCTGGTACGCCGACCACGCGGCGGAGCTGCTCGCCGACGAGGAGCCGGCCGAGTCCGATGTGAAGGACTCCGGCGCCTCCCGGGCCCTGGTCCGCTACCGGCCGCTCGGCCCCGTGCTCGCGGTGATGCCGTGGAACTTCCCGCTGTGGCAGGTGGTGCGGTTCGCCGCGCCCGCGCTGATGGCGGGCAACGTGGGACTGCTCAAGCACGCCTCGAACGTGCCGCAGACCGCCCTGTACCTCGAGGACCTCTTCCACCGCGCGGGCTTCACCGAGGGCTGCTTCCAGACCCTGCTCATCGGCTCCGCCGCGGTCGACGACATCCTGCGGGACGAACGGGTGAAGGCGGCCACCCTCACCGGGAGCGAGCCCGCGGGCCGCGCGGTCGCCTCCACCTCCGGGGAGATGATCAAGAAGACGGTGCTGGAACTGGGCGGCAGCGACCCGTACGTGGTCATGCCCTCCGCCGACCTGGACCGGGCCGCCGGGACCGCGGTCACCGCGCGGACGCAGAACGCGGGGCAGTCCTGCATCGCCGCCAAGCGGTTCATCGTGCACACGGACGTCTACGACGCCTTCGCCGAACGCTTTGTCGCGGGCATGAGGGCGCTGAAGGTCGGTGACCCGATGGACGAGGAGACCGACGTCGGCCCGCTCTCCAGCGAACGGGGCCGGGACGACCTGGAGGAGCTGGTCGGCGACGCCGTCCGCGCGGGCGCCACCGTGCTGTGCGGCGGCGAGCGTCCCGACGGGCCCGGCTGGTTCTACCCGCCGACCGTCCTGGCCGGCATCGGCCGGGAGATGCGCATCCACCGCGAGGAGGCCTTCGGCCCGGTCGCCACGCTCTACCGCGCGGCGGACGTCGACGAGGCGGTCCTGATCGCCAACGACACCGACTTCGGGCTGAGTTCCAACGTCTGGACCCGCGACGAGGCCGAGGTCGACCGGTTCGTACGGGACCTGGAGGCGGGAAGCGTGTACGTGAACGGGATGACGGCGTCCCATCCGGCGTTCCCCTTCGGCGGGGTCAAGCGGTCGGGGTACGGGCGTGAGCTGTCCGGGCACGGAATCCGCGAGTTCTGCAACATCACGACGGTTTGGCAGGGTGCGTGATGCCCGCGCGACTACGATCCCGACTGTGAACCGCGAAGTGACCCTGCCTCTGATCGTCGACGCCCGCGGGACCCTGCAGGTGGCCGCCGCCGATGTCAGCAAGCTGCTGCGTACGGTGGGCGGGCGGTGGGTCCGGCTCGTCGAGGCGGGGGAGGACGGGCTCGACGAGGACACGGTGGCCGCGCTGACCATCGAGCTCGCGAAGCTCGCCGACCGGATCGACGTGGCGTGCATCGCGCACAGCAGCGGCGGCACCCCGTAGGCCCGCCCGACGGCAGCCCCGGCCGGCGGGAACGGGGATGTGACGTAATCCTTACGCCGGCACCGGAAGGGCTGACAGGGGACTCGGGGCGGTGTTTGACTCCTGAACGACCGACTGATCGACTTGTGACGGAGTAGTCAATTGAGACGGATTCGTTCCGTGGTCGCCGCGGCCGCGGGCCTGGCCGCCGCCCTCCTCGCTCTCGGCCTTCCCAGCACCGCGTGGGCCGCCACCCCCGACGTCCCCGAGGCACTGCGGATCTCCACCGCCCCCTACGCGGGCTTCCAGCAGTGCGGCGCCGAGACCCCGCCGACGTTCAGCACCACCAACGGTTCCTCACCGACGTTCGCCGCCTCGGTCAGGGGCCTGGAAGCCCAGCCCGGCCTGGACGGGACGATAGAGCTCGCGCGCCTCGGCGAGCAGCCGTTCCGCACCTTCCAGGTCGACACGGGAGCGGGCCACGGGTGGGCACTCCAGATCCCCGCCAGCACGTTCGACCCGGGTGACTACCAGTGGCGGATCCGCGCCGAGGGTCCCGAAGGCCCGTCCGCCTGGGCCGCCTGGTGCGCGTTCACCGTGACCGGCCCGGCGCCCGCGGAATTCACCTACAGCCCCGACGGCGGCGAGCACTGCCTGGACGTGAGCGGCGCCGGCAAGGAGGACGCCACGAGGGTGCAGCTGTGGGACTGCAACGGCTCCCTGGGCCAGACCTGGAGGGCCACGTCCGAGGGCACCCTGGTGAACCCGAACTCGGGCAAGTGCCTGGATGTGGCCGACGGGGGCACGGCGAACGGCACCAAGGTGCAGATCTACACCTGCAACGGCACGGGGGCCCAGGAGTGGCGCTACGACCAGCCCACCCCGGCCGCCTTCACCAACCCCCGGTCCGGCGCGTGCCTGGACGTGCCCTACGCGAACTTCACCAACGGCGTCGAGGTCCAGATCCACGAGTGCAACGGCACCGGCGCCCAGGTCTGGAAGCGGCTCACCCCCGCCTGACCGGCTGGGCGGGGTGGCACAGCGTCGCCCAGAACAGCGCCTCATAGCTCTGCAGCAGCCGGCCGTAGCGGCGTGCGCGGTCCTCGTCGAGGCGGCCCGCGCCCAGGGCCTCCTCGACCGCCGCCGTGGCCGTACGGTCCAGAGCCGGGGCCGGCGCGGCGAAGAAGTCGAAGAAGGCACAGGCCTCGTCGGTGAAGGCGTAGTGGGTGCGCAGGGCCTTGGCGATGGCGGCGCAGTAGCCGCCCCAGGCCGAGAAGTTGGCGGAGACGGCGAGGACGACGTCGGCCGGCTCCGCGTTGAGGGCCAGCCAGGCGACGTACGCGGGGTAGGACTGGCAGCCCGGCAGGGGGTCGTACGCGTCCGCCCGGGCCTCGTCCACCCCGCACGCGGCCGCGAACGCCTCCAGGTGCTCCGCCGCCAGGGCCTCGCCCTCGGCCAGGGCGGTGAAGTACGCGGCCGGCTCCGGGCCGGCCCGTTCCGCCAGGTGCAGGAAGGCGCGGCGGTCCGCCGGGATCACCCAGCGCTGTTCCAGGGCGAGCGCGGCGAGGGTGGACCGGTCGGCCTCGCCGCGGGTGATCAGGGGGACCAGGGGATTGGACCCCGGGTCGGGGGCGAGTTCCCTGGTGGTCGTCTCCAGCAGTTCCCGGGCCGTGCGGGTCATCGCGTATTCCGTCGCGTCGGTCACGCACGACCCTTCCCCGGGAGCGGGGCGCGGGTAACCCGGCGGTGCCGTCCGCACCGCCGGGTCGTCCCGTGGGCCGCCGCCGCCTCAGCGGATGGGCATGCCCGACAGGGTGCGGGCGATCACCAGGCGCTGGATCTCGCTCGTGCCCTCGAAGATGGTGTAGATCGCGGCGTCGCGGTGCATGCGCTCCACCGGGTACTCGCGGGTGTAGCCGTTGCCGCCGAGGATCTGGATCGCCTGGGCGGTGACCTTCTTGGCCGTCTCGCTGGCGAACAGCTTGGACATCGAGCCCTCGGCCGCCGTGAACGGCTTGCCGTTGACGGCCATCCAGGAGGCGCGCCACACCAGGAGGCGGGCGGCGTCGATCTGCGTGCGCATGTCGGCGAGCTGGAAGGCGACGCCCTGGTTGTCGATGATCGGGCGGCCGAACTGCTCACGCGTGGTCGCGTAGTCGAGGGCGACCTCGTACGCCGCGCGGGCGGTACCCACCGCCATGGCGCCGACGGCGGGGCGGGACGCCTCGAAGGTGGCCATCGCGGCGTTCTTCACGCGCTCACCGCCCTGCTTCGCCTTCTCGCGGGCACGGGCGAGGCGCTCGTCCAGCTTCTCCTTGCCACCGAGCAGGCAGGAGCCGGGTACGCGCACGCCGTCCAGGACGACCTCGGCGGTGTGCGAGGCGCGGATGCCGTGCTTCTTGAACTTCTGGCCCTGGGAGCAGCCGGGGGTGCCCGGCGGGATGATGAAGGAGGCGTGGCCCTTGGAGCCGAGGTCCGGGTCGACGACCGCGACGACGACGTGGACGTTGGCGATGCCGCCGTTCGTAGCCCACGTCTTCGTCCCATTGAGGACCCACTCGTCCTTGGCCTCGTCGTACACGGCACGCGTGCGCATGGAGGCCACGTCGGAGCCGGCGTCGGGCTCGGAGGAGCAGAAGGCGGCGACCTTCACGTCACTCGCGTCGCCGTACATCTGGGGGATCCAGGTGCCGATCTGCTCCTCGGTACCGTTGGCGAGGACGCCGACGGCGGCGAGGCCGGTACCGACGATGGACAGGGCGATGCCGGCGTCGCCCCAGAACAGCTCCTCCATCGCCATGGGGATGCCGAGGCCGGTGGGGTCGAAGTACTGCTGGGCGTAGAAGTCGAGGGAGTAGATGCCGACCTTGGCGGCCTCCTGGATGACCGGCCAGGGAGTCTCCTCACGCTCGTCCCATTCGGCGGCCGCGGGGCGGATGACGTCGGCCGCGAAGCCGTGCAGCCAGTCCCGGACCTCCTTCTGTTCGTCGCTCAGCTCCATGGTGAACTCGGCCATGTCCCCTCCAGTGACGCACGTGCATGTTACTTGCGGTAACCCGAGTCTGTTACCGACGGGTAGTGAAAGTCAACTCCCGAGAACCCGTCGCCCTCCCGTTCGATGTCCCACGTCCCGTGGGTGTTAGTTTGCGCAGGCGTCACCGAACGAGCACGGGTGGGGAGAGCACATGGACACCACACAGCGGACCGATCAGCAGCGGTCCGCCGACCGCAGACGGCGCGAGCTTCTGGAGGCCGCCGACCGGGTGGTGCTGCGCGACGGCCCACAGGCCTCGATGAACGCCATCGCCGCCGAGGCCGGCATCACCAAGCCCATCCTCTACCGGCACTTCGGCGACAAGGGCGGACTCTACGCCGCCCTCGCGCAACGGCACACCGACGCGCTCCTGTCCTCGCTGCGGGCCGCCCTGGACGCCCCGGCGGAGCGGCGCAGGCGCGTCGAGTCCACCCTGGACACCTATCTGGCGGCCATCGAGGCACGCCCGCAGGTGTACCGCTTCCTGATGCATCCGGCCGAGGGCAGCACCGCGCCGGGCGACCAGGCCGAGTCCGGCTTCGACGTCGGCAAGCACTCGGCACCGCTGCTGCGCCGCATGGGCGAGGAGCTGGCCCAGGTCATCGAGGAGCGCCTGGACGTGGGGCCCGGCACCCAGCAGCTGGCCCGCGTCTGGGGCCACGGGATCGTCGGCATGATGCACGCCGCCGGGGACTGGTGGCTGGGCGAACGCCCGTGTTCCCGGGCGGACCTGGTCCGCAGCCTGGCCGACCTGCTCTGGGGCCGGCTCGCCGAGGCCGGGGACAAGGCCGGCGGCCCAGGGTTCTAGGGGCTGTCGTTCGGATCCTGTCGCAGGGAAGGAACGTGGCTGATCAACGCCGGTGAGCGGGGTCCCGTGCGTGCGGCTGCAAGGCGGAGGAGGGCGCCGGGACGGAGCCCCGGCAACCGACCACAACGCGGCAGACGTGCGTGCCGGACCCCCGTCCGCTGCATGATCCGAACGACGCCCCCCTAGCCCCGGTCCCTCGCCCGCTCCGGCGTACCGGTACGGCTCCAGGACGCCCGGGCCGCCTGCCGCAGCACCCGGCGCCTGCGCCACCCCGTGAGGCGGTCGACGTACGAACCGCCCTCCAGATGGTCGCACTCGTGCTGGAGACACCGTGCGAAGAACCCCGTGCCGCGCACGGTGACCGGCTCCCCGGCCACCGTGAGACCCGCCACGACCGCCTCGTCGTGGCGCTCGGTCCCGGCCTCGAGCCCCGGCAGCGACAGACACCCCTCGGGCCCGCGCACCACCGGCCCGCCACTCTCCACCAGCCGCGGGTTCACCACGTGCCCGAGGTGGCGCTCGTCCTCGTCGTCCGGGCAGTCGTACACGAAGACCCGGACCGGTTCGCCGATCTGGTTGGCGGCCAGACCCACACCGCGGGCGGCGTACATCGTGGCGAACAAGTCCTCCACGAGCGCCGCGAGTTCCGGACCGAAGGCCCTCACCTCCTCGCAGGGAGCGTGCAGGACGGGGTCGCCGAGGAGACTGAGGGGCCGGACGCGCCCGTGGGAGCCCGGGATGAAGCCGTGTCGCATGGCGGCAAGAGTAAGGTCCCTGTGTCCCCCGGCGGCTCGCGCCCACCGTCGGAACCCCGTGGCCGGTGCCGCGATTCGGGAGTGCGAATGGATCTCGATAGGCTGAGGTCCCACCACGTGGCCGTCAGGCTTCACAGGCTTCAGGCGCGGCGCGTACGCAAGGAGGATCGAGAACTGATGACAGGCAACTCGGACCCGCTCACGCCGCGGGCGAAGATCGCCGTGACCGCGGGCAAGGCGGTCGCGGCGGCGTCCCGCGCCGCCGGGCGCGGCAGCGGTTCGGTGATCGGTGGCCGGGTCGCGCTCAAACTCGACCCCGACCTCCTGGCCCGGCTCGCCCAGCACCTGGACGTGACCCTCGTCTCGGCGACCAACGGCAAGACCACCACCACCCGGCTCATCGCCGAGGCGCTCAAGGCGGCCGGCCCGGTGGTGTCCAACGCGCTCGGCGCCAACATGCCGGCCGGCATCACCTCGGCCCTCGCGGCCGGTTCGGAAGCCCGGTTCGGCGTCATCGAGGTCGACGAGAAGTACCTCGTGGGCGTCGCCCAGGCCACCGAGCCGAAGTGCATCGCCCTGCTCAACCTCTCCCGCGACCAGCTCGACCGCGCCGCCGAGACCCGGATGCTGGCGGAGAACTGGCGCGAGGGCCTGGCGGGTTCGAAGGCCGTGATCGTCGCCAACGCCGACGACCCGTTGGTGGTGTGGGCCGCGTCCTCCTCCCCCAACGTGATCTGGGTCGCCGCCGGACAGATGTGGAAGGACGACGCCTGGTCCTGCCCGTCATGCGGCGGTGTGATGCAGCGTCCGGGCGACGACTGGTTCTGCGGCGAGTGCGGCTTCCGCCGCCCGACGCCGAGCTGGGCGCTGTCCGGCGACCACGTCCTCGACCCGCACGGCTCCGCCTGGCCGATCCACCTCCAGCTGCCGGGCCGCGCCAACAAGGCCAACGCCGCCTCGTCGGCCGCCGTCGCCGCCGTCTTCGGGGTGCCGCCCCAGGTCGCCCTGGAGCGCATGTACCAGGTGCAGGCGGTCGCCGGACGCTACGACGTCGTCCAGTTCCAGGGGCGCGATCTGCGCCTGCTGCTCGCCAAGAACCCGGCGGGCTGGCTGGAGACCTTCTCCCTTATCGACCCGCCGCCCGCGCCGGTGATCCTCTCGGTGAACGCGCGCGGCGCCGACGGCACCGACACGTCCTGGCTGTGGGACGTGGACTACACCCGGCTGAGCGGCCACCCGATCTGCGTGATCGGCGACCGGAAGCTGGACCTCGCGGTGCGCCTGGAGGTCGCGAACCAGCAGTTCCAGGTGTGCGAGGACCTCGACCAGGCGGTGTCGCTGTGCCCGCCCGGCCGGATCGAGGTCATCGCGAACTACACCGCCTTCCAGGACCTGCGCCGCCGCGTCGGCAACTGACCGCGTAACTTCAGGGGACTCTCGTGAGCGACAACCAACTGCGCATCGTCTGGATCTACCCGGACCTGCTCAGCACGTACGGCGACCAGGGCAACGCCCTCGTCGTGGAGCGCCGGGCGCGGCAGCGCGGCCTCGACGTGGCCCGGCTCGACGTGCGCAGCGACCAGCCGATCCCGACCTCCGGCGACATCTACCTCATCGGCGGCGGCGAGGACCGCCCACAGCGGCTCGCGGCCGAGCGGCTGCGCCGCGACGGCGGACTGCACCGGGCGGTGGGGAACGGCGCCATCGTCTTCTCCGTCTGCGCCGGCTACCAGATCCTGGGCCACGAGTTCATCAACGACCTGGGCCAGCGCGAGCCGGGCCTGGGCCTGCTCGACGTGGTCTCCACGCGCGGGGAGGGCGCCCGGTGCGTCGGCGACGTCCTCGGCGACATCGACCCGCGCCTGGGCCTGCCCCCGCTGACCGGCTTCGAGAACCACCAGGGCGTCACCCACCTGGGCCCCGGCGCCCGCCCGCTCGCCCAGGTCCACTTCGGCAACGGCAACGGCACCGGGGACGGCACGGAGGGCGCGTACAACGACACGGTCTTCGGCACGTACATGCACGGCCCGGTACTGGCGCGCAACCCGCAGGTCGCGGACCTGCTGCTGAAGCTGGCCCTGGACGTGAACGCGCTGCCGCCGACCGACGACCGGTGGTACGAGGCGCTCCGCAACGAGCGCATCGCGGCGGCGCAGCAGCCCACCTGACGGCTGCCCGACGCCTGCCCGGCACCCACCGGGACGGCCCGTCTGATGCGTCATCCGCACAGGTGAGCGGGCACGTCCAGTAGGCGGACGCACGGTTCGGTCCCGCCCCCCGATGCCGCTAGGGTGGCGGAGATCGAGCCGGACAGCGCGGTCCGGACCCGTGCCACTTGAGAAGGTATTTCGGGCTATGCGCATTGGTGTCCTCACGTCCGGCGGCGACTGCCCCGGCCTGAACGCCGTCATCCGGTCCGTCGTGCACCGTGCCGTCGTCGACCACGGCGACGAGGTCATCGGCTTCCGGGACGGCTGGAAGGGCCTGCTGGAGTGCGACTGCCTCAAGCTCGACCTCGACGCGGTCGGCGGCATACTCGCCCGCGGCGGCACCATCCTCGGCTCCTCCCGGGTCCGCCCCGAGCACCTTCGGGACGGCGTGGAACGCGCCCGCGGACATGTCGAGGAACTGGGCCTGGACGCGATCATCCCGATCGGCGGCGAGGGCACGCTCAAGGCGGCCCGGCTGCTGTCCGACAACGGGCTGCCGATCGTCGGCGTGCCGAAGACCATCGACAACGACATAGCGGTCACCGACGTCACCTTCGGCTTCGACACGGCCGTCACCGTCGCCACCGAGGCCCTGGACCGCCTGAAGACCACCGCCGAGTCCCACCAGCGGGTGCTCATCGTCGAGGTCATGGGCCGTCACACCGGCTGGATCGCGTTGCACTCGGGCATGGCCGCCGGCGCCCACGCCGTGGTCGTCCCGGAACGGCCCTTCGACATCGAGGAGCTGACCGCCAAGGTCGGCGAGCGGTTCTCGGCGGGCAAGCGGTTCGCGATCGTGGTCGCCGCGGAAGGCGCCAAGCCTAAGCCCGGCACGATGGACTTCGACGAGGGCGGCAAGGACGTCTACGGCCACGAGCGCTTCGCCGGCATCGCCCGCCAGCTCTCGATCGAGCTGGAGGAGCGGCTCGGCAAGGAGGCGCGGCCGGTCATCCTCGGGCACGTCCAGCGGGGCGGGACGCCCACGGCGTACGACCGGGTGCTGGCGACGCGGTTCGGGTGGCACGCGGTGGAGGCGGTGCACCGTGGTGAGTTCGGGATGATGACGGCGCTGCGCGGGACGGACATCAGGATGGTGCCCTTGGCCGAGGCGGTGGAGTCTCTCAAGACGGTGCCGGATGCGCGGTACGCGGAGGCGGAGTGCGTGCTCTGAGGTTGCCGTGACACGCCGTCCACGGCCGGTGCCTGGTCGCTCGCGCAGTTCTCCGCGCCCCTGACGGGGCGCTTCACCGCCCCCGGTCACAACAGTGACCGGGGGCGGTTCTAGTCTTGCTTCGGACAGACGGCGCTCAACCGCGCTCAACCCCCACGAAACAGGAGCCGGCGGATGGATCACAGCGGGCACGGCATGATGACGGATCTGCCGCCGTTCACGCTGGGGCGAGGTCTCGCGTGGTCGGCGGACCCCTTCTTCCTCATCGCCTGTCTCCTGGCACTGGCGCTGTACGGCTGGGGTGTCGTCCGGCTGACCCGGCGCGGTGACAAATGGCCGGTCGGCCGGACCGTGTCCTTCGTCGCCGGTGTGCTGAGCGTACTGCTGATGATGTGCACCAAGCTCAACGACTACGGCATGGTCATGTTCAGCGTGCACATGGTCCAGCACATGATCATCAGCATGGTGTCGCCGATCCTGCTGCTGCTCGGCGCGCCGATCACCCTGACCCTGCGCGCACTGCCCACGGCGGGCCGTGGCCGCAAGGGCCCCCGCGAGCTGCTGCTGATGCTGTTGCACAGCCGCTACATGCGGATCATCACGCACCCCGCGTTCACCATCCCGCTGTTCATCGCGAGCCTGTACGCGCTGTACTTCACCCCCCTCTTCGACTTCCTGATGGGTTCCAAGGTCGGGCACATCGGGATGATGGTGCACTTCCTCGCCGTCGGGCTGGTGTTCTTCTGGCCGATCATGGGCGTGGACCCGGGCCCGCACCGGCCGGGCTACGTGATGCGGATGCTGGAGCTGTTCGCGGGCATGCCGTTCCACGCGTTCTTCGGCATCGCGCTGATGATGGCCTCCTCCCCCATGGTCGAGACGTTCGAGAACCCGCCCGCCTCGCTCGGCATCGACTCCCTGTCCGACCAGAACGCGGCCGGCGGCATCGCCTGGGCCTTCAGCGAGGTCCCGTCCGTGCTGGTGCTGCTCGCCCTGCTGTTCCAGTGGTACGCCTCCGAGGAGCGGCAGGCGCGGCGCAAGGACCGGGCCGCCGACCGCGACGGCGACAAGGAACTCGAGGCGTACAACGCCTATCTGGCCTCGCTGAACACACGCGGCGGCTGAACGGCGTCGCCGTTCAGTAGCATGTGGCGCGTCGGAGGAACCGCCCGGGGGGAGCGGTATGTCGCGTCACGTCTTTCCGGGCCAGGTCGTGGCCGACCGCTATCTGCTGCTGCGTCCGCTCGGCCGTGGCGGGGTGCACGTGTGGCTCGCCCACGATCAGCTGATGGGCGGCGAGGTCGCGCTGCGGGCCGCCCGCACCGGCGCCCGGAACCTGCCGGGCGGGCGTACCCATCCGCACGTGGTCACCGTTCATGACGTGGTGGAGCACGACGGCGTCCCGTGGATCGTCATGGAGCACGTCCCCGGCGCCGTCAGCCTGAGGCAGTTGGTGGTCCGGTGTGGTCCGCTGGCCCCGGCCGAGTGCGCCCGGATAGGGCTCGCCGTGCTCGACGCTACGGCCACCGGGTGGGAGCTCCGCGTGGAGCCGGCCGGCATCCTCTCGGCGCCGGACCGCACGGGTGCGCCGTACGGGCGCATCCTGTTGACGGACCGGGGCCCGGCCCGGCCCGGGCACGGCGACGGGCTGCGCTCGCTGGGCCGCACGCTCCACTACGCCGTCGAGGGCCGCGAGCCCTCCGGCCTCGACGCACCCGTTCCGCCGGTTCGGGCCGGTGCGCTCGGCCCGCTGCTGGAGAGGCTGCTCGCGGGCCGCCCTGGCCGGCGGGCTCGGTGCGGTGCTCGCCCTGAGCGGCGTCTGGTACGCCCTGGCCGACCGGGGGGCCGACGGGACCGGGAGGCCGTACGGCGGTGCCGCGGGGCTCGTGGCGCCGCTGGAGTACGGGGACTGCGTGCGCGCCCGCTGGCCGGGCGGGACTCGTTTCGCGGGGACGCCGCGCCTCACCGTGGACGCGGACTGTCGCGGCAGGGCACCCGACGGCCAGGTGATGGCGTTCGTACCCGCGTCCTCCGCCGCGGAGGCCCGCGAGCTGGGGCCGGCCAGGTGCGAGGAGCGGACGCGGGAGGTCCGGGCCCGGCTGGCCGGCGTACGCAGCGTGGCGGTCGTGCCGGCCGAGGACGGTTTCGGGACCGCCCGGCGGCACACCGCCTGTCTGGTGCTGGGGGCGCACGGGCCGGTGTACGGGCCGCTGGGCCGGCACCGGGAGGTCGGCTCGGTGTTCGCGGACACCGCCACCATGCAGCGCCGGGACTGCCTGGACGTGCGTTCCGCGCGGGAGGTCCGACTGGTGTCCTGCGGCGGCCGGTACGACGCCCAGGTGCTGGGTTTCACCCGGCTGGCCGAGGGCGTCACCCTCGCCGAGGCGCCCTCCGCGGCGGACCAGGCGTGCGCGCGAAAGGTTCCGCCCCGCGACTACGGATTCGACCCCTCCCTGTACGAGTCCGGCTCCCGGACGGCCGCCGGCGCCTGGAAATCCGGGTCACATCTCGTCGTCTGCACCGTAGGGAGGCAGAACGGGGGCACCATGGAGGGGAACGGACCATGAGGAGGGTGTTGCGATGCCCGGTTCCACGGACAGTTCGACGAAGACGATGGGGGCGCTCACCATCGGAGGTCTGGTCGCGGTGACGGCCTACACGGTGGCGCTTGGGAGCAACGGCTGGCTGTGGTTCGGCTGGGTCGTGCTGGGACTGATCACCGTGGGGATGGTCGCCACAAGCAGCGCCTGAGTCCCGTGCGGGACGCTCGCACACCGCTCACTCGCGGCCGACACGGCCCGCCGAGTGCACGCCCGGCTGGTATTTCGGCAGCCGGACGGTGATCTTCATGCCCGCGCCGACGGCCGTCTCGATCACGAGGCAGTGGTCGTCCCCGTAGACCTGGCGGAGGCGGTCGTCGACGTTGGACAGCCCGATGCCGCCCGACGGGCTGACCTCGCGCGCCAGAATGCGGCGCAGCAGGTCGGGGTCCATGCCCGCGCCGTCGTCCTCGATGACGACCAGGGCCTCGGCGCCCGCGTCCTGCGCGGTGATCTGGATGCGGCAGCGGTCGGACTTGCCCTCCAGCCCGTGCTTGACGGCGTTCTCGACCAAGGGCTGGAGACAGAGGAAGGGCAGGGCGACCGGCAGCACCTCCGGGGCGACCTGGAGGGTGACGGAGAGGCGGTCGCCGAAGCGGGCGCGTACGAGGGCCAGGTAGTGGTCGATGGCGTGCAGCTCGTCGGCGAGGGTGGTGAAGTCGCCGTGCCGGCGGAACGAGTAGCGGGTGAAGTCGGCGAACTCCAGCAGCAGCTCGCGGGCGCGCTCGGGGTCGGTGCGCACGAAGGACGCGATCACCGCGAGCGAGTTGAAGATGAAGTGCGGGGAGATCTGCGCCCGCAGGGCCCTGATCTCTGCCTCGATGAGCCGGGTGCGGGACTGGTCGAGGTCGGCCAGTTCCAGCTGGACGGAGACCCAGCGGGCCACCTCCCCGGCGGCCCGGACCAGGACGGCGGACTCGCGGGGCGCGCAGGCGACCAGGGCTCCGTGCACGCGGTCGTCGACGGTGAGCGGGGCGACGACCGCCCAGCGCACCGAGCAGTCGGGGCTGTCGCAGGTGAGGGGGAATGCCTCGCCGCGGCCGGTCTCCAGCGGGCCGGCCAGGCGTTCCATGATCTCGGTGCGGTGGTGGGCGCCCACGCCGTCCCAGACCAGGACCTCCTTGAGGTCGGTCAGGCACAGCGCGTCCGTGCCGAGCAGCGAGCGCAACTTGCGGGCGGACTTGCCGGCCGTCTCCTCGGTCAGTCCGGCACGCAGCGGAGGTGTGGCCAGGGAGGCGGTGTGCAGGGTCTGGAAGGTGGCGTGCTCGACGGGGGTGCCGAGCCCGCCGAGGTGCTGCGGTCGGGCCGTGCGCCGGCCCAGCCAGAAGCCCGCGGCCAGCAGGGGCAGCAGGGCGACGGCCAGACCGGCCAGGAAGCCGCTCACGGAGCCGCTCACGGCGTCACCTCCTTGCGCAGCTCCTCCGGCAGGTGGAAGCGGGCCAGGATCGCCGCCGTCCCGGCCGGTACCCGTGCCTGGGTGGCCAGCGAGACCAGCACCATGGTGAGGAAGCCCAGCGGCACCGACCACAGCGCCGGCCAGGCCAGCAGCGCGTGCAGCGCACCGCCGCCGCCAGGCAAGCCGCCCATGGTGGCGGCGACGGCGAGCAGCGCGGAGCCGCCGCCCACCAGCATCCCGGCCGCCGCGCCGGGCGGGGTCAGCCGCCGCCACCAGATGCCGAGGACCAGCAGCGGGCAGAAGGAGGAGGCGGAGACCGCGAATGCGAGGCCCACCGCGTCGGCGATCGGCAGCCCGCCGACCAGCGCGCTCGCCGCCAGTGGAACCGCCATGGCGAGGACCGTGCCGAGCCGGAAGTGCGGTACGCCCCGGGACGGCAGCACGTCCTGGGTGAGGACGCCCGCGACCGCCATGGTCAGCCCGGACGCGGTGGACAGGAACGCGGCGAAGGCACCGCCCGCGACCAGGGCGCCCAGCAGGTCGCCGCCCACTCCCCCGATCACCCGGTCGGGCAGCAGCAGGACGGCGGCGTCGGCGTCCCCGGTGAGCGTCAGCTCGGGGGCGTAGAGGCGGCCGAGGGCTCCGTAGACGGGCGGCAGCAGGTAGAAGGCGCCGATCAGCCCGAGGACGGCGACGGTGGTGCGGCGGGCGGCGACGCCGTGCGGACTGGTGTAGAAGCGGACCACGACGTGCGGCAGACCCATGGTGCCCAGGAAGGTGGCGAGGATCAGGCCGTACGTGGCGTACAACGGGCGTTCGGTGCGGCTCTCCGCCCGGGAGGGGGACAGGGCGTCGTCGGCGCGGCGTCCGGCGGCCGGGACGGCGGTGTCCTTCGCGAAGGTGAGGCGGGTGCCGGCCTCGATGCGATGGGTGCCGGTGGGCAGGTCGAGACGGGTGCCGTCGTGGGCGCGGCCGTCCACGGTGCCGTCGGCGGTGACGGTCAGCGGCCGCTCCAGCTTGAGGGTGAGCGTGTCTTCGACCCGCACGGAGCGCTGCTCGCGGAAGGTGGCCGGTTCCTCGAAGGCGCGGCCGGGGGCGCCGTCGCCCTGCCAGGCCAGGCTCAGGAAGAGCGCGGGGACGAGCAGCGCGGTGAGCTTCAGCCAGTACTGGAAGGCCTGGACGAAGGTGATGCTGCGCATGCCGCCGGCCGCGACGATGGCGGTGACGACGACGGCGACGATCACCCCGCCGAGCCAGTCGGGGGCCCCGCTGAGTACGGTCAGGGTCAGTCCGGCGCCCTGGAGCTGGGGCAGCAGGTAGAGCCAGCCGACCCCGACGACGAACGCGCCCGCCAGCCGCCGTACCCCCTGGGAGGCGAGCCGGGCCTCGGCGAAGTCGGGCAGCGTGTAGGCGCCGGAGCGGCGCAGCGGGGCGGCGACGAAGAGGAGCAGGACGAGGTAGCCGGCGGTGTAGCCGACCGGGTACCAGAGCATGTCGGGGCCCTGGACGAGGACCAGGCCGGCGATGCCGAGGAAGGACGCGGCGGAGAGGTACTCGCCGCTGATGGCGGCGGCGTTCAGACGCGGGCCGACGGTGCGGGAGGCGACGTAGAAGTCCGAGGTGGTGCGGGAGATGCGCAGGCCGAAGGCGCCGACGAGGACGGTGGCCACGACGACGAGGGCGACGGCGGGTATGGCGTAGCTGGAGTTCACGGCGCCTTCCCGGGCTCGTCCGACGAGATCATCGGTCCTCGACCAGGCGCACGAAGTCGCGTTCGTTGCGTTCGGCGCGGCGCACGTACCAGCGGGCGAGGAGGACGAGCGGGGCGTACAGGCCGAAGCCGAGGACGGCCCACTCCAGGCGGCGGGCGTCGGGCATCGCCGCGAACAGCAGCGGCAGCGGTCCGACGAGCAGCCCGAGGACCGCGAGGGCGGCGAGGCCTGCGCGCAGCTGGCTGCGCATGAGGGAGCGGACGTAGGTGTGGCCGAGGGTGGTCTGCTCGTCGATCTCGGTGCGCGGGCGGTAGTAGCCCGAGGCGCGTGCGGTGCGCCTGGGCGGGCCGGTGACGGTGACGCGGCGTTCGGTGGGGTCCTGGGGCACGGTTCACGGCCTCCGCATGAGCAGGTCCCGCAGTTCGCGGGTGTGGCGGCGGCTGACCTGGAGTTCCTCGGTGCCGACCAGGACGCTGACGCTGCCGGCGTCCAGGCGGAGTTCGCCGATGTGGCGCAGGGCGACGAGGTGGCGGCGGTGGATGCGGACGAAGCCGCGGGCGCGCCAGCGCTCCTCCAGGGTGGACAGGGGAATGCGGACGAGGTGGCTGCCCCTGTCGGTGTGCAGGCGGGCGTAGTCGCCCTGGGCCTCGACGTGGGTGACGTCGTCGACGGGAACGAAACGGGTGACGCCGCCGAGCTCCACGGGGATGTGGTCGGGGTCGGGTTCGTGCACGGGGATGCGCGGGGCCGGGGAGGACGCGGTGCCACGGCGTTCGGCGGCCCGGCGGACCGCTTCCGCCAGCCGTTCTCTGCGGACGGGTTTGAGCACGTAGTCGACGGCCTTGAGGTCGAAGGCCTGGACGGCGAAGTCCTCGTGCGCGGTGACGAAGACGACCAGCGGCGGCCGGGCGAACCCGGTCAGCAGCCGGGCGAGGTCCAGTCCGTCGAGCCCCGGCATCTGGATGTCGAGGAAGACGACGTCGATGGCGTCCGGCCCGTCCGGGCCCGACTCCAGGGCCCGGTTGATGCGGCGCAACGCCTCGGTCGCGTCGCCCGCGCCCTCCGCCGTGCCGATGCGAGGATCGGCGTTCAGCAGGTACACGAGTTCCTCGAGCGTGGGGCGTTCGTCGTCGACAGCCAGGGCGCGCAGCATGAACGTGGAGTGTAGGAGCAATCCGTACGCCTGAACACGCCCCCGACGTGGACGTATCTGCTGGATACAGTGCCCGCATGAACAGCAGGCCCACCCCGTTCGACGAACTCGACCGGAAGATCGTCACCGCCCTGATGGCCAACGCCAGGACGTCCTTCGCCGAGATCGGCGCGGAGATCGGGCTGTCCTCGACGGCGGTCAAGCGCCGGGTGGACCGGTTGCGCGAGACCGGCGTGATCACCGGGTTCACGGCCACGGTGCGGCCCTCGGCGCTGGGTTGGCGCACCGAGGCGTACGTCGAGGTGTACTGCGAGGGGGCGGCGCCGCCCAGGCGGCTTGCCGAGGTGGTGCGCGGCTATCCGGAGATCACGGCTGCGATGACGGTGACGGGCGGTGCGGACGCGCTGCTGCACGTGCGGGCGCGGGACGTGGAGCACTTCGAGGAGGTGCTGGAGCGCATCCGTGCGGAGCCGTTCATCCGCAAGACGATCAGTGTGATGGTGCTGTCCCACCTGATCCCGGACAGTCCGGAGGCAGGAACCGGCCTCCTCGCCCCGGAAGGCGCAACAGACGTGCGCTGACCTCGTGAACAACGCAGCGATTATGCGCGAATGCGCAGCCCTCGTCACTTGTCGGGCTCGGTCGCCGCTTCCTACCGTGGTGTCAACCCCCAGTAACACACCGTGAGGAGCGGAGGTACCCCTCTGTGCCCGAGAACCGTGTGCCGCGCCGGCGGCGCTTCTTGGTCTGCGAACCCAGACACTTCGCCGTGCAGTACGCGATCAACCCGTGGATGAGCACCGGCCGACCGGTCGACGTCATCCGCGCCCTGGACCAGTGGCAGGCACTGGTCGACGTCTACCGCGCGCACGGCCACACCGTGGACACCGTCGCGCCGGTCCCGGGGCTGCCCGACATGGTGTTCGCCGCGAACTGCGCGGTGGTGGTCGAGGGCCGGGTCCTCGGCTCGCACTTCCACGCGCCCGAGCGCCGGGGCGAGTCCGTGGCCTACGAGGCGTGGTTCAAGACGGAGGGCTTCGAGGTCCAGCATCCCGAGGCGGTCTGCGAGGGCGAGGGGGACCTGGTCCCGGCCGGGCGGTGGATCCTGGCCGGCACGGGGTTCCGCACGACCCCCGAGGCGCACCGGGAGGCGCAGGAGTTCTTCGGCGTGCCGGTGATCTCGCTGACGTTGGTGGACCCGTACTTCTACCACCTGGACACGGCGCTGTTCGTGCTCGACGAGGAGAACGTGGCGTACTACCCGGGGGCCTTCTCGCCCGGCAGCCGTGAGGTGTTGGGGCGGCTCTACCCGCACGCGGTGATCGCCACCCGCGAGGACGCCATGGCGTTCGGGCTGAACTCCGTCTCCGACGGACGCAACGTGTTCATCTCGCCCGGGGCCGGGGAACTCGCCGACCGGCTCAGCGGTTGCGGTTACGTCCCCGTCCCCGTCGATCTGTCCGAGTTCCACAAGGCCGGTGGCGGCATCAAGTGCTGCACCCAGGAGATCCGGGAGACCCGCTCATGACCGCACCCGTCCGCACCGACCGCGGCTCCGAGGAACTGATCCGCGCCGAGGAGCCCGTCCTCGCGCACAACTACCACCCCCTGCCCGTCGTGGTGGCCCGCGCCGAGGGCGCCTGGGTCGAGGACGTGGAGGGCCGCCGCTACCTCGACATGCTGGCCGGTTACTCGGCGCTCAACTTCGGCCACCGCCACCCGGCGCTGATCGACGCCGCCCACCGCCAGCTGGACCGGCTGACCCTCACCTCCCGCGCCTTCCACAACGACCGGCTCGCGGAGTTCGCCGAGCGGCTGTCGGCGCTGACCGGCACGGACATGGTGCTGCCGATGAACACCGGCGCGGAGGCGGTGGAGAGCGGCATCAAGGTGGCCCGCAAGTGGGCCTACGACGTCAAGGGCGTACCGGCCGACCGGGCGACGATCGTGGTCGCGGCGGAAAACTTCCACGGGCGTACGACGACGATCGTCAGTTTCTCCACCGACGAGACGGCCCGCTCGGGCTTCGGCCCCTTCACACCGGGCTTCCGGGTCGTGCCGTACAACGACCTGGCCGCCCTGGAAGCGGCGGTCGACGAGACGACGGCGGCCGTGCTGATCGAGCCGATCCAGGGCGAGGCGGGCGTCAACATCCCGGACGACGGCTATCTGGCGGGTGTGCGGGAGCTGACTCGCCGGGCCGGGTGCCTGTTCGTCGCGGACGAGATCCAGTCGGGGCTGGGCCGCACGGGGCACACCCTCGCCGTCGAGCACGAATCGGTTGTGCCGGACGTGGTGCTGCTCGGCAAGGCTCTGGGCGGCGGCATCGTGCCGGTCTCGGCGGTGGTCGGCAGCAGGGAGGTGCTGGGGGTGCTGCACCCGGGCGAGCACGGCTCCACGTTCGGCGGCAATCCGCTGGCGGCCGCGGTGGGCACGGCGGTGGTGGAGCTGCTGGAGACCGGCGAGTTCCAGCGCCGGGCGACCGAACTGGGCGAGGTGCTGCGCGAGGGTCTGGACGCTCTGGTGGGCAAGGGCGTGGTCCGTTTCCGGGCGCGCGGACTGTGGGCGGGCGTCGACGTCGACCCGGCGCTCGGCACCGGCCGCGAGGTCAGCGAGCGCCTGATGCGTGAGGGCGTCCTCGTCAAGGACACCCACGGCTCCACGATCCGCCTGGCCCCGCCGCTGACCGTCACCGCCGAGGAACTGCGCGGGGCGCTCGGGACGCTGGAGAAGGTCCTCACCGCGTCCTGAGCGCGGCTACGGAGCGGCTCGACCCCGGTCGAGCCGCTCCACGTACGTCACGTTGCCCCGGTCCTCCGCTTCCTCGCTGGGCGCACCCGCGAACCAGGCTTCGAGGATTTCCCCCAGCAGCGGCCCCGAGGTCAGCCGCAGGCTGAGCGCGAGTACGTTCGCGTCGTTCCAGCGGCGGGCCCCGTCCGCCGTGTACGCGTCGGTGCACAGGGCCGCCCGTACGCCCGGCACCTTGTTCGCGGCGATGGACGCGCCGGTGCCGGTCCAGCAGCACACCACCGCCTGGTCGGCGGCGCCGTCGGCGACCTCGCGCGCCGCCCGCTCGGAGCACACCGCCCACCGGGGGTCCGTCCCGGGGCTCAGGGCTCCGTGCGTCAGCACCTCGTGTCCGCGTCCGCGCAGCTCCTCGACGAGGAGGCGGGCGACGGGTTCGTCCATGTCGGAGGAGACGGCGATCCGCATGTGCGAAGCCTAATCGGTTCGCCCGCTCACCTCATCGGCCCAACCACATGACCGACGTCACGGCCATACCCAGCATGATCGGGGGAACGGGTACGAGCCGAGAATCGTACGACCGAGCAGTGCCCCGTCCGGGCGTCTGCACGTGGAAAGGGAGGCCGCCACGTCCCCCACCGAGAACGGCCAGGAATCCGACGCCGCGGCGATCCGCCGCCACCCGGCCCTGTTCCGGGCCATCAGGCGCCGGCAGAACCCCCGACTGCGCCGGTCGGACATCACGGTCACGGACGAGGCCGCGGTCAAGAGGGCCGTGAAGGCGGCCTCGCTCGGCAATGCCATGGAGTGGTTCGACTTCGGCATCTACGCCTATCTGGCGGGCACCATCGGCCGCGTCTTCTTCCCGTCCGGCAGTGACACGGCGCAGTTGCTCTCCTCGTTCGCCACGTTCGCCGTGGCGTTCCTGGTGCGCCCGCTCGGCGGCATGGTCTTCGGGCCCATGGGCGACAAGATCGGCCGCAAGAAGGTACTGGCCCTGACGATGATCCTCATGGCGATCGGCACCGCCGCCATCGGGCTCATTCCCGGCTACGACTCCATCGGTTTCTGGGCCCCGGTGCTGCTGATCCTGTTCCGCCTGCTGCAAGGCTTCTCGACCGGCGGCGAGTACGGCGGCGCCTCCACCTTCATCGCCGAGTACGCGCCCGACAAGCGGCGCGGGTTCTTCGGCAGCTTCCTGGAGCTGGGCACGCTGGCCGGGTACACCGGTGCCGCCAGTCTCGTCACCGCTCTGACGGCCTGGCTGGGCAGCGACACCATGGACGCCTGGGGGTGGCGCATCCCGTTCCTCGTCGCGGCGCCGCTCGGCATCGTCGGTGTCTACCTGCGGCTGAAGCTGGACGACACGCCCGCCTTCCTGCAGCTGCAGGACTCCAACGTCCACATCTCGGAGGCGGCGACCGCGGTGGAGACCACTGCCCGGGGCGATCTCGCGAAGATCTTCCGCACGCACTGGCGCATGCTGATCCTGTGCATCGCGCTGGTCGGCGCGTACAACATCACCGACTACATGCTGCTGTCGTACATGCCGACATACCTGTCGGACGAGCTGCACTACAGCGAGAGCCACGGCCTGATGATCCTGGTCGCGACGATGGTGCTGCTGA
Source organism: Streptomyces mutabilis (assembly GCF_014649815.1). Taxonomy (GTDB): domain Bacteria; phylum Actinomycetota; class Actinomycetes; order Streptomycetales; family Streptomycetaceae; genus Streptomyces; species Streptomyces mutabilis. The sequence continues at coordinate 141,037 of NZ_BMTT01000006.1, read as the reverse complement.
TGCTGATCATCAACCAGATCGGCCGGCTCTCCGACCGCTTCGGCCGCAAGCCGCTGCTCATGACCGGCATGATCGGGTTCTTCGTGCTGTCCGCCCCGGCCTTCGTCCTGGTGCAGGACGGCAGCCTGCTCGCCGTCTCGGTCGGCATGCTGATGCTCGGCCTGTCCCTGGTCTGTCTGCTCGGCACGATGTCGGCGGCGCTTCCGGCCATGTTCCCGACCAACGTCCGGTACGGGTCCCTGTCGGTCGGCTACAACCTGTCCGCCTCCCTGTTCGGCGGCACCACGCCGCTGGTCATCACCGCCCTGATCAGCGTGACCGGTTCCGACATGATGCCCGCGTACTACGCCATGGCCGCGGCCCTGGTCGGTGTCGTGGCCGTGGCCTGCATGAAGGAGACGGCGCAGCAGCCCCTGGAGGGGTCCCCGCCGTCGGTGCAGACCGACGAGGAGGCGGCTGAGATCGTCGAGGCGCAGGCGCCGACGCCGAAGTTCTGACGGCACCGAGGTGCCGGGGCCGTGACCCCACGACGCGGCCACGGGCCGGGCACGTCCGGTTCCGGACGGCCCGGCCCGCACCTAGACTGGCAGCCCGGCAGACGCCGGTTGACCAGTGAGAACACGGCGACGAGCCGTCCCGCCGGGGTGAGGAGCGACGCCTTGTTCTACTACGTCCTCAAGTACGTGCTGCTGGGCCCCCTGCTGCGGCTGCTCTTCCGTCCCCGGATCGAGGGCCTGGACCACGTCCCGGCGTCGGGGGCGGCCATCGTCGCGGGAAACCATCTCTCCTTCTCGGACCACTTCCTGATGCCCGCGGTGCTCCGGCGCCGCATCACCTTCCTCGCCAAGGCCGAGTACTTCACCGGCCCGGGCCTCAAGGGCCGGCTGACCGCGTTCTTCTTCCGCAGCGCCGGGCAGATCCCCGTGGACCGCTCCGGCAAGGAGGCGGGCCGGGCCGCGATCCGCGAGGGCCTGGGCGTCCTGTCCAGAGACGAGCTGCTCGGCGTCTATCCGGAGGGCACCCGCTCGCACGACGGGCGGCTCTACAAGGGCAAGGTCGGTGTCGCGGTGATGGCGCTGCGGGCCGGGGTGCCGGTGGTGCCCTGCGCGATGATCGGCACCTTCGAGGCGCAGCCCCCGGGCCGGAGGATCCCCAGACTGCACCCCGTGGTGATCCGGTTCGGCGAACCGCTCGACTTCTCCCGTTACGAGGGGCTGGAGGGCGAGAAGGCCGTGCTGCGCGCCGTCACCGACGAGATCATGTACGCGATCCTGTCGCTGTCGGGGCAGGAGTACGTGGACCGGTACGCGGCCGACGTGAAGGCGGAGGAGGCCGAGAAGGCGGCGAAGGGACCGAGGTTCCCCCGGCGACCGCACAGGTAGGGCACTACGGGCACCCCCTCTGCCGTCGGCAGAAGAACGTAGCCCGACGGCCGGTCCTGCCCCTACGGTCGCCGCATGACACGTTCTGTGGTACTCGGGGCGACGGGACAGATCGGACGGGTGGCGGTGGGGGCGCCGACCCGGGACGGCTGGGAGGTGACGGCCCTCTCGCGAAGCGGCGGCCGGGACGCGGGCTGGCCCGGAGACGTACGCGCGGTGGCCTGCGACCGGTAGGACGACGCGGCCCTGTCGGCGTAGCCGGGCGTCCTCGAGCGCGGCCGCGGCCTCAAGTCTTGGCGCGCGTCCTGGCCGCCTGCGCTGCCTTCTCTTCTTCAGTCATGAAAGCAGCTCACACCCGCAGACCTGTGGACAGAGACCGGCGGTCGGACGGCCCCCGTGGCCCGTCGAAGGGTGGACAGCGCAGGCCAGCGGGTCTTGGGTGGAGGGCCACGTCCGTAGCAGGTACTCGCAGGACGCCCCCGCCCGATCAGCCCCGAACGCCGCCTGTCGGCCGTGGCCGCAAGGTGATGGCCGATCCCACTCCTTATCCGCCGGTGCCGCGCCACGCCGCGGACTTTTCGTCCTCGGTCGGCTCGTGATCAACCGGTACAACGCGGTCACCGGTCGTTCTCCTTCACGAAGAAGGCCGTCGCTGCTTTCAGGATCTCGATCGTCTGCTGCTGCTCGCGGTTCTCTCTGCGCAGCCGGCGCAGTTCCTCGCGCTCGGCGCTGGTCAGCTCGCCCCGGGCGGCCTTGGCCCGGGCGGCCTTGGCCCGGCGGTACCAGCCGCGCAGGGACTCCGAGCTGATGCCGAGTTCCCGGGCGATAGCCGTGACCGTCCTGCCCGAGGAGTCGACGAGCGCGATCGCGTCCCGCTTGAATTCCTCTGTGTACCGCTTCGTGCACTTGCCTCCCACCTGGCGCTACTTCCTCTGGAACTTCAGGTCCCAGTCCCCAGGTGTCCACGATCAAGGGGAAGCTTCACATGCGACAGACCCCCGCCCGACCGACAGGACGTCCCGCAGCACGGCGCTCGCCCGCTCGGGGCTGAAGCGGGCGGACACCCGCTCGGTCGCCGCTCGGGTCAGCCGGGTGTGCAGGGCGTCGTCGGTGAGCAGGCGGACGACGGCCGCCGCGAGTTCCGCGGGGGACTCGCCGATCAGGACGTGGCGGTCGTGTTCCAGGCCCATGCCCTCGAAGGCGACGGGTGTGCCCACGACCGGCACGTCGTGCTCCACGGCCTCGCCCACCTTGCCCTTGACCCCGGCCCCGTACCGCAGGGGCGCCACCGCCACCCGGGCACGGGCGTACACCGGGGCGAGATCCTCGACCCAGCCGTGCACCGTCACGCCCCCACCGGCGAGCCCGGTGACCGACTCCGGGGCGGAACTGCCCACCAGGTCCAGCACCGCCTCCGGGACCTCGCGGCGGACCAGCGGCATGATCTCGCGCGCCAGCCACTGGGCGGCGTCGACGTTCGGCGTGTGCCGGTAGTGGCCGACGAAAAGCACCCGGGCGCCGTTCCGGGGGCGGGCCGGGGCCGCCACCGGGACGTGGATGTTGGACAGCACTCGGACGTCCGTCCCGGGGACCAGGGAGGTGAGCAGGTCCCGCTCGTCCTCGGACACCACGAGCGTCAGGTCGCTCTCGCCGACCAGGAAGAGTTCCAGCGCCCGCATGGTCTCGGCCTGCGCCCGCAGCTTGAAGCGGTCCGCCCGGCCCCGCTCCTCCGCCAGCCCCGCCTGCCGGCCCAGCCTGCGGAAGTGGACGTCCACTGTGTCGTAGACGACCAGGCAGTCGGGCGCGTGGTCGCGTATCCCTCCGAGAAGTTCCAGAGCCGGGTGCGGCCGGCACAGCAGGGCGTGACCGATCCGGTGCCCCTGCTCCCGCAGGAACCTCTCCTGTCCTCGCCGATCGGCGAGGACGGCGGCCCCCAGGTCCCCGAGGACGGCCTTGTACCGCGGCTCGGCCCGCCCGTTCAGGGGGAAGAAGAGCACCCGGGGCCCCAGCCGGGCCAGCTCCCCGATCAGGCGAGACAGGCGCAGGGAACCGGAGTCCCGGTCGGGCGAGGGAAGTTGCTGGTCGACGATGAGGAACACATCGGCGGCGCCGGTGGCCGACGGCACGCCCTGGTCCGTACCGCGCATGTCCTCAGCTCGCCAGGAGCACGGTAAGCAGCGACGACTCGAAGCCCTTCAGCGCCGCGCGCCAGGGACCGTTCTCAGCGTTCTCCCTGACCAGTTGCTCGGCCCGCTCGCCCATCGCCTTCCTGTCCTCGCCGGGCAGCACCATCGGCAGGGCCCCGATCGCGTGCACGATCATTATCAGCAGCAGGGTCGACTCGTCGGGCTGCCGACCGCCGACCACCGCGTCACGGATGCGCGTGACGAGCTGGGCCTCGTACCCCGGGTCCGCGGACGGCCAGGCGTCCCGGCGGATCAGGCCGAGGAAGCGGCCCTCCTCGTGCCGCACCAGCCCGCGCGCCACCAGGGAGTCCATCAGCGTCCGCCAGGAGCGGTGACCGATCGTCTCCGCGGCCCATCCCAAGCTCGTGTCATTGGCGGCCAGGGCGGCGAGGGCCTCGTCGAGGACGGGGTCGCCGGTGGTGGCACTGTCGCGTACGACGGGCCGGGCCTTGTCGGGCCGGCCCTCGGGGGCCTCCACGGTGATCCGGCCCGCCCGTACGAGATCGAGCAGGATGGCGTTACCGACGGCACGGTGACGGCGTCCCACCTCGACGGTGGTGCGGCCGGAGTCGTCGTCGAGGAGGAGGAGGGCAAGATCCTGGGCCAGGTCGGACATGGTGGCTTCACTTTCTGTCGGGTGTGCTGCGCTGTCGGGTCGGGGGTGTCCCGGGTGCGGGCGCCGGGCCGCTCACACGGGGCGTTTCAGGGCGCGTTCGCGGCGCGTGGCCATGGTGGAGCCGGACTCCCGGCGGGCCGTGCGCCGCAGTACCACGGGAGCGAGGAGCAGACCGGCCACCGCCCAGAGGCCGAGGACGCCCACCGTCTCCCAGGGCCTCCAGGAATCGCCGATCTCGGCGCTCACCGCGGAGTCGGGCAGCAGCGCCGCGCGGGCGGCGAGGCCGAGCCAGTACAGCGGGAAGACCTCCGCCACGTGCTGGAGCCAGACCGGCAGCTGGGTGCTCGGGAAGAAGATCCCGGAGACCGAGGCCAGCCCGAAGAGTGGGACCATGACCAGACCGAGGTTGCGCGGGCTCTCGATGAGCGAGCCCAGGATCGCGCCGACGGGCAGCACGGCCAGCAGGCCGAGCGGCAGCACCCAGGCCAGCCCGAGCCACAGGCCCCGGTCGCCGAGGGAGACGTCCGGCAGCATGACGACACCGGTGAGCACCACCACCGCGCAGGCGATGAGCACCGTGCTGGCGACGTTGACGATCTTGCCGATGAGGTAGCTCGGCATGCCGTGCGGGAGCGCCTTGAGGCGGAGCAGGGTGCCGTCCTGGCGCTCCACGATCAGCTGCTGGGTGAGGCTGAGCATGCCGTTGAAGGCCACGCACATGCTGATCATGCTGGGCAGCAGGAAACCTGCGACGGACATCCCGGTACCCGCCAGGTCGTTGTCGCGCAGCAGGTGGAGCGGGGCCAGCAGGCCGACCAGCCACACGAGGTTGCTGCAGAGGTCCTGCGGGGTGGTGAGCATCTGGTGCAGCTCCCGGCCGCCCCGGCGCACACCCCGCCGTACGGTGCCGCGCACCGGGCGTGCAGGCGCCGCGGGGCGCGGCGGTGACGTGCCGGTCTCGGCGTGTGCGGTACTCATCGGGCCGCTCCTTCCAGTCGCCGGGTGGCCTCGTCGGTCCGGCCCGCTTCCGCGTCCCTGACGACCGACAGGTACACGTCCTCGAGGATGACCCGCCGGACCTCCACGTCGTTCACCTCGTCCCCGTGCTCCTCGTAGAGGCGGCGCAGGAAGCCGGTGACGTCCGGGGTGCGGTCGCGGTGGCGGGTGCCGCCCATCGTCCACGTCACTTCCGCGTCCGCGCCGATCCGGTGGGCGAGTTCGTCGACCGTGCCGTGGGCGACGATCCGGCCGCCGACGAGGATCAGCACGCGGTCGGCCAGCCTCTGGGCCTCCTGGAGGTCGTGGGTGGTCAGCAGGATCGTGTGCTCCGCCACCGCCAGGTCCCTGACCAGGGCGTGGAACTCCTGGCGGGCCTCCGGGTCGAAGCCGACGGTCGGTTCGTCCAGGAAGAGCACCTCGGGCCTGCCGACCACGCCGAGGGCGATATCGAGGCGGCGGCGCTGGCCCCCGGAGAGGCTGGAGACCCGCTGCTGTGCCTGGTCGGTCAGGCCGACGAGGGCGAGCAGGGCGTCGCGGTCCCAGGGGCGCGGGTGCTCCAGCGTGGAGTACGGCGCGGGCGGTACGGCGGCCAGGAGGGCGGCCTCCTCACGGACGTCGCGCACCGCCTCGGCCAGCGCCGGGCGCGGCGCGGTGACCCGCACCAGCGCCCGGGGCAGGTCGGCGAGGACGTCCCGGGCCGCGAACATGACGTGCCCGGCGCGGCCGAGCCGGCGGCAGCGTTCGGCGAGGCGCGCTCCGAGGTGCCCGCCGAGCAGGGCGGTGGCGAGGTAGCGGGCGGGGTCGTCCCGGCCCGTGCCGGGGGGTTCGGGGGCGCAGAGGGTGAGGTGCGCAGGCCCGCCGGAGGGCTGCGGCACGACGAGGACGTCGGGGGCGTGGCTTCCGGTGCCCGTCGGCGCGTTCCCGGCCGGTCCCGCCGGCGAGCCCGCGGGCGCGCGGGCGGGGGCCGGGGCGGGAGCGGTCCAGCCGGCAAGAGCCCGGGCGGCCTCCGCCAGGGCGTGCTCGGGCCGCAGGTCACCGACGAGGACCAGGGCCGCGTCCCGCGGGGACAGCAGCGCACGGTGCAGGGCGGCAGGGACTGCGGTGGCGGTGGCGGATTCCTCCGCCGCGGTGCGGCCGTGCCGCGCGAGCCAGTGCGCGCGCAGTGCCGCGTCCATGCACTGCTCCGGCGTCAGGCGTGGCGGCGGCGTGGCGGACCGCTCGAAGGCGTCCGGCAGCCGGGCCGGGTCCAGCACGTCCGCCAGGACGCCCAGCAGGCCCGGCAGCGCGCCGACCGGGGCCCAGCCGCTGATGTCGGCCCACTGGCCCCCAGTGGTCAGGTGGAAGCGGCCGCCGAGGGCCGCCGCCCGCTCCGTGGCCCGGCTCGCCCGCCCGACGGCACGCAGCAGCCGTGCCGCCGTCTGCGCGTCGCGCCACCCGGCGGGCCCCAGCGGCACCCTCAGCCGCATCTCGACAAGCCCGGCACGCCGGTCCGATACGGCCATCAGGCGCAGGCCACTGTCCAGGGTGGTCTCGCGGGCACCCTCGAACGCGGGCGCCACCGGCTCACCGAGCGCCGGCATCCGCCGCGGCCCGGCGGGAGTACGGCCCAGCTCCACGGCGGAGACCGCCCGCGGACGCGCGGGCCCCGCAGTCCCGGTGACCGTACCGGCGGGGGGTTCGGCCGGCCCTGGTACGGGGTCGGGGGACCCGGTGGGGTTGCCGGCGGGAGTTTCGGCCTGGGTCTGCTGTACGGGTTCCAGGGATCCAGTGTTCTGGCTGGCCGGGGGGTCGGCGGGTGTCGGTTGTGCGGGTCGTGGCTGTCCGGTGTCCTTGTCGGCGGCGGGTGTTTCCGTCTGGGTCTGCCGTGCGGGTTCCGGGGTCTCGGTGTCCTGGCTGGCCGGAGGGCCGACAGGCGTCGGTCGTGTGGGTGCCGAGGCCCCGGTGTCCCGCCCGGCGGAGGTCTCGGCCGGTGCCGGGCGCGTGGAGGGGGCGGTGAGTGCCGCCGGGCAGGACTCGGCCGGGCCGACGACCAGGATCGCCCGGTGCGCCTCAGCCAGAGCGGCGGCCGCCGCCGCGATCCGGTCGGCCCCCTCGGCGCGGTCGGCGCCGTCCCCACCGACGCGGGCGATCAGCTCCGGTATCTCGTCGACCAGTTCCGCACGGCCGTGGAGGAGTTCGAGGCGGCCGAGCGCCCGGCAGCGCTGCTGGAGGTCGGCGTGTTCACGCCGGTGACGGGAGGCCAGGGAGCGGGCCGCGGACGCCACCGTCTGCGGCCGGACCCCGGCCCGCGGGTCACTGAGCCCGGACCACCACTCGGTGAGGCCGCGTGTGAAGTCCTCCGGAGCCCGGCCGGGCGGCAGGATCGACGTGACCAGCAGGGCGTCCGGCGCGGCGGCGTCGAGTGCGCCGAAGAAGCCGCAGCCCGCGGCGACCGGGGCCGCCGCGGGGCCGGGGGAGCCCGGCTCCCCCGGCCGCCCGGTGAGTTCGGCCAGCACCATGTGGGTGACGTACGCGGGCAGTTCGGCCAGCGGATCGGGCAGGCGGTAGCCCACGGCGACGGCGGTGCGCCTCGCACGGAGGTCCGTGTGGTGCGCTGTCCTGTCCCGCGCGCGCTCCGGTTCGTCCAACGGGGGCGACCCGGCCACCGCACGGGCCGGGATGTCGCCGAAGTGGTGCTCCACCAGGCGCCACACGGTGTCCGGCGCGTGCGGCCCGACCACCGTCAGCACGGCGTTGGAGGGCGCGTAGTGGGCGTCGAAGAAACGCACGCAATCCTCGACGGTGACCCGGCGCAGCAGCCGGGGGTCGCCGTAGCCGTCGTGCGCGTTGGCGAACGCGCGGAACATGACCCGGGGCAGCAGGGGCCAGGGAAAACCGCCGTACGGGCGCCCGTCCCTCATGTGGTCGATCTCGCGGGCCACCTCGACGAGTTGCGAGGACAACTCCGCCGTGGTGAAGCGGGGCGCGCGCATCCGGTCCGCCTCGCGGAACAGAGCCTGCTCCAGGGCGTGGGCGGGGACCGTCTGGAAGTAGTCCGTGTAGTCCTGGTGCGTCGTGCCATTCGCCGTGCCGGCCAGCGGGTGCAGCGCGTCCCAGAAGCTGCCGTCGGGGAGGCTCTCGCTTCCCCGGAACATCAGGTGCTCGAAAAGGTGGGCCATCCCCTCCTGGCCGGGGCGTTCGGACCGGAACCCGACGCCGTAGTGCACGGCGACGGCCGTGCGCGGGGTCGGCCAGTGCGGGGCCAGCACGACGCGCAGACCGTTGGGCAGGGTCCGCTTGTGCAGCACGGCCTCGCCCGCCGCCGTGTCGAGGGTGTCCGGTGTGCCGATCATGTGGTGCTCTCCAGGGGTCCGGCTCACAGGTCCAGCAGGTACATCACGAAGCCCGAGTACTTCTCGAAGGTCTTCTCGTCCCAGCCCACGTAGGCCGTGTAGTCGTGCAGGTGGAGCAGGATGCGCAGGGCGGCCAGGTGCTTCCAAGAGTCCCCGAGGTCGCGCCCGTACCCCTGAAAGAACGCCTCGAGCAGGTGCGGCCACTGCGCGTTGCCGTCGCCCCGGTACCACTTGAGTTCCACCAGCTCGCCCAGCGTCCAGCCGACGTCGACGTACCAGGGCGCCCGGCACAGGTCCTCACCGATCAGCAGGTCGGCGCCCGCCTCTCCCGCCGCCGGGACGATCGAGCCGAGGGTGGGGGCGCCGTGGCTGAGCACCCGCTCCGGGTCCTCGGTGATCCGCGCGCGCAGCGCGTGCAGCGCGGCCATGCGCGTCTCTCCCAGACGGGGGCGCAGCAGCGCTTCGGCGTACGCGGCCCGCGGGCTCGGTGACCGGCCCGCCAGCCAGTCGGTGAAGCGGACCAGACCGCGCGGACGGTCGTCAAGGCGTGCGGCCAGGTCCGGCGGGACGGGCGTCTCGTGGAGGGTCCGCAGCAGCCGGCCGACGCCGTGCAGGACGGCGGCCATGTCCTCGTCCGGGCCGTGGTGCAGCAGCCGGCGGGCGATCGCCTCCGGGCCGCGCACCAGATAGCGGCGGGCACCGGGCTCAGGTCCTTCGGTGCCGGTGGCCCAGCGGACGGCGCCGGGGCCCGACGCCGGCAGGGGCGGTCGCGGCAGGAGGCTGGACGCGGCGAAGGGCGCGGGCGCCTGCGGGCCGGGGCGCCGGAGCCAGGTGTACCCCTGCCCGGGGCCGCCGGCCACCACGGTGCGCAGCAGGTCGGTGCCGAACTCCCGGCGCACCTCGGTCCCTTCGCCCGGGGCCGGCTCGGGTGCCGCCGCCCGCGTGGGGGAGGTGCCGCTCATGCCCGTGCTCCGTCCGCCGGTGCCGCCGGGTGTCCGGTGGTCCACTCGTGCGCCGCCGGTTCGTCCGCCGCCAGGGGGCCGCCTGCCACGGCACGGCGTGCGCGCTCCCGTTCCCGTTCGCGTTCCGTCCTGCGGTCCTCCAGGCGGCGCAGCGCCTCGGTCAGGGGTGGCGGCACCCAGCCGTCCTCGCGTCCCGTGGTCAGGCTGTACCCCTGGTCCGGTGGCACCAGGACGACGTTGAGCCGGGCGGCCAGGGTGGCCCAGTGGGAGCGGAACGCGGGGCTGTCGAGGCCGCCGGGCGGCAGCGAGGGGGCGAGCGCAACCAGCGCGTCCGTGCACTGGAGGGCCAGGAGCACCGGCGTGTCGGCCAGGCCGAGCGCCAGGCGGGCCGTGAAGTGGAAGGTCGCTGGGTAGACGAGGACCGCCTCGGCCCACTCGGCGTACTCCACGTGGCGGGCCCGCCGGCACTCCTCCCAGGCGTCGATCTCCACGTCCTCCTGGAGCCGCAGTCCGAGCGACATCGGCGTGACGAACCGCTCCGCGCTGCGGCTCATCACCACGCGCACGGTCAGTCCCGGGTACTCCTGGCGTAGCCAGCTGAGCCACTGCGGCAGCCCCACGGCCGAGGCGGAACCGGTGACGACGATCAGCAGCCGGGAGAAGCCGAAGGGCGGCACCTGCGCGGCGGGCGCGGGCTCCCCGGCGCCGGGCACCGCGGCCTCGTGGAGGGGACGTCGCGCCGTCATGCGGCGTCCACCAGCCGCAGCAGTGTCTCCAGCTCCCGCAGCGCCGCCGCGGGGCCCTCGGTCATCGCCACGCCGGTGACGTTGAGGACGATCTCGTCGACGCCGGCGGCCGTGAACGCCTCGAACTTGCCGCGCAGTTCGTCGGCGTCGCCGAAGAGGAAGGCGTCCCCGCCGACCAGCGCTTTGCCGCTGGCCTCCGGGTCCGCCTTCATGTCGACGTCGATGCCGGAGCGGCCGAGCATGTCCGCGTAGTGGGGGAGCTGCATGTGCCCAGCGTTGCTGGCCAGCGCCAGCTCGGTCGCCTCGCGCCCCGTGCCGGTGAGCGCCACCGGCACGATCACCACGACTCGCGGCACCGCGCGCCCCGCCTTGTCGGCGCCGGCCCGCAGCGCGGGCACCACGGTGTCCCGCAGGTAGGCGGCGGGGGTCAGCCAGGTGATGGCCACGTCGGCCAGCTCACCGGCGAGTTCCGCCATCCGGGGCCGCAGCACTCCGAGCCCCACCTGGACCGGGGGCAACGGGAACCGCGGCAGGGAGGCGCTGCAGCTGTAGAACTCGCCCGTGTGGTCGGCGTGGCGGCGGCGTCATGGGCCCGCCGGATGGCCTCCGGGATCGCGGCGAGGGCGGCGATCAGCTTCTGTGCGCTCCAGCGCAGCTTCGTGCCGTACGCGGGAGCGTCGGGGGCGGCGTCCAGGCGGCCGGTGTCCGCGTCGAAGCCCACGGCCTGGACGTGCGGCGAGCTCGGGCGCGACCGCGGCTACGGATCATCGCCGCCCTTGGCGTCATCGCTTCCGACAGCGTTTTCGGATGCCCAACGGAAGGCATCCCCGCACGTGGCGTGCGGCAGGGCAGAACGTCCGGCGAGAAGAATCAGTGCATGGCGTACTTCCCTACTTGGCTGAAAAGGCCGACGGCTGGCCTGCCTGCCTTCGTAGGTGGGCAAGCGGAAGAGAATGACTGCTTGTTCGTCACGGCCGTCGGTGAAGGTGGCGGGGAGTCCTGCGAGCAGTTGGAAGTCACGCTTGCCGGTGGCCGCGTCAGCCACCGTTTCGATCAGCCGTTCGCCCACGGTTCTTGTGCCGGTCAGCCTTCTGACCTGGCTCTTCATCTACCAGCCGCAGCAGGACGCGACCCAGGTGAGCGCAGCGGAGCCACAGCAGGTCGGGGTCCGAGGTCACGGTCGGTCCTCTCTTCGGGGAAGGACCTGCGGTCGCCCAGTGGCCCCTGACCACCGTGGACGGCCGGCGACGGCGCGTCCTCGCGTACGGCGGTGCGAGCCGCTTCCACCCGGCGAGCGTGCACAACATCGCCGAGCTGATCCGGCTGGCGGCGCCGCGGCCGGGCACGCGCGTCCTGAACGCGGTCGACGACGAGGCGCCGACGGTGGCGGAGATCGGGGCGGCGATCGACGCGGTGATGGGCGTGGAGACCGGGGACGTGCTGCTGGACGGCCCGCCGGCGGGCGGCGTGGGTGACACTCCGTGGTCGGTGCCCGTGCCCGTCGTGTGCGACATGACGGCGGCGCGGCGGGAGCTGGGCTACCGTCCGGTGGTCGAGTACGCCGAGACCCTGCCGGAGATCGAGGAGCGGCTGGCCGGGAGGCGTACCCGAAGATGTTCGGGAACTACGGCGACCTCTTCGACTACGCGGCGGAGGACGCCTGGCTGGCGGCACGGCGGGCGTGAGGGGCGGCCGGATCGGACCGGCCGCCCCTCCCCTCGTGGTGCCTCTCGCGGACGTTACGGTTTGGGCGTGGCGTGCGGAGCGCAGGTCACGTCCCTGGCGTCCACCTTCCCGGTGAGCAGGTAGGTGTCGACCCGGTCGTTGACGCACGGGTTGACCAGGCCGGTCACACCGTGCGAACCGGCGTCCCGTTCGGTGATCAGACGCGATCCCTCGAACCGCTGGTGCAGTTCGACGGCGCCTGCGTACGGGGTGGCCGCGTCCCGCTCGGACTGGACGATCAGCACCGGGGGAAGGCCCTTGCCGGTCTTGACGTCCACCGGGTTGTGCTGCTTGACCGGCCAGGTGGCGCACGGCAGGTTCATCCAGGCGTTGGCCCAGGTCATGAACGGGCGATCGCGGTGCAGCCGGGTGTTGTCCCGGTCCCATTTGCGCCAGTTCGTGGGCCACTTGGCGTCGGCGCACTCGACGGCGGTGTAGACGGCGTTGCCGTTCTCCGCGGAGGCGTTGCCCGCGGTGTCGGTGAGGTCGGGGGCGGCGGCGTCGACGAGGGCCTGGGTGTCACCGGCGACGTACTTGCTGAAGACCGTCGCGACCGGCACCCACGCCGAGTCGTAGTACGGGGCGCTCTGGAAGAAGGAGATCAGCTCCGCCGGGCCGACGACCCCGCCGAGGGGCTCCTTCTTGGCGGTGGCGCGCAGCTTCAGCCACTGCTCCTGGACCTCGGCGCGGGTGTCGCCGAGGTGGAAGGTCGCGTCGTTCTTCGCGACCCAGTCCTGCCAGTCCTTCCAGCGCTGCTCGAAGGCGACGTCCTGGTCCAGGTTGGCCTGGTACCAGATCTTCCCGCGGGACGGGTTGACGACGCTGTCGACGACCATCCGGCGCACGTGGTCCGGGAAGAGGGTGCCGTAGACCGCGCCGAGGTAGGTGCCGTAGGAGACGCCGAGGTAGTTGAGCTTCTTCTCACCGAGGGCGGCACGGATGACGTCGAGGTCGCGCGCGGTGTTCGGCGTCGTCATGTGCGGCAGCATCCAGCCGCTGCGCTCGTGGCAGCCCTCGGCGTACTCGCGGGCCAGCTTGCGCTGGGCGCGCTTGTCGGCCTCGGAGTCGGGCACGGGGTCCATCTTGGGCGCCCTGACGAACTCCTGCGGGTCGACGCAGGAGATGGGCGTGGACTTGCCGACGCCGCGCGGGTCGAAGCCGACGAAGTCGTACGCCTTCGCCGACTTCGCCCATACGGCGCTCCTGCTCGTCACGCGGGCCGGGAAGCGCAGGCCGGAGCCGCCGGGGCCGCCGGGGTTGTAGAGGAGCGCGCCCTGGCGCTCGGCCTGCGTGCCGGTGTTGCCGATGCGGTCCACGGCGATCTCGATCTGCTTGCCGAACGGCTCGGCGTAGTCGAGCGGCACCGTGACGTAGCCGCACTGGATGGGCTTGGGCAGGTTCCAGTCGGCGGGGCAGTCCAGCCAGTCGACGCCGGCCTTCGCGGCGCGGGCCGCGGCGATGGCGGCTCCCCTGGCCTCCCGGTCCCCACCCTTGGCGTGTCCCTGGCCGGTCGACGGAGCGGCGCTCGCGGCGGGCGCCGTGACGGTGCCCGCTATCAGCGTGGCGGTGACGAGCGCGCCGACCGTGCCGAGCGCCGCCGTCCTCCGTCCCGGTCTGCTCTTCCTCAAGTGGCCCTCCCCGTACGTGTTCGCGACAAGTACGGGGATCTTCGCGGCTGTGCCTTCCCTGAGGACAGAGGCAGTACTACTTCTTTGCCAATCCGATAAACGGATATGAGCGTTCGGTCGGCGGGCCTCAGCCCAGCGTGGCCAGCCCCGCCTCCAGCAGCCGCCTGAGCCGCAACCCGTCCGGCGCCACGGCCGTCACCAGCACGGCGGGCCCCGCGAGCGGCAGCACGGCCGCGCCCTCCGCGAAGGCGCTCGCCCGCGGCGGCTCGGCCGCGAGCTCCGGCCGTACGACGACCAGCTGGCCCACGGCACGGTGTCCCGCCAGCCCGGCGGGGCCGTCCCAGCCACCCGGTGCGCCGGACCCGCAGGCCAGCTCCTGGTCGAGGACGCACCGGCCGGCGACTCGTACGGTCAGACGGCTGCTGAGCCGACCGGGTGGCTCACCGGACCGCCCGAGCACCTGTTCCTCGCGCAGCAGCAGCCGCCCCGTGGCGGCGAGGTCGACGCGGGTGGCGACGGAGAGGTCGCTGCCGTACGCGGAGATCAACTGCTCCGGAAGCCAGCGCAGTTCCGCGTCGTCTCCGACGGTGAGCCGCACGTCGTAGCGGGCCCCGGCCTTGTCCTGGCCCGGCAGGGCGAGCGTGGCGGCGGCCGAGCCGACCCGCAGCCGGGCGCCCTCGGCCGCCTCGGCGGCCACCGTGAAGTGGTCGCCGCCCAGCGGCCCGCTCATCGCGCCGACGAGCATGACGTGGGCCTCGCTACCACTCCCCCGGGTCCGCCGCACCGCGAGCGGGCCCTCGCCCTCCAGCACGGGCAGGGCTGTGCCGCCCCGCCCGTCACCGCGGGCGAGGATGCGCGCGCTGGCCCGTGCGCCGGCCGGGGTGGTCACGCGGTCCACGCGGCGATCCGGGCGCGCACCCAGTCGGCCACGTCCCGCACTCCTTCCTCACTCCGCAGCGACTGCAGCACCACGGGCAGTTCACCGCGCTGCGCCTTCGCGTCGGCCGCCATCCGCGCGAGGTCCGAGCCGACGTACGGGGCGAGGTCGGTCTTGTTGACGATCAGCAGGTCGGCGGTGCTGACGCCGGGCCCGCCCTTGCGTGGGATGTCGTCGCCGCCCGCCACGTCGATCACGAAGATCTGGGCGTCGACGAGGCCCTTGGAGAAGGTGGCGGTGAGGTTGTCGCCCCCGGACTCCACCAGGACGAGGTCCAGCGGCCCGACCTCCTCCTCCAGGTCCTCGATCGCTTCGAGGTTGGCGGAAATGTCGTCCCGGATCGCGGTGTGCGGGCAGGCACCCGTCTCCACGGCGCTGATCCGCTCCGGCGGCAGTACCGCCTCGCGGAGCAGGAACTCGGCGTCCTCGCGGGTGTAGATGTCGTTGGTGACGACGGCGAGGGACAGCTCCTCACGCAGCGCTCGGCAGAGCGCGGCGACGGTCGCGGTCTTGCCCGACCCGACGGGCCCGCCGAGCCCGATCCGCAGGGCCCGGCGGGTCCCGTCGGGCCGGTGGGCGTCGGCGGAGACGGCGGGGGTGTTGTGGTGATCACCAAGATGCACGAAACAGCTCCTGTCAAAGCTCGGGTCGGTCCTCTCAGCCCGTCCGGCATTCGAGGACGAGGCCGTTCAGGCCGAAGGGGGGTCCAGGGGCGGAGCCCCTGACGGGGGCTGGGGGGCAGAGCCCTGGGTTCGGGAACGGGAAGGGGCGGCGGGGCGGACGACGCCTCTACGAAGCGAACAACCGCACAGCCCAGGCGGCATGCGCTTCCGCCCCGATCTCCAGCAACGGCGCGGACCGGGCGGGCAGCACGTCGACCCCCTCGGTCACGGCCGCCCGCCCCGCCTCCACGGCGTCCCGCGCCACCCGGTCCAAATCCGGCGCGAGCCGCGCGAGCACGCCGGTCGCGTCGAACGGATCGAGCGAGAGCAGCCGCACGACGGCCGTGGCCGGCCCGCTCACCCCCTCGTAGGCGGAGCAGTACGCCGCGTCCAGCGGCCCGAGCCCGGCCGCGCGGGCGGTCAGCCCCATGACGACCGGCTGGTGGGCGCCCTTCGGGAACCTCCCTGCCAACGCGTCGAGTTCGCGATGCGGCCAGGTCGCCCGGGCCGCCCGCACGAGTTGCCGGCCGAGTCTGCGCGCCGCCACCCGCAGGGCGGGCGAGGGCGTACGGGCGTCCGCGGCGAGGTCGAGTTCACCGGGGTCGACGCCCAGGGCCGCGGCCGCCGCGAGCGAAGCCGCGACGGCCCCGCTCGTGTGCAGCCGTCCCCGGCAGAACTCCTCCAAACTCGCGGCGTCGGTGATGTGTCCCGCCCGGACGGCGGCCTCCGCCCCGCCGGAGTGGGCGTGCCCTCCGGCGGGGAAGCGGCCGTCCGCGAGGACGAGCAGTGCTGCGCGGCTCACGACGCCGCTCAGAACAGGAAGTACCGCTGCGCGAGCGGCAGTTCGACGACGGGCGCGGGCTCGGCGAGCTCGCCGTCGATGGTCACCGCGAAGGAGTCCGCGGCGACCTCGACGCGCGGCAGGGCGTCGTTCTCCCGCATGTCCGCCTTGGTACGGCCCCGGGTCGACCGGATGGGCACCAACTGCCGTCCGGTGCCCAGGCGTTCCGGCAGCCCGTCCTCGATGGCCGCCTGGGCCACGAAGGCCACCGAGTTGGCGGCCGGAGCACTGCCCAGGGCGCCGAACATGGGGCGCGGCAGGACCGGCTGCGGGGTCGGGATGGAGGCGTTGGCATCACCCACCTGCGCGTACGCGATCTGTCCGCCCTTGAGGACCAGTTGCGGCTTCACGCCGAAGAACTTCGGGTCCCACAGCACCAGGTCGGCCAGCTTGCCGGTCTCCACGGAGCCGACCTCGTGCTCGATACCCTGGGCGACGGCGGGGTTGATGGTGTACTTCGCGACATATCGACGTGCGCGCAGGTTGTCGGCCCGCAGGTCACCGGGCAGGAGTCCGCGGCGCCGCTTCATCACGTGCGCCGTCTGCCAGGTGCGCAGGATCACCTCGCCTATGCGGCCCATGGCCTGGGCGTCCGACGACATGATGGAGATCGCCCCCATGTCGTGGAGGATGTCCTCGGCCGCGATGGTGCTGGGCCGGATGCGGGACTCGGCGAAGGCGAGGTCCTCGGGGACCGCCGGGTTCAGGTGGTGGCAGACCATCAGCATGTCGAGGTGCTCCTCGACGGTGTTGACGGTGTGTGGCCGGGTCGGATTGGTGGACGCCGGCAGCATGTTGGGCAGCGACACGGCCGTGATCATGTCAGGTGCGTGGCCGCCGCCGGCGCCCTCGACGTGGAAGGCGTGCAGGGTGCGGCCGGCGACGGCGTCGAAGGTGTCGCCGACGAAGCCTGCCTCGTTCAGGGTGTCGGTGTGGACGGCGAGCTGGACGCCGGACTCCTCGCACACGTCCAGGCAGGCGGAGATCACCGCGGGCGTCGCACCCCAATCCTCGTGGATCTTGAAGCCAAGGATGCCGGCGCGCAGTTGGTCGCGCATGGACTCCTTGGACATCGTGCTGCCCTTGCCCAGGAAGCCGATGTTGACGGGGCTGGCCTCCAGGGCGGCGAACATCCGCGCGAGGTGCCAGGAGCCGGGCGTGACGGTCGTCGCCTTGCTGCCCTCGGCGGGACCCGTGCCGCCGCCGATGAGGGTGGTGACGCCAGAGGCGAGCGCCTCGTCGACGGCGACCGGCGAGATGAAGTGGACGTGGGTGTCGATGCCGCCCGCGGTGATGACTTTGCCGTTGCCCCCGATGACCTCCGTCTCGGGACCGATGACGAGGGCGGGGTGGACACCGTCCATGGTATCCGGGTTGCCGGACTTGCCGATGCCGGTGATGCGGCCGTCGCGGATGCCGATGTCGGCCTTGACGACGCCCCAGTGGTCAATGATCACGGCGCCGGTGACAACGGTGTCGGGGGCTCCGTCGGCGCGGGTGGCACGGGACTGGCCCATGGACTCGCGCAGCACCTTGCCGCCACCGAAGACGGCTTCGTCGCCGGAGCGGCCGGGGCCGCCCGAGCGGTCCTCCTCGATCTCGACGAGGAGGTCGGTGTCGGCGAGGCGGACGCGGTCGCCGGTGGTCGGGCCGAACAGGTCGGCGTAGGCGGTACGGGACAGTTCAGGCATCGAGGGCACCTCCGGTCTCGCCGCGCAGACCCACGACGACGCGGGCGCCCGCGAGGAGGACGAGTTCCACGTCGACCGGGATGCCCGGCTCGAACCGGACGGCGGTGCCGGCGGCGATGTTCAGCCGCCTGCCGCGGGCCGCGCCGCGGTCGAAGTCGAGACCGGGGTTGGCCTCGGCGAAGTGGTAGTGGGAGCCGACCTGGACGGGCCGGTCGGCGGTGTTGAGCACGGTCAGGCGGACGCTCGGGCGTCCCTCGTTGAAGGCGACCGACCCTTCGGCGAACAGGATCTCTCCGGGGATCATGGCTGCCGTCCCCGTCAGATGATCGGGTCGTGGACGGTGACCAACTTGGTGCCGTCGGGGAAGGTGGCCTCGACCTGCACGTCGTGGATCATCTCGGGGATCCCCTCCATGACCTCGTCGCGCTGGATCAGCTTGCGCCCGGAGGCCATGAGTTCACCGACCGTGCGGCCGTCCCGGGCACCTTCGAGGATGTGCGAGGTGATCAGGGCGACCACCTCGGGATGGTTGAGCTTCACACCGCGAGCGCGGCGCTTCTCGGCCACGTCCGCGGCCACATGGATGAGCAGTCTTTCCTGCTCGTGCGGGGTCAGTTGCATTTACCACCTCACAGGGCATGACGCCAGGACCGGGCGTCCGGCTGCCGCGTCCACCGCGACGGCTCTAGGTGTAACACACACGAATGCGCCGCACCGCGCACACCGGTGTTCCGAAACCGCAGGTGGATCGGGGTGAAGAGTAGGGTTGGAGTGTTTCCGTCACGTCACCCTTTCTTGACCGACTGATTACCGGTGCCGTCGACGGCCTCCCGCATGCTCAACAGCCCTCGAACGCCCTCCTGGAGCGCCTCCGGGGAGAAGCTGCCGAACAGCGCGTACTGGGCCCCGAAGCCCTGCACCGTCGCCATCAGCGTCCGGGCCACGGCGTCCGGGTCGACGTCGTCGCGCATCATGCCCGCCTCCTGGTAGCGGGCGACTACCTTGGCCCAGGAGGCCAGCACCTTGGCGAAGCCCTCGTCCAGCAGGGCGGAGAGCGTCTCGTTGCGCAGCGTCTCGGTCCAGGCCTGGATCATGAGGCGCGGGAACAGCCACTGGCCGTCGTCCGTCAACGCCGGCCGCTCCCGCGCCATGTGCGCCAGCGTGCGGGCGATGAGTTCGTCGGGCATGGCCGGCGGGTCCTCCTGCGCCGCACGCTCGTACACGTCCCGGATGGCGCCCAGGACCTCGGCGACGATGGCCTCGATCAGCTCTTCCTTGCTGCTGAAGTAGCGGTAGACGGCTCCCGCCGAGAGGTCGACCTCTTTCAACACGTCCTGCATCGACGTGGCGTGAAAGCCGTTGCGGGCGAAGCAGAGCGCGGCGCCGTCGAGGATCTGCCGGCGGCGGGCGTCGAGGTGTTCCTGGGATACGCGGGCCATGGCACCCAACCTAAAACGAACGTTCCTTCTTGACAAGTGCCGCGGGCGGTCACACGGTGGTGACGTAGGAAAAACGAACAATCCTTCTCTTTCAGGAGTCCTCATGGACACTCGTCGCGTGATCGGTGTGATCGTCTTGGTTCCGGTCCTGGTGGCGTTGGCCCTGTGGGCCTTCGCGTGGCCGGCCTCCCGTACCGCACCCCGCGATCTGCCGCTCGGGGTGGCGGGTCCGCCCGCCGCGGTCGCCCAAGTGGAACAGCGGCTCACCCAGCGCGAGGGCGCCTTCGAGATCCACCGCTACGCCGACGAAGCCGCGGCCCGCGACGCCGTCGAGGACCGGGCCGTCTACGGCGCGGTGGTGGCCGGCGGCGAGGACCCGAAGCTCCTCACGGCCTCCGCGGCGAGCCCCACCGTCGCACAGCTGCTGCGGCAGACGGTGACCGGGCAGGCGTCCGCCGCGGGGGCCACGGTCCAGGTCGTCGACGTGGTGCCAGCACCCGGCGCGGATCCGCGCGGCGCGGCCCTGAGCGCGAGCGTGCTGCCGCTGGCCCTGGCCGGGATCGCGACGGGCGCGGTGGTGACCCTGCTGGGCCTGCGCGGCGTCCGCGCGGCCGTCGCCCTGGTCGGCGCCGCCGCGCTGACCGGCCTGGTCGCGGCGGCGATCGCGCACAGCTGGCTGGGGGCGGTCACCGGGGACCGGTGGACCGTGGCCGGCGTGCTCGGACTTTCGGTCCTGGCCGTGGGCGCGGGCACCGCCGGGCTGGCGGCGCTGCTGGGCCGCGCGGGTCTCGCGCTGGGCGGAGCGGTGATGATGCTGCTGGGCAACCCCTTCTCGGGAGCCTCCTCGGCGCCGGAGCTCCTGCCGCGGCCGGCCGGGGCGATCGGCCAGTGGCTGCCGCCGGGCGCGGGCGCCTCACTGCTGCGCTCGGTGTCGTTCTTCGACGGTGCCGCCGCCACCGGCCCCGCGCTGACGCTCACCTGGTGGGCGGTGCTCGGCCTGGGTGCGGTCGTGGTGGGCGGGGCCCTGCGGCGCCGCACGCGCGGTGACGCACCGGCACCGGACGGGGCACCGGCTCCGGCCCCGGTCGCCTGAGCCCGACACATGCGCCGTGACGCTCGGCCTCCGGGCCGGGGTCACGGCCCGTCGACGCACGCACCGGCCTCGTCGGCCCGCACCGGCGAGCGGTCCACAACGTCTAGGGCAGGAGGCGTTCGGCGATCTCAGCCAGGGTGCGGGCCAGTGCCCGGGCGAGTCGGCCGGGGGAAAACGCCGCCTGGGCCGGGACCTGGCGGCGCACGATCCGCAGGGACCGGGTGAAGGACAGGCGGTCGGGGTCCAGACCTCCGCGCAGGGCGCTCTGGTGCATCAACTGCCGGACGGCGTGGTGCACCAGGAGGAAGCCGTAGATCTCCTGCTCCACACCCCACGGGTATTTCGAGCGCAGGATGAGCTTCGGGCCGCGTTGGTGGGTCTTGATCTCGTCCAGCGTGGTCTCGATCTCCCACCGCTGGGCGTAGAGCGCGGCCAGCTCCCGCGCGGGTGCTTCCTCCGGCTCGAGCAGGCTGGTCAGCAGGCGGTAGACGGTGGCGTCGCCGGTGCGGGTGAGGGTGTACTCGATCACCCGGACCACCACCGGGTTGCGGCGGCTCCTGCGGTCCTTTTCGGCATGGACCGTGCTGAGGTAGGAGCCATCGCCGAGGACCTGGGTGACAGGCAGGACCGCGCTCTTGCGCACGCGCCACAGCAGGTCCGCGCCGCTGTCCCGGGCGGCCTGCCACAACTCGAATCCGTGAAAGCCCCGGTCGGCGAGCAGGAGCATCCCTGCCTGAAGCTGGGGGAACAGCTGCCGGGAGAGTTTCTGCTCGCTCGCCGACTGCGGACCGATGACGGCCCCGAACACCGCGTGGGTGCCGCATTCCGCCAGCGCGACCAGCCGTGCCTGCGGAAAACGCGGCTGCTCCGCGCGTTGAGGCATGGGGGCCGAAGAACTCCTCGTTGGCCGCCGTGTCCGCCACGTCCAAGGTCGTGCCGTCCACCGCGACCAGACGCCAGCGCCGGTACCAGGCACCCGCCGTCTCGGGCACGGCCACCGGCCGGCGGACCCGGGCGAACAACGCCCTCAACGGTTCTGTGCCCAGACGCCGGCGTGCCCGCCCGATCGCGGCGGTCGTCGGCACCCGCCACGTCCGCCGCCCATCACCCAGCCCCTCGCCCAGCAGCCGGGCGACCTCCTCGTATCCCTGCCCGAAGAACAGGCACATCGCGAGAACGAAGTAGACCACCACCCGCGCCGGCAGCAGACGGCTGCGCTGCTCGGTCCGGCCGGTCTCGGCGATCACCTCATCGACCAAATGAGGCGGAAAGCACCTGCGTCAGCACCCCGATCGCGATCCGGTCCGACAACCGCTCATCCGCAGGCGCCCTGACCTGCCCGACCCGCGCCACACAGCAGACGAAGAGGCACAGCCGTCTAAGTCACCGGCATTGCGTCTAGTACTCCAGTGTCACTTCGTGATCGGGTTCTTGGATGCCTCGGCGAGTCGACGTTGGTAGTGGCTGAGGCATGCGGTGGTCCGGTGGCGTCGGTCGGCGAAGACACTGGATCTCGCGCTGACATCGACTTCAACTCACCGAACGGCAGTCTTAGTCTGGGCAACGACGACACGTTCGCCCATGAGGATGCGCGGTTCGAACGGCATCGCGCTGGACGCGCGGTCGCGGGTAGTCCGGGAGGACGGCGGCACCCCAGAGCACCGGGACATCGACGTCGACGCGGCCCTATGAAGGGGCGGTACAACCCAGGTTCAGCTTCGGCGGGGAACTGGCGTCCCAGCGCGGGCCTGCTACCGCTACTTGCAGCGGGGGAACGTCCACACCTTCCAAGGATATGCGTCACCAAGTGGCCACCATTGCCAGAGAGTTGAGATCGATCTGACGGCTGACCATCTGCTGTCAGCGAATCCGCCCGGCCGCGCGGTGATCCCGGTGCTTGTGTCGGTATGGAGATCCTGGTTCTGGGCGGAACGGCATGGGTGGCTCGGGAGCTGTCGCGGCAGGCGATCGAACGCGGTCATCGGGTGACCTGCCTCGCGCGTGGCGAGAGCGGAGAAGTCGCGGACGGAGCGACACTGGTCGCCGCCGACCGGCGCAATCCGTCGGCGTACGAGCCCTTGCTCGACCGCGTATGGGATGCGGTCGTCGAGGTGTCATGGCAGCCGGGCTTCGTTCGTGGAGCGCTCGACGTGCTGGGCAGCAAGGCCGGGCACTGGGTGTACGTCTCGTCCGGCAACGCCTACGCCTCCCACGCCACGCCGGGGGCGGACGAGGCCGCGGCCCTGCTCGCCCCGACCGATCGGAGCGAGGCCGACCGCGAGTTGTACGGCGAGGCGAAGGTCGCCTGCGAGCAGGCGTCGACGGCCGCTGTGGGCGACCGCCTCCTCATCGCACGAGCCGGACTCATCGGCGGCCCGGGCGATCACAGCGGGCGCTCCGGCTACTGGGTCGCCCGCGCCGCACGCGATCCGCGAGGGCCGATGCTGATCCCCGACACACCGGCCATGCCCACCCAGGTGGTCGACGTTCGGGACCTCACCTCCTGGCTGCTCGACGCCGCGGAGACGGGGACCACCGGCACATACAACGCCGTCGGCCCGATCGTTTCGTTCGAAGAGTGGATCGAACTGTCCCGCGCAGCCGGCGGGCACACCGGCCCGGTGGTCACCGCCGAATCGGCGTGGCTGCTCGTCAACGGCGTGGCCCAGTACATGGGGTCCGAATCGCTGGCGATGTGGCTGGTCGAGCCGGGCTGGGAAGGGTGGTCGGCCCGGGACGGGTCCGCGGCGCGCGCCGCGGGGCTGCGTCATCGGCCCCGGGCGGAGATGCTGGCCGACACGCTGCGCTGGGAACGCGAGCAGGGGCTGGACCGGGAACGGCGCGCAGGCCTCAGCGCACAGCGCGAGCGCGAGTTGCTCGACGTCCTCGGCTGACGGCGCTGGACCGGTCTCGCACACCCGAGCGTCTGTACGGACGCCTTCCGTTCTGACTTCGCGATCTCGCGGTGGCCCGGCCGAGAACCGGTATGGCCACCTGCGTGATCATCGGGGGTGTCTGGACTCCTGAAGATCGTGCGGTGGCCGCGGGCCATAGCGTAGACCCTGCCCGCTGGCGGGCGATGTTCGACCAGGTTATGACCCGGATCGCGGGACGGTTCGGGCAGGCGAGTTGAGCCCCGGGCCGCGGCTCGCTCCTACCTGCTCGGGCTGCTGTCGAACGTGGAACGGAAGAACTGCTGGCGGCTGGCCGAACAGGCCGGCCTCGCCCGGCCCGGGCCGATGCAGCGCCTGCTGCGCCACGCCCGCTGGGACGCCGATACGGTCCGCGACGAGGTGCGTGCCTACGCCGCCGAACACCTCGGCGCCGACGACGGTGTCCTGATCGCCACCAGGCAACAGCCCGACGCAGTCACTACCGACGACGAACCGCCGGCGAACCCGCTGAATAGATCACGAAACCGCACTGGAGTACTAGGACGGGTTCGGCCCCCGGTGTTCCGCCGCGATGCCGAAGCGGTGGCCCTCCCGAGGCGCGGAGACGGCGGTGTCGCCGACGCGCGAGACGGAGGTGGCCGCCTGATCCCCGGCCGGCTCCTGCGGGGCCTCCAGTCGCTCGAGGTCGGCGGCGGAGACCAGGGCGACGAGAGGCTTGCCGTGTCGGGTCACGACGACCCGCTCACCGCCGTACACCACCCGGTTGATCAGGTCGGCGAGCTCAGCCCTGGCTTGCGTCACCGGAATCTCGTAGGCCATGTACCCAGCTTACGGCTCGGGCCCCGACCACCGGCCGCGCCACCGAGCGGCGGCGGACGCCGCCCGCCGCCGGCCTGAGGGCCCCGCTCCTGGTGCCGGCGAATGTCCGACGCGCGCACCTCCCACGCAACGTACGTCCTGTACATTTTTTACAGAAACAGCGCAGCCGGAACGCGTCCGTCACGCCTGCTACGAGGAGGGGTTCGTCATGACCCGGCCGTCCGCCCGCCACGTCCTGCCCGAGTTCACCGAGCGCACCGGTGCCGGGCAGCGGACGCTGGACCCGTACTCGAAACTGCTGGAGGAGCGAATCGTCCTCCTCGGGACACCGATCGACGAGACGTCCGCGAACGCCGTGATGGCGCAGTTCATGTACCTGGAGCACCAGGCCCCGGACCGCGACATCGCGCTGTACATCAACTCGCCGGGCGGCTCCTTCACCGCCATGACGGCGATCTACGACACCATGCGCTACATCACCTGCGACGTGGTGACGACCTGCCTGGGACAGGCCGGGGCGTCGGCCGCGGTACTGCTGGCCGCGGGCGCCCCTGGCAAGCGCGCCGCGCTGCCGGGCGCGCGGATGGTGATCCGCCAGCCGGCCCTGACCGGACCCGTTCAGGGGCAGGCCAGTGATCTGGCCATCCAGGCGCACGAGTTGACCCGCGTCCGCGGCCTCCTGGAGGACATCCTCCTTCGGCACACCGGCCGCACCCCGGAGCAGGTGAGCGCGGACATCGAGCGGGACACGTTCCTGGACGCGCGACAGGCCCTGGAGTACGGCCTGGTGGACCTGATCGTGCCCGGCCGCGGGGTCGCGCCCGTCACGCCCGGCGCGAGGTGAACCGCCGATGCTGCCCGACGACCCGCCTCCGCTGCCCGCCCTGACCCGCGCCGAGGCCGAACTGATCGACCGTTACCTGGAGGTCGTCGACTTGCTCGGACGCATCAACCCGGCACTGGACGGCGACACGTACCGTGGACTGCGCGCCGCCCAGGCACTGGTCGGCAGGGCGAGCGCCCTGCGCGATGCACTGGCGCTGATGCACCACAGGGGCGAGACGGAACTGCACGCCACCACGCTCGCCCGGGCACTGCGCGTGCTGGACGGCGAGCGGCGCACGGCGCGGGTCAGCCTCCCGCCGGGTCCGGGCGGTTGAGGGACGCGGCGCCGAAACGGACCAAACGGCGTACCCCCTTTCGGCGTAGGAACACGTCCGATTTCCGGCTGCCCGGGGTTGCGCGACCCGCGCACCCAGAAGCCGGAATGACTCACTCCGCCGCTGGTCCCGGCATCGTCACCGCAACCGACGGGGGCTCGAACAGAGAGCCGTCCACCCGAACGGGTGAGTGGTGAGTAACAACACAAAGGGCACGTCCCGTTGGGAATTTGCCACCGGGCGGGACAAGATCCGTGACTGACGACAAGCCCCCGTCGCAGCGGCGGGGCGGTCCGGGCGGACGCCGAGTCCTGCCGCCGCCCGGACGACCGGTCGACAGGAGTGGATCGGCAGGAGTGGAGGACCCGAGCACGACGGGTCGCCGGAACGGTCGCCTCCGTGAGGCAGGCGCCGGGCCGAGCAGCCCTTGGGGTGAAGCCGCACCCGTGCGGCCGGGCAACTTCGCCAGCCCGAATCCGACAGGTCATCCTTCACAGGCGGCTGACGAAGGGTTGCGCATGTCTGCGCTCAATCGAGTCCCGTCGCTGATGGTCCGTGCCGGTACGGCCTCCGCTCTCACCCTCGCCGCAGTGGGCGGCTCCGTCGTGGTTCCGGGTGTCGCCTCCGAGGCGGCCGCCGCGAGCCATGCGACGAAGGCGCTCCAGATCGCGGCCTCCAAGAAGGGCTCACCCTACAAATGGGGCGCCACCGGACCACGCAGGTTCGACTGCTCCGGGCTGACGCTGTACTCGTTCAACAAGGCCGGCAAGAAGCTGCCGCGCACCGCGGCCCAGCAGTACAACAAGACCCGGCACATTTCGGCCAAGAACCGCAAGGCCGGTGACCTGGTCTTCTTTCACTCGGGCCGCAGTGTCTACCACGTCGGCATCTACGCCGGGAAGGGAAAGATCTGGCACGCCCCGAAGACCGGGGACGTGGTGCGCCTGCAGAAGATCTGGACCGGCAACGTCTGGTACGGCCGGGTCAAGTGACCCGCCCGGGAAGGGCGACGGTGTCCTGATGCGCCGTCGTCTTCCCCGGGTGCCGGGTAGGCGACGGCGTCCTGATGCGCCGTCGTCCTCCCCGGTGCCGGGTACGCGCGCGCCCGTGCCCGCGGTCACCGCCGGGGCTCCTGACGTCCCGCGCTCCGCCCCACGGCCGCGGCCGGTTCGGGAGTCACCGGACGTTCCGGCGGCGTCCAGGGAAGTTCGATGGAGACGGTCTTGCCCCCCTCGCGCGTGGGGCGCACTCTCACCTTGCCGCCGCACTCCGCCGTCAGCCAGCGAATGATCACCAAGCCCCGGCCGTTGTCCTGCTGGACGGCGGCCGGCAGGCGTTTGGGGAAACGCGGATGGCTGTCGGTGACGCCGATGCGCAACCACTCGTCGCGGTCGAGCACGAGGTCCACCGTGAAGGTGGGAGACTGTCCGGAGGTGTGCTGGACCGCGTTGGTGGCCAGCTCGGAGACGATGAGCCGGACGGTCTCGGACACCTCCGCCTCCGCCGGCAGGCCCCACTCCTCCAGCGTGCCGACCACGTAGGTCCGCGCGGCGGCCACCGAGGCCGGATCGCTCGGCAGAGTGACGGATGCTTCCAGATGGTCTGCCATGGCGACGTCGTCCCTTTCCCACGGGACCGCAGTCCGACACGGAGCGGATGGTTCGAGTACGGTCCCGGACTGGTGCTTCGCCGCCAGAGTGCCATCACAGGGGCGCTGGTGGGCGGCGATCCACCAAGATGTGCATATATCTGTCGCTCGAAGCGGTGAACTCTGCGACGGCAGAGCGTATTCGGGCGGCTCATAAGGAGTAAGGAGTGGTCCATGCAGCACGGTCCCGTGGTGCGCCGCCGGAAGCTGGGCGCCGAACTGCGCGCCCTGCGGACGTCGGCGGGGATCACCAGCGGCGAGGCGGCCCGGCTGGTGGGCTGGCACCAGTCGAAGGTCAGCCGGATCGAGACCGGCACGAGCGGGGCGAAACCCGCCGACGTGCGCTCGCTGCTGGACGCCTACGGAGTGGACGATGCCCAGTTGCGGGAGTTGCTGGTGATGCTGGCCGGCACCGAGGATCCGGGCGGCCGCAACCACTGGTGGCACGCCTATCGCGGGGTGCTCCCGCCGACCTACCGCGACTTCATCAGTCTGGAGTCCCAGGCGAGCGCGATGCGCACACTGGAGACCACGGTGGTTCCCGGTCTGTTGCAGACGCCGGAGTACGCCCGCGCGGTGACGCGCGCCGCGGTGGACGGACTGCCCGAGGAGCGGCTCGACACCTTGGTGGAGGTCCGGCTGGCCCGGCAGGACGTGCTGCGGGCCGAGCCGCCCCTGGAACTGAGCGCGGTTCTGGACGAGGCGGTGCTGCGCCGTGAGGTGGGCGGCCCGGAGGTCATGGCCCGCCAGCTGGACCGACTGGTCGAGGCCGCGCGCCTGCCCCATGTCCGGCTCCGGGTACTGCCGTTCGCCGCCGGGGCGCACATCGGTGTCACCGGCCCTTTCGTAATCTTTTCATTTTCGAACACTTCTGATCTCGACGTGGTTGTTCTCGACCACTTGACGAGTAGCCTGCACCTCGAACGGAAAGAAGACCTAGAGGCCTACACCGAGGCCTTCAACGCCCTTCTATTCCATGCCCTTTCGCCCGAGGACTCGTTGGACTTCATCGCCGCGACCGCGGCAGGCGCGTAAGGAGGCACCATGTCAGGCACCACGTCAGGCTCCGCGACGGCACGTGTGCGGAGCGTCCCCGTCAGTACCGAGCTGCCCGGTGTGCGGTGGTTGCGCAGCAGCTACAGCACCGGAGCGAACAACTGTGTGGAGACGGCCCGGCCGTCGTCCGGCCCCTGGGCCGGACTGCTCGCCGTGCGCGACTCCAAGGCCCCGGCCGGACCCGCGCTGCTCTTCTCCCCCGGGAGCTGGGCGTCGTTCACCGCCGCGGTCCGCCGCGACTGACCCGTCCGGGCATCGGGCGGCGCACGGCCGTGTCACGCCGACTCATGGTCGCGTTTCGCCGATGACCCGTACCGCACGTTCGATCTGTTCCCCGGAGAGGTCCGCACGAGCGGTCAGCCTGAGCCGTGAGATGCCGTCGGGCACGGAAGGAGGTCGGAAGCAACCCACGGCCAGGCCGGCCGCACGGCAGTCGGCCGTCCACCGTACGGCCCCCTCCGGGGAGGGGGCGCGCACCGAGACGACAGCGGCGTCCGGTCGTACCGCGCGGAGCCCCATGACGGTCAGCCGGGCGTACAGTTCCGCCGCCACCGCCCGCGCCCGCGCCGCCCGTTCGGGCTCGCGGCGCAGCAGTCCGAGCGCCGCCAGCGCCCCGCCCGCCGCCGCGGGAGCCAGTCCGGTGTCGAAGATGAACGTCCGGGCCGCGTTCACCAAGTGGTCGATCACCCGGGCGGGACCGAGCACGGCACCGCCCTGACTGCCGAGCGACTTGGACAGCGTCACCGTCACCACGACGTCGTCGGCGCCCGCGAGACCCACCGCCTGCGCGGCCCCACGCCCGCCCTCGCCGAGTACCCCGAGGCCGTGGGCGTCGTCGACGACCAGCCCGGCCCCGTACTCCCGGCACACCCCGGCGAGTTCGGCCAGCGGCGCCGCGTCTCCGTCGACCGAGAAGACCGTGTCGGACACGGCGACGGCGTCACCGTCGTGCGTCGCCAGCGCCTTGCGCACGGCGTCCGGGGCGGCGTGCGCGACGACCTGGGTCGTTCCGCGCGCCAGCCGGCAGCCGTCGATCAGCGAGGCGTGGTTGCCCGCGTCGGAGACGACGAGGGAGCCGTGCGGGGCCAGCGCGGTGACAGCGGCGAGGTTGGCCGCGTAGCCGGAGGAGAAGACGAGCGCGGCCTCGAAGCCGCAGAAGTCGGCCAGTTCGCGTTCGAGCTCGGCGTGCAGCTCGGTCGTGCCGGTCACCAGCCGGGAGCCGGTCGCGCCCGCGCCCCAGCTCCGCGCGGCCCGGGCCGCGCCTTCGGTGACCTCCGGGTGCCGGGCCAGTCCGAGGTAGTCGTTGCTCGCCAGGTCCAGCAGCGGCGAGTCGGCCGGACGGGGGCGCAGGGTCCGTACGAGACCCACCCGGCGACGCGCCCGGGCCTGCTCGTCGATCCAGCCGAACGCCATGGGTAGGTCCTCCGCGGTTTTGTAGGCAATGGACAGACGATAGCGGTACCGCCACCCCCGCGAGGTGTGGCAATACCCACACGGTGATCTGTCAGTGTTGTGCAAACTCTCCTTGGCCCCCGGCGGCCCCTTAGGACAGGATCGGCTCTCATGGACCTGCTGAACACGCTGGTGGACAAGGGGTTTCGGCGCGAGTCGCCGACCCGCGAGGAGGCCCTTGCCGTCCTCGCCACTTCCGACGACGACCTGCTCGATGTGGTGGCCGCGGCCGGCAAGGTGCGCCGGTACTGGTTCGGCCGACGGGTGAAGCTCAACTACCTCGTCAACCTCAAGTCGGGCCTGTGTCCCGAGGACTGCTCCTATTGCTCGCAGCGGCTCGGCTCCAAGGCCGAGATCCTGAAGTACACCTGGCTCAAGCCCGACCAGGCCTCGCAGGCCGCCGCGGCGGGCGTGGCCGGAGGCGCCAAGCGGGTGTGCCTGGTGGCCAGCGGGCGCGGCCCGACCGACCGGGACGTGGACCGGGTCTCGGACACCATCAAGGCCATCAAGGAGCAGCACGAGGCCGTCGAGGTGTGCGCCTGCCTGGGCCTGCTCTCCGACGGCCAGGCGGAGCGGCTGCGCGAGGCCGGCGCCGACGCCTACAACCACAACCTCAACACGTCCGAGGCGACGTACGGGGACATCACGACCACGCACACGTACGCCGATCGGGTGGACACGGTCAACAAGGCGCACGCCGCCGGGCTGTCCGCCTGCTCCGGGCTGATCGCGGGCATGGGCGAGAGCGACGAGGACCTGGTCGACGTGGTCTTCTCGCTGCGCGAACTGGACCCCGACTCGGTGCCGGTCAACTTCCTGATCCCGATGGAGGGCACGCCCCTCGCCAAGGAGTGGCACCTCACCCCGCAGCGGTGCCTGCGCATCCTGGCGATGACGCGGTTCGTCTGCCCGGACGTCGAGGTGCGCATCGCGGGCGGACGCGAGGTCCACCTGCGCACGATGCAGCCGCTGGCCCTGCACCTGGCCAACTCCATCTTCCTCGGCGACTACCTCACCAGCGAGGGGCAGGCCGGCCGGGCCGACCTGGAGATGATCGCGGACGCCGGGTTCGAGGTGGAGGGCGCCGGGGAGGTGACGCTGCCGGAGCACCGGGCCGCGGGCCGGGGCGGGTGCGGGTCGCACAAGGAAGGCGGCGGCTGCGGGTCGCACGGGGAGAGCGGGGCCTGCGGGTCGCCGCACGAGGGCGGGAGCGTCTGCGGTTCAGTCCCGGCTGAGGGGAACTGCGGCTCCGCGGCGTCCGCCGAACCGGCGGTGGCCGGCGAACCCCGTACGGATCTGGTCGCCGTACGCCGCCGTGGAGCCGGAACGGATCTCGCGCCCAATGCCTGAGCCCGGACTGACCGTGGACGAGTTGCTGGCGCTCGACCGGCGGCACGTGTGGCATCCGTACGGCCCGATGCCAGGTCGGCAGGAGCCGCTCGTCGTGGAGTCGGCGAGCGGGGTGCGGCTGCGGCCGGCCGACGGCTCGGGCGAGCTGGTCGACGGCATGTCGTCCTGGTGGTCGGCGATTCACGGGTACAACCACCCGGTGCTCAACGAGGCCGCGCGCGAGCAGCTGGAGCGGATGAGCCACGTGATGTTCGGCGGGCTCACCCACGAGCCCGCCGTGCGGCTGGCGAAACTCCTTGTCGACGTGTCACCGGAAGGGCTGGAGCACGTCTTCCTCGCGGACTCCGGTTCGGTGTCGGTCGAGGTCGCCGTCAAGATGTGCCTGCAGTACTGGCGCTCGCTGGGCCGCCCGGACAAGCGCCGCCTGCTCACCTGGCGCGGTGGCTACCACGGCGACACCTGGCAGCCCATGTCGGTGTGCGACCCCGAGGGCGGGATGCACGAACTGTGGACGGGCGTCCTGCCGCGCCAGGTCTTCGCGGACGCGCCGCCGGCAGAGTTCGAGGAGACGTACGCGGACCGTCTGCGCTCACTGATCGAGCGGCACGCCGACGACCTGGCCGCGGTGATCGTCGAGCCGGTGGTGCAGGGCGCGGGCGGGATGCGGTTCCACTCCCCCGCGTATCTGCGGGTGCTGCGGGAGGCGTGCGACGCGCACGGCGTGCTGCTGGTGTTCGACGAGATCGCGACCGGTTTCGGGCGTACGGGCGCCCTGTTCGCGGCGGAGCACGCGGCGGTGACGCCGGACGTGATGTGCGTGGGCAAGGCCCTGACCGGCGGCTATCTGACGATGGCGGCCACGCTGTGCACGTCCGAGGTGGCCGACGGGATCTCGCGGGGCGAGGTGCCGGTGCTGGCCCACGGACCGACGTTCATGGGCAATCCGCTGGCGGCGGCCGTGGCGTGCGCGTCGATCGGGCTGCTGCTCGGGCAGGACTGGCTCGCGGAGGTCAAGCGGATCGAGGCGGGGCTGCGCGACGGTCTGGCGCCGGCCGCCGGACTGCCGGGCGTGACGGACGTACGCGTCCTCGGGGCGATCGGGGTGGTGCAGCTCGACCACGCCGTCGACATGCGGGCGGCGACGGCCGCGGCGGTGCGCGAGGGCGTGTGGCTGCGGCCGTTCCGCGACCTGATCTACACGATGCCGCCGTACGTCACGGGCGACGCGGACGTGGCACGGATCGCCCGCGCGGTGTGCGCGGCGGCACGGGAGGGATGACATGCCGGTACTGGTGATCACGGGAACGGGCACGGAGATCGGCAAGACGGTCGTGACGGCCGCCGTCGCCGCGACGGCGCTCGCGGCCGGCCGGTCGGTGGCCGTGCTGAAGGCCGCACAGACGGGCGTAGGACCGGACGAACCCGGGGACGCGCGGGAGGTGGCGCGCCTCGCGGGCGCCGTGACGACCGCGGAGGTCGCCCGCTTCCCGGAGCCGCTGGCTCCGGCCACGGCGGCGCGCCGGGCCGGCCGGGCGCCCGTGCGCCCGCACGAGGTGGCGGAGGCCGCGGGGAAACTGGCCACCGAGCACGACCTGGTGCTGGTCGAGGGCGCGGGCGGGCTCCTCGTCCGCTTCGACGCGGAAGGCGGGACCCTGGCGGACGTCGCCGTTCTGCTGGGCGCGCCGGTGCTGCTGGTGGCTCCGGCCGGGCTGGGCGCCCTCAACACCACCGAGCTGACCGCGCGTGAGCTGCGCTTCCGCGGCCTGGAGCTGCCGGGCGTGGTGATCGGCAGCTGGCCCGGAGCCCCGGACCTCGCAGCGCGCTGCAACCTCGCGGACCTCCCCGACGTGGCCGGTGCACCGCTCCTCGGCGCCGTCCCCGCCGGAGCGGCGGCCCTCCCGCCGCCCGCCTTCCGCTCGGCGGCACCGCACTGGCTCGCGCCGCGGCTGGAAGGCACCTGGGACGCGGAGGCGTTCGGGAGGCGTGAGGCGCCCTGAACCGGGGCGGATTTCGGGGTCGGTCCCGGCGCCGGGGCCGACCCGGGCGCCGGGAAAGCGGCCGCCGCGCGGTGGGTGCGAGGCGTGTGTGCGGGGGACAATCGCGGTGAGGCACCACCTCGTGAGGGAGGTCCCATGTCGGTGCGCCCCGGCCGTTCCCGCGCGGTGCCGCGGGACGCCGTGCACCATCCTCTGTTCGCCCGCTGCTACGCCCGGTTCAGTGTGAGCGCCGAGACCCGGACGGGCATGGGCCGCGTCCGCGAGCGGCTGCTCGACGGCCTGTCCGGGCGGGTGATCGAGGTCGGCGCGGGCAACGGGCTGAACTTCTCCCACTACCCGGGCACCGTCTCCGAGGTGGTCGCGATCGAACCGGAGCGCGTGTTGCGGCAGTGGGCAGTGGAAGCGGCGCTGCGCGCCCAGGTGCCGGTGGACGTGGCACCGGGCGCGGCGGAGGCGCTGCCGGTCAAGAGCGAGGCCTTCGACGCGGCCGTGGTGTCGCTGGTGCTGTGCAGTGTCCGCGACGTGCCACGAGCGCTGGGTGAGCTGAGGCGGGTGCTGCGGCCCGGCGGCGAAGTGCGGTTCTTCGAGCACGGCCGGGACGGCGGCCGGGTGATGAGCTTCACCCAGCGCGCACTGGACCGGACGCTGTGGCCCCCGCTGAGCGGAGGCTGTCACCTGTCCCGGGAGCCGGTCGCCGCGCTGCGGGAGGCCGGGTTCACGCTGGGCCCCTACCGGCGGATGAGGATGCCGGAGAACGGACCGGCCCTGCCGAGTTCGTACTGCGTGCTCGGCACGGCGTGGCGCCCGCCCGGCGACGGAGCGTAGTCACGCGCTCCACCGGCGCAGCTCGTCCGCGATGTCGTCGACCGACGCGTCGCCGTTCTTGACCAGCAGGGCCAGGTCCCGCACCTGCTCGGCCGTGGTGACGATCCGGACCCCGCTGGCGACCAGGTAGGCGTAGGCGACCGCCGAGGCGAACAGGGCGTTGGAGCGCTCCAGAGCGGGTACGTGGATCAGCAGCTGGAGGAGGGCGGCCGCGCGGGCGTGCGGACCGTCGTAGACGGGGGTGTCGAGTATCTCGGCCCGGTGGCGGGCGACGGCCGCGACGAGGGCTCCCCAGTCGGTGACCTGGGGGTCTCCGGGGGTGCGCTGTTCGGCCAGCATCAGCAGCCAGGCGAGATCGATCGTGAGGTCGTTCATCCGGGTGGCGTGCGACGGCTCAGCGGCGGACCTGTCCCTCGCCGACCTCCTCGGCGAACACCTTCTCGTACTGCCGCATGAAGTCGGCGGCCGCGTCCACGAAGGTGCGGCCGGCCTCGCCGGTGTCCTGCCGGACCAGTTCTTCGATGTAGCGGTTGACGCTCATCCCCCGCGCCACGGCCCGTTCCCGGGCGGCCCGGGCGGTGCCCTCGTCGACCCGCACGTTCAGCTGGGCCTTCCTGGTCTTCGCCATACCTTGAAGCTAGCGCCGGAACGCTAGCGGCGGCAAGGGCGGCACCATGCATGCCGGCGGCCGAAGCACCTGGGTGATTGACTGCCGGTGACCGGAATTCACGTACGTGACAGGAGAGTTCATGTCGCACTCCTACCGCTTCGGCGTCAACCTGACGATCTCCGCATCGGCCGACGAGTGGAACGCGAAGTGCCGGCGGGCCGAGGAGCTCGGGTACGACGTCATCCAGGTCCCGGACCACCTCGGCATGGTGGCGCCGTTCCCGGCGCTGGTCGCCGCGGCCCGGGCCACCGAGCGCCCCCGGCTGGGGACCTTCGTACTCAACGCCGGCTTCTGGAACCCAGCCCTGCTGGCGCGGGAGGTGGCCACGACGGACGCCTTGACGGGCGGACGCCTTGAACTGGGGCTGGGCACCGGCTACGTACAGGCGGAGCACGACGCGGCGGGGCTGCCGTTCGGCTCGCCGGGCGAGCGGGTCGCCCATCTGCGGCGGACCGTCGAGGAGCTGGAGCGGCTGCTCGGCGACGACGAGTACCTGCCGCGCCCGGCGCAGAAGTCCGGGGTACCGCTGCTGATCGGCGGCAATGGCGACCGGATGCTGGAGCTGACGGCCCGGCACGCCGACATCGCGGCGTTCACGGGCGGGCGTACGGTGCGGGGCAGCACGACGGGACAGCTGGCGCCCATCACCGCCGAGGAGCTCGACGAGCGCGTCGCCCGGTACCGGAAGTTCGCGGCGGACCGCGAGGAACCGGCGGAGCTGAACCTGCTCATCCAGATGGTTGTCGTGTCCGAGGACCGTGAAACCGCCGTCCGCCCCCTCCAGGAGTACGTGCCGCACCTGACCGTGGACCGGCTGCTGGAACTGCCCATCGTCCTGGCCGGGCCCCTGGAGCAGATCACCGCGCAGGTGCGGGCACAGCGCGAGCGCTACGGGTTCACGTACCTGACCGTGCTGGAGCCGTACATGGAGGCTTTCGCTCCGGTGATGCGGGCGCTGCGCGACGCCTGAGGGCCGCACGGTTCCAGCGGACCTGACGGCCCCCATGGTCCCGGCAGTCCGCATGCCGGAATTGGCGGATCGGCGCGCACCGCTCGTGGTGGGATCGCGGCATGACCGATCTGCGCATACGGGCCGCCGGGCCCGAGGACCTGGACTCCGTACTGGCCTTCTGGAAGACGGCCGCCGAGGGCACGAGCATCAGCGACGACCGGGAGGGCGTGGAGCGGCTCGTCGCCCGGGACCCCGAGTCGCTGATCCTCGCCGAGCGGGGCGGGGACCTGGTGGGCACGGTGATCGCCGGCTTCGACGGCTGGCGCTGCCACCTGTACCGGCTGGCCGTGCATCCTGACCACCGGCGACAGGGCATCGCATCGGCCCTGCTGACCGCCGCGGAGGAACGGTTCGTACGGCTCGGCGGGCGCCGCGGGGACGCGATGGTGCTGCTGCGCAACGAGCGGGCACAGCATGCCTGGCGGGCCGCCGGGTACGCGCCCGAGGAACAGTGGCGACGCTGGGTGAAGCCCCTCACCGACTGAAAGGCTGTGACCAACCGGCGCATGAGAGAGCCTCCATCGACGATTCCCGGGCGCCGGCCCCGGCGCCGGCCCCTCGGCGTCCGCGCCGACGCCTCCCTCGGTGCCTCCACCTGCGCACGACACCGCGCGCACCTCCGCGTTCTGGCCGATCATGGATCCGAGGTGACCCGATGACCGAAGTGCTCCTGCTGCTGGTGGCGGTCCTGCTCTCGCTCGCGTGCGGCGCCTTCGTCGCGGCTGAATTCTCGCTGACCACCGTCGAGCGCGGAGAACTGGAACGGGCCGCTCAGCGGGGCGAGCGCGGCGCGACGAGCGCGCTGAAGGCCGTACGGAACCTGACGTTCCAGCTCTCGGGGGCGCAGCTCGGCATCACGGTCACCAACCTGGTGGTCGGCATGCTGGCCGAGCCCTCGGTAGCGGCGCTGATCTCGGGCCCGCTGGAGAGCGCGGGGATGTCGGGTTCGGCCGCTTCCTCGCTGGCGCTGGTGCTGGGCACGGCGCTGTCGACGGTCTTCCTGATGATCGTCGGCGAGCTGGTGCCCAAGAACTGGGCGATCTCCTCGCCGCTGGCCGTCGCCAGGCGGGTGGGCGGTCCGCAGCGCTGGTTCAGCGCAGCCTTCCGGCCCTTCATCACCCACCTGAACAACACGGCCAACCGGCTCGTGCGCCGATTCGGCGTCGAACCCGCCGAGGAGCTGGCGTCCGCCCGCGGGCCGCGGGAACTGGCGGCTCTCGCCCGGCACTCGGCCAAGGAAGGGGCCCTGGAGGCCGACACCGCCGAGTTGTTCGTACGGACGCTGAACCTGGCCGACCTGACCGCGCAGAACGTGATGACCCCGCGCGTCCAGGTCATCGCCCTCGACGCCCGGGCCACCTGCGAGGACGTGGCGAACGCGACGCGGGCGACCGGCCTGTCCCGGTTTCCCGTGTACCGGGACACGCTCGACGCCGTGGTGGGAACCGCGCATGTCAAGGACGTACTGGCGGTGCCCGCCGAGCGGCGGGCGGGGATGCCGGTCGCCGAGCTGATGCGGGAACCGCTGCTGGTCCCGGAGTCGCTGACCGTCGACCGGCTGCTGGACCGGCTCTCCGGGCTGCGCACGATGGCCGTCGTGATCGACGAGTACGGGGGGACGGCGGGCGTGGCGACGCTGGAGGACATCGTCGAGGAGGTCGTCGGCGAGGTGCGGGACGAGCACGATCCGCACGAGACTCCCGAACTGGATGCGGCCGGTACCGATGAGCAGGGCCACGCGCTGTACTGGGCCGACGGCGCGGCACGCGTGGACCGGCTCGCGCGTCTGGGTCTCAGGGCGCCCGAGGGACCGTACGAGACGGTCGCCGGGCTGGTCGCGGCCGGGCTGGGGCGCATCCCCGCCGTCGGCGACGTCCTGGAGGTCGCGGGCTGGCGACTGGACGTCGTGGACGCCACGGGACGCAGGGCGGCCCGGGTGCTGCTGCACGCGCCGCTCGACGACGAGCGTACCGACGACGAAGGGGGGACGGGGCGGTGACCGCGGTACAGCTCCTGATCGGCCTGGCGACGCTCGTCGTCAACGCGTTCTTCGTGGGTGCCGAGTTCGCGCTGATCTCGGTGCGCCGCAGCCAGGTGGAACCGTACGCCGAGGAGGGCGACCGGCGGGCGAAGAGCGTGCTGTGGGGCCTGGAGCACGTGTCGGCGCTGATGGCGGCGGCCCAGCTCGGCATCACCCTGTGCACGCTGGTCCTCGGCGTGGTCGCCGAGCCGGCCATCGCGCACCTGCTGGAGCCGGTGTTCCACGCGGTGGGCGTGCCGTCCGGCGCGGGGCACGCGGTGTCGTTCGTGATCGCCCTCGCGCTGGCGACGTACTTGCACATGCTGCTCGGCGAGATGGTCCCGAAGAACATCGCCCTGGCCGAGCCGGTGCGCAGCGCGCTGCTGCTCGGGCCCCCGCTGGTGGCAGTGTCGCGAGCGCTGCGCCCCGTGATCTTCACGGTCAACGCCTTCGCGAACGTACTGCTCAAGCTGCTCAGGGTGGAGGCGAGGAACGAGGTCTCGGCGACCTTCACGGACGCGGAGCTGGCCGAGATCGTCAAGGACGCCAGTGAGGCCGGGCTGATCGACATCCGGGCCCAGGAGCGGCTGCACGACGCGCTGGAACTGGGCCGGCGGCCGGTGCGGGACGTGGTCCTGCCGCTGGAACACGTCGTCCACGCGCGCGTGGGCATCACTCCGGAGCAGTTGGAGCGGCTGTCGGCGCAGTCCGGGTTCTCCCGCTTCCCCGTCGTGGACGACGGGCGGCGCATCGTCGGGTATCTGCACGTGAAGGACGCCCTGGACGCCTCGCCGCGGGACCTGCCGTTCCGGCTGCGGGACATGCGGCCCATCGCGCGGGTGCGGGAGAGCACCCCGCTCGACGACGTGCTCACCGCGATGCGCCGCAGCCGCACCCATCTGGCGGCCGTCCTCGGGTCCGACGGGCGGCTGGCGGGGCTGGTGACCATGGAGGACGTGCTGAGGGAGCTGTTCGGGCAGCGGACGTGATCCGGTGGGACGGGCGCACGGCGGGACCGGCCGTTCGGACGGCGACGACCGCCGCCCGTCCAGGGCGGGACCGGCGGTTCCGAGGCGACGGAGGGCCGGCGGTTCCGAGGCGGCGGTTGCCAGCCGTTCCAAGGCGGCGGGGTACCGGTCGACCGGGAGGGTGACCGACCGTCGGGTATGTGCGTGGGGCTACCATTTCTGCCGCCATGCAGACGAACCCCACCCACACCAGTCTCGTCGCCGTCGGTGACTCCTTCACCGAGGGCATGTCGGACCGGCTGCCCGACGGCTCCTACCGGGGCTGGGCCGACCTCCTCGCCGCGCGGATGGCAGCCCGCTGCCCCGGCTTCCGGTACGCGAACCTCGCCGTGCGCGGCAAGCTGATCGGGCAGATCGTCGACGAACAGGTCGACGTCGCGGCGGCCATGGGCGCCGACGTGATCACGCTGGTCGGCGGCCTCAACGACACCCTGCGTCCCAAGTGCGACATGGCCCGGGTGCGGGATCTGCTGACGCAGGCCGTGGAACGGCTCGCCCCGAACTGCAAGCAGCTGGTGCTGATGCGCAGCCCGGGCCGCCAGGGTCCGGTACTGGAGCGGTTCCGACCGCGCATGGAGGCGCTGTTCGCGATCATCGACGACCTGGCCCGGCAGCACGGCGCCGTCGTCGTCGACCTCTACGGCGCACAGTCGCTGGCCGACCCGCGGCTGTGGGACGTGGACCGGTTGCACCTGACCGTCGAGGGGCACCGCCGGGTCGCGGAGGCCGTGTGGCAGTCACTCGGCTACGAGCCGGAGGACCCCGAGTGGCACGCGCCCGTCCCGCCCACGCCGCCGCCCGGCTGGGTCATGCGCCGGACCGCGGACGTCCGGTTCGCCCGGCAGCACCTGCTGCCCTGGATCGGCCGCAGGCTGACGGGCCGGTCGTCCGGGGACGGGCGCCCGCCGAAGCGTCCGGAGCTGCTGCCTTACGGGGAACTGACGCCATGATCGTCCGGGGCACGCCGCCTTCGTAGGTTCCGACGAGGAACCCCATGGCGCTGGCCTGCAGGAATCGCCAGTAGAATCCGTACACGTGACTTCCGCTCCCGCCAAGCCCCGCATCCCGAACGTCCTCGCCGGACGCTACGCCTCCGCCGAGCTCGCCACGCTCTGGTCGCCCGAGCAGAAGGTGAAGCTGGAGCGGCAGCTCTGGCTCTCCGTGCTGCGGGCCCAGAAGGACCTCGGCATCGAGGTGCCCGACACCGCGATCGCCGACTACGAACGCGTCCTCGACCAGGTCGACCTCGCCTCGATCGCCGAGCGCGAGAAGGTCACCCGGCACGACGTGAAGGCGCGGATCGAGGAGTTCAACGACCTCGCCGGGCACGAGCACGTCCACAAGGGCATGACCTCCCGGGATTTGACGGAGAACGTCGAGCAGCTCCAGATCCGGCTGTCGCTGGAGCTGATCCGCGACCGCTCGGTGGCCGTCCTGGCCCGGCTCGGCAAGCTGGCCGGCGAGTACGCCGAGCTGGTCATGGCCGGGCGTTCCCACAACGTCGCCGCGCAGGCCACGACGCTGGGCAAGCGGTTCGCCACCGCCGCCGACGAACTGCTGGTCGCGTACGGCCGGGTCGAGGAGCTGCTGGGCCGCTACCCGCTGCGCGGCGTCAAGGGCCCGGTCGGCACCGCCCAGGACATGCTGGACCTGCTCGGCGGCGACGCGGGCAAGCTCGCCGAGCTGGAGCGGCGGATCGCCGGGCACCTGGGCTTCTCCGAGGCCTTCACCTCGGTCGGCCAGGTCTACCCGCGCTCCCTGGACTACGAGGTCGTCACCACGCTGGTGCAGCTGGCGGCGGCGCCGTCGTCGATGGCGAAGACGATCCGGCTGATGGCCGGGCACGAGCTGGTCACCGAGGGCTTCAAGCCCGGCCAGGTCGGCTCCTCGGCGATGCCGCACAAGATGAACACCCGCTCCTGCGAGCGCGTCAACGGCCTGATGGTGATCCTGCGCGGCTACGCGTCGATGACCGGCGAGCTGGCGGGCGACCAGTGGAACGAGGGCGACGTGTCCTGCTCGGTGGTGCGCCGGGTGGCCCTCCCCGACGCCTTCTTCGCCCTGGACGGGCTGCTGGAGACGTTCCTGACCGTGCTGGACGAGTTCGGGGCCTTCCCGGCCGTCGTGGCCCGGGAGCTGGACCGCTACCTGCCGTTCCTCGCCACCACCAAGGTGCTGATGGGCGCGGTGCGGGCGGGTGTCGGCCGCGAGGTCGCGCACGAGGCGATCAAGGAGAACGCCGTGGCCTCCGCGCTGGCGATGCGTGAGCAGGGTGCCGAGCGCAACGAACTCCTCGACAAGCTGGCCGCCGACGAGCGCATCCCGCTGGACCGTGCCGGGCTTGAGGCGCTGATGGCCGACAAGCTGTCGTTCACCGGCGCGGCGGCCGACCAGGTCGGTGTCGTCGTCGGCCGGGTCGAGGAGATCGTCAAGCAGCGCCCGGAGGCCGCGGGCTACACCCCCGGAGCGATCCTCTGACGCGCTTCACCCCGGCTGAGCTGGAGGCCGCCCGCGACCGTCTCGTACCGGACGTCGTCGCGGACGGCCTGCGCGTGCTGTTCTGCGGCATCAACCCCGGCCTGATGACGGCGGCGACCGGCCACCACTTCGCCCGCCCCGGCAACCGCTTCTGGCCGGTGCTGCACCTGTCCGGTTTCACCCCGCGGCTGCTCG
Organism: Streptomyces mutabilis; assembly: GCF_014649815.1. GTDB lineage: Bacteria > Actinomycetota > Actinomycetes > Streptomycetales > Streptomycetaceae > Streptomyces > Streptomyces mutabilis. The sequence goes on along the minus strand of NZ_BMTT01000006.1, from coordinate 100,194 downwards.
AGCCGTCGGAGCAGGGCGAGCTGCTGTCGTACGGGCTCGGGATCACGAACGTCGTCGCGCGGGCCAGTGCACGGGCGGACGAGCTGACCGCCGAGGAGTACCGGGAGGGCGGGCGGCTGCTGGCACTGAAGGTGGCGATGCTGCGTCCCCGCTGGCTGGCCGTCGTCGGTGTCACCGCGTACCGCGCCGCGTTCGACGACCGGAAGGCCCAGGTGGGTCCGCAGGAGCGGACGATCGGGGACACGCGCGTGTGGGTACTGCCCAATCCGAGCGGACTGAACGCCCACTGGACCGCGCGGACGATGGCGGAGGAGTTCGCGCGGCTGCGGGCCGCGGCGGATGCGGACGCGTAGCGGGCGTTCACGGTGGCGCTTCCTGGGTGACGACGGCCAGCAACTGCACCTCGTCCGTCTCGTCCCGGTCGGCGACGGCGACCGCGACCCAGCGGCCGGTCCCCTCCGCCTCCCACAGGTGGGCCAGGCGCGCGCGGGCGCTGAGGGTGGCCCACGGCTCGGGTATCTCCTCCCGTTCGGTCCGCAGGAGGACCGTCTGGAGATTCCAAGGTTCCGTCTCCCCCCAGCGCGGGGCGAGGCGCTCGTGGAGGGCGTCGCGGTACTTCTCGTACTGCTCCACGGTCAGCGTCCGCTCCCCCCGGTCGCCGTCGCGCAGGCCGTGGCTGCTCTCCAGCACCGCCACGAAGTGCCCGGGCCCCGCCGTGCCCCCGTCCGACGGGCCGTGCTCCGCCGGGAAGGGCCGGAAGCACAGCTCGTCGATGAGGGCGATGTGCCGCGCGATGTCCATGCCGCCCAGTAAACCGGCCACCACTGACAATTGGCGGGGCGTCAGAGGACCGCGTGGGGTCAGGCGTCCCGGCCGCGCAGCCGCCAGGCGCCGACTAGGAGGGCGGCCATCGACCAACCGGCCGTCACCGCCAGTCCCGTCCAGGGGCCCAGCGTTCCGTCGTGCGTCTGATGGATCACCACCTGCCCGGCCTGGTCCGGCAGGAACTCGGTGACACCGCCCGCCGCGTCCCCGATCACGAATGCGATGACGAGGATGAACGGGATCAGGGTGGACAGAGTGGCCACGCCGCTGCGGAACAGGGTGGTCAGGCCGGCCGCGAGCAGGGCCATCAGCATGAAGTAGATCCCGCAGCCCACCACGCCGCGCGCCTGCTCGCCCGCGGTGAGCCCCTCCGCCGCCGCGCCGAGGCCCGCCCGGGCCGCGAGGAGGGCGGCGAACGAGGTCAGCAGGCCGACGACGAGGGCCGACCCGGCGATGACGGCCAGTTTCGCCGCGAACCACCGACCGCGCTGCGGAACGGCGGCCAGGGAGAGGCGGATTCCGTTGCCCTGGTACTCGGACGACACGACCACGGCGCCGAACGCGATGGCGGCGATCTGACCGGGCATGACGCCGGAGAGGGCCGTGAACAGCGGGTCGTAGTCGGCGTCCGAGGCGTCGGAGACTCCTGCCAGCGCGGAGAAGGCGGTGGTGACCGCGAACACGGCCAGCAGCGTGCCGCACAGCGAGCGCAGGGTGAGGACCTTGAGTGCCTCGGAGCGGAGTACGGGTGCGAAGTGCATGGTCAGGCCTCCTGGTACGGAGCGGTGAATTCGGCTTCTGCGGCCGTCAGGTCGAGGTAGGCCTGTTCCAAGGTGCCCTCCGCCGAACTCAGTTCGAGGATCGGGACGCCGGCCGCGGACACGGCGCGGCCGATGTCGTCCACGCGTGCGTGCGGCACGGTCCAGTACCCGTCGTCGCCTTCCACCGCGTCGTGCCCGTGCCGGGCGAGAGCGGCCTTGAGCGCGGTCGCGTCCGAGGTCCGGATGCGGACACTCGGCTGCACGCGCGCGTCGATGAACTCCCGCATCGGCGTGTCGGCGAGCAGCCGGCCCCGGCCGAGGACGACCAGGTGGTCGGCGAAGGACGCGGTCTCGTTCATCAGGTGGCTGGAGACGAGGACGGTGCGTCCCTCCGCCGCGAGCCGGCGCAGCAGTTCGCGGATCCAGATGATGCCCTCCGGGTCCAGTCCGTTGCTGGGCTCGTCCAGCATCACCACCTCGGGGTCGCCCAGCAGCGCCGCGGCGATCCCGAGCCGCTGGCGCATCCCCAGTGAGTACGTCCTCACCCGGCGGCGTGCCACGGAGGCGATCCCGGTCTCCTCCAGCACCTCGTCGACCCGGCGCGCGGGAATGCGGTTGCTCGCCGCCAGGACGCGCAGGTGGTCCCGGGCGGTGCGCGCGCCGTGGGCGGCGCGAGCGTCGAGCAGGGCACCGACGTGACGCAGCGGCTCGTGGAGGACGGAGTAAGGGCGTCCGCCGACGGCCGCCGTGCCGGAGGTCGGCCGGTCCAGACCCAGGACCAGCCGCATGGTGGTGGACTTCCCGGCGCCGTTGGGACCCAGAAAGCCCGTGACGCGGCCAGGGCGGACGGTGAAGGTGAGGTCGTCGACGGCTCGTCGGGTGCCGTACTCCTTGGTGAGGTTCTGCACGTCGATGCTGGTCATGGCACCAGCGTGGCGGGCCGTACGGGGGCGGGCCTCCCCCGGCGGTGGAGATAGTCTCCCCCGTGCGGGGGAGGGCCGCTGTCAGTGGCGCCTGGCACAATGAGGCAATGGTCCGCCTTCTCCGCCCGCTCCAGCGAGGAGCTACCTACACACGGCTGCTGTACCTGTGGGTGCCCATGCTGATCGTGAGCGTGTGGGCACTCGTCGACGACACCAACATGTGGGTGCCGGCGGCCCTGATGATCCCGGTCGGTCTCATTCCGGCGGTGCGGACCGGCGAGGGCGTGCAGGCACGGTGGCTCCTCACGCCCGGTCAGCCGGACGACGGCTTCTCCATGGCCCCCTCGGCGAACTGGCGGGACCGGCTGCGCACGGTGGTGTGGCTGCAAGGCCGCCTAGTGCTGGGCCTGTTGACCGCAGGTGCCTGTGTCTGGTTGCCGATCGTCTCCGTGGAGCTGGTCCGGCTCTCCATGGGGCACCGGATCGACGACATCCCGCTCCTCAAGGACGCCGCGTCGCACTGGGCGTACGCGCTCCTCGCTCCGCTGCCCCTCCTCGCCCTGTACGGCGCCGTGGTCGGCCTCGGGCTCCTGGCGACGGCAGGGGCCCGGGCGCTGCTCGGCCCCTCCGCCGCCGAACGGCTCAGCGCCCTGGAGGAACGCACCGAACAGCTCCTGGAGCGCAACCGCATCGCCCGCGAGCTGCACGACTCCATCGGCCACGCGCTGACCGTCGCCGTCGTCCAAGCGGGAGCCGCCCGCGCGGCCAACAGTCCCGAGTTCACCGACCGCGCACTGACCGCGATCGAGGAGACCGGCCGGGCGGCTCTCGAGGATCTCGAGCGTGTGCTCGGCGTCCTGCGGGAGGCGGAGCGGCCCGTGAGCGCCCGGCCGACACTCGCGGACGCCGACCGGCTTCTGGAGTCCGCCCGCGCCTCCGGCGCCAAGGTCGACGCAGAGGTCACCGGTGCGCTGGAGAGCCTGCCGGGCCCGGTGTCGCGCGAGGGCTACCGCATTCTGCAGGAGGCGTTGACCAACGTGCTCCGGCACGCGGGCGCCGTGCCGACCCGGGTGCGCGTCGAGGTGGCGGACGGCGCGCTCACCCTGGAGGTGCGCAATCCGCTGCCGGACGGCAGAGCCGCCCCCGGCCGCGGCAGCGGACTGCGCGGCATACGCGAGCGGGCCGCACTGCTGGGCGGCCGGGCGCACACCGGCCCCGACGGCGCCGGTGACTGGGAGGTGCGCGTCGAGCTGCCGCCGCGCTGATCTACGCTGACCGGATGCCGGTCAGAGTGCTCCTAGTCGACGACGAACCCCTCGTACGCGCGGGTCTGCGGGCGGTTCTGGAGGCACAGCCGGACATCGAGGTGGTCGGTGAGGCGGCCGACGGAGCGACGGTGATTCCACTGGTGCGGCAGGTGCGGCCGGACGTGGTCGCCATGGACGTACGGATGCCGCTGCTGGACGGGATCGAGACCACGCGGACACTGCTGCGGACGATGACCGACCCGCCGAAGATCCTCGTGGTGACGACCTTCGCGAACGACGAGTACGTGTACGAGGCACTGCGCGCCGGCGCCGACGGGTTCCTGCTGAAGCGGGCCCGGCCGGCCGAGATCGTGCACGCGGTGCGGCTGATCGCCGAGGGCGAGTCCCTGCTGTTCCCGGCGTCGGTGCGGCAGCTCGCCGCCGAGTACGGCGACGGCGGGGGGAACCGCGCGGCCCGCGCGCGGTTGGAGCGGGCGCGGCTGACCGAGCGGGAGAGCGAGGTGCTGCGGCTGATGGCGCGCGGGCTGTCGAACGCGGAGATCGCCGCCCGGCTGGTCGTCGGCACCGAGACGGTGAAGTCGCACGTGAGCGCGGTACTGGGGAAGCTGGGGGCGCGGGACCGCACACAGGCGGTGATCACGGCGTACGAGTCGGGGTTCGTGGCACCCGGGTGAGGCGTCCGGGCCGGTGGGGTCCGGGCGGACCGGCACTCGCCGGGGCGGAGCGGGCCGAGTACGATCCGCCCAACACGCGCACGAGCTGGGAGGACGGACGTTGGGCGGGCTGACCGGTGGGGATCCGTCGCTGCTGCGGAGAATCAACTCCGCTGTCGTGCTGCACGCGTTGCGGGCCACGGACTGCGCGACGCTGACCGAGATCACCCGGGTGACGGGACTGTCCCGGCCCACCGTCGAGGGCGTCGTCGAGGGGCTGATAGAGGCGGGTCTGGTCGTCGAGGCGGCCGCCGACGAGGGCACGGCCCGTAGGCAGGGACGGCCCGCGCGGCGGTTCCGGTTCCGGGCGGAGGCCGGACACCTGCTGGGTCTGGAGATCGGTCCGCACCGCGTGGCCGCGCTCCTGTCCGACCTGGACGGCCGGGTGATCGGCGCCCAGGCCAAGGACGTCGACGAGAGCGCCCCGGCCGACGAGCGGCTGGAACGACTGCGTACCGCGGTCGCCGAACTGCTGCGCCGGGGCGGGGTCGCGCGTGGCTCGCTGAGGGCCGTGGGCGCCGCCTCGCCCGGGATCGTCGAGGCGGACGGCACGGTGCGGCTGAGCACCGCGCTGCCGCAGTGGACGGGGCTGCGCCTCGGCGAGCGGCTGAGCCGTTCCTTCAAGTGTCCGGTGCTGGTGGAGAACGACGCGAACGCGGCGGCGGTCGCCGAGCACTGGAAGGGCGCCGCCACGGAGTCCGACGACGTCGTCTTCGTGCTGGCCGGTCTCAGCCCGGGGGCCGGTTCGCTGATCGGCGGCCGGCTGCACCGTGGGTACGGAGGAGCCGCGGGCGAGATCGGCGCGCTGCATCTGCTGGGCCGGGACGTGACGCCGGAGACGCTGCTGTCCACCACGGACCAGCCGCTGCATCCGCTGGACGAGCAGGCGGTCGCCAAGGTCTTCGCCGAGGCCCGTGCCGGCGACCAGCGGGCCCGCGCGGCCGTCGAGCGCTTCATCCAGCGGCTGGTGCACGACGTGGCGGCGCTGGTGCTGGCCCTCGACCCGGAGCTCGTCGTCGTCGGCGGCTGGGCGGCCGGGCTGGACGGCGTGCTGGGGCCGCTCCGCCGTGAGCTGGCCCGATACTGCCTGCGCCCGCCGAAGGTCGCCCTCTCGCTCCTCGGCGAGGCAGCCGTGGCGACGGGCGCGCTGCGGCTGGCCCTCGACCACGTGGAGGAGCAGTTGTTCGCTGTGGAGGGCGCGACGGCACGCCGCTGACCTGCCGGGCGCCGGCTGGGGAGAGTCAGGAGGCGCGGCTCTGGGGGCCGTGGTGGATCTCCACGTCGCCGGAGTCCCCGAAGGTCAGCCGGCAGGTGTCCGCGCGGTAGGTGGCGACGGAGAGCGCCGCGGTGCGGCCCTGCGCCAGGTAACGGGTGGTGACGACGAGGACGGGCGCTCCTGGGAGGCGGTCCAGCTCCTTGGCGTCCTCGGCGCCGACCGATCCCAGCTCCACGGCGCTGTCCCTGCGCTCCAGTTCGCCGCGCTGGAGTTCGCGCAGCACGGCACGCGCGCGTGCCGTGCCGGAGGGCGTGTCGATGGCGGTGAGGTCGGGCACCGAGGACGGCGGGACGTAGAGCAGTTCGGCGGCGACGGGCCGGCCGTGCGTCACGCGGGAGCGGCGGACGGTGTGCACCGGCTCGTCCCGGGCGGTGCCCAGGGCGCCGGCGACCGCCGCGGGCGGCGCCGCGAGCTCGCAGTCGGTGGGTTCCCACGCGTCGTCGGCCGCCCCCGGCCAGGTGTGCTGCGCGGTGCCCACGGCCACGCCGACGCGCGGCGGGGCGACGGTCGTGCCGACGCCGCGACGGCGCTGGAGGCGGCCTTCCAGTTCGAGCTGCTCCAGGGCCTGACGGAGCGTCGCGCGGGCAACGCCGAAGCGGGCGGCGAGGTCCCGCTCGTTGGGCAGGATCTCGCCCACCGAGAACTCCGAGTCCAAGGCCTCGCTCAGTACGGTCCTGAGGTGCCAGTACTTCGGTTCCGGCACCGATTCCAACTGCGTGGTCCCCACCCTGTCCTCCGCAATCGCTCTGGTCCGGCGGCGTTTTGACGCCCTTGTTTATTAAAGGTTGTTGCAGTTCTCTGCGACGATAAAGCGGCCCACACCCTTGGTCAAGACCAATCCGGTGACTGGACGGCGAGAGCCCCCGTCGCGGGACGGGGGCTCCATGCCTTGCGGGGCCGGCGGGGCGGGTGGGTCCGGGGTCTGCCGCGGACCCGGGCGCTATGCGATACCGGTCAAGTGGTGCAGCTTGTCGGGGTTGCGCACGATGTAGATCGACTGCACGCGGCCGTCGGCGACGTCCAACTGGAGGACGAAGTCCGGCTTGCCCCCGGACAGGACCAGCAGGGCCGGGCCGCCGTTGAGTTCCGGGAAGCGGAAGGAGGGGTCGGGTATCCCCTTCCGCGCGACACCGAGCAGGAAGCGGCCCACCTTGTCGGCGCTGTGCAGCACGCGCAGCGGCGCCCTGGACTTGCCTCCGCTGTCGCCGACCAGCCGGACGTCCGGCGCGAGCATCGCCAACAGCCCTTCGAGGTCGCCGTCGGTGGCGGCGGCGAGGAAGCGCTCGGTGAGGTCCCGGCACTGCGCCGGGTCGACGTCGTAGCGGGGCCGCCGTTCGTCGACGTGCTTGCGGGCCCGCCCGGCGAGCTGGCGGACCGCGGCCTCCCCGCGTTCCAGCACGGCCGCGATCTCGGCGTACGGGTAGCCGAAGGCCTCTCGGAGGACGAACACCGCCCGCTCCAACGGGGACAGCGACTCCAGCACCACGAGGACGGCGAGGGACACGGAGTCGGCGAGGACGGCGCGCTCGGCGGTGTCCGGGACGGCGTCGCCGAAGTCCGTGGCGTAGGGCTCGGGCAGCCACGGTCCGACGTACGTCTCGCCGCGCGACTTGATCTGCCGCAGCCGGTCGATGGCGAGGCGGGTGGTGGTCCGCACCAGGTAGCCGCGCGGTTCCCGGACGGCGGACCGGTCGGCGCCGGACCAGCGGAACCACGCCTCCTGGACAACGTCCTCCGCGTCGGCCATGCGGCCCAGCATGCGGTAGGCGACTCCCACGAGAACGGGACGGTGCTCTTCGAAGATGTCGGTCGCGGTTTCGGTGGTCACGGGTCCATCCCAGCGGACGGGTGCGGCGGTGTCCAGGCGGAATCGCCCACACCCGGCGCCCTCCGCAGAACGCCCGCACGGGGGCTACCCGTCGGTAACTATTGCTGGCAGGCTGTCTACGCAACACCGTCATCGCACTCGCGTTCCCGACAAGGAGCCTCATGTCCGCAACACTCTCCTTCACGGCCCCCACCGAGTACGGTCCGCAGGACATCACCCTCTCCTACGCGCGCGTGGGCAGCGGTGAACCGCTGCTCCTGCTCCACGGGATAGGTCACCACCGGCGGGCCTGGGACCCGGTGATCGACATCCTCGCGACCGAACGGGACGTGATAGCCGTGGACCTGCCGGGGTTCGGGGAGTCGTCCGCGCTGCCGCCGTCACTGCCGCACGACCTGCGGACGACCACCGCGGTGCTCGCTGCGTTCTGCGCGGCGCTGGGACTGGACCGGCCGCACGCGGCGGGCAACTCGCTGGGCGGCCTGCTGGCCCTGGAGATGGGCCGAGAGGCTCTGGTGCGGTCGGTGACGGCCCTGTCCCCGGGCGGCTTCTGGAACCAGGCCGAGCGGCGCTACGCCTTCGGGGTGCTGACGGGAATGCGCCGCGCCGCCCGGAGCCTGCCCCTCCCTCTGGTCGAGCGCCTGTCCCGCACGGCGGTCGGCCGCACCGCGCTGACCAGCACGATCTACGCCCGCCCCGCCCGGCGCTCCCCCGAGGCCGTGATCGCCGAGACGCTCGCGCTCGCGCACGCGGAGGGCTTCGCCGAGACCTTGCGGGCCGGACGGACGGTCCAGTTCACCGACGACCTCCCCGGTGTCCCCGTCACCGTGGCGTGGGGCAACCGGGACCTGCTGCTCCTGCCCCGGCAGGGCATCCGGGCCAAGCACATCATTCCGCGGGCCCGGCTGGTCCGGCTGCCCGGCTGCGGCCACGTCCCGATGAACGACGACCCGGCGCTGGTCGCCCGCGTCCTCCTCGACGGCAGCCGCGCCCGGGCGGCGAGCGCCTCGTCGGTCACCCCGGTCCACGCACCGGGGCCGCGCCCTCTCGGGGCCGACCCCTCGTAGAGTGGCGGCGTTCGCGAAGAGCGATGCCCGGGGGACCGCTTTCATGACGCCAGTACCGACCGGTCCGGACGGCCGTCCGGGCTCCGCCGCTCACACCGGCGACGCCACCGGTTCCGGCGCCACCACCGTCACCGCGGTGGACGGCACCGCGGCATGGGAGTTGCTGCTGCCCGCCGCTTCGGCACCGGCACGTACGCGCGGCCGGGCCCTGCAGGCCGCGCTGCGGGAGGCGGTCCGCTCGGGCAGGCTCGCGCCGGGCACCCGCCTGCCGTCGAGCCGCGACCTCGCGGCCGACCTCGGGGTGTCGCGGGGCCTGATCACGGAGGCGTACGAGCAGCTGACGGCCGAGGGGTACCTGCGCAGCGGGCGGGGTGCGGGCACCTGGGTCGGTGACGCGGTACGGGCCGCACGCCCCCGCGCGCGTGATCTCGCCCCCCGCTCCGGAAGCGACCGTGCCGGCTTCGTGCCGGGGACACCGGACCTGTCGCTGTTCCCCCGCTCGGCCTGGGGCGCCGCGCAGCGGAGCGTGCTGGCGGAACTGCCGCACGAGGCCCTCGGCTACCCGGACCCGCGCGGGCTCCCCCGGCTGCGGACCGCGCTGGCCGAGCTGCTGACCCGGCGCCGGGGCGTGGTGGCGGACCCGGAGCGGCTCGTGGTCGTCTCCGGCGTGGCGCAGGCGACGGCGCTGCTCGCGAGCGTGCTCCACGCGCGCGGGGTGCGCACCGCCGGCGTCGAGTCCCCCGGCAGCCCGCAGCACGACGCCCTGTACGCGTCGGCCGGCGTCGCCACCGTGCCGTTGCCCCTCGACGACGAGGGACTCGCCCTCGGCCCGCTGCACGCATCGGGCGTCCGGGCCGTCGTGACGACGCCGGCCCACCAGTTCCCCACCGGCATCGCCTACTCCGCGCGGCGGCGCGCCGCACTGCTGGACTGGGCCCGGTCCGTGGACGGTCTGGTGCTGGAGGACGACTACGACGGCGACTTCCGTTACGACCGGGCTCCCGTGGGCGCGCTCCAGGGGCTCGATCCCGAACGCGTCGCCTATACGGGTTCGGTCAGCAAGTCCCTCGCCCCGGGGCTGCGGCTGGGCTGGCTGCTGGTGCCGGAGTGGCTGGCCGACGACGTCGTCGAACGCAAACGCACCACCGACCTCGGGCATCCGGCCCTCGACCAGGCGCTCTTGGCCCGCTTCGTGGAGCGCGGCGAGTACGACCGCCAGCTACGCCTGTGCCAACGTGCCTATCGGGAGCGGCGCGACGTGCTGGTCGCCGCCCTGGCGGAGCACTTCCCCGGCTCACGCGTCTCCGGCATCGCCGCGGGGCTCCACGCCATCGCCACGCTCCCCGAGCGGTACGGCCCCGAGGAGCGATTCCTCGCGCGCGTGGCGGAGGCCGGCGTCGCGGTGCGTTCGCTGGCCCAGTACGGGCACGGGGCGAGCGGTGCGGAGGGGGCCAAGAGGATGGTGCGCCTGGTGCTGGGGTACGCGCATCTGACGCCGGGACGGATCCGGGCCGGGGTGGAGAGGATGGCGAAGGCCGTGTGACCGGGCTCACCGGGTGCCACACATGCGCGCGGGCAGCCGGTTGCACCGCGCGGTGAGTGCCATCGCGCACGCGCGAGAGCGGCCGTCGTCCACGGGGGTGCCGTCGGCGACCACCGGGGCCACGCACACACGCGCGGGCGGCCGGTTGTTCACGCGGAGTTTCCGTGGTCGCCGCGCCGCACCAGTAGGCCTGGCTCTGCACACCTGGCCCCACACTGGCCGGATCCCGTCCCTGGAGGCGTATCCATGTCACACCGTCCGTTGCCCGGTCGCCGCAGCGTGCTGCGCGGCTCCCTCGCCGCGTCGGCGGCCCTGACCCTGCCCACCGCCCTCGGCTCCGCGCCGGCGTTCGCGCGTTCCGGACGGCCGGGTGCGGGCTGGGGCGTGCAGACGGGGGACGTGACGTCCCACTCGGGTCTGGTGTGGGTACGCTCCGACCGGCCGGCCCGGATGATCGTCGAGACGTCCGCCACCGAGTCGTTCCGCGAACCGCGCAGATGGCACGGCCCGCTGCTGGGGGCGGACACGGACTTCACCGGCACGACCCGGCTGCGCGGCCTGCCGCCCGGCGAGCAGATCCACTACCGCGTGCTGCTCGCCGACCCGGACGACCCGCGCCGCACCGGCGAACCGGTGCCCGGCACCTTCCGCACGGTGCCGGTCCGCCGGCGCGAGTCGGTGCGCTTCGTGTGGTCCGGCGACCTGGCGGGCCAGGGCTGGGGCATCAACCCGGACCTCGGCGGCTACCGCATCTACGACGCCATGGGCGCCCTGGACCCGGACTTCTTCCTGTGCAGCGGCGACAACATCTACGCCGACGGCCCCATCGCCGCGACGGCCGAGCTGCCCGACGGCAGCACCTGGCGGAACATCACCACCGAGGAGAAGTCCAAGGTCGCCGAGACCCTCGCCGAGTTCCGCGGCAACTTCCGCTACAACCTGCTCGACGAGAACCTGCGGCGCTTCAACGCCCAGGTGCCGTCGATCATCCAGTGGGACGACCACGAGGTACGCAACAACTGGTACCCGGGGCAGACCATCGCGGAGACCGACAGCCGCTACACGGAGAAGAGCGTGGACGTCCTGGCCGCCCGGGCCCGGCGCGCGTTCGCCGAGTACTTCCCGATCTCCACCCTGCGCCCCGGCGCGCGGGAGGGCCGCGTGCACCGGGTGCTGCGGCAGGGCCCGCTGCTGGACGTGTTCGTGCTCGACATGCGCACGTACCGCAACGCCAACTCCCCGGGCGACGAGACGGTGGACCCACAGGGAATCCTGGGCCGCGAGCAGTTGGAGTGGCTCAAGCGTGAGCTGTCGCGGTCGCGTGCGGTGTGGAAGGTCATCGCCGCCGACATGCCGATCGGCCTGGTCGTGCCCGACGGCGGCGAGGGGAAGGCGAACATCGAGGCGATCGCGCAGGGCGACCCCGGTGCGCCGCTCGGACGCGAGCTGCAGATCGCCGAGCTGCTGCGGTTCGTCAAGCACCGGCGTATCACCGGCACGGTGTGGCTGACGGCCGACGTGCACCACACGTCCGCCCAGCACTACCAGCCCTCCCGCGCCGCCTTCACCGACTTCGAGCCGTTCTGGGAGTTCGTGTCGGGGCCCCTCAACGCGGGAGCCTTCCCGGCCAGCGCCCTGGACGGCACCTTCGGCCCGGAGCGGGTGTTCGTGAAAGCGCCGACCGCCTCGAACGTCTCCCCCGCCGGCGGTTACCAGTTCTTCGGCGAGGTCGACATCGACGGTGACAGCGCCGAGATGACGGTGCGGCTGCGCGAGCAGGACGGCACGGTGCTGTTCACGAAGGTGCTCCAGCCGGGCCGGGTCGGCCAGTAGTCCCGTAGCCTGTCGAGTGTGCCGCGCGCCGGCGTCATCCCCCGGTGCGCGGCCCGCGTTCCCATGCGGTCCGCGCCTCCCAACCCCTCGGAGGGCGAGGCCGTTTCGGCGACGTCGGGCCGATCACGGGGCTTCTGACGTTCCCTCAGCAGGCGTCCGCGGCACTGCTGGCGGTGGCCGACGTGGCCGCCGCCCGGTACTACCAGCCGCAGTTGCCCGCCTCGCTGGATCCGGTGGTGACGGGCAAACTGACGCCCGGCCGGACTCGACCCGCGGACTCGGCGGTCTGCTGACCGTGGCGGCCGAGTGCGCCGAACGGACGAGGGCCCGGGGCGACCTGCCGCACCTGGCGGAGGCGGCGAACCGGCGCGGCGCGTCCCGGCCGGTGTCCCAGGCCAGGCGGCTGCGAAGCGCGCTGACGGGGGAGGTGGCCGCCGCCTGACGCCAACCGCCAGAAAATGCAACGAAAGTCCGGGAAGCCTTCTTTACTCATCGGACACAGAGGGTTCGTGATCACGCAACACCGTTCCTTCACAGTGGCCGCATGGCTCGAGACATGTCTGATGTGACGAACGCCGTTGCCCGCCTTGTCGAGCACGGCCCCGCGGTGCCCGTCATGGTGCTGGCCTCGGTGGCCGCCCTGATCACCACGGCGGGCTTCCACGCATGGTGGTCACGCCGCCACGGGCACGCCCCGCCGACGGACGATACCGGCGCCCGGCCGCCGTCCTCAGCGGCGCCCGGGAACAGTACCGACATCGTCGAGGCCGGCGCCGCGACCGGCACCGACGCCGGTTCCAGTGCCGGTGCCGGTTCCGACATCGCGGAGAGCGCGCTGTGGCGGATGCGGACGACGGTGCGCGACACGCCCGGCTCGCTGGCCGTGCTGTGCGCGGCCCTCGCCGACCGGCGGGTCGACATCCTCAGCCTGCAGACGCACCCGTTGACCGAAGGCACGGTGGACGAGTTCCTGCTCCGCGCCCCAAGCGGGCTGACGGCGGCGGAGCTGGCGGGCGTGGTGTCGGCGGCGGGCGGTGCCGACACGTGGACCGAGCGGGCGGATGCCCACGACCTGGTGGACGCGCCGACCCGAGTGCTCGGTCTGGCCGCCCGCACGGCCCAGGACGCGGCGGAACTGCCGCTGATACTGCGGCAGTTGCTCGGCCGCTGCACCATCCGGTCGCTGCCCGCGACGGTCGGCGGAGGTGCGGCCGAAGACGTACCGCCGGAAGGTTCGCTGGAGGACACCGTGCTGCGGCTGCGGGCCCCGGAGGGCGGGCTGATCAGTGTGGAGCGGCCGTACCTGCCCTTCACCCCGGCCGAGTTCGCCCGGGCGCGGGCACTGGTCGAGCTGGACGCCCGGCTCGGTCCGCGCATCCCGCGCGGCCGGGACGTGCTGACGTTGCCCGAGGGAAGCGACATCACCGTCCGCCGGGCCGACACGCGTGACGTCGCGGCGGCGAGGGCGATGCACGAGCGGTGCTCCGCTCGGACGCTCGGGATGCGCTACCACGGCCCGGTCGGGGACGCCGACCGGTATCTCAACCACCTGCTCAGCCCGCGTTTCGGCCGTACCCTCGCCGCGCAGACGGCGTCGGGACGGATCGTCGGGCTCGGTCACCTGCTGTGGGACGGCGACGAGACGGAGGTCGCGCTGCTGGTCGAGGACGCCTGGCAGCACCGGGGCATCGGTGGCGAACTCCTCGGTCGGCTCGTGGACATGGCGGCCGAGACGGACTGCGAGCACGTGTACGCGGTGACGCAGGCCTCGAACACCGGCATGGTCGCCGCGATGCGCGGCCTGGGCCTCCCCCTCGACTACCAGATCGAGGAGGGGACCCTGGTCATCACGGCACGCCTGGACCCGGCGGCCCGGGCCGCGGCGCGGCCGCCGCGCGGAGAGCGGATCGGCAAGGACTGAGCCGGCCCCCTCAGTCGGCCCGCGCCAGCGCCTCCCGCAGCGGGACCGCCTCGGCGGCCCGCTCCCCGAGGGCCTGGTCCAGGTCGGCCCAGAGGTCGTCGACGTCCTCCAGGCCGACCGACAGCCGCAGCAACCGGTCGCCGACCCCGGCGTCCCGGCGGTCGTCGGCGTCCACGATGCGGTGGCTGATGGAAGCCGGGTGCTGGATGAGCGTGTCGACGCTGCCGAGGCTGACGGCGGGGGTGATGAGGCGGACGCGGCCGATGACCTCGTGCGGGTCGCCGTGGACCTCGAAGGAGACCATCGCGCCACCGATGCGCGGATAGTGCACGCGGGCCACGCGCGGATCGGCGGCGAGACGCTCGACGAGCGCGGCGGCGTTCGCGGAGGCGGCCCGCACCCGCACGGGCAGGGTGGACAGTCCGCGCAGCAGCAGGTAGCCGGCGAGCGGGTGCAGTACGCCGCCGGTGGCGAAACGGACCTGCCGCAGCCGGCCCGCGAGTTCCTCGTCGCAGGCCACCACACCGGCCAGCACGTCCCCGTGCCCGCCGAGGTACTTGGTGGCGCTGTGCAGCACCAGCCGTGCGCCGTACTCGGCCGGCCGCTGGAGTACGGGGGTGGCGAAGGTGTTGTCCACGAGCAGCGGCACCGATCCACAGGCGTGGGCGACGGCCCGCAGGTCGACCTCGGCCAGCGTGGGATTGGCCGGCGACTCCACGAGCACCAGGCCGGTGTCCGGGCGCAAGGCGTCCGCGATGCCCGCCGGGTCGGTCCAGGTGACCTCGGACCCGAGCAGCCCGGCGGTCAGCAGGTGGTCGCTGCAGCCGTACAGGGGCCGCACGGCGACGACGTGCCGCAGCCCCATCGAGGCCCTCACCAGCAGCACGGCGCTCAGCGCGGCCATGCCACTGGCGAAGGCGACCGCGGCCTGAGTGCCCTCCAGCCGGGCCAGCGCCGTCTCGAAGCGGGCGACGGTCGGGTTGCCGAGGCGGCCGTAGACCGGCGGGCCGGCCGGGTCGGCGCCGGTGGTGGCGAACGCGTCGATGCGGGCGGCCTCGCCGCGGCTGTCGTAAGACGGATAGGTCGTGGACAGGTCGATGGGCGGGGCGTGCAGTCCCAGGGCCGCGAGATCGTCGCGACCGGCGTGCACGGCCTCGGTGGCCAGTGCCCTGCCCGTGGATGCGGTGGAGCGTACGTCGTCGGACGGTGACGGGTGCGTGCTCGCGGAGTCCATGAACCGAAGAGTGAACACCGAACGGGTCACAGGGTTCACGGGCCGTGTTACGTTCGGCCGATGGCGGAATCTGTCGTACTGGACCCGGTGGATCTGCATCTGCTGCGGCTGCTGCAGAACGACGCCCGGACCACCTACCGCGATCTCGCCGCCCAGGTCGGGGTCGCCCCGTCGACCTGCCTGGACCGGGTGGCCCGGCTGCGGCGGGCGGGGGTGATCCTCGGGCACCGACTGGAACTCGACCCGGCCAGGCTGGGGCGCGGGCTCCAGGCGCTGCTGTCGGTACAGGTGCGCCCGCACCGGCGCGAGCTGGTCGGACCGTTCGTGGAACGGATCCGGGCGCTTCCGGAGTCGCGCACCGTCTTCCACCTCACCGGCCCGGACGACTACCTGGTCCACGTAGCGGTCGCGGACATGACGGATCTGCAGCGGCTGGTCCTGGACGAGTTCACCTCCCGGCGCGAGGTGGCCCGCGTCGAGACGCGGCTGATCTTCCAGCAGTGGGAGTGCGGCCCCCTGCTGCCGCCCGCCGCGCCCGCCACCACGCCCTGAGCGAAATCCGGCCCCCCACCGCGGTGACCGGGCAGAGCGGGCTGACGCGGCACCGGTATCCGTATGAGGATGTCCGCATGTCAGAGACCAAGAGCCCGCTGCCCCGCGAGGTCGCCGACGCCTACGTCGACGAGCTCATCGCCCTCGACCCGGTCACCGGTACGTTCCTCGGCGTGGAGGAGTGTTCCAGCCGCCTGCCCGACCTCTCCCCCGCGGGTCAGGAGGCCCTCGCGGAGCTGGCACGGGCCACGCTCGCCCGGCTGGACGAGGCGGAGCGCCGGCCCGGCGGGGACAGCGACGTGGAGCGGCGCTGCGCCCGGCTGCTGCGCGAGCGGCTGACCGCCGAACTCGCCGTGCACGAGGCGGAGGAGGGCCTGCGTTCGGTCGGCAACCTGGGCACCGTCGCGCATTCGGTGCGCGAGGTCTTCACGGTGACGCCGACGCGGACGGACGAGGACTGGGCGCGGATCGCCGAGCGGCTGCGCGCGGTGCCGGCGGCGCTCGGGGGCTACCGCGAGTCCCTGGCCCTGGGCCTGGAGCGCAAGCTGTACGCGTCTCCGCGTCCGACCGCCACTTTCGTCGAGCAGCTCGGCGAGTGGGCGGACACGGGTGAGGGCCGGGGCTGGTTCGAGGACTTCGCGTCCGCCGGCCCCGACGCGCTGCGCGCGGAGCTGGACGAGGCGGCCCGGGAGGCGACCGCCGCCGTGGTCGAGCTGCGGGACTGGATGCGCGACGTGTACGCGCCGGCCATCGAGGGCGCCCCGGACACGGTGGGCCGCGAGCGCTACGCCCGCTGGTCGCGCTACTACAACGGCACGGACCTGGACCTGGACGAGGCGTACGCGTACGGCTGGTCGGAGTACCACCGCCTGCTCGCCGAGATGAAGCAGGAGGCCGAGAAGATCCTTCCGGGCGCCGAGACGCCCTGGGTGGCGCTGGCGCACCTGGACGAGCACGGCAAGCACATCGAGGGCGTCGACGAGGTCCGCGACTGGCTGCAGGGCCTGATGGACCAGGCGATCGACGCGCTGGACGGCACCCACTTCGAACTCGCCGAGCGGGTGCGGAAGGTGGAGTCGCGGATCGCCCCGCCCGGCAGCGCGGCGGCCCCGTACTACACGCAGCCGTCGGAGGACTTCTCCCGCCCCGGCCGCACCTGGCTGCCGACGATGGGACAGACCCGCTTCCCGGTCTACGACCTGGTCTCGACCTGGTACCACGAGGGCGTCCCCGGTCACCACCTCCAGCTCGCCCAGTGGACGCACGTCGCCGAGGACCTGTCCCGCTACCAGGCCTCGGTCGGCATGGTCAGCGCCAACGCCGAGGGCTGGGCGCTGTACGCGGAGCGGCTGATGGACGAGCTGGGCTTCCTCACGGACGCGGAGCAGCGGCTCGGTTACCTGGACGCGCAGATGATGCGGGCCGCCCGGGTCATCGTGGACATCGGCATGCACCTGGAGCTGGAGATCCCGGCGGACTCGCCGTTCCACCCGGGTGAGCGGTGGACGCCGGAGCTGGCGCAGGAGTTCTTCGGCGCGCACAGCAGCCGTCCGGCGGACTTCGTGGAGAGCGAACTGACCCGGTACCTGACGATCCCCGGCCAGGCGATCGGCTACAAGCTCGGCGAGCGGGCGTGGCTGCTGGGCCGGGAGAACGCCCGCAAGCGGCACGGTGACGCCTTCGACCCGAAGGCCTGGCACATGGCGGCGCTGTCCCAGGGGTCGCTGGGGCTGGACGACCTGGTGGACGAGCTGTCGCGGCTTTGAGACGGGTCGCTCACCGCCGGAAACCGCCCTCCGAGTCGACGACCTGACCGGTGACCCACTCCGCCTCGTCCGTGGCGAGCCACGCGACGAGGCGGGCCGGGTCGTCGGGCATGCCCCACCGCCCGGCGGGGAAGCGGGCGGCGATGGCGTCGTAGTCCTCACCGGTCATGTAGTCGGTGTCCACCGGCCCGGGGTTGACCGCGTTCACGGTCACCGCGTGCTCGGCGAGGGTCGTCGACAGGGTCCGCGTGATGGAGGCGAGCGCTCCCTTCTGCAGCGCGTAGGCGACCTCGCCGGGCATGCCTGACTCGATGTCCTGGCCGGAGGTCATCATCACGACGCGTCCGCCGGGCGTGCGGGGCGGCAGCGCGGCGCGGTGCCGGGCGAAGGCCTGGACGAGCAGCAGCACCGAGCGGGTGTCGACCTGCCAGTGGGCGTCGAGCATGGCGGCGTCGATCGCGTCGAGGGTGCCGTCAGAGCCGCTGAGGGCGTGGTTGGCGACCAGGACGTCCAGCCGCCCGCCGAGCGCTTCGGCGGCCGTGGCGAGGAGTTCGCCCGGTGCGACGGGGTCGGTGAGGTCGCCGGGGCCCGCCACCACGGTGGCGTCCGGGTCGCCGAGCGCGGCGCGCACGGAGGCGATGACGTCCTCCGTCCGGTCGGCGCCCCAGGGCATGGCGGCGTCGTGCGGGACGTGGTGGTGCAGGTAGACACCGGCCCCGTAGGCGGCGAGCCGCCGGGCCACGGCGTGGCCGATGCCGCCGCGTCGGCTGGCTCCGGTGACGAGGGCGGTGCGGCCGCGCAGGGGCAGGGGGTCGCGGCGCAGCTCTTCGGGGGTGGGGTGCGGAAGTCGTGGCATGGGCACCCATGATGGGCGGCGCACCACCGGTACGCACGGCAATATCCCCGCGGCGGTATCCGGCGCGCGGTCGGCTGCCTCGGCTACCGGTCGGCTAGGCGCCGCAGTTGTACGACGTTCAGCCAGGTCTCCGGCCCGGGGCGGACCTCCGCCGCCCGCACCGCGTACCGGCCGGGGTCGAGGGCGACCCGCACGTGATCCGCCCGGTCGCAGGCGGCGCCGGGCCAGGCCGCGTCGAAGAGGAGCACCGGCCCGGGCACGTGCCAGGACACCTCCGGCTCCCAGTCGGCCGTGTCGAGAGCGGCGGCGACGCCGGCCAGCGCCTCCTCCTCGGAGTTCGCGGCGCACCAGCGGACGAAGGTCCCGTGAGCGGCGAGATAGGCGGTGGAGGCGGGTTCGTCGCCGAGGACGAGGGCGGTGCGGTCGCCGACCGGGAGGAGCCCGACGTGGCCGTCGACCTCGCACGCCCGGTCGTAGTCGGATGCGGCGTCCCCGCCGTCGGCACCGGTCCAGAACGGCAGGACCGTCTCCGGGACCGCTATGAGCGGACCGCCGCCCGACTCCACCCATTCCACCGCACCCGGCTCCGCGTATCGCACCATGCGGCAGAACCTACACGCCCGTCAGCAGCCGCAGTCGGCCGCGTCCACCGGGGCGGTCAAGGGGTCGGCGGAGCGGCGCGCGGTACCCTGCCGGGTCTCGTACGCGAAGCCCTCGCGCACCCAGTACTCGAAGCCGCCGAGCATCTCCTTGACCTGGTAGCCGAGTTCGGCCAGTGCCAGGGCGGCGCGGGACGCGCCGTTGCAGCCGGGACCCCAGCAGTACGTCACCACCGGCACGGCCCGGTCGAGGAGTCGGCCGGCCCGTTCGGGGACGAGCGCGGTGGGCAGGTGGACGGCGCCGGGGATGTGGCCCTGGTCCCAGGACTCGGTGGAACGGGTGTCCACGAGGACGAACCCCGGGTCGCCGTCGGCCGCGAGGGCGCCGGCGACGTCGGAGACGTCGGCGTGGAAGGCGAGGCTCGCGCGGAAGTACGCGGCGGTCTCGGCGGGGGTCGGCGGGGCGATGCGCAGGACGGGGCTCGTGGTGGTGGCGCTCATGGTCCGGCCTTTCCTCGGTGGCTCTCCTGACCGCGAATCTACGGTCGGCGAGCGCGTCGCAGAAGAGGAATCCACCGGTTCATCTCTTGTCTGCGCCGGGGATTCCCTGTTATTTCTTCCGGATGACCACGGATTCCCCGGACGCCACCGACTGGCTGGTACTCGACGCCCTCCAGCGCAACGGGCGGGCCGGGTACGCGGAGTTGGCCCGTGCCGTCTCCATGTCCGCGAGCGCGGTGACCGAGCGGGTGCGGCGGATGGAGGAGGCGGGGATCATCCAGGGGTACACGGCGGTCGTCGAACCCGAGCGGCTGGGGTTCCCGATCCTGGCCTTCGTGCGCCTGAGGTATCCGAACGGCAACTACAAGCCGTTCCACGACCTGGTGGCGGTCACTCCCGAGATCCTCGAGGCGCACCACGTGACAGGGGACGACTGCTTCGTCATCAAGGTCGCGGCCCGTTCCATGCGGCATCTGGAGGAGGTGTCCGGCCGGATCAGCGCACTGGGGTCGGTCACCACGAGCGTCGTCTACTCGTCACCGCTCCCCCGTCGGCCGTTGAGCCGCTGAGCCCCCTGACCCACGTCGCGGCCGCCGGGACCCTTCAGCCGGTGCCCCGCTGCCGCAGTACCGACCCCGACCGCCCCTTCACGACCTCCAGTTGGGCGTGGATGCGCCGGCGCAGGTCGGCGACATGGCTGACGATGCCGACGCTGCGGTCCCGCTCGCGCAGTGCGTCGAGGACGTCCAGGACCTCGTCGAGGGTCTGGTCGTCGAGGCTGCCGAAGCCCTCGTCGATGAAGAGGGTGTCCAGGCGGACGCCACCGGCCTCGTCCGTGACGACGTCGGCGAGACCGAGCGCGAGAGCGAGCGAGGCGAAGAACGTCTCGCCGCCGGACAACGTGGCCGTGTCGCGCTCGCGACCGGTCCAGGCGTCGACGACGTGCAGCCCGAGGCCGCTGCGTCCGCGTCCGGTGCGGTCGTCGGAGTGGACGAGGGTGTAGCGGCCGGAGGACATGCGCTGAAGGCGGGCGGTCGCGGCGGCGGCGACCTGTTCGAGGCGGGCCGCCAGCACGTAGGACTCCAGGCGCATCCGGCGTTCGTTCTCCGCCGAGGTGCCCGCGGTGAGGGTGGCGAGGCGGACGACGCGCTCGTGCTCCCGGCGCAGCGGGGCGATCCGGCGCGCAGCCGCGGTGGCGCGGGCGGACAGCCGCTCCAGCTCGGCGCAGCGCCGGGCGGCGGCGTCGCGGGCCGAGGCGGCCTCGCGCAGCCGCCGGCCGGCTTCGGCGGCGGTGCGTTCCGCCGCGGCCGCGTCGGCGGGCGGGCGCTGGGCCGCCGCGGCGGTGTCGGCCTCGGTGAGGACCGCGCGGACGGCGGCCTCCTCCGCGTCCCAGGCGTCGAGCCGGCGTTGCAGTTCGCGGTGGGCGGCGTCGTCGAGCCGGGCGGCGGCGGCCTCGCGCGGGGTGTGGAAGCCCGCACGGGAGGCGGCGTCGGCCAGGCGTGCGTCGGCGTCCTTGAGTCGCTGCGCCGTGTCCTCGGCGACTCGCGAGGTGTCGGCGGCCTCGGTGAGCGACGCGGCCCGGCGCTCGAGCTGTGTGGCCCGGGCCGCCACACTGCCGGCGGTGCCGCGGGCACGCACCAGTTCCTCCTCCAGCGCCGCCCGTTCCGTCTCCAGCCGTTCCCGGTTGGCGACCCGGGACGCGGCTCGGACGGCGGCCTGCTGCTGGGCGGCGATGCGCCGTTCACGCTCCTGCTCCGCCCGGCGCAGCTCCTCCTGCGCGGCGTGCAGTCCGGAGGCAGTGGCCCGTGCGGCCGCGTACAGCCGCTCCAGTTCCTCGGCCTGCTCGGCCAGTCGCGCGGTGGGCACGTCCCCGGCCTCCGCGGTGGCGGCGGCCAGTGCCTCCCGTACGGTGCCCAGGCGCTGTTCGGCCTCCGCGCGGCGCTGCTCGGCCTCCTGGTATGCGGCGAGCGCGCGCTCCTCCGCCTCGCGGTCGACATGCCCGGCGGTCTTCCGGGCGGGGGCCGGATGTTCGGTGGCCCCGCACACCGCGCACGGTGCGCCGTCGGTGAGGTCGGCGGCGAGTTCGGCGGCGATGCCGTGCAGCCGCTGTTCCTTGAAGTCGAGCCAGTGGGCACGGGCCTCGACGGCTCGCTCGGCCGAGACGAGTGCCTGCCGCCCGGTCTCCTCCGTGTCCAGGGCGAACCGGTCCCGCTGCCGGGCGGCCTTCAGCCGGCACTGGGCCGGGTCGCGCTGTACGGCGAGCTGTTCGGCGCGGGTCGCGGCCTCCTGGGCGTCCTTGACGCGTGCCTGGAGCCGGTCGCGGGCCGTCTCCCACCCGGCCAGCCAGGCCTCCGCCTCGTGCAGGGTGTCCTCGTCGGCGCGTTCCTGGCGATCCAGTTCGGCCCGCTCCTCGGTCAGCTCGACGAGGCGCTGTTCGGCCCGCCGGGCCGATTCGAGGCCACCCAGTTCCTGCGCGGCCCGGCGCGCGGCGGCGGCGAGGCCCGCCGTGGCCGCGTCCGCCAGCTCCTGCGGCAGCCGGGCACGCGCGCGTGCCTCCGCGTGGGCCGCCCGCCGGTGTTCGGCATCGGCGGCGTCCCGCAGCTCCAGGGCCGGGGCCACTGTTCCGGCCTTCCGCCCCCGTTCCATGCGTTCCTGCGCCGCGCGGTGGGCGTCGGCCCGCTCGGCCAGCCGCGCCGCCCGCTCCCTCGCCTCCGCGAAGCGCCGCTGCAGCCGGTCCAGTTCCCGTACGCCGGCCAGGTCGCGCTCGGCGGCGACCTGGGCGGACTCGGCGGCGGTGAGTCGCCGGTCGGCGATGTCGAGCAGCTCCCGGGCCGTGCAGCGGGCGACGGCGGCCGCGGTGAGCACGGCCTCGGCCAGTCCCGGCTCGCCCGGTACCTGCTCCGGCAACTCCATGGCGTCACCGGCGGCCTGCTGCATCCGGTGGGCGTCGGCCAGCAGGGCGGCGTCCCCCTCGCGCACCTGCGTCTCGGTCGCGCGGCGCCGCTCCGCGAGGCGCTTCTCGACCTCGGCGAAGCGCCGGGTGTCGAAGAGCCGGCCGAGCAGCTTGCCGCGGGCCTCCGCGTCGGCGCGCAGGAAGCGTGCGAAGTCGCCCTGCGGCAAGAGCACGACCTGGCAGAACTGCTCGCGGCTCATGCCGAGCAGCTGCGTGATCTCCTCGCCGATCTCCTGGTGGGAGCGGCTGAGATCCTTCCAGGTGCCGGCGCCCGCGTCGTATTCGCGCAGCCAGGTCTGGGCCTTGTCCACGGTCGTGCCCTTGCCGCGCAGCTTGGGCCGCTCCCAGGGCGGCTGCCGGGTGACCTCCAGCCGCCGTCCGGCGACGGTGAGCTCGAGGCGCACCTCGGTGCGCGTACGGACGTCGGCGTGGTCGCTGCGCAGGGCCGAGCCCTGACCGCTCTGGCGCGCGCCGGGCACCGAGCCGTACAGCGCGTAGCAGACGGCGTCCAGGACGGATGTCTTGCCGGCGCCGGTCGGTCCGTGAAGCAGGAAGAGTCCGGCCGCCGACAGTTCGTCGAAGTCGACGCTCTGCGATCCGCCGAAGGGCCCGAAGGCCGTGATGTCGAGCCGGTGGAGCCTCACCTGGCCTCCCGCAGGCTGTCGTCGGCACGCACCGCGTCGAAGGCGTCCCGCAGTACGGTCCGTTCGTGTCCGTCGGGGCCGGCGCCGCGGACGTGGGCCACGAAGTCCTCGGCGATCTCCTGGTCGCTGCGGCCCGCGAGACGCCGCGCGTAGGACACCGCGGGGTCGTCCGGGGGGCGCTCGGGGTCGAAGACGAGACTCAGGGTATGCGGAAAGCGTTCGGCCAGCCGGGCCATGGGGTCGGCCGGGCGGACCGGGTCGGTGAGGGTCGCCTCGACCCACGCGTCCTCGTGCGCGGCGAGCTCGGGGTCGGCGAGCAGGTCGTCCAGGGTGCCGCGCAGCCGGGCCAGCGGGCGCGGCACGGGGCAGTCGAGGCGTTCGGCGGTGACCGATCCGTCGGCGTCCAGGTCGACGAGCCACATGCTCTTGCGGTGCGCGGCCTCCGAGAAGGAGTACGGCAGCGGGGAGCCGGAGTAGCGGACGCGCTCGGTGAGGGTCTGGCAGCCGTGGAGGTGGCCGAGCGCCACGTAGTCGACGCCGTCGAAGACACCGGAGGGCACGGCGGCCACTCCGCCGACGGTGATGTCCCGCTCGCTGTCGCTCTGCTCGCCGCCGGTGACGAAGGCGTGCGCGAGGACGACGGAACGGGTGCCCGTCGGACGCGTGGCGAGGTCGGCGCGGACCCGGTCCATGGCGGCCGTGAGCACGGCCTCGTGGCCCGCCTTGTCCACGCCGAACTCGGCCTTCACAAGGGCCGGTTCGAGGTAGGGCAGGCCGTAGAAGGCCACGTCGCCGTGGGCGTCGTGGAGCACCACCGGGGTCCCGCACCCCGCCGGGTCGGTGCGCAGGTGGATGCCGGCGCGGCCGATGAGCCCGGCTCCGACGCCGAGGCGGCGGGCCGAGTCGTGGTTCCCGGAGATCATCACCGTGGGCACGCCGAGGCCGGCGAGTCGGTGCAGGGCGTCGTCGAACAGCTCGACCGCGGCGAGCGGCGGCACCGCACGGTCGTACACGTCTCCCGACACGAGCACGACGTCGACGCCGTGCTCGCGCACGGTCTCGACGAGGTGATCGATGAACCCGGCCTGGGCACCGAGCATGCTCACCCGGTGGAACGCCCGGCCGAGATGCCAGTCGGAAGTGTGCAGCAATTTCATGAAATCGCTCTGAGCTGCACGGTTACCCCCACTGCACTTCCAGGACCAGCACGAACCAGCACGAGGCTCGCCATCAACGCTTGCCACGCTAACGTATGCCGCCCCCTGATCCACCACTCGCCTCGGATCACCCTGCCTCCCCGGCACCGACTCGCAGGGACGAACCGGTGGGGGCACTTCGAAGTCCGCGCGTCTTCGACGGACAGCCGACTCTGCCGGGAGGCGCGGGGCGGTGGATAGCGTGCGGGCATGACGATGACGAGGAAGCGGCGGGTCCTGTACCGGCAGGGCACCGGGTTCTGGCGGATGACGGCGAAGTGGGTGCTGCTCTTCGGGGGCCTGTACCTGTTGGACGGCGGACTGCTCCGGTCGTGGGGCGACGCTCTGGTCTGGCCGTTGATCGGGATCCTGCTGTGGGTGCCGTTCGGGGTCGGTGTCGTCTGGTACGCGAAGAAGGACCAGCGGGTCACGCTGACGACGCGTGAACTGCGTGTGCGGCGCAGGCGGCCGATGCAGGAGGTGAACCTGCTGCACGTGGCACGGCTCTGGCTGGAGGGGCGGTCGACCGCGGACGACCAGCCGGTGCTGGAGTGGGGACGGTTCGACCGGGTGGTGTGGGTGCCGCTTCTGGACGGTCGGGCGTTCGGCGTGGAGTTCCGCGACCCGGGCGCGTTCGCCGAGGTTTTCGGCGCCTTCGCCGTCGCGGCGTGCGGCGGGCCGGAGATCGTCCGCGCGAGGGCCGCGACGGCGACCTACCCGGAGCCGCGACCGATGCGGGCCCGCTCCTCCTCCGACGGCTCCTTGGCGGATGCCATGGACCTCTTCGGCTGAGAGCCGGGGAGCACGGTACGGGGCAGCGGCCCGTCGAAGCCGCGGAGACCGGGAGGGGGTCCGGCGTTCTCGACCAGCCGGTGCAGGGGTCTTTGCCCGGTCTTCCGTCAGGCGTCCCCGTACTCCTCTCCGCCCAGTTCGAAGCCGGCCGATCCCGCGGTGGCGTCCGCGAGCCATGCCCGGAAGGTGTCCACGTCGCCCTCGGGGAGGCCGATCTCGATGGTGACGGACTCGGCGTAGCGGACGTCGCGCACCGCGCGTCCGGCCGTGCGCAGGTCATTCTGGAGCTTCCCGGCCCGCTGGTGGTCTACGGTCACCGTGGCCAGGCGGAACCGGCGGCGGGTGAGCGTGCCGAGGTCGTCCAGGGCCTCGCCGACCGCGCCGCCGTAGGCGCGGATGAGGCCGCCCGCACCGAGCTTGACGCCGCCGTAGTACCGGGTGACGACGGCGACGACGTACCGCATGTCGCGGCGCAGCAGCATCTGGAGCATCGGGACGCCCGCGGTGCCTCCCGGTTCGCCGTCGTCGCTCGCCTTCTGGACGGCGGCGTCGGCGCCGATGACGTACGCCCAGCAGTTGTGGGTGGCGTCGGCGTGCTCCTTGCGCACGCTCGCGATGAACTCCTGGGCCTCCTGCTCGGTGGCGGCCGGGGCTAGGGCGCACAGGAAACGGGAGCGGTTGATCTCGGTTTCGTGCACACCCGCGCGGGCGACCGTGCGGTACTCGTCCTGCATCCGGCCAGCCTATGCGCTCGCCGGGTCCCGCCCTTCGGCGCGGTCGTCCCGGCCGGGGACGGTGACCGCGGTCACTCCGGGGCCCCGACGTCCCGGGCGAGGTGGAGGCCGAGGAACCGGTCGGCGTAGGCGTACGTCTCGAACCGGGCTCCGTCGCGCAGGCCGGGGTCGGTCTCCACCTGGCGCAGGACCCGCAGTACCCCGGGCGCGTCCACGTCGTCCTCCCAGGCGGCCCGCAGCCGGTCGCGCACCTCGCCGGGGACGGGGCGCGACGGCTGCCGTGCCCAGGCGGCGACCGCCCGGCGCCAGCGGGCGAGGGTGTCCCGCGCCTGGTCCAGCGCGGCCGGATCGAGCCGCACGCGCGCGTGGTGGTGCCGCTCCAGCAGGGCGAGACGCAGGGCGTCGGGATCGGAGAGGTCGAGTGTGGGCGGGTCCGCGGGGGCCACCGCGACCGTCGTGCCCTCCGGAGCGGCACCGCCCTCGTGCACCACGTGCACGGTCCGGCCGACGCCCCGGCCGGAGGCACCGGCGTCCTCGAAGGGGCGGATGCCGAGGGCGGTCGCCTCCTCGCGCAGCCGGGCCTCGTCGTCCGCGTCGGACAGCAGCGCCCACGCGGGGGTGCCGTCGAGTTCCAGGGTGCGGATCAGCAGGTCGGCGACGAGCAGTACGCGCAGGCCGGCCGTCCCGGGGCCCGGCGCGTGGGCCTGGACGCGGGTCGGGCTCCGCCGGGCAGGGGTGGCGGGTACGGGCTGTCCGGTTCGGGCGTCGATGATGCGCAGCACGGGGCGAGCGTAGGCGGGATGGGGCCGGGCCGCAGCGGGGCGCGCTCACCGGTCCTCCCCCGCCGCACGCGGATCCCGCCCCTCCCACCGCTCGGGAATCCCGTGGCGGCGCCGTCCGTTGTCCCACCGGAAGGCCCGACACGCGAGTCGTCCAGGAGTCCAAGGAGGCCGCCGGTGCACGGCGACGAGGCAACCGTCCGCAAGATCCTCACCGAGCTCGGCGACACCTGGGCCGTGGTCGGCCTGTCGTCCAACCGGCAGCGCGCGGCGTACGGCGTCGCCGAGGTGCTGCAGCGGTTCGGCAAGCGTGTCGTACCCGTCCACCCCAAGGCGGAGACGGTGCACGGCGAGCAGGGTTACGCCTCCCTCGCGGACATCCCCTTCGACGTGGACGTCGTGGACGTCTTCGTCAACAGCGAGCTGGCCGGAGCGGTCGCCGACGAGGCGGCCGCGAAGGGCGCCGCGGCCGTCTGGTTCCAGCTCGGCGTGATCGACGAGGCCGCCTACGAGCGGACCCGGGGGGCGGGCCTGGAGATGGTGATGGACCGCTGCCCCGCCATCGAGATCCCCCGGCTCGGCTGAGCCCGGCCGCTTCCGCCGCCCGGCTCTCCCCCTGAGCCGCGCGCCGCCGACATAATGTCCAGGTGACCGCAGCCACCCCCGAGACCGACTCGGGTGCCTCACAACGCGTCCCGGTCGTCGTGGTCGGCGCCGGACCCGCCGGCCTCACCGTCGGCAACATCCTGCGGGCCGCCGGGATCGACTGCCTGGTCCTGGAGACCGAGACCCGTGCGTTCATCGAGCGGCGGCCCCGGGCCGGGGTCATCGAGGAGTGGGCCGTGCGGGGCCTGGAGCGGCGCGGGCTCGCTCGGGTCCTGCTGGAGCGGGCGCAGCGGCACACCGCGTTCGAGGTCCGGTTCGCCGGGGAGCGGCACCGGTTCGAGTACACCGCGCTGACCGGTTCTCACCATTACATCTACCCGCAGCAGTTCCTGGTGACGGACCTGGTGCGCGAGTACGCGGACGTGCGGGGCGGGCGGATCCGCTTCGGTGTCCGCGGCGTCCGCCTGCACGGGCTGGAGTCGGACCGGCCCTCGGTGTCGTACGTGTGCCCCGACTCCGGTGAACGGCGGGTCGTGCAGGCCGCGTTCGTCGCGGGTTGCGACGGTGCGCGCGGGGTGACGCGTGCGGCGCTTCCGTCCGGGCGGGTCCGCACGGCTCGCCACGACTACGGCGTCGGCTGGCTGGCGCTCCTCGCCGAGGCCCCGCCCTCCTCGGACTGCGTCGTGTTCGGCATGCACCCGAGCGGCTTCGCCGGCCACATGGCGCGCAGCCCCGAGGTGACCCGGTACTACCTCCAGTGCCCGCCGGGCGACGACCCGGACAACTGGTCCCACGACAGGATCTGGACCCAGCTGCGCCGACGGCTCGCCGCGTCGGGCGCGCGGCCGCTCGAGGAGGGGCGGCTCATCGAGAAGCGGGTCCTGGACATGCACGGTTACGTCGTGGAGCCCATGGTCTGCGGGCGGCTCTTCCTGGCCGGGGACGCGGCCCACCTCACCGCGCCCATCGCCGCCAAGGGCCTGAACCTCGCCCTGCACGACGCCTTCCTGCTCGGTGACGCACTGGTCGCACACCTCAGCAGGGGCGACGACACGGGACTGTCCGGTTACTCGGCCGCGTGCGTCGCCCAGGCGTGGGACTACCAGGAGTTCTCCCAGTGGCTTGCGGAGCTGTACCACGGCACGGCGTCGGGCGACCCGTACCGGGCGGGTGCCGCGGTCGCCCGGATGCGCCGCCTATTCACCTCAGCGGTCGCGGCGACCGCGTTCGCCGAGCAGTACCTCGGCATCCGTACGTCGGGCTGAGACATCCGCGCAGCGGCCCCCTGGCCGGTTTCACCGGTAACGAGTGGGTGGCCCGGTACCGGATCCGGGTGGGCCGCGAGATCGGCTCCGCCGCGCTGGTCGCCGACGGACTGCACGCCCGCACGGACGGCTTCACGTCACTGGCCGTGCTGCTGAGCGCCGCCGGCGCGGCGCTGGGATGGCGCCTCGCCGACCCGGTCGTGGGGCTGGCGATCACGGCCGCGATCACGCTGGTCCTGCGCGACGCGGCCCGCGAGGTGTTCCGGCGCTTGATGGACGCCGTCGATCCGGCCCTGGCGGACCGTGCCGAGCGGGTACTGGATGAGGTCCCCGGCGTCCGCGGGGTGGGTGAGCTGCGGCTGCGCTGGATCGGGCACCGGCTGCGCGCCGAGGTCGCCCTGATGGTGGACGGTGAGGTGACGTCCGCCGGGCCCACCGCATCACCGTGGAGGCCGAGCACGCCCTGCTGCACGCCGTGCCGCGGCTGACCGCGGCCCTGGTCCACGCCGATCCGGCACCGGTCCCCGGCGAGACCGACCCGCATCTGGCGCTCGCCCACCACGCCGGCGCGTGAGCGGTCAGGCGACGCCGAGCCCTTCCAGGACCACGGCCCCCGGCAGCTCGGCGAACGCCTTGCCCGGCACCAGCAGCTTGCCGCGCCGGCGTCCGCTGCCGACGAGGACGTACGGCAGGTCGACGACGGCGGAGTCCACCAGTACGGGCCAGTCGGCGGGCAGGCCGACGGGGGTGATGCCGCCGTACTCCATGCCGGTCTCGCCGGTCGCCGTGTCCATCGGTGCGAACGAGGCCTTGCGGGCGCCGAGGTGGCGGCGCACGACGCCGTTGACGTCGACCCGGGTGGTGGAGAGGACCACGCAGGCGGCGAGCGTCGTGCCGCCGCCCCGCTTGCCGGTGACCACGACGCAGTTGGCGGACTGTTCGAGCAGCTCGCGGCCGTAGTGCTCGACGAAGGTGGCGGTGTCGGCCCACTCCGGCTCGGTGTCGACGTAGACGATCTGGTCGGCGGGGACGCTGCCGCGCCAGTGGCGTACGGCGTCGGCGACCGGCCGGGTCAGTTCGTCGAGGGCGTCCGGGGCGGGCTCGACACTGTCGAAGTTTCCGATGGGTGCGTGCATGGCCGCACGCTAGCAACGGCGGGCGCCACGACGGACGGTCGTCTCAGCGGACGGGCGGCACCGAGACCGCCATGATCATTTCCATCGGTGCGTCGCCCTCGTTGCCGTAGGTGTGGGGGGTGTCGGACTCGAAGGAGGCGCTCGCGCCCGCCGGGACGCGGTGCGCCACGCCGTCGACGGTGAGCATGAGTTCCCCGGCGGTGACGTGCACCAGCTCGACCGTGCCGGTGGGGTGCGGGTCGGACGGGCTGCTCTCGCCCGGCATCAGCCGCCACTCCCACATCTCCAGCGGCCCGGGCGCCTCCACCCCGGCGAGCAGCCGGCTGAAACTGCCGGCGTCCGTGTGCCAGAGCCGTACCGCCTGCTCGGCGGGGACGACGCGGACCGTGGGCCCCTGCTCGAAGTCGAGGAGGGTGGTGATGCTGACGCCGAGCGCGTCGCCGACCTTCACGACCGTGCCGAGGCTGGGGTTGGTGCGGGCCTGCTCGATCTGGATGAGCATGCCGCGGCTGACACCCGCCCGCGCGGCGAGCGCCTCCAGGGTGAAGCCGCGCTCGGAGCGCCAGCGCCTGACGTTGCGCGCCAGGGACTGGGTCAGCAGGTCGAGGTCCGCCACATTCCGTCCATGCGTTGGTTCACTGGTCCGGACGACGCGGTGCCGTCCCCCGGACCACCGTCGGCCAGGCCGCACCCGAACGTTCACCGAACTGTACTGCCAGGCGCCCCGACGCTCAGCCCTCGCCCGCCGGCTCCGCCGACTTCCCCGCCGCCGACCGGTCGTCCAGCCCGGCGAGCCGGGCCACCGCCTCGTCGTCCAGCGCCGACAGCGCCCTCAGCTGTCCCGGCGTGATCCCGTCGGGGATCGGCACTGGGGCCGGGGTCCGCAGTGGCGGCTGCCAGCCGTCGTCGGACGTCCAGCGCCGCACGACGCGGGCGGGGGCGCCCGCCACCACGGCGTGGTCGGGGACCGTGCCCCGGACCACGGCGCCGGCGGCCACCACCACGTTCCGGCCGACGCGCGCGCCGGGCAGGATCACCGCGCCGGTGCCGATCCAGCAGCCGGGGCCGATCTCCACCGGGTCCATCCGGGGCCACTGCTTGCCGATGGGCTGGTGCGGGTCGTCGTAGGAGTGGTTGGTGGAGGTGACGTAGACGTACGGGCCGAAGTAGCAGTCGCTGCCGATGGTGACCGTGGTGTCCGCGATGACGTGGCTGCCGCGGCCCAGGACGACGCCGTCGCCGATGCGCAGGATCGGTTCGGGACCGAGGTCGAGGTCGGGCATGAGGCCGGCGGTCAGGGTGACCTGCTCGCCGATGATGCAGTGGGAGCCGACGTGGATCCAGGGCTCGCCGAAGACCGTGCCGAGGGGGAAGGCGAGCCGGGTGCCCGTGCCCAGCGCGCCGAAGCGGAAGCGTCCGGGGTGGGCGGCGGTGACGGAGCCGGTGCGCTGCACCCAGGCCCAGCCCGCGTGGACGGCCCGCTGCGCGAGCCGACCGGTCCAGGACGAGAACGTGTTCTTGCGCTTCGGCACCCACTCACGGTAGTCGGCGTGCGGTACGGCCATGACTGCGGAGGCCTGTGATCTTCACCCCACCAGGTGGCGTACGGTGCCCTACACCACCCGAGCAGGAGGCGAAGATGACGCAGCAGGCGCTGATCACGGGCATCGGCGGCAAGGACCCCCAGGTGGACGCGGAGGCCTTCGTGGCGCCGACGTCCTCGGTCATCGGGGATGTGACGCTGCACGCCGGCGCGAGCGTCTGGTACGGGGCGGTGCTGCGCGGCGACGTCGAGCGGATCTCCGTCGGCGCGGACAGCAACGTCCAGGACAACTGCACGCTCCACGCCGACCCGGGCTTCCCCGTCGCTGTCGGCGAGCGGGTCTCCATAGGGCACAACGCCGTGGTGCACGGCGCGACGGTCGAGGACGACTGTCTGATCGGCATGGGCGCCACGGTCCTGAACGGCGCGGTGATCGGCGCGGGTTCGCTGGTCGCGGCGCAGGCGTTGGTCCCGCAGGGGATGCGGGTGCCGCCGGGCTCGCTGGTCGCGGGGGTGCCGGCGAGGGTGAAGCGGGAGCTGACGGAGGAGGAGCGTCAGGGGGTCACGCTGAACGGCACGATGTACGCGGCGCTGGCTGTGGAGCATCGGGGAGCGGTGGGAGGCGGTCGGTAGGACGCGCCCGAGGGTTGCTTGTGGTTGCCCGCGCCCGCGCGGCGGAGCCGCAGTTCGACACAGCCCCCGCGCCCCCCTTGGGCCGCCTCACTCGCCGGCGGTCACCGGCTGGGCCTTGCCCGCCTTGCGCTTCAGGACGAGCATCGAGGTCACGCCGATGACGACCGCCAGCACCAGGCCCAGCCACGAGAAGCGCTTCAGCCAGGACTCGGCGACGACGCCGACGTAGTAGATGACGGCGGTGGTGCCGCCCGCCCAGACGATGCCGCCGAGGACGTTGGCGATCAGGAACTTCCAGTACGGCATCCGCAGCACACCGGCGAGCGGCCCCGCGAAGATGCGCAGGAGCGCGACGAAGCGGCCGAAGAACACGGCCCACATGCCCCACTTCTGGAAGGACCGTTCCGCGGTGGCGATGTGGCCCTCGCTGAAGTGCTTGGGGAACTTCCTCCCCAGCCAGGCGAGCAGCGGCCGGCCGCCCTTGCGACCGATGGCGTACCCGATGGAGTCGCCGACCACCGCGCCCGCGCTGGCGCAGGCACCCAGGACGAGCGGGTCGACGCCGCCGTGCTGGGAGGAGAGCAGGGCCGCCGAGACCAGGATGATCTCGCCCGGCAACGGGATGCCCAGACTCTCCAGACCGATGACGAGACCCACCACGGCGTACACGGCCACCGCGGGCACCGTGTCGAGCCACTCCTGGACGTGCAACGCCACACCCTCCGATTCGCGCCCCCGCTGATGGGGTCCGGGTGGGCCTGACCGCTTCCCGGGTCGCCTCGACGGAGGCGACCCGGGAAGCCTACCGGTTCGCCAGTCGTCAGCGGTTGGGGCGCAGGGTCCAGGTGACAGTCATCTCACCGGTGACGGCGCCGTCCTCCCGCTGGATGGCGACGGTGACCGGGAACTCGGGGCGGTTGCCCGCGTCCAGTTCCGCCACGACCTCGGCGGCGGGTCGGCCGAGCGTCGCGGTGGCCGTGACCGGGCCGAGCGCGATCTTCTTGAAGGCGATCTCCGCGTTGACCGGCAGCGGTACCGCGCGGGAGAGCTGGTCGCCGAAGGCGGCCAGCACGATCGCGCCGCTGGCCGACTCGCCCAGCGTGAACATGGCTCCGGCGTGCGGTCCGCCGACGTGGTTGCGGTACTCGCTCTGGTCCGGCAGGGCCAGTACGGCCTTCTCCGGGGTGGTCTCCAGGTACTCGAGGTTCATGGTCCGGACCATCGGCACCGTGGCGGCGAGCAACTCGCCTGTCGACATCTGGTCTGCGCTCATGGACGGAAGGTTACCCGTGAGTAGCATACGAGGGCCAGGCTTGCGGTGTGATCGCCAATGCTCGCCGATCATGTGGCCAGGACAGCAGCCGCCCGCCGGCGGACCCGACCACCGGCAGCCCGGCCCCTACCGGCAGCCCGGCCACCGGCGGCACCAGCCCCGCGGCGGCCCGAACCCGTACGCCGCAGCGATGTGGCGATCGTGGCCGCCGCGGTCGTCGTGGCCGCCGCCGTCACCGGCACGGTCCTCCCGGGCGGCGGGGACGACCGGGCCGGACCCGGCCCCACCGCCCCCTCGCCGTCCGCGTCCGCCGTCGACGACCCGGCGAACGGCGCGGACGGTCCACGGCCGACCGTCGCGGGCTGGCGGGTCGTCACCGATCGCGAACCGGGCATTGCCTTCGACGTACCGGCCTCTGGTCGCCGCAGGCGCCCGCCTGGGTCACCTACGTGGCGGAGAACGACGATTCCGAGGACACACCCCTGGTCGCCATGAAGGCCCCGGCCGTCCTCCAGGAGAAGTGGTGCGCGGCGGACAGCGACCGGGACGGCCGGGTCGATCACACCCCCTGGCGAGCGCAGGCTCGCGCGGCGACGACAGTGCGCGCGGCACCGAGGGGATCGCCCGCGAGGATTCGGCGGCCTGGGTGTACGGGGCCTTCGCCCAGCCGGCGCGCGACAAGGTGACGACGGGACCGGTGACCTCGTTCACCACGACGTCCGGCATCGCGGGCAGCGTCGCCACCTCCCGGTCGTCCAGGGTCGAGAAGGGAAGCAAGTGCGACGTGGACGACGAGGTGCCGGACGGCACCGTCCGGAACATCCTCGCCACGGTTCGGTACGTCCCTGACAAAGGGCAGTGACCGAATCGTGTCTGAGCGGCATTAGGGTGACTGCTCATGTGGCCAGGACAGCAGCCGCCCGGGGGCGAGCAGAACCCGCAGAACAATCCGTACCAGCAGCCGGGGTACCAGCAGCCGAATCCGTATCAGCAGCCCGGCTACCAACAGCAGCCCGGCGCGTACGGGCAGCAGCAGTGGAGCACGCCGCAGCCCGTCACCGCTCCGCTGCCGGCCACCGGCGGCGGTGGTGGCGGAGGCGGCAACCGGACGAAGCTGGTCGCGATCGTCGCGGCGCTCGCGGTCGTGGTGGCCGCCGGAGTCACCGGCTTCCTGGTGCTGGGCGGTGACGAGGACGACCAGGCCGACGACGGCAAGGACAAGAAGCCCTCGCCGACCGCGACCGCCGGGAAGTCGGGGTCCCCGTCAGCGGATCCGAGCGCTTCCGGCTCCGGGGACAACCCGCGCGGCGGCGGTGAGCTGCAGGCGACCATCGACGGCTGGCAGGTCGTCGCCAATCCGCGCTTCGGCACCATGTTCGACGTGCCCGCCGACTGGGAGCTCGACAGCACCGACACCAGCGTCGGCTTCGAGTGGGAAGAGGACGGCGAGACCGAACGGACCACCGTCACCGCCCCGGCGTACCTCAAGTCCGAGTGGTGCACGACCGACGAGAACAAGGACGGCCGCAAGGAGAGCACCGCCCTCGCCACCGCCGGTACCCGCGGCGAGAACGGCGCCAAGGACGCGGACATGGCGGCCGAGACGCGGGTGCCGTGGTGGATCTACGGCGGTTACACCCAGCCGGACAAGAAGAGCGTCAAGTACGGCAAGCCCAAGGCGTACACCACCACCTCCGGCCTCGCGGGCAGCGTCATCTCGGCGTACTCCCAGGGCACGCCCCAGAAGGGCAAGTGCGACACCGAGGGCAAGGCGATCACCTTCGCCTTCAAGAACGGCGCGGGCGACTTCGTCACCTGGAACCTGTACGGCGCCAAGGGCGTCGACGAGGAGGTGCCGGAGGCCACGATCCAGAAGATCCTGAGCACCGTCCGCCTCACCGAGGAACCGCCGACCGAATCGTAGGAACCCGTCGCGCGACGCCGTCCCCGGCGCTCAGCCGATGCCGAACGCCCCGGCGGGAGGCACGGGCGACGGCACGGCCTCCTGGTCCCGCACCGGCCGCGCGTCGCCGGTGAAGTCCCGCAGCGCGGGCCCGTACTCGACCCTGGCCGGGAAGGCGTCGGCGGCGGCGAGCCGGGCCAGCGCCGCCGTGTCGAGGGGCCGGTGCGCGGCGACGAGGACGACGTTGCCGAACCGGCGCCCGCGCAGCACAGCCGGTTCGGCGATGATCGCCGACTCCGGGAAGAACGCGGCGTACGTGGCCAGTTGACCCCGCAGGAATCCGAACGGCGCTCCGTCGGCCAGATTGGCCACGTACACGCCGTCGGCGCGCAGCACCCGTGCCGCATGGCGGGCGTAGCCGACGGAGGTCAGGTGCGCGGGCACCCGCGAGCCCCCGAAGACGTCGGCGACCAGGACGTCGGCCGAGTCCCCGGGGGCGGCCTCCAGCCAGGCCCGGGCATCGGCGCCGTGCGCGGTGATGCCCGAGCCGTCCGGCAGCGGCAGGTGCTCGGCGACCAGATCCAGCAGCCCCCGGTCGGCCTCCACGACGTCCTGCCGGGAACCGGGCCGGGTCGCGGCCAGGTACCGGGGCAGGGTGAACGCGCCCCCGCCCAGGTGCAGCACGTCCAGCGCACGCCCCGGCTCGGCGACCGTGTCCAGGACGTGGCCGAGCCGGCGCGTGTACTCGAACTCCAGGTGCGCCGGCTCGGCCAGGTCGACGTAGGACTGCGGAGCCCCGTCGACGGTGAGCAGCCAGGCCCGTTCCCGGTCGACGTCGGGCATGAGCTTGGCGGTGCCGTGGTCGGTGACGCGCATGACGGGTATGGCTTCGTTCACCTGCCCATTGTGTCAAGGACCGGCCTCAGCCGACCGCGGTCACGGTCCCCGCCCCCACGGTCCGGCCGCCCTCACGGACGGCGAACCCGAGTCCCGTCTCGAGCGGCACGTCCCGCCCCAGCTCGACCGTCATCGTGACCGTCTCCCCGGGCCGGGCGACGCCCGCCTCGCCGAGGTCCACGTTCCCGACCACGTCGGCGGTCCGGATGTAGAACTGCGGCCGGTACCCGGTGGCGACCGGCGTCGAACGTCCGCCCTCACGGGCCGAGAGCACGTACACCTGGGCCCGGAAGCGCCGCGCCGGGACGACACTGCCGGGCGCGGCGACCACGTGCCCCCGGCGCACCGTGTCGCGGGAGACACCGCGCAGCAGGAGCGCCACGTTGTCCCCGGCCTGCGCCTCCTCCATCGGCTTGCCGAAGGTCTCCAGGCCGGTGACGACCGTCTCGACGGAGGCGCCCAGCACCTCGACCCGGTCGCCGACGCGGACGGTGCCGCGTTCGACGGCGCCGGTGACGACCGTGCCGCGGCCGGTGATGGTGAGGACGTTCTCGACCGGCAGCAGGAACGGCGCGTCCAGGTACCGCTCGGGCATGGGCACGTACGTGTCCACGGCGTCGAGCAGTGCCTCCACGGAATCTGTCCACCGGGGGGCGCCCTCCAGGGCCTTCAGCCCGGAGACCCGTACGACGGGCACGGCGTCGCCGCCGTAACCGTGCGCGGTGAGCAGCTCGCGCACCTCCAGCTCCACGAGGTCGGTGAGCTCCTCGTCGCCGGCGTCGGCCTTGTTGAGGGCGACCACGATGTGGTCGACGCCCACCTGCCGGGCCAGCAGGACGTGTTCGGCGGTCTGCGGCATGATCCCGTCCAGCGCGGAGACGACCAGGATCGCCCCGTCGAGCTGTGCGGCCCCGGTGACCATGTTCTTGACGTAGTCGGCGTGGCCCGGCATGTCGACGTGGGCGTAGTGCCGGGTGTCGGTCTCGTACTCGACGTGCGCGATGTTGATGGTGATGCCGCGCGCCGCCTCCTCGGGGGCGCGGTCGATGCGGTCGAACGGCACGAAGGTACCGGCGCCGCGCTCGGCGAGGACCTTGGTGATGGCGGCGGTCAGGGTGGTCTTGCCGTGGTCGACATGACCCATCGTGCCGATGTTGAGGTGCGGTTTGGTGCGGACGTACGCCGTCTTGGACATGGCGGTTCCTCGAAGCCTCGTGGCGGTGGTGGGACCCCAGGGGTGACTGGCCGACCCTCCCCCTGCGGGGTCCGCCGGACGATCCGGGGAGGGTCAGCTTCGGGCGCCGTCGACGGCTGCCGGGAAGAGGGTGACGGCAGCCTTCGGGGCATCCGCGACCGCGGATGCTGCGAGGTGGAAGGCATGCCGGAACATGACGCCGATCATCGCCGACGCCGAGTCCGGGGTCGAATGGTTTTGGCGGGCGGGGTGGTTCGGGCCGTCACCGCACGGCCGGTGTTCCGCAGCGCCTCCCGCACGCGACGCAGAAGTCGCCGCGTCGGCACTGGCGCAGGCAGCAGCCGAAGAGCCGGTCGGTGACGGTGCGTTCCTTGCGGCGCGGGTGGTGGAGCATGCGGATGCCGGAACACGGACGGGGATCCGGAAGAGCAATGCGTCACATGACGGCGCAGGAGATCGACGGCGAAGTACGGGTCTCCCGCTCGGGCAGCCGCCGACAGCGGGGCGCCGGTCCGGCTCCGCCAACCAGGCCGCGCCTTCCAGGACGGTGCGGGAAGGTGCGCGGCGAACGGGCGAGGTCAGGCCCACGAAGGGAGCGACGTCCCGTCATGTACGCCCGCACGCTCGCGGCCCGTTCGGGATCGGCCGCGGCGCCGTACAGGGTGGACAGCCGCTCTCCTACGGTGTCGGCTCAGGGGCTGTGGGGCACCCCCGGAGTTTCCTCGGCTGTGACGCTCATGAGACGCACCGTACGGCGATCACACACATTTGTCGGTTAGTGTCACCGGATGTTCGATGCCACCACCCGCTCTGGGGGCACCGCCACGGCCTCTCCCCGGTCCGCCGCAGCAGAGCTCGCCGTCGCCACGGCGGGCGGGTCTGTCCCACCGGCCGGTTTCGCCGCGCGCGTGACGAGAATCCTGCTCTCTCCTTGGTCCAGGCTCTCCCTGCTCGTCCTGCTGCTGGCCTCCGCCGCGACGGCGGTGCTGCTGTTCCAGCCGCAGCAGTTGCTGACCGACGGCTGGCCTCCGCAGCTGGGCGGGGTCGCGGCGGCCGTCGCGTACGCGGTGGCGTACGGCGTGTGCACCGTCGCGTTCGTGCCGCGTCCGCTGCTGAACCTGGCCGCCGGCGCCCTGTTCGGCTCTCAACTGGGGCTCGCCTCGGCGCTGGCGGGGACGGTGCTCGGCGCGGGGATCGCCTTCTGCCTGGGCCGGATGCTGGGCCAGGACGCGCTGCGTCCGCTGCTGCGGGGCAAGTGGCTGAAGGCAGCGGACGGCCAGCTCAGCCGGCACGGTTTCCGCTCGATGCTGGCGGCACGCCTGTTCCCCGGAGTGCCGTTCGCCGCCGCCAATTACTGCGCGGCCGTCTCCCGCATGGGGCTGCTGCCCTTCCTGCTGGCGACGGGGCTCGGTTCGATTCCCAACACCGCCGCCTACGTCGTGGCCGGCGCCCGTGCCTCGACCCCGACTTCGCCGGCCTTCCTGATCGCGCTGGCCTGCATCGCGCTGCCCGGGCTGGCGGGTGCGGTGGTGGCCTGGCGCAAGCGGCACCGGCTGCGGGGGCGCTGACGGAGCGTCGCGCGAGGCAGTCGCGGGGCGCGGTCGACGGCCCCGGGGGCCTGCCGGGAGGGTTTCCACCCCTGTGGGCTGATCTTCACTTCGGGGCGCTACGCTGCCCCTCGACACGCCTGATCCTGATCACCGCACGCCGGTTCGGTGTGCCCATGCCCGTTTTCGCCCGGCACTTGGACTCCGTAACCTCATGTCTTGGTTCGAATCACTCATCCTCGGACTCGTCCAGGGGCTGACCGAATTCCTTCCCGTGTCCTCCAGCGCGCACCTGCGCCTGACCGCGGCGTTCTCCGGCTGGCACGACCCGGGCGCGGCGTTCACCGCGATCACGCAGATCGGCACCGAGGCCGCGGTGCTCATCTACTTCCGCAAGGACATCGGGCGGATCCTCTCCGCCTGGACGCGGTCGCTGACCGACAAGGAGATGCGCCACGACCCCGACGCCCGCATGGGCTGGCTGGTGATCGTCGGCTCCATCCCGATCGGTGTGCTGGGGCTCACGCTGAAGGACCAGATCGAGGGACCGTTCCGCGACCTGCGGATCACCGCGACCATGCTGATCGTCGTCGGCGTGATCATCGGCATCGCGGACCGCATGGCCGCGCGGGACGAGAAGGGCGGCCGGCACCGCGCGCCGCAGCAGCGCAAGGAACTGACGGACCTGACCGTCCGGGACGGTCTCATCTACGGCCTCTGCCAGGCCATGGCCCTCATCCCCGGCGTCTCCCGCTCCGGGGCGACCATCAGCGGTGGCCTCTTCATGGGCTACCGGCGCGAGGCGGCGGCCCGGTACTCGTTCCTGCTCGCCATCCCGGCGGTGCTGGCGTCCGGTCTGTTCGAGCTCAGCGACGCGATGGAGAGCGACCACGTCTCCTGGGGACCGACGCTCTTCGCGACGATCATCGCCTTCGCCACCGGGTACGTGGTGATCGCGTGGTTCATGAAGTTCATCTCGACCAAGAGCTTCATGCCGTTCGTCTGGTACCGCATCGCGCTGGGCATCGTCATCATCGTCCTGGTCTTCGCGGGCGTCCTGAGCCCGCACGCCGCGGAGTCGGCCCACTGAGCCGGATCCGCCTGTGTAGCCGTCCGGTAGCGCACTGTCAGTGCTTGCCCCTAGGCTTGTCCGCATGTCCCCCGATTCCGTGACTCCTGGTTCCGTGCGGTCCGCGGCGGAGCTGAACGATCAGATCCGTGCCCTGTGGCGGCGAGCGGGCGGGACCCTGTCGGCGCAGGAGCGTGTGGAGTACGAGCTGCTGGTGGTCGAATGGGCCACCGCGATCCGCGGCGAGGTCGTCGAGGCTGCCTGAGCGGCCGCGGGCCGGGGATCAGCGTCCGCCGGCCACCCGCAGCACCGTCCCCGTCGTGTAGGAGGCGTCCGGCGACATCAGCCAGGAGATCGCCGCGGCGATCTCCTCGGCCCGGCCGGGGCGGCCCATCGGGACGGCCGCGCCCATCCGCCGGGCACGTTCCGGGTCGCCCATGGCCGCGTGCATCTCGGTGTCGGTGACCCCGGGGGCGACGGCGTTGACGCGGATCCCGTCCGGGCCGAGCTCCTTGGCCAGGCCCAGGGTGAGGGCGTCGACGCCCGCCTTGGTCGCCGCGTAGTGGACGTACTCCCCCGGGCTGCCGATGGTGGCGGCGCCCGACGACACGTTCACGATCACTCCGGCCCCCCGCGGGGTCATCAGCTGTGCGGCGCGCCTGGCGCACAGCAGCACGCCCAGCAGATTGACGTCGAGGACCCAGCGCAGGGTCGCGGTGTCGCTGTCGGCGAGCCGCCCGAGCGGACCGGTCACCGCCGCGTTGTTCACCAGCCCCGTCACCGGACCGAGCTGTTCCTCCGCGACCTCGAAAAGCCGCTCGACGTCGGCCTCTACCGAGGTGTCCACCCGCAAGGCGAGACCACGGCCGCCCGCCTCGCGCACTCCCGACACGACCGCCTCCGCGGCCCGGGAGTCCCGCAGGTAACCCACGACGACGTCGTGTCCGTCCGCCGCCAGCCGCAGACAGGTCGCGGCACCGATCCCCCGGCTGCCTCCGGTGACCACTGTGATGGGACGTGTCATGAGCTACCTCCGGCGATGAACGCGGCGCGAGGACCAGTTTGATCGATCATCGATCATCTTAGGCGAGGTCACGCCGCACCGGGTGGTGACATTCCGATGTGATCAACTGAATCCGCCCTCGTCGAGCGCGCACACTTAACAGACCACGGGGTAGGGAGGCGCCCATGAAGACGCTCGGTCACTGGTTCACCTCCCCGTGGCGCCGCTCGGCCGCCGCCGTGCTCGCCGGAGCGCTGCCCGTGCTCGCCTTTCCGGGGCCGGCCCTGTGGTGGTGGGCCTGGGTCGCGCTGGTGCCCTGGCTGCTGCTGGCCCTGACCGCGCCGGGCGGGAAGCGCGCGGCTTACGACGGGTGGTGCGGCGGCTTCGGATTCATGCTGGCCATGCACCACTGGCTGCTGCCCAACCTGCACGTGTTCACGTTCGTCATCGCGGCGCTGCTCGGTGCGCTGTGGGCGCCGTGGGGCTGGCTGGTGCGCCGGATGCTCGGCGGGGTGCCCTCGGCCGGCCGGGTGGCGGCGGCGCTCGTGGTGTTGCCGTCAGGCTGGCTGGCGGTGGAACTGGTCCGCTCCTGGGAGGAGCTCGGCGGCCCCTGGGGCGTGCTCGGC
Organism: Streptomyces mutabilis; assembly: GCF_014649815.1. Taxonomy (GTDB): domain Bacteria; phylum Actinomycetota; class Actinomycetes; order Streptomycetales; family Streptomycetaceae; genus Streptomyces; species Streptomyces mutabilis. Next base: position 58,934 of record NZ_BMTT01000006.1, on the reverse strand, counting down.
GCGAGTCAGTGGCAGGTGGCGCCGGCGCTGCGCCTCGCCTCGGTGGGTGGGGTATGGCTGCTGAGCTTCCTGGTCGTCGCCGTCAACGTCGCCGTAGCGGTGCTCGTCGCTGTCCGCCGGGCCCGGGTGCCCGCCCTCGCGGGGCTCCTGGCCACCGCCGCCGCCACCTCCGCCGCCTGGGTCTGGTCCCCGCGCCCCGACGCCGGTGAGCGCGTGGCGATCGGCTTGGTGCAGCCGGGCGTCGTCGCCGGCGCGGACAGTGCCGAGCGGCGCTTCGACCGCGAGGAGCAGCTGACCCGCCGGCTCGCCGACCGGGACCTCGACCTGATCGTCTGGGGCGAGAGCAGCGTCGGCTTCGACCTGAACGACCGGCCCGACCTGGCCGGCCGCCTCGCGGCGCTGTCGCGGGAGACCGGCGCGGACATCCTGGTCAACGTGGACGCACGGCGCTCGGACAAGCCCGGCATCTACAAGAGCTCGGTACTCGTCGACCCCGACGGCCCCACCGGTGACCGGTACGACAAGATGCGGCTCGTCCCCTTCGGGGAGTACGTCCCCGCACGCTCCCTGCTGGGCTGGGCCACGTCCGTGGGCGAGGCGGCGGGCGAGGACCGCAGGCGGGGCAGCGAACAGGTGGTGATGGACGTCGCGGACGGACTGCGGGTCGGGCCGATGGTGTGCTTCGAGAGCGCGTTCCCCGACATGAGCCGCCGGCTCGCCGCCGACGGTGCCGAGGTGCTGCTCGCCCAGTCGTCGACGTCGACCTTCCAGCACACGTGGGCGCCGGAACAGCACGCCTCACTCGCCGCCCTGCGCGCCGCCGAGACCGGCCGGCCGATGGTCCACTCCACGCTGACCGGCGTCTCGGCGGTCTACGACGCGAACGGCGCGCGGATCGGGTCGTGGCTCGGCACGGACGCGAGCGAGTCGCGGGTCTACGAGGCCCCGATCACGCACGGGACCACGCCGTACGTCCGCTTCGGCGACTGGACGCTGCACGCGTCGCTGCTGATCCTGGCGGTCTGGGGGATCGGTGAGGGCGTGCGGACGGTGGTGCTCAGGCGGAGCGCTCCGCCACCGCCCGCACCACCCGCTCGCACAGCTCATGGGTCTCCAGCGCGTCCCGGGCACTGAGCACCTTGCCCGCGCGCACGGCGTCGAGGAAGGCGAGCACCGCCTGTTCGATGCCGCGCTGGCGGGCCACCGGGACCCAGTCGCCGCGCCGCCGCACGGTCGGCTGGCCCTTGTGGTCGATCACCTCGGCGAGGTTGACCACCTGGCGTTTGGTGTCCTGGCCGGAGACCTCGAGGATCTCCTCCGCCGAGCCGCTGAGCCGGTTCATGACGCCGAGGGCGGTGAAGCCGTCCCCGGCGAGCTGCAGGACGACGTGATGGAGCAGGCCGCCTTGGACGCGGGCGCGCACGGTGACGTCGTCGACCGGGCCCGGCACCAGGAAGCGGAGCGTGTCGACGACGTGGATGAAGTCGTCGAGGACCATGGTGCGCGGGTCCTCGGGCAGCCCGGTGCGGTTCTTCTGCATGAGGATCAGCTCGCGGGGGTGCTCGGCGCACTGCGCGTATCCGGGTGCGTGGCGCCGGTTGAAGCCGACGGCGAGGCTGGTCTCCCGCTCCTCGGCGAGGGCCACCAGGCGCTCGGAGTCGGCCAGTTCGTAGGCCAGCGGCTTGTCGACGTAGGTCGGGACGCCGGCTTCGAGCAGCCGGGTCACGATCTGCGGGTGAACGGCCGTCGGGGCGTGCACGAAGGCCGCGTCGAGGCCCGCGGCGATGAGTGCGTCGAGGTCGGCGTGGAGCTGTGCCGGCGGGACGCGCAGTTTCCCGCCGATCCGGGTGAGCGTGGCCGGGGTACGGGTGTGCAGGTGCAGTTCGACCCCGGGCAGGTCGGCGAGCACCGGCAGGTAGGCCTTCTGCGCGATGTCGCCGAGTCCGATGACGCCGACCTTCACGGGGGTGCTCCTCTAACGCTCGCCGACCTGGGCCTGCCGGGAAGCATACGGTGACTGCGGGGGCCGCCAGTCGGCGATGCCGTCGAAGCTCCGCAGGAACAGTGCGGGCCCGGCCTTGGAGAGCGCGGCGATCACGGCGTCTCGTACGGCGACACCGGCCCGGCCGGTCATCAGGTTGAGGCGCGCCACCTTCACGGCCCGGCGGGCGACGGCGGTCGTACGGGGCAGGCGCGCGGCCGTGTAGGCGGCCAGGTCGTCGTGGTGGTGCGCGAGAACGATCGCGTCCTCGATCGCCTGGTTGCCGCCCTGGCCGAGGGTCGGCGGCATGGCGTGCGCGGCGTCGCCGACGAGGGCGACCCTGCCGCCGTGGTAGGCGGGCAGCGGCTCGGCGATGTGGTGCACGTCGTGGCGCAGGACGTCCTCGGGGCGGGCGGCGGCGAGGACGGCGGGGACGGGATCGTGCCAGTCGCCGTACCGGTGCAGCAGTTCCGCCCTCTCGTCGGCCGCGTGCCCGCCCACCGGTGCGACGGCGGCGGCGTAGGCGTAGACACGGCCGTCCTGGAGCGGGTGCGTGCCCCAGATGCGGCCCCGGCCCCAGGTCTCGTGCGAGGCGAAGTCGGCGCCGGGGAGCGGAACCACCACCCGCCATGTGGTGAAGCCGGAGTAGACGGTTCCCGGATGGCGCGGGAACAGCGTGCCGCGCACCGCGGAGTGGATGCCGTCGGCCGCGACGACCAGATCGGCCTCCAGCTCGCCCTCGGGAGTGCGCACCCTGGCCGGCCGGTGGCGGTCGCCGGGGTCGGCGAGCCGCGCGTCGGCGGCGGTGCGGACGGCGTCCGCCGGCAGCCGCGCGGCTAGGTGGTCGATGAGCGTGGCCCGGTGCAGCAGCACCAGCGGACCGCCGAAGCGTGCCGCTGCGGCCTCGGCGTTCGAGCGGGACAGCCAGTGTCCGCCCGGTGTGCGCAGTCCCCCGTCGCCCTGCCAGGCGGCGAGGCCGCGGATCTCGTCGCCGAGCCCGATGACGTCGAGGGCCCGCAGCGCGTTGGGCGACAGGGAGATGGCCGCGCCGATCGGCTGGAGCGAGGCGGCCCGCTCCAGGACGGTGACGCGCAGTCCGCGCTGATGCAGGGCCGCCGCCGCGGTCAGCCCCCCGATTCCGCCGCCGATCACGACCACCCGTCCGGTACCGGTCATGGCTCCGTCCCTTCTCCGACTCGCCACGGACACTACAGCTGTAGTGAGATTCCCGCCTCGACTGTACTACAACCGTAGTGAGGACGGTATGTTGACCTTCATGTCCGCAAGCACCGCATCCCCCGCGCCCCCCACGGGCGCCTCCCGCGCCGACCTCGTCGCCGACGCCGCTCTCTCCCTGCTCGCCGAGCGCGGGATGCGCGGGCTCACACATCGCGCGGTCGACGAGGCGGCCGGACTCCCCCAGGGCTCCACGTCCAACGTCGCGCGGACCCGTCAGGCGCTGCTGGAACTTGCGGTGCGCCGCCTGGCCGACCGGGAGGCACGGGTGCTGGCGCTGCACGAGATGCCGGACCCGCGGGCCGGGCTCGACGCCCTGGTGGACGCGCTGGCGCTGGCCACGCACCGGGCGCTGACCCGGAACCGCGAGCTGACCCTGGCGCGCTACGAACTGGCACTGGAGGCCACACGCCGCCCGGAGCTGCGGGCCCACTTCGACGCGGCGGGCGCCCGCTTCCGGGAACAACTGGGCACCCTGGTCACCGGCATGGGCTCGGCCCACCCCGCCCGGCACGTGCTGTCGCTGGTCGCCTGGGCGGACGGACTGATGTTCAGCTGTGTGGCCGGGTCCTTCCACGCCGAGGTTCCGGATCTGACGGAGGTGCGGGCCGGGCTGCGCGAGGTGCTGGACGGGCTGCTGGGCGGATGAAACCCGCTGGAGGGCGCGGCACCGGGTGAGCGAGGATGCCGCCATGACGACCGATCGCCGCGAACCCGCCCCCGAATCCGACGAACGCACCATGCTGGAGGGTTGGCTTGAGTACCACCGGCAGACCCTCGCGTGGAAGTGCGAGGGCCTCACCGACGCCCAGCTCAGGACCGCCGCCGTCGCACCCTCCACGTTGTCCCTGATGGGGCTGGTGCGGCACATGGCAGAGGTGGAGCGCAGCTGGTACCGCAGGGTACTGGCGGACGAGGAGGCCGACCCGCTCTTCTACACGGACGAGGACCCGGACGGCGACTTCCGGGTGACCGAGTCGGACACTTTCGCGGAGGTCCACGCCACCTGGCAGGCCGAGATCGAGGCGGCCCGGCGCAACGCGGCCGGCGCCCCTCTCGACGAACCGACCCGGGGCAGGCACCGGCACACCGGTGCGCGCTACACCCTGCGCTGGATCCACACCCACATGATCGAGGAGTACGCGCGCCACAACGGGCACGCGGACCTGCTCCGCGAACGCCTCGACGGCGTCACCGGCGACTGACGTCACCCCCGGGCGGGCCACGGGCCTCCGTACGGGGCGGGAGATCACCCGTGCGGGGCAACCTGTGGCTGTCCGGCATCGCGGGGGCGGCCCGAACCGCCACAGTGGCGCGGTGCATCGAACGACGACCACCGCAGCTCTCCTGGTGTCCGTGGCCGCGGCCCTGACCGGCTGTACGACGGTTCAGGGCCCGCCCACGGCCGACCCGCCGACGGCCGGAGCCCGCTCGTCCGCGCCGCGTCCGGACGGTCCGACCGACCCACGGGTCGTGCAGGCGCCGGCCCGTGAGGCACTGGAGATGATCGGCCCCTCCCGGGCCCCCGACCACGCGACCGACGAGCCGCGGCGCACGACGTCCCCGGCGGCCCCGCCGGCGCACCAGCCGTCGGCCCCGGCCCGCCCCGGACAACAGCCGCCGGCCCGCCCCGAGGCGCCGAAGCGAACCCACGCGCCCGAGCGGCCTCGTGCCGAGGTTCCCGGCCTTACGCGGTCACCCGGCGCGGGCGGCGGCGGGAGAGCGGACGTCTGCTCCCTCGGCACGAAGTACGGCGGCTGGCGTCCGGGCAGCCCCGAGGTGGTCATCTGCGACCAGGCGTACGGACGTTAGCCCGGGGCGAGCCCCGCGACCGCGGCCGGGCTACGGCCGCTGCCGTGGTCGCCCCCACCACCCGTCGGGGCGGTCGGGACCGTCCGTGGGGGGATCGGCGTCGCCGGTCGGCCCGGCGTCCGCCAGGCGCCGGGCCAGCCGGTCGATCGCCGCGCGCACCCCCTGGCCGTATCGGTCGCGGGCCAGTGACCCGGCCGCGCCGCGGGCTCGCCGCAGGTGCAGGCGGGCCGCCTCCCGGTGCCCGAGCCGGTCGTAGTCGGCGGCCAGGTTCAGGTGCAGCGAGGGGTAGAGGGCCCGCGCGGCGAGTTCGCCGTCGCCCCCGTCCGGGCCTGCGGATCCACCCTGAGCCAGCTCCTCGGCGGCCGACAAGGCCCGCAGGTCCCACGCCAGTTCGTCCCCCGGGTCGTCCTGGGTGTCGGCCAGGTAGTGGGCCAGGGTGCAGCGGTGCAACGGGTCGCCGTGCTCCCCGACCTCCGCCCACAGGCTCAGGAACCGGTGCCTGGCCTCCTCACGGTCGCCCGCGTGATGCAACATGGCGACCTGCCCGATCCGCGTCAGGACGGCGTCCGGCACCGCCTGCTCCTGTCCCTTGGCCACCGCGTCCTCCGTGCCCGTCGTACGGCTGTCCCCGACGACGCTAACGGCACATACCGGTAATCCCGGTCAGGCGGCCCGTGACGCGCGCGGGCCGGTCGGTGGCCGACCGGCCCGCGCGTCGGGTCAGCCGAGGTTCGGCAGGGTCCAGTCGATCGCCTCGTGGCCCTGCTTCGCGACCGCCTCGTTGATCTGCGTGAACGGGCGGGAACCGAAGAACTTCTTCGCCGACAGCGGCGAAGGGTGCGCGCCCTTCACCACGACGTGCCGCGCCTCGTCGATCAGTGGCAGCTTCTTCTGCGCGTAGTTGCCCCACAGGACGAACACCGCCGGATCGGGCCGGTTCGCCACCGCGCGGATCACCGCGTCGGTGAACAGCTCCCAGCCGCGGCCCTTGTGCGAGTTCGCCTCGCCGGCCCGCACCGTGAGCACCGCGTTGAGGAGCAGGACGCCCTGCTCCGCCCACGGCATCAGAAAGCCGTTGTCCGGGATCGGGGTGCCCAGCTCCGCGTGCATCTCCTTGTAGATGTTCCGCAGGGACGGCGGGACCTTCACTCCCGGCCGGACCGAGAAGCACAGCCCGTGGCCCTGGCCCTCGCCGTGGTACGGGTCCTGCCCGAGGACCAGCACCTTCACCCGGTCGTACGGCGTGGCCTCCAGCGCGGCGAAGACCTCCTCGCGCGGGGGATAGACGGGGCCGTTCGCCCGCTCCTCCTCCACGAACTCCACCAGCTCCTTGAAGTAGGGCTGCTGCAGCTCGCCCCCCAGCACGTCGCGCCAGGACTCGGGCAGGATGGCGATGTCGGTCACGTCAACTTCCTTACGCTGTGCGGTCGCTTCCGGTACGCAAAACCTACCGGCGACCACTGACAATCGCCCCCGCCACCCGTGCCTACCAGCTGGTCTTGCGGTACAGCTGCCACAGCATCATGATCGTCGAAGGGTCCATGGCCCGCTCCGCGCCCGAGATGTCCGTGCTGGTCGCCACGTACTGCTTGCCCTGCCACAGCGGCAGCAGCCGTGCGTCGTTCACGAGGATCTGCTGCGCCCTCTCGAAGTCCTTCTCCACGTTGGCGCGGTCGCTCTCCCGGCGTGAGCGCGGCAGCAGCTCGCCGGTGATCTCGGGTGCCGGGTAGGGCGTGCCGAGCGCGTTCTGCTCGCCGACGAAGGGCGCGATGAAGTTCTCCGCGTCCGGGAAGTCGGGGGACCAGCCACGCCCGAACACCGGGTACTCGCCCTTCTGGTAGCCGGTGACGTACGTCTTCCAGGGACGGCTCTCGAGTGTGACCGCGAACAGGCCCGAGGCGTCGAGCTGGCGCTTGATCTCCTTGAACTCCTGCGCGGTCTCGGAGCCGTAGCGGTCGCTCGTGTACCAGAGGGTGAGTGGGACGGGCTCGGTGATGCCGGCGTCGGTGAGGATCTCGCGGGCCTTGCCGACATCGGGGTCGCCGTAGTCGTCGAAGAAGCCCGTGGTGTGACCGGTCAGGCCCTTGGGGACCATCGAGTACAGCGGGTCGACGGTGTCCTGGTAGATCTTGTGGGCGATCGCGTTCCGGTCGATCACCTGGGCGACGGCCTGGCGCACTTCCTTGCGGCCCGCCCACGGGTCCTCGGGGTTGAAGACGAGGTAGCGGATCTCCGTGCCGCTGCCCTCGACCAGCTGCAGGTCCTCGTCCTTGCTGGTCGCGCCCTGCAACGCGATGATGTCGTCGGCCGCGAGACCGCGGTAGGTGACCTGGATCTCCCCGCCCCGCAGCGCCTTCACCACGCCGGCGGAGTCCTTGAAGTACCTGATGGTCACCGCCTCGTTGTGGCGGTCGGCGAAGCCCTTGTAGCGGCCGTTGCGGACGAGTTCGGCCCGTTCCCCGTCCTCGTACGACTGGAGCGTGTACGGGCCGGAGCCGACGATCTCGCCGTCCTCGCGCAGGGCGTCGGCCGGGTAGCTGTCCGGTTCGACGATCGACATGGCGGGCGTGGCGAGCACGAACGGGAAGGTGGCGTCGGGCTTGTCGAGGTGGAAGACCACCTCCCGCTCGCTCGGTGCCTGAACCCGTTCGAGGGTGCCCAGCAGGCCGGCGGGACCGCCGTTGACGTCGATCTTCTTGATCCGGTCGATCGAGTGCTTGACCGCCTGGGCGTCCAGCGGTTTGCCGTTGGAGAAGGTGAGCCCCTTGCGCAGCTCACAGCGGTACACCTGGTTCGTGGAGTCGGTGAACGCGCAGTTTTCGGCGGCGTCCGGCTCGGGCGCGGTCGCACCGTTGGGGTAGCTGAGGAGCGTCTGGTAGACATTGCGGAACAACTCCCAGGAGCCGTCCCAGGAGGCCGCCGGGTCGAGGGTGCTGGGCGCGCTGGTCGTGCCCACCACGATCGGCCCCTCGTCGTCCGAGCTGTCGGACGACAGGAAGCCGCATCCGGTGACCAGCGTCGATATGGACACGATGGCCGCGATCCGCCGCAAGCCTCGGTTCCGGTTGAACACGCGCACGCTCCTCGATCTGCCGTACCAAGGGTCGGCAGACCATACCGCAGCCCCACGCCACCTGAGCCCCCTTCTGAACAGGGGTTTTGATCATTCGGCGATGACTACGTTGTCATGACCCCAGTGGTCTCGAAACGCGGACACGGGCGCCGTCGTCGTCGACGGCGCCCGTGTCCGGTACGCGTGCCCGTGGGCAGGTGGTGGGCGAGATCAGGCCACGCCGGCGTTGAGGAAGATCCCGCCGTCGACCACGAGCGTCTGACCGGTGACCCAGGCGGACTGCTCCGAGGTGAGGAACGCGGCGGCGCCGCCGATGTCGGAGGGCACGCCGAGCCGGCCGAGCGGGTAGCCCGCGGCGGCCTCCTCCTCGCGGCCCTCGTAGAGGGCGGCGGCGAACTTCGTCTTCACCACGGCCGGGGCGATCGCGTTGACCCGCACCCCGGGCGCGAACTCGTGCGCGAGCTGGGCGGTGAGGTTGATCAGCGCGGCCTTGCTGACGCCGTAGGCGGCGATGAAGGGCGAGGGCGACAGGCCCGCGACGGAGGCGATGTTGACGATCGCGCCGCCGTTGTCCTTCTGCCAGGCGTGCCAGGTGCGCTGGGCGAAGCCGAGTGCCGAGATCACGTTGGTCTCGAAGACCTTGCGCGCGACGTTCAGGTCGAGGTCGGCGATCGGCCCGAACACCGGGTTCGTTCCGGCGTTGTTGACCAGGAAGTCGACGCGGCCGAAGGCCTCCATCGTGCGCTCGACGGCGACGGCCTGGTGGGCCTCGTCGTGCGCCTTCCCGGCGACGCCGATGACTCGGTCGGCACCCAGCTTGTCGACGGCCTCCTTGAGGGTGTCCTCGGTGCGGCCGGTGATGCAGACGCGGTCACCGCGCGCGACCAGCGCCTCGGCGACGCCGTAGCCGATGCCGCGGCTGGCGCCCGTGACGAGGGCGACCTTGCCGGAGAGTGCGGGGAGTTCAGTCATGTCAGTTGGTTACCTAGTCTCCGTGTCCCTGGTCTCCGTGCGCCCTAGTCGAGCGGTCCACCGGCGACGTACAGCACCTGGCCGGAGACGAATCCGGCCGCCTCGCCGGTGAAGAAGGCGATGGCGTTGGCGATGTCGTCGGGTTCGCCGACGCGCGCCACCGGGATCTGGGTGGCGGCCGCGGCCTTGAAGTCGTCGAAGCCCATGCCGACGCGGTCGGCGGTGGCCTTGGTCATCTCGGTGGCGATGAAGCCGGGGGCGACGGCGTTGGCGGTGACGCCGAACTTGCCGAGCTCCTTGGCGAGGGTCTTGGTGAAGCCCTGCAGACCGGCCTTGGCGGCGGAGTAGTTGACCTGGCCGCGGTTGCCGAGCGCGGAGGAGGAGGACAGGTTGACGATGCGGCCGAAGCCGGCGTCCACCATGTGTTTCTGGCACGCCTTCGACATGAGGAAGGCACCGCGCAGGTGCACGTTCATGACGGTGTCCCAGTCGGAGACGCTCATCTTGAACAGGAGGTTGTCGCGCAGCACGCCCGCGTTGTTGACGAGGATGGTCGGCGCGCCCAGTTCCTCGGCGATCCGCGCGACGGCCGACTCCACCTGCGCCTCGTCGGAGACGTCGCAGCCGACCGCGATGGCCTTGCCGCCGGCCGCGGTGATCTTCTCCACGGTGCCCTTGCAGGCGGCCTCGTCGAGGTCGATGACTGCGACGGCGCGGCCTTCGGCGGCCAGTCGTACGGCCGTGGCGGCGCCGATACCGCGCGCGGCTCCGGTGACGACGGCGACCCGCTGCTCATTGGTGGACATTGCTGCTTCTCCTCGTCCTGGGAATGCGGCCCGTGCGGGATCCACGGCCTGCCACCTTGGGTGAGCGACCGCTTAGTACCTTCCGCAGACGTGACGCTAGAAGCCCTGGCACCCGGTGTCAACGGGACACCGCTCCGGTGTGATCCATTACCTGGCCCGCCACCCCGGCACCACGTCGGCCCAACCCGATCGGACCAGCGCCGCGGGCCCCCGCACCGCCGTGGCCCTAGCGTCGGAGGCCGAGCCCCTCGTGGCCGGAAAGGAGGCGTCCATGCGCCGTCGTACCGGTGCCGCAGGCATAGCCGTCGCGATCGCCGCGATCGTGCCGCTGGCCGACCCCGCACACGCCCAGGAGCCGGATTCCTGGACCCACATCCACCGGAAGGCGGCCCCGTCCGTCTCCGACGACGACCCGGGCGACGCGGCCGCGTTCGCTCCTGACCCGTACGCGCCCGACGCGCTCTCGCCGGACGCACTCGGCGACGGCTGGTCCGGCGAGGGACCGGCCGACGGAGCCGGAGCCGGCACGGGCCGGCAGGACGAGGGCGGACTCGAGGAGTACGACCCCGACGAGAACGGACTCGACGAGCACCGCCCGGACCAGGGCGGAAACGGCCAAGCCGGGGACGGCCAAGACGGAAACGGCCAGGGCGGAAACGGCCAGAACGGATTCGGCCAGGGCGGACTCGACGAGGGCCGACCCGCCGACGGAGGGCCCGCCCAGCTCCGGCCCGAGGAGGGCCGGCTCGACCAGGGCCGGCTCGACCAGGGCGGCCGGATCGATCAGGTCGGGTTCGACGCCGCCCGGGAGGCGGTCGGTGGCGCGGCCGACGGCGCACCGCCGCGGCGGGACTCGTCTCCGACGATCTCCGCGACCTCCAAGCCACGCCCTACACCGACCACGGCCGTGCCGGGTCCCACCACCTCTCCGACCGTCACGCCGACGCTCGGTACCCAGGGCGGACTGGGCGGGGCCTCGGGGATCGGGCCGAGCGGCCGGGACGTCGGCATCGGCCTGACCTGCGTGGCGAGCGCCGCGATCGCCGCCGCCTACGTATTCCGGCGCCGCCGGCGCGCCTGACCCGGGCAGGCGGGGCCACCTACCGCACCAGCAGGTCGAGGAGCCGTTCCGTCTCCCCCGCCGGGTCGGCCGTGAGGCCGGTGTGGACGGGGCCCGGCTGGACGATCGTGGAGCGGGGCGCGATCAGCCAGCGGAAGCGGCGGCCCGGGTCGTCGCCGGCCGCCTGTCCCGCCGCGTCCCCGCCGGCACACACGCCCTCGACGGCACGCAGTGCGGCGCGGACGCCGGGCAGGTCCGCGTGCGGGTCGAGGGCGAGCAGCCGGTTCTCGTCGAGGTGGGTACGGACCCCGACGAAGGACTTGGCCCGGCAGTACACGAGCACTCCGGCGTTGACGCACTCCCCGCGCTCGACGCGGGGCACGACGCGCAGCAGGGCGTACTCGTAGACGTGGCGGTCGCTCACCGGTCCCCCTGGGTCGTGATGCGTTCGTGGATGGTGGCGGCCCGCTCGCGCAGGGGCCGCGCATAGGCGCGGCGCAGGTCGTCGGGGGTCGCGAAGCCGGGTTCGTCCAGCAGCCAGACGTCCGGGATCCGAGCGGTGACCTCGGCGAGGAGTTCCTCGGTGACCAGGGGGGCGAGCGCGGCGGCGGCCGAGCGGATGTCCGGGGCGAAGCGCGCGAGGGCGTGGCCCGAGGCGTCGTAGGGCCGTGCCGCGGAGGTCGCGGCGCCGGGCCAGTTGTGGTGCCAGATCATGGTCGCCCCGTGGTCGACTAGCCACACCTCGCCCTGCCACCGCAGCAGATTGGGGTTGCGCCAGGACCGGTCGACGTTGTTGACCAGCGCGTCGAACCACACGATCCGCCCGGCCTCCTCGGAGCTCACGTCGAAGGCGAGCGGGTCGAAGCCGAGGGCGCCGGAGAGGAAGTCCATGCCGAGATTGGTGCCGCCGCTCGACTTGAGCAGTTCCTGCACCTGCTGCTCGGGTTCGCCGAGCCCGAGCACCGGATCGAGGTCGACCGTCACCAGCCGCGGCACCCGGAAGCCCAGCCTGCGGGCGAGTTCCCCGCAGACCACCTCGGCGACGAGCGTCTTGCGCCCCTGCCCGGCGCCGGTGAACTTCAGGACGTAGGTGCCGAGGTCGTCGGCCTCGATCAGCCCGGGCAGCGAGCCGCCTTCACGCAGGGGGGTGATGTAGCGGGTGGCGGTGACGTTTCTCAGCATTCCCGAAGCCAACCTGTCTTAGTGGCCTTGCTTTCCATGGCCGCCTCCTGGGGTGTCCGCCGGACGGAATCGCACGGATGAGCCGCGTGCATAGTAACCGAGGGTGATCGTCTACGAGGAACGCCCCGACCCACCGGGCCCGGTGACCACGGACTCCACACTCGGCCGACTGCATCGTAATGACATCCATTTTCATGTACTGTCTGCCTCGCTCACCGTTCGCACCGGAGGTCCCCATGGCCGTACCCAAACGCAAGATGTCGCGCAGCAACACCCGGCACCGCCGTGCCCAATGGAAAGCGGAGACACCGCAATTGGTGACCGTCACGGTGGACGGGGCCCCGCACCGCGTCCCCCAGCGGCTGGCCAAGGCGTACGAGCGCGGCCTGCTCCGGCCCGAGGGCTGACCCTCAACCGAGACTCCGGGCCGGGTGGTGGTCGCAGCCACGGCACCGTCCGGCCCGGCGAGACCGTCACCGCGATCGACTACGACTTCGCACGCTTCGACGGTCTTGCGAGCCTCACCGGCGCGATGCTGCGCACCGTGCTCTTCGACCGGTGGGTGGCGGGCTTCCTGACCGCACATCCCGACGGGACCGTGGTCGAGATCGGCGGCGGTGATCGGGGGGAAGAGTGCGGCAAAGGCGTCCCACGGGGTCCGGCACCCGGCCGCAGAACTGCCGGTCACCCTGGAGACGAACCGACCAAGGGCAACGCCGTGCACGCGGGGAAGTCGGCGTAGAGCCGGCCCGCGGGCAGCTCCCGGACCGACGCCCGCACGCCGATCTCCTTCAGGTCCCGAGAGCGCTGAGCGAGTGCAGGACGTCGGCGGAGGTCAGCTGGGAGCCGTCGGTGAAGCGGACGCCGGGACGCACGTGCAGCGTGCAGGCCGACAGGTCGTCGGAGATGCCGATCCCCTTGAGCACGCCTCAGCGCACCCCGTCGGGACCGCTGGGGTCGAGGTCGCCCAGGGTCCCGTGCCACGCCCGGGCACGCACGAGGTCCGGTGCGGAAGGGCCGTTGAAGAAGTCGAGGGTTTCGCAGCCACCGCCGCCGACGAAGGCGGCCCGCGGCGTGCCGCCCGAGCGGGGCGAAACACGGATCCCGTTTTCCTGTCGGAGCCGACTCGTCGCGGTGGAGCACGCCGCCAGCAGGCCGGGTCCCACAGACCGCGTCCTGGTCGAACACGGCCGGCACGGCGAGACACTGGCCCGCCCCGACGCACCGGTCCCGATCGGCGCCGACTCCCCAGCGCTGCGAAAGCTCTGTCTGCCGAGGTCATGAGGGCCCCTCCCCCTGCAGCCGCACACGCGGTCGACAATGCGGCAGTCGCAGACACCCGCGGTGAGCCCTCCTTGAAGGTTGCATGGAAATGATTACCATGTGCGTCATCTCGCCAAGTGAGGCAACCGGCCCACGAGATGACGGTCCGCCGGCCGGTGACGGAGACCTTCGGCCGGCGCCCGACACGCAGCCAACCGGCCCCCACTCCACGGGAGGTGGGCGTCCTGCGCGACGCACCGACAACACAGTCACCAGCGCCATGGCGTCCGACGCGACAACGGAAGGCGGTGCTGAGCGCCCTGCACGACCGCGCCGGCTTCACCTCGGCCCAGGAACTGCACGAGGCGCTCGAGGCCGACGACGTCACCATCGGCCTGACCACGGTGTACCGGACCCTGCACACACTGGACCGCCTGGGACAGGTCGACGTCGTACGGGAGAGGACCGGGGAACGGCTGACCGACCCCGCCCCAGGGACGGACACCGCCACTACCTGGTCTGCCGCGACTGCGGCCTCAGCGCCGCCGTCGAGGCGGACGCGATGGAACGCTGGGCGGAAGACGTGGCCCGCAGCACGGGATTCGCCGAGGTCGAGCACACCGTGGAGCTGACCGGCGTCTGCCACCACTGCCGCGTCACCACCTGAGCGCCCCCGGTCGCACGGCCTGCGCGACGACCAGGGCAGAGCGGTGAAAATGATTGTCATCGTGCTACGGTCGTCCCACGCTCAACCATTGACCGGCCCTTTACCCGGAGTGACCCGTGCGCGTCCCTGCCCGTCTCCTGCATCTCCCCGCGGCACTCGCCGCCTCCGCCCTGCTCAGCGGCTGCTTCGCGACCACAGAGGCCACCGGCGCCGACGCGGGCGAGCGCATCCGTGTGGCGATGATGCAGCCGCCGCGTTCGGGTCTGTCCCCGCTCTCCGACGACGCCTTCAAGCTGTCGCGTTGGTCGACGGCGGAGACGCTCGTGAAGCTGGACGCGGACGGCGACGCCGAGCCCGCGCTCGCCACCGGGTGGAAGCAGTCCGGCCGGAGCTGGACCTTCACCCTCCGCGAAGGTGTCACCTTCCACGACGGCACCGAGCTGACCGCCGAGGCCGTGGTCCGTTCCCTCACCCGGGCAGCGGGCGCCTCCCCCAAGCCCCGCATCCTCGACGGCGTCGAGCTGACCGTGAAGGCGGGCCAGACCGGCACCGTGGTCGTCACCACCGCCGAGGAGGACCCCCTGGTACCGCAGCGGCTCAGCTCCCCGCAGCTGTCGATCCTCGCGGCGAAGGCGTACCGGGGGAAGACGGTGAACCCGGTCGGCGCCGGCACCGGCCCCTTCGAGCTGACCGAGGTCAACGGCACGTCCTCCGCCGCCCTCGACCGCTACGACGACTACTGGGGCGGCACGGCCAAGGCGCCCGGCATCGACGTGACGTTCGTGCCGGACGGCACCGCCCGCGCCGCCGCCCTGCGCAGCGGCGAGGCCGACATAGTGGAGGCGGTGCCCGTCTCGCAGGCCGCGCTGCTGGACGAGGAACTGATCACCGAAGTCCCGATGCCGCGCACCAACACCCTGTACCTCAACACGGAGAAGGGCGCCTTCAAGGACCCGGCGCTGCGGGCCGCGGCCCGGGAGGCGATCGACGCCGAGTCGATCGTGAAGGGCGTGTACGAGGGCAGAGCGGACGTGGCCGAGGGGCTGCTCGGGCCCGCGCTGCCGTGGGCGGCCGGCCTGCGCGAGCCGGTGCGGCGCGCGGAGGCGGGCGATCCGGCGGGCCGGGCCATCACCATCGGCACGTTCACCGACCGGGCCGAGCTGCCCGAGGTTGCCGCCGCGCTGCAACAGCAGCTGAGGAAGGCCGGATTCCAGGTGAAGCTGGAGGTCCGCGAATACGCCAACATCGAGTCCGACGCCCTGGCGGGCGCGTTCGACGCGTTCATCCTCTCCCGGGCCACCGTCCTGGACTCCGGCGACCCGGCCGCGTACCTCTACAGCGACTTCGCCTCCGACGGCTCCTTCAACATCTCCCGGCTCGCCGACCCGGCTGTGGACAAGGCCCTGCACAAGGCGGGCGCCACGCCGACGGGTGACGCCCGCCGACGGGCGGTCGTCGAGGCCGAGGCCGCCGTGCTCGCCACCGACGCGGCCGTGCCGATGCTCCACGAGCGCGTGATCCAGGGCGACGCCGCCGACGTCGTCGGCGCGGCCCACGACCCGCGCGAGCGGGAGCTGGTCACGCTCGACACGCACGTCAAGTGAGGCGGTTCTCAGCGGGGTCGACCCGTGCCGTCTCCCTGCTCGCCGTGCTGGCCGCCGTCGGCCTGCTGCCCTGGCTCTCCGGCCGGGACCCGGCCCTGACCGTGCTGCGCGCCCGGTCCGCCGAGCAGGAGCCGACGGAGGAGGCGCTGTCCGCGATCCGCCGGGACCTGGGACTGGACGCCGGTCCGCTCTCCCTGCTCGGCGACTGGGCGGCCGGGCTGGTCCGTGGCGACCTCGGCACCTCGTGGGTGTCGGGGACGGACATCCTGCCGTCGGTCGTCTCCGGTCTCCAGGTGTCGCTGGGCCTGATGGCCGCCGCGCTGACCGTGGCGGTGCTGCTCGCCGTGGCGCTGGTGACACCCGTACTGGTGCGGGGGCGGGAGTCGGCCGGGGCTTTCGCCGCCATGGCCGCCGCCGTGCCCGAGTTCCTCCTGGCCACCGTGGCGCTGCTGGTGTGCGGAGTGTGGCTGGGGTGGCTGCCGACGTCCGGCTGGCAGGGGCCCGAGTACATGGTCCTGCCGGCCCTCGCGCTCGGCGTCCCGGCGGGCGGCCTGCTCGGCCGGCTCGTCGCGGACGCGCTGCCCGCCGTGCTGGACGAACGGTGGGTGGAACTGTGGTGTGGCGCGGGAGTGAGCCGTGCCCGGATCTCGGCTGCCGCGCTGCGCCGCGTGCTGCCGCCGCTGGTCCCGCAGTTCGGGATGGTCGCCGTCGGCCTGACGGGCGGAGCGGTCGCGGTGGAGGCGGTGTTCGCGGTGCCCGGCATCGGGCGTACCGCCCTGGGCGCGGCCAAGTCGCAGGACCTGCCGCTGCTCCAGGGTTCGGTCCTCGCCCTCCTCGCCCTGGGCCTGGTCACCGGCGCGCTGGCCGCCCTCGTACGGCGCCGGCTCCTGGGCCCCGCCCTGCGCGACGCCGGGCTCGCGCTGCCCCCGGCCCGTCCGGTGCGGGCGCACCCGGTGATCCCGGCCCTCCTGGCCGCCGTACTGCTGACGGCGATCGGCTGGGGCCTGCTGCGCGACCCGTACGCGGTGGACACCACGGCCCGGCTGGCGTCGCCCTCGTGGGCGTATCCGCTGGGCACCGACGGGCTCGGCCGTGACGTACTGGCCCGGCTCGGGCACGGGGCCGCCTCCACGGTCGGCACGGCGGCGGGCGTCTGCCTGCTGAGCCTGCTGGTCGGGCTGGCGCTCGGCTTCCTGCCCGGCGTCGCGGCGGGCGCGGCGGACATCGCCAACGCGCTGCCGCCCGTGATCGTCGGCATCCTGGTCGCGGCGGCGGCCGGCCCCGGAACCGGCGGCGCCGCCCTCGCCGTCGCGCTGATCTCCTGGCCGCCCCTTGCGGCGCACGCGGCGGCGCTGGTGCAGGAGGTGCGGGCGTCGGCGTTCCTGACCGCCCAACGCGCCATCGGGGCACCGCCGTCGTGGATTCTCACCCGGCACGTCCTGCCGTCCGTCGCGGCCCCGGTCGCACGCCATGCCCTGCTGCGCCTGCCCGGCATCGCCCTCGCCCTCGCCTCCCTGGGCTTCCTGGGCCTGGGCGCCCAGCCGCCCACCCCCGAGTGGGGGCTGCTCCTCGACGAATCCCGCGCCTACATCGAACGCGCCCCCTGGGCCGCCCTCGCCCCGGCCGTGGCACTGGCCCTGCTGGCAGGTCTTGCCGTGTCGGGGGCGGCGTACGCGCGGGGCCGGGGAGCCCGGCGCGCGACCGGCCGCACTGTACGGAAGGAGACCGCCCATGTCGTCCGAGGCGCTGCTGTCGGTGCGTGACCTGCGGGTCGCGTTCGGCCCCGTCGAGGCGGTCCGCGGACTGTCCTTCGACGTCCGGGCACGCGAAGTGTTCGCCCTCGTCGGGGAGTCGGGCGCGGGCAAGTCCCTCACCGCACGGGCGCTGCTCGGCATGGTGCCGCGAGGCGCGACGACCGGTGGCCGCGTACGGCTGCGGGGTTCCGCCGATCTCGCGGCCGAACGCGGGCGCAGGATCACCCTCGTTCCGCAGGACGCCCTGTCCGCCCTCTCCCCCGTCCACCCGGTGGGCGACCAGCTCGCCGCCGCCGTACGGTCGGTGCGGCGCCTGTCCCGCGGTCAGGCGCGCGCCCGAGCCGTGGCGGCGCTGGACCGGGTCGGCATCCCGGACGCCGCTCGCCGGGCGCGGGCCTACCCGCACGAGTACTCGGGCGGCATGCGGCAGCGCGCGGTGATCGCCATGGCGACGGTCAACGAGCCCGACGTCGTCGTCGCCGACGAACCGACCACCGCGCTGGACGAGGAGCGCCGCGAGCAGGTGCTTCGGGTGCTCGCGGAGCAGCGGGAGGCGGTCGGCGCCGCGCTGGTGCTGGTCACCCATGACCTGGAGGTCGTACGGGAACACGCGGACCGCGTCCTGGTGATGTACGCGGGCCGGGCGGCCGAAGTCGGCCCGTCCGGACATGTCCTCGGTCGCCCGCGTGCCCCCTACACGGCGGGCCTGCTGGCCTCGCTCCCGCAGGACGGCCCCCGCCGGCACCGGCTGCCGGCGCTCCCCGGTACCCCGCCCGCGCCGGACGCCCTCGGGCCGGGCTGCGCCTTCGCACCGCGCTGCCCCCTGGCGACGGCCCCGTGCCGCGACCACGAACCCGAGGCGCGGACCGTGGACGGACGCCTGGTCGCCTGCCATCACGCCGATGACCTGTCCGACCCTCTCCGGGAGTTCGTGTGAACAGCCCCCTGCTGGACGTCCGCGACCTCGTCGTCCGCTACGGCCCGGTGACCGCCGTGGACCGTCTCTCGTTCACGCTGGACGCCGGTGAGACCCTCGCCCTCAACGGCCCCTCGGGCTGCGGCAAGTCCTCCACGGCCCTCGCGGTGCTCCGACTGCGCCGGCCCGATGGCGGGAAGGTCCGTTTCGAGGGCCGGGAGCTGACGAACCTGACGGAACGTGAACTGCGCCCGCTGCGCCCGCGCATGCAGCCGGTCTTCCAGGACCCCTACGGCTCCCTGAGTCCCCGCCATCGCATCCGCGACGCGGTGGCCGAGCCGCTCAAGGTCCAGGGCACCTGGAACCGCACCGACGGCCCCGCCCGCGTGGCCGAACTGCTCGACCGGGTCGGCCTCGACCCGTCGTACGGGGACCGGCGCCCGCACGAACTCTCCGGAGGCCAGTGCCAACGGGCCGGAATCGCCCGCGCCCTGGCCTCCCGGCCGCAACTGCTCGTCCTCGACGAGCCGGTGTCGGCGCTCGACGCGTCCGTGCGGGCCGGCGTGCTGAACCTGCTCTCCGACCTCCAGGACGACCTGGGCCTCGGCTACCTGTTCATCTGTCACGACCGGGCGGTGGTACGGCACTTCGCGGACCGGGTGGTCGAGATGCGGGACGGACGCGCCGTCCCCGCCTGACGTCCGGCAGGAGACCCGTTCAGACCCGCGCCGGAACCGAGGCTGATGACGGAGGCGTTGCCGGTCTTCTTCAGCTCCGGCAGTGCGGTCAGCATGAAGTTGCGGGTCGCGTACGGGCCGGTGTCCATCGCGAGGGCCCAGTCGTCGTCCGTCCGCTCCTCGAGCGGCTTCTGCCGCGACACGCTCGCGTTGTTCACCACGTCCAGGGAGCCGAACCGCTCGACGGCGGTGGCCACGGCGGTGTCGGCGACCGTCCGGTCGGCCACGTCGCCGCGCAGGAAGACGACGGCGTCGCCCAGCTCCTCGGCGATCGCCTGCCCGGCCCCCTCCTAAGGTCGACGACGGCCCGGGCGCCAAAGTGGGGTGGGCTGCCGAACGGACCCAGCAGTTCCTCACCCTGATGATCGACTTCAACCACGGCATCGAGCAGTTGGAGGCGCGCGTGGGCCCGCGCCGGCGGGACGGACACCCGTCCGTCGCGCGACGGCGCATCGCAGTGATCACGAGCGTCGCCGGCGCCTGGCGGGCATGACCCGACCACGGCCGGGAAAGGACCGACAGCAAAACGACAGCCGTGATTCACGCCCGTCCGACCGCCGGCGCGGCAGCATCTCGGCACGGCCTGAACAGCATGCGTCCCTGGGCCGTACCTCTCGGCAGATCGTCACGCATCCACCCCCGGAAGGAACCCCAGCATGACCAGCGCACCGTTTCACCCCGTGGGACCGGCCCGTCGTACCGTCGTGGCGGCGGCCGGAGCGGCAGGGCTCGCCGTCGCGCTGACCGCGTGCTCGGGCTCGGCGGACGACGCGTCGGACGACACCGGCGCCGCCGGCTCGCCGCCCGCCTCCCAGGACGCGGGCGGTGGAGAGTCGGGCGGCGGCGAGGAGGCCGGGGCCGCGCTCGCGGCGACCGCCGACATCCCCGAGGGCGGCGGGAAGGTTTTCGCCGACCGGAAGGTGGTGGTCACCCAGCCGACGGCGGGCGAGTTCAAGGCGTTCTCCGCCACCTGCACGCACCAGGGGTGCGCCGTGAAGAGCGTGGCCGACGGCGTCATCAACTGCCCTTGTCACAACAGCAACTTCTCTATCACCGACGGCAGCGTGCAGGGCGGTCCGGCGACCGAGCCGCTGGCCGCCGTGCGGATCACGGTCAGCGGGGACTCGATCCGGCTGACCGGATGACCGACTCCCAGCGCCGGGGCCGGAAGATCATGATGACGCCCGGTGAGCTGGACGCCTTCCTCACCACCCAGCGCACCTGCCGCGTCGCCACGGCCTCGGCCGACGGCACCCCGCTCGTGAGCACGCTCTGGTTCGCCCGGGACGGCTCCTCCATGTGGCTGTACTCGGTCGTGCGCAGCCGGGCGCTGGGCGGACCTGCGCCGCGACCCCGGGTGGCGATCGTGGTCGACCCCGGCGAGGAGTACGACGAGCTGCGGGGCGCGGAGCTGTCCGGCCGGGTGCAGTTCGTGGGCGGGGCACCGGGCAGGGGCGAGCTGTGCACCGAACTCGACTTCCCGAAGACGCTGTTCGCCCGCAAGAACTTCCGTCTGGAGGAGGTGTCGCACGACGGCCGTCACGCCTGCTGCGGCTGACGCCGGAGCAGGTCGTCTCCTGGGACTTGCGCGAACTGGCGGCGCGGTAGGACCCGTCAGGCCCTGCGCGGCGTCCCTCAGCCGAGCCCTTCCGCCACCGTCCGCAGCGCCTGAACCGCCGCCCGGATCGACGGGCGGCGGTCGGCGTCCGCGCGCCAGACGACGTACACGTGCCGGCGCACCCGCTGCCTGAGCGGCACGGTCAGTACTCCCTCGGGCATCGGGTGGCGGCCGAGCAGCGGGGCGATGCACACGCCTAGCCCCGCGGCGACCAGGCCGAGCTGCGTGTGGGTCTCGGCGGCCCGGTGGCCGATGATCGGCTCGATGCCCTTCGAGCGCAGGGTGAACATGAGCCACTCGTGGCAGAACTCGCCCTCTCCCCACGTGATCCACTCGTCCTCGGCGAACTCGGCGAGGTCCACCTCGTCCCGGCCCGCGAGCGGGTGGCCGACGGGCATGGCCACGTCGGCGGGGTCGTCCAGAAGCGGTGCCTTGACCAGGCCTTCGGGCAGCGGCATCGGCTTGTTGTACCAGTCGAGCACGACGGCCAGGTCGAGGTCGCCGCGCACCACGCCGTTGACCCCTCGTTCCGGTTCCAGCTCGCACGAGCGGATGCGCAGCGCGGCGTGCTCGGCCCGCAGGGCGGCCAGCGCCGTCGGGAACAGTCCGCGGGCGGCCGTGGGGAACGCCGACAGCCTCAGCTCGCCCGCCACCTGGCCCCGCTGCGCCTCCAGGTCGGCCTGGGCCAGTTCGACCTGGGAGAGGATGCGGGCCGCGTGCTCGGCGAGCAGCCGGCCCGCGTCCGTGAGCCGTACGCCGCGCCCGTTCTTGGCGAGCAGCCGCTGCCCGGCCTCGCGCTCCAGTTTGGCCATCTGCTGGGAGACGGCGGAGGTGGTGACGTGCAGTCCCGCGGCGGCGCCGCTGACCGATCCGTGCCGGGCCAGGGCATCGAGGGTGCGCAGGCGCTCCAGGTTGAACATGTAAGCGATGCTACGAGATATCCGGAGCGAAATCTCGATTGTGCTACGAGGACGGCTGCACCATCGTTGGCCGCATGAGCAGCGGTGTCACCTCCTCCCCCGCGGTCCGGCGCGCCGTCGACTGGCGGCTGCGTTTCGGGCTCCTCTCCCTCGTCTGGGGCTTCAGCTTCCTCCTCATGAAGGTGGGGACCGAGGCGTTCGCCCCGTTCCAGGTCACGCTGGGGCGACTGGTGTCCGGTACGGCGGTGGTGGCCGTGGCGATGGCGGTGAGGCGGGAGCGACTGCCGCGCGGGGTGTGGACCTGGGTGCATCTGGCGGTCGCCGGGTTCCTGTTGAACGCACTGCCGTTCTCCCTGTTCGCCTTCTCCGAGCTGACCATTCCGTCGTCCCTCGCGGGCATCTGCAACGCGACGTCGCCGCTGTGGGGCATGGCCCTCTCGCTGGTCGCCCTGTCGGAGGACCGGCCGACCCGGCGGCGGGTGGCGGGCCTGGGCATCGGCTTCCTCGGCGTCCTCACGGTGCTGGGTGTCTGGCAGGGCTTCCACGGCCTGGACGTCACGGGCACGGCGCTGGCGCTGCTGGCCTCGCTCAGCTATCCGGTCGGCTGGATCTACGTGCGCCGCACGCTGGCTGACTCCAGCCACTCCCACCTCTCCCTGACCGGCGCCCAACTGGGGCTCGCCACGCTTCAACTGGCGGTCGTGACGCCGCTGTTCACCTCGATGCCGGCCCGCTTCCCGGTCATGCCCCTGCTGGCGGTCGCGGCGCTGGGCACCCTGGGCACCGGGCTCGCCTTCCTGATCCAGTACGAGTTGGTCGCCGAGATCGGCCCGACGACGGCCCAAATGGTCACGTACTTCACGCCCGTCATCGCCACGGCCGCGGGCGTCGTGCTCCTCGGTGAGTCCCTTTCCTGGTCGACGCCTGTCGGCGCGGTGATCGTCCTGGCGGGCGCCGCGCTGACCCAGGCACGGCCGAGGCGGGCGACGGACACCGGGGAGCGGGCCGGGCGGACGCGAGAGCGCCGGAAGGCGCTGACGTAGGCGGGTCGGGCACGGCGACCGGCCCGGGACGGAACAAGCGGCCCAAGCGTCAGGCCCGGCTGTGCAGCCACCCCGCGCCCGGTCCCACCGCCGACGCGACCGCGTCCGCCAGCGGCTCGACGTCCGCCTCCCCGAGCGTCGATACGGTGATCCGGACAGCGGGCGGCGCGCTCACGCGGAAGCGCGCGCCGGGGGCGACGGCCCAGCCGGCCTGCAACAGCCGGGCGACGGTGCCGGTCTCGTCCGGCACCGGGATCCACACGTTCATGCCGCTGCGCCCGTACGCGGCGATGTCCCGGTCGGCGAGCGCGCCGAGCAGCGCGTCCCGCCGTCGTCCGTACGCCGCCGCCACGGCGGGCGTGTCAACCGAGCCGTCGGCCCACAGCCGGGCCACGGCTCGCTGGGTGATACGGCTGACCCAGCCGGGGCCAAGGCGCTGCCGCCCGCGCACCCGGTCGAGCGTGACGGCGTCCCCGGTGAGCACGGCGAGGCGCAGGTCGGGTCCGTAGGCCTTGGCGGCGGAGCGGACGAGGGCCCAGTGGTGCGTCGCACCGGCGAGGGGGTGCAGGGGCAGGTCGACGATGCGGTGGCCGTGGTCGTCCTCGATCAGCAGGGTCCGCGGGTGCTCGCGCAGCACGGCACGCAGGGCGCGGGCGCGGGTGGCGCTCACCGCGGCGCCGGTCGGGTTCTGCGCGCGGTCCGTGACGACCAGGGCGCGGGCGCCGGCCGTCAGGGCCCGGTGCACGTCGTCGGTCAGCGGCCCCTCGTCGTCGACGCCGACGGCGACCGTGCGCAGGCCGAGCGCGGGGACGAGGTCGAGGAGGCTGCCCCAGCCCGGGTCCTCGACGGCGACGGCGTCGCCCGGCCTCAGGTGGGCCGCCAGGACCCGCTCCATGGCGTCCAGCGACCCGGACGTGACGGCCACGGGCCCGTCCGGCACCCCGTCGGCGTCGAGTTCCGCGCGCGCGAGGCGCACCAGGTCCGCCTCCACGGGCGCGCCCCCGTACAGCACCGGCTCCCGGTCGCCCTGCTCGGCCGCCGCGACGAACGCCGGGCCCAGCGCGGGCAGCAGTGCCGGGTCCGGGTTGCCGTCGGAGACGTCCCGCACGCCCTCCGGCACGTCGACCCGGATGAACTCGCGTCCGGTGGTGGCCGGCTTCGCGCGCACCCTGCTGCCCCGGCGGCCGGCCGTCTCGATGACCCCGCGCTCGCGCAGGGTGCGGTAGGCGGCGGCGACGGTGTTCGGGTTCACGCCCAGCCGCTCGGCCAACTCCCGCATCGGCGGCAGTGGATGCCCCGGCTCCAGCTCCCCGGAGCCCACCGCACGCTCGACGCTCGCGGAAATCTCCGCTGCGCCCCGCCCTGTGATCCGATACTCTCCTAGCACAAAGCCAATTATGCACTAGTGCAATGGAGAGCGCCATGCAGGGGACCACGGAGACGCACCCGCCGACGCAGCCCGGCACCACCTACCGGCCCACCGACCGCACCGTCCCCACCCGCTCCGCCGAGCGGGCCTCGTACGACAAGGAGCTGGTGCACTCGATACTCGACGAGGGCTACGTCTGCCATCTCGGCTTCGTCCGCGACGGCGCGCCGGTGGTGCTGCCGACGCTGTACGGCCGGGTCGGCGAGCGGCTCTACGTGCACGGTTCGACGGGATCGCGCCCGCTGCGCATGACGGCCGCCGACCCGGGGCTGCCGGTCTGCCTGACGGTGACGCATGTGGACGCGCTGGTGCTGGCCCGCTCGGCCTTCCACCACTCGATCAACTACCGGTCGGTGGTGGTGCACGGCACCGCGTACGACGTGACGGACCCTCAGGAGAAGCGCACGGCCCTGGACGCCCTGGTCGACCACGTCGTGCCCGGCCGTTCCCGGGACTCCCGGCCGGCCGACAAGAAGGAGCTGGCCGCCACCGCCGTGATCCGCCTCGATCTGAACGAGGTCTCCGCCAAGCTCCGCACCGGCGGTGTCAACGACGAACCCGAGGACCTCGCCCTCCCGCACTGGGCCGGCCTCCTGCCGCTGCGCAAGGGCTACGACGCCCCGGTCGCCGACCCCGGCCTGGACGCCGGCACCGAGCTGCCCGGCTATCTGACGGCAACGGCCGGATAAGGGGGAGGCCTCCCGGACGGGAGGCCTCCGACGTCACGCCGCGGCCGGCCGCGCCCTCGCCTCCCGGGTCTCCCCCACCGCGAGCCCCGCCACCGAGCCGAGCATCAGCAGCGTGCCGGCCAGAGTCGCCGCGGTGAGGTGCTCTCCGAGCAGCAGGACTGCGAGCACCGCCGCGCTGACCGGCTCGAGGAGCATGATCACCGAGACGGTGGCGGACCGGACGACGGCCGCGCCGGCGAAGTAGAGCCCGTAGGCGAGGGCGGTCGGCACGGCCGCGACGTACGCCAGGAGCCACAGGAGCCGGACCGGGTCCGCGGTGTGCGGCACCAGCCCCTCCGCCAGGGCGAGCGGCAGCAGGCACAGGCTCGTCACGGCGAACGCCCCGACGGACGTACTGGCCGCGTCCGCCCCGCCGTCGCGCCCCCACCAGCGGGTGAGCAGGGTCATCACCGAGTACCCGGCCGCGGACAGCAGCGCGAGGAGCACCCCGGACAGGCGCACGGTGGTGCTTCCCCCGCCGAGGACGAGCACCGTCAGCCCGGCGAGGGCCCCAGCCACGGCCGCCGCTCCGCCCCGTCCCAGTCGCTCCCCGAGGGCGAGGCGCGCGCCGAGCGCGATCAGCACCGGGCCGGCGCCGAGCGTGACGACGGTGGCCACGGCGAGGCCGGTGGACTGCACCGCGGCGAAGTAGGCGGTCTGGAACACCGCCAGGCCGAGCCCGGTGACCAGGGCCCGCAGCCCCTTGCGGGCGAACGGCTCGCGCACGGCGGTGCGTGCGCGGCGGGCGCTCGGCAGGCGGACGGCGAGCAGCAGCACGAGCCCGATGGCGCAGCGCCAGAACGACAGGGCGACGGGCCCCATGTCGCTGGCCCGGTAGACCAGCGAGGCGGCGGCACCGGCGGTGCCCCAGGCGACACCGGCGACGATCAGGTAGAGGAGGCCACGCCCGACGGGCAGGCCGGTAACGGCATTCGACACGAGTTCTCTCCGCAGACGCGCACAGGGCGCGGGAGTTCTGAGCGGCCCCGGAACGACCGGGGGCGCGGGGACTGCGTCTGCGGGCAGCACCGTCCGGCCCGGCGACAGCGCGCCGGGCTGATCACAGGGCCCGCCTCAGGCGGCCGGAGGCGGCAGGACGAGTGCGTCGGAATGCATGATCCGCACCTTAGGCCGACCGGCCCCGGCCGGACAATTCCCGCTCCGGTCCGCCGCTCGCCACCGGGTCGGGGGAGCCCTGGGCAGGCGTGGACGACTGGGCGATGAAGGCGCCCACCAGCACCACGACTCCGCCGACGAGCTGCGGGGCGGAGAGGTGCTCGCCGAGCAGCACCCAGGCCAGGACGGTCGCGACGACCGCTTCCAGGCAGGCCACGACTCCGGCGATCTGCGGCGACAGCCGGCGCACGGCGACCACACCGGTGACGTAGGCGAGGACCGTGGCGATGAGCACGATCCAGGCCAGCAGCAGGGCGGCGGCGACGGGGGTGCCGTCCATCGGGGCGTCGTGCGCGAGAACGGACCAGTCCATCGACCAGGGGCGGGCGACGACGGTGAGCACGGCGGCCCCGACGAGCAGGCCGTAGGCGATGACACCGAGCGGGTCGGGGGCCTCGTCGCCGGCGTCGCTGCCCTGGTCCGACAGGACGAAGTAGCCGACCTGGCAGCAGGCGGCACCGAGCGCGAGCAGCAGACCGAGGGCGTCGAACCCCAGCCCCGCCCAGACCTCCACCACACAGGCGAGCCCGCCGACCGCGAGGACCACCCCGAGCGCCGCGGCCCGCGTCACCGGCCGCCGCTGCACGAACCGCACCCAGCCCAGCACCAGGGCCGGTGCCAGGTACTCGACGAGCAGCGCGACACCCACGGGGATGCGGGAGATCGCCGCGAAGTAGCAAGCCTGGACCCCGGCCACGGCGAAGAGCCCGAACCCGGCGAGCAGCGCGGGCCGGCGGCGCAGCAGAGCACGGTGGCGCACGGCGAGCGGCAGCATCACCAGGGCCGCGCCGGCCACGCGCAGCCAGACCACGTGAAGCGGGTCGAGTCCGGCCTCGATCAGCGGCTTGGCCGCGACCCCGGACCCGCCGAAGGCGACCGCGGACGCGAGCGCCAGGCCGAGCCCGGCACCCTTCCCGCTGCTGCCGCGGGCGCTGTCAGACGTAAGCACCGGCACATGATGACAGGGGACGACATGAGCGTCACCCCCGATGACACCTGTCTCACCGACTGGACGTGCCCAGGTGGTCCGCGACCCGGGCCCGCACCGCGCGCGGTTCGACGGCGGCCCGGCCGAGCACCTCGACGGCGCGCGCCTGTGGGTCGGTGATTAGGGCGGCGAGCAGATCGACGCCGCAGGCCCGGGTCAGCCCGCGCCGAACTGCGCGCGCACGCGCCTCTTCCACGGCCGCGGCGGCCAGTGGCGAGAAGCCGGCGCCCCGGGTCACCACGGGTACGGCGCCGGAATCCTCCACGGTGCTCTGCCAGCGCAGGCCGTAGCCGATACTGCGCTGCACGAGGTAGCCGAGCAGCCGGGCGATCTGCGGACCGTCGCCGAGGAGGGCACGGGCCTCTGGGTCGTACTCCAGGAGGGAGTGCAGCAGGTGGGCGGTGTCGATCTGCCGGTCGCCGTCCCGCACCGCTCTGCGGCGGGCGCCCGAGACCACCGAGGCGAGTTCCGGGCTGAACCGGGCATCGGCATCGGTACCGTCCGAGGGCCGGACGCCTTGCTCGCCGGCCGACTGCCGGGGGATACGGGGTTGCACATCCCCCAGCTCATCAGCTTCAGCGGACCGGGTCATCCCCGAAAGGAAGCATTTCGCGTCCCACGCAGAGTGGACCCGCCCGGCCGGAATCTCCTCCTTACGGATGAGATCAGGCTGTTTCGCCCGCCGGGCGCGCGCCGCTTTGCCGCGCGCCCTCGTGGGCGACCGAAGGGTATCGTCGCGGGTCCAACCGGGGCATGAGGAGCAGCCGGTGGCCCGTGGCCCTGCCCGCCGTCGACGGGCGGCAGTACGTGTACCGGGTGTACGCCCCCGAGGAGGCACTGCACGCCGACCTGTTCTGGGAGGCGTGGCACTGCCACGACGAGAGCGTCCTCCCGCACGCGCGGGACGTCTTCGACACGGCGGTGATACGGCGGGTCGACTGAACCGCCCGCACAGGTCGACCGAACCGCCCGCGCAAAAGGGTGCCCCGCGGATCGCTCCGCGGGGCACGGGATCTCGGCGGTCAGTCCTCGTCGGCGAGGATCAGGTACAGCTTCTTGCGGGCGTCACCGATGACGGCGAGGGCCTTCTCCCGCTGCTCCTTGCTGCCGGTCTTCCAAACCTGGCCGATGGCTTCCATGAGACCGAAACCGGCCTGCCGGATCTCGCTCAGGGCCTCCCAGTCGACGCCCCGCGAAGCCTCCTCCCAGGGCGCCTCGGGGCCCTCCTCCGCGGTGGCTCGGCCGGCCTCGGTGAGCGCGAAGAGCTTCTTGCCGCCCTCGCTCTCGCTGGCGATCAGGCCCTCGTCCTCCAGCAACTGGAGGGTCGGGTACACCGAGCCGGGGCTGGGCTTCCACGCCCCGCCGCTGCGCTCGGCGATCTCCTGGATCATCTCGTAGCCGTGCATCGGCCGGTCCTTCAGCAGGGCCAGGATCGACGCTCGTACGTCTCCGCGCCGGGCCCTGCCCCTGGGGCCGCCGCGCCCTCGGCTGCCCCAGGGGCCGCCGTGGCCGAACCCGGGCCCGAAGGGCCCGCCGGGACCGCCGCCGGGACCGCCCGGTCCGAAGGGGCCGAAGGCGGCACGCCGTCCGTCGAAACCCTCGAAGCCACCGAAATCGCCGCGGCCGGGCCGGCCGGGGAAACCACCCTGTGCGCCGCCGTGCCCACGCTCATGTCCGTGAGTGCGCATCACGATCACTCCCATTCAGTCGTTGATCTGCCGCGAACTATTGGCGATACTTCAACGATATATCGGAAAGAATCGACCGGCAAGCCTCCGGTCCAGAACCCCCGGATTGGCCTTGGTGCGCCGTGTCGGCCAGCGTTTAGCGTCGGGGCATGCGCATCCGAATCGTCGACGCCTTCACCGACCGGCCCTTCGCCGGCAACCCCGCCGGAGTCCTGCTCCTCGACGCCTTCCCGGACGACGACCGGCTCCAGAAGATCGCTCTGGAGGTCAACCACGCCGAGACCGCGTTCGCCCACCGGCTGCCCGAGGGCGGTGACGCCGACTGGGCGCTGCGCTGGTTCACACCGGCCACCGAAGTCGCGCTGTGCGGCCACGCGACGCTCGCCACGGCCCACGTCCTGCGCACCTCCGGCGCCCACGAGGGACGGGTGCGGTTCGCGACCCGAAGCGGCGTCCTGGTCGCGTCACCGGGCGAGGACGGCTCGATCATCCTGGACTTCCCGACCGCACCGCTCACGCCGGTCGAGCCCCCGGCGGGGGTCGCCGAGGCCCTGGGCGCAAAGCCCCGCACGGTCCTCGACACCGGGCCGGACCTCGGGGACCTGCTGGTCGAGGTCGCCGACGAGAGAACCGTCCGCGGTCTGACCCCGGACCACAAGGCCCTGGCCGCGCACTCCGAGCGGGGCATCATCGCCACCGCCCGTGCGGAGGACCCCGCCCGTGGCTACGACTACGTCTCGCGCTGCTTCTTCCCGAACGTCGGCATCGACGAGGACCCGGTCACCGGCAGCGCCCACACGGCCCTAGCCCCCTACTGGTCCGAACGCCTCGGCCGCCAGGACCTCACCGGGCTCCAGGCCTCACCCCGCTCCGGCCGTGTCCGCACGGAGCTGCGCGGCGAGCGCACGCTGCTGAGCGGCCGCGCGGTGACGGTGATCGAGGGTGAGCTGCTGGCGTGACCGGGTGGAGGGGGGCGCGGCGACGGGCGCCCGCGCCCCCCTTGCCGGGGGAGGGAAGCGGCGACCCTCACCCCCCCATAACCGGGTGGAACGGAACGGCGACCCGCGCCCTTCAGGCCGTGGGCAGCCAGTCCACCTTCCCGGCCAGTAGCGCGTAGCCCACGAAGGCCCCGATGTCGAGCAGCGAGTGCGCCACCACCAGCGGCCCCACGCGCCCCCACCGCCGGTACAGGTACACGAACACCACGCCCATCACCATGTTGCCGATGAAGCCGCCGATGCCCTGGTAGAGGTGGTACGACCCGCGCAGCACCGAACTGGCCGCCAATGACGCGCCCGGACTCCAGCCGAGCTGGTCGAGCCGGCGCAGCAGGTAGCCGACGACGATGACCTCCTCCAGTACGGAGTTCTGCACCGCCGAGAGGATCAGTACGGGGAACTTCCACCAGACGTCCGGCAGTGCCTCTGGGACCACCGTGAGGTTGAAACCGAGGCTCCGGGCGGCCAGGTAGAAGGCGATGCCGGTGCTGCCGATGACGGCGGCGATCGCGGCCCCGCGGCCCAGGTCCGGCCACGGACGGGTGCGGTCGAAGCCCAGGGTGCGCAGACCGCGCCCCTCGCGCAGCAGGAAGTGCGCGACGAGGGCGACCGGGACGAGCGCGGTGGTGATCCCGAAGAGCTGCCAGGCCAGATCCAGCCACGGACGGCCGGGCGCGGCGGAGGCGTTGAGGGTGGCCGCCTGGTCCCTGAGCCCGCCGGGGCGGGTGACCGACCCGACGAAGCTGATCAGGGCGGACACCCCGCTGGCGCCCAGGGAGAGCGCCAGGACGAGCAGCGTCTCGTCACGCAATGTGCGTCGCGAGAGCCCCTCCTGAGGAGCGGGCTCCCCCGGAACTGGCTTCTGAGGGATCGAATCGTCCACCGGGCCCGCCTCCGCCATGCACACCTGCCTCCAGCTGGGACGTCACAGCTTGCCCGATCAGTATGAGGCGGCGCGCGGCGGGGGTGCGGGCCCGCGCCCCGCGTCCCCGGGGCTCTGCGCGGCGAGGTGAGGGGCGGCTGCGTCAGCCCGTGGGCGCCGGCTCCGGCAGCCCCACCGGCCACAGGTGCACGGGATCGCCCTCGCGCATCAGCTCGACGTAGCGGCGGGTCGTGGCGGCCAGTGCCGCCTCCCGTGACAGGCCCGCCTCCAGGGCACCGTGGAAGGTTGCCGCCTGCCAGGACGCGCCGTTGACCCGGCGCCGGCACCGCTCGTCGATGACGCCGAGGTAGTAGTCGCGGTCGGCGGGCTCCACGCCCCACGCGTCCAGACCGGCTTCGGCGAGCGGCAGCAGTTCGTCGCGGACGAGGACGGCGGCGTCGACCTCGGTGGTGCCGCCCAGCCGGCCGCGCCGGGGCCACTCGAAGCGGGCGTCGATGCCGTGCCGGCACGCGGCCTCGAAGTTGGCGGCGGCGGCCTCGAACGGCAGCCGGTGCCACAGCGGGCGGGGCTCCTCGGCGAGCGCGCGCACGACACCGTAGTAGAAGGCCGCGTTGGCGATGACGTCGGTGACGGTGGGGCCCGCGGGCAGGACGCGGTTCTCCACGCGCAGGTGCGGGACGCCGTCGGCGATGTCGTAGACGGGGCGGTTCCAGCGGTAGACGGTGCCGTTGTGCAGGACCAGTTCGGAGAGGGAGGGCACACCGCCCGCGTCCAGGACCTCCAGCGGGTCCTCGTCGTCGCAGATCGGCAGCAGGGCCGGGAAGTAGCGCCGGTTCTCCTCGAACAGGTCGTACGCCGAGGTCACCCACCGCTCCCCGAACCAGGTGCGCGGGCGGACGCCCTGGGCCTGGAGCTCGGGCGGGCGGGTGTCCGTGGACTGCTGGAACAGCGGGGGCCGCGACTCGCGCCACAACTCGCGGCCGAAGAGGAAGGGTGCGTTGGCACCGAGGGCGATCTGCGCGGCGGTGACCGCCTGAGCGGCGTTCCACACGGCCGCAAAGCGGTCCGGGGTGACCTGCAGGTGCAGCTGCACCGAGGTGCAGGCGGCCTCGGGGGCGATGGACTTGGACGTGCAGGTCAGGCGCTCCACGCCTTCGATGTCGAGGGTGAAGTCCTCGCCGCGGGCGGCCACGATCTGCTCGTTGAGCAGGGCGTAGCGGTCGACGGCGGAGAGATTCGACGAGACCAGGTCGTCACGGTCCAACGTCGGCAGGATACCGATCATCGCGATTCCCGCGTCAACCTCGCCCGCCTTGCGGTCCGCATATGCCAGGGACGTACGGATCTCCTCGGCGAGACGGTCGAATACCCGGCCGCCCAGCCGGTGTGGCGCGATGTTGACTTCCAGGTTGAACATGGCGAGTTCTGTTTGGAAGTCCCGGCTGGCGATGCGTTCCAGGACTTGCGCATTCAACATTTTCGGCATCCCGTCGGTACCGACGAGATTCAATTCGATCTCCAGCCCCATCAGGTTCTTCGGGCGGTCGAACCGCTTCTCCGCCAGGAGTCGCTCCAGGCCGGTCAGGCACCGCTGGAGCTTCTCGCGGTAGCGCTGGCGATCGGACAGGTCGAACTGACCTGCCACGACCTTCTCCCCCATGGAAGCGTCCCTTCTCGGAGCGGTGCGTCGAAGATCCGGCCGCCGGTGGCCGGTCAGGTGGGATGATGCCCAGCCGAAGCGATCGATAACGTCCCCGCGCCGCCCCGGCACCCGCTACGCTGTCCCGATGTGACCGCTGGCACATTCATCGGGCATGACGATCGAGCAGTTTCTCCGGGGCGGCAAGTCGTGAAAAACGCCGACGACAATTGGCCGACCGCTCGGCGAACATTCCCTGAGGTCACCGCCTTACACCCGGTTCGAAATGCGGAGGATTCCAGCATATCGACGGCCTAATGCGGTCTTGCGCGGGTTACCGGAATCGGCTAGTTGAAACACAGTCTGAACACGTGTCGTATAAACTTCGCGGACAAGGCAGATGACCGGCGCCCACGGTCGATGGATCCTGCCGCCGAGCTGAGGCGCGGCAGGTCCCACCCACTTCTCCCTTCCCGGACCCCGGCCCCTGCCTCCCAGCCCCGCGAGCCGACAGCGTCGTCCGCCCCGCCCTCGCGCCACCGTGCCTTCGAATGAGAGGCGAACCGTCATGCCCCTGCATGTCTCCCCGGCCCCCGCGCCCGCTCTGCGTTCCGTTCTCACCGCCCTCTCCTCTCCCACCGCGGTCCGTGAGGCCCGGACTCCCTCCCTGCTCGGCGCGCAGGGACCCACCACACCCGAACTGCCGTTGCCCGTGCACGTCCTGGACCGGATCACCACGGAGGACGTAACGGCGACGCGGCTGACCGGGTGGCGGTTCCTCATCCGCTGCGGCGACCGGGCGGTGGCGGCCGCGGAGACCATGCTGACGCCCGACGGCTGGGCGTTCTCGCACTTCTTCGAAGGGCCCTACGTCACCTCGACCGAGCGCGCACTGCGCCAGGCCGAGTCGGTGCCCCAGGCCTACCAGCCGCGCCTGCTGTCGCTTCCCCGGCTCTACATGCTGACCCTGTGGCTGCACGGCGACACGGCGGCGGACGCCGCCGCCGGGCATCCCGCGGCCACCGACCTGCTGGTGCCGCTGGCGCCGGCGCCTCCCGGCATCGCGGCCCACCGGCCGCACCGGGTCGCCGACCTCCTGCCGGTCCTCTCGCACCGGGTGACGCCGACGCGGCTGCTGCGCTCCCCCGCCTGACCCGACCGCCCCCCACCCGCGTGGACTAGCCCCATTCGGCCATGTCGAACCACCCGAAGGGACAGTGGAGTTGAGATGAACCGTCCGCGCGGGTGACGCGTCATCAACCTGTGAGAAGCGGTACCGCGAAATCCCTGCGGTTCGACGCCCGCGGGGCAACACTGGGTTCGGACCGACCGAAACAACGGGGGGCGGCCATGAACGACGTTTCACGCCGCGGGACAGACCAGACAGCGTACTCACCCATCACGACAGACCGAGAGACCCCACCCATGTGTCAGCACCAGCCACCGTGCCCGTCAGCCGACTCCGCCGACCGGGAATCCGCCCGCCTCGTGGCGCACCACCCGGAGCAGGGTTGGAGCCTGCTGTGCAACGGCGTCGTCCTCTTCGAGGACACCGGTGAGCTCCTGCCGGACGGCCGGGCCATCGCCCCGCACCGCCCCGTCGGTGCGGGACTGATGACCGCCGCCTGAGCACCCTGCCGGGCGGTAGGCACCGCGCCGCCCGGTGACCACGGGGCCGGCCGGCGGGCGCTCGTCCGCAGGCCGGCCCCGACGTGTGTTCGGGGCTGGTCACTCCACGTAGTCTTCTGCATGCCGTCGGCGAATACCGCGGCCTTCCGGTGCGGTGTGCCGTTCCCCGGGCGCCGGGTTTCCCGAGGACTCCTGGAGCTTCCACGGTCCGCGTCGACGGAGGTGGGGGAGGTGGCAGCAGACGAGGCCGCGCCCGAGACGGCTGACGGCCGTTGCGGCAGGGTCACGAGTCACGGACGCCGCCCGGCGCGCGGGCGTCTCGGTGCCCACCGTGTCCCGGGTCCTGAACGGCAGGACGGACGTGTCCCCGGGCACCCGGGCCCGGGTGGAGGAGCTGCTGCGCCGGCACGGCTACCGCAAGCGCGGAGCCCCCGGCCGTCATGCGGCCCTGATCGACCTGGGCTTCGACGACCTCGACAGCCCCTGGGTCGTGGAGACCATCCGCGGGGTGGAGGAGGTCGCCCACGCGACCGGCGTCGGCACCGTGCTGTCGGCGGTCCACGGGCGCTCCGGCGACGCCCGGGAGTGGATGCGCAACCTGCGGTCCCGGGCCTCGGACGGAGTCGTCCTCGTCACCTCCGCCCTTGAGCCCATGCTCCACGCGGAGTTGCGGGTCCTCGGCGTCCCCTTGGTGGTGGTCGACCCGGCGGGCTCCCCCGCCCTGGACGCGCCGACCGTCGGGCGCCGCCAATCGGTCAGGCGGCATGACGGCCACCCAGCACCTGCTGCCCTCGGGCACTGGCGGATCGGTCTGATCGCGGGCCCGCCCAGGCTGCTGTGCCCACGCGCCCGCCTCGACGGGTACCGCACCGCTCTGGAGAGGGCGGGCATCACCGTGGACGAGTCCCTGATCGTGCCCGGCCGACTTCCGTCACGCGGCTTCGCGGGCTGCGGCGCCCTGCTGGACCTGCCCGGGCCGCCGACCGCGGTGTTCGCGACCAGCATCCAGATGGCGCTCGGCGCGATCGAGACCCTGCGCCGACGTGGTCTGCGCGTGCCCGAGGACATGAGCGTCGTCGGCTTCGACGATCTGCCGGCCGATGGTCGGCCCCGCCCCTGACGACCGTGCGCCAGCCGCTCACCGCCGTGGGCAGGCTGGCGGCCCGTACGGGCCTTCGGCTCACCCACGACGAGCGGCCGGACTCACACAGGGTGGGGCTGGCAACGGCACTGGTGCTCCGCACCGGCACCGCTCACCCGCCGAAGTGAGCCGACCGCCCCGTTGCCTCAGCTCTTCGTGGTCAGCCCCTCGAGGGCGACGTTCAGCTCCAGGACGTTGACCCGCGGCTCGCCGACGAAACCGAGGGTCCGGCCCTCGGTGTGCTCGTCGACCAGTTCCTCGACCCGGTCGACGGGCAGGCCGTTGTTCCGGGCGACCCGGGGAACCTGCAGTTCGGCGTAGCTCGGGGAGATGTCCGGGTCCAGTCCGGAGCCGGAGGAGGTCACCGCGTCGGCGGGTATGTCAGACCGCTCGACGGTGTGGCCCGGCACCGAGTTGTCCTCGATGACGGCGGCCTGCGCGGCTCTGACCTGCTCGACGAGTTCCGGGTTGTCGGCGGCCAGGTTGGTGGCGCCGGAGAGGATCAGCCGATATTGGGTGTTGAGGGTGTTCTCCCCGAGCCCGTTGGCCGGCCGGCCCTGGAACCACTTCAGGTCCGGTTGCGGGGTCTCCTGGCCTGACTGCATCGGCAGGTTGTACGACTGTCCGATCAGCGAGGAGCCGACGACGCGGCCGTCCGCCTCGACCTGGGAGCCGTTGGCCTTGTCGTGGAACAGGGTCTGGGCGACGCCCGTGACGGCCAGCGGATAGAGGACGCCCGTCACCACGGTCAGCCCGAGCAAGGCGCGCAGGCCGGCGCCGAGCAGCCGGGCGGTGTTCGATACCGAGTTGTTCATGGCGGTCAACCGATTCCGGGGATGAAGGACAGGAGCATGTCGATGATCTTGATACCGATGAAGGGGGCGACCAGCCCGCCGAGGCCGTAGACCGCGAGATTGCGCCGCAGCATCCGGTCCGCGCTCATCGGCCGGTAGCGCACCCCGCGCAGGGCCAGCGGCACCAGCACCACGATGATCAGCGCGTTGAAGATCACCGCCGACAGGATCGCCGAGTCCGGCGAGGACAGGCGCATGACGTTGAGCTTGTCCAGGCCCGGGTAGACGGCCGCGAACAGCGCCGGAATGATCGCGAAGTACTTGGCGACGTCGTTGGCGATGGAGAACGTGGTGAGCGCGCCCCGGGTGATGAGGAGCTGCTTGCCGATCTCGACGATCTCGATGAGTTTCGTCGGGTCGGAGTCGAGGTCGACCATGTTGCCGGCCTCCTTGGCGGCCGACGTGCCTGTGTTCATGGCCACGCCCACGTCGGCCTGCGCGAGGGCGGGCGCGTCGTTGGTGCCGTCGCCGGTCATCGCGACCAGCTT
The DNA here is from genome assembly GCF_014649815.1 of Streptomyces mutabilis. Classification (GTDB taxonomy): domain Bacteria; phylum Actinomycetota; class Actinomycetes; order Streptomycetales; family Streptomycetaceae; genus Streptomyces; species Streptomyces mutabilis. Next base: position 22,649 of record NZ_BMTT01000006.1, on the reverse strand, counting down.
GCCGCCCGCCTGCTCGCGTGTGATCAGGGCCATCTTGTCCTCGGGCGTGGCCTCCGCGAGGAAGTCGTCGACGCCCGCCTCATCGGCGATCGCCTCGGCCGTCAGCGGGTTGTCGCCCGTGATCATGACGGTCTTGATGCCCATCCGCCGCAGCTCCTCGAACCGCTCCCGCATGCCGTGCTTGACGACGTCCTTGAGATGGATGACCCCGAGCACACGCGCCCCGTCGCCGTCCTCCACGGCGACCAGCAGCGGCGTGCCGCCCGCCTCGGAGATGCCGTCGGCCAGCCGCTCCGTGTCCTCGGCGACCTCGCCGCCGCGCTCGCGCACCCAGGCGGTCACCGAACCGGCGGCGCCCTTGCGGATGCTCCGGCCGTCGACGTCCACGCCTGACATGCGGGTCTGGGCGGTGAAGGAGATCCACTCGGCGGCGACCAACTCGCCCTGGTGCCGCTCGCGCAGCCCGTATTTCTCCTTGGCGAGTACGACGACCGAGCGTCCCTCGGGCGTCTCGTCGGCCAGCGAGGAGAGCTGGGCCGCGTCCGCCACCTCGGCCTCGGTGGCGCCGCGCACCGGCACGAACGCCGCCGCCTGGCGGTTGCCGAGCGTGATGGTGCCGGTCTTGTCCAGCAGCAGCGTGGAGACGTCACCGGCGGCCTCGACCGCGCGTCCCGACATGGCCAGCACGTTGCGCTGGACCAGGCGGTCCATGCCCGCGATGCCGATCGCGGAGAGCAGGGCGCCGATCGTGGTCGGGATCAGGCACACCAGCAGCGCCACCAGCACCACCAGCGTCAGACGGGTCCCCGCGTAGTCGGCGAAGGGCGGCAGGGTGGCGCAGGCCAGCAGGAAGACGACGGTCAGCGAGGCCAGCAGGACGTTCAGCGCGACTTCGTTCGGCGTCTTCTGCCGTGCCGCGCCCTCGACCAGATTGATCATCCGGTCGATGAAGGTCTCGCCCGGCTTCGTGGTGATCCGGACGACGATGCGGTCGGAGAGCACCTTGGTCCCACCGGTGACGGCGCTGCGGTCGCCACCCGACTCCCGGATGACCGGGGCCGACTCACCGGTGATCGCCGACTCGTCGACCGAGGCGACACCCTCGACGACGTCGCCGTCACCGGGGATGACGTCCCCCGCCTCGCAGACCACCAGATCACCGACGCCGAGCTCCGTGCCGGGGACGGTGGTCCCGTCGGCCCGACGGGCGACCGTGTCGGTCTTGGCCTTGCGCAGCGTGTCGGCCTGCGCCTTGCCCCGACCCTCGGCGACGGCCTCCGCCAGGTTGGCGAAGAGCACGGTCAGCCAGAGCCAGACGCTGATGGTCCAGCCGAACCGGTCCCCGGGGTCCGTGACGGAGAAGACGGTGGTCAGCACCGAGCCGATCCACACCACGAACATCACGGGCGACTTGGCCATCACCCTGGGGTCGAGCTTGCGGAAGGCCTCGGGCAGCGACGCGATCAGCTGCGCGGGACTGAACAGCCCGGCGCCGCCCCGGCCCTCGGTGGACGGACGGCCCGCGGGCAAGTCGCTGTGCGGCGCCCGCGACTCGGGGGGTGTGGACGTGGCTGCGGACATGGAGTCCTCGTGCTTCTGGATACGGGGTCGCTGTGTGCGGGGTTGCTGCGTCCGGGGCTTCCGTATGCGGGTGGCCATCACGCCAGCCCTTCGGCCAGCGGGCCCAGGGCCAGCGCGGGGAAGTAGGTGAGACCGACGATGATCGCAATCGCGCCCACCAGCAGTCCGGTGAACACAGGCGTCTCGGTGCGCAGGGTGCCCGCGGTGGCCGGCACCGGCTGCTGTGCCGCCAGCGAACCGGCCAGGGCCAGGACGAGCACCATGGGCAGGAAGCGGCCGAGCAGCATCACGAGCCCCGTAGCGGTGTTGAACCAGCCGGTGTCGGCGTTCAGACCGGCGAAGGCCGAACCGTTGTTGTTCGCGGCGGATGTGAACGCGTACAGGACCTCGGAGAAGCCGTGTGCCCCGGGGTTGAGCATCGAGTCGGGCGGCGTCGGCAGGGCCAGGGCCAGCGAGGTGAAGACGAGCACCAGGGTCGGGGTGATCAGGATGTAGACGGCCGCCAGCTTGATCTCGCGGGGACCGATCTTCTTGCCCAGGTACTCCGGCGTGCGCCCGACCATGAGCCCCGCGATGAAGACCGCGACGATCGCCATGATCAGCATGCCGTAGAGCCCGGAACCGACGCCGCCGGGCGCGATCTCGCCCAGCATCATGCCCAGCATCGCGATGCCCCCGCCGAAGCCGGTGTACGACGAGTGGGAGGAGTCGACGGCACCGGTGGAGGTGAGCGTCGTGGTCACCGCGAAGATCGACGAGCCGCCGATCCCGAAGCGCAGCTCCTTGCCCTCCATGGCGCCGCCCGCGATCCGCAGCGCGCCCTCGTGGTGGGCGAACTCGGTCCACATCATCAGCGCGACGAAGCCGACCCAGATGGTGGCCATGGTCGCGAGGATCGCGTAGCCCTGGCGCACCGAGCCGACCATGAGGCCGAAGGTGCGGGTCAGGGAGACCGGGATCATCAGGATCAGGAAGATTTCGAGCAGGTTCGTGAACGGCGTCGGGTTCTCGAAGGGGTGGGCGCTGTTGGCGTTGAAGTAGCCGCCGCCGTTGGTGCCCAGCTCCTTGATGACCTCCTGGGAGGCGACCGCGCCGCCGTTCCACTGCTGCGAGCCGCCCGTGAACTGCCCGACCTCGTGGATGCCGGAGAAGTTCTGGATCACCCCGCAGGCGACCAGCACGAGCGCACCGACGACGGCCAGCGGAACCAGCACCCGGGTGACCCCGCGCACCAGGTCGGACCAGAAGTTGCCCAGCTCGCCGGTGCGGGCGCGCGCGAAGCCCCGGACGAGGGCGACGGCGACCGCCATGCCGACGGCCGCGGAGACGAAGTTCTGCACGGCCAGACCGGCGGTCTGCACGACGTGCCCCATCGTCTGCTCGCCGTGGTACGACTGCCAGTTGGTGTTGGCCACGAAGGACGCGGCCGTGTTGAAGGCCTGCGCCGGCTCCACCGGATCGAAGCCGAGGGCGCCCGGCAGGATGCCCTGAACGCGCTGGAGCAGGTAGAGGAAGAGGACGCCGGCGAAGGAGAAGGCGAGCACGCCGCGCAGGTACGCGGTCCAGAGCATCTCCGCGTCAGGGTCGACACCGATGCCCTTGTAGAGCCACTTCTCGACGCGCAGGTGCCGGGAGGAGGAGTAGACCCGGGCCATGTGGTTGCCCAGGGGGACGTGCACGATCGCCAGTGCGCCGATGAGGGCGAGCGCCTGGAGCACGCCCGCGGTTACGGGACCCATGTCAGTTCTCAGAACCTCTCCGGGAAGAGCAGGGCGAGGACGAGATAACCCAGCAGGGCGACGGCCACGACCAGGCCGACGACGTTATCGGCGGTCACAGCTTCGTCACCCCCTTGGCGACGAGAGCCACCAGCGCGAACACCGCGATCGTGGCGACGACGAAGGCCAGATCGGCCATCGTGAGCTCCTGGAGTGAAGTTCGGTTGCGACTAGGACGCTTCGAGCAGAACCTCGGAACCGACCGGTTGCGCCCGCTGTTGACGGGTCCCATACGGTGGCCTGTACGCCTTTGACGGATCTCTTACGGCGTCTGGAGCCGGCGTCCGGCGCCGGCCTAGCACGTCCGACGTGCGGGCGCACGGGCGCGCGGGCGCGCGGATTCGCGGATTCGCGGATTCGCGGATTCGCTGCCGGAGACGCCAGGAACGACGGCGTGCACATCGGGCTCACTGCTGTGTGAGGCGGCGGGGCCGCGCCGCCTTTCGACCGCGTCGACCGCGAGAGCGCGCCGGCGGCTCTCGGGGCCGGAGGGAAGGTCCCGGTGCCTCGGTGCCGTACCCCTCCTCCTTCGAACCGGCGACGCGGCGCACGCATCACGACCTGCCCGCAACTGATCTCGCCCGTGATCTCCACCCGCAGCACGACGGGCGTCCCGGCGTCGACGGCCCGCCCCACCTTCACCTCGGCGTAGCTCGCCGCCGCCAGGGCGTCGGTGTCCACCACGATCCCGGGCCGGGTCACCAGCTTGAGCGCCCCGGCCCGCATGTCGAGGTCGATGTGGAGGGTGTCGTGGGTGATGACGGCACGGGTGAGGTCGAGTGACACCTCGCCCCGGGCCGGCCTGATCTCCACCCGCCGCGGCACCACCCAGCCGTCACCCCGCAGGGTGGACGCGCCTTCCTGCTCGATGCGGACGACGTCCTCGGCCGCCACGGCCGCGGTCGTGTCCGGCAGCGCCGGGAGGTCCGCCGTGACGCCCGGACGTCCGGGCGAACGCCCTCACATCCCACCGAAGACTGACGCGATTTCGCATTACCCCCAACCGACCAACCCCGCGTCCACCGTTCCCCGGCCGCGCCCTATCGTGACCGGCATGCAGTCCTACACGATCGGCCAGGCGGCGCGGCTGCTCGGCGTCAGCCCGGACACCGCACGCCGCTGGGCCGACGCGGGCCGGATCACCACCCACCGCGACGAGGGCGGGCGGCGACTCGTCGACGGACGGGACCTGGCCGCCTTCTCGGTCGAACTCGCCCGCTCCGACGGCGTCGACGAGGAGCCCCCGCACACCTCGGTCCGGAACGCCTTCCCGGGCATCGTGACGGCGATCAAGCTCGGGGACGTCGCCGCGCAGGTCGAGATCCAGGCCGGTCCCCACCGTCTGGTCTCCCTGCTGACCCGCGAGGCGGTGGAGGAACTCGGCCTGGAGGTCGGTATGGAGGCCACCGCCCGTGTGAAGTCGACGAACGTACATGTAGACAGGGTCTGACTCGCCACCCTGCACCACGTACGAGCGCACATACCAGCCTTCCAGCGGATCCAGCTCGCTCATGCGATGTGACAGCAGACGTATGGCTGGCAGATGCGGAAGTATGATCGGCGCAACGGGGAGTCCGCGGTGCGCCCGGTCACCGGGGCTGCCGGACTCCTGGCAGAGGACGCAGAGGGAGTGGCCCGTGATGACCCGTTCCGTGTGCAGAACCCGCCGCATCCGCCGGAGCCTGCGGGCGAGCGGCGCGGGGGCCGCCGTGCTGCTGGCCCTGAGCGCCTGCTCCTCCTCCACCGGCTCGCAGGTGGGCTCGGACTCGGCCGGTTCCGCGGAGGTCTCCGGCCAGGTCACCGTCTTCGCCGCCGCGTCGCTCAAGGAGAGCTTCACGACGCTCGGCGAGACGTTCGAGAAGCAGCACCCGGGCACCGTGGTCACCTTCAACTTCGGCGGCAGCGACGCCCTCGCCGCGGGCATCACCAGCGGCGCCCCGGCGGACGTCTTCGCTTCCGCCAGCCCCAAGACGATGGCCACCGTCACCGACGCCGGCGCGACGGCCGGCGAGCCATCCACCTTCGTCCGCAACCAGTTGGAGATCGCCACCCTGCCGGGCAACCCCGAGGGGATCTCCACCCTGAAAGACCTCATCGCCTCCGGCCTCAAGGTCGTGCTGTGCGACAAGGCCGTGCCGTGTGGCGCCGCGGCACAGAAGGCACTGGAGGCCGGCGGAGTCGAACTCACCCCGGCCTCCTACGAGCAGGACGTCAAGGCGGCCCTGACGAAGGTCGAGCTGAAGGAGGCCGACGCCGCCGTCGTCTACCGGACCGACGTGAAGGCGGCCGGTGACAAGGTGACGGGCGTGGACTTCCCCGAGGCGGCCGAGGCCGTCAACGACTACCCGATCGCCGTCCTCGAGGACGCCCCGAACGCCGGCGCGGCGAAGGCCTTCGTCGAACTCGTGAAGTCCGGCGACGGGCAGCGGGTGCTGACGGATGCCGGGTTCAGCACGCCATGAGGAAGTCCGACGCCCCGAGGACCGGCGCCCGCACGGTGCCGGTCCCCTTGCTGGTACCCGCCCTGGTCGGCCTGGCGTTCCTGCTGCTGCCGCTGATCGCCCTGCTGGTGCGGGCCCCGTGGAGCGGCCTGCCCGACCAGCTGACCAGCCCGGAGGTGTGGCAGGCACTGCGGCTGTCGCTGCTGTGCGCCACGTCGGCGACCTTGCTGAGCCTGGTCGTGGGCGTGCCCCTGGCCTGGCTGCTGGCCCGCACGGAGTTTCCCGGCCGCGGCTTCGTGCGGGCACTGGTGACGCTGCCGCTGGTGCTTCCCCCGGTGGTGGGCGGCGTGGCGCTCCTGCTGGCGTTCGGCCGCAACGGCGTCGTCGGGCAGTGGCTGGACGCCTGGTTCGGGATCACGCTCCCGTTCACGACGACGGGCGTGATCCTCGCGGAGACGTTCGTGGCCATGCCGTTCCTCGTCATCAGCGTGGAGGGCACCCTGCGCGCCGCCGACCCACGCTTCGAGGAGGCGGCCACGACCCTGGGCGCGTCCCGCTTCACCGCGTTCCGCAGGGTCACGCTGCCGCTGATCGCGCCGGGCATCGCGGCGGGTGCCGTCCTGGCCTGGGCACGGGCGCTGGGCGAGTTCGGGGCGACGATCACGTTCGCCGGCAACTTCCCGGGGCGCACCCAGACCATGCCGCTCGCGGTCTACCTCGCCCTGCAGAACGACCCCGCGGCGGCGATCGCCCTCAGCCTGGTCCTGCTGGCCGTCTCCATCGCCGTGCTCGCCGGTCTGCGGGACCGCTGGATGAGGGCGACATGACGGGTCGGACGAAGTCCTCCGGTGGACCGGCCGAGGGCGACATGGCAGCCCGTACAGAACACTCCAGCGGATCGGACGAGGACAACATGGCAGCCCGGAAGAAGTCCCCCGGCGCACCGGACGAGGACGACATGACCGACCCCTGCGCACCGACCACCACCGCGGAACCCACCGCCGCCCACGCCACCGGCAGCGGCCTCGACGCCCGGCTCGTCGTGGACCGCGGCACCTTCCGCCTGGACGTCACGCTGACCGCCGCACCGGGCGACGTGGTCGCTCTGCTCGGCCCCAACGGCGCCGGCAAGACCACCGCCCTGCGCGCACTCGCGGGCCTGGCCCCGCTCACCGACGGCCACCTGCGCCTCGACGGGACCGCGCTGGACCGCGTGCCGCCCGAGTCCCGGCCCGTCGGCGTGGTCTTCCAGGACTACCTGCTCTTCCCGCACCTGTCCGCACTCGACAACGTCGCGTTCGGGCCGCGCTGCCGGGGCGCGAACAAGGCGCAGGCCCGTGCACGGGCCGCCGCCTGGCTGGAACGGATGGGCCTGGCCGACCACGCGGGCGCCAAGCCGCGCCGCCTCTCCGGCGGCCAGGCCCAGCGCGTCGCCCTCGCCCGTGCCCTCGCCACCAACCCCCGGCTGCTCCTCCTCGACGAGCCCCTCGCGGCACTGGACGCCCGTACCCGGCTGGAGGTGCGGGCCCAGCTCCGCCGCCACCTGGCCGAGTTCGAGGCCGTCGCCGTGCTGGTCACCCACGACCCGCTGGACGCCATGGTGCTGGCCGACCGGCTGGTCGTGGTCGAAGAGGGCCGGGTCGTGCAGGAAGGCGGCCCCGCCGACATCGCCCGCAGGCCGCGCACCGACTACATCGCGCAGCTGGTCGGCCTGAACCTGTACGGCGGGCAGGCCGACGGCCACACGGTCCGGCTGGACGCCGGTCCGGCCATCACCACCACCGAGGACCTCTCCGGTCCGGTCTTCGTGGCCTTCCCGCCGAGCGCCGTGACCCTGTACGGGGAACGCCCCGGGGGCTCCAGCGCCCGCAACCTGTGGCGCTGCGAGGTCGCGGGATTGGAGACCCACGGCGACCAGATCCGCGTGGACCTCACCGGCGCACTCCCGCTCGCCGCCGACCTCACCACGGTCGCCGCGGCAGAACTCGGCCTCCACCCGGGAGCGCCGGTGTGGGCGACGGTCAAGGCGACGCAGACACACGCATACCCGGCATAGCACCTTCACCGGGCTACCGTGCCCTCCATGAGCCTGAGCATCCGCAACCAGCTCCCCGGCACCGTCACCTCCGTCACCCCGGGCGGGGCCATGGCGACGGTCGGGATCCGCCTCTCGGGCGGCCAGGACGTCACCGCGGCGATCACGCGGGAAGCCGCCGACGACCTCGCGCTGGCCACCGGGACCCCCGTCCACGCCCTCGTGAAGTCGACGGAAATCTCCCTGGCCACCGGCCGCGTCGAGGGCCTGTCCATCCGCAACCGGCTCCCGGGCACGGTCACCGCCCTCAGCACCGGCGCGGCGATGACGTCCGTCCACGTCACCGTCGAGGGCGCCGAACTCACTGCGGCGATCACCACGGAAGCCGCCGACGACCTCGGCCTCACCGTCGGCACTCCCGTCGTCGCGCTGGTCAAATCGACGGAGGTGTCCCTGGCGACGGTGTGACCGTACGAGGGGAAGGGCCCCGCCCGGTCCCCCAGCGGGGGCCGGGCGGGGCCTGTGCCTCTCGGCTCAGTCCTCGTACGCGTCCAGCGGCGGGCAGGAGCAGACGAGGTTGCGGTCACCGAAGGCCTGGTCGATGCGGCGCACCGGCGGCCAGTACTTGTCGGCGGCGGACACCCCGGCCGGGAAGACGGCCTCCTCGCGCGTGTACGCGTGGTCCCAGTCGCCGCCCAGCGCGCCGGCGGTGTGAGGTGCGCCCCGAAGCGGGTTGTCGTCGGCGGACCAGGTGCCGGAGCCGACCTTCTCGATCTCCGCGCGGATGGCGATCATCGCGTCGCAGAAACGGTCCAGCTCGGCCAGGTCCTCGGACTCGGTCGGCTCGATCATCAACGTGCCGGCCACCGGGAAGGACATCGTCGGCGCGTGGAAGCCGTAGTCGATCAGGCGCTTGGCGACGTCGTCGACGCTCACTCCGGTCGCCTTGGTCAGCGGGCGCAGGTCGATGATGCACTCGTGCGCCACCAGCCCGCCCGGACCGGTGTACAGCACCGGGAAGTGCGGCTCCAGTCGCTTGGCGATGTAGTTGGCGGACAGCACGGCCACCTGCGTGGCCCGCTTGAGCCCCTCGCCACCCATCAGCCGCACGTACGACCACGAGATCGGCAGGATGCCCGCCGAGCCCCACGGCGCCGCCGAGATCGGACCGACGCCCGTCTGCGGACCGGCAGCGGGCTGCAGCGGGTGGTTGGGCAGGTACGGCGCCAGGTGCGACCGTACGGCCACGGGGCCGACGCCGGGACCGCCGCCGCCGTGCGGGATGCAGAACGTCTTGTGCAGGTTCAGGTGGGAGACGTCGCCGCCGAAATGACCGGGCTTGGCGAGGCCGACCAGGGCGTTGAGGTTGGCGCCGTCCACGTAGACCTGGCCGCCGGCGTCGTGCACCTGGGCGCAGATGTCGGCGACGTGCTCCTCGAACACACCGTGCGTGGAGGGGTACGTGATCATCAGCACCGCCAGCTCGTCGCGGTGCTTCTCGATCTTGGCGCGCAGGTCCTCGACGTCGATCTCGCCGTCCTCGGCGGTCCTGACGACGACGACCTTCATGCCGGCCATCACGGCGCTGGCGGCGTTGGTGCCGTGCGCGGAGGACGGGATGAGGCACACGGTGCGCTGGTCGTCGCCGTTGGCCCGGTGGTAGCCGCGCACGGCGAGCAGGCCCGCGAACTCGCCCTGGGACCCGGCGTTGGGCTGGAGCGAGACCTTGTCGTACCCGGTGACCTCGGCGAGCCGCTCCTCCAGCTCACGGATGAGGGTGAGGTAGCCCTGCGCCTGCTCGGCCGGCGCGAAGGGGTGCAGCGCGCCGAACTCGGACCAGGTGACCGGCTCCATCTCGGTGGTCGCGTTGAGCTTCATGGTGCAGGAACCCAGCGGGATCATGCCGCGGTCCAGCGCGTAGTCCCGGTCGGCCAGGCGGCGCAGGTAACGCAGCATCGCCGTCTCGGAGCGGTGCTGGTGGAAGACCGGGTGGGTGAGGAAGTCGTCGGTGCGCAGCAGCGCCTCGGGCAGCGTCTCTTCGGTGGCGGCGTCCAGCGCCTCGATGTCGCCCTCGACGCCGAACGCGTTCCACACGCCGCCGACCTGGGCGCGCGTGGTGGTCTCGTCGCAGGCGAACGACACGTGGTCGGCGTCGACGAGGCGCAGATTGACGCCGTTCCCGCGGGCGGCGTGGACGATCGCGTCGGCCCGGCCGGGCACCCGCGCGGTCACCGTGTCGAAGTACGCGCCGTGCACGATCTCGACGCCGCCGGCCGCGAGGCCCGCGGCGATGATGGAGGCGTACCGGTGGGTGCGGCGCGCGATGGCCCGCAGACCCTCGGGGCCGTGGTAGACGGCGTACATGCCGGCCATGACGGCGAGCAGCACCTGGGCGGTGCAGATGTTACTGGTGGCCTTCTCGCGGCGGATGTGCTGCTCGCGGGTCTGGAGGGCCAGGCGGTAGGCCTTGTTGCCGTCGGCGTCCACGGAGACGCCGACCAGGCGGCCCGGCAGGCTGCGGGCGAACTTCTCGTGCACCGCCATGTATCCGGCGTGCGGCCCGCCGAAGCCCATCGGCACACCGAAGCGCTGCGTCGTGCCGACCGCGATGTCCGCGCCCAGCTCGCCGGGCGAGGTGAGCAGCGTGAGGGCGAGCAGGTCGGCGGCGACGGTGACGAGGGCGCCGAGCTCGTGCGCCCGGTCGATCACCGGCTTGATGTCGCGGACGGCACCGGAGGCGCCCGGGTACTGGATCAGTACGCCGTTGATCTCCCGCTCGGCGACCTCGGCGGGGATGCCCTCGCCCAGGTCGGCGACGACGACCTCGACGCCGGTCGGCTCGGCACGGGTCTGAACGACGGCGATGGTCTGCGGCAGCGCGTCCGCGTCGACCAGGAAGAGGCCCTTCTTGTTCTTGCCCATGCGCCGGGACAGCGCCATCGCCTCGGCGGCGGCGGTGCCCTCGTCCAGCAGCGAGGCGCCGGAGGTCGGCAGGCCGGTGAGCTCGGCGACCATCGTCTGGAAGTTCAGCAGGGCCTCCAGGCGACCCTGGGAGATCTCCGGCTGGTACGGCGTGTACGCCGTGTACCAGGCCGGGTTCTCCATGACGTTGCGCAGGATGACGGGCGGGGTGAAGGTGCCGTAGTAACCGAGGCCGATCATGGAGTCGAGGACCTGGTTGCGGTCGGCCAGCGAGCGCAGCTCGGCCAGCACCTCGGCCTCGGAGCGCGCACCGGGCAGGTCCAGCGCGTCGGCGTTCTTGATCACATCCGGCACCGCGGCGGCCGTCAGCTCGTCGAGCGAACCGTAACCGACCTGCGCGAGCATCTTGGCCCGGGCCTCGTGGTCGGGGCCGATGTGGCGCTGCTCGAACGGCATGGCCTGTTCGAGTTCGGTGAGCGGGGTGCGATGGGCGGTCATTGCGGAGGCCTCCTGGTCTGACGACCTGCGAGGGGCACCACGGCGCGGGTACCCGGACGGCCTCCCCCTCTGTCATCTCGACCTGAGAGCTTCACCGGGCGACCCGAGGGCGCTCCCGGCTTTCACCGTCGGTGAGAGCGGACGCCGTCGACACCCGCCCTGCTTTCCAGAGTGACCTCGTCCGTGCGGTACGTGGGCCTGAGAGATTCCGGGGAGGATTTGCTCCTTCGGCGCCTCCGGTGGTGTCCGGAGGACTCTCCCGCACGGGGTCAGCAGCCGTTGCCAGCGTACCAGCGAGGTCGCCGCACGGACCTTCGAGTGGCCGACCGGCTCTATGTGCTCTTTTGTAATACTACGGATGATTTCGGCGGCTGACGGGTCGGCTGGTGCACGGCCCCCATGCGACCAAGTGGAGGGCCCGTGCGTACCGAGATAGACCCGCGCAACCTGATCGGCCGCAAGGCGTTCGACCGCAACGGCACCCGGATCGGCACCGTCGACGAGGTCTACCTCGACGACGCCACCGGCGTCCCCGAATGGGCGGCCATCCGCACCGGACTGTTCAGCAGGGACGCCTTCGTTCCTCTGGAGCCGAGCGAGCTGGTGGACGGCACGCTGCGCGTGCCCTTCGACCGCGCTCTGATCAAGGAAGCCCCCGACTTCGGCGTCGGCCGCCACCTCTCCCCGGAGCAGGAACTCCAGCTCTACCACCACTACGGCCTCGACGTGGCCGCCCCTCCCCCGCCGCCCGACCATGACTTCGGCAAGCTGGCCGGCCAGGGCAAGGAGGATGCCTGACGGTCCCGCCTGTCCCACCGTCCTGCGGCACCCGCGGTCAACCGGGGGCCAGATGCGTCGGGCCCGCCGGGCCGGTCTTGGCGTCGGGCCCCCGGCGGACGACATCGGCGTCACGGCTCAGCGCGGTTTCGCCGAGATCCGGGCCGGTCTCCGCGTCCCGACGCGTGGCCGTACCCGCGTCGGGAGTCGTCGGGCCAGTCCCCGCGTCTCGGCTCAGGATCCGCTCAGCGTCCAGACCCGGTCGAGCGGCCGCGTCGGACACCGGGCCGGCATCGGCGTCCATGTGCCCCGACCCCGCCGTCCCGGGTCTTCGCGCGACCGGCTCGACCGGCGGGACCAGCGGCAGCGGATCCGCCGGTGCCAGATCCGGATCGTCCACCGGGAAGGTCCGCACCCGGCCGGTCTCCGAGTACGGCGTCTCGAAGCGCACGGTGACCCGCCCCAGTCCGCTGCCCTGTACCCAGCCGTGCCCGTACTCCGTGTGCCGCACGTCATGCCCCGCCGGCCACCGGCGCTCACCGGGCGCGGGACGGTGCTCCTCGGCGGGCTCGGCCTCGGGCTCCTCCACGTCCTCGTCCGCCCGGTCCCCCGCCGCCTGGGCGAAGAGGTCCTCCTGTGTGTAGTCGGCGAGCCCGCTCACGCCGACCCCGAGCAGCCGCACACCGCCCGTGGTGTCCACCGGGTCCAGCAGCCGCGCCGCCGCCTCCCGCACCACCGCCGGGTCGTCCGTCGGCCCGCGCAGGGTCTCGGAGCGCGTCAGGGTGGAGAAGTCGTACCTGCGCACCTTGAGCACGATGGTCCGCCCCGACAGCCCCGAGCCGCGCAGCCGGCGCACACACCGGTCCGCCAGCCGCTGCACCTCCATAGCGACCCGCGTCCGGTCGTGGATGTCGACGTCGTAGGTGTCCTCGACCGACACCGACTTGGTCTCCCGCTCGGCCACCACGGGCCGCTCGTCCCGGGCCAGGGCCATGGCGTACAGGGCGTGCCCGTGCGCCTTGCCCAGCAGCCGTACGAGCTCGTCCTCGCCGGCCTCGGCGAGTTCGCCGACGGTGGTGATCCCGGCCCGCCGCAGATGGTCGCCGGTCGCCGGGCCCACGCCGGGCAGCGTCCGCACGGACATCGGCTCCAGCATGGCCCGCTCCGTGCCCGGCGGGATCAGCACCAGCCCGTCGGGCTTGGCCTCCTCGGAGGCGATCTTGGCGAGCATCTTCGATGCGGCCAGCCCCACTGACCCGGTGAGACCGGTGACGCTGCGAATGTCCGCGCGCAGCTTCGCCCCCGCCAGCCGGGCCGAATCCGCGTCCCAGGCCGTGCCACCGGCCTCCAGGTCCACGAACGCCTCGTCCAGGCTCAGCGGCTCCACCAACGGCGACAGCGCCCTCAGCAGCCGCATCACCTGCTCGCTGATCGTCCGGTACAGCTCGAAGCGCGGGACGAGGTAGGCGGCGTTGGGGGCCAGGCGCCGGGCCTGTCCCATGGGCATGGCCGAGTGGACGCCGAAGACCCGGGCCTCGTATGACGCGGTGGCCACCACCCCGCGCGGACCCAGGCCGCCCACGACCACGGCCTTCCCACGCAGACTCGGCTTGGACGCCTGCTCCACCGAGGCGAAGAAAGCGTCCATGTCGAGGTGCAGGATCGTGGGCGCGGTTCTCACATGTCCGATGTTGCCCTACGCCACTGACAATGCGTCGCCCGCGTGCCGCGGTTCTCAGACCGCCCGGTTGCGCCGCCGCGCCAGCTCGTCGGCGGGATTGTGCCCGACCAGGGTCTCGCCGGTGTCGATCCGCTCGCCGTGCAACTGGGACAGCGCGCTCTCCACGTCCCGCCACACCACGCCGACGGCGATTCCGAAGACGCCCTGACCGCCCTGGAGCAGGGCGTGCACCTCGTCGGGCGAGGTGCACTCGTAGACGGTGGCGCCGTCGCTCATCAGCGTCATCCGCTCCAGATCCCGGAAGCCGCGCTCTCCGAGGTGCTGGACGGCGGTGCGGATGTTCTGCAGGGACACGCCGGTGTCGAGGAAGCGCTTGACGATCTTCAGCACGACCACGTCGCGGAAGCTGTACAGGCGCTGCGTCCCGGAGCCGTGCGCGGGTCGCACGCTGGGCTCGACGAGGCCGGTGCGGGCCCAGTAGTCGAGCTGCCGGTAGGTGATACCGGCGGCCGCGCAGGCCGTCGGCCCGCGGTAGCCGATCTGGTCGGACGCCATGGACGTCGCCCCTCCGCTGCTCGGCACGGCAGCCGGTCGCTGCTGAGCCGGGTCGGCCGCGCCACCGTGTTGCGGGTAGCCCCCGCCCGCACGGAGCCGAGAGCCCGGGGGAGGGTACGGACCGCTTGCCCCGAGGCTGCGCCCGGAGCCACCCCCAGCCGTACCGTCGCCGCTGATTCTCACGCCGACCTCCGTCCTTGACCTGCCTCCTCGACGGTAGGCAGTCACCAAGGGTGCGTCAACGATCGCCACACTCGGCACGCCGAGTGATAATCACCTTACGAGTGGTTTCCCGTGCCCCATCGCGGGGAAAGGCTAGCCGAATGTGCCCGAAGAGGGCCGTTTTCGCCGCGCCTCGGGGAGCGCCTCGTCCGCGGTTCACTGATTGCTGCTTCCGAAGTCCTCCGGCGAGATCTGGTCGAGGAACTCGCGGAACTTCTCCACCTCGTCCTCCTGCTCGTCCGGAATGGCGATGCCGGCGTCGTCGAGGACCGTGTCGCTGCCGTAGATCGGCGTTCCGGTGCGCAGTGCCAGCGCTATGGCGTCGGACGGCCTGGCGCTGACCTCGACTCCGCTCGCGAAGACCAGCTCGGCGTAGAAGACCCCGTCCCGCAGGTCTGTGATGCGCACTTCCGTGAGCTCCTGGCCGACGGCTTCCAGCACGTCCTTGAACAGGTCGTGGGTCAGCGGGCGTGCCGGGGCCATGCCCTGCTGGGCGAAGGCGATCGCCGTCGCCTCCCCCGGCCCGATCCAGATGGGGAGGAAGCGGTCGCCTCCCACCTCGCGCAGCAGCACGATCGGTTGGTTGGAGGGCATCTCGACCCGGACACCTACGACATCGAGCTCGTTCACACAGCAACCCTAGGCGGTGCCCGGGACATTTGGGTAGTCGGGCCGGGGTCGGGTGGGCGATCCGGGTGCAGGACCGGGTTCTCGGACACCCCTCGGACGGGCTGCCGCCAGGGCTCGGCCGGGCAGCCCCCGGCCTAGGTCAGGGCAGCCGTACGCCCAGGGCGGTCTGCACCAGCGCGGCGTGCAGCTTCACCGCCAGCCCGGCCAGCTCCTTGGTGCGGGCCTCGGCGTGGGCCCTGGTCTGTGGGTTGCGGTGGCGCTTCAGCGGCGCCACCACCTGGTCCACGAGACCGGCCTCCCGGTCGGCGGCGGCCTTCATCACCCGCAGGTGCCTCGGCTCGATGCCGAACCGGCCCAGCTGGACCACCAGCGACGCCACCGTCACCGCCTCGGCGTCGTACGCGCCGTCGGAGAGCGGAGTGACCAGTCCGTACGACTCCCACTCCTTCAGTTCCTGCTCGTCGATGCCGGCCGCGGCAAGCAGCTCCTCCCGCCCGATCCGGGCCGCCGCGGGCCCCTCGGCCGGCTCCGGCGCGGGCTCTCCGTCCCGCTGCCGGCCCAGCGTCGGCAGCGGCACGGCCTCGCCGCGCTCCATGGCGTCCAGATGCTCGCGGATCACCTTCAGAGGCAGGTAGTGGTCCCGCTGCATGCGCAGCACCTGGCCGAGCCGCTCGACGTCGTGCGCGCTGAACTTGCGGTACCCGGCCGGGGTCCGCCGCGGTTCGACGAGCCCTTCCGACTCCAGGAAACGGATCTTGGAGATGGTGATGTCGGGGAACTCGTCGCGCAGTGTGTTCAGTACCGCGCCGATGCTCATCAGCCCACTGTCCGCGGCGGCGGTGCCGTGTCCGGCACCGCCGCTCGGTGTTTGAAGCATGGACCTTCCCTGGAGGTTCCCCGGGCGGCTGCCCGGGGGCGGTCAGTAACCCCGCTGGCTCGCGTAGAAGACCAGCCGGTACTTGCCGATCTGCACCTCGTCACCGTTCGACAGGGCGACCTGGTCGATGCGCTCGCGGTTGACGTACGTGCCGTTCAGGCTGCCGACGTCGGCGACCGTGAACGAGCCGTCGTGGCTGCGCCGGAACTCCACGTGCCGGCGCGAGACCGTCACGTCGTCCAGGAAGATGTCGCTCTGCGGGTGACGTCCGGCAGTGGTCAGCTCGCTGTCCAGCAGGAAGCGGCTGCCCGAGTTCGGGCCACGGCGCACGACCAGGAGCGCGGACCCGAGCGGCAGCGCGTCCACCGCGGCCTGGGCCTCGGGCGAGAGCGCCGGCATCGCGGTCTGGCCGGTCACCTCGGCGTCGTAGGCCTCCAGGCCCGAGATGGAGATCGTGGAGGTCGTCTCGGACGCCCGCTCCGGAACGGCCCCCGGCCGCAGCGGCGCTCCGCAGTTGGAGCAGAAGCGGCTGTTCTCCGCGTTGCGGTTACCGCACCTCGTACACACCAGGGCCGACATGGACGGTTCCTCCTGCCGCGGCTGCCCCTCCGGGGCGTTCGACGCGTACGGAGCGGCGGCGAACCCACCCGTACCTGAGGCTGACGGTTGGCCGAAACCTATGCCGCCGGACTGCGCAGGGTCAACGGACGACGCGCCCTGACCACCGGAAATGTCACCGCCCGGACCAGCCACCTGGTCCCGGAACATCGGGCGCCCGCCCTCCGCGTCAGGCTGTGCCCGATGGCGAGCGGTCGCGTTCTCGCGACCCTCTCGCGCGCTCTTGCCGAACAACTTCGCAAACAACTTCACGGGCGATTCCCCTTGACCGAAACAGACCCGCCCGTGGGGCAGGACGAACCCTGACTGAACGTACTGGCCGACCCGGACACCTTCACAACGTCCGTCTCCACCAGACAGTTTCCACCACGCACCACCCAATCGGTGCGCCGACCCCCCGCAACCTCATGCCCTCGCCGGACGCCCCCCATGCACCGCCGGTTCACTGGGAGGACGACCGAGCGTAGTCAGGCCGCTTCGCCGCTCGCAAGGCGTCCACGACGATCTTGCTCGACCGCTCAACAGTAACGGTGGCCTGTTCCTTCTCCAGAGTCTGCACCACGCCTCCAGGAATGTTGAGAGCCGGTTCGAGGTCCTGCGGCTTGCCGATGACCTTGAAACGATAGGGCGCGTTGATCTTGTTCCCGTCGACACTCACAGACTTGTCGGAATCCGTCAGGTACGTGTCTGCGACGACCCGGACACCGTTCACCTGGATCGCTTCCGCCCCCGCCGCGCGCAGCTCCTGGATCGCGTCGAGCAGCATGTTCGCCTCGACCGCACCGTTCGCGTCCTCGACCGTCACTGTGATCCCGGGTCCCTGCGCGGCCACGGTGCCCGCGAGGACGCCGAGTTGCCGCTCCTTCTCGAGCGTCTGCTTCCGGGCCTCCTCCGCCTGGTCGGAACTGTTCTCCAGCTCGTCGCGCTGCTTCTCGAGACCCTGCTTCTCGTCTTCTAGACGCTGAGTACGGTCGTCCAGTTCATCGAGAATGCGGACCAGATCCTCCTGGCGCGCGCCACGCAGTGCGCTGTCGCCCTCACTGTTCGAGGCCACCTGGACCGCGAGGCCGAATCCGAGGCCGGACAGGAGGAGCGCAACGATGAGTTGGGCCCGGGTCAGACGCGGTGGCCACAGGCCCTTGACGAGCCGCTGCCTGCCGGTCAGTCCGGGCTGCGGCTCCGGTTGACCGGCCTCCGGGGCACCGCCGGACGCGGCCTCGCCGACCGGGGACCGCGACGGCGGCACCTCGTCGGGCAGCTCCTTGCGCAGGCTGTTCGCGCTCTGCTCGTCCTGGTCACTCATCGGCCTCACGCCCGGAACACGTGGCGACGGATCGCCGCGGCGTTGGAGAAGATGCGGATGCCGAGGACGACCACGACACCGGTGGACAGCTGGGCTCCGACGCCCAGCTTGTCGCCCAGGAACACGATCAGCGCGGCGACGACCACGTTCGACAGGAACGACACCACGAAGACCTTGTCGTCGAAGATGCCGTCGAGCATGGCCCGCAGACCACCGAAGACGGCGTCGAGCGCCGCCACGACGGCGATCGGCAGATACGGCTCGACGGCCGCCGGGACCTCCGGCCGGACCAACAGTCCGGCCACGACTCCCACGACGAGGCCCAGTACGGCGATCACGATGTTTCCTTCTCGGTTATCGGCTGTGCTGTACGTACGATCACACTAGGTGCGGCCGGCAGCTTGAGGTCGTCCGCGACGGAGATGGCGGTCCGGATGCCGTAGTTCTCCTGCAGGGCATGCAGGTAGAACCCGTCGGCACTGTCCTGGAACCGGCTGCTGAGCCCTTCGCCGTCCCCCACCGCGAGCACCGTGTACGGCGGTACCAGCGGTCTGTTGTCGACCAGGATCGCGTCACCGGCGGCCCTGATCGCCGACAGCGCCGTCAGACGCTGCCCGTTGATGGAGATCGCCTCGGCCCCCGACTCCCAGAGCCCGTTCACCACGCGCTGCATGTCCCGGTCGCGCACCCGGCCCGTGTCGGAGAACCCGGAGGTGCCGCGCGGCTGCCCGTCACCGCCCGTGCCGGCGTCCTTCGCGTCGTCCACCACGAGCTTCACACCGGGACCGTGCACCTCGACCGCGCCCGACAGGACGCCGACCAGGTCGGACCGGTCGCTGTCACCGTTCTTCTCGAGCGCCTCGCGCTGCCGGGCGCTCACGTCGCCGCGCAACTTCTCGATGCTCTCCTCAAGCTTGTCGGCCGCGGAGGTCTCCTCCTCGATGCGGTCGATCAGCTCTTCGCGCTCCTTGGCGACGGCGGGAGCGGCGACCCTGGCCTGGGCCGCGCCGACCGTCACGACCAGCGCCGCCAGCACGAGGCCTGCGGCGAGGCCGAGCTTGGCCCGGAGGGTCTTGGGCAGTCCGCCACCGCCCTCGGCCTTCTTCCGCTCGGCGGCCTCGGCGTATCCGGCGTCGAGGCTGTGGTCCATGACGTTGGTGAGCAAGGACATGGACGCGTCCGGACGCGCGGGCCGCGTGGATGTGCTCCGAACGGGGGGTTGCTGCGGCATGCCGCACATCGTCGCACGCCCCGGCCACTACCTCCGAACGGCCCCACCGGCGTGCCGGACAGGCCCCCTTGGGGACACTTGTCCGGCACGCACGCGTGCGGCGTGTCTCAGCGGCCCGCGCTGTCCACCACGGCGGACCACTCGTCGAGCAACGCCTGCGCGGAGGCGTCGTCGGGGCCCTCGGCCCACAGGTGGGTGACCGCCTCGGCCGGGTCGGGCAGCACCATCACCCAGCGTCCGTCCGACTCCACCACGCGCACACCGTCGGTGGTGTCCACGAAGCGGTCTCCGGCCGCCTCGACGACCCGGCGCATCACCAGTCCCTTGACGGCCCACGGGGTCGCCAGGTCGCGCTTGAGGACGTGTGCCCGCGGGATCCGCGCGTCGATCTGGCTCAGCGTCAGCTGCGTCCGCGCCACCAGCCCGATCAGCCGCACGAAGGCCGCCGTACCGTCGTAGACGCTGCTGAACTCCGGGACGATGAAGCCGCCCTTGCCGTCACCGCCGAAGATCGCTCCCTCCTCGCCCCCGACCCGCGTCAGGTCGTCGGGAGAGGTGGTCGTCCACTCGACCTGGGTGCCGTGGTAGGCAGCCACCTGCTCGGCGATCCTGGTGGTCGTCACCGGCAGCGCCACGCGCCCGCTGCGCCGCTCGGCGGCGATCAGGTCGAGCATCACCAGCAGCGCCCGGTCGTCCTCGATGATGCGGCCCTTCTCGTCGACGAGCGAGAGCCGCTCACCGACCGGGTCGAACCGCACGCCGAACGCCGCCCGCGAGGACGCCACGATCTCTCCGAGACGCACCAGCCCCGAGCGCCGCATGTCGGCGGACTCCGTGGGCCGGGACTCGTCGAGCCCGGGGTTGATGGTCAGTGAGTCGACGCCCAGTTTCCCGAGCAGACTGGGCAGGACGAGCCCCGCACTGCCGTTGGAGGCGTCGACGACCACCTTGAGCCCGGAATCGGCGATCCCGGTGATGTCGACGTTGCGCAGCAGCGACCCGGTGTACGAGTCGAAGACGCTGGACGGGAAGTGCAGGTCACCGATCTCGCCTGGGAACGCCCGCCGGTACTCCTGCCGCGCGAACACCCGGTCCAGCTTCCGCTGGCTGCCCTGCGACAGGTCGGCACCCTGCCCGTCGAAGAACATGATGTCCACGGAGTCCGGTACCCCGGGCGTGGTCCGGATCATGATGCCGCCCGCACTGCCCCGCGCGGTCTGCTGCCTCGCGACGGGCAGCGGTACGTTCTCCAGGTCCCGTACGTCGATGGCGCTGGCCTGGAGCGCGGAGATCACCGCCCGCTTCAGTGCTCGTGCACCGCGTGAGTGGTCGCGGGCCGTAGTGACGGTGGAACCCTTCTTGAGGGTCGTCGCGTAGGCGCCTGCCAGCCGCACGGCCAACTCCGGTGTGATCTCCACGTTCAGGATGCCGGAGACTCCGCGAGCCCCGAAGAGATGCGCCTGTCCCCGCGACTCCCAGATGACCGACGTGTTGACGAAGGCACCGGCCTCGATGGTCTTGAACGGGTACACCCGCACGTTGCCCTGGATGATCGATTCTTCACCGACCAGGCACTCGTCTCCGATGACCGCGCCGTCCTCGATCCGCGCGGCGCGCATGATGTCGGTGTTCTTGCCGACGACGCAGCCCCGCAGATTGCTGTGCGGGCCGACATACACGTTGTCGTGCACGACGGCCTTGTGCAGGAAGGCACCGCTCTTGACGACGACGTTCGAGCCGACGACGGTGTGCTCCCGGATTTCCGCGCCGGCCTCCACCTTGGCGTAGTCGCCGATGTAGAGGGGCCCTCGGAGCACGGCGTCGGGGTGCACCTCCGCGCCTTCGGCCACCCATACTCCGGGCGAGATCTCGAAGCCGTCGATATCGACGTCGACCTTGCGCTCGAGAACGTCGGCCTGGGCCTTCACATAGCTCTCGTGCGTGCCGACGTCCTCCCAGTAGCCCTCGGCGACATAGCCGTAGACGGGCTTGCCCTCCTTCATCAGCTGCGGGAAGACGTCACCGGACCAGTCCACGGGCACGTCGGGGTCGACGTAGTCGAACACCTCCGGCTCCATGACGTAGATGCCGGTGTTCACGGTGTCCGAGAAGACCTGGCCCCAGGTCGGCTTCTCGAGGAACCGTTCGACCTTGCCCTCGTCATCGACGATGGTGATACCGAATTCCAGCGGGTTGGGCACGCGTGTCAGACACACGGTGACCAGCGCGCCCTTTTCCTTGTGGAAATTGATCAGGTCGGTGAGGTCGAAGTCAGTCAGGGCATCGCCGGAAATTACGAGGAAAGCATCGTCTTTCAACGCCTCTTCGGCGTTCTTGACGCTTCCGGCGGTACCGAGTGGCTTCTCCTCATTGGCATAGGTGAGCTCCATTCCGAGCTCCTCGCCGTCCCCGAAGTAGTTCTTGACCAGTGAGGCCAGGAACTGCACGGTAACGACGGTCTCGTTGAGCCCATGCCTTTTGAGCAACCGCAGGACGTGCTCCATGATCGGCCGGTTGGCCACCGGCAGGAGCGGCTTGGGCATGCTCGAGGTCATTGGGCGAAGGCGCGTGCCTTCGCCTCCGGCCATCACGACGGCCTTCATGTCGGAAGCGTCCTCCTCTAAGAGACGACGGATTGACCGACTTCACCCGTCCAGGGTCCCGCACTTTTCCAGCGCGGGCCATCCGGCGTCAGTGCCGCACAATCGGCGAACGAGTTCAATCGGCCGTGGCGTCCGCACGGACCAGGCGGCGGACCTGCACCACGTAAAGAACACCTGCCCACCAGTACAGGGTTGTACCCCATCCGGCGAACGCCCATCCGAAAACAGCAGCGAGTGACGCGATCCACCCGCTTCCGTCACTGAGCAGAAGCAGGGGGAAGGCGTACATGAGGTTGAAGGTGGCGGCCTTGCCCAGGAAGTTCACCTGCGGCGGCGGATAGCCGTGCCGCCGCAGGATGCCCACCATGGCGAGCAGGACCGCTTCGCGGGCCAGCAGTACGAGGGTCAACCAAAGCGGAAGGATCTCCCGCCAGGTAAGGCCCACCAGGGTCGACAGAATGTAGAGCCGGTCGGCCGCGGGGTCCAGGAGCCGGCCGAGACTGCTGATCTGGTTCCAGCGCCGGGCGAGCTTGCCGTCCAGGTAGTCGCTGACGCCGCTCAGGGCCAGCACCAACAGAGCCCAGCCGTCGCTCTGCGGGCCCCCGAACTCGGGCCGAAGGATCAGCCACAGGAACAGCGGCACGCCGGCGAGACGCGCCATGCTGAGGATGTTCGGGATGGTGAGGACCCGGTCGGTCTGCACGCGGGTCTCCTGGACCTCCACGCGGGGGCCTCCTGGGTTGGAACGAGCCAATGATGCTCCCTGACCTTACCTCAACGCAAAAAAGCTCTGGCTCTCGGGCTGTGTGCCCAAGAGCCAGAGCTCTAAGAGGAGTTCGGCGGCGTCCTACTCTCCCACAGGGTCCCCCCTGCAGTACCATCGGCGCTGTAAGGCTT
>NZ_BMTT01000005.1 GCF_014649815.1 Streptomyces mutabilis | reverse complement strand
CAGACATCGGTTACCGCTCTCCACCCCTTCCGACGACACAGCCCCGAAAAGTGTGAGCCCCGGCGAAGTGACCCTCGTCACACAAGGAGGCTCCGGGATCGGCGCAAAAACATCCCGCGCGGCCGGTCCGGTAGGACGGCCCCGGCAAGAGGCCAGGTCAGCAACGCCTTGTAAATGAAACCGGTAAGTATGTATGTTACGGGCCACGCTTCCAGTCACTTCTTGGGGGAGAAGGATCATGAGCAGTGCGACAGCACCCCGGCAAAAAGGTGCTCGGGGCAACAGTGCTACCCAGGGATCCATACAGAAGGAGACGATGGAACTTCCCCGGCTCACCACCACCGTTCCCAAAGAATATGTGCATCGGGCTTCGCATGCAGAGGTATTCCTCACCAGTTGCGAGAAGATCGGCGAGAACACCTTCACGATCACCGGGCAGTGGCCACGCGCCCACACGTTTTTCCACACCTCCGACGGCCGGAGCCATGATCACCTGCAGGCCGTCGAGACGATCCGGCAGATCGGGATCTTCCTCGCCCACTCGGAGTTCGGGATACCTCTCGGCCATCAATTCGTGATGCGGGACATCTCCGCCACGACCTATCCCGAACACTTAGGCATAGGGAACTCACCCAGCGACCTGACGATCGAGACGGTCTTCACCAAGCAGCGGAACGAGACGATCCTCGGCGTGGACATCGTCATCCGGCGGGACGAACACGTCGTCGCCGTCGGCGACGGGCACTTCACCTGTGTCTCGCCCGCCGCCTACCGCCGGCTGCGCAGCGGCGCCCTGCCGACGGCGATCGACTACCACCCCACCAACCAGACACCGTCCGACTTCGGCCGGACGCTCCCCATCGACCTCGTGCTCGCCCCGACCGATCGCCCGTCGGTCTGGCGGCTCAACCCAGACCCCAGCCATCCCGTGATGTTCGAACACGGCGGCGATCACATGCCCGGTATGGTCCTGCTCGAAGCGGCTCGCCAGGCCGCCTGCGCCCTGCTCCCGCCGGGTATCTGTGTACTGCCCACCACCACGGTCAACCGGTACCAGCGGTACGCCGAGTTCGGTGACCCCTGCTGGGTCGAGGCCGTCGAACTGCCCTCGCAGCAACCCGGCATGTTCAGCGCTCAGGTGACGGGCCATCAGAAGGACCAGCAGGTCTTCACCACTCAGCTCATCGGCCGCCGCGTGCCCGGTCCGCGCACCTTCCTCGCCGACCGCATGGAGGGGGTACCGGCCGGTCCTCCGCTCGCCGTCCCGGTGCCGAGCACGGTGGCGGCCCGCGTCCGCACCTGACCGGCCCGTCGAGCCGCCCGGGAGGCGGCACACCCACGGGCACGACGCCTCCGGAGCGCCTGGTGTGCGGAAGGTGCGCAATCACGCACCGCACACCAGGCGCAGGCCGCTCCTGCCCCTGCCGCTCCCGGTGCCCTACTCAAACGGCACGGTCCGAGCCTCCTGCACCAGCACAGCCAACTCACCCTCGCCTATCGCCCGCGCCCCCTGATAGGCGATCCCGACCACACCCCGGAGGTCACCTTCCGCATCGCACACCGGAACCGCCACAGCGGCATTCACGTCGACCGCCTTCGCCCCCGGCTGCACATCACCTGTCGTGTCCGTCTTCAGATCGCAGGTCGTCACCGGCACGCCACGCTCGAACGCCAACCCCGCCATGCCCTTGCCTCTGGGAACCCTGCGCACGGACTCCAGCACCGAAACCGGGATGTTCACCGCATCAACCAGGACCAATTCATCACCGCGACGGGCATGCACACTGCCGGCAACCCCACCACGGGCCGCGAGCCACTCACGCAGCCACACCTTGACGCCGTCCACTGCTTCACGCATGGCGGCACTCTCTCAACAGCCCCCGCAATGAGGCCATACCCGGTCACTTGAACACCCCCACGTCCCGACGCGTTCCGCAGCGGCGCGGAGCGGCTCGGGAGGGCCCGCCGAGCACGCCAGTGAGGTGTCGACGAACCGGCGGCGGTCCCACCGCGCCACCCCTGGCCCCCTCCCGGACAGCAGCCCGGGACGAGTCATCGCCTACAGCGGCACGACGCCACCCGCCTCCCCCGCCTTCGGCGACAGCGGGTCCCCCTCCGAGCGTTCGGTCTTGCGCCCCTTGCAGCCGGGCGCCAGCGTCCGCGGGTCGACCGCCTCCGCGGGCGCGCCGGTGGCGTACTAACCCTCGGGTTCGGTGACGAGATCTTGCACGAGGCCGAGCTCGTCTGGCCAAGGACATAGCCGCGCTCGCTCCGCGACAAAGGCGGGCATGCTGTCTCCTCGTCGGCGACCAGGCCGATACCCGGGTAGTACTTCCGCTGGTAGGGCCGATCGGGCACATCCGGTACACCGGCTCGCCCCCAAGCAACTGGGCCAGAACGTCGTCGTCCCGCTGCGCCGAGCGACCTGAAGCGTCCTGAGCGCCGTACCTCATTGACGTCACGTACATGAGGTACCGCGCTCAGGACGTCCTCGATGACCTCCCTGACGGTTCACGCTGGCCGCCCGCCCCGCCCTCACTTCACGGCCCGGCCGCCTGCCGCAGCCCCCTCACCGGCCGCCGCCCTTCCCACCGCCCTGCCCGCCACTCGGACGCCGATCACGAACCGGACGCGCCGCGTACGCTGAACGTACGCGGAATGTACGCTGTTGCCGCGAGCTTGAGGTGACGTCCGGGTCAGGAGGTGTTCATGTCGGAGTTGTTCGACGCGGTCGACGCGCTGGTCGCGTCCCGCGCTCCGCTCCCGCCGCCGGAGGAGCGCAAGCGGCTGCGGAAGGCTCACGGCCTGACGGTGGACGAGGTGGCCACGGCGCTGAAGGTGCGCCGCGCCACGGTGAGCGGCTGGGAATCCGGCAGGACCGAACCGCGACCGCCGGAACGCGACGCGTACGCACGGCTCCTGGACAAACTCGCCGAGCTGTACCCCGCCGACCCCCTCCCGCCCGACCCCCGCTTGACCGACCCAGGTCCCGCCGCCTCCCGCCCCGCCGTGCCCGCACAGGAGACAGCTGAAGCACGGGCGCTCACCGACGCTCCCGCCCCTCCTGCGAGGGAAGCGACGCCCACCGCCCCTCCGGCGACAACGCCACCACGGCACCGGGGCCCGGGCCCCGCAAAGGCCACCGCGGCGAACCGCCCGGCAGAGGCCGACACCCGCTTCGAGAACGGCCCGCTCGCGGTCATCGGCGTGGAGGACGGCCAGGTCCTCGCGTACTGCGTCGGCGGCCTGGTCCTGGAGGTGCCGGCCAAGTCGATTCCGGCCCTGGTCGACTGGACGCTCGAGGAGGCGAAGCTCGGGCAGCCGAAGCTGTCCGGACCGGGCAAGGACGCCGACCCCCTGCTCGTACTCACCGAGGCCGCGTGTGAGCGCTACGGCCTGCCGGTGCACCTCACCGACGACGAGCGCCTGGCCGGGCGGCTGCCGGACGGCCACAAGATCATCAAGCAGCTCGCCCGTGCCGACTGGAAGCTCACCCAGCGCGGATTCGGACCGTGGGCACGGATCTACCGTCCGGCACAGGGCGCGGAGCGCAACTGCGTGCAGCTGTGCATCCCGTCGTGGAACGCGCTGGACCCCCGCCACTGGGCGAACGCCGCCCAGCTCCCGCCCGGGGAACTCGCCCGGCTGCTGGGCACCTACGCGGCCCGGGTCATGACCCCGCGCGGGTCGACCGCCGTGACCGGCTTGGAGCTGATGACCGCCCTGCACCCGCCCACCCGCGCCTCCGAACCGGACAAGACGGGAAAGCGGCACAGCGAGCACAACCCGGGTTCGCTGGGGAAGGATCCGGTGGACTGCGCACCGTGCGAGGCGCCGGACGGCCATCCGCTGCTCGCGGACCTGCCGCGCTTCCACCGCCGCACCCCGGCGGAGGTCCTGGTGGAAGAGGCCTTCGACTGGGCACGCCCCCTCACGGACGAGGAGTGCACCCGGCGCTACCTGGTCGGCATCGACGTCAACATGGCCTTCGCGGCCGGCGCGAACGGCCTGGTGGTCGGCCTCGGAGCGCCGACACACGTCAAGCGGCCGGTGTTCGACCCCAAGCTGCCCGGCTCTTGGCTGGTCGACCTGTCCCATGTCGACCTCTCACGCGTGAGGATCGGCAGGGAATGGGTGGGCCTGGCCGGCGAACTGCTGCCCAGCCCGTTCACGCCGACCGGCGAGCGGCCCGAGGGCCCGGCCTGGTACGCCACGCCCACCGTGGCCTACGCCGCGGAGCTCGGTTACGACGTACGCCCGCTCGAGGCATATGTCCGCTACGACAACGGCCGCTACTTGGACGCCTGGTACAACAGGCTGCGCGATGCGTACGTGGCGACGATGGCCGACCTCGGGGTGCCCGCCACGGCGAGCCCCGAGGAGTTCCTGACGGCGATGGACGGCCACAGGGACCGCGACCCCGAGCTGGCGATCGTCGTGTCGGCCATCAAGGCCACGGTCAAGGGCGGGATCGGGAAACTGCGCGAGCGCCCGCACGGCGAAGGCTGGAAGCCAGGGCTGCCCTGGCGGGCGTTGTCCCGGCCGACCTGGCGACCGGACATCCGCGCCGCCGTCATCTCCCGTACTCGGATCAACGTGCACCGCAAACTGGTCAAGCACGCGGCGTTCACCGGCCAGTACCCGGTCGCCGTCCTCTCCGACTGCGCCGTGTACGCGGCCGACGGGCCTTCGCCGCTCGACTTCGTGCCGTACCGGGAGGGCAAGCCCCTGCCGGGTGGCTGGCGGCTCGGCGTCTCACCGGGGATGGTCAAGCACGAGGGCACTCAGACCGTGCTGTGGGGCGAGGGTGTGCGCGAGCAGTTCGACGCTCCCGAGCTCAACCTCGCCCGGTACATCAAGACCGGCGAGGTCACCAACCAGGACGACGGGGAGTAGCAGCTCATGACCCTGTTCGGGGACGGCCTGGAAAGGGCGGTGGAGCGGTCCTTCACCCGCCCGATCCCGAAGTCGGCCGGTGCACAGATGCGGTATCTGGTACGGCAGTTGAAGGGGACGAGGGCCGCCGCCGAGCTGCTGCGCGTGTCCCAGCGCACCGTCGAGCGCTACGTCAGGAACCAGATCAGAACGCCCCGCCCGGACCTCGCCGGCCGTCTGAAGGCAGAGGTGAGGAAGCGCTGGCAGCCGCATGTCCGCGCCCGGGCAAGGCGCAGGGCAGCGACCACGGATGGCATCGTCATCGACACCCGCGCCCGGATCGGCTACACCGCTCCCATCGGCACCACCGACGACGCCCGCCTGCGCCACCTGACCGTCGCCCTGCCACCGCAGCACGCTGCTCGCCTCCTCGACGCCCAGCAACAGAGCGCGGAAGACCAGCTCTTGCAGGAAATCGCAGCAGAAGCCCTTAGAGAGGTATACTTCCAGGACAACGGCCATCGCGCGGGCAGCCTTGCAGAAGTCCGTTTCACCGACATCGAGTACGTCGACTTCGAGCTGTAGGGGCCCACGGTCCCATCACCACAGGAGCGTGGCTGGGACTTAGCGCGCCAGTTGGCGGATGAGCGTTGCAGTTGGCGGGCGGAGCGCTTGGACTGGCGGATCAAGGACGAGGCTGCACGTCGGATGTCTTCCCGGCCCTAAGCGAGACCTGGCGGCCGAGTCCGTCCCCGGCGCTTCCTCGCGCGAGCAATTGGCCCAGGAAACCTGCTACTGATTGCACCGTGTCGAGGGTCTTTGTGCGCCGTAGATTGATCGGTGTCAGCGACAAGGGCCTGGTGACGAACCGGGTCGGACAACCGGGAGAAGCATGAACACCGCCACGACTCAGCCGATCGCCGCCGCCCCCGTTCTGGTCCGCGCCGAGAACGCCGCGACTCTCCAGGACGGCCCGACGAGCCTGATCACGCTGCTCGCCGATGCCGGCGCGACCGGCGGTGCCCTCACGGCCAACAAGGCAACGTTCCAGAAGGGCTCGCCAGGTGCTCCCGCGCACTTCCATACCAAGGCCACCGAGATGTTCTTCGTGCTCGACGGCACGATGCGCATCCTGGTGAACGACGAGATCCTCATCCTGGGCAAGGGCGACTTCCTGACCGTCCCGCCGACCGTGCCGCACGCCTTCGCACCGGTTCCCGGCAGCGAGGCCGAGCTGCTGGTGGTCTTCACCCCTGGTCTGCACCGCTTCGACTACTACCGGCTGCTGGAACGAGTCCACCAAGGGGAAGCCACTGCGCAGGACATACGCGACAGCTCACAGCAGTACGACAACCACTACTTCGACAGCCCGGTCTGGTCGAAGGCACTCGCCGAGCGCTGAATCCGGCGTCCCGGGGGCGCGAGTCCCGGCGGTGCCACCGGAGGAGTCGGAAGAATCATCGGTGGGCTGCCCCAGGGTGACGAAGCCGAGGGTCATCGCCCGGCATCTGGTCCGCGTAGCCCGACCGTCGACTCCCGGCATCTCGCCGACCCGCCGGGCCATGATCGGTTGGGCGGCCTGCCGCACAGCGGCGGGAATGCGCTGGTAGCCCGGCGGAAGCATGGTCTCCTCCGCGTCCGGCGCGCGGTGCGGGATCAGCATCACCGCCCGGCCGCCTACCTGCCCAGGCGTCGGCGCGGCCGAGGCGCCCCCGTCAGTGAGCACCTCGCCGCACGCCGTCTTAGCCGGCGCAGACTCTAGAGACTCCACCCACCTCCACCGACCCCGCCGCACCTACGCCGGCGCCGGCCCGGGCCGGCGGGCCGCTGGACCTGCGGATCGTGCTCGGGGCCGGAGCGCTGCTGGCCGCCGCCGTCACCGGTGCTCTCGTTCTGCGCCGCACGCTGCAGCGGCGCCGCCGCAAGCCCGGCGAGACGATTGCCATCGCGGGCGAGACCTCCCCGGCCGAGGCGCAGCTGGCGGCGGACGCCGAACTGTTCGGCGAAGAGTTGCCGCGTCTGCTGCCCCACCACACGGATCGCCCACTTCCTCGGTGAGCTGGTCGATGCGCCAGATGCCGGCCAGGGGCTTGATCTGCTGGGACTCGGGCACCGCCACCACGTAGCCGATGTCGAGTTGCTCGAGCAGGCGGCGGAAGTGCCAGTCCTGCCCGTAGGCCTCGTCCGCGGTGACCCACCTGGCGGGCAGGCCGGCGGCCAGGCAGCGGCTGTCGATGCCCCGGGCCAGCTCACCCCTGGTCGCGAAGCCTCGTTCATCCGGGCTTTTCGACGGCACCGGAACCTGGCCGTCATGCTCCTGGCAGGGCGGGCGGTTCACCGGATAGCTCGTAGTCCGACAGCAGGTCGATCCTGCGCTGGTGGCGGCCGCCCTCGAACTCGGTGGTGAGGAAGGCGTCCACAAGGCACTCGGCCTCTTCGACCGTGTGCATTCGGGCGCCGATGCCGGCCAGTAGGGCGTTGTTGTGCTGACGGGCCAGTCTGGCGGTTTCCACGTTCCAGATCAGCGCGGCGCGGGCACCGGGCACCTTGTTCGCGGCGATCTGTTCCCCGTTGCCGGAGCCCCCTATGACGAGACCGAGGCTGCCCTTGTCGGCGACAACGCGCCGCGCCGCCTCGACGCAGAACGGAGGGTAGTCGTCGTCCGCGTCGTAGACGGCGGGACCGACGTCGGTCACCTCGTAGCCGAGGCGGAGAAGCCTACGGACCAAGTGGTTCTTGAGTTCGAGTCCGGCATGATCAGAGCCAAGGTAGATGCGCACGTCGGCCATGCTCCTAGTTTCACGGATCGGCAGGTGGGCGTTGGGCGGATCGACAGGGGAAGCAGGTCGGGGACAGTGGGATGCCAGGTTCCTGATTCAGGTCACGGGCAACCCCAGCCACCATCAGATGTCCGGCTAGTGATCGGCGCCTCTTGAGCGCGGCTTGTTCCGGACGAGTCCGAGCTGTCGTTCAATGCTTCCCCACAGCTCGGCATGGTCAGCGACCGCACGACCGTTGTCGCGAGCGGCCCAGGCCGTAGTGACGACGGACTGCAACCGTGTGCCGTCGTCACCGGCACTCGGCACACGGGGTACGGCGTCCGGCCCCAGTTCGACGAGGTGGTCGGGTGAGGTGGTGTGCAGCGGCAGTGCGGGCGCGAGCAGTCCGCTCAGGTCGGCGGCGACATATGTGGGACGCGATGACCGCTCAGCGAAGGCCACGTCGCGGAGGCGGCACGCCCCGCTCAGGACGAACAGTGAGTCGAGGCCGGCCGAGTTGGCGCCCTTGATGTCGGTGTCCAGCCTGTCCCCGCACACAATCGTCTCCGGCTGCTCGGTGCCGAGCCGGGAACGTGCCAGGTCGAACAGAGCCGCGTGCGGCTTGCCGACCACGTGTGGTGAGGCGCTGGTTGCCGTCTGCACCAACGCCACCAAAGCCCCGTTGCCGGGGGCTTGTCCGTACGGCGTAGGCAGTGTGAGGTCGACGTTGGTTGCCACCCAGATGGCTCCGGCTTCGACGAGGTGGCCCACCGCCGCGAGCTCGCTCCAGGTGACGTCGGTCCCCAGTCCCTGAACTACTGCCTCGACCGGTGTGTCACCCAGCTCCTTGAAGCGGACCGGGGTCAGCCCGGCTTCGGTCAGTGCCTCAGCGACACCGGGCCCTCCCACCGCACACACCGGCGCTCCTCGAGCCAGACGCTCCGCCAGGTGTGCCGCGGCCGCCTGAGAACTGGTGACCACCGACCAGTTTCGCTCCGCTACGCCCAGCTCGCGGAGGTGGTCACCCACGTTTCCGGGAGAGCGAGATGCGTTGTTGGTCGCGAACACCACCGGCACGCCGAACGCCGTCATGTGGTTCAGGGTCTCCACCGCACGAGGAACAGCTGTAGCGCCACGGTAAACCACACCATCGAGGTCACAGATCAGTCCGCGGTAGCGCGCGACAACGGGTTCGGTCCGGACTGACGTCGTGGTGGTCTCGCCCGTCATTCGAATCGGTGCTCCTCTTGGGTGCGTTTGCGGTTCCTGTCAGCCTCGCGATCGTCCCGGTGGTCGCCACACGGATTTCGGGCAGGATGTGCGGGGTGCCGGCAATCTTCTACTCATCCGGGTCCATCCCGAGGTGCTCGCTGCGACTGGCACGCCGGTGTTCGGAGGTGACGATCCGCACCGTGTGCGGACTCGAGCACAGCACGATGGACTGTGTGCAGGTGCGGCCCGATCGGTGCTGCACGCCGCTGAGCAGCTCACTGCCGGTCACTCCCGTGGCGCAGAACAAGACTTTCCCTCCGCGCACCAGGTCGCCGGTGTGGAGGACACTGCCGGCGTCGAGGCCGGTTTGGTGCTTCTTCTCGTGCTGCTCGGAGTCTTCGGGCCGTAGTCGGGCCTGCAAGGCTCCACCCAGACAGGACAGGGCAGCCGCGGCGATGACTCCGTCCGCTGCTCCCCCTGTGCCCATCAGCATGTCCACCGAGTTCTCGGGACACGCCGCGGCGATCGCGCCCGCGACGTCGCCTCCCTCCGTCAAGTGGACCCGCGCACCAGCCTCACGGATTTCGCGCACGAGCTGCCTATTCCGGGGCCGGTTGGAAACCGCAACGATGACATCCGACAGTCGCACGCCCTTGACTGCGGCAACCGCGCGCAGGTTCTGCGCGACCGGGCGGTCGATGTCGACGACGTGGACGTAGTCGGGACCGACGGCCAGTTTCTCCATGCTGAGAACCGACGACGGGTCGTACATGGCACCGCGCTCGGCTACCGCGACCATCGGGGGGCTGACGTCGCCCGCGCTGATCACGATGTCGCAGGCCGGACCATTCCCGTCGCCGACGCACTCCCCCTTGGGCAGAACAGAGGTACCTCTCTTCTCGCCCACACCGATCACCACCGCGCCGCGCATCGGCACCGACATGAGGAGTCTGTGCATCGCATCGATGGCAGCGCTCCTGCCGCTGTTCGTGGCCCCGCGTCCGACCCACCTGTCGGCCGCGAGCGCGGCAGCCTCGGTGGCACGTACGAGTTCGAGGGCAAGCGTGTGATCGAGGCCCTCGGTCCCGGCGGATGGCACCACGCCACACTCCTGGTTCCTCATCGGCATCAGATCAATCGGATGAACAACGGCGCGAGACCGTGCGGAGGGGCTGCACCGCACTCGGCCACGACGACGAGGAACACAAGCCGCAGGAGGCCGGACCGGCAACTCACGCAGCCGGTCCGGTCACCTCCTCCATCGAGACGCAGGCCGCCGGCGCAGTGCAGCAACGGGGGTCGAGGGGATGCCGGCCCGATGCACGGAGCCGGCAGCATCGTGCCGGCCGGCCCCTCAGCGAGCGGCGGCGTTCGCGACGGCGCGCTCGGACAGCGCCTTCTGGGCGGCAGCCCAGTTGTCGTTGTCGCCCCGCCACGTCTCCAGAGCCGGCCCGACCAGCGCCCTTCCGAACGAGTAGGTGAGCTCCCAGGGAAGCGGACTGAGATCCTGCATCGCCCCGAGATGCTTCGTCGCTGCTTCCGGGCTCTGTCCGCCGGAAAGGAAAGCGATGCCCGGTACGGACGCCGGCACGGTCGCCCGCAGGGCGTCCACCGTGGCCCGGGCGACATCTGTCACCGAGGGCCGCTCCGGGCTGTCGGTCCCAGCAACCACCATGTTGGGCTTGAGGACGATGCCGTCGAGTTGCACCCGCATCAGGTTGAGCTCGTCGAACAGCGACTCCAGCACGGCAGTCGTCACCTTCTGGCACTGCGCCAGCGAGTGGGCACCGTCCATCAGCACCTCGGGCTCCACGATGGGCACCAGGCCGCCTTCCTGGCAGAGGCCGGCATACCGAGCCAGCGCGTGCACGTTCGCTCGCACCGCACGGTCCGACGGCAGGCTGTCGCCGATCTTGATCACTGCGCGCCACTTGGCGAACGTCGCGCCGAGGCGCACATAGTCCGTCACTCGTTCGCGCAGCCCGTCGAGACCCTCGGTGATCGTCTCGTTCGGGGCTCCCGCCAGCGGCTTTGCTCCGGTGTCGACCTTGATTCCGGTCAGTATTCCGAGGTCCGCGAGGAACTGCGGAAACGTGCGCCCATTGGATACCTGCTGATGGAACGTCTCGTCCGCGAGAATAATCCCGCTGATCGATTCCGAGAGCCGAGGGGTCGTAACAATCAACTCGCGGTATACTCGACGATTTTCCTCCGTCGCTTCGACGCCCACCTTCTCCAGCCTGGCGGACATCGTCCCGATGCTCTCGTCGGCAGCAAGGATTCCGCGCCTGTTGGAGACAAGTGTGCGTGCGTTTTCGTTCAGAGATGACATCTGTCGTTGATCCTCCTGCGCTCGTCACCGAACGGTGTGGCGTGTTCGCCGGTTCATGATCGGTTCACTGGTCCGGTCACCGACTCGACGGGTAGAGACCGTGATGCTAGATCGCTGTGGTGATGTTCGCCTCTGCGAGTTGAGTACCACGGACTGCCTGACCGGTTTTCACAACTCGCAGCGGGCTGCCCTTCGATGCGGCAGTATCCACAAGTTCTCGCGCGTACTCCGGGAGACCTCGACGTTCACTCCAGGCTGCGTAGATGGGTTTTGCCGGCATCTCCTGGTCAACGGCCACCTGATGCAGTCGGCCTTCCGCGAGTTCGGACCTTACGGTGGAAATATTCAGCACTGTCACCCGCCGACTCGTAGCGACTGCTTGCTTGATCGCCGCGTTGGAGGGGAACTCGACGTAATTCCGGGGGGCGCGTGCAGCTCCCAGCAGCTCATCCGTGAACTCCCTGAGCCCTGAGCCGCGCTCGCGCAGGACAAGTTGCGCGTCTGCCAACTCCTGAACGGACAGGGGGCTGTGCCGTGTTGCCCACGGGTGTCTCGAGCCGACGACGACGGCCAGTTTGTCGTCGCATATGTAACGGGTGACCAGGTCTTCACGATAGTTTTTCTGCACTTGGCTTCCGGCCTGACACCAGCCGTCAATGAACGCGAGGTCGACATGGCTCGCAAGGATGAGCTGGTGGAGCGTGTCGACGCTGCCGGTCTGCACCTCGACACGTGCCTCGCCGAACGAGAACCCGGAACGGTTCAACCATTCAGGGATCAAGTGCTCCGAGACAGCCGGGCTGGCCGCGACCCGTAGACGTTTCACGTTGGAGGACTGGGACCCGGGCCCGAATTCCAACAGTTCTCGTGCTGCATGCATCAGGTTACGGGCGTACTTGGCCAGTATTTCTCCTTCCTCGGTGAGTTTCGACCCGGCAGGAGAACGGTCCAGCAGCCGAAGGCCGAGGCGACGTTCCATCGCTCTGATCCGAATACTGGCGGCCGGCTGTGAGAGGTTGTGCGCCTGTGCGGCCTTTCCTACGCTGCCATAGCTCTCGACCGACAACAGCAAGTCGAGGTCGGCGAGCTGAGGCATCTTTGATGGAAGCACCATATTTTCACCTCTCGCTCCAAACTGACCTGTCGCCATGCGCAGCGTGCGAAGCCTGCCGGATTCGAGCGTCCTGCGACACTCTGGGACTGCGCGAAGAAGCACCTGACGACACTGTCGGTCTACCGGTTGAGTACAGCTGTGCCGCATCGCCTGCAGTGGCACGACCGGTCGCACCAAGCGCATGAATCCGCTTGCTGTGCCTTCCCCGCCTCGGGTTCACAGTTTTCGGCTGCACCTACGACTCGCGGTGCGCAATAAGCCTGCAACGGAGGTGAATGTGTGGTCAATCCTTTGGCCACGAACGCGCGCCGTGCGCGTATGAACGGTGTCCACTTGGTTACCTACGGACCGTAAGCCCTTGTTCAGCGTGGGCCACTGCTGGACGGGGGCGGCCGTGCCGTGCCGGCATCGACGGGGCGTTCGGTCCCGCGCCAGCGGGCGGGTTGACGGTGTGTCGTGTGAGGCGGTTCGCCGCCGGGTGGTCGTGTGAGCCCGGTGGTGACCTGCAGCCGGCGGCCTCTGTCGGGCGCGGTCGGGCGGGACGGGTAGATGCGGATGCCCCGGGGCCACGGGCCGCGGTCGGGCCATGGGTGCGGCCCGCCACCGCCGGTCCCCCGCCCGCGTCTTCAGTCATTGGACGTCGCCGTGCCTGGCTGTCACTCGGGTTTGCTCGGGTTCTGCAGCGAAGCACGCCCGCGTCCAATACTGTGAGTACAGTGCGGTTACGCGGGCACTTGAATGCGTCGCTTCCTACGGGGTCCTGAGCACCCTCGCCCCATGCCCGCAGGCACTCGGAAACCCACGCGCGCCGCGTGGCGCGCTATGTCATCGCGGATTGCGACGAAGGGGCTGTCGTTCGAGCAGGAGGCGGTCCGGGTGGACCGCGTCCTCGGTCCTGAGGAAATCGTCGCCGCCGGCCGTGATGCGGAGTGCCTGGCATTGGCCCACGCCGCGCAGTGGCACGTGGGACATCGGGTGCTGCTCAACGGCAACCCCACGGTCGTCCTCCGCTGACCGTACCGACCAACACGCGAAAGAGGAGACTCCGACATGACTCACGAGGTGCGCGGCGTCGTCGCCAGGAGCAAGGAGGCGCCGGTGTCGCTGGAGACGATTCTGGTTCCCGATCCCGGTCCCGGTGAGGCACTGGTGAGGGTCCAGGCCTGCGGTGTGTGCCACACCGACCTGCACTACCGAGAGGGCGGGATCAACGACGCCTTTCCCTTCCTGCTGGGCCACGAGGCGGCCGGTGTCGTGGAGGCCGTCGGCGAGGGCGTCGACGAGGTGGCTCCCGGCGATTACGTCATCCTCAACTGGCGCGCCGTGTGCGGCCAGTGCCGCGCCTGCAAGCGCGGACGCCCGCAGTACTGCTTCGACACCCACAACGCGCAGCAGAAGATGACCCTTGCGGACGGCACCGAGCTGGAGCCGGCGCTGGGCATCGGCGCCTTCGCGGAGAAGACCCTGGTCGCCGCCGGCCAGTGCACCAAGGTAGATCCGAGCGCCGCGCCGGCGGCCGCCGGCCTGCTCGGCTGTGGCGTGATGGCCGGCCTCGGGGCGGCGATCAACACCGGCAACGTCGGCCGCGGCGACTCCGTCGCCGTCATCGGTTGCGGCGGCGTCGGCAACGCGGCCATCGCCGGGGCGCGCCTCGCCGGCGCCGCGGACATCATTGCGGTCGACGTGGAGGACAGGAAGCTGAACTGGGCCAAGGACTTCGGCGCCACCCATACCGTCAACTCCCGCCAGTGCGATCCCGTCGAGGCCATCAGGGAGCTGACCGGCGGCTTCGGCGCAGATGTCGTCATCGACGCCGTCGGCCGCCCGCAGACTTACGAGCAGGCCTTCTACGCCCGCGACCTGGCCGGCACCGTCGTCCTCGTCGGCGTGCCGACTCCGGAGATGAAGCTGGAGCTGCCGCTGCTGGACGTCTTCGGACGCGGGGGCGCGCTGAAGTCCTCCTGGTACGGCGACTGCCTGCCCTCCCGCGACTTCCCCATGCTTATCGACCTCTACCGGCAGGGCCGGCTCGACCTGGACGCCTTTGTCACCGAGACCATCACGTTGGACGAGGTGGAGAAGGCGTTCGAGAGAATGCACGACGGCGACGTGCTGCGCTCGGTGGTGGTGCTGTGATGACCGCACGCATCGAACGCCTCGTCACTTCCGGCACCTTCAGTCTCGACGGCGGATCCTGGGACGTCGACAACAACGTGTGGATCATCGGTGACGACGACGAGGTCCTGGTCATCGACCCTGCCCACGACGCCGAGGCCGTCCGCAAGGCCATCGGCGACCGCCGGGTGACCGCCATCATCGCCACCCACGGCCACAACGACCACGTCAACGCCGCCCCGGCCCTCGCCGACCTCACCGGCGCCCCGGTCCACCTCCACCCGCAGGACGAGGTGCTGTGGCGCATGACCCATCCCGGCCGCCCCGCCGACCGCCCCCTGGCCGACGGCGACGTGTTCGAGCTGGCCGGTACCGCTGTCACGGTCATCCACACTCCCGGTCACGCGCCCGGCGCCGTCTGCCTGTATGCGCCCGCGCTGCGCGCCCTCTTCTCCGGCGACACCCTCTTCCAGGGCGGCCCGGGAGCCACGGGCCGCTCCTACAGCGACTACGACACGATTCTGGCCTCCATCCAGGACCGGCTGTTGCCGCTGCCGGGGGAGACCGTCGTCCATACGGGTCATGGCGACACCACCACACTCGCCGCGGAGGCGCCCCGCCTGAGGGAGCTGCTCGCCAAGGGCTCGTGACCGAGCGCCTCCTCTGTCCGGGCGGGCCCGCCCGCGTGCAAGGCCCGTACGAAGGTGTCTCACGTGGCGAGCCGCGGACTTTGCAGCAGGGCGGGTGCGGCGGCGAGGCCAGGCGTGATGGGTGTGTGGCCGGCCGGCGGGCCCGTCCGGGCAGGGGCCCGGCCAGTAGAGCAGGAGGTGACACCGTGACGCAGCGGCGCTGTCGCTGTTCGTGAGCTCGGCGTCGCCTGCCGGGACAACTCCCTTCTGGCTGTTGCGGGGGCGGGCAGTCGGCACTCCGGGCGGGTGCCGTCGTCGACGGTGGCGTACGGGCAGGAGCGCTTCTCCGGTCCGCTCCGGCCGAGCGGCTCGGTGGACCTGACGGCGCCCTGCAGCTGGTGGCGGGTTGCCGCTTCTCGTTACTCTTTTCGGCCACGTCGGCCGTCGTGGTGTGCGGAGCGCTGGGGTCGTCTGCGCGGCCGTCCAAGGCTTTGTGCTTCGTAGCCGCCGGGTGCAGAAGCGCTGGCGGCCGATGCCGTAGCAACAGGTGGTGGCGATGTTGCCGCTCACGTCTTGCGCGTGACGCAGCCCCGGCAGCCGCGGGCGGGCGTGTCCTGCGAGTGCGCGTGCGCGGGGGTTCCTCAGGGACGGCAGACCCACCTGTCAGCGGCGTCCGTCGGTTTCAGACCCAGCCGGTCCCGTGCGCCGCGTCGCAGGCTCGTGCCGCTTGCATGATGAGGAGCTCGGCTCGCTCTTCTCTGACAGCCTTCAGCACGTTCGCGGAGAGTGCTCCGTTGCCCAACAGGTCGTCCGTGCCCGCCAGCACGCTCTGCTCGGCGTGGGTGTAGCGGGGATAGAGGGCGCGAGCAAACGCCAACGCGAACTCGGGCTCGGCGGTTCCTGCCATGCTCTCCAACGCCGCCAAGTAGCGTGCTGCGTAAGGAGTGAGCAAGGCCTCCTGTCCCGGCTGCCGCAGCCCGGCCATGACGGCTTTCCGGTCCGCAAGCGAAAGGCTGCCGCTGAACAGCCGCGTCCACGCTTCTTCTTTGGCGGCGCGGGTGGGACGTGCGGCCTTGGCCCTCAACGCGTTTCGACGGCCGCTGTCCCCCGGATCGGCTTCCATCGCGACGTCGAGGAGCCCGTGGATGTCGCCTCCCGTCGAAGCGAGGCGGAGCAATCCCCGCCAGCGCAGATCACTAGCCACCTCCAGTCCCGCCCAGGGGGACCGGCCACACACGATGTCGCTCAGCAGACCGTGGCCGTCGGCCTGGGCGACGCCCACGAGGGCGTGGGCAAGGACCAGTTGGCGGTCGGTACCCGCGTCGGCGCCGTCCAACTGCTCCCGCACGTGGCGCGCCGCAACCTGGAGCATGCGGCAACTGCTGACCGGGTCCCCGTAGACCTGCACCGCCTGCACGGCCCGTTCCAAGAGCACGCGCAGGATGCCGGCATCGTTCTCCAGCACTCCATGCGCGAGAACCGCCGATGCGTAGCTCCGCGCGGGCAAGTGCGCGTCGAGCACGTCGTCCCACAACGCTCCCCAGACGACTGCTCGCGCTCGTCGATCACCGAGTGTGGACAGGCTGCGCAGGGCCGTCCGTCGAGATCGTGGGTCCAGCCTGACCTTGACATGACTGACCGCATCGTCGTTGGGCACCAGCAGGTCCGGGCTCGCACCGGACAGGGCGAGTTCACCTTCACCCCTGCGGGGACTGAGCGACACGTGCGCGCGTTGCCGCAGCACCAGCTTGGCATCGTGGTCGTCGAACACAGCGATCCGCAGATTCAGGTGGCGCGGCGGAACATCGGGATCGGGACACTGCACCACCCGGTGGCCGCCCGCCTGGCGCACCACCTCGACCGTGTTGACACCACGGCGCAGCAGCCATTCGTCCACCCACCGGTCCACATCTGCGTTCGACGCCTGCCGTAGCGCCGCCACAAAGTCGTCGAGGCCGGCGTTTCCCCACGCATGCGTCCGAAGATATGTCCGTACACCGGCGATGAAAGATTCCCAGCCCGAGCGCTCAGCGAGGTCGTGCAGCACCGCTGCGCCTCTCAGGTAGACGATCGGGCCGAGGTTCGACCGCGCAGCATCGGTGTCGGCTGTTTCGACCCGGATGGCGTGGCTGGTGGGCAACTGGTCGGCATGTCGCGCCGCTGGCAGGGCGTGGTGTGCGAAGGCGGTCCAGCCTTCCCCGTAGCGCGTTGCTTCGCCCTGTGCGACGACCGCCATCATCGTCGCGAAGGCCTCGTTCAGCCACAGGTCGTCCCACCAGCGCATCGTCACGTAGTCGCCGAACCACATGTGCGCCATCTCGTGCAGCAAGACGTCGGCTCGTCTTCGCCGCGTGTCCTCAGTGACACGATGCCGGAACAACAGTTGCTCGTTGAGTGTCACACAGCCGGGGTGTTCCATTCCTCCGAACGCGTACTCGGGTGCGAAGACGTGGTCGTACTTGCTGAAGGGGTACGGAAGGTCGAACAACTCGCTGTAGTAGTCGAGGCCACGGCTGATGACATCGAAGATCTCGGGTGCTTCGCAGGAGAGCTCTTCGAAGAGCGAGTTCCGCGCGTACAGCGCCAGCGGCACTCCTGCGTGACTGGAGGTCAGCCGCCGGAACGGGCCGGCGGCGAAGGCCACCAAGTAGGGCGGCAGCGGTGGCGTGCGTCCGAAGCGCCACGTCGAACGCTTCTCGCCTGCGGGCGCCCGTAGCTCCTCGTGGTCGGTGTTGGCAACCACGACCCAATGGGTGTCAGCGGTGACGGTCAGGTCGACCGTTGCCTTCAGATCGGGCTGGTCGAAGCAGGCGTACACCGTGTGCGCCGCAAAGGGTTCGAACTTGGTGTGCACGTAGACCTGTCCGTCAAGCGGGTCGCAGAAGCGGTGCAGCCCCTCGCCCGTTCGCGAATAGGGAGCGGAACCGACCACTCGCACCGTGTTCTCACCGGGTCGCAGGTTCAGCCGGACGCGTGTCCCGTCCTGCGCGTCCGGCCCAAGCGCACGGCCATTGCATTCGACCGACTCGGCCTCCCCCGCGAAGTCGAGGAAGATGAAGGCATCCCCCGACCGGGACTGGAAGCGAGCCACGGTAGTCGTAGCGAACGTCCGATCGCCTGCGGTCAGGTCGAGGTCCACCGCGTAGTGGACGTCGGAGATTTCGGCCGAACGCGCTGCTGCCTCTTCCTTCGTCAGCACGGTCCTGGGCACGAGACGACTGTCGCGTGGCATACGTCAGTTACCGCGCGCCGACCCGTGCGGGCGGCGGTAGACGAGCTCCTCGCGGACTGTTTCGGCCTCTGCCGTCCCATCCGCCTGATTGGCGCGAACGAGGACGTCGTGCACCAAGTGGTGGTCCGGTGAGTGCATGCAAACCGGATCGGTGCGCGCCGGGTCGCCGGTCAGGGCGAAGGCCTGGCACCGGCATCCGCCGAAATCCATCTCCTTGCGGGGGCAGCTACGGCAAGGATCAGCCATCCACTCAGTTCCCCGGAATGCCTCGAACGCGTCGGACTTCGCCCAGATCCACGCGAGGTCGTGGTCGCGAACCGAGGGGAAGTTCATCGTCGTGATCTCCGCAGCCACTGGACACGGATACGCGGTGCCGTCGGGTGCGACGGTCAGTGCGGTCTGCGCCCATCCGCCCATGCACGGCTTCGGATAGGGCTCGTAGTAGTCAGGGAGGATCCAGAGGAGTTCCATGTCCTTGCCCAGTTCGGCCTTCCGGCGTTTGTAGACGCCGACGGCCTCCTCCAGCTGAGCCTTGGCCGGCAGCAGCAGGTCGCGGTTGCGAAGAGCCCAGCCGTAGTACTGGGTGTTGGCGAGCTCCAGCCGCTCGGCGCCCCACGACACACAGACGTCGATGATCGCGTCCAGACGAGGCAGGTTCATCCGGTGCAGAACCACATTCATGTTCAACGGCAGTCCGGCCTCGCGGATGATGCGCGCGGCTTCCTCCTTCTTGTCGAATCGCTTGCTCGCTGCCACCAGGTTCGTCGACTCAGCGGCGTCGCCCTGAATGCTCAGCTGTGCACTGTTGAGCCCCGCCGAAACGAGCGACCGCGCGCGGCTCTCCGTGAGCCCGAGCCCGCTGGTGATCAGGTTCGTGTACAGGCCGAGACGACGGCACTCGGCGACCAGCTTCTCCAGGTCACCGCGGACAAGGGGTTCACCGCCCGAGAAGTGCACCTGTACGACCCCGAGGCCGGCTGCGTCGCGGATCACCCGCAACCAGTCCTCGGTCGCGAGCTCGTCGTGCCGATCGAGCAACGCCAGCGGGTTCGAGCAATAGACGCAGTGCAACGGGCACTGGTGCGTGACTTCGGCCAGCAGGGCGTACGGATGCGGCATACCGTTCATGTGACCACCACCCAGCCCCGTCCACGCGCGTCATGAAGGAAGGTCATCACGTCGTTCGTGAGATCGGCGGCCTCGAAATCTTTCTCCAGCTGGGTGACCACCTGCCGCACGGTTCGGCTGCCGTCGCACAACCCCAAGATCGCTGCCCCGGACTTGTTCAGGAGGACGACCCTCTCCGGCAGCAGGAGCAACTCCACGTCCCGGACACTGTCGTGCCTGAGCATCGCCTTGGTCGCCAACCGGGGGACGGCCGTCAGATCGGATTCGTCCATCACGGCTTCTTGCTGTACGCGAGTTCCACGGAGTCAAGCAGGCTCCAGAGGACGTCACACTTGAACTCCAGCGCTCGTACGCACGCGTCCTGCTGCTCCCTGGACTCGGCGTGGTTGATCACCAGGTCGAGCAGATGCGCGATGTCCTTGGGCTGCTGGGTGAGTCGCGCACGGAAGTACTCCAGACCTTCCGGTGCGATCCACGGGTAGTGCTGCTGGACGTCGGCGATCCTGCGGCTGAGCAGACCCGGCGCGAACAGTTCGGTCAGGGCCGACGCCACGGCCTCCAGCCACGGCCTCCGGTGGCAGAAGTCCACGTAGGCGTCCACGGCGAACCGTACTCCGGGCAGCACCGAGTCGCCGTCGAACAGTTCACGACGGGTCAATCCGACAGCTTCGCCGAGGCGAACCCAGTTTTCGATGCCGCCTTCGTCTCCCGTTCGCCCGTCATGATCGATGATGCGTTGAATCCACTGGCGCCTGTCCTCCCGACCGGGGAGCTTGGTCAGGATAAAAGCGTCCTTCACCGGCAGGTTCACCTGGTAATAGAAGCGATTCCGCACCCAACCTCGGAACTCTTCCTCGGTCAGCAAGCCCGCGTGCATTCGCTCGTTGAACGGGTGCAGATGGTGGTACCGCTTTTCTCCGATCGACCGCAGCTGCGCTTCGAATTCCTCAGCAGACCAAGCGTTCATATTTCCACCTCCAAGCCGGCTCGACCAACCTCGATACCCAAGTCCGTCAGCCAACGCCGCTCCTTGGACTCCTCGTTGAGAACAGGGTTCGTGTTGTTGATGTGGGTGTAGATCTTCCGCTTCGCGGGAAGTGCAGCCAGAGCGCGGGCGGAACCGTCGTCGCCGCTGATGGGCATGTGCCCCATGGAGCGTCCGGTGCGGCTGCCTGCCCCCTGGCAGGACATTTCGTCGTCCGTCCAGAACGTGCCGTCCAGGAAGACGCAATCAGCCGACGCAACCTGCTCGGTGAACTTCTCGTCCCACCGGGGCAGCGTCGGCGCGTACACCAGCGTCCCGCCAGTCACCCTGTCCTCCAGGCGGAAGCCCACCTCCCACTCCGACTCGCGCTGCCCTGGACCGCCTACGTAGCGGGGCGGTTTGGAGCCGGTCAGGAAGGCAGTCGCGGTCAACCGGTCGTCGAGGTCCATCGGCTTGCCGATCTCGACGGCAGACCAGGAGAAGTCCGCGTAGTCGCTCAGCAGCTGCCGGACCGGGAACCGCCGGGTCAGCGCGTCCAGCACGGGGCGCGTCCCGTACACCGTCAGGGACGACCCCTCACGCAGCATCAGCAAGCCGATCGTATGGTCGAACTCCGCGTCCGTCAGCAGCACACCGGCAACTGGCGTCGTCCTGATGCCCGGACCCGGATGCAAAGAGGGATCTGCCGCTATTTGATGATGGACATCCGGCGTAGCATTCAACAGGAGCCACTGCTCGCCGTCTCCGGAAACCGCAATCCCTGCGTGTGTCGTTGCGACCTCGGGCTTTGCGCGGGCCTCTCGGCACCCTGCGCAAGCACAGTTCCACTGCGGATATCCTCCGCCGGCCG
Organism: Streptomyces mutabilis; assembly: GCF_014649815.1. Lineage (GTDB taxonomy): Bacteria > Actinomycetota > Actinomycetes > Streptomycetales > Streptomycetaceae > Streptomyces > Streptomyces mutabilis. Next base: position 390,630 of record NZ_BMTT01000005.1, on the reverse strand, counting down.
CCACTCCGAGGCAATGAATAAACACGATGTGAAAACAGTCCGTTTATCGGCGACGCGAGTGGTCATCGGTTTCAGAGTGCGCCCCTGCCTCCGGAAAAACAGGCTTCTCCCGCCCCATTGCGTCCTCCTTGAGTTCAGCCATTCATGTGGTCGTCCAGCAACAGGCCTCGTTACCCGCCGAGGGCGTGGTCCGGGCGGCTATCGGCTATAGTCGGCCGGGACTCACCTTTGCTTTTCACAGCTTATTCGTCCTCGCCCGGCAGACAACCGACTGTGAACGAACGGCGCCGGACGACCGACGAACGGCTGCTGTGCCGCCACGAGCGGGCCGGCTTCGAACACTGAGCGTCCCGACCCCGTGCGAGAGCACGGCCGTCGACTGGCTCGGGGACGGCCTCCTCGGCGCGTGCGACCGTCTGATCGACGGGCGGGAGGGGGATCGCTCCGCGAACGCCGACGCCACCGAGCGCCGACGGCCGGCATGAGGCAGGCACCTTGTCCGTGACGCTTCGTGACCTGTGCCCGACACGGAGGGCACGCGGTCGCGGCACGGAGCCGACGAGCAGGGGCGGTGGCGGAAGCCGTCACCGACGCCTCCATGTGCTCTGTGATCAGGTCCCGTTCGGCCCGATATGCAATCCAGCCGGCGAACTCCCCACGGCGGCGGGTGGCTATTTGTTGTGCGCATCACGGGATTGTGATTTTGCATGCCGTTAAGTGTTGCCGCGTTTTACGTGGTGGGCAATTGTGAGGGAGGCCGGTGACCGGCCCGGTCCTCGGTAGCGGGTGCGCGGATGCCCCCGCCCTCCGCCCGAGTGCTCCCGACGACGTGTGCGCAGCACCGTCTCCACCGATGAGGAGAACGTTATGCAGTTGCAGGTTGCGCTGGATGTACTCGACCTTCCCTCGGCGCTGACCCTGGCGAATCAGGTGTCCGAGCACGTCGACATCCTCGAACTGGGAACGCCCCTGGTGAAGTCCGTCGGCATCAGCGCGGTAAGCGCGATCAAGGCCGCGCACCCCGACAAGCTGGTGTTCGCCGACCTCAAGACGGCCGACGCCGGCGAACTGGAAGCCACTCTCGCCTTCGAAGCGGGAGCGGACCTCATCACCGTGATGGGCGCGGCCGACGACGACACCGTACGAGGAGCGGTCGCGGCCGGCCGCAAGTACGGCAAGAGCGTCGTCGCCGACATGATCGCCGTGGTGGACGGCCGGGTCGACCGGATCCGCGAAGTGGCGAAGCTGGGCGTGACCTTCGTCGAGATCCACGCCGGCCTCGACGAACAGGCCCGGCCCGGATACACCATCGACACCCTCCTCCACGACGGCCGCCGGGCCGGCGTCCCCTTCTCCATCGCCGGCGGCGTCCGCGCCGACACCATCGCCTCCGTCCGGGAAGCCGGAGCCACCGTAGCCGTCGCCGGAGGAGCCATCTACAACGCAACAGACCCGGCCGCAGCCGCCTACGAACTCAAAAAGCGCGCAACCGCCTGACCGGACCCGCCCGAACACCACTTCCCATTCCATGCGATTCCGATGACCGGAATGCGCCGAGTGGGTCTCGAACCAGATCGTGACCTCGGTCCTCGGCGCGCTGTCTGCGGCGGAGTCGAGTCGGTGCCTGCGACGCTCGGGCGGTCTTCGGTCCGCTTGAGCGCTTCCCAGGGCCTTGCCCGCCCTTTGCCAGATCGATCCGGAAATGGCGGCTGGCGGCCTACATGACGGGTTTTCCTCTGTACGAATTCGAGATGAACCGAGATTATCCAGGAGTGCGCGTCCATGGCAGCAATCGAATCGATCTCCCGTGACAACGCGATCGAATCAACTGACGACGTTGTTCGCTTGACGACCAAGCGACTCCCCGAAGACTGGACCGAGTTGGACCAGCGCGCGGTCGACACCGCCCGTGTGCTGGCCGCTGACGCGGTCGAGCACTGCGGGAGCGGACATCCCGGCACGGCTATGAGCCTGGCGCCCGTCGCCTACGCGCTGTTCCAGCGGGTCATGCGGCATGACCCCAACGACGCACAGTGGATGGGGCGCGACCGGTTCGTGCTCTCAGCCGGCCATTCGAGCCTCACCCTGTACATTCAGCTGTTCCTGTCCGGCTACGGCCTGGAGCTCGACGACCTGAAGGCCTTGCGCACATGGGGTTCGCTGACCCCTGGTCACCCCGAGTACGGGCACACCGTGGGCGTGGAGACCACCACCGGCCCGCTTGGCCAGGGGCTGGCCAACGCGGTCGGTATGGCCATGGCTGCCCGCCGCGAGCGTGGCCTGCTGGACCCGGACGCCGAGCAGGGCAGGAGCGTGTTCGACCATCAGATCTACGTGATCGCCTCGGACGGCGACATCGAGGAGGGCGTCACCTCCGAGGCTTCGTCGCTGGCCGGAACCCAGCAGCTTGGCAACCTCACGGTGATCTACGACAGCAACGAGATCTCCATCGAGGACGACACCCGCATCGCGCTGTCCGAGGACACCGCCAAGCGCTACGAGGCCTATGGCTGGCACGTCCTCACGGTCTACGGCGGCGAGGACGTGGCAGGGTTCCTGGACGCCGTTGAGCAGGCCAGGGCCGAGACCACTCGCCCGACTCTGATCGTGCTGCGCACCGTGATCGGCTACCCGGCACCGACCAAGATGAATTCCGGCAAGGTGCACGGTGCCGCGCTGGGCGCCGAGGAACTCGCCGCGCTCAAGCGCGCCGTCGGCTTCGACCCGGAGCGCAGTTTCCAGGTGGAAGCCGGGGTCCTGGCCCATGCCCGCGAGGTGGCCGAGCGCGGGAGGGCCGCCCACGAGAAGTGGCAACTCGAGTTCGATGCCTGGGCGAAGGAGAACCCTGAGCGCAAGGCGTTGCTGGACCGGATCAGCACGCGCGAGCTGCCCTTCGGCTGGGCCGACGACCTGCCCGCCTGGGAGACCGACGGCCAGAAGATCGCCACCCGCAAGGCTTCGGCCGCGGTACTGGCCAAGCTCGGCGAGGTGCTGCCCGAGCTCTGGGGCGGGTCGGCGGACCTCGCCGAGAGCAACAACACCACGATCAAGGGTGCGGACTCCTTCGGACCGGCCGAGATCTCCACCCACGCCTGGAAGGCGCACCCCTACGGTCGCACGCTGCACTTCGGCATCCGCGAGCACGCGATGGGTTCGATCCTCAACGGCATCGCGCTGCACGGCGGAACTCGCCCGTACGGCGGCACCTTCCTCGTCTTCAGCGACTACATGCGCCCCGCGGTACGTCTGGCCGCGCTGATGCAGCTGCCGGTCACCTACGTGTGGACACACGACTCGATCGGTCTCGGTGAGGACGGCCCGACCCACCAGCCCGTCGAGCACTTGGCCTCGCTGCGCGCCATACCCGGAATGTCGGTGGTGCGCCCCGCCGACGCGAACGAGACCGCGCACGCGTGGAGAGCCGTACTGGAGGACACCAGCGGCCCTGCCGGGCTGGCGCTCACCCGACAGGACGTGCCGACGCTGAAGGGCACCTCCGCGGAGGGGGTGGCCCGCGGCGGCTACGTACTCGCCGAGGCGTCCTCGGGCAGCCCCGAGGTGGTGCTCGTCGGCACGGGTTCCGAGGTCCAGCTGGCCGTGGAGGCCAGGAAGATCCTCGAGTCCGAAGGGGTTGCCACCCGAGTGGTGTCGATGCCCTGCGTGGAGTGGTTCGACCGGCAGGACGGGTCCTACCGGGAGCAGGTGCTGCCCCCGTCGGTGCGTGCCCGGGTTGCCGTTGAAGCGGGTTCGGCGCAGCCGTGGCACCGGATCGTCGGGGATGCGGGCGAGATCGTGTCGTTGGATCGGTTCGGTGCTTCGGCGGACTACAAGACCCTGTTCAGCCAGTTCGGCATCACCACCGAGGCCGTGGTCGAAGCGGCACGACGAAGCGTGCGGTCCGTGCGCCCGAGTTGATGCCCGTCCGCAGCCGGCAGGAGGTGTCCCTGATCAGTCCGCCACCTGTTCGACGAGGCTGACGGGAATCTCCTGAACGGCGGTTGCTCCAGCGGCCCCGGCCGGAAGCCGGGGCCGCTTCCTCTTCCCGGCCTGCTCCCGCCACGAGTACAGGCTCTTGTGTGGCAATTATGTCGACCGTCATTCGTTGTCCCAATTACAGGATATTGTTTCTCAATGCCGTACGTCTTGCCAATCGGCGCGGAGATGAACAATTATTTCACGCAAGTAGCCTGTTCCCCCGCACTCTGACCCACGGCCTTCTGCTGAAGCAGAAACTGTGTCTGTGGCGAAGGTGCGGCGTGTCCTGGAAGATCCGCGCGATGGCTGTCCTGACCGCAACGGACGAGGATCCTTGCCCAGGATCCGGATTCGTGGCAGTGAAAGTGAACATTGCCATACGCCCAGCATTCGGAGGAAGATCTCGTTGACGCAGTCAATACCGCAGCAACTTGAAGCCGGCCATTTCGTGGACGCAACGCGTGCTGTTGTCGCAGAGGTGGAAAAGGTGCGTGCAGGGGTGCAATCCACCTCCTGGATCCGTGCCGGCGAACTGCTGCTCAAGGCGCCGAAAGTGTTCACCCTCGGTACCGGGCGGAGCGGGCTCGCCCTGCAGATGGCCGCGATGCGGTTCATGCACCTCGGGCTCCCCACCCACGTCGTCGGTGAGACGACTGCTCCGGCGATCGGCTCGGGCGACGTCCTGGTGGCGGCATCGGGCTCGGGGTCGACCGCCCGGGTGGTGCGGGCAGCTCAGACTGCTCGTGACCAGGGCGCGGACGTGATCGCGCTGACCACGGCGGCCGGCTCGGCGCTGGCTGAAGCCGCAACCGAAATACTCGTCATCCCGGCGGCGGACAAGCAGGACTTCGACGGCACTGCCTCCGTCCAGTACGCCGGCAGCCTGTTCGAGCAATCTGTCCTGCTGATCACCGACGCGCTGTTTCACACGCTGTGGAAGACCAGCGGGACGCGGGCCAGCGAGCTGTGGCGCCTTCACGCGAATCTCGAGTAGCCAGTACGCGCTCTTGAGGCCGGCGCTGGAGGAACGGCGTGATTCCCGATCGGCTCACGGAACGAAGGCACGGCGATGCATCGAGCTGGTCACACGGCGTGTACCGATCGATCGCGACCCCTCTGTCCCGCATCCGCACACGAGAATGGGAGCCCGATATGCAGTGTCAGAGTGAGGTCGCGCCGCGGACCGGCGCCGATATCCATACTTTGGAGGCGGTGGCACTGGCGGCTACCCGCAGTGCTGCAGTGGCCAGCTACGCCTGGGTAGGCCGGCACGATCAGCAAGCCGCCGATGCAGCGGCGACGTCGGCCATGCGCAAGGCATTGGCCGACGCGCCTGGGCGAGGAACAGTGGTTATCGGGGAGGGAGAGAAGGACGATGCCCCGATGCTGTTCAACGGTGAAGTCGTAGGCAATGGCCAGGGCCCCGACTTCGACATCGCCGTCGATCCCCTTGAGGGAACCTCGTTCTGCGCGAAGGACCTGCCCGGTGCCCTGGCTACGATCGCGTTCGGCGAGCCTGGAACCCTGTGGTCACCTGGTCCCGGCTTCTACATGGACAAGATAGTGGTGCCCCCCGGGGCGAGGGACGTCATCGATCTGAGCGACCCTCCCGAGCGCACCTTGGTCAAGGTCGCCGAGGCTCTCGGCAAGAAGGTCGGCGAACTCCGCGTTGTCATCATGGACAAGCCGCGGCACAAGGAGCTGATCGCCCGGGTGCTGCGGGCGGGCGCGGCCGTGCAGACGCCGGCAGGAGGCGATGTCGGGGGGAGTCTGGCGGTGCTCCTGCCGACGCTCGACGTCGACCTGCTCCTCGGAGTCGGCGGCACGCCGGAGGGAGTGATGACCGCCGCAGCGGTCCGTGCCCTGGGCGGCGGCATGGTGGGCCGCTTGGCCCCTCAGCGTGACGAGGAGGCGGACGCCATCCGCGCAGCGGGCATGTCCCTCGACCGCATCTACAACTGCGACGAGCTCGTGGCCGGCGACGCCTTCTTCGTTGCCACTGGTGTCAGTGGAGGATCCCTTGTCGGACGTCCACGGGAATGTGATGGCACGACGATCGCCGAGTCCCTCCTGATCTCCAGGGGCCAGGTTCGCCACATAACGCACACCACCTTCGAATCATTTCCGGGATAGGGTGCGCCGCGACTTCCGATTCTCCGTGGCGTCCATGTCCGAGCGGACACTTTTTGCGGCAGCTGCAAAAAAGGCCCTGCCGGTGCTCGTCACCGCTGTTCAGCGACGTGAGGGGGTGGGGCAACACAGAAGCCGACACCGCACCATGGCAGAAAGTTCAGCTGCCGCACACATACCATCACGATTTAGGAGATTCGGTGACGTTGCACCTGGACGACCTTCGCGTGCGCCGCCTCGGCGAGTGCCGTTACGATTCGCCGTTCGCCGAGATGCTCTCCACCAGACAGACCTCTCCGCATTACGTTGCGGAGGGTGACCGTGTCCTGCTCGAAGACACCGTCTCGATGCTTTCCGGGCACAGCCTCCCTCCCGGCCGGGTTCCGAGTTTCGAAGCAGCCGGGCCTCGCCGGAAGATCTATTTCGATCCCGCGGACGTGACCGCCGGCATCGTCACTTGCGGGGGGCTGTGTCCAGGTCTCAACAATGTCATCCGCGGCATCGTCCAAGAACTCGCTGTGCATTACAAAGTCAAGCAGATTCTTGGATTCCGGAACGGCCTGCAGGGGCTGACGGCCGCACACCGCGATGACACCGTCGAACTGACGCCTGAACGAGTACGTGATATCCATAACGCCGGCGGCACCATTCTGGGCAGCTCGCGCGGCGGCCAAGATGCCGACGAAATGGTCGACAGCCTCGTCATGCGGGGCGTCGACATCCTGTTCGTCATCGGTGGCGACGGGGGGATGCACGCCGCGACGTTCCTCAGCAGGGCGATCAGGGGACGCGGTCTTGACATTGCTGTCATCGGGGTACCGAAGACGATCGACAACGACCTGCCCTTCACTGATCAGTCGTTCGGGTTCCAGAGCGCGTTCGCGCGGGCCACCGACTTCATATCCTCGGTTTCCGTCGAGGCTGCAGCCAGCCCGAACGGCGTCGGGATCGTGAAGCTGATGGGCCGGCACTCCGGATTCATCGCCAGCTACGCCGCGTTGGCCGCCAACGCCGCGGACATCGTCCTGATCCCCGAGATTCCCTTCGCCCTCGGGGGAGATGACGGACTGCTGGCTCACGTCGAGCGGCTCGTGCGGTCCAAGGGCTTCGTGGTGATCGTCCTCGCCGAGGGGGCAGGCCAAGACCTCTTCGAGAAGCACGGCCTGCCCCAGTACAACGGTCGCGGAACCGACGCCTCGGGCAACGTCAGACTCGGAAACATCGGGGAGCTGCTCAAAGAGTGCATCACGGCCCACCTGACTGCGGTCGGCCTTGCCCCGGCGATGCGCTACATCGACCCGAGTTACGCGATCCGCAGCATCGCCGCCAACGCTTATGACAGTGTTTACTGCCTGCGTCTGGCCCATGCCGCGGTGCACGCCGCCATGGCGGGTCGTACTGAAGCCGCTGTCGCGCGCTGGCGGCGACGCTTCGTGCATGTCCCGCTGTCACTGATGATCAGCCGTCGTAACCAGGTTGACCCGGACGGTGACCTGTGGATGTCCGTGCTCGAAACCACCTGCCAACCGGCCGGATTCGGTTCGGTTCCGGACCGGGGTGAGCTGAACCGCGTTCCGTGAGATCCCGGAGATCGTCGTCCAGGCGGTGCGCAGATCTCCGTCCCGGCTCCGCAGTGATCGCTTTCGTGCTCGGCGGGCCGTACGCAGTCGAGGGCCGAGGGGAGCCGCCCACCCTCCCTGTGCACGCGCCCACGCACCCTGAAGAAGGGCAGTACGCATGTCACGTCGCACCGCGAACACGGCCGTGTCCGTCCACCCCCTTCTCGCCGAACGCTGGAGCCCGCGCTCGTTCGACGCGACCCGCACGATCACCGAAGAAGAGCTGATGTCATTGCTGGAGGCAGCCCGGTGGGCACCCTCCGCCCACAACTCACAGCCGTGGCGCTTCCTGGTCGGGCAGCGAGGCGACACGACGTACCGGCGCATCCTCGCCACCCTCGTGCCCGGCAACCGACTGTGGGCAGGAAACAGCTCACTGCTGGTCGCGGCGGTTGCGGCGGAGCGCCCCGAGAACGGCACACGGCACGCCGGCGCCGCATACGACACCGGGCTGGCGGTGGCCCAACTGTCCCTGCAAGCCCGCGCCCTGGGGCTGCACACCCACCAGATGGGCGGCTTCGACCCCGAGCGGCTGCGCACGTCGCTGGGCGTTCCGGACGGCTACCGGCCTGTCTCCATCACGGCGACAGGAGCCCTGGCCGCGCCGGAACTCCTCCCACAGGAACTGCGGGACCGCGAGACCGCCGCCCGTGAGCGGCGCCCTTCGGCGGAGACCTTCTTCGCGGAACGCTGGGGAAATCCGCTCCCCCTCGCGCCCTGAACCAACACCGCGGTCCCCGTCGAGACCAGGTGACACACATCAGGCATTCAGCAGCCCTGCGGCGGCCCGGGGCGTGGTGCAGCCGACGGGGGCGGGTCAGGCCAGCGCTGGACCATGCCGCCGCTCAGTCGTTCTCGCTCGGTCCCGAGGCCGAGCGCCTTCACCGGCGCACCCTCGCGACGCGGGCGAGGCGGGGCGGGGCGGGGCATGAAGGATCGCGGCGTGGATCGCGCCGTGGATCGCGGACGGCCACCACGAGGGATCGCCGTGTTCTTGTTCGTTCCCTGTCGCCCGGGGCTGTGCGGGGCGGCTGCCTGCGCGCCGCGGTCGGCCACGGCGGGGCCTTCTTGACGCTTGGCTCACCTGCCGTGGCCGACCATCCGCGGCAGGTGCAGCAGCATGGTGCACCGCCTCGTGCGTTCCACGAGCGCGCCGGCCGCGGACCGGCCGGCACCCGTGACCAGGTCGTCCTCCCGAGTCGTGAGACCGCCCGTTCCTCGGCCCCCGGCAGGCCGAGCGCTGGTCGACACCGCGAACGTGACGCCCGGTTGGCCGCCTGCGGGAGCGTGCGCTGGCGCGCGGCCGGCAGGCGCACGCCCGGTTCGCAGGCAGGCGGCCGGCTCACGCCCCTTGCGATTCCACGAGACCGCCCGCCGACGTTCCTGTCGTCGGTGCCTGTCCGCCCTGTCCCCTGGCGCCTGAGGCTCGCTCACCGTGCGCGTCCCGGAGTCGGGCCTGTCCAACCGGGTCCGGCCTGTCCGCACCCGTGCAGAGGCGCATTGGCTGTCAGCTTTGAGGGTGTCGGGCGCCGTGCAGCCGGCTCCGCGGCCTGCGCCACCGCCGTCGCCCGCTCTGCCTTCTCCCGCAGCACTGCCGCGGTCGTTGCGGCGCCCTGCTGGACTCCACCGGGGCGCTGCGGGCCGTCGGTCCCCGCTCGTGGGCTCCACGGTGCCGTTCGACACCGATTACCGCCCGCTAGTGGAGCGTAAGTTGTCGCCCCGTTAAATCGAAGCTACGGTTTCGATACCGCGGGATTTCGTGACGCGGCCGTCAATTACGTGGATCACGCTTCCCGACTTTCACCCAACCTTTCGGGCACAGTCGGCAGGAGGAGGAATCATGACGTGGGAAACTCCGGAATACACGGTGATCGAGGTTTGCGCCGAGGCCAGTGGATACTTCTACCGGGGCTGACAGCCGACCTGACGGGCCGTTTTACTCGATGCCCCGCAGTCACGGAAGGTGACTGAACCGAGACTGGATTAGTCTGCGTTGACGCAAGGCCGCAAGCATTGATCGTGCAGAGGCCTTGCGTCATTCGCTGAACCGGGGTTTCAGGCGTGCCGCCGGAGACAATCGATTGCGTGCGGCGTCAGCAGAGCTGCATTCCACGGTTCCGCGCCGGCGGGCAGATTGTATTGCCGTATCCCTCGATTGCATGCACCTTTCGCCACGCCAATGCCCATGCGATCGAACTCCCGTGCTATTTTCCTCCGGAATCGCGTTCGCGGAGGTGCAGAGCTCAGGCGGGGCGCTCTCAACGATTCCGTACGCGGCAGGGTTTCCGGCTGGAAACAGCGAGCGTGCCCCAGCAGTGAGCCAGTCCCGGCTGCAGAAGAAGTCTGAATTATCGTTGGACCTTTTAAGGTGGTTCAGATGACCCTTGAATTCCTTCCGCTGGTGGCGCTCGCTTTTGGTCTCAGTCTTGATAACTTCCGCTCGGCGATTGCCATCGGAACCATTCCGTTCAGCTGGCGCCGCGCCGTGCAGATATCCCTCATCTTCGGGGCGTTCGACACCGTGGGCCCGCTCTTGGGAGGACTGGTCGGTCACTACCTGGGCGGTTTCCTCGGTGATTGGGCGGAATACATCGGAGCGGCCGCACTCGGGGCGTACGGTCTGTGCTTTCTTGTCAGCGCAGTGCGGAACCCGGAGCCGGAAGAGATGGACCATCCGTGGGTGACGCTCTTCGGTATGCCGCTCACACTGAGCATCGACAATTTCTTCGCAGGCGCCGGTCTGGGAATCGCCGGATTCTCTCTCGTGATCCCCATGCTGACTTTCGGCGCGATGACGGTGGTCATGTCGCTGGCTGGACTGTTCGTGGGCCGGATGGCTGCCAAAGCCGTCCGGATCCGTTCCGACTTGTTCAGCGGTATCTCACTTGTCGGGGCGGCGATCCTGCTGCCGTTGGTCTTCAACGGCTGAACGGCGGGGCACCGCCGCCGTGCCGCGCCGGCCCGTTCTTCGCCTTGACCGGGTGCTGAAGAGGCACCCGGTCAAGGCGAAATCCACATGCACCGTCCACAGGGCTGTTCGTATCGGCCGCGGGCGACCGTGAGACCGGGTGCCGGCGCCGGTCTCCCGACACGATGCGCCCAGGCAATCGATATTCTCAGGCTCGGCAACACCTGGGAGGACTCCATGCCCGAGAATCCCGATACCCACGTCTACCGCACCTACGACAAGGTCTTGAGCGAGGGGCAGTCGGCGCGGCGGCGGAATCATCCGGCGGCCGGTGGAAGTCCCAACGACTGGTGGCCGCACAGGGTCGACTTGAAGGTATTGCACCACAACCAGCCCGCAGACAACCCGCTGGACGAGGACTTCGACTACGCCGAGCAGTTCAATACCCTGGATCTCGCCGAACTGGCGCGTGATCTGGACGCAGTGATGACGGCTTCGCAGGAGTGGTGGCCCGCCGACTTCGGTCACTACGGTCCCCTCATGCTGCGCATGGCCTGGCATGCCGCGGGGACCTACCGCGTCAGCGACGGCCGAGGCGGCGCCAGCGCTGGGATGCAACGCTTCGCACCGTTGAACAGCTGGCCGGACAACCGCAACCTGGACAAGGCGCGTCGGTTGCTCTGGCCGGTGAAGAAGAAGTACGGGCGCAGGATATCTTGGGCGGACCTGATGGTCTTCGCCGGCAACCGGGCACTGGAGTCGATGGGCTTCAGGACTTTCGGGTTCGGCGGCGGTCGTGCCGAGGTATGGGAGCCCGATGAGACGTACTGGGGCCCGGAACGCAAGTGGTTGGCCGAAGAACGGTACGGCGGTCTGCACGAACTCGACGAGCCGCTGGCGGCCACCGAGATGGGGCTGATCTACGTCAATCCGCAGGGTCCGGCCACCAATCCCGACCCGGTCCTCGCGGCCCGCGACATCCGGGAGACCTTCAGGCGGATGGGCCTGAACGACGAGGAAACGGTGGCGCTCATCGCGGGCGGACACACCTTCGGCAAGACACACGGCCCAGCGGACCCGAACGTGACCGGCGGCCCCGAGCCCGAGGCAGCGCCGCTCACCGCGCAGGGCCTGGGCTGGCTCGGCGGGATCGGGGCGGACACGGTCACCACCGGACTGGAGGGAATGTGGACGCGCACGCCCGTGCGGTGGGACCACACCTTCCTCGAAACATTGTATGAGTACAAGTGGGACGTCGAGCTCAGCCCGGCGGGCCTGTGGCAGTGGATCCCGAGCGACGGCCAGGGCGAGGGCACCGTGCCGGACCCCTTCGATCCGGACAAGAAACACCACCCGGTCATGCTCACCACCGACCTGTCCCTGCAGGAGGACCCGGGTTACGACGCGATCGCGCGGCGGTTCCTGAGGCACCCGGACCAGTTCGAGGACGCGTTCGCGCGGGCGTGGTTCAAGCTGACCCACATCGACATGGGTCCGGTCCGACGCTACCTGGGGCCGCTCGTTCCGGCCGAACGGCTGATCTGGCAGGACCCGGTGCCCGAGCTGGACCACGCGGTCGTGGACGCCGACGACGTCGCCGCCCTCAAGCGCGACATCCTCGGATCGGGGCTGACCGTCGCGCAACTCGTCTCCACCGCATGGGCGTCGGCTTCGACGTACCGCGACAGTGACAAGCGCGGTGGAGCGAACGGGGCGCGGATCCGGCTCGAACCGCAACGCGGCTGGTCGGTCAACGAACCCGAGCAGCTGGATGTCGTGCTGCCCGTGCTCGAGGCGGTCCAAGAGCGGTTCAACGCCTCCCAGCAGGGGGACAAGCGGATCTCGATGGCCGACTTGATCGTGCTCGGCGGTTGTGCTGCGGTGGAGCAGGCCGCCGCCGCCGGCGGCCACGAGGTCGACGTTTCGTTCCGTCCCGGGCGCACCGACGCCGTCCAGGAGTGGACCGACATCGAGTCGTTCGACGCGTTGAAGCCCACGGCAGACGCCTTCCGGAACTATCTCGGTGACGGCTTTCGGATGCCGCCGGAACATATGCTGGTCGACCGGGCCAACCTGCTGACCCTGAGCGCGCCTGAGATGACCGTGCTGCTGGGCGGGCTGCGGGTACTCGGAGCCACCCACAGAGGTTCCTCGGAGGGTGTGCTGACCTCGGCGCCGGGGACTTTGACGAACGACTTCTTCGTCAACCTGCTGGACATGGGGACGGTGTGGGCGCCGCGGCAGAGCGGACACGTCTGGACGACGATCTACGAGGGCCGCGGCCGGGACACCGGCGAGCTGAAATGGACCGCGAGCCGGGTTGACCTCCTCTTCGGTTCGCACTCCGAGCTGAGGGCGCTTGCGGAGGTCTACGCGAGCGACGACGCGGGTGAGAAGTTCGTCCGGGACTTCGTCGCCGCGTGGGTGAAAGTCATGGAGCTCGACCGCTTCGATCTGCGCTAGCGGATGGCGGATGGGCGGCAGGCCTTGTCGGCGAAGCAACCGGTGACCGCGGCGTGTGCGGCGCGCGGTCACCTGCTGTCGGGGCAACGGCTGCGGCACGAGGCCGTTCTGTGCCGTTCTGGCCGCGACTCGGCGGGGGGTCCGGAGGCTGCGGCCCCATGCGCCGGACCGCGGCACCGGGCCGGCGCGGCTGTTGCCTCCGACAGGCTCAAGGTCAGGTTCGGCACGGTTGCGGTGGGAGTGGACCGGCCCGCTTCCATCGGCGCCCTGCCGCTCACGGCTGCCCGGGAGGCCGGCTGCCAGGTCGCCTACCTGCCCGGACTGGCGATGCGGCGGATCGCGGGCCACCACCCCGGCGAGGTGAAGACCGACGCGAAGGACGCCACCGTCATCGCGGACGCCGCCCGCACCATGCCCCGCACTCCGCGCACCCTCGGCCTCCCCGCCGAGGTCACCGCAGAGCCGGCCGTGCCCGTCGGCTCCGACCAGGACCTCGCAGGTCCTGACCTCGGTGCCCGGCATCGGCGTCAGGACCGCCGCGGTCCTCCTGACCGCCGTCGGCGACGGCAGTTCCTTCCCCACCGCCGGCTCGAACGGGCGATGTTCCTGTCCGCGTCCGCCGCCCTGCATGGTCCCGCCTGCCGGGCCTACTACGACCGCTGCCGGAAACCGCGGGAAGGCCCACCCCCGGGCACTCCTCCGGCTCGCCCGACAATGCACCAGCGTCCTGCTCGCGATGCTCCGTGACGGCACCTTCTACGAACCCACAAATCCCCTCGCCTCGCTTGACGGAAGACATGGAGGCACCCCCCGGCGCGCGACATGGACGTGCCGCGCGGGTTCCGGGCGGCCTCGGGGGCTGTGGGGGCTGTGCCGTCCGTGCCGACTGCGTCCGGCGAGGCGACGATCGCCCCCTCGCGTTCTTGGCGGCCTTGCGAGGTGTGCCGGCCCGCCCGCGTCCTCACCGTCCGCGGGCGCCGGCCCTCATCCGGGGGCCGTGCACGGCGCAGAGGGGAGCTTTCCACCGCTGCCGTCGCCCGGCCCCATTGGGGGGGACACGTCTTCTCGGCGCAGCCGGCTTGCTGCTCGTGGGCTGTTCAGCCTCGGTACCGGTGCACGTCGCACACGCAGTACATGAGACGGCAGCTGAAGCATGCGGGCTTGTCGACGCACGTGATGCAGGGCCCGCAGTGCACCGGCTCGGTGTGTCGCGCCTGGTCTGCGGGCTCGTAGGCGCCGCAGTGGTGGCACGGCAGATGCTCGGCAGTGTCCCGCTGGGGCACCGACGGGTGATTCATCACATCACCTTTTCCTTCGCTGGTTTCCCATGGCCGAGGCACGGGCCGGGACATCCACCGCTTGCGAGACCACAAGGGCCCGTGGCGCAGCCCGCTTTCCCGCCCGTCAGCGGGAAAGCACTCGCCCGGTGATCGGGACGTTACCGGGACGTCTCGATCACCGGGCGGGTGAACAGCAGACCGCCGGGACGTTGCCTCGTGTCTGGCGTCAGTGCCTCGTCAGTGCGACTTGTCCGTCACAGGGAGAACGTGATCACCGCGGCACCGTGCCCCTGACCGGACATGCCGGGCATGATGCCTTCGAGCCAGCCACCCCAGCCGACCGGCACCGTGATGTACTGCTTCCCGTCGACCATGTAGGTACTCGGGCTGCTGTGGTGGCCGCTACCGCACTGGAAACTCCAGAGCTTTTCTCCGGTCTCGGCGTGGAGCGCCATGAACTCACCCGTGGGCGTGCCCGCGAACACCACGTTCCCTGCGGTGCTCAGGGTCGACGCGGCCATCGGCATGTCGAGCCGGTAGCGCCACTTCTCTTCACCGTGCGAGTCGAACGCGCTGACCGACCCGGCCATGTTGTCGATGTCCACCTCGACGGCGGCACCCCAGTAGGGCATGCCTTCCTTGAACTCGCGACGGCGCCGGGTGGCAGTGGCACCCACGTCGGCCACCGGGACGTAGAACAGATCGTGGTCCGGGTTGTACGAGGCGTGTGTCCACTCCTTCGCACCGGCGGGGCCGGGGTAGAAGTGGCAGGGTTCGCCTTCCTTGTCGGGGTACTTCCGCGGGGTCACCTTGCCGTCGCGGGTGATGACGCCCCAGTCGATCCGGTCGACGAAGGGCGTGACGTGCTGCAGCTCGCCGTTGGTGCGGTCGAGAACGAACATGTACCCGTTCTTGTCGAAGTGAGCGAGCAGCTTCTTGCCGTCCCGCTCGAACAGGGTCATCTCCATGGTGGAGTCGTAGTCCCACAGGTCGTGGGGGGTGAACTGGTAGTGCCACTTGATCTCGCCCGTGTCGGCGTCCAGCGCGACCACGCTGTCGCTGTACAGGTTGTCCCCCGGACGGACCTCGCCGTCGAAGTCGGGTGCCGGGTTCCCGGTGCCCGCGTAGTAGAGGTTCAGCTCCGGGTCGTAGGTTCCGGTGACCCAGTGGTTCGCGCCGCCTCGCTGCCAGGCCTCTCCGTCGTCGGGCCAGGTCTCCGAGCCGGGCTCGCCCGGCTTCGGCACGGTGTAGGTGCGCCAGCGCTGCTCACCGGTCTCCAGGTCCCAGCAGTCGATGTGACCGCGGACGCCGTACTCGCCGCCGGCGGAACCGGTGATGAGCGTGTCCTTGATGACCAGCGGAGCGATCGAAGCGCTCTCGCCCGCCCGCACGTCGCCGATGGTCTTCTGCCAGACCTTCCGGCCGTTCGTGGCGTCGATTGCCACCAGCTGGGCGTTCTGGGTCACCATGTAGACCTTGCCGTTGGCCACCGCACAGCCGCGATTGACGTTGGCGCAGCACAGCGTCACGTCGAAGGGGATCGCGTGCTTGTAACGCCACAGCTGCTCGCCGGTCGTCGCGTCGAGCGCCCAGAGCCAGCCGTCCCAGCCGGTGACGAACATGACGCCGTCGACGACCAGCGGGCATGCCTCGAACGCATAGGTCGAGGTGGAGGCGATCATGCCGGTTGCGCTCGCCTGGTGGATCCACGCGACCTTCAGGTTCTTGACGTTCTCGGCGTTGATCTGGTCGAGCAGGCTGTGCCGCTTGCCGTCGTAGTCGCCGTAGTAGGTGATCCAGTTCTGCGCTTCGCTGCGCGCCTGGAGGATGCGCTCGTAGTTGATGCCGCGTGTCACGTCCGGAGCACTGTGCGGCAGGCTGGAGAGCTGACTGTGGTCGAACGCCTCGCCGGCGTCGACGTATTCGACGGTCATGGTGGTTCCTGCCTTTCTACGGCCGGGGCTGGGCGGGTCGGTCGAGCTTGGCTTCCGGCGGTACTTCGCCGGTCACGACGATGGCGGCGGTCAGTCCCCTGCCCTCGTCATTGCCGGCCGGCGAGCCGTACCAGTAGTAGCCAGGACCGTCCAGTTCGAGCGTCGCGCGGCCCTTCGAGTGGTTCACCAGACCGATGAACTTCTTGTCGCCGTTACTGGGCAGCAGGCAGGCGTGGGTGTTCTTGTCGTCGTTGACGATCGTCAACTCGACGGTGCCGGCATGCGGCAGTATGAGGACCGCGGGCTCCCACACCATCGCATCCTCCGGGATGCGGATGGTCGCCTCCATGGTGCCGTCGGCACGCTCGGTTGCCTTGGCAATCGAGCCGGTCCCGAGCAGCGCACCCATGGTCGCCTTGTTCTGTCCGCCGATTGCGGCCAGGAGATCGGCTTGTTCCTGGGCAGTCGTCACCGGACTTCACCTCCTCGTTAGCAAGAAAGGAAAATTCTGGCGGGTTTCGCGGGACAAATCACCAACGGAAGACGTCGGCTCTTGACGACGAAATCGGAAGCGTCGTCGCCACGGCCGGCCCGACACCGCCGTTCCCCCGGCAGGACGTACCGTTCGCGTCAGTCCTGCGCCTGGTTCCTGGTGTAACCCGTGGTGTGGTCAGATACGTGCCAGGACACTGCTGTCTCGGCCGGCACGCCACGGAGGCCGTCCCCGCCCCGCACGAACCGCCCCCGCGCCCGGTGCACCGTTGCCTCGCCACGACTGTGAGTGGACGGGGCGAGCCAGCGTACCTGTGCCATGTAGGACCGCCTTTGGTCTGTCGCTGACCCGGACGGCACACATGCGTGTGGTGCCGATGATCGCTCGTGTGCTGCATGTATCGGGCCGGCCCGCGTTGCTTGACCTTCGACGTAAATTAAACTGACCCTCGGTTTGAGGACAAGCAGAGCGGGATGAATGCGGGCGAACAATCCACGAACGGTCGTGAAGCCGAAATCATCGGTGGCCATCCGCCCACGAGCGGTCGACATGCTTTTGCCCCGACTTGTGGTTGTTCCGGCCGAAGCTACGGCAATTGCCCAGGTGATGAGAAGCCGTTGCTCCGTCGGTCCGGGCGGGCGTGGTTTCGAGGTCGCCGATCCGGTCGGGTGATCCTGTGGCCGGCCGGCACGAGAGCGGGGCCTTCCGGCACAGCTGCTCCGGGTGCCGGATCAGGCCGGGCAGCAGGAGGGCCCTGGTGCTGCAGTCTTCCGTGCCGCCGCCGGTGCCGTCCAACCGGGCGTCTTCGGAGTGTGGTTGCCTCGCCCACCGGATCGGGAACGCCGTGGACCGGCCGTAGGGGCGGCCGGTGGATCCGTCCGGCATGAGCGACGGGGGGCCTGCCCGCCGGGGTCAACGACCGGCTGCGGCCCGGGATACGGAGCCCACGGCCGGCATCATCGACGCGCGGTCGGTGGGGGCGGCCGCGTCGGTGCCGGCCGCGGCCAGGGGCTTCGACGGCGGGAAGAGGGCCAACGGCCGCGGGGCGGCACACACCGTGGTGGGCACCCCCGGACTGCTGCTGACCGCGGCCACGTTCACGACACCCCGTCCCTCCCGCCCAAACACCGCGCCTTCACCTGACCCGGCGGCAACGGGCCCGTCGCTGCCGCAAGGACGCCGGTCGCCCGCGCAGGCTGTCCGCCTTGGTGGCCCGGTGGAAGCCGGGCAGCCGCGAGCCGATTCCTGCGCGCCCCGCACACGCACGACAGGCGCGCGGGCGGGGCGGGTTCAGCGTCCCGGAGGCGACCGGCCCGGCGGTATGCGCACAACGGCCCGCGGCCTGCTGCCGCTTTGGGTGCCGCATCTCCATGACACAGCCCTGTCCGTTCGGACGGCAGCGGCCACGTCGTCGTACGGCACCGTGAGAGCCACCCGGTCGCAGCGCCACCGGCGAGCCGTACTGCTCGGCAAGAGACGCCGCCGGCGGGGCCGTGAACGTCCCGGCCGTCTCCTCCCCCGGGCAGTCCTGTGCGGTTCTCCCCCGCGACACGCAGACCCGCCCGCGATCTGACGGCAGCCCGCGCTCTCAACCGTTGCAGGTATGCCTGACCTGGCAGGTTCCTCATTCTGGCCGACCGAGCCCACGTAGGCGCCGGCGCCACCGTCCGCCCCCTGCACACGGCCGCCGCGCACGCTGCGCAGTGCCCGCCCTCGCACGCCGGTGTCCTGGCGGGCACTGCGCAGAGCACGCTGTTCATCCCGACCGGTCTCACCGGCCATGCCGTACTCACCTTCATGACCTGCCGATACACACAACGAAGAGCGCACGCATGTCTTGAGATGTCGTGCGCCATGGGGTTACCTGATCGCTGGTGGTTGGGAACCTCACGCGCCAGGCGACAAGGAGGTCACGATGACCGGGACAGTGCCACCGCTGGCGATCGCACCGAGCAGGCCCAGCGCGGCCTCCGCCATGGCGAACGGCTCCGTGGTGGCTGCCTCATCAGCGAGAGAAGTAGCTCGTGCGTGGGAATGCTTCGCCGCGGGCGAAGACATAGAAGCCGGCGTCCGGCCCGAGATCCTCGCTTCGTGGTACCGGTGCCGTGATCAGTACGAAGTGGACCGGAAGCTGGATGTCGCACCGGCGGCGCGGGCCGACGTCCAACGAGTCGACACAGGCGTCATCTTCACCGCGCTCGGCGGCCTCGGCGCGCTGACTGGCCGGCAAGTGGAACGCGACGACGCCGTCGTCACCGTCACGGACGGGGACGGACGGGTCCTTGGAGCATGGGGCGACCCCACCGCACAGCGGCGGGCCGAGTTGCACAATCTCGCCCCCTGGTCGTCGTGGTCGGAGCAGTGCACCGGCACGAACGGAATGGGAACGTCCTTCGAGGTGTCCGGCCCCGTGACGGTGACGGGACCCGAGCACTGGTGCGAAGCCTTCCACCAGTGGTCCTGCGCGGGCATCTCCATACGCGACGTGGTGACCGGCTCGCCGGTCGCGTCGATCAACATCTCGCGTTGGAACGCGTCGCTGTCCACGTCCGTACCGTCATGGCTGACGAAATCAGTCGCGTGCATCGAACAAGAGATATACCGGCGCGCCGTCCACGAGGCGGACAAAGTAGTCTCCGAGTTCCGGAAGAAATGCTCCCGGATCAGTGGTCCGTTCATGGCGATGGACCGCGGAGGCAAGGTGATAGCGGCGAACGAAGCAGCCCTCAGGCATCTCGGCTTGCCGGACGAGCCCCCCATCGTCGCGGCAGCCATCGAACCGGCCGAACGCTGGGCACCGGACATCACAGGGCTTCCTGACGTGGTGCGGTGGGCCATGGACCAGGCACAGGGAAGCGAAGAGTGGACCGGCTACGCCTGTCTGCCCGTGTCCCCGGGAGAGGACGCCACACCGCTGACTATGCGGCCCGTCGTCGACTCGAATCACGTGGTGGGCATGCTGTGCATTCTCGGAGTGCAGGAGGGCGAACCCTATGTGGGCACCTCCCAAGCACCGGCCAGCCCGCTCCCCCAACGCGTCATCGGAATGCGTAATGACCGGCTGGTCCTGCTCGCTCCGTCGGAGATCCGCTATGCCGAGGCCGACCGGAACATCGTATGGCTGGTCACGGAGAGGGGGAGGATCCAAGCCGCCACCCGCGGTCTCGACAACGTCGAGCGGATGCTGACGTCTTACGGATTTCGTCGAGTACACCGGCGTTTCCTCGTCAACCTCCGCCGGGTAGCGGAACTGGAACGCGGCATCAAAGGTGAGCTCTTCCTCATCATGGATCCTCGTTCCCATGAAGTCGTCCCCGTTTCCCGGCGCCATGCCCCAGAACTCCGGCGCATGCTCGGTGTGTGAACCCCCGCTTTCGGTGTCCGCCACCCCAGCCGGACTCCGCGTACTCAGAATGCCGGCCCACGGCGCGGACCCGCGCCAGACCGCCGTACGCCCCGCCGTCACCTCGCCCACCGGGCAGCGCCACATCGGTCGGCACCCGCACCTCACCAAGGAACGGGCCGGCCGGTGAACGCCACGAGCGGACCGCCGTCCACGACGAGCTACTGCTGCGCAACCCGGCCCCGCCTCGCGGCAGACGCACTCCACGCCGCAACCCACCATCAGGCCACCAAGCCACGAGACCGAGCCCGACCAGGACCGCAGCCCCGCTGCCGGAACGGACCGGCGGCCGAAGCGGACCCGGCGGCGGCACACAAGCGTACGCACCTACGACCGGGCACTGACCGAGGCAACCTGCGACGCCCCCCACGACACGGACGCGACACGAAAACACCCGTGCGCCGGTCCGCCGGCACCGCTCCCCCCCGCGCAGCGTCCCCCTACCGCCTCCCGGCACGACGACGCCTCCACCGCCCCCCCTCCCGGCACGGCGTGCGGACCTCGCCGGCACCCGACCGGCGGAGAGAAAACGGCGCACACATCACACATACCCATCACACATACCGGCGCCGACCGGCCTGAATACCCGTCAAAGCCGACCGGACGATGCAGCTGACCGCCTGCCAGGTCCGGCAGCTGCATCCGCACCGCCAAGGCCACAGGCCGGCACGCCCCGCCTCCCACCAAGGCATCCTCAAACCAAGGCATCCTCAAACCAAGAGCCCCGGCCGGCCCCGCGGCCAGGCCGTGCCGGCTCCAGAAATCACCAAGCCCGGCAACGGCCAGCAGCAATGCCCTACCCACAGCAATCAACGCGCCATGCGCACAGCCTCCACCTGGCTGCGCAGCCGCTCCACGGCCTGAGCCGGATCCTCGGCAGCGTAGACGGCCGAACCCGCCACAAAACAGTCGACGCCGGCCTCGGCCGCCTGTCCGATCGTGTCGGTGTTGATGCCGCCGTCGATCTCCACCACCAGGTTCAGATGGCCGGTGTCGACCATTGCTCGGGCCTTGCGCACCTTGTCGAGGACCTCACCGATGAACTTCTGGCCGCCGAAACCGGGCTCCACGGACATCACCAGCAGCGTGTCGTAGTGCTTGAGCACATCGACATAAGGCTCCAGGGGCGTGTTCGGCTTGATCGCCAACCCGGCCTTCGCACCCGCGGCCCGCAGGTTCTTCGCAAGCATCACCGGATCGTCGGCGGCCTCGACGTGCACCGTGACGTTGTAGGAACCCGCCTCCGCGTAACCCACCGCCCAACGGTCCGGATTCTCGATCATCAAGTGGCAGTCCACAGGCAGGTCAGTGGCTGCCAGCAGCGACTGCACGACCGGCAGACCCAAAGTCAGATTCGGCACGAAGTGCGCGTCCATGACATCCACATGCAGCCAGTCCGCTCCTCGACCCGGTTGTCCTTTCACGGCAGCCACCTCGTCAGCGAGCCGTGCGAAGTCGGCGGAGAGAATGGACGGAGCGATCAACGTTTGGATAGACACGACGCCAAGCGTAAAACAGCCGGAGCGGCGGGTGGTTATTCGTTGTGCGCATCACGGGATTGTGATTTTGCATGCCGTTAACTGTTGCCGCGTTTTACGTGGTGGGCAAATGTGAGGGAGGCCGGTGACCGGCCCGGTCCTCGGTAGCGGGTGCGCGGATGCCCCCGCCCTCCGCCCGAGTGCTCCCGACGACGTGTGCGCAGCACCGTCTCCACCGATGAGGAGAACGTTATGCAGTTGCAGGTTGCGCTGGATGTACTCGACCTTCCCTCGGCGCTGACCCTGGCGAATCAGGTGTCCGAGCACGTCGACATCCTCGAACTGGGAACGCCCCTGGTGAAGTCCGTCGGCATCAGCGCGGTAAGCGCGATCAAGGCCGCGCACCCCGACAAGCTGGTGTTCGCCGACCTCAAGACGGCCGACGCCGGCGAACTGGAAGCCACTCTCGCCTTCGAAGCGGGAGCGGACCTCATCACCGTGATGGGCGCGGCCGACGACGACACCGTACGAGGAGCGGTCGCGGCCGGCCGCAAGTACGGCAAGAGCGTCGTCGCCGACATGATCGCCGTGGTGGACGGCCGGGTCGACCGGATCCGCGAAGTGGCGAAGCTGGGCGTGACCTTCGTCGAGATCCACGCCGGCCTCGACGAACAGGCCCGGCCCGGATACACCATCGACACCCTCCTCCACGACGGCCGCCGGGCCGGCGTCCCCTTCTCCATCGCCGGCGGCGTCCGCGCCGACACCATCGCCTCCGTCCGGGAAGCCGGAGCCACCGTAGCCGTCGCCGGAGGAGCCATCTACAACGCAACAGACCCGGCCGCAGCCGCCTACGAACTCAAAAAGCGCGCAACCGCCTGACCGGACCCGCCCGCTGTGTGCCGAACGAAAACCGGCACACAGCAGCCGGACCAGCCTCAGCACGCCCGGCGCCACGCACCCGGCCACCACAGGCACACCGGCCCAACTGACCGGTGCACCACGGCCCCCAACCTGACCACGACACCCGAACACACCCCGTCCCCCCCAGCCGTCCGACCCCCAGCGCCGGAAACCGGAAAAAAGACAGGCCGTCGTTCACACAACTCCAGTGCACCGCGCCGGAAAACTCGAACAGAAAAGAGAAACGGCGTGAAAACCCACAAGTCAGATACTCGGCCCCCACGGCACCACAAAGCCAACTCCTCCCTCCTGCGACTGGCCGCAGACATACTGCGGCTGCGCTACGCACACTTCAGCCGGCACACCGGCCTGTCCCCGACCGCAGCCGAAAAACTGGCGAACACCTTGGAAAGCATCGCCGACGGCCTCCCCACTCCCAACCACATCGATCCGAGAGAAGCAACAGCCCTGGCACACCGCCTGATCGACGACGACCATCCGGAACTGTCAAACATATGGCCCGCCACCCGGCCAACGGCCAGCCGATCAACCCACACGTGACAGCCAGCCGACCCGTGACCCACACCCCGAACCCACACAGCGGCTCCCTCATCAAAACCCCCGGCAAAGTGAACGAGACGGTCAACCAAAACCCGCCCACACCCCACCGCCCAGACACGGCACAGAAAGCCCCACCCCGCCACCACGTCTCCCCCCCACACACACAACCGGCCACCCCCCAAAACCGCCGCCCCGTTCGACAACTCCGACAACCACTCGCCGCCCAACGAGGAGTACACGATGACCGCTGCCGATGCCACCCAAGCCCCCGCCCGATCTGCACCAGCGGGCGACCCCGCCCTGATCGGCGTGCCCACCTTCATCGTCGGGGCGACCGCACTCGGCCTGGTACTGACCGGGTACGTTCCGGCGGGCGCCGTCGGCGCTTCGATCGCGATCATCCTGCCCGCGACCGGCCTGGGCCAACTCGTCGCCGCGGTATGGGCAGCGACACTGGGCCAGAACGCCGTCGCTGCCGTGTTCGGCGTGTTCAGTGGATTCTGGCTCAGCTACGCGGCACTCGTGCTCGGCCTGATCCACGGCTGGTTCGGCATTCCCGACAATGCGACGGTCGCCACACAGGGCCTGTTCCTGATCTCCTGGCTCGTCACGATCGTCCTGCTGACACTGGCCACGCTGCGGCTGCCCGCCGCATTCACACTGCTGTTCGCATTGATCGATGTCGCGCTCGCACTCGTGCTGTACGGCACAGTGAGCGCCTCCACGGCCGCCACCACCGCGGGCGGATACGTCGTGTTCGCGTTCACCGCAGTCGGGGTGTACATGTTCACCGGCGCACTGTCCGCCGCAACGGGCGGCAGACCGCTGCCACTGGGCCCTCCGGTGCTGCGCTGAAACACCCCGAGTGGGTACCCCGACCTGCCCGACAGCTCAGTGCGGCCGGCGCAAGCCATGAGGGCCATGAGGGCATCCGTACGCGAAACTCGGCGACAGCAGAGAAAAGAAACCACGGGCCACCCACCCAAAAGCTGTTTCCTCAAGAAGGACGGCCAGACGAAGGGGAAGTCCATGCTCTTCAAAATCATGCGGCTCGACGACAACGACGGCACACCCGTGGACACCACCATTGTGGACACCACCACCGTGACCCATATCGTCCAGCAAGCCGCCGCCATCGGACAACGGCTGTGGATCCGCCCGATCAAACCCTCGGGCCCCCAACCAGCGGAACCCTCCCTGAACCGCTCCGGGATCGGTGGAGGCTCTATGCGTTGACTCCAGCCGCCGGTCGGGGCTGGTGTTGAGCGTAGTGGTTGGTTTCGTGCTCGTGGGGCGGGAGGTCTCCGATCGCGGTGTGGAGGCGCTGGTTGTTGAACCAGTCGACCCATTCCGCGGTGCCGAGTTCGACGTCGGCGAGGCCGTGCCAGGGCTTGCGGGGTTTGATCAGCTCCGTTTTGTAGAGGCCGATCTGGGATTCCATGAGCGCGTTGTCCAGGGCGTCGCCGACGGTGCCGATCGCGGCGTCGATGCCGGCCTCGAGGAGGTGGGCCGTGAACGCGAAAGACGTGTACTGACTGCCGGCGTCTGAATGATGAACCAGCCCCGGGCCAGCGGGAGTTCCGGCCCGGTCTCGGCGCCACAACGCCATGTCGAGGGCGTCGAGGACGAGCTTGGCCCGCTTGCTGGTGGCGGCGGACCAGCCGACGACCGCCCGGGAGAAGACGTCCACGACGAACGCGACGTAGACGATCCCGGACCAGGTGGCGACGTAGGTGAAGTCCGCGACCCATCGCTCGTTCGGCCGGGATGCGGTGAAGTCGCGTTGCAGCAGGTCGGTGGCCCGATCATGGCCGTCGTCCCGGACAGTGCTGCGGATCTTCTTCCCTCGCCGGGCGCCCTCCAGGCCCAGGTCGCGCATCAGCCGTGCGACGGTGCAGCGGGCCACCGGTATGCCCTCGCGATGTAGTTGCCGCCAGACTTTCCGGACGCCGTAGACGCTGAAGTTGTCCTTGTGGACGCGGCTGATCTGCGTCTTCAGCTCAGTGTCGCGGACTGTCCGGGTGCTGGGGGTGCGGTTTTTCGCCGCGTAGTAGGTGCTCGTTGCGATCTTCAGTCCGTGGCTGGTCAGGACTCGGCAGATCGGCTCGACTCCGAACACCTGGCGGTGTGTGTCGATGAACGCTACGAGCGCTTCGCTGGCCGGTCGAGCTCGGCCGCGAAGAAAGCTGATGCTGCCTTGAGGATCTCGTTCGCCCGCCGCAGTTCGGCGTTCTCCGCCTTCAGGCGCTTGATCTCTGCTGCCTCGTCCGAGGTCACGCCCGGACGCTGGCCTGCATCGACTTCGGCCTTGCGGACCCACGTTCGCACCGTCTCAGCGGCACCGATGCCCAGCTTCGCGGCGACCGCCTTCATCGCGGCCCACTCCGTCGGGTAGTTGGGGCGGATCTCCGCGACCATGCGCACCGCACGCTCACGAAGCTCGGAAGGGTAGGGGGACGGACGTGCCATGACTCGATCCTCTCAGGGAATCGAGCCTCCATCAGACCCGGAGCGGTTCACCCACATGCACTCCAGAACCCCTGTACCGGCACCGGTTCCCGGTTCGGCACCCACCCGGTCTGCAACATATCCACGCGAGTGGCGGAGCAAGCGAGCGGGACGATGAGCTCGGTCGAGGACCCTGACGAGCGCCTGACCGTCACGCCGCCCACGACATGGGCGACCGGCACGCCAGCCGTCGCACACGCGATCCGGCCTCCCTGGGGCAGACCTCGGTGCGGCGCACTGCCCTGACGCTGCTGAACGTCAACCAGGCGGAGGGTTTCGACTGCCCGGGCTGCGCTTGGCCCATGAGCCCACTCGGCGTCACCGCAACGAGTAATGAGAACGGTGCCAAGCAAACGAGGGCCGGTTTCCGACACCAAGCGGCAAGGCGGTCTTCACCCTCAAACGCATTCGAGATGCTGCACCCCTGAGGGACACCTCACCCAGCAGACACTGCGCTCGCACGACCAGTGGAACACTGTCCCGTACTCCATGAACGACCGCTACCGGGGCATCCACAACGCCCGCAGGGTCTGCTGGTGAACACGGCAGACCTCAAAGCCCTCGGTCTTGAGGACCCCGACGAAGTCGATCTGGTCAGCGTCTGGCACGACGGTGTGGAACGCCGCGCCCCGGGTTCCCGAGTGGTTTCGTATCCAACGCCGCCCGGCTCCGCCGCCTATCACCAGACCAACGTCCTGGTGCCCCTCGACAGCGTTCGCCGACATCAGCAACACACCCACCTCCAAAGGTGGCGTCGTGCGCCTGGTGCCGGTACGGGAGCGGACGGACGCACGGGCCGGGTGACCGCCCGCCGACCGTGACCATGCGCACTCCCGGCCACGACTTCGACCTCGCGTGCCGGTGGCGGCCGCGGAGGACCTCATGCCCCGGGCAGGCGCGTGGGTACCCACTCATCGCCTTCGCCGAGAAACGAGACAACGCTCTGACCTGAACTCGCGGGCGTAGAGCAGTTCCTCGGCGAGGATCCTCTGGTAGCGCTCGACCTTTCCGTTGTGGCGTTGGGTATACGGCTTGGTCTTCTGATGCCGCGTGCGCTGGCCGACGATGCAGGCAAAGTCGCCGGATCGGTAGCAGGCCCCGTTATCGGTGACGACGCGGTGGATGTGAGTGATGCCGTGGGCGGCGAACCAGACTTTCGCTCGGGCGAGGAACGCCGCGGCGGTGGTTCCCTTCTCGTCGGGAAGGGGCTCTGTGTAGGAGAGCCGGGAGAAGCCGTCGACTGCGGAGTGCAGGTAGGTGTGGCCGCGTTTTGCGCCAGCTGACTTCGCTCGACCGACGGTCTTGGCCTGGTCGCTGGCGCGGCCATGGACGCGCCAGCCGCCGCCGTCGGGGATCCTGCCGACCTTCTTCACGTCCAGGTGCACCATGTGGCCGGGCCAGCGGGCGGTGATCTTCCCGGGCTTGCGGTTGTTGTCTCCACCAGGGTCGATGAACCTGCGGTTGCCCAGGCCGAGGCTGCTCAGGTGCCGGGTGACGGTCCGGCGGTTGATCACGAACCCGAGGCCGGCGAGCTCGTCGGTGATGCGCTGGGCCGACCACTTGTGCTCGCGCCGCCAGGACTCGATCTTCTCGATGACTCAGGCTGGTGTGGCGTGCGGGCTCCGGCGTGGGCTCGATGAGCGGTCGCGCAGTCCAGCCTCGCCGTGACGACGCCACCGGTTGACCCACTTCGACGCACAGGCACGGGAGATGCCCATCTCTGCGGCCACGTGCGCGATGGGGCGTGTCTTGCAGCGCTCGACCAAGCGGCGGCGGCCCTCGATGCTCAGCGGGGCATTGGCGTGGCTCATGCGTCCATCGCGTAGGAGCGCTCCATCAGGTCGGTCATCGCCTGCTGGAAGTCGCGGCGCTTCTTGTCGCTCCAGCCTGTGGTCAGCTGAACGAAGATGTCCTCCTGCCAGCGATGTGCCTGGTCCAGCATGGACCTGCCCGCGGAAGTGAGTGATGCTTCGCGTCGTCGACCATCGGCCGCGGACGCCGCCATGACCAGGCAGCCGGCTGCCGCACCGCTCTTAATCAACCGTGAAGCGCCACTCTGGTCGATCCCGATCTCGTGCGCGATCGCATTCACCGTTGCCGGGGTCCCGCGCAGGCTGAGCGCATGGACTGCCTCGCAGACCAGCACGAGTCGCCCCTGCTCGTCGCCCGTGTCTGCTGCGACAGGTCGGCGTGACCAGTGCCTGACGAAGTGGAACAGGACCTGTCCCGGACCTCGGTCTGTCATTCGGTTGCTGCCATCTCGCGGCAGATGTAGGCCAGCTCGAGAGCAGCCTTGAGGTCCGGCAGCCTCAGCGCAGCCGTGACCTTCCCGTCGGAGGCACGGAAGACCGTCGCCACCCGCGTGGGCTCCGTGCTCTCGGGCCAGGTGGCGTCTTCCTCGACCACCATCAGACGCTCGCTGACCGGGTGCCACGACAGAGGGACCAGCTTGATCCCCGAACGCTCCACCCAGTCAGCGAACTGCGTAGGCGTGATCGGACCCGCACCCTTCGGGCCGAGGACGACGACCGGATCACCGACCGCTGTCGCAGACCGCTGCAGGTCAACGGCGTTGACGCTCGCGTGCCACTCGTTGACCGCTTCTTCAAGGCTTGATTCCATACCCAGAACTATATGCGATCCGCATACATCTGCTCTCGGGTGGGCGCGACATCAACCTCCTGCCCCGCAACAGCTAACCAGTCGGTAAGGGGCCCGGTCCCCCGGTTGGTGAAAAATCCCTGGCCTACAGGAATCACCCAGGACTGACTCACCTGAGGACGGACGCGTACTGATCTCACCCGCCGTAGGTGAGGTACCAGTAGGTGAAGGCGCCGAGACAGTGGAAAGCCCCGCAGGCTGGACCATGCCTAACGAGCTCGTGCACGGTAAGCGGTGAGACGTCGAACTTCTGATCATCGATCATGGCCATGTGGTGGGGAACGTATCTCGTGCAGCGATCGTCAGCGACCGGAGGATGACGGGCCTGTCGGCCAACGTGATCGCTGAACTGGTCGCAGAGCTTGGCCCGTTGTGGCACGGACGACACCAGGCCGAGCTTGCGTCCCGTCCGCGGAAGCGCGCTGTGGGCGCAGGAGCGAAGCACCGGTCGGTGTTCGTCGACCGGCTTCTGGCCACGCTCGTGCACCTCCGGCATGCCACCACGCACGACGAGCTCGCCTGCTGGTTCGGTGTCGACCGCTCCACCATCACTCGTGCCATCGGTGAGGTGCGGCCTCTGCTGGCCGAGCGAGGGTGCAGCGTCAGCCAGGGGGTGCGGCTGCGGACACTGGCCGAGGTCATCGACCACCTCGGAACCAGTGAGAAGACCGGCATCATCGACGGCACCGAGATTCGGGTCCGCCGCCCGGCCGCCGGACGCAAGGACCGCGACCAGTTCATCTCCGGCAAGAACAAGCAGAACGCGATCAAGACCATGGTCGTCACGGACGGGGACGGCCGCATGCTCTTCTGCAGCCCGACCGAGCCCGGCAGCTGCGCAGACATCACCCACGCCCGCCAGTTGGTACTGGTCAGGCTCCTGGCCGACGGACCCGCGGTGGAGATCCTCGCCGACGCCGGCTACCAGGGCCTGGGCGCCCAGACCGGAGGCCGGGTGATCACACCACCACACCGCAAGTTTAAGAAGAACGCCCCCGACTGGTACGAGGAGATGTACGAGCGCCAGCGCAAAACGCACTCATCACGGCGTATCCGCGTCGAGCACGGCATCGCCCACCTCAAGAACTGGCGGGCACTGGCCCGCCACCTCGGACGCCGCGAGCACATGAGCGACACCGTCCAAGCCATCGCCGGCTTGCTGTCCCATCAGCAGACAGCGGACCTGAAGCTGGCACGACAGATGTGACCACGGGCCACACCGGAGTCCGCGACGTCTCACCGCTTACCGTGCACGAGCTCGTTAGCCCTGCCGCGAGGAAGCCGCTGCCCTGTCCGATGACACGTCTGTGAACCTTGGAGTCAGGGCCGGGACGGCGCCCGCTTCGGCATGGACGGCAGTGCCCCGTTCACGCCTGGTGTGGTCGGTCGAGCCCGGACACACGATGAGCTGCTGGACGGCCGCTGGCGTCATAGGCGGCCAGCTGCCCGTGAGGCCGAGCCGGGGAGAGTGGGCCTCCTGGACAGGCCGGCCGCAATAGCCGTAACGCAGCAGTCATATGCCGCCCTCACTCGGGCTGGAAGTATGCGCAGCACAGGCCTGCATTGGGATGAGACGGGTCCGGAAGGACTGTTACGGGCGTATCATTGCGGACGTGAGTGATGACGAAGGCAATGAGCCGGGGCCGGCGCGGGGTGAAGCGGCAGCCGAGGATGCCTGGCTGCTGGTAGCGGTGAGCACCGCGGGCGGCGCGGATTCCCTGCGCGTGCACGTGTGGCGCAAGCTGCGCGGGCTGGGGGCGGTGTACGTGCAGCAGTCGGTGTGCCTGCTGCCCGATCGCCCGCCGGTCGCCGGAACGGTACGCGCGCTGGTGGACAAGGTACGCGCCGGCGGCGGCACCGCCCGCTGCCTGCACCTGACCCTGACCGACCCGGTCGAGCGCAGCGAGCTGATCGGCGCGTTCCGCGCATCCGTCACCGCCGAGTATGGCGAGGTCCTGGAACGCCTGCCTGCTTTCTTCGCCGAAATCGAGACCGAGACCGCCAAGGGACACACCACCTTCGCCGAAGTCGAGGAATCCGAGGCCGACCTGGCCCGCTTCGAGGCATGGGTAGCCAAGATCGATGCCCGGAATTACTTCGCCGCCCCGATCGGCGCCGAGGTCCGCGCAGAACTCGACCGTGCCCGCAAAGCCATGAAGGCGTTCGAGGCCGCTGCCCTCGCCGCCGAGACGGCTCCCCACACCGACACCGGCCGCGGTGCGGTCCGGCTGCGCGCCGTGGAAGGACGAGGACCCCGCCCGTGAACACCTGGCTCTCCGTCGCCCTTGCCGTCGTCGGCGGCCTGATGCTGACCTGGCTACTCGTCATCGCCGCCATGCTGATCGTCCGGCCGCGCGGCAGCCTGTTCACCGAGGCCATCCGGTTGCTGCCCGACCTGCTGCGGCTCATCCCCCGCCTGGCCCGCGACCCGGACCTGCCGCGCGGGGCGCGGGTCCGGCTGTGGCTGCTGCTGGCCTACCTCGCGATGCCCATCGACCTGGTGCCGGACTTCATCCCCGTCCTGGGCTACGCCGACGACGCCATCGTGGTCGCCGCCGTCCTGCGGGCGATCGTCCGCCGTGCCAGCCCGCACGCCCTCAACCGCCACTGGCCCGGCACCGACGACGGGCTCGCCGCCGTGCGCCGGCTCGCCGGCCTGCCCGCCGCTACTACCCCGTAAGAGCGGCCGTGGTTCGGCCGCTCGGACCGGGGAAGGACCGGGAACGACGAAGCGACGTGCGGTGTGAGGGGGAGAACGGGTGTGCAGACTGGAGCCGGGCCTTGCCGGGAGACTTCCTGCTGGCTGTGTACCTGGACGGACAAGGCCGTGTCCCCCCTTATCGCACCGGCCTCGACTTCGGCCTGAGCGCAGCGGTACTGACCGAACTCGCTCTGGGCGGCTTCGTCCACACCGTTGACGGATACATCGTCGCTGGCCACGGAGCCAACCCGCGTGACCCCGCGCTCCGCGAGGTTCTCGGGCGGATCCGGTCGTCTCGCAGACTTCGCGGGGCAGCGGAGTGGGTCAGACCCTGAGCGTCAGCGCCCACAGGCGTCTCTCGGCCGGCCTGATCGCTCACGGCGTCCTCGTTCGCACGCCGCGGCGGGTATGGTTGCCGAAAAAGCGCACGGACCGCAGCTACGGTCAGCCGACCACAGCTTGGCATGAACACCTCACCGCTTCACCGCTACTGCGCGGGAGAGGCGGTACCGCTCAGCTCCGCGGACGTGGAGCGCTTCGCGGCCTGTGCGGCACAACGTCCCAGCAACGTCTGGGACTTCACCGCCGTTGGCTCCTGGCCGTGGCAGCCCGCCACCGTTCCCACACGGCGGGAGCGGGGTCAACACGTCCCAACGCAGGCGTTGAAACGCAGGCGGTGAATGATCCGGCAGACAGCGAGGCCGAGGAACGCTTCGTGCATGTCGTCGCGTTGTCACGAATGCGCAGGCAGCGAAGAGCCATGGAACCAGACGACCGTGCGCTCGACGACACAGCGGAAGATGCCCAGGCCAGCGCAGTGCGGCTCGCCCCTCTACGCGATCACGGGGCGAATGCCTCGTCACCAGAGCAGGCGGCGGTACGTGTCGTGGTCATAGCCGCGGGTCAGCCAGCAGCGCGTCAGAGCGTCGCCGGGGGCGGCCCGGCCCGCGACGGAGAGAACCTCGTCGAGCAGCAGCTCGAGCGGGATGACGTCGTTGCGGTTCCCACCGGTCAGCGACACCCCGAAGGAGATGCCCTGGCCAACGACAATGAAGTGATGCTCGCTGCCCAGCCGCGCGCGGTCGACCGAACTCGGCCCCGCTTTGAGACCCCGCCGTGCAGCCCGCGCATGCCATTGGAATCGAGCACCGCCCGCTCCAAGTCCAGCTAGGACTTGTCCGGCCGAGACAGAAGGCGGTGTGATGGAGTACTCGCACGAGGACGGGGAACTGGTGAACCAGCCGATCGGGTACTGGACGTGGGCTGCGAACAAAACGCTGACGGCGTATGTCAGGGGGCGACTCGCGGCGATCGGGATCACACAGCCCCAGTGGTGGGTGCTGCACCAGGCCCTGCACAGCGAGAACGGTGTCACCCGGGAAGAGGTGATCAGTAGCCACCAGGCCAACCTGGACGTCGGCGCTGGTATGGCCCCCGACCTCGACCTCCTGGTGGAGCGGATGCTGCTCGTCTCGGACGCGGACGGCCGACTCCACATCACCGACGAAGGCAGGGCGCTGCATCAGCACGCCGCCGAGACGCAGCAGGCCAGCCGAAGGCAGGTGCACGCGGGTGTTCCGGACGAGGAGTACCTGATAACCCTGAAGGTTCTGCAGCGCATGATCCGCAACGCGGGTGGAGATGTGTCACCGGACTGACAGTCCGCGGCGCGCGCCTCGCAGCAGCCCGGACTCATCCGGTACCAGACGCTCGACGAGGCGCGCAGACGAAGGCCGACGAGGTAGCTGTTTGGGGCTTGCCGTATCGGGCGGCGATACCTCGCGTGGCCTTGAGCTTGCCGATCAGGCGTTCGGCGGCGTTCCGCTCTTTGCAGAGGTAGGCGGCGAGGTGCACTCTGCCGGTCCACCCACCCTGGGAGCGTCCGAGGCCGACGGCGCCTTTGCGGTGGCCAAAACAGGCCTGACCGCTGGTCAGGCTCGCAGTCGCGCTCGGCCTCGTTGACGTCGGCCAGCGGGTAGGTGCGGATGAGTCGGTCGAAGGGGAAGCATCCGGTCTGCCGTAGTCGGGCCGTGCCACCAGGCCGATAGTGCCGGTGGGGCGCGGCGCGCGCAGCGCCTCGTTGATCAGTTCGGGGGCGTGGTCGGGTAAGGGGGTCGGCATACCGGCGGTCAGCTCGCCGCGGTGACGCCGGCCCGGTGATCCCGGGCGTGCCGGTCCATCTCTGCCCGGAAGGCGGCCACCAGGCGCGGCCGGATGCGTCCGGCGTTGCGGTCGCCGCCCTCGCAGACCGCTCCGCGCACCCCGACGATGTCCGTGCCGATACGGACGAACCCGGCGCAGGTGTCCGGCGGCGTGGCGGAACAGCCGCGTGCCGTCTCTGACCGCGGTGTCGAGCATCGCGGCGTCGGCGCCGGATGGGGCGGCGTTGTCGGGCAGGGCGGGCGGGTTGACACAGCCGATCCGGTGGGCGTCCGCGTAGCCGGAGGCGACGACGAGCGCTTCGGGGCGGTGGTCCTTCACCGCCCGGACCACCGTGCGCATGACCGCGATGCCCTGTTCGGACGTCGTGTATCCGTAGAGACCGACATTGATGTACGTGGTCCCGAGACCACCACGCCTAACGCGGTCTGCGCCACGGTGCCGGGCTTGTACGGAACGTCCCCCACGGTGGCGGAGACCGGCTTGTCCGCCGGTACCGCGTTGCCGATCTCCCGGATGACCCACGGGAAGTTCGCGCTCAGGGAGCCCTCGTCGGACTTCCTGACGTCGACGATGTCGAGGTGTTCCGCCGCCTTCGCGCGATCGAGGGCTTCCTCACCACCGTCCGGAGAGATGAGAAGCGACACCGTGGACTCCTTCCGTCACCGGCCCCTGACCGAGCAACAGGGGGCCGCGGACCACCTGGCCCATGCGCCGGTACGCTCATCATTTCCGTCACCCAGCGGAATCGGGAGGGCGCAACGGTGTTCATCGGGCGCTCTCACCCACGTCCGATGCGCCGCACCACGTCCGATGCGCCGTACATAACGGGACATTAACGCTTCACCGCAAGGGTGCCGCCACTGCGGCGCCGGGACGTCGGTGTTCCGTCGACGCGTTTGGATGTTCCACGAATCCCGGGCTGTATCGCCATAGACGGTGGCGGGCACCGCAGGTGTTCGCCACCGGTTCACGCGGACACATGCACGAGTCCGCACGGAAGAATCGTCAGGTGCCTCCTGCATGTGAACGGCTTCAACGGGCACATGCACGTTCCATGACGGGAGGGGAACGACGAGCATGACGACTGAGCCGATCACGTGGTCGGAGGCGAAACGCGGCAGTTGCGGCGCGTGCGCAGGACACGGCACCGAGTCCCCGGACGAGGCGCCGGAGACGCCGCGCGAGCGCGTCAACCGGCGGTGGAACGAGATCATGCAAGAGACGCGCGTCGCTCAGACGGGCGTCCAGATCCTTTTCGGCTTCCTGCTCAGCGTCGCCTTCACGCCCCTCTTCCACGACCTGGGTACGTTCGAGCACGCCGCCTACGTCCTCACCGTGGTCTCGGGTGCCACGGCCACCGCCTGCCTGATCGCCCCGGTCTCCATCCACCGCTTCCTGTCGGGGCAGCGGATGAAGGACGAGATGGTGGAGGTGGCGCATCGCCTGATGATGTGCGGCATGCTCCTGATGGCCGTGACCATCGGGTGCACGCTCCTCCTGATCCTTCACGTGGTGGTGCCGGGGCTACTGGCGAAACTGCTCGTCGGCGGCGTCATGGCCTGGTTCGCCCTGTCGTGGTACGCCCTTCCCCTGTGGCTCCGCCGCCGGTCCGCCCGGCGCGCAACCCGGGAGGAGTGAACCGTCAGCGCATCGGAGGACGTGCACCGACTGCTGGACGCGCCGGCCGCCTCCATCACCGCCCGCTGCCCCGTCAGCGCCAACGACCACACCCCGGGCGATCAGGTTTTGAACCAGCCTCCCCCGCTCCGATGTCAGCGTCTCGTCGCAGGCGGCGGCGACCTTCCTGGAGTGCGTCACGACGATCACGCACTGGCCGTCGTCGTGCGCCGGCCTCCGGTAGAGCTCGATGGTGCCGTCGGCGGTCTCGTGACCGAGGGCGCCGGTCGGCTCGTACCGGCGAAGAGGATGCACCTCGCAGGGGAGCGCACGGGCGATGGCCACGCACTGTTGCCGGCCGCCGGAGAGCTGGAGGAACGGCTCGTCGGCCTCGACCACGTCGTCCACTACGAGCCCGCCGCAGCGGTCACCGACTGCGTCTGGCCCGGCATGGGCGTCGTCGAACCCGTGGACGATGACAGCTGCCTGCTGCACCTGGGCGCCGACGCCCCCGTGGCCTCGCCTGGATGATCACCTCGGTCGACGCCGACTTCACTCTCACCGACGCGGCCTTCTACGGGTGGGGAGGCCGACCGCCACGTCACTTGCGGAGCTCAGTCCAGCCCATCAGCTCCGACACGACGTGTACGAGCTCGCTCGTGCGGTAGGAGCGGGCGGTCTCCCGAGGCGAGGTCCGCCCTCATGCCGTGCAGGTACGTTCCTGTCGACGCCCGTTGGTGCGCCGTTCCGCCCCGGCTCGCCACGGCCGGCACCGCGGTCGGCGACACGCTCCTGCGCGCGGCACCAGCACCCGTACTCACGCCCTCAGCCGCTTCCTGGACGCGGAACTGCTGCGCTCACACTACTTCGACCTCACCGCGGCACGCCGCGACCTGGGCTTCGCACCGCCGATCGGATTCGACGCCGGTATCGCGGAGCTCACCCGCTCCCGCTCCGCCCGGGACGACAGCGGTGAGACACCGTTCCGATCACCTACGACGCCCTCCACTCCGTCCTGTGAAGGCGCGTACCGACCTCCGCAGTGATCACCGGGCACCCTCCTTCGCAGCGCCCTGCCCTGCCGCACGGTCTTCATTCCCGCCGCCACGAAGAGTCCCCGGCGCTCCAGGGCGATTCCCGCGTCGGGTGACCACCCGGTATCTCCGGACCGGCGGGACGGGAGAGGATGCCGCGCAGAAGACCCTCGAAGCCGCGGAGCCCTCGGCGACGCCGTTGCGCGAATCGACTGGGCCGGCGTGAGCGAGCGGGCCCAGCCGCTCAAGGGAGCGACCAGGCCGTGCTCGACGCGGCCCGGGCGCCTGCCCGGCGGAAGCGCCGACAGTCTCAGCCCACGGCGCCGACGCCCTCCTCCCCCCGCCGTTGCGCCGGCGTCATGGCCCGGGCCGGGCCCTCCTGGTCGTCCGGCCGCAGGCACTCGATCAGGTAGTCGCCGGTGTCGGGGACGCGGGTCACCCCGTGTGTCTCGCTGCCGAAGCCGGGGAAGCTCCGGTCGAAGGACTCCAGGGCCGCGAGGTAGCGGAGGAGAGGCCCGTCCCCGGGTCCGACGCTCTCGCCCGGCATGAGGACCGGGATGCCGGGCGGTGTCACGGTGACCATCGCCGCGGCGACCCGGCCCGGCGCGTCCGCCAGGCGGACACGTTCCGTACCGCCACGGATCAGGCGCTGGTAGCAGTGCTGAGGCGGGGCGACCGGGTCCGGGAGTTGCTGGAAGGCCGTGTCGAGGAGTTCGACCAGGCGGGCCCGGCGCAGGTGGTCGTGCATCTCCTGGCACAGGTCCCGCAGGCCCCGCCCTGAGTAGCGGCTCGGGTGCTCGGCGACCAGCGCGGGCAGCACGCGGTCGAGCGGCGCGTCGTCGTCGTAGAGGTCCTTGAAGTCCATCAGGGCGTCCAGCAGAGTGCCCCACTTGCCCTTGGTGATGCCCATGGAGAACAGCACCAGCGTCGTGTAGCTGTCGGTCTTCTCCACGACGATGCCGCGTGTGGTCAGGTAG
Source organism: Streptomyces mutabilis (assembly GCF_014649815.1). Taxonomy (GTDB): domain Bacteria; phylum Actinomycetota; class Actinomycetes; order Streptomycetales; family Streptomycetaceae; genus Streptomyces; species Streptomyces mutabilis. The sequence continues at coordinate 353,822 of NZ_BMTT01000005.1, read as the reverse complement.
GCGGTCAGCACCCGGGCGGGGATGCCCCAGTCGGCCATCGCCCCGGTCGCGTCGAGCCCCGGGCAGGTCAGGGTGACTTTGATCGGGTCGAGCATGCAGTAGCCGTCGGTCAGGCCCGGGAAGCCGTGCCAGTCGGCGTCGGGCGCCAGGTGCCAGCAGGACGGCTCGGTCCGCAGCAGGTCCGCCGGAGCCTCGTCGAAGGGCAGCCGCGCCCCGCTTGCGGGGTCGGTCACCTCGGTCGGCTGCCACACTCCGAAGAACCAGGCCGGCCGGTCACCGGCGGCCTCGATCCGACGTCCGATCCGAACCATCTCCTGGCGGAACCGGACCGCCTCCGACACCGCCTCGTCGACCAGCCACTGGCCTTGCGGACCGTCCATCATCGCCGTGGCCACGTCCAGCGAGGCGATCATCGGATACAGCGGTGAGGTCGTACCGTGCATCATCAACGCCTCGTTGAACCGGTCGTGGTCCACCGGCGCCCGCGGCGCCGGCCGCACGTGCACCATGGCTCCCTGGGACAACGCCGCCAACAGCTTGTGCGTCGACTGGGTCGCGAACACCGTCGGCCGATCGGGGCCCGGGAAGACCTCCGCGTCGACCGACATGCCGTAGCGCCCCTTGTAGAGCGGGTGAAAGCGGGCGTAGGCGAACCACGCCTCGTCGAAGTGGAGTCGGGGCGTGCTCGCCGCGAACGCCCGGGCTGCCGTCACCGCGTCGTAACAGAGTCCGTCGTACGTGGAGTTGGTGAACACCGCGTACTGGGCACGCGCCGACACCGCGTCCGCCGTGAGGGGACTCTGCGCGATCCGCGCCGCGACCGAATCCGACGCGATCTCGGCCGGTGGCAGCGGTCCGGCGAGACCGTAGCCGTTGCGGGTGGGGACCAGGTACACCGGCCGCGCGCCGGAGACGACCAGGCCGTGCAGGACGGACTTGTGGCAGTTGCGGTCCACCAGGGCGATCTCGTCGCGGGTCACGCTGAAGTGGCCGACCAGACGGTTGCAGGTGGAGTCGCCGTGCAGGACGAAGTACGTCTGATCGGAGCCGAAGATCCGCGCGGCGTTGCGCTCGGCCTCACCGATCGGACCGGTGTGCTCGAACAGCGAGCCGAGTTCCTCCACCGAGATCGACAGGTCGCTGCGCAGCAGCCGTTCCCCGAAGTAGTCGTGGAAGGCGCGGTTCACGGGCGACTTGAGGAAGGCGACACCGCCGGAGTGCGCCGGGGTGTGCCACGAGTACTCGTGGGCGTCGTCGAAACGTCGCAACGCCTTGAAGAACGGCGGAAGCAAGGCGTCCTGGTAGGCGCGCGCGGCGGTGGTGATCCGACCCGCGATGAACGCCGGCGTGTCCTCCAGCGGCCATACGTAGCCCACCACGGACTGAGACACCCACAACGGCAGCTCGCGGAGCCCCTCGTCCTCCATGACGAGGAACACCGGCAGGTTCTGGAACCGGCGCCCGATCCGGCGCAGTACCGTGGCTCCGCCCGGGCTGTCGTCCGCTGCGGGCGGTAATTCCCAGGCGACCACCGCGGCGGCCAGACCGGCCTCCGTCCTGAGCACCGCCTCCGCCTCGGAGACACTCCTCACCCAGCGGACCTGTAAGCCGCTCGTCCGGAGCCCGTCGGCAACGCGCGCCAACTGTCCGGCGGCACCAGCGCCCTCCGGGTGCTCAGCCACCGCCACCATGACGATGCCGTCGGTCATGCCGTCCCCCCTCGTGTGATGCTTTGCCGGTTCCCGGCCAGTGTCTTCGCCCTGAGCACGCCCCGGTCTCCCGACGGCGCCCAAACCACCCCCTAGGGGCACAGCACGAATCGCTCCTTGACTCGCCGCCAGCTCCACGGTCGGGGCGTCTCGGCAGTGGGTACGTCTGTCCGGGATAGATCGCCGGCGTGAACCACCGACGCGCCATGGCCGGGCAGATCCGGAACGACCGCCCGGTGAGTTCCGACCAGGTCGGTGACCACCTCGATCCGGACGGCCGGGCTTCGTCATCCGTTCCGCCGAGAGCGGCGGGCGCAGGAGCCGCTGGTAGCACGCAGCACGATCCGACGTGTGCCCTCAGTGACCCCGGACGTCTCCGGGGCCACCGGCATGCTCCGTTGCGGAACACACCGTCCGCATGTGCGGAACCCTCGGGCCCTGGACGGACTCGCAGGGCGGACAGTCCTCGCCGTTCTCCGTGCCGTCGGCCGCCGGGCCACCGCTTCGACGGCCTGCCGACCGGTGGCGGCAGTTCGTTTAGAGGCTGGGTCCCAGCACTTCCAAGGCACCGGTCACGGTGTCGTAGCTGCGCAGGGTGGTGAGTCGGGCCGACAAGGGCGGCGCCGGCAACAGGCCGGGGACGTGTCGGCCGGCGAACGCACCCGCCCGCCGGGTCCGGCCGAGGGTGATGTGCGGCTTCCAGTCTCGAGGGCTGTGGAACGGACTAAGCGCTCCCGGTGGGCTGTCCGACGCCACCGCTTCCCACACCCGACGGTGCAGGGACGCCAGCGCGGAGTCGAGCTCCAGAGACCAGGCCAGCACCGAGGTGGGACGCTCGAAGCGGACCGTGCCGGCGAACCGTACGGGCAGTGGCAGGTCGGCGGCCACCTCTGCGAGTTCCCAGCGGATCGGGGCGGTCAGCTCAGGGCAGGTGGCCAGGGTGAGGTGCGGTCTGTTGGTCGTCGAGGGGTGTCGCGCCTGGCTGGGCAGTCCCGCCTCCGCCAGCCGCCGCCAGGCGTCCCGGACATCGAGCTCCGCCGCCTCATCCAGAAGAAGCTCCACCGTGCGCACCCACCGCAGCCTACCGGCGGCCGGGCGCGGAGACCGCTTTCGTCGGCGGGTCACATGGCTCAGGGCTGAGCCACGACGCGTCCGGCTTGCGGCGGCCATTGCCGGGGGGCGTCATGCCCCGCGTACCGACTTGTGTTCGTGGCCGTGCAGACCGAAGGCGGTACGGGGGGTGAGTGCCTGCAGGAAGTCAGGGGCTTCGAAGATCTCGCCCGCAGAGGCGACGCCCGTGGCTCGGGCGCGACCGGTGAGGACGCGGTCGAGGGCTTCGACTACGAGGGGCGCGGTGATGGCGTAGATGTCCTGGCCGGTGGCTGTGGCCCGGCGTTCGGCGCCACCTGAGCGGACGGCGACGTCGACGAGGAAGGTCTGGTCGGAGCGTCCGCTCCCGTCCGCGGCGGTCGGTGCGGGCGTGTCAGGAGCGGCTACGTCCCGAGCCGCCTCGGCGTCCATGTAGGTGACGTCGGGAATGGCCAGATGCTTTGGCACGGTCACCACGTCCGCCATGGTGAACTCCGCGACCATGGACCGCCGCCCCACGGGCTCGGGAAAGGTCCACTGCGCGAGCGGCGCGGCGTCGCTACGGCGCTCGCACTGTCCGCCGCGGTAGCGCAGGCGTGCGCCGCCGCGCCGCTCGCGGGAGACCGCGCCCGACAGCCGGGTTCCGGCGGTGGGGTGCCAATTGCTGAGCGCGTAGGCGATGTGGGCCTCGTCGGCAGAGGTCCAGTCCCCCATCGCCGCGGTGACCAGTCAGGTCGCCAAGGCCTCCGAAGAAGGCCATGGCCTGGACGATCAGCGCTCGCGCGTCCGGGCCCGCTCGCGGAAGTGCGCGAACGTGTCGAGTCGGCCTCGATCTCGGCGGCCACGTCCAGGTAGGGAATCCCGGCACGGAGCGCGGCTTCCGTCACCGGGCCGGTGGTCGAAGCGAACGGCCCGGCACAGTTTGCGACCGCCGCCGCACCGCGCAGGGCTCGGTCCAACGAGGCAGGGTCGTCGACCGACGCCACCCGGGCCTGGAGCCCGTATGCGTCGGCCAGCTCGCCGAGCGTTTCGGCGTTGCGTCCGGACAGCTTGCATCGCATCGCGCCGGCCGTCACCGACGGCATGCTCCACTACCGGGTCAACCCCCGTACGGACGTGCGGCGCGGCCGTCGCGCAGGGTCCGGCCCCACCAGTCGAGCTGGTCCAGCAGGACGGCGGCGGCTTTGGCACAGCCGCCCTCGTCGAGCGGGCGACCGTTGTCGTCGAACTGCTCCCAGGCCATGTGGAAGCTGACGGTGTCGCGCAGGGTGACGGCGTGCAGCTCGGCGAAGACCTGCCGCAGCTGTTCCACGGCCCGCTGGCCGCCGGCCATGCCGCCGTAGGAGACGAAGCCGACCGGCTTGGCGCGCCACTCGCTGTATACGTAGTCGATGGCCAGCTTCAGGGAGGCCGGGTAGCCGTGGTTGTACTCGGGGGTGATGACGACGAAGCCGTCGAGGCCGCCGATGCGCTCGGCCAGTCCTGGGGCGTCCTCCGGGGCACCGGACGGGTCGAGGGTGAGCTTCAGCTCCTCCACGAGGGCGGGCTCTGACAGGTCGATGACATGTGTTTCCATGTCGTCGCGCTTGTCGATCTCGGAAATGAACCACTGCGAGACCTTGTCGGCGAACCGGCCGGTGCGCACACTTCCGATGAGCACGCCGATCTTCAGCGGGGCCTGGGACATGGGGGGTCCTCGATTCGGTGAAAGACGGGCGGGGGGGCGACGCGGGGCGGTGCGGCCTCGGGACGGTGCGCCGGGACCGCCCGGCGGTGTCAGCCGACCAGCAGAACGATCTTTCCGCGGCCGTGACCGGTCTCCAGCTCGCGGTGCGCGTCCGCCGCGTGCGCCAGGGGGAAGGTCCTGCGGACGTGGACCTTGACCTTGCCGTCGGTGACCAGCGCGGCCAGGTCGGTGAGCCGCTCCGCGGAACGCTGGCTGCCGATCCAGCGCACGCCCAGCTCCTGGTAGGCGTCGACGGCGAAGATGGTGCCCACCCGGTCCTTGTCCTTGACCAGTTCGGCCGCCACGCGCAGGCCCTCGGCGCTCGCGGTGTCCAGGGCGGCGTGCACGCCCTCGGGCGCGGCCTCGCGCACCCGGTCGATCAGGCCCTCGCCGTAGGTGACCGGGATCGCGCCCAGCTCGCGCAGGTACCCGTGGTTCTCCTCACGCGCGGTGGCGATCACCTTGGCACCGCGCAACACCGCGATCTGCACCGCGATGGTGCCGACGCCCCCGGCGGCGCCGTTGATGAGGACGGTCTCGCCCTCGCCGACCCGGAGGATCTCGATCGCCGTGTGCGCGGTCTGCCCGGAGGCGGAGAGACCGCCGGCCACCTCCCAGGAGAGCGCGGCGGGCTTGGTCACTATCTGGTCGGCGGGGGCGACGACGCACTCGGCATAGGTGAGCTGGGTCCGGTAGCCCAGCACCTCGTCGCCGACGGAGAAGTCGGTGACGCCCTCGCCGACCTGGTCCACCACGCCGGCGAAGTCGCCACCGGTGATGTGCGGGAAGGTGATGGTGAATCCGGGCGGGTTCCAGCCGGAACGCACCGCGCAGTCGATGGGCTGTGAGCCGGCCGCCTTCACACGCACCCGCACCTCGCCCGGGCCCGCTTCGGGAGCCGCAACCTCCATCAGTTCCAGAACCTCAGGCCCTCCGAACGCGTGGAAAGCAGCAGCCTTCATGTTCAACACCCTTCACAGCAACGTCATTGCGGTCGTGGGCCCGTGGTGGAGGGCCCACTGAAGAACCTAGAAGCTCAAGCATGCTTGAGGTCAAGCGTCGCGTGGAGGACGCGTTCGCCACCGAGGCTGCTATGTCGTGTCAAGCCGCTTGAGTGAGTGCCTCGACGTTGCCGAGTTGGTTCCGGTCGGAGCGCTCAAGAATCTTGAAGACCTGGCGGCAGATCACTCGCTTGAGGCATCGCTGCGCGTCACGGGAGGTCTTACCTTCGGCGATCTTGCGTGCGACGTACGTCTTCGTAGAGGGATCCAGCCGCATCCGGATCAAGGTGATCGTGTGCATGGCCCGGTTGAGCTGCCGGTCGCCGCTGCGGTTGAGCCGATGTCGGTTGGTCAGCCCGGACGAGGCAGGGATCGGCGAGACCCCAGCGAAGGAGGCGAAGGCGGCTTCCGAGCGGAATCGTCCCTGGTGAGACCAGCTGACCAAGATCTGGGCGGCGGTGATCGGTCCGACTCCGAGCAGGTCGAGAAGCGCGGGGGCCTGCTGCCGCACCAGCGTGAGGATCTCGTTCTCGAGCCCCTTGGCCTCGGCCTGCAGGGCCTGGACGCGTTGGGCCGTGGACCGCATGGCCCGCACCGTCATCCGGTGCTCCAGGTCCTGGGCCGGGCGATCGCGGAACTGAGCGCAGTAGGCGATCTGTTCGGGGCGCTTGAGCTTCCGCAGCTCGGAGCGGAGGCCGTCCGGCGCGGAGACGATCAGGGCCTTAAGCTGGTTGATCGCGGCGGTGGAAGCGAGGACCGCGCCGTGACGGGTGGCAAGCAGCACCCGCAGTGCCTCGCGTTCGCCGCGGAGGCGGGGCTGGATCAGATGCTCGGTGGTCAGGGCCTCCTTAGTGGAGGACAAGCAGTAGGCGTTCTTGCTGGAGGTGCACTCGTCCGCCGAGTAGGACGTGGCGCGACCGGCGCGCGGCGATGGGCTGCGCGAGTGCGTCACCGGCCTGCCGGGAGGTTCCCGCGGGACGGTAGCGGCCGGAGGGAGGGCAGGGTCAGGTGCCACCAGTCGGTCAGGCGGTCGTCGAGGACGGTCGTACCCTCGAGGGCCTCCGTGAGGGTGCACAGGCCGAAGAACGCGCGCACAAGGGCCCGGGCCGTGCGGGCGGGGCGGACGCGCTCGTTGAGTTGCCCTGCCAGCCGGGCCTGTGCGAGCAGTCGCGTGGCGGCAGCGGTCCACAGCGCGAAGGGGTCGGGAACGGGAGCCTTGATGACGGTGCGCTCGGCCCACAGGCGGGCACCGGCACGCGTCACGGGATCCCGGGCGAGGGCATGGGCGATTTCATAGCTGAGGGCGACGAGCCGTTCGAGTGGGGGGACCGTTTCGTCCCCGTAGCGTGCAGCGAGCTGAGACCAGGTTGCGAACCGGTCCTCGACGACGGCGACGGCGATGCCCTCCTTGCCGGTGTAGTGGAAGTAGACCGCACCACTGGTCCGGCCCGACCTTGCGCTTATGTCGTTGACGCTGGTGGCCGCGTATCCCTGTTCAGCGAACAGTTGGGCAGCCGCTTCCAGCAGTGATCTGCGGGTTGCCTTCGCCCGTTCCTGCAATGTTCTGTCCGCCCTCGCTCTGTTCTCATGTCGGCCACGAATTTAGTGCGCCAGCGTACGCCCGGAGCCCAAACAGGCACTTTCGGGCGGCGATTACACAGTTCATTCGAATGCGAACGCGTGCGAGTGGTATGCGAGTGGTCACGGACGCAAGGTGCTCCGGACTCCACGCGACCGAGCAGGCGTGGCAACTGACGCGCGATCCACCGGTGTTGACGGTGCCAGCGGCTGCGTCACAGTTGTCACCGCCGCCCGGCCATACGCCTGTTAACGGCGCCCGTCGAGTCACCGGAAAGGGTTATTGCCCGATTTGCCTGGACGGAAATAACGTAGCGGAAACTATCTTTCCGTTTCCTGTGGATACGGAAGTGCCGCATGCGTACCTGTGAAGGCATGGGAGGCTCCAGTGACCACCTCAGACCACGATCAGCTCGACTGGTCGCCCGAAGCCGTCGTCTTCGACTGCGACGGCACCCTGATGGACAGTGAACGCCACTGGCAGGAAGCTCGCAGCCGGGCCTTCCGGGAGCACGGACTCCAGCCACCGCCCGGGTTCGCGGAGCAGGCCCTTGGCCTGCACTACGAGGACTGCGGCCGGCTCATGGCGCAGTCCGTGCACAAACCCGAACTGACCGAGGATCTGACAGCCGCACTTCTCGACCACTTCCTGGCACTCGTCACCGACGAACCGGTGACGATGCCAGGTGCGGTCCGGCTCGTACGGCTGCTCTCCGACCGGTTACCGCTGGCGGTGGCCAGCAACTGCCCGAGGGTCGTGGTCGAAGGCAGCCTGGAACGGGCCGGGCTCCTCGCGCACTTCCAGCACCTCGTCGTCCCCGACGCCGGGGACCGCGTGCGCCCCAAGCCGCACCCCGACGTGTACGCCGTGGCGGCCCGGCTCTGCGGTGTCCCCCCGCACCGGGCACTGGCGGTGGAGGACTCCCTCACCGGTGTGGAAGCGGCCCGCCGGGCCGGTCTGCGGGTCCTGGGCGTCGGTCCCCGGCCGCAGGGCGACGGCGCCACCCGGGCCGACGGATGGTTGCCGGCGCTGGACGCTCCCGAACTGCTGGCCTGGGCCCACGCGCTCGGCAGCCCGCGTGGGACGCAGGGGCCTTGACAGTCCGCCGATGTCCGGCAACCCCGAGCGCTCGCACTCCCCGGTGGACACGGACGGCGGCACGCCGGTGCGGCGGGGCGAACCGGAGGTGAGTCGAGGGTGAAGGTCACCGGGCCGGGCGGTCGGGGCAGGAGCAGCGAGCAGTGGTGCAGGGTGAAGCCGAAGTGGCCCAGACAGGCAGCGGGCGTGTCGTCCCCGCGCCCGTCGGGATAGCCGCGGGCCCGCACCCACACCCGTCCCTTCCGTCGTCGATCAGGAACGCCCACATGTTGGCGACGTCCGCGAAGATCTCCTGTGCCAGGAAGTCTGCGCGCCGCAGGTCCGAGTCCTCGGGCAGGCCCTTGAGCAGTTGCTTGGTCACCATCAGGTTCCTCAGTCACCGAAAAGTGCGTTCTTCCAGGTCAGTCCTCACTCTCTTACAGTTTTCGAGTAATCACAGGAGAGCGAACGGGAAGGGAGCGCACCGTGGCCACGATGGACGTCTTCAGCTACAACGTGCCGGCCGAGAGCGACTTCGGCTACTCACAGGCGATCAAGTCCGACGAGCTGATCCACGTATCCGGACAGCTCTCGTTCGATGAGGCAGGCGAGTTCCTCTACCCGGACGACTTCGCCGCCCAGCTCAAGCAGACCCACGCCAACATGGACAAAGTTCTGGACCACTACGGCTCCACCCGGAACCAGGTCGTCTCGCAGACCCTGTACGTGGTGAACCTGCGGCAGAACGCCGCAGCGACGGCGGAGGGCAACCTGGCGTACTTCGGCGACCACCGCCCGGCCAGCACGGTCCTGGGCGTTCCTGAACTGACCTTGCCCGGCCAGGTCATCGAAATCAGCTTCGTCATCGATACGAAACTGCCCGCTTGAGGTTTCCACTCGCACGCTGCCCCCGCCAGCTGCACGACCACGTCGAAGTCGACCTCCGCCGCCATGCCGGACGGGCGGGGCTGCGGGACGAAGCTCATTGGGCGCCTTGCCGAAGAGCCCCCAAGGGCTCCTGCCCGCATGCCTGTCAGTGCCTCTGCCACTGTCCACGCGCGTCGTCAACCACCTCGCCGGTCTTCTGCGACGCTCCACCTGAAAGCCATCTGGTCCCGGTGGCGGATCCTGCCCCCGGGAAGAGCACGGTGATCGTCCTGGCCGTGCTGCGCCACGACCAGCGCCTGTCCGACATGGCCGGCGGCAGCAACGTGTCCGAGTCCACCGTTCGACGCTGGCGCGACGAGGCGATCGGACTGCTCGCCGCACAGGCCCCGCGCCTGGACCGAGCGTGCAGGATGATCGCCCGGCTGGCCAGTTGCACGGCCCTTCCCTCGTCGGCCGGCGAGGTCACTCCCACACCACGATGTTGCGTCGCACGGGCACCGACGACGCGTCGGTGGCGAAGAGTTCGGGCGAGTGTGCGCGGATGCGTTCGATGTCGCTGAAGACGGCCCGCAGGTGAGTGCGCATGGCCGTGTGGGCGCGCGGGACGTCCCCGCCGACGATCGCCTCGAAGATCTCGTGGTGCTGGGCGACGAACGCGGCCGGGGACACGTTCTCGTGCAGGCCGAGGCGCCGAGCTCGGTCGAGATGCCCCTTGGCCGCGGCGACGGTGGTCCAGACGTTGCCGTGTCCGCTCAGCCGCATCAGGTTCTGGTGAAACGCCTCGTCCAGCTCGAAGAACTCCTCAAGGTCGAGAGCCCCGCGCTTCTGGCGGTCCAGGTTGACACGCAGGTCCTCGACGACGGCGGGGTCGAGCCGCTCGGGAAGGGCGTGGAGTGAGGCGAGTTCCACAGCCTCCCGGAGGAACTGGGCGTCGGCGACCTGCGCAGGATCCACCCGCGACACGAACGACCCGACCTTCGGGAAAACCTGTACGAGGCCCTCCTGGGCCAGCAGGATCAGGCTCTCCCGCACGGGCGTGCGACTGACGGCCAGTGACGCGGCGAGTTCGTTCTCCGAGAGGGCCGCCCCCGGAGCGAGTTCGAGGGTCAGGACCATGTGGCGCAACTTCAGGTAGATGTCGCGCCGACTCGTCCGCCCGTTCATTTGAGGCATGTGCACATCGTACGTAGGGCGTTGCCGTGCTCGGCGACAGGTGCTTGTATACAAGAACTTCGCGACCAAGGAGCACCTGTGAGCAAGATCGAACGCGTCGAAGTGTTCGTGGCCTCGCCCGGCCGTACCTTCGTCACCCTGCGTATCACCACCTCGGACGGAGTGACGGGGCTCGGTGACGCCACCCTCAATGGTCGTGAGCTGGCCGTCGCGAGCTACCTGCGCGATCACGTAGCTCCACTGCTGATCGGCAGGGACCCCGCCCGGATCGAGGACATGTGGCAATACCTCTACAAGGGTGCCTACTGGCGGCGCGGGCCGGTCACCATGACCGCGATCGCCGCCGTGGATACCGCATTGTGGGACATCAAGGGCAAGACGGCAGGGCTGCCCGTCTACCAGCTCCTCGGCGGCCGGTCCCGTGACGGCGTGCTGGTCTATTCACACGCCAGCGGCACCGACATCCCCTCGCTGCTGGACGACGTCGAGCGCTGTCTGGAGCTGGGTTACCAGGCTGTACGGGCCCAGGCCGCCGTGCCCGATGTCGGCGGCACGTACGGCGTGCGCAAGGGCAAGGTCTACGAGCCGGCCGCGACCGAACTGCCCGACGAACAGCCCTGGGACACCGAGGCCTATCTGGGGTTCGCGCCGACCTACCTGGAAGCAGTGCGGGAACGCTTCGGCTTCGGCTTCCACCTCCTGCACGACGTGCACCACCGGCTGACCCCGATCGAGGCGGCCCGGTTCGGAAAGAGCGTCGAGGGCTGCCGACTGTTCTGGATGGAGGACCCGACCCCGGCCGAGAACCAGGAATCATTCCGGCTCATCCGGCGCCACACCACGACACCGGTCGCGGTCGGCGAGGTGATGAACTCGATCTGGGACCTCCAGCACCTGATCACGGAACAGCTCATCGACTACGTCCGCACCACCGTCGTGCACGCGGGCGGCATCACCCATCTGCGACGGATCTTCGACCTCGCCGCGCTCTACCAGGTGCGGACCGGGTCACACGGGGCGACCGACCTCTCCCCCGTCAGCATGGCGGCCGCCGTCCACGTCGACATCGCCGTGCCGAACTTCGGCATCCAGGAATACATGGGCCACCCCGACGAGACCGCCGAGGTGTTCCGCACGGGGGTCACCTTCGCCAACGGCATGCTGTACCCCTCCGAGGAACCGGGCCTCGGCGTCGAGTACGACGAGAAGGTGGCGGAGCGCTTCCCCTACCGACGGCGTTACCTCCCGGTGGCCCGTCGTCTCGACGGGTCGGTGCACGACTGGTGAGCACCTACGCCCTCCCCCGGCTGGACCGCGCGGTACTCCCCAGGCTCGCGCCCGAGCTACGGCCCGCGGTCGATCCCGCCGAACTGCGCACCCGCATAGTTCACTTCGGTCTCGGCGCCTTCCACCGGGCGCACCAGGCCGTGTTCACAGAGCACGCTGCCGCCCGCTCCGGCGAGCCCTGGGGCATCACCGCGGTAGCCCCCCGATCGACCGGGACCGTACGCGAGCTGCGGAGCCAGGACTGCCTGTACTCACTCACCGAACACCGTCCGGACGGACACCGCACGCGCGTCCTCGGTGCCGTCGTCGGCGCACTGGCCATGGGGCCCGACGCCGCTGCCGTCGACGCTCTGCTCGCCGACCCCGAGGTGACGGTGGTGACCCTGACCGTCACCGAGAAGGGTTACCACCGCTCCCCGTCGACGGGCGGGCTCGACACCCTGGCCGGGCCGGTCGCCGCCGACCTCGCCGCGGCCTCCGACGGGCAGCTCACAACGGTGGTCGGACGACTGGCCGCCGGGCTGGCCGCGCGGATGCGCGCGGGCGCACCCCCGGTCAGCGTCGTGTCCTGCGACAACATGGCGGACAACGGGGCCGTGCTGGGCCGTGTCGTCCACGATTTCGTCCGTGCGTCGGCCTGGCCGGACCGCGCGCGAATCCTGGACCGGATGACGGAGGCCGTCTCCTTCCCCGCGACGGTCGTGGACCGGATCGTACCCGCGACGAGCGAGGCCGGCCGGGCGGCGGCCGACGCCGCACTCGGGGTGCGCGATGCCCTCCCCGTGACCGGTGAGCCGTACCGGCAGTGGGTGCTGGAGGACTCCTTCGTCGCACGCCGGCCACGCTGGGAACTGGACGGCGCCCTGTTCGTCCCGGACGTCACGCCCTACCAGCTCACCAAGCTGCGGTTGCTCAACGGCTCCCACTCGGCGCTCGCCTACCTCGGTACGGCCGCGGGACTCACCACGATCGCCGAGACCATGGCGACCGGATGGGGTGAGCGCCTCGTACGGGCGCTGTGCGCGGAGATCGCCCCCACCCTCCCGGCCGGCGGCCCCGATCCGGCCGCGTACGCCGACGACCTCGTCGTACGCTTCCGCAACCCGTCCATGCACCACCGGCTGCGGCAGATCGCCTCCGACGGATCGCTGAAGATCACGGAACGCTGGCTACCCGCCCTGCGCGAACTGCGGGCACGCGGCACCAGCACCCCGGTCCTCGAACTGGCCCTCGCCGCCTGGGCACACAGCACCAGGACGGCCGACGCACCCGCCGATCCCGCCACCGAGGCGCTCACCGCCTGCTGGCGGCCCGCGGCCCGCCCCGCCACCACCGTACGCGCGCTGCTGCGCGTGCTCGGCGCGGCGGACCTGGCCGACGACGACGGTCTCACCGCCGCCGTCGCGAACCGGCTCCCCGCCCTACGTACCGGAGTCGTCGAGTTCTAACCCCTCAGTAACCGCCGCTCTCCACTCGATCCGCCGTATCTGAGCCGCACTTCGATTCCCCGAACAACGGAGTTCACGATGAAGGACAGCGTCATAACCGCTCAGCAGACGCCATCCGCACAGCGCACCACACGCGATCTCACCCGGGCCGCTGTCTCGGGCTGGCTCGGCACCGCCATGGAGTTCATGGACTTCCAGCTCTACTCGCTGGCTGCCGCGATCGTCTTCAACAAGATCTTCTTCCCGGACGTCAGCCCAGCCATCGGCCTCATCGCCGCGATGGCCACCTACGGGGTCGGGTACGTCGCCCGGCTCGCCGGTGCCGTCTACTTCGGGCGGATGGGCGACCGGATCGGCCGCAAGAAGGTCCTGTACCTCACGATCCTGCTGATGGGAGCCTCCACCACCCTCATCGGGACCCTTCCCACCTACGCCACCATCGGCATCCTCGCACCAGTGCTTCTCGTCGTACTGCGCCTCGTGCAGGGCTTCGGCGCAGGGGCCGAGATCGCCGGGGCCACCGTGATGCTCACCGAGTACGCGCCCGTGCACAAGCGCGGCCTCATCTCCTCACTCGTATCGCTCGGCACGAACTCCGGGACACTCGCCGCCTCCGGCCTGTGGGCCGTTCTGCTCGCCGTGCTCAGCGAGGACCAGTTGCTCTCCTGGGGCTGGCGACTGCCCTTCCTGCTCAGCTTCGCGTTGATGATCTTCGCGGTTTGGCTGCGCCGCAGTCTCAAGGAAAGCCCGGTCTTCGAGCAGCGCCCCGATGTCGTAGACGGCGTGGCACTTGCCCGCGACGAGGTCGAGTCCGCGATCGCCACGGCGGACAGCCACGAGGGCGGCGTCCTGGCAGCCGGCATCCGCCAGCGCAAGGGCAAGGCGTTCTTCCTCGCACTGGGGCTGCGCTTCGGCCAGGCGGGCAACTCCGGTCTGATCCAGACGTTCCTGGTCGGCTACATCGCCACCAACCTGGCGGTCGGCCGGTCCGTCCCGACGGACGCGATCGTGTACGGCTCGCTGGCAGGATTCGCCACCGTGCCGGTGATCGGCCTGCTCGGCGACCGCTTCGGACGCCGAGCCGTCTACCTCACACTCTCGTTCCTGACCACCGTCCTCGCCTTTCCGGTGATGCTCCTCATCACCTCCGGCTCGACCCCGGGCGTGATGATCGGTATGGCCCTCGGGCTCAACATCGGCGTCCTCGGCCTGTTCTCACTCGAAAGCGTCACGATGGCCGAACTCTTCGGCTCCCGCACCCGCTTCACCCAGCTCGCGCTCGCCAAGGAACTCGGCGGCATCCTCGCCACCGCGATCGGCCCGGTCCTCGCGGCCACCCTTACGGCTGTCACCGGCAGTTGGTGGCCCATCGCGGCAATGCTGATCGTCTACTCGCTCATCACCCTCGTCAGCGCGTACCTCGCACCCGAGACTCGCGGACGCGACCTGGTCCGGCTGGAGGACGCCGTATGAGGACGACCACCGAAAACCCATTGCCTGCGATCCCCGGAGAGAACCAGATGAGGGCAGTCGTGGTACACGGCCCCGGCGACGTACGCATCGAGGAACGTGCCCGGCCGGTGCCGGAGGCGGGCGAGGTACTGCTGGCCCTGGAATGGGGCGGCATCTGCGGCTCCGACATCTCCTACTGGAAGAAGGGCGCGTCCGGCACGGCTTCACTCACACACCCTCTCGTGCTCGGCCACGAATTCGCGGGCCGGGTCGCTGCGCTCGGCAGCGATGTCACCGGCCTCCGCGAAGGTCAACCGGTCACCGTGCACCCGGCCCGACTGGTCGGCGACGGTGTCCTTCCCGAACGGATCGCCGGACGCACCAACCTCTACCCGCACGTCCGCTACTTCGGCTCGGCGGCCTTCGTCCCGCACACCGACGGCGGGTTCAGCGAGTACCGGGCGGTCCCCGCGGCCCAGATCCGTCCGCTGCCGGACGGCGTCAGCACCGAACAGGGTGCTCTGGCCGAGCCGTTGGCCGTCGCGCTGCACGCCGTCGGCCGAGTAACCGACCTGCGCGGCCGTACAGTCCTGGTCAACGGCTGCGGCCCGATCGGCTCCCTGGTGGTCGCCGCCGCACGGTACCGCGGGGCAGGCCGGGTCGTCGCCGCCGATCTGGCCTCGTCCTCCCTCGCCGTCGCCCGCGCCATGGGCGCCGACGAAACATGCGACATCTCCGTCGGTGACGGATTGCCCGAAGACGTGGACATCGTCTTCGAGGCGTCCGGTGCCCCGGCCGCGCTCGGACCGGTCCTGCGCGCCACCGCCCGAGGAGGCACGCTCGTCCAGGTGGGCAACCTGCCCGGCACCGCCGCAGCTGCCACGCTCGGCGACCTGGTTACCCGGGAGATCACCTGGATCGGCTCCTACCGTTTCGTCGAGGAGATCGACGACGCGCTGCGCGCACTGGGGGACGGTCTGGACGTGTCCCCTCTGATCACCCATCGCTTTCCGCTGAACCGAGCAGAGGAGGCACTCGCCGTCGCCGCGGACCCGGAAAGCGGGAGCAGCAAGGTCATGCTGCGTCTCACCACCGCTTCGTGACACGGATCGACCGCGGCCACCGGGGCTCCCCCGACCTCTGGATCATGTAGTCCTGCACGGCCGGGGTGATGCTGCAGTCCTCGGACAGCCGGATACAGGTGTGCGGAACGCCAACCCAATCCACTGGCCTGGGCCAGGGCCCCTGGCTCCGGCACCGACCCCTTTCCAGCCTCGGAGCTGAGCCTGCGCGGTGCAGCGCCTGGACGAAACTCCCTTGCGCTCAGGGTCAGTGGCCGCCCTACGGTTGCTTACTGTGACCATCGAGATGCCCTACCAGCCACTTCCGATCGACCAGTCGGACGTGCGTTCCTCGTGGCCGGGAGGAACAGTCAGGTGGATGGCCGGCCGGTGATGGCCGGCAGTGTCGTGGTCCTGATCCGACGGTAGGTCACGAAACCGTTCACTGTCACCCCCGCCCAGATGGCGGTACTGAGCAGAGGCCACCACAGTTCCAGTACCTGCGCGCCCTCGACCAGCCTGACGACCGAGTTCAGCGCCCAGCCGACAGCGAGGAAGAGCGCCGCCCACCTGGCCCACCGCCAGATCGCCATGGTTCCCCGGGCTCGGGTCTCCTGTTTGTCACGTCCGTCGTACTTCAGCTGTGTGTCCCTCATGACTCTTCGACTGCCCGTTCCCCGGCGCCGTCTCCTCGCCTCCTCGACGAAGGCCGGAAATCGCGGGTATGCCACAGCGCGAACAAGGACCTCTTCTACGGTAAGGACGGCGACCTCGCCGGGCGGGACACGGAGTTTCGGGAGGTGCCCATGCTCGCCCTCCGCCTGCTCCAGTCCGCCCTGGTCCACGTCAACACGCCGCTGACGCAGCGGGTCCTCGCCGACCGAAGTGGGTCGACACGCTCACCGATGCGGACCGGCGGGCGCTGTCGCCGCTGTTCTGGACGCAGGTGAACCCGCACGGCAGGTTCGAGCTGATCGGCAGGCCAGCCGCTGTCCTCGACGGGCAACGTGGAGGTGCACGGCACCAGCTCCGCGCCGGCGGATTCGATCCGGTCGGCCACGAACGGGGCGTTGGCGTAGGTGACCCGGTGCCCGCGGTCCACCAGCTCACGGATGAGCGCGAGGCTGGGCAGGACATGGCTGACGATGGGGACGCCGACCATCGCGATATGGGCGCGGGGACGGAACATGGGCGATCACTCGTTTCTTGCGCGGGACGGGAGCGGCGGTGTGGCGAGGACGCGAGTCAGGGCTGGTCGATCTGCGCGGCGGCCTCCTCCAGATCGGCGACGGTCCCCGACATGATCGTCCGTACATGCCTGGTGATGTGCTGCATGGGCCAGTCCCACCACGCCACGGCGAGGAGCCGGGCGATGTCCGCAGCGTCGTAGCGGGTGCGGATGAGCCGGGCGGGGTTGCCGCCGACGATGCCGTAGTCGGGGACGTCGCCGATGACCACGGCGCCGGCGGCGATGATCGCGCCGTGGCCGATGCGTGCACCGGGCATGACGGTGGCGCCGTGGCCGAACCACACGTCGTTGCCGACAACTGTGTCGCCCCGGCCGGGCAGGTCGGTGATCAGGTCGAAGTGCTCCGCCCAGGAGCCCCCCATCGTGGGGAACGGGAAGGTGGAAGGACCGTCCATGCGGTGGTTGGCGCCGTTCATGATGAACCGGGTGCCCGTCCCCAGCGCGCAGTACTTGCCGATGACAAGCCGCTCGGGACCGTAGTGGTACAGGACGTTGCGCGCCTCGAACGCGGTCGGGTCGTCCGGATCGTCGTAGTAGGTGAAGTCACCGACCTTGATCAGCGGCGACTTCACCAGCGGCTTGAGCAGAACCACGCGCGGGTGGTCGGGCATCGGGTGGAGCACGGTGGGGTCAACGGGAACAGGCGGCATCGCGGAGGCGGTTCCTCTCTAGTGATGAACCTAGGGCGACAACCGTCGCGTTAAGATGCTGGCACAGCCCTCCGCCTTGATCAACCGGATACTGATTGCCGATGACAGACCCACTGGACACGACGTCGGACCGCCGTCCGGGCGGTCGCACCGCCCGCATCCGCGCCCAGGTTCTCGATGCGGTGCGCGCCGAACTCGCTGAAGGCGGTCACGAAGGACTCACGATGGAGGGTGTCGCGAAGCGGGCCGGAGTGCACCGCGCCACGGTCTACCGGCGTTGGCGCGATGTCGGCGGCCTGCTCGTCGACGTCATCGATGCCGCCGGCGAGATCGACTGGCAGCCGCCGGACACCGGCTCGCTGCGCGGCGATCTGACGGCCCTCAACCAGGAGATCCAGGAATCCCTGGTCGTACAGCCGTCGTTCGCCGTCGCTCTGATGGCCGCCTCGTTCCACTCCGAACAAGCCGCGCGGACCCAGACACAGTTGTGGACGGACCGGTACGCCCAGTGCGAGATCCTCGCCGAGCGCGCCATCGAGCGCGGTGAACTCCCTGCACAGCACACGGACGCGCGGAGCCTGCTGATCGCCGCCACGGCGCCGCTCTACCACCAGCTAGTGCTCCTGCGTGCCGATCCGGACCCGCAGCTCCCGAAACGGGCCGCGGAAGCGGCAGTCCTGGCGGCTGCCGCGGGTGCCTTCTCCGTCCGTCGGGAAGAGAGCGTGTGATCGAGGAGACAGGGAGCGAACGCAAACGTCGAAAGCGCGACAGGCGAGGGGGTTGGCCAGCAGCCGGGTCTTCTAGATCTCCTCAGTCCGAGGGGGGGAGGGCCGGGCCCGGCCGGTGAGGAACAGCGGGCCGTGGCCACGGCCGGCGATCAGCCGGGGCAGCGGTTGGGCGGCTACGGACTGCCAGTGGATCCACTCGGTCACCCCGCCCCTGGCCAGGGTCCGGCCGCGCTTGTCGCCCGGGTGCAGGTCTTCGACGTTCAGGCACAGGATCTCCTCCGCCCGGACCGCCGATCCGTGGAGCGTCGTCCAGAGCGTATTCTCCCGCAGCGCGACGTCCAGGCGTCCAAGGAGCGGCGATCTCCCCGGCTGCTGGCTCCCGTCGTGGCCGCCACGATGCGGCATGCCAACTGCACGGCGGTGCGCCGCCTGGACGCCGAACAGACCCGGCACGTGTCCGCCGCCGGCACCTGCCAGCGCCCGGTCGATCCTGTTCAGTGGTGCCTGTCGACGACGGCACGGACGACGGCGGCGACCTCCTCGCGCTCGGTGGGCCGCAGGTCGAAGGAGTTGTGGATGGAGAAACCCTCGACCAGCGCGTCCAGCGCCCGTGCGGTGAGCGAATCGAAGTGCCTGGCCAGGGAGTCCCGGCTGGCCTGCATCCCAGAGCGCATGACTGCGCGCACCTCGGGGTTGCGGGTGGCGAAGGCGTGAAGCTCGTAGCTGAGCAGGAGGTTGCGGTCGGTCCCCCGGACCTTGCCGCAGATGATCTCGATAACCGGTGGGTTCTCCTGGAGATCACGGTACCCGGAGCTGTCGACCGCGGAGAAGTGCACGACCACGTCGAGCCCTGCGTCGTCCTGCGCGCGGGCCGACGGAGGCTCCTCATGTTGTACGTGTATTGCGCCAGGTGACTGTTCATGTTGCGTCGTTCGAGGGATCGGGTGCCGGCGGACGTCTAAGCGCACAGCGTTCGTGATCCTCTTGTGGCGGTTCGACAAGTTTCCGCCTGCCTTGTTCCTGGAAGGCTTTGCATGATGCGTAACGCTGGTTCGCAGCTCGTCGTCGGCGCCTCCGACGCGCTGGTGACCGCGCTCCAAGGTGCTGCCCGGCTGCCGGTGCCCGGTGCCTGAACCTGGGCCGGCGGGTTCCGAGGACTCCGTCGCGGACGAGTACGGGCAACGGCCTTTTCTGAGCACCGTGGCAACCGACTGCACCCGATGGCTGGAGGCTCACCTGCTGGCGGACTCCCGTGCCTGCGGGGCGGTCGGCAGGCTGTCTGCCTCCTACGCGTACCGCTGCTGGACAGCCGCCGGGACCGACGAACTGCTCGTCCTGGCCGAGTGGCGTTCCCTGTCACTACTCGTCGACGACGCCCTGGACAGTCCCAGTGGGCAGACGGATCAGCATCTCGCGGCGTACGCGGATCATCTCGTTTCGCTCGTCCCGTCGGCCTGCCCGGCCCAGGCGGCACGACAAGCGTGCGGGCCGCCAGGGTTCGTCGCTGCGTTCGACGATCCGCTGGCACGGCTCGGCCGACGGATGGGGCCGGACTGGGACCGGCGATTTCTACGGCACTGCCTGCTGAGTCTTGGGACGTTCGACCGGGAGGCAGGCAACCGAGGCGTGCCGGCCCTCGCTCGCCTCCTGTCTGGCGAATCGGCCGCACAGCAGCGCAAGCCTGGTCAACCTCGAACTGGTGGAGTACGCCGCGCGCACACCACTGACACCGGATCAGGTGTCGCACGAGGATGTGGGGGCGCTGCGGCGCCTGGCCGCCGACTGCACCGCCCGGCACAACGATGTCGTTCCCTGGCGCGAAAGAGCGTGCCCAGGACGACCCCCACAACCTCGTGCTGCTGGCCCACCCCGAGCTCGTGCCGCCGCCCCGGGCCGAAGGGGAGGTGCGTCTGCGCATCTCCGCCCACCTGGCGGGACTCCACTGCGCAGCCGATCGCCTGGCCCGGTCCGTGCCCAGTGCCGAGGCCTACGGCGAGGCTGTGCGTGCCTGGTCACACGGCCCGATGACGTGGCACAACGTCGCGACGAATCGTTTTGAGAGTTCCCATGCCCCTGCCTGACCTCGCCACCGCCCCGTACCCGTCCGCAGTCGGCTCGCACAGCGACCTGGCCGCGGTCGACGCCGCGATTCTGGATGCAGTCGACCAGCTCCCGCCCCGTATCCGCACGGTGGCCAAATATCATCTGGGCTTCAGCTCGGGCCCCCGGCCCGCCGAGCACCGCGGCAAAGCACTACGGCCTCGCCTGGCTCTGGCTGCCGCGCGGTGCGGGCCCACGCCGGAGCGGGCGGTCGCAGCGGCCGTGTCCGTCGAACTGCTGCACGGGTTCTCCCTACTGCACGACGACATCATGGACGGCGACCGCACCCGGCGCGGCCGTGCGGCGGCCTGGGTCGTCCACGGCGTTCCGGCGGCGTTGTTGACCGGTGACGCGCTGTTGACGCTTGCGCTCGGTGTGCTGGCCGACAGCGGCAGCGCGGAGTGCATGAGGGTGTGCGTGCGGATGATGAGCGCGCTCGTCCGCGGCCAGGGCAACGACCTCGCCTTCGAAGAAGATCAGCAGGTCACGGTGGACGCGTACCTGGAGATGGCAGAAGGTAAGACCGGAGCCCTGACCGGCGCTGCCTGTGAGCTGGCAGCCACCCTCGCTGGTGCTCCGCCCGTCGTGGTCGAGGCACTGGAGCGGTTCGGCCGCCACGCGGGAACGGCCTTTCAGATCGCCGACGACATCCTCGGCATCTGGGGAGACAGCCGCCGCACGGGCAAGCCCGTCGGCAGTGACCTCGCCGCCAGGAAGAAGACTCTTCCGGTCGTGGCGGCGCTCCACGCCGCCGATCCCGAAGCCGGACAGCTGCGTGCGCTCCTCGACACCGGCGTCCCGCTGACCGAGGCGCAGACACAGCAGGCGACCGTGCTCGTCGGGCAGCTCGGAGGGCGCACCACCGCCGAGGCCATCGCACAACAGCATCTCGACCTCGCACTCGAAGCGCTGCAGTGCTGCGATCTTCCTGCGGGAGCGCGGGGGGAACTCCGTACCCTCGCACACCACATGGCCGCCCGGTCCCGGTAGCCGGGAGACCGGCTCCGGCGGGATGCACTGTGCCTCCGCCCGCCCCGCCGGGGGTCCGGCCCCCGCTCCCGCCTTGCGTGCCGGTGAAGACGCCCGCAATGCCCATCCACCGCATGGCAAAGGCTGGTTGCCTCACTGACCGGCTGCGTTCCCTCGCCGCCTTTGCGGTCTTCTGCTGCCACGCAGGACTCATGTGGCAGCGGCAGTTCTGGCGCCGCCGCACCGCCAAGATCCTGCCCGGCCCCACGATCGCGTGTTTCGTTGCCATGTCCGTCGTCTGGCTTGGAGTGGCCCGCCCGCTGGAGGACTGCGACAGGTCAACCGAAGTCGGACCGGCATCGGCGGCGAGCCGCACCGCGTACACCGATCGGTCGCCGGGGACGGGGCCGAGGTGTCCTGCCCGGTCATGCAGCACCAGGCCGACAGGCAAGGGGCGCGGCCGGGCCGGTGGCGACGACGTGGATCGCCGTCCCGGGCCCGGCGGTGGCGATGCGGGCGCGCGCAGACGGAGCAGGAGGGTCACGCAGGGCAGGCCAGTGCCGTCGACGGGTGATGTCCGGTGGACAGCGCCATGCACAGCAGCATGTGCGTGAACACGGCGTCCACGGACTCGTCCGGCAGTGGCAGCGCCTCACGGATGTCGTGGACGGCGGTGGTGACCCGCCCACGGCGTCCTGGGCACGGGCGGCTGGGGCTCGCCGGCGCCGACCACTGCCCGGGCGGCTTCGCGCAGCTCGGCCTCCCGGGCGACGGCGGCGGCGGCCGCGGTGAACCAGCCTCGGTCGAGTCGGTGGGGTCAGTGGTTGCGGTACTGGGCTCGGGTTTCGGCGTCATCGAGCAGTTCGGCGATTGTCTCCGCGAGGACGCCGGGGTCCTGTGCGACGCGGCCCAGGGCGACGCCGTCCCAGTCGGCGGCCTGGCGCAGCCGGGTGTAAGTGCCGGGGGTGACCGCGCCGCCGTAGAGGAAGCGCGTGTTGCGGCCGACGGTGGCGGCACGCAGGGCGCGCAGTACGTGGCCGGCATGGTCGGGGTCGGCCGCCTCGTCACCGCCGATGGCCCAGACCGGTTCGTACAGCACGATCGCGGACTGGTCCGCCCGGACACCCTCCAGGGCGGTATCGGCCTGTGCCACAACGTACTCGGCGGCGGTGATCGGACTCTGCGGATGCGTCTCGCCGACGCAGACCAGCGGTGTCAAGCCGGCCTGGGCGGTGGCGCCCGCCTTCCGCGCGACGAGGTCGTCGTCCTCCTGGAACACGCGGCGGCGTTCGGCGTGGCCGACCATCACGTGGGTGCAACCGATTTCGGCCAGCAGGGCGGGGCTGACGGCCCCCGTCACGGCGCCGCCCCGGGGCCAGACGTCCTGTGCCCCCACGGTCACGCCGCTTCCGTCCATCAGGTCGCGGGCCGGGATCAGCAGGGGGTGGGGCAGGCAGGCGAAGAAGGACAGGGCGGAGAGCTTGTCGGCGAGCGGAAGGATCACGGTGTCCAGCCAGCGGAGCGTGTCTGCCAGGCCGAGGTTCATTTTGGTGCTGGTGCAGCTGATGACGGTCGAGGTCGTGGTCTCCGGCACGTGCGGTCTCCTCCGGGCGGGCTGAGCAGGGGGCGGCATGAGCACCGAGGCGGACGGCAGGGGTCATTCCAGGTTGTTGTGGCGTCCGAACATCGCGTCCGGAGCGACGTCGCGGGTGCGCTGGATGGCCAGGACGAGGCAGTCGAAGAAGACCAGTGCGCCTTGCTCGAACAGGGTTCCGACGAACTGCGTCGAGGCGTCCTGTTCGTGGTCCTGGCTGTACTCGGCGAGATGGACGACCAGGTCCGCGAGGTCAGCCAGCGGTGAGTCGGCGGCGGCGACGACGGCTGCCACCCGCGCCCCCGCCTCCTTCGCGGCCGTGGACCGCTGGACGACGGTCGGTGTGCGTCCGGAGCCGCTGCACGCGACGACCAGGTCACCCGAGCCCACGGCGGGGCACGTGACGTCGGTGGCCACGTGGACGGGCAGTCCCAGGTGCATCAGGCGCATGGCGAACGCGTCCACCGCGAGTTTGGAGCGGCCCATCCCGAGCACGACGACGCGCCGGGCGTCGAACAGGGCGTGGACGAGGGCTTGGGCCTGGTCCTCGGCGACCCGCGTCAGCAGAGCGTCTATCTCGCGCACGACGGTGCGCCGGGCGGCGGCGAGGGGGCCGTCGACGCCCACGGCCAGAGGAGCCGGCGCGGCGGGAGGGTTGTTCGGATCCACCATGATCAGTCGTTGGCCTTTCTGCAAAGCGGCAGGAGACGGGCCGGGCGCTTGGTGATCGGGGCGTCCAGCTACCAGGTGTCGAGGGGGAGCACCTCGTCGAGCGGGTGCCGAGATGCCGGCCGGAACGTTTCTCCGGTGGGACGTGCGACCGCCAGCAGCGCGGCCTGAGTGTCCTCTTCGGGCAACCGCAGGATGCGGGCGGCCTCCTCGGCGTGTGTGAGGTGCAGAGCGGTGACGGTGCCCGCCGGTCCCTGTGCACGCAGTGCGAGAAGGGTGCTCCGGATCGCCCGCCAGATGGAGCCGTAGTACACCGAGTGAGCCGGGTGATCGACCGGCTGGGGACAGCCCAGCCGGTCGAACACGGCACGACGGGCTTCCGGCCCGGCGGCCGTGCACGGCACGACGAGGACCGGGACATCCGGCGAGATCGTCGCCAGGTGAGCGGAGGCCCAGTACACGCCGACCAGTACATCCCCCGCGCTCCACGCGCCGGCGCATCGATGCCAAGTACGGCTGTGAGGACGCCCGGTACACGTCGGCAAGGCTGCGCCGGGTGTCCGGGTCGGTGATGACGATCCAGTGCCACGGCTGGTCGTTCGAACCGTTGGGCGCCTGCAGCGCCGCCACCAGCGCGGTACGCACGGCGGCGAGGTCGACGGCCCGGGTGGTGTCCAGCCGGTGCCGTACCGACCGGTCGTGCTGAGCAACCGCAGACCCACGGCACAGTCGTGGGCCGACGGCACGCACGGCATGGTCTCCTCGGGCCGTCCCGAGTCCGGTGACGTGCGAAGGCCCATGAGGACGGACTCCATCCAATGATCGGTATTCGAGTGACATGAGAGGCCACGAGGTGAAGATCCCCCACACACCGGCGAATTGGTTCACCCGGTGGTCAAGTCGTTCCTGGCGACACGGAAAAGGGGAGGGATCAACACGAGAAATGTCTGATCACTTCGCCCATCGCGCAAACTTCCCTCGGCCCGTTTCGGACATGACTAGTGCGTACTCAACTTCTTTCACATGCTCCACAGGGCGTGGTGTGTGAGTGAACCGGTGACAATGTGACACCAACCGCCGACGCCTCATTGCCACACCCGAAAGCGTCCGTCCATAGTCACTCCGGGGGGCGCACACCCAGCCTGTCCACGCACGCCCCGAGTGGACAACCGACACCGCGAGTAGAAGAGGGCGGAAAGCACGGGCGGCGAGCGACCGAACTGCGTCCCGTGCGATCCGGACAGTCTGCGGCGGCGCGGAATCCAGGCGGTGATCCCACAGCCGGCCGACCAGGCCGTGAACCGCAAGCGGCTCGGCCAGCTCGGCGGCCGTCCGCCGGCCTTCGACCGCGACGCCCACAGACAGCGCAGCACCGTCGACCGCCGCTTCAACAAGCCCAAGCAGTGGCGTGGCCTGGCCACCCGCTACGACAAGGCCGCCAGCATCTACCCCGCCGGACTCCACCTCGCCCCCATATTCATCCGGTCAGCGAGATGATCCGGAAGGGGCGCCCAGCGGCGACGCGCGGTGGCAGTGGCCTGTTCAGTCATCGAACCACACGACGAGGCGCACGTTGCCCGTTGTAGCGGGCGTCGTCGAAGGCGAAACCCAGGAGACCCACAACGCGGCGAGCCACAGCCGGTCCGGGTCGGCGTTCGGCGCGAAGCGGGCGTGGAAGTCGGCGCTGCGGCTGCCGGCGTACCGGGCGAGGCCCGTATCGCCGCGGCACAGGCCGCTTCCGTCGTTCATCGCCAGGTGGAGGAGATCAGCAAGCTGCTGGTGCTCGTGGGTCGGTCGATGCGCCCGACCATGCTCCAGTCGATCATGGTGGCCGGGTGGCCGGGTGCCACGAAGATGTTCCCCGGGTGTGGGTCCGCGTGGAAGACGCGGTCGACGAAGTGGCCCCAATACATGAAGGCGAGCAGGTCCTGCCCGATCGCCTTGCGCTCCTCGGCGCCGAACCGGTCCTAGTCGTTCGTCGTTGTCGACCGCACCACCATGAGAAGGCCTCGCTGCGAAACTGATCGACTACGCACGCCTGCGGTCCTACGAACCGCAGCCCGCGTGGATCAGCGACCTGCAGGCGATGGTGGCCCAGCACCCACTCGTCGCTACGAGGCCAGAACTGTGCGGCTGGGGCGCCGCGGTCCTCGCGGAGCCAGTGTGCCCCTCCGGGCGCTCTGCTTCTGCGCGCCGGAGGGTACGGCCCATCCGTTTCACGGTTGGTGGATCACCGGGTGCTCGGTTGGGCGGGCGGGCGGTGGGCCTGGTCTTCGTCGTCTTCGTGCCCGGACGTGGTGGGGCGGCTGAAGGACATGGTGAGACGGTCGGGCTTGACGGTGACGAAAGCTTGCGGCCGCGGCGGTCGCGTCGTCAGCTGAATGCGCGAGCAGTTCTGGAGGATGGTGGCCAGGATGATCTGCAGCTCGGCCCAGGCGAAGTTCTCACCGATGCATTTGCGTCGTCCGTCGCCGAAGGCGAGAAAGGATCCACGGGTGGCCGTGGCATCTGCGTGCGACCAGCGGTCCGGGTCGAAGCGATCGGGGTGCGGAAAGACCTCAGGGTCGTGCTGGTGAAGGTACGGGCTCCAAACGACGTCTGCTCCTGCCGGAATGGAGTGTCCGCCCAGCTTGGTGTCCTGGGTCGCGGTTCGCGTCACCATCCAGGCCGGCCCGTACTTGCGCACGGCTTCCTGCAGCACTCTGCGGGCGTAGTGGAGCTGGTCGACGTCGGTGTAGCGGAGCGGCCGGTCCTGGCAGACAGAAGCGAGTTCGGCGCGCAGGCGTCGTTCTACATTCGGGTGCTGGCTGATCTCGTACAGGGACCAGGCGAGGGTGGTACCGGTGGTCTCGATGGCTCCGGTGAGCAGGGTGATGGCTTCGTCCTGCAGCTGCTGACGGCTCAGGGGATCCGGTGCGGTGAGGAGAGTCTCGAAGAGCCCAGTGGGGCGGTCGGAGTGGGGGCATCCGGTCTGCGTCGTCGTTGCCGTTGTGGTGGCCAGTTGGCTGGTGTGGTGGTCGATGGCCTGGTCAATGAGGGTGCGTAGGCGGGCGACCCGGGCAGCGTGGGCGCGGTTCGCCGGCAGCGGCAGCCGGTTGACCCAGGGCGGCAGGATGGTCTGGCGGATGGTTCCTTTCATGATGGCCGGCATGAGGGCGGTGAATTCTTCTTGCAGATGGGGCGGCAGGTCTGTGCCGAACAGCGCGACGAGGAAGGCTGCCAGTGTCAGGTTGTTCATGTCGGCGAAGACGTCGCGGTGTTCGCCGTCTTCCCACGCGGCGACCATGGACTGAACCTGGTCGATCATGGCGTCGCCGCGGGTGGCGATGTGCGCTTTGTTGAACATCGGCTGCATCAGGCGCCGGTTGCGCAGGTGGACGTCTCCGTCAGCCACGGTGGCGAGCCCGTCGCCGAAGAACACGCGGAGCGCGTCGATGATCTTGCCGCCCTTGGTGAAGTCTGCGGCGTCGGTGACCAGGACCTTGCGCGTGAGGGCAGGGTCGGTGACCACATAGGCGGGCGCGGTGCCGATACGTATGCGGACGACGCTGCCGTGCTCTCGCAGGGAGGCCATGAAGGGCAAGGGGGTGCGAGCGAGGCGGTGGGCGTGTCCGATCAGGGGAAGACTGCCCGGCGCCGTCGGTGTGGGTGTGACGAGTGGGGTGTTCACTGCTCGGCTCTCCTCATGGTGGGGCACTGAGGTGCGGCCGATGCATGCCCAAGATCAATCCCGTGGATGCTGCCTGCACGTGATCTTCACATGCCTGAGGCGGCCGTCGGCTGCCTGCGTCCCGGGCAGCCTGGCGTACGGCCCTGTACGCCAGGCTCTGGCAGGTCGGGAGTCCGGGTGGCGGTGTGTCTGGCCGGGAGGGCTGGTCGGCCAGCTGGTATCGCCCGGGTCAGTGTGGAGGACGCGGGAGCGGATCCTACGGACGCGCGTGACGTGCTGGCTGCCACGATCAAGCGACTCCAGCAGTTCCAGGCGGGCCGGCGGGCCGACGGGCCACGGCTACGGCGACCGAGATCGCCGAAGGCGAGCAGGCCCAGCACTGGATGACCGAATCCAAGGGATGCCTGCAGGAGGTGGGGTGGGCGGCGGCCGAAGTCACCGGGAGACGGTCAGGCGGCGGGTTGCCGGCCCTGGTTGTCGAAGTGGCAGCGGGCGGTCATGCGTCAGGGGCGACTTCGGGGTGCGTGAACCGCACGGGCTTGCCCAGCGACCGGGCGTAGGCGATCTCGGCTCGGGTGCTGTCTCCGACGTAGTCGCCGACTACGAGCACCTCGTCAGCGAGCCGGACCTTCGCCCGGTGCAGATCGTCGAGTCGGACCTTCAGCGCCTCGGCCTCGACAGGGTCGGACCGAAGTGCGTGCGGCGACTTCATGTCACAGCCCGGTTTGACGACGATCCTCCCGGCCTTGGTCTCACGCAGATCGGCCTCGCTCATCTCAGTCATGAAGCGGGTGGAGCCGCAGATCACGACGATACGAGGGAGGCTCAACTGCTTCTTCGCGTCGCGGAGTTTCTCCTCGGGGGTGAGCAGTTGCGGATATGACACTGGTTCCTCCTGGTGGTGTGGTCCGAGGGGTGGCTGTGGAGACGATAACGAGGGTGTCCAAGATCGTGGTCTGACGACGACGTGGACACCCTCGTGGCAGTCTCTGTGCGACGATCGGCGATATCCCAAGAACTCTTGACACGATCTTGTTCGCGCGGCGGTCCGGACGCCGCTCCATCCGTTGGTGGGGACTCAATGTGAAGGGCTCGGATGTCGTGCGCAGTAGGGCCTCGCGGTGCCGGCAAGCTTGCGTTGGATGGACCGTAGCGTCGTGATCGTGGCCTCGTCGGTGAACCTCGTGATCGTTGACCATTCGACGCCCGAGCCAGCAAGATCGCTTGTGGCTGCTGGGCGGTGCCGTCCGGTTCGTGCCAGGCATCCCGAGGCCGGAGGGGCGGCGGCGTTCGTCCGCAGAGCCTTCGGGCCGCGTCTGACCGCGCCGGTGGGGCTGGTGGGCTGGTCGTTCGACTGGGCCGTCCCCGCGGCGGGTACCTGCTGCGGTGCACATCGGTGGGAAGTGCACGGCCGCCGCCGCGGGGTGGGGGTATTCCACTGCGCCTGGGGGCGCCCTGCTGGTCCTGGCCACGACCTACGCCGGCAACCTCGTCGGCCTGCGTCTGTCGGGTCGCGTGCAAGGGCATCGCCGCGTGACCACCGCCTCGCCCTGTGGGCCTCGCTGCGTGCCCTGCACCTGCCTCCCCGCGGCACCGGCGAGAGGGAACCGGCAACCGGCACGGAGGGCGCGCCACGACCTCTGTACCCCCAGGGCCCCTGCGTGCGCCTACACGGCGTCCACCGGGAAGCCCTCTTCCGGGAGGCCGACCTCCTCTCCGGAGTCCTCCGTTCCCATCATCGCGGCGCCGAACCCGCCCAGCATCTCCTCGATGTCCAGCTCGGTGGCGCCGGCCGGGGCTCTGAGCGTCTGGCCCTCAGTCATCCGCACCACCAAGCCCAGCTTCTTCACCTTGACGTTCTCGGCAAGCTCGGCGAGGTCGACGTACACCTCGCTCAACTCACCGTTCTTCAGTGTGAAGTCGGCCGTGACCTCGGCATCGGGGACCTCCTTGAGGTCCCCGTCCGTGGGCAGTTCCATGCCCGGCGGCAGCTTCTTCGCGAGTGGACGGATCTCGCCGAGGAGCTCCCCGACCAATGTACGGAACGGGGCCGTCGCAGTGATGCGCTCGGCACCGTCCTCACCGTCGGCGGTCTCGAAGTCGACCTCGCGGGCGACGGTCTTACGGAGCGCGTCCAGCAGTTGCTTCTGTGTCCTGGCGTCGAGGGTGGGCTCCGGCACGGGCTCCGTCCCCGGCTCGGCGGCGGTCTCCGCCATCTCCTTGGTGTTGATCTTCACCCATTCGCCGTCGAGCGCCTTCTTGAGTCCGCCCGCCTCCGGGGGCAAGTCCTCCGCCGACGGCACGGGGGTGCCCATGGCCTTGCCGAGCAGCTTCGCGTCGGAACGGATGTACGTGTAGTCACCGACGACCCGGTACTCGACGATGTCGCCCCCATGGGCACGGACCTTCATGGCCATTCCGACGAAGTCCTTCTCACCGGACTCGTCGATCGGCTTCTTCGACTGCGCCGTCACACTGATCGTCGCGTCACTGAGCAGGTCGGCGACCTCGTGGGGAATCTCCTCGCCGGGCTCCGGGTTCGAAGAGGCGTCCAGTGCCTTCAGGCTCCGGGCATCGGTGTCGAGGTCGAGTTCGAAGGAGATCGTCTTCTCCTTGCCGAGCTTGCCGAACGCCTGGTCGAGCTTCTGCCCCGCGGAGATCTGCTCCACGGTGCCGCAGGCGGCCGAACCCGCGAGGACGGCGCCGACGACTGCGGTGGCGGTCAGGGTCTTGCGTATGGCGGTGATGATGCTCTCCTCGTCAGTACGATCATGTGCGATCGTCGGCAAGACTCCTGACGGCACCCGATGGTTGCCCCGTGTTCGCCCTGTCCGCGCCCCAGGCGGCGGTCGGCTATGACGGGGCTCCGCGCCGGGCGGCGCCAGGAGCGGAACGTCCGGCGGTAGGTGTCCGGTGCGACGCCTACGCTTGCGGGCGAAGCGGCGGCAGGGGGATAGCGGTGCCCTGCCCGTGGCCGTGTCGACGGTGTTCCTCGGTGGTGGCAAGCAATTCTCGGGCTGGCCGACGCGTTGAGTGCGGGGCCAATGCAGCCGGGCTGTAGGGCGTACCGGTCACCTGCTTGTAGTGGCGACCCAGGTGGCGCGAGCTCATCCGTGCCCGGCGGGCCGGGCCTTCGACGGTATGGCGGCGGAGATGAGCACACCTCCGTTGTCGACGTAGAGGACGGAGGCTCAGCCCTCCTTCGCCCGCGCGTAGTGGCGGGACGCCTTGGCCCGGTTGCCACACAGCGCCATGGAACACCAGCGCCGGGTCCCGTTGCGTGACGTGTCGAAGAAGTGCAGCACGCAGGCCTCGTGCGCGCAGGCCCGGATCCGGTCCGGCGCCCGGCGGAGCAGCCCGAGGTAGTCCCGTGCGGCCGTCCACGCCGGGCCCCAGGCCGGGTCGGTGAACTCGGACCGCTCCCCCGGTCCGTCCGGCCCGAGCGTGGCGCGAATGCGACCGTGGTCGAGGACGCGGTCGAGTGCTCGGACGCCTTCAGGGTCGGCCGGGCTGTCGACGACGACGGCGAGGGCGTCCCGGGCGGTGAGCACATGGGCGAGCGTCGCCTCGTCGGCACGGAAGTCGTGACCGTCGAGGCCCGTGCTCGTCAGCCAGGCCGCGAGCCCACGGGTATCTCCGAGCAGGTCCCGGCGGGCTCCGTCCTGGACCCAGCGCGTGTTCAGCAGGTCCAGCGAAACGGGTTCACCCACGAGCGGACGCGGATCAGATGTCGGCATGGCTCTGTCACTTCCCTTCGGGCCCCACCCCCCTCGGCTCTAACCCCTCAATTTTACGTGAGTAGTTGCCCTCCACGTTTCTAACCTCTAAGATTGCTGTCAACGGTTAGAGAAAGCCGACGAAAAGAGGAACGCCATGACGGCGACCAGCACGCTGCGCACCGGCCACATCGGCCTCAACGTCACGGACATCGAACGGTCCCTGACCTTCTACGAACAACTCCTCGGCTTCGACGTCCTCGGCGAGCGCAAGGATGAGGATCGCCGCTTCGCGTTCCTCGGCCGGAACGGCGAGCTCACCCTGACGTTGTGGCAGCAGGCCGATGACGCCTACGCACCGGCGCGCGCCGGCCTGCACCACCTGGCCTTCCAGGTCGAGACCATGGAACAGGTCCGCGCCGCCGAGGCGGCGTTGACCGCACACGGTGTCGATTTCGCGTACGAGGGGGTCGTGGCCCACGAGGAGGGCGCGGCATCCGGCGGAATCTTCTTCCGCGACCCCGACGGCACCCGTCTGGAGATCTACGCCGCGGACGGCGCCGAAGGGGCTCAGGCGGCCACCGTCGAGGGCCCCGCCTGCGGCTTCTTCTGATCAGGGTTCGGCCGGGCGCAGGGCCGGCCGAACCCGGCAGCCTTCGCGGCACGTTCCGCACGACCACGGAGTACCGACCACGGAAGGACCGGTCCGATCATGAAGCCCAGTCGCCGCACCTACCACGAGGGTTCCGTCGCGGTGCAGATCCGCGTCGGGGTGCGCGAGGCCGCCGAGCACGTCGGGCGTTCCGTCGGACCGGACATCCGCCCGGTCGCCGCCGCGTTCCTCGCACTCCAGCCCATGCTGGTGATCGGCGCGGCGGACAAGGCGGGCCGGGTGTGGAGCTCCCTGCTCACCGGTGCGCCCGGTTTCGCCCGGGCCACCGGCGCCACCACGGTCCTGGTCGTGGGCGGCGTCCCCGCCCACGACCCACTCGGCACGGCGTTCGCCGAGGGGGACCGCGCCCCCGTCGGCACCATCGCTCTTGACCCACGGACGCGTCGGCGCATGCGTCTCAACGGCACGGCCACCCTGGGGCCGCGAGGCCTGTCCATCGATGCCGACGAGGTCTTCTCCAACTGCCCCAAGTACCTGCAGAAACGGGAGCTGCGCGGTCGGGACGACACGGCACACAGCGGCACACCGCACCACGGCGACCGCCTCACCCCGGCACAGCGGTCCCGCGTGCGCGAGGCCGACACGTTCTTCCTCGCCACGCTCGGCCCGGACGGCACCGCCGACGCCAGCCACCGCGGCGGCAACCCCGGCTTCGTCCAGGTGGTCTCCCCGACGGAACTGGCCTGGCCCGACTACCGCGGCAACGCCATGTTCCTCACCCTCGGCAACCTCGAGTCGGACGCCCGGGCCGGATTGCTCTTCATCGATTGGGACACCGGCACCACCCTGCAACTCTCCGGCACCGCCCGCACCCACTACGGCGACGAGGCCCGCACCGTCCGCTTCTCCATCGAGCACGTCGTGGAGACCGAGGGGGCCAGCCCACTGCGCTGGTCGCCCCCGGAGTTCTCACCGGCCAACCCAGGGTGACCGCCGACGTGACCGAGATCGGCGCGTGGCCGCCCGGGCGGATACCGGAGTCGGAGCTGTGCGGCGCAGGAGCACGGTGCGCCGTACCGGCGTCGACGGCAAGGGGTCTCCGGCCATGTACCCGGGGACACACCCGTTCCTCCGGCCGGGTTCCGGGCACCGGCTGCCGTTCTTGCATCCACCGGTGCGTCTGATTAGGTGGCGGTCGTGTGGACGGCCGGTCCGTCCCGACCGGCGTCCTCGGCAGAGGACGACCGGTCCCGTCAGGTGGGGCCCGGCTCGCCGTGGCAGCGAAGCCCGGTGGTCGCCGCTTCCACGTCGAGGCCACCGGAAGCGTCGCCGCGACGGGCGCAGTGATGCTCCTGCGGCCATGATCGGACGTGAGACGCGGTCACACCGTCGCGTCGGCGAATCGGAAGGAGCATCGTGAGCGGCGACGGACTCCCGAAGGCCGAGCAACTGCACTGTCTCGTCACCGGAGCGTCCGGCTACATCGGCGGGCGCCTGGTGCCGGAACTGCTCCAGGCCGGCCACCGTGTGCGCTGCCTGGCCCGCTCCCCGGAAAAACTGCGCGATCACCCCTGGTCGGGGGATGTCGAGACGGTACGCGGAGACGTCACGGACGCCGAGTCGGCCGCCGCCGCCCTGCGCGGCATCGACGTGGCGTACTACCTGGTGCATGCGCTCGCCTCCGGTGCGGACTTCGAGGACACAGATCGCCGCTCGGCCCGCATCTTCGCCGCACAGGCGCACGCTGCCGGGGTACGGCGCATCGTCTACCTCGGCGGGCTCACTCCTCACGGAGTACCGGAGCAGTCGCTTTCACCGCATCTGCGTTCCCGGGCCGAGGTGGGACGGATCTTCCTCGAGGGCCCCGTGCCCGCCACCGTGCTACGGGCGTCGGTGGTCATCGGATCGGGGTCCGCGTCGTTCGAGATGCTGCGCTACCTGACGGAGCGGCTGCCGGTCATGGTCACCCCCAGTTGGGTGCACACCCGCACGCAGCCCATCGCGGTGCGTGACGTGCTGCGCTACCTGGTGGGCTCGGCGACCATGCCGGACGGCGTCGACCGAGCCTTCGACATCGGCGGACCGGACGTCCTGACGTACCTCGACATGATGCGCCGTTACGCCGTCGTGGCCGGGCTGCGGCACCGGCTCATCGTGCCCGTGCCGGTGCTGCCCACGCGGCTGTCCAGCTACTGGGTCGGCCTGGTAACCCCTGTTCCCGCCTCCCTCGCCCGGCCGCTGACCGAGTCGCTGCGTCACGAGGTCGTCTGCGGCGAGCACGACATCGCCCGGTACGTGCCTGATCCTCCCGGCCTGCCCCTACCTTTCGACGAAGCCCTGGAACTGGCCCTGCGCAGGGTACGGGAGGCGCAGGTCGCCACGCGCTGGTCGTCCGCGGCCGTCCCGGGAGCCCCCAGCGATCCCCTGCCCACCGACCCCGACTGGGCCGGCGGCAGTCTCTACCAGGACGAACGGCAGCTGCCGGTCAGCGCCTCGCCTCAGGCGCTGTGGAAGGTCATCGAGGGCATCGGCGGCGACAACGGCTGGTACTCCTTCCCGCTGGCCTGGGCGGTGCGCGGCTGGCTGGACCGGTTCGTCGGCGGGGTCGGCCTGCGCCGCGGACGACGCGACGCCGAAAGCCTGCGGGTCGGTGACTCGCTGGACTTCTGGCGGGTCGAGGAGATCGAGCAGGGCCGTCTGCTGCGCCTGCGGGCGGAGATGCGACTGCCGGGCCTGGCCTGGCTGGACATGTACGTCGAAACGGACGCCGAGGGCCACACCCTTTACCGGCAGCGCGCCCTGTTCCATCCTCGCGGGCTGCTGGGACACGCCTACTGGTGGTCCGTGTCGCCGTTCCACGCCGTCGTCTTCGGCGGCATGGCCCGCAACATCACCCAGGCAGCGGCCAAAGGCATGAGCGCACGCAAGAACACCCCCCACGCCGCACGCTCGCGACGCCCACGCGGTCGGTCATGAGATCCACCGACTGGCTTTGTGCATGTTCACCGACAGCGTTTGTCGATGAGTTGCGGAGGCAGTCGGGGACCGCGGAGCGAGGAGATGTTCGTCAGTTTTGAAGGCAGCAGCCGGTTGCCGTGTCTGCCAGCGTCCGGCCGTTGTCAGTGTCTGCTGGCAGGATCGCCGGCATGACACCGTTGCTTCTCACCGACATCGAACGAGCCGTTCGCAGCAGTTGGAGTGCCGAGACGTGCACGCCTGAGTTCCGATCGCGCTGGACCGAGGACAACCCGGCCCGGGACCAATGCGGAGTGACCGCCATGGTGCTCAATGACCTGATGGGAGGCGAGTTGATCCGAGGGGAGGTCCATGTCAACGGAGAGCGTGTGGACTACCACTGGTGGAACCGCCTGGGCATGGGCATGGAGATCGACCTCACTCGCGAGCAGTTCGGGCCAGAGGAGATCGTCACCGGAGGCATTGTGATTCCTCGCCCTCCCGTGACTGAATGGCGCAGGCTCCGTGAGGAGTACGAGCTTCTCCGCGACCGGGTCTTGGAGAAGCTCAATCGGCAGCAGGGAACGGCCTCCGCGGCCGTGTCTCGTCAGCTGGCTTGAACCTGTTCGGCTCGTGCACGAGTCGTGGCCAGGCGGTAGGAGTCGGTGCCGGTCTCGATGATCGTGCCGTTGAAGGTCAGGCGGTCGACGATGGCCGCGCAGAGCCGCGGGTCGGTGAACGTCTTCGTCCAGCCGCCGAAGGACTCGTTGGAGGCGATGGCGACGCTGTTCTTCTCCTCGCGTTCGGTCAGGACCTGGAAGAGGAGTTCGGCCCCGTGGCGGTCGAGTTCCATATGACCGAGTTCGTCGATGCAGAGCAGGTCGACGCGGCCGTAGCGGGCGATGGTCTTGTTCAGCTGCTTCTCGTCGGCGGCCTCGACCAGCTCGTTGACCAGCTTCGTGGCGAGCGTGTAGCGGACGCGGTATCCCCTCATGGCTGCCTCGGTGCCCAGGGCGATGAGCATGTGGGACTTGCCGGTGCCGGAGTCGCCAATCAAACAGAGCGGCTGCCCCTTCTTGATCCACTCGCAGGAGGCGAGGGTGTGGATAGTGGCCGGGTCGATGTTCGGGTTGGCATCGAAGTCGAAGGTCCGCAGGGACTTCTCCCTTGGGAATCCGGCTGCCTTGATCCGCCGTTCCGAGCGGCGGCGGGCCCGGTCGTCGCACTCGGCCATCAGCAGCTCGGCGAGGAAGCCGCGGTAGGTCATCTGGTCCTTCACCGCCCGGTCGGCGATGTCGGAGAACTCGTTGCGGATCGACGGCAGCCGCAGCATGCGACAGGCCGTGTCGATGGCGGCGTCGGCGGCCTGCTCGGTCAAGCCACGCTGGCGGGGCAGGGTCACTGGGCTTCTTCCTCTCGGTGGGCGCCGCCGCTGGCGCGACGGCGTCGGAGCAACTGGTCATAGGGGGTCACCGAGGGCAGCGGCCTGGTGTCCGGCGGAAGGTGGGCCAGCTTCCACTCGTGCAGGAACGTCACGGTCCCCGACGTCCCGGAGCCACTGCCTGCGGGTCGGCCGGGGGCGGACGGCACATCGTCGGCCTGGGCGGCCTTGCGGGCCTCAAGCGCGACCGCGTCCGCGGTCAGGGCCCCGGCCCGCAGGGCGGTGGCCAGCCCGGCGACCAGGTGCTCGTGTGGAATGTGCCGGCCCAGTAGCAGCACCTCGATCAGTGCTCGGGTGCCGTCCCGCTCGCCGTGCACCTTGCGCGCCTGAGCCCACCAGGCGTCATGCACGGGGGTGAACTTGCCCGCCGAGCGGGCCTGTTCCAGAGCGGTGGCGCCGGGGAAGGCGCCCGGCTTGCGGATCAGGGCTTCCAGGTAGTGGTCCAGCTCCAGGCGGCAGCTGGCCTTGGCGATCAGCCGCTCGTGCCGGGCGACTTCCACGTTCTGGTCGTAAACCACCAGGTGAGAGGCGTGCAGCACGACGCGGACCCGCTTGCCGATCAGACGGACGGGCACCGAGTAGCGGTTGGTGCGAACCGTGATCTGGCTGTAGCGGTCGACCCTGGGAGTGAACACCCGCCCCGTCTCGAACGGTTCGGTCGGCAGCGGCAGCAGCAGCGGCTGCTCGACGGCGAAGTACTCGTCGATGGTCCGCGGCCGCGAGCCGATCCGGCGCCGGCCGTCGTGCAGGTCCCACTGCTCGACCATCTCGTTCAGCTCAGCCAGCGAGGAAACGTCCGGCACCGGGGTGAAGTGGTTGCGGCGGAAGTAGCCGATCTGCCCCTCGACCCCGCCCTTCTCGTGGGCGCCGTCGATGCCGGGGCGGCAGTAGAAGCTCTCGATGCCGAAGTGCGACCGGAACGCGATCCACCGGTCGGTCTCCACCCTCGCCCGGCTCAGCCCCAGCACCTGGGCGACGGCGGCCTTGAGGTTGTCGTAACGGACCCGGCCCCGCGGGACACCGCCCAGCACCCGCAGTGCATGCACGTGCCCCTCGAAGAAGGCTTCCTGCCCTGCCGAGGCGAAGACCCGGTGGACGGCCTTGCCCGAATACGACAGGCGGAAGGAGAACAAGTAGCAGGTCACCAGCTGGCCGGCGAGTCGCACGGCCACGTCGCCGAAGTCGACCTCCGCCTCCATGCCCGGCGGGTGGGTCTGCGGAACGAACGCCTCAATGGGCGCCTTGCCCGCCTCCACCGCGATCTGCGGCTTCCGGTCGACGACATAGCGCCTGACCATCGGATACGACACCTCGGCGGCGTGTTCCTCCACCAGCCGGTGGAAGATCCGGGTGACCGTGTGCCGCTGCTTGCGCGGCGCATCCAGGTCCGCCCGCAAGATTTCGTCGATCACCGACTTGTACGGATCGAGTGCCGACGGCCGCGGCGGCAGCGGCTTACGCGGCTCCGGCCAGGCGGAGTCCAGGGCCTTGCGCACCGTCCGCCAGGAGACGTTGTACTTGCGCTCCAACTCCCGCATCGTCACGCCGGCCCGGTGGTCCCGCCGGATCGCCGCGTACAGCTCGACCTTCGACATCTGCGGCATGACCAGGACCTTTCACCGGCAACACCCCGATGCTGTCCTGGCAAGCACCCCGCTGCCTTCAAAACTCGTGAACATCACCCGACCGTGGAAACGGGCGCCTCCCAAACCCGTGTACAACCGCCGTCACGACTCGTGCACAAAGCCAACCGACGGGGCGCCACGCGCCCAGCAGGTCCGCGGCCGCGACTGAGGCGAGGTCGTGTGCTGCCCCCAGTCCGCGGCCCGGTTCCCCCGTGTCCATGACGACGCAGCGGCAGGCTCTCGGCCACCGGCTGAAGCGGGCGACCATGTGTGACGTCGGCAGCGGGCCGCGGCGCACCGCGGGGTCCTGGGGCTTGCATGAGTGCAGGCGGCGGGTGCTCCTCCTCCCGTACCGCTCAATGCGGCGAGCACGGTGAGGGCCAGGTCGTCGTCGGGCATTCACGCCCGTCCCGGTCGATCCGCAGCGCTGCCCCTGCGTGGCGTGGGCAGCGCTCGCGTCCGCCGATCCGTCGACGCGGTCCGGTGCCCATGCGTCCGTCGGCGGGTGGTGGCGGCTCGGCGGTGCGGATGCCTCGGCGGTCGCCGTCACCGGAGGACTCGAACGGAAGGGATCGAACATACGCGCCAAGGGTGATGAACAGTCCGTGCGGGCCTGTCGGCGTCTTTGCCGCTGCCAGACTTCCAGCAGGGGACATGCCGGTCGGGGGCGTGGGCGAGGCGGGGTGAGTGTGAACGAGCACAGCGCGGCCGGAAATGCCGCTCCAGGTGTGGCGGCGGCGTCGGGCGCGGTGGCCCGCAGCGGCCTGTCCGGCGGACGCCGCGCGCCGGGGAACCGCGCAGGGCAGGGGGACGGGCCGACCGAGCGAGAACGCGGCGACGACCCCGCGCGCACGGTGCCCCGGCACGTGGCATGCGTGATGGACGGGAACGGTCGGTGGGCCCAGCGGCGTGCACTGCCGCGGTCGGCCGGCCACCGGGCCGCCGAAGCCACCGTAATCGAGGTCATCGAGGCGGCCAGGTCCGCGGGCGTCGAATGGCTCACCCTGTACGCCTTCTCCACCGAGAACTGGAACCGGCCCGGAGCGGAGGTCGACTACCTGATGGGCCTGGTCCGTCGGGTAGTGCGCAAGCACGCGCCCTTCCTGCTCGCCCGCGGTGTCCGCTGCCGATTCCTGGGGGTCACCGACCCGCGCATCCCCCGCGAACTGGCGCAGGACTTCGAGGACCTGACGACATTGACCGACGGCAACCGAGGCATGACGCTGACCGTGGCCTTCGACCACGGCGGTCGCCGGGACATCGTCGAGGCCGCCCGATCGCTCATCCGGAACGGGACGCCCGCTGACGAGGTGACCGAAAGCCTCTTCGCCCAGCATCTGCCGTTCCCGGACACCCCGGACGTGGACCTGGTCATCCGTACGTCCGGCGAGCAGCGCATCTCCAACTTCATGCTCTGGAAGGTCGCCTACGCCGAGTGGACCTTCCCCGAGGTGCTCTGGCCGGACTTCCGGGCCCCCGACTTCCTGCACTGCCTGCACACCTACCGGCGCCGCGACCGCCGTTTCGGCAGTCTGCCTCCCCAGACGAACGGAGACCCACGATGACCTCGGACACGATCCGCGCCGACACTCCGCACACCGACGAGGAACCGCCCTTGTTCGGCCCCGGTACGCAGTTCCAAACCTTCTTCGACGACCCGCGCTGGGCACTCGCCATGATCCGCGCGACGGTGTTGGAGGCGGCCCACCCGCAGATCGGCGCGGCCCTCCTCGACAACTCCACCTTCGTGGCCCATCCTTGGCGCCGGCTCCGCAACACCTTCCTCAGCATGCGGCGCATGTACAGCGGCGACCCCGTGGTACGCGAGCGGGAGGCCGCCCGGCTCAACCGGCTGCACGCGCGCATGAGCGGCACGGACCCCCGCGGCCGGGCCTACGACGCGATGGACCGCGCCACTCGCGCCTGGGTGATCGCCACCCTGTTCGAGAGCGCCGTGACGATGTGCCGGCTGAGCGGCCAGCCCCTGGAGCAGCGCACGATGGAACGGATGTACGCCGAGTACCGCGCGTTCCTCGCCGCGCTCGACGGTGACGCCACGGAACTCCCCGAGGAACTCCACGACTTCTGGGCCTACTTCGACCGCGTCGTGGAGAACGAGCTGGAGAACACCGAGGCGGCCCGCATCATCCTGTACCGGCTCTTCGACCATCTGCCCGCCCCGGCACTGCTCGACGGAGCGCCGACCGTGTGGGCGGCGGGCCGGGCCGTCGCCGGGCCGCTCTTCGGCGCGATCACCGTGGCCTCGCTCCCCGAGGCGTACCGACGCCGGGCCGGGCTACCGGAGATGCCCGGCGCCGACACCCTCATGCGGGGTGCCTACCTCGCCGCCGGACTGGCCCGCTTCCTGCCCGAGGGCTGGCTCAACGCGGAGAACATCATCGACTTGCTGACGCTCTCGACCGGTAGCGACGACCCTCGCGCCCGGACCGTCGCCGCCCTGCGCAGCCGCATGAAACGCGCGTCGGCCCTGCTCCGCCTGATCACCCCGCTGGGCGGTGTGCCCGATCCGGTCCCGGCGTCCGCGCACACGGGCGAGGGCCGACGCTCGGCGGAGGAGTTCTTCCGTCAGGTGCTGGACCAGACCGGCGACGGCCACCTCGACTGGCCGGACCTCGCGGCGATGGCCCGGGAACTGTCCACGCGCCTGGACCTGGACGAACCGGAGGAGACGCGACTCTACGACGCCTTCGCCGCCTGGTGGCACGAACTGCAGACAGCCCTCGACACGGACGGTGACGGCCGGGTCAGCGCCGCAGAGTACGCCGCCGCCGTCCCCTCCCTCGCCGGGCCTGCGCTGATCCGCGTCGCCGAGGTGCTTTTCGACGCGGCCGACGGGGACGGCAACGACATCATCGACGCGGACGAGTACCGGGCGCTTTTCCGTACCGCCTTTCACCGCGACCTCGCCACCGGCGACGGGACCTACGGCCGGAGCGCCTTCGTGGGCGATTTCGTCTCCTTCATGTCGGCGCGCCGCACGAGCACTCCTTATGATCCCCTCTTCACGGACGCCTAGGGTGTGCCCGCGAAGGCCGGGGCCGCACGACCTCGCCTGAGTAGGAACTGAGTACGTGCGCTCATGTCCGGCGGGGTGAGGGGGACGACACTCCGTGGCATGACGAACCCGCTGCCCCCGGCCGAGGAGTTGCGGCTCCTCGACGCCGAGTTGTGGCAACTCGACGCCCGTCGGGCCGTATTGCTGCAACGCCGTGCCTGGCTGATCCACACGTTGCGTGCGGCCACCGGCCCGCACGGCGGCCGGGGGCACGGGTCCGTGCCGCCGTTGTGGCCGAGCCGCGGCGTTGTTGCCGGCACTCCCCCGCCGGACGCCACCGCACCCGGGGTGCAGAACGTACTGCTGGTCCTCGGCGGAATCCTGCTGACGGTCGCCGCGATGGCGTTCACCCTGGTCAGTTGGGGGCACCTGGGGATCGGCGGACGGTCGCTGGTGCTCGGCGCGGTGACCGTGGGGGCACTGACCACGCCGGTGGCGCTGCTGCGCCGCGGGCTGGCCTCGACGGCCGAGGCGGTTGCCGCTCTCGGGGTCGCGCTGACCCTCCTCGACGCCTACGCGCTGCACGAAGTGGTGTTCACCGGCACGGGTGCTCTCACCTACACGGCCGCCGCGTCGGCCGTCCTGGCCGGCGGGTGGGCCGCGTACGGCGCGGGCGTGGGCGCGACGGTGCCGGCGGAAGCTCCGGTGACCGAGGGATCGGGCCGCAGGGGCACGCGGCTCGCGCTCCGCCTCCCTCTCCCGCTGGCCGTGGCGACCGCCCATCTTCCCCTGCCCCTGTGGGCGCTCTCCGTCGGCGCGGGTCCACACACCCTCACGGCCGTACTCCTGGTGACCGCGGCGGCGGGGGCCGCCGTCGCCCTGCGGACGACACACACGCCCGTACGGATCGTCGCGGTCGTCGGCTCGCTCGGCACGGGCGCGGTCGGAGTCCTGTCGGCCGGCTGGCTCTGCTGGACTGCGTCCGGCCCGGGAGCCTCCGCACGCGCGGCGGCGCTCCTGGTCCTCGCGGCCGCGATCGCCATGGCCGCCTCCCGGACCGTTCCGAAGCCGGAGGTCGCCGTGGGCGCGGCGCTGGCGGCGGGTCTGTGCCTGGTCGCCGGAGCGGGCGGGGTACTGCGGGCCTCGCTGCCCGGCGAGTGGACGGCCCCCGGGTGCCTGGCCTGCGGGGTCGCCCTGCTGGCGGTCGTCCGGACGCCGCTCGGGGAAACGTCGCGCCGGGGTCTGATCGGGGCCTCGTTCGCGGTCCAGGGACTCGTGGTGCTGTCGGTGGTCCCACTGGTCGCCGGTACGCTCCTCGGTCCGGTGTTCCAGGTGGAGCGACCCTGGTCCGGCGCCCCCCGGGGCTTCAGAGCCGCGGTGTTCACGGACGTGCCGTGGCCCGCGCACGCCGGCACCGTGCCGCTCGTGCTGGCCGTCGTCGCGGGCGTGCTGGCGGTGGCTTCCGGCCGCGGCGAGCAGTGGCGGCCTCAGTGCGCGGTGGGGGCGCTCGTCCTGGGCTGGGCCGCACTGCTCGTACTGCCTCCCGCGCTCGGGCTGCCCTACACCGCCGGCCTGGTGGCGCAGGGCGGCGTGGTCGTGGCCGCGCTGGGCTGTGCGGAGTGGGTCCGCCGCGCCGCGGCCGGGACGTCGCACGTGGCCGTCGGGGCCGTTGTCCTCGCCCTCGTCACCTCCGTCGATCTCGCTCTGGTCTCGCTGGCGTCCGAGTCGGCGACGATCGGTGTGCTCGTGCCTCTGACGCTCCTGTTCGCCGCCGCGGGCACGCGTCCGGACACCGGCCCGTTCGCGGCACCCGCCTCCCTCGTACACGCCGCCGCTCTCGCCTGCGCGATCGGCGCGTCCGCGGACCGGCCGCCGCACCACACCGCGCTGCTGGTCGTCGTCGTGCCCGCGGTCGCGGCCCTGCTGGCGGCACGCACCGCGGGCTCGCCCGTGACCGTGCCCGTAGAGGGAGCGGGCGCGGCGGCGGGACTGCTCGCGCTCGCGCTCGCCGCGACCGATCTGCCGATGTTCGCCCTGGTGCTCTCGGTAGGCGGGGTGGTCATGGCCGGGACCGCGATACGACCGGACCGACGGGCAGCCGGTCATGTGGCCGTCGTGCTCTTCGTGCTCGCCGCATGGGTGCGACTGGCTGTGTGGGACGTCACCACGCCGGAGGCCTACGCCCTGCCGGTGACCGTGCCCGCGCTGGTCGTCGGCCACCTGAGTCGCCGTCGCGACCCCGCGCTGTCCTCGTGGACGGCGTACGGCGCCGGCCTGGCCCTCACGCTGGTTCCGAGCCTGCTCGCGGCATGGGGGGACCCGCACCGGTTCCGGCCGCTGCTGCTCGGTACGGCCGCGCTGGCCGTCACCCTGGTCGGCGCCCGGAGCCGGCTCCAGGCGCCGCTGGTCCTCGGTGGGGCCGTGCTCGCCCTGGTCGCACTGCACGAACTCGCTCCGTACGTCGCCCAGGTCGTCGGCGTGCTGCCCCGGTGGGCGCCTCCCGCACTGGCCGGTGCGGTGCTGCTGGCCATGGGAGCCACCTACGAGCAGCGCCTGCGCGACGCGCGGCGCGTGCGGGAGGTGTTCGCACGGTTCCACTAGGTGTTGCGGGGAGAAGGTGGCTGACGCGTCCGCGCCGTTCGATCAGAGCTTCTGAGCGGGCAGCGCCCGGTAGGTGTCCGCGAGCCGGGCCATCGCGGGGTGCAAAGCGGGGTGATTCCTGTGATCGATCCGGGTCAGGGGCACCTCGGCGGGGCGGACGAGTCCGGGGTCGACGACCACGTGGTCCCGCCAGTCGAGGCCGACGTGCCCGAAGGCGATGCGTGCCGCGTCGCTGACCTTGTGCATGGTGCCGGTGCCCACCACGTAGTTCTCGGGCGGCTCCTGCTGGAGCATCAGGTGCATGGCGCGGACGTAGTCGCCGGCGAAGCCCCAGTCGCGCTCGGCGTCGAGGTTGCCGAGGCTGACCTTGTCCAGCAGTCCCAGCTTGATCCGCGCGACCGCCAGGGAGATCTTGCGGGTCACGAACTCGGCCCCGCGTCGCGGCGACTCGTGGTTGAACAGGATGCCCGAGACGCCGTACATCCCGTACGACTCCCGGTAGTTGCGCGTGATGTAGTGGCCGAACGTCTTGGCGACACCGTACGGGCTGCGCGGGTGCAGGAAGGTGGTCTCCCGCTGCGGGCTCTCGCCACCTTGCCGAACATCTCGGAGGACGACGCCTGGTAGAAGCGGATCTGGCCGCGACTCGTGCCCCCGGAGGACTTGCTCAGGCCCCACACCATCCGCACGGCCTCCAGCATCCGCAGCACACCGAGGCCGTTCACCTCGGTGACCAGCTCGGGCTGCTGCCAGGACATGGGGACGAACGAGATCGCCCCAGGTTGTAGACCTCGTCGGGCTGGACCAGGTCCACGGCCGACACCAGGCTGCCCTGGTCCATGAGGTCGCCGTCCACGAAGGACGGCTCGGGGATCAGCTTGGCGATCCGGTCCTTGCGTGGGTTGGCCCGCCCCCGGCAGAGCCCCCACACCTGGTAGCCCAGGCCGAGGAGGTGCTCCGCCAGGTACGACCCGTCCTGTCCGGTGATTCCGGTGATGAGTGCGCGCTT
The DNA here is from genome assembly GCF_014649815.1 of Streptomyces mutabilis. Taxonomy (GTDB): domain Bacteria; phylum Actinomycetota; class Actinomycetes; order Streptomycetales; family Streptomycetaceae; genus Streptomyces; species Streptomyces mutabilis. The sequence goes on along the minus strand of NZ_BMTT01000005.1, from coordinate 309,727 downwards.
GGTCATGTTCCCTCTTTCCACCGCCACGGTGAGGACGCGGTCGGGCGGAGATCCGCGCCCGTGGGGCGGACCGGTCGACACCCCGTGCACGAGCCGTCCTCGTCGCAGCCATGCAAGCACGGGCGAGGCTAAGTCATTTTCGAGTCTTCCCGCCCCTCCCATGCGGACCAAACGGGTCGCAACACCGAGGCAACCGGCATATCTCCCAGGGGCTCGGGGCCCATCCCGCACAGCTCGTTCAAAGGGCGCGCATCCCGATCCCGTGAGCGCGGTACACGCAGGTGTCGTCGCCCCACAGCGTCGCCTCGGCGACGGCCCAGCGGCCCGCGGCGTCCTCACCGACTTCCAGGATCTCCATCAGCACTGTGACCGACCGGGTTTCCGGGGTGATCTGCCCCCGGTACTTCCAGGTCACTTCCCGGCCGAGCATCACCGGCTCGAACCGGGGAGACGGGAGGCCGTCGGTGAGCCCGCGTTCGATCATGTAGTACCGCAGGAGTTGGCACATCGCCTCGATGCCCAGGGACCCCGGCTGCACCGGGTCCTGGAAGAAGTGCGCCTTGAAGAACCACTCCCCGGCGTCCACGTCCTTCTCCGACCGCAGCCGGCCGAGACCGGCGCGGCCCGCGTCCGGCCAGTAGCCGGTGACCCTGTCGAGCATCAGCAGCATCGGGCCCGGCAGACGCGCCGGGCCGTCGAAGAGGGCTTCCGGACGCGTCGAGAGATCGACCGTGTGGTCGCACGGAGCGGTGAGCGCGGCGCGGTCGGAGGCGGAGACCGGAATTCCCGCCTGCTGCTCGAAGGCCGAGCGCGGGAAGAACCCGAACACCGTCGACAGCTCGAAGACCAGCCGGGAGTCGGCGAAGCACCGGACCGTGAACGACTCGATGATCATGTCGCCGCCGCGGGAGACACGGGTCAGCTCGGCATGCGTACGCACGGTCGAGGTCGCGTCGGTGACCACGGCGGTGACGGTGCCGGAGCCGTCGAGGTTACGGAACAGCAAATCGACGTCGCTGGTCAGGGCGCTGCCCACATAGGTGGCGAGCCAACCGCACGGCTGGAGGGCGATTTCCATGAGGACGGCGAACGGCATCGTCCCGCCGTCGTTCTGCTCGAAGTACCAGGCGCGGTCGGGGACGTCGTACTCGGCGACGACGCGGCTGCCCTCCGCCATCCCGTTCGGCGGCCCGTCCACCTCGACGACCCTGCTCATGAAGTGGTAGGGAGGGCCCGGCAGACGCGCGCCCCTGCGCGTCCCGTCGAAACGCGCGTAGGCCGGGCCGAACGCCTCACTGGGCCTGCCCCACGCGCAGGCGAGCAGCGAGGCGTAGTCGAAGGCGAAACCGTCCACCACCGCGACCGTCGAGGGCTCCCGGTGTCCCACCAGGCCACCGAGCGAGGCGACGGGAACCGGGGCACCGCTAATCTGCTGGGCCGCCGGGCCGAGTCGGCGCCAGTGCGTCAGCGGCCAGTCCGGCACCAACCGGAGTCCGACCTGCCGGCCGTGGAACGCCCTGCACCCGTCGACGGTGCCCAGCACGTCGGCGTACAGGGTCGGCACGGGTCCGGCCGACACTCCGCGCACGAACACCTCGTACACGATCCGTCGGCTGTCCGGAGTGGCCTGGCCCCGGCACTCGGCCGTGCTGGGGGCGCCGTCGACCGGCTCGAAGCGCCAGCCGTCCCTGTCGACGGTGAAGCCCATGGCCGCCAGGTAGAAGGCCATCGCCTGCATCCCGCCCTGGAGCATCAGGGTCCCCGGCATACAGGGGTCGTTCTTGAAGTGTCCGTCGAAGAACCAGTCGTCGGGCGCGACGGGCGTCTCGGCGCGGAGGTAGCCGCGGTCCCAGGGCCCGCCCGTCGGGTCGAACGCGGTGACCTCGTGCAGCAGCCGCAGCCGGCCGCGGTCGATGCGCGGTGACCGTACGTGGGCCGCGGCCCGCTCCCAGCCGGGTCCGAAGCAGTCCGCGGGACGCCCCTCGGAGAAGGCCAGCACCTGGTCCGCGCCGAAGGAGCCGTACGTGCACCGGAGGGCGGGAGGGTCGGTGGGGAGGTCGGGGCGGGGCGGGTCGGCGTCGGGGTCGCCTTGCACTCCGGCGCTCCGGGCGAGTTCGTCCCGGGTGAAGAACCCGGCCTGGGCCTTGCGGACGCTGAGGCGGAGCTCTCCGTCGACGTGGCAGTCGTAGTGGAAGAAGAAGAGCCGGACACCGTCGTGCTCGGCGTGTCCGTCGATGTGGATCTCGTAGCGCAGTGTCTCTCCCGCGCGGGGAGGGCTTCCGTGGTAGGTCAGTTCGCAGCCGAGCAGCCGGTAGGCCCGCTCGCCCCGGTTCAGCAGGTCGACGCCGAGCCAGCTGATGAGCAGGAGGTCTGCCTGGCCGGCCTCCACCATCAGGCCGCAGGGCATCCGCCCGGTGGCGTCGAGGTACCAGCTGTCGAGGGCGACGTCGGTCTCCGTCCAGATCGTGCCCCGGTGGTTCTCCGGCCCGGGTGTGAGGAGTGCCGCCGGTTCGGCGTCGATACCGGTGACGCGGTCGGCGAGCAGGATCGGCGGTTCCGGCATCCGGGTCTGCACAGCGTAGGCGTCCTGCGGGGTGAATCGCGGTCCGAAGAGGTCGGAGATGCGCCCGGACGCGAGGTGTTCCAACTGGGCCCTGTCGAACTTGGGTCCGGGCCGGGGAACGGGCAGTGACCGGCTCGGTTCGGCGGCGGGGGGAGCGGCCGGCGGCGTCACGGGCGGGGTACGCGGTACGCCCGTCCGCGGCCGAGGGTCCGCGGCCGGAAGCGGTGCGGCACGTCCCAGAGCGGCGACGGCCTGCTCGGTGAGGCGCAGGAACCGTTCGTGCAGCTGCGTCTGTCCGGCCATCACGTCCTGGTGGAGCGCCGTGACCCGCAGTGCGTGCCGGGCGGCGACGGCCCGCCGGTCCGAGGGAGCCGGGGTCTGCCCGCCGCTCGTACGGGGTACAACGACGGTCGGCGTGTCAGACGGCGGGGCGGGCCGCTCGGGGTCAGTGAGGGGCACGGGGACAGGCGCAGGCACGGGCACGGGCACGGGCACGGGAGCCAACCGGGGGGCTTCGGGCAGGGTCACCGCGGAGCGGCCGAGCGGCGACGGCAGCCGGGGTTCCGGCAGGACCGGTACCTCAAGCACGGGACCGGTTCGCGCGGTCCCGGCCTCCGGGGCCCTCCGCAGTTCGGCGAACAGCGCGTCGGCCCGCACCGGCACGCCGGCGACCACGAGCTCGGCCACGGCCAGGTACAACTGCCGCAGGCCTCTGCCGTCCGGCGCGTCCAGGGCCACGGCCACGTGCTCCCGGTCCCCGAGCACCCGCTTGATCCACCCGGTGCACAGTCCGCGCGGCCCTTGTTCCACGAAGATCCGGACCCCGTCGGCCCAGGCCCTCTCCACCGTGCCGGCGAAGTCGATCGTGCCGAGGCCCTGGGCGGTGATCGCCTCGGCGGCCCGCTCGGCCGTCGGGAGGTACGCCCGCCGGTCGGCCTCGCTGTAGAACCGCACCCCCGGCACCTCGGTGGTGGGCCGCAGGTGAAGGCGGCGCCACTCGTCGCGGACCTCTGCCAACTCCGGTGCATGGGCCGCGAGATCGTAGTCGATCGCGATGGCGTTGCCGGTCCCGAGCCGGTCCACGGCCGCCGCGCACGCCCGTGCCTCTCCCCCGACGACGCATACCCCGGGCGCGTTGACCGCCATCAGGTGAACGGCAGGCTCCTTCGCGATCTCCTCGGCCACCCGTTCGAGGGGCGCGGTCACCAGGTAGCTGGACCACCGGGTCCCGGTCACACCGGCGCGTTCCCATGCCCGCCGCACCGCACGGAGTTCTCCGGTCAGTTCCCGGGTGAACAGACCGCTCTCGCGGGCGGACGCGTACAGGCCCTCGGCGTCCGGCCAGGCTCCCAGGGCCACCAGGGCGGCGGTCTCGCCGGAGGAGTATCCGATGGCGGCGTCAGGTCGCAGGCCGAGCAGCCCCCGGCACAGTTCGGTGTGGACCGTGGCGAGCCGGGCGGCGCTCCGGATCTGTTCGAGCGTCGTCGGCTCGGGGCCCGGATCCACGGGTCCGGCGGCGGTACCGTGCCTGGCCCCGACGGTCTCGCCGAGTGACGGCAGGGCGAGCATCAGCTCGCGCCCCATGCCCGGGTACGCGGCCGAGCCGTTGGTGTACACGAATCCGGTCTCCCCGACGACCGGTGCGTCCCGGTAGAGCACACCACCGGGCTTGATCCCGCCGCCGACGAGCCAGCGGCGCGCGCTCTCCACGGCCGCTCGGAGACCGGCATCGTCGTCCACGACGAGGGCCAGGCGGGCGGGACCGTCCGAGGACTCCGCTCCCGCCTCCAGCGCGGCCAGCACCTCCTGCCGGTCGCCACCGGAGAAGACGTACAGTCGCGGCACGGCTCCCCCGACCCGGGGCAGTACGTCGCCCGCGCGCAGCCGGACGCGGACGGGGGGTGCCTCCAGCGGAGCGACGACCGCCTCGGCGGTACGCAGGCCGGGTTGCGGCTGGGCGGGCTCTCCCGGGCGGGGCACCGCACGGTGCGGGAGTGCGGTCGCCGCGACGGCGACGGACAGCAGTCCCTGGGCGGCGTGGACCCGGCCGAAGACCGAGGCCGGGTCGATCGTGGCCGCCTCGTCGTCCCCGACCAGCAGGTCGGCCTCGCCCTCGCTCTCCTCGTCGAGGAGGGCGAGCACCGTGTCGCCGTCCCGGCGGGCGGCGCTGAGGGGTTTCAGCACCAGGACGACGGCCGCGTCCCCGGTTCCGGTCTCACGGCCGAGTTCGTCCAGGGCGGCTCGGTGTACCGCTCCGCTGGACACGTCGGTGGCTCCGACCAGCGCGGCGTCGGCTTCGCCCGCCCTGATGGCCCGGGCGGCGAGCTCGAGTGCCACCAGGCCGGACGCCTCCTCCGCCGACACGGCGAGACCGGGGCCCGCCAGGTCGAGTTGGGTGTTGATCCGGTTGGCCACGAGGTTGGGGAGGGTGCCGACCACCCGCTCGGCCCCCATGGAGGAGACGAAGGCGTCCTGGGCACGCCGGAGGAGACCGGGGTCGGTGTCGCACCCGGCCTGCTCCGCCCAGTGCGGCAATCTCCAGCGTGCGCCACCGCGCGCCACCTCGGCGTCCACTCCCGCCCCGATGAGCACCAGGGTCCGCTCGCGGGGCAGGGAGACCCCTCGCACTGCCTCACGGGCGGCTTCCAGCATCAGGAGTTGCTGGGGCGAGGTGTTCCGCAGGGCCGACGGAGGAAAGCACAGGTCCGGAAGTGACACGTCGATCCTCGTGGTGGGACCGCACCGCTCGCCGTCGAGGACCACGCGACGGAAGTCCTCGCTCCCGGCCCCGCCGCCGGCCCGCGCGCCGACGGCCACGATCGCGATCGCGGATTGCGCCGTCGGGGCGTCGGGTTCCCCGGGGGCATCCCGAACCGGACGGAACGGGCCGGGTGTCCCGCCCTTGTGCGCTCCCGAGCCGCCGTCCCAGGCATCGACGATCAGATGGGCGTTGGTGCCGCCGAAACCGAAGGCGCTGACGGCGGCCCTGCGCAAGCCCTGCCACGGCTCGGGCTCGCTCAACACACGCAGCGGTGTGCCCTCGAGGTGGGTGAGGGGCCGGTCGGCCCCGAGTGTCGCCGGACGGATCCCCGCACGCATCGCCCCCAGCACCTTGAGCAGGCCGCTCACCCCCGCCGAGGCCAGCAGGTGACCGACGTTGGACTTGACGGAGCCGATGGGAACGTCGCGGGCCGCCGCGAAGGTCCGTGCCATGCTACGGGCCTCCACGGCGTCCCCGACCGGGGTACCCGTGGCGTGGCACTCCACGAGCGAGACCGTCTCCGGTGCGACGCCCGCCGCGGAGTACGCCAGCCCCATGGCCCGCTCCTGCCCCTCCTGGGCCGGGCTGAGCAGGCCGCTGCCGCGTCCGTCGTTGGACAGCCCGATGCCCCGGATCACCCCGAGGACCGGTGCCCCGCCCGCCAGTGCGTCCGCCAGTCGCACCAGGGCCACGAACCCGGCACCCTCGCCGTGCAGCAGACCGTCCGCGTCCCGGTGCAGGGGGCGGCTGCGACCGGTCCTGCTCACGGCCGACAGGCCGCAGAACCCGACGTGCAGAAACAGGTTGTCGACGCGGTTCACCGCGCCGGCGAGCATCAGGTCGGCCGTGCCGTCGTGCAGGCGGTCGCACGCGAGCTTGATCGCGTACAGCGAGGAGGCGCAGGCGGCGTCGAGCGCGAAGGCGCCCGCTCCCAGTCCGAGGGCTCTGGCCGCGAAGTGGGCCGGCAGCCCGGAGGAGAAGCGGTTGCGTGCGTCGGGGCGCGCGCGGCGCGCGCCGGTCAGCAGGGCGTTTCGGACGTGCGGCTCCTGGGCGGACAGCCAGACGTGCTCGGCGTAGGCCGACCCGGTGCTCGTGGGGTAGCAGAGGTTGCCCAGTACGAGGCCGGCGCGCTCGCCGGGTCCCTCGTAGCCGGACTCCCCCAGTGCCTGCCGGGCGCCGTACAGCACCCAGTGGAAGAGCGGGTCGAGGGTCAGGATCCGTTCCGGATCGATGCGGAATCCGCTCGGGTCGAAGACCTCTTCGAACCCCCGGACGTAGCCCCCGATGTCGGTCCAGGTGCGGTCGCGGTGGTCGTCGGCCGTGCCCATGGCCCAGCGGTGGGGCAGCCGCCACCGATCCTCCGGGACCGCCGACAGACTGCAGCGGCGTGCCGCGACGTTGTCCCAGAAGGTGTCCGGGTCCAGCGCGTCGGGCAGCACACAGCCGCGTCCGACGACGGCGATCGGTTCGAAACCCATACTGCTCCACTTCACGGGACACACGCATACAGAGGAACGGGGGCGCGATGCGCGGTCGTTCAGTCGGGACGGCGTACGAGCTCCACCCCGAGCAGTTCCACGCGAGGGACGCCGTCCGGGTCGAGGAGGGCCACGTCGCACCGTGCCCCGGTGTCGTGCGTCTTCCGGGCGCGCACCACGCACCTGAGGCTGTTCGCGGCGGGGCCGCGCCGGTGGATGCGGCACTCGGCGACGGCCATCGGCAGACACGCGCTCCCCAGGGCGTGGTCCGCCCACACCAGGGCCAGTTGCAGCGCGCCGTCCACGGCGGCCGGATCGGTCTGCCAGTGGGCGCCGCCCCAGCCCAGGCCGGCGACACCCGCGACCGTCGCTTCCGCCCCGTTGGAGCCGACACCCCGCAGGGTGCTCAGTGCCTGGAACCGCGGTCCGTGGAACAGGGCCCGTCCGTCGTAGGGGACGGGGCGCTCCGTGCTGTCCCCTTCCCCGGGGCCGGCCCACGGCTGCTGTTCCGAGGGTGCCTCGAAGTCCAGTACGGCGCGGAAGTGCGGCGCCCCGTCCACGTCCCGCAGTTCCGCCTGCAGACCCGTCGGGGGGCCGATGAGGCGGCGGTGTCCGTGCACGGTGAACCGGTGCCCCTCGTGCGCCAGCCTCGGCAGGGTGACCTTGTCGAGCACCCGCACGTCGCGCAGCACCGGCCCTCCGGACGTAGGGCGCCATGCTCGGGCGGCGCCCGTGAACCAGTCGAGGACCATGGCCAGGGGCAGCACCGGGTCCTCGGTAATGCGGTGGTCGGCCAGGTAGGGGTGCGTGACGGACGTGACGCGGATGTGAGCCGTGGGCGGGTCGCCGGCACCGTCCGACGGCGCGTCCTCGTCACCGGCTACCAGGATGATCCGGCCGTCAGGGGCCGGAGCGCCGAGTTCGGCGGTGAAGGCGGCGGCACCCCGCTCCAGGGGGATCAGCTCGACGCCCGACCGGCCGAAGCGCTCGGCCAGTGCCGGGGTCACCATCCCGCCGCGCCAGGGCCCCCAGGCGATCGAGCGCACCCGGCAGTCCGGCCGGCGGGCCCGCTCGGCCGACGCCACGTGGTCGAGCACGGCGTTGGCCATGGCGTAGTCGCACTGTCCCGCGTTGCCGTAGACCCCGGCCACCGAGGAGAACAGGCAGATCGTCTCGACCGGGTCGTCGGCTGTCGCCGCGAGGAGTGCCCGCAGGCCGTCGGTCTTGGTGGACATCACCCGGTCGAACTGCCCGTCCGTCTTGTCGGGAATCCGCTTGTCGGCCAGTACTCCGGCGCCGTGCACGATCCCGGTGACAGGACCCCACGTCTCGCGCACCTCGCGCAGCGCGGCCGCGAGGGCCTCACCGTCCCTGACGTCCACCGGCAGGTACCGGACCGGGGAGCCGGCCTTCTCCAGTTCGGTGAGTGTCGCCCGTACCTCGCGCGCGGCCAGGATCTCCTTCGCCCGCGCGCTGATCTCGGCGGGGCCGGTGCCTTCGGCTCGCTGCTCGCCGAGCAGCCGCACGAGTGCGGCTTCGTCGGTGGCCGCGGACGCCCCTGCGGGCTCCGCCACCAGTTCCGTGCGGCCCAGCAGAGCGATGCGCGGCCGGTGGGTCCGGGCCAGGTCGGTCAGGGCTGCCGCGGTGACCCCGCGCGCTCCCCCGGTGGCCACGATCACCGACTTCGGGCCGATCTCCGTCGGGGCCGGGCACGGTTCCGACGGTGCCTCGACGGCGCACGGTACGAGCCGGGTTCCGTCCGCGCGCAGGCCGGCCTCCGGTGCCGGTCCGCCCACGAGCAGTTCCGCCACGATCGCCTCGGCGACGGCCTCGGCGTCCCGGCCGCCGCGCTCGCAGTCGATCGCCTTGACGGAGGCGTCCGGCCACTCCTGTGCCGCGGTCCTGGTCAGGGCGGCGAGGCCGCCGAGCCACGCGCGGTCGGGTTCCCTGCCGTCCAGCCCGAAGTCGCCCCCCGTGTCCTGGACGGTGACGAACGCCCCACCGGCGGTCTCCATGCGCGGCGCGACCGTGCGTGCCGTGCGGAATGCCTCGCGCAGGATCTCTCCGGCCTCCTCCGGCGATCCGATGTCGGCCAGCCCGCCGAGGTACACGACGGCGCCCGCTCCGTCGGGCACACGTGTCGCGGCCTCGGCCCGTACTCCGCGGTCGGTGAGTTTCCCGGCCACCAGGGCGGCGGTCTCGGAAGGACCGCCGACCACGGACACCGGGCCGTCACCGAGGCCGGCCATCGCCAGTCCCGGCGCGGGCGCGTTCACCGTTCGCAGGGCCAGGCGCCTCAGTTCCACCGGTTCCGGTTGTCGGCTCGCGACGGCGGTTTCGGGCTGGTCGGCGGATGGTGCGGTGGTGGGAGCGGCCGCCTCCGACAGGGCGTCCACGATCTCGCGCAGGGTGCTGAGTCTGCCGAGCGCGGCGGCATCCCCGGTCGGCAGGTCACCCACCCGTTGCCGGACGACGGAGAGGATCTCCACACGCTTGATGGAGTCGACGCCGAGGTCCGCGTCGAGCGCCATGTCCGCGTTGAGCATGGACACCGGGTATCCGGTGCGCTCGGCCACCACCGAGAGCAGCAGTTCCTCGAACCGGGCCGGGTCCGCGGCCGACGGCGCGTCGGCGTGGAGCGGGGCCGGTGAGGGCTCGGGTGTGCGGGCGGGTGGTACGACGGAGGCCCCGGCAGGGGCGAGGAGTTGCGGCAACGGGTCGGGAGTCCGCGGCGTCGCGCCGGGGGCCGCGTCGGGCGCCCGGCCGACGGGAGCGGAGGTCGGGACCACGGTGTGCGGCACCGCCGCGAGATCGGTGGACACGGGGGCAGTGGGCAGGGCGGGCACGTCCTCCCGCGGGGGCGCGCCCAGCAGGGTGGCCAGGGTCGTCTCGGTCATCCGCAGGAACGCCATGTGGCTGTCGGCCAGCATGCGGTGGCAGGCCGCGTGGGCCTCCGCCGCGTTCCTCTGCACGCTCTCGACCATGGCCAGCCAGTGCGGGTCTGCCGGAAGAGCGGGGTCGAACGGCTCGGGCGGGGACGGTGCGGCCGGTACGGGTTCCGCGCCGGGTACGGGTTCGCGGGCCGGAGCGGATTCGCCGGTCGGCTCCAGCGGCGGGGCAGGCGCGAGCGTCGCGGCCGGGGCGGGCGACGGTGGGGTCCGAGGCGGATTCGGTGGGGGCAGTTCGGTCGCCCCGCCCTCCGGGGGATACGGCTGACCGTAGTTGGTACCGTTGATCTGCACGGTCATGCGCGGTTCGCGCTCCTTCACTGCTGTTTCTGACGGTCCGTACGGCGTCCAGAGGAAGCCGTAGTCCAACTGCGCACCGTGCGCCGCGAGTCTGCCGAGCGCGCCGTGCAGGGTGGTGACCGCGTCCTGTCCCCGGCGGTCCAGGGCGACTGCGGCGTACTCGCGGTCACCGAGGACTCGTCCGACCAGGCCGGTCAGCGCGGCCCCGGCGCCGACCTCGACGAACGTCCGCACACCCGCGGCGTACATCGCCTCGATCTGCTCGGCGAACAGCACGGGCGAGACCAGGTGTGCGGCGACCCTGCGGCGTACGTCGTCGGGGTCCCCCGGGTACGGTGCCGCGTCCGCGTTGCCGTACACGTCGACCACGGGTGCCGTGAGTGTCATGTCGCGCAGGAACGCGGACAGTGGCTCGGCCGCCGAGGCGACCAGCGGGGTGTGGAAGGCGTGTGAGGTCTCCAGCCGGCTTGCGGTGATACCCCTCGCGAGGAACTCCCGCTCGGCTGTCTCGATCGCCCCGCTCTCGCCGGACACCACGACCTGGTCCGGCGCGTTGTGGTTCGCCGGCCACACGTTGTTCACTCCGGCTTCGGCGAGGACGGCCGTCACCCGCTCGCGGCTCGCGGCCACGGCCAGCATCGCCCCCGCGCCGTCGGCCGCGGCGCGCATCAGCTCGCCCCGTCTGCGCGCGAGCGCGACCAGGGAATCGGCGTCCAGTGCTCCCGCGGCGTGCAGGGCCACCAGTTCGCCGAAGCTGTGGCCGCCCACGCAGTCGGGCCGCAGCCCGAGGCCGCGCACCACCTCCAGGAGGGCCAGGCTGTGCACGGCGAGCGCCGGCTGGGCCCACTCGGTGGCGTTCAGCAGCGCGGCCTGCGCCTCCCGCTCCGCGTCGCCGAAGCCTGGAGGCGGGAACACCACCGCGTGCAGGGCGCGGTCCTCGAACCGGCGGTCCGCCAGGCGGTCCCAGACGGCCTGGGCGGCGGGGGCGAACATGGCGAGGCCCGCGCCCATGCCGACGTACTGGGCCCCCTGCCCCGGGAAGAGGAACGCCACCTTCCCGACGGCGGGCGCTCCGACGCCGTAGTGCACCCCGCCGGGAAGGGAGAACGCGTCGTGCGGGCGCTGCCGAATCGCTGCTGCGGCCTGCGAGAACCTGTCGTGCAGGTCGTCGGTGTCGGTCGCCAGGACGGCCAGGCGCACCTCGTCGGCGGGCCGGAACCCGGCCTGGCTCTCCCGCGCGATCTCGGCGAGGGGGCGGTCCCGGTCGACGGTCCGCTCCAGCAGGGCGGCCGGCGAGGAGGCACTGAACAGCACCAGTTCCGTGGGCGCGCACCGGCTGCGCCACGCCCGACGGCCGGGCCCTGCCGACGGCACGTACTCCTCCAGGGTGACGTGGAAGTTGCTGCCTCCGAAGCCGAAGCTCGACACAGAGGCCCGGCGCGGATGACCGGGCGGCCGTACCCACGGGCGTGCCTCGGTGTTGACGTAGAACGGGCTGTCCCTCTTCCGCAGCACGGAGGCGGGCCGCTCGACCTTGATGGTCGGCGGCAGGACTTGGTGGTGCAGGGCCATGACCGTCTTGAGCAGCCCGGCTGCGCCCGCGGCGCACTTGGTGTGACCGATCTGGGACTTCAACGAGCCGATCGCGCACCACTGCCGGTCCCCACGCCCGCTCTCCTCGAACACCGTCCGCAGCGCGACGAGTTCGGCGGCGTCCCCGGCCTTGGTGCCGGTGCCGTGTGCCTCGACGAGTTCCACGGTGCCCGGGTCGTAGCCCGCCTGCTCGTACGCGCGTCGCAGCGCCCGTGCCTGCCCCTCGGGCAGGGGTGCGTAGATCGCCGTTCCCTTGCCGTCGGAGGAGCTGCCGATCCCCCGGATCACGGCGTGGATCCGGTCGCCGTCCCGTTCGGCGTCGGACAGCCGCTTGAGGGCGTACATCACGACGGCCTCACCGAGCATCGTGCCGTCGGCCTCGTCGGAGAAGGGCCGGCAGTCCCCGGTGGGTGACAGCGCGGGTGTCTTCGAGAAGCACATGAACATGCCGATGTCGTTCAGGGTGTCGACACCACCGCTGATGACCAGGTCGGCACGGCCCAGGGAGAGTTCCGCGACCGCCGTCGACAGGGCGGCGAACGAACTTGCGCACGCGGCGTCGGTGGTGTGGTTGGTGCCGTGCAGGTCGAACCTGTTGGCGATGCGTCCCGCGACGACGTTGCCGAGGAGCCCGGGAAACGTCGACTCCTGCCAGGGCGTGTAGTGCTCCTGGATGGCATCGCACACGGACTGGGCCTCGGCCTCGGGGACCCCTTGCTCCCGCAGGGCCTTCAGCCACACGGGGCGTTGGGTCCGCCCCTGCATGTGGCTCAGCAGCTCCAGCGAAGCCGCGCCGAGGATGACACCGACCCGGTCGCGGTCCACACCCGACAGCCCGCCGGCGTCGGCGAGGACCTGGTCGGCCACCATGAGGGCGAGCAGCTGGCTGGTGTCGGTGGCGGGAAGCGTGGCGGGTGGGATGCCGTAGGCCAGTGGGTCGAAGCCGACCTCGGGCAGGAACGCCCCCCGGCGCGCGTAGGTCTTGTCCGGCACGGTGGGGTCGGGATCGTAGTGGTCCTCGACGAGCCAGCGCGACGGCGGCACGCCGGTGATCAGGTCCCGGCCCGAGAACACCGTCCGCCAGAACTCCGTGGGGTCGGTCGAGCCCGGGGCCAGGGCCCCGATGCCCACCACGGCGACGGGAACCTGTGGAGGGTGAGTTTCGGACACGGGCTCCCTTTCGTCGGGGGGTCGTCTTCCGGGTGGGGAGCGCGGTCACGCGAGCCTGCGCGGCGTGTACGCGAAGGCAGAGGCCGGGACCGGGACGCCGTAGGTGCGCAGTTGGTGGGCCCGAGTGAGAACGGCGGCGCCTTCGAGGAGGTTGAGCGCGATCTGTACCACGGTGCGGTTCTGCCGCTCGGCGAGGAAGCCTCCGGCGGTCCACCGGTTGAACGCTCCCATCGCCGGGCCGCACCAGATCTGGTAGTCGGTGCGTCGGCCGGCGTCCCCGTCGATGGCCCACCGGCTGGAGTTGCCCAGGTACCAGCGGAAGACCAGTGCCATCCGGTGCTTGGGATCGCTCTGCGCCCGAGTGATCTGCGCGGGGTCGCGTGCCGCCCAGAACCGTTCGGCCCGTTCCCACACCTCGTCGACGGAGGCCCCCAGGACGTCCCGCTCCAGTTTCGCCCGCAGTGGGGCGGGGATGTCCTCCAAGGACGAGTGCGCCCGGTAGGCGGCGTAGAGCTGGGAGGCTTTGGGGGCGAACATGGTGCCCCGGCGCAGCACCTGGAGCGTGACACCCGTCTCGAACATGTCCGCCGCCGGCGCCATGGCCACGTCGGCGACGTCCGCCTGGGCGAGCAGGGCCTTGGCGTCGTCCGAGATGCCCGCCTCCGTGGCCGTCTGGTTCACCGACCCCGTCACCACGTAGGCCGCCCCGAGCGCGAACGCCGCCGCCACCGCGGCGGGCGTCCCGAGCCCTCCCGCGGCCCCGACGCCGACCTGGCGCCGGTAACCGAAACGGCGGGTGATGTCGTCGCGCAGCATCAGCACGCGGGGCAGCAGGGAGCCCAGCGGCCGGCCGTCGGTGTGGCCACCGCTGTCGGCCTCCACCGTGATGTCCTCGGCCACCGGTACCTGCCGGGCCAGTTCGGCCTCCTCGGCACTCAGCTCGCCGCCCTCCACGAGTCGGCGCAGGAGGTCGGGCGGCGCGGGTGACAGGAACTTCTCGGCCACCTCGGGCCGGGACACCTTGGCGAGGACCCGCGTGGGACGCACGATCCCCCCGTCGCCGTCCCGGCGCAGTCCGCGGACCGCGCACAGTACCGCGGCCGGCGTGAGGTCCAGGTAGGCCGAGAGCGACACACACGGCACCCCGTGGTGGAGCAGCAGCTTCGCGGCCCGGTGTTCGAGTTCCGGTTCGGCCGGCGAGTGGATGAGGTTGACGCCCCAGTTGGTCCTGCCCCGGAGCCGGTCGGCCAGTTCGCGCACGGCCCGTTCGACCTCCGGCAGCCCGAGGCCCGCCGCTCCGAAGAAGCCGAGCATGTCGGCCCGGGCCATCGCGGTGACCATGCGCGTCGTCGCGATGCCGTTCGCCATCTCACCCGCCACGTAGGGGAAGCGGACGCCGTGGGCCTCGCAGAAGGTGCGCCCGCCGAGCCACTCCGGATACAGCGGCGGCAGCGTGCCGACGACGTCGCCGGCCGTCCTCGGTCCGAAAGCCAGGCCGAGGTTCCGGCGGGTGCTGTCGGTGACGATGTGCACCTGCTCCCGGATCCGCCGGGTACCGGCGGTGATCGCTTCGGGTGAGAAGATCGGCGGATGCGCGTCGGTGCGGCCGGACAGGGCGGGAGCGGACAAGGGCGGGCTCCAATGGGAGGCGTGCGTACGGAGGGACGGTCGAGGGAGAGGCCCGGTCGGCCTCAGTGCCGCGCCCGTCCCGGCGCCACCGCTGGATGTGCCGGGCGCGTCGGGCGGAGACCGGACAACAGGTAGTCGGCGTCCACCCGGGTGACGGACCGGGGAGCTCCGAGGGCGGTGCGTACCCGGGTGTCGTCGTAACGGCGGAGGTGGCTCAGGTAGGGCGTGATGCCCGGGTAGAAGTCCATGGAGGCCTCGAGGGCGGACACGTCGTCGGGTCGCCTCTCGACCAGTCGGGTCCGCAACGGCGCGAGCCGCTCCATGAGTTCGGTGACCGCGGCCACCGGAACATCGTGTTCGTGGACGACGTGGTAGGTGTCGACCCGGCCGGACGGTTCCCGGTCCGCCAGGCGCACCATCACCCTCGCCGCGTCCTCGACGGGCATCATGTTGAGGTGGCCGTAGCGTCGGCCGACCAGCCGGACGACGGGCAGGTCGGGCCGCGCGCGGCGTGTGTCGGCGAGACCGGTGGCGCGCAGCGCGTCCCACACCAACTGGTCCATGACCTGCATCGGGTGTCGGGGCAGTTCGGGGTGCGGTGGCACGTCCGTGACCAGGATGCTCGGCCGCAGGACGACGGCGGACCTGCGGTGTGTCCGCGACCATGCGTGCACCAGGCTCTCGGCCTCGTACTTGGACCGCTCGTAGGCGTTCTCGAAGCCGTGGGTGTCGTCGAGTTCGTCCTCGTAGACGACTCCCTCACGTCGCGCTCCGGCCACGAAGGCGGTGCTGACGTGGTAGATCACCGGTCGGCGGCGTCCGGCGGCGGCCAACTCCAGAACGGCCCTGGTGCCTTCGACGTTCACGCGGCGCAGCGAGGCGAGGTCACCCTCCAGGTTGATGGAGCCGGCACTGTGCCAGATCGCGTCGAAGGCGTCGGCCAGTTCCCCGTACCGCGCCGGGGGCAGTCCCATGCGCGGTCGGCTCAGGTCAGTGGGTACTACCCGTACCCGGGTGGGAAGTTCCGGGAGCAGCCGTTCGGGCGCTCCGGTCACCTCGAAGAACCGCCTGATGCGACCGAGGGCGTCTCCCGAGGCCCCATGGGTGAGCAGGGTCAGCGATCCGTGCCGTTCCAGAAGGCACCGCAGCAGACGGAGTCCGAGGAATCCGGTGGCCCCGGTGAGGGCGATGTTCACGACGATGGCTCCCCGGGGCCGCACCACGGGAAGGCAGGCGGAAGCAGTCGCTGCCGCGCCACCGACTCACCCATCCCCATCCCCGGCCTCCCTCTCGGATACTCCGACACACATCGAGGACAGTGCCAGCCGGTGGGTGCCTCAGGGGTCCTTTCCGCTCGCGCTCATCCTCGAAGGCATCGCGCCGACACGAAGGTTGACGAACGGGCGCGCGAATGCCTAGTCCGGCCGCGTGAAGGGTCTCCGGAGTCCGCGACCGCAAAGGGAGGGCCGCTTACCTTGTGCTTCCGACCCGAATGTCGGCCGTTCGAGCGATCCCCCGCTTCGGCCCGCTCCGTCCGTCGCTCAGCTCTGGCCCTCCTCGATGCCGACCGCTTCGCGGCCCACTGGACCGCCCCGACCCGAAGACGGTGACCATGTCCGCCCACGTGCGTACTCACCCGATCGACCGCGCGTACCTCAGACTGGAGGAGGCCCATCCCGGTGCCCGCTGGGACACCGGGGGTATCGCGTATCTCAGTGGCCGGCCGCCGAGTCTGAAGGATTTCCGCGCCTACGTCGGCATGCACCTGCCGAGACTGCCCATGCTCACGCACCGGTTGGAACGGACCGCACGACCTCCCGTGTGGCGCCCGGACGAGACCTTCACTCTTGAGCGCCATGTCCATGAAGTAGTGGCGGCCGGACCCGACGCACCGCCGTCCCCCCTGGAGACGGCTCTCAGCGCCCCACTGCCCCGCGACGCGCCCTGGGGACTGTGGCTGGTGCACGGCGAGGCGCCCGACGAGTACGCCGTGTGTTACCGGTTCGAGCACGTGTGCCAGGACGGGATCGCTGCCGCCCTCGCCTTCCGTACCCTGCTCGGTACCGGTGAGTCCGCCGTCCGGCCGCTGCCCGGCCCGCGTGGTCACGGGGAGAACTTGCGCAGGACGGTCAGGGCGCTGGGATTCGCGGCCAAGTTCGCCTTCGACGTCTGTCCCCGTCCGGGCCGGCGGCCCTCGGCGGCCTTCGTTCCCAGTGGAGAGCGGAGACTGCTGCGGGCCCGGGTGCCCGTCGAGATGCTGCGGAGGATCGGTACGGCACGTGGGGTGTCGGCGAACGACGTTCATCTCACGGCACTGGCGGGAGCCATGGGCAGGTGGTCGGCAGACGCCGGCATCCCTCTGCCTCGTGTGTCGGCGCTGCTTCCCGTGGACGCACGTCGGCACGACGAGGAGCAGACGTGGGGGAACCGCACCTTCGCCGTCCCGGTGCGGCTCCCCCTGACCGAGACCTCGCCGTCGCGACGGCTCGAACTCGTCGCGGAGGCGACTCCCGCGGTGAAGCGGAGGCCGCGACGGCAGGCCATCCACGACCTGGTCCGATACATGCCCGCCCGCCCCACGGCCTGGTACATGCGGCAGATCACCTCACCGAGCGTCACCGCGATGATGACCACCTCCGTGCCGCTCGCCGAGGGCGGGGCGCTGGGCGCCACCAACGTCACGGGCGCCGCCCTGCTCCCGTTGCTCCTGCCGGGCCACCTCTGCGGCGTGGGACTGGCCTTCTTCGGAAACTGGGCCGAGGTCTCCTTCACGGTCGACCACGCGCTGCCTCACGGCGAGAGGTTGCCCGGCCTGTGGACGGACGCTGTGGAGGAACTCGAGCAGGGCCTCACATCGACGGCATGATGCCCTACGCGGGGAGGGCAACGGCAGCTCGAGTGGGTGGTGCGACGGACCAGCTTGCCTCCTGGCCGAGGGAGCCACCACCACCGTCGCGATCACCGGCACGCCCGTACCGGCCGTCCACGCGCTGGGGGTACTCATGGGGACCCGGGGCCCGAATGCGATCCTTCACCCATGAGCACACCGCCTGATGGGTTGCCCGTCTACCGAGTCTTGACCAGCCGGACGACGCCGCGTTCTGCCACCGGGTGAGCGAGGCGTTGGGCCTTGGCTACCAGCTGCGTGAAGGCCCCGCCGTCACCTTCAACGGGGAGAACGTCATCATCGCCCAGGCGCTGGTCTGGCCGGCGCGGTCGTAGCGGACGTCGCTCCAAGCTCGTCAGGGGCGCCGTGGGCTGTTGTCCGCGCCGGAACGTCCAGCAGCGCGAGGAACGCCGCGGCCGCGGGGGACGGGGTGAACCGGCTCCAGACGAGGCGCTCGACCCGTACCGGACCGTCGCGGACCGGAACGCACCGCAGGCCGTGCAGTCCGGCAGCGAACACCGCGGGCAGCAGCGCGACGCCGAGGCCCAGGCGGATCAGCCGGGCCATGAGGTCGACGCCGGCCTCGAAGGCGACCTCGCGCCGCAGTCCGGCCGCGGCGAACGCGTCGTCGGACTGGGCGCGGGCGGCACTGCCGGCCGCGAAGTCCACGAACACCTCCTCGGCCAGGCGGGGCAGGCCCACCTCCCGCTCCCCGGCCAGGGGGTGGTCCGGCGCGACCACGGCGACGTGCTCGCCGTACGCGAGCTGCCGGTCGTTGACGCCCTGCGGCCGGAATCCGGGCTGCACCCCGAGGAACGCGGCGTCCAGCGCGCCGTCGCGCACCTGCTCGATGAGGCGTTCGCTGGCGGCGGTCCGCAGGCTGATCCGCACCTGCGGATAGCGCCGACGGTAGTCCCGCAGCACCGTCGGAAGGTCGACGGCCGCCACCGTGGGGATCGTCCCGACGGTCAGCCGGCCCTGGATCTCGCCCGTGGCGGCCGCCACCTCCGCCCGCGCCCGCTCGGCCGCCTCCAGGGCCTGGCGGGCGGCGGGCAGGAACGCCTCCCCGGCGACGGTCAGCCGCACCCGGCGGCTGGTGCGCTCGAAGAGCCTCGCGCCCAGGTCCTTCTCCAGCCGGGCCACCTGGTGGCTGAGCGCGGACTGGACGACGTGGCACCGCTCCGCGGCGCGGGTGAAGCTCGCGGTTTCCGCCACCGCGACGACGTACCGCATCTGCTGAAGATCCACCGATCCATCGTGGAACACGATGGATCGCATGACAAGCATGTGTTGGACCGATCGATGGTGGCTCGGCGATGCTGAACTCACCGACGAGAAGCCACCCCGGCGCCGCAGGCGCCCCGTACCCACGGAGTCCCACATGCGCGTGACCGCCTTCGACCACCTGGTCCTGAACGTCGCCGACATCGAGCGCTCGCTCGCCTTCTACACCGGCCCGTTGGGCCTCGAGCCCGTGCGGGTGGAGGAGTGGCGGGCCGGGAAGGCCCCCTTCCCGTCGGTGCGGGTCAGCCCCACCACGATCATCGACCTCATCACGGGCACCGACGACCGGCCGGCGGGCACCAACGTCGACCACATCTGCCTGGTGGTCGAGCCGCTCGACTGGCAGGAGGTCGTCGACTCCGGCGTCTTCACAGTGGTGGACGGCCCGGGCAAGCGCTTCGGCGCGCGGGGCACCGCGCTCTCCCTCTACGTGCGGGACCCGGACGGCAACACGATCGAGCTGCGCTGGTACCCGCAGGACGCGTAGCCAGTGGTGCTTCGTCAGGCGGCTCTTCCGATGTCCGGGGAGAAAACGTCCGCAGGTGGGTGCACGCGCCGGTCCGGCACCTCAGCAGGACTGAAGAGTGAAGAGCCACCTGGGGCGCAGGCGACTGCTGGGCTCTCCTCAAGCGGACGGTGAAGTCGTCCCACCTTGAGGCCGGTTTCGCCGACCACAGGGGTCGACCATGCCGTCCGCGCCCCGCACGGGGGCTGGGACCTGGCTGTCGCCGTCGCCCTCAGCGACGAACCGGCGAGCGGGCCGGTGAAGGCCACCGAACGCGGCATTTCCGGCCTGCGCACCGACCGGCTGAGTCCCCTGGGCACTTGTTCAGTCGAGGGGCCCTGCCAGAGCCTTCAGATAGGACTCGCGGAATCTTCCTCTCAGCAGGAGAACGATTGGGTAGGCAAGACGCCACAAGCCCTTTCCGGGACCGCTGAGCGAACGCAAGATGAACCACACAGAGTCGTCCGCCGAGCGTTCGACGATGAATGCCGCCTCCCCGCCCACGGGATGGCCGGCCAGCGTACCGAAGGCGAAACCCTTGCGGTTCGGTTCATCGAGGACGTAGACGACGCGGATGGGCATCTTCATCAGCAGTGGGCCCACTTGACGGCGCAGCTGCACCGTCAGGCCTGGTAGCACGCGTGGACACGCTGCGTCGAGAATCTTCTGGTGCACGGGTTCCTCCGTGGCGCTCTGTGGCTGGTCGAGCGGGAGGATCGAGTAGCCTGCCCGGCGCTGGATGCCCCAGGAGAGTTTCCTTCCATGCGTACTCCCAGCGGACCTGGCCGCTTCCGATTGGTGCGCGGTCCTCGCTGATCGGATGTCGGCGTGGCCGGGCACCCGTGTGGTCTTCGGGTCCGGTGGCGCCCACCGGCGTGTAGTTGAACGGCGATGCTTGGAAGGGCTTGTGCCGCATTGTCTCACTTTCCGGCGGAGTGATCATTTGCGCCCAGTCGATCCGAGGGCGTTCAGCAGGCCCGCAGAGCAGGTCGCGAGGTCGTCCCGATGGCGGTGTGGGCTCCGTGCGGGCTCATGGGTCGTCGGCTTCTTCTTGTGCCGTGACTTTCCGGTGATCGCCGGGGCGGAGCAGGGGGTGTCACCTGCTCCGCCCCGGCGGAGCGCGAAGGTTCAGTAGGCTACGGCGAACCGCTGCTGCTGATGCTGCGGGTGCTCGATCTCATCGAGCATCGCCACGGCGTAGTCCTCCACCGAGATGGTGCTGTTCCCGGCCTCGTCGGTGAGGAGTTCCTCCGCGGCGGTGCGGTAGGTACCGGTGCGCTCACCCGGCTCGATCTGAGCGGCGGGGCTGACGTTGGTCCAGCCCAGGTCCGTGACGGTGCGGTAGTAGTCCAGTGCGTCACCGTGGGCGCGCATGATCTGCAGCAGGCCCTCGGGCAGGCCCGGGGTGTCCCACACCTGCTGACCGTCCGGCGTGCGCAGCGAGCCAGCGCCGCCGACCGTGACCAGCCGCGGAGCGCGCTCCCCGAGGGCACGCAGGCCTTCGACGAGAGCACGGGCCGCCGGTTCGATCGTGGCCAGGTGGCCTGGCCCGTCCCCGCCGCCGACCGCACTGACCACCACGTCCTGCCCTTCGGCGGCGGCGGTGACCGAAGCCGAGTCCAGGACGTCTCCGGTGATGACATTCAGGCGGGGATCGGAGTGGGTGAGCTTGGCCGGGTCCCGGACCACGGCGGTGACCGTGTGGCCGCGCTCCAGGGCCTCTTCAACGATGCGGGAGCCGATGGTGCCGGTGGCTCCGAAAACCGCGATGTTGACCATGGTTATGTCCTTTCGGAATGACTGTCGATGTGATTGCTGAGGGATTTCAGGTGGTGGCGGCTGCCAGCTAAGCGTCGAGGGTTGCGGTGAGGGCCTCGGCACTGCAAAGAGGTCCACCCAGACGACGGACGCCCGCTTGGCCGTGCGGCAGCACGGTCGGGTATCGACTGACTCCCAGGCGCCGCAGAGCGCGGAGGTCCTCCGCCTCCGTCCGGTCACAGAACGGAGGTCACGCCAGTGACGGACCGTTTCTGTGATCGCCCTTCCAAGGTATGTGCGGGCTGGTTCCTGCTCAAGGTACGGGGGTGACTCGCCATGGTGAAAAAAGGACACGCTGATGTCTTGGAGGGTCAGCGCCTCGCCGAGGCCGGAGAGGTCGTCGCCCATCTGTGGGTTGTACTGGGCGTAGCGGCCGTTGTCGAAGTAGTCGGTCGGCTCGCTGACGTCGCCCTCGACGAGCACCTGCCGAACAAATCGCTGGACCAGTGCGTCACTGGCTGCGCCCTTTCCGAGCCGGGCGACCTCGGTCGGGCCCATCGGTCGTGGTGCGCCCCGAGACGGTGGTGGTCGGTAGGGCTGCAGTGCGTCCCAGCGCTCGACGATCTTGCCGTCCGTGAGGCGCCAGAGCTTGAACGCCACCAGGTCGGGTGCAGCCTGGCTGCGGTACACGCCGTGGGGTGGCAACCAGGTCGCCCTGGGGGGGGTGCGGGCCGGCTCATGAAGGACGCCGTCGGGCTGGGTCCCGACGGAGCCCCGCAGGCCTTCTGTGCCGGCTGCGATGCGGGTGTTGTGTTGGGTCAGGCCGGAGGCTAAGTAAGTGGGGATCGCCTCGAGGCGCGGCCGGTGAGGGCTGCGTCGACGACGGTCTTGTTCGCAGTGGTAGTGCTCATGGCCGTTCTCTTCTCCCGAGGAAGCGGATCCCGCTCCGCCTCGGTGTGACCGGATGTGGCCGGGTGGTGGATGGCAGTGGGGGTCGGCAGCCGCGGCGCGGGCTCACTCGGAGCGCGAGAGGTGCTGGTCGAGTGCGGCAGTGAGTGCGGCAGCGCTGGAAACAGGTCCGCCGAGCTGTTGGAGGCCGGCGGAGGTGCGGAGCAGCAGGGTCGGGTAGTGGTCCACGTCGAGCTGGCGGAGCTCACGCATGTCTCGTTCGGCCTCCACACGGACCGCCGGGTCGGTGAGTGCGTCATTGACAGCGCCGGGGTCGATGGCGTGGGCCTCGGCGATGTCGCGGTAGACCTCGGGGTCGGAGAGGCTCCGGCCGTCGATGTACCAGGCGCGTTGCATCGCTCCAGCGAGTTCCAGGGCCGCTGCGGGCCGCTGCCGGCGAAGGGCGACCAGGCCGGTGGCGGCGTCGGTGGAATCCATCACCAGCGTGCCCTCGGCCAGGACCCGTTCGTAGGCGGCTCCGAACTCGACACCGGTGAGCTCGCTGATCCGCTTGTTGGCCCCCGGAATGTGCGGGAAGGCACCGATCGGCTGTGCGCGGTTGCCCGAGAAGAGCCCGCCGGACAGCACCTGGAGGGTCACCCGGTCTGCGTTGTCGGTTGCGAACGCCCGAACGGCCGGCCCGAAGCCGTAGCACCAGCCACAGTAGGCGTCGAAGGCGTAGGTGAGCTGTAGGCGGTTGATAACGGTCTCCATGCAGGTCGCGTCGGACTGGTGGGAAGTTGCCGGGTCACAGGGGTCGGCCCCCGGGACATCGGCAGTACGGCTGTTCCGGACACTCACTACGGTAGGAAGCGGCAGCGGCCGTCACGAGGTTGCGAAGGGACTACAGATGGTGGAAAAGGGACGTAGTGAGGTACTGAGGGTGCCCTACGTCCCCGCAGTGGGTGGCGAGCTCCTGGAAGTGGTCACCTTCGGGGACCTGAGGCGACGCATGGCAAGGCTAGGCGTCGGCCGGCGCACCGAACGCCCCGAGTTTCACTTGCTGCTGCACGTGAGCAGCGGGGGCATGCTGCATACCGTCGACTTCCGCGAGTACGCGGTGAGCGCGGGGTCGTGGTTGTGGGTGCGCCCCGGGCAGGTGCAACGCTTCGGCGACCTCAGTGGCGTCGACGGAAGCCTGGTCCTCTTTCGCGACGAGGCCCTCGACCGCTCCTCGGTTTCCGTGACCGGTATGGGCGACCCCTTCGGTCGCACGCTGTGGACGCCCGACACTGACAGTTCGACGGCAGCCGCGCGGGCGCTCGACCACCTGTATGCCGAGTTCGAGTCGCTGCCCCGGGACAGCGCCGTGCGTCGTCCCGTGCTGCAGCACCTCTTGGCGGCGCTCCTGCTTCGACTCACCGACCCCGGCGGACAGGTCGGTACCGCGGCGACCTCGGAGCACTCGGAGCCGTTCCTGGCCTTTCGCAGGCGGGTCGAGGCGAGCTTCGCCCACCACCGCGACGTCGGCTACTACGCCCGGGAGCTCGGATACTCGCCGCGGACTCTGCGCAGGGCGACGATCGCCGCCGCCGGCATGGGCGCGAAGGAGTTCATCGACCGACGAGTGGTGCTCGAGGCCAAGCGGCTGCTCACCCACGAGGACCAGCCGGTGGAGCAGATCGCCTCACGTCTCGGCTTTCCGGACACGAGCAACTTCGTGAAGTACTTCGCCCACCGGACCAGCACCACGCCGGCCGCCTTCCGCGCCCGGTCCCGAGGACGGGATTCCGCGCCAGGTGCACAAGGGCGGGACGATGGCACGCCTTGACGCAGCGGTCCCGCCCACGCACGTGCCTGGGCGGGACCGGTAGCTGTCGGCGACCACCGACCGCATGGTCAGGAGTCGGCGGTCTGCGGGTTGTGAACGGGCAGCTCGGGCTTGTCCCACCACTCGAGGTGGGAGCCGTCGTAGTTCTTCGCGCTGGTGTAACCCAGCAGCTCGCGCAGGACGAACCAGCTGTGGCTGCTGCGCTCGCCGATGCGGCAGTAGGCAATGCGGGCTGGGACAGGGCTGGTACGCCAGGCAAGACGGTACTTCAGCGTGTTGTCCCGATGCCCTGCCGCCTCGTCTGCCGGGACTTCGGCGACCGCGGGCTGTCAGTGAGTTTCGTGAGAGGCGCAGTGCTTCCGTCCGGCCCGCCCGGTGGCCCGTGTGATCGCTTCATGGCGCATGTCTTGGAAGGCACTGGTACCCAGAGTCGTACCTCAAGGCCCATCGAGCCGACCGCTGACGAACGGGCTACGCCGCAGAACCACGCACTTGCACCTCGAACGGCCAGCGCTACCAGGAACGCGAGACCATGTTGTAGGCCGCGACGGTTGCGACCGCTTCGACTGTCTTGGCTTCACCGAACAGGCGCTTCAGGTCTTCCACGACATCGGCATCGACAGCCGGCCGCCGGAGAGCGGGCAGCACACGTCTTGACAGGTCTTGTCGCGCTTACCGGCTCCAGCAAAACCGGTCCAACTATGTGGCTGTTACCAAGTTCGCGCTTGGCAATCGGAGGTTGACGCGAGTCTCCTTCGCGATCACCGTGGTCTTCTCACTCAGACCCGACAACCGAACGGAAAGTCGGTCGGTCCCTCAAGCCAGCAACAGCGGCATGTCCCAGTCGGCCGGTGTGCCGTCCATCGCGTACGAGTCCAGGGCGAGGGCGACGCCGGCGGCACCGTCGAGGTAGCCGGAGACATCGGAGCCGAACGGCACCTTCGTCATCGTGAACCGCAGTCCGAAAGGCAGTGCCGGGTCGAAGGCGGAGACGAGTTCCGCGGCGATGGCGTCCTGCAGTTCGGCCAGCCGAGGATCCTGCCACAGTTGGTCGAGTCGGCCGAGCTGGTGCAGGGCGCCGGCCCAACCATGGCACAGCGCGTGGTCGTCGATGCCCCAGGCCGACCGGGGAAGGACCAGCAGCCGGTCCACCGAGGCTCGGGCCAGGTCCGAGAAGTCCGTCCGATCGAGCGCCCGTCCGGCCAGCTGCAGGGCGCGGGAGACTCCGGGAGCCCCGTAGCACCAGGCCGGCCACTTCGCGTCTCCGTCGTAGGCGGCAGGACCCCGTTGCCACTGGGCGAAGGAAAGGTAGCCGGGCCAGAACAGGCCGTACCGGTCCTCCACCGCCCAGGTCCGCAGAAGTTCGGCCGTCGCCTCCATGGCCTCCTGCTGCCCCGGCACCCGCACGCCTTGTTCCCAGGCCAGGGCCAGCAGGGCGAGCGGCCCGGCGACACCGTGCGAGAGGCCCAGGTTGAGGTGGCCGCCGGGAAACGCCGCCTCGGAGCCGATCCGGGGCGCGTCCAGGGCCCACCAGCGCGGCACGTCTGCGCCTCGGTGCTCCACGGTGCCCAGCGACAGGCGTACGAGGTAGTCGAGCACCGCCGTCAGCGGTTCTTCACAGCTCTCCGCCCGGGCCAGTAGATAGCGACCGACACCGGTCAGCCCACGGACCACCTCGTAGCGCCCGATGGTGGGCAGTGGCCGGTCCTCGACGGGCGGCAGGACGGTCCGTACGAGATCGCGCTGGTAGGCATCGAAGCGATGGAGCGCGGAGACGTAGCCTCCGGTGGTGCGGTGAGCGAGCAGTACGGCGAACGCCAGGGCCCCGGGCCCCTTGAAGATTCCGCCCGCGGTGCCGGCCCGGCCCGAGACGGCGCGGGTTCCCGCGGTGAGCCACGCATGGGCGCGCGGCACCTGTCGCGCCGCGTCCCGGGCGGCTCCCGTGAACGCGAGCGCGAGCCCAGGGCTGCCGCTGCCGAGGGTGAGCTCGGCCCAGATCGGCTCGGCGACCCCGTCGTCCGCGGCCTGGGCCGGGATCCGCGTGGCCGCCATCGTGGCGGCGGGGTCGGCTAGCCGGTCCAGGATCTCGGCGGAGACGGCGGAGGCACGCTCCCGCAGGTCCTGGGCGGACCAGCCGGCGAGGCGCTCGCGCGTCCCGCCCTCGGTGGCCTCGCTCATCGTGTGCTCCCGTGTTCCGCCCTCGGTGGCCCCGCTCATCGTCCGCTCCTGCTCCCGTGCCGCCGTCGGCCGACGTGAGTCCGCACCGCGCCCCGCAGGACCGCGTACCCGCGGGCCTCGGCGGCCCGGTCGATGCCGAACAGACGGTTGTGCCGCATGTGCAGCAGTGACAGCAGGGCCTCGTCTCGGTCGGCCTCCGGAGCGGACAGGATCAGCCGCCCGTACGCGCGCGGCTCGGGCGACTCGGACCACAGCGTGCCGAGGGACGGTGCCCCGAGTGCCGCCGCAGCCGATGACACCGCGTTCCCCGGCCTGATCAGTCGGTCGGCGAGGCCGCGGTGCCGCTGGTATTCATCGTGCTCGGCGGTCTTCGTGAACATCCGGTCGACCCAGCCGCACCAGTCCCAGTCGCCGAGGGACTCCAGGAGTACCGCGTGCCCGAGGCCGGCGAGCACGGCGACGGGGAGTGCCCGCGCGACGCCCCGCAGAGCGCGCACCTGGACGAGCGCCGACAGACTGTCCGTGCGGAAGAAGCGCTCGGCCGCTTCCTGCAGCGCCTCGCCTCCGTACCGGTCGCTCTCGGGCCGGTACACGTCGAGGGTCATCGTGCGCAGGGCCCCGCTCTCGACGAGGGTCCTGGACACACGGCTGATCGCGGGCAGGACCCGGCCGTTCAGCGCCCCGGGATCGCCGTGGAAACGCAGCCGCAGATGCGGCTCGGGGTCCTGGTAGCGCAGGAAGAACCAGCGGTCGACCTCGTCCTCGACCTCGGCGACAAGGGCCGGAAGGTGTTCGGCGAGCAGGGCTTCGTGAGCCGACGGTTCCGCGTACCACTTGGCGAACAGCCAGTCCTCGCCCGGCAGGTGGAACCGGGCGGGGACAGGCCGGACCGGTGGCGCGGTCCGCGCCGGCTCGGCGCCCTCCGGTGCCGTACGCCCGGCGGGCCGCCGCGACCCCGCGAGGGGCACCACGATCTCCGTGCTGTGCCCGCCGTTCCAGCCGAGCCCCGTACCGTCGGCCGTCACGTCCTCGTAGAGGACGAACTGAGGACGGGCGGCGGTCAGTTCGGCGCGCAGCAGGTCCCTGTCCCAGCGGTCGCGCAGGTCGACGGGGTACATCTGGTCGTTGCGCGCGATCTGCAGCCGGTCCGGTACGGCAAGGCGCCGGCGCCAGGCGTCGAGGCCCTGCTCCCACGCCTCGGCGCCCCGCGCCCGGGCCGCGTCGCGCAGCCGACGGCCCGGCAGCCAGCGCTTGGGCATCGCCACCACTCGCCCGAACCGGACGCGCGGCAGATACGGCAGGGCGTCGTGCCCGGCCCAGTCCCAGCCCGACCACACGCGGGGACGCGCCGTCGCGAAATCCATGAGGAACCGGGCCACCGGCGGCGCCTGTGTGTCCAGGGTCAGCATGTGCGGCAGCACCGGGCGGACCGGACGGCCGTTCTCCGGGTGCAGCAGCCGCAGCCCGTCGGATCCGGTGGCGACGAGCAGCGAGCGCCAGTCCAGGCAGCGGGGGTCGTCCCGGTCGTCGGGCACGCCGACGGGAATGCGGTACGGCAGCAGCCGGGGCACCTGGACGATGTTGAGGCCGCGCGGCTCGTGGGGCATCAATTCGAGCTGGGCCGCGATCACCGCGTCGCCGGGGGTGTCGGCGGCCAGCCGGGCGAGTTCACCGGTGAGGCCGACCGTCGCCGCGAACCGGCCCGCGGTGGCGCCCGCCGTCCAGGCTCCGATGTGCGGGCTGCCGAGCAGCCGGAAGTCGCCGCGGTCCAGTGCGGCGGTGCTCTCGGAAAGCACCTGGAAGCAGAGTTCGAGACTGTGGGGCGGCGCGGCGGCGGGATCGTGCCCGGCGACTTCGGCGAGACGCCGTACGACGTCGTCGGTCAGCACCAGGTCACCGCCGGACAAAACGGCCTCCTGGAGCAGTTCGCCGATCATCGCGCGCCTGGAACCGTCCGCCTCGTCGCCGGGGCCGCTGCGTGCGTACGCGGGCTCCGCGCGGTACTCGGGGGGCAGGCCGAGTCCGCGGTGCGGGTCGACCAGTTCGCCCAACGGCACGGCGCAGGCGGTGCCGTAGCGCTCGATGAAGCGCTCGCGGTAGTCCCGCATGTAGGCCAGCGTCGTCCACTCCGGTGTGATCGCCCAGATCGCGGCCGCGTACCGGCACACCTCCTGGCCGACCGCCTCAGGCACAACGAACTCGCCGGGTATGTGCAGGTCCACGTGCAAAGGTGGCCGGGCGTGCGTGTCGCTGTCGGTGCCGGGAACGTCCAGCCGTCGGACTGCCTCCAGGAGCTGCTGCCAGGAGTCGCGGCCCTGCCCCGGGAGGTCCGCCTGATGCCGTGCACAGGCCGCCCGGATTTCCCGCAGCGCCTGCGCGTCGTCGGGAAGTGCCGCGTCCAGGACCGCCTCGACGCCGTCGAGCAGCGCGGCGTCGATGCGGTGCGGGGTGACCGAGGTGAGCAGGAAGCCGTGCTGCAGGAGTCCGGCGAGCTGACGGTCGAGCCGTTCGGTGTCCAGCGCCGGGAAGCGCTCCGTCAGCCAGACGAGCAGATCGGCATACGGCACGAGGGTCCGCGCCCGCTCGCGCACGGCGCTGACCAGTGCGTTGTCACGCACCGACTGTTCCTGACCGCCGGTGCGCAGGTACAGCCGACCGTCCCGCAGGAAGCACAGGTCATTGAGTACGACGTCCACGCGCCGGCGGACGGAGGGTTCGGCTAGCCAGGCCAGTACCCGGCGGCGCAGCCACGCCCCGTCGAGCCGGACCGCGACCTCACCGGTGCCTGGCTCCGCCTTGGCCGCGGAACCGAACCGGGCGGTAGCGACACCCGCGAACAGGCCGAACGGCGTCGGGCGTGCCCCGGCGCGGCGGGCGTACCGCGTCAGGGTTCGCGCGGCGCTCAAGGTCCGCTTGCGGCCGAGCGCGGTCGCGCCTTCGTCGCTGGTCAGGCCGGCCAGGCTGTGGGCCAGTGAGCCGCTGGCCACCCGGACCGCCTGGCCCAGCAGAGGATCGGATGCGAGCTCCCGCGCCCCGGAAACCGGCTCGGCGGCGTCGACCGTGGCCAGAGCGGTGCCGCGCGGCCGGCTCGCCATACGAACGAGTACCGGCTCCCGTACCTCGAAGGCTGCGGATGCTCGGTGGGGTTCGGGCTCCGGCGCCACGTATGTCCTCCTCGCCGTCGTACGGAAGAGCGGGACGGACCCGGGCCCGCCCCGCTCGGAAGAGCCCCGAGGGGGTCTCAGTCCGTCAGCAACAGATGGGGCAGCGCGTGCCGATCGCATAGCTGCTCGGCGAGGTGAAGGTGCCCTGGCCGAACGACTCGGCCTGCTCCGGGAGGTCGGAGACGCGCAGATCCAGGTCGAGGTCGAGCTCGGGGGCTTCGTGGGACAGAACGATCTCGGTACGCATGCTTCTCCCTTGGGTGATGGGGTGCACGGACGCGATTTCAGGGCCCCGGTTGAGGCCCGGACATGCGCTACCTTTGCTCACGCCACTGACGGTCGGTAGACGAATTCGAGCCATTGATCAAGGGGGCGGCCGCTGCCGGGTTCGGGGTGCGGGAGACGGCTCCCTCACATGATGTAGGAGGCAGCACCGCCCTGAACCGCCCGGGCGCCGCGCACACCTGCCCAGGTCGGGGGTGTGAGTCAGCCAGTCGTTGATCTTTGCGATCAGTGCTTCCGCTACGTGACTTCTTGGACGCGCGCACAGAAGTCGGTCGGTCACGGCCGACGCGGTCGGTCACGGCCGACGCGAAGGTCGAAGCGATGGAGGGTCAGGACGTCCTCGGTCTGCAGGCCGATGTCCTTCGGTTCTGATGCTGTCCACCGCTGGAAGCGGGCGAAGATGTCCACCAGAACCAGTCAGCCCCGCTCCAGCAGCGACTCCGCGACCAGGATGGCCATCTGCGAGTCGTCGGTCGCCTCGCCGGGGTCCCAGCCACCGCCTCCGCACATCTCGCCACCGGCACCAGACGCGGAAAGCCGGGCGGATAATGCCACCTGGGGCCCGCTCGAAGGGGCCACCCAGCGCGTCACCCTCCGCTGAGCCGACGACCGCACCGGCGGCCCGCTGAATTCGCTTCACCGGCGTAGGTTGTCCGCACCGCGCAGACGGTCACGGCCTTTTGCCCTGTCGGTTCCTGAGCCGCCGCTGCCCACGCCGGTTTGCGAGGCCGCTCGGTACAACCATCCCTCCCCCGACCGTGTCTCACGACCGACACCCGTATCCGTGGGGAGACCACCGTGAAGCGCACCACCACCGCCGCCGTCCTCGTCGCCGCCCTCGCCGCCCTATCGGCGTGCAGCAGCGACGACAGCACCGACGCCGCCCCGGCCGCCGAGGCCGCGAGCCCCAGCATCGACCACTCCGCCGTTGGGGAGAAGGCCGGTATCCCCCCGGCGCCGACCGGCGCGGCCCGTGACAACGTCCTCGCAGTCCTGTTCGACGTCAACCCGGCACTGGTCGCCGACGAGGAAGACGCCATCGACAACGCCCGCAACCAGTGCGCCGCGATCAACGGCGAAGCCGAGCGGCTGGAGTGGAGCGCGCAGCAGCGGTTCAGCAGCGACGCGCACCAGGTGACCGCGGACGAGGCGAAGCACATCAACATCGGACTGGCCGAGTTCTGCAAGACCGCGTAGCCACCGCACCGGACCGATGCCAGTTGGCGGTGGAGCCTGTGGGCATCGGTCCCGACAGTTCCTTCCTTCACCTCGGTGGCGCGTCACCGTATCGACGTGTGCGTGGCCCTCTGAGTGCGCCCGGCCCCTCTCACGAGCGCCGCCCTTGCGAGTGTTCAGCTGCCGACGCGCGTGTAGGTGAGGAACACCGCGCCGCTCTGGAGGACGGTGTGGTCTGCGAGTGTCCAGGTGCACGGGTCGAAGGCGGCCTTGCGGGAGAACAGCGGGATCCCGTCGCCGATGGTCAGCGGGCCGACTTTGAGGATGAGCGTGTCGATCTCGGAGTACAGGGAGCCCGCGAGCTCGGCGCCGCCCAGCAGCCAGATGTCCTTGCCGTCCTGTTGCTTGAGTTCACGCACGGTCGCCACCGGGTCGCCGGCCACCAATTTCACGGCCGGGTCCGGGCTCTCGGTCAGGGTCCGGGAGAACACCAGGTGACGCAGGTGCGGATAGGCGTCGGTGATGCCGGCCGCGAGACCGATCTCGTAGCTGCGCCGCCCCTCCAGCACGGTGTCGAAGTGCGTGCCCTTCGCCGTGACGGACAGGGCCTGCCGGGCCTGGACGGGCAGCGTCTCCGGGTACTCGGCCACGAGGTGCTGAATGTAGTCCTCCGGTATGGGCCAGAAACCGTTGGGACCGGTGGGGTCCGCGCCGTCCGGGCCCGCGATGAAGCCATCGAGAGTGGTGGCGATGTAGTGGACGAGTCTGCGCATGCCGGGTCCTTTCCGTTGACCACGCTGTTCGCGGGGTGGCCCGGGCCGCCGGGGCGTGCCGAGGCGCGATGCCGCTGAGTGATCATGGCACCCGTCCGGCCGACGCGTGCACCTACCGCCGAATCCCGTGGACATTCGTCCCGGGTGCGTGCGGCTGGTGCTCCTCGACTTGACTGCAACAGATGCGGCCGGTCCCACGCGGCGGCCGCGTCGGTCACGTGCTGCTAAACGGCTGTGCTATGGAAGACGAGTTCTGCCGCCTGATGGCCCGGCCTACGCTCGCGTGGTCAACGACCCGCGTATCCAGATGCCCGACACAAGGAGGTCTTGGCGTGGGTATGAACCGCGGGAGCGGACCCGCATCGTCGGAACGGTCGCCTGACTGCGTCTCAACGGGATACCGGCGGGTCTTCAGCCTGACAGAGCTGGAGCCGGCCGATCTCCGGCAGTTTCCCGACAGCAAGCCTCTGCCTGCCGATGTCCGAGTCGGTGCCGTCGATCCGAACACCTACCGCAAGGCTTGGTTGGAAGACGGTCGTCGATCCGTATGCGGATGCCGCCTCCACAGAAAGGTGGACGTTCGAGCCAGGGCGCGAAGTCGGCCCTCAGTCGGTGCTTCCGTACCCCAGGGAGGACGTCGGGCCATCCGA
This sequence comes from Streptomyces mutabilis, assembly GCF_014649815.1. GTDB lineage: Bacteria > Actinomycetota > Actinomycetes > Streptomycetales > Streptomycetaceae > Streptomyces > Streptomyces mutabilis. The sequence continues at coordinate 277,906 of NZ_BMTT01000005.1, read as the reverse complement.
CGACGAGAGTTCCCGCCGTTCGGGCACCGCGGGTTGCATGTGCCATACTCGGCGCCGCTCATAGCAATATCGGACCGGGGGCCGCGTGCGCGCTCTATCTCTGCCAGCTCCCTACCTGGACACGGCCGCGGACCAGCTCTGCTTCTCACTCGACCTGACCGAACGGCCGTCGCTCGCCGAACGAGAGGTGCTAGTAGGCGGAATGAGCGTACGCATGAGGCTCCTCGGCGCCTCCCACCAGGTCTTCGTCGGGCCCGTGAGGGAGACGGTGGCATGCCTGCCGGGCGCCGACCGGGGCCTGCCGGCCAGGCTTACACGGCAACAGGCCGACTGGACCTACGGCTTCAGTGCCACCACGGCGCGCCTGGACCCCCTCGAGTTCAGCTCACAGGTGGCGGGCATCCTCGGCCGGGCGGCCGAGGCGGAGCACAGTCTGTGCGGAGTCTTTCCCGGTTCGCCGGAGGCCGTGACGGCAGTGGTCGTCGAGGCGTCCGAAGAAGCGTGTCGCACCCGACTGTCCTGGCGCACCTGGCACACCTACCCGCAGGACGGGCAGATCGTATCGACGCACACCACGCTGGAGGCCCGATGATCCGTGTTCGATTTGTCCGCAGTGTGGTGGCGGCCGTGCTGGTCACGCTCCTGCTCTCGTCCTGCTCGAGCGACGGGGACGACGGCGTCCCGCGCTCCTGGATCCGCGACACGTACACCGCTTCCAGCGGGTCCCGGTGGCTCGACAAGGACAGTTCCCCGGACCGGGTCGCCGACGCCATTCACGACCACCGCAAGTCCCTCGACCGGTCCGCCGGCGGCGGCATGCGCTTCCTGCGCTACGGCGACGACATGGTGACCGTCTCGCCGCACAAGGGCGGCAGCCTGATCGAGATCGAGGACTACCGCAACGGATACCGGCGGCACAAGCAGCACCTCGTGAACTGGCCCAACCCGAACAGCCAGAGCTATCGCGGTGGCGGTCCCGGCGAAGGCAAGTGACAGCGGCGCGTGAAGCCAGGCACCACCTCCCCACCCTGACGACGCTCTCCAGAAAAGGCACCCCAGTGACCGAGATCTTCGAGTCGACCGGCCAGGCACTGCTCTACGGAGTCGTGGGCCTCGCCGTCATGGCCGTCGGCTTCCTCGCCCTCGACCTCGTCACACCCGGCAAGCTCTTCCACGTGGTCTGGCGGGATCGCAACCGCGGGGCGGCCGTGCTGCTGGGCAGCCAGTCCGTAGCGGTGGGCCTGGTCATCATGGAGGCCATCCGGGCGAGCGAGTCCGAACAGGGGCTGGGTCAGGGCCTGCTGAGCACGCTCCTCTACGGCCTGGCCGGCGTGCTGGTGATGACGCTGGTCGGCATCGTGATCGGCGTGCTGACACCGGGTCAGATGGGTGCGGTCGCCCTGGAGGACGAAGGCGGCCGACCGCACCCCGCCGCGTGGGTCCAGGCCGGCATGTACCTCGGCACCGCCTTCATGGTCGGCGCGGCCCTTTCCTAGGACACCACCCATGAGTACCACCACCCAGGACGACCGCGACACCGCGGCTGCGTCCCGCCCCCCGGACGCCCAACCCCCCCGGGGGGCGCGGTTCCTTCTGCTGCTCGCAGTCTTCCTCTGTGCCGCCTGCGGCCTCGTCTACGAGTTGGCGCTGACCGCGCTGGGCAGCTACCTCATCGGCAACTCGGTGCTGCAGACCTCCGTCGTCATCTCCGTGATGGTCTTCGCCATGGGCGTGGGTTCACTGGCCGCCAAGCCGTTGCGCCACCGCGCGGTCGTCGCGTTCGCGGTGCTGGAAGGGGTCCTGGCACTGATCGGCGGCCTGTCCGTCCTGGTGCTGTACGCCGCCTTCGCCTGGCTGCAGCTCTACATGCCCGCGATGATCGTGGTGTCATTGGTGGTCGGCCTGCTGATCGGCGCCGAGATCCCGCTGCTGATGACACTCCTGCAACGGATCCGCCGGCAGGAGGCGAGCAGTGCCGTCGCCGACATGTTCGCCGTCGACTACATCGGCGCCCTCGTCGGCGGCCTGTGCTTTCCGCTGCTCCTGCTGCCGACTTTCGGCCAGTTGAAGGGCGCGCTGGTGGTCGGCGTGGTCAACGCGATCGCCGGCGTCATCGTCGTGGTGTTCATCTTCCGCCGCGAGATCCGCCGCACGGTACGGGCCGGCCTGTTGACCGGGGTCGTCGCCGTGCTCGCCGTGCTCGGCGCTACGTACGTGTTCGCCGACGACCTGGAGGTCACGGCGCGTCAGCACATGTACGGGGACCCTATTGTGCACGCCGAGATCACCCCGTACCAGGACATCGTGATCACCCGGTCAACCGCCTTCACCGGGAGCCCCGACATTCGGCTGTTCCTCAACGGCGATCTCCAGTTCAGCTCCGTCGACGAGTACCGCTACCACGAGTCGCTCGTCCACCCAGCGCTGTCGGGCCGTCGCTCCAACGTGCTGATCATGGGGGGCGGCGACGGGCTCGCGCTGCGCGAGGTTCTCCGGTACGAGGACGTCCGGCACGTCACTCTGGTCGAATTGGACCCGGCCATGACCCGCTTGGCACGGAACTACGCACCGCTGCGTACTCTCAACCGGGGCGCCCTGGACGACCCCCGGGTCGAGGTGGTGAACGCCGACGCCTTCAGCTGGCTGCGCGGTGCCCGACAGCAGTACGACGTCGTGATCATCGACTTCCCCGATCCGGACTCGGCGTCGTTGGCCAAGCTGTACTCGGTGGAGTTCTACCATTTGCTCGGCCGGGTCCTGGGGCCACAGGGCAAGGTGATGGTGCAGAGTGGATCGCCGTTCTTCGCCCCGAAGACGTACTGGTCGATCGCGAAGACGATCGAGACGGCGGGATACGCGACGACGGAATTCCAGGTCGACGTGCCGAGCTTCGGCAACTGGGGATTCGTCCTCGCCGGCCGCGGCACCGAACCCCCGCCACTGCGACTCGCCTCGGAGGTCCCCGACCTGCGGTACCTGGACGACGCGGTTCTCAGGGCGGCGACCGTGTTCCCGGTCGACCGCCGCCGCACCGACGTACGGGCCAGCACACTGATGGATCCCGCCGTGCTCGACTACGTGCTCGACGAGTGGCGCAACTACTGAGTCCGGTGCACCCGCGAGCGGCACCCGGCGCTTCGGGGCCGCCCGCTGACGGGACGTTTCAGCGCACGACCAAAGGGACAGAACTCAGGCGCCGCCGGTAGTTGCAGTGCATGGCAGGGAGCGCACCCGCGGTCCGAGCGTTCTGCGTCAGCGGGACGGTTCGATTCCCCAGGTGGCAGCCAAGGCGGCGGCGGCCGCACGGTTGGGTAGGTCGAGCTTGGCGAGGATGTGCTCGATGTGGGTTCCTACGGTGCGCGGCGTGATGTACAGCCGCCCGGCGATCTCCCGGTTGGTGCGGCCGGCGGTCAGTTCGGCCAGCACCTGGAGCTCCCGCGGCGAGAGTCCGCCGGGTCGCCGCCCGTCCGCGGCTCGGCCGGCCGCGGCGCGGGCCTCGGGCGGGGGGCCCGCGTGGGAATCGACGGCCGCGGCGAGGGCCTCGGTGAGCAGGATGACCACTGCGCGCGCAGGATCGGGCGCGCGCCGCGGCCGACGGGTGCTGACGTTCAGCATGCCGACGTACCTGCCGTCAGCGGCGAACAGGCACTGGGCCACGCCGTCCTCGATGCCGAGGGGACGCAACACCTGCTGGAAACCAGGGGACGCCGCCAGGAGCTGCCGGGGAACGTCCATGAGCCAGAGACCGCCTCGGGCCGGGCTGCGGAGCAGGGGGAAGACCGGGTCGTGGTGAAGGCGGGTTTCGATGTACGCCGTGGCGTCGTCCGGGTAGTTCCCGGCCAGGGTGGTGTGTCGCCGACGCAGCGGGTCCCAGCGGGCCAGGGAGGCGTGGTCGTACTCCATCACCTCCGACAGCGCCGTCAGGACCCCGTCGACGCCGGTCGCGCCGGTGGTGGCGCTCCTGGCAGCCTCACGGACGTGGACGGCCGCGTCCAGGATGTCCGCCGTGCTCCGCTCCGCCGCCATCATCCAAGGATGATCATGTGCCGGGCGTACGTCAATCGCGCAGGGTGTCGTGGACGACCTGTCCGTCCACGACGGTGAGGACGACGGGCATCTCCGGGATGTCGTGGGGGTCGGCGGTGAGCAGGTTCCCGTCGAGCACGCAGAGGTCGGCGACCTTGCCCGGTTCCAGGGAGCCCTTCCAGTCGTCGGCGAAGTCCTGCCAGGCCGCGTCGATCGTGTACGTACGGAGCGCCTCGGCCAGGCCGATGCGCTGCTCGGGGCCGCTGACCCGGCCGGCGGCCTTCGACTCGCGCAGCACCATCGTGGCGACGCCCTGACGCCAGTCGGGGTACGTCACGGGGGCGTCGGACCCGCTCGCGACCCGCACCCCGGCGTCTATGGCATCGCGGTAGGGCCATGCGTACGCAGCCCGCCCGGCTCCGACGAACGCCTCCTCCATGTCGGCCACGGTCCACTTGATGGTGGGGTTCATGTTGACGCCGAAGCCGTGCGCGGCCAGTACCTTCATGCTGTGCGCGGTGAGGAAGTCGCCGTGGATGACGTAGTGGCGGGCATCGGGGCGCGGGTGCTCAGTCATGGCCGCGGCGAAGGCGTCCGCGACGGTGTCGATACCCCGGTCACCAGTGACGTGTACGCCCAGCTGGTACCCGGCGGCGTGGGCATGCCGGATCATGGCTTCGATCTCGGCGACCCGCTGGGCGTCGGTCTCGCCGCCGACGCACAGGGATCCGCAGCCGCCGCCGACATACGGCTCGTGCATCCACGCGGTCCTGTTGGGGACGACGCCGTCGGCGAAGATCTTGACCCCGTGGATCGCGAGTCGGCGCGGATCGGCGTCGCCGGAGTCGGTGAGGGCGGTGAGGCCGCGGGCGAACTCATCGGCGGTGCTCGCCATTCCGCCGGGCAGCAGCAGAACGCCGAGGCGAGCGGTCAGTTCGCCGTCGGCCAGCAGCCGGCGGTACACGTCCAGGGTCTCCGTGCCGAGCGCGCCCCGCATGATGCCGTCACCGCCGGGGCCGAGCCCTGGCTCGGTGTAGCTGGTCACGCCGAGTCGGGCGAGCTTGGCGAGGGCCGACCTGATCGCGTCGGTCCGCTCCTGCCTGCTGAGCGGTGGCAGCGCGTTCTGGACGAGTGCCTGGGCCCCCTCGTGGAGGAGCCCGGTCGGCTCCCCCGTTTCGTCCACGACGATGGCACCGCCGGGCGGCGCGACGGTGTGACGGTCGATCCCGATGAGCTCGAGCGCCTTGGAGTTGACCCAGGTGGCGTGCCCGGAGAAGGAGTACAGGACGACGGGGCGGTCCGGGCTCGCGGCGTCGAGGTCACTCCGCGAGGGCAGCTTCGACGCGTCACCGAGGCATTCGTCGAGGTAACCGGTGTCCCAGCCGTGCCCTGTGATCCACTGCCCGTCCGGAACCCGCCCGGCGGCCTCCCGTACCGCCTCGGCCACGTCCGCGAGGGAGGACACGGCGGGATGGCCGAGGTCGAGGGAGAGCGGCGGCGTCGCCATGCCGAAGGCGCATCCGTGCAGGTGGGAATCGTTGATGCCGGGCAGCAGCGTCGCCCCGCGCAGGTCGATCACACGGGAGCCGGGTCCGACGAGCGGCGCGACGTCGTCCCTCTCCCCGACGGCGCTGATGATCCCTCCGGTCACCGCCAGGGCCGAGGCGACGGAGAACTCCGCATCGACCGTGACCACCCGTCCACCGAGAAACACCAGATCCGCGTACGCGTCCACAGAAGGTCCTTTCCACGACCGGGGGGCAACACGGCCACCCGCTGACAGTCCTCTGAGGACTATGGCCAGGACCCGACCCCCGGCACATCGGTCATTCCACCGATACGCGCTCGGCGTCGGTGCGCGGTGACGGAGAGATCCCCCGGTGGCCTCGGCGGCCGGCGGTTGACAGGTCTCGTCGCCCATGGAGGGGGGACCGTGTGGCTCAGTCCTCCTGCTCGTCGGCCGCGACGGGGATGCGTATGGCGAGCAGGGCGACGTCGTCGTCGTTGTCGGCGGGGCGGGCTCGCTGCAGCAACTGATCCGTGAAGTTCTCCAGAGGGCGGTGGGCCAGAGCCGCCGCGTGCCGTCGCAGTACCTCCATCCCCGTGTCCAAGGGGCGCCTGCGACCTTCGATGAGGCCGTCGGTGTAGAAGACGAGCGTGGCACCGGGAGGCAGCGTGACGGTGGCGTCGGGCCGGGGCCGACGCGTCCCGGTGCCGAGGAGCAGGCCGTTCGCCCCGTCCAGGTAGCTCGTCAGGCCGTTGTGGTGGACGAGGAGCGGGGGCGGGTGGCCGGCGCTCGTCCACCGCAGGCGCCAGGTACCGGCGGGGCCCGAGCTGAGCCGGGCGAGGATCATGGTGGCCATGCGGACGTCGGTGATGTGCCGCATGGCCTGATCCAGTTCCTCGACGATGCGGTGCGGCGGCTGGTTCCGGGACCAGGTGTAGGCACGCAGCATGTTCCGTAGCTGGGCCATCCCGGCCGCCGCTTCGAGGTCGTGCCCGACGACGTCGCCGATGACCAGCGCGGTGCCGTCGTACGGCAACGGGAACGCGTCGTACCAGTCCCCTCCGACGTGCGAGGCGTCCGGCGCGGACAGGTAGCGGGCGGTCATGGCGAGGCCGGGCAGGCTCGGGAGCTGGGGCAGCAGGTAGCGCTGCATGGTCTCGGCGACCTGGGCCTGCCGTTTGTAGTGGCGCGCGTTCTCCAGGGCCAGGCCGATGCGCCGGACGATGTCCTCCAGCAGTCCGAGATCGTCCGGGGTGAAGGCCCGGGCGTCCTCTCCGGAGCGCCCCAGCGTCACGGCTCCCAGGACTTCGCGTGGCCCGCGAATCGGCGCGATGGCGGCGGTCTTCATTCCCGTCGCCTCGAAGAGCCTGCGCTGCTCCACGGCGATTCCCGTGTCGGGCGGTCCCTGGTAGGTCTCCGGACCGGCCAGGTAGGAGGCGATGCCGCGCAGGGCTCGGGACAGGGGCATGGGTGAGGCGGCGGAGACCCGCGGCATCGGGCCCTGCAGATCCTCGCGCCGGATCAGCGTTCCGCCCTCGGCATGTACCACCAGGTGCCGTGACACCTCGTCGTCCTCGGTGACCAGGTCGACCACTGCCCAGTCCGCCAGCCGCGGAACCATGAGTGCCACTACCCGCCGCAGGGCCTCGTCCACATCGTTGTTGGAGATCAACTGGGCCGTGGTCTCGGCGAGCAGGGCGAGCCGCTCGAGTTCCGACAAGACCGTGCTCGAACGCGGCTCGGCGTCTGCGCAGACCCGACTGGTGTTGTCCAGCATGACCGCTCCCCTGTCCTACCCGTGTGCTCAGCGCAGGACTTCCGGCCGACGTCAGAGCAAGTTGTCCCCACTCACTGCAGTCATTGTCGCGATACTGAGCCACAGGTGCCAGGGGCGAAGGAGAGCACGGTGGGCGAAGGGGTCCCCGGACCGGCTTCGGCAGGCTCTGCCACGCCGTCCTCGCCGCTGCGAGTGACGCGCCATGCGGCGGCGAACGAGTCCGACGGCTGCCGCGCTCCAGCCCCCGTTATCTTCTTCGCGGTCCTGCAAGAGGGCCGCTGGCCTCCGGGCCCGGCATGACTGTTGCCCCCTGTCGAACGGATGACCTGGGGGATGGTGTCACCGGGCCCGAGGGGTGCCGTCAGAGACGCTGATCAGAGGTCTGACCACCGCCTGGCCGGGCGCAATGCCCGGCTGCTCGCGGGCGGCAGGTCTGCATGACGTGGCTGCGCGAGAACGGCTCCCGACCTCGGGGCCGGCACACGTCGACACATGTGGGGGCACGGTGATCAGCATCGACGGGGTGGGCGTCTTCCTGGGTCTGGACGTCGGCAAGCAGACCCATCACGGACACGGACTGCCTCCGGGCGGGAAGACGGTCTTCGACAAGCCGCTGCCGAACAGCGAACCGAAGCTGCGGGCGGTCTTCGACAAGCTGAAGGCCAAGTTCGGTACCGTCCTGGTGGTCGTGACCCAGCCCGCCTTCGCGATGCTCCGCGACGGAACCTTCTACGAACCAAGAACCCCACGCCCCGCTTGACGAACGACATAGAGGCACCCCCCGCGCCATCGGCGCAGGCCCCCTGCGACCGGGCAGACTGGCCATCCTCACCGGCGTCTTCAACCTGCTGTGGGCCACCGTCACCGTACTGATGATCATCCGCCCCGGCTCCACCACGGGAGTGTGACTATGCACCACCGAGGGTGACGTATCCCGAGGGCATCCTTGCGGTTTCGGAGACCATGCGCGCTCACATCACAGTCACTCGCTCAGTGAACAGTTCGGCCGCACCCCGTCCGCCGGCCGGGTCGCCGGTCGCGCGGCCACCGACGAGGACACGGCCGTACGCCAAGCCGCGGCCGACCTGGAGGTGCTCGCCGCCCATCGTCGCAGACCGAGATGCTCGTTGAGCTCACCCGCGCGCACCCGTCAACCACCAGCTTCACAAGGTGCGATGCAAAGAAGAACGCAGGTCCAGCCATCCTCGACCCTCACTTCCCGTGATTCGAGGCTCGGGCGCGTAAGACAAGCGTCATACCCACCACACCTTGGTCTCCTCCGCTCGCGGCGTGGAACCGGCAGGACGGTCCCGAGATCCCTGCCGGACGCCGGCCACGGTGCGCGGCCTTCATGCCCCGCCCCCCGCGTCGGTGTCTCGACCCACGTCTTCGTCATCGGTCATGGCGTCGACCACATGCCTCAATTGGGAACGCACCGTGATGCCCAGTTTGGGAAACGCCCGGTAGAGGTGCGAGCTGACGGTACGTGGGGACAGATACAGCTTCTCGGCCACCTCACGGTTGGTCAGTCCGAGCGCCGCCAGCCGTACGATCTGCTGCTGCTGCGGAGTGAGGCCGGCGAAGGCGTCCGGTTTCGTGGTGCCGATCCGGGCACCGGAGGCCCTGAGTTCGGACTGGGCTCGCGCCACCCATGGCTGCGCGGCCAGCCGCCGGAAGACGGTCTCGGCGTCGGCCAGTGGCGCACGGGCATCGGAGATACGGCGGCGGCGGCGCAGCCACTCCCCGTACGCGAGCAGCGCCTGGGCACGCTCGAAAGGCCGGCGGGCGAGCGCCGGATTCTCCAGAGCAGCCGTGAAGTGGTGCTCGGCCTCCTCGGCGGGGGCGAGCGCCGCCCGGCTCAGACGGACCAGCGCGGCCCTGCGTGGCGCCGGCGCGCCCGCGTCCGCCAGGGACCGTTCGACTCCGTCCACGATCCGGGTGGCCTCCTCGCGTCGGCCGACCCGGGCCGCAGCGGCCGCCAGTTCGGGCAGCGCCGGGTAGGATAGGTGGTAGTGCGTGGGGTTGCCCCGGTCGTCGAAGAGCACACGGTAGTGCTGCTGGGCGGCCTCGTGGTCGCCTTCCACGGTGGCGGCGGTGCCGAGCGCGCGGTGGGCGAGGACGAGGACGGAACGGCTCTCCCGCGGGTCGACGAGCGAGAGGGCGTACCGCGCCCGGGTGCGGGCCCCGGCCATGTCACCGCGCAGCGCGCACAGCAGCGCTTCCGTCGCGGCGGCACAGGCCGAGGCGTGATCGAGGCCGGCCGACGACGCGACGGCCGCGAGCTCGGCGCAGGCCGTCTGGGCACGGGCCCACCGGCCCTGATCCAGATAGGTGAGGGCGGCTACCCCGCCGAGGCCGTCCGGCAACGGCCCCTGCGAGGTCCACGAGACGAAGGCCGCGTCGTACGTACTCGCGGCCAGTTCCGTCTCGTCCAGCAGCCAGGCAGCGGTGGCGAGCAGGATCAGCGTCCGCGGTTCCTCTCGCGCGTCCGCGGCCAGGGCGGGCAGCCGCAGGGCGAAGCGCGCGTCGGCGGCGTCCGGACGCGCGACGACCCCGGCCCAGTCCGCCAGTAGTGTCTCCCGCTCTCCGAGGCGGTGGCCGTCGGGCGCCGAGGCCAGGGGCAGCAGGCGTTCGATCTCGTGCGACTGGGCCGCGTCACCGGAGTAGAAGCGCACCACGGCGGCGGCGGCCAGGGCCTCCAACGCCGCCGCTGGTTCGGTGTCGGTCAGGACGGCGGCGGTGCGCGTCAGTAGTCCGAAGGCGGCGCTGTGTGAGCTGGTCAGCGTCATGAGCCGGCCGACCTGGAGGGCGGCGAGGGCCGCGGCCGTCGGGTCGTCGGTGCCGGCGCGGGTGCGGGCGGCCAGCCGTTCGACGGAGTCGAGCCGGCCGGTCAGGACCGCCGCACTGGTCGCCGCGGCCAGCAGTCGGGTGCTCTCGCCCCGGTCGGGGTGCAGGTCCGCGGCCCGTTCCAGCATGTGGGCGGCAGCCGCGTAGCCGCTGCGGTGACGTGCCCGGTCCGCGCTGCCTTCGAGTTGGGCCGAGACCGCCGCGCTCAGCCCGGAGACAGCGGCGGCGAGGTGCCAGGCGCGCCGGTCGGGATCCTGGTCGCCGAACAGTTCGGCCAGCTCCAGGTGCGCCGCGCGCCGCTCCTCGGCGGGGGCCGTGTGGTAGATCGCGAGGCGGCAGAGCGGGTGGTCGCAGCGCAGTCGTCCCCCGCTTCGCCGGACGAGTCCGGCCTCTTCGGCCGGCGCCCACACCGGATCACCGGTGTCGGGAAGCCAGGACAGCACGGTGCGCGGCGGGTCCTCGTTGTCGACGGTGGCCAGACGCACCACCGCACGGCGCGTCTCGGCGGGCAGTGCGGCCAGGCGGTCGGCGTAGACCCGCCCCAGCCGTTCGGTGACCGGAAGCGGGCCGTAGACCGTGCCGGACGGGCTGTCGTGGTCGCCGGCGGCCCGGGCCAGTTCGACCAGGGCGAGGGGGTTGCCCTCGGCCTGATCGAGGATGGAGGCCCGGGTGAGTCCGGCGGGCACTCGTGGTTGGAGGTCCAGCAGCCGCTCCGCCGCGCCGCGGCCGAGGGGCTCCAGGGTGAGGGTCGGTTCCCGGGCGGCAAGCGCGCGCAACGTGGGGTCCCCGGTGGCAATCAGCAGCGTCACCGGTTCGTCGGCCAGACGTCGGGCGGCGAAGGAGAGAGCGTCCAGTGAGGCGTGGTCGGCCCACTGGGCGTCGTCCACGACCACCAGCAGCGGGCGCTCGGCGGCGAGGTCCGACAGCATGGTGAGGACCGCTGTCCCGATGAGCATCGGGTCCGGCTCCTCGCTTCGCTCCGCCGCTCCGAAAGCGACGTGCAACGCCTCGCGCTGCCTGGAGGGCAGGGCGTCGATCCGCCCGCGGACCGGACGTAGCAGCTGGTGCAGCCCCGAGAACGCCAGGTGGGTCTCGGACTGGCTGCCGGCCGCCCTGAGTACCCGGCCGCCGTCCGCGACGAAACGCGCCACGACCGCGTCCACCAGGGTGGTCTTGCCCGTTCCGGACCCTCCCACCACGGTCAGCAGAGCGTCCACCCGCCCCGTCACGGCCTCCGCCTCACGCGGCGCGCTCACCGCTGCGACCAGCCTGTCCAACTCGGCTCTCCTGACCGAGTCGGTGCCGCTGCGGCCTCGGGCGGTTGTCGCCGTGCAGTCGTCCACCGGTTCTCCAGACCTGCCGGGATCCTCCAGGCCTCAACGCCTCCGATCACCACATCCCGCGCATCGACGCTACCAGGGTGTCCTCGGTACATCCCGGGTGCGGTCACATGACCGACCGCACCCGGAAAGTGCAGTCATGTGTCCGATACCCCCGAGGCACCGCGTGCTCGCAGGCTGGACGACGTCCGAACCTTCGAAGGAGAACGATGTCCCCCCTTGCCACCCCGACCTCCGAGACCGAGACGCCGTCCGTGTCCACCATCGAGCTCGGTGATGTGCGGATCCACCGAGTCATGGAGTACTCCGACACCACTCCGATGACGACGGATGTCTTCTTCCCCGGCAGCAAGCCCGAGGAGTGGCAACGACACACCGAACTGCTGGCGCCCCACCACTGGGAGCCGGACACCGGTCTCACCCGTGCCGCCACCCAGACCTGGGTACTGCGCAGCGAGGGCAGGATCATCCTGATCGACACCGGCGCGGGTAACGGCAAATACCGCCCGCTGCAGCCGATCTGGTCCTATCTGAACACCGACTACCTGGCGAATCTCGGCGCTGTCGGCGTGCGGCCCGAAGACGTCGACATCGTCGCCAACACCCACCTCCACGACGACCACGTCGGCTGGAACACCCGGCTCGAAGGCCGCGACTGGGTCCCCACGTTCCCGAACGCGACCTATCTCATGCCGCGGCGTGACTTCGAGTACTGGAGGCCCGAGAACCTCCACAACACGGTGTTCGGGCGCGGCAACCAGAACGTCTACGAGGACAGTATCGACCCGGTCGTCGAAGCCGGTCTGGTGCAGACCTGGGACGAGTCGTACCGCATCGACTCCCACCTCCGCCTCGAACTGGCACCCGGCCACACCCCCGGCGCCTCGATCATCCATCTGGATTCCGGGGGCGACCGCGCGATCTTCGCCGGCGACCTCCTGCACGGCGCGATCCAGGTGCACGAGCCGCACATCAACAGCTGCTTCGAGGAGGACGAGGAGGGTGCTCGTGCCAGCCGTGCGCGCATGTTCGCGCACGCCGCGGACAACAACGCCCTCGTGCTCCCGGCGCACCTGCCCGGGCACGGTGCCTTCGAAATGCGCCGCCGGGGTTCCGGCTTCGAGTTGACCAACTGGGCGCCATTCTCCATTACTTGACCCGACCGCCAGTACCCCGTCCTCGGCCCCGTTCGGCACGCTCTCCACGTCGACGACGGCCGACGTGGAGGCCACCGCCGCCCTGTTCCGCCCCGTCCCCGCGCGGTATGTCGCATCCTTGCGCCGCAGCCGTCCGGGAGCCACGGCCGGTGAACTGTGCTCCGCCCTCCTCGCCGAGGCTCTGTTCGTCGCCGGCAGCCGCGACCTCGCCGACGCTCATGCCGCACACCCGGGCTCCCGCACCTTCCGCCACGAGTTCGCCTGGCGTTCTCCCGCTCTGGGCGGTGAACTGGGTGCGGCGCACACCGTCGAGCTGCCCTTCGTCTTCTATGTGACCGACCAGCCCGGTCTGCTCGGCGCCGATGCCCTGCTCGGTACCGGGACACCGCCGGCCGAACTCGCCGCCCGTACACACGCGGCATGGATCGCCTTCGCCAGGACCGGGGAACCGGGCTGGGCCGGGTACGAGCGCGGGAACGGGCCGCTCATGCGCATCGCAGAGGAGTGGGAGACCGTCCCGGGGTAGCGACCTGAACCAGGCCCTCGGCACGCGCACCGTGAAACGGATGGGACACCTGCTGGACGGTGCCGGGCGACGCACAGGCATCCGGCCGATCCGGCGTTGGTGACACGGGCGTGCCGGCGATCCGCAGGTCAGCCGGCCTTCGCTGGTTCGTCGAGCGTCCGGGACGCGCGGCACAAGATGGGCCCGACGGTCTACGTCGGAACCGACCAGGTCTTCCGAGTCAACCGGATCCGCGTCGAGGCGTTCTCAGGGGACAGCCGAGGAACTGTACGACCTGTTGGTCAGAGAACGGGCGGAGGCATACCGGAACCGGGCCCGGTCAGACGTGCTGCACGAGGACAGGCACCATCGCGACGAGACTCACCTGCAGCTCGACGGATACTCCAGTGACTCCTACGGCGAGGACGACCCCATCACCGCGTCCGCCGCCATGGCGGCGTAGAGGGCAGGGAAGCCGGAGGGCAGGCGGGCCAGCCCATGGGTACGGCCTCGTCCCGACGACTGGGCACTGCTTGCTCATTGGTATGGCGGCGTCTTGGACCTCGGTAGGCTCCGTGTCGGCGGTGACGTCTTCTGGACGATCGCGAGGAAGGACGTGCAGGCGCGATGCTTCGACCAAGTGACCGTCCTTGGGTACTTCGCAGGCCCGTGAGTTGATGTCCGATTCTGGCTGATGCCTGCTTTTCGGGACGTCTTCGCCGCCCGTGCGCGATCCGTACGATCCTTGATGGTGCGGGGAGCGCGGGGCGCGCCTACGGCAGCGGGGTTTGCACGTGCCGTAGCGGCATGTGGTCCAGTAGGCGACGAGCACGACGTTGAGAGGTTCCCACGCATGCCCCTTCCTGCGATTCCCCGCCGGGTCGACGCCGTCGGCGTTCAGGGTGTGGTAGGCGTACGTGATCTCCGCAGCGCGCCGTCGACGTCCGGGAGGGGCAGCGAGGCGAACAGGCCGAAGCGGCAGGGATGCTCGCGGCCGGTGTAGGCGCCGGCCTCGTTGACCTCACGGGCCAGCCGGCGGGCTGCGTCGTCGCCGAAGTGGATGCCCGGGGAGGAGATCGAGAGTATAGAGGTCTCCACGCCGCAGCGGTCCATCCGTTCCAGGTGCGCGGCGGCGGACCAGGTGGGCCAGGGCGGGGACACCGTCGGGCAGTTCGTGACCTGCGGCCCGTGCCCGGCGTACGTAGGAGTCGGTGACGAAGTGGGCGTGCACGTCGAGGTAGCCGGGGGCGGCGGTGGTCACGCGGCTTTCCCTTTCTGCGGCGGACGGACGGGCGTCGGGGTGACGGTGGTCAGTTGCCGGTGCGCCACTTGTGGTCGGGCAGGAAGTTCACGTCGTACTGCTGCGGCACGGTTGCGAACTTGTGCGGCTCGGGCACGTACGGCCGCTGGGGCGCGGTGAGTTCGTCCGTGGGCGTGCCGAGGTTCTCGAAGAACCGCTCGAAGGTGCCGCCCGGGCCGGCGGCGACGCCGACGATCCGGCTGTGGTGGCGCTCGATGCGGTAGGCGTGCGGGCAGTTCTTCGGTACGAAGCCGAAGTCGCCCGCCGTGAGCAGCTTCTCGTACTGCTCGCCCCCCAGATCTTCGACGAACAGGCGCACCGCACCGTCCGTGACGTAGAAGACCTCGTAGGTGTCCGGGTGGGAATGGGCCGGGATGACGTCTCCCCTGGGCCCCTCGCAGGTGAAGAAGTTGAAGGTGTTCTCGGTCTGCTCGCCGCCGGCGTAGATGGTGAACATGTCCGTGAAGAGGTGGGCGCGGTCGCCCATGCCCTTCTCGATGAAGTAGGGCTTGCCCGGCTCGGTGGGGATGTGGGAGCGCTCGCGGTAGCGGGTGGCGAACTCGATGGTCATGGTGGTCCTTCCTTATAGCCGCGGGACCGGGACCTCTACGGCTCGTCCCGGTCGCGCTTCCTGCCGCCCAACCTAGGACCGCCACGACAGACTCATCGGCATACACTCGGGCACGCGATGAAGGAAAACGGACAGTTCGCGGCCGACCGTCGGCCGAGCGGAATCCCGAGAATGCCGTACCGCCCGGCGCCGGGCAGACCTCCGGGCCTGGACGTCCTCGACCTGCCCGGGCTCGCCGCCCGTGCCGCCGAGCGGAAGCTGCCCCTGACCCTGCCCGCACGGCTCGCCTTCCATCTGATCGTCGCGGTGCGCGGAGGGCGGCTGGCGTGCTCGGTGGACTTCACCTCCTGCACCGCGGGGGCCGGCGACTGGCTGTGGGTGTGGCCCGGGCAGGTCCTCCAGTTCCCGGACGGGCCCGGGGACTGCGACGCCACCGTGCTGGTCTTCCCGACCGGCTTCCCCAACGCCGCGACCGACGCCCTGATCCGGGACGGCGAGCACGCCCCGTACCGCCTCGTCTCGCCGGGCGCGGCGCGTCAGGCGGCCCTGCTCCGCTACCTCGACGCACTCGTCGACGAGCACAAGGAGCTGCCCGGTCTGACGCTGGAGGCGTACGTCGAGACGTTGCGCGACCTGCTCTCGGTGATCCTCATCCGGCTCGCCCACCTCGCCGACCCGCGGAAGCAGACGCGCTCCGCCGGCAGCGAGCCGTTCCACCTGTTCCGCCGGGCTGTCGAAGAGGGCTTCGGACGGACCCACCGGGTCGAGGACTACGCCGAACAGCTCGGTTACAGCGCCCGCACGCTCACCCGGGCGACCCGGGCGGCCCTCGGGTGCGGCGCCAAGCGCTACATCGACGACCGGGTGCTCCTGGAGGCGAAACGCCTGCTCATCCACACGTCCCTGCCGCCCGCCGCGATCAGCCAACGCACCGGCTTCGCCTACCCGACGGTGTTCAGTGCCTTCTTCCGCCAGCACACCGGGATGACGCCGACCGAGTTCCGGTCGCTGACGAAGCCCTGTGAACCGGCGACGGATCACGCCGCGCTGTGACCGGCCGTCCTGGCGATCCACTCGATGAAGTCGCCGGCGTCCTCGTCGGTGCCGTGGCCCGCGTCCCAGCAGTAGAGGTGGCTGACCTCGTCACCCAGACCGTGGGCGGCGGCGAGGTCGGCGGAGACGGTGAGCGAGGTGTCGGAGCCGGAGCTGCCGAGCCGGATCCACCAGTGCTTGGTCCTGGCGGGGTTCGGCTTGTCGACCAGGTGGTACATCGGGTTCATCAGTCCGGCTTCTCCGGGACGTCAGCTCCTTGATTCTTGGCGAATACACAGATTCCGCCGGGGCGCTCACGGCAGAACACAGCTCGGGCTCCCGGGCGGGTAGTGGTCTCAGGCGCCTACTTCGGCCAGCGCCTTGATGCCACGAAGGGTGGTCCCCATCCCCGCGCGCAGCTCGTTCATGCGGAAGGCGATGACCTCCTCCTCCCGGTCCGGCCAGCGCTCGAGGGCCATCGTGACTCCGCTGCGGCCAGGCCCTACGAGGACCGACTGCCGCAGCCTGGTGCCCCTGCCCTCGGACTCGAGTTCGTAGCGCCAGGACGCCATGGGTCCGGCCGGGTCCAGCGTCGGTTCTCCATATCGGCCGTCCGCATCCATGACGGCCCAGGCGAACACCCGCCGCTCGTCCAGCTCGACCACCTGAGAGACGGTCCGCCACTCACCGAGCTGCTGGTGATGGTTGTAGCCCGCGAAGCGGGCACCCACCGAGGGCCGCTCCGCGCCACCGAGCCATTCGACACGCCGCAGCTCCGGGCTGAGCCGGGCGGGCAGACGTATGTCCGTCACCAGTTCCCAGACCCGCGGCACGGCCATCTCGACATAGACTTCACAATGTACGGTCGGACCGTCGGAGAATCGCACGCCGCCCCTCGACGCCAGGTCGCCTGATCGTTCACGATTTGCTTCCACGTACGCCTGCGCGGGTCCGACCGTCACGCGCGCGTTGCGGCTCGGACGATCGCCGTCGGGGCGGCCGGCCGTCCGCTCACCCCGCCACCGATGACGGGCTGTGCTGCGCTGATCGGGCGGTGAGCCGCTCGCGTCCCCAGACGGCCAGCGGCTCGAGTGCGTCGTTGAGGCGCGTGCCGTCCTCCGTCAGCGAGTACTCGACGCGCGGCGGCACCTCGTCGTAGGAGACACGGCGCACGATCCCGTCCGCCTCCATCTCACGCAGGTGGGAGGCGAGCACCTTCTCGGTGATGCCCGGAATCAGTCGGCGCACCTCGCCGAAGCGGCGGTAGGGATGCTCGTGCAGTGCCCAGAGGATCAGCACCTTCCACTTGCCGCCGATCACCTCCATCGCGGTGTCGATACCGCAGACGTGCCCGTCTGGTGCACCCGGCCGGTTCAGCGTCGTCATGTCCCACCCCTCGTGCCGTGCTCACTCACCCCAGGGTAACCACCCACTCGAAAGTACGTACTTGATCGACTTCGCGTCTCGGACCAGCCTGATCCGCATGACAAAGCACACCGTTGAGAAGACCTCCCTCACGCTGCTGGGCCTCGGCGCGATGGGAACCGCTCTGGCCCGTACCTGGCTCGCCGCCGGTCACCGGCTCACGGTCTGGAACCGCAACCCGGCCCGCGCCGCGGCGCTCGCCGCCGAGGGGGTGCGGGTCTCGGACAGCGCCGCCGAGGCGGTCGCGGCCAACACCCTCGTCGTCGTCTGCCTGCTCGACGACGCGTCAGTCGGCGAGGCCCTGGCCGACAGCGACCTGACCGGCAAGGACCTGGTCAACCTGACCACCAGCACCCCCGCCCAAGCCCGCGCCCGTGACGAGTGGGCCCGCGAACGCGGCGCCCGCTACCTGGACGGCGGAATCATGGCTGTCCCTCCGATGATCGGTGTCCCGGAGGCCGGCGGCTACGTCTTCTACAGCGGCTCACCGGAGCTGTTCGAGCGGCACCGGGAGACGCTGGGGGTCCCGGTCGGCACCACCTACGTCGGAGAGGACGCGGGCTTCGCGGCTCTCCACGATGTGGCGCTGCTCAGTGCCATGTACGGGATGTTCGCCGGGGCCGCGCACGCCTTTGCGCTGATCCGCAAGGAGGACATCGACCCCGTCTCGTTCGCGCCGCTGCTGGCCGACTGGCTGGTCGCGATGGCCCCGGGGGTTCACCAGACCGCCGACCAACTGCGGAGCGGTGACTACACCAAGGGTGTCGTGTCCAATCTCGCCATGCAGGTGGCCGGCACACCGACCTTCCTGAACACCGCCGAACAGCAGGGCGTCAGCTCGGAACTGCTCGATCCCTACTTCGAGTTGATGCGCCGACGCCTGTCGGAGGGCAGCGGCGAGGAGGACCTGACGGGTGTGGTCGACCTGCTGGTGCGCTGACTGGGTGGCACGTCGACCTGACGCGACCTGTGCCTGAGCGCGTCGGCCCCCAGGACCTTCGACAGCGGCCAGTTCCCGCGCGGCCTGCGCAGCCTTCGGTCGCGCAGGCCGACCCCACAGGGCCCCCGAACGTCGACTCGACTTCACCGAAGCGCCATTGACGCGCGTAGCTCGTTGCCGCACGCTGGACTCCGGTTGTTGTCGACTCAACGGTCGGGAGGCCGGGATGTTCAGACGCGCGTCACGTCTGCTCCTCTCTTTTGTCATGCTCATGGCTGGTGCGGCGGTCGGGGTCGGCTCCACCGCCGGCACAGCGCACGCCGACTCCTGCTACACCTGGAACCGCACCCTCTCCCAAGGAGCTTCCGGCAGCGACGTCACCCAGCTCCAGATCCGGGTCGCCGGCTGGGTGACCTCCGGCGAACGGCTCTCCTACGACGGCCAGTACGGCGCGCGGACCGCCGCAGCCGTCAAGAAGTTCCAGGCCGCGTACGGACTGAGCGCGGACGGCGTCGCCGGCCCCGCGACCTTCAGCAAGATCTACGCACTCCAGGACGCGGACTGCACGCCCGTCCACTTCAGCTACGCCGAACTCAACAAGTGCAACTCGGACTGGTCCGGCGGCGCGGTCTCCGCGGCCACCGCCAAGGCGAACGCCCTCAAGACCATGTGGAAGCTGGAGGCGATGCGCCACGCCCTCGGCGACGTCCCGATCACCATCTCCAGCGGCTTCCGCTCCCGCGCCTGCAACAACGCGGTCGGCGGCTCCGCCACCAGTCGGCACCTCTACGGCGACGCGGCGGACCTCGTCGGCTCACCGTCCCTGTGCCGGCTCGCCCAGCAGTCCAGGACGCACGGCTTCTCGGAGATCCTCGGCCCGGGCTACCCCGGCCACAACGACCACACGCACGTCGCCTTCGACCCGTCACCGTACTGGTCGGCTCCCACCTGCGGCATCTGACGGCACCCACGGTGAAGGCCCGCGTGACCGGTGGAGGTGTCCAGCCTTCACCGGGCACGCGGGCTTTCGCGTCCCACCGCAGGGTCGCACCGGAGTCGCGGACGGCGGACGGCGGACAAGTGGATACGCCTCTGCCGCGCGAGGCCAAGGCCCCGCTCCGGCCGCGCACCCGGAACCCGTGCGCTCACGACCGCAAGCCCACTCGACAGCACCGCCCGCGCATTGAACGTTTCAACTATCGATCTCCACTTCAGGGAGAGACTGACACTGGAAAACAGTGACCCACGTCATACTGGACTCCTGTCAGCAATCGGGGCGCCGTCTCGTTCAGGGGGCACGCGAATGAGACAGGAGCGCTGTCATGAAGCACCGCATAGTCGTCCTCGGCGCCGGATACGCCGGAGCCTTCGCCGCCGGCAACCTGGCCCGCAGGCTCTCCCCCGCCGACACCGAGATCACCGTCGTCAACGCCGTGCCCGACTTCGTCGAGCGGATGCGCCTCCACCAGCTCGCCGTCGGCCAGGACATCGCGTTCCCCGAGCTCACCGAGGTGTTCGCGGGCACCGGGGTACACCTGCGCCTCGCCCGCGTCACCGGCATCGACCCCGGGCGTCGTTCCGTCGCCGTGACCGGCGAGGAGGGTGACGGCGAGCTCGGGTACGACACGCTGCTCTACGCACTGGGCAGCTCCGTGGCCCACCACGACGTCCCCGGCGTGGCCGAGTACGCCTACGACGTGGCCGGCCGGCCCTCGGCGTTGCGGCTGCGCGAGCGCCTGGTCGGCCTGGGCGGGGGCGGCACCGTGCTGGTCGTCGGCGAGGGACTGACCGGTATCGAGACCGCCACCGAGTTCGCCGAGTCCCGGCCCGACCTCTCGGTCGCGCTCGCCGCCCGCGGCGAGCTGGGCGCCTGGCTCTCCCCGAAGGCCCGCCGCCACCTGCGCCAGGCCTTCGACCGGCTCGGCGTCACCGTCCACGAACACACCTGCGTCACCGCCGTGGAGCCGACGCGCGTGCTCACCGCCGCCGGGACGACCGTCCCGGCCGACGTCACCGTGTGGTCGGCCGGGTTCGCCGTGCATCCGCTCGCCGCCGCCGGCGGCCTGGAGGTCGCCGAGACCGGCCAGATCGTCGTCGACCGCACCATGCGCTCGGTCTCCCACCCGGACGTCTACGCCGCCGGTGACTGCGCCTACGCGATCGGCGACAACGGACGGCCACTGCCGATGTCCTGCGCCTCGGCCGGCTTCACCAACATGCAGGCGACCGCCGCGATCATCACCCGCCTGACGGGCGGCGGCATTCCGACCACCGGGCTCAAGTACTACGGCAACCACATCAGCCTCGGGCGGCGGGACGCGATCTTCCAGATGGTGGACGGGGACGTCCGGTCGAAGTCCTGGTACCTGGGCGGCCGGACCGCCGCGCGGCTCAAGGCGGGCGTGCTCAAGGGGGCCGCGTTGGGCATCGCCCACCCCACTTTCGGCATGCCGAAGCGCCGGCGCCGCCTGGCCGCCACGGACGACCGGTCCGGTACGAGGGTCGCCGCCGCCTAGGCTGCCCCACGTGGACAGCGCAGCCATCGATCGGTTCGAGGCCAGCCGGGGCAGGCTGGCCTCGCTCGCGTACCGTCTGCTCGGCTCGGCCGCCGACGCCGAGGACACCGTGCAGGACACGTTCCTGCGCTGGCAGGCCGCGGACCGCGAACGGGTGGAGGTTCCGGAAGCATGGCTGACCAAGGTCCTCACCAACCTGTGCCTCGACCGGCTCCGCTCGGCCCAGGCGCGGCACGAGCGAGCCGCCGGCGCCTGGTTGCCCGAGCCGCTCCTCGAGGGCGACCCGATGCTCGACCCCGCCGACACCTTCGAGCAGCGCGAATCGGTGTCCTTGGCCGTGCTGACCTTGATGGAGCGGCTCTCGCCGGTCGAGCGGGCCGTGTACGTCCTGCGTGAGGCGTTCTCCTACAGCCACGCCGAGATCGCCGGGATCCTCGACATCACCGAGTCCGCGAGCCAGCAGCATGTCCACCGGGCTCGGGTCCGGGTCACCGCCGAGCGCCGCCGCGGCGGCGAGACCGACCCCGCGGCCGCGCGCCGCGTGGTGGAGGAGTTCCTGGCTGCCGCCGCGTCGGGGCGCACCGAGCGGCTGGTGGCACTGCTCACCGACGACGTGACGGCGGTCTCGGACGGCGCCGGACTGGCCAGGCGGCTGCTGCGGTACACGACGCGCGAGCGCGTCGCCTCCTTCGTCCGGGCCGGTTTCAAGCCCACGGCGGCGAAGCGTCGGCTGGCCGGCGGCTCACCCGCGTTCCACATCGCGCTGGTCAACGGTTCCCCGGCCGTCCTCGCCGTGGTCGAGGACCGGGTCGTGGGCGCCGTGGCGTTCGAGGTCAGCGACGGCAGGGTTACATCGCTGCACGGAATCGCCGCCGTGGACCGGCTGGCGCGTCTCGGCGAGGCCTGGCGGCGGCACGAACCCGACGCGCCGGTCATCGACGCGTGGTGAATCGGAGCCGCCCAAGTGCGGTGAACCGACGGCTGTGTCCCGCAGTAGCGGACGCAGACGCTCCGCCGGCGCCCGGCGGGAGGAAAAAATGGCGTCGACAACGCCCCGCCGTACCCGGCAGAGTGGCCGCCCGTGACGAGCAGCGAACTGTGGACCCGTGAGACCGCCGACCGCTACGACACCGAGGAGACCGAGATGTCCTCGGCCGCCGCCCTCGGGCCGACTCTCGACTTCCTCGCCGAACTCGCCGGAGACGGCCGGGCCTTGGAGTTCGCGATCGGGACGGGACGAGTGGGCGTTCCGCTCCGGGAGCGCGGCGTCCCGGTCGTGGGCATCGAACTGTCCGAGCACATGGCCGCCGTCCTGCGGCGCAAGGTCGACGAGGACACACTTCCGGTGGCGATGGGAGACATGGCCACCACGACCGTCACCGGTGACTTCACCCTGGTCTATCTCGTCTACAACACCATCACCAACCTGCTCACGCAGGACGAACAGGTCGAGTGCTTCCGCAACGCCGCGCGCCATCTGCGGCCCGGCGGCCGCTTCGTCATCGAACTGGGCGTGCCGCCACTGCGGTTCCTGCCTCCCGGGCAGGTCGCGGTGCCGTTCGACGTCTCCGAGCGCCACCTCGGCTTCGACACCTTCGACCTCGTCGAACAGATCCTCGTCTCACACCACTTCACCCGCGACGGCGACGACGGCCGCTATCGCCGTGGCAACTCGCGGCACCGGTACGCCTGGCCGGCGGAGCTCGACCTGATGGCTCGCATCGCCGGGCTCGAACTGGAACGTCGGGTCGCGGACTGGGACGGGGCACCGTTCGAGCAGGAGTCCGCGAAGCACATCTCGGTGTGGCGCAAGCCGGTCTGAGGTCGCCATCGGGCAGTGCGCCCACCTCGGAATTCCGTTGCTATGGTGGCCCGATGTCATCGGTCAAGCAGGTCCAAGTCACCTTCGACTGCGCGTCACCCGAGCGGGTCGGTCGCTTCTGGTGCGAGGTACTGGGGTACGTCGCGCCGCCGCCCCCGGAGGGGTTCGCCACGTGGGACGATTTCAATCGCACGCTGCCGCCGGAGAAGCGGGATACGTGGTTCGTGGCCAGTGACCCCTCGGGGGCGGGCCCGCGACTGTACTTCCAGCGCGTCCCCGAGGGGAAGGTCGTCAAGAACCGGTTGCATCTCGATGTGCGGGCCGGTACCGGACTCGTGGGTGAGGAGCGCGTGGCCGCACTCGAGGCCGAATGCGCGCGACTGGTCGCGCTCGGCGGGGTGCGCGTGCGGCTGCTGACCGCCGACGAGGAGAACGAGTCGTGCCTGGTGATGCAGGATGTCGAGGGCAACGAGTTCTGCCTCGACTGATCTTCCTCCCGGTTCGAGACGACCGGGTCGGCCGGGCTTCCCCCCGAGGGAAGCCGGCCCTTGCTTCCCTCCAACTCGCTTGCTGGTCAGGCGTTTTCGAGCGCCTTCCGCACGTGGCAGACGGCGCCGATGCCGGTGAGTTAGGAGAGAGCCGCGACGTCGACGGCGATCAGTACTCGGCCGACGGGGATCAGTCACCCGGCCTGATGTGCCCTCGCCAGGCTCCGGTCTCGCCGTCACGAGCCTCGATGTACTCCTTGAAGCGCTGCATGTCGCCCTTCACCCGCCGGTCGATCACTCCCAGCATGTCACCGGTCTTCTCCGCGATGCCCGTGGGCTCGACGTCCATGACGAGCTCGACTCGAGTGTGCGTGTCGTCCAGCCGCTGGAAGTGGACCGTGCCCTTCTGCCTGCTGTCACCCGTGGTGGTGCGCCACGTGATCCGCTCGTCGGGGAGCTGGTCGACGATCTCGGTCTCGAACTCGCGCTTCACCCCGCTGACCGTGGTGGTCCAGTGGTTGCGGCGCTCATCGAGCTGCCTGACTTCCTCCACCCCCTCCATGAAGTGCGGGAACTCCTCGAACTGGGTCCACTGGTTGTAGGCGGTGTGCACAGGAACGCCGACTTCCACCGCTTCCTTGACCGTGCTCATCCGACAGGCTTCCTCTCTGCTGGGTTCGTCGCAGCCGTCGCCGAGACCAGGTCGCGGCCTCGGCATGCCAAGGCGAGTACCCGAGGATCACTCGGATAACGTCCGATCAGCGACGTTCATTGCGCGCCCCGGCCGGGACCGATCCGACAACCCCTACGTCGACGGTTCCGCACGGCGCGCGGAGCTTCAACCCAGTAGAACGCGCCTTGCCCGGCTCCCACCCGGCATCGTCGCGCAGTTCGAGAAGTCGAAGGTGTCCGCCCGGTCGCGCCATGCCCCTCGAGGGACTCCACGGCGACATGGGCGCCCGCGCCGGTGGGCTCGTCGAAACGCCGAGGTGAACAGCGTGGGCCGAGCGCGCGCCCTGGTGGTGCTTCGTGCGGCAGCCCGGGGCCTCCTGGCGCCCCCTCCCGGCGTCAGCGCTGATGGACGCTGACCGCGTAACCGCCGCCGTCGTAGGGGTCGGCGTCCCAGGTGGCGAAGCGGTCGGTGAGAGTGAGGCCGGCAGCGGTGCAGTGGGCGTCGTAATCCGCCAGCGTGAGGCTCGGAGGCACGGGGAGATGCTCGCGGTCCAGGCCGAAGCCGGCGACGAGCAGGCCGCCTGGGCGCAGTGCCTGGGCCAGCCCGGCAGCGACGGCAGCCTCCGTGCCCGGCGCGAGGAGCGGGAAGACGTTGCCTGCCGCGACGACGAGGTCGAAGCCGGAGCCGACGCCCGCGGCGGCTGGGTCGAAGTCGGCGAGGTCGGCCTGCAGCCAGGTCAGCCGTGGCGCGTCGCGACGTGCCACGGCCAGCATGGAAGCGTCCTGGTCCACGCCCACCCCGTCGTAACCGATCTGGGCGAGTTGGATCAGGACCCGCCCGGTGCCGCAGCCGGCGTCCAGCACCCGTGCCCCGGGAGGCACCAGCGTGGCGCACAATCGTGCCTCGCCGTGGACGTCCTGTCCGCGCTCGGCGAGCTCGGCGAACCGGGCGGCGTACTCCTCACCCGACCTGCCACCGGTCAGCTGCTCCCATCGGTTCATGATGGCAACCCTAACGGGGTGACGGCCTGCCCTACGGCGCGGGCGGCCCCGCCTCCGGTTCGCCCGCTGGTACCGGCTCAGGCCGGTGCTCGCTCGGTCGCGGCAGGCGCGGCCTCTGAGCCGGTTCAGGCGCGGCGGGCGGCCCAGACGGTGCGCTCGGTACGTACGGCGACCCAGGCCGCGGCGCAGCGGCGAAGAGGTCCGCGCTGCTCTCCGCGTTCCTCCGCAGGGCCGCGAAGTCGCCCTCGTAGACGGCCGACGTGGCACGGGTGCTGAGGGCTGCGGCCTCGCCCCGGCCGTCGCCTGCGGCCCGGAACTCGGCCGGCAACGCATCGAGTACACGGGCGGGCGGGGCGGAGAAGCCGCAGCGGGCGAGCACCAGGAGCCACCTGCCCCGCACGTCGGCACTCTCGAAGGTGTCGTCGAGGTGTGTGTCGTCCCCGGTGGGCAGGGCGAACGCGGCCCGCCTGACGCGGGCGCCGGTGCGGGCCGCGCCCCGGTTGTCGACGGCGGATGTGCCATGGGACGGGCTCCGCCGCGGCGACGACTCCCGGGGCACGCCGCCCGTTCCGCCGTCGTGGGCGTACTCCGTCCACAGATGCCCGGTCTCCTCCAGCGCGCGTCCGCGGCGCGGCGCCGCCTTCCGTGACCGGCTACCGGAGGACCGCTGCCCCGGGAGCGGGCGAGCCGTTCCAGTTCAGGCGCGACCACGGCAGAGCGAGTGCGTCCGTGCCGGACACCTGACGGGGTGCCAGGTCCTCCACCCGCGCCGCCTCCGCGTGCCGGACGAAGACGGTGTCGACGTAGCGGTGGCCGGTGTCGGCGGCGATGAACAGCGCCGTCCGCTCGGGCTCCTCATCGCGTTCCCAGCGGGCGGCGAGGTAGGCGGCGCCGCTGGACAAGCCGGCGAAGACGGCGTGCCGGCGCAGCAGGTCGACGCTCCCGGCGAGGGCGGCGTCGAAGGCGATCCAGTGGACGGTGTCGTAGAGGTCGTGGCGCACGTTACCGAATGGGATGGAACTGCCGATGCCGGCGATGATGATCTCCGGGTCGGCGACGTGGTCGCTGCCGAAGGTGACGCTGCCGAACGGCTGGACGCCGACGAGTCGCACATCGACGGAACGTTTGCGCAGGTAGTGGGCGAGGGCGCCGGTGGAGGCGCCTGATCCCACTCCGCCGACGAGGGTCAGGGACCCGGCGCCGGTCTCCTCCTGGATCCGTTCGGCCACGGCCTCGTAGCCGAGGTAGTGGACGTCGTCGTGGTACTGGCGCATCCAGTGGTAGTCGGGGTGTTCGCGCAGGATCTCCCTGACGCGGGCGACACGGCGGCTCTGGTCCAGCTTGAGGTCCGTGCTGGGCTGCATCTGCTCCAGGTGCGCGCCGAGGACGTCGAGTTGGGTGCGCAGGGTGTGGTCGACTGTGGTGGAGCCGACGATGTGGCAGTGCATGCCGTAGCGGTGGCAGGCCAGGGCGAGGGCGTAGGCGTAGATGCCGCTGGAGCTGTCGATGAGGGTGTCGCCGCGCCGGACGGTTCCGGTGTCGAGCAGGTGGCGTACGGCGGCCAGGGCGGAGACGACCTTCATCGTCTCAAACCGCAGGCAGGCGAGTGAGCCGTCGAGGCATATCAGGTCCGGACGGCCGATTGCTTCCGAGATGTGTTCGTCCACGGGGGAGCTCCTCGCTGGTGGGGGTCGCGAACGTGGTGAAGGTCCGGGTCGACGCGATGCCTTCGCGCTCCAAGGCGCGGGCGCAACGGCGCAGCCGGCGCCTCAGGCCGGGAACGCGGGGGTCGAAGAGGATGCCGGCGACGTTGCCGCTGTGGGCGATCTGCACCCCGACGGCGCCCACGCTGTCGGCAATGCCGGTGAGTGCCGGGAACTCCTGGTGCCGCAGGACGCGTTGACGCAGGCGGGCGCTGGCCGTGCTCACCCTGCCCAGCAGGGCCGTGTCGGCATCGGTCACCGCCCGGCGCAGCATCCGGCGCAGGTGCTCGTACGCGGTGAGGTCGCCGTCCTGGACGAGGACCGGCAGGGCGAGGGTGTCGACCGGTTCGCTTCCGCCGAGCGCACATCCGACCACCACCGCGGGCGGCAGTGCGGAGCCCAGGGTTTCGAGGACGCGGCCCTCCCGTTGTGCGAAGAGCAGCGGACGGGAGCCGTGCATCAGCGGGTCGCTGGCGCCCTCGGCGCGCACCGCGAGCCGGGCGATGGTCTCCGGTGGCAGGAGCAGACCCCGCGAGTCGGCGACCGCGCGCACCGTCGCGATGACGTCGCTGGTGGAGGAGCCCATACCGAGTCCGACGGGGAGGTCACCGGTGAGCGTCAGCTCCCCGCCGCACGGTTCCTCACCGAGGCGCGCCGAGCACTCCCGCATCGCGAGGACGGCTGCCGTCCGGGCCTTCGACCGGCCGTCGGGCGTCACCGTCACCTCGTCGGCTGGACTGCCGGGCCGGTGCGTGAAGCCGGCCGTGCTGCCCCGGCCGGTCATCGGCAGGGTGACCAGACCGTGGCAGGGGCGGCGCCGTTCGTCGAGGAAGACGCCTTGGAGGATCTCGCCGTGATGGCAGGCGGCGTGTCCGGTGCCCGCCGTCCCACGGGCCGCGGCGGCCGGCGGCATCGGTCGGCGGGTGGCTGACGTCATGCGCCGGCCGCCGCACGGTAGCGGTACAGGGTCGTGGGTTCGGCGCTGAACTGGGAGAAGGGGAAGGGTTCCGCGGACAGGGCCGTCACGCCCGCCCCGAGGAACGCGCGTGCCACGGCGCTGCCCGTCTGGGCGTAGACCACCAGGGGCACGCCGCGCTCGCGGCAACGGGCCAGGACGGTGTCGAAGCTGCCGTTGCCTAGGGTCATGCCGGTGGCGACCACGGCGTCGGCGGTGTCGAGGAGTTGGTGCATGTCGTCGGTGACCGGGTCGCCCCACTGGGTGGTGCGGAGGTTGAAGTCGCAGAGCAGGGGCGCACCGCCGCGCTCGCGGATGGCCGCGACGAGCGGGTTCACCACGCCGATCAGACCGACCCGCGCACCGGCCTCGATGTCCAGGAGCCCGGCGATGGCCGCGTCCCGGGCTTGCGCACGGGTCTCGGGTGCCCCCGCGGGCAGGGTGACCGGTTCCGCCTCGTCCGCCTCCCGGTGCGGTCGGACCGCGCTCAGGTAGGCGTCCAGTGCGGCGGTCCGCAGCGGGCGGGGCGCGTCGCGCAGCAGGGTGTCGAGGGGGGCGCCGGAGGCGTCGCGGCACAGGGACGGGTCGACCTCGCCCGCCTCGAAGGCGCAGCCGCCGAACGAGCCGCCCAGGCGGACGAGGACGTACTGGTTGAGGTAGGTGGTGTTGCCACCGGCCAGTCGGGTTCCGTGGTGCACCCAGAAGACGCTGGTGGCCACGAGTTCGGAGGGAAGGGGCCCGTGTTCGCCGTTCAGTACGCCGGCGAGGAGTTCGTCGGTGTTCTTCATCGTCGTCCTCCGGAACGGGGCGCGTCATGGGTGATGCGGAACAGGAAGGTCAGCACGCCGTCCCGCCAGTCGTGGAGGTGGTCGATCCGGGGACGGAACCCGTGGTCCACGGCGTGTTGCACGAGGGCGCGCAGGTCTGCGGTGTTGGAGGCGATGAGGTGGATCTCGCCGCCGGGTGCGAGAAGGTCCTTCTCCGCGATCTGGGCGAAGAACGTCGCGATCAGCGGTGCGCCCACGCAGACGTTGCGTACGACGTCGGGGTCGTCGCTGACGGTCTGGCTGACGGCGGGCGGGTTGAAGGTGATGACGTCCAGCCGGACTTCGTCCGGGAGGGCCTCGAAGACATCGCTCACGACGGGGAGGAACGCGGTGTCCGGGCGCTCGCCGACGAGGCACCGGTAGTGGCGGGTGGTCGCGGCCACGCTCTCCGGGTGGACGTCGATCGCGTGGATCTCCCGGGCACCCCGGGTGCCCGCTGTCACGGCCTCGACGCCGAGGCCGACGCCCATGGCGGCGTAACGGCGGCCGCGGGTCTCGATGCGGCCGTCGAGCAGCCGTTCGTGGATCAGGCGGCTGGTCCAGCCGGGTATGAAGACGCCTGGCGGAACGTCGAAGGTCCATCCGTTCCATTCGTAGGAGCGGGTGGTGTGCAGGTCGCCCTTCGGCTGGTTCAGGGCGATGATCCGGTCCGCGGGCAGCGGTGGGGGCAACTGCTCGAGAAGAGCGGGGCCGGTCGTGTTCCGGTCCATTCGTGGGTCCTTCCTGGTCGATGACGAGTCGTCGGGTGTGCTAGGTGGCCAGGTCCGGCCGGGCCGATGACGGGTGGCCGTCCGCCTGCCGCCCGCCCGGACGAGTCGGCGGCGGCCCGTCACGGTCGTCGCACGTCCGGCCGTCGCCCGGCGGGAGTCGTCGGCGGGCTCCACGGCCGACGAGGAGCGAGCGGGCGTCAGCGCGAGGACCGGTGGACATGCTCCCGGGACGTGCGGGGCAGCGCATGGACCCTCCGGTGGACAGCACAGGGACGGCTCACGCCGAGGAACCGGCGGGCCGACAGCACACTAATGGAAATGATTGTCATTGCGGTAGTCTGTTGCCGACACACCGCCACCCCGCTCGCCCGCCCCGTGCCGACGGTCGGCGGCATAACCCATCCCCCGAACTGGTCAGGGCCGTTGTGGCCGCATCGCGTCCGGCCCGCCGACCCCGCACACGACAGGAGCGCACCATCGTGCCCACCCCATCCGCCCTTCCCGACGCCGTGGAGGCCCGACCCGGGCGGCGGCGCACCGTCCTGCTCGACCTCGCCTTCCTCCGCCTCTGGACGGGCGCCACGGCGTCGGGCCTGGCCACCTGGGCCCTGCCGTTCGTGCTCGGTCTCGCGGTCCTCGACCGGACACTCACCGCCACCGACCTCGGACTGCTGCTCGCCGCCCGAACCGCGGGATTCCTCGCCGCGGTTCCCTTGGCCGGGGTGCTGGCCGACCGGCACTCCCGCCGGGGCGTCGTCCTGTGGGCGGGGCTCGCCGCCGGTGCCGCGTCCCCCGTGCTCGCCGCCGGACTGGACCGCTCGGTGCTGCTGATGGCCACGGCCGCCGCGGTGGCCGGCGCCGGACAGGGTGCCTGCCGTCCCGCCTACCAGGCTCTGACCGCCGAGGTGGTGGAAGCCGACCGCAGGCAGCAGGCCAACGCCGCCATGACCTTGGCCGTGCGGGCCACCACGCTCGTGGGACCCTCGTTGGCCGCGCTGCTCGCCGTGTTCCTGGACACCGGGGCGCTGCTGGTGGGCGTCGGGCTGCTCTGGCTCGTCGCCGCGTGCGTCCCCGGACGCGGCGCGCGGCCCGGCACCGCCGACGCCGCGTCCGAGCCCTCGGCCGGTACGGGCAGGGCCTCGTTCCTCACCGAGTTCGCCGAGGGCATCCGCGAGGCCCGAAGGCACCCGTGGTTCCTCGCCGGCCTGGGCGCGCTGACCGCCGTCATAGCCACCGGCTACTCCGCGACCGGCGTCGCTCTCCCCCTGGTCAGCAGGGACGAGTACGGCACCGAGGTCGTCCTCGCGGGCGCGATGACCGCCTACACCGCCGGAGCGCTGGCCGGTGCTGTGCTCATCGCCCGCTGGCGCCCCCGCTCCCCGGGCCGGGCCGCCCTGGCCGGCCTCGCCGCATACGGATTCGCGCCGCTCAGCCTCGTGTTCCCCGTGCACCCTGTCGTCGTGATGGCCGCCTACGCCGTCGCGGGCATCGGTATCGAGCTGTTCAACGTGCCGTGGTTCACCGCCGCCCAGCGCGAGGTGGCCCCGGACAAGCTGGCCCGGGTCTCCTCCCTGGACTTCCTGCTCTCCTACGGCCTCGCCCCGGTCGGACTCGCCGTCATCGCCCCCGCCATCGACGTCTTCGGTGCCACGGCGGTCCTCGCGGGCTGCGCGGTCGTCTGTTTCGCGGCACCGGCCGCCGCGGCCCTCGTTCCCAGCACCCGCGCCTTCTCCCACACGCCCGCGACGACGACCACCGACCGGCGTGGGAAGGACCCTTCCCACTGATCGAGGAGCAGCCTGGAGCCATGCACGCACCCGTTCACTCCCAGGGTCCGCACGAGCGTCCCGCCGACGCGGGCATCACGCCGCAGCGTGTCCCGCTCGACAGGGTCGATGAGGCACGCGCATCACTGTCCCGCGACGGGGCGGTGATCCTCACCGGCCACGAGAACACGTCCGACGCCCTTGTGGTCGCCGCGGCCCAGGTCATCGGCGACCGCCTCCGCGAGCTGTACCCGCACCGGGAGCGCACCTCGCGCGACGGCGGTCCCGTCCACCTGCACGCCGACGGCTTCGACCTCGTCGTCGACATCAAAGGAGTCCCCCGTCGTCGGCGTCACCCCGACGAGGACCACGTCCTCGTCCAGTGCGTCCGCCCGGCTCCCCACGCCGGCGACTCCTTCGCACTGGACGCCTACGCCTTCGTGGACGACCTCGCCTCCGGCGACCCCGAACTGAGCGCCTTCCTCACCGGCTCCGACGTCGACCTGTACGGCGCCTGGGTGGGCCTGCGAGGGCTCCCGGCCACTCCCCGGGTCGGGCGGCACGTGGAGTTCACTCGCGCCGGACGGCGCATCGTCCGTCGCACGGACGGGGCCGTACCGATGTACCGCGACCCGGACACGGAACGGGTCCGCGCCCACCTCGCCCGCTTCGGCGACGCCGTGCACGCTGCCGAGGCATCACTCCCCCGCTTCCGGCTCGGCGCGGGTGACATCCTGGTTCTCGACAACTACCGCTGCTGGCACGGGCGGGACGGGCACACCGGGTCACGCACCGTCCGCATCCTCACGGCACGCAGCTCGGACGCGGACTGAGACGCGTCCGGGGCCGGAGGTCACCGTGCCCGCGGCGCGGCAACAGGCCACGTCCGGCCCGTCAGACGTGACCGGTGCCGCCTCTCCCGACATAAGGCCGCCCCCAGGACGGACCGGCCGGCACCGACGACGAGAGCACGGCCGGCGGACGTACCTCGGTGTCCGAGGGGCGGCGGGCCGGCGCCACGCTGGTGTCCTGTCGTCGGCGGGTGCGCGGGCGGCTCAGCCCCGGAGTTCGCGCACGTACGCGGCGAACTTCTCCAGGCCGTCGATGTTACG
Source organism: Streptomyces mutabilis (assembly GCF_014649815.1). Taxonomy (GTDB): domain Bacteria; phylum Actinomycetota; class Actinomycetes; order Streptomycetales; family Streptomycetaceae; genus Streptomyces; species Streptomyces mutabilis. The sequence goes on along the minus strand of NZ_BMTT01000005.1, from coordinate 245,906 downwards.
GGGGCCGCTGATGCCCTCGTTGTAGTCGAGTACGAAGAAGTTGTTTTTCTTCACGGCGGGAAGTGCCCTGGTGTGGGGGGACTTCTTCAAGAAGTCGATCTTCTTTTCGGCCGGCAGGTCGCCGTAGTCGAGGATGACGACGACCTCGGGCTCGGCCTCGGCGACGGATTCCCAGCTGACCTGGGTCCAGCGCTCGTCGAGGCCGTCGAAGACGTTCCTGCCGCCCGCCTTCTCGATGATGTCGTTGGGCGGCACCTGGTTGCCCGCGGTGAACGGCTGGTCGGTGCCGGAGTCGTAGAGGAACACCGGCACCGGCTCACCCGCCGGGGCCTGGGCCTCCACCTCCTTCACTCGCTTCCGCAACGCGTCGACCACCTCCGTGGCCTTCTTCTCGACCCGGAAGATCTTGCCGAGTCGTTCGAGGTCGGTGTAGAGAGCCTCGAAGGGGGCCACCTTCTCGGGGTACTCGGGGTAGTTGAAGCAGCTCTCGGTGTGCATGAAGCTCTGGATGCCGAGCTTGTCCAGAATCTCGGGTGTGATACCCCGCTCGTCCTTGAAGCCGGAGTTCCATCCGGCCACCACGAAGTCGGACTCGGCCTCGACCACGACCTCCTTGTTGAGGAGGTCGTCACTGAGCTTCTTCACCTTCGCGTATTCGGACGCCCAGGGGGACTCGCTCACCGGCGGATTGGCTGGAGGCATCACATAGCCGTGCACATGCTCGGTCAGGCCGAGGGCGAACAGCTTGTCCGCGCTGCCGCCCTCATAGGCGACAGCACGCTCGGGAACCGTGTACCGCACCGGCTCCCCGCAGCGCTTGACGGTGACCTCGCCGGACGCCTTGGCGTCCGGCTCGATCTCGGCACCGCAACCGCCGAGCACCAGCGCAGCCGCCAGGGCGGATCCTACGGCGGCACGCTGCCGGACGGCAGCACGGGATCTGTTCGTGCGCATTCGGGGCACAGCCTTTCAGCAGGTCGAGTTGAGCGAATACAGCAGTTGGGGGTCGCCGGTCAGTGGGTGCGGAACGACGCTGGCCCGCACCCCGAAGACGTCACCGACCAGCTGTGTCGTGAGCACCTCCGCGGGCGCGCCGGAAGCTACCAGGCGGCCCTGGGAGAGCACGCCGAGCCGGTCACAGGCCGCCGCGGCGAGATTGAGGTCGTGCAGGACGACGAGGACGGTGAGCCCCGACCCGCGCAGGAGCGAGAGCAGGTCGACCTGGTGGCGGACGTCGAGGTGATTGGTCGGCTCGTCGAGGACGAGGATCTTCGGTTCCTGCACGAGTGCGCGTGCCAGCAGCACGCGCTGACGCTCGCCGCCCGACAGCGTCAGAACCCCCCGCTGCGCGAGGTGCCCGATGTCGAGCTGGTCCATCGCTCGCTCGCACAGCTCGCGCTCGCGGCCACTGAGCGCCTGGTTCCCGCGCAGATGCGGCGCGCGTCCCAGGGCGACGACCTCCTCGACCGTGAAGTCGAAGTCGACGCCGCCGTCCTGTGTCATCGCCGCGACGGTCCGGGCGCTGTGGCGCAGCGGAAGCCGGGTCAGGTCCTGCTCGCCCAGCCAGACGGTTCCGGAGCTGGGGCGCAGCGCCCGGTACACGCATCGCAGTGCGGTGGACTTGCCGCTTCCGTTGGGGCCGACCAGCCCCACGACCTGTCCCTCCGCGACTTCCAGGGACAACGCACGCACGAGGGTTCTGCCGTCGGTCACAACGGAGAGTTCGTCGAGTCTCAGGTCCATGTCAGCGTCCCCCGAACGTGTAGCCCTTGCGACGCATCAGGGCGATGAAGACGGGCACCCCGACGAGCGCGGTGACGACCCCGAGCGGCAGTTCGCGCGGGGCGACCACGGTTCGTGCCGCCAGATCGACCCACACCATGAAGATCGCTCCTACCAGTGGGGCCACGGCGAGCACGCGCGCGTGAGTGGCGCCGACGAGCATCCGCACCACATGCGGCATGACGAGCCCGACGAACGCGATGGCGCCGCTGACGGCGACCATGACGCCCGTGACGAGCGAGACGAGAAGCAACAGTCCCTTCCGGTACCGGTCGGGACCGACTCCCAGGCTCGCGGCGGTCTCGTCGCCGAGGGCCAGCACGTCCATGACCCGCCCGTACCGGTGAAGGACCGCGATTCCGGCCAGCACCACCACGGACACGACCGGCAGCGCGCCCCAGGTCGCGGCGCCGAAGCTGCCCATCGTCCAGTACAGGACCATGCTCGTCGCCTCGCTGTCCGGCGCGAAGTAGACGATCAGGCTCATCACGGCCTGGAAGCCGAGCGACATGGCCACACCCGTGAGAACGAGGCGCAGTGGCGAGAGCGTGCCCCGGCTGACGGAGGCGGCGTACACCAGGAGCGAGGCGACGAGCGCGCCGATGAAGGCGCCGACGGAGACCGCGTAGATGCCGAGTGCGGCCAGCCCTCCGGTGACCGTGACGCCGACGGCACCCACGGAGGCGCCCGAGGAGACACCGAGGACGAAGGGGTCGGCCAGCGCGTTGCGCACCAGCGCCTGGACCGCCACGCCGATCGCGCTGAGCCCCGCCCCCACCAGTGCCGCCAGCAGAACTCGGGGCGTGCGGATCTGCCAGACGATCTGATACGTCGTCACCTCGTCCGGGCCGATGTGCCCGCCGCTGAGAGCCGCCCACAGATGGCGGGCGGTCTCGCCCGGAGTGATGACCGCGGGCCCCAACCCGATGGCGACGACGACGGAACCGAACAGGACCGCGGTCAACGCCGCGCAGCCGAGCAGCAGGGCCTTGCGGGAGGCGAGCCGGCCCTTCACGGCCGCCGCGGGTACGGCCGCCGGCACCTCGGCCGGGCCGGCCGTGTCCGCACTTGCCGACGGTATGGAGGTCGAAGGCGGAGGCACGTGGCCTACCTACACTTTCTGTCGATAATGGAAACCATATTCAGGATCGAGAATGTAGCATGCCTCGCTCCCCTCGGGTGCGGACCCCATCCCGTGCGGACGCATCGGCGGCATCGGGTAACGGCGGCCGGCGCCCCGGACGTTGATGCCGACGTCACCCAGCAGGCACGGCAGCGTGGGGTCACGGCGAGCGCCGCGGGCTTCGAGATCAACGACGACGACAACTACGGTGACGACTTGGCCCCTGCCCCACGGCGCGGTGCTGCCGGCACTGCTGCGACTGCCCTCGGGACTGCTGATGGAGGAGTACCTGCGGACCGCGTCGATGTCCGGACGATGCCTTCCACCCACCGCAGCCGTGGCGGGAGTCGCTGAGGCGGCGTGCCGGGACCGGGCGACAGCCACAGCTACCGGCGCCCGCCCCGCCGCTCGGCGAGCGTGCCCGGCGTCGCCGGAGCGGCGCCGCGAAATGATCATCCAGACCGCGATCCCGCTGATCGCCGAGTGCGGCGCCGCGGTGCCTACGGAGTGAGCACTCACTCCGCGCACCCCCGTACGCGACCGTCACCACGAACAGGGTCCGCCTACAGGCGCCGATATCCACACCTCGAGCGACAACAGGCGGTAATGTCCCGGTTTGCCCGGGACCGACCCGTCGCAGAGGAGGTACCACGGTGAGCGATCTGTACATCGACGGCGCATGGACTCAAGGGGCGGCCGGCGGCCGGCGGGAAGTACTCAACCCGTACGACGCCTCCGTCGTCGCCACCGTCGACGAGGCGGACGCCACCGACACGGACCGCGCGGTACGTGCCGCTCGCCGCGCCTTCGACGAGGAGGAGTGGGCCGACGCTCCCACCCGCCGACGGGCCGACCTCCTGCTGCGCGTCCACTCCCTGCTGCTGCGCGACAAGGAGGAGATCGCCCGTTCCGAGACGCTGGACACCGGCAAGACGCTGACCGAGGCGCGTCTCGACGTGGAGGACGTGGCGAACGCCTTCCGCTACTACGGCGAACTGGCCGACAAGGACGGTGGCCGCGTCGTGGACGTCGGCCCGGACGTCCTCAGCCGCGTCGTCCACCAGCCGGTCGGGGTGTGCGCGCTCATCGCCCCCTGGAACTACCCTCTGCTCCAGGCGTCGTGGAAAGTGGCGCCCGCGCTTGCCGCCGGGAACACCATCGTCCTCAAGCCGAGCGAGGTCACCCCGCTCACCACGATCGCCATGATCCGGCTCATCGAGGAGGCCGGGGCGCCACGCGGTGTCGTCAACTTGGTCCTCGGAGCCGGCGCGACCGTCGGCGCCGCCCTCACCAGCCACCCCGAGGTCGACCTGGTGTCGTTCACCGGTGGTCTCGCCACCGGACGCGCCATCATGGCCGCCGCTGCCGAGGGGCCGAAGAAGGTGGCCCTGGAACTGGGCGGCAAGAACCCCAACGTCGTCTTCGAGGACGCGGACTTCGCCGCCGCCGTGGACTACGCGCTCGACGCGGCCTTCCTGCACGCCGGCCAGGTATGTTCGGCCGGTTCCCGGCTGCTGGTGCAGAACGCCCTGCACGACCGGTTCGTCGAGGCCCTTGCCCGCCGGGCCCGGGCGATCCGGCTCGGCAACGGCATGGAGGAGGGCACGGAGAGCGGTCCGCTCAGCTCCGCCGAGCACCGTGCCAAGGTCGAGCGGCACATCGCCACCGCCCTGGAGGAGGGCGCCCGGCTCGTCACCGGGGGCACCCGTCCGGACGATCCCGCGCTGAGCCGCGGCTTCTTCCTGCTGCCGACCGTGTTCGCCGACTGCGACAGGTCCATGCGCATCGTCCAGGAAGAGGTGTTCGGCCCGGTCGTCACCGTCGAACGCTTCCACACCGAGGACGAGGCGGTGGAACTGGCCAACGACACCCGCTACGGACTGGCCGGCGGTGTGTGGACCTCCGACGCCGGCCGCGCCCAGCGGGTCGCCCAGCGGCTGCGGCACGGCACCGTGTGGATCAACGACTTCCACCCCTATGTGCCGCAGGCGGAGTGGGGCGGTTTCGGTCACTCGGGTGTGGGGCGCGAACTCGGACCCTCGGGGTTGAGGGAGTACCAGGAGGCGAAGCACATCTACCAGAACCTCTCCCCCGCCCCCTCCGGCTGGTTCAAGGGCTGAACCGGGCACCTCCGCTCCCTCCTCACGCCCCCAGCGGTACGGACGCGCCGTAGCACGAGCTTGGACGAAAGGCATCCGATGGCCTCCCCCACCACCCCGCACGGTCCGGAGACCGCCTACGACTACGTCATCGTCGGCGGCGGTACCGCCGGATGCGTACTCGCCGCACGCCTGAGCGAGGATCCGGACTGCCGGGTCTGCGTCGTCGAGGGCGGCCCCAGCGACGTCGGTGACGACCGGATCCTGCGTCTGCGCAACTGGATCAACCTGCTCGGCTCGGAGTTCGACTACGGCTACACGACCGTCGAGCAGCCCCGCGGCAACTCCCACATCCTGCACTCGCGTGCCCGCGTGCTCGGCGGCTGCTCCTCCCACAACACGCTGATCAGCTTCATGCCTCTCCCCCAGGACCTCGACGACTGGGTGGCCCGGGGCTGCGCCGGCTGGGATCCGCGGACCGTCCTCCCCTACCGCGACCGGCTGCGCACCAACATCGTGCCGGTGGCCGAAGCGGACCGTAACCCGATCGCGAAGGATTTCGTCACCGCCGCCGCGCGCGCCCTCGGCGTCCCGGTGGTCGACGACTTCAACGCCGAACCCTTCGCCGACGGAGTCGGCTTCTTCTCGCTGGCCTACGAGCCGGAAGGCAATCTGCGCTCCTCCGCCTCCGTCGCCTACCTGCATCCGGTCCTGGACCGTCCCAACCTCACACTCCGTCTGGAGACATGGGCCCACCGGCTGCTCACCGACGCGTCGGGGAGGCTGACCCGTGTCGCCGTCCGCGGCCCCGACGGCCTGCCCGCCACCGTGCGCGCGGAACGCGAACTGCTCCTGTGCGCGGGCGCCATCGACACTCCGCGGCTGCTGATGCTCTCCGGCATCGGCCCCGCCGACCAGTTGCGCGGCCTGGGCATCGACGTACGGACCGACCTGCCCGGGGTTGGCGAGAACCTGCTGGACCATCCCGAATCAGTGATCGTCTGGGAGACGGCCGGCCCGTTGCCACCGAACTCCGCGATGGACTCCGACGCCGGCCTGTTCCTACGACGCGAGGCGGGCCGGCCGCGACCCGACCTGATGTTCCACTTCTACCAGGTGCCGTTCACCGTGAACACCGAACGCCTCGGCCATCCCGTTCCGGAACACGGAGTGTGCATGACGCCGAACGTCCCGCGTGCCCGGTCCGTGGGACGCATGTGGCTGCGCAGCAGCAACCCCGCCGAGCACCCCGCGCTCGACTTCCAGTACTTCACCGACCCGGAAGGGCACGACGAACGCACCATCGTCGACGGCCTGCGGATCGCCCGTGAGGTCGCCGCCACCGACCCCTTGCGAGGCTGGCTCCTACGGGAGGTGGCACCCGGTCCGGAAGTGACCTCCGACGCCGACCTCTCCGAGTACGGGCGCCGTGCCGCGCACACCGTCTACCACCCGGCGGGCACCTGCCGGATGGGGGCGGCGGACGACCCGACGGCCGTCTGTGACCCGCAGCTGAGACTGCGCGGCGTGGACGGCGTGCGCATCGTGGACGCGTCGGTGTTCCCGTCCATGCCCACCATCAACCCCATGGTGACCGTACTGCTCGTCGCCGAACGCGCCGCCGACCTGCTCACCGGCCGCGCCGCGCCCCGGACGCAGTCGTGACCGGAGTCGACAAGGGCACCGCAGGGGCACCGGAGGAAGCGACCGAGGAAGCCCGTCCGGCGGGCGCGGGCACGCTCAAGCGCGTCGTCTTCTTCGGTTCGGCCGCGTTGATCCTCGCCATCTCGACATGGGCGATCGTCACACCGTCCGGGGCGGAGACGGCCATCGGCGTGGCCGTCGACAAGATCTCGTCCTGGTTCGGGTGGTACTACTTCCTCGCCGCGACGCTGTACCTGGTGTTCGTCGTCTTCATCGGCGTGTCCAAGTACGGCACGATCAAGCTGGGCCCGAAGCACTACAAGCCGGACTACGGTCTCTTCGCGTGGGCGGCGATGCTGTTCGCCGCGGGCATCGGCATCGACCTGATGTTCTTCTCCGTCGCCGGGCCGGTCAGCCACTACCTCGCGCCGCCGCAGGGCTCCCCGGAGACCATCGAGGCGGCGCGTCAGGCGGTGGTGTGGACACTGTTCCACTACGGCATCACCGGCTGGGCGATGTACGCCCTGATGGGCATGGTGCTCGGCTACTTCGCCTTCCGGTACCGGCTGCCCCTCGCGATCCGCTCCGCGCTCTACCCGGTCATCGGCCGCCGCATCCACGGGAGGATCGGCGACGCCGTGGATCTGGCGGCCATCATCGGCACCGTGTTCGGCATCTCCGTGTCGCTCGGCATCGGCGTGGTGCAGCTGAACTACGGCTTGAAGGTCCTGTTCGACGTACCCGAGGGGTTGCCCGCGCAGATCGGCCTGATCGTGGTGGCGGTGGTGATGGCAACGGTGTCCGCCGTGGCGGGCGTCGACAAGGGCATCCGACGGATGTCCCAGCTCAACGTCCTCCTCGCCGTCCTGCTCATGCTCTACATCCTGATCGTGGGCGAACCCTTCAGGCTGCTGAACGCGCTGGTGCAGAACGTCGGGGACTACGTCAGCGGCTTCCCCGCGATGACCCTGAACACGTTCGCCTACGACCAGCCCACCGAGTGGCTGAACGCGTGGACGCTCTTCTTCTGGGCCTGGTGGATCGCCTGGGCCCCGTTCGTGGGTCTCTTCCTGGCACGGATCTCCCGTGGCCGCACTCTGCGTCAGTTCGTGGCCGCGACGCTGATCATTCCGTTCCTGTTCACCGGTCTCTTCCTGGCGGTCTTCGGCAACAGCGCGCTGTTCGTCGTGCGGGACGGGAACACCGATTTCGGCCGAACCGCGATGGCCCTGCCCGAGCAGGGCTTCTACGGGCTGCTGGAGCAGTACCCGGGTGCGTTGTTCAGCGCGGGCCTCGCGACGTTCGTCGGGCTGCTGCTGTACGTCACCTCCGCGGACTCCGGCGCACTCGTCATGGGAAATCTCAGCTCCGACCTGCCGACCCCGGTGACGGACGCGGCACCCTGGCTGCGCATCTTCTGGGCCCTGACGACAGGCCTGCTCACCCTCGCTATGCTCCTGGTGGGCGGGGTGCAGGCACTGACCGACGCCACCATCATCATGGGCCTGCCGTTCTCCGTCGTCATGTTCCTGATCATGATCGGGCTCTACCTGGCCCTGCGTACCGAACGTATGCGGGAGGAGGCACTGACCACCTCGCTCCCGGCGTCCCTGTCCGGGCGCACCGATCAGCCCCCACCGGGAACACGGAACTGGCGACGACGGCTGGCGCGGGCCATGACGTTCCCCGGCAGGCGGGCGGCCGTCCGCTTCGTCGACGACGTGTGCCGTCCCGCCTTCCGGGACGTCACCGCGGAGCTGCGGGAGCAGGGCGCGGAGGCGGCGCTGCTGGAAGGAGTGAGCGAGGAGAACGGCCTGTCGCACGTCGGACTGCAGGTGCCGATCGGGCCGAGCGACGTCTTCGTCTACCAGGTCTGGCCCGTCGAGACGCCGACCCCCGGGTTCGCGACCCGTTCGGTCAGCACCCACGACACCTATGTGCGTTTCGAGGTCCGGCTGTCCGAGGGCAACCAGGGCTACGACGTGATGGGCTACACCAGGGAGCAGCTCATCGCGGACGTCCTCGACCAGTACGAGCGCCATCTGGAGTTCCTGCGGCTGCACCACGAGGCGTCCGCCCGTTCGGCCCTGCCCGACCACCGCCCCGACGACCCCGAGGCGCACCTCCCGGAGTAGTCGAACCCTAGTCCGACGTCGCCCTGGACCTGGTCGAGAGCCGCACGTTCGACGGCCGGCTCCAATTACTCGAGTACGTTCCCACCGTCCTCGACGGGCCGCCCGGCACCGGGGGTGCCGTCGCTCGCGGAGTCCTCGTCGAGCCAGGCGAGGTACTCGGGTACCTCCATGCCCCAGAGGCGCGGCCAGCCGTCGGCGGACGCGTAGCCGTCGAGCGAGACGAGTCCACCATGAGGTCTGACATCGACCCGTCCTTCCTGCAGTACGTGCGGGTACCGGTCATGACCGGCGCGGGGGCGGAAAATCATGGTCCCGGGCTGGACTGACCCGTCCCGTCTTGCGGACAGCCTCCGGCGCCCGTACCACCGCGGGCCTCGTAGGTCTCCCGGGCCGATGCGACACGGAGGCGTGACACCGCCCGAAACCGCCGTGTCCGGACTCGGGCACCGAGCACACTGGCCGGAACCGGGAGCCGCCCGATCGTCGGCACCCGGCACCGCCGTGCATCGCTCATGAATCGAGGAATGACGTGCCGTCATCACCGCGTCGCCGCCTGGTCGTGGGCGCCGCCCTGATCGCCGCCCTCGCCGGAGGCGTGGCCTCCTCTCCCGTCGCGTACGGTGCCCCCGCCTCCCCCGCCTCGACGCGTGCCGCCGCTGCGGCCCCCGACATGGCGGGGGTGGCCGCTGCGCTGCGCGCCGCCGTGGCCGAGGGGGCGCCGGGTGCGATGGCCCGGTTCACCGGCCCGCACGGGGTCCGGGCCCGGACGACCGGGGTCCGCGACCGCGCCTCGGGCGCGGCCATGGACACCCGGGCGCGCTTCCGCGTCGGCAGTGTCAGCAAGACCTTCACCGCCGTGGTCGTGCTGCAGCTCGTGGACGAGGGCAGGCTCGTGCTCGACGCACCGGTCAACCGCTACCTGCCAGGGCTCCTGCCCGACGACCGGATCACGGTGCGTCATCTGCTGACCCACCGCAGCGGGCTGGCCGACTACACGGACGAGATGTTCCACGCGACCGTGCCCGGCTTCGAAGCCGTCCGCAACCGGGTCTTCGGCCACCGGGAACTCGTGGACCTCTCGCTCAGCGAGCCGCGCACCACCGAACCGGGCGCGGCGTACAAGTACTCGAACACCAATTTCGTGGTGGCCGGGATGCTCGTCGAGCGGGCCACCGGCAATCCGGTCGGCCGCGAGTACCAGCGCCGGATCGTCGGACCCCTGCGGCTGCGCAGCACTTCGTACGTGCACCCCGACACCCGGATCGAGGGGCTGCACGCGCGCGGGTACCTGCACCCCGACGAGGCGGGCGCGCTGGTGGACTCCACGGAGCAGACGGCGTCCTGGGCGCAGTCGGCCGGGGCGGTCATCTCCGACCCGGCCGACCTCAACACCTTCATGACCGCGCTGATGCGCGGCAGGCTGCTGTCGCCCCGCGTGCTGGACGCCATGACCACCGTCCTCCCCACGGACACCACGAAGACCCGGCACTACGGGCTCGGCCTGCGACGCTACGACCTGACCTGCGGCGCCCAGGTGTACGGTCACACCGGCACCGTCCAGGGCTACTACACCTACGCGTTCGCCACACGGGACGGCAGCCGCAGCCTCGCAGCGATGGCGAACACGTCGAATCGGGGCGACGCGAACACGGCGCTCGGCGGCACGTTGGAGGCGGCGTTCTGCGGACCGAAACCCTCGGCGTCGTGAGGACTCGGCACCTCGGCGGGGGCGGCCACCGCGTTCGGGCGGCGGCGACCTTCGGTAGTGGTCCGTTCAGCTCTCGCTCGGCTGGAGCACCACGAAGTCCGCGTTCGCCGGATCGAGGCAGACGGCCAGCCGGCCGACGCCCTCCGCGTCCTCCGGGCCCATCTGCACACTGCCGCCGCTTTTGGTGACCGCCGCTACCGCGGCGTCGCAGTCGGTGACGGCGAAGACCGGGTGCCAGTACGGCCGGCCGCCCGCCAGGGCGAGGTCCTGCTCCCTGAGCTGCATGACGCCGCCGTGCATGCGCTCCTCGGGGAGACCGGCGGGGGTGATGAGCGAGTACGTGCCCCCGCCGCCCGGCATCTCCATGTCACCGAACTGCCAGCCGAACACACCGCCGTAGAACTCCTTGGCCGCCGCGGCGTCGCTCGTGTACAGCTCGGTCCAGCACAGCGAACCCGACTGGTCCACCAGCTCGACACCCTTGATCTCTCCCGGCTGCCAGACGGCGAACTGGCCGCCCAGCGGGTCGCTGAACTGTGCCATCCGGCCCCAGTCGTCGAGGTCCATCGGCGCCACTCGCACCGTGCCGCCGGCGCGCTCCACGGCCTGGGTCGTGGCATCGGCGTCGGCCACGGAGTGGTAGATCATCCAGGCCGGGCGAGCGCCCTCCTCGGTGAGCGTGCCGAGGCCGGCGACGATCCTGCCGTCCTTGCGGAACATCCCGCCTTCCGGCCCCTCTCCCGCGCCCATGGGCTCGTACTCCCAGCCCAGCACCGAGCGGTAGAAGGCCGCGGCGGCCGGGACGTCGGGGACCCCGAGGTCCAGCCAACAGGGCGAGCCGGAGGCGAAATCAGTGGTGATCACGGCGATTCCCTTCGCAGAACCTGTGTGTTCTCAGCCTGACACCCGCCACTGACACTCGCCCGCCGGCCCGCTCGCCCGGGTGGCCGCCGCGATCCCGGCGCCACACGCCGCGCCGAGCGCTCTGCCGACCGGGTGCCGCGCGTGCGGCGACTGTGAGGGTCACACCGCCGAATCTCCCATCAGGTCTCGTACGCAGTTGCGAAGCGAGCATGATCCCTGATCTCCTGACCGGCGACCCGGGGTTGCCCGCCACGTCACCGAGAGCGTCCCGGAACGGTGCCGTGTGTTCCGTTCCGCAGGCGAGCCGGCTCCGCCGCACGGCAGTCCAGCCCTCCCATCGAGCGACGACAGGAACCATGACGCAGCGTGCCCACCCCGTGACAGCCGCCGACGAGCAGCCGCCGTCTCAGGACGACCGCGCCTTCTTCGGACAACCCAAGGGCCTGCTCACGCTGTCCGCCCTGGAGGTCTGGGAGCGGTTCTCGTTCCTGGGCATGCAGGCGATCCTGGTCCTGTATTTCGCCGACACGGTGGCCAACGAGGGCCTGGGGATGGACGCCGGCACCGCCGCGTCCGTGTCGGCTGCCTACGGCACCCTCGTCTACCTCGTGTCCGTGGGCGGCGGCTGGCTCGCCGACCGCATCCTCGGCTCCTACCGGGCGGTCCTGTGGGGCGGCGTCCTCATCGCGCTCGGCCACTACTCCATGGCCGTGCCGACCGCCGCCATGACCTGGGTCGGCCTGGGCCTGATCAGCGCCGGCACCGGACTGCTCAAGCCCAACGTGGCCGCCATGGTCGGCAAGCTGTACCGCACCGACGACGACCGCCGTGACGCGGGCTTCGCGCTGTACTACATGGGCATCAACATCGGCGCGTTCGCCGGGCCGCTGATCACCGGATGGCTCGGTGAGCACCAGGGCTGGCACTGGGGCTTCTCGGCGGCCGCGTTCGGCATGACGCTGGGGTTGATCCAGTACATCGCCGGGCGGCGACACCTCGCCGGCCGCAAGCACGCCGCCGAGTTCGCCCTGGCTCCCGCGGCCATGCGGCGTGCCGTGCGGCTGACGGTCGCCGGGGCCGTTGTCTTCGCCGCGCTGTGCGGCACCCTGGCGGGCGTCGGCTGGCTCACCATGGGACGGTTCGTCGACGTCCTCACGCTCGTCTCGGTCCTCGCGCCGGTCGTCTACTTCCGGGTCATGTTCACCAGCCCCCGGGTCACGGCGGAGGAACGCGGGCGGCTGCGTCCCTACATCGTGCTCTTCCTGGCCTCGGTGGTGTTCAACTTCATCCTCTTCCAGGCGTACTCGACGATGATGCTGCTCGCCTCGACGAACGCGGACACCAGCGTCGTCGGGTTCGACTTCCCCTCCAGCTGGTACGCCTCCGCGCTCGGCGCCTTCGAGGTGGCGCTGGCGCCCGTGGTCGCCGCCGTCTGGGTACGGATGGGCCGCCGCCAGCCGCACGCGTCGAACAAGATCGCGCTCGGTGTGATCCTCGGCGGACTGTCGTTCCTGCTCATGGTGGTGCCCACCGTCGGCCACCAGAGCACCGACTACCGGATGGCCGCGTGGTGGATCGTCGGCTCCTACCTGCTGCTCGGCCTCGGTGACGTTCTCCTGGAGACCTCCGGACTCTCGGCCAGCAGCAAGCTCGCGCCGAAATCGTTCGCCAGCCAGACCATGGCCCTGTGGTTCCTCTCCCTGGCCCTCGCCAACGGCATCCAGGCCCAGGTGGTGAAGATCTACGACGACGTGTCCCACCCGGCGTACTTCGGCGTCAACGGTGCGATCGCCGTCGTCCTCGGCCTGGCCGTCGTCGCCCTGGCACCGTGGCTCCGGCGCACGATGCACCCCGTCCACTGACCCCGGACGCCCGCCCCGACCACTGACCACCGCGCCCGTCCCGACCACTGACCACCCGGCTCGCACCGGAAGGTGTACCTCCCCATGCGCATCCGCACCGACTTCCCCTACGAGACGACCCAGTACGACATCCGCATCCCCCTGCCGGACGGCACCCGCCTCTACGCACGCGTCTGGCGGCCGGTCACCGACGAGCCGGTTCCCGCCCTGCTGGAGTACCTGCCGTACCGCCTCAGCGACTGGACCGCGCCCCGGGACAGCCAGCGCCACCCCTGGTACGCGGGCCACGGCTACGCCTCCGTCCGAGTCGACGTGCGCGGGCACGGCAACAGTGAGGGCATGCCCGGCGACGAGTACGACGCCACCGAACTGGCCGACGGCGTCGCGGTCGTCGAGTGGCTGGCCGCGCAGCCGTGGTGCAACGGCAACGTCGGCATGTTCGGCATCTCTTGGGGCGGCTTCAACTCGCTCCAGGTGGCCGCGCTCGCCGCCCAACCGCTGAAGGCCGTCGTCACCGTCTGCTCCGCGGACGACCGGTACGACAACGACGTGCACTACATGGGCGGCTCGGTGCTCGGGGTGGACATGCACGCCTGGGCCGCCACCATGCTCGCCTTCGTCTGCCGTCCGCCGGACCCGGAGCACGCCGGGGACGAGTGGCGGGAGATGTGGCTGCGGCGGCTGGAGACGGTCGCCCCGTTCATCCACACCTGGCTGTCCCACCAGCTCCGCGACGACTACTGGAAGCACGGCAGCGTCTGCGAGGACTACTCCGCGATCGACGCCGCCGTCCTCGCCGTCGGCGGCTGGCACGACCCGTACCGCGACACCGTGCTCCGGCTCGTGGAGCACCTGCCGGACGACCGGGTGCGCGGACTGATCGGGCCCTGGTCGCACCAGTACCCGGACCGCGGGCTGCCGCCGGGCCCGCCCATCGGCTTCCTGCAGGAGACGCTGCGCTGGTGGGACCACCACCTCAAGGGCCGGGACACCGGCGTCATGGAGGAACCCCTGCTCCGCTCCTGGATCAGCGATTCGCACCGCCCGGCCACCGTCTACCCCGAACTGCCGGGCCGCTGGGTCGGCGACCCCGCGTGGCCCTCCCCGTACATCACCCCGACGCCCCACGCCCTCGGCGGTGAACCGGTCGTCGTACGGTCGCCCCAGCACACCGGCGTCGACGCCGGCCGCTTCTTCCCCTTCGGCAACGATGCCGACCTGCCGCCCGACCAGCGGGAGGAGGACGCCCGCTCGGTGTGCTTCGAGTTCCCCGTCGCCGACGGGCCCGTCGAGATCCTGGGCCGCCCCGAGGTGACCCTGCGCCTCCGGATGGACGTGCCGTACGGGCAGGTCGTCGCCCGGCTGTGCGACGTGGCTCCGGACGGCTCGTCGACCCTCGTGACCCGCGGCGCGCTCAACCTCTCGGCCCGTCAGGGCCGGGACCGGAACGTGCCCTGGACTCCCGGGGCCACGGAGACGGTGACCTTCCGACTCAACGGCATCGGGCACACCTTCCCCGCCGGGCACCGCATCCGTCTCGCCGTCTCCTCCGCCTACTGGCCGTGGATCTGGCCGCAGGCGGGCTCCGACGACGGCTTCGTCCTGGAACCGGCCGGCTCCGCGCTCGTGCTGCCGGTGCGCGACGGCGGGGAACACCCCGAGGACGCCGGCATCCGTTTCGAGCCCCCCGAGCAGTCCGAGCCGCTGCGCGTCACCGCACCGCCGAACGCGGGGGAGGAACGCCCGGAGCGGCGGGTGGTGCGCGACGTGGCCAAGGGCGAATGGCGCCTGGAGGTGGATCCGCGCTACGGAGGGACCCGCGTGTACCCGGACGGCCTGGAGTTCACCGAGGACGCCCTGGAGACCTACACGATCAGGGAGGACGACCCCCTGTCGGCACGGGCCAGGTCCGACTGGACCGTGCGACTGCGCCGGCCGGAGCGTGCGTGGGACGTAAGGGTCGAGACCCGGTCGGAGATCACCTGCGACGCCGAGGACTTCGTCGCGTCGAACGAGGTGGTGTGCCACGACGGCGTGGAGGTTGTCTTCCGGCGCACCTGGGAGAGGCGCATCCCCCGCGTCGCACGCTGACCCGGGAACGTCGCTACGCGTCGGCCGGGCCGGAGGAGTCCTCGCCGCCCCGCTGAGGGCAGCCGATGGTCACGGCGCCCCGGAAGCGGCGGGACCGCCGCAGCACCCGGACGAATTACGGGGCGCCGCCCCAGGGCGATGATGAGGCCCGCCGGCACCTGAGCGGGGGCGATGAGCGTGCGGCCGAGGGCGTCCGCCACGCACACCAGCAGCCCGCCCAGCAGCATGCCCACCGGAATGGCGCGACCGTGCCGGGCGCCCACCATTGACCGCCGAGGTGCGGGGCGACGAGACCCACGAAACAGACGACGCCGACGGCGATGACGCTGAGCGCCGCGCGCACGGCGGCGACCGCCGGTGCGGCGAGGCGTGTGCGCTCCACCCCGACGCCGACGATGCGCGGGGTGTCCTCGTCGACGGCGATCAGGTCGAGCCGACCTCGCACGGCGAGCAGCACCGGCAGGGCGGGCGCCACGGCCGCCGCGACCGGTACGACGTCGGAGAACGTGCGGCCGTAGGCGGTGCCGGAGAGCCACGTGAGGATCCGGGGCGTGTGGTACGGGTCGGCGCGCAGCAGGAGGAACGTGGTGACCGAGCTGAGGCCGTAGCCCATGCCGATGCCGATCAGGCGGCCTTTCCGGTGTCCGCGGCGATCAGGTGGTGCATCGCGCCGGCGCCGGGCCGGCCCTGTGGTCCTCGGCGCCCTCACCGACGGCCTCGGCGCCACGGGGGGAACGCTGTCGGCGCCGTACCCGATCGACCCGCTAGAAGGTGTAGCGGGTGTGGCTGAACACCTGTCCGTCGTGCCCGAAGCCGTAGGCCGTGCCCGGTGTCACCGCGAACAGCAGGGCGTTCCCTGTGCGGATGCTGTCGCCGAAGCCGTAGAAGGTTCCTTCCGGCGCGCGGAGGTGATCCCCGTACTGTGCCTCGAACGCGGCGATGACCTCGTCCTGCCGTGCCGGATCCGTCACCCGCTCCGCCGTGCCCTCGACCACGATGTCGACACCTTGGGACAGTGAGTTGCTCCCCGTGGTGAGTGCGCAGTGGCGATCGCCGGCCAGGTTCTTGGCCTTCTGCTCCCCCGGCCCGGTGCTGAAGTGCAGCGCGCCGTCGTGCCAGGCGGCGATCAGCGGCGTGACGTGGAGCCGTCCGTCGGGCCGGACCGTGGTGATCCAGAAGAGCTCGGCGTCCCGCAGTCGGCGCTGGGCCTCGGCCCAGTCGGTGGCGGTGACGGCCTCCGCACCCGGGCGCGGGTTGAGCGCGGAACTGTAGCGGGCGTCGAGCTCGGTCTTGGGGTTCTTGGGTGTCATGCCAGGACTCCTGAGTCTGTGGGAGAAGGCGTCTCCCCGTCCTTCACAAGGTGCAGACGGCCGAAGACACCCGAACTCATCGCGCACGAGCGCGCACTCTTCAGGAAGCCGGCCGCCGCCGTGGTCGAAACCGACGTGGCGTACGCGTCCCGAATGACTCCGCCGACACCGTTTACATCGATGTACAACCGCTCTAGCCTGGCGCGGATTCGTTCCCGCAGAAGGGAAGAGCGTGATGATCCTCCGCCTGGTCCTGTCACACACCCTCCTGAGAGTCCGCGGCGCGTGCGCACGCTTCGCGCTGCTGGCCCTGACCGGTCCGTTGGCCCTGGGACTCACCGTCCCGGCCGCCGCGAGCACTCCGCAGGCACCGGCGCCGTCCCCGGTCACCGCCGACGACGTCGCCACCGCGGCCACGGGCACACCGTTGCGCGAGGGTACGGGGCTGTACCCACGTGCCGTCCGGCTCGCACACAGTGGTGCGGCGAACGGGCGCGTCCTCGCCAGTGTCGTCACCTTCGACGGCGACAACGGCGTCGGCGCCATTCACGAGAGCACCGATTCCGGGGCGACCTTCCGCGAGGTCGGCAGGGTGTCCGATCCCGAGTCCGCCGCAGGTCAGGGCCTGTGCTGCGCTACGTTGTTCGAGCTGCCGCGACAGGTGGGCGCGATGCCGGCCGGCACCCTGCTCTGGGCCTCGTCCGCCGGCCAGGACGAAGCGGACCGGCGGATGGCGCTGCGGGTCTGGCGCAGCAACGACGTCGGACGCACCTGGTTCCACATGTCCTCGTGCGCCGTGGCCAACGGCACGGGCGGCCTGTGGGAACCGGAGTTCTCGGTGGCCGAGGACGGCGCGCTGGTCTGCCACTACGCCGACGAGACGGACCCCGGGCACAGCCAGAAACTCGTCGCGGCCCGCAGCTACGACGGGGTGCACTGGGAGGGGCACCACGACACCGTGGCGAGTGGCTGGGCGGCCGACCGCCCGGGCATGCCGGTGGTGCGGAAGCTGCCGAACGGCACCTACTTCATGAGCTACGAGATCTGCAACCCCGGCGGCCAGTACCAGTGCGTGGTGCACTTGCGAACCTCCGCCGACGGCTGGGACTGGGGGAATACCGCATCGCTCGGCTTCCGCCCGGAGACGGTCGACGGCAAGTACTTCCGCGCCGCGCCGACCATCGCCTGGGCGCCGTCACCGGACGGCGCTCCCGACGGACGGTTGCTGCTGATCGGGCAGCGGCTCCTCAACCGGGACGGCACTCCCGCGGCGGAAAGCGGCCGGACGATCCTCGTCAACACGGAGAACGGCAGCGGTCCGTGGTACGAGATCGAGTCACCGGTGACCGTGCCGAGCCCGGAGGTGAACTACTGCGAGAACTACAGCTCCCCGCTGCTGCCGTCGACCGACGGCCGCCGGGTCCTGCAGATCGCCACCGACTTCGACGGCACGGTGTGCCGGGCCTACTTCGCGACTGGCGGCCTCACCGGCAGCGGCGACGCGGCCGGGATCGTCGACGGCGCGCTCTACCGCCTGGTGAACGCCAACAGCGGGCACTGTCTCGACGTCGCCGGTGACTCCCGGGCGGCCGGCGGCGACGTCCAGCAGTGGAGCTGCAACGGCCTGGGTCCGCAGGACTGGAGACTGCGCGCCCGTGACGCGGGCCACTTCACCCTGACCGGCCGCAACAGCGGCCACTGCCTGGACGTGGAGAACGGCTCGACGGCGCCGGGTACGAACGTCCGGCAGTGGTACTGCAACGGGAGCTCCGCACAGGACTGGAGGCTGGAGAGCGTGGGCCGGGGCTACTACCGGCTGATCGCCCGCGCCGGCGCCCAGTGCCTGGACGTGGCGGAGGGCTCGCGGGAGCCCGGCGCCAACGTGCGGCAGTGGACGTGCAACGGCCTTCAGCCGCAGATCTGGCGACTGCATCGCGGCAGGACTCACGTGTACTCCCCGTCCGAGGTACCGACCTGACCGTACCGTCGGGCGCAAGTGCCGCTCCGCAGTGACACTACCGGCGCGACCGGCCGGGTGCCGCCCGGGAACGGACGCGGCGTCGACCACGGCCGCGGGCGCTCCGCGCCCCTGGGAGGCCCCGCCGCGAGCGAAGCGCTCGCCGCGGCGGAGGCCGGCATCGCGACGGCCGTGATGCATCCGCGTTCCTGGCCCCGCCGCCGCGTCGCACGCCGCCACCGAGCCGACGACGGTTGTGCGTCGGGGAGTCCACCCCGCCGCATCCGCGCGCGGTCCGTCCCGTTCAGCCACGCCCGCGGGCGTTGAGCCGGGCGGCCTGGCGTGTCAGGTGATCGCGCTCGGCGAGGCTGGACGCCTTGCGGGCCGCCTCGGCGTACAACCGTGCCGCCGTCGCCAGGTCGCCGTCGCGCTCGTGGAGGTAGGCCGCCACCGCGGTGTGCCGGGGCAGCGTGCCGTCCAGCTCCGCGAGCGCGGCCAGGCCGGCGCGCGGTCCGTCGGCCTGACCGACGGCCACCGCGCGGTTGAGCCGGACGACCGGGCTGTCGGTGAGGCGCAGCAGTTCGTCGTACCACTCGACGATCTGCACCCAGTCGGTCTCCTCGGCGGTGGGCGCGTCGGCGTGGAGTGCCGCGATGGCGGCCTGGGCCTGGAACTCACCCAGCCGGTCGCGGGCCAGGGCCGCCTGGAGGATCGCGACGCCCTCGGCGATCGACGCGGTGTCCCACCGGCCGCGGTCCTGTTCGGCGAGCGGCACCAGACTGCCGTCGGGCGCGGTCCGGGTGGCGCGCCGTGCGTGGTGGAGCAGCATGAGGGCGAGCAGCCCCGCCACCTCGGGGTGGTCGATCGCCGCCGCGAGCTGCCGGGTGAGCCGGATGGCCTCCGCGGCGAGGTCGATGTCGCCGGAGTAGCCCTCGTTGAAGACGAGATAGAGGACCCGCAGCACGGTGGCGACGTCACCGGGCTGGTCGAACCGTACGCCGGAGACGGTGCGCTTGGCCCGGCTGATGCGCTGGGCCATGGTCGCCTCGGGCACCAGGTAGGCCCGGGCGATCTGCCGGGTGGTCAGGCCGCCGACCGCGCGCAGCGTGAGCGCGACCGCGGACGACGGTGTCAGCGACGGGTGGGCGCACAGGAAGTACAGCTGGAGCGTGTCGTCCCGCGAGGTCGCGGGCCCGGGACCCGGCTCGTGGTCGACGAGGTGTTCTCGCCGGCGGCGGGCCGTGTCGGCCCGGGTCTCGTCGAGAAACTTGCGCCAGGCCACGGTGATCAGCCAGCCCCTGGGATCGCGCGGCGGGGTGATCGGCCAGACGCGGACCGCCTCCACCAGCGCTTCCTGTACCGCGTCCTCGGCCGCCGCGAAGTCGGCTCCGCGGCGGACGAGGACGGCGAGCACGTTCGGCGTGAGGCTCCTGAGCCGGGCCTCGTCCATCACCGAGGTCATTCCGTGACGGTGGGCGACACACCGTAGAACGGGCGCAGCTCGAGCCACTCGTGGATCGGTTTCCCGCCCGCCCCGGGCGCGGCCGACAGTTCCCCGGCCAGCTCGACGGCGCGCTCGTGGCTGTCGACGTCGATCACCATCCAGCCGGCGATGAGGTCCTTGGTCTCGGCGAACGGGCCGTCGGTGACCGGCGGGCGCCCCTCACCGTCGTACCGGACCCACGTCCCCTCCGGGGCGAGCGCCTGACCGTCGACGAACTCGCCGGTCTTCTCGAGCCGGTCCGCGAAGTCCCGCATGTACTGCATGTGGGCCGAGATCTCGTCCGGCGTCCACTGATCCATGGGTACGTCGTTGACCGGAGCCGGGGCGCCTCGGTAGTGCTTGAGAAGCAGGTACTTGGCCATGGTGTGTCTCCTCGGTGCTGGTGCGGCCCATTGTGGTCGCGTTCACTGCGGGGACGGAGCCGGCCACGCGTTCTCGACATCGGGATCCGAACTTTTTCGGGCTTTCGTGATCGGAGCCGCGTCGCCGGCCCGGCTTCAGCCGCGGGTCAGGGTGGCGCCGAGGAGGGTGAGCAAGCGGTCCCAGTGGAGCCGCGACGCGGCGGGGTCGAAGGCGTCCGTGTCGGACATGGTGAACCCGTGGACGGTGCCGGGGTAGATCTCTGAGGTGTGGTCGACCCCCGCGGCCGCCAGGTCTTCGCCGAGCGCGCTGAGGGCCTCGGGCGTCATGTCGGTCTCGGCGTGGCCGAGATGGACCTTGGCGGTGATCCTGGAGAGCAGGCCGTGCAGGCCGTCGGGCCCGTCGGCGACGACGGGTGAGTGGAACCCGGCGGCGGCCGCCACCTTCCCCGGGTGAGCCGCGGCGGTGCGCACCGCCAGCAGGCCGCCGATGCAGTAGCCGGTCACGGCGACCGGTCCGCCGTCGACCTCGGGCCGGCCCGTGAGGAAATCGAGATAGGCGTCGGCGTCCCGCAGGACCCGTTCGGTGGTGTGCGCCTCGATCATGGGCATCAGCTGGGCGAAGACCGCGGGCCGCACATCTTCCCCGATGTGCGCGGGAAGTTGGATCACCGGTGCCGTGCCGTGCCGGTAGAGCAGGTTGGGGACGAGCACGTAGTACCCGTGTCCGGCCAGTTCGCGGGCCATCTCGCACAGTGTGGGCCGGATGCCGAAGCCATCCGCGTACATCAGCACCCCCGGGTGCCGCTTGCCGTGGTCGGGGTATGCGGCGAAGGCGTCGGCCCGGCCGTCCGCGGTGGGAATGTGCAGTGTCTTGGTGGGCATGAACTCTCCTGTCGTGGTGGATGTGTCGAGCCTTGGGTCAACACGACGGAGGTGGAGCCCGCGCGGCGACGCGGCATTCTCGGGGAGACGACGGGCACACACCGGCCCGTGCCGCGCTCAGAGGAGCGCCGGGTTGCCGATCCGTGTGTGGCGCAGTGCCGTCCCGGTCATCCCCGCAACGTAGTTCACCGACCGCACAGGACGCCAGCGACTTCTCCCCGGCCGGCGCGCGCCCCGCGCCGCGGGACGGCTCCGTGTCCGCAGGGACCCGGCCTGGCTCTCTTGTGGTTACTCAAGAACTGCAGGAGAGTGAAACCAGACCCGCAAGAACGCACTTCTCGTCGACTGAGGAACGTCATGGTGACCAAACAGCAGCTCAAGGGCCTGCCCGAGGACGCGGACCTGAGGCGCGCGGACTCCCTGGCGCGAGAGATCTTCTCGGACGTCGCCAACAAGTGGGCGCTCCTGATCATCGAGGCTCTCGGTGAGCGCACCCTGAGGTTCAGCGAGCTGCGCGACGAAGTGGAGGGTGTCAGCCACAAGATGCTCACCCAGAACCTGCGCATGCTGGAACGCAACGGCCTCCTGGAGCGGAAGGTGTACCCCACGGTGCCGCCGCGCGTCGAGTACACGCTCACCGAACCGGGCCGCGCCCTGCGCACCGCGGTCGACGCCATGTGCGGCTGGACCCACCGGTACCTCGGCCACATCGAGGACGCGCGCCGTCGCTTCGGCGAGTGAAGAGCGCATTCCCACGCCCCCCTCGTGGGCGCGCACAGCGACGGGGCCGCCGCCTCCGAAGAAGTGACGGCCCCCTCCCCTGCCTCCTGCCCCTTCGCTCATCGTCCGCGCGAGGTCCGTTGGAACAGGCGCGAACGCGAACTGCGGGCAACCACGGAACGGCTCACCAGGTCTTGCCGGTCTGCTCCCGGGTCGCGCGGCCGAGGTCGAGGACGACTTCTCGGCCACCTCACGGGCATCGGTACCGGCGTCGCGGTCCGTGCCGGTCGGGGACTGACCGGGCGAACGGTCTTCTTCCCCGGGACGGTTGCCGGAACCACTCGACGCGGGCCGTTCGCTCCGTGGCTCATGGCGCGGAGGAGACGAGGACACGAAAGGACGACCCGAGGGAGCCGCGATGACGTACGGCGGCTCCTCCGGGTTGTCGAACCGGTCGAGCGGGAGTGCCGCGCCCAGCGCTCGACCCGCGGTCGCTGCCACCGCCGGCGGAACTCGGTCGGTTGCCGCGGGTCGACGCCGGGGCTCCGCATGGTCCGAGCCTAGGATCGGCGGCGTGGACATCCCCCAGGATCTGGTCAGCCTCGAGCGGGCGGCGGACGAACAGCGTGCCCGGCTCGCCGGACTCGAGGGCGAGGAGTTCGAAGTGCAGCAACGGGCCTGGGAGGAGGCCACCCGAGCCGTCCGGGCGGCGATCGCCGATCACGCCGCGGTCAGTGGCCGGTCGGCGGATGCCGTCGAGAGGGCGGTCAAGCGCGCGGTCCGGCAGGCGGAAGAGGACCCCGCCGCATAGTCCGCCTCCGCAACGCGCGGGCGGGCTCTCGGCCTCGGTCGGAGCAGGGACCCGCCCGAGCGGGATCAGGCGGGAGCGACGCCGTCACACGGGCCGGAGGACGGGCGGGACGGGACCGCCGACGGCCGCGCCCGCGGAGTCGACGTCCCGGTCCGGATCGTAGGCGCAGGGTACGCCGCTGCCGCCGGTGAAGTACTCGCTGTCCGGATCCCAGGTGAAGGACATCCGCTCGTCCCCGTGGTCCC
Organism: Streptomyces mutabilis; assembly: GCF_014649815.1. GTDB lineage: Bacteria > Actinomycetota > Actinomycetes > Streptomycetales > Streptomycetaceae > Streptomyces > Streptomyces mutabilis. The sequence continues at coordinate 222,807 of NZ_BMTT01000005.1, read as the reverse complement.
GCTCCGCGGACAAGCGCCATTCCTCGGCCTTCCCGCCCTCGCGATGGGTGTTGATCTTCCAGCCCTCGTCCTCCAGGTGCTGCCGCAGCCGGCGAAGGCCGGGGACGGCCCGGCTCGAAGGCACATGATCCACCGCCCAGCTGTGGTGCATCCGGTAGGCGCCGTCGACCACCTTGTCCTGCAGGCCCAGCAAGCCGACGTCGTAGCAGGCACCGGAGCCGAAGGTGTTCTCCGTGCCGACGCCGCGATCCTCGACCCCCGGTTCCACGGCACGCTCGAACCCCAGAACCCCGTACGCCTGCCGGGAGTTCTGCAAGGCACGGCTCGCCATGTCCTCGCGCCCGACGCGGGGGAAGTCGCTGGCGTCACGGTTCTGCCACATGAGCGGGACCACGACGGCGAGTACGGCTGCGGCGACGAGCGCGACGCAGCCACATCCGAGGGCCCCGGCCAGGGAAGGGGTCCGGGACGGAGCCGGGGTCGCGTGGATCGGTGCGGGTTCTTCGGGCGTGGGAGGACGGTTGGTCCGCTGGGTGGCGCGCCGGATGTGCGCGGCTACCCAGTCGGGCCAGGTTCGCGTACTCAATCCGTTGATCCTGTGCAGCTTTCCGGGCGGCGTCATGGAACACGGACGAGGCCGCACATCTTGCCGGGCCCGGCCCTCCAACCCCGTGGTAACAACCAAGTGTTCCAACTCGAAAGGCACGTCTCATGGGTATCTTCAGCCGCCGCCAGACCGCCGTCGTCGAGCCGTCACCGACCGTGGGCTCAGGTCGGTCCGGCGGGCAGGGCGCGGCGGCCGACGCCACGCTCGACCCGGCGCTTCGCGCACTGACGGGGCACTGGACCATCGACCGCCCGCACAGCCGGATCGGCTTCTCCGTGCGGCACGCCATGGTCACGACCGTCCGCGGGGCGTTCGCCGACTACGACAGCGTGCTCTACTTCGACGGCGCCCGGCCCGCCGAGTCCCGGGCCGAGATCGTCATCCGGGTCGCCAGCGTCGACACGGGCGTGGAGCAGCGGGACGCCCATCTCGTCGGCAAGGACTTCTTCGACGTACGCCGGTATCCGCAGATGACGTTCCGCAGCACCTCGACCGTCCACGAGGCCGGGGAAAGCTTCCGCATGACGGGTGACCTCACGATTCGCGACACGACCCGGCCCGTCGACCTCCAGCTGGACTACCTCGGCTCGGTCAGGGACCCGTTCGGCTACGAGCGGGCGGGGTTCGACGGCACGACGACCATCGACCGCCGCGACTGGGGGCTGGTCTACAACCAGCGACTCGAGGCGGGTGGCAGCATGGTCAGCGAGAAGGTGCGGCTCCAGTTCGACATCTCAGCGATCCGGGCCCCCTCTCAGCCCCTTTGAGCGACATCCACGCCGACGTGCACGGCATCCCGGCACGCCGAGCCGAAGCCTCCGGTGCCGCGGGTCCGGGGGCGGCGATGTGTCGGCGGCCGGTCTCGGCGTGTACGCGGATACGTCCCCTACCGGCGCCTGGAGGCGGTGTACCGGGACGTACGCGCCCATACCGACGCCCTCGACCGCCGCACACACGACGTCTTCATGGCTGAGATGCCTCGGGCGAGGAGGCGGTCGGGCCGCGGCCGGTCGAACGGGCGGAGCACTCACGGCCGGTATCCGGCATAGAGTTCCCTCGGCACTGACACGGCGTGTGGGGGAGCACATGATGGCTGCGGCGGTCCCGAGGTGGGCGTCGACACTGGACTCGGTGGTGGTGTACGCGCAGGGCGCCCTCTGCCGCCGGCTCGCCCGCGGCAGCGTGCCCCGGGACGGGCGGGTGCGGGTGACCGGACTGCCCCGTTCGATGGACCCGGGTTCCCTGCGGGTGCGGGTCGTCGGCGCCGGCGGCGTGCGAGTCACCGAGGCGAGGGTGGCCGTCGAGGCGGAACCGCTCGACAGCCGCCCGATCGGTGAGCTCCGGCGTGAGGTGGAACGGCTCGGCGATGCCCGAGAGGCTCTCCAGGCCCGCCGGACTCGGCAACTGGGGCTGGTCGACGAGGTGGCGGCCCTGCGCCCGGTGCCGCCGCCCCGCGGGGACGAGGCTCCGCACCGTCGCACGCCCGTCGACGCCTGGTTGGCCCTCGCCGGGTTCGTGGACGAGCGACTGACCGTGCTGCACTCTCGCCTGCGCGAGGCGGAGGAGGAACTGAGGCAGGTCGAGCACGAGTTGGGCATCGCCTCCGACAGGCTCGCCCGTGCCTCCACCGATGCCCCCGCCTCGCGGACCGGTACCACGCTGTGCGCGGTCGTCGCCCTCACGGGCAGCAGTGACACACACGTCGAAGTCGAGGTCGAGGTGGAATACGGGGTGCCCGGCGCCGTCTGGGTGCCGGCCTACCGCCTCACCCACCGCCGGGGCGGGAACGACGGGCGGCTGTTGATGCGGGCGGCGGTAGCCCAGCGCACGGGTGAGGACTGGACCGGCGTCCGCGTCTCGCTGGCCACGGCCGATCTGCGAAGGCGCACCGACGTGCCACGGCTCCGATCGATCCGGATCGGACGCGAGCAGCCCGCTCCCCCGTCGTCGGGATGGCGCGAACCCCCGCGCGGGCTGCTCGATCTCTTCGGCGGCTACGACGCGGCGGGACCGCGCCCGCGCATCGGCGGCTCCGCCGTGGCCGTCCCCGCCGCGGCGGCGCCCGAGGCTCCTGCATCCGAGTCCGTTCCGCTCCCTCCCCCGTCCGTGGCGGGGTACGGCTACGGTCCGCCTCCCGGCGCCCTGCCGCCACCCGGCGGCGTGTCGGCAGACCCCGAGGGGGCCATGCCCGGTTACTCGGCCTCCGGCCACCCTCATTCCCCTGCCCACGGGAGGAGCCGTGCCCGACGCACCGGCGCCCCGCCCGCCGCACCCCGCCCCATGGCTCCCGCGGCCCCCGGCCGGGCCGCACCACCCCCAGCAGCCGCTCCTCAGGCCGTACCCGCCCCGTCACCAACCCCGGTGACCGGACCACCTCGGCCGAGCGGTGCCGAACTCGACTACGCGGCACTGGTCCTCGAAGGCCCCGACGGGGAACCGGAGCGCCGCGGACGGCTGTTCCCCGACTCGGCCCTCGACCCGGTGGCGGCCGAACAGCGACGGCGCGCCGAGACGGTCACCGCGCTGCCCCTGCCGGGGAACGCCGTGCGACCGCGCGAGTCGGCCGGTTCCTTCGACCACCGCTACGAGGCCGCCGCACGCGCCGACATCCCCTCGGACGGTACGTGGCACACGATCACCGTCGGCGAGGTGTCGGTAGGCCTGCGGACGGAGTACCTGTGTGTCCCGTCGGTCGAACAGGCGGTCTACACGACGCTGGTGCTCTCCAACACCACTGGCCAGGCGCTGTTGGCCGGTCCGTTGGAGGTCACGGCGGACGGTCACTTCCTGCTGACCACCTCGCTGCCCACGCTCGCGCCCGGCGGCGTGCGCCGCGTGGGGCTGGGCACCGACGAGGCCATCGGGGTCACGCGCCGTACGAGCCTGCGCGAGTCGACCGCGGGGCTGCGCAACAACGTGACCGTCCTCGCCCACGGGGTCCACGTGGAACTGGCCAACCGGCTCCCGGTTCCCGTCACCGTCGAGGTGCGCGAGCGGGTGCCGGTCACCTCCGACGCCGACGTCAGGATCGAGGAGAAGGCCGGCTGGGAGGCACCCGCCGCAGGCACCGCTCACGATCAGCACGCTCCCGGCACCCGTCTGTGGCGAGTCGAGATCCCGGCCCACGCCACCTCCGCCCTCGACGGCGGCTACGTCATCCGCATCCCGGCCGGCAAGGCCCTGACCGGCGGCAACCGCAGGAGCTGACCCCCTCGTGCCCACGAGCCCCGATCCGATCGCCCTCCCCGTCACCGCCGTCACCTGCCTGGAGGACCGGGCACACGTCGAACGAACCGCCGTGGTCGACCTGGCGGCCGGCACCCGGGTCCTGCGTCTCGGACCGGTCAGCGCCCTCGCCGTCGACCACAGCCTGCACGCCGAGCTGTCCGCCGAACACCCCGTGACCGTGCTCGACGCCCGGGTCGTACGCGAGTGGACACCGAGAGCGCCCGGACCCGCCGACGACGACTCCGCCCTGCGCCACCGCGTGAGAGGACTCGAGGAGGAACAGGAGGCGCTGGGCCGGCAGCGCGAGCGTCTGCACACCCGCCTCGACCTCTACGGCCGTCTCGCCGGCGACCTGCTGCGGGAGATCAGCGAAGGCGCGGGCCTCGGCGAGTCCGACCGGGCCCGGTGGACCCGCGAACTGGACCGGGTCGACGGGGAACGCGACACCTGCGGCGAGCGACTGCGCGCGGTCGACGCCCGGCTGACCGCGCTCGCCGCCGAACTCTCCGACGCTCGTCACGCCCTGGCGAGCGCGGAGACCGAACCCGCCGAACTGGTCGGCCACATGGAACTGACCGTCCGGGCGGCCGAGGGCGGTCCGGCCGGGCTGCGCGTGGCCCACCTCGTCCCGTGCGCCCTGTGGCGGCCCGCCTACCGCGCCGTACTCGACGGGGACTCCCTCACCCTGGACACGGACGCGATGGTCTGGCAGCGCACCGGCGAGGACTGGTCGAACGTGCGGCTGACCCTGTCGACGGCCCGCAGCGCGCTCGCCACCGAGCCTCCTCGCCTCGCGGAGGACAGGCTGACGCTCCGGGACCGCTCAGCGGCGGAGCGCCGCACCGTCCAGGTCGAGTTGCGCGAGGAGGAGATCACGGATCTCGGCCCCGCGCCCGTGCAGGGCCTGCCGGGGGTGGACGACGGCGGCGAGGCCCGGGTCCTGCACTGCGACACCCCGGTCTCGGTACCGTCCGACGGGCGGGCACACCGGGTGCCGCTCTCCTCCTTCGAGACTCCGACGAGCACGGAGTACGCCTGCTCGCCCGAGCTGTCCCCGCTCGTCGGTCGCCTGGTCCGGTTCGGCAACCGCTCCGGACACGCGCTGCTCGCCGGGCCCGTGGATCTCGTCAGCGGCAGCGGCTTCCTCGGCCGCGGCACCCTGGACTTCACCGCCCCCGGCGCCCCGGCCGTCCTCGCCTTCGGCAGCCGCGACGACCACCGGGTCGTACGGCGGACCGAGGAGACCCGTGACACCGCCGGTCTCGCCCAGCGGACCGTTCTCACCCGTACCGTCCGGCTGCACCTCTCACGTTTCTCGGAGCCGGCCGAGTGCCATGAGCACCTGGTCGTCGTCCGGGAACGCGTGCCGGTCTCCGAGACCTCGGCGGTGGAGGTGAACCTGCGCCGGGAGGCCTGCTCTCCCCCGCCCGACGACGTAGACGCGGACGGCATCGTCCGTTGGAACGTCCTCCTCCCTCCCGGAGGCCGGCGCACACTCCAACTGGTCTACGAGGTCTCGACGAGCGCCAAGGTGCACGGACTGTAGCCATCCCGATCACGACACGTCGGTGGGCGGGGAGCTCGGCGGTGGCTATCGCGGGGACGTACGCAGATCGTTCGGTCCCGCAGCGAAGGTCGTGCTCGGCCGGGAGCCGAGGTCAGGCTGAACCGCAGTCACCGGTTCCGTGAGCTCTGGGCGCTTCGGTCAGTGGGTGGCCACCAGGGCGCACACAAGACCGGGGCGCATCCGGTTGAGGTCGACATCGCCGGCGAATCCCGTGCTCAGCGCCCAGGGCACGGGCCTCCGCCTCGTGGTGGGCACCCCGCGCGACACGGAGGCCAGGGACACGTTCACGTTGCCGGCACTGCGGCGTCGAGGCGGCGACGACGCGTACTCCTCAGCGGTCCGCGTGGTTCCCGGCCCACACCGCGGGCGTCCGGTCCGACCAGGGGCTTGCCTGTTCGAGTTGGCCGGCGAGACGGAAGAGGCGGTCCTCGAGTCCGTGACCGGCGGCGAACTGCATGCCGATCGGAAGCCCCGATTCGGCGTCGGCGGCCACCGGTACGGACATCGCGGGCGTACCCGCCACGTTGAATACCGCGGTGAACGGCGAGATGTCGAAGAGGCGCCGCAACCAGCCCAGGCCGTCCAGCGTCTCCACGCCCTCGGCATGGGTGCCGAGGGGGACGGGGAGCTCCGGCAGCGTCGGGGTGAGCAGCATGTCGTGGCCGGCGAAGAAGCGTGCCAGGGATCGGGCGACCCGGTTGCGGACCGCGAGAGCGGTGACGAACTCGGCGCCGCCGACCCGCTGTCCGTAGCGGTAGCCGGCGAGTATGGGCGGCTCCAGGGTGGAGGAGTCGACGGGCCGGCCCGAGGCGGCGGCCAGCTCGTCGACGGACGCCGTGAGATTCGCCGTCCACTGGCGGGCGTTGGCCAGGAGGAAGTCCTCCCAGTCGACCCCCAGGTCGACCGTGACCTCCTCCACCCGATGGCCGAGGGACTCCAGCAGACGCGCGGTGCGGGAGACCGCGTCGGCTACCGGCGCGGTGGTGCGGTGTCCACCCCATGCCTGGGTGAGGACGCCGATCCGCAGCGTCCCCGGGTCCCGGGTGACCTCCTCCGCGTACGGCCTGGAGGGCTCCTGGGCGAAGTAGGGATCGCCCGCTTCCGGCCCGCGGACCTGGTCGAGGAGGACCGCGCTGTCGCGCACCGTGCGGCTGACGCTGCCGTGCACGGCCAGGCCGTTGAAAACCTCGTCGAAGTGCGGCCCCATGGAGACGCGGCCGCGGGTCGGCTTCAGCCCGAAGAGGCCGTTGCAGGCGGCGGGGATGCGGATGGAACCGGCGGCGTCGGTGGCGTGCGCCATCGGGACCACCCCGGCGGCGACGGCCGCGCCCGCGCCCCCGCTGGATCCACCCGCGCTCCGCTTCGGGTCCCACGGGTTGCGGGTCGCGCCGTACAGCACCGGTTCCGTCGTGTTGCTGTAGGCCATCTCCGGTGTCGCCGTGCGCCCGAACGTCACGAGGCCGGTGCGGCGAAAACGCCGCATGAGGAAGGAGTCGGAGCGGGCCACGTTGCCGGCCGCGAGACGGCTGCCCAGCTCCATTCGCCTCCCGGCCATGGCGACTCCGATGTCCTTGATCAGGAAAGGGACACCGGCCAGCGGCGTACTGCCCGGTTCCGGCACGTCGTCCGCCGGCCAGGTTTCGACCACGGCGTTGATCCGCGGATTGACCGCCCGCACGGCCTCGCGTGCGGCTGCTTCCACCTCGGCGGGGGTCACCTCACCTTTCGCCACCAGCTCCGCGAGCCCTACTCCGTCGAAGTTCACGTACTCGGCGATTCTCACTGTCACTCCAAAGCAAAAGAGGGATACCACTGGGTACCGAATGATACCTATCGGTATCGAACGGAACGGACTGGTACCGTAGCAGGTGATCAGGGGCCCCACGGCCACCCCGCGACTCGACGGAGCAGTCACATGGCATCGACCGCCGCAAGGCCGGGCAGGGTGGCGAAGCTGCCGCCCCGCGAGCGCATCCTCGACGCGGCGGAAGAGCTGTTCCAGAGCGAGGGGATCCGGCGGGTGGGCGTCCAGGCGATCGCCGAGAAGGCGGAAACCACCAAGATGGCGATCTACCGGCACTTCGAGACCAAGGACGCGCTCGTCGCGGAGTGGCTGCGCATCGTCGCCGCCGACTACCAGGCGGCCTTCGACCGGGTGGAGGCCGAGCATCCCGGCCGCCCCAGGGAACAGATCCTGGGCGTGGCCCGCTTCATCGCCGACGGGCTGCCCGGGATCTCGCACCGGGGCTGTCCGTTCATCAACTCCATCGCCGAACTGCCCGACCGCTCCCATCCCGCACGGCAGATCATCGAGGGACACAAGGCGGAACAGACCCGCAGAATGGTCGGCTTGTGCGCTGACGCCGGCCTGCCCGATCCCGAGCAGGCCGCGGCCGAGATCACCTTCGTACTCGAAGGCGCACAGGTCAGCACGCAGAACGGCAGCATCGACCGGGCGGGCGACCGACTGATGCGGATCATCGAGGGGATCGTGGACCGGCACCGCTTCCCCGCCACCTGAAAGGGCCCCCTGGGCCGCCGGGCAACTCCGCGCGGAGCACCTCGAGCACCTCGTCGGTCTGCCGCGATCGCTGCGCCTGCCGCTGCACGGATTGAGGAAGGTCTACTTCTGCCCACGCCCCGCAGGCGACGGGGAAGTCGTGCTGGTCGACCCGGTCTCGACCGCTGGCTAGAGGTTTTCCGGCGAACTCCCCGGCGACGTGCGCACAGTGATGCTCGCCCACACCCACATGCCGTTCGTACGACTCACCCACGGCAGGCTCGTCATCAACCAAGCCAGCGTCAGCATGCCCTACGGCCTAACGGGAGCCCACTGGGCGCTTTTGGACCCCGGCGCCGAACTGCGCACCACGCACTTCGACATCGACGCCGCGGTCGCCCAGGTGACCCGGGACTCGCTCTGCCCCGATATCGGGCAGTGGGCCGACCACTTCCTTCGAGCGCGGGTGACCGATGCGGACGCGCCGGCCGCTTTCGGCCCACGGAACGGACACACCGAAACACCGCATGACGGGCACCCGACGAGCAATGCAGGGGGCCGGCCCACGGGCTTTCCGCCCGGCCCGCTGCTCGGGTACGGGCCGTCGGGCCGGTCGACGTACGTGACGGAGGCAGGAAGCGGCGACCACCATGAAGCGACCGTCAGGCAGCTCGGCAGAGCCCCACGGGAACGGCCGGCGCCGAGGCGCACGGGACAGGACGGGTGGCTCGACCGGCGCCGGCGACCTGCGAACGGCCTCGCGTGAAGACGAGCAGGCGAAGCACGGCGAACCGTGCGACACCGGCGAGCGCGGAGGCGGACAGGTAGACAACCTGCTCGAGCACCGCGCCGGGGGCCGCCACGAGCTGATGCAGTGCGAGCATCGCCATGCAGGTCACCGCGTACGCGGCCGCCGCGGATCCGGCCGACTGCACGTGCTGGAGACATGTCGCCCGCCCGCCCGCGCCGAAGGTGAAGCGAGCGTGCAGCTCGGTGGCGAGCAGCGTGGAGACCACCGTGATCAGGGCGTTGGCCAGGACCCAGGGAATCCACGAGGCCAGACCCACCACGGCGACGCTCGAGGCGATCCCAACCCCGCCGCCACAGAGCACGAAGCGGACGAGGGCACCGGGCGCGACTTGCTTCCGACGCAGCACTGCGCCCACGACCCACCCCCTCGCCAACGTTTCCAACGAGGGAAACGCTACGTTGCATTTCATGGTGTGGGCAACTCATTTATTGCGGGGATCGGCCAAAGCAGCAGGCAGCAACCGCTGAACTGTTGCAATGATTACTGCTTAACGCAACAAATCTTGCCTTACGCCGTTGCAACGCAGCGCAGGAAAGCCACTCACAGGGCTCGCAAACCCCGGTCGGCGAAGGCGATCAGCCACTCGAAGCTTTCGTCGATGTCCGCGCTCCATTGGAAGCCGTTGGCCACCTGCAGCGTGGCGAAGCCGTGGCACAGACTGCGGAGCATGCGCAGCGCGTGATCCACGTCGGCCGGGTCGATCTCGTAGCCCCACAGGACCGCCATGAACGCGTCGAGGAGTCGTCGGCCGGCGACGGCCAACGGGTCCTCGGGGTCGGACGGCTCCTGTCCGATCGTGGCGGCGTACCGGCCGGGGTGCTCCAGCACGAAGGCGCGGAACGCTCGGGCCGCGGCCGCCAGGGCGTCTCGACCCGCGCATCCCTGGACGGCTCCGCCGACGGCGTCGGCGACCTCGTTCAGCGCGAGGACGGCGATGCGCCGATTGAGGTCTTCCTGGCCGCCCACGTGCTTGTACAGCGACGGGGCACGGACGCCGACCCGCTCCGCCAGCGAACCCATCGTCAGGTTGGCCAGACCCACCTCGTCGGCGAGAGCGGCACCGGCCGCGACCACGGCCGCCGGATCCAGGCCGGCCCTAGGCACGGGCGGCGTCCGCACGGAGGAAGGCGAGCACGAGGGAGACCACCCGGTCGGGGTACTGGTCGTGCGGGTAGTGCCCGGCACCCTCGATCATTTCGAGACGACCGAGGCCGGACGGCAGGGCGTCGACGATCGCCGAGCCCTCGGCGTGCGGGTCGGCCCAGTCGGGGTCGAGCGTGCCCATGACGACCAGGACCGGGCAGCGGACCTTACCGAGCTGGGCGCCGGCGTCTGTCGGGGCGCTGCGCCCCATGCTCTGCATGGCCTTCATCCGGCCCGGCTCGCGCAGCACGGACTCGATGCGGGCGAGCCGCTCGGTCCAGCCGTCCGGCTTCACACCCGGGTAGGCCACATCGAGGTACGAGCGCCAGAGCGGCAGGCTGCCGAGGACGCCCACGCCGAGCAGCCGCAGCATGCCCTGCCGGAAGCGCTTGACCTTCAAGTCACCGAGGCCGACCGACTGCTTGCGGGTGAACGGGGCCAGTTCGACGACCGCGGTGACGAGCGAGGGCTCCTGCGCCGCGGCGACGGTGGCGGCGCCGCCGGAGACCGAGTGGCCGACGAGCACGGCCGGGCCGCCCAGATGACGGATCACGGCCAGCAGGTCACCGGCGATGTCGGTGCGGCTCCAGGCCGGCCAGTCGACGCTGGACTCGCCACAGCCGCGCAGGTCGACCGAGGCCACCCGGTATCCCGCCGCCACCAGGCCCGGGACGACGGCACGGTACGCGGCACGGCTGTCGCCCATCCCGTGGGCGAGAACGATCAGGGGGCCGGAGCCCGCCACCTCGTACGCGATTTTCCCGCCGCCGACAGGAAGGTACTCGGTCATGGACGCCTCCGGAAACAGTTGGCTAACTGGATTAGCCGAAAGCTAATCTCATTAGCCTGGATTGTCAACACCCCCTCGCACCACCACCGGCGGAGACCGTCCGCTACGCCTCAGTCGCGATCTGGATCAGGTTGCCGCAGGTGTCGTCGAAGACTGCCGTGACGACCGGGCCCATCTCCAAGGGCTCCTGGGTGAAGCGGACGCCGTGACCGCGCAGACGCTCGTACTCCGCCTTGACGTCGCCGACGGCGAACCGGGCGAGGGGGATGCCGTCCGCGACGAGTGCGTCGCGGTAGGTCCGGGCGGCGGGGTGGCCGACGGGCTCCAGAAGGAGTTCCGTACCGCCCGGCTCCTCGGGCGAGACGACGGTCAGCCACCGGTCCGCCTCCCCCACGGGGACATCGTGCTTCTTCACGAAGCCGAGGATTTCGGTGTAGAAGCGCAGGGCCGCGGCCTGGTCGTCGACGAAGACGCTGGTCATGTGGATCTTCACAGGGTGCCTTCTTCCGGTTCGGACGCGCCGGCCGCGAGCCACCGCTCGCTGATCCGCCGGAGCGGGGCCGTGTTCAGGTCGTGGAACTTGTAGCGACCCTCCCGCCTGGTCTCGACGAGCCCGGCGCCTTCCAGCACCGCGAGGTGCTGGGAGACCGCCTGACGAGAGATGCCGAGACGATGCTTCACGCTCAGCCGTGAGCAGATCTCGAACAGGGTCTGCCCGGACTTCTCCGTGAGCTCGTCGAGGATGGTGCGGCGCGTGGGATCGGCCAGCGCTTTGAAAACGTCGTCGGCCACGCCTTCAGAACAGGCAAGTGTTTGCTTGCCTATCAAGTCGAACCTCCGCACCCGCTCGACCGCGGCCATTCCCGGCCGACCCGGGGGTGGGGCGTCACCTTGGCCACCTCAGGCTTCAGCGCGCGGTGCTCGGCGCACCCTTGACACGCTCATGCCGATCGCTTGTATGGTCCACTCCAAGGAACTCGCCGCTCCGCTTGCGGAGTTGAGCCCTGTCAGGACCGGCTCCGCGGTGTACGGACGGCGTGTGCGCGTCACCTTCGCGTCTCTCGCCCCCCACTCACGAGAGGCCGTCCCTGACGTGCGGTCACCCCCCACACTCGACCGCGCGCCCGGGCCGGCCCGAGGTGAAGGAGTCTCACTTCGGAACTCGTCGCCTCGGACCGCCGCTGGCGGCAGGCCGTGCGCCTGCTCCAGGCCTCCGCGTACCTCGACGGCCGTACCGCCGTCGCCGACACCGACCTGTCGGTGCTGACGCACGTGCTGTGGGAACTGGACGAACTGCACGGCCACGCCACCGACCTCCTGGCTGACGCCTTCTGGGCCGCCTACAAGGCACGCCCCCGCTTGCGGCCACGGGCGGAGATGGACCCCTCCCGGCTGGTCAACCACCAGATCATCACCTCCCTGACGGACTCACCCGAGTTCGCGGGGCTGCACCGGGAGACGGCCGGCGACCCGTACGCCGCCGCCATGGAGGACTCCACCGGCGCCCAGGAGCAGGCCGAGCCGGCGCGACGGAGTCTGCGGGGCGCGGAGGACGCCGCCGCCACCGTGGCCGACGCTCTCCGGCAGGCCGCCCACGAAACCCACGAGGACGACACCGGACCGGCACCGACCTCGGATGCCGTACGCCGGGCGGCAGAAGCCGCCGAGCACGCCGAGGACGTGGCGCACGAGGACGCCCGCAGCGCCGCCCAGGCGCTCGGGGTGGCGCAGGCCGCCCGGGGCGCGCGGAACGAGACGGCCCTGATGCGGGCGTGAGGTGTCGGACCGGAGAGCTGGAACGGATGCCCTTCGAGCAACGTGCCCGGCTCGCCGAGCGGTTGCGCACCGGACGGCTCGCGCAGAGGGCCGAGCTGATCGGCCGCTTCCGGCAGATGGCCGACGGTGAGCGCGCCCGCAGGGTGGAGAACGCCACCGGGGAACTGATCGGCGTCACGCTCGGCGACGACCTCTCCCTCGTCATCCCCTCCGAGCTGGCGGCCCTCGGGGTGCCCGAACTGCGTGCGGTGTTCGCCGCGCGTTATGCCGCCGGTGAGCTGATGCTCTACGACAGCCAGGGCGAGCAGGCCACCGGCCGGGGTGCCGTCATCGCCTGCGTGGACACTCGCACTCCATGTACGAGGCGGGGCCCGGCGGCATCACCCGGGACGCGTGGGCCAAATCCTGCGCCCTGGCGCTGCTGGACCAGGCCCGCCACGCGGGGCGCGACTTCGTGGGCATCCTGTTCGCGGCGGCCGACAAGCTCCGGGGCTTCCGCTTCCCGGCGGACCGGCCCGCCGGCGTCACCGGGGTGCTCGACTTCGCGGAGTCCTTCCTGGGGCGGCGGCACCAGCTACCAGAGGCCGCTCACGGCGGCCGCCGAACTCCTGGAAGAGGAGTTCAACGACTTAGCCCGCGCTCGCGGCGACATCGTGATGCTGACCGGCGACGACTGCGGTGTCACCGAGGAGTGGATGCGCAGCTGGAACGGCGCCAAGCACCGCCTCGGTTTCCGCGTCTTCGGCATCGCGGTAGGCGCCCCACGCGTCACCGGTGAGGATTCGGTCCTGGACGCCCTGTGCGACAACCTCCGCGCCGTCGAGGACCTCACCGACGTGCACGCCTCCGTCGACCTCTTCCGCGCCATCTGGCCGTGACGGCTTGCCCGCCCAGTCGTGGGACCTGCCGGTGGACCCCGTCGTCGCCACTCTCGCAGCCGTGCCCAGGGGGTTGCCCGCGCCGCACCGGGGTACCCCGTCGATCTTGGCAGGAGAAAGGAGAACTGTGTCTGACGACAATGTCAAGAACGTCTTCGTGGTCGGTCTCGACGAGGCCAACCTTCCGGCGCTCGAGGCCGTGCCTGGGGCCGAGTCGCTGCGCTTCCACGGCCTGTTGACGGTCGAGGAACTGCAGGGCGGGGAGGTGCGCCTGCCGGCGGTGATCAAGAAGGCGGAGGAGGTGCTGGACGCTTTCGACGGAAGCATCGACGCGATCGTCGGTTACTGGGACTTCCCGGTCAGCACCCTCGTCCCGATCCTGGGCGAGCGGTACGGCACCCGGACCACGAGCCTCGAGTCGATCGTCAAGTGCGAGCACAAGTACTGGAGCCGGCTGGAGCAGCGGGAGGTGACGGACCGGCACCCGCGCTTCGGGCGCGTGGACCTGAAGGCGGACCCGCCCCGGCCCCCGGACGGCGTGCGGTTTCCGATGTGGCTCAAGCCCGCGTTGTCCTACTCGTCCGAGCTCGCCTTCGGGGTCGGGGACGAGGAGGAGTTCCGCAAGGCCGTCGCGGAGATACGCGAGGGCATCTCCCGTATCGGCCGCCCCTTCGAGCACATCCTCGACCGCGTCGACCTTCCGCCGGAGATGGACGGCGTCGGCGGCCGGGTGTGTCTCGCCGAGGAGTCGTTGTCGGGTGTGCAGGTCGCGGTGGAGGGTTACGTGCACGACGGCGAGGTGACCGTCTACGGCACGCTCGACTCCATCGACTACCCGGACTCACCGTGCTTCCTGCGCCACCAGTACCCCTCCATGCTGCCCCCGCAGGTCGTCGCGCGACTGCACGACGTCACCGAGCGGGTGATGCGCCGGATCGGCTTCGACAACGCCACGTTCAGCGTGGAGTACTTCTACGACCCGGGCAGCCAGGACATCAGCCTGCTGGAGATCAACCCGCGCCACTCGCAGTCCCACGCCGAGCTGTTCCGGTACGTGGACGGCGTCCCCAACCACCACGCCATGCTCGCCCTCGCCCTCGGGGAGGACCCGCGCATGCCGCACCGGAAGGGCCCGTACGCGATGGCGGCTAAGTGGTACTACCGGTGGTTCACGGACGGTGTGGTGCGGCACGTGCCCTCCGCCGAGGACGTCGCCCGCATCGAACGCGAGATACCGGGCGTGCGGATCGAGGTCCTGCCCGAGCCGGGCCGGCGCCTCTCCGACCTTTCCCAGCAGGACAGTTACAGCTACGAACTCGCGCACATCTACACCGGTGGCGACGACGAGGAGGACCTGCGCAGGAAGTACGACCAGTGCGTCGCTGCCCTGGGCCTCACCTTCGACGAGCCGCCGGAAGAAGCGCGGGGTTGAGGAGCGCCGACCATGCGACACGTGACGCACCTGCCGTACACGACGAAGGAAGAGGAACACGTCGTCATCCCCATGTCGGACGGCGTCCGTCTGTCGGCGCGCGTCTGGCGGCCCACGTCGTCGGACCACGAGCCCGTCCCCGCGGTCCTGGAGTACATCCCGTACCGCAAGCGGGACCTCACCGCCGAACGCGACTCCGTCCACCACCCCTACATCGCCGGGCACGGTTACGCCTGTGTCCGCGTCGACCTGCGGGGCACCGGCGAGTCGGAGGGGGTGCTGCGCGACGAGTACCTGGAGATCGAGCAGCGGGACGCCGAGGAGGTGCTGGCCTGGCTCGCCGACCAGCCCTGGTGCGACGGCTCGACGGGGATGATGGGTCTGTCGTGGGGGGCGTTCGCGGCCCTCCAGGTCGCGGCGCGGCGGCCGCCGAGTCTGAAGGCCGTCGTCATCGCCTCCTTCACCGACGACCGGCACGCCGACGACATGCACTACATGGGCGGCGCCATGCTGTCGGACAACCTGGCCGAGGCGGGCACGATGTTCGCCTACGCCACCTGCCCCCCGGATCCGGCGGTGGTCGGCGACAGCTGGCGCGACATGTGGCACGAACGGCTCGAACACGCACGCCCATGGGTCGTGGAGTGGCTGCGCCACCAGCGCCTCGACGACTACTGGCGGCACGCCTCGGTCGCCGAGAACTACGCGGACGTACGCTGCCCGGTACTCGCCTCCAGCGGCTGGGCGGACGGCTACTCCAACGCCGTGACCAGGCTGCTCGCCCACCTGGACGTGCCCCGCAAGGGGCTCATCGGCCCCTGGTCGCACAAGTTCCCCCACCTCGGCGAACCGGGTCCCGCCATCGGCTACCTCCAGGAGGTCGTGCGCTGGTGGGACCACTGGCTCAAGGGCATCGACAACGGCGTGATGGACGGCCCGATGCTGCGGACGTGGATGCAGGACAGCGTCCCGCCGTCCACCTCCTACGAGGAGCGGCCGGGGCGCTGGGTGGCGGAACCCGAGTGGCCGTCCCCGCACGTCCGCCAGGTCACGCACCCGCTCACCGAGCGGCGGATCGGATCCTCCCGCGAGATCGAGGCGGTCGCGCCGGGCGAGGGGGACACGGGTGGCACGGAAGCCGATGAGGCGGACGTCCTGACCGTGCGGTCCCCGTTGTCCGTCGGACAGTTCGCGGGCAAGTGGGCCTCCTACAACGCACCGCCGGACCTGCCCTACGACCAGCGTGAGGAGGACGGGGGCTCACTCGTCTTCGAGACCGAACCGCTGACCGAGCGCGTGGAGATCCTCGGTTCACCGACCGTCGACCTCGATCTGACGGTCGACCAGCCGGTCGCCATGGTGGCCGCGCGCCTGTCGGACGTTCGCCCGGACGGGGCCGCCACCCGGGTCACCTACGGCCTGCTCAACCTCACCCGGCTGGAGAGCGCCGAACGGCCCGAGCCACTCGTGCCCGGCCATCGCTACCGGGCCACGGTCCACCTCAACGGGGTGGCGCAGAGCTTCCCGCCCGGCCACCGCATCCGGCTCTCCCTGTCCACCTCGTACTGGCCGCTGGCCTGGCCGCCGCCCGAGCCGGCGATGCTCGGCATCCACCAGCACTCCAGCTCGCTGACCCTCCCGGTCCGTCCCCCGGAGAAGGCCGACGCCACGCCGACGGTGCCGTTCGGCGAGCCGGAGGGCACCCCGCCCATCGCCACCACGACCATCACGCCGCCGGAGGAACGGTGGGACGTGAAGCGGGATCTGGTCGGTTACCACTCCGAGCTGGAAACGGTGAAGGACCGGGGCACGGTCCGCTTCGAGGAGATCGGCCTGGACGTCGGCCGTCGCGCGCACGAACGCTACGCCTCGGTCGCCGAGGACTTCACGTCCGTGAGCGGCGAGTCCACGTGGACCATGGACTTCCGCCGCGCCGACTGGGACGTGCGCGTGGTCACCCACACCCGTCTCACCTGCGACGAGGGCCGGTTCTTCGTCGACGCCACACTGGACGGCTACGAAGGCGGCCGACGGGTGTTCTCACGCACCTGGAACGAGACGGTGCCACGCGACCTGCTCTGAGGGCTGTCGTTCGGACCATGCCGCAGACGCGGGGTCCGGCACGCACGTCTGCCGCGTTGGCTCCGGACGGCCGCGACGGTGTGGAATGGCCGGGTGAACTCTCGCAGCCCCGGCGCCGAGCGCCCCGAACGTGCCCGCCCCGCCTCCCACAGCCTCACCGGTGTCGGCCTCGCCGTCCTCGATCCCGCGGGCCGGGTCCTGCTCGGCCTCGGCCATGACGGCCGCTGGGAACTCCCGGGTGGCAAGGTCGACGCCGGTGAGGATTTCGAGACGGCCGCCGCCCGGGAACTGTCGGAGGAGACCGGGCTCGTGGCGGCCGCTGCCGACGTACGGGTACTGGCGGTCCTCGTCGACGGCCTGGGCGGGCTGACCCGCGTGACGGCGGCGGCCGTCACCGAAGAGGCGACGGGCACGCCCCGGGTCACCGAGCCGGACAAGATCGTGCGCTGGGAGTGGTTCGCCCGCCCGGCGTTGCCCTCCGCGCTCTTCCCGCCGTCCGCCTCCGTCCTCGACTGCCTGTGGCCCGAGGTGACGCCACGAGGGTCCGCCGCGGTACGGCACTACAGACTGCTCGGCGACGCGGACACGCGGACCGGCTGACGGCCCGTCCGGCACACCGAGTCCGGCGGAGCGATCAGCCGAGCACCTCCCTCATCCGGTCGCACACGCGCCCCACCTCCCCCACGTCCGGGAAGCACCCTGCCTCCCCCATGGCCACCTGCAGCGCGGGGCCGAAGGCGTCAAACCGGGCCATGTCCGCTCTCCCGACGGGCTGCACGACGAAGTGGATGTGGCCCGGCGTTCCGCCGGCGTGCGACCACAGGCACACGTACACTGCTCCGGGCTCATCACCTCCGTGACGGCGGCGCTGACCTTCTGGAGCAGAGGTCCCAGCTCGCTGGACTCCTCCGTCGTCAGGTCCGCGACATGCACCACGTGCCGAACGGGCTTGACCACGAGGGTGCCCGGACCGAGCGGCCCGACGCAGTGTTCCACCGTCCATGCCCCGGTGCGCAGTACGGCGCCGCCCGGCAACGACGCCCTCCCCGACGTCGGATCGCACGCCTGACACCCGCCGACCGCCCCGGAATCCTCGGCCACGGCACTCCCCTCCTCGCACCGCCGGGCAGCCCGGCAACCGTTCTCCCTCCTCACGCATTGACATGAACGCGCCTTGACGAGACTCTGAGAGCGCTCTCACAGTTCGGTACGGACCAATCTCCCCCCACACCCGCACGGAGGTCGAGAGTGCTCTCCAGCCTCAAACACCGTCTGCTCGCCGTGGTCTCGGCAGCGGGCCTGGCCGGTGCCCTGCTCACGTTCGGCGCCTCGCCGCCCGCGGACGCCGCGGTTCCCGCCACCATCCCCCTGAAGATCACCAACAGCTCCAACCGCGGCGAGCCGGTCCACATCTACAACCTGGGCACCTCGCTGACGACTGGTCAGCAGGGCTGGGCCGACGCGAGCGGCACCTTCCACGCCTGGCCCGCCGGCGGCAATCCCCCCACCCCCGCACCGGACGCGTCCATCCCCGGACCGGCCGCCGGACAGACCAAGACGATCCGCATCCCGAAGCTGTCCGGGCGCATCTACTTCTCGTACGGCCAGAAGCTTGACTTCCGGCTCACCACGGGCGGCCTGGTGCAACCGGCGGTCCAGAATCCGAACGACCCCAACCGCGACATCCTGTTCAACTGGTCCGAGTACACGCTCAACGACGCCGGGCTGTGGCTGAACAGCACCCAGGTCGACATGCTCTCCGCGCCCTACACCGTCGGCGTGCAGCGCGCCGGCGGCGGTGTGAGCAGCGCCGGGCGGCTCGAGGCGGGCGGCTACAACGGCGTGTTCGCCGCGCTGCGGGCGCAGCCGGGCTGGGGCGGGCTGATCCAGACCCGGTCCGACGGCACGGTGCTGCGGGCGCTGGCGCCGCTGTACGGTGTCGAGACCGGTACTCTGCCCGCGTCGGTCATGGACGACTACATCAATCGCGTCTGGCGAAAGTACGCGACGAGCACGCTCACCGTCACCCCGTTCGCGGACCGGCCCGGCACCAAGTACTTCGGGCGCGTCTCGGAAGGCGTCATGAACTTCACCGACGGCTCGGGCGCGGTCGTCACAAGCTTCCAGAAGCCCGATGCCTCCAGCGTCTTCGGCTGCCACAAGCTCCTGGACGCCCCCAACGACCAGGTGCGCGGGCCGATCTCCCGCACTCTGTGCGCCGGGTTCAACCGCTCGACGCTGCTGAGCAACCCCGACCAGCCCGACCCCTCGGCGGCGAACTTCTACCAGGACTCCGTCACCAACCACTACGCCCGGATCATCCACGACCACATGGCCGACGGGAAGGCGTACGCCTTCGCCTTCGACGACGTCGGCCACCACGAGTCGCTGGTGCACGACGGCAACCCGGTAGAGGCGCGGCTCACGCTCGACCCGCTCGACTGACCCGTCACAGAGGGGGCCCGCCCCCGGCCCGCGTCTCGGCGCGGGCCGGGGGCGGGTCCCGGTGCGGCAGCGCGCGGGGCGGTTGCCGTCTGCCGCACCGGTCCGGTCAGGCGCTGGGCAGGACGCCGGTGCGGGCGACCTCCGAGTACCAGCGGGCGCTCGCCTTGGGGATGCGGGTGCCGGTCGGGTAGTCCACGTAGACGGCACCGAAGCGCTTGCCGTAGCCGTGGGCCCACTCGAAGTTGTCCAGCAGCGACCACAGGAAGTAGCCGCGCACGTCCGCGCCGTCCACGATGGCCCGGTGGACGGCGGCCAGGTGGTCGCGCACGTAGGCGATCCGGGCGGGATCGTTGACCTGGCCCTCGGGGTCGGCGTAGTCGTCGAAGGCCGCGCCGTTCTCGGTGATGACCAGCGGCATCCCCGGGAAGTCCGCCGCCAGCCGGCGCAGCAGGTCGTACAGGCCGGTGGGGTCGACGGCCCAGCCCATGGCGGTGGTGTCGCCGGGCGGCTGGTGGAAGGCGACCCTGTCGGCGCCGGGCCAGGGGCTGTGGGAGCTGTTGCCGTGCCCGTCGGAGGCGTGCGCGCCGCTGCCGTCCGCATCGGAGACGACGGTGGGTGTGTAGTAGTTGACGCCGAGGAAGTCCAGCGGCTGCTGGATGTGCCGCGGGTCGCCGTCGCGCACGAAGGACCAGTCGGTCAGCGGGGCGGTGTCCTTGAGCAGGTCCTCGGGATAAGCGCCCTGGAGCATCGGGCCGGTGAAGACCCGGTTGGCGAGCGCGTCGATCCGGCGGACGGCGTCGGCGTCGGCGTCGCTGCCGGTGAGCGGCCGGACGTGGTGGATGTTGAGCGTGACCGAGACCTGGGCGTCGGCGCTGAGGCGGTCGCGCAGCGTCTGGACCGCCAGTCCGTGGGCGAGGTTGAGGTGGTGGGCGGCGCGCAGGGCCGCGACCGGGTCGGTGCGTCCGGGGGCGTGCACGCCGGAGCCGTAGCCGAGGAAGGCGCTGCACCAGGGCTCGTTGAGGGTGGTCCAGGTCTTCACCCGGTCACCGAGGGCGTCCGCGGCGAGGGCCGCGTACTCGGCGAACCGCTCGGCGGTGGCACGCTCGGGCCAGCCGCCGGCGTCCTCCAGCTCCTGCGGCAGATCCCAGTGGTAGAGGGTGGCGACGGGCTGGATGCCCTTGTCGAGCAGTTCGTCGACGAGACGGCGGTAGAAGTCCAGGCCCTTCTGCACGGCGGGGCCGCGGCCGGTGGGCTGGATGCGGGGCCAGGCGAGGGAGAAGCGGTAGGCGCCGAGGCCGAGTTCGGCCATGAGGGCGACGTCCTCGCGCCAGCGGTGGTAGTGGTCGGTCGCGGTGTCCCCGGTGTCGCCGTTGCGGACCCGGCCGGGGGTGCGGGCGTAGGTGTCCCAGATGGACGGGGTGCGGCCGTCCTCGGTGGCGGCCCCCTCGATCTGGTAGGAGGCGGTCGCCGAGCCCCAGAGGAAGCCCTCGGGGAAGGTCCTGGCGGCGGCGTCCGGGGCGGACGCGGTCTGCTGTGCTGCGGTGACCACGTAAGTCCTTTCGGGTGCGGGAGGCGCAGGCTCGTGCCTGGCGGGGAGTTGGTGGGAACGGAGGGACGGCCGGTCAGCCCTTGACGGCGCCCGCCATGATGCCGCTGACGATCTGCCGACCGAAGACGACGAACATCACCAGCAGGGGCAGCGTGCCGAGCAGCGCGCCCGCCATGATCAGCGACTGGTCGCGGACATAGCCCGCGCTGAGCTGGGTGAGGGCGACGGGGACCGTCGGGTTGGTCATGTCGAGGACCACGAACGGCCAGAAGAAGTCGTTCCAGGCGTGCACGAACGTGATCATGAACAGAACCGCCATCGCCGGCCGCGCGACGGGCAGCACGATGCTCCAGAAGATGCGCAGTGAGTGCGCGCCGTCCACGCGACCGGCCTCGACGAGTTCGTCCGGCAGTGCCTCCGACAGGTACTGGCGCATGAAGAAGACGCCGACCGCGCTGACGAGGGTGGGGAAGATGACGGCGGGCAGCTGCTGCGACCACCCCAGCTCGGACATCATCATGAACAGCGGTACGACGCCGAGCTGCGGCGGCACCATCATGGTGCCGATCACCAGCATCAGCAGGGCGTTGCGGCCCTTGAACCGCAGCTTGGCGAAGGCGAACCCGGCCAGCGTCGCGAACATGACCGTGGACAGGGCGATCACGCCGGCCACGATCAGACTGTTGACCATGGCCTTGCCCATCGCGGCCTCGTCCCAGGCCCGGGCGAGGTTGCTGAACAGGTTCGGTCCGGGCAGGAACGGCGGCGGGGTCTGGCTGACCCTGGTGTTGTCGGTGGAGGCGGCCACCATCGTCCAGTAGAGCGGGAAGATGGACAGCACCGCCATGATGACGAGCAGCACGTAGGCGAGCGGGCCCGCGTGGTGCTGGCGTCCGGCGCGCTGTCGCAGCAGCCGGCGGCCGCCACGGCCGGGCGACTTCTCGGTGGGGGTGCGGGCCGGCGCGTCTGTCCGGGCCGGGAGGCTTTGAGTGGTCACGGCGACTCCAGGTCAGGACGTGCGCGAGCGCAGGCGCTTGATCAGACGCTGCGCGACGAAGGCGAGGACGAGCAGCATGAACATCGCCCAGGCGACGGTCGCCGAGCGGCCCATCTGGTAGTTCTTCCAGCCCTCCTCGTACAGGAGCAGGCCCAGCGTCTGGTACTGGTTGTCCGCGCCGCCGGTGATGCCGTTGGGGCCCTGGCCGAAGATCAGCGGCTCGCCGAACAGCTGGGTGGCGCCGATGGTGGAGAGCACGATGGTGAACACGATGGTGGAGCGGATCCCGGGGACGGTGACGTGGGTGAACTGCTGCCACCGGGAGGCGCCGTCGAGGGAGGCGGCCTCGTAGCGGTCTGCGGGGATGGCCTGCATGGCGGCCAGGTAGAGCAGTGCGTTGTAGCCGGTCCATCGCCAGATGACGATGGTGGAGATCGCGACCTGGGCGGGCCACTTGTCGGCCTCCCAGTTCACCGCGTCGATCCCGACGGTTCCGAGCGCCCAGTTGATCATGCCGAAGTCGCGCTCGAAGATCATGGTGAACACGAGGGCGGCTGCTGCGACCGAGGTGGCGTAGGGGACGAGCGAGGCGACGCGGAAGAACAGCGAGGCGCGCATCCGGTAGTTGAGCAGGTGCGCCAGACCCAGGGCCATCATCAGCTGAGGCACCGTGGAGATGACTCCGATGGTGATGGTGTTCCGCAGCGCGTTCCAGAACCGCGAGTCGCCCCAGAGCTCGACGTAGTTGTCGAACGCCACCCACTCCATGACGTCGAGGGTGGCCAGTTCCACGTCGTGCAGGGAGATCCACGAGGTGTAGACGAGCGGGTAGAAGCTGAACGCGGCGAAGACGACGAAGAACGGAGCGACGAAGACGTACGGGGCGCCCTTGATGTCGAGCCGGTGCAGCAGGGCGCCGCGCCGCCGGGGGGTGCCCTCGGCGCCCGTCCTGCCGGGCGGCTCCTCGCCGGCCAGGGCCTTGGTGGTGGAGGTGGCCACCGGACTTCCTTCCTGAGAGCGAAAAGCGGATGTTCGGGCCGGGCCCCGGGCCCCCGGCGAACCACGGGGGCCCGGACGGCCTCGGTCAGCGAGCGGTCTACGGGTCAGCCGACCGCCTTCTCGATGCGTTCCGTGGTGGTCTTCCACGCCTCTTCGCGCGGCGTGCCCTGCTGCTCGATGAGGGACAGGCCCTGGGAGAAGGTGTCCTTGATCGTGCCGTCCTTGCGGCCGAGGACCTGCTTGTCCGGTATCTCCTGGGCGGCGGCGCCGAAGATCTGGCCGACCGGGGCGTTGCTGAAGTACTCCGAGGTGGCGTTCTCGACGTCGGCGGACTGCAGCGCCTGCTCCGAGGAGGGGATGTTGCCGATCTCCTTGAAGATGTGGGCCTGCTGCTCGGGCGCGGTCAGCCAGGCGACCAGCTTCTTGGCCTCCTCCTTGACCGGGCTCTGCTCCACCACACCGAGGAAGGAACCGCCCCAGTTGGCGCCCTTCGGGGCCCGGGCGACGTCCCACTTGCCCTTGTTCGCCTCACCGGCCTTCTCGCTGATGTGGCTGAGCATCCACGCCGGGCACACCGCCGTGGCGAACGTGCCGTTGGCCAGCCCCGGGTCCCAACCCGGCTGGAACTGGCGGAGCTTGGCGGTGAGTCCGTCCTCGCCGGCGTCGGCGGCGAGGTTCCAAGCCTCCTTGACGGCCGGGTTCGACTCGTGGATCAGGTCGCCCTGCTCGTTGTAGTACTGCTCGGGGTAGCCGTAGACCATGGCGTTGAACAGGCCGCTGGCCGCGTCCATGTAGGCCACGTCGTCACCCTTGAAGTCCTTCTTGAAGGTA
Organism: Streptomyces mutabilis; assembly: GCF_014649815.1. Lineage (GTDB taxonomy): Bacteria > Actinomycetota > Actinomycetes > Streptomycetales > Streptomycetaceae > Streptomyces > Streptomyces mutabilis. The sequence continues at coordinate 199,172 of NZ_BMTT01000005.1, read as the reverse complement.
CGGCCGGTCTCGACGTACTTCTTCCAGTCGCCCGCCCACAGCTCGGCGACCTTCTCGCGGTCGGTGGGCAGGCCCGCCTGCCCGAAGTAGTCCTTGCGGTAGCAGACGGCCATCGGGCCGATGTCGGTGCCGAGACCCAGGACTTTGCCGTCCTGGGTGCTGATCTGCGACTCCTTCCAGGGCAGGAAGTGGTCGGTGCCCGACATCTCGGAGAAGTCGGCGAACTTGTCCGCCTGCGTCTCGGTGATCTCCTTGGCCCGGCCGATCTCGATGCCCTGGATGTCCTTCAGGCCCTTGCCGGCGGCGAGCCTGGTCTGCAGCGCGGTGTAGTACGTCTGCTCGTCACCGGCGATCTCGGCCTGGATGTCGACGTCCGGGTTCTCCTTCTCGTACTTCTCGAGAAGACCCGTCTCCTTGATGCCCATCACCCCGTACAGACCCATGGTGATGACGGTCTTGCCGTCCTTCTTGCCGCCGCCGGTGACCGAGTCGTCACTGCTGCTGCAGCCGACGACGAGTGACAGCGCGCCGACGGCCGCGACCGCCGCCACCGCCCTCGCGCGCAACGAACCGAGACTGCCCATGGATCTCCTCCTAGCGACGGCGCTCACACACCGGAGTGACTGGTTTGAGGGATGACTGCAAACGCTCTGAAGCATGGGGTGGAAACGTGCCCAACTCAGTGGGCACGTTCCCACCAGTGCATGGAAGACTCGTGGGAGCGCGCCCATCTGTCAATGACTTGAACGCAAGTCGGCGGTGAGCCCGAGGTCCCGCGTTCCTTTCCCGGGCCGTGGGGGATGCACCGCCGACGGCAACGTCTGCAAGAATTGCCGCAGGTCACCTCCGCGGTAGGCAGCGCCACCGCGGCCGCCGAGGGGGAAGTTCATGACCGGAAACCGTCGTCCCACGATCAAAACGGTCGCCGCCCGTGCCGGCGTGGGCCGCACCACGGTCTCCCGGGTCGTCAACGGCTCGGATCTCGTCAGTGCCGACGCCCGGGCCCGGGTCCTTGCGGCGATCAAGGAACTCAACTACGTTCCCAACTCGGTCGCGCGCGGCCTGGTGACCAACCGCACCAACGCCGTGGCCCTGGTGATCCCGGAATCGGAGAGCAGGCTCGGTTCGGAACCGTTCTTCGCCGCGCTGATCCGGGGCGTGAGCGGTGCCCTCGCCGAGAGCCGGACCCAGTTGCAGCTGATGCTCGTCCGGGACCAGGCGGAGCGGGACCAGTTGACCGAGTCGGTGGCGACCCGCCGGGTGGACGGGGTCCTCCTGGTTTCCGTGCGCTCCGAGGACCGGCTGCCGGGCATGCTGCAGGAGATGGGCCTGCCCACCGTGCTGGCCGGCCGCCGGGACGCGGGCGAGCGGCTGAGCTACGTCAACTCCGACAACGCCGGCGGTGCCACCGCGGCGGTCCGGCACCTGCTCGGCGGCGGGCGCAGGAGGATCGCCACGGTCAGCGGACCGCTGGACATGGACGTCGGCCGCAGCCGGCTCGCGGGCTGGCGGACCGCACACGAGGAGGCGGGGGTACCCGCTGAGGAACTCCTGCTGGAGGCGGGCGACTTCACCGAGGAGGGCGGTCGGCGTGCCATGCGTTTGCTTCTTGAACGCGCGCCCGATCTGGACGCGGTCTTCGCCGCCTCCGACCTCATGGCGGTCGGCGCACTGGCCGAACTCCGTCGGCAGGGAAGGCAGGTGCCCGGGGACGTCGCCGTCGTCGGATTCGAGGACTCCGTCCTCGCCCGCCACACCGACCCGCCGCTGACGACGGTGCGTCAGCCGGTGGAGGAACTGGGCCGGACCATGGCCCGCATCCTGACCGACATCACGCAGCACGGCGCACCCCGGCAGCAGTTGACGCTTCCGACGGAGCTGGTGGTCCGCGAATCGACCTGACGCGGGCTCGCACACGGACCGGCACACCGATCGGCCGACCGCGCGGACCGTCCCGTCCCGGCGCACGCTCGGGCCGACGGTTGTCGCTACGTCTCACCACTTCAGCGTCGCGGCCACTGCCCTGCCGTTCCTGCGAACCCGTTCCTGCCAACCCGTCCCCCCGGCCCGATCGAGCCGGTCGGCCAGGTCCGCCAAGCCGTCGGCGTGCAGGTCGAACCGGTCCGAGGAGGTGGGCGGGTCGCCGACGGGTCGGGCGACATAGGCGGTGCGCAGGCCGAGAGCCTGCGCACCGCGCAGGTCCCAGGCGTGGGCGGCGACCATGAGGAGCCGGTCCGGCGGCCGACCGGACACGGTCACGGCCAACTGGTACACCGCCGGATCCGGTTTGCAGGTGCGGGCGTCCTCCGCGGACAGCGCCTGGTGCCAACGCAGTCCCGCGTGGGCGTTGAGCTGGAGCAGTGCCGACCGACCGGCGTTGGAGAGACCGATCAGCGGGAACCGCTGGGCCAGCCGGTCGAGTCCCGGCACGGTGTCGGGCCACGGCGGGAGCCTGCGACCTGACCGGGCCAGCTGCGCGACAGCGGCCGGATCGTGGACTCCGACGGCGTCGGCGACGAGTCGGGCGGCCTCCAGGTCGAGGACGTCGCTGGTGAGGTAGGGCCGGGCACCGTCGAGGACGCGGCGCTGCTCCCGTTCGACGTGCCGCTGCCACAGTGTGAGCAGTTCCTCGACCCCGGCTCCGTCCGCGGACGAAACCAGCGCACGGATTCCGGCGCGGATGCCGGCGGGTTCGTCGACGAGCGTGCCGAGCACGTCGATGACGAGGGCGTCGATCTCCAGTGATGTCATCGCAGAGGTCTCCCGGAGCGAAGCGGGCATGCGGACGTGGCAATGGTCCGAACACCGCCGGGAGCCCGCCGGATTCCCGTGCGTCGGCCGAAAGCGCGGACCGTCGCGTTCCCCCGGGCGGCTTCGACCACGACCCGGTCGCGCAACAGCCCGTACTCCGCCCGCAGCCCCACTACCCGCCGAGGCCGTAGGGCGGTTCACCCCGCGTCGGGCAACGCTCCCAAACAGTCGCTCCCCTGCGCCTGACGTGTGGCGCGGCGCGCGTTCTCCTGACGCACGGCGTCCAGCCAGCGCCACGGTTCGAGTCCGTTCAAAGTAAGGCCTGGGCAGGCGAGTTGGTGAGGGACACGGCAGGTGGAGCCCGGCGGTGACTCCTCCAGACCTCCGTTCCAGGCGTTCCCGCCCGAGTCGATGTGCCATCGGTGCCCTGCGGGGACCAGGTGGGCGGGAATGGGGAGCAGAGGTTCGAGCAGCACGTGCTGACCGGTGTAGGTGGGGCGGCGATCACCGACCAGGCCGCAGCGCGGGCAGACGGGCCGGGCGGGAGGTTCCGGCCCGGTGGCTCCGTCATGTGCGGCTTGCCTCCGGTCTGCGATCTCCCAGGGACGCGGAGCGTCGGCGGGTGGCTGGCGGCTGCTGTCGGGACCGGGTAACGCGACGAGACGCGATTCGTGTGTATCGGCCATGAAGGCGAGAGTGCGACGAAGGCCCTGAGGCAGGGTAGGGCGCAAAGCGGGCGCAACGGCAGCATGGGGGTGGGCCGGACGGGTCTCACACCTCCCCCGAATGCCCGAATATCCTGCGTTTCACGTGAAACCAGGCGCTATCCCCCGTGAGCCACGAAGGAACAGTGGCGACGCGCCGCCGGGTGCCGCGACTTCCGCGATCCGGAATGCGCCCAGATCGTGGTGTAGCAACGGTCCAGCGTCTCCTGACGCAAGGAGTCCCTGGCAGACTGGCGGACGTGACAGTGCACGAGACGGCATCCGCGCCCGCGTTCGCACAGTTGCTGCGCGCCCAGGACGCCACCGAGACCGTACGGCGGGACCTCGGGGAATGCTGGGCGGCGGTCATCAACGCCGGGGGCGCGGTCGTGCCCATGGGCTGCCCGCTGCCACCGGTCTCCCCGCCGCAGGTGGAACCGGCGGTGGAAGCGATCGCCCAAGGGCTCGCTCCGCAGCGCAGCCGGCTGCTCCTGGCCTCGGTCGGGGACGCTCTCGCGGGCTGGGTGCTGCTGCGCCGCGAGCCGCACGCCCTGGAGGCGCACTGCGGAACGGTGAACCACCTCCAGACCCACGTCCGTTTCCGTGGCACGGGCGTCGGCGCAGCCCTGATGCGCCGGCTCCCCGCGATCGCCCGCGAGGAGATGGGCCTGGAGAGGCTGCGGCTCACGGTGCGGGCCGGTCTGGGTCTCGAGAACTTCTACCGCGGGGTCGGCTGGACCGAGGTCGGCCGGTGGCCGGGCGCGCTGCGCGTGGCGCCCGGTGACGACCGTGACGAAATCCTGATGAGTCTCGCGCTCTGACCCGGCGCTCAGGGTGCGGATCAGTCGCCCATGACCGCCACCAGCACCGCGCTGTCGCCGAACCTCCAGACCGGCGCGACATGACGGAAGCCGGCCGCGACCAGCAACTCGGCGTGCCGCTCGAGTGCGAGGTCCTCGCCGGGCCCGTTCCCGCCGGAGGCCTCGTGGCGCCGCGCACGCTCGGCGTACAGGTCGGTCAGCTCGGGGTCCCGCGCGGCCGCGCCCCACCACGCGTGCCAGTCCTCGTGGGCGTGCCCGCCGGTCCGCTCGGCACGGCGCCGCCCCACGTGCGCCGTGATGCCCGCGCAGGAGGCGTCGCCGGGCGGGAAGTGGTCGCCGTTGACGAGCACCCCGCCCGGGCGCAGCAGGGTGGCGAGCCGTCGGTAGGTGTCCAGCAGGACCGGTTCGGGGAGGTAGTGCAGGGCCGTGGTCGAGACGGCGGCGTCCAGCGGGCGGTCCAGCCCGAGGTCGTCGGTCCAGCCGTCGGCGCCGATCACGGTGTCCACGTAGCGGGCCGCGTCCGGGTGGTGGGTCCGCCCCAGCTCCAGCAGCAGGGGGTCCATGTCGGCGGCGACGATCTCCGCGTCGGGCAGGCGGTCGACGAGCCTGGCGGCCAGGGAGCCCGGGCCGCATCCGAGGTCGAGCAGGAGCGGACGGGGGCGGCCGGCGGTGACGTACTCGACGACATCCGTGATCACCGTGAAGCGCTCCTCACGGTCCACGGCGTAGCGCTGCTGCTGCCGCTCCCAGCGCTCCACCCACGTCCCGGCCACCGCCATGCTGATGCCCATCTGGTCGCGCCACCTCTTCCGATTCGCACCCGTCGCGGTCGGGACCGAATCTACAGGTGGAAACGGTTATCAGTTGCCTCGTCGGGCGCCGGTTCACGCCAACGAGGCGAGCACGCCGTGCAGGCGGTCGATCTCCTGCCCCGTGTTGTACGCGTGCACGCTCACCCGTACCGACCCCTTCCCGTCCTCCGCGCCCGCCTGGCAGAGGCTGTCGGCGCGCACCATGAAGCCGTGGCTGTAGAGGATGAAGCCGAGGTCGTCGGAGGGGATGTCCCGGTGCCGGAAGGTGACGATGCCGTGGCGCCGCTGGGTCGCGGGAAGCACGGAGTCGGCGGCCAGGCTCGTGGGGCAGCCGAGCATTTCGTACGCGTCGAGGTGCCGCAGCCGGTCGGTGAGCCGGGTCGTGAGGCCGGCCGTCCAGCGGGCGATCCGGTCCACTCCGGCCTGGTCGAGCCAGTCGAGCGCGGCCCCCAGCGACACGATGCCCACCGTGTTGGGCGTACCCTGCCAGCCGCCCGGCCGGAACACGGGCCCCCGCGTATTACGCGCCCACACCGCCCCCGTACCGGGCAGGGCCATCGCCTTGTGCCCCGAGAAGACCACGAAGTCGACGTCCAGCGAGGAGTCAGCCAGGTCGACAGGCAGATGGCCGATGCTCTGGGCCGCGTCCAGGCAGATCGGGACGTCCGGGCCGACCGCCGCGCGGATGCGGTGCACGTTCATGTCACCGCCGTAGACATGATGGACGTGGGTCGCGGCCACGAAGCGGGTTCGGGGACCGACGAGGTCGCCGAGGGCACGGTGGTCGTAGTCGCCCGACACCGCCTGGTACGGGAGGGCGCGGACGTGCACCTCCACGCCGCGTTCGGCCAGCAACTGCCGGACTTCGAACCACGGGTCCAGGTTGGCGCGGTGGTCGGCGAACGGCACGAGGATCTCGTCGCCGTCGGAGAGGCAGGGCACGAGCCAGTCGCGGGCGATGGTGCGCAGTCCCTCGGTGGTGCCGCTGGTGAAGTGGACGGTGGAGCGGTCCGGTTCCGGATCGCGAAGGAACGCCTTGACCCGCTCCCTGGTGTCCTCCACGAGCCGGGTGGTCTCGTTGGCCCAAGGGTACGTGCCACGGCCGGCGTTGGCGTTCGACGTCGTGAGATAGGTCTGGGCGGCCTCCAGTACGGCCCGCGGCTTCTGGGCGGTCGCCGCGCTGTCCAGGTAGGCCGACTCCGGGTGGGCGGTGACGATGGGAAATTGCTCCCTCAGCTCCCGCTGCCACAGCTCGTCCTGTGCCTCCTCGGCGTACCTGCCGGCCGGGAGCGGTCCGCCGGCGCTCACTCGCGCACCAGCGGCGCGCCCGCGTCCCGCCAGGCGACGATCCCGCCGGCCAGGCTCCGCACGTCGGGGTGGCCCATACGGGTCAGCAGCGCCGCGTGGCGAAGCGACTTCTCACCGACCGGGCAGGCCAGCAGCACCGGCGTTCGTTTGCTGAAGGGAAGCCCGCCGCGGACGAGTTCCTCGAACAGTTCGTCGACGATGTTGACCGAGCCCTCGATGTGCAGGGCCGCGTAGGCGTGTGGACTGCGCATGTCGACGACGAGCGGTCGGGGATCGCCTTCCGCGATCCAGCGGCGGGCGTCGTCCACGCCCACGGACCGGGCGTCCGTCCGTACGTCGTCCTCGGTGAGCGTGGCGAGGGTGGGCACCCTGCTCGTCCTGCCCAGCAGTTCGGGTCGTCGTGCGCGCACGTAGCTGAGGTAGCTCTCGGCCCGGTCGCACACGATGAACACCGCGGTCTCCCGGCGTCCCGCCCCCTCCAGTGCCTCGTCGGCGTCCCGCAGGTGCCGCACGGCGCCCTGGTAGGCGGCGCCCCCGGTCGGCCCCGACAGCAGTCCGCAGCGGCGGATCAGGGTGAGCATCCCGTCGATGGCCTCGCCGGAGGTGACGGACTCGATGGTGTCGTACGTAGCGGGGTCGAACAGGCCGACCTGGTGGACCTCGTCGATGGTGCGGATGCCGGGGATGAAGTCGGACTTGTGGGCGACCAGGCCGAGGACCCGAACGTCAGGGTCGTGCTCGCGCAGCACCCTGGCGACGCCGGTCGAGGAACCGGCCGTGCCGACACAGGCGACGAACCAGTCAGGAGCCCGCCCGTCCAGGTCCTTGACGATCTCCGGTCCGGTGCCGGCGGCGTGGGCCTCCACGTTGCGCGGGTTGAAGTACTGGTCGGTGTGCAGATACGTGCTGCCCGGCTCGGTGAGGACCTGGTGGAAGTGGGTCAGCGGATCGTCCGTGTCGGTCGGGTCCAGGCATTCGCTGCGCCCGGGCAGCTCCTCGATCTCGGCGCCCAGGAGCAGGAGCAGTTCCTTGATCTCCGGTACGCGCATGCGGTTGGTGACGCTCTTGAACTTCAGGCCGTGCATGCCGGCCAGCAGGGCCAGCGCCTTGGCGGTGTTGCCGCTGGAGAGCTCGACGACCGTCCCCTCACCGTCGCCCGCTCCCTCCAGATGGGGGCGGGCCATGTGCCAGGCGGGACGGTCCTTGACTGAGCCGAACGGGTTGAGCATCTCCAGCTTCGCGTACAGGTCGATGTTGCGCAGCCCGTGCACGGCGGGGTCGATGCGGACCAGCGGTGTGTTGCCGATGGCGTCCGTGATGCTGTCGTACCTCATGCGGGCGTTCCCCCCGGGTGTGTGATCGGCCAGTAGTCCTCGTCCGGGCACCAGCGCCAGGAGTCGCCCTCCCGCTCCACGGCCACCGTCCGCGCCGACGGCTGCCGCTGGGCGTGGTGGGCGTGGAAGTCCATCGCGTAACCCGCGGTGTTGACGAAGGCCAGCACGTCACCGGGGCGCGGCAGTCTCGGGAGGAACACGAGCCGACGGGTGATCAGGTCGGCCTCCAGGCACAGGTTGCCGACGAGGTGGACGCCGACCGGGCGCTCCGCCTCCGGGTCGCCGTCCCGGCCGTCCCCTGACGGGTCACCGCGGGACAGCAGCACGGGGTCCATCAGGACTCCGTGCTCCTCCAGGCTCACGTCTCCCGCGTTCATGCCGAGACGCACCAGATACGGGTCCGGGTCCGCGCCGGTGCCCCGGACGTCCAGCACCCGTGCCAGCGACAGTCCGCACTGGTCGACGAGGGAACGGCCGGGTTCGATGTGGAGGTCGTGCAGGTGCTCCAGCAGGAGCGTGCCCGGTTCCCGGCCCAGGACCGGGGCCGGGAGCGAGAGGAGTCCGTCGAGGTAGCCGGGGCCGGCGTCGGGCCGGTGGCCGGGGTACAGGGCGACGGACCCGCGCACCGTGCCGCCCTCGTTGCGCAGCCCGTAGCCGTGGCCGCGCCAGGTCAGAGGCGGGCGGCCGCCGAGTACCGCCTCGCTGAGCGCGGTGGTCCAGCGCTGCCACTCCCCCGCGTCGGCGACGTAGCCGACGCCGAAGCCACCGCCGATGTCGACGGCACGCGGGGCGAGGCCCCGCTCGCGGCAGGCGTCCATGAGCAGCACGCACTGCTCCAGGGCACGGACCTTCTCCTCAAGGCCGGTGGTGTCCAAGTGGTAGGCGAGCCCGATAAGTTCGACGGCATCCGAATGCCGTTCCAGGGCCGACCAGAGCGTCTCCGCGTCCCGCACGGGTGTGCCGAAGCGGCTGCGCCGGGACAGCACGCGGGTGCCCGCTCCGCTCTGACCGGCGGTCGACTCGAAGCCGGACAGGCGCGCCAGCACACGGACCCGGCCGAGCCCGTGGCCACGTACGAGAGCGGCCAGTTGCTCCAGCTCACGCGGCGAGTCCAGGTTCACCGTGGCGCCGACCCGGGCCGCCAGCCACAGGAACTCCGGGTCCTTGGGACCGGTGGCCATGACGCGGTCCCCGGTGATTCCGCAGCTCAAGGCGTGCCGCAGCTCTTCGAGTGACGCGACGTCGATTCCCACGGCCGCCGGGTCCTCGGCCGCCAGCCTGCGCACCAGGGCGCTTGAGCGGTTCGCCTTGTGCGCGAAGTAGAGGCGGCCGGTGAGACGGTGGCGGCGGTAGACGGCCCGGAAGCGCGCCGCGTTCTCGGCGATGGTCTCGGGCAGCAGTACGTTGAGCGGAGATCCGAGGGCGTCGACGAGTGAGTGCAGGAACGGTGCGGCGCCCAGCAGTGAGGCGAGCGGCGGTTCGATCCGCGGCCTCAGATATAAGGGCACGTCCACGTAAGACCCCTCCCCTGTCGGCCGACCGTCGTTGCGACGACCGTTCGGGAGTAGTCGTTTCCCGGTACACGCTCCGCTAAGCCTCGACGTTCGTCGGTGAGCAGGCCTCGGCGATCGAAAGGCTGTTCTCGTAGAGGTGGTGCCGGGTGATCCTGCCGTCCTCGACGGTGAGGCGCAGCGCGAACGGGCCCTCGAAGGTCTTCCCTGTGGCACGTACCCTTCCGCAGACGTGTCCCGTGAGAACGGCGTCGGCGCCGTCGACGAGGAAGGCGTCGACACTGACGCGCGCCTCCCCGGGCACCGTGTGTTCCATCAACTCCGTGAACTGGGCGGCGCATTCGGCGGCTGTGGACCGTGGACGGATCCAGGGAACGGTCGGGTTGTCGGCCAGCAGCCAGTCGACCTCGTCGGCGAAGAGGCCGACGAGCCGCGCGGTGTCGCCGGCGACACGAGCGGCGAGGAAGGCGTCCACGACGGCGCGGGTCGCCTCAGCGGTCGAACGCGTCAGAGTTCCGGTGGACTCGGTGGGCATCGGCATCGTCCTGACCTCCAGGCTGCTACGGCTCCCCGCGGCGGGTTCTTCCGCCGGGGTGGTGCTGATGCCCTGATCCTGCCCGTGACCGGGCGGAGGGTCGATTACCCCTGGGGTAAGGGCGCGGACGTTGAGGTGGCAGGCCGGAGCCCGTACCCGTGGGCGGTCCCGTCGTTGTCCCGTGTCCGGACCTGCGCGGGCGGGCCCCTCATTCCCGATCGGTCTGCCCCGGGCTCTGACCAGACCCCTCGGCGGCCACCCACCGATCAGCCGCACGAACAGCGCTTCCACTCAGTTCAGTACGACTAGGCGCTCCTGGGTCCGCGGGCCGTCTTCTTCTTCGCCGCCGGCTTCTTCCCCGTCGGCTTCTTCGCCGCGCTCCCGGCGGCGGGTGCCTTCTTCTCGGCGGCCTTCTTTCTCCGGCCGGGCAGTTCCCGCACCTCCGCGTGGTCGTCCTCGCCCCGGGACTCCTTCGCCTTGGACACGGACTCCTGCAGCGCGGCCATCAGGTCCAGCACCTGCCCCGGCCGTTCCTCCCGCTCAGGCACCACCGTTGGCTCCCTGTGCTCGCGCTTCGCCTCGATGAGTTCCGCGACGGCCTCCGTGTAGGTGTCGCGAAACTCGTCGCCCTCGAGGTCCTCGCGGGTCATCGAGTCCATCAGCGCGAGCGCTCCGTCGATCTCCTCCTCGGAGACCTCGACGGGGGGCGGTGTGAGGGAGGACGGGTCGCGGATCTCGTCCGGCCAACGCATGGCGTGCAGCACGATCGCCTCCCCGCGCACCCGCAGCAGTCCGAGGCGTTCCCGGCCGGACCAGGCGTACCTCGCCACGGCCACCTTCGACGACCGGGCGAGCGCCTGCCGCAGCAGCTTGTACGGCTTCGCCGCCACCTGCCCGTCCGGCTGCAGGTAGTAGCCGTCGCCGATCCTGATGGGGTCCACGGACGCGAGCGGCACGAACGCCACGATCTCGATGGCCTTGGCCGTCGGCAGCGGCAGCTCCCGCAGGTCCTCGTCGGTGATGGGCACGATCTGGGTGCTGGTGAGCTCGTACCCCTTGCCGATCTCGTCGGAACGGACCTCCCGGTCCTCGAGCTCGCAGACCTTCCGGGTCCGGATCCTGCCCTGATCCGCCAGGTGATAGCGGTGGAACCGGATGCTGTGGTCCTCGGTCGCGCCGACCACATGGATCGGCACGGTCACCAGGCCGAACGTGATGGCGCCGCTCCAGATCGACCGGGGCATGGACAGGCCTCTCCACGTGCTGTCCCCGAGCGGCACCAGCCTACGAGCGGCACGCCTCCCCCGCACGCGCACCCAACCCGCACGCCCACCGCCCGGGCACGCGCTCCGCGCCGCCCCGGCATGCGCACCACCGGTGCCGGCCCCACGCTGGTGCCATGACGAGCGCGCCTGCAGTGACCGTGTACCCGCCCGACGAGGAGGGCGGACGCCGGGTACGCGTGGACGGGAAGGTCCTGGGGCGGGCCTACGGCGTGCAGGACGTCGCCCGCTTCCTGCAGGAGGCCGGCCTGCAGGACTGGGACGAGTTGGACGTGGTCCGGTCGGCACTCGTGGAGTGGCGCGGAGGCGGCCCGGACGTGTGGGACCACTGACGGAGTACTGACGGTCACGCCCTCGCATGCCGTCGTGGGCAAGCGGGCGTAGTGTCCTCATATGGGTGATGTTCGGTGTGGCCGGTGTCGGGCGGTCCTGCCGGATCCCGCGGGACTCGGCCGCCGGCGAGCGGGCATCTGATGCACACCACGATGGACACCGCGATGGACACCGCGATGACCGCCGTGGTGCGGGACAGCGGTGCGTACGGGGGGCTCTTGTACGTGCTGCCGCCGCGTGACGACGCCTTGTGGCTGGTCGTGACGGCGGGGGTACCCCTGGACATCGCCCTTCCGTGGCGGCGTGTCGCGCCGACCGATCCGATGCCCGTGGCGGACGCCGTGCGCGAGGGGCGCCTGGTCTGGGTGGGCGGCCGGGAGGAGATGGCGCGCCAGTACCCCCGGCCGGCACTCGTGCTGCCGTACGACTTCGCGCTGGGAGCGGCACCGGTCGTCTCGGACGGCACCGTACGGGGCGGGCTGGTCCTGCTGTGGTCCGGCACCCATTCAACGCGGCTCAGCCGCGAGGAACGGGACGTCGTCGAGACGGGTTGCCGCCGCCTGGGCGAGGTGCTGCGGCAGGCGGAGGACAGCGGCGCCCCGTTGATGCCCGGGGACCGGCCCCGCTCCCTGCGGGCCCCGGCCGGGCGCGCTCCCTCACCTGCCGAAGCCACCGCGCTCTCGGCGTTCGTCGAGCGCCTGCCGGGCGGATCGTGCGGTCTGGACATGAACGGCCGCATCACCTTCATCACTCCGGCCGCCGCCGACCTGGTGGGGGCCGACCAGGCCGTCCTGGTGGGTGCGCTGCCGTGGGAGGCGCTGCCCTGGATGGACGTCCCGCAGGTCGAGGACCGCTACCGGGCCGCGCTGGTCAGCCGCCTGCCGCAGGCCTTCACCGTGCTGCGCCCGCCGCGGACCTGGCTGGCCTTCGAGCTGTATCCGGACGCCACCGGCATGAGCGTCCGCATCACTCGCGGCGACCCTGCCGACAGCACTCCCGCGGCGCGGGCGATGCCGACCGCCGGGCCCAGCCGCGCCACCGTGCTGTACCACCTGATGCACCTGGCCTCGACCCTGGCCGAGGCCATCGGTGTGCAGGAGGTGGTCGAGCAGACCGCCGACCAGCTGCTGCCGGCACTGGGCGCGCAGGCCATGGTGCTGATGACCGCCGAGGACGGCCGCCTGCGGATCGTGGGCCACCGCGGCTACCGAACCGAGCTGATAGACCGTTTCGACGGCGTTCCGCTGAGTTCCGAGCTGCCCGGTGCCGATGTCATGGCCACGGGCGTTCCTAAGTTCTTCGCGACCTTCGCCGAGATGGCGGACGCCTATCCGGCCACCGTGCACGAGGACGGGATGGCCGCGTGGGCGGTGCTGCCGCTGATCGCCTCCGGCCGACCCATCGGCTCCCTCCTCCTCTCCTACGAGCGGCCCCACGCCTTCCCGCCGGGCGAGCGCGCGGCGCTGACCTCTCTGGCCGGTCTGGTCGGCCAGGCCCTGGACCGGGCCCGTCTCTACGACGCCAAGCACCACCTCGCCCACCGACTGCAGTCCGCCCTGCTGCCGCACACCCTTCCCCACGTGCCCGGACTGCGGGTCGCCGCCCGATACCTGCCGGCGGCCCATGGCCTGGGCGTCGGCGGCGACTTCTACGACCTCATCCGCCTCGACGAGCACACCCTCGGTGCCACCATCGGCGACGTTCAGGGCCACAATGTGGACGCAGCCGCGCTCATGGGACAGGTCCGCACCGCCGTCCACGCCCACGCCACCGTGGGCGCCTCCCCCGACGACGTCCTGGCCCGCACCAACCGCCTGCTCACCGATCTGGACCCCGGCCTCTTCACGAGCTGTGTCTATGTGCACCTCGACCTCGCGACGCGCCGCGCCTGCCTGGCCAGCGCCGGACACCCGCCGCCCCTGCTGCGCCACGCCGACGGCCACACCGAACTCGTCCACGTGCCGCCCGGTCTCCTGCTCGGCATCGAGCCGGACGTCCGTTACCCGGCGCGTGAGTTCTCCCTGCCTTCCGACAGTGTCCTCGCCCTCTACACCGACGGGCTCGTAGAGGCGCCCGGCGTCGACCTCGACGACGCCACCGCGGCGCTCGCCGGTCTTCTGGAGCACGCGGACCCCGGTGACCTCGACGCCATGGCCGACGCGCTGATCCGGCACGCGCCCACCCCCGGTGACGACATCGCCCTGCTGCTCATCAGCCCGAGTGCGTGAGGCGTGGGGGCACTCACCGGGCCGATGGACCGTTTCACATGACAAGAAGGACGAACGCCGGCCCACCGCGGCCGGCAGCGGAGGAGAGACCCTCGATGAAGCACCTCAAGGTGAGCGATCTGATGAGCGACGCCGTGGTCCGGGCGCAGCCCGGAACACCGTTCAAGGAGATCGCCCACCTGCTGCAGGAGTACGACATCACCGCGGTGCCCGTCGTCGACGGGGAGGACCGGCCGGTGGGGGTCGTGTCGGAGGCGGACCTCCTGCAGAAGATGTGGGGCGGAGAGCCGGACGGCCCTCCCGGTGACGGGAAACGGCCTCGGCCGGCCGACGCCAAGGCGTCCGCCACGGACGCGGCGGGGCTGATGACCTCGCCCGCCGTGTGCGCGCGCGAGGACTGGAGCGTCGTCGACGCCGCCCGCGCGATGGCACGCCACGGCATCAAGCGGCTCCTCGTGGTCGACGAGGCGGGGCGCCTGGTCGGGGTCGTCAGCAGGAGCGACCTGCTGCGGGTCTTCCTTCGAACGGACCGGGCGATCCGGACCGAGATCATCGAGGAGGCGATGGTCAAGTCGCTCGGTCTGGCTCCGTCGTCGATGCAGGTGGACGTGGCCCACGGCCACGTCGTCCTCAGCGGCCGGCTGCCCGGCGACGTGTCCGTATCCGTGCTCGAGGAGCTCTGCCGGCGCGTCGACGGCGTGGTCGCGGTGGAGTTCAGAGCCGCGGGGGAGGTCGACGCGGAGGACCCGGCCTCCGTGGGCCACTGACCGGGCGGCTTCCTCAGTACCTGGGCGGCCGGGGCCGGGCGCTCGGGGTGGTCGCGCAGCGCCGCCATGACCGCGTTCCCGCCGTGGGCAACACCGTGCTGGACGTCCTGGTCAGCGAGTCACCCCGGACCATGCTGTGGTCACGACCGGCACGCGGAACGGGAGGAGCACCCGCCGGTGCCGTGATCCGGGCGGGAATCCGACGGTGGATGTCCTCACGCACGATGCGGTCGCAGGCGCACCCCCAGGGCGGTCCACGGGTGCCCCTCGCGAGCTCAGCCCGCCGGTGCGCCCCAACGTCGCCGTCGTCGTGCCGCGCGGCACCACGCGGCGCGCCGCGGTGGGATGGGCGGCATGGCGCGCTCCCCACTTCCCACGTCGAGACGGCCGGGACGATTGCCTTGCTGCCTGCCCTGGCCGACCGTCTCGACGAACGCGCGCGGGTGCTCGGCACGGCACTGCGCGACCGGCTCGACAAGCTCGCCGCACGCCGCGAGGTGGTGGGTGACGTCCGCGGGCGCGGCCTGCTGCTGGACATGGAACTGGTCGGCGACGACGGCGGACCGGCCGACGCACGACCCGGCGGGGCGCGGGAAGCCCCGCCCGGCCTGGCGGTCCAGGTAGGGCGGGGCTGTGCGTGCGGGTGTCAGACTCCGGCCGTCTCGGGTTCGCGGGTGGGCTGGGCGGGCCCGGAGGTGTCGCCGAGTTCCTTGTGGAGCTTCTCGCCCTCGACGTCGACGTTCGGCAGGACGCGGTCCAGCCACTTGGGCAGCCACCACGCCTTGGTGCCGAGCAGGGCGAGCACGGCGGGCACGATGGCCATGCGGACGACGAAGGCGTCGAAGAGGACCGCGATGGCGAGGCCGAAACCCATCATCTTGATCATGTCGTCGTTCTCCATGATGAAGCCGGAGAAGACACTGATCATGATGATCGCTGCGGCCGCGACGACCCGGCCGCCGTGGGTGAATCCGGTGACGACGGACTCGGCGGCGGACGATCCGTGGACGTAGGCCTCGCGCATGCGGGTCACGAGGAAGACCTCGTAGTCCATCGCCAGACCGAAGACCACGCCGATCATGAAGATGGGCATCATCGACATGATCGGACCCGGCTGGTCCACGCCGAACACGTCGGCGAGCCAGCCCCACTGGAAGACCGCGACCACCGCGCCGAGCGCCGCCGCCACCGAGAGCAGGAAGCCCAGGGCCGCCTTCAGCGGGACGAGGACCGAGCGGAACACCAGCATCAGGAGCAGGAAGGCGAGACCGACGACCAGGGCCAGGTACGGGACGAGCGCGTCGTCCAGCGTCTGCGAGAAGTCGATCGTCATCGCGGTCATGCCCGTGACCAGCATGGTCGCGCCCGTGTCGGACTTGATGTCGCCGGTCAGCGAGCGGATGTCCTTGACCAGTTCCTCGGTGGCCGCGTCGCTCGGACCGGTCTTGGGCACCACCGTGAGGAGGGCGGTGTCGCCCTGCTCGTTGAAGTTGGCCGGGGTCACGGCCGCGGCCTCGCCCAGGCCGGTGATCTCCTTGCCCACGGTCTCGACGGCGGCCTTCGCGTCGTCCGCGCCCCGCGTGTCGACGGTGACCATCAGCGGGCCGTTGAACCCGGCGCCGAAGGACTCGGACAGCATGTCGTAGGCCTTGCGCTGCGTGGTGTCGGGTGCTGAGCTGCCCTCGTCGGGCAGGCCGAGTTCCATGCTCGCGGCCGGTACGGCGACGGCGCCGAGGCCGATCACCGCGGTGAGCAGTACGGTCACCGGACGACGCAGGACGAAGCGGGCCCAGCGGGTGCCGAGCTTCGGCTTGTCGGAGACCGCGCGCTGTCCGGCGGCCGCCTTGCGGTCCTTGCGGCTGAGCGCCTTCCTGCCGGCGAAGCCGAGCAGGGCCGGGGTCATGGTGAGCGCGATCAGCACGGCGATGGCGACCGTGGCGGCGGCGGCCAGGCCCATCTTGGTCAGGATCGGGATGTTGACCACCGCGAGGCCCGCCAGGGCCACGATGACGGTGAGTCCGGCGAAGACCACGGCGGAGCCGGCGGTGCCGACGGCCCGTCCCGCGGCCTCCTCGGGGGTGCGGCCCTCGGCGATCTCGGCGCGGTAACGCGAGACGATGAACAGGGCGTAGTCGATGGCGACCGCGAGGCCGATCATCATGGCGAGCGTAGAGGTGGTGGCGGAGAGTTCGAGGGTGCTGCCGAGGGCTCCGATGGCGGAGATGCCGATGCCGACCCCGATGATCGCCGAGAGCAGCGGCATGCCGGCCGCGACCAGTGAGCCGAAGGTCAGAAGGAGCACGACGGCTGCGACGCCGATACCGATCAGCTCGGCGGTGCCACCCATCTCCTGCTCGGCCATGACCGCGTCGCCGCCGGTCTCGACGGTGAAGCCGTCGCTGCGCGCGTCGTCGGTGGCGGCGGTGAGCGACTCGCGGGCCTGGTCGGTCAACTCCATGGAGTTGACCTTGTAGGTGACCGATGCGTACGCGGTCGTGCCGTCCTGGCTCACGGCGTTCGCCTCGAACGGGTCGTCCACCGAGGCGACCTGCGGACCGTTCCCGAGGGCGGTGACCAGTTCCTCGACCTTGGCCTTGCCGGCCGGGTCGGAGATCTTGTCGCCCTCGGGGGCGCGGATCACGACCCGGGCCGTGGCGCCTTCGGCGCTGGCTGCCGGGAAGCGCTCGTCGAGCAGGTCGAACGCCTTCTGGGACTCGGTGCCGGGCATGGAGAAGGAGTCTTCGGGCGGGGCGGGCGCGGTGGACGCGGCGACGCCGGCGCCCACGAGTATGGCCACCCAGAGCAGGGCGACGAGGCCGCGACGCCGGAACGCGCGTCGACCGAGTCGATAAAGGAACGTAGCCACCTGGGACCAATCCGTCGGATACGGGCAGGACGAGACCCGGCAGATGGGAACGCAGGCGTTCTCTCCGGGATACTCACCCATGCTCGCCCGGCTTCTGTTTCATTTGATCCGCCCCTGGGGCTGGACCGGCGTACTGCACAGGGTGTAGTGCTTACCCGCTCCCCTCTCCTCGGGGCGTAGATCGCGAGGATGGGTGTACGCCGCATTTGTTCCATCGCGGAACCAGTGCGCGTCAGCCGGTCATGACGGCTCGTCAGCCTTCGGGGGACGCGGCGACTCGTACCCGGTCGCTGTCCTGGTCCGAGAGGAAGGACGCCAGTGCCCGGCCCTCCTCGGTGACGGCCCTACGGTCGGCCCGTGAGAGGCGGCGCAGCGGCGTGACGGTCACCGTGCCCGCCTCGACGCTCCAGGTCGCTGCTGCCCGTCCGTCGACGAGGACCACCCGGGCGCCGGTGACCGACAGACCACGGTGGGCGTCGTCGATGATCCGGCCGCGGTCGTGGTAGCCGAGGACCGCGTTGTCGAAAGCGGGCAAGAACCGTACGGGTGCCGGGGTGCCGGGATCGGGCCGCGGCGCGTCGGGCAGGTCCAGCAGTTCCCGGCCCCGCTCGTCGCGGAAGGCGACCAGTTCCTCGCGGACCGCGGCGACCGCGGCGGGCAGTCCGGCGAGGCCGCACCAGGCGCGCAGGTCCGCCGAGGCGGCGGGGCCGAACGCCGCGAGGTAGCGCCGGACCAGCGCTTGGCCGACCGGATCGGAGGCGTGCGGCGACGGCGGATCGATCTCCCGGCCCAGCCAGCGGGAGAGCGGCAGGTAGCGTACGCCCGCCTTGGTGCGCCACAGTCCGCGCGGCGGCAGTTGCGCCATCGGGATCAGGGCTGCGACCAGCATCTCCCCCAGTGGGCGCGGTCCCGGGCCCGGCAACCGTCCGGCGACCGCGCGGGCCAGCTCGCCCATCGAGCGGGGCTCGCCGTCGGCCATGACCTCCCGCCCAGCCGCGGCGAGTTGGTCGAGGTCCACATCTCGCAGCTCACTCCGGTAGGTGCCGAGGACCTTCTGGCGCAGCATGGTGTCGTGCCGGGCCCGCCAGGCGAGGACGTCGGCGGCGGTGACGAGGTGGACGGTCCGGCGCATGAGGTGGGTCCGCACCAGGTGCCGGCCCGTCAGCTGGTCGGACAGTGCCGTCGGTTCGAAGGCGCGCAGTCGCGACCAGAGCCCGACGAACGGTTCCTGCGGCTCCTGCGCCTGCATGCCGCCGAGGTGCGCGACGGCGTCTGCGACCGGGAGGTCGGCCCGGTCGAGCAGCAGTTGCCGGGCCAGCGTGGCGCGGTTGAGCGCCCGTGTGTCGAGAACGGGGGTGTGGCCGCTCACTGGTGAGTCCTGTCTTCCTGCGTCGGGGGCCTGTGGCCGGTCGGGGGGGTGTGGCCCGGGTGGCGGGTGGCCCGCCACCCGGGCTTCGGCGGAACAGCCGTTGTACTCGCTCACGACGTCCAGGACCCAGGTGACGCCGTACCGATCGCGCAGCATGCCGTACAGCGGCGCCCACTGGGCGGGACCGAGGTGCTGACGGACGGTCGCCCCTTCGGCCAGCTTCCCCCAGTACTCGGTGATCTCCGCGGCGCTGTCTCCGCGGACCGAGACGAAGAAGGCGTTCTCGCCCCGGTCCCAGGGGAGGTTCGAGGGCACGTCGTAGGCCATGAGGCGCAGACCGCTGTCGGCGGACACCTGACCCCACATCACCTGATCGGCCTCGGACGGGTCCTGGACGTTTCCGGCGTCCTTGTACGTCACCACGTTCACGTCCCCGCCGAAGACGATCGGTAGAAGGTGAGCGCCGCGCGGGCGTCGCCGCGGAAGTTCAGGTGGGTCACAGCATTCACGGACACAAAGGGCTCCTTGCCTCGGGACATGACCGGACCGCCCACGGCGGGTCCGTCGCGGGGCCGCTCGGCTCCGCGGTTCCCCACGTTGGCAGGGGTAGCGGTCAGGTCGTGACCGCTACTGACGGCAACATGGAAGTCATGCGGAAGACCTCAGCACGACTGCTGTCCCTGCTTTCGCTGCTCCAGGCGCGCCGGGACTGGCCGGGAGCGCTGCTGGCCGAGCGGCTGGGCATCAGCGCGCGCACCCTGCGCCGGGACGTCGACCGGCTCCGCGAGCTCGGCTACCCGGTCGTGACCGACAAGGGCCCCAAGGGTGGTTACCGGCTCGGCGCCGGCACCCGGCTGCCGCCTCTGCTCTTCGACGACGAACAGGCGGTCGCGCTGACCGTCGCACTCCGCACCGTCGCCACCTCGGGCACCGATGTAGAGGACGGCGCGGCGCGAGCGCCGGCCACCCTCCGGCAGGTGATGCCCGCCCGGCTCCGCCACCGTATCGACGCCCTCGAGGTCACCGCGGTCAGGCGGTCCCCGTCGCCGTCGCGGGACCGGGCGGACGGTGGCACCCCCATGGCGCTCGGCGCCGCCGTCCAGGCTCACGAGGAACTGCGCTTCGATTACACCCCGGCGTATCCGGCCGGCACCGGCGACGACCGCGTGCGGCCACCTCGCCGGGTGCAGTCCCACCATCTCGTCACCCACGGCGGGCGCTGGTACCTCGTCGCCTGGGACCTCGACCGCGACGATTGGCGGGTATTCCGCGCCGACCGCATCACCCCGCGCGTCCCCACCGGACCCCGGTTCACCCCCAGGGACCTGCCCGGCAACGACGTCGCCGCCTTCGTGACCGGCAGGTTCCGCGGCTCCGACCACTCAGCCGAGTGGCTCTGCCGCGGCGAGGTCGTGCTCCACCGGCCCGCCGCCGTGGCGCCCCACGTCCCCGCGGGGACCGTCGAGGAACTCGGCCCAGACCGCTGCCGGCTCACCCTCGGCTCCTGATCCTGGCCCCCCTCGCCGCGGCCTTCGGCGCTTTCGAAACCGACGTCGAGGTCGTCGGTCCGCCCGCGCTCAGGGAGGCGTTCGCCCGCCTGGCCCGGCGTTTCACCGACGCCGCGCGGAGCGCTCCCGCCTCAACGGCGGGACAGCCTTCCGACGGCTCAGCGCCGACCAGCGGGCGGCCGTCGGTGCCGGTTCCGCGTACGCCGGGTCAGCCCTCGGCTCAGTCGCCGGCGAGCCGGGGCATCTCCTGCGCCAGCGCCCGGAAGACTTCTTCGGGCTCCCGGCCTTCCAGCAGGCCGTCCAGGTTGTGGGAGAGCAGGAGCGTCGCGAAGCCGTGGGCCATCGACCAGGCCGCCATGAAGCCGAGAGCCGGATCGTCGCCGTGGTCCGCCACGGCCCTGCGCAGCAGGTCCCCGGTCCGCTCGCGCGCCGCGAGGAGTCCGGAGTCGTCCATACGCAGCAGTTCGGGCCGGAACATGACCTGGAAGTGTGCCGGGTGCTCCCTCGCGAAGCGCACGTACCGGACACCGAGGTCACGCAGGTCCTCCGACTCGCCGAGCGCGTCGGACAGGAGGGCGTGTCCCTCGGCGGCGACCGCGGTGAGCAGGCCGGCGCGGTCCCCGAAGTGGTGTGCGGGCGCGGCGTGGGAGACGCCCGCGCGGCGGGCGAGGTCACGCAGGGACAGGGCGGCCGGCCCTTCGGCGGCGATCACGTCGAGGGCCGCGGTGAGCACGGCCCGCCGCAGGTCTCCGTGGTGGTAGGCGCGTTCGGCGGTCATGGATGCAGGTTAGCGCAATCTAGGCATTGACAAGATACTAGCGCCGGACGCAATCTAGTCAGCGTCAAGATGTGTGGTCACGGGGAGAGGGACACCATGGGCATCGACAACGGACGCGTGCGGCAGATGTGGCACCTGCTGGAGCCCCTGCACGCCGTCGTCTACTACGCGCCGCAGGTCTTCGAGGAGCTGGGATCACTCGGCTACGAGACCGAGGAGCGCTGGCCGAGCTACTTCGCCCTGCGCGCCGCGCCGCTCGGGGCCCCCGGATGCCACCGAGTGACCTCCGCGTTCTACAGCTTCAGCCCGCGCATGGTCGCGGAGCACGTCCCCGTGGCCTGGGACGTCGCCGCGCCCGCCACGGTGATCGCGGCCCGGACGCGGGGCGTGGACCGGGCGTACCGTGCGTTCGCCGGAGCCCTGACGAACGGTCCCGGTCTCGCCGAGGCGGCCGCACTCGCCCGTCGGGCGGCGGAGGCGGCGCCCACCGGGGCCCGCCCACTCGCCGCCGCCAACGCCGAGCTGCCCTGGCCCGAGGAGCCGCACCTCGTGCTGTGGCAGGCTGCCACGGTCCTGCGAGAGCACCGCGGGGACGGTCACCTGGCCGCTCTGCTGACCGCGGGTCTCGATCCCGTGGAGGCGCTGGTGTCCTTCGCCGCGATCGGCGCGGCGCCGGTCGAACTGTTCGCGAGCCGCGGCTGGAGCGAGGACGACTGGGCGGCCGCCCGCGAACGACTCGCCGCGCGGGGCCTGCTGGAGGCGGACGGCACCGCGACCGAAGCGGGCCGCGCCCTGCGGGCCGAGGTCGAGCACCGTACCGACGAACTGGCCGCCGCCCCTTGGGAGTCGCTCGGCGCCGAGAACACCGCACGCCTCGCCGACCTGCTCGGTCCGCTCTGGCTGGAGGTACTGGGCACGGGACTGCTGCCAGCCGTGAACGCACTGGGCATCGGCAAGGTCTGACACCACGTAGGCGAGTCGCGTGGCCGGCAGGCATGAGATCGGGGTGGGGCCGACGGGTGCCGAGCCGGAAAAGGGGCGGGGCGGCCGGATTCGAACCGGCGTCCTCCGAGATGCCGTCGCGGCGCACTACCTCTGTGCTACGACCCCGCCTTGTGGATGATCGTATGTGGCGCCTCCGCGCTCGGGTGCCCCTCAGACCCGTTGACTCGACTCCACCGGCGCCGGCTCGGCGGCCATGGTGCCCATCACGATGCGCGAGCGGCTGTGCAAGCGCAGCGAGACGGCGACGAAGACCATCGCGGCCAGGGTCATCGCGGCTCCCGCCCAGGCGGTGGCGGCGTAGCCGAGGCCCGCGTCGATCACCGTGCCGCCGAGCCAGGGACCGCCGGTGTTGCCCAGGTTGAACGCCGCGGTGGTCGTCGCGCCCGCCAGGGTGGGCGCGGCGCCCGCGACGTTGAACATCCGGGCGTTGAGCGCCGGCGCCGTGTAGAAGGCGGAGACTCCGAGCAGCAGCGACAGGGCGATCACGACGGCGGGGCTCGATGCGAACAGCGCAAGCGCTGCCAGGAACACGGTGGACGCGGCGATACCGGAGAGCAGCACGCCGAACAGGTGGGCGTCAGCGACCCGGCCGCCGATCGTCGTACCGATCAGCGCGCCGAGGCCGAACAGCGCCAGCACGGTCGGCACCCAGCCGTCGGCCAGGTCGGCCACGTCGGTGAGCAGCGGCGCGAGGTAGGAGAAGGCGCAGAACACGCCGCCGGCCGCGAGCGCGGTCAAGGCGACGGACAGCCACACCTGACGGTCGCGGTAGATCGCCAACTCGCCCTTCAGCTGGGCCCGCTGCTCCGGCAGCGGGATGCGCGGGATCAGGGTCACCACACCGACGAGCGCGACGGCGGACGCCGCGCCCACCGCCCAGAACGCGGACCGCCATCCGAGGTGCTCACCGAGGAAGGCGCCCGCCGGAACGCCGAGGACGTTGGCGATCGACAGGCCGCCGATCATCACGGCCATCGCGCGGGCCCGCGCGGTCTTCGGCACCATCGCGATGGCGACGGCGGCCCCCACCGCCCAGAAGCCGGCACACGCCAGGGCGCTCACGACCCTCGAGACGAACAGCACCTCGTACGACGTCGCCAGGGCTCCCGCCACCTGGCCGAGACCGAACACCGAGATCAGCGCGACCAGCGTGGTCTTGCGCGGCAGCCGCAGCGTCGCGACCGCGAGCAGCGGCGCGCCGACCACCATGCCGATGGCGAACGCGGATATCAGCAACCCGGCTTGCGGGATGGACACGTCCATGTCGTCGGCGATGGGCGGCAACAGACCGGAGAGCATGAACTCGCTGGTGCCGAGCGCGAATACGGACAGGCCGAGGATGTAGACGGCGAGCGGCATACGGGACGCCGCGGGCCGTGCGGAAGAAGCGGGCATGACTGGTGTCAACGAGGCTCCGCTTCCGGCCATTCCCGGCCCGGGGCCCGTCTCATGATGCGGCCGGGTGCGGTGCCAAGTCCGTGCGCCGGAGGGACGCTGACGGGCGCCGGGCAGCGCCGGTCACTGGATGTACGTTCGTACGCTTCCGGTTGTAGGCTCCGGCGCATGACTGTTGACGTCCTGCGCCGGCCCGCCCTGGCCGAGCGGCGGGCCCGCGTGGCCGTCGCCGTGCTGTTCTTCACCAACGGTGCCCTGTTCGCCAACCTCCTGCCGAGATACCCGCAGATCAAGGCGGACCTCGGCATCGGCAACGCCGCCTACGGGCTGGCCGTGGCGGCGTTCCCGGCGGGTGCCATAGCGGCCGGGCTCGCGGCCGGGGTCCTCGTCCGCCGGTTCGGATCGGCGCGGGTGGCGGTCGGCGGCACGCTGGTGACCGGCGCGGGGATCCTCTCCGCCGGCCTGGGCGGATCGGTGGCGCTGTTCGCGGCTGCGCTGTTCCTGGCCGGAGCGGCGGACGCGGTCACCGACGTGGGGCAGAACGTCCACGGTCTGCGGGTGCAGCGCCGTTACGGACGCTCCATCATCAACTCGTTCCACGCCATCTGGTCCATCGGCGCCGTCACGGGCGGGTCCATGGCCGCGGGTGCGATCGCGCTCGGCGTCTCCCGGGGCCCACACCTGCTGTTCTCCGCCGTGCTGTTCGCGGTCGCGGCCTGTGTCGCCCTGCGCTTCTGCCTGCCCGGCGGCGACAACCCACCGGGCGAGGAGAACGCGGGCGGGGAAGACGCGGCCGAGGACCACGCCCGGCGGCCGGCCCGGCACACGGCGCCGGTACCGGGCGCGCGTACGAGTTACGTACTCGCCGCGCTCGTGCTGATCGCCACGGCAGGAACGCTCGTCGAGGACGCGGGCAGCTCGTGGGCGACGCTCTACCTCTCCGCTTCGCTGCACGCGTCGGTGGCACTGGCCGCTTCCGGCTATGTCGCCCTGGTCGGGGCCCAGTTCGCGGGCCGGCTCCTGGGTGACCGGCTCGTGGACCGGTTCGGCCAGCGTGCGGTGGCCCGCTCCGGCGCCCTCATCGCCGCCGTGGGCATGGGCCTGGCCCTGGCGGTGCCCACGGTCCCCGGGACGATCCTCGGTTTCGCCGCCGCCGGGTTCGGCGTGGCGACCCTGGTTCCGGCGGCGATGCACGAGGCGGACGAGTTGCCCGGCCTGAAGCCCGGGTCGGGGCTGACCATCGTCTCGTGGCTGATGCGGCTGGGCTTCCTGCTCTCCCCTCCGGTCGTGGGCCTGGTCGCCGACGCGACGAGCCTTCGGGCGGGGCTGCTGGTGGTGCCGCTCGCCGGGGTGATCGTGCTGCTCCTCGCCGGTGTGCTGCGACCCCGCCGGGACTGAGCGCGCGACACAGCGACACAGCACAAGGAGTGTACGTTCGTACGCCCGAAGGGTACGATCGTGCGCATGCCGACGGACCACTTCGCGGACGACCCCCGCTCGAACCTCGAACGCATGCAGGCGGGCGACCTCTACATCGCCGACGACCCCGAGATCGCCCGCAGGCAGCAACAGGCCGTGCGGCTGGCCGCCCGCTACCGGGCCGCGTACACCGAGGACGCCGAGGCCGCACGGCCGATCCTGGCGGAACTGCTCGGCTCCCTGGGTGCCGAGGCCCATGTGCGGCCGCCGCTGTACGTCGACTACGGCAGCAACATCACGATCGGTGCGCGCACCTTCGTCAACTACAACCTGACGGCTCTGGACGTCGCCGCCGTCACCATCGGCGAGGACTGCCAGATCGGACCGAACGTCCAGCTCCTCACCCCCACGCACCCCCTGGAGCCCGGACCGCGGCGCGACAAGCTGGAGGCGGCCCTGCCCATCACCATCGGCGACAACGTCTGGCTCGGCGGCGGCGCCATCGTCCTGCCCGGAGTGACCATCGGCGACAACTCCGTCATCGGCGCCGGTGCGGTCGTCACGAAGGACGTCCCCGCAGGCGTCGTCGCCGTCGGCAACCCCGCCCGGCCCGTGCGGAAGGTGTGAGCCTGCTCCCATGGCAACCGGACACACGGACCCGCAGCGGCGTGAACGCATCCTCGACGCCACGCTCGACCTGATCGCGGAGGAAGGCATCGCGCGCGTCTCCCACCGGAGGATCGCCACGCGCGCCGGCGTCCCCCTGGGCTCGATGACCTACCACTTCAGCGGCATGCACCAGCTGCTGCGGGAGGCGTTCGGCCGATTCACCGACCACATCGTCGCCGTGTTCGACGCCCGCCTGGGCGCCGCCGCCGACCGCGACCAGGCCCGGGCGGCGGTGGCCGACCTCGTGCACTCCCTGTCCGAGGAGAGCCGGCGGGACCTGGTGCTCACCCAGGAGCTGTACACCCTGGCCGCGCGGCAGCCGGCCTACCGAAGGCTCACCCACGAGTGGATGCGCCGCAGCCGCGTCCACCTGGAGAAGCACTTCGACCCGGAGACGGCCCGCCAGCTCGACGCCCTCATCGAGGGCCTGACGCTGCACCGCGCGCTGGCCCAGGAGCCCCACGGGCGGGATCTCACCGTGGAGGCCATTGCCCGGATCACCACCACGGGCCGGGGCTCCCCGGGCACCCCCTAGCCGCCCGTACGGCACAGGCCTGACCCCTGCCGCACGGGCATCCGACTCAGCAGACGCCGTCGCCCGGCTTCGGGTTGCCCAGGCCGAACAGCGGGCGCAGCTTGAGGCCCACCCAGGTGCCGGCCAGCGCGAAGGCTCCCCACAGCCAGCCGCTGAGGCTGCCCGAGGCGATGCCCGCCAGGTAGGCACCGATGTTGCAGCCGCCGGCCAGCCGGGCACCGATGCCCATCAGGACACCGCCGAGCACCGCCGCGACCGCCGTGCGCCAGGCGATGCCCCGGTGCAGCGCCCAGGTACCGCCGAGCGCCGCGGCGACAGCCGCGCCGATCATGATGCCGATGTCGGTGAGGCTGGTCTTGTCGGCGAGGACCGGGCCCGCCAGCATCTCGGCGTTGCCGGGCCGCTGCCACCACGTCCAGTTCTCCGGGTGACCGCCGAGCACGCCCACCAGCTCCGAGCCCCACAGGCTGAAGGCGCTGGTGACGCCCCAGGCGCCGCCGGACACCAGTAGGACGCCCGCGCCGAGCAGGGCCAGCACCAGGGCGCCGGCGGCCAGCGGCCAGGACCCGCGCAGGGCGCGGACGGCCGCACCGCGGGCCGAGGGCACCGCACCGAGGGGCGGCGGGTTGCGGCGGGCCTGGACACGCCGCGTGACGAGAACCACCAGCACCAACGCGGCGATGGTCGCGGCCCACGAGCCGAACCAGCCGATGTGGTCGGACAGGACGACCGGCTCCCAGGCCGGAAGGTCCTTCCACAGGTCGAACTGCCATGCCGCGAGGGTGGCGCCGGCGATGAACCCGCCGAGGGTCAGCACGATCGAGGTCTGCCCCGAACCGACGGCGAAGAGCGTGCCCGAGGCGCAGGCGCCGCCGAGCTGCATGCCGATCGCGAAGAGCGCCGAACCTGCGAACAGGCCCACGCCGATCGGCCCGGCGGACGGCGCCGGCTCGGCGCCGAACAACCCGGTCTCCGTGCCGATGAGCAGCGCGAACAAGGTGGCCGTGGTGCCGAGCAGCAGCGCGTGGGCCCGCATCCCGGTGCCGTTGCCGACGGCGACCAGTTGCCGCCACGCGGAGGTGAAGCCGAACCGGGAGTGGAAGAGGGCGACGCCCAGGCCGAGGCCGAGCAGAAGGAGTACGCCCGGTTTCGCGCCGTGTGCGGACCACACGTAGGCGGTCAGCGCGGCGGCGAGCAGTCCGGACGCCACGAGGGGTGTCCGCCGCACCGGGGGCAGGGGCGGGGCCTCGGGCCGTGCCGAGGAGGTGGGAGAGGGAGCGAACAGGGATGTGGACGCGCGCGGCGGCGCGGCCGGGGTCGACCCGGCCGGGGGTGCGGTGGTCACGGAAGATCTCCGGTGTGGTGCACGGGGACGGCTGCGGTGGGCTGGGCGGACCGGCGGCACGGGGACGCGCGGCCGGTGCGGGACTCAGCGGCGACAGAGGCCGTCGTCGACGCACCACGCCGAGTTCGCGAAGAGCGCGAGGCACAGCAGCGGAGCCGATGCATACATGGGTGTGAATATACGGAATGGAAAGCTCCGCATGCCAGGCCGTCTCGCCATGCGGATGGTGAGGTGGACGGAGGCGTGCCGCAGCGTGCGGCGCGACGCACTGGCACGACGCAGCGGTTGACGGCGGCCGCCCGTGCATCCCGGCCGAGGTCGTGCACCGTCCGACCTGCGCCGCCGATGCCACGGACGACGGCGCGCGCCGTGCGTTTCCGCAGCGGCGCGCGCCTGGTCGTGAGCCCGGACCGAGGCTCGGCCGCGGCACTCGCGGTGCACGGGCGCGGCTCCGAGGCCCGGACCCGACCGTTCTGTGGGTTCAGGACGTACGGGACGTCGACCGGTGGGCTAGAGCGTGCGCTCCAGGCGGTCCGCCACCAGCTTCACGAACCGGGCCGGCTCCTTCGGGCGGCCGCCCTCGGCGAGTACCGCCAGGGCGTGGAGCAGGTCGGCGGTCTCGGTGAGTTCCGACCGGTCCTGCTGCTGCTCGGCGTAGGCCCGGTTCAGCGACTTCACCAGCTGGTGCTCGGGATTGAGTTCGAGGATGCGCTTGGCGTGCGGGACTTCCTGGCCCATCGCGCGGTACATGTTCTCCAGGGCGGGCGTGAGCTCGTTCGCGTCGGAGACGACACAGGCCGGCGAGACCGTGAGGCGGGAGGAGAGCCGGACCTCCTTGACGTCCTCGGACAGGTGCTCCGTCATCCAGCCGAGCAGCCCCGCGTACTCCTCGTCCTGCTGCTCCTTCTCGGCGTCGGTCTTCTCCTCCCGGTCGCCGTCGAGGTCGATCTCGCCCTTGGCCACCGAGCGCAGCGGCTTGCCCTCGTACTCCCCCACCGCGTCGACCCAGACCTCGTCGACGGCATCGGTGAGCAGCAGGACCTCGACGCCCTTGGCCCGGAAGGCCTCCATGTGCGGGGAGTCCTCGATGGCCCGACGGGACTCGCCCGTCATGAAGTAGATGTCCTTCTGGCCGTCCCTCATCCGCTCCACATAACCCTGCAGCGTGGTCGGCTCGTCCGCGTCGTGCGTGGTCGCGAAGGAGGAGGCGGCGAGGATCGCGTCCCGGTTCTCGGAGTCGGTCACCAGGCCTTCCTTGAGGACCGGGCCGAACTCCCGCCAGAACGTGGCGTAGCGCTCCGGCGCGGACGTCCGCAGGTCCTTGACCGTGGCCAGGACCTTTTTGGTAAGGCGGCGCTGGATCATGCGGATGTGACGGTCCTGCTGGAGGATTTCGCGGGAGACGTTGAGCGAGAGGTCCTGGGCGTCGACGACGCCCTTGACGAAGCGCAGGTACGGCGGGAGCAGTTCCTCGCAGTCGTCCATGATGAAAACGCGCTTCACGTAGAGCTGGACTCCGCGCTGGTAGCCCTGGGTGAACAGGTCGTGCGGGGCGTGCGAGGGCACGAAGAGGAGGGCCTGGTACTCGAAGGTGCCCTCCGCCTGGAGCCGGATCGTCTCCAGCGGTTCGCGCCAGTCGTGGGCGATGTGCTTGTACAGCTCGTGGTACTCGTCGTCGGACACCTCGTCGCGCGGACGCGCCCACAGCGCCTTCATCGAGTTGAGCGTCTCGGGCTCGCCCGCCTCGGCTCCGTCCTCGCCCGGCTCGGGCAGCAGCCGGACCGGCCAGGTGATGAAGTCCGAGTACCGCTTGACGATCTCCCTGATCTTCCAGGCGGAGGTGTAGTCGTGGAGCTGGTTCTCGGAGTCCGCCGGCTTGAGGTGGAGGGTGACGGAGGTGCCCTGCGGCGCCTCCTCGACCGTCTCCAGGGTGTACGTGCCCTCGCCCCGGGACGTCCAGCGGGTGCCCTGGGTCTCGCCGGCGCGCCGGGTCACCAGGGTCACCTCGTCCGCCACCATGAAGCCGGAGTAGAAGCCGACGCCGAACTGGCCGATGAGCCCGTCGGCCCCGGCCGCGTCCTCGGCCTCCCGCAGTTCCTGCAGGAACTTGGCCGTGCCCGAGTTGGCGATGGTGCCGATGAGTCGGGTGACCTCGTCGTAGGACATCCCGATGCCGTTGTCCCGCACGGTGAGCGTACGGGCCTCCTTGTCGACCTCCAGCTCGATGTGCAGGTCGGACACGTCGACGTCGGAGAGGTCGTCCCGCAGGGCGGCGAGGCGCAGCTTGTCCAGCGCGTCGGAGGCGTTGGAGACGAGCTCGCGCAGGAATACGTCCTTGTTCGAGTAGACGGAGTGAATCATCAGCTGCAGCAGCTGACGCGCCTCTACCTGGAACTCAAACGTTTCGGTCGGCATGGCTGGTGACTACCTCACAGGTCCACAGTCGTCTGCACTGGCGGGAGCAACTCTAGAACAGCGCGGTCGGCCGCAGGTACCGGTCAGGCGGTGTCCGGTGCGGCGGCCTCCGCAAGCCAGTCCGTCAGGGCCTCGGGCGGGTTCAGCCGCAGCGCGCGTTCGTCGTTCCCCGCCTCGGAGGGCACCTCGACGTTGATGACGACGCGGTGACGGTCGGAATCCGTGCCGAAGAGTCCCTCCGCGTCGAGGCGGGCCATGGCCGTCTCCATCGCCCGCAGTCTCAGGTCGAACTCCGCGTCCGCCTCGTCGTCGGGCAGGTCGAAGAGTTCCCCGCGGGCCTCGAAGAGCGGCCGCACCGGCTCCATGTGTCGTTCGCCGTAGCAGCAGAACGGGGAATCGGCGTAGGACCACTTGATGTCCGGTGCAACGCAGCCCTGCCGGGCCGCCTCCTCGGCGAGGGCCTGTTCGGACCACGCGGAGAGCGCGGGCCCGTAGGCCTCACCGGGGGTGACCAGCACGCAGTAGTAGAAGCGGTGGCCGGGGTGCTCCCGGAACAGGTCCAGAATAGCGGCGCGGGCCGCACGGTGAACGGCGTCGGCCAGGTCGGTCTCGGTGGGGATCACGGCGTCGGCTCCGGACTTCGGGCGGAGGTGAAGGGCTCGGCGAGCGTATCGACGGGCACTGACGGCGGGCCTGAGAGTGCCTCACGGCACCGCCGTCCCCGCTCACTCAGCGACCCGGCTCCCGGCGCATGCACCAGGTCAGCGGACCGTCGTCCGGAAGCTTCACTTCCGCGGTCACCTCGAAGCCGAGGCGGGTGTAGAACCGTACGTTGCCCTCGTCCGACGTCTCCAAGAAGGCGGGGAACCCCGCACGCTCGGCCGCCTCCAGTCCGGGACGGAGCACCGCGGTGCCAAGGCCCGCGCCCTGGGCGTCCGGGTCAACACCCACCGTGGCGAGGAACCACACCGGGTCGGTGGGACGGTGCGGCGCCATCGCCTGCTCCGCGGATCCGAGCGCCGCCGCGCGGTCGCCCGCGAGGTCGCCGACCAGCGGTCCCACCTCGGCGAAGGCGGGCCCCGGGTCTCGCTCCGGGGTCGTCCAGGCGGCGACGGCACGGCAGTCGCCGGTGACCCAGGCGCGGCCGTAATCCATCGCGACCCGGGTCAGGAACAGTTCCTGGAAGCGGCGCACCCGCTCCCGGTGGTCGTCGGCCGCGACCACGTGGCGGGTGAACGGGTAGTCCGCGAAGGCGCGGGCCAGGGTCCGCACCGCGGCCGGCACGTCGTCCTGCGTCGCGGGGCGCACATGAGGAAGGGGATCGAGCATGATCAATCCTCATCACACGTCCCGGCGGCGAGCAAGGTCTTTTCCCGGTTCATCGCCGGTACCTGGCTGGTCGAAGCGGCGGCGCCGAGCGTCTCCGGTCCGCGTGCCCGGTCGAAGCCCCCCGCCGCGCCGGACCGGGAGCGGGACGCGGTGCCCGGCCGAGCCGGCGTCGCGGCGCCCAGCGCGCCGACGACGTCCACGCCGTCGCCCGGAGAAGGTATCCCGGCCACGGCGAGATCGGCGGTTCGCCGACCGCCAGCAGTGTCGCCACGGCCGAGGACCCGATGACGACTCGACCCAGTGGAAGACCCGGGCGGTGAAGACGACGTCACGCTCGACCATGCCGAGCAGCATCCACACGGCGACGAGCGCGAACTGGACGCAGGCGACGCAGACCGCCAAGGATCGCCGCGACTGTGCCGACGCGAGCAGGAGGATGCAGACACGGTGCCATATCGACATTCAATCGGAATCGACCGAAAATCATTCGACTCCGAAAGAATCACCGCAAGAGCCCTGTCAGCAACGTTGACTGCAAGTCAGGACGCCCGCACATTACTTAAAAGTAGAACCGCCCGGTAACCCCACGACACCACTCCCCACGGGAAGCGAGAGCCCATGCCCAAGCATGCCCTCCGTCGTGTCATGGCCGCGACAATTGCCGCAGTCGGCACGCTGGCCCTCGGACTCACCGACGCCACCGCCCACGCCACTCCCTCCATGGACTACGTGGCCCTCGGAGACAGCTACAGCGCCGGCTCCGGTGTCCTGCCCGTCGACCCCACCGACCTCCTGTGCCTGCGCTCCACGGCGAACTACCCCCATGTCATCGCCGCCACGACGGGCGCCCACCTCAAGGACGTCACCTGCGGCGCCGCCCGGACCAGCCACTTCACGCGGTCCCAGTACCCGGGCGTCGCCCCTCAAGTGGATGCGCTGAGCGCCGGGACGGACCTGGTCACCCTGACCATCGGCGGCAACGACAACGGCACGTTCATCAACGCCATCACGGCCTGCGGCACCGCGGGAGTGCTCAGCGGCGGCAAGGGCAGTCCATGCAAGGACCGGCACGGCACGTCCTTCGACGACGAGATGGAGGCCGACACGTACCCCGCGCTCAAGGCCGCGCTGCGCAGTGTCCGAGCCGAGGCGCCGAACGCCCGGGTGGCGGCTCTGGGCTACCCCTGGATCATGCCGGCCGCCGCCGACCCGTCCTGCTTCCTGAAACTGCCGATCGCCGCCGGCGACGTGCCCTACCTGCGGGGCATCCAGGCGCATCTCAACGAGGTCGTCGAACGCGCCGCCGCGGAGACCGGCGTGACCTTCGTGGACTTTTCCGAAGTCTCCGAGGGCCACGACGCCTGCGAGGCCGTCGGCACCCGGTGGATCGAACCGCTCCTGTTCGGTCACAGCCTCGTCCCCGTCCACCCCAACGCCCTCGGCGAGCGGCGCATGGCCGAGCACACCATGAAGGTTCTCGGACTGAACTGACGCCCCGTCTCCGCGTACGCTCCTCCCGTGCCGTCCTCACGCCTGCGCCGTGTCGCCGTCCTCGTGCTCGAGGGTGCCAAGCCCCTCGACGTCGGTATTCCGGCGCAGGTCTTCACGACGCGCGCGAGCATGCCGTACGAGGTGCGGGTGTGCGGGGCGGCGACCGGCCTGGTGACCGGCGGCGACGGGCTCTCCTACCACGTCGCCCACGGCCTCGACGCGCTGGCGTGGGCCGACGTGGTCTTCCTACCCGGTTACCGGTCGCCGGACGTCGAGGACCCGCCGCGGGCCGTCGTCGACGCGCTGACCTCCGCCCACGACCGGGGGGCGCGGCTCGCCGCGATCTCCACGGGTGCCTTCGCGCTCGCCGCCACCGGGCTGCTCGACGGCAGGCGGGCCACCACGCACTGGCACTACACGCGGGCGCTCGCGCGCAAGCACCCCCGCGTCCAGGTCGACGAGAACGTGCTGTTCGTGGACGAGGGCAGCGTGCTGACCTCCGCCGGCGCCGCCTCCGGCATCGACTTGTGCCTGCACATCCTGCGCGGCGACCTCGGCGTGGCCGCCTCCAACCACGCGGCCCGGCGTCTGGTCGCCGCGCCCTACCGCAGCGGCGGTCAGGCGCAGTACGTGCCGCGCAGCGTGCCGGAGCCGCTGGGTGAGCGGTTCGCCGCCACCCGGGAGTGGGCCCTGCGCCGGCTCGGCGAACCGCTCACCCTGGAGGCGCTGGCCCGGCACGCGGCGGTGTCGGCGCGGACCCTCTCCCGGCGCTTCGTCGAGGACACGGGCTACACCCCGATGCAGTGGGTCATGCGCGCCCGCATCGACATGGCCCGCGAACTGCTCGAACGCTCGGAGCGCGGCGTCGAGCAGATCGCCGCCGACGTCGGCCTGGGCACCGGCGCGAATCTGCGGCTGCACTTCCAGCGCATCCTGGGCACCACCCCGAGCGAGTACCGGCGCACCTTCACCCAGGGGGAGTAGCCGCCTCCTCGCTTGGCGTGATCCTTGCGAACAGTGGCTATCACGCCTCTGCCACCGGTAGGGGCCGCGCGTGAAGCTGGAGTCGCACCGCACGGCGAACCGGAAGGGCATTTCCATGACTCGCATCGGCATCAACGGCTTCGGACGCATCGGACGCAACGTGCTGCGCGCGCTGCTCGAGCGCGACACCAAGCTCGAGGTCGTCGCCGTCAACGACCTCACCGAACCCGCCACCCTCGCCCGTCTCCTCGCCTTCGACACCACCGCCGGCCGGCTGGGCCGCCCGGTGACCGTCGACGGGGACACCCTCGTCGTCGACGGACGCCGCATCCGGGTGCTCGCCGAGCGCGAGCCGGCCCGGCTGCCGTGGGCCGAGCTCGGCGTGGACCTGGTACTGGAGGCGACCGGCCGCTTCACCTCGGCCGAGGCCGCCCGCGCCCACCTCACCGCCGGCGCCAGGAAGGTCCTGGTCAGCGCGCCGTCGGCGGGTGCCGACGTGACCCTCGCCTACGGCGTGAACACCGACGCCTACGACCCGGCCGCGCACATGATCGTCTCGAACGCCTCGTGCACCACCAACGCACTCGCGCCGCTGGCCGCGGTGCTCGACGAACTCGCCGGCATCGAGCACGGCTTCATGACGACGGTGCACGCCTACACCCAGGAGCAGAACCTCCAGGACGGCCCGCACCGCGACCCGCGCCGCGCCCGTGCCGCCGGGGTCAACATCGTGCCCACCACGACGGGCGCCGCCAAGGCGATCGGCCTGGTGCTGCCGAACCTCGACGGCAAGCTGTCGGGCGACTCGATCCGGGTGCCGGTGCCGGTGGGCTCCATCGTCGAGCTCAACACGACCGTCGCCCGCGACGTGACCCGCGAGGACGTGCTGGCCGCCTACCGGGCCGCCGCCGAGGGGCCGCTCGCCGGCGTACTGGAGTACTCGGAGGACCCGCTGGTCTCCTCGGACATCACCGGTAACCCGGCCTCGTCGATCTTCGACTCCGCTCTGACCCGCGTCGACGGCCGGCACGTCAAGGTGGTCGCCTGGTACGACAACGAGTGGGGCTTCTCGAACCGCGTGATCGACTCCCTGGAACTGCTCGCCACACGCTGAAGGGGCAGCCGGTTCGGCATCGCCGGGGCCCGCAGGTCACAATGGGGGGATGAGCAATTCCAAGGTTTACTTCGACATCGACATCGACGGCCAGGATGCGGGCCGCATCGTCTTCGAGCTCTTCGAGGACGTCACCCCCAAGACCGCCAAGAATTTCATCGAGCTGGCCACCGGCGAGCACGGCTTCGGCTACGCGGGGTCCCCGTTCCACCGCGTGATCCCGCAGTTCATGCTCCAGGGCGGTGACTTCACCAACGGCAACGGCACCGGCGGCAAGAGCATCTACGGCGAGAAGTTCGCGGACGAGAACTTCCAGCTGAAGCACACCGGCCCGTACCTGCTCTCGATGGCGAACGCGGGGCCGAACACCAACGGCTCGCAGTTCTTCATCACCACGGTCCCCACCCCGTGGCTGGACGGCAAGCACGTCGTCTTCGGCAAGGTCGTCGAGGGCACGGACGTGGTCGACAAGATCGAGGGCTACGGCTCCTCGCCGTCGGGCCGCACCTCGGCGAAGATCACGGTCCGGGAGTCCGGCAAGCTCTGAGAGCCGACCGGCCGTAGGGGAACCTGATCTCCGGACGGGGCCCACCGCTCACGCCTCGGTGGGCCCCGTTCCCGTCCCGTCTGGTGGGGTGCGCCCGGTGGTGCGACGCTGGGTGGAGGAGTGTCCGAGCGAGGCGAACCGGGAGGGCCGATGGGACGGGACGTCCCGGCGCTGGTCTTCACCCGCGAGGACCGCCGCCGGTACCGGATCAAGATGCAGGAGTGCCTCGACGCCTTCGCCGAGATGCTGCGGGAGTCCCGGTTCGAGACCGAGCGGCCCCAGGTGGGCCTGGAGATCGAGCTGAACCTGGTCGACGACGAGGCCGAGCCGGCGATGCGCAACAGCGACGCGCTCGAGGCGATCGCGGACCCCGCCTGGTCCACCGAGCTGGGCCGCTTCAACCTGGAGATCAACATCCCGCCCCGCGCGCTGACGGCGGGTGGCCCCGACGCCTGGGAGACCGAGATCCGCGCGGCCCTGAACCACGCGGAGGACCGCGCCGAGTCGGTCGGCGCCCACCTGATCATGGTGGGCATCCTGCCCACCCTGCGCCAGTCCGACGTCGGCGAGGCGGCCCTGTCGGAGAACCCGCGCTACCGCCTGCTCAACGACCAGGTGTTCGCAGCCCGGGGCGAGGACCTGCACATCGAGGTGGACGGCGTCGACCGGCTGCGGACCTACGCGGACACCATCACGCCGGAGGCCGCCTGCACCAGCACGCAGTTCCACCTCCAGGTGGCCCCCGAGGAGTTCGCCGACTACTGGAACGCGGCCCAGGCCATCGCCGGAGTACAGGTCGCCCTTGCGGCCAACTCGCCCTTCCTGCTCGGCAAGGAACTGTGGCACGAGAGCCGCATCCCGCTGTTCGAGCAGGCCACCGACACCCGCCCGCAGGAGATCAAGGCGCAGGGAGTGCGGCCCCGGGTCTGGTTCGGGGAGCGGTGGATCAACAGCGTCTTCGACCTCTTCGAGGAGAACCTGCGGTACTTCCCGGCCCTGCTGCCGCTGTGCGACGAGCAGGACCCGGTGGAGACCCTGCACCGGGGGGACATCCCCGAGTTGGGCGAACTCACCCTCCACAACGGCACCATCTACCGCTGGAACCGGCCCGTCTACGCCGTCGCCCGCGACAAACCGCACGTCCGGGTGGAGAACCGCGTGCTGCCCGCCGGCCCGACCGTCGCCGACACCCTCGCCAACGGCGCCTTCTACTACGGCCTCACCCGCGCCCTGGTGGAGGAGGAACGGCCGGTGTGGTCGCGGATGTCCTTCTCGGTCGCCGAGGACAACCTGCACACCGCGGCCCGGCACGGCATGGAGGCCCGGCTGTACTGGCCGGGCGTGGGCGAGGTGACGGTGCCCGAACTGGTGCTGCGGCGGCTGCTGCCGCTGGCGCACCGGGGTCTGGAACTCTCCGGCATGGACTCGGCCTGGCGGGAACCGCTGCTCGGCATCATCGAGCAGCGGTGCGTCACCGGCCGCAACGGCGCGGTCTGGCAGAAGGAGATGTTCCACCACATCGACGCGACCGCCCGTCCCGGCCGCCACGAGGCGCTGCGCCGGATGACCCAGCAGTACATGGACTACATGCATCTCAACGCCCCGGTCCACACCTGGCCGGTCGACTGAACGTGCGGCGCCCCGCGCGCGGGCGCCGGGACCAGGGAGGCGGCAGACGATGTGCCGATGGCTCGCCTACTCGGGTACGCCCGTGCTGCTCGAAACCCTCCTCTACCAGCCCGAGCACTCGCTGATCGACCAGAGTCTGCACGCCCGCATGGGCGTCGAGACGACGAACGGGGACGGGTTCGGCGTCGGCTGGTTCGGGCCGGAGATGACCACGCCCGCGATCGTGCGGGAGGTCGGGCCGGCGTGGAGCAACCGCAATCTGCGGGAGATCGCGAGCCATGTCCGCTCGCCCCTGTTCTTCGCGCACATCCGGGCCTCGACGGGCAGCGCAGTGCAGCAGACCAACTGCCATCCGTTCCGCCACGGCCGCTGGATGTGGATGCACAACGGCGCGATCGCCGAGTTCCACCGGCTGCGCCGGGACCTCGCCCTGGCCGTCGATCCGCAGCTCTTCCTGGACATCGAGGGCTCCACGGACTCGGAAATGATGTTCTATCTGGCGCTCACGCTGGGCTTGGAGGAGGATCCTCCGGCGGCCGTGGCCCGGATGGCGGGGCTGGTGGAGGAGATCGGTCACGAGCACGGAGTGGAGTTTCCGCTGCAGATGACCGTGGCCGTGACCGACGGGCTGCGCTTGTGGGCCTTCCGCTACTCCAGCCAGGCCGAGACGCGGTCCCTGTACTACAGCAGTCGCGTGGAGAGCCTGCGCGCACTGCACCCCGGGATGCCGTTCCTGAAGGAGGCGTCGGACCACGCCCGGCTGATCGTCTCCGAGCCCCTGGGTGACCTGCCCGGCGTCTGGAACGAGGTGCCCGAAGGCAGTTACGGCGTCGTCCAGCCCGAGGGGGACGTCATGCGGCCCTTCACTCCGCTGGCGGTCTGACACGGCGGAGCCGGTCCGTGTGGTGGGTGACGTCGTCGATGCGGGCGGCGAGCTCCGACTGGTCGTCCGCGAGGTGGTCGCGGGCACCGGTGAGCGGGCCGATGAGACCGGCCGCGTCGTCCTGGCCCAGCGCCTGCACGAGGGGCGCGCGGGCTTCGGCCGGGAGGCCGTCGACCGCGGTGATCTGGCCGGCGAGCTGGCGGAGGTCGGCGGCGTTGCCGCGGGCCCACGTGGTGACGGCGCGGTCGCCGGCCCGCCGGTCACGGGTGGCCTGGACACGTTGTTCGCCGGTGGTGCCGGGCGCTCCCGGGCGCAGGCGCAGATAGCGGCGCTCGGCGGCCTGCCTGCTGGCGACGCCGAGGGGGTGGGCCAGGTCGGCCCAGCTGGCGCCCGCCGCACGGGCGGTCTCGATCAAGTCCGTCTCCCAGCCGGCGAGCTGGTCGCGCACCTCGCGCAGCACCAGCAGCGCGGCGAGTGCCTGGTCGGGGCTGACGTCGGAGCCGGTCCGCGGTGAGGACTGCGGAGCCTGTGCGTCCCGCACGGCCTGCTCGATCGCCGCCAGCGCCGCCTCGGCGGCGAGGAAGGACGCGGGCCGGGAAGCGGGCTCCCGCTGGTCTGCGGTCATGAGTCACCTCCACTCGGTCACGTCACCCGGAGGGCGACACCTTACTTGTCATCGTTTCGATGACATGCTACAAGAAGTACAGGAAGCAGCGCATGAGCGGTTCTGCTCGAAGTGGAGGTGTTTCCCGATGCTGATGCGCACCGATCCTTTCCGTGAGTTCGACCGGCTCACCCAGCAGCTGTTCGGCAACGCGTCCGGCACCTGGTCGCGTCCCACGGCGATGCCCATGGACGCCTACCGCGAGGGTGACGCGTACGTCATCGCACTCGACCTTCCCGGAGTCGATCCGGACGCGATCGACATCGACGTAGAGCGGAACATGCTGACGGTCCGGGCCGAACGCCGCCCCGTCAGCAAGGGCGAAGACGTGCAGATGGAGCTGTCGGAGCGCCCGCTGGGCGTCTTCTCCCGCCAGGTGATGCTGGCGGACACCCTCGACACCGAGCACATCAGTGCCGACTACGAGGCGGGGGTGCTCACCCTGCGCATCCCGATCGCCGAGCGGGCCAAGCCGCGCAAGATCACCGTCTCGGGCGGCGCGGACCGCAAGGAGATCTCCGGCTGACACGCGGCCGCGCACCCCGGCGGCGGAGGGCGGACGGCCTCCCCCGCGGCCCCCGCTCTCCGCCCGCCGCCACGCACCGCCGGCGAAAGGAGGACCCCGATGGCCATGCACTGGGACGTGTTCCTCGACCGGGTGCAGGAACGCGGCGAGTACCCGAGCCGCGCGGAA
Source organism: Streptomyces mutabilis (assembly GCF_014649815.1). GTDB lineage: Bacteria > Actinomycetota > Actinomycetes > Streptomycetales > Streptomycetaceae > Streptomyces > Streptomyces mutabilis. Next base: position 160,146 of record NZ_BMTT01000005.1, on the reverse strand, counting down.
GCGGACCGCGCCGCACGCACCGTCCTCGCCCTCCTGGGCGCCCACCTGGTCGGCGAGGTGCGCGCCGAGCTCGCCGCCCGGCTCCCGGAGACCTTCGCCCTGATCCTCCTCAATCCGCTCCAGGCCGCCGAGCCCCTCTCCGCGGAGAGGTTCGTGCGGGCCACCGCGGCGTGGATCGAGGGGGCCACCGAGCGGACCGCGGCTTGGGACGTCGGCGCCGTGCTCAGCGTGGCCGCCGACGCCGCGGGCGAGGAACTGACCCGCCAGGTCCTGCTCCAGCTCCCGCCCGGATACGACCTGCTCTTCGGCCGGCCCCAGGACACCGACCCCGGACACAGCCCCTGACCCCGGTGACCGACACCGTGCCCGAAACAGTCACCGTCCCGACCTGTCTGACCAACTCACCACAGAGAAAGGCCTCATTCACCGATGCAGTCCAAGACGGCCCCGGAGACGATCACCACCCTCCCGGCCGTGTCGTACGTTCAGATGCTGGAGCAGGTCCGCTACAACGGCGCCTACCCCACACGTGAGCGGGCCGAGCAGGTCGTCTCCGCCGTCCTGGCGGCCCTCGGCCGCCGCATCACCGGCGAGGAACGCGTCGAACTCGCCGCCCGCCTCCCCCGCGAGGCGGCCCGGGTCTTCGCCGCCGAGATCCCGGGGACGGACGAACTGACCGGATGGGCCTTCGTCAGGGACCTCGCGTCCCGTACCGGCGGCACCCTGGCCACCACCCGCTGGGACGTCGGCTCCGTCCTCGGCGTCGTCGCTCGCATCGCCGGCCCCGCCCTGCTGGACCGCGTCCTCGCGCAACTCCCCTCCGGTTACGCCATCCTCTTCGGGCGGGCGGAGCTGACCCAGGCGGCCTGACCTCGCGCACCCGGCCCACGGTGCCCCCTCCCCCACCGGCCGGGTGCGCACAAGGCGGCAGGCCGAGCGGGCGCACGTGCCCATTGACAGCAACCGATGAAGATCACACAATCGGTGCCATGACCACATACCGGTTCGGCACCACGGCGGAGTGTCTTCGCGTGCCCGAGCGGACCGGATGTGAGCGCTCCGGTCGATAACGGCCGTCTCCGGGCCGACGGCTCGGCGCGCATCATGCGCAGCGCGTAGAGCGCATCGGTTCCCATTCTCCGGCGAACGAGCCGGAGCGCCTTCATTTTTCCTGGCCACCGCGCCGCGTCGTGGTGCCGCCGCGGCCTGACACCCGTACCGCCACACAAGGGGAGAAGCTCCCATGACCGTCATGTCTGCCGGACCTGCCGTCGAGTTGCGCGAAGCGCGTATCCCGGGCGACGGCCTGTACGAGGGGCGGCGCGTCCTGCGCCGGTTGCCCGAGGGGTGGGAGGAACGGCCCTACGAACTCTTCGAGGTCGTTCCGCAGGCCCGCACGATCGGTGCCGAGATCAGGGGGGTCGATCTGTCGCTTCCCCTCGGACCCGCGCTGCGCGAGGAGCTGAACCGCGCCCTGCTGGAGTGGAAGGTGCTGTTCTTCCGGTCCCAGCACCTCACCTCCGAGCAGCAGCGCGCCTTCGCCGGCCACTGGGGCGAGCTGGAGACCAATCCGCTGCTCGCGGCGGGTTCCAGCGACGACATCGTGCGGTTCGACAAGAGGTCTGGGACCACTCCGACCTACGAGAACGTCTGGCACACCGACGTCACCTTCCGCGAACGGCCGGCGCTCGGCGCGGTCCTGCAGCTGCGCGAGGTACCGCCGTTCGGCGGCGACACGATGTGGGCGGACATGGCGGCGGCCTACGACAACCTCCCCCAGGAGGTGAAGGACCGGATCGACGGAGCGCGTGCCGTGCACGACTTCATCCCCGGCTTCGCAAGGTTCTACGAGCCCGAGCGGCTGATCCCGCACCAGGAGCTCTTCCCGCCCGTGGAGCACCCGGTCGTGCGCACCCATCCGGAGACCGGGCGGCGCATGCTGTTCGTCAACACGTCCTTCACCACGCACATCACCGGCATGGACCGGGACGAGAGTGACCGACTGCTGCGCTTCCTGTTCCAGCAGGCGCATGTGCCCGAGTACCAGGTACGTTTCCGCTGGCAGCCCGGCGACGTCACCTTCTGGGACAACCGCGCCACGCAGCACTACGCGGTGGGCGACTACGGCACCGACCGCCGGGTCGCCGAGCGGGTCGCCATCGAAGGCGACCGCCCCTTCTGACCCCGGCCCCCGCCCGCGTGGTCCGGAGGCGGCCGTCCGCCTCCGGACCGGGCGGCACGCTACGCGGGGTCCTGCTCCTCGATCGCGGCCGGTCGCAGTTGTGCGGCCCGGATGCGCTCGACGTCGAGCTTGACTCCGCGGTCGAAGCGGTAGATGCCGTTCTGTTCCTGGAAGACATCGGTCAGTTGCGTGTAGCAGTAGCCGAACATGTCGCGGTCCGACAGGAGCACTTCGGTGAGGCCGGCGAACCGCTCGTGGAACTCCTGCTCGTTGCGGACGCGTTCGCCGTAACCCCAGGAGACGGTGCGGTCCTCGCCGGACCGGTCGGCGGCCGCCTCGGGGTCCCACCAGATGCCGCCGAACTCGCTGACGAAGTAGGGCTGGCCGCGGTAGGGCTGGGAGTAGGGGTCGCCGCTCTCGTAGGCGTTGACGAAGGGGGCGTCCTCGGCGAGGCCGGACATCAGCTGCCGGAAGGCGGCCGGGTCCTGCTCGTAGTTGTGGGCGTCGTAGATGTCGGTCTCGGGAACCCGGTGGGCGTAGCCGGAGGCGTCGACGACCGGCCGGGTGGTGTCCATGGCTTTGGTGGCGAGGAACATCGCTCGGGTCACGTCATCGAGCGTCGTGATGCGGTCGTGGAGCTTCTGGTAGGTCTCGTTGAGCGGGCACCAGCCGATGATCGAGGGGTGTGAGTAGTCGCGTTCGAGGGCCTCCAGCCACTGGGCGACGTAGGAGGCGTCGGGCCGCTGGTTGTCGCCCGAGGAGCCACCCGTCTCGCAGCCCCAGTCGCCGAACTCACCCCAGACCAGGTAGCCGAGGCGGTCGGCGTGGTAGAGGAAGCGCTCCTCGAAGACCTTCTGATGCAGCCGGGCCCCGTTGAAGCCGGCCGCCATGGCGAGTTCGATGTCCCGCACCAGCGCCTCGTCCGTCGGGGCGGTCATCAGCCCGTCCGGGTACCAGCCCTGGTCGAGGACTAGGCGCTGGAAGACCGGGCGCCCGTTGAGGAGGACGGCCTTGCCGCGCAGGCCGACGGCGCGCAGACCGGCGTAGCTCTCGGCGCTGTCCACCACCTGCCCGGCGGCGTCGACCAGTTCGAGGCGCAGATCGTACAGGTGCGGGTCCTCGGGGCTCCACTCGCGGCGCCGGTCGTCCGGCACCGGCAGGTGCAGGCGCGGGGCGAGGTCCAGGTCGGCGCGTGCCTCGGCGCGGCTCACCTCGCCGCCGGCGTCGCTCAGTACGGCACGTACCCGGTGCCAGGGGCGGTTGCCGGACAGGGGCAGCTCCAGGTGGAAGGCGGAGCCGGCCAGGTCGGGGGTGATGCGGGGGCGCCGCAGGTGCAGGTCGGGGACGGGCTCCAGCCAGACGGTCTGCCAGATGCCGGTGACCCGGGTGTAGTTGCAGTCGTGGTTGGCGTATTGGACGGCCTGCTTGCCGCGGGCCTGCGGGCCGGACTTGGGATCGCGGGCACGGACGGTGATGACGACCTCCTCCCCCGCCCCGGCGATGTCGCCGAGGTCGGCGGTGAAGGGGGTGAAGCCGCCGCGGTGCCGGGCGACTTCCTTGCCGTCGGCCCACACGGTGGTGTCGTGGTCGACGGCGCCGAAGTGCAGCAGCACCCGGCGCCCGGCCCACGCGGCCGGCAGGGAGAGGGCGCGCCGGTACCAGACGGCCTCCATGAAGTCGGTGTCCCCGACGCCGGACAGCTCGGACTCGGGAGGGAAGGGCACGAGGATCTCACCGGTCAGTTCGCGCTCCAGCAGGCCGCGTTCGAGCCCGCTGTCGCCTCGGTCGGTCTCGAACTGCCAGGCGCCGTTCAGGTTGAGCCAGTCGCGGCGCACGAACTGCGGTCGCGGGTACTCCGGGCGCGGTGCGGAGTGAGTGGGCACACATGCTCCAGTCGATCGGTGGGCCGGCGCGGCGACGCCGGGCCCGTGGGTACAGCCGGGTGGGGGTCAGGAGCCGCCGAGGCCGGTGGTGGCCACGGAGTTGACGATGCGGCGCTGGAAGAGGAGGAAGACCACGATCAGCGGCAGCGCCGCGAGCAGGGCGGAGGCCATGGACTGCGCGTACTGGATGCCGTAGGCGTCCTTGACGGTGGCCAGGCCCACCGGGAGGGTCATCAGGTCGGGGTCATTCGTGACGATGAAGGGCCACATGAAGTTGTTCCACGCCCCGATGAAGACGAAGATCGCCACGGCCGCCACGATCGGCCGCGACAGCGGCAGCACGATCGACCGGAAGACCCGGAATTCCGAGGCTCCGTCGATCCGGGCCGCCTCCTCCAGCTCCTTGGGGATGCCGTCGAAGAACCGCTTGAGGATGAACACCATCATCGGCGCGACGACCTGGGGGAGGATGACCGCCGCGTAGGTGTCGACCATGTTGAACAGGGTCATCTGGTCGAACAGCGGCACGACGAGCAGTTGCGGCGGGACCATGATGGCGGCGACGGTGACGCCGAGCAGCGCCCGGCGGCCGCGGAAGGTGCCGCGGGAGAAGCCGTACGCGGCCAGGGTGGAGACCGCGACGGTGATCACGGTGACCAGGCCGGCGATCAGGAAGCTGTTGAAGGCCCAGACGGTGACGTTCCCGCGTTCCAGTATCTGCTGGTAGGCGTCCAGGGTGAAGGCGCCCTTGAACGGGGACAGCCCGGTGGTGTTGATGTCCTCCTCGCTCTGCACCGAGGTGACGACCGCCCAGAGGAACGGCAGCAGCCAGACGACGGCGAGGACGACGAGCGCGGTTCCGGCCAGGACGCGGGGCAGCCGGCCGTGGCCGAGGAGCAGCGGGGAGCCGGTCGTTTCGCGGGGTGGACGGCGCCGGGTGCGGAAGGTGGTGGCGGTTGCGGACACGGTCAGTCCTCCCGGCGGAAGAGGCGGAGCTGCACGAGCGAGACGACGACGATCAGGGCGAAGAAGAGGTACGAGATTGCGGAGGCGTAACCGAGGCGGTAGCCGGTGAAGCCGACGTCGTAGACGTACTCGAGGACGGGACGGGTGGAGCCGTTGGGACCGCCCTTGGTGAGGATGTAGATCTGGTCGAACACCTTGAGGGAGGCCAGAATCTGCAGCATGGCCACCAGGCCGGTGGTCCTGCGCAGTTGCGGCAGGGTGATGGACCACAGGCGGCGCCAGGCACCGGCCCCGTCGAGCGCCGCCGCCTCGTCGAAAGTCGTCGGCAGGGACTGGAGCGCCGCGAGGTAGAGCAGGAAGTTGAAACCGACCGTCCACCAGACGGTGAGGGCGGCGACGGACCACATGGCGACGGAATCGTCGGACAGCCAGCCGACCGGTGCCATGCCGAGGGCGTCCAGGAGCTGGTTGCCCAGGCCCAGTTCCGGCTGGTAGAGCCAGGCCCAGATCATGGTCACGACGGTCACGGGCAGCAGGTAGGGGGCGAAGAACGACAGGCGCCACGCCCACTGCCCGGCGAGCCCGCTGTGCACCAGCAGGGCCATCGCGAGCGCTACCAGCACCAGCGGGACGCTGGAGACGACGGTGAAGAAGACGGTGTTGCCGAGGCTGCTCCAGACGTCCGGATCGCCGAACGCCTCCGCGTAGTTGCCGAAGCCGACGAAGTCCGTGTCGCGCAGGGCGAGCGAGCTGTCGGTGAAGCTCATCCAGAGTCCCTGGACGATCGGCCAGACCATGAAGAGGCCGAACACCAGCAGGAACGGCAGGACGAACACGAGCCCGTTGCCGGAGCGTACGCGACGCAGGGCGGGGCGGCGTCCACCCGCGGCAACAGCGGGCGATGCGGTCCGATCCTCCGCGCCGAGGGATGTGGTGGTGGTCACGTCGGTCACTCCTTCTGCTGGTCAGGCCACCGGGTTGGGCTGCCGCAGCAGCGTGTCCGCCTCGCGGATCATCTGCCGCACCGCCTTCTCGGCGGTCGTGTCGCCCAGCAGCGCCGACTGGAGCGGCTGGCACATGCGGTTCTGGAAGTTCGAACCTGCGCCGGCGAACCAGTTGGGCGGATCGAGGACGGCCACCTCGGCCGCGTTGGCGTACGAGGACTGCGGCTGGAGGCCTGCGTACTCCGGCTCCGCGAGGACGGGCTGGTACGCGGGGATGTGTCCGGCGGCGGCCCAGGTGAGGCTCTGCCTGAGGACCTGCGCGACGTACCGGTGGGCCTCGCGGCGCCGGGCCGGGTCGGGGTCGTCCTGGTGCGGGAGCACGAAGCTGTGGCTGTCGGTGTAGACGGCCGGCCGGTCGAAGACCTGCGGGAAGGGGGCGGCGCCCAGGTCGAGGCCGGACTTCTGCAGCGTCGGCAGCTCCCACTCGCCGAGCATCGCCATGCCGCCGCGACCGTCGGTGAAGGCGGCCAGTGCGCCGTTGTAGTCCAGATTGTTGGGATTGGTCTTCCCGTCGAAGAGCCGTGTCATGAGGGTGACGACGCGTACGGCGGAGTCGACGTCGATCGCCGGAGGACCGCCGTCCGGCAGGCCGAACTCGGCGCCGGTCTGTGCGTAGAGCCCCGCGAACAGGCGCCAGTTCTGTGCCGTGTCGGTGACGTGGCCGAACAGGATGCCCGCCTCTCCGGTCGCCTCGGCGAGGGCCTTGCCCGCCTCCAGCAGGGCCTCGGGAGAACCCATGGGGGCCAGCTCCCCCGAGGGGGCCAGGAGCCCGGCCCTCTCCGCCGCCTTCTTGTCGTAGAACACGATGAACGGGTGGACGTCCAGCGGGATCGCGTAGACGTTCCCCGCGTGCTGGGTGCGCGACCACACGGCCGGCGTGAAGTCCTCGGCCGTGACGCCGAACTCGGCGAGCAACCCCAGGTCGAAGGGGTCCACCAGGCCGCCGGGCGCATAGCCCGCCAGCCGGGACAGGTGCATGGCGGCCACGTCGGAGGCCCGGCCGCCGGCCGCGGACATGGCGAGCTTGGTGTAATACGACGGTCCCCAGTCGAGGATCGTGCGGTCCACCTCGAAGCCCTCGGCACCCAGAGCACCCTTGGACACTGCCTCGATCATCTCGTCCATGAGCATGCCGTCACCGCCCTGGAACAGATCCCAGACGCTCAGTGAGGAGGCGCCGGAGGCGGAGGCCGGTGAGGCGCAGCCGGACAGCGGGCCGGCGGCGAGCAGCGCTCCCGCCGTGGCCATGGTGTGACGCAGCAGCCGACGGCGGCTGAGGCCGCGTACGGGATCGGACGCGGCCGGCCCCTGGGCAGGCAAACGGGAACTCATCACGGACCTTTCGACGGCCGGACGCTCATGCGGTGGCTCGGTTTTACATCGATGTACATCGGCTGTAAAGAGCCTGCGCCCGAGTTGGGGGTGATCGACTGCCGGGACATAGACTCGGGCAGCGCATAGAGGCAGGGAGGTCCCCGTGGCACGGCCCAGGATCAAGGACGTCGCACGTCACGCGGGCGTGTCGGAGAAGACGGTGTCCAATGTCATCAACGACTACGCCCATGTCTCCGACCGGACCCGGCGCGTGGTGCGGGAGGCCATAGAACAGCTCGGCTACCGGGTGAACCTGGCCGGCCGTCACCTGCGCAAGGGCCGTACCGGCATCATCGCCCTGGTCGTGCCCGAACTGGACATCCCGTACTTCGCGGAGCTGGCCCGGCACGTCATCCGCGAGGCCGAGCAGTGCTCCCTGACCGTGCTGATCCACCAGTCCGGCGCGGACCGCGCCCATGAGCTGGCGGCGCTGGCCGGTTTCGGGTCCACGTTCGTGGACGGGATCATCCTGAGTCCGCTCGCGCTGACCGCCGACGACTTGCGGGACCGCGCGGGCGCCCCGCCCACCGTGCTGCTCGGGGAACTGCTGGAGGAGGGCGCCGACCACGTGGCGATCGACAACGAGCGGGCCGCGCGCGAGGCCACCGGGCACCTGATCGGGTTGGGCCGCCGCACCGTCCTCGCGGTGGGCGGGCGGGACGACGCGGGCCTCGGGACGGCGGAGGCCCGCACACGCGGCTACCGCGCCGCACTGGCGGACGCCGGCATCCCCTACGATCCGGCCGCCCTGCTTCCGGTCGGTTCGTTCAGGATGCCCGACGGCGCCGAGGCGGTGGCGCGGGCGCTCGGGGAGGGTCGGCGGCCGGACGCGCTGCTCTGCCTCAACGACCAGCTGGCGCTGGGTGCGTTGCGCGCCCTGCACGAGCACGGGGTCAGGGTGCCCGAGGACGTCGCGGTCATCGGCTTCGACGACGTGGAGGGCGGTCGGTTCTCCGTGCCGACGCTGAGTACGGTGGCCCCCGACAAGGCGGCGGTGGCCAGGGTCGCCGTGCAACTGCTCCAACGCCGCATCGAAGAGGCCACCGGACCGGCCGGCACGAGCGACGGCGCGGAATCCGGCGTGCTGTCGCCGCAGGACCGCATCGTGGCCCACCGGCTCGTCCTGCGGGAGAGCACGGAGGGCCACGAACGACGCTGACGTCCCTTCACCGGATGCGTCAGTTCACGTGGCACTCGGCGCGGTCGACGCTCACGAAGAACGTCCCGGACTGGCAGTTGCGCTCCCCGGTCACCCGGACGCGCAGGGTGTGTTCGCCGTCCGGAGCCGCGGGCTGACGTACTGCACCGCCTCGCCGACCTGGGATCGGCCGTGGAAGTCCAGTCGCTGCTCCGGGGCCGCCGTCCACACTGATGGCGGCGTAGCCGTTGCCGGTGTCCTTGACGGAGAGCGAGGCGACGCGGGTGCCGGTGAAGGTGGAGGGCGCCGTGGCGCCCGGCCGGTCGCTCCGCTGGGCGTCGCTCCAGAAGCACTGCTGGCGCAGCCCGTTGCCCGAGTTCCAGGCACCGGTGCACGTGACGCCGCCGGGACCGCCGGCGCGGCCGTCGCTATTGATCCGGTATCGCCGGACCCGGGGTCGCCGGAGGGCGGTCCTGGGTGGCGCCCATGGCGAGCGGGCGGCCGAGGTCGGGGCTACCGTCGGCCCGCCGGGTGCACTTCTGCGCCCGTGTCGTGCGATTGCTTTACGTGTTCGCCGAAGTGGTCCTCGCGTGGTGGATGATCCAGCCCTCCGTGCCGTCCGGTGACCGGAAGAAGGCGTGGTGGCCCGGGCCGAACCCGCCCCGGTCGTCGGGAGAACACCGACCCCGGGCGCTGGTGCCAGTCGCCGGGGACGAGCGGGTTCGCGATCCGCGGCATCGACAGCGGCTCCACCCCCTGTCAACAGGACCGGAAATGGTATTCCATTTACCGCAAGCCTCTTGACGGTGCCGTTCGGCGAAAACTACGTTCTGTTCACCGGAACGCCGCTTCCGCTTTGTGGAACCCTCCAACTCCCCCTTCCTGAGCCCAGGAGTCCCGTATGACTGCCCTGGAAGACCGCCGCTCGGCCACCGAGACCGACGCCACCGCCACCAGCTCCGGCCTCTACACCTACGACCTGGCCCCGACGAAACGGGAAGGACGACGCTGGGGCGCCTACAACGTCTTCACCCTCTGGGCCAACGACGTGCACAGCCTGGGCAATTACGCGTTCGCCATCGGACTGTTCGCCCTCGGGCTGAACGTGTGGGGCATCCTCGCCGCCTTCACGCTCGCCTCGGTCTTGCTCTTCCTGCTGCTGACACTGTCCGGGTTCATGGGCCACAAGACGGGCGTCCCGTTCCCCGTCATGAGCCGTATCGCGTTCGGCATCAAGGGCGCGAAGATACCGGCCGCCGTCCGGGGCGCCGTAGCCATCGCCTGGTTTGGTATCCAGACTTACCTCGCCTCCGCGGTGCTGAGCACGCTCCTGGTGGCGATGTTCCCGGGCCTGGCGCGTCTGGACACGAACTCCCTGCTCGGGCAGTCGACGCTCGGCTGGATCACCTTCCTGGTCCTGTGGGCCGTGCAGGTCGTCATCGTGAGCTACGGGATGCAGATGATCCGCCGGTACATGGCGTTCGCGGCGCCCACCACACTGCTCACCATGTGCGCCCTTGCGGTGTGGATGTTCGTCCGCGCGGACGGCTCGATCTCCCTGTCCATCGACGCCCCGCTCACCGGCGGCGCGATGTGGCTCCAGGTGCTGCAGGCCGCCGCCCTGTGGGTGGTGATCTACGGGACGTTCGTGCTGAACTTCTGCGACTTCACCCGCTCCGCGAGGAGCCGCGGCTCCATCGTCCGCGGGAACGTCATAGGCATCCCGGTCAACATGCTCTTCTTCGCCGTCATCGTGGCGGTCCTCAGCGGTGCCCAGTTCAGTCTGGACGGGCACGTCATCACCAGCCCGACGGACATCGTCCGCACCGTGCCCAACATGTTCCTGCTCGCCGTCGCCTCAATGGCCCTCATCGCGCTGACGGTGGCGGTGAACCTGCTGGCCAACTTCGTCGCCCCGATCTACGCCCTGGTCAACCTCTTCCCCCGCCGGCTCGACTTCCGCCGCGCCGGCCTGGTGAGCGCGGTGCTGGGCCTGGTCATCACGCCCTGGAACCTCTACAACAGCCCGGTCGTCGTGAACTACTTCCTCGGCGGGCTCGGCGCGCTGCTCGGCCCCCTCTTCGGCGTGATCATGGCGGACTACTGGCTGCTGCGGAAGTCCCGTGTGAACGTGCCAGCCCTCTACACCGAGGACGCGGGGGCGGAGTACCACTACCGCCGTGGCTACAACCCGAGGGCCGTCGCCGCCTTCGTCCCGAGCGCCGCGATCGCCGTCGTCGTCGCCCTGGTGCCCTGGTTCCACGCCGCGGCCGGCTTCTCCTGGTTCATCGGCGCGATCCTCGCCGCCGCGCTGTACGCGGTCGTCGCCGACCGCTCCTCCCCCATCCGCGACGTGGACGGCGAGGCCATCGCCGTGGCGGCCGAATAGTCCCGGCGCCGTCGCACCGTACCCCTCCCCGAGCAGAAGGCCCCCTCCATGCGCATCCTCGTGGTCAACGTCAACACCACGCAGTCCATCACCGACGCGATCGGCAGGCAGGCGGCCGGGGCGGCCTCGCCCGGCACCGAGATCGTCCCGTTGACCCCCGCCTTCGGCGCCGAGTCCGTCGAGGGCAACTACGAGAGCTACCTCGCCGCGGTCGCCGTCATGGAGACCGTCCGGGCCCACCCGGAGCCCTTCGACGCGGTGATCCAGGCCGGATACGGCGAACACGGCCGGGAAGGACTGCAGGAGCTGCTCGACGTCCCCGTGGTCGACATCACCGAGGCCGCGGCGAGCACCGCGCAGTTCCTGGGGCGCCGGTACTCCGTCGTCACCACCCTGGACCGTACGGTCCCGCTGATCGAGGAGCGGCTGGAGGTGGCGGGCCTCAGCGCGAGGTGCGCCTCGGTGCGTGCCAGCGGGCTGGCGGTGCTCGAACTGGAGCGGGACGAACAGGCCGCCGTGGAGGCCATCACCGAGCAGGCCGCCCGCGCGGTCACCGACGACCGGGCCGAGGTGATCTGCCTCGGCTGCGGCGGCATGGCCGGCCTCGCCGAGCGCGTGGTGGAGCGGACCGGTGTCCCCGTGGTCGACGGGGTCGCCGCCGCCGTGACGATCGCCGAGTCACTGGTCCGGCTCGGCCTGTCCACGTCCAAGGTGCGCACCTACGCCCGGCCGCGCCCAAAGCAGATCGTCAACTGGCCCCCGAAGGCGGGCTGATCCGTCCCGCCCCCGTCCCTCGCCCACGGGCCGCGCCCGACCCCGGGGTATCCTGACGGGCCGCCCGACCGACGCTCCGCACCGCGCGGTCGGCGTGGCTCGGAACGGGAAGAAGGACGAAGGACGGCTATGACTGCGTCAGAGGGCTTCAGGCCCGAGTCCGAGCGGGTCACGCGGCGGCTGCGCGACGAGATCATCGACGGGACGCGGCGCCCGGGGAGCCGCCTGGTCGAGCGCGAGCTGGCCGAGGCACTGGGGGTGAGCCGGCTGCCCGTGCGAGAAGCCCTCAAGACCCTGGTGTCCGAGGGGCTGGTGACGCCGAGGCCGCGGACCTGGGCCGTGGTGCGGGAGTTCACCACGAGCGACATCGCTGACCTCGACGAAGTGCGCTCGGGCTTGGAGACCCTGGGTTTCCGGCTCGCCGCGCAACGGCACACGCGCGACGGTCTGGAACGGCTCCGCGCGACGGTGGACGTCGAACTGGAGGCGGCCCGCGCGGGTGACGCGGTGCGGGCCCGCCGGGCGGCGGCCGACTTCCACGAGACCGTCATCTCCCTGGCCGCCAACGAACTGCTCAACGAACTCGAGCGCGTGCTGCGCAGCCGGCTGCGGTGGCTCATGGGCCAGCACGACGACCTGCTGGCCGTGGCGCTGGAGCACGAGGCCCTGTACCAGGCCATCGCCGAGCGCGACGTCGAGCGCGTCCAGACGCTGGTCCTGCACCACCTGGCGACCAGCCGCAGCGCGGCCCTCGGCCACCACGCCCAGGAGCGGGCCGCGAGCCGCGAGCAGGACGAGGACAGGGACGCGTCCCGTCGTTCGGGGCATACCGCAGACGCGGGTTTCGGCGTTGGTCAGCCACGTCCCTTCCCTGCCACCTGATCATCCGAACGGCAGCCTCTGGCGCAGCCCTCGACGGCTCACTGTGAAGGGCGACGGCGGTGCGCCGAACGCCCGGGTACAGGCGGCGGTGAACGCGGCGGGAGAGGCGTAACCGAGCCGGCCCGAAACCTCGCTCACCGACACCGTGCGCAGCAGCGGGACGGCCGCGAGCAGCCGTGCGGGGCCCGCCACACGGCGGGGCTGTCGCCGGCCTGCGCGCGGAAGCGGCGGGTGAAGGCCCGTTCGCTCATCGCCGTCCGCGCGGCCCAGTCGGCGTTGGTGACACCGGTGTGCGGAGCGGCCAGGTAGGCGCGGCGGAACTCCGCCAGGTCCGCGGAGACCGGGATGCGGACGTCGAACGGGAGCGGGGCCCGGGCCGCGATCTCGTGCAGGACGCCCTCACCGTCGTCGACCTGCTGCTGTGCCCCGGCTTCCTGCGCCCGTCCGCTCCTTCCGGGCCGGCCCACGACGCACCGCGTCCCCTGCCGGCCGCCGTCGGCGCACCCGTCGGCGCGGTGGCCGCCTTCCTCGGTGTGGGCGGCAGCGTCATGACGGTCCCCGCGATACGCAGGGCCGGGCACCCGATGCGCGCGGCCACCGCACCCGCCGATCCCCTGACCCTCGCCATCGCGCTCCCGGCGGCGCTGATCTTCCTGGGCGGCGCCGAGGGCCCCGCGGCGGCGCACGGGAACGCGCGCCTGGTGGGTGTCGTCGACTCGCGGCGGCCACTGCACTGCTCCTCGGGGCCGTCACAGTGGCGATGGTGCTCTGAGCACCACTGCCGGTGCCGGACCTCAGGCGAGCACGGCCTCCCAGGTGTCGACCGCGTAGTGGACCGACATGCCGTTGCGGCCGTAGAGCCGCGGGGCGCCCGTGGCGTTGGCGGTGTCGACGCCGAGGCCCACCGTGTCCCGGCCCCGCGCCGCGAAGTGGGCGAAGGCGTGCCGCAGCAGGAGTCCGCCCAGGCCGCGGCCGCGGGCCTCGCCGAGGACGCCGATGGCGCGGATCCAGCCCATGGCCTCGCGGTCGTCACGGGCCAGCAGGAACCCGGCGTCGCCGAGGTCGTCGGTCTCGGCGATCCACACGAGGGACCAGTCCAGGCGCTCCGCGTCGATGTCGCTGAGCCAGAGCGCGTATCCGCGCGGCTGGTAGTCGAAGTGGTCGGCGAACGCCCGCTGGTACAGCTCGTGCACCCGCAAGCGGTCCGCCTCCGTGGCGCAGGCCCGCACCCGCACGCCCGCCGGGGCCTCGGGCGGGAGGTCGCTCGCCGGATCGACGGGGCGGCGCAGCACGTGGTACCGCCGGACGACGCTCCAGCCCCGGGCCGTGAGGAGACCGGTGTCGGTCGTGGGCCGGGTGTTCAGGTGCAGGTGGACCACGGCCCGCGCGGCTCCGTTGGCCCGTGCCTTGTCCATGGCGCGGGCCTCCATGGCCGCGAGGACCCGCAGCCCGGTCGTTTGATGGTCGGGCAGCACGTAGTGGTCGATGTCGACGCGCTCGCCGCCCGACTCGTCCCACAGCAGCCCGTAGGCGACGAGCCGGCCGTCGTCGAAGGCCAGCCACGAGTCCCGGGCCAGGTCGGTCTCCGGGTGTTCGAGGTCGGCCTCGACGGTGTGCTGGTCGGTCTCGGGCCGGCCGATCTCGATCCGGTCGATCTCGTTGAGGAGGTCGGTGATGGCGGGGGCGTCGGCGAGGGTGGCCGGCCGCACGGCAGCAGGGGACATGAGTGCAGGGTTGGGGTTGACGGTCGGTCACCGCAACGGGTTTACCGCTCCCGAGCCGAGAGGGCGCGGTAGGTCGCGCCAGGGGCACGTGGAGCGGCGAACAGGGGGCATACGGAGGTCCCGAGCTCCTTGACCGCCGACCGACGGGAGTTCCCGTGACACCGAGCATGCGCACCGCCCGTGCGTGTCGTGCCGCCGCCGTGTTGCTTCTCGCCGCCGCCGGACACGCGGCCGGCCATCACCCTTGGCTCGCCCTGCCGGGTCTGTACGCCGCCGCCGTGTTCGCGTGGTGCGCCGCGCGCGCCCGGACGGAGCACCGGCTGTGGCGGGCACGGGCGCAGCGTGCCGAGCGGTTGTCCCGTCCCCGCCCGCGGCAGCCGCTCGTGCCCGTACCGTGCTGCGCGTTCTGGCAGCACTCCGACGGCGCCGTGCACGCCCCGGAGTGCACCCGCCCGGCGGCCGCCCGCGTCGTGATCGGCGAGGGCTGCTGCGAACCGTGGTGGACCTCGCTGGGCACCCGGCACGACGCGGGCTGCCGCCGCCACAGCGGAAGCTCGGAACGACACCGGAACCGCACCAGCCCGTGAGGCGCCTGCCGGACGTCGCTGCGGGACGGTTCCATCTCCTCCGGCTGGGCGGACGCGTCCCATGGCGCGGGCGACCTTCCGGTCTCTGATGGTTACTCGGAAACCGTAAGGGAGTGGATGGCCTATGACATGGAAGAACGCACTTCGGTGACCGAGGAACCATTCCGTCACCAAGCGGGGCGAAAGGGGTCAGCCGCGGCGGACACGGGGGCGACGGAAGACCGCCAGCCGCAGGACGACGAAGCGCACCACCGTGACCGCGACCGATGTCGCGGCGAGGACCGCCGTCTCGGCGGCCGGAGATGCGGTGGGCTCCGCGTGCCTGAACCACAGCACCGCGCAGGACGTCGCCGAGTAGCCGAGCAGGAAGAGTCCGCCGGCCCCGAGATGGGCGCGGACCGGGTCGGCGGCGACGTGCCGGAACGTCAGGCGACGGTTCGCTTCGGTGTTCAGCACCGTGAGGACCAGCAGGGAGACCAGGTTGGCGGCGGCCGGGGGCCACCAGAGGCGCAACACCCAGTAGAGCAGGGCCTGTCCTACGGTGGACACGACACCGATGGCGCCGAACCAGCCGACCTCCCTCAGCCGACCCACACCGCACGCCCCCAGTCGGCCGAACCGGCCGTCGAACTCCTGATCCCGCAGCCTACTACGCCGTCACCGTGAGACACTTTGCCCTGCCTTTGCCTTTCGGGAACCACATGGCTCCCGGGCGCGTTCAAGCTGGTGACCGCGAGAAGTTCGCGGGCACGGTGCAAGAGTTCCAAGCCGGAAGACACAGCAACAGAAGCCGAGGTGGCACGAGTGGCGATGTGGGACAAGATCAAGGACCAGGCCAAGACCTTCCAGCAGTCCCAGGGCACTCGAGGAGCAAGCGGTCACGGACCCGGGCAGCAGGGGTACGGGCAGCAGGGTCACGGTGGCGGGTCGGCTTCGCCCACGGGCGGCTCCAAGGCCCAGCTGATCGGGTTGTTCAAGTCCCAGCTGGCGTCGGTCAAGACCGAGCTCAAGAGCGGTGCCTACCGGGACGCCAGCATGGCCATGTGCGCGCTGGTCGCCGCGGCCGACGGCCAGGTGGAGCCGGCGGAGCGGCAGCGTGTGGAGGAGCTGATCGTCTCCAACGAGGTGCTGCAGAACTTCCCGGCGGACCAGCTCCGCCAGCGCTTCAACCAGCATGTGGACAAGCTCGTCGCCAACTTCGAGCTGGGCAGGAGCGAGACCCTGCAGGTGATCGCCAAGGCCGCGAAGAAGCCCGCGGAGGCCCGGGCGGTCATCCAGACCGGCATGGTCATCGCCGGGGCCGACGGGGTCTTCGAGCCGTCCGAGCAGTACGCGATCCGCGAGGCCTGCACGGCCCTCGGCGTGCCGCCCTCGGAGTTCGGCGTCTGATCCGCCGGCCTCGGGTGCGCTCGCCGGCGGCCGGGAAATCGTTTGACGGCGTCGGCGTCGAGGGGTCGGATGACGTCCATGAGTTCTGGGCAGACACATCCGGGCCGGTACCCCCTCGATGCCCGTCTCGTACGCCGGTTGGTCGCCGGGCAGTTCCCTCGATGGAGGGGGCTGCCGGTCGAGCGCTTCCCGTCCGGCGGCACGGTCAACGCGATGTACCGGCTGGGTGACGACATGGTCGTACGGCTGCCGCTGGTCGAAGGCGGGGCCGGGGACGTGAGGGCGGAGCGGGAGTGGCTGCCCCGCCTCGCACCCCTGCTCCCCACCGCCGTTCCCGAGGTGCTCGGCGCCGGTGAGCCGACCGAGGGCTATCCGTGGCCGTGGTCGGTGTACCGGTGGCTGCCCGGTGAGATCCCGGAGGCCGGGGCGCTGGCCGAACCGGAGATACTGGCCCGGGACCTGGCCGGCTTCGTCGCGGCGATGCGCGACGTCGCCCTGCCGGACGCGCCGGGCGCCTATCGCGGCGGCCCGCTCGCCACACTCGACGGGCAGACGCGGGCCGCCCTCGACGAGCTGAGCGCCCTTCCCGAGGAGGGCGTCGACTGCTCCGCCCTGGCCGCCGTGTGGGAGGACGCACTGCGGGCGCCGGACTGGGACGGGCCGTCTGTCTGGCTGCACGCCGACCTTATGCCGGGGAACCTGCTGGTGGGCGGGGGCAGACTGACCGCGGTGATCGACTTCGGGTGCATGGGGGTGGGCGACCCGGCCTGCGATCTCTTCCCGGCGTGGAATCTGCTGCCGGCCACCGCCCGGAAGGCCTTCCGCGAGGCACTGGGCGTGGACGACGCGACCTGGAGGCGCGGCCGGGGGCGGACACTCTCCCAGGCGCTGATCGCGCTGCCGTACCACCGGAGGACCAACCCCGCGATGGCCGGCAACGCCCGCCATGTCATCCGGGCGGTGCTGGCGGAGGCCGACTGAGCAACCGCCCGGGCCGATCCGCTACGGCGCGATGCCGACACCGTCGATCCGGCTCCACGCCCGCTCCTGGGCGGCGGTCATGGCGGGCCAGTTAAGGCCACCGGGCCGGGGCAGCACCCGGGAGGCGTACGACGCCGGGTGGTACCCGGGTTCGTAGTGGCAGCCGCTGCCGTACTTCGCGTCGAAGGTGGCGCAGGAGGCCGCGACCGAGCGCGGGGTCGGCTTGCGGCCTGAGCGCACCCAGTCGTCCAGCGCCGCGATGGAGTTGGCGTACTCGGAGTCGCTCAGCGAGCTGTGCTCGTGCTCGTCGGTGAACGTCTGCACCAGGTTCCCGCTCCGCCCGGCGCCCCGGAGGGTGGCACGGTAGGCCGCCTCGTGCTCCACGAAGGCCGTGGGGTCGTCGATCGCGTGCAGGGTGAGGACGGGCAGGGACACCTTGCCGGTGAGGTCGCTGTCGTAGGAGAGGTCGCGGCGGGCCGCGGGGTCGGCCGAGAAGCGTTCGACGCCCGCGTTGAGAGCCTTGTCGTCGTGCGAACCCGAGTACCGCACACCCCGGTTGGAGAACGGGTTGCGGCCGCCGAGCCGGTCGGTGACGACGTCCCGGAACGTGAAGGTCGCGAAGCGCAGGTGGGATTCCAGCGTGCGCTCCGGTACGCCGGTCACCGCGAGGATGTCGTCGAGATTGCGCTGCTGCAGGGCGGTGCGGTCCGCCGGGTCGGATGCGTAGCCGGTGCACTCCTGGAGCCGGGCGCGCAATCCGGCGGTGGTCATGGTGGAGCCCGCGCGCAGCCCCTGCCACAGCGGGTACCGCGGCTCGTTCGGACGCGGGTGGTTGTGGCAGTAGTACTGGTAGACGACCCGCAGGTCCACCCGGTAGTCGTAGCCGCGCGAACCACCGCCGAGAACGCCGTTGGTCAGCAGCAGCCCGTCCCAGGCGCCGGGTCGCCTGCCGTACGTCTCGGCGACCTTGGCGGCGACGTTGCCGCCCCAGGACTGTCCGTGCAGGTACGTCCGCTCCGGCCGGCCGAAGTGCTCGGTGAACAGCCGGCGCACGTTCTCGGTGTCGGCGGCCGCCATCCTGGCCCCGTAGCCGCCGCGACGATAGGCGGAGCCGGCCCACGCGTAGCCCTCCTCGACCATGACCGCCCAGCGTTCCAGGTCGTCGGTGCTGCGGGCCGGGTCGGAGGCGTCGCCGAGGCCGGGGCCGCCGTGGGCGTGCACGACGAGGGATCCGTTCCAGCGGGTCGGCACGGCCATCGCGTAGTGGGCGCCGTTGGCGTCCCGGCCGGTGTAGCACCGCGCCTTGCCGGCCAGTTCCGCCGGGCAGTCGGCGGCGGCCGCAGGCGTGGCCGGCCGGGCGGCCGGCGCGGGGGCGGCGGACACGTTGCCGAGCGTGCCGAGGAACACGGCGGTGAGTACGGCGGCCAGCACCGCCGGACGGCGCCGGCGGTGCGAGGCCCAGGGGACACGGGTGGGCGCGTGCGGTGTGGTCACGGGCGGCTCCTGTACGTGCTGTGCGCGAAGTTGCGCTGCGAGCCGGGATGTTAGGAACCCCCGGGAGCCGGAACCACCCCTTCGATCATTGCGTTCATAGTGTTCCCCCGGCCGCCGGACCCGCCGGTGAGTGTTCTCCGCGTGAGGACCGCGAGGTCGTCGGCAGCGGCGCGATGCCGGGCCGGGTCAGTCAGCTGTCGTAATCCACGGTCAGCCGTTCGGAGACCGGGTACGACTGGCAGGTCAGTACGTATCCGGCGTCGACCTCGGCCTCCTCCAGGGCGAAGTTGCGGCGCATGTCCGCCCGGCCGTGGGTGACCAGGGCGCGGCAGGTGCCGCAGACGCCGCCCTTGCAGGCGAAGGGCAGGTCGGGGCGGGTCTGCTGGGCGCCGTCGAGGATGGTCCGCTCCCGGGACAGGGAGGAGGTCGTGGAGCGGCCGTCCAGGGTGACGACGACCTCGCTGACGGGTCCCTGCGGGCCGGTGTCCTCGTGCCGGACCTCCCGCACGGGCTCGTCCTCGGCGAAGAACAGCTCCCGGTGCACGCGGTTCGCCGGGACACCGAGGCCGGCCAGGACCCGCTGTGCGTCGGCGACCATGCCCTGCGGGCCGCAGAGCCACCAGTGGTCCGCCGTCTCCGCGTCCACGAGGGCACCGACGAGCGCCGAGAGCCGCTCGGCGTCCAGGCGGCCGGAGAGCACCTCGGCCTCCCTGGGCTCGCGGGAGAGCACGTGGGCCAGCTGGAAACGCGTGGGGTACAGGTCCTTCAGGTCGGCCAGTTCGTCGGCGAACATCACCGTGTCGGTACGGCGGTTGCCGTAGAAGAGGGTGACGGTCGAGCGGTCGTCGGCGGCCAGCACCGACTCGGCGATGGACATCATGGGCGTGACGCCCGAGCCGGCCGCGATCAGCACGTGGTGGCCGGGGGTGGTCAGGTCGGGCGTGAAGATGCCCGTGGGCGCCATCACCTCGACGGTGTCGCCCGGCCGCACTTCGTCCACCAGCCATGACGAGAAGAGGCCGCCCGGCACGACCCGGACCCCGATGCGGGGGACGGAGCCGGCCGGGGAGCAGATCGAGTACGAGCGGCGCTCGTCGCGGCCGTCGACCTCGCGCCGGACGGTGAGCGACTGGCCGGGCGCGAAGGCGAACTCCTCGGCCAGTTCGGCCGGGACCTCGAAGCTCACGGCCGCCGCGTCCGCGCACAGCCGCTCGACGGCGGCGACGCGCAGGCGGTGGAAGGCGGGGCGGCGGCGAGCGCGCGCCGGCACCGCCGGTGCGGCGGACGCCGAGGCGGGGGCGGTCGGGGCCATCAGATCTCCTTGACGTACTCGAACGGCTCGCGGCAGTCACGGCAGCGCCACAGCGCCTTGCAGGACGTGGCGGCGAAGCGGGAGGTCTCCTCGGTGTCCCGCGAGCCGCAGCGAGGACAGGGCACCGCCGGCCGGGCGGGCGACAGGACGAGGGGGACTGGACCGCGGGGGGCCGCGCCGGGCGGGGCGATGCCGTGCTCGGCGAGCTTGCGGCGGCCGGACTCGGTGATCCAGTCGGTGGTCCACGGTGGGTCGAGGACGGTACGGATCTCCACGCTCGCGTACCCCGCCTCGTGCAGCCGGGCGGCGACGTCCGCCCGCATCTCGGCCATCGCCGGGCAGCCGGAGTACGTGGGGGTGAGTCGTGCGACGACGGTGCCGTCCCCGGTCAACTCGACGTCCCGCAGCACTCCGAGGTCGGCGAGGGTCAGCATGGGCAGCTCGGGGTCGGGCACCTGCTCGGCGATGTGCCGGGCGCGGCGGGCGTCGAGGCGTGCGGTCACCATGTCGCCTCCGGGTGGGCGCGGGCGACACCCTGCAGCTCGGTGAGGAGCGGCGCCAGGTGTTCGGTGTGCTCACCGGCGCGGCCGGAGTCGGGCAGCGGACGGTACACCGGCAGGGGCAGCCCCGCCGCCTCGGTGACCTGGCGCAGCACGTCGGCGAGCTCGTCGCGCGCGTCGTGGGCCGTGTGCAGCTCGCCGAGGTACGGGGCGACCCGCTCCAGCGCCGCGCGCATCCGGCGGTGCGACTCGTCCGTACCGTCGCCCAGGCGCACGGCCCACTCGGCGGCGTACTGGCGGTGGTACGTCAGTTCCTTGACGCCCTTGGCGGCGACCGCCGCCAGGACCGGGTCGGGGTGGGTGACCAGCCGCCGGAAGTGGGCGAGGCGCCAGCTGGAGAGCACCAGCAGCCGCACGATCGCGAAGGCGAAGTCACCGCCGGGCAGTTCGGCCAGGGTCACGTTGCGGAAGTCACCGGCGTCCCGGAAGTAGGCGTAGGCGTCCTCGTCCCGGCCGGTGCCGTCGACCTGGCCGGCGCGGGAGTAGAGCAGGCGGGCCTGGCCGAGGAGGTCGAGGCCGATGTTGGCCAGCGCCACCTCCTCCTCCAGCTCCGGTGCCCGGGTGACCCACTCGGCGAGCCGCTGCGCCGACACCAGTGCGTCGTCGGCGAGCGCCACGCACTCGGCGGCCAGCTCACCCGCGTCGACACCATCGGGCACGGTGGTGTCGACACCGTGCAGCGGGTCCTCGAAGCCGGTGCCGTAGGCCCAGCGGGTGTCGTCCTCGTGTCCCTCTGCCAGGGTCAGGTAGACGTGGTCGTCACTCATGCCCTGCTCCTAGATGTGCGGGACGTCGTCGGGGATGTCGTAGAACGTCGGGTGGCGGTAGACCTTGTCGGCACTGGGGGCGAAGAACGGGTCCTTCTCGTCCCGGGTGGAGGCCGCGATGTACTCGGAGCGCACGACCCAGATGCTAACGCCCTCGTTGCGCCGCGTGTAGAGGTCGCGGGCGTGGGTGAGGGCCATCGCGTCGTCGGCGGCGTGCAGCGATCCGACGTGGACGTGGTTGAGGCCGCGCTTGCCGCGCACGAACACCTCGTACAGCGGCCAGCCCTGCTTGTCGGAGGTCATGCCGCCGCTCCCTTCTTCCCGCGGGCGGCCTGCTTGGCTGCGTGGGCGGTGGCCGCCTCGCGCACCCAGGCGCCTGCCTCGTGTGCGGCCCGCCGGCGCTGGATCCGCTGTGCGTTGCAGGGGCCGTCGCCCTTGATGACGCGCATCAGCTCGTCCCAGTCGGGGGTGCCGAAGTCGTGGTGTCCGCGCTCCTCG
Organism: Streptomyces mutabilis; assembly: GCF_014649815.1. Taxonomy (GTDB): domain Bacteria; phylum Actinomycetota; class Actinomycetes; order Streptomycetales; family Streptomycetaceae; genus Streptomyces; species Streptomyces mutabilis. Next base: position 138,242 of record NZ_BMTT01000005.1, on the reverse strand, counting down.
TTCCAGCGCAGCTCGGGGTCGGGAAGCGTGACGCCGAGCTTCGCGGCCTGGGGGACGGTCATGTCGACGAAGCGCTGCCGCAGTTCGTCGTTGCTGTGCCGCTTGATCTTCCAGGCCATCGACCGCGCCGAGTTCGGCGAGGCGTCGTCGGGCGGGCCGAACATCATCAGGGACGGCCACCACCAGCGGTCCACCGCGTCCTGGACCATCTCCCGCTGGGCGGCGGAGCCGCGCATCATCGTCATCAGCAGCTCGTAGCCCTGCCGCTGGTGGAAGGACTCCTCCTTGCAGATGCGCACCATCGCGCGCGCGTACGGCCCGTAGGAGCTGCGGCACAGCGGCACCTGGTTGCAGATCGCGGCGCCGTCCACGAACCAGCCGATCACGCCCACGTCCGCGAAGCTCGGCGTCGGGTAGTTGAAGATCGACGAGTACTTCTGGCGTCCGTCGATCAGCCGCTCGGTGAGGTCCGCGCGGTCCGCGCCGAGCGTCTCGGCGGCCGAGTACAGGTAGAGGCCGTGGCCGGCCTCGTCCTGCACCTTGGCGAACAGGATCGCCTTGCGGCGCAGCGAGGGCGCGCGGGTGATCCACTCACCCTCCGGCTGCATGCCGATGATCTCCGAGTGCGCGTGCTGGGCGATCTGCCGGACCAGCGTCTTGCGGTACCCGTCCGGCATCCAGTCGCGCGGCTCGATGCGCTGGTCGCGTGCGATCGTCGCGTCGAAGTGCTCCTGCAAGCGCTCCGGGGGCGGTGCCTCGGCGGCGTCTGTCGTGGTCATCGTCACCAGCTTCCCAACCGACCATTCGTTCGGTATCAGTGTGACGCCTTTTCCGGCGCCGGGCAAGACCCGGGAGCCCCGCCGGCAACACTCTTGACAGGGCGACCCCACGGCTGGATTACTGGGCCCTGCCGCGCGCTAACCGAATGGTCGGTCGGGAGACAAGGTGGTGGGAGAGGTGTCGCAGGCCACTGAGCCGACGCCCACGGAGGTGATGTTCTCGGCGGACGAGGCGTCCCGGCGGCTGGGCATCGAGCTGGTCGAGCACGGCGAGGGCTCCGCGGTCCTCCGCATGGCCGTGACCGCGGCGATGGTGAACGGACACCGCATCGCCCACGGCGGCTACCTGTTCCTGCTCGCCGACACGGCCTTCGCCTGCGCCTGCAACAGCCACGGTCCCGTGACCGTCGCGGCGGGCGCAGACATCGTGTTCGTGGCGCCGGCCCGCGAGGGCGACGTGCTGGTGGCGCGCGCCGAGGAACGCGCCCGGTTCGGCCGCAGCGGTGTCTACGACGTGACCGTGCGGCGCGGTACGGAGGTGATCGCCGAGTTCCGTGGACGCAGCCGCAGCGTGCGGGACACCACGGCGCGCGAGACGCCGGGTACGACGACGAAGGAGTCGCGATGAGCAGCGAGCCGACGACCGGGACGACCCCGGCGCCCCGCCGGGGAGACCCCCTCCCCCACGACCTCCTGGACTACGCCGAGCGGCTGTCCGGGGAGCAGCTCGCGGAACTCCAGCTCGACCGGCTGCGCGCGACCCTGCGGCACGCCTACGACAACGTCGAGCTGTACCGGAAGAAGTTCGACGCCGCCGGGGTCACGCCCGACGACTGCCGCAGCCTCGCGGACCTGTCCCGGTTCCCCTTCACCACCAAGGCCGACCTGCGGGACACCTACCCCTTCGGCACGTTCGCCGTCCCGATGTCCCAGGTGCGGCGCGTGCACGCCTCCAGCGGCACCACCGGCCGGGCCACCGTCGTCGGTTACACGGACGACGACCTGTCCATGTGGGCGGACGTCGTCGCCCGTTCGATCCGGGCGGCGGGCGGCCGGTCGGGCCACAAGGTGCACATCTCCTACGGCTACGGCCTGTTCACCGGAGGCCTCGGCGCCCACTACGGCGCCGAACGCGCCGGGTGCACGGTGATCCCGGCCTCCGGGGGCATGACGGCCCGGCAGGTGCAGATCATCCAGGACTTCCGGCCCGAGATCATCATGGTCACCCCGTCCTACATGCTCACCCTCCTCGACGAGTTCGAGCGCCAGGGCGTCGACCCGCGCACCACGTCCCTCCAGGTCGGCATCTTCGGTGCCGAGCCGTGGACCGAGGAGATGCGCCGCGAGATCGAGGAGCGGATGGACATCCACGCGGTCGACATCTACGGCCTGTCCGAGGTGATCGGCCCCGGCGTGGCCCAGGAGTGCGTCGAGACCAAGGACGGGCTGCACGTGTGGGAGGACCACTTCTACCCGGAGGTGGTGGACCCGCTCACGGACGCCGTACTGGCCGAGGGCGAGGAGGGCGAGATCGTCTTCACCTCACTCACCAAGGAGGCGCTCCCGGTCATCCGCTACCGCACGCGGGACCTGTCCCGGCTGTTGCCGGGCACCGCCCGGCCCGCCTTTCGCCGGATGCAGAAGGTCACCGGCCGCTGCGACGACATGATCATCCTGCGCGGGGTGAACGTCTTCCCCACCCAGATCGAGGAGATCGTGCTGCGCACGCCCGGCGTGGCACCGCACTTCCAGATCCGGCTCACCGAGCGCGGCCGGATGGACCACATGACCGTGCGGGTCGAGGCCCGCCCCGACGCCGGCCCCGAGCAGCGCGAGGACGCGGCCAGGACGATCGGGCAGGGCGTCAAGGACGGCGTGGGCGTCACCGTGGACGTGGAGATCGTCGAGCCGGAGACACTGGAGCGCTCGCTCGGCAAGATCCGCCGGGTGAGCGATCTGCGCGGCACTTGAGCGCCGACGGGCGAGAACGTGAGGACGGACACGTCCGCTCCACTCCCGAACCGGTGTGCACGGAGGTGCGGATGGGCAGTGAGTGCATGATCGGGGGAGAACGAGTCCGTCCTGAGGGGAAATCCCGTGCGCGTGTGTGTGATCGGTGCAGGTCTGTCGGGGCTGGCGGTGGCCCGTGCCCTGAGGGAACACGGCATCGACTTCGTCTGCCTGGAGAAGGCGGACGACGTCGGCGGCATCTGGCGCCAGCCGGAGGCCGGCGAGCGGGGCCCGGGTTACGAGTCCCTGCACCTCAACACCGCCAAGCACCTGACCGGTTACGCGGACTTCCCGATGCCGGAGTCGTACCCGCTCTACCCCCGGCACAGCCAGTTCGCCGCGTACCTGCGCTCCTTCGCCGAGTGGTCCGGGGTGCGGCAGCACGTCGCGCTGCGCACCGAGGTGACGTCCGTGCGCCAGGAGGCGGACGGATTGTGGACCGTGGTGAGCCGGGACGCGGGGGGCGCGGTGACGTCGCGCCGCTTCGAGCAGGTGGTCGTCGCCTCGGGCCATCACACGGACCCCGCCCTGCCCGATCCTCTCCCAAAGGGGGCCGAGTCCTTCGCCGGAACGATTCTGCACTCCCTCGACTACCGCACCGGTGCCGATTTCGCCGGACGGCGCGTCGTCGTGGTGGGTCTGGGCGCGTCCGCGGTCGACATCGCGGCGGACCTCTCGCGTCACGCCGCCGAGACCTTCCTCGCGGTGCGCCGGGGACTGCACATCGTGCCCAAGCAGCTCTACGGCATGTCGGTCGACGTGATCGCCGAGGCGCCCTGGTGGAACGAGATGTCCTTCGCCGAGCGGATCCAGTGGGTGGAACAGGCCCTGCTGGTCGCGCGCGGCAAGCTGTCAGACTACGGCCTGCCCGAGCCCGACCACCCCGTCTTCTCCTCCGCTGTGACCCTCTCGGACGAGATCCTCAGCCGCATCCGGCACGGCGCGGTCACGCCCAGGCCCGCGATCGACTCCTTCGACGGCGACCGGGTCGTCTTCACCGACGGCACCTCCACGGCGGCGGACGCGGTCGTCTACTGCACCGGCTTCCACATGACCTGGCCCTTCCTGCCCGCCGGCTGTCCGGTGGCGGCGGACGGCTCGGTCGAGCTGTACAGACGGGTCGTGCCGGCCGACCGGCCGGGGCTGTACTTCGTGGGGTTGGTCCGGCCCGTGGGTGCCATCACCCGCTTGGTGGAGGCCCAGGCCCAGTGGGTGGCCCGGATCATCGACGGGGAGACCTCGCTGCCCCCCGCTGAGGAGATGCGCGAGGAGATCGACGCCTACCTCACCTCCATCGTGCAGCGGTACGGCCGGACTAAGGGCGCCTCGATCCAGGTCGACGTGGGTCCGTACCTGGCGGGGTTCCGGGAGTCGGCGACCGTCTGACCCACCGGCCACCCCGTCCTGCGACGCGTCCTCGCCCAGGACTCCCGGTGCGTTCCACCGGGAGCCCCGCGGCGTGCCGGACCGGCGGACGGCTCAGCCGACCGCCAGCGGCTCGGGCACCGCCTCCACGGCCGGCGGCCGGACCGCGTACGCCTCCGACGAGAGGTAGGCCGTCACCCGTGGCGAGCGGTCCTGCTGATGGGCGAGCGCGAGGTAGGCGATGAGGCCCGCCCCGTCCTCGGGCCGCCGCTCGGTGAGGGCGGCCAGGGCGCGGACCAGTACGGAGTCGTCCATGCCGTGGTGGCGCAGCACCCTCGACGCCCGCGCCAGCGCCTCCCCGTCGTGCCGGACGTAGTCCCTCACCGGAATGTGGAGGGTGAACCCGCTCGGCCGCTCGGAGGCGGTGTCCGTGAAGGCGTGGCAGGACAGGCCGGGCCGCCGGCCGAGCCCCGTGGTGTCCGGGCCGAGGCCCGCGACCGTGCGGAAGAACCCCTCGACGGCCGCGGAGCCCGGGCCCTGCGCCATGCGGGACAACCGCCCGGCCTGACCGGCCGTGAGGCTCTCGTGGCGGACGTAGACCTTCACCCGGGGTTCTTCCCAGTCGCCCAGGTCGAGGGCGAGGAAGGGGTAACCGCTGCCCTCGGGCAGGCTCGTGAAGGCCCGCCGGTGGCCCAGCCGGTCCAGCGCCTCGCGCACCGTCGCGGCGGAACGTTTCGCCCCACGTGCGGCCGGGTTCAGGTAGACCTTGACCTTCGGGACGCCCCCGGGCTCCAGCTCCAGGGCGACCCACAGGGCCAGGGGCCCGTGCGGGGACGGCGGCAGGAACAGGTCCCGGAGGCCGTCGAGCGCTGCGGTGGAGAAGTTCCAGCGTCGCGCCATCGCCCGGACCGCCTCCAGGCCGGCGCGGCCTTCCCGAGCCAGGCTGTCTGCGCCGCAGCCCGGCTCCAGGAGCACCCGCAGCGCGGGAGCGGCGTCCGGCTGGAACGAGAGGGAGAACTCCACGGGGGTGTGGTCGTCGGACAGGAAGGTGCGGTTGGGCGGTGACAGACTCAGCGGGCGTTCGGCCACCGGACCCAGGGAGTCGGTCAGGACGCCGGCGTAGGTCTCCGTGTCGGCCGCGGTCAGACCCGCGACCGCGCCGAGTCTCCGTAGCTGGCCGGCGGTGAGCGAACCGAGCGTCGGAGCGCCGCCCGGACCCGCGGGGCTCACCGGCTCCTCCCCCGCCGGAGCCGCACAGAGAGATACCCGCCTGGTGAGGCGGGTATCGGGTGGTACGGCGGCGGGAAAGCGGCGTTCGTGGATATGTGCTCCACGAAACCTCCTTTTGATCGTGAGCAACTTGAAAGCCGCGTTGCTCACTACCCGTGCCGTTGAACCTTCATGCGGAAGTGGCTGGTTGGACGGGTGTTGCGCAGGTCACCGTGTGAGCCAGTTGAGGAACTGGCTCCACATGCCTCCGCGTTCGGCCGGGCGGGCGGGGCTCGCAGCCGTCTCCCGCTCGGCGGTCACGGTGCCCGGCTGCGGGTCGCCACGCCGCCCGGAGCGCACCGGGGTGAAGCGGGCCGGGAGTGTGGCGAGGGCGCGGTTGAACGGTCCCGGACGCCACGTCAGGCTGTCCTCCGGGACGGCGAGTTCGACGTCGGGCAGCTCGTTGAACAGGTGCTCGATGGCGGTCACGGTGATGTGACGGGCCGGTTCCTTCGACGGGCAGGCGTGCGGGCCCGCGCTCCAGGCCAGGTGGGCGCGGTTGCTGCCGGCCTGGCGCGAGGCCCTGAGGGCGGGGCCGGTGTTGGCCGCCGCGAAGCTGACCAGGACCAGGTCCCCTGCCTGAAGGTGGTGCCCGGCGAGCTCCGTGTCGGCGGCCGGGTAGTGCGGCGCGTAGTTCGACATGGGCGGGTTCTCCCACAGCGTGTCGTCGAGGGCCTCGTCGATCAGGCCGCCCTCGCGCGCGTACCGCTCGTGGGTGAGGAGCCGGTGCAGGGTGTTGCCGATGAGGTTGCGCAGCGGTTCGGCGCCCGCGCCGAGCAACAGCGCGAGCTGGTGGACCATCTCCTCGTCGCTGAGCCGCGCCTCGTGCCGCATCAGCCAGGAGGTGACGTCCTCGCCGGGCTTGTCCCGCTTGAGCGCGACCAGTTCGCCCACCGCCTGGAACAGCACCGCGGTGGCCTTCTCGGCGTTGACGCCGTCGAACATCCCGGAGATACCGAACAGCACCCGGTCACCGATGTCGGCGGGGCAGCCGAAGAGTTCGTTGAACACGAACAGCGGAAGCTGCTTGGCGTAGTCGCCGAGCAGGTCGGCGGAGCCGCGGAAGCCGAACTGCGAGATGAGGTAGCCGGAGATCTGCTCGGTGCTGCGGCTCAGTCGGCGGGTGTCGACGCGCGCCATGCTGTCCGTGACCGCCTGCCGCAGCCTGATGTGGTCGGCGCCGTCGGCGAACATGCAGTTGGGCCGGTAGGCGAGCAGCGGAGCCACCGGGCTGTCCGGGCCGACCTTGCCCTCGTTGAAGGCCCGCCAGCGCCGCGCGTCCTTGCGGAAGGAGCCGGAGTCCTGCAGCAGCTGGAGCGCCGCCGCATAGTCGGTGACCAGCGTCGCCTCGACCCCCGGGGCCAGTTCGACGGGCGCTGCGGCCCCGTAGTGGCGCAGGTACTCGTAATAGGCCTGCGGGTCGGCCGCGAACTCCGGTCCGTGCAGGGGGACTCTGGCGCCGGAGCCGTGGGCCGGGCACCCGGGCGGTGGCACCGGAGCGGTGTCGTGGGCGTTCATGTCTGCTCCCAGCTCCTAGCGGGTGCGGTCCAGCAAGTAGCGGACGAGTGTGGTCAGTGCGGCGGCCGAGGACTTCTCGTCGCGGGCGTCGCAGGTGACGACGGGGGTGTCGTCGAGCAGGTCCAGTGCCTCGCGCAGCGCCCGCTCGTCGCGCAGGGGCACGCCGTCGAAGTGGTTGACGGCGATGGCGTAGTCGAGGCCGTAGTGCTCGATGAGGTCGATGACCGGGAAGGAGTCGGCCAGCCGCTCGGGGTCGACGAGCACCAGGGCGCCGAGCGCGCCGCGCGCCATGTCCTCCCACATCTGCACGAAGCGCTGCTGCCCGGGGGTGCCGAACAGGTAGAGCACGACGCGGTCGCTGATGGTCAGGCGCCCGAAGTCCATGGCTACCGTGGTCGTGGTCTTGCCCTGGACCCCCTTGAGGTCGTCGACCGACTCGGCGGCCTGCGTCATCGTCTCCTCGGTGGACAGCGGCTCGATCTCTGAGATGGAGCCGATGAGGGTGGTCTTGCCCACCGCGAAGTGGCCGACGACGAGGATCTTCACCGCGGTCTGGGTCGCCCCGCCGCGTACGTAGTCCCGCTCACCCAAACTTGGCGCGGAGCCCATTGAGCACCTCCTCCAGGATCTCCTTGTCGGCCAGGCGGGCACGGGCCACCGGCGGACGGGTCATGAGGTGGCCGCCCTCCATGAGGGAGGCCAGCAGGATGCGTACCACGCCCAGCGGGAAGTGGGTGTGCCCGGCGATCTCGGCGACCGACAGGTAGCCGGCGGAGCACAGGTCCAGCAGGCTCTGCTCCTCGGGGGAGAGCCTCCGGGGCCGCTGAGGGTCCCCCTCGGCGGCCGTGACGAGGGTGATGAGGGAGAGGTGCTCCTCGTCGGGCAGGCCGCGGCCCTTGGTGATGACGTACGGCCGCACTAATTCGGGGGCTTCGGGCTCCCAGCCGTCGTGGCCGGTCATGAGCGGGAACCGAGGTTCTCGCGCGGCGGTGTCGTCAACCGCTTGCCCAGCTGGGCGACGAGTTGCTGCATCCGGAAGGTGATGTCGGCCATGTCGACGTCCGGGGATGCGGAGACGCCGAGGTAGGCGCCCTCGCCGGCGGAGATCAGGAACACCCAGCCGCCGTCGAACTCGACCAGGGTCTGCCGCCAGGCCTGGCTGGGGTCCTCACAGAAGAAGGCGAGCGTCCGGCTGAGCGACTGCACGCCGCTCATCGCGGCGGCCACCCGGTCGGCGTCGTCCTTGTCGAAGTCCTGCGTACGGGCCATAAGCAGGCCGTCGGCCGATATCAGGACCGCGTGCAGGGCCCCGGGAATCTCCAGGGCGCTGTCGAGCATCCATGACAGGTCGTCGTTCACGAGTCCTCATGTCCTTCTCTGCTTGCACCGGGTGTTCTGCGGGTCCGGTCGGCGTCTCCGGGCCGGGTGACGCGGCCGGTCTGCGTGCCCCGTTGGAAGGCGGCCATGACCTGCGCCTGCTCGGCGTCGGAGCGGCCGGCGGGGCGCGGGGTGGAACCACTGCCGGGCACGATGGCCATCGGGCGCTTGCGGCGCCGCCGGGGCAGTCCGTCGCTGGTCTCGGAGGGGGCGAGCGCGGCCTCCGGTCCGCCTTCGAGACCCGGGCGGGCGGTGCTCCGGCCGGCGGCGGGGGCGGGCGCCTTCTTCTCCGGCATGGCGGTGAGCAGGTCGTGCGGGAGCAGGACCACTGCCCGTACACCTCCGTAGGGAGAGGAGGAGTCCACCGACACCTCGAAGCCGAAGCGCTCGCACAGCAGGCCGATGACCGCGAAGCCGAACTGCGGCGGGTTCCCGAGCCCGGCCACGCCCGAGGCGCGCTCGGTGGCGAGGAGCTTGTCGGCGCGGGCGCGCTCCTCGTCGCTCATGCCGACACCGGCGTCGTCGACGACGACGCAGATGCCCTTGGGCACCGTCCGGATGTTGATCTCGACGACGGTGTCCGGGCTGGAGTAGCTGGTGGCGTTGTCGAGCAGCTCGGCGAGGGCCAGGGCGACGGGTTCGACGGCCCGGCTGGTGATGCCGAAGTCGACCTGGGAGAGGATCTCCACCCGGCGGAAGTGCCGGACCCGGCCCTGGGCGCTGCGCACCACGTCGTACACCGAGGCGGTGTCGCGACGACCGCCCAGCCAGCCGTCGCACAGCACCGCGATGGACTGGGCGCGCCGGCCGAACTGCGAGTTGGTGTGGTCGATCTCCAGCAGGTCTTGGAGCAGGGCCGAGTCGCCGTACTTGCTCTGCAGCCGGGAGAGGACCAGCTGCTGCTCGGCGGCGAGGCCCTGGAGGGTCCGCATGGCCGACTTGAGCACGGTCTTGGTCTCGTCCTCGGCCCGCTCCTGGGCCGCCCGCACGGACCTGCCGTAGTCGTTCTCCAGCTCCGTGTAGTGCTGCTTGAGCCCTTGGACCTCCTGCCGCAGAGCTCGTGCCGCCCCGCGCTGCCGGCCGATGAGCACGGCGGCGACGACGAGGGCGACGAGAAGGGCCCAGAGCAATGGGTTCCCTGTGTATTCCGTCATAAGACTCTCTTCAGGCGACTGAAGGCCGGTTCGCTGAGTTCCCGTCCACGCGGGCGGTCCGGTGGACCGCCCGGCACCGGGGGTGCTGCCCGGGCTGTCCCTGAGGTCGGGGATGCCGTCTTTCACCCATCCGCCCGCTCCGCAAACGCGGTGATCGTATCACCGCGTGATCAGGTGAATTTACGTCAAGAAGTGTTCATCCAGGACCGGTTGGAACCGGCACTTCCCGTCACTTCGGCGGTGGGTACAGTCGGCCCCGTGAAAGATGCCCAAGACACCTTCCGGCCGCGCGCGGAGCCGGCACGGGACGGCACGGCGTGACACCGGAGGCCATGGCCGCGGTGTTCGCGGCGGGGGTGGGAGCAGGCGCCATCAACAGCGTCGTCGGCTCCGGGACCCTCATCACCTTCCCCGTGCTGCTGGCCACGGGACTGTCCCCCGTCACCGCGACGGTGTCCAACGCCCTCGGCCTCATCCCCGGCTCCATCAGCGGGGCCATCGGCTACCGCGAGGAGTTGAGCGGCCAGCGCCGGCGCGTGCTGAAACTGAGCGCCGGCGCGCTGCTCGGCGGCCTGGCCGGCGCCACGCTGCTGCTCGCGCTGCCGGCGGACGCGTTCGAGACGATCGTGCCGGTGCTGGTGAGCCTCGCCCTGGTGCTGGTGGCACTCCAGCCGCAGATCGGCAGGTGGGTGCAGCGCCGCCGCGAACGCACCGGCGCCTCGCCGCGCCGGGACGGCGGCCCCCTCCTGCTCACCGGCCTGACGCTGGCGAGCGTTTACGGCGGCTACTTCACGGCCGCGCAGGGGATCATCTACCTGTCCCTGATGGGCATGCTGCTCGACGAGCCCCTGCAGCGCCTCAACGGCGTCAAGAACGTCCTCTCCGCCGTCGTCAACACCGTCGCCGCGCTCTTCTTCCTCTTCGCCGCGGACTTCGACTGGACGGCGGTCGGACTCCTCGCGACGGGCTCGGGCCTCGGTGGATACGCCGGGGCGAAGGTGGGCCGCCGCTTCAGCCCCCTGGTCCTGCGGATACTCGTCGTGACGGTCGGCACCGTGGCCCTCGTGCAGTTGTTGCTGCGCTGAGCCGCCGTCCGGCCTGGCCCTCCCGCCCATAACGGCGCGTTATGGAAAACCGGGATTGGCGGCCCGCGATCCGCGCCCGAGATGCTGAGCGCCCCCACCCACCACACGCGGCCCCACGCGTGTCGTCGGAATCGAGGAGCCTTGCGCATCACCAGACTCGTCCCCGCCCTGCTGGCCGCGCTCATGGCCGCGCTGCTGTCCGCCGTCGTACTCGTCCCGAACGCCTCCGCGGCCGAACCCAAGCCCGGTGACGGCGGCCCCCAGCCGATCATCGGCGGCGGCTACGCGCAGAACGCCCCCTGGGCGGCCCGGTTGTTCTCCAACGGCGCCCAAACCTGCAGCTCGACCATCATCTCCCCCACCTGGATACTCACCGCCAAGCACTGTGTGAGCGGCGGAGGGCTCTCCTTCCGCATCGGCAGCCTCGACCAGAGCTCCGGCGGCACCGTGGCGAACGGCGTCCAGACCGTCACCCACTCCTCGGCGGACCTCGCGCTGGTACGCCTCGACCGCTCCGTCTCCGCCACCTACGCGCGGCTCGGGCAGCCCGGCACGGTGCGGGTCGGCCAGGCCGTGCAGGTCTACGGCTGGGGCGCCACGTCCCGGTGCGGCTCCGAGATCAACTGCCAGTCCCGCTACCTGAAGATCGCCAACCTGACGGTGACCCGAGGGTGCTACGACGCCTACTACGGACAGGCCATCTGCGCCCGCCCCGGCGACGGCATCACCGCGGGCGGCGACTCCGGCGGCCCGATGACGGCCGGCGGCGTCCAGGTCGGAGTCGCCTCCACCAGCGACCGCCAGACCACCACGGCGTACACGAACGTAACGGCCTACCGCTCGTGGGTGCAGTCGGTGGCGGGCGTCTGACCGTCTGCCGAGGACCGGGGCCGGGCCGTCCAGCAGCCGGACGGCCCGGCAGGCGCATGGCGGATGCATCTATCGTTCGGCGTGAACGATCGGCGTGCCGCGCGAAGGAGCTCCGCTATGGCCGGGCAGACAGCCAACTCCCTGGTGGGCAAGCAGGAGGCCGCCGTCCTGCGGCTCGAGGACGTGGGCGTCCGCCGCCACACCACGGACCAGCTCATCCTCGACGCGGTCGACTGGACGGTCCATCCGGGAGAGCACTGGGCCCTGCTGGGAGCCAACGGTGCGGGCAAGACCACCCTGTTGCGGCTGCTCGGCGCGCTGATGCACCCGACGACCGGGACCGTGGAGGTCCTCGGCAGCCGGCTCGGCCGGGTGGACGTCCGTGAGTTGCGGGCCCGCATCGGTCATGTCAACTCCGCCCAGCGGGTGCCGCAGGACCTCACCGCCCACGCGGTCGTCCTCACCGGGCACAGCGGCACCGTGCAGCCCCTGTGGCGGACGTACGACGACGATGTCCGCCAGCGTGCCCGCGACCTGCTCACCGAGTGCGGGGTCAAGGAACTGGCCGACCGTCCGTACGGCGTGTGCTCGGGCGGACAGCGGGCGCGCGTCCTCATCGCCAGGGCGCTGATGGCCGACCCGGCGCTGCTGCTCCTGGACGAGCCCTTCAACGCACTGGACCTGCCCTCCCGCGAGGATCTGGTCGAGGCCATGCACCAGTTGGCCGAGGGGCGCCCGCAGCTGGCCACCGTGACGGTGACCCACCATCTCGAGGAGCTGTTCCCCGCCGTCAGTCACGCGCTGCTCCTGCGTGAGGGCCGGATCCTGTCGCGCGGGCCCGTGGACGGCGTCCTCACCGACTCCCTGCTGACCGCGTGCTTCGGCCGGGACATCACCGTGGCCAGGCGGGACGGCCGCTGGTCCGCCTATTCGGGGCGTCGTTCCTGAGTAGCGAGGGCGGCCCCGGAGGTATCGGCGTACGGAACGTCCGGGACCGCCCCTCGGCTCCCCCGCCAGGGGACTGCCCACCGGGCGCCCGGAGGAAACGGGAGACGGAGACGACCGGAGCAAGTGCACGCCCACGGGTTACCCGGTCAACACAGGTCCCCGCTCACGGTCCGGCACGGTGAGGCCGCCCTCTGTCGGCACACCGCCACCCGATCGGCCCGGCCGGCCGTCCGGTCGGTGCTGTCCGGCTCGTTCACGGGGCATATGCGTGGGTGGAGGCCCGCGCCTCCGACCGTTGCGAGCCGAGGAGCAGCCACACCGTGGGAACCGCCGTTCACGTCCCGCAGACCCGGGACATGCTGGGAGAAGAACTCTCCGGCGACGAAGCCCTGACCGCCCTGCGCCACTACGGAGGCCTGCGGCTGCTGACCGACTCCTTCGCCCGTTTCCGTTACGCGGACGGCTTCACCAACGCTCGGGCCCTCGCCTTCCAGGTGGTGCTCGGGCTCGTCCCGTTCACCGTCGTGCTCGTCGGCCTCGCCACGTCGGTCCGCACCGAGGGTGTCGGCCGGGTCGTCGAGCTCACTCTCGGCCGGATCGTGCCGGGGGCCAGTGCCGATGTCGTGGAGAAGGCGTTCGAGGGCACCCGGCGCAGCGCCGGGAGCGACGCCTGGGGCACGCTGGCGCTGTGGCTGGGGCTGGCGTTCGCCCTGCTGAACCTCGCCTCGGCCATGGGCCAGATCGAGCGGGGCGCCAACCGCATCTACGGCATCGAGCGCGACCGCCCCTTCCCCCGCAAGTACGGCAGGGCGCTGGTGCTCGCGCTCTCCGCGGGCCTGCCGATGGTACTGGGATTCCTGGTGCTCGTCGCGGGTGAGGCCGTGGGCGACGCCGTGGCCCGCTCCACCGGCGACCGCGCCGGCGCCCCCTGGTGGTGGACCGCGCTGGAGGTGCCGGCGGGGCTGCTGCTGGCCTGGGTCGCCTCGGCGGTGATCCTGCGCTGGTCGCCCCGCCGTGACCAGCCCGGCTACACCTGGCTGGCCTTCGGTTCCGCGGTCCACCTGGTGCTGTGGGTGTCGGCGACCTGGCTGCTCGCGCTGTACGTCGGTCACAGCGGCGCGTTCGGTGCCGTGTACGGGCCGCTCACCGCGTTCATCGCACTGCTGCTGTGGGCGAACCTCACGGCGGTGGCGCTCTTCCTCGGCATCGCCTTCGCGGCCCAGCTGGAGGCGGCCCGGGCCGGCATCCGAACGCCGGTCCGGCCGGACCCGGGGCCGGGTGACTGACGGTTCGGCCCCGCTCGTCAGGCGCAGCCCCAGGCCGACATGCCCTGGATTCGGGCGAGGCGCTCGGCGACGGCGATCTGTTCCCCGCGGGTGGCGAGGTCCGCGCGCGGCGCGTATTCGAGGCCACCGGCGGCGACCCAGCTCGACGCGGCGAACTGCAGGCCGCCGTAGTAGCCGTTGCCGGTGTTCGCCTTCCAGTTGCCGCCGGACTCACAGGCGGCGATGGCGTCCCAGTCGGTGCGCAGGGGAACCGACGCCGAGGCCGCCGCCTGGCTGGTCGCCCCCAGTGCGACCACGGCGAAGAAGGCCACCGCCGCCGTCCGGACCGTACGGCCGCGCGAGCCGCGCACGCCACTTCGATGAACATCTCGTCTACAGATCATACCGAGACTGTTACACCGGGTGACGGCACGGCGCCTCGCCGATCACCGTCGCGTTCGGCCGGTCGGAGCACGCGGACCACCCGTCGGCACCCGCCGCGCCCTCATTTCGCCGACCGTACGCGGGCCGTGTCGTCCGTGGCCGCCTCGGCGGCCAGGTAGTCCGGTACGGCCTGCGGGTCCACGAGCCGGTTGAGCCGGCTCGGCACGTCGAAGCCGATCAGCACGATCACGACGAGGGTCAGGGAGAACGTCAGGACCGCGAGCGACTGCCCCAGCGACATCGTCGACGCCAGCTCGGCCCCCAGCACCGGGGCGACCGCGCCGCCCAGCGCTCCGACGTTGTAGGTGAAGCCCAGCGACGCGGCCCGGGTCTCGGTCGGGAAATGCCCGGCGATGAACTTGGGCAGCAGTCCCGAGATGCCCTGCATGCAGGCCAGCATCAGGAAGAGCAGGACGCCCAGTCCGATCCGGCTGTCCCGGATCGCGAAGACCGGGAAGACGAAGGCGATGCCGATCAGCAGGGTGCAGGCGTACGCCTTGCGGGTGCCGAACCGGTCCCCCACGAAGCCGGTGACGATACAGCCGGCCATCGTGCCGAAACCCGCGTAGTAGAGCGCGTCGCTGACCTGGGTGGGCGTGAAGCCGAGCTCCGTCTTGAGGTAGGTGGGCAGCAGGGCCTGGACCGGCCAGCTGTAGAGGAAGGCGCAGAAGACGGTGACGCACAGCGCGACGAACAGCACCCACCGCCTGCGGCCGCCCAGTTGCACGGCGAACGCGGTCAGACAGGCGGCCGCCACGACGGAGAGCACCGGCACGGCCCCCTCGCCGAGCGGCGTGAAGACCGCGAAGAGCGATCCGGTGGCGACGGCGGCGAGCGCCGTGTTCACGGTCGCCCGGCGGCGGCCCGCGAACAGCGGCCGGAACGGATTCGGGCGTACGCCGGCAGCCCCCACCTTCGCCTCCCAGTCGTCGGCCTCGGGCAGCGCCCGCCGCACCCACAGCGCGACGACCACGGGGAACAGGCCGATGTAGAACAGCCAGCGCCAGCCGTGGGCCGGCACGACGTGCTCGTAAACCTCGGCCGCGAGGACGCCACCCAGGGAGAAGCCGGAGATGAGGAAGCCGGAGGCGCGGTTGCGCAGCCGGGCGGGCCAGCTCTCCAGGACGTAGGTGGCACTGGCGCTGTACTCGCCGGCCATGCCCATGCCGATCAGCAGGCGGGCGGTGAACAGGCTGGTGTAGTCCCAGGCGAAGCCGCAGGCAAAGGTGCCGACCGAGTACAGCAGGATGCTGGCCACCATGGCGCTCTTGCGGCCGAAACGGTCGCCGAGGGCACCGAGCACGGCGCCGCCGAGCCAGCGGGTGATGAAGGCGCCGGACACCAGGCTCGCGGACTCGACGGTGGACAGTGCGAAGTCGTCGGCGATCTCGGTCAGTACGAGGGTGATCAGGACGAAGTCGAAGCCGTCGAGGAGGTAGCCGATCCAGGCGGCGAAGAACGACTTCCACTTCTCCCGGGACACCTCGCGGTACCAGGACGGGGACGGCGGGGTGGTGCGCGCAGATGACATGGCGGGTCCAATGCGGGTGGAAAGACGCGTGTCAGGAACGGCGGGAGCGGCGGAACGGCGGCGGCCCCGGGCGGGGTGTCACAGAAGGCCGGCCTCGGCGAGCCGGTCGCCGATCCGGACCACGGCCGCCTCCTCGAGCGGTACCTGCGGTGCGGCGGTGGCCGCGCAGTCGATGAGGTCCAAGAGGCGGGCGGCGGCCTTGAAGGCGCCGAGCGCGGCGGAGCTGGGGCCCATCAGGGCCGGGTCGCCCTCCTCGGTGAGGGCGAACAGGGCGGCGAGGCGGTCCTGCTCGGCCTTGGCGGCGGCCCAGTCCCCGGCCCGGGCGGCCGCGTACAGCCGCACGTAACCTGCGGCGTCGACGTTGCCGAGGCCGGGCACGACGCCGTCGGCACCGGCCAGCAGGGCGCAGTCGACGGTGAGTTCGGAGCCCGTGAGAACGGAGAAGTCCGGTGTGCGACGGCGCAGTTCGATCAGCAGCCGGCGCAACGAGCCCTCGTCACCGCTGGAGTCCTTGAGCCCGGCGAGGGTGCCGTCGGCGGCGAGGTCGAGCACCACGGCGCGGGGCAGCTTGGTGTGCACGGCGGCCGGGATGTCGTAGGCGAACAGCGGCAGACCGGCAGCCGCGCGGACGCGCCGGAAGTGGTCGGCGATCTCGACGGGGTGCGTGCGGGTGTAGAAGGGCGCCGTCGCCACGAGCGCCTGTGCACCGGCCCGGACGGCGTCGGCCGCGCGGTCCAGTACCCGGGCGGTGGTGGTGTCGATGACCCCGGCCAGCACGGGGACGCGGCCCGCCGCGGTGTCCACGGCCGTTTCCAGCGCGGTCAGCCGCTGGGCGTCGGTGAGGTAGGCCGCCTCGCCGCTTGAGCCGAGCAGGAACAGGCCGTGCACACCGGCATCGATCAGGTGCTCG
Source organism: Streptomyces mutabilis (assembly GCF_014649815.1). GTDB lineage: Bacteria > Actinomycetota > Actinomycetes > Streptomycetales > Streptomycetaceae > Streptomyces > Streptomyces mutabilis. Next base: position 121,717 of record NZ_BMTT01000005.1, on the reverse strand, counting down.
GTGAGCCGGCGGACCGAGGCGGTGTCCACCTCGCCGGCCGGGGTGAGGGGAGTGATGACCGGCGGGACGACGCCTCGCAGCGGCGTGGGCAAGGGCATGCGGTACTCCAGGTCGTTCTTCTCCGGCCCGTGGCGGAAGCCGGGCGGGGCCGTGCCGTCCCCCCGGAGCAGACCGGACGCAGGACGTCCCGCGTCCGGTGGGAGTGACACACGGCAGAGCCGGAGGTGTCAACGGTCGAGGGGGGACGGCACACGGAGGTGCGAGAGGCCGGCAGGACCACCGTCCCGCATCGACCGGGCCTGGCCCCGGGTGCTGCACCGGCGCGAAGGCGGCGGGCGAGTGCGTCGCGGCGCCCCCACGGTTCCGCGGTGACCTCGGCGGCCCCGACCGACACGCGTCCCCTGCGAACAGCCACCCCCGGCACGCTCGTTACCACCGTGCGCCTGCCTCCCCCGACTGCCGCATCGCTCGTGTCACGTCCACAACTCGCCGCTGTCGCACACCCGGGCGTCCATGTTCCGCTGCATCATGCGCAGCGCGGCGTCCGCGAGGTCGGCGTGGATGTGGGCGACGGCATCGCGCGGCACGATGACCTGAAGGTGCCGGATGTGGGCGTCGAGCGCCGAGTAGAGCACGCACTGCTCGGTCACCTGCCCGCACAGCACGAGCCGGTCGATGCCCTGCTCGTACAGCAGGTACGTCAACGGGGTCTCGAAGAAGATCGAGTGGCGTGCCTTGACCACGAAGAGGGAGGAGTCGTCCGGCCGCAGCGGCTCGACGAGGCCGGCGTGCGGTCCCGCGAGGGCCTGGTCGAGGATCTCGCCGTGGTGCGAGCGCCACTCGCCGAAGTTGTCGTTGACGTAGATCACGGGGACGCCCTGCCGCCGCGCCCGCTCCAGCAGACCGGTCACGGCGGGGAGTACGGATTCCACGGAGGGAATCAGCGAATCGGCGTCCTTGTGGTCATAGGTGTTGATCATGTCGATGACGATCAGCGCTGTTTTGCCCATGCGGCACAGGTTGCCACTGAACGGCGGCGAAACCGTCCCGCCCCGGCCGACGGACGGGGCGGGTGGCGGCGGAGTTCACCACAGGTCCTGGTCCAAGGGGTCGGTTCCCTCGGTCGCGCGAGGGCCGAGCGCCCAGGGCGCCGGGCCGGTACCCCCGCTCCACTCCCGCAGCCGGCGCTCGTCCACGCAGACTATTCCGCACCGCTCGGCGTACTCGGCGGCCGGCCGGGTGAAGTCGCTGGTGGTGACGACGACCGCTATGTCGGCCTCGTGGACGGTGAAGCAGGTGCCGCCGAAGCGCTGCATCTCCTCGGAGCCGACCTTGTTGCCGTCGCCGTAGTACTTGCACTGGATGACGAGGCGTCGGCCGTCGGGGGTCACCGCCTTCACGTCCGCGCCGAGGTCGCCCGCGCCGCCGACGACCTCCACCTCGCCGCAGCCGTCGCGCAGACAGAGGTCGGCCGTCGCCTGCTCGAACTCGTCGGGGCCGAACGACTCGTGGTCGTCGAACGTCGCGGTCACGGGCTCCTGGACGTGGTGCGCCTCCGGTGGACGTACGGTCGTCCGTGTCTCGTCCAGTGCGTCCAGGGCCGTCGCCGTACCCTTCTCCAGCGCGCCCGTGGTGCGCCGGGCCAGGACGGAGGCGGGGGGGACGGAGCGCCTTCGCCGGCCGGCGAGGCAGGCCAGTACTCCTCCGAGCACCAGCACGAAGGCCCAGACGGGGCGCTGCTCGGCGACGTCGAGCGCCATCCGCACGACCCACCCCGCGACGCACAGGCCGACGGCGGCGAGTCCGAAGAACAGGGCCGTCGCGCGGAGGTCGAAGCGGCGCCCGGAGCGCCTCTGACGGGGGCCTCGTGCGGGAACGGTCACGACGGTCCCTCCTTTCCGGCCGACGACATGAAGATCACTCACGTCCGTCTGCCCAAGAACCGGGCGTTCACCGTCGGTTCATGACACGCCGTCGGATGGCTCATCCGACCGGTGCGGCAATCTTTCGGGCATAACGTGCGGAATATGAAGAAATGCCATGTCGTGTACCTGGTGTGCACCGCAGCGATGATCGGAACGGGGATCGGCGCGGCCCCGGCGTCCGCCGGCCACACGACCCACGTGGTCCACCCCGGCGAATCGATCCAGAAGGCGGTCGACGCCGCCCGGTCGGGCGACACCGTCCTCCTCACCCCCGGCACCTACCACGAGAGCGTCAAGGTGAGCACCCCCGGGCTCACCCTGCGCGGCATGGGCCGCGACACCGTCATCAAGCCGAGCACGGAGAAGGCCGCCGAAGAGAACACCTGCGCCGAAGGCGGCGACGGCATCTGCGTGATCGGCACGAAGGACGAGAACGTCAAGGGTGTCACCGTCGCCAACCTGACGGTGACCGGTTTCAAGCGCACCGGCGTGTTCTCCATGGCCACCGACGGGCTGACCGTACGGAACGTGACGGCCGTGAAGAACGGGGTCTGGGGCATCGCCCAGGAGCAGTCGATCCACGGGATCTTCCGAAGCAACACCGCCCGCGACAACGGCGACGCGGGCATCTTCCTCGCCAACACCATCAAGGCCGAGGAAGGCGCCGCGGACACCCAGGGCACGGAGGTCGCGCACAACCGGCTCGAGGGCAACCGGATCGGCGTCACCGTCCGGCGGCTGCGCAATCTCGCCGTCGCGGACAACTACATCACCGGCAACTGCGCGGGCGTCTTCGTCGTCGGCGACGAGAACAAGCCCAAGGCCGGCGACCTCGTCGTGCGCGACAACTACGTCGTGAGCAACAACAAGTCCTGCCCGAAGACCGACCGGCTGGAGGCGCTCCAGGGCTCCGGCATCGTCCTGACCGGCGTCGAGAAGGTACTGGTCGCCGACAACACGGTCGAGGGCAACTCCGGCGAGTCGTCGATGTCGGGCGGCATCGTCCTGGCCAAGAGCATGGTGGGCGCCGGCAACTCGAAGAACGAGGTCAACGGCAACAGGCTGCGCGACAACTCCCCCGCCGACCTGGTCAACGCCGAGACCGCGGACACCGCCGCGAGCAACACCTTCACCGGCAACACCTGCGGCGCCTCCAAGCCCGCGGGACTGTGCTGACCGGCCGGCCGTAGTCACCCGAGGACCCAAGAAGAAGGAAGGACCGCGGCACATGACGACCGCACAGACCGTCCCGCCCCCGCCCATGCGGCTGCGGGAGCTCGTGTTCGGGGCGGCATGTGCCGCCGCCCTCCGCGCGACCGCCCGGCTCGGTGTCGCCGACGCGCTCGGCGACACCCCGATGGCCGTGGAGGACCTCGCGGCCGCGGTGAAGACCGAGCCCGGGCCGCTGCGCCGGCTTCTGCGCGCCCTGACCTGCTACGGCGTCTTCACCGAGCACAAGGACGGCACGTTCGGGCACACCGACATGTCCCTGCTGCTGCGCGAGGACGACCCGCACAGCCTGCGCTACATCACCCTGTGGTGCACCGAGCCGTGGACCTGGGACGCGTGGCCCCTGCTCGACGAGGCGGTACGCACCGGCGACAACGTCGTCGAGGGCCTGTACGGCAAGGAGTTCTTCACCTATCTCAACGAGGACGCCCCCGAGTCGGCCGAGGTCTTCAACCGCGCCATGACCACGTCCAGCCGACAGTCGGCCCAGGACGTCGCCGCGTTCCTCGACCTGTCGGGCTGTACGTCGGTCGCGGACATCGGCGGCGGGCAGGGGCACGTGGTGGCGAGCCTGCTGGAGAAGTACCCGTCGATGCACGGCACCCTTCTCGACCTGCCCCGTGTGGTGGAGAACGCCGACCCCCGCCTGCGCGAGGGCGGATCGCTCGCGGACCGGGTGCAGATCGTGCCGGGCGACTGCCGGGAGGCCATCCCGGTACAGGCCGACGTCTACGTCATCAAGAACATCCTGGAGTGGGACGACGACAGCACCGCCCGCGCACTGCGCAACGTCATGGCGACGGGCGGCCCCGGGGCGCGGGTCGTGGTCATCGAGAACCTCGTCGACGACACGCCCTCCATGCGATTCAGCACCGCGATGGACCTGCTGCTGCTCCTCAACGTCGGCGGCGCCAAGCACACCACCGACAGCATGGTCGGCCGGCTGACCGACGCGGGCCTCGTCATCGACGACATCCGCCCGGTCAACCCCTACCTGCACGCCTTCGACTGCACCGTGCCCGAGTGAGCTGACGAGAGAGCACGCCGCACGTCGGCCGCCGGACCGCGACATGCGCGGTGCGGCGGCCGACGTGTGCGGGCCGTGGGGGGGGGCGGGTCAGGCGCCGGGCGCGCGGCGATCCGTGACGAGGTCCATGCGGGCTCCCCCGAGAGCACGGGCGAGCTCGCCCTCCGCGGGCGCGGAGCCGTCCACCCCGGCGGAACCGTCCAGCAGGGTCGTCAGTTCGGCCACCCGGGCGGGATCCGCGAGACCGAGGGCGACCCCGGGGTCTCCGTCGTCGAGATCACCGCGTACGTCGACCAACCGGACCACGACGTCGTCGCGCTGGAAGATGGTGCTGCACAGGACCGGGGTGCGCGGATCGTCCGCCGCCGCCTCGTCGGCCTCGGCCAGCAGCTGGGCCAGCCGCATGCCGCAACCCGGCCGGGCGGGGTACGACAGCGCGTGCCGACGGGCGGCCGGGTCCTCCTCGCCCGCCGTCACATGGTGTACGGCGGGCAGGGCGGCCCGCGTGTAGAACACCCGGGCGGACTCCGGGTCACCGAGGTCCCGGTCCTGCTCCAGATACGGGTTGATGGCCTCCTCGACGACCCGCACCTCGGGTTGTTCCGCCACGTGCCGCAGCGCCGCGAGCAGGTCGCCGCGGACCTCGATGGCCCGCACCACACGGTTGCCGTGCAGGAAGAGCGAGGTGCGGCACAGCCGTGTGGTGTCGTCGACCCGCGGCTCGGGCGAGGCGTAGTCGGCGAGGATCTCGGCGACCGCGCCCTCACTGCCCGGCTTCACCGTGAAGGTGAGGGCGTGCCGGATCACTCCGTCCCCGATCCGCGGTGACGTCTGGAGTCGGCCGCGGGCAGCGGACTCGGCGCCCGGGACCGGGGGGTTCGTCTCGCGGACGACGTGGAAGCGGAGCGACCGGGTGTCCCGGACGCAACTGTGCAGCGGCTTCACCATCCTCACGTGCTCCTCGCTGCTCACCCAGTTCAGGAACGGCGGGGCGCTCTCCCACTCGCTGGTGATGAGCCACTGCGAGGGGTTCTCGATGGACTGGCACAGCTGCTCGCCGAGGTGCCCGGGCACGGACTCGACATGGCTGCGCAGCTGCTCGTACGTATCGAGGAACTGCTGCTGGGCTCCGTCGTAGACCTCCACCAGCAGGACGACCCGCAGTCGGGAGCCGTCGAACACGGACTGGGAGACGTGGTGCGACACCTGTCGTGTCAGTGGTTCGGATGCGGGGGTGGGCGTGGTGGTCATCCTGCGCACATCTCCTTCGCGGGTCCTTCGCGGGGGTGGCGGAACTGGGAGCCGGCCGCGGTGATACGCCGTCGGCGTGCCTCGATCCTGTGCCCGCCCCTCGGGGCGCGCGACTCGTGTGCACTGCGCGGGTGACCGGGGCAGGGACGGTGCCCGGCTCAGGTGAGGTGGGCGAAGACCACGAGGTTGTCGGTGTAGTCCTTGGCCTTGCGGTCGTAGTCGCCCGCGCAGGTGATGAGCCGTACCTCGGCCCGGTCGGCGTCGCCGTACACGCGCTCGCTGGGGAAGTCGTCCTTGTCGAAGGTCTCCAGGCTGTCGACCGTGAAGGACGCCGTGCGTCCGTCGGCCCGCTTCACGTGGAAGACGTCGCCCTCGTCGAGTTCGGCGAGGCGGGCGAAGACGGCGGCGGACGTCTTGGTGTCCACGTGCCCGGCGATGATCGAGGTGCCCGTCTCGCCGGGGGAGGCGCCGTCGGCGTGCCAGCCGACGAGGTTGGTGTCGGCGGGGGGAGGTGCTTCGAGTTGCCCGTTCTCACCGATGGCGAGGTCGGTGAAGGGAGCGTCGACGGAGATGTCCGGGATCAGCAGGCGCACCGGCTTCGACCGGGGCAGGTCCGTCCGGGTGTCGCCCGCGGCGGACGGGGCCGAGGCGGGCTGCGGGGCGCGGGGCGGGGGTGCGGAGTCGGCGGACGTGTCGTTGCCGCCGATCAGGCTCACCGCCAGGACCAGGAGGGCCACGGCGAACAGCACCGTCGTGCCCGGGCGAGACCCCTGTCCGGTGAGCGCCGGCGTGTCGTCGGTGGATGAAGTAGGGGGGACTGCCATCGAGGACCACCTCACTTGGGCGCGGCAGCACGGCAGGCGGAGGACGGACGAGGACGGACGGGCGGGAGTGGAGGCGAGCCGGGCCGCCACATGCTTCCCGGGTGGCGGCCCGACTGCTATCGCGCCCGGCACGGCTCACGCCACTCCGTCGGCCGACTTCCTGCGTCGGACGGCGTACAGGCCGGTCGCGGCGACGGCCAGGACGGCCAGCCCGCCCGCGGTCGTGGCCGGGGCGTCCAGTCCGCCGCCGCCGGTGTGCATGCCGCCGCGCGGCTTGTCGTGCTCGCCGCCGCCCCAGGACTTCTCTCCCTCGTCCTGCTTGTAGGTCTGCGAGCCCTCCTTGGAGCCGCCGCCGTCCCAGTCGCCCTCGTTCACCGCGGCCAGGGCGCCGCCGCCCGTGTGCATCCCGCCGCGCGGCTCGTCGTGCTTGCCTCCGTTGTCGTGCTCCTTGCTGTAGGAAGAGTCGTCGTGCTCCCAGTCGCCGGCGGTCGCCGCGTGGGCGCCGGGTGCGCCGAGGACGAGGACGGCCGAGGCCGCCGCAGTGGTCAGGAGCATGCGAGCAGAACGCATCTGAGGTTCCTTCCGTCGCGACCGGGCAGCTGGTGCTTCGTCAGCTGAGGTGACCCGGACCCGACGTGAATTACCGTCAGCCCGTTGTCAGCGTCTCACCACTCAAGACGCTCAGGCGGGTGAAGGCGTGGGTGAATCGGCCGGTGGATGCGCCCGCGGAACGGCCGGTGGACCGTCGGTGTACCCCGTCACTCGTCGGGGTCGGCGTGTGTCGGGTCGAGCACCTCGGGCTCCTGGCGGCGGGAGCCGGGCGCCGCCCGGTCGGGGGTGGCGTCGCTGTGCGCGGACTGGGGCGGCGGCGGTGGTGAGGTGTCGCCGGGGGCGCCGACGCCCGCGGCGGGCAGGCGCAGGGCCAGCAGGGCGACGTCGTCACCGCGGGGCTCGATCCGGGCGAGCAGTTCGTCGCAGTACTCGTCGATGGTCCACTCCTCCGGCCGGCAGGCCAGGACGCCGGCGTGGTGGCGGAGCTTGGCCATACCGAGGTCGATCGGACGGTCGCGACTCTCCACCAGGCCGTCGGTGTAGAGCAGGAGGATGCTCTCCGGCGGGAGCTCCTCGCTCACGTCGGGCCAGTCCAGGCCGAGGCGCAGGGTGGCGCTCATGCCGATGAGCGGGCCGTGCCCCGCCTCCAGGAAGCGGGTCGCGCCGTCCCGGGTGACGAGCAGGGGCGGCGGGTGGCCGGCGGTGACCCAGTGGAACTGCCAGGGGCCGCCCTCGGGGCCTTCGACGCGTGCGAAGACGAGCGTGGCCATCGGGGCGTCGCTGGTGTTGGTCACGGCCTCGTCCAGGCGCCGCATGATGACGCTGGGCGGTTCCTGGTGGTCCCAGGCGAGGGCGCGCAGCATGTTGCGGACCTCGGCCATGTGGGCGGCGGCCTGCAGGTCGTGGCCGACCACGTCCCCGATGACCAGGGCCATGACGCCGTCGGCGAGCAGGAAGGCGTCGTACCAGTCGCCGCCGACCTCCATCGCGCTCTCGGCGGGCCGGTACCGGGCCGCCATGCGCAGGTGGTCGACCTGTGGGAGGGGGGTCAGCAGCTGGCGTTGCATGGTCGCGGCGACGTTCTGCTGCTCCTGGTAGAGCCGGGCGTAGTCAAGGACCAGTCCGACGCGGCGGCCGATGTCGGCGAGCAGGGCGATCTCCGCCTCGGAGTGCGCCGGGTGGTCCCCCGCGCGCGCCACGGTCAGTGTCCCGTACGACCGCTGCCGGGTGCGGAGTGGGACGACGACGGCGGAGTGTCCGCCGAGGCGTTCGAACAGCACCCGGTGCGTGGCGGCGAGGGGGTGGTGCGGGTCGTCGAGCACCTCCTCGGCACTCAGCGGGACGGGACGGTCGCCGTTGACCAGCCGGTTCAGCGCGGCGCGGGCGGGGTACGGCAGCGGGGTGGACGGTCCTCTCAGCCTTCCCGCCCGGTGCGGGTGGGCGCTGCTGCGGACGGCGACCCGCTCCAGGACCTCCGACCCGCCCTGGTGCAGGTCGGCCGCGGCCCACTGGCCCAGTTCCGGCACCAGCAGCCGCAGGAGACGGCGGAGGGTGGCGGAGGTGCGCTCGGTGGGGACGAGGACCGTGGAGATCTCGGCCACCAGGTGCAGCTGGGTGGTGAAGGCCTCCAGGGCGGCGGTGCGCGCCTTGATCTCCTCGGTGGCGCTGCGGTGCAGGCTGAAGTCGCGGAAGACGAGCGCCAGTCCCTCCGGCCGGCCGTCCCGGACCAGTGGGGTGGTGGCCCAGATGATCGGCACGGTGGTGCCGTCCGCCCGTTGGAGGTACTCCTCGCTGCCTTCCTCGTACGACGTCCCGGACAGGGGGTTGCGCAGTGTGCACCGCTCGCGCGGTACGGGGCTGCCGTCGGCGTGCCGGTGCAGCAGGTCGTGCGCGTCGTGTCCGACCATGTCCCGCGCCGACCGCCCCAGGAGTTGCTCGGCCCACGGGTTCACCGAGGTGATCCGGCCGGTCGCGTCAAGGGTGAGGACGCCGGCACCCAGGGCCCGCAGCACGGCACGGGCGAATCCGGGCTCCACGACGCCGTCCGCGTCCTCCGGCCCTGGTCCGTCGGCCTCCCGGTGGCCCGCCCAGCGTGACGCCACGACCCTCACAGCCTTCCGATACCGTCCATCCCGCCAGGTTCCCCCACCGGCCGGGGGTGAACCGCTCCGAAGGGCCGAAGGAGGGAGGTCGGGTAAGCTCCCCGTGCCGATCTTGTACCTCGGAGGGGTGTGTGCGGACCAGGACCACGACCGCGGCGACGGCCGTGCTGAGCTGTCTGCCGGCAGGAGCTCTCACTGCGGGGTGCGGCGCCGGAGACGCAGGACGGACGAAGTCCGCCGACGAGATGCTCGAGGACGCCAACGCCACGATGCGGGCACTGGAGTCCGTGCGGATCGACTCCACCAGCACCGCCGCGAAGGGCGGTACGGTGACCAGCCGGCTGGTCACCGACCTCGACAGCCGGTGCTCCGGGAAGACCACGTTCCCCGATGGCGGCAGTCTCAAGCGGATCCGGATGGGCGAGACCGACTACGTCCGTCCCGACCGCACTTATCTGGAGAAGCGGAAGCCCGGCGGCGGCACGGGCGAGCAGCGGCTGCGGATCAGGACGCCGGCCGACTCCGCGCAGCCCGGCGACGGCCTTTCCTCCTGCACACGGCCCTTCACCTCGTTCGGTACGGCGAAGAAGGGGAAGACCGCCCGCGTCTCCGGCCGGGCGGCCGTCGAGCTGACCGTGACCGACGAGGGGGGCGGCGAAGGTGGAACGTACACCTTCCACGTCGCCACGGAGGGCAAGCCCCATCTGCTCAAGGTGGTCTACGAGGGCGCCGACTACGACACGACCACGTCCTTCACCGGCTTCGACGAGCCGCTGAACATGAAGGCGCCGGACCCGGCCGAGGTCATCGACGCGGAAGAGGCGACGAGGTGAGGCCGTGAGCGGCTCCGGTATCCGTACCGATCGTCTCCTGCTCCGCGAGTGGCGGGCTTGCGACCTGGAACCCTGGGCGGCCATGAACGCCGACCCGTTGGTCCGCGAGTACTTCCCCGGGACACTCACCCGGGAACGGAGCGATGCGTCCGTGGCCGGGTTCCAGGCCGACCTGGAACGGCGCGGCTGGGGCTGGTGGGCGGTGGAGGTGGCCGGCACGGGCGAGTTCATCGGGTTCACCGGACTCGATCCCGTGGAGGACGGGATGCCCTTCGACGGGGTGGAGGCCGGCTGGCGGCTGGCCCGTCCGGCCTGGGGGCACGGCTACGCCACCGAGGCCGCGCGGGCGGTGGTCTCCTTCGGTTTCGAGGAGCTCGGGCTGGCGGAGGTCCTGGCGGTGACCGCGGCCACGAATCTCCGCTCGCAGGCGGTGATGCGCCGCCTCGGCATGACGCGCGACCCGGCCGACGACTTCGACGATCCGGATGTGCCCGAGGGCCCACTGCGCCGCAGCGTGGTCTACCGGATCGGGGCCGGTGAGCGGGGCTCCGCCGGCCGGTAGGGCGCGAGGAGGGCGGAATCACCAGCGGATCAGGAGGCGTGGCCGAGGGCCGTGCCTTCGTGGTCGTCGGCGAGCCGCACCGCGGCCCTCATACGCTTGCCCACGGGCTCCCGGTGCACCTCGAGACTCTGGCAGACGGCCATGACGATCTCCAGTCCGTGTCGCCCTATCCGGTCCGGGTCCGGGCCCTCGGCCAGCGGCAGCACCGGGTCGCTGTCCCACACCGTGACCTCCACCCGGTCCTCGGCCAGCTCGAGGTCGACGAGTGACGGGCCGGGCGCGTACTTGCAGGCGTTCGTCAGCAGCTCGCTGACGACCAGCTGCACCAGGTCCACCGCGCGGTCGGAGACCGGCCGGTTCCGCGTTGCCCGCACACGTGCCAGGAAGCCACGGGCCAGCTCCCGGCCCCGGGCGATGTCGCCGGGCCTGCCCTCGTACTTCGCCGAAACCCTGACCGGCACCTCTCTCGGCCGGTTCCCGTTCTGGACAGCCCCGTTCAATCGATCCGCCCTCTTCCCGAGCCTTGACCGTCACGCCAGCCCGTCTACCCCCGAATCCGGGAAACATCCGACCGTCGTCACGATCACCGGCCGATGGGGCGCCGGACGCGTGGGTCCCAGGAGAACCGGCACTCCGGACCGTGACCGCTGTCAGCTCCTAGGATGGCGGGCGTGGATCTCCTCGCCGTTCGCACCTTCGTCACCGCTGCGGAGGCGGGTCAGCTGCAGATCGCAGCCGACCGGTTGGCGGTGACCCAGCAGGCGGTGTCCAAACGCGTCGCCGCCCTGGAGAAGAGTCTGGGCATCTCCTTGTTCACCCGCACCGCGCGAGGGGTCCGGCTCACCGTCGACGGGCAGGCGTTCCTCCCGCACGCGCGTGCGCTGCTCGACGCCGAGGAGCGGGCCCTCGCCTCCGTACGGCCCGGACGCCGCCCGCTGCGGGTCGACGTGATCGGCAGGCGGGCCGCCACGGCGGGCGTGCTGCGCGACTTCCACCGCGCCCGTCCCGGTGTCGCCCTCGACGTCCTCACCCTCCCCGACGTGCGGGCGGCCATCGACGCCATCCGGTCCGGGGCGGTCGACGCGTCCTTCCGCTGCGTGACCATGCCGGGGCTCGAACTGCCGGACGGCATCGAGGCCACTCCCCTCTTCGACGAGCCGCTCCATCTGGTCATCGGACCCGCCCACGAGTTCGCGGCGGCAGAGGAGATCACCCCGGCCCAGCTCGCCGGGCACCGCGTCTGGATGCCGGGGAACGTCCCCGGCGCCGAGTGGTCGGCCTACTACGACGCCCTCGCCGCCGAGTTCGGGCTCACCATCGACACGGCGGGGCCCAACTTCGGCGTCGAGGACCTGCTCGACACGATCGCCGAGTCCTCGGCCGTCGCCACCTTCCTCAGCGACCGGACACCGCTCGTCAAGCCGACCGTCCAGGGTCTGCGGCGCATCCCCCTGCGCGACCCGACGCCCGTCTACCCGCACTCCCTGCTCCTGCACGCCGACAACCCGCACCCCGCGCTGGCGGCGCTCCGTGCCCACCTCGCCTCCCGGCCGTCCGGCCACCTGGCCGCGGAGGTCTGGGCGCCGCCCTGGGCCCTGCGCCGCCGGCCACCGGACGGTCGTACCCCGATGTGACGAGCCGTGCTGCCGGCCCGACGGATTCCGGGGGTGGTCAGGGGCCGCCGGCTGACTGATCCTGTGAGGACGCCGGCCGGTCGCGCGGTCATCGGGACCGCCCGGGGCCTGGCTTGGGTTCCTTCGGCGACGGCCCGCACCGGTGCCCCGGGGCGCACATCGCCCTGTTGGAGACCGACGTGTTCCTCAGCCGGCTGTTCGCCCTGGACGGCATCCGCTTGAGCGGGGAGCCCCGCGTCGCCTTCCAGGAGGCGATCGGCGGTTACGAGATCCGCGGGCTGACCGTGGCACTCCCCCGGGCCGGTCGCGGCTGACCGGCCCGGTAGTCGGGTACGGCGTCAGTCACCGAGGGCGCCGAGGACGACGAGCTTGGCCTCGTCCTGCACCTGGCGCAGGTGGTCCGCCCCGAGGAAGGACTCCCCGTAGATCTTGTAGACGTCTTCGGTGCCGGAGGGCCGGGCGGCGAACCAGGCGTTCTCGGTGGTCACCTTGATGCCGCCGATGGCCGCTCCGTTGCCCGGTGCCTCGGTGAGCACCGCCGTGACCGGCTCCCCGGCGAGTGTGTCGGCGGTGACCTCGGCCGGGGACAGCTTTGCGAGGCGGGCCTTCTCCTCGCGGGTGGCCGGGGCGTCGATGCGGGCGTAGGCGGGTTCGCCGAAACGGCCGGTGAGGGCGGCGTAGTGCTCGGACGGCGTCTTCCCCGTGACGGCGGTGATCTCGGAGGCGAGCAGGGCCAGGATGATGCCGTCCTTGTCCGTGGTCCACACGGAACCGTCGCGGCGCAGGAAGGACGCGCCGGCCGATTCCTCGCCGCCGAAGCCGAGCGTGCCGTCGACCAGACCGTCCACGAACCACTTGAAGCCGACGGGCACCTCCACGAGCGGGCGCCCGAGGTCGGCGGCGACCCGGTCGATCATGCCGGAGGACACCAGCGTCTTGCCCACGCCCGCGTCGGCCGACCACTCGGTGCGGTGGGCGTAGAGGTAGGCGATGGCGGTGGCGAGGTAGTGGTTGGGGTTCATCAGCCCCGCGTCCGGGGTGACGATGCCGTGCCGGTCGGCGTCGGCGTCGTTGCCGGTCGCGATGTCGAAGCGGTCGCGCCGCTCGATGAGCGAGGCCATCGCGTGCGGCGACGAGCAGTCCATGCGGATCTTGCCGTCCCAGTCCAGCGTCATGAACCGCCAGGTGGGGTCGGTGAGCGGGTTGACCACCGTCAGGTCGAGGCGGTGCTGCTCGGCGATGCGTCCCCAGTACGCGACTGAGGCTCCGCCGAGCGGGTCGGCGCCGATCCGCACGCCCGCCGACCGGATCGCGTCGAGGTCCAGGACGCTCGGCAGGTCGGACACGTAGGCGTCGAGGAAGTCGTGGCGGCCGGTGCCGGGCGCGGCGAGGGCCCGAGCGTAGGGGACGCGTCGTACGTCCTTCAGCCCGGCGGTGATGATCTCGTTGGCGCGGTCCTGGATCCAGGACGTGGCGTCGGAGCCTGCCGGGCCGCCGTTCGGGGGGTTGTACTTGAAGCCGCCGTCGGAGGGCGGATTGTGCGAGGGGGTGACGACCACGCCGTCGGCGAGACCCGAGGTGCGGCCCCGGTTGTGGGTGAGGATGGCGTGGGAGACCGCGGGGGTCGGGGTGTAGCCGTCCGCGGTGTCGATCAGGACGGTCACGTCGTTGGCCGCGAACACCTCCAGCGCGGTGATCCTCGCCGGCTCGGACAGCGCGTGGGTGTCGGCGCCGAGGAAGAGCGGGCCGTCGGTGCCCTGTGCGGCCCGGTACTCGCAGATGGCCTGGCTGGTCGCCGCGATGTGGTCCTCGTTGAACGCGGCCGCCAGTGACGACCCCCGGTGCCCGGAGGTGCCGAAGGCCACGCGCTGGCCGGGCTCGGCCGGGTCCGGGTGCAGCGCGTAGTACGCCGTCACCAGCCGGGCGACGTCGATCAGGTCCTCGGGGCCGGCCGGCTTCCCGGCTCGGTCATGCTGCATGCGCCCACTCCTCCGCATCGTCGGGCATTCGCTCGCGGAACCCATCTTCCCCTGTCCGGTGCGCCGGCACGGGACCGGTACCGGGGGTGGGCCACGGTTACGGTGAACGCTTGACCGAGGTGGAGGTGCTGCAGCCGCTCGTCTCGCCCGCGCACCGGTTGGCCGGGCGCCCCGCGGACGGGCCTTCGCCCGGTCCCGCCGACGAGCGTGTGCCCCGCGTGGAGGTGCGGGAAGGTCTGGGTCCGGTCGGCGACCGGTACTACGCGCGCCCGGCCGCGGCACAGACCGTGGCCGTCGGGACCGGCCGGGGGGGTGTCAGATCCGACCGCCGGTGAGCCGGGTGAGGGGACCGTGGGTGTGGCGTCCCGCGCGGCGGCCCACCGCGTACGACACGGCGCTCAGCGCGGTGATGCCGGCGCCCACGCCCGCGGTGACCAGTTTGCGGTTCGCGATGACCGTCCACGCGGTCTTCGCCCCTGCCGCGACCTGCCCCGACGTGGTGATGACCGCCTGACGTCCGGCTTCGACGCCCTTGGCCGCCGATTCCACTGCGCCGTTCGCGGCCCGGGCCGAACGCTGGGCTCCCGCCTTGGCCGCTGATGCCGCGTCACCCGCCTTGTCCGCGGCGGACTTTCCGGCGCGCGAGGCGGTGGCGGTCGCCTCGTCCGCGACGCCGCTGGTCTTCACCTCGGCGGTCCGTGTGGTGCTGCGCTTCTGGTTCGTGTTCTTGTTCGGATCGCTCATGGACTCCGCTTTGCCTCTCACACCGGCGGCAAACGCGTACGTCGGCGCACGTCGGGTCCGACCGCCGCTCAAGGAGCCGATCAGGGTGCCGAACGGGGCGTAGGCGTCACCCCGCCCCGGGCAGCCGCCGCGGCTCAAGGCGTTCCTCCACCGCCCGGTCGCCGTCGCGGGTCACCACGTAGGCTCCCTTGCCCACGGTCTCCGTCATCGCCTCGACCAGTTCGGTGCCGCGGTAGACCGGGCCCACACCGTCGTCCGTGCAGTGGGCGGCGGGCAGGGTGCCGTCGGCGACGAGCCGGTGGATCAGCGGCCGGCGGCCCTCGTCGACGTCGTGGTGCACGCCGTTGCCGTAGGGCAGAAGTCAGGGCGTCGGTGAGCGGGTTCAGTTCGGGGCCGGAGGAGTCGGTCGCGCCGCCCCGGTACCGGCACAGCGATCCCGCGCTCACTCCGCTGAGCACGACCCCTGCTTCCCATGCGCGTCGCATGATCCGGTCGACGCCGTGGACACGCCACACGGCCGGCAGGTCGGCCACCGAGCCGTCCGTCACCCGGACTACGTCCTGGGCGAGCGTCGGCCGTGCGCGCCCGAGAGGTCCGCCGCGAAGTGGGCCAGGGCGTCGAACGCCACCATGGTCCGTCCGCCCGTGCGATGGCCTCCGGAGGCGGCGAGGACGGTGGGTCCGGGTTCCGTCATGAGGGTGAGCCCCACGACCCGGTCCGAGACGTCGCCCCGGCCAACTCGGCGGGCTACGTTTGCCCTTGAGTGATCAACCAGCCGGACCGGAGGACATTCCCATGACCGAGTCGCCCGCCGTGAACGACGCCCGCGAGAGGATCAGGACGGACCAGCCCCACACGGCCCGCATCTGGAACTACTGGCTGGGGGGCAAGGACAACTACCCGGTGGACCAGCAGGCCGGCGACCAGATACGCCGACTGCACCCCGGCATCGGGGACTACGCCCTGGCCGACCGCGAGTTCCTGGGCCGTGCGGTGCGCCATCTCGCCGGCGACCGGGGCATCCGGCAGTTCCTCGACATCGGGACCGGACTGCCCTCCGCGGACAACACCCACGAGGTCGCCCAGCGCGTCGCGCCCGAATCCCGCATCGTCTACGTCGACAACGACCCGATCGTCCTGGCCCACGCCGAGGCGCTGCTCACGAGCACCCCGCAGGGCCGCACGGACTACCTCGACGAGGACCTGCGCAACGTCGACGCCATTCTGGAGCACGCGTCGCGCACCCTGGACATGAGCGAGCCCGTCGCGCTGGTGCTGCTGGGTGTCGTGATCTTCGTCGAGGACGACGAAGAGGCCCACGGGATCGTGCGGCGACTGGTCGACGCCCTGCCCCGGGGCAGCCATCTCGTTCTGTCGCACACCGTCACCCGGCCGGACATGCCCGACGTCGACGCGGCCGTGGCCTTCTGGAACGAGCACGGCACGCCGAAGCTCACCCAGCGCACCCCGAACGCCGTGGCCCGGTTCTTCGACGGGCTGGAGCTGCTGCAGCCCGGCGTGGTCTCCTGCAACCGCTGGCGCCCGGAGTCCGGTGACGGCGAACTCCCCGCCGAGGTCGCCATGTTCGGCGGGGTGGGCCGCAAGGCGTGACCTCCGGCCGGTGACCGCTACGTCACCGCCGCGGTCGGCGGCAGCTGGGCCGGGCTCACCTGCTCGCCCAGCACTTGGGCCATGAACTGCACCAACCACCGCTGCGCCGGGCTGCGCGAGGACTCGTGCCGCGCGTACAGGGCGATCTCGATCGGCTCGGTGTCGAAGGGGAGACGCACCAGTCGTACCCGGTGGGAGGCGGTGAAGACCTCTCCCACGTACTCGGGGACGATGGCGATCAGGTCGGTCTGCTCCAGCAGGTAGGGCAGCATCGAGAAGCGGGTGGCGTCCACGGCCACCCGCTCCAGCAGTCCGTGCGCCGCCAGTACCGCCCGGGGCGCGACGTGACCGCTCGGCCCGAAAACCGTCGCGTGGTGCTCGGCCGCGAGGTCCGGCAGTGTGACCTCGTCGCCCCGGATCCGGGGGTGGTCGACGGCGACCATCAGGACGTAGCGCTCCCGGAAGAGCGGGATTCGCACCGTCAGGTGCGAGGTGATCACCGGGGTGGCCACGAACGCGTCGAGGTCACCCCGGCGCAGCTGGCTCTCGGCGTCCTCCACGTCGAACGGCCGGACCGTGAACGACACCCCCGGCGCACGCTCGCGCGCGGCGGCCAGAAGCCTCGGCAGGAGGGTGGCCTCGCCGAGGTCGGAGAGGGCGATGGTGAAACGGCCCGACATGGCGGCGGGGTCGAAGGCGTCGCCCTGACGGACCGTCCCGTCGATCTCCGCCAGGGCGCGCTGGAGCGGCTCGTACAGCCGCCGGGCACCGGCCGTGGGTGTCAGTCCGCGCCCGTTGCGGCGGAACAGCTCGTCGTCGAAGTGCCGCCGCAGCTTGCCCAGGCTGTAGCTGACGGTGGGCTGGGTGACGTGGAGCGTCTCCGCGGTGGCCGTGACGCTGCCGGTCTCGTAGAGCAGGACGAAGACGCGGGCGAGATTGAGATCGAAGGTGCCCATATCGATGGACTCTATATCGGTTCGGCGAAACATCTATTGGTGCCCATGTCGCGGGGTCCCTAGCGTGTCCGGCATCACTTCGAAAGGAACGTCCGTGTCAACCGTGCGCCGTCTCTGCCACGATTTCCTGGAGCGCCAGGGCCTCACCACCGTCTTCGGCAACCCGGGCTCCAACGAGCTTCCCTTCCTCGCCGACCTGCCCGACGGTTTCCGCTACGTCCTCGGTCTGCACGAGGGCGCGGTGGTCGGCATGGCGGACGGCTACGCCCAGGCGTCCGGGCGTCCGGTGCTGGTGAACCTGCACGCCGCCTCCGGTTCGGGCAACGCGATGGGGGCGCTGACGAACGCCGTGGCGTCCCGTACGCCGCTCGTGGTGCTGGCCGGGCAGCAGGTGCGGCCGGCCATCGGGCCGGAGGCCAACCTGGCCAGCGTCGACGCGCAAACCCTGATGAAGCCGCTGGTCGGCTGGGCGGCGGAGCCGGCGTGCGCCGAGGACGTACCGCGGGCCCTCGCACAGGCCGTCTTCGAGGCGCGGCTCCAGCAGCGGCCGACGTACCTCTCCGTGCCGTACGACGACTGGTCGGCCGAGGCCGACGACAACGCCCCGGCGGTACTGGACCGGCGGGTGGAGCGGGCCTCGGTGCCCGGCGGTGAGCAGGCCCGCGCGCTCGTGGAGCGGGTCGCCGCCGCCCGGCGCCCCGCGCTGGTGCTGGGCGGCGACATCGATTCGGCCGGTCTCTTCGACGACGCCGTCCGGCTGGCGGAGCTTCTCGGCGGCCCGGTGTGGGCGGCGCCCTCGCTCTTCCGGCTGCCCTTCCCCAACCGGCACCCGCAGTTCCGGGGCGTACTGCCCGCCGGTATCGCGCCCGTCTCCCGTGCCTTCGAGGGGCACGACCTCGTCCTCGTGCTGGGCGCGCCGGTGTTCCGCTACCACGAGTACCTGCCCGGCCGTTATCTGCCCGAGGGCACCCGGCTCGTCCAGGTGACCGAGGACGCGTCGGCCGCCGCGCGGGCGCCGATGGGCGAGGCCCTGGTCGCCGATCCCGGCGCCGTCATCGACCTGCTGCTGAGGTCGCTCGACGCGCGCGGCGAGCCCGCGCGTCCGTACCGGCCCGCCCCCGAGCCGCTCACCGCCGACGGACCGAGCCTCCACCCCGAGCAGGTCTTCGCCGCCCTGCGCGACGAACTGCCCGAGGACACCGCCTACGTCGTGGAGTCCACCTCGACCAACTCCGCGTGGTGGCGTCAGATGGATCTGCGCCACCAGGGTTCCTACTACTTCCCGGCGGCCGGCGGACTCGGCTTCGGCCTGCCCGGCGCCGTCGGGGTGGCGATGGCCCAGCCCGGCCGTCCGGTCGTCGGCGTCATCGGGGACGGCTCGGCCAACTACGGCATCACCGCTCTGTGGACGGCCGCGCAGCACCGGGTCCCGCTGACGATCGTGTTGCTGCGCAACGGCACCTACGGGGCGCTGCGCTGGTTCGGCGGTCTGCTCGGAGTGCCGGACGCGCCCGGACTGGACATCCCCGGGCTGGACTTCACCCGCGTCGCGGAGGGCTACGGGGTGCGCGCCCGGCATGTGGGCGGGGTCGAGGAACTGCGCGCCGTACTCGCCGAGCGGCCCGACCACCCCCGCCTGATCCAGGTGGACACGGCCCTCACCACGCCCTCCTGACCCACGACCCGCCGACCGGCCGAGCGCACGGAGCCGCTGACGCGCTCGACTACCCGAAAATCCCGAAGAAGGGGAAGACGATGACATTCCTGGACAGCGACGTCTGGGGCCGGAAGTTCTTCAGCGACGGCTGGCAGGACTCCCCCGCCGAGCACCCGGTGACCGAGCCGGCGACCGGTGAACGGCTCGGCGCGGTAGGCCTGGCCACGGCCGAGGACGTGGCCAGGGCCGCGGCGCGGGCCGCCGAGGCCCAGCGGGAGTGGGCGGCGACGCCGCCCCGGCAGCGGGCCGCCGTACTGCGCCGTGCGGGCGAGCTCTTCACCGAGCACGCCGCCGAGATCGAGGACTGGCTGGTGCGCGAGGCCGGCTCGGTCCGGTCCAAGGCCGCCTTCGAGGCGGGGCTCGCGATCGGCGAGTGCTTCGAGTGCGCGGGCCTGCCGACGCACCCGCAGGGCGAGGTGCTGACCTCCGAGGAGGCGCGCTGGTCGCTCGCCCGCCGCAAGCCGGCCGGTGTCGTGAGCGTGGTCTCCCCCTTCAACTTCCCGCTGATCCTCGGTCTGCGTTCGGTGGCGCCGGCGCTCGCCCTCGGCAACGCCGTGCTGCTCAAGCCGGACCCGCGGACCGCGGTGAGCGGTGGCGTCGTCATCGCCCGGATCTTCGAGGAGGCCGGGCTGCCCGCGGGCGTCCTGCACCTGCTGCCGGGGGACGGCGCGGTCGGCCGGGCGGTCGTCGAGGCCCCGGAGGTCCGTGTGATCTCCTTCACCGGGTCCACGCCGGTCGGGCGGATCATCGGCGAGCAGGCCGGACGGCTGCTCAAGCGCGCCCACCTGGAGCTGGGCGGGAACAACGCGCTGGTCGTGCTGCCGGGCGCGGACGTGCCGAAGGCGGCGTCGGCGGGGGCCTTCGGCTCGTACCTGCACCAGGGGCAGATCTGCATGACGACCGGCCGGCACATCGTGCACGAGTCGCTGGTGGAGGAGTACACCGCCGCGCTCGCCGCTAAGGCCGAGGCCTTGCCGGTCGGTGACCCGGCCCGCGAGGACGTGGCGCTCGGCCCGATCATCGACCGTCGCCAGCTGGAGCGGGTGCACGGCATCGTCACCGACAGTGTCGCCGCGGGGGCGAAGGTCGCCGCCGGCGGCGAGATCGTCGGCGCCGGCTACCGGGCGACCGTGCTGACCGGCCTGACGACCGAGATGCCTGCCTGGCGCGAGGAGATCTTCGGTCCCGTGGCCCCGGTCATCTCCTTCTCCACGCTGGAGGAGGCCGCGCGGATCGTCAACGACTGCGAGTACGGGCTCTCGGTCGGCATCCTCGGGGACGTCGGGACGGCGATGAAGCTCGCCGACCGGATCGACTCGGGCAAGGTCCACATCAACGAGCAGACGGTGAGCGACGAGCCGAACGCCCCCTTCGGCGGGGTCAAGGATTCCGGCACCGGGTCCCGCTTCGGCGGCGCCGCGGCCAACGTCGAGGCGTTCACCGAAACCCAGTGGGTCACGGTCCGCCCGGACATCGCCGACTACCCGTTCTGATCCGGCCGGCCACGCGTCACGGCCCCCTTCGGCCACCCCGGCCACCCTTCCCGGCTCCGCTCACTCACACCCGTTCCCGGGGGGAGACTCATCATGGCTTCCACCACCACGTCCGGCGCGCCCGCGCGGACAGGCCGCGCCGGCAGCAGCAGGTGGACGGTGATCCTCTGCTGGATCACCGTCCTGCTGGAGGGCTACGACCTCGTCGTCCTCGGCGCTATCATCCCCACCCTGCTCAAGACCCACCACCTGGGCATGACCGCGGGTGACGCGACCACCATCGCCACGCTCTCCCTCGTGGGCGTCGCCATCGGCGCGGTCTGCGTCGGTCCGCTCGCCGACCGGCTGGGGCGCCGCCGGCTGCTCATCGGCTCGGTGGTGCTGTTCTCCGTCTTCACCATCGTGGTGCCGCTCGCGACGTCCGTGTGGATGTTCGCCGCGCTGCGTCTCGTCGCCGGCCTCGGGCTCGGCGCCTGCATGCCCGTGTCACTCACGATGATGGCCGAGCACATGCCCGCCAGCCGCCGGGCGCGGGCCAGCACGCTGACGATGACCGGCTATCACACGGGTGCCGTGATCACCTCGCTGCTGGCCCTCCAGGTGACCGACAACTGGGAGATCCTCTTCTACCTGCTCGGCGTCGTCGGCCTCGTGGTCGCCGCCGTCCAGTGGTTCAGGCTGCCGGAGTCGGAGGCGTTCGTCCGGGCCAAGCAGGACGGGGAGCAGCGGGTGCCGTTCACCGAGCTGCTCAAGCCGGCGTACCTGCGGGCGGGCATCGGCATCTGGGTCGCGTCGTTCATGGGGCTGCTGCTGGTCTACGGCCTCAACACCTGGCTGCCCAAGCTGATGAACGACGCCGGCTACCCGGTACCGACGGCCGTCACCCAGCTCCTCGTGCTCAACGTGGGCGGTGTCGTCGGGCTGGTGCTCGGCGGGTTCGTCGCCGACCGGCGAGGCATCAAGGGCACCACGATGAGCTGGTTCGCGGTCTCGGTGGTCATGCTGGCGTGCCTGAGCATCAAGATGGGGAGCGACCTGATGCTCAACGTCGTCGTCTTCTTCACCGGCGTGTTCGTCTTCTCCGCCATGGTGCTCGTCTACGCCTACGTGACGAACTTCTACCCGGCCGCCGTGCGGAGCACCGCGCTCGGTTCGGCGTCCGGGATCGGCCGCATCGGCTCGATCGTGGGCCCGTCGATCACCGGAGCCCTGGTCTCCTCGGGGATCGGTCACCCTTGGGGCTTCTACTTCTTCGCCGCGGTGGCGGTCCTCGGATTCCTGGCCGTACTGACCCTGCCGCGCACGGCGGCGGGCGTACCGGCAAAGACCGTCGAGCCGGCCGCCTGAGGCCCCCGGGCACGCGTGACGGGAGCGGTCGGGTGACTCACCCGGCTGCTCCCGTCGTCGTCAGGTACTTCTCACAGTGACGTGGGGCGGCGCTCAGTCGCGGTCCACGTGCTCGCGCAGGATCTTGCCGTTCGTCGCGTCGACGTCCACGGTCGTCTTGTTCCAGTTGTCGGTCGAGACCACGTCGACGGACCAGATGGCCTTCTGGTCGTCGTTCTCGTCGAGCTCGACGTGGGTCACCGTGCCCTCGGCCTTGTCGGTGGCCGCCTTGACGGCCTGCTCCGGCGTCTGGGTGGCCTTCTTCAGCAGGTCGGCGATCTGCTGCTTGTCGTCCGCGTCCTGGTTCTCGGCCCGGGTGCGGAAGACCTCCCCGGAGACCGCGTCGATGTCGATCCGGTGCACGGTGCCGTCGGAGGTCGCGACCTTGGCCTCCCATTGGGGAGCGCCCTGGCTGGGGGCCGGGTTCGGCGTGCTGGGGCTGGGCGAGCCGGTCGACGCGGTGGCCTCGGCGGACGTGCGCTTCAGCTCGAGGTCGACGAGCTTGCCCTCGGGGACCTCCTTGACGGCCGTGTCGGCCGCCTTGTCCCAGGTGACCTTCGCCAACGGGACCAGGGCCTGACGCTCGGACCGGTCGTCGGTCATGGTCTCGGAAGGAGAGGGGGAGGTGGTGCCGGTGCTGGTACCGGTGGGGGATGCGGTGCTGGTGTCGGTGGGGGATGCGGTGCTGGTGGCAGGGGTGGTCTGGGCCGCCTCGGCGACACTGGAGCGTGTCGTGTCGGCGTTCGTGCAGCCGGTCACCAGCAGCACGGAGCTGCCCAGCGCGCAGATGACGGCCATCGAACGAAGAGGCGGGAGACGTCGCACAGAGCTCATGAACCTCTCCGTAACCACATGACCGTCTTGTCATACTGGTTCGGTCGGGAAGCCACCTCAATGGCCGATCCGGCTCAGCGCGCCGGTGCGAACACCGCCCGGTCCGTCGCCGTACGGGCTCCGGGCGGGAACGGAGCGCCGGGGCGGGGCCCGACGCGCTCCAGCCACTCCCGGTAGGCGGTGGACTGGCGGGCCACCTCCCAGTACGCCTCCTCCAGCGCTGGGTAGACGGCGTCCAGCTCGGCCCGGGTACGTGCGGCCAGCAGCAGGCGTACGCCGAGGGGGTCGCCGTGCAGGCGCCGTACCGCCGTGTCGGGGCGCGACTGGGAGCTGGGCTGGCAAACCGTGACGACCTCGCCGGTAGCGACGAGGGAGGCGGCGGTGTGGTAGTCGCCGTGCAGGACACGGGGGTTGAGTCCGACGGCGCGCAGGATGCGGTGCACCCCGTCCCACTCGCCGTCGACGGTGGGGTCGACCATCCAGCGGTCGTCGGCGAGCTCGGCGAGGCGGACCACGGGCCGGCCGGCCGCCGGGTGATCGGCGGGAAGCATGACGAACTGAGGTTCGCGCTCCACGAGGACGCGCAGGCGCAGGCCCTCGGGGATGTGCAGCGGGCAGCCCTCGACCTCGTGCACGAAGGCGACGTCGAGCTGCCCGTCGGTGACCCTGCGCAGCAGGGCGTTGGCGGAGACGTCCATCTGGAGGGTGGGTTCCAGGCCGGGACGTCTGAGCCGGCGCAGCCAGCCGGCCAGGGCGCGGCTGGCGGTGGAGCCGACGCGCAGTCGGCTGCCGCCGCCGGCCGCGGCGGCGCGAGCCTCGCGGACCAGGATGCTCATGTCCGCGAGGAGCGGGCGGGCCCGGCCCAGGACCGTCCGACCGAGCGGGGTGGGGCGGCAGCCGGTACGTTCGCGTACGAACAGGGACCCGCCCAGTGCCTGTTCGATCCGGGTCAGCTGTGTGCTCAACGTGGGCTGGGCGACGCCCAGTCGACGTGCCGCCCGGTGCAGGCTGCCGGCGTCGGCTATGGCGCACAGCGCGCGTAGGTGCCTCACCTCGAGCTCCATGCAGGGAGCGTAAGGCGGAACAGTTGGTTGCGCCAGGTGAACAAAACACGGCGGACCAGGGCGAGTTCTGCACTCCGGTCGAAGCTGTCTCCGGCCCCTGCCGGAGGTGAACGCGCGGTACCGGTCCCGGTGGTGATAGCTCCGCCCTATCACCGGTTGCCATCATCACAGCGGGCTCATGGGCGTCCACACTCACCGGTGACGACTTCTCTCCCCACTCCCCACACAAGGAGTCATCGATGCGCATCAGCCTGCCCCTGCTCTCCACCGCGGTCGGCCTAGGCCTGACGGTGGCCGCCCTCGGCACCGGACCGGCCGCGACGGCGGCCGCCGCTCCCCAAGTGCCGGTCCAGGCCGCCCAGGTCGGCTACCAGGCCGCCGCCGGCTCCGGTGAGGACGCCGCCGCCAACCGCGCGTTCTTCGAGGCGGTCATCAAGTCCGTCGCCGAGAAGCGCGCCGCCGCTCCGTCCTCCGCGGCGGCCGTCACCGTCTACTACAGCGCCGCCAACGCACCCAGCTTCCGCACCCAGATAGCCCGCTCCACCCAGATCTGGAACAGCTCGGTGTCCAACGTCAGACTCGCGGAAAGCAGCTCGGGCGCGGACTTCGCGTACTACGAGGGCAACGACTCGCGTGGCTCGTACGCGTCCACCGACGGACACGGCAACGGTTACATCTTCCTCGACTACCGGCAGAACCAACAGTACGACTCGACCCGCGTGACCGCTCACGAGACCGGGCACGTGCTCGGTCTGCCCGACAACTACTCCGGGCCGTGCAGCGAGTTGATGTCGGGTGGCGGCCCCGGCCCGTCCTGCACCAACGCCTACCCGAACTCCGCCGAGCGCAGCCGGGTCAACCAGCTGTGGGCCTACGGCTTCAAGGCCGCGCTCGACAAGGCGCTGCAGAAGACATCGCAGCGCTGACGTCCGGGCGGACGGTCGGACGGGGGCGGCCTGCCGGGGCCGCCCCCGTGCTCGTGTGCCCGCCCACCGCTTGGGCAACGTCCCATGGGGTGCTCGGACTTCACTCTTCAGCGATCTCCGAGGAAGTCCGACGTGGACGAGCGGAAGGCACCCGTGGACGACGGTCTCGACGAGCTGGAGCCGGGCAGGCGCCGGCGCGCGCAGTTGCGTACCCGTGTCGCCGACACCGTGTGGACGGCTCTGTGCGCCGTCCTCGCGCTGTGGGCCGTGTGGAGTGCCGTCGGTGTGGCGCGGGACGCCACGGCGTGGGCGTACTGCGTGGTGACCGGGTGCTGCTCGCCGCGGCGCTCGTCCTGCGGATGCTCGCGGTACGGCGCAGGACGTCGTTGCAGCGGCCCGGTTCAGGGACCGTGGGGCAGTGCGGCGAGCACCGCCCGGTGGACGGCGCGCGCCAGCCTGGCTCCCCACTCGGAGCGGGGACCGGCGAAGGAGTGGATCTCGCCGCCGTCCCGCGGGGTGCGGGCGGCGACGCACACGGCGTCCGTGGGGGTGCCGGAGCAGTCGAGGTCCGCGTCCAGCAGCGCTTGGACCTTGGCCTCGGTCGCCGTCATCACCGCGTTGACCAGGGCCGCGTCGGTCAGCGCCACCGGGAGCGCGGCGACGATGTTGATCGTCCCCGGCGCGGTGGCCCCGGTGGTGCCCGCGTCGGGCGAGGCCGCCCAACCGCGCACCGAGATGCCCGCGGTCACCACCGCTTCCGCACCGCCGTCCCGCGCACCGGCACGGGCCGACACGTCGGCGGCCGTCATCAGGCCCACGCCCGGCCCCCGGGCGCCGGCGTCACGGGCCAGGCCGGCCAGGTGCCGGGCGGGGTCGGTGCGCCGGTAGCCGTCAACCACCTGGGCGTTGAGCACCCACTCGCACTCGGCGATCCCGCCGCCCAGTACGGCGCTGCTGACCATGCGCCAGCCCGGCCCCGAATGCCACAGCAGGGCGTGCAGCCGTTCTCCGTCCTCCACCCGCGTCAGGCACTCCGGGTCCAGCAGACGGGCCCCGGTACGTGGCTGGGGCAGCAGGGCGGGCACCGGTCGGGGCTCCTCGTGGCGGTCGGGACGAACCGGATGATCGTACTCGGCGCGTGCGCCGCGACGAGACGGGGCCGGGCGGGCGCATTGCGGACCGCGCCCTGGGCACTTTCACTGGACTCAACTTCGCCGCGAGGCGTCGGATCGGAGGCCACGATGCTGTCCCACACCCTGGAGCATGGGGTCCTGGTCATCACGCTGGACCAGGACCCGGGAATCGACGGGCGGGCCGCGCTGACCACGCACATCACCAATCTGGTCGACGCGCACAAGCCGACCCCCGTCGTCATCGTTCTCACCGACCGGGCCGGCAGTCATGCCACGGTCAGTGCCGTGCTCCGGGCCCATCAGTGGTGCGGTCGCCTCGGCGTGCTGATGAGCGTGGTCACCCACAGCGCGCCGGTCCGGCGGCTGCTGGAGACCAACGCCGACACCTCCGGTCCGCGGCTGGTCGTGCACGCCCGCGCCGACACCGCCATCGCCACCGCGTTCACCGCGGCGGCCTGAGACCGGGGCGCGTGCCCTGCGCCGTTACCGCTGTCCGAGCCAGAGGCCGGGGCCGAAGACCTCGTTGTGGACGGCCTCGGCCGGCACACCGCGGCGCAGCAGGTCGCCCCGGACGGCGCGCATGAAGGGCACCGGTCCGCACAGGCAGGCGGTGAGCCCCTGGGGCAGTTCGGGGCCGGTGCCGTCGGCGTGCCCGGCCGCCGCCTCCGGCGCCCCGCCGCCGGGCTCCCCGTGCCACAGGTGGAGCCGGGCGTCGGGTAGCGCGCGTACGATGAAAACAAGACATGCACGGCCCGGCCCGCCCCACGGTTGTCTTCTTCGTCCTTCGTGGGACCCTTGCAACGGAGCGAGGAGGAGACGGCATGGACGACTGGCGCGAGTTCGCCGAGCAGATGGCGTCGCTGGCGCGCGATCTCCTGGCGCAGGAGTCGGTGACCGACACGCTGAAGCGGATCTCGTTCTCAGCCACGGAACTGGTGGAGGGGTGCGACGCCGCGGGTATCCTCATCCTGCGCGGCGGCCAGGTGCAGTCCCTCGCTCCGACCGGCCAGGTGGTCGTCGACAGCGACGAACTGCAGGGGCGCGTCGGGGAGGGGCCGTGCTTCGACGCCGCACGGACCAGCGAGAGGCAGCGGCAGTTCCGGATCGCCGACTTCACCGACCAGGCCCGGCGCTGGCCCAAGTACGTGCCCGAGGCACGCAAGCTCGGTCTGGGCAGCATGATGGGTTTCCTGTTGTTCACCGAGGACGAGGATCTGGGGGCACTGAACCTCTACTCGTTCAAGCCCGGGGCGTTCACGGAGGCCAGTGAGACGGCCGGCTGGCTGCTCGCCTCGCACGCCGCGGTCGCCTTCTCCAGCGCCCGTACGCACGCCCAGTTGCAGCAGGCCATCGGTACCCGGCACACCATCGGTGAGGCCATGGGCATCCTCATGGGCAGACACCGCTTCACCGAGGACCAGGCCTTCGCCGCGCTGCGCCGGTACTCGCAGGACCACAACGTGAAGCTCCGCGAGGTGGCCCGCCGGGTGTGCGAACGGGGCGGCCTGCCCTGAGCCGCCGCTCGGCCGGGGCCTCGCCCGGGGCAAGGCCGGCCGACAGGAAGGCGTACCGCTGGGCGACAGCGGGCACACGTCAGCGGTGACCTTGGCTGATTTCCTCTTCGCCGTGCTCGGGGCGGGCGCGCTCGCGGCGGCCGTGCTGCCGCGGTTGGTGGCGGGGCGGCCGCTGTCCATGCCGCTGGTGTTCCTTGCCTTCGGCGTCGCCCTGCAACTGCTGCCCACTCCGCTGCCGGAGATCGACCCGGTCCGCGACCGAGTGTTGGTGGAACACCTCACCGAGATCTGCGTCATCGTCTCCCTGATGGGTGCCGGCCTCGCGCTGAACCGCCCGTTCGGCCTACGGCGCTGGCAGGCGACCTCGCGGCTGATCGCCGTCACCATGCCGCTGACCGTCGCGGCCACGGGACTGCTGGCCTGGTGGCTGCTGGACTGGCCGCCGGCCGCGGCACTGCTGCTGGCGGCCGTGCTCGCGCCCACCGACCCGGTGCTCGCCTCCGAGGTCCGGGTGGGTGCGCCCACCGACTCCGAGCACGACGAGGACGAGGTGCGCTTCGCGCTCACCAGTGAGGCCGGACTCAACGACGGCCTCGCCTTCCCCGTCGTCATGGCGGCGATCGCGCTGACCGCGGCGGCGGGCACGGGACTGTCCGGCGACTGGATCGGACAGTGGCTGCTGGTCGATGTGCTGTACAAGTGCGTGATCGGCGTCCTGGCCGGCCTGCTCGTCGGCAAGCTGCTCGGCTGGCTCTTCTTCCGGGCCGGCCGGCAGGCGGTACGGCTGTCCGAGCACCGGGAGGGCTTCGTCGCCCTGGGCGCCACGTTCCTCTCCTACGGGGTCACCGAACTCGCCCACGGCTACGGTTTCCTGGCCGTGTTCGTAACCGCCTGCCGCATCCGCGCCGCCGAGCGCGACCACGGCTACCACGCCGTGCTCCACGACTTCGTCGAGCAGGTGGAACGACTGCTGACCGCCGGACTGCTCTTCTTGCTGGGCGCGTGCGTCGCGCAGGGCGCCCTGGCCGACCTGAGCTGGCGGGGCGCGGCCGTCGGTCTGCTCGTGCTGCTCGTCGTCCGGCCGGTGACCGGCTGGATCGCGCAGTTCGGTGCGGCGGCCGGCCCCCGGGAACGTCTCGTGACCGCCTTCTTCGGCATCCGCGGCATCGGCTCGCTGTTCTACCTGGCGCACGCGCTCGGTACGGAGGGCTTCCACGTCCCGGCCGGTGAGCTGTGGGCCGTTGTGGCGTTCACCGTGCTGGCCTCCGTCGTCCTGCACGGGGTGACCGCCTCCCCCGCGATCTCCCACCTCGACCGGCTGCGTCTGTTCAAGGCCCGCAGCCGCCGGCGCACCGGACGGAAACCGAACGAGGACGACGTGGCCGGCGAGCGACTCTGACCCCCGCTGCCGGTAACCGACCTGCAGCACGCGAGAGTTGAGCATTACCCTTCACCATCGGATCACGAACTCCCCTATAGTGATCGCCTGTTGCGTGCCGTGGGACAGATGTTCGGCGCGCGCCCGCCCCGAAGGACGACACGAGGGCCGCTTCGGTGGCCTGGCGAGGACCCCGACAGATGACCGCCCCCGCCCGCCCGGACGCCCGCCCCGCTCCCCGTGCCCTCATGGCCGTCGCGCTGCCCTGCGCGGTGGTGTCGGCGCTCGCCGTCGGCGGTGCCGTCGCCGCGGCGCCCTCCTCGGTCCGCGTTCCGTTCGCCCTGGGCGCGAGTGCCGCGGCGATCCTGCTCTGCGTGGCCGTGACCGCGGCCGTGCACGCCGTGCGCGGGGAACGGACCACTCGCCGGCTGCTAGAGGCGGCCCGCGCGGAGGCCGACGGACTGGCTCGGGACCGGGCGCGGGTCACCGAGCGGGCGCGCGAGGACCAGGAGCGCCTGCGGGCGGAGGCGGAGCACGAGCGAGCGCGCCTCCTGGCGGAGTTCGACGGGGAACGCAGGCGACTGGCCGACGGGTTCGAGCAGGAGCGCAGGCAGCTCACCGGGGACTTCGAGCGGGAGTCGAAGCGGCTCACCGAGGGCTTCGAACAGGAGCGGGCAGGACTGGCCGAGCAGCGGGCCCGGGAGGTCGCCCGGCTCACCGAGGAGGCCACGCGGCTGCGGGAGCGGCTCGACCGGGCGTCCGGTGAGCGGGCGGCCGCCGTCGCCGCGACCGCCAACGCGGCCGGCCGGATGCAGGCGCTGGCCACCGGGATGCTCGCCGACCTGCGCGCCATGGAGGAACGGCACAGCGACGAGAACGTCCTCGCCGACCTGCTGCACCTCGACCACCGCACCGCGCAGGCGGGCCGGCTCGCCGACTCCGTCGCCGTCCTCACGGGGGCCCGCTCCGGGCGCCGTTGGGCCCGCCCCATCGGCATGGAGTCCATCCTGCGCGGTGCCATGGGCCGTATCGCCGGCTACCAGCGGGTGCGGGTGCACTCGGTCAGCGACGCCGCGGTCGCCGGGCACGCCGCCGAGGGTGTGATGCACGCGCTGGCCGAAATCCTGGACAACGCCGCGAACTTCTCGCCGCCGACCGCAGAGGTCCACGTGTACGTCGAGGAGGTGCCGGCCGGTGTCATCGTGTCCGTGGAGGACAGCGGGCTGGTGATGGGCGAGGTGCAGCTGCGCCGCGCCGAGCGGGCGGTGTCCGGCGAATCGGCCGGGCTCGGCGGGCTGACCGGGACGCGGCTGGGCCTGGCCGTGGTGGGCCGGCTGTCGGCCAAGTACGGGTTGAAGGTCTCCTTCCGGCCGTCCGCGCGCGGCGGTACCGGCGTACTGATGCTGGTCCCCCAGGACATCCTGAGCGGTCCGTCCGCCACCGACGGGCCGACGCCGGTCGCGGCCCCGTCGGCCACACCCACGCGGACCGGGACACTGTCATCCACGCCCGTGCCGATTGAGGCGCCGTCGCCCGCCCCCTCCAGGAGCGGGGCTCCGTCGACCGAGCCGCCGACCGGCCCGCCGTGCACGCCCCTGTCCTCCTCCCCGCCGCCACCCGGCATCGGCTCCGGCGACGTCGATCGCGAGCCCCTGCCCGCGCCGGAGTCCGCGGACCGGGAGGACGGTCCGGGCACGCCGGCCGACTCCGCCGGACCGGACACCGGGCTGCCCAGACGCCGCCGCGGCCGCACCCTCGCCGCCGCCGAACGCGCGCGGGCCACCGCCCGGGCCGCCGAGCCGCGCGCCACCCCCTCCGCCGAGGACGCGAAGGCGCGCGCGGCCCGCTTCAGCAGCTTCCGCCAGGCCGTACGGGCCGCGGGCCCCGCCCCCGAGGCTCCTCGGGACGACGCCCCGCCGGCGGACCCCACCACAGCCCCACCGGCCGAGACGGCCCCCGACCACCCGTCCCACTCGCACGCGCACGCGCACCCGGAAGGCGACACCACTTCATGACCGGCTCGACCACCGCCGACGAGAAGCTCACCTGGCTCATCGAGGGTCTCCTGGAGCGCACTCCGGGCGCGCGGCACGCGCTCGTCCTCTCCAGGGACGGCCTCAAGCTGTGCCGCACGCCGGAGCTCTCCGTCGACCAGGCCGACCAGCTGGCCGCGATCGCCGCCGGCATCCAGTCCCTGTCGCACGGCGCGTCCGTGGAATTCGGCGACGGCAGCGGCGGGGTGCGCTCGGCCATGACCGAGTTCTACGGCGGCGTCCTGTTCATCGTGGAGGCGGGCGAGGGCGCACACCTGGCGGTGGTCACCTCGGAGGACGCCGACGCGGGGCTGGTCGGGCACAACATGAGCGAGCTGATCGAGCAGCTCGGCGACCACCTGACCGCGCAGCCCCGTACGTCATGAGCCGACCCGGCAGGGACGACGCTCCCGACCGCCTGTACACGCTCACCCAGGGACGCAGCCGGTCGGGACCCGGCAACCCCTTCGACCTGGTCACCCTGGTCGTCGCCGAGTGCGAGCCGGTGCCCGGCATGCAGTCGGAGCACACGGCGATCCTGCGGATGACCGAGGCCCCCACGGCCGTGGTGGAGATCGCCGCCGAGTTGCGGCTCCCGGTGAGCATCACCAAGATCCTGCTCGCCGACCTGCACGCCGCGGGCCGGGTGAGCGCGCGTCATCCGCGCACGGCAGCCGTCCCCGACCCCGAAACCCTGGAGCAGGTGCTCGTTGGACTCCGCAACCTCTGACACCCGCACCCCGCTGGGTGCGTCCGCCGACAACGGCCTGAAGATCGTGGTCGTGGGCGGCTTCGGTGTCGGCAAGACGACCCTGGTCCGCTCGGTGAGCGAGATACGCCCGCTCAACACCGAGGAGACGATGACGCAGGCCGGTGAGGCGGTCGACGACACCAGCGGGGTGCGCGGCAAGGCAGCGACGACCGTGGCCTTCGACTTCGGCCGGATCAGCCTCGACGCGCACAACGTGCTGTACCTGTTCGGCGCGCCCGGCCAGGAACGGTTCTGGTTCCTCTGGGACCGGCTGTTCTCCGGCACGCTCGGCGCGGTGGTCCTGGTCGACACCCGGCGCATCGACGACTCCTGGTACGCCATCGACCGGCTGGAGCACCACGGCACGCCGTTCATCGTCGCCTGCAACGACTTCGGCGGTCCCCGGCACGCGCCCGAGGCGGTCCGCGACGCCCTCGACCTGGACCCGCGGGTGCCGCTGGTCCCGTGCGACGCCCGGTCCCGCGAGTCCGGCAAGCAGGTGCTGATCACGCTGGTCGAGCATCTACAGGCCCACTACGCCGACCGGGCGGCCCTGCCCCGACAGGAGTTCGTGTGAGCACCGACGCGACCGGCGCCGTACCGCTCGGCGGCCCCCGCTTCCAGGACGAACCCGCCCTGCTGTACCGGCAGATGCGGCGCGAGCACGGCGCCGTCACCCCGGTCCTGCTGGACGGTGACGTCCCGGCCTGGCTGGTGCTCGGCTACCGGGAACTGCACCAGGTGACCGGCGATCCGGCGCTGTTCAGCCGGGACTCCGGCCTGTGGAACCAATGGGAGAACATCCCCGAGGACTGGCCGCTGCTGCCGATGATCGGCCGCGGGCAGCCGTCGATCCTCTACACCGTCGGCGACCGGCACCGCGAGCGCGCGGCGATGATCAGCAACGCGCTGGAGGCAGTGGACCCGCACGTGCTGCGCGGCCACGCCGAGCGGTTCGCCGACGAGCTCGTCGACCGGCTCTGTGCCAAGGGCGAGGCCGACCTCGTGGGCGACTACGCCATGCTGCTGCCGGTCCGCGTCCTGGCCCGCCTGTACGGCTTCTCCGACGAGCAGGGCCCGGCCCTCGTCACCGCCCTCAACGACATGATCGACGGCAGGGAGCGGGCCATCGCCGGCCAGGCGCACCTCGCCACGTCGATGGCGGGGCTGCTCGCCGACCGGAAGACGGCGCCCGCCGATGACGTCGCCTCCCGGATGCTGGCCGACGACAGCGGCTTCGGCGAGGAGGAGGTCGCCCAGGACCTGATGGTGATGATGGCCGCGGGCCATCAGCCGACCGCCGACTGGATCGGCAACTCGCTGCGCCTGATGCTGACCGACGACCGCTTCGCCGCCTCCCTCTTCGGCGGCCGCAACAGCGTCGCCGAGGCCATGAACGAGGTGCTGTGGGAGGACACGCCCACGCAGAACGTGGCCGGCCGCTGGGCCGCGCGCGACACCCGGCTCGGCGGGCGCCACATCCGCGCCGGCGATCTGGTGCTGCTCGGGCTGCAGGGCGCCAACTCCGACCCTCAAATCCGCACCGACGGCTCCGCGCTCACCGGCGGCAACAACGCGCACTTCTCCTTCGGCCACGGCGAGCACCGCTGCCCCTTCCCCGCGCAGGAGGTCGCCGAGGTCATCGCGCGCACGGGCATCGAGGTCGTCCTCGACCGGCTGCCGGACATCGACCTGGCGGTGCCCGCCGCCTCCCTCACCCGTCGCCCCTCGCCCTGGCTGCGGGGGCTGACCGAGTTGCCCGTGCGGTTCACCCCGACCCCTGCCCTGGGAGGCACGTCAGCATGACGACCGGCACCGAAGAAGCCCGGATCCCGCTGGACCCGTTCGTCACCGACCTGGACGGCGAGAGCGCCCGGCTGCGCGCGGCCGGACCGCTCGCCGCCGTGGAACTGCCGGGCGGCGTGCCTGTCTGGGCGGTCACGCACCACGCGGAGGCCAAGGCCCTCCTCACCGACCCCAGGCTGGTCAAGGACATCAACGTGTGGGGGGCGTGGCGGCGCGGCGAGATCCCCGCCGACTGGCCGCTGATCGGGTTGGCCAACCCCGGCCGCTCGATGCTCACGGTGGACGGCGCCGAGCACCGCCGGCTGCGTTCTCTCGTGGCGCAGGCCCTCACGGCGCGCCGGGTCGAGCACATGCGGGGGCGGATCACCGAGCTGACCGACCGGCTGCTGGACGAGCTGCCCGCGGACGGCGGTGTCGTCGACCTCAAGGCCGCCTTCGCCTACCCACTGCCGATGTACGTCGTCGCGGACCTGATGGGCATAGAGGAGGTGCGGCTGCCGCGGCTGAAGGTGCTGTTCGAGCAGTTCTTCTCGACGCAGACACCGCCCGAGGAGGTCGTCGCGACCCTCACCGAACTGGCCGATGTCATGGGCGACACGGTCGCCGCGAAGCGCGCGACGCCGGGCGACGACCTGACCAGCGCGCTGATCCTGGCCTCGGAGGACGGTGACCACCTCACCGACGCGGAGATCGTCTCCACGCTCCAGCTGATGGTGGCCGCCGGGCACGAGACCACGATCTCGCTGATCGTGAACTCCGTGGTCAACCTGTCCACGCACCCCGAGCAGCGTGCCCTGGTGCTCTCGGGGAAGGCCGAGTGGTCCGCGGTGATCGAGGAGACGCTGCGCTTTTCGACACCGACCTCGCACGTCCTGATCCGCTTCGCCACCGAGGACGTCCCGGTCGGCGACCGGGTGATTCCCGCCGGGGACGCGCTGATCGTGTCGTACGGCGCGCTGGGTCGGGACGAGCGGGCGCACGGCCCGACGGCGGGCGACTTCGACATCACCCGCGCCTCCCCGAACCGGCACATCTCCTTCGGGCACGGACCGCACGTGTGCCCGGGCGCGGCCCTGTCCCGGCTGGAGGCCGGCGTGGCGCTGCCCGCGCTCTACGCCCGCTTCCCGCGCCTGGACCTGGCGGTGCCCGCGTCCCAGCTGCGGAACAAGCCGGTGGTCACGCAGAACGACCTGTTCGAGCTGCCGGTCAGGTTGGCCTAGCGCCCTTCCTCCGGGGCCCGTACCTTCACCCGTGGGGCGTTTGCACCGCGCCCCGCGGGTAACTCCGGCATTCCGGACGCCGATCCGTTCCGGCACGCCGGCGTCGGCACTGTCGTGTGACACCCCGGGAGGCGCCATGTGGAAGCGCAAGGGCAGGAAGGGCCGTCGCGCCGCGAGGCCGGTACCCATGGAGCTGTGCGACCTGTGCGCCAGGGTCTTCCCCGAGGACGACGCCGTGCGCGGGTACGTGCCGGACTCGTCCGCGGCGCACGCCACCCAGCCGTGCTTCGACGGGCTACGGCTCATCACCGCGTGCTGCGACGACCACTTCGACGTGATCAAGGACGGTTACGCGCACCGGCCCTTCGTCGAGGAGGAACTGTGGGCGGCGAAGCTCACCCGGGCCTTGACCACGGGGACGCCGGCGCTCTCCATGGACCAGCTCGGCTGCCGGACCGGCCTCCAGGACCCGCAGATACGCGCCGCCATCGCCTGGCACAACGAGCGCATGCGCGAGCAGCAGCGCACCGACCCCTGATCGCCCCGGCGCGGTCGGGGCCGGGGAGCGCGGGTTCACGTCCCGGACGGGCGGGTTCCGTACAAGCGGCGGGGCTCCGCTTCGAAGGGGTGCACGTCGGCCGCCTCGACGGCGCACGGGTCCAGTGCCCGCGCGGCGGGTCCGGCGACCGGCGTCATCGTGTCGTCCTTCGGGTGCCCTGCCCGTGACCTTCCGCGGGCGGCCGGTCGGCGCCGCCCTCCAGCGTGATCACCGTCTTGATGTCGTCGGGGCTCCGCTCGAAGGTTCGGGTCGCCCTCGCCAGGGGCACACGGCGGGTGAGGAGCCGGTGGAGCCATTCCCGGTCGGCCCGTGCCAGCGCGTCGGCGGCCTGCCGGAAGTGGCGGAGGTTGGCGTTGACGGAGCCCACCACGACGTCGTTCTCCAGCACGATGTCGCGGTTCACCGTGCCCGCGTCGACCGTCAGGGACCGGCCCGCGGGCGAGACGCCGGTGAGGCAGACGATGCCGTACGCCGCCGTTCCGCCGATCGCGTCGAACACGACCCGGCCGGCGTCGGCGGCCTCGACCACGACGTCGGGGCGTACGGCGGCGAGCACGTCGTCCGCCGCGCCGCTGTGGTAGGCGGCGCCGAGGGCGCGCACGAGGTCCGGCTTGGGGCCGTCCGTGACCCGGTCCAGGACGTGCACGTCGAGGCCGCGCTGCCGGCCGAGCAGGGCGGCGAGCAGCCCGATGGGGCCGGCTCCGGTCACCAGTACGGTGCGGGGTTCGAACCAGGCCCGTGCGCCGACCCTCTCGATCTGCTCCTGTTAGGCCTTGGCCACGACACTGGTCGGCTCCATCAGTACACCGGCGAGTCCCAGGTCCGCGTCGATCCGTACGGCGTAGCCCGTCTCCAGGCACCACAGCTCGGCGCCGTAGCCGTCGAGTCCCTTGATGCCGCGTTCGCGGTAGCGGCCGTTGCGGCACATGTCGAACTCGCCGTGCGCGCAGGCGCCGCACGGCTCCGGATCGGGGCGTCGCACCACGCCCACGACCAGGTCGCCGGGGCCGAAACCGCTGTCGTGCGGTGCCTCGACCACACGGCCGAGGGACTCGTGGCCGAGGACCAGCCGGTCGTGGTGCGGCGGTGCCTGGCCGTACGTGCCCGAGGCGATCTCCCGGTCCGTGCCGCAGACGCCGAGGGCGAGGCCCTCGACCAGTAATTCCCGGCGGCCGGTTCCGGGTCCGGGACCTCCTCCACGCCGAGCGATCCGTCCCGGCCGGGGCGGACGGTCAGTGCGCGCAT
This sequence comes from Streptomyces mutabilis, assembly GCF_014649815.1. Taxonomy (GTDB): domain Bacteria; phylum Actinomycetota; class Actinomycetes; order Streptomycetales; family Streptomycetaceae; genus Streptomyces; species Streptomyces mutabilis. The sequence continues at coordinate 85,428 of NZ_BMTT01000005.1, read as the reverse complement.
GGTGGTCGTCCTCTCGGCTCGCCTTTGAGGGGCCCGGTTCCCCGCATCGCCGGGCCCATGCGGCGACCGGGTGGCGTCACGTTTGCCCGGCCCCTGCCGGGTCACTCAGGTGCGCGTCCACGAGCCATCGAAAGGACCGCCCGAGGAGCACTCCGTGAACCGGTTCTGGCAGCCGTTCCACCGTGTGTGGGACCGGCTGGCCGCCTCCGCTCTCGTCCGGCGCGGCCGGGACCTGGAGCTGATGCACCGTGCCATGGGGTTCGCCACCCTCGCCCTGGTCACGCTGGCGCCGCTGCTCATCGTGGTGGCCGCCTTCGACCCGCTGGGACGCGGCGGTTTCGGGTCCTGGCTGGCCGACGGCATGGGGCTGTCCGGCCGGTCCGCACGGGTGCTGACCGACATCATCAGTCCGCCGACCAAGGTCCTCGGCACCACGAGTGTCTGGGGCGGTATCGCGCTCGCCGTGTTCGGCGTGTCCTTCGCGGCGAGTGTGCAGAACGGCTACGAGCGCATCTGGGAGCTGCCCTCCGGCCCGTGGCACCGTGTGTGGCGCCAGCTGACCTGGGTGGTGGTGCTGACCGCCTACCTCTACCAGGAGGTGCAGACGCGGACCGCGTTGCACGGGTCGGTGCGGATCGCGTTGTCCACGGCGACCGGCATGCTCTTCTTCTGGTGGGGGCAGCACTTCCTGCTCGGTAGCCAGGTCCGCTGGCGCGATCTGCTGCCCGGGGCCGTCGCGACCATGATCGGCCTCATCGGGCTGCGGGGCTTCTCGTACCTGGTCTTCACTCCGCTCATCCTGGACAACGCGATCAGCTACGGCACCGTCGGCATCGTCCTGGTGGTGGAGTCCTGGCTGATCGGTGTCGGGTTCGTCGTCTTCGGCGGCGCGATGGTCGGCCACTGGTTCTGCGAGCACCACTGGTGGACGCGCACCGTCGACCGGGAGTGAGTGCCGGGGTCCCCTTGTCCGGTCACGGGGCGGGCGGCCGTGCCGAGGTCCGGCCGCCCCCTGAAGGGCCCTGGGCGCCGCGCGTCGTGGCACTCGCCCTTCCGGGCTACCTCCGGGCCCCCGGGCCGAGCGCGCGGTCCGTCGCGCGCCGCCTCGGCAGCACCTGGCCGGAGGCGCCGGCGTATGCCGTCGGCGAGCGCCGCGGCGACCGTCCCGGTCACGGCGTCGGCCAGGGCGAGCGGGCGGCGGTGGCGGGAGAGCCAGAACGGGAGACTGCGCGGGCGGGCCTCGTCGTCGAAGACCCCGTGTGCGCCGTAGTCGGCCGGAGCGGTGTCGTCCGGCGGCTTCCAGAGGTTGACCGGGAGGGACGGGTCGACGGGTTCACCGGTCTGCTGCCCGTCGTAGCCGGTCCGGGCCGGGTAGCGGTCCAGCAGTCCCGGGACGAGCTTCTGGCCGAGCAGGGGTGGCGACGGTTCAGCCGCCGACCCGGTGATCGCGCCGCTCGGGACGGTCCGCGGCGTGCCCGACCGCCTCGGCGGTCACCTCGGCTGGTAGACGGGGGCCACCGGGCGGGATGGCGGGGCAGCCGGGTGAGCACCCAGCTGAACCAGGGCGTGTCGAGCCCGGTCATCTGGACCATGTCACCCGCACCCGCTGCGGTCGTGCAGCAGCTCGCAGCGCAGGGACTCGGTGAAGCCCTGGATGTCGTGCTTGGCCCCGCAGTACGCCGCCCGCAGCGCAACGCCGCGCTGGGCTGTCCAGGGCGGGACCGACCTGGACAATGGTGCCGCGGTCGCGCGGGAGCATGCGTCGCAGGGCGGCCTGGGTGCCGTGGACGAAGCCGAAGTAGGTGACCTCGGTGGTCCGTCGCAGTTCCTCGGGCCTGCTCTCCGCCACGGGGGCGAAGACGGTCGAGAACGCGGCGTTCACCCGCACGTCGATCGGGCCGGGTTTCTCCTCGATCCGGTCGGCCGCCGCGTCCACGGCATCCGCGTCGGCGTCGTCACCACCAGCGGCAGCGCGCGTCCGCCGGCCTCCCGGACCTCCTGTGCCGCCCGCTCGAGGGCGTGCTCGCCGCGCGCGGGCAGGGCCACGGAACTCCCGCGGGCACCCAAGGCACGGGGGTGGCCCGGCCGACGCCGCCGGTGGCCTCGGTGACGACCACGACGTCGGTGCCGCGCGCCCGGCGGCGCCGGCCGCCCCGCGGGTCCCGTGGGCGGCCGCTCACTTCTTCCCCCGGCCGGGAAGGTGCTCGGCGTACTCGGTGAGCTTCTGGCGCACGCCCTTGGTGGCGATACCGGCGAGTTGCGGGTCGTGCAGCGCCGCCTTGCCGGCCTTCTTGCCCTGCTCCTTCATGATGTGCGGCGGGATCGGCGCGATCTCCGCGTCGACCTTGAACTCCAGGACCACGGGCCGGCCCACCGCGAGCGCCTCGTCCCAGGCGGAGCCGACCTTCTTGGGGTCGGTGCAGACGATGCCCTTGAGGCCGAGCAGTTCGGCGTAGGCGGCGTAGGGGACGTCGGGGATGTCCTGGGAGCCGGGGTACTTGGGGTCGCCGGCCATGGCGCGCTGCTCCCAGGTGACCTGGTTGAGGTCCTGGTTGTTGAACACGCAGAAGACCAGCGGGGCAGGTCCGGACAGGCGGTCCAGATAGCGCTTGACGGTGATCATCTCGTTCATGCCGTTCATCTGGAACGCGCCGTCCCCGACGAAGGCGATCACGGGACGGTCCGGGTACGCGAACCGCGCCGCGATGGCGTACGGCGTCCCGGGTCCCATCGTCGCCAGGGTGCCGGACAGCGAGGCGCGCATGCCCTCGCGCAGCTTGAGGTGCCGGGCCCACCAGTTGGTGCCCGAACCGGAGTCGGCCGTGAGGATGGCGTCGTCCGGCAGGCGGGCGGAGAGTTCGGCGGCGACGGCCTGCGGGTTGATGGTCTTGCCGAAGTGCTCGCCGGCCCAACGGTCGGCCAGGTCGTGCCACTCCCGCACGTCCTTCTCGATCTTCTCCCGCCAGCCTCGGTCCTTCTTGCGCTGGAGCAGCGGGATCAGGGCGCGCAGGGTCTCCCCGGAGTCGCCGACGAGGTGGGCGTCCATGGGGTAGCGGATGCCGATCATGCGGCCGTCGATGTCGATCTCGACGCCCCTGGCCTGTCCCTCCTCAGGCAGCCACTCCGAGTACGGGAAGCTGCTGCCGACCATCAGGAGGGTGTCGCACCCCTGCATCATCTTGTCGCTGGCCTTGCTGCCCAGCAGACCGATGGGCCCGGTGACGTACGGCAGGTCGTCGGGCAGGACCTCGCGGCCGAGCAGCGCCTTGGCGACGCCGGCGCCGAGCAGTTCGGCCACCTCCATCACCTCGGCCTCCGCGTTCGCCGCGCCCTGGCCGACCAGCATGGCCACCTTGTCGCCCGCGTTGAGGACGTCGGCCGCCTTGCGCAGCTCGTCGTGGTCGGGCAGGACCCGGGGGCGGCTCCAGCCCACGCTGGAGAAAACGGAACCGTGCTCCCTGGGCGGGGAGGACATGGCGTCCTCTTCCTGCACGTCGTTGGGAATGATGATCGTGGCGACGCCCCGGGTGGTCAGCGCGGTTTTGAAGGCGCGGTCGATCACGTGCCGGGCCTGCCCCGGGTGCACGACCATCTGGCAGTACTCGGACACGTCCGCGAACAGCTGGTCGAGGGCGATCTCCTGCTGGTAGTGGGTGCCGAGGGAGAGTCGCTTCTGCTGGCCCACCACGGCCACCACGGGCTGGTGGTCGAGCTTGGCGTCGTACAGACCGTTGAGCAGGTGGACGGCGCCGGGGCCCGAGGTGGCGACGCAGCAACCCACCTCGCCGGTGAACTTCGCGTGGGCGCAGGCCATGAACGCGGCCATCTCCTCGTGCCGCGCCTGGATGAACTCCGGTTCCCCGTCGGCCCGGTCGAAAGCGCCGAGCAGACCGTTTATGCCGTCACCTGGATAGCCGTACACACGCTGGACGCCCCACTCGGACAGACGCTGGAGCACATAGTCGGCGACTTGGGTCATGGAGCTCTCCCGGGGGCGTGCGGGGACAACGGCCGGCTTGTGGAGTTGCCTCCCCGGCCGCCCGTAAACCGGGCGGTACTCACCCGTCGGGCCGCCGACCGACTGGCGTTTGCGCAGGGCGAAGGACGGCGCGCCCGTTCCGCCGTCGGCGGGGACGGAGCCCCGCGAACGCCCGGGCTTTCGCGCCGTACACCCTGGGCCGGGAAGTGGGACGCGCATGTCTGTCACCAGCGCCCCGGCACTCCGCGGCCCACACCCGGGCCGGCGCGGGAGCCGGAAGAGGACGGGCGGCCGGACGGTACGGGCGGCCGGACGGCCGAGGAGGAACGCGCGCACCGGAGGTACCGCGTGCCCGAGGCCGGGATCGCGAGGACCTGCGGGAGGCGGCCAGCACGGCGTACCCGCCGGTTGCCCGACGGATCGCCCGCGCTACGGTTCGCCCGACCGCGGCCGTGAGACCTCGACCGGGTGGCCGTGGCCCGCTCGGGCTCGTCAAGGCGGCGGACCGCTTCGCCCCCAGCTGTTGGACCGGCCCCGCGACCTCCTTGGGTGCGGGTTGCTCGGGAGCCGGGGCCGGCTCGGAGCGCGCGCCGCTACCGCGGCGGCGGCGCCGTGCTCGCCCGGGTCACCAGCCGGGTCGGCACGAGCGTCGTGCCCCGCTCCGGGCCGTCCTGGCGCATCTTTCGCAGCACGGCCTCGACACACAGCCGGCCGACCTCGGCGAAGTCCTGGTGGACGGTGGTCAGCGGCGGCAGGAAGGAGCCGGACTCGGGGATGTCGTCGAAGCCGATGACGCTGACGTCCTCGGGGACGCGCCGCCCGCGTTCGTGCAGGGCGCGCATCAGGCCGAGGGCCATCTGGTCGTTGGCCGCGAAGACGGCCGTGCACTGCTCGCGCGCGGCCAGTTCGAGGCCCGCCCGGTATCCGGACTCCGCCGACCAGTCGCCCCGGACGAGGGGCGTCGGGTTGCGGCCGGCCTCGGCGAGGGTGTGCCGCCAGGCGTCCGCGCGGCGCTGGGCGGCGAAGGAACCCTCGGGCCCGCCCAGGTGCCACACCGTGTCGTGCCCGAGGTCCAGCAGATGGCGCACGGCGGCGCGGGTGCCGCCGGCCTGGTCGGTGTCGACGACCGTGTAGTGGTCGCCGGCGTCGGAGTCGACCACGACGACCTGGACGTGGGGCGGCAGTTTCAGGGTCGCCGCGTCCAGCAGGTGGACCTCCATGATGACGATCACCGCGTCGACGGCTAGTTCCTCCAGCCGGGAGAAAGCGCCCCGCACCTCGTCCTGGGTCGGAACGGCGACCGGCAGGAGGGTCACCGCGTAGCCCTCGCTCGCCGCGGACGTGGCGATGGCCTCCAGCGTGCGCACGTTGCCGGTGGTGGCCAGCGAGAAGGTGATGACGCCGATGGTGCGGAACTCGCCGCGCTTGAGCGCACGGGCCGCGCTGTTGGGCCGGTAGCCCAGCTCCTTCATGGCCGCCAGCACCTGCCGCCGGGTCTCCTCGGTCACGCCCGCGTAGCCGTTGGAGACGCGGGAGACGGTCTGCGAGGAGACTCCCGCCAGCCGCGCCACGTCCGCCATGGACGCCGTGGGCACTCGGCCGCCACGCCGGCGCCGCACGCCCGCTTCCGGCGGGGCCGCGACCCCCTCAGCCGTGTCCACTTGCGTCCGCCACCTCTCCGCAGCCGTCCGAGTCCCGGTTCGCGAAGGACCCTTGACCGTCCTCCACGGGGCAGTGTAGACATGCCGCCATCAAATGTTTACGTAAACATAACAGCCTGCCACCGCTCAGGACCGCACTTCGCGCGGCGTGATGTTTACGCAAACATACTGATGCTCCCGTACCTGGACGAGCGAGGAACGACAATGTCGACGCTGCAACCGCCGGCCGCCGCCGCACCGCGGCCGGCCCCGCACCGGGCCAGGCGGGACCGCCGCTCTTGGACGGGGTGGGGCTTCCTCGGTCCCTTCGTGGCCGTGTTCGCCCTGGTCTTCCTCGCGCCGATCGCGTACTCGGTCTACCTCAGCCTCTTCCGCGACCAGTTGATCGGCGGCACGACCTTCGTCGGCCTGGACAACTACACCCAGGCCCTGAAGGACGACCGGTTCTGGGCCGCGCTCGGCCGGGTGTCGCTCTTCCTGGCCGTACAGGTGCCGATCATGCTCGGCATCGCGCTGCTGGTGGCCCTGGCACTGGACAGCGGACGCCTGTACGGCCGGGACTTCTTCCGCATCTCGATCTTTCTTCCGTACGCCGTGCCCGCCGTGGTGGCCACCCTGATGTGGGGCTTCATGTACGGCACCCGGTTCGGCCTGGTCGGCGACATCAACAGCGCCTTCGGCGTCTCGCTGCCCGACCCGCTCTCCCCCGACCTGGTGCTCGCCTCCATCGGCAACATCGTGACCTGGGAGTTCGTCGGCTACAACATGCTGATCTTCTACTCGGCGCTGCGCGTGATCCCGCACTCGCTGTACGAGGCGGCACAGATCGACGGCGCCGGCCAGATCCGCGTGATCACGGCGATCAAGCTCCCGGCCATCCGCGGCGCCCTGGTGATCGCGACGATCTTCTCGATCATCGGCAGTTTCCAGCTCTTCAACGAGCCCAACATCCTCCAGCCGCTCGCGCCCAACGCCATCACGACCGACTACACGCCGAACTTCTACACGTACTCGCTCTCCTTCAACGGCCAGCAGCACAACCACTCCGCGACGGTGGCCATCGTCATGGGGCTGATCACCATGGTCATCGCCTACGTCGTCCAGCTGCGCGGCATGCGCAAGGGAGTGTGAGCAGCGATGACCAGCCCTGCCGTCACCGTCACCGACCGTTCCGCGGCCGAGCCCGCCGGCACCCCGGGCTCCGCGCCGCCCCGGCTGCGCGCACCCCGGCGCCGGCACTCCGCGGACAAGCCCCGGCGCAGCGTCCTGCTGACCCTGCTCACCTCGCTCGTGCTGCTGTACAGCCTGGTGCCGCTGATCTGGCTGGCCGTCAGCGCCACCAAAACGCAGGCCGGGCTGTCCCGTTCCTTCGGCCTGTGGTTCGACGACGACTTCGCGCTGTGGGAGAACGTCAGCCAGACGTTCACCTACGACGACGGCGTGTTCACACGCTGGCTGCTCAACACCCTGCTGTACGTGGGTCTGGGCGCGGGAGGGGCCACCTTCCTCGCGGTGTTGGGCGGTTACGCGCTGGCCAAGTTCGACTTCCCCGGTCGCCGGGCCGTCTTCGCCGTGGTCATCGGCGCGGTGGCCGTGCCGGGTACGGCGCTGGCGGTACCGACCTTCCTGATGTTCAGCAAAATGGGGCTCACCAATACCCCTTGGGCGGTGATCATCCCGTCGCTGATCTCGCCGTTCGGCCTGTATCTGATGTGGGTGTTCGCGAGCGAGGCCATCCCGACCGAGCTGATGGAGGCCGCCCGCATCGACGGCGCCGGCGAGGTGCGCACCTTCTTCCGGGTCGCGCTGCCGCTACTGGCGCCCGGCATCGTGACCGTCCTGCTGTTCACCATGGTCGCGACCTGGAACAACTACTTCCTGCCGCTGGTCATGCTCAAGGACCCCGACTGGTATCCGCTGACCCTGGGCCTGAACAGCTGGAACGCACAGGCCGCGACCGCGGGCGGCGAGGCGGTCTTCAACCTGGTCGTCACCGGGTCGCTCATCACCGTCCTGCCGCTGATCGCCGCCTTCCTGCTGCTCCAGAGGTACTGGCAGTCCGGACTGGCCGCCGGAAGCGTCAAGGAGTAGCCCCCTCCCCTGCCCGTCCGTCCTGTCCGTCCCTGCCCTCCGACCCACAACGGTGCCGGTCCCGGCCCACGAAGAAGTGGAAGCTCGCCCATGCACAAGCACTCGCGCCGCCTGCTGCGCGGCATCGGCCTCGTCTGCGCCCTCGCCCTGGGGGCGACCGCCTGCGGTTCGGACGACGGGGGGTCGAGCCGGAAGGCGGTCTCCCAGGAGGACATCCAGGCCGCCCTGAAGGAGGGAGGCACCCTCACGGTCTGGGCGTGGGAGCCCACGCTGAAGCAGGTCGCCGCCGACTTCGAGAAGAAGCACCCCGGCGTGAAGGTGAACCTCGTCAACGCGGGCACCAACGCGGACCAGTACACGGCGCTGCAGAACGCCATATCGGCGAAGAAGGGCGTCCCCGACGTCGCGCAGATCGAGTACTACGCGATGGGCCAGTACGCGCTGACCGAGCAGCTCACCGACCTCAAGGGCTTCGGCGCCGACAAGCTCTCCGGCACGTTCTCCCCCGGCCCGTGGAACGGTGTGAAGGCCGGCGGCGACGGCGTTTACGCCCTGCCGATGGACTCCGGTCCGATGGCGCTGTTCTACAACGAGAAGGTATTCGACGAGTACGACATCGAGGTTCCCACCACCTGGGCCGAGTACCTGGACGCCGCCCGCGAACTGCGCAAGGCCGACCCGAAGGCGTACATCACCGCCGACGCCGGCGACGCCGGGTTCGCCACCAGCATGCTCTGGCAGGCCGGTTCGCGCCCCTACACGGTCGACGGCACCAAGGTGAAGGTCGACTTCTCCGACCAGGGCGCGAAGACGTTCACCGACACCTGGCAGAAGCTCATCGACGAGAAGCTGCTCGCCCCCGTCACCAACTGGACCGACGACTGGTACAAGGGCCTCGGCGACGGCACCATCGCGACGCTCGTCACCGGCGCCTGGATGCCCGCCAACCTCGCCTCGGGCGTGAAGGACGCCGCCGGTGACTGGCGTGTCGCCCCGCTGCCGCAGTGGACCGCGGGAGCCCAGGCGAGCGCGGAGAACGGCGGCAGCGCGCTGGCCCTGCCGGAGCTGGGCAGGAACGAGGCACTGGCGTACGCCTTCGTCGAGTACGCCAACGCCGGCGACGGCGTGCAGACCCGCCTGGACAACGGCGCCTTCCCGGCGACCACGGCGGACCTGCGGTCCACGGAGTTCCAGGACACCGCTTTCCCCTACTTCGGCGGCCAGAAGGCCAACAAGATCTTCGCCGAGTCGGCCGCGAACGTCGCCGACGACTGGTCGTACCTGCCCTACCAGGTGTACGCCAACTCGATCTTCAACGACACCGTCGGCAAGGCCTACGTCTCGGACACCACGTTGAGCGAGGGCCTGAGGTCCTGGCAGGAGGCGTCGGTCAAGTACGGCACCGAGCAGGGCTTCACCGTCGAGAAGTAGCCGAGCAGCAGCTGACGCAGCACACGATGCGGCGGCCCGCGGGTGGCGGCGCGCGACACGCACCGCCACCCCCGTACCGCACGCACCACACCGGAAGGACCGCCATGATCTCCACCCTCCTGTCCCGCCTTCGCCGCGGGCCGGACGGCGCGCCCGCCCCCCGTCTCGCCTTCGGCGCCGACTACAACCCCGAGCAGTGGCCCAGGGAGGTGTGGGAGGAGGACGTGCGGCTGATGCGCCAGGCCGGCGTCAACGTCGTCTCCGTGGGCATCTTCTCCTGGGCCCGCCTCCAGCCGGGCCCGGACGCCTGGGACTTCGGCTGGCTCGACGACGTCATGGACCTGCTGCACCACAACGGCGTGGGCGTCGACCTGGCCACCGCCACCGCCTCTCCCCCGCCGTGGCTGAGCGCCGCGCACCCGGAGATCCTTCCGGTCACCGACCGCGGGGAGACCCTGTGGCCGGGAGCCCGCCAGCACTGGCGCCCGACCTCACCGGTCTTCCGCGAGCACGCCCTGCGCCTGGTCCGCGAGCTGGCGACCCGCTACGCCGGCCACCCGGCCCTGGTCGCCTGGCACGTCAACAACGAACTGGGCTGCCACAACGTCTACGACTACTCCGACGACGCGGCGCGCGCCTTCCGGGTCTGGCTGCGCGGGCGGTACGCCACCCTGGACGCCCTCAACCACGCCTGGGGCACGGCGTTCTGGTCGCAGCGCTACAGCGACTGGGAGCAGATCCTGCCGCCGCGGCTGGCCGCCTCCCACCCGAACCCGACGCAGCAGCTCGACTTCAAGCGCTTCTCGTCGGACGCCCTCAAGGACCACCTGCGCGCGGAGCGCGAGATCCTGCGTGAACTCACGCCCGACGTCCCCGTCACCACCAACTTCATGGTGATGCCCGGCACCAAAGGCATGAACTACGCGGACTGGGCCGCCGAGGTGGACTTCGTCGCCAACGACCACTACGTGGTGCCGAGCCCCCGGGACCGCGACGAGCTGTCGTTCTCGGCGAACCTCACCAGCGGCATCGCGGGCGGCCGGCCCTGGTTCCTGATGGAGCACTCCACCAGCGCCGTGAACTGGCAGCCCGTCAACCTCGCCAAGAAGCCGGGCGAGCTGGCCCGGGACTCGCTGACGCACGTAGCGCACGGCGCCGACGCGGTCTGCTTCTTCCAGTGGCGTCAGTCGGCGGCGGGCGCCGAGAAGTACCACTCTGCGATGGTCCCGCACGCCGGCGCGGACAGCGACCTGTTCCGCGCGGTCACCGCGCTGGGCGACACGCTGAAGACGCTGGCGCCGGTCGCCGGTGCCGAGCGGGAGCCCGCCGAGGTCGGCATCCTCTTCGACTGGGAGTCGTGGTGGGCGAGCGAGCAGGACTCGCACCCCACCTCGCTGCTCGACTACCACCGGGAGGCACTGGACTGGTACTCGGCACTGCTCACCCTCGGCATCCGCGCCGACGTGGTCCCCACCGGTGCCGACCTGAGCCGTCACCGGGTGGTGATCGCGCCCGTGCTGCACCTGGTGCCGGCCGAGCTGGCCAAGGACCTCACCCGGTACGCGGAGCAGGGCGGGCACCTGGTCACCACGTACTTCTCCGGCATCGTCGACGAGAACGACCACGTGTGGCTCGGCGGCTACCCGGGCGCCCTGCGGGACCTGCTCGGCATCCGCATCGAGGAGTTCGGCCCGCTGGCCGCCGGTGAGACGGTGGAGCTGGACGGCGCGGGCACCGGCGGTCTGTGGACCGACCGGATCTCCGTGACCGCGCCGGAGACCGAGGTCCTGGCCCACTACCGCAGCGGGGTCCACGCGGGCCGTCCGGCCGTCACCCGGCGCCCGACGGGCCGCGGATCGGCCGCCTACGTCTCCACCCGGCTCGGCGCCGAGGGGCTCGCGTCCCTGCTGCCGGGGCTGCTGGAGCCGGCCGGCGTGACGAGCGACCTGCCCGCCGAGGCGCGCGGCCGGGTCGAGGCCACCGTGCGCCGCGGCCCGGGCGGACGGTTCCTGTTCCTGGTCAACCGGACCGACGAGACCGTGACCGTCCCGGGGCTCACCGGAGAGGTCCTGGTGGGCGACACCGGCGAGGAGGACGCCGTGGTCCTCGCGGGTCGAGGCGTCGCCGTCCTGCGCACGCCCACCGACTGAGGGCGTACCACCCCCGCGACCACCCCCTCTTCTCCCCGGAGCGGCACGCGTCCGCTCCGGGGCCGTCCCCGCTGCCCCGAGCCGGGCGGCAGGGGCCACCGCAGCGTCCACACCCTCCAGTTGGGAGCACACGATGGCACGCCGTACCCGCAGCAGACGCCTCCTCACGGGCGCCGTCCTGACCGCACTGGCCACGGGCGCCGGCCTGATCGGCGTACCCGCCCAGGCCGGACCGGTCTCCGCCACCGCCTCCGCCGCCGCCTCCGTCACCGTGCGGCCGGACCCGTCTTACCAGCAGGAGGAGTTCGAGGGGTGGGGCACCAGCCTGGTCTGGTTCGCCAACGCCACCGGTGACTACCCGCCCGAGATCCGCGAGCGGCTGGCCCGGCTCCTCTTCGACGACGAGGGTCTGGGTCTGAACATCGCCCGCTACAACATCGGCGGCGGCAACGCGCCGGACGTCGAGGACTACCTGCGCGCCGGGGGCGCCGTCGAGGGCTGGTGGAAGGCCCCCGCCGACACCACCCGCGAGGACACCGACTGGTGGAGCGCCGACGACCCGGCCGACTGGAACGAGGACGCCGACGCCCCCCAGCGCTGGTGGGTGGAGCGGATCAAGGACGACATCGACCACTGGGAGACGTTCAGCAACTCCCCGCCCTGGTTCATGACCGTCAGCGGTTACGTCTCCGGCGGTTTCGACTCCTCCGCCGACCAGCTGAAGACCGAGTCGGTCGACGACTTCGCCGCCTATCTGGCGGGTGCGACGAAACGGCTGGAGCAGGCCGAGGGCATCGAGGTCGACACCGTCGACCCGTTCAACGAGCCAAACACGCCCTACTGGGGAACGCGGCTGGGCGCGGACGGCGAACCCGTCGGCGGCCGGCAGGAGGGGGCCCACATGGGTCCCGAGCTCCAGCGCCGGGTCCTCCAGGCCCTCGCCCCCGCGCTGAAGACGGCGAAGGTCGAAGCCGACATCTCGGCGATGGACGAGACCAACCCCGGTACCTTCGCGCGGAACTGGAGCGCCTACTCCTCCGCCGACCGCGCCCTCGTCGACCAGATGAACGTCCACACCTACGGCACCGGACAGCGCACCACCGTGCGGGACCTCGCCAAGGCGGCGGACAAGCCGCTGTGGATGAGCGAGGTCGGCGGCGACTGGGGCGACGGCCAGGACTTCGAGGACATGCGGCCCGGCCTCGGCCTCGCCCAGCACATCGTCGACGACCTGCGCGAACTGGAGCCCCGTGCCTGGGTGTTCTGGCAGCCCGTCGAGGACTACGACAACATGAAGCCCGGCGGCGAGTCCGACAAGGGCGGCAACTGGGGCAGCATACAGATCCCGTTCGACTGCACCGCCGAGGACACACTCGAGACCTGCCCGATCCGGACCAACACCAAGTTCGACACCGCCCGCAACTTCACCCACTTCATCAAGCCCGGCGACCGGCTGATCAAAACCGACGACACCTCCAGCGCCGCCGCCGTCACCCGCGACGGCAAGGGCGCCTCACTCGTCCACGTCAACCGCGCCACCGAGGCCCGCACGGTCACCATCGACCTGTCGAAGTTCCGCGACGTCAGCCGCAGGGCCACCGTCACCCCGGTCGTGACCAGCGCGGACGGCAAGCTGGAGAAGCGGTCCCCGATCAGGGTGAGCGACCGCGCGGCCACCTTCACCGTGCCCGCACAGTCCGTGACCTCCTTCGAGATCAAGGGCGTCTCGGGCGTCGCCAAGGACGCCCACCTGCTCCGCAAGGGCCACAGCTACACGCTGACCGGCGTGCAGAGCGGCAAGGCCGTCACCGTGGCGGACGACGGCAGGAGCCTGGTCCTCGGCGCGGGAGACGGCACGAGCGCCCGGCAGTGGCGGCTGAGCGCGGTGCGTCACGACGCCGGCGTCCGCGACCGCTACGTCTTCACGAACCCGCAGGACGGCACACGGCTGGCCGTGCGGAACGACGTCCCGGTCGCCGAACCCGACACCGGCAGGCGTGACAGGGCCACCGAGTGGATCATGTCGACCACCGGTGACGGCACCTGGACCCTGGTCAACGCCGCCACCGGCCGCCTGCTCGAAGTCGGCGGCCAGGCGACGCACGAGGGGGCGGCCGTCACCACCTGGCCACCGAACTCCGGCGCGAACCAGCGCTGGTCGGTGACCGACGTGTCCGCCGGCTGATCCCTGCCGCCGGTAGGGCCCCGTACGCACGGCCACCGGGAGTGCGGACGGGGCCCCGGCCCCCGTACGAACAGAAGGAGACGGCATGACCACCGATCCCCGCGAACTCGACGTACGCCGCAGGATGGCGGCGCACGAGCTGTACGCGGACGGCGCGCCCGGTCTGGAGGGCCTGGCGGAGGAGCGGACGCGGGGCAAGGAGCTGGCCGACGCCTACAACCGCACCGGCGCCCGCGACGAGGAGGGCCGCCGGGCGCTGTTGAAGGAACTGTTCGCCTCCCTCGGCACGGGCGTGTGGATCGAGCCGCCGCTGCACGTGGCGTACGGCAACCGGGTGCACCTGGGCGACGACGTGTACGCCAACTTCGGGCTCACGCTCGTCGACGACGTCGAGGTCTTCGTCGGGGACCGGGTGATGTTCGCCCCGCACGTGACCGTCAGCACCACCGGGCATCCCGTCCACCCGGACCTGCGCCGGGACGGCACGCAGTTCTCGGCGCCGGTGCGCATCGAGGACGACGTGTGGGTCGGGTCGGGCGCCCAGATCATGCCCGGGATCACCATCGGCCGGGGCTCGGTGATCGGCGCGGGCAGCGTCGTCACGGCGCACGTGCCGCCCATGGTGGTGGTCGCTGGGTCCCCGGCACGAATGATCCGCGAGATCACCGACGCCGACCGGGAGTGGTCGTACCGTCCACCGCGCACCGTTCGCCGGGGCGCCGCCTGACCCGGGAGGGATCCTCAACTTCCGCTGTCGTCGGGGCACATGGCGCCTCCGCACAGAGCAGTACGATGATCGAAATCGCGGCGAGCGTCACCTCCCGGACCACGGAGCCTGCCATGACGACGGACCATCCCCAGCTCCCTCGGATCGACACCGGCCGGGCCCACCCGGCGCGGGTCTACGACTGGCTGCTGGGCGGCAAGGACAACTACCCGGTCGACGAGGCGGTGGGCGAGACGCTGCCTCCCGAGGCGCGGGACGCGGCACGCCAGAACCGCGCGTTCATGAACCGCGCGGTGGCGCACCTCGCCGCCCGGGGCGTCGACCAGTTCCTGGACATCGGCACGGGCATCCCCACCGAGCCCAACCTCCACCAGATCGTCCAGCGGACGGTGCCGGCGGCCAGGGTCGTCTACGCGGACAACGACCCGATCGTCCTGAGGCACGCGGAGGCGCTGCTGGTCAGCAGTCCCGAGGGGGCCACGGACTACATCCAGGCCGATGTGCGCGAGCCGGACGAGATCGTGCGGCACGCCCGCGAGATCCTGGACTTCGACCGGCCGGTGGCGTTGTCGCTGATCGCCCTGATGCACTTCGTCCCGGACGAGCAGGACGCCCACGGCATCGTGCGCGAAATGGTCGAGACCCTGCCCTCGGGCAGTCACCTGGTCCTCTCGCACGCCGCGATCGACCTCTTCCCCGAGCTGGCGGAGCTGGTGATCGCCCAGTACGCCAAGGGCGGCATCCGGCTCGGCTTCCGTACGCGGGCGGAGGTGGCCCGCTTCTTCGACGGGCTGGAACTGCTGCCGCCGGGCCTGGTCACGGCCACCGAGTGGTACGGCGAGGGCCAGGAGCCGCCCGCGCCGGAGGAGAGCGGCATCTACGCGGGCGTGGCGCGCATCCCCTGACGGGGGCGAGGGGGCGGGGGGGCGGGGGCTCAGCGGCGACGGCCGCGCGCCGCCCAGCCACTGCCGATGCCGGCGACGTGCAGGGCCAGCAGGGCGAGGCCGATGAGCATGACGTTGGTAGAGGTGAAGATGTCGTTGGTCGAGATCTCCGCCGCGTTGATCAGCCAGGCGAGGAGGAACAGAACCGCCGCGATGATGGCGAGCACGGTGTACATCCCTTCGATCGGGGGCACCGGGGCGGTGCCGTGCCTCGCGTATGCCCCCGACGGGAGCCGTGACACGGCCGAAAGGGCGCGCGCTCCGTACAGTGGAAGGACGAGGACCGCGGCACCGCCGCCCGGTCCCTGCCCGTCCCCTCGCCCGGGAGCCCTCATGCGCGACCCGTCCACCGCACCGGACGACGGCTCCGGCACCCTGTTCGGCCTCGACGCCCTGACGCCCGGCCCGTCGGCGGCCCCGCCCGCCGGGCCGCTCTTCCGGGACTCCCCCGCTGCGCGCCGCCTGCTGCCCGTCCGGGAGATTCACGCCGAACCGGCGGCGGCCGCGTCCGCGCGCGGCCGGCAGGTCCTCGCCCGGTTCCCCGACGCCCGTGTCGTCGAGGTGGACTCCCACTGGCGCATCCCCGGCCTGCACGGCAACGAGGGCAATGTGGAGCGCTGGGTGCGGATCAAGGGTGAGACGCTGGTGCTGGGCGAGAAGAAGACGCTGACCACCCGTCCCAACGGCCGGTCGGCGGACTGGATCGCACCGGGCGCCTCCAACGGGTGCGCGATGGCCTGCGCCTACTGCTACGTACCCCGGCGCAAGGGGTACGCCAACCCCGTCACCGTCTTCACCAACATCGACCGGATCATCGCCCACCTCGGACGGCACATCGCCCGGCAGGGCCCCAAGCCGGAGCCGAACCAGTGCGACCCCGAGGCCTGGGTGTACGACGTCGGCGAGAACGGCGACTGCTCGGTGGACGCCCTGATCTGCGACAACACCGCCGACCTGGTGCACGCCTTCCGGCAGTGGCCGACGGCCAAGGCGTCCTTCGCCACCAAGTTCGTCAATCCCGACCTGCTCGCCCTCGATCCTCGCGGCCGCACCCGCGTCCGCTTCTCGCTGATGCCGCCGGACGACTCCCGGCTGCTGGACGTGCGCACCTCGCCGGTCGCCGAGCGCATCGCCGCGGCGGCCGACTTCCTGGACGCCGGGTACGAGGTGCACTTCAACCTCTCCCCCGTGGTCGTGCGGCCGGGCTGGGAGGAGGCCTGGACGGAACTGCTCCGGCACCTCGACGACGTGCTGCCGGACCGGGTCAAGCGGCAGGCCGCCGCCGAGGTGATCATGCTGACGCACAACCGGGAGCTGCACGAGGTCAACCTGGGCTGGCATCCGCGCGCCGAGGAAGTCCTGTGGCGGCCGGACCTCCAGCAGGCCAAGCGCTCCGAGAACGGCGCGCTGAACGTGCGCTACCGGGTCGGCGTCAAGGCCGACGCGGTGGCGCGGGTCCGGGCGCTGGTGGCAGCGCACGCGCCCTGGCTGCGCATCCGGTACGCCTTCTGACGGTGCCCTCGGAGGTGAAGCCAGTACCCGATAATGTTGCGCGTGCAACTACCCGCCGGGAGCAGCACACCCTTCCGGCCCGCACGGACCCGGGAGCCGGCCTTGCCACACACCATCGACACGGCCGGGGGCCGGCCGGACACCACCGGTGAAGAGGGCTGGTCGGAACTCGGCTCCCACGCCGAGCTGCGCGAACGGCTCGGCGAGCCCTGGCCCGTCGTCATCGACAAGGTGCACGAGCGGCTCACCGACGACGACCTCAGCATCCTGGCCCGCTCCCCCTTCTGCCTGCTGGCCACCTCCGACGCCCGGGGCAACTGCGACGTCTCACCGCGCGGCGACGCCCCCGGCTTCACCCACGTGCTCGACCCCGCCACCGTCGTCGTGCCGGACCGGCCGGGGAACCGGCGGGGGGACAGCTTCCACAACATCCTCGACAACCCGCACGCCGGGCTGCTCTACCTGGTCCCCGGCGGCAAGCAGGTACTGCGGGTCAACGGCCGGGCCCGCGTCCTCACCGACGCGCCCTTCTTCGACGCGATGACGCGAGACGGTCTGCGTCCGGATCTGGCGCTCCTCCTGAAGATCGACGAGATCTATCTCCACTGCCCGCAGTCCCTGAACCGGGCGGGCCTGTGGAAGCCCAATTCGTGGCAGGCGAGTTGAGACCGCAGTCGAGCACGGGGCAAGAGGCGGGCGCGTTCGGCTCCTGCGCCGTGTGACCCCCGCCTCTATCAGCGCTTCTTAGGTTAGGCTAACCTTCGCCACGTGAGATCCGGTGAAGACACAACCGACAGCCCACGCCTGCGCGGACACGAACTGTCGGCCACGGACGTGACCGTGGCCTACGACGGTGTCGATGTCGTGCACGGCGCGGCCGTCAGGCTCAGGCCCGGTGAAGTGACCGTCCTGGTGGGTCCCAACGGCAGCGGGAAGTCGACGCTGCTGCGGACCGTCGCCCGGTTGCAGCGGGCCCGCAGTGCCACGCTCAGCATCGACGGCGACACGGACGGCCTCGCCCTGACGTCCCGTGAGTTCTCGCGGTACGTCGCCCTGCTGACGCAGGGTCGCCCGACGCCGGGCGGGCTGACCGTGCGGGACGTCGTCGACTTCGGCCGGTACCCGTACCGGGGACGCTGGGGCCGCCCCGATCCGGAGGGCCCGGCCGCCGTGGACCGGGCGCTCGCGCTCACCGGCGTCGACGCCCTGGCCGACCGCGGCGCCGATCACCTGTCGGGCGGGCAGTTGCAGCGGGTCTGGCTGGCGAGCTGCCTCGCCCAGGAGACCGGCGTACTGCTCCTGGACGAACCCACCACCTATCTCGACCTGCGCTACCAGGTGGAACTGCTCGACCTCATCCGTGACCTGGCCGACGACCACGGCATCGCCGTCGGCGTCGTCCTGCACGACCTCGACCAGGCGGCGGCCGTCGCCGACCGGATCACGCTTCTCGAAGCGGGCCGGATCGTCGCCGACGGGCTGCCCGAGGACGTACTGACGCCGGAACGCCTGAGTGCCGTCTACGGCATCCGGATCGACGTCGACACCGACCCCCTCACCGGCCGGCTGCGCACCCGCCCGATCGGCCGCCACCACATACGAACCGAAAGGCTCGGCACCACCTCATGAGACGCCTCCTGCTCACCGCGGCCGCCGCCACCGCCGCGGCGCTCACCCTTGCCGCCTGCGGCACCACCGAACCCGCCGCCGACAAGTCCGAGAAGAAGGCCTCCGAGGCCATCACGCTCAAGGACGGCAAGGGCGCCGAGGTGAAGCTCGACGGCCCGGCCACCAAGGTCGTCGCCACCGAGTGGAACGTGGTGGAGAGCCTCCTCGCCCTCGGTATCCAGCCGGCGGGTGTCGCGGACGTCAAGGGCTACAGGACGTGGAACAAAGCATTTCCGCTGACGGGTGACCCCAAGGACATCGGCACCCGCGGCGAGCCGAGCATGGACACCGTCGCCTCCCTCGCCCCCGACCTCATCGTCGCCACCACGGACCTGCCGCCGGCGGCCGTGAAGCAGATGCGCGAGGTCGCCCCGGTGCTGGAGGTGAAGTCCACGGACGACGCCGACCAGATCGGCCAGATGCTGAAGAACGTCGACCTCATCGCCAAGGCCACCGGTACCGAGGACAAGGCCGAGGCCGTCCGCGAGGGCTTCGAGGCGAAGGTCGCCGAGGGCAAGAAGGCCCTGGCCGACGCCGGGATAACCGGCGAGGAGATCGCCTTCGCCGACGGCTACGTGACCTCCAACCAGGTCTCGATCCGTCCCTACACCGCCACCTCGCTCCTCGGTGAGGTCAACGAGGCGATCGGCCTGGCAAACGCCTGGAAGGTGAAGGGCGACGAGGCCTACGGTCTCGGCGCCACCGACGTCGAGGGCCTGACCGCCCTGCCGAAGGACGTCCAGTTCGCCTACATCGCCAACGACGAGGACAAGAACAGCACCCCGTTCACCGGTGCCCTCACCAAGAACTCGGTGTGGAAGTCCCTGCCGTTCGTCGTAGCCGGCGACGTCCACCGGCTCGACGACGGGATCTGGATGTTCGGTGGCCCCGGATCGATGGAGGCGTACATCGACTCCGTCGTCGGCGCACTGACGAAGTAGCGAGGTCATGGCCGTCACCGCAACCGAACCCGCTGCCCGTCCCTCGACGGCTCCCACGCCCCGGTCGGGTGCGGCCGCGGTGACGGCCGGACTCGTCCTGCTCGTCGCCGTCCTCGCCGTCGTCGACGTCACCCAGGGCACCGCCGCCGTCGGCCCCTCCGAGGTGTGGCGGGCCCTCACCGGGCGGGCCCACGCGGGCGACTCCTCCGTCGTCGTCGCCTCCCGCCTCCCCCGGATGACCGCGGGCCTGCTGGTCGGCGCCGTGCTCGGCATGGCCGGCGCCGTGCTCCAGGCGGTCAGCCGCAACGTGCTGGCCTCACCCGACACCCTGGCCGTGAACGCGGGTTCCTACCTGGCGCTCGGGCTGGTCGGCGCCACCGGCCTCTCCCTGCCGATGGTCGCCTCCTCAGGCGTCGCCTTCCTCGGCGGCCTGGCGGCCGCGGCCGTCGTGCTCGGTCTGTCCGGGCTCGGCACGGGCACCGTCCGGCTGGTGCTCGCGGGCACGGCGCTGATGCTGGGCCTGCACTCCATGACCGAGGGCCTGCTGCTGCTCTTCCCCGAGCAGACCGAGGGCCTCTACCAGTGGAACCAGGGCAGCATCGGCCAGAACGGCTTCGACGGCGTCCTGCAGATGCTGCCCATCGCGATCGTCGGGCTCGTCGGGCTGCTGCTGACGGCCCGCCGGGTGGACGCGCTCGCCCTCGGCGACGACGCCGCACGCGGGCTGGGCGTCCCGGTCCGGGCCACCCGGGTCACGGTCGTCGTCCTGGCGGCGCTGCTGTCGGCCGCCGCGGTCACGCTCGCCGGGCCGATCGGCTTCGTCGGCCTGTGCGCCCCCGCCCTGGTCCGCCCGCTTGCGCGGCGTTTCCGCGGCTACGCGCGTTCCAGTGCCGTCCTGCCCGCGGCGGCGCTGACCGGCGCGGCCCTGGTCCTCGGCTCGGACGTGCTGCTGCGGACGCTCGTCGCCGACGACCTCTCGGTTGCCGTCCCCACGGGCGTCGTGACCAGCCTGGTCGGTGCCGTGTTCCTGGTCGTGATGGCGCTGCGGCTGCGGGACACCGCCGGGGCCGGGGCTCCCGACCGGCTGCGCACCCCGAGCCGTGCGGTCTTCCTGGTCACCGTGGCCGTGCTGGTCGTCGTCCTGGTCGGTCTGGTGATCGCCGCCGTGCTGGTGGGCGACAGCAAGCTGCTGCTCGGTGACGTGGTCAACTGGGCGCAGGGGCGGGCCGGGCGGACCGTGTCCTTCGTCCTGGACACGCGGGTGCCGCGGGTGCTCGCCGCGCTCGGCGCGGGTGCGGCGCTCGCCCTGGCCGGCACGCTGGTGCAGGCCGTGACCCGCAACCCGCTCGCGGAACCGAGCGTCCTGGGCGTCACCGGCGGTGGCGCGCTGGGTGCCGTGATCCTGGTGACCACCGCGCCCGTCGCCGGTACCTGGGGCGTCGCCGGTGCGGCGTTCGCCGGGTCGGCGATCACCGCGGTCGTGGTCTTCGGGCTCGCCGCCCGGGGCGGCTTCCAGCAGAACCGGCTGGTCCTCGTCGGCATCGGCGTGGCCTCCGGGTCGGCGGCGCTGATCAGCCTGCTGATCGTGGTCACCGATCCGTTCAACGCCACCAAGGCCCTGACCTGGCTGTCGGGTTCGACCTACGGACGGACCATGCCGGACGTGGTGCCGGTCGCGCTGGCGCTGGCCGTCGGCATCGGTGTAGCGGTCGCCCGGCGCACCGAGCTGGACCTGGTCTCGCTGGACGAGGACACCCCGCGGCTGCTCGGCCTGCGGCTGGCGCCGGGGCGCCTCGGGTTCCTGGTGCTGAGCGTCGTACTGAGCTCGACGGCCGTGGCGTGCGCGGGCACCATCGGGTTCGTCGGGCTCGTCGCCCCGCACGCTGCCCGCGCTCTCGTGGGCCGTCGGCACGTGCGGGTGGTGCCGGTCGCGCTCCTCCTCGGCGCGACGCTGGTGTGCGCGGCCGACCTGATCGGCCGCACGGTGATCGCGCCGGCCCAGCTCGGCGCGGGGCTCATGACGGCGGTCATCGGCACACCGTACTTCCTGTACCTGCTGGTGCGCAGCCGCCGGTAGCCGAGCGCTGTTGGACAGTACGTCAAGTTACTGAACCGTAATGAGCATGGCGCTACCCACGGTAACCCCTCTCCGGTTACGGTCCCCGAGCAGCGCGGCCACGGCCCTCTCCCAGCGGACCGCGGACGACCGGTTCCGGCCCTTCCCCAGGAGGTTCGCCATGCCCCCACGTCCACGCACGCTCGCCGCGGCGATCGCCGTCGCACTCGCCCTCGGCGCACAGGCCGTCCCGGCCGCCGCCGACGACGGAAGGTCAGCCGGTCCGGCCACCGCCACGGAGGTCTCCCGCGGCATCGAGATCCCCGCCTTCTACACCCCGCCGGCCACCCTGCCCGAGGCCGACGGCGCGCTGATCCGGAGCGAGCCGCTGCGCCTGGCCCTGAGCCTGCCCAGCCTCGGCGGCCCGCTCCCGGGCCGGGCGACCCGGCTGATGTACAAGTCCACCGACGCGAACGGCGAACCGGTCGCCGTGACCGGCGCCTACATAGAACCGTCCGCCGAGTGGCGCGGCGACGGCCCCAGGCCGATGGTCGCCGTCGCCCCCGGCACCATGGGCCAGGGCGACCAGTGCGCCGCCTCGATGGCCCTGGAGCAGCCGTTGCGGTTCAACGGTGAGACGGTCTCGGTGGGTTACGAGGACCTGTCGGTGTACCGGCTGCTGCTGCGCGGTGTCGCCGTCGTCGTCACCGACTACGTCGGCCTCGGCGCCACCGACCGGCTGCACACTTACGTCAACCGTGTCGACGGCGCCCACGCCGTCCTCGACGCCGTACGCGCCGCCCGCTCGCTCGACTCGGCGTCGGTCACCTCCGCCTCCCGGGTCGGGCTGTTCGGGTACAGCCAGGGCGGCGGGGCGGCGGCCGCCGCGGCCGAGCTCCAGCCGTCCTACGCCCCGGACGTGCCCCTGGCGGGCACCTACGCCGGTGCTCCGCCCGCCGATCTGGTCGAGGTCACCGAGGCCATCGACGGCGGCGACCTCGCCGGCGCCCTGGGCTGGTCGCTCAACGGCTTCCTGCAGAGCGAGCCCGCGCTCCGGCCGATCGCCGACCGGTACATCAACCCGGCCGGTGAGGCAGCGCTCAGGGACCTGTCGACGATGTGCGTCGGCGACGCGCTCTTCGCCTACGGAGGCGACAGCAGCACCGTCTGGACGAAGACCGGTCAGTCGCTCGGCGACGTCATCCGGGCCGAGCCCGCGTTGCAGAACTTCCTCGCCGAACAGCGGATCGGCACGCTGAAGCCGGACAGCCCGGTCCGGGTGGCCACGGGTGTCAGCGACGACCTGGTCCCCCACGACCAGTCCCGGCAACTGGCCGTCGACTGGTGTCGCAAGGGCGCGAAGGTCACCTACGACCCCGTCCTGCTGCCGGGCGTCGGCAGCGGCCTGCTCAACCACTTCGCCCCGCTCCTCGCCGACCAGGGCAAGGCCATCTCCTGGCTCACCGACCGGCTCTCCGGCGAGCCGGCCCGCTCCAACTGCTGGAGCATGCCCGCCCAGCCCTGAGGAGTCGCGGCCGGTGTGCGGGGGGGGAGCGTCCCGCACAAACGCCCGGGACCGGGGGCCCAGGCTCCGACCCCGCCGGTGTGAACTCAACCCGGAGGAGTTCCCCGCCTTCCAGCTGCGACTCGACGAGCACGAGAAGGGCCTAGCGCAGGAGTCCGCGGGCAGCGAGTTCAAGACGATCCTCAAGGAGCACTGGCGCCCGCTGCTCATCTGCATGGGCCCGGTGCTGCTGTACAACGTCACCAACCGCATGGTCACCGGCTACCTGCACGAACCGGACGGAGACCCTGAACCGCTCCAGCGGCTTCGCCGACGTGCTGGTGCTGGTCGGCGTGGTGTGGATCGTGCTGCTGATCACCTTCCTCGGCAGGCTCAGCGACCATGTCGGCCACCGCCCGCTCCACGCCGGCGGGGCCGCCGCGATGGTCGTCCTCGCCGTACCGGCCTTCCTGCTCCTCAAGGCCGGCGGCACCTGGCAGCCGGTCGCCGGGGTCCTGCTCCTGTGCACCCTGCTGGCCTGCTTCGCCGCGCCGAGCGCCGCCACCCTGCCCGTGCTCTTCCCCACCGCCGTGCGCTACGCGGCCATGGGCATCGGCTCCTACTTCGCCGTCGCGGCCTTCGGCGGCGCCACACCGCTGTTCACCGAGGCCCGCCTACTACCTGATGGTGGCGGGTGTCATCGGCCTGGTGAACGTGCGGTTCCTGCCGGACAGCGCCCGGGTGCCGCTGCGCGGCTCGCAGCCCATGGTCGGCTACCGCCAGCAGCGGCGGGAGCTCATCACCACCTCGATGAACCTCTACAGCTTCTCCAAGAAGCGTCCCGAGACCCGCTGACGCCTCGTGGCACCCGGCCCCTGAAGCGGGGCGAGGCGCCCGACCCCACCACGACCCCGGCGCAGACCAAGGCGCTGCCCACGGCCTGCGCGGCGCCGTAGGAGCCGGTGCCGACGAGCGGGGCGGTGCAGGCGGCCGCGACCGGTATCAGGCCGGAGAAGAGGGTGGCGCGCTCGGCCCCGATCCGCTGCATGCCCATGTACCAGCACACGAACCCGACGACGGTGACCACCACCGCCTGCCACAGCAGGGCCCCGGCCTCGACCGCGTCCGGCCGCCGCAACCAGCCCGAGCCGTCGACCAGTGCTCCGGCCAGTGCCGACTCGGCCGCCGCGACACCGCACACCACGGTGGACAGCAGCCGGGGTCCCAGGGGCCGCAGTACGGGCACGGCGAGGACGGCGAAACCGACCTCGCCGATCAACGCGCACACGGAAAAGGCGATGCCCGCGCCGTCGGTGCGCCCCCAGCCCTGGACGGTGAAGGCGCCCACGGCCACGAAGAGCGCCGCGTACAGCACGACGCGTTGCGGCCGTCGGCCGTCCGACAGCGGGACGAGCACGGCGACCACCACCGGGGCGCAGCCCACGAAGACACCGGGGACCGCCGGTTCCGCGGTGCGTTCGGCGGCGAGGACGGCCAGGTTGAAGCCGACCATGCCGACGGCCGCGAGCAGTGCGAGCCGCAGCCACCTGCCCGCCCCGAGCGATCGCAGCCGGTCCGTCGCACCGGGACCGGCGAAAGGGACGAGCAGCAGGAAGGCCAGTGCGTAGCGCAGGAACTGGCCGCCCGCGTACGGGTAGTCGCCCAGCAGGCTGTTGGCGGTGAAGGAGCCTCCGACGAGGACACAGGCGAACGCGGCGAGCAGGGCCCCGCGCGTGGTCGTGGCGTTCATGGCCACGACGTTAGGAAGCACGGCGGTCCGTCACGGGGTCCACCGCACGAGTGCCATCGGGGACCAATCGGCCCGGCCGGCCCTCACACGACGTTCCCCGCCCCCTCCCCGCCCTCCCGGTCCGAGGCCGGCCACACGTAGGGCAGGTCGTCGGGGACACCGGGGAACAGCCCGGCATACGCCTCGGGGTCCTTGCGCACCAGCGCGGATCGGTGGCTGCGGTGGAAGGCCTCGTCACCGAGCCAGGGCGGCAGCTCCCCGGCGTCCGCCAGCTCCCCTTGGCCGCGCACCGGCTCGCCCGGACGGCACGCGGCGAGCCCGGCGACGAGTGAGGCGGCGCAGCTGTCCTGGTGCCCCTGCTCCCGCCAGACCCGGCAGATCTCCAGTCCGTACCGGACGAGTGCCTCCTCGTAGCCCGTCCACATCCGCACCGCCGGGTGCCGGCGCCAGCCGTACCCGGGCACGATCAGGCCGCGCAGCACCTGCAGCGCCTCGACCCGCTGCTTGCCCAGTCGGCGGCGGTCCAGGGTGAGTGCCGACTCCCGGAATCCGGGGTGGGGCAGGAAGGTCTGCATGCTGTCCTCCTTCCCCGTCAGCCGGGGAACCGGCCCGTGTCGCGCAGGTGCCTGCGGCGTTCGGCGTAGGCGAGATCGTCGCGCCACAGACGGCCGGCGGCGGCGCGCAACAGGGGACGCAGGGCCGGCGCCAGGCGGCGGGCCACGCGGAAGCCCGGCCGGTCCGAGGTGGCCAGCACCGCCTCGGTGACCGCGGTGCGCGACCGGCCGTGCCCGTCCGCGCCGAGTGGCGTGGCGTGGCTCTCCACCACGGACCCGGTGCCCTCGCCGTCGGTGATGCGCATGACGACGGTGCGGGGCCCGGGCGCGGTGAACTCGGCGCGTACGGGCACGACGAGCCGTCCGGCGAGCCGGAAGGACACGTCCACGACGAAGCGGTCGTCGTGCTCGCCGGCGTCCGGCCCCTCGCCGGGCGCCTCGACGACGGTGAGGTCCACGAAGGAGTACGGGTGGAACCAGGCACCGTGCCACGGGTCGAGCCGGTTGGCCACGACGTCCTCGGGGTCGCAGACGCCGACCCCTCGCCACACGGACGTCAGGGCCGTCGCCCGCGCCGGTCGACCGGGCACGACGGGAGCGGGCGTCGGGGTTTCCGTGCCCACGGCGTCCAGCCGTACCCACACCAGTACGCCGTCGTCGTGGACCGGCAGGGGCTCCCAGCCGGCGAACGGGGTACCGTCCAGGGCCAGTCCGTGCCAGTGGCACACGAGCGTGCCGCACCGCACCGGACTGTCGGCCAGCGGGGCGCCGAGGTGGGGGCAGACACCGGGGCCGCCCACCGGACGACCGTTCGCGTCCCGCCAGACGACGACCTCGACGCCGGCGACCGTGCCCGACAGCGGCCGGTCGGCCCGTACGCCGGTGCTGGCGCCCAGGACGTACCAGTTGCCCGAGGGGCGGGCCAGGGCGCGTTTGAGGGCTCCGGCGATGAGCGCGGGGCGGGCCTCACGCCAGGTCGGGCGCTGGTGCCGCCAGGGGACGGGGCGTCGGCGCAGCCGCAGGGGGTAGCGGCCCCGTCGGGGGCCATGGTTCTGCCTCATCCGCTCTCCTTCACGCAGTGGGCGTCGTGCCGGGGCGGCACCGGTGCCGCCCCGTGCGCGGCGGCTCCCCACCGGGCGGCCAGTACCCGGGCGAGCCCGTCGGCGGCGACGACGGCGCGCCGGCGGCGGGGCACCACCGCGCGCCGGTGCAGTACCGCGTACCCGCTCTCCGCGATCGAGTCGAGGATGCCGCGGTAGAGCACGTACGCGGTGCGGATGCAGGGCCGGGCCACCGGGTCCAGCATGGCGAGTCCGGGGGCGGCCTCGCGGTACACGGCGCGGGTGAGGTCCTCGGCGGCCCGCAGTGCGGCGGTGACGCGCCGGTCGGGGCGGCCGGTCCGCCTGCTCCACAGCAGCAGGTCCCGCTGGACGTCGTGCGCGGCCAGCAGGTCCGCCGGGAGGTAGATCCGGCCCCGGTCCAGGTCCTCGCCGACGTCCCGCAGGAAGTTGGTCAGCTGAAAGGCGACGCCGAGCGCGGCGGCGTGCGGAGCGGCCCGGTCTCGGGCGGTCACGGTGCCGAGGACGGGCAGCATCTGTAGGCCGATGACGGCGGCCGAGCCGTGCATGTAGGCCCGCAGGTCCGCGTAGGTGGCGTAGTCGGTGACCGTGAGGTCGCTGCGCATCGAGGCGATGAAGTCCGTGAAGTGCGCCGGGTCGATGGCGTACCGGGCCGCGGTGTCGGCCAGGGCGAGCACCACTGGTTCGCCGGTGGGGCGGGTGCCGGTCAGCGCCCGCCCCAACTGCTCCTCCAGCCGGGCGAGGGCGGCGGCGCGCTCGGCGGTCGTCGCCCCGGCCCCCATGTCGTCGACGATGTCGTCCGCCCACCGGGCGAACCCGTACAGGGCGTGCACGGCGGGTCTGCGGTCGGCGGGCAGCAGGCGGGTGGCCAGGAAGTAGGTGCGGCCGTGGCGGGCGTTGAGGTGCCGGCAGCGGGTGTAGGCGGCGCGCAGGGCAGGGTCGGTGACGCCCGCGGCGTCCAGTTCGCGGCGGGTCATCGCCGCCCGCCCTTCGCCGCCGTGCGGCGCCCGGGTGTTCCGGTGATGCGGGCGGCTGCCAGCTTCCCGGAGATCAGCACGGTCGGCACCCCGACCCCGGGGGTGGTCCCGCAGCCCGCGAGGACCGCGTTGTCGGTGCCGCGCACCAGGTTGCGGGGGCGGAAGGGCCCGGTCTGGGCGAAGGTGTGGGCGACGGAGAAGGGGGTGCCGGCGGCGTGGCCCTGGGCGGTCCAGTCGGCGGGGGTCACCAGGCATTCCTCCTCGATGGCGGCGGCGAGCCCGGCCAGTCCCCGGCCTTCGAGGGTGGCGAGCAGCCGGTCGCGGTAGCGGGGGGCGAGGTCGGCCCAGGCGCGGGCGTCCGGGCCGGTGTCGGTGTTGGGGCAGGGCGCGAGGACGTAGTGCAGGTGGCGGCCCTCGGGGGCCAGGGCGGGGTCGCTCGCGGTCGGGCGGGTGATCAGCAGGGAGGGGTCGGTCATCAGGGTGCCTGTCCTGGTCAGTTCCTCGAACGTGCGGTGCCAGGCGGTTCCGAAGGAGAGCGTGTGGTGGGCGAGGTGCGGCCAGGTGCGGGTGGTGCCCGCGTGCAGGACGACCGCGGAGGGGGCGTGCCGCAACGGGACCGGGCGGCGCGGGCGGCGGCCCAGCAGCCGGTGGGCGACGGGCAGGTCGGGGGTGAGGACGACGGCGTCGCACGGGATGCGTTCGTCGGCGGTGACGACCGCGGTGATCCGGGAGCCGGACCGTTCCAGCCGGGTGACCTCCCGCCCGAGGCGCAGGTCGGCTCCCGCCCTGGCCGCCGCGGCGGCCATGGCGCGGGGCAGGGCGTGCATGCCGCCGCGCGGGAAGTACACGCCGGCCACGGTGTCCATGTAGGCGATGACGGCGTAGGCGGCCAGGGCCCGGGCCGGTGCGACGCCTGCGTACAGCGCCTGGAAGGAGAAGACCCGCTTCAGCCGTTCGTCCGTCAGGAACCGTCCGATGCGCGCGTCCAACCGCCCGAAGCCGCCGAGGGCGGCCAGCCGGGCCAGGTCAGGGGTGAGCAAGCCGAGCGGCGAGTCGAAGTTGGCGTCGATGAACCGGCGCATCTGTACGGCGTGCAGCCGCGTCAGCCAGGTGCGCAGCCTCCGGTACCCGGCCGCCTCCCGGGCCCCGGCGAAGCGTTCGACCTCGGCCTCCATGGCGGCGGCGTCGGTGTGCACGTCGAGGGTGCCGCCGTCGGCGAAGCGGGCCCGGTAGGCGGGGTGCAGGGGCAGCAGTTCGACGTGGTCGGCCAGCCGGTCTCCGACGGCCGCGAACGCCTCGTCGGCCAGGTCGGGCATGGTGAGCACGGTGGGTCCGGTGTCGAGGCGGTAGCCGCCGAGCTCGCGACTTCCGGCCCGGCCACCGGGCAGCGCGTCGCGTTCGACGACGGTCACCCGCCGCCCGGAGCCCAGCAGGTGAAGGGCGGCGGAGAGGCCCGCCAGCCCCGCCCCGACGACCACGACGTGGTCGGTGCGGCCGGTCACCGCCCGCGTCATCGCGGGCTCCCGCCGCCCGCGGGAGCCCGGTCACGCGGCTGTTCCGCGCCGTCGTCGGCGGTGCTGGGAAGGCGCATCCCGGGTCCTCTCGTCGTCGGCTGCGGCGGGGAACGTGCCTGGTGCCGTCACTGGGGGTCCTTCGGCCGGACGGCGCGCCGCGGTAGCGGCGTGCGGGATCTTCCGTGGCCCGCCTAAGTGACTCGCCGTCATGCCTTTCCCCGTCGCTTCCGGCACGACGCCCTCCGCGCCCGATCACGCCCGGCAGTCACCCGGGCGGCGGGTACCCACCGCCCCGTCGGGTACCCGCCCCTGACCGTCCAGCGCGCCGTGCGCCCGCGGACGCACGGACGCGGAATACTCCGCCGGAGCCGAGCCGCCACCGCGCGCCCGCGTCCGGGCGCACCGGGCCCGAACACGCCCCGGGCGCCGTCGCCGGGTGCCGGGGCGGGACCGGCCTACGGACGAGGACGAAGACGAGAGGGAGGCGGCGGCCGTGGTGGACGCGGACATCGTCGTCGTCGGGGCCGGCGCGGCGGGTCTCTCCCTGACGCACCGGCTCGTTGCCGACACGTCGCACGACGGGGCGCCCTCGGTGGTGCTGGTCGACGCCCCGCCCGGACCGCTGCGGCCACCGCGCCGCACCTGGTGCTTCTGGGAGACGGGCCCCGGCCGCTACGACGCGGCGGCGACGGCGTCGTGGGAGTGGCTGCGGGTGCGCGGCCGGAACGGGGCGGTCGTGCGGCGACACATCGCGCCGGCGCGCTACAAGATGATCCGTTCGGACGACTTCGAGGCACTGGTGGGGCGGGACCTCGTGGACCGGCCGGGGCTGCGGCGTCTGGAGGGCACCGTCGGCGCGCCGACCACGCTGCATGACGGGACCGTCCGCGTCCCGGCCACGGACACCGACGGGACGCTGATCGACCTGCGCGCCCGCTGGGTCTTCGACTCCCGCCCGCCCGGACGTCTGCCGCCCGCCCGTTCCCTGCTCCTCCAGCACTTCCGCGGCTGGTTCGTCCGCGCCGAACGGCCGGTCTTCGACCCGTCGGTGGTCGATCTGATGGACTTCCGCACCGGGCAGCCGGGGCGCGGCCTGTCCTTCGGTTACGTCCTGCCGACCGGGCGGCACACCGCGCTGGTCGAGTACACCGAGTTCGGGCCGGCTCCGCTGCCCTCCGAGGCGTACGACCGGGCCCTGGAGGACTACACGCGCCGGGTCCTGCGCACCGGTGACGTGGAGGTCCTGTCCACGGAGCAGGGGGTGATCCCGATGACCGACGCCGTCTTCGAGCGGCGGGTGGGGGGCTCCGGCTCCGTCTTCCGGATCGGGGGTGCGGGCGGGGCGACGCGCGCGTCCACCGGTTACACGTTCGCCGCCGTGCAGCGGCAGTGCGACGCCGTCGCCCGTGCCGTGCTCGCGGGCCGCCGCCCGGAGCCGCCGCCCCCGCACCGGGCGCGGGCCCGGCTGATGGACGCGGTGCTGCTGCGGGCGCTGGACACCGGCCGGGTGGACGGGCCGGACCTGTTCTTCCGGCTCTTCGAGCGCGTACCCGCCGGGCGACTGCTGCGCTTCCTCGACGGACGGTCCCGGCTGTTCGAGGACCTCGCGGTCGGGGTGCGCACTCCCGTGCTGCCGATGCTGCGGACGGCGGCCGAACTGCCGTGGCTGCCGCGCCGCCCCTTGTCCTTCCGCTGACCACGTCCGTCGATAGATGCCGAGAGATCCGGGAGCGCCACATGTCCTTGCTGCGCGACACCGCGCTGGCCGACGCCTTCGACCACGGTTCCGGCCGCTACGACCGTCTGGTCTCGCTCAACCCGGGCTACCACGCCCAGTTGCGCCGCTCCGCCCGCCGGCTCGGTCTCCCGGACGGCGGCGCCGGCCGTCGTGTGCTGGACCTCGGCTGCGGTACGGGCGCTTCGACCGCGGCGCTGGCCGCGGCCTTCCCCGTCGCGGAGATCGTCGGGGTCGACGCCTCCGCGGGCATGCTGGAGCGGGCCCGGGCCAAGCACTGGCCGTCGGGGGTGCGTTTCGTGCACGCCCCCGCGGAGGAACTGCGACGTGCCGGGGTGCACGGCCCGTTCGACGCGGTCCTCGCCGCCTACCTCTTCCGGAACCTCACCGATCCCGACACCGTCCTGCGCACGGTGCGCGGGCTGCTGGTGCCCGGCGGCAGACTGGCGGTCCACGAGTACGCGCTCGGCGGGCGGCGCGCGGACCGGCTGATGTGGGACGCGGTGTGCCGGGGGGTCATCCTGCCGCTCGGCACGGTTACGGGCGATCGAACGCTGTACCGGCACCTGTGGCGCAGCGTCGCGGAGTTCGACACGGTGCCCGCCTTCGGCGCGCGGCTGGGCCGGGCCGGGTTCGAGGACGTGCGGGTACTGCCGCTGCCCGGCTGGCAGACGGGCATCACCCACACCTTCGTCGGCCGCCGGGCCGCCGGGGAGACGGACGGTGCGCGGTGAGCCGGCGCGGCGGGGCGCGGCCCCCGGGCCGGGACCGGCGGGCGTGGGCCGTGCCGCCCCGGCCGGGGCGGGAGCGGGTGGGTGGTGATCCGCCGTCCGTGGCGGTGGTCGGCGGGGGCATCGCTGGGCTGGCGGCGGCGACCGTCCTGGCGGAGCGCGGGGTGCGGGTGGTGCTGCACGAACGCGAGCCCGTGCTGGGCGGACGGGTCTCCGGATGGCCGATCACCCTGCCCGACGGCACGCCCGCCACGATGAGCCGTGGCTTCCACGCCTTCTTCCGCCAGTACTACAACCTGCGGGGCCTGCTGCGCCGCTGCGATCCGGCCCTGGGCATGCTGACGGGACTGCCGGACTACCCGCTGCAGCACCGCAGCGGACTGCGCGACGGGTTCCGCCGGGTGCCGCGCACTCCCCCGCTGAGCGCTCTCGGCTTCGTCGCGCTGAGCCCCAGCTTCGGGCTGCGCGACCTGCTGGCCATGCGGCCCGCCGCGGCCTTTCCCCTCCTGGACGTGAGCACGCGCGGCGTCCACGAACGTCTGGACGACGTCAGCGCCCACGACTTCCTCGACGCTCTGGGCTTCCCCGCCGCCGCCCGGCACCTGGCCTTCGAGGTGTTCTCCCGCAGCTTCTTCGCCGACCCGCGGGAACTGTCGGCTGCGGAGATGGCGCTGATGTTCCACATCTACTTCCTCGGCTCCAGCGAGGGGCTGCTGTTCGACGTCCCGCGCGAGCCGTTCCCCGAGGCCCTGTGGGATCCGCTGGCCGGGCACCTGACGCGGCTCGGGACCGAGGTGCGCACGGACACGCCCGTACGGTCCGTGCGGCCCGGGCCGTCCGGCGGTCACCTGGTGGTCGACGACGCCGGTGCCCGGCCGTACGACGCCGTGGTGCTCGCCCTGGACACCGGCGGTCTGCGCGGGCTGGTGGACCGCTCGCCGGGGTTGCGCGACACCGCCTGGCGGGACCGGGTGGCGCGGCTGCGGAACGCCCCGCCGTTCCTGGTGTCCCGGCTGTGGCTGGACCGTCCGGTCGCGTCCGGCCGACCCGGTTTCCTCGGCACCAGCGGCTACGGCTCGCTGGACAACGTCAGCGTGCTCTGCCGGTGGGACGGCGAGGCGGCCCGCTGGGCGGCGCGCACCGGCGGATCCGTCGTCGAGCTCCACGCCTACGCCGTGCCGGCCACGGCCGTCCGGGAGGTCGAGGAGAAGCGCGTCGTCGACCAGTTGCACCAGGTGTATCCCGAGACCCGTCAGGCGCGCGTCCTGGCCGCCCGGCACGAGTGGCGGGACGACTGCCCGTTGTTCCCCGTCGGCGGCTACCGCGACCGTCCGACGGTGCGCACCCCCGACCCGTCCGTCGTGGTCGCCGGGGACCTGGTCCGTACGGGCCTGCCCGTGGCCCTGATGGAACGCGCCGCCACCTCCGGGTTCCTCGCGGCCAACGCCCTGCTGGAACGGTGGGGGGTACGCGGCGAGACGCTGTGGACGGTGCCCGACCGGGGCCGGTCGGCGCTGCTGCGGACCCTGGCACGACGGTACGGGCCGCCGCACTGACACCCGCGGCACGCACGACGCGGGCACCTGGTGCCGTACGAGCCGAAGCACTCGCGGTTCCGTGCGGCGGCTAGGCCCCCCTGCCCTCCGCCTCCTGGTCCGCCCGCCCGCCCGCACCGAGCGGACCGGTCTGATCCATGGCCCCCTCGCTCTCCAACCGGGGCAGGTGGCGCCGGGCGACCCGCATGACCACGGGCGGCAGTGCCGCACGCCCCGCCTGGGCCAAACGCAGCCTGCGGGGCACGTACACGGCGGTGCGGCGGCGTTCCACGGCGCGGACCACCCGGTCGGCGACCGCGTCGGCGGGGAGGACACCGCGGACCGGAGCCGGCAGGTGCGCGCGCAGTTCGGGCAGGACCGCGTACCGGTCCGCGTCGCGGATCATGTCGGTGTCTATCCAGTTGAGGTAGGCGATGCCCACGGCGATTCCGTGGTGGGCGGTCTCGGCACGCAGCGCGTGGGTGAACGCCTCCACGCCCGCCTTCGAGGCGCAGTAGGCGCTCATCATGGGCGCGGCGCCCAGGGTGGCCAGCGAGGCGATCTGCAGGTGGTAACCGGCGGTGCGGCGCAGGTCCGGGAGGAAGGCGCGGGCCGTGTGCGCGCTGCCGGTCAGGTTGACCTCGACGACGCGGCGCCACTCGGCCGGGTCCGACGTGGCGAACGGTCCGGCCAGCGCGATGCCTGCGTTCGCGACGACGGCCGACGGCGGTCCGAGGCGCCTGCGCACCTCACGGGCCGCCTCGTCCAGCGCGGCGGGATCGGTGACGTCGGCCTCGACGGCGAGCGCCGGGCTCGGCAGGGCCGCCGCCAGGGCGTCCAGGAGCGGCTTCTCGTGGCCGAGCAGGGCGAGCCGGGCGCCCCGCAGGGCGCAGGCGTGGGCGAGGGCGGCGCCCAGTCCGCGTGCGGCGCCGGTCACCACGACGGTGCGGTCGCGCAGGGGAGAGTCCGTCACCGGTCGGCCCCTTTCTCCGGGTACTGGGGGCGGGTCACTTCTTGTCGCCGGCCCGGTCGCGGCGGGTGAGGGCGCGCTGCACCCGCGTCAGGTCGGCGAACCGGTGCCGGCGCAGGGCGGCGCGGGCCGCGTTGGCACCCGGCGCCCCGTGCACTCCGCCGCCCGGGTGGGCGCCCGCGGAGGCCAGGAAGAGACCGGCCACCGGGGTCTCGGGGCGCCCCGCGCCGGGCACGGGCCGGAAGAAGAGTTGCTGGTGCATGGCGGTGGTGCCGCCGTTGATCGCGCCGCCCTCCAGGTTGGCGTCCATGGCCTGCAGCGTCGGCGGGGCCAGAACCCGGCGGGCCCGGATCAGCGCGCGGAAGCCGGGCGCGAAGCGTTCCACCTGGCGCTCGACCCGGTCGGCCATGAGTTCTTGGTCCTTGGCGTCCCAGCTGCCGGTGATGCCCTCGTCGCCCGCGTCGGCCCGGATGTCGTGGGGGACGTGGGTGTAGGCCCAGGCGGACTCGGTGCCGCTCGGTGAGCGGGACGGGTCGGTGGTCGTCATCTGCCCGAACAGTGAGAAGGGACGGTCGGGGACCTGCCGCATGGCGATCTGGGCGGCGAACCGGGTCAGCTCGTCGAGGCCGTCGGCCAGGTGCACGGTGCCGGCCCGAGCCGCGTCCTCGCACCTCCAGGGCACGGGACCGTCCAGCGCCCAGTCCACCTTGAAGGTGGCGAAGTCCCACTGGAAGCGGCGCAGATCGGCGAGGACCTGGGCGGGCACATGCTCGGGGGCGACGAGATCGCCGTAGAGCGCGGGCACCGACACGTCCGCCAGGACCGCGCGGCGTGCGGCGACCGTCTCGCCGCCGGCCGTGCGGACGCCCACCGCGCGGCGGTCGCGGACCACGACCCGCTCGACGCGCTGTCCGCACCGCACGGTGCCGCCGCGGGCACGCAGCCGGTGGACCAGGGCGGCGGTGAGCGCGCCCGCGCCGCCGACCGGCACCGGGAAGCCGTAGGTCTGGCCGAGCATCGACATCAACCAGCCGAAGCCGCCGCTCCCGGCCGCCTCGGGGGCGAGGTCGGCGTGCAGCGCGTTGCCGGCCAGGAGCAGCTTGCCGCCCTCGCCGCGGAACTCCTCCTCGCCCAGCCGGCGCACCGGCAGCACCAGGCTGCGGGAAAGCCGGAGGCCGCCCCCGGCACGCAGCCGCAGGGCAAGCCGGGCGACGGCGCGGATCGGGGGGAAGGGCGTGAAGAGGGCGTCGAGGATGTCGGCCCGGTAGCGGTCCCACACCTCGTGCAGCCGGTCCCAGGCGGCGCCGTCACCGGGCGCGAAGGCGTCGAGCGAGGCGGCGGTGGTGCCGGCGTCACGGTCGAGGACGGCGCAGGTGCCGTCGGTCAGGGGGTGGGCGAGCACGTGCGGGGCGTGGGCCCAGCGCAGTCCGTGGTCGTGCAGCCGCAGTCCGGCGAGGACCGGGGAGGCGACGGCGAGCGGGTAGAAGGAGCTGAACAGGTCGCTGACGAAGGCGGGGGCGACCTCGCGGTCGTGGCGCACCGCGCCGCCCGGCTCGGGCTGCTCCTCGAGGACCTCGACGCTCCAGCCGGCGTCGGCCAGCAGGTTGGCCGCCACCAGCCCATTGGGGCCCGACCCGATGACCACGGCGTCAGGCACGGCCGGTTCCCGTTTCGAACCGCACCGACCCGCCCGTGTCCGCCGGGTCCGGCCGGCTTCCGTCGCCCGACTCGCAGAGTTTCGCGAGCCTGGCGAGCATCGCGCGGTGCCGCACCTGTATCAGGGCCTCGACGCCCACGTTGTGCACGAAGCCGCCGGGCCCGCGCAACGGGTGTTCGTCCACGATCACCAGGCACTGCTCGCCCCAGGAGCGCAGCTCGATGGCGATGCGGGCGGTGCCGATCCGGCCCGCCTTGGCCTCGATCTCCAGCTCGGAGCCCGCTACACAGCGCCTGACCACGGATTCGTTGTTCAGCCGCACCGGACCGAGCCGGACCTCGTAGGCGATCGTCGCGCCGACCTGCGGCCACTGCCCGGAGGTGGGGGTGACGTCGGAGGGCCCCACCACCCACTCGACGTACCGGTTGCCGTCCGCGAGGACGTCCCACACCGCCTGCGGGCTCGCCTGGATCAACCGATGCCGCACCGCCATGCGTGCCTCCCACGCCCGAAGCCGTCACTGCAAGGACGCAGCATTGAGTGCCCAGCCCTGCGCAGCCCAACCCGGGGGGGCGTGGCACGCGGCCGGACCAGCCGGGACCGCGGCACCGCGAAGGCGGGACCGGGACCGTTCACCTCGCGGTCGCCCGCAGGTCCCGGCGGGCTCTTCCGTCCCTCCACACCGTCTCCTAGCCTTGCCCCGCCCGAAGATCGTCCCGCGCCGCGGTCCCCCGCGGTGCCCCGGGTCCCTGTCCCGACTCGAAAGGCGACTTTCCCTATGCGTCGTCCTGACGTACGCGCACTGAGGCGTCTCGGCACCAGATCGGCCGCGGCCGTGATCGCCACCCTCCTGGCCGTGGGGGCCGCCCCGCTCCCGGCCGGTGCGGCGGACCGGTCCCCGGTCCGGCCGTCCTCGTTCGTCGACCCCCTGATCGGCTCGGCGAACGGCGGCAACACCTACCCCGGCGCCACCCTCCCCTTCGGCATGATCGCCTGGTCGCCCACCAGCACGGCGGGCGACCAGACCAACACGGCGGCGGCCAACGGCTACTCGTACGACACCACCCGCATCCGCGGACTGAGCCTGACCCACGTCAACGGGGCCGGCTGTCACCCCGGAGCCGCCGGCGACGTACCGATCATGCCGTTCGTCGGCGACGTCACCTCGTCCCCCTCGGCGGACACCGAGGACCAGGTGTACGCCTCGGACTTCAGCCACTCCGACGAGAAGGCAGTTCCCGGCCGCTACACCGTCGGCCTCGCCTCCGGCGCCGCCGCCGACCTGGCCGTCAGTGAGCGGGCCGGCGTGGCCGACTTCAGCTTCCCCGAGGACGAGCCGGCCAACCTGCTCTTCCGGGTCTCCAACTCGCTCAACGGCAGCGAGAACGCGCACGTCGACATCGACGCCGCCCACCGCAAGGTGACCGGCTGGGTGCACACGGGCGCCTTCTGCGGCCGACGGGCCAACGGCGGGGAGAACAACCGCAAGAGCTATTACAAGCTGTACTTCAGCGCCTCCTTCGACCGTGCCTTCACCGAGGTCGGCACCTGGAAGGACGACACGCTCTCCCCCGGCTCGACGAGCGCGTCCGGCGGCGAGGGCTACGCGACCGGCGCGGAGCGCGCGGGCCGGGGCTCCGGCGGCTGGGTCGGCTTCGACACCTCCTCCGACAACGATGTCCGGATGCGGATCGGCATCTCCTACGTCAGTGTCGCGGGCGCCGAGGCCAACCTGCGCGACGAGGTCCCGCCGCGCGCGAGCGTCGACCAAGTGGCGCGGGCGGGCTCCCGGGCCTGGGACCGCGAGCTGAACTCCGTGCGGGTGCAGGGCAGTACGCCGGAGCGCCGCACCGCCTTCTACACGGCGCTCTACCACTCCTTCATGCAGCCCAGCCTGATCAGCGACACCGACGGCCGGTACGTCGGCATGGACCAAGCCGTCCATCGCGTGGGGCGCGGCCAACGAGCGCAGTACAGCAACTTCTCGGGCTGGGACCAGTACCGGGCCCACGTCCAACTGCTCGCACTGCTCAAGCCGAAGGTGGCGGGGGACTTCGCCCAGTCGCTGTACAACTTCGCCCGGCAGAACGGCGGGGTGTGGGACCGCTGGATCCACGTCAGCGGCGCCACCC
Organism: Streptomyces mutabilis; assembly: GCF_014649815.1. Lineage (GTDB taxonomy): Bacteria > Actinomycetota > Actinomycetes > Streptomycetales > Streptomycetaceae > Streptomyces > Streptomyces mutabilis. Next base: position 47,945 of record NZ_BMTT01000005.1, on the reverse strand, counting down.
ACGTGATGACCGGCGACCCGTCCGCGGCGACGCTGGCCACTTTCTACGCGATGGGCGTACGCGACTTCGACTACGAGGGCGCCTTCGACTCCCTGGTCCGGCAGGCCACCGTGCCGCACCCCGACGGGCTGTCCGAAGCGGGCTGCCCGGGCCAGTGCGAGGGGCAGCGGCCCAACCTGGAGCAGTACCTGGCCTCGCACTACGCGGCTCAGGACGCCTGCCACTGCTGGGGCGGCGCCGCCGAGACGCTGGAGGCCGCGGTGGCCGACTCGGCGCTCGCCGAGTGGGCGCGGCTGTTGGGCCGCGAGAAGGAGGCCGAGGTCTTCGCCGACCGTGCCGGGTGGTGGCGTAACGTCTTCAACCCGGACGCCACGCCCGAGGGCGGTTACGTCCAGGCGCGCAACCTCGACGGCTCCTGGGTGACGCCGTTCGGCCCGGGAACGGGCACCGGCTTCGCACAGGGCACCAGCGCCACTTACACGTGGATGGTGCCCCAGGACGTGCGGGGGCTGGCGGCGGCCATGGGCGGCCGAGACGTCGCGGCGGCCCGGCTGGACGGCTTCTTCCACAGGCCGGACGGTTCCTGGTCGGTGGGCGGCGGCGACGCCCTGCGCTACGACCCGACCAACGAGCCCGGCATCCATGCCCCGTGGCTGTACAACGCGCTCGGGCAGCCGTGGAAGACGCAGGCGACGGTGCGGCAGATCGTCGACACGGTGTACGGCACCGGGCCGTCCGGGCTCCCCGGCAACGACGACCTGGGCACCATGTCCGCCTGGTACGTCTTCGCCTGCCTCGGCCTGTATCCGCGCACGCCGGGCAGCGCCGATCTGCTCCTGGGCGCCCCGGTGTTCACCGAGGCGGTGCTCGACCGGCCGGGAGGCACCGACATCACGGTGACGGCGCCCGGAGCCGACGCCGAGCACCGTTACGTGGACTCCGTACGTCTGAACGGGCGCGCGCACGAGGCTTCGTGGACGGGCGCACGGCTGACGCTGCGCGGTGGCACGCTCGGGTTCGGACTGGCGGAGCGGCCCGACACGCGGTGGGGCACCGACCCGGCGGATCTGCCGAAGTGAGCCGGTGCCGGCCGGCACCCGCGGGAGCGCGCGGAGCCGGCCGGCCTTCCGCACGAAGCTCTCCCGGAAAGGCCTGCATTGGCATGGACCTGATCTTCCGTCCTGGCTAAGCTCGAAGCGACCTCGAAGAGAGCGCTCTCAGAACCGCGGTTGTTCCACCCAACAGTTCCACCCCCACCTTGCTGGAACGACGAAGGGCAACTCCCGTGAGACGCAGCAGACTCAGGCATCTCGGCCTGGCCACCCTCCTCGTGCTCGGCGGCCTCACCGCGACCGGCACGCTGCCGGCCTCGGCGGCCGGCACCACCACCGGCTCCGCCGACGAACAGGCTGCTTCCGCCGGTCTCCTGGACGCCATGCAGCGGGACTTCGGCCTCACCCGGGCCGAGGCCGAGGACCGGCTAGCGGCTGAACGCCGCGCCACCGACCTCGCGCCCACGGCACGCCGGGCCGCCGGGGACGCGTTCGGCGGCTCCTGGTTCGACGCCCGACGAGCGCGACTGACCGTGGCGGTCACCTCGGACGCGTCGCCCACGACGGTCCGGGCGGTGGCCGCCACCGGTGCGCGGGTGCGCACCGTCGAGCACAGCGCGCGGCAGCTCGACGCGGCCAAGAACCGTATCGACCGCATCGACGCCCCCGCGGGCGTCAGCAGCTGGCACGTCGACCCGGCCGCCAACTCGGTGATCGTGGACGTGGTCAGGAGCGAACGCGGCGACAACGATGTCCGACGCTTCCTGGAACGGGCCCGCGAGGCCGGCCCGGTCACGGTGCGCACGGTGACCTCGGCGCCGAGCACCTTCGCGGCCGGCACGGTCGGCGGAGACCCGTACTACACCGGCAACGTCCGCTGCTCCATCGGCTTCTCGGTGCACGGCGGATTCGTCACCGCCGGGCACTGCGGCGGGGCGGGCGCGGCGGTGCGCGGCTGGGACGGCTCGCACGTCGGGACGTTCCAGGGCTCCTCCTTCCCGGGCAACGACTACGCCTGGGTCAGCGTGGGCAGCGGCTGGTGGACGGTGCCGGTGGTCCTCGGCTGGGGCACGGTCTCCGACCAACTGGTGCGCGGCTCGAACGAGGCGCCCGTGGGCGCCTCGATCTGCCGCTCCGGCTCCACCACCCACTGGCACTGCGGCACCGTGCTGGCGAAGAACGAGACGGTCAACTACAGCCAGGGCGCCGTGCACCAGATGACGAAGACCAGTGTCTGCGCCGAGGGCGGTGACTCGGGCGGCTCCTTCATCAGCGGCGACCAGGCGCAGGGCGTCACGTCGGGCGGTTGGGGCAACTGCGCCAGCGGCGGGGAGACGTGGTTCCAGCCCGTCAACGAGATCCTGAACCGCTACGGGCTGACCCTGCACACGGCCTGACCCCCGGGAGCGGCAGGAGGCCTCACCGGGTGACCGGCGGGCGGGCGGCGGGTCGGCGGCGGAGCACTTCGCCGTTGACCCGCCGGTCCCGCGTCTTCCCGGCGGGCTCCGTCCGCCGGGCGCCGGTCGCTCACGGGCCGGCCGCGGCTCAGAAGTCCCCCGGCCCGGCAGCCCCGCCCGGCGCCTCGGGGCCGCTCGCCGTCGTCACTCGGCGGTAGGCGGCCCGAGCGTGCACCAGGCGGGCCAGCGCCGTGCCGGCGAGGGCCGCGCCGAGCAGGCAGGCCAGCCAGAACGCGTCCCGCCGGCCGCCCCAGGTGAGGGTGCCGGCCGGCGGGATGGCGAAGCCGTTGAGGGACAGCCAGCACAGGAGAGCCGTTCCGGGAGCGGCCGTGAACCGGGCGCACAGCCCGAGCAGCGCCGCCAGCAGCGTGAGCAGGAGCAGGACGAGTCCCGGACGGCCGTACCCCACGGTGCCGTTGACGAGCGCCACCAGGGCGAGGGCGCCGCCGAAGGCTCCCGCCCACACCAGCGGAGCGGCGACCGGCCGGGGAACGGGTCTGGGGCCGCTGCCGAAGGGCACCCACTCGATCATCTGACGGCTCCTTCCGGTCCCGGACGGCTCCGACCACGGCATCGGACACCGACCCTGCGGGCAGATTGTTCCACCGGGCGGTGAGTGACGCGGTGGTCTGAGTGACGACCCGGCCCCACCCGCCCGTCCGTACCGCCCGGGCTTCGGCACGGAGCACGCCGGCAACTCGATGCTCGCCCCGCGGCCGCTGGAGCTCTCGGTGACGATCGCGGAGGATGAAATGCCGAGCACGCCTGCGAGCACCAACGCCCCCGCACACCCCAGCCGAGGACGGCCCCGAAGCCGAGCCCTGCGCCGGCGTTCAGCAGCAGATCACCCCGTCCGGTACGACCCCCGTACGCCGTCCGCCCCGCCGCGGGATGCGACGGGGCGGACGGTTCGCGGACGGTCCGTCAGCACGGCGTGGTTGCCATGAGCTTCTCGAAGGAAGCCATGCAGTCCGGGCAGTGACGTGCCCGTTCGCCGTCGGATGCCTCGATACGTTCGCGGAGCTTTTCTCCGCACAGGGTGGCCGCTGCCTTTTTGGCCATCACGTGCCACACCAACGCTCCGCCCGCCTTCTCCGGGCCCACGCACATTTCGTACATGATCGGCCTCCCAGCCTGGACGCCGCTGACACACTCCAGGAGACACCGGATCGGCCCGCACCAGTAGCGAGCGGGGGCCATTCGGGTGACGGCCGCTTCGCCCCTCCGAGGTGGTGACACACCCGGACGGATAGAAACGATCAGCCAATCGGCCCCAACCGGGTGGGTGTGTGACGTGGCGTCGACGCAGGCGGCCGACGGTCGGCTGCTGTGGTCGGATGGCGACACAGACCGAACCGATCGCTCCGGTCCCGGCTGCGGGACGCCGCCACAAGGGGCGGGTGATCATCTCCTGGCTCACCACGACCGATCACAAGCGCATCGGCCACCTCTACCTCATCACGTCGTTCGCGTTCTTCCTGATCGCGGGGGTGCTGGCGATGCTGATCCGGGCGGAGCTGGCCCGTCCCGGGCTGCAGCTGGTCTCCAACGAGCAGTACAACCAGGCCTTCACGATGCACGGCACGATCATGCTGCTGCTCTTCGCCACCCCGACCTTCGCCGGATTCGCCAACGCCGTCATGCCGTTGCAGATCGGTTCCCCGGACGTGGCCTTCCCACGGTTGAACATGCTGTCGTACTGGCTCTTCCTCTTCGGCGGCCTGATCGTCCTGGCGAGCTTCCTCACCCCACAGGGCGCCGCCGACTTCGGCTGGACCGCCTACACACCGCTGAGCGGGCCCCTGCACTCCCCCCATCTCGGCGGTGACCTGTGGATCACGGGGCTGGCGCTGTCCGGCTTCGGCACCATCCTGGGAGCGGTCAACTTCATCACCACCATCATCTGCATGCGTGCGCCGGGACTGACCGTCTTCCGCATGTCGATCTTCGTCTGGAACGTCCTGCTGACCTCGGTCCTGGTGCTGCTGGCTTTCCCGGTACTGGCAGCGGCACTGCTGGTGCTGGAGGCGGACCGGCACTTCGGAGCACACGTGTTCGACGCCGCGAACGGCGGGGCGATCCTGTGGCAGCACCTGTTCTGGTTCTTCGGCCATCCCGAGGTGTACATCCTCGCGCTGCCGTTCTTCGGGGTGGTCACCGAAATCATCCCCGTCTTCGCCCGCAAGCCGGTCTTCGGTTACATGGGGCTGGTCGGTGCGACCATCGCCATCGCGGGACTGTCGGCCACGGTGTGGGCGCACCACATGTTCGCCACCGGTGCCGTGCTGTTGCCGTTCTTCTCGTTCCTGACGTATCTCATCGCCGTCCCCACGGGTGTGAAGTTCTTCAACTGGATCGGCACCATGTGGCGCGGGTCGCTGTCCTTCGAGCCGCCGATGCTGTGGGCGGCCGGGTTCCTGGTGACCTTCCTGTTCGGCGGCCTGACCGGGGTGATCCTCGGCTCACCGCCGCTGGACTGGCACGTCACCGACTCCTACTTCGTCGTCGCGCACTTCCACTACGTCCTGTTCGGCACGATCGTGTTCGCGATGTTCGGCGGCTTCAGCTTCTGGTGGCCGAAGATGACGGGCCGGATGCTCGACCACCGGTTGGAGAAGGCGCACTTCTGGACGCTGTTCGTGGGTTTCCACACGACGTTCCTGGTGCAGCACTGGCTCGGTGTGGAGGGCATGCCGCGCCGGTACGCGGACTATCTGGCCGTAGACGGTTTCACGGCCCTCAACACCGTCTCCTCCGTCGGCGCCTTCCTGCTGGGGCTGTCGACGCTGCCGTTCCTCTACAACGTCTGGAAGACCGCCAGGTACGGGCGGCCGGTCGGGGTCGACGACCCCTGGGGGTACGGGCGTTCACTGGAGTGGGCCACGTCCTGTCCCCCACCGCGCCACAACTTCCACGCGCTGCCGCGCGTGCGCTCCGAGTCGCCGGCCTTCGACCTGAACCACCCCGAGCTGGTCCGGATCGACCAGGCCGAGCAGACGGGGCGGCGCGACGCGGTGGAGCCGGGCGGAGGAGACAAGGGCGACCGCTCTTGACGGACCGTGTCAGGGCGCCCGTACGCCGGTGACGGCGAAGCCGCTGCGCGGCCGGGTCGGGATGCGGCGCAACGGGATGCGCAGGTCCTGCTCGGGGACCGTGTACTCCAGGCGGGCGAGTCGCACCGCCAGCGCCTCCAGCAGGCCCACGGTGATGCGCTCGCCGGGGCAGCGGTGGCCGGTGGCCGGGTCGCCGCCGCCCTGCGGGATCAGTTCGTCGGGGTCGGGGGGCCGGTGCAGGAACCGCTCGGGCCGGAAGACGTACGGGTCGCCCCAGAGCTCCTCGTCGTGGTTCTGGCCGTAGACGTCGAGCAGCAGGATCCCGCCGGGCGGGACGGACTCGCCGTGCCAGGTGAGCTCGGTGACGGTCCGTCCGCCGAGGAACGGGGCGAACGGGTAGAAGCGCCGGACCTCGTGCGCGAACGCGGTGGCGTACGCGCCGTCGCCGGCGCGCAGCCGCTCGCGGTGGGCAGGCCACCGGTGCAGGGCGTGGGCGGAGAAGGCCACGAACCAGCTGACGGCTGCCGTGGGGCGCAGCATGTTGAGCAGTTCCACCGCGGCGGTGCGGGCATCCAACGGGCCGGCCGGGGTGTCGCGGTGCCGGGAAATCCTTTCGAGCACCGAGCCCTCGGGGGCGGCGACCGCCTTGGACCGTACGTCCTCGATGAGGCGGGCCATCCGAGTCTCCTGCCGCGACCGGGCCCGGCGGGCCCGCAGATGGCGCGGTCCCGGGGTGGCGAAGCCGTCGACCATCGCGATCAGGTCCCGGGCGAGTTGCTCCGCGTCGACTGCCTCCCGCGGGAGCCCGGCCCAACGGCAGACCCCGCGGGTGAGCACCACGCCGGCCTCGTCGAACAGCACGACACGGGGGCGTTCGCTCCAGTCGTGCACGGCCTCGTCCCAGGCAGCGGTGACGTGCTCGGTGAGGCCGGTGACCCGGTCGGGGTCGAGCAGCGGCAGGAACAGTTCCTTGCGGGCACGGTGGGCGTCCCCGTCGAGGGTATGCACCGCGCCTTGTCCGAACAGGGTGTCCAGCACGGGAGCGGGAATCGCGCCGTGACGGTGGACGTGTGCCTCGTCGTAGAAGAAGCGCACGGCGTCCGGACCGCGCACGGCCAGCGCGGGCCTGCCGAGCAACCGGGTGCGCACCACGGAGTCGGCGCTGTCGCGCATCCGGTCGGGCAGCCAGGCGTACCCCTCGGTGAGCAGCGGCAGGGTGCGGTCCATGAACGGGCGGCGATGTGCGTCCATGGCCGGCGAGTGCCCTGGGCGGCGGCGGGGACACCCGGGGGGCGGGGCGGTGGTGCGGGTGGACGGGCTCGTATCGGCTCGGGGGTGGGCCGATCGCTCGTCGCGGAACGGCATGTGGCGGGCCCGGCGGTGGCCTGCTCATGCCGGGCGGTCGGGTGAGGGGCCACAGGAGGGGTACTCCGTCCTCCCACGAGGAGCCCGGCGCTCGGGCGGTCCGGGCGCCGCGTCCGTGACCGCAGCCACGCAGCCCCGCGGCCCCTCAGCCCCGGACAGAAATCGGACCAGTGCCATGTCCCCGTCCACGCCTGCGTCCCCGGCCCAGACCCCGGACGACTCCCTGCGGATCCACTTCATCGGCAACGCGACCGTACTCCTCCGGTACCGCGAGCTGAGTCTGCTCACCGATCCGAACTTCCTCCACCGCGGCGAGCGCGCCCACCTCGGCTACGGGCTGGTGAGCCGCCGCCTGACCGAGCCCGCGCTGAACCTGGGCGACTTGCCGCGGCTCGACGCCGTGGTGCTGTCACACCTGCACGGCGACCACTGGGACCGCAGGGCCCGGCGCCTGCTGTCCCGGTCGCTGCCGATCGTCACCACCCCGCACGCCTCCCGCCGACTGCAGGGCGTGCACGGGTTCCACCGGTCCGTGGGGCTGCGCACCTGGCAGGAGGAGACCGTGCGGCACGCGGACGCGCAGGTACGCATCACCTCACTGCCCGGACGGCACGCCGGGCATCCGGTACTGCGGCGCCTGCTGCCGCCGGTGATGGGCAGCCTCCTGGAGTTCGGCCCGGCCGCCGGTCCCCCGCGGCACCGGCTGTACGTCTCCGGCGACACCCTGCTCTTCGACGGCCTGGACGAGATCGCCCGGCGCTTCCCTGGTATCGATCTGGCCGTGCTGCACCTGGGCGGGACGACCCTGCCGGGCGGCTTCGTGGTGACCATGGACGGGCGCCAGGGCGCGGAACTCGCCCGGCGTCTCGGCCCCCGCCTGATCCTGCCGGTGCATTACGACGACTACACCGTCTTCCGTTCGCCGCTCGACGCGTTCCTGGCCGAGGCCGACCGTAAGGGGCTCGCCGACCGGCTCGTGCACTGCCGGCACGGTCAGCGGGCCGTACTGCGTCCGGACGGCGGACCGCCCGTCGTGACGTGACGGGCGGTCCGCCGGCGGGATCGTTCAGTGGAGCTTGTCGACGGCCGTGACCGTGGTCGCCCGGAAGTCGGGCACCTGCGCGTGCGCGAAGGTGCCCGTCTGGCCCCACTTCACGACCGTCACGGTCCCGCCGTCCCGCCCGACCGAGAACAGGTTGATGTCGGAGGCTCCCCACTCGGCGACCGTGTGGACGCCGTAGACGTGCGCGCCCTCCTCCACGACCAGCCGGCCGTAGTACTTCTGCGTGGCGGTGATGTCGGGGTACTGCTCCATCACCGTCCGCGCGCAGCCGGCCAGGTCCGCACGCAGCAGGGCGGCGAGTTCCCTGGCCGCTGCGCGCTTCGCTCGACCACCGTCACCTGCAGGGCACCCGTGTCGTACTCGGTCCGGTACCGGCGGTGGGACGCGGTGGACGGCAGAGCCTCGCCGACGCACATCGGCAGCGGGTCCGGCTGCCCGGCGGTCACCGGGCCGGCGTACCAGTCCGAGGAGGGGTGCGGCGGCAGTTAGGCCGGCTCCAGGAACGCGGGCGGGGCGGAGGGCGGTGCCGCGGCGGTCGCCCGGACCGCGGCCACGCCGAGGGCGGCGCGGGCCGCTCGGGCACGGACGTGCATGCTTGATTCCCCCATGTCGGTTCGTCGGTGTCGGTGTCGGTGTCGGTGTCGGCTGAGCCTTCCCGGTACGACCCGACCTGACCGCCATGGGTTGCCCTCGTCAGCCGGCCGCGTTGTCGGTGCGTATCCGCACCTGCTCCTCCAGACGCCGCAGGCTCCCGTCCAGGGCCTCGACCACCGCACGTTGCCCCGGGTCGTGGCCCTCGTCGAAGAACGACAGGTGCACCGTCACCTCACTGGCCCCGCTGTCCAGACCGGCGACCTGCAGCCAGCCGGCGTAGCTGCCCTGCTTGCGGGTGCCCCATTCGAGCCTCATCTGCTCGGGCCGGGCGCTCAGCAGCGCGGAGGTGTCCTGGTCGGTACGGTCTTCGTGCACGGTGACGGCCGGCGGTTCCTCCGGCTCCACGTGCAGGTCCCGGGGCAGCCATGTGTCCAACTGCCCGACGTTCGCAGCTTGATCGAACACGTGTTCCGGCTGGGCGGGCATGGTGCGGGAGCGCTCGTACTCGGTCATGTGGCACCACTCCTCGGCGTTCGGGGTCCTACGACGTGCCGCGTGCCCCCTCTGCCCGGACCGAAGCGCCGCCCGGGCGACCGGCACGGCGGGCGGGCCGGGGCGCGCGGTGCCAGACTGCTGGCAACGTGCCCCGTACCGGCGGGTTTCTCGACGAGGGGAGACGAGGTGTCCACGTCAGAGGCGAGCGAAGCACTGCTGCGGGAGTTCCTCGCCGATCCTGCCCATCTGACACTCGACCTGGCCACCGCCGTGACCCGATGCGCCAAGGCGCTGGACCTGCAGCACGCCGTGGTCTACCTCGTCGACCTGCAACAGCGGTATCTCGTGCCGCAGACGGATGTGGCGCCTCCCATCCCCGTCGACGGTTCGCTCGCCGGCTGGGCCTACCGGACGCAGGCGCTGCGCGTAGAGGAGTCCGACACGGGCGGCGTCACGGCGTGGCTGCCCCTGCTCGACGGCGCCGAACGACTCGGCGTGCTGGGGGTGCACTCGTCGGCGCTCACCACCGCCACGCTGATCCGGAGCCGGGCGCTGGCCTCGCTGCTGGCCATGATGATCACGTCCAAGAGGGCCTTCGAGGACTCGTTCGTCCGGCACACGCGCACCGAGCCGATGCACCTCACCTCCGAGATGCTCCGTGCCTTCCTGCCGCCCCGCACCATCGGCAACGCGCACGTGGTGTCGACGGCCGTGCTGGAACCCGCGTACGAGCTCGGCGGCGACGCCTTCGACCACTCGCTCACCCAGACGACACTGCACGTGTCGGTCATCGACGCCATGGGGCACGACCTCGCATCCGGACTGACCAGCGCGGTGGCGCTGGCCGCCTGCCGCAACGCCCGGCGCAACGGGGCCGACCTGCCCGCGCTCGTGCGCCGTGTCGACGAAGCGCTGGCCGGGTGGCTGCCGGAGCAGTACTGCACCGCGGTCCTCGCCCAGCTGGAGTTCGAGACCGGACTGCTGCGGTGGAACAACTGCGGCCACCCCGCTCCGCTGCTGATCCGCGGTGACCAGTTGCTCGTCGACGCCCTGGAGCGGGAGGCCGACCCTCCGATGGGCGCGCCGGCCCAGTTGTCCGCCGAGCCGCGCCGGACCCACGAGATGCGGCTGGAGCCCGGTGACCGGGTCCTGATGTACACCGACGGGATCACCGAGGCGCGCACCCGGGAGGAGAAGCTGTTCGGGCTCGAACGGTTCGCCGACTACGTCATCCGGGCCACGGCCGGCGGCGAGCTGGCCCCGGAGACGCTGCGGCGGCTGATCCACTCGATCCTGGACTCGCAGTCCGGCGGGCAACTGCGGGACGACGCGACGATCCTGATGTTCGAGTGGCGGCCGCCGGACCGCTGACGTGCCGCGGCGCAGTGGTCCGGGGGGTCAGATCCGGTGCCCCCGCGCGCGCAGCCAGTCGTGCACGGTGTCCTTGTCGGCCGGGGTGATCCGTACGGGGCCTGCCACGTAGGGGCCCTCGTCCTCGGTGAATCCGGTGTCCGTGATCCTCGCCGTGACCCACGTGGCCAGGTCCTGGGCGGCCCGCTCGGACAGAGCTCCCCGGTCCCAGCCCGCGCGGGCCTCACGGGCCGCGGCACGGTCGTGGTGTTCGGTCTCCGCGAGCCACGCCGCCACCAGCCGTTCCACGGTCCGGCGGTCGTCGGATGCGGTCCGCCGCTGCGTCTGCTTGTCGTTCATGCCGCCCGGGTGCCCGCATTCGCCCAGCCGCCACAGCTCCGGGCACGGTCGTCGTGTCGGCGGTACCGCGCCGGGTACCCGCACCGACAGGGGACGACCGGCCGGGCCCGTACCGGCGCGGCGGTCCGTCCGGTCCGGCCCGCGAGGCAGCAGCCCGGAAAGGGGACAGCAATGACGCAGCCCGCCGACGACCACGCTCTCGACCGGCGCGCCGGCGTTTCCGAGCTCCGTCCGACGGTGGGGGACCCCGGACCGGTCCCCCCGCACGATGTCCACCCCGAAGACCTCCCGCTCGACCGCAACCAGGCGATCCTGCAGGCGGCCAAGCAGGTGGGCGCGATCCTCAAGCGCAACGAGCACCCGTTCGCGCTGGCGGGCAGCGTCGCCGTCTACGCACACGGCGGCACCCAGAACCTCCAGCACGACGTCGACTTCTGCGTCCGTCCCGACGACGCGACCGCCGTCGCCGAGACCCTGCGGGAAGCGGGCCTGACGGTGTACACGCCGCCCGAGGACTGGCTGCTGAAGGCGAACTGCCTGGGTCAGCAGGTCGACCTCATCTTCGAGCTGGCCCACCAACCCGTCACGACGGAGCTGCTGGCCCGGGCCCAGGACCTCTCGGTCGACTCGGTGCTCATGCCGGTGCTGGCACCGACCGATCTGCTGCGCGGTCTGCTGGCGGCCTTCTCCGAGCACCACTGCGACTTCGGGGCGGTGCTGCCGATCGCCCGTACGCTGCGGGAGAAGATCGACTGGGACGAGTTGCGCCGCGACTGCGGTGACGCCCCGATGCCCGCCGCGTTCTTCTTCATTCTCGAACGGCTGGAGATCATCTCCCCGGCCGCCCCCGCGGCCACCGCCTCGAAGGAGGAGCAGCGATGAGCGACCCCGTAGGCCACCAGGGCCCCGCGGCGAGCGGCCCCGCCTCCGCGGCCGGGCACGCCGGACGCCCCGAGAACGTCGAGTACCGCGTGGCCCACCTGCACGACCGGCTCGCCGCGGAGGAGCTGGGCGAACTCGGCGTACGTGCCGAGATCCGGGCCGGGGCGATCGCGCTCACGGGCACGGTGCCCTCGGCGCAGTGCCGCGAGAGCGTCCTGCGGATCGCCCGCGAGGAGCTCGCAGGACTCACCGTGCACACCGACATCGTGGTGGCGGATACCACCCGTCCCGACCATGCGGAGGAGCTGTGATGATCCGCGTCGCCGCCGTCGGAGACATCCACATGGGGCCCGACAGCGAGGGGCTGCTGCGGCCCGCGTTCGAGACCCTGCCCGACTGCGCCGACCTGCTGCTGCTCGCCGGGGACCTCACGCGGCACGGCTCCCCCGAGGAGACTCGGGTGGTGGCACGGGAGGTGCGCGGCCTGCCGGTGCCGGTGGTGGCCGTCCTCGGCAACCACGACCACCACGACGAACAGCCCGAGAAGGTCACCGCCATCCTCCGGGAGGCCGGGGTGACCGTCTTGGAGGGCGAGGCCACGGTTGTGGAGTGCGCCGGGGGCCGAGTGGGGATCGCCGGGACCAAGGGGTTCGGCGGCGGGTTCGTCGGGCGCAACGCCGGCGAGTTCGGGGAGCCGGTGATGAAGGAGTTCGTGCGCACCACCCGCCGCTCGGCGGACAGTCTGCACGCCGCGCTGAAGGAGCTGGAGGAGGAGGGCTGCGCGGCGCGGGTGGCGCTGACCCACTTCTCCCCCGTCGCCGACACGCTCGCCGGGGAGCCGCCGGAGATCCATCCGTTCCTCGGCAGCTACCTGCTGGCCGAGGCGATCGACACGGCCGGCGCCGACCTGGCCGTCCACGGCCACGCCCATCTGGGCACCGAGCACGGGATGACGGCGGGCGGCGTACGGGTGCGCAACGTGGCCCAGCCGGTCATCCGCCGGGCCTTCAGCGTCTACCGGCTGGGCTCGGCCTGACCACCACGTGCCCCGCTCCCGTCGCCGCCGTCCTCGTCAGGACCGTTCCGGTTCCTGCGTCGTACGCCCGAGGCAGGTGACGTCGGCGGGGTCGAGTCCCGCCGCCTCGATCACGTGGAAGCCCAGGCGGTCGTAGAAGGCCCTGGCGGGTGTGTTGGCCGTGGCCATGACCAGGTGCACGGCCGGGACCCCGCGTTCGCGCAGCGCCCGCCAGAACGTCCGCATCAGCGCCCGGCCGTGTCCGCGGCCCTGCCACTCGGGCAGCAGGTCGATGTGCAGGTGAGCCGGGTAGGCGGCGAGTTCGGGGACGATCATCCGCTCCGGGTCGTGCAGCAGTCCGGCCATGACCTCGTCCGGTGTGCCGGGCGGGCCCGCGGGCGCCGGGTATCGGTCGGCGACACGCGGCAGCCACTTGGCGCGGAACTCCTCGGCGAAGCGCGGGGTGTCGGCCGTACCGAGGATGTAGCCGACCGCGCGTCCCGTCCCGTCGTCCAGCACGAAGGCCAGGTCCGGGTCCAGGTGGACGTAGGGGGCGGCGAAGATGGCGGGCAGGACGGTGGGGTCGGCGTACACCGGCCGGCTGTCCCGGCCGTTGTGCGCGGTGCGGATACAGATGTCGTCCAGGGCCGGGGCGTCGGCCGGACGGTACGGGCGTACGGCGGCAGTCGGGGTCACCGCAGCATCCTGCCCGATTGGGAGCGCTCTCACACGTGATTCGCTTCGATCGGCGGCACCCGGGTACCCGCCAGCCGGCAGTGTGGCGAACGTTGGCGGGAGGCCGGTAGATGGAGGACGCGACGGACCGGATCGCGCAGCCGTGGGGCGACAGGACGCCCTACGGACGGCACGACACCTGGCCGGCCCGGGTGGACACGTTCCTCAAGGCGGGGGTGGAACCCGGGGCGGTGGAGCGCTGGGTGCAGTCGGCGTCGATCCTGCACTCCGACGGCGACGCCATGGACATCGCGGTGGCCGACGGCCGGATGGTGGGCGTGCGTGGCCGCGACGTGGACCGGGTCAACCGGGGCCGTCTCGGTCCGAAGGACCTGTTCGGGTGGCAGGCGAACGCCTCCCGGGACCGGCTGACCCGGCCACTGGTCCGGCGCGACGGGCGACTGGTGGAGACGGACTGGGACACCGCGATGGACTTGGTGGCCGCCCGCTCGCGCGAGCTGCTCGAGGAGCGGGGCCCGGGTTCGATCGGCTTCTACACGTCCGGTCAGCTGTTCCTGGAGGAGTACTACACGCTCGCGGTCCTGGCCCGGGCCGGCATCGGTACCAACCACCTTGACGGCAACACCAGGCTGTGCACGTCGACGGCGGCGGAGGCGCTGAAGGAAACCTTCGGCTGCGACGGACAGCCCGGCAGCTACGACGACTTCGACCACGCCGACGTGGTCGCGCTGTTCGGCCACAACATCGCCGAGACCCAGCCCGTGCAGTGGATGCGGCTGCTGGACCGGCTGGAGGGGGCCGATCCGCCGCGCCTGCTGTGCGTGGACCCCCGGCCCACACAGGTCGCCCGGCACGCCGCCGTGCACCTCGCGCCGCGCGGCGGCACCAACGTCGCGCTGCTCAACGCCCTGCTGCACGAGACGATTCGGCACGACCGCGTCGACCGGGACTTCATCGCCGCGCACACCGTCGGCTTCGAGGAGCTGGCCGAGCGGGTCGCCGACTGCACGCCCAAGTGGGCGGCGGACATCTGCGACGTGCCGGCCGCCCGGATCGAGGAGGCCGCCGAACTGGTCGGCACCACCGACGCGTTGGTCTCCACCGTCCTCCAGGGCGTCTACCAGTCCCACCAGGCCACCGCGGCAGCGGTCCAGATCAACAACCTGCACCTGATCCGGGGCATGCTGGGCCGCCCGGGCGCCGGACTGCTCCAGATGAACGGCCAGCCCACCGCCCAGAACACGCGTGAGTGCGGCGCCAACGGCGACCTGCCGGGCTTCCGCAACTGGCAGAACGATTCCCACGTCGCCGACCTCGCGAAAGTGTGGAACGTCGAACCCGAGAAGATCCCGCACTACGCGCCGCCCACGCACGCGATGCAAATGTACCGGTACGCCGAGCAGGGCTCGATCCGCATGCTGTGGATCAGCGGCACCAACCCCGCCGTCTCGCTGCCCGAACTCTCCCGGATCCGCTCGATCCTGACGCAGAAGCGGCTGTTCACGGTGGTGCAGGACCTGTTCCTCACGGAGACGGCGCAGTTGGCCGACGTGGTGCTGCCGGCCGCCACCTGGGGCGAGAAGACCGGCGCGCTCACCAACGCCGACCGCACGGTGCACCTGTCCGAGAAGGCCGTCGAACCGCCCGGCGAGGCCAGGCCCGACCTCGACATCTTCTTGGATTACGCCCGGCGCATGGACTTCCGGGACAAGGACGGGGGCCGGCTGATCACCTGGGACGACCCCGAGTCGGCGTTCGAGGCGTGGAAGCACTGCAGCGCCGGCCGCCCCTGCGACTACACCGGCCTGACCTACGCCAAGCTGCGCGGCACCAGCGGCATCCAGTGGCCGTGCGTCGAGTCGGCCCCCGAGGGCACCGCCCGGCTCTACGCGGACGGCATCAGCTGGGCGCACCCGGACCTGTGCGAGAGCTACGGCAAGGACCTCGAGACCGGGGCGTCGCAGGAGGTCGTGGAGTACCGCTCCCTCAACCCTGACGGCAAGGCGATGCTGAAGGCAGCCGCCTACCGGCCGCCGCACGACGAGCCGGACGAGGAGTACCCGTTCCAGCTGACCACGGGCCGGACGGTCTACCACTTCCACACCCGTACGAAAACCGGACGGGCGCCGCAGCTCCGAGACGCCGCCCCGG
The DNA here is from genome assembly GCF_014649815.1 of Streptomyces mutabilis. Classification (GTDB taxonomy): domain Bacteria; phylum Actinomycetota; class Actinomycetes; order Streptomycetales; family Streptomycetaceae; genus Streptomyces; species Streptomyces mutabilis. Next base: position 32,412 of record NZ_BMTT01000005.1, on the reverse strand, counting down.
ACGTGTGGGTGGAGATCTCCACCGCGGACGCGGACCGGCTCGGCCTCGGCGAGGGCGACCTGGTCGAGGTCACCGGCAGGCGCGGTGCCCTACGCGGGCGGCTGCGGGTGACCGGTATCCGGCCCGGGCTGCTCTTCGTACCGTTCCACTACGGCTACTGGGACACCGGGAACGGGACGGGACCGGGACCGGACACGCCCGGGCGTGCCGCGAACGAGGCGACCGTCACCGACTGGGACCCGGTCTCCAAACAACCCCTCTTCAAGACGGCCACCGCGTCGCTCACCCTCGTCGAGCGCGGTGACGGCCGCCCGTCCCCGGCGCCGACCACCACCGCGTCGGCACCCGCCACCGTCGGCGCCGCACACCCCACCGCGGGCGGGGAGGCGGCACACACGACGCAGTCGCCGACAAAGTTCCCGCACGGCCGCGAGGAAGGCGCCCGGTGAACGGCATCACCCTGACCCTGCGCACGCTGCACCGCGGCGAGCGGCGCCTGGCGCACGACCTGATGACCGTCGCCGAGCGGCACCGCACCGAGCACGAGGTCCACCACGTCGCCACCGACCTCGCCGCCTGGTCCCGCGAACACGTCCGCCGTGTGGCCGAGGTCGCCGCGCACCATGGCGTGAAGCTCGGTGATCCGCCGGGCACCTCCCCGGACGGCTTCTTCGCGACGCTGCGCGAGGAGGCGTCGGCCGCGGTGGTGCACCGGCCCGAGCCCGGCCTGCTGCTCCTGCGCGACCTGCGCGAGCTGCACGTCGCCGCCGCGGAGAACTCGCTTCACTGGGAGATGCTCGCGCAGGCCGCGCAGGCCTCCGAGGACAGCGAGCTGCTGGGGCTCGCCTCCGCCTGCCATCCGCGGACACTGCGCCAGATGCGCTGGACCAACACCATGATCAAGATCTTGTCGCCGCAGATCCTGAACAGCCTGTGACCTGCGCCGGCACCTGGCGACGCGGCGCCCGCCCGCGCCCCGCGGAACCGGGCGCCGAATGGCGCCACCCGCCCCGGCCACCCGATGATCCCAGTGGGGCACCACACCCCCCTCCACCCCTGGCATTGCTCCGGTACCTCTTGGAGAGAGCGTCATGAGTCTTCTGCGTATCGCCGGCCGCCCGCTGCTCGCCTCGATGTTCGTCGCGGGCGGTCTGCAGTCCCTGCGGCGGCCCGAGGACCTGGCCCCAATCGCCGAGCCGATCGTGCGGCCGGTGACCGACCGCGTGCCCGTACTGCCGGACCGCACCGAACAACTCGTACGGCTCAACGGCGCCGTCCACGTCGTGGGCGGGCTCATGCTCGGCCTCGGCCGCCGTCCGCGCCTGGCCGCGCTGGCCCTCGCCGCGACGCTGGTCCCCACCACACTGGCGGCGCACCGCTACTGGGACGCGGAGGACCCCTCCGAACGCGCCCAGCAGCGTATCCACTTCCTGAAGAACCTGTCCATGATGGGCGGGCTGCTGATCGCGGCCGACGACACCGGCAGCGCCCCCTCGCTGCTGTGGCGCGGCCGGCACGCCGCCCAGGACCTGCGCCACGACGCCCACCTGGTGCGGCGTTCGGTCCCGGCCACGGCGCGTCCGGCGGCGACGGCGGCCGGCGTCAGGGCGAAGCTGAGCGCCTGCGCCGGGCGTTAGCCCACCGCCGCCGGGGGGACCCGACGCTCGTGGCGCGCCGGTCCCGGCCGCCACGACCTGGCTGGAGGTGAAACATGGGACACGGTGGAAACGTCATCGACGAGCTGACGACCGATCACCGTGAGGTCGAGGAGCTCTTCGGCAAGATCGAGGCGCTGCCGTCCGGACACAAGGACCGCAAGCTGTACGCCGAACAGGCGACGATCGAGCTGATCCGGCACTCGGTGGCGGAGGAGGCCTACCTCTACCCCGCCGTCCGTGAGCACGTGGCGGACGGGAACGCCCTCGCGGACAAGGAACTCGAAGATCACGCCGAGGCCGAGCAGATCATGAAGGACCTGGAGGGCTGCGCGGCGGACGACGCCGAGTTCGACCGGTTGATCGGCATGCTGATGAGCGAGATCCGTGAGCACGTCGCCGACGAGGAGGGCAACCTCTTCCCCCGGCTCCGCGAAGCGTGCCCCGCGGACGCCCTGAACGAGTTGGGCGACAAGGTCCGGCAGGCGAAGAAGACGGCGCCGACACGACCGCACCCGTCCGCCCCGGACAAGCCGCCGATGAACAAGCTGCTCGCACCCGGTGCGGGCATGGTCGACCGGGTGCGGGACGCCATGTCGGGTCGGGGCAAGTCCGGCTGACCGCGTCACCAGCGCCTACGAGGGCCCGTCGCCGTGGCGACGGGCCCTCGCGCACGCGATCAGTGGACGACACCCGGCAACCCCCGCACAGCCCGGGGCAGGTCCTGGGACGGGGCGGAGACCACCGGGGTGCCGACGGCGGTGGCCAGCCGGGCGGGTCCGCCGGACCCGGTGACGAGCGCGTCGGCGGCGCGCAGCACCCCCGCGAACGACCGCGGGTCGGTACGTCCCCCGAGGTCGACGCCCGTCTCGCCGGCGACCCGGCGGGTCAGCGCGGTCTCGTCCGGTCCGCCGGTGACGACGACGCGGTGCCCGGCGTCGGCGAGGTGCGCGGCCGCCGCCGCACCGCACTCGGCGTCCCAGGCACGGCGGAGGTCCCCCGCTCCCGGGTGGACGACGACGTACGGGCCGTTCCCGGTCAGTCCGGCGGTGTCGGGGGCCGGCCGCACGCGCAGTGCGCCGTCGTCGCCGCGCCGCAGCCCGAACCCCATCGCCGCGGCGGCGTCGAGGGCGGCCTCCTCCTCGGGGCGGCCGGCCGGGCCCACGGTGGCACCGATACGGCGCACTCGCGCCGCGCGCAGGAGGCTCATCGCGGACGAGGGAGCATGCCGCCCGCGAGCGAGGACGAGCGCGACGTCGTACGACTCCTCGCGCAGCCGGCGCACCAGGCCGTCGGTGTCGGCGCCGCCCGGTTCCGAGGGCGGGTCCCACTCCACGACGTCGTCGACGTGCGGCAGCAGCCGGGCGGCGGGCGCTCCGCGGGGGCCGCACAGCATGGTCACGCGGGTGGCCCGGGTGGCCACCGCGCGGACCGCCGGGCCCGCCAGGAGGACGTCGCCGAGTCCGCCGGGGCGGGCGACGAGCGCCTTCACGCCCACCACTCCCCCGTGCGCTCGGCCGGTGCCGCCGGGACCGGATCGGGTTGCTCCGCGAGGGCGGCGACGGTGCGTTCCAGGCCGTCCTGCCAGGTCACGCTCGGCAGCCAGCCGAAAATCTCGCGGGCGAAGCCGGTGACCGGCCGGGACTCCGCCGGTGGCACCCCCTCGACGAACTCCAGCGTCGATCCCGAGCCGGTCAGCTCGATCACCCGGCGGGCGATCTCCACCTCCGTGGGCTCCTCGTCGCCACCGATGTCCACGGGCCGTACCGACCGGCCGGCCGCGACCAGCAGCACGCCGTCGACCATGTCGTCGACGTAGCACAGCGGGTGCGTCAGGGCGCCGTCCCCGGTGACGGTGACCGGCCGGCCGGCGAGGGCCTGCTCGATGAAGGCGGCCGGCGTGCCCCCGTCGTCCGTCCGCATGCCGGGCCCGTAGCCGGTGAAGAGGCGGACGATCCCGGCGTTCGAACCGTGGGCGGCCGCGTGCGCGGCGACCAGGGCCTCGGAGAACCGGACGGCCTCGGCACGGGCCGTGTGCGGACCGACCGGATCGCCACCGTCACCGACAGGCGCCGGGGGCGAGGAGGCCAGCAGGAACCGGGCGCCGTCCCGCTCCGCGACGGCCAGCGCGGCCCGGGTCCCGAGGCTGCCGGTGTCGAGGATCTCCACGGGCCGCTCGGGCCAGGACGCCGGGGAGGTCCCCGGGCCCGCCAGGTGCAGGACCAGGTCGTAGGGGCCGGTGAGCAGATCGGCGCAGCCCTCTTGCGAGACGTCGTGTTCCAGGAAGCGGAAGCCGGGGCGGCCGGCGAGGTGGGCCACCTTCTCGGCGCGCCCGGTGGAGAGGTTGTCGAGGCAGTCGACTTCGACTCCCGAATCGAGCAGGCAGGTGCACAGATGTGACCCGAGGAACCCCGCGCCGCCGGTCACCAGGACTCGGTGCCAGGGCGGCCGGGCCTGCTCCCGCGGGCTGAACGCCGCCATCGGCATCATGAGGACGACCTTCCTTCCTCCGCAAGCGCTGACGAGCGTGCCCCGGGTGCCCCACCGAGCAGCTTTCATGCTCTGACGCCAGCCCGCGGCCCCTCCCGTACGGCCCGGACGTTGTGGCCACCGTCACGCCGGCCCGCATCCGTCGGCCCGGGCGGCCCGGCCCTGTGATCAAACCCACTCACGCCCCCAAGTCCCCTTCGGGACACCGGGACTTCGGTACTACTTTTCCTGGTACCGGAGATGGGTCGGCAAGGACTCACCGGAGCCTTCTGCCACGATGGTCGGCGCCGTCATCCGGCTCAGTGGAGCGGCCGCGCAGTGCAGCCGGCTTCTCGCTCCCGTCCTTTCCCCTTCCGGGTCCCCGACCCGTCTTCGAGTGGCGCACTGTGTCTTCTTCCCCTGCCTCCGCCCCGCCGGCCTCCCCGCCGCCTCCCACCCCCGCACCGTCCCGTTCGCCGTGGCGGTCACTGAGGTACCGCAGCATGCGCTGGTGGTCGGTCGCGAACTTCGTCTCGAACGCCGGTACGTGGATGCAGCTCACGGTGCAGAACCTGCTGGTCCTGCAGATCACCGGGTCGGCCGCCGCGACGGGTCTGTCCATGTCCGTCCAGGCCGCGCCGGCGCTGCTGATCAGCGTGTTCGGAGGTGCGGCCGTCGACCGCTTGCCGCGGAAGCTGACCGCCGCGGTCAGCCAGGCGATGCTCGGCGCGATCGCGTTCGTGACGGCGCTCATGGTGGCGCTCGACCGGCTGGACGTGACCTCCTTGATGGTGCTGGCCGCCGTCACAGGTGTCATCGCCACCGTCGACGGCCCGGCGTGCTCGCTGCTCGGCAACGACCTGGTCCCGGCCGAGGACGTGCCCTCCGCGATCGGGGTGGGCGCGCTGGTCCACCAGGCGGGCCGTCTCACGGGCGCCGCGCTGGCGGGGGTGACCGTTGGTTTTCTGGGCACGGCCGCCGCCTACGCCGCCAATGGCTTGTCGTTTCTGTTCGTCGCCTCGGTCATTCCCTTCCTGCGCCCTGCACGGGGCGCGGTCAAGCAGGTGGCGGCCGTGCGCCGCGAGGGCATGGGCGTGCGCGAGGGACTGGCCTTCTTCGCCCGCCGTCCCCGGCTGCTGGCGCTGGCCGGTGTCACGGGGGTCAGCGCGGTCTTCGGGCGCAACTACCAGCTGACCCTGGCGGTGCTCGTCACCGGGCCGCTCGCGGGCGGCGCCGGGTCGTTCGGCACGGTCTCCACGGTGCTGGCCGCCGGTGGCATCGTCGGCGCGGTCCTGGGGGCCCGGCTGCGGCGGCCCTCGGTGCGGGTCGTGGGCGCGCTGGCCGCGGTGGGCGGACTGCTGCAGGTGGTGGCCGGCCTGTCGCCGTCGCTGGCCGTCCTCCTGGTGATGGTGCTGCCCATGGCCGTTGTGGAGTCCGTCTCCGACACGGCCGGTACGGCGGTCCTCCAGACCGACCCTCCCGCGTCGATGCGGGGCCGGGTCCTCGGGGTGTGGGGCAGCATCGGCACGGTGTGGGGCCTGGGCGGCCCGCCGGCGCTGGGCCTGCTGATGGAACTGGCCGGCGCGCGCGGCGCCCTCATCGCGGGCGGCCTCATCATCGCCGGCACGATCGGCGCGGGGCACGTGCTGCGGGCTCGTCTGCCCGCAGGGGCGGTGCCCGTGCGGGGCGACAAGGAGGCGCCGGCACGGGCGGCGCTGGGGACGGCGGCCTGAGTCTCGCGGGGCGTGAGCCGAGCAGGGCCTTCTCGCGTCACGTGGGCCGAACAGCCCTCCCCGCGGCACGCAGGCCGAACCGGCACTTCCCACAGCGCGCAAGCCGAGCAGGCACCGGGGGAGGCACGGCGGGCCGCCGCGGGCACCGCACCCCGCCGCCCGTCAGGCGACGAGCGCCTGCCCCGGGCCCAGCCGAGCGACGAGTTCGGCGTGGTGCAGTTCGGCCACGGGCGCGACCAGGTCGGGGTGGCGCAGCAACGCCGCCGCCCGCCGGTCGCGGTCGTCGGGAGTGAGCAGGCGGCGGAACTCGACGGGCGTACCGCCCTCGGCCAGCGCGGCCACCGCGCGGGCGGCGAGTTGCGGGTCGGTCAGCAGGCAGGCGGCCCAGCTCACGACGACCTCGTCCACCCAGCTCCGCCAGGCCGCCTCCTCAACGTCCACGCTCCCCGCGCCGTCCGCGCCGGTGATCCAGTCGAGGCGGGCTGAACCCCCCGGACCGGACACGCCCATCAGGCCGACGTCCATCGCGGTCGGGTAGCGGAGTCGGGCGGCCACCGTCACCGCCTGCCGTGCCTGCGCCTCGGACAGGGCACAGGCCAGCGCCCCACCCGACGCCGGGTAGGCGCGGGTGAGCCACTGGGCGGTCGCCGCGATGACGGGAGAGAGATCTGCGTGCACTGCCGGGCCGTCCGAACTGCTCGTCGAGGGAGGACAGGGGAACGGCGAGAACCGTAGCCCGCGGCGCACCGAACGGAACATGGCCCGGCTCTCGTCCACGGCGTGGCCTCGGCCACATCCACCGGCCGGAAACCCGGGACCCGTGCCGCCGAGCCGAGCGCGCTCAGGACCGGAGCACGGGTGCTTCCGTCTCCTTCCTCGACAGCGCCTGGCGCGACGGTGCCGCTCACCAGGCCACGCTGGGGATCGCGGGACGGCGTACCGCTTCCGCGGCGTCCCGCAGGTGCAGGGCGACGGTGATCAGGGCGCGCAGGGCCGACGGGCGCAGGCTCTGCGCGCTCTCGGCCGCCAGCACCAGCAGACAGCCCGCTGCCTGCTCGACGACCGGGACCGAGAAGGCGAAATCGTCGCCGTCGGCCCCGCGGAAGGCGCGCCAGGGCGTCGCGGCCCCGTCGATGGCCTTGTGGACCGCCTGCTCGAGGTGGTGGGCGGCCTGTTCGCACACGGGGGCGGGCAGGGTGATGGTGCGATGGAACGCTGAACTGGTCATAATCCCACTGCTCCCCCGTGCCCGAGGCCTTCGATCGGCGTACCGGGCGATTTTCACCGGGTCGGCCGCAGTGGGCGCCGTGTGGCTAGTCTGTCGGCCGTGTACCCCGCCACCTCGCCCTCGGCCGCCGCGGCCCAGTTCACCGGCCGTTCGGTGACCGGTGAACGCCAGTTGTCCGGTTCGCTCACCGAGGTCGCCCTCGACGACGGGCGCACGGTGGTGGTCAAGCGCGGCGACAGTGCGGAGGCGGCGCGGGCCGAGGCCGCGGGGCTGCGCTGGCTGGCCGGCTCCGGCACGGTCCGGATCCCGGTGGTGCACGGTGACGACGAGCACTGGCTGGTCACCGACCGTGTGGCGCGGGGCCGGGCGAGTGCGGAGGCGGCGGCCCGTTTCGGCCGGGACCTGGCCGCCCTGCACGCCGCCGGGGCGCCGGCGTTCGGGGCGGCGCCGCCCGGCGGGCCCGAGGACGCGTACATCGGTCCCGCACCGATGCGCAACGAGCCTGGGGACGACTGGCCGCGCTGGTACGCCGAGCACCGTGTGCTGCCGTATCTGCGGTGCGCGGTGGACTCGGGCACCGTCCGGTCGGCCGAGGCGGCGGACGTCGAGCGGGTCTGCGAGCTGCTGCCCGCCCTGGCGGGGCCGGGCGAGCCGCCGGCCAGGCTGCACGGTGACCTGTGGAACGGGAACGTGCTGTGGGGTGCCGACGGGCAGGTGCACCTGATCGACCCGGCGGCGCACGGCGGGCACCGGGAGACCGACCTGGCGATGCTGCGCCTCTTCGGCTGCCCGCACCTGGAGCTGATCCTGGCGGCCTACGAGGAGGCGGCACCGCTCGCCGACGGCTGGGCCGACCGAGTGGGCGTGCACCAGCTCTTCCCGCTGCTGGTGCACGCCGTGCTGTTCGGACGCGGTCACGCCGAGCAGGCCCTCACGGCGGCCCGGGCGGCACTCCGGCGTGCCCGGTGAGGGTCACCGCGTGACGACGTGCCGCTCGTTCGGGACGCAGTGGGTCATCGTCAGGCCCTCGACGTCGCGCGGCGGATTCTTGCCGAGGTTGGCCAGCCGTTCGCGGTCCTCGTCGGTGAGGTCCTGGCTCGCCAGCGGTTCCAGGTGCTTCACGTCCTGCGGGCTGATGCCGATGCCCTCGCCGACCCGCAGACCGAGGTCGTTCTCGACCAGCAGGAAGTGCCACACCATGCGCTCCTGCACCGGCCGGTCGCACTGGGAGAGCAGGTTGACGAAGTTCGCCACCAAGTCGTCGCGCTCCCACTCCTCCAGCAGCAGGTAGCGCTGCCCGGCCTGCATGTAGTCGTTGGTGCGCGGGATGCGCTTGCGGGTGAGCCGCCCCTGGATCTCGGGTCCCTGCTCGTCGTGCGTGGGGTACTCGGCCTCGCGCAGGCCGCCGGTGATGGACGGCTCGTAGTTGACGATCGGGTTCTCGCCGCCGCCGTCCTGGTGGTAGGCCATCAGTCCGTCGCGCTGGTTGGTGCGCACATCGGCGTTCTTGGCCTGGTTGACGGGCAGCTGGAGGTAGTTCGGGCCGACCCGGTAGCGCTGGGTGTCGCTGTACGAGAAGGTGCGGCCGACCAGCATCTTGTCGTCGGAGAAGTCGAGACCGTCGACGAGGACGCCGGTGCCGAAGGAGATCTGCTCGTTCTCGGCGAAGTAGTTGTCCGGCATCCGGTCGAGCACCATCCGGCCGACCGGCTTCGCCGGGAACTCCTGCTCCGGCCAGGTCTTGGTGTCGTCGAGCGGGTCGAAGTCCAGCTCCGGGTGGTCGTGGTCGTCCATCATCTGGACGAGCAGTTCCCACTCGGGGTAGTCGCCGCGCGTGACGGCGTCGTAGAGGTCCTTGGTGGCGTGGCCGAGGTCGTGGGCCTGGACGTTGGCCGCGTCCTCCTCGGTCATGCTGCGGACGCCCTGCTTGGGCATCCAGTGGTACTTGACGAGCTTGGTCTCCCCCGCCGCGTTGACCCACTTGTAGGTGTTGACGCCGAAGCCCTGCTGGTGGCGGTAGTCCGCCGGGATGCCGCGCGGACTGAACAGGTTGATCAGCATGTGCATGGACTCCGGCGTCTGCGACATGAAGTCGAAGATGCGCCGGGGCTGCTGCGTGAAGGTCACGGGGTCCGGCTTGAGGGCGTGGATGACGTCCGGGAACTTGATCGCGTCGCGGATGAAGAAGACGGCGAGGTTGTTGCCGACGAGGTCCCAGTTGCCGTCCTCGGTGTAGAACTTCACCGCGAAGCCTCGGGGGTCGCGGGCCGTCTCGGCGGAGTCGCGTCCGCCGATGACGGTGGAGAACCGCACGGCGAGGTCGGTGCGCTTGCCCCGCTCCTGGAACAGCTTGGCCCGGGTGTAGCGGTCGATGGGCTCGTCGCCCCATGCCCCGTACGCTTCGAAGTAGCCGTAGGCGGTCACTCCGCGGGCGTGCACGACCCGCTCGGGGATGCGCTCGCGGTCGAAGTGGCTGATCTTCTCCAGGAACTGGTAGTTCTCCAGCGTGGCGGGGCCGCGCGCGCCGACCGTGCGCTGGTTCTGGTTGTCGTAGACGGGGTGCCCTTGTCGGTTGGTGAGCACCTTGCGGTCGTCGCCGGGGGCGGGTCCCTGGCTCGATACGTCCGTCATGTTCGTGGGCTCCTTCGACTCGTGGCCGCCCTCGGACGCGGCCCTGAGCTGCGAGGCGGCCGTAAGCCGCGCACATGGGCGCCCCGGGTACCCCACCCCGGAGCGTCCGACACATGCCGGTCACCCGTTTCGCGGCAGTCCGCACGCCGGGGCCCGGCCACCCGGCTCATCGGGTGCCCGGGCCCCGGCGGATGGCGGGGCTGGTCAGCCGGCGTTGAGACGCGCGCGCAGCAGCCCCTTGCCCAGTTCGGCGCCCTTGCGGCTGTCCGCCTGCGCCTTGCGGAACAGTTCCGCGACCTCGGTGTCCTTGTTGCGCTCGGCGTCCTGGATGTACGTCTCCAGGCGCAGCGCGTTGTTCAGGCACGACTCGACGTACCAGATCAGGTTGTAGTCCTTGTCCTGCGTGCCGGTCACGCCGCCGGTCTCCGTGCCGCTGGTCATGCGGTCCTCCTCCTCGAGGTGTTCGGTCCGAACTGCGGGCCGGGTACCCGTGGCGCCGCGTGGCACACGACCCCGGAACAGCGTCCGACGCACCAGTCAACATGTCCCATTGGGTCACATGTCCCGATGGGACATTTTCGGGTGTACGCTCGGAGGCATGACGGCAACGAAGCCCTCCCCCGCCTCCGGCGACCGGCGGCAGCGCAAGGCGCTGCGGACCCGCGACGCGCTCGCCACCGCCGCCTGCGACCTGATCCTGGAGCGCGGATCGGCCGCGACCACGGTGGAGGCCATCGCCGAGCGCGCCGACGTCACGCGCCGCACGTTCAGCCGGCACTTCGCCGGCAAGGAGGACGCCGCACTCGACTTCGTCCGCCGGGACGGCGACCGCATCAACGCGTTGCTGCGGTCCCGGCCCGCCGACGAGCCGCCCCTGCTCGCCTACCGCAGGGCGGTGCGCGACTGGTTGACCGACCCGGGCGACCCGGCCTGGCACGTCCGTCCCAGGATGCGCCGGCTGTTGGCCCTGGCCGACAGCGAGCCCGACCTGTTCGCCGCCTACCAGCGGATCCGGGTCGACGCCCAGGAGGAGTCGATCCGCATCGTCGCCGACCGGCTCGGCACCGACGACGCGCGGGACATACGCCCGGCAGCCCTCGTCGACGCCGCCGCCGGAGTCCTGATCGCCGCCATGCGTCTGTGGGCGCGCGGCGACGAGCGGGACTCGGGAGCCGCAGACCTCGCCGCCCTCGTGGAGCGGGCCTACGACGCCCTGACTACGGAGGCCGCGGCCGCGACCCCCGACAGCACCACCGAAGAGTGAGAACCACACCATGAGCACCACCAGCACCACCCCCACCGCCGACGCCGCCGAGTTCACCGGCCGCACCGCCCTCGTCACCGGCGCGGCCTCCGGAATCGGCCTGGCCACCGCCCGCCGCCTCGGCGCCGGCGGCGCGAACGTCGTCGTCGCCGACTACAACGCCGAGGGCGCCGAGAAGGCCGCAGCCGAGCTGGCGGCGGCGGGCATCCGCGCGGCGGCCGTCGAGCTGGACGTGACCCGTCCGGAGTCCGTCGAGGCCGCCGTGAAGTTCGCCGTCGACACCTACGGCGGCCTGGACCTCGCCGTGAACAACGCCGGGATCGGCGGCCCGAGCGCCCCGACCGGCGAGTACGACGTGGACGCGTACAACCGCGTCGTACGCACCAACCTCGACGGCGTCTTCCACTCGATGCGCTACGAACTGCCCGCCATGGAGGCGGCCGGCGACGGCGGCGCCATCGTCAACGTCGCCTCCATCCTCGGCTCGGTCGGCTTCGCCGGCTCCCCCGCCTACGTCGCCGCCAAGCACGGCGTGGTCGGGCTGACGAAGGCCGCGGCCGCCGAATACGCCGCCAAGGGCATCCGGGTCAACGCGGTCGGCCCCGGCTTCATCGACACCCCGCTGCTGAAGACCATGGACGAGGCCGCCTACAACGGTCTGGTCGCCCTGCACCCGGCCGGCCGGCTCGGACGCTCCGAGGAGGTGGCCGAGCTGATCGCCTTCCTGCTGTCGGACCGGGCGTCGTTCGTCGCCGGCAGCTACCACCTGGTCGACGGCGCCTACACCGCCGTCTGAGGTCATTCACCCACCCGGGGGAGGAACGAAGGAGTACGACCATGAAGGCACTTCAGTACCGCACCATCGGGGCCCCGCCCGAGGTGGTCACGGTCCGCGACCCCGAGCCCGGCCCCGGCCAAGTGCTGCTGGAGGTCACCGCCGCCGGCGTCTGCCACTCCGACATCGCGGTGATGGGCTGGCCCGCGGAGGGCTTCCCGTACGAGCTGCCGCTGACCCTCGGCCACGAGGGCGTCGGCACGGTGGCCGCGCTCGGCGACGGGGTGACCGGACTGAACGAGAGCGACGCGGTCGCCGTGTACGGCCCCTGGGGCTGCGGCGCCTGCGCCAAGTGCGCCGAGGGCAAGGAGAACTACTGCCTGCGCGCCGGCGAGCTGGGCATCCACCCGCCGGGGCTCGGGCGTCCCGGGTCCATGGCCGAGTACCTGCTCGTCGACGACCCCCGGCACCTGGTCCCGCTGGACGGACTGGACCCGGTCGCGGCGGTGCCGCTGACCGACGCCGGGCTGACGCCGTACCACGCCGTCAAGCGGTCGCTGCCCAAGCTGGTCCCCGGGTCGACCGCGGTGGTCATCGGCGCCGGCGGCCTCGGTCACGTCGCCATCCAGTTGCTGCGCGCGCTGACCTCCGCCCGGGTCGTCGCCCTCGACGTCAGCGAGGACAAGCTGCGTCTCGCCCGCGAGGTGGGCGCCCACGAGGCGGTGCTGTCGGACGAGAAGGCGGCGGACGCGGTGCGTGAACTCACCGGCGGTCTCGGCGCCGAGGCCGTGTTCGACTTCGTCGGTGCGGCGCCGACCGTCAGGACCGCGGGCGCCGTCGCGGCCGTGGAGGGCGATGTCACCCTGGTCGGCATCGGCGGCGGATCGATCCCCGTCGGCTTCGGCCTGCTGCCCTTCGAGGTGTCCGTCAGCGCCCCCTACTGGGGCAGCCGCGGCGAGCTGATCGAAGTGCTGAACCTGGCCCGCTCGGGTGCCGTGTCCGTGCACACCGAGACGTACTCCCTGGACGACGCACCGCTCGCGTACGAGCGGCTCCACGGAGGCAAGGTCAACGGCCGCGCGGTGATCCTGCCCCACGGCTGACCGCCGGACGTCCCGGACCACGGGGCGCGACCGGTCCCCCGTTCCGGTCGGCCCCCCGCGGCCCGTTGAACCTACGTGGACGGCTCCGCCGTTGTGAATCGTGCCGGTGCCCGCTGCCGGACCATCCGGACTCACCCGTGCACAGGTGAGTCCGGATGGTCCGTTTTCATCCTGTGCAGCGCGGGCTGGTCGAGGTCCCCCGCCACCAGGTGGGCGAGCACGACCTCGTACAGGTCGCTGCCGGCGGCGAGCAGTTCACGTTCGAGGACGGGCTCGGCGCTGCGGACGTGCTCGCGCACCGTCTGTGCGTGCACGCCGAGCGTCTGGGCGGCCCGCTCGGCGTTGCCGCCGACGGCGATCCAGGTGCGCAGCGTGCGCCGCAGGTTGCGGGTGTCCGGCTCCAGGCGGCCCAGCAGGTCCCCGGCCCAGGCACGCAGCGCGGGTCCGGCGAGCAGATCGGTGAGTCGGGCGGTGCCGACACGTCCGGCGTCGCCGTCGGCACGGACCTGGTCGGCGGCGGTCTGGGCGTTCACGGCGAGGTGGACGGCGGCGCGCACGGTCAGGTCGGTGAAGTCGGTGCGCAGCAGTGCCTCGACCCGGTCCATCCGGGCGCGGACCGTGTTGCGGCTGACGCCGAGGATCTTCGCGGTGTTGACGGCGGTGAACTCCAAGCCGAGCCGGGTGGTGGCGAGCAGTTCGGCACGGGTGTGGTGCGGCAGCGCGTCCAGGGGGCGCAGCAGGTGGGCCGTCCAGCCGTACAGGGCCGCCGGGTCCATCAGGCGTTCCGGGCGGGTGCGCTCGGCGTACACGGCCGCCTTCTGGGGCCGGAAGCGGGCCACGGCCAGGGCGCTCACGGCCTGGCCGTACGCCGTGGCGGTGCGGGCGAGGCTCTGCGGCGCGCTGCCGCCGAGGAAGACGCCGGGGATGCGGCCGACGAGCGAGCGCAGCTGCTGCCCGGCCGCGTCGCGGGGCGTCAGGACGATCACGTGACCGTCCATCGCCGGGCAGCGCACGACCAGCGCCCGGTCCCCCGTGACCGACAGGCATTCCTCGGCGAGACGGTCGCGCTCCCCCGGGTCGCTCTCGACGACGTACACGCACGCCACGTCGGTGTCGAGGAGACCCGGCCACAGTCCGGCGGCCACGCGGCGGGCGGAGACGGTGTCCTCCACCATCAGCAGTTGCAGGATCGCCAGGCGCAGGTCGGCGGTGGCGCGCCGCAGCCGGTGGCCGGCGGCGGTCGACTCGTGGCCGGCCAGCAGTAGTTCCAGGACCTGGGCGGTGTGCGTGACGATGTCAGAGGTCCGGCGGTCGAAGGGCGCGTCGCGGGTCACCGCGAGGACGGCGGGCGAGGCCGGATGGACCCGGTCCACGCGCACGAGCCGCAGATGGCGGCCCCGGTCTTCCAGGGCGGCGGTGGCGATCCGGCCCGAGGTGATGTCGGCCGCCAGTGACTCGTCCGGGCCGGTGCGGGTGCCGGCCAGCAGGCGGCCTGTGCCGTCCTGCAACGACACGGTCGCGTGCGCGGCCGAGGCCAGCCAGGTCACCACCCTGTGCACGTCGCGTCCGGCCGGCCGCAGGTGATCGAGCAGTTCCGCCGCCCAGTCGGCGTGCGCACCGGCTCCCGCCGTCCGCTGCCGCGTCCCGTCCTCTCGGCCCGCCACGTCGGCCTTCTCCTCGTCCTCGCCTCGACCCCGGCTCGAGTGCGGACGGTACCGCATGGCCCCCCGCGCGCACGGTGCCCCGGCCGGAGCGTGCCGTCGCCAGGGTCCCGCGTCGGTGCCACAGACCGGGCCTGCCGGTCGGTGCGCGCCGGCGGGCATAAGCTCGGTGAATGGCGAAGTACTTCGACGTGCACCCCGACAACCCCCAGCCGCGCAGCATCGCCCAGGTCGCCGACAGCGTCCGTTCCGGCGCGCTGATCGCGTACCCCACGGACTCCTGTTACGCGCTCGGCTGCCGGCTGGGCAGCCGTGACGGCACCGACCGCATCCGGTCGATCCGGCAACTGGACAATCGGCACCACTTCACGCTGGTCTGCCAGGACTTCGCGCAGCTCGGCCAGTTCGTGCAGATCGACAACGATGTGTTCCGGGCGATCAAGGCGTCCACGCCCGGCAGTTACACGTTCATCCTGCCCGCGACGCGGGAGGTGCCGCGCATGCTCCAGCACCCCAAGAAGAAGACCGTGGGCGTGCGCATCCCCGACCACGTCGTCGCCCAGGCCCTGCTCGCCGAACTCGGCGAGCCGCTGCTGTCCAGCACGCTGCTGCTGCCCGGTGAGGACGAGCCGATGACGCAGGGCTGGGAGATCAAGGACCGGCTCGACCACGTGCTGGACGCGGTGATCGACTCGGGCGACTGCGGCACCGAGCCGACCACGGTCGTCGACTTCTCCGGCGGTGAGGTGGAGATCGTGCGGCGGGGCGCGGGCGACACGGACCGGTTCGAGTAGCGGGTCGCCTGCCGTGCGGGGGCAGGGCGTCCCCCCGGGTCCGGCGTGCCAGGATGGCCATGATCCGCCGGTGCGGCCGGCGGGTCTCCCGCGAGCATCCGAACGAGAGGCAGCCCGCCGTGACCGCCGTACAGGGAACCGCCGTCGACATCCCCACCGAGGACGGCACCGCCGACGCCTACCTGACGCACCCCGCCGACGGTGGAGCACGTCCCGCGGTGCTGCTCTACATGGACGCCTTCGGGCTGCGCCCGCGGCTGCGGCAGATGGCCGACCGGCTGGCCGGCGCCGGGTACACCGTCCTGGTGCCGAACGTCTTCTACCGGAACGGGCGGGCGCCGGTCGTGCGGTTGCCCGAGTTCATCGACCCGGCGGCGCGGCCGGAGCTCTTCCGGCTCCTCGGACCGGCCTTCGAGGCGCTCACGCCCGACCGGGCGACGCGGGACGCGGACGCCTACCTGCGGTGGCTGGAGCGGTGTCCGGCGGCGGCCGACGGACCGGTCGCCCTGTCGGGGTACTGCATGGGTGCGGGTCTCGCCCTGCGCACGGCCGGCGCCCATCCGGGCCGGGTCGCCGCGGCGGCCGGCTTCCACGGCGCCAACCTGGCGACCGAGGCGCCGGACAGTCCGCACCTGGTGGCCGGCCGGATCACCGCCGAGGTGTACTTCGGCCACGCGGACCAGGACCGGGGCATGCCCGCCGAGCAGCAGGAGCGCCTGGCCGCGGCCCTGCACGAGGCCGGCGTCCGGCACCGCTGCGAGGTGTACGAGGGAGCCCACCACGGATACACGCAGGCCGACACCGCGGCGTACGACCCGGCGGCGACCGAGCGGCACTGGGATGCGTTGCTCGACCTGCTGAAGCGCACGTTCTGACCCGCTTCCTCTCGTAGCGGCCCCCGGGGGCGGGAAGCGGCGGGCCTCCTCTCCTCGGGCCGCCCCGGCGGCCGTCGTCGCCGTACCGGCGGCGGGCAGGCGGTCGGAACGAGACCCCGACCGCTCCTCCTTCCGGGAGGGCCTGCTGCGCCGCCACCATGGCAACCGGGGCAGGAGGTCGGCCCGCCGGTCGAGGACGGCGGGGCCGTCCCGCTCGCCTGCCGGGTGACCGTCCCGCTCGGCCGACGGTTCACCAGCGTCCCGGCTCGCTGCCGACGATCGCCTCGGAGGGGGAGCCGTCGACCCCGGCCGGTACGTCACCGGCGAGCATGACGCGGTGCATGGTCCGGGAATGGCCGAGGTGGACGTTGTCGCTCGGGGCCAGGTGGATGGTGGCCCGGTTGTCCCAGAACGCGACGCTGCCCGGCTCCCAGCGGAAGCGGACGGTGTACTCGGGCCGGGTCGCCTGCTCCAGCAGCAGCTTCAGGACCGCCGCGCTCTCGGGGCGGGAGAGGCCGGCGATCTGCTCGACGTAGTAGCCGTTGACGAACAGAACCCGCTCCCCCGTCTCCGGGTGGACGCGGACCAGCGGGTGCACGGTCGCCGTCTGGTGGTCCAGCAGGTGCCGGACGTAGGCGTCGTCGCCCGGCCGGGGCTGGTAGCCGACGCCGAGGCGGTGCTCGGCGCGCAGTCCGTCGGCGAACGCGCGCATCGGGGCGGACAGTCCGGCGTAGGCGGCGGCGAGGTTCGACCAGGTGGTGTCGCCGCCGTACGGCGGGACGGTCTCGGCGCGCAGGATCGTGAAGGCCGGCGGGTCGACGCGGGCGCCGTGGTCGCAGTGCCAGCCGCGCAGCAGGGTGTGCCGGCGCCGCCGCAGCCACTCCTCGTGGTCCATCCCGAACCGCCCGCCCAGCTCCAGTCGGTCGGCGGTCGTCTCGATCTCCGGGTGGCCGGCCGGCGAGGCCGTGCCGCGCCGGGGAAGCACGACCGGCTCGCCGAAGTGCCGCGCGAACGCGACGAGTCCGGCGTGCTCGAGGCGCTGGCCGCGGAAGAACACCACCTTCCAGCGCAGCACCGCCGCCCGGATCGCCGCGACCCGCGCCGCGTCGAGGCCGGCGGCCAGGTCGACGCCGTGGATCTCGGCGCCGATGTGCCCGGCCGCCGGTGCCACCCCGATCCCGGCCGCGTCCGCCGCCGTGCGTGCCGCCGTATCCCTGTCCGTCGTCATGCGCGCTCCCGTGGTCGGTCGTCCGTGTCGGCTCCGGGACTGATCGTGGCAGACGGACGGGCCGCGCCCGCCCCGTCCGGTTGATCACCACCGCCCGGCTGGGCGAGGCTGGACGGGCAGCACACCGCCGCGCAGATTCGAGGAAGGTCCCACGGTGATCAGTATCCCGACGCACACGCTCAACGACGGCACCGCGCTCCCCGCTCTGGGCCTCGGCACCTGGCCGATGACGGACGACGAGGCCCGGCGGGCGGTCCGCGAGTCCCTGGAGACGGGCTACCGCCTGATCGACACGGCGACCAACTACCGCAACGAGACCGGCGTCGGCCGTGGCGTGGCCGACAGCGGCGTCCCGCGCGAGGAGATCGTGGTGACGACCAAGCTGCCTGGCCGGCACCACGGTTACGAGGAGACGCTCGCCTCCTTCGAGGAGTCCCGTGCGCGGCTCGGCCTGGAGTACGTCGACCTGTACCTGATCCACTGGCCGCTGCCCCGGGTCGACAAGTACGCCGACTCCTGGAAGGCCATGGTCAAGCTGCGTGAGGACGGACTCGTGCGCTCGATCGGCGTCTCCAACTTCACCGCCGGGCACATCGAACGGCTGGAGGAGGAGACCGGCGTCCTGCCCTCCGTCAACCAGATCGAGCTGCACCCGCTCTTCCCGCAGGAGGAGCTGCGCGCCTTCCACGAGCGCAAAGGCATCCGCACGGAGAGCTGGAGCCCCCTGGGCCGCGGCAGCGACCTGCTGGACGATCCCGCCGTGGCGGCGGTCGCCGACGCCCACGACGTGACGCCCGCCCAGGCGGTCCTGCGCTGGCACACGCAGCTCGGCGCGGTGCCGATCCCCAAGTCCGCCGACCCCGCGCGTCAGCGGGCGAACCTGGACGTCTTCGGTTTCGAGCTGGACGACGCGCAGATGCGCGCGATCGCGGACCGCGCGCACCGTCGGATCGGTGGCGACCCGGAGGCGCACGAGGAGTTCTGACCGGCTACCCGGATCCGTCGGCGCGGATCCCCCGGGGAGGATTCGCAGGTGGGCACCCCGCGGGACGGCGGTTCACTCGGCGGGAAGCGACTGTTCCGCCCAGATCGTCTTGCCGGTGGTGGTCTGGCGGCTTCCCCAGCGCTCGGTGAGCTGGGCGACCAGGAGCAGGCCCCGGCCGCCCTCGTCGTAGGCGTGGGCCCTGCGCAGGTGCGGTGAGGTGGAGCTGCCGTCGGAGACCTCGCAGATGAGGGCGCCGTCGCGGATGAGGCGGAGCTGGATGGGCGGATCACCGTACCGGATGGCGTTGGTGACGAGTTCACTGACGACGAGTTCCATGACGAACGCCGTCTCGTCGAGTCCCCACGCCGCCAGCTGTTCGGTGGCGGACCGCCTCACGGCGGCGACGTGCGCGGGATCCGGGAGGATGTCCCAGGTGCGGATCTGGTGTGCGCCCAGCGCACGGGTGCGGGCCAGCAGCAGCGCCACGTCGTCGCTGGGCTCCTCCGGCAGGACGGCCTTGAGCACGGTGTCGCACAGGGCCTCCAGCGAGGCGGCCGGCGCGGTCAGCGCGTGGCGCAGTTCCGCGGTGGCGTGGTCGAGGTCGCGGTCGCGGTCCTCGATCAGGCCGTCGGTGTAGAGGGCGACGACGGAGCCCTCGGGCAGCTCCAGCTCGGTCGCCTCGAAGGGCAGCCCGCCGACGCCGAGCGGGGGCCCGGCGGTCATCGGGAACATGCGGGTGGTGCCGTCGGGCAGGACGACGGCCGGCGCGGGGTGGCCCGCGCCGGCCGCGGTGAGGCGGCGGCTGACCGGGTCGTAGACGGCGTAGAGGCAGGTGGCGCCCAGTTCCGCGACCTCGTTCCCGGTGTCGCCGGCCACGAGGTGGGTGACGAGGTCGTCGAGGTGGGTGAGGAGCTCGTCGGGCGGCAGGTCGACGTCGGCCAGGGTACGGACGGCCGTGCAGAGGCGGCCCATGGTCGCCGTGGACGGGATGCCGTGACCGACGACATCGCCGACGACGAGGGCGACCCGGCTGCCGGACAGCGGGATCACGTCGAACCAGTCACCGCCGATGCCGGCCGCGGAGGCGGAGGGCAGGTAGCGGTGGGCCACCTCGACCGCCGCGGGTCCGGGCAGGCCCCTGGGCAGCAGGCTGTGCTGGAGGGCCAGCGCGGTGGCACGCTCGCGGGCGAAGCGGCGGGCGTTGTCGATGCAGACGGCCGCCCGGCTGGCGAGTTCCTGGGCGAGGACGATGTCGTCGTCGACGTACGGTTCCTGGGGTGCTACGCGAACGGCCACCGCGACTCCCAGGGTGGTGCCGCGGGCCATCAGCGGCACGGCCAGGGCGGAGCGGACGCGTTCCCGGTAGGGGCGGTTGTGCGGGGCCTGTTGGTTGCGGACCCGCATCCACCGGTCGAAGTCGGGGTCCCCCGGTCCGGACAGCACCGGCCGCCCCTGGGCCAGCGCCCTGGCGGGTGCCGAGTACGGCGGGTAGACGTCGGTCTCACCCAGGTGCACGGAGGCCCGGGGGCTCCCCTCGTTCGCGGCGTCGTGGGCGACGCGGCGCAGGGCGATGCCCGCGGTCGGCGCCGCGATCGGTTCCTCCGTGCCGAGGACCCATTCGAGCAGGTCGGCGCTGGCGAAGTCGGCGAAGCGGGGGACGAGGAAGGCGATGAGCTCCTCGGCGGTGCGCACGACGTCCAGGGTGGTGCCGATACCGGCGGCGGCCTCGTTCAGCAGGGCCAGCCGCTGGCTCGCCCGGCGCTGGGCGGTGGTCTCGAAGCCCGCCACGGCCACGGCGGTCACCTGGTCGGACGCGTCGCGGACCGGCCACATCTCGACGGTCCAGGCGTGTTCGCCGAGCTGGGAGGAAGCGGGGGTGTAGGTCTCGTACCGCACGCTTCGACCGGATTCGGTGACCTCCCGCAGGTGCCGCATGAAGCCCTCCCCGTCGGCGTCGATCTCCTCCATGACGTCCGACAGCCGCCGTCCGATCACGTTCTCCCGCGGCAGTCCCAGCATGCGGCGGGCCGTGTCGTTGACCCTCAGGTAGCGCTGCCGGGTGTCGTGCACGGACATCGACAAGGACGCCTGCCGGAAGGTCTCCCCGGTCAGCAGGAGCGTCCCGTCGTCGGGCGGGCCCGCGGTCACCGCGTACCCCTGCGGGGTGCCGGCCGCCCCGAGCAGTGGCAGGGCGCGCACGGGCGCGGACACGGTCGAGCCGTCGCGGTGTCGGAGCAGCACCGTGGCGGACAGTTCGGACACGGCCTCGGGCGGCACGTCCCGGGCGAGCAGTTCTCGCGCGTCCCGCCCCACGACGTCTTCGGCGCAGTGGCCGGTCAGCCGCCGGGCGCCCTCGCTCCACCCCGTCACCGTGCCGCGGATGTCCAGGGTCGCC
Source organism: Streptomyces mutabilis (assembly GCF_014649815.1). Classification (GTDB taxonomy): domain Bacteria; phylum Actinomycetota; class Actinomycetes; order Streptomycetales; family Streptomycetaceae; genus Streptomyces; species Streptomyces mutabilis. The sequence goes on along the minus strand of NZ_BMTT01000005.1, from coordinate 11,616 downwards.
ACGGCGGAGGCTTGCTCCATAGCGTCCAGGATTGACCCGTTGCGGCGGGGTTTCAACCGCAACGGGCACGGATGCCTACGCTCGGTGGGCGCGCAGTGCCGCCAGGGCGCGGTCGGCGTGCGCGTTCATCCGCAGCTCGCTGCGGACGACCTCCAGTAGGGTGCGGTCCTGACCGACGACGAAGGTGACCCGCTTGGTGGGGGCCAGGCTGAAGCCCCGTTTCACCCCGAACTGCTCACGCACGGCGCCGTCGGCGTCGGACAGCAGCGGCATGCCGAGGGTGTGGCGTCCGGCGAACTCCTGCTGCCGCTCGACGGGGTCGCCGCTGACGCCGACGGGGCGGGCGCCGGCCGCGGCGAACTCGGCGGCGAGGTCGCGGAAGTGACAGGCCTCCGCCGTGCAGCCGGGGGTCATGGCGGCGGGGTAGAAGAACAGCACGACCGGGCCGTCCGCGAGCAGCTCGGACAGGCGGCGCGGGGTGCCGGTCTCGTCCGGCAGTGTGAAGTCGTCGACCGTGTCACCGACGGCCGGCATCCGGCTCACGACCGGCCCTCGCTGCCCCTGGCGACGCCGCGGGCCCACAGGACGAGCGGCACCTGCACCGGCAGGCGTGCGTAGGCGGCGGCCTTCTGCGGCGCGGGGCGGTGCCGCCAGTCCACGGCCATCTTGACGTTGGCGGGGAACACCCCGACGAAGAAGGCCGCCGTGGTCAGCGCGGCGGCCCTGCGGGTGCGGGGCAGGGCGATGCCCGCGGCCAGCGCCAGTTCGGCGACGCCACTGGCGTACGTCCAGGCACGGGGCGTGCCGGGCAGGCCGCGCGGGACGATCGCGTCGAAGGTGCGGGGGCGCGCGAAGTGGGCGACGCCCGCGGTGGCCAGCAGGCCGGCGAGCAGCAGGGGTGAGCGTCGGGAACGGGACACGGTTCCTCCTCAAGGGGGCTGCCGCGCGATATTACTCGACGGTAGGAGGCGGGGGTGCGTCCGGCTGGGGTACGGCCGTAGGGGGAGCGCACCGTGCGGTGGGGGGTGACCTTGGCGAGGGCGACGGCGGTTGGCCCGGCAGCTCCGCGTGGTCACCGCGCCCTCACCTGCCCACGATCGCGTCGACGAGCCCGTCGGCGGCGTCCTGCCGACCGGCGCGTGGGGTGGGCCGCCCCTCGGCGAGGGCGCGCTACCGCTCGGCCGCCACGCGCACGATGAGACGGCGGGCCATGTCCCCCCGCTCGGCCCGGAGCTCGCCCGGCAGCGCGGGCATGCAGCGGTCCTGCAGTTGCCCGAGACGACCGGTTACGGCCCCGGCCGTCCCTGCTGGCCGCGGGCCCGGTCATGGCGCCGTCCGGCTGGTGATGATGGCGTTCGCCCCGGTCTCCGCCAAGGCCTCCAAGGCCAGGGGTCCGAAGGCGACCCTGACGACCGGCGCGCTGATCGTCGCGGCAGGCCACGGACTGAACATCTTGCTGATGGCCGAGGTGTGGCAGTTGGTGCCGGCCTCCTGTGTCATCAGCGCGGGCATCGGCTTCACCTAGGGCGCGGTGCCCGCCCTGATCATGGGTGCGTGCCGACGAGCGAGACGGCCGCCGCGAACAGCCGCAACACCCTCATGCGGTCCATCGGCACGTCCCTCGCCGGCGCGCTCGCGGGCGTGGTACCGGCCCAGATGACCATCAGCCTCGGCGGCTTCGCCCTGCCGTCCGAGAACGCCTTCAAGGTGGTCATGGGCATCGGGGCGGGCGCGGCCCTGCTCGCCTTCGTGATCGCCTCCGTCATCCCGCGGCACCGTCCCGCCGCCGGCGCGGCGCACCCGGCACCTGCCGGTGACGTCGACGCTCGGGCCGCCTCCGTGCGCTGACCGCGACGGCGCCGGCCCCGCGGGACCGGCGCCGTTCAGGCGAACCTGGCGGGCAACCCGCGTGAGGACGTGCGGGCACGTCGAAGACTGACCCGTGGAGTTGCCGCTGATCCCTCCGATGCTCGCCACCTCCGGCACCCTGCCGCCCGCCGTGCAGGACGCACGCTGGGCCTACGAGACCAAGCAGGACGGCCAGCGCGCGATCGTCTACCTGCCGGGCGACGGAAGCGTGCTGCTGCGGGCCCGTTCCGGACAGGACATCACGGCCGCCTATCCGGAACTGGCGCCGCTCGCCACCGCTCTCGGCCCCACTCCGGCCGTACTGGACGGGGAAGTACTGGCCCTGGACGAACAGGGTCGCGCCGACTTCCAGTTGCTGCAGTCCCGCATGGGCCTGGCGCACGCCCCGGGCCGGGCCGCGCACCGGGCGGCGAAGGCCCCCGTCCATCTGGTGCTCTTCGACGTCCTGCACGTGGCGGGCCAGTCCCTGCTCCGGCTTCCCTACACCCGCCGCCGCGAACGGCTGACGGACCTCGGCCTCGGCGGTCCGTCCTGGTCGACCCCGGCCGCGCTGGTCGGCCACGGAGACCAGGCCCTGCGGGCCACCCGGGAGCACGGTCTCGAGGGCCTGGTGTGCAAGCGGCTGGACTCGGTGTACGAGCCGGGGGTCCGCTCCCGTGCCTGGATCAAGATCCGCAACATGCGCAGCGAGGACGTCGTGGTCGGCGGTTGGCTGCCCGGCAGGGGACGGCTCAGCGGACTCCCGGGCGCCGTCCTGGTCGGCCAGCGCGCCGCGGGCCGACTCCGCTACGTCGGCGGGGTCGGCACCGGCTGGAACACGGCCGAGCGCACCGAACTGGCGGCGCTGCTGCGGGCCGCCGCGACGGACGTGTGCCCCTTCGACCCCGTGCCGCCCGTTCCGGGGGCGCGCTGGGTGGTGCCCCGGCTGGTCGGCGAGGTCCGCTACAGCACCCGCACCCGGGAGGGCATGCTGCGCCAGCCGTCCTGGCTGAGGCTCCGCCCGGATCTGGCTCCCGAGGAGTCGGCCGCCGACCTTCCGGACGACCTGATGTGACGTGTGATCAAGTATTGGGCCGGTCTTCACCACAGGGACGCCTGTGCGCCCTTGGCACGGAAGTGGAACGACGGCACCCTGAACTCCCCTGCCCCCCACAGCCGTTGGGCTGCGCCCGGATCCAGAGGAGGACGCGATGCCGTCGCGTGCCACCACCCCCGCCCGCCGCAAGAGATGGCTCACCGCACCGCTCGGTGCCCTCGCCCTAGTCGTCGCCTTCCCCGCCACCGCCTTCGCCGCCCCGCCCCCGGGGCTGCCCGGCAACGCCGACAGCCTGGAGCGGGCGTACCAGCCCGCCTACGACTACGACACCGACGGCTGCTACCCCACGCCGGCCATCGGTGCCGACGGGACGGTCAACGGCGGGCTCAACCCGACCGGCGCCCTCAACGGCAACTGCCGGGACGCAGCGGACCTGGACAACACCAACGGCTACGCGCGTGCCAAGTGCGACAACGGCTGGTGTGCCTACATGTACGGCCTCTACTTCGAGAAGGACCAGGCGCTGCCCGGCAGCAGCCTCGGCGGTCACCGGCACGACTGGGAGCACGTCGTGGTGTGGGTGCGCGACGGCGCCGTCGAGTACGTCTCGACGTCCAACCACGGCTCGTTCAGCGTGCACGCGAGGTCGGCGGTCCGTTTCGACGGCACCCATCCGAAGATCGTCTACCACAAGGACGGCATCGGCACCCACTGCTTCCGCCTGGCCACCGCCGGGGACGAGCCGCCGGAGAACCACAAGGGCGGATGGCAGTATCCGACCCTGGTCGGCTGGAACGGCTATCCCGCCGGAGTGCGCGACAAGCTGAGCTCCTACGACTTCGGCAGCGCCAACTTCGGCCTCAAGGACGGCAGTTTCGCCTCCCACCTGGCCGCCGCCAAGCCGGCCGGCATCCCCTTCGACCCGAACGCCTGAGGCGACCGGAGAGGACAGGGCCGGTCGAGCGAACCGCGACCCCAAACCTCCCCGCGCGCACTATCGTGTCCGCATGGCCGTCCCCGAACTGATCCGCATCGTGTCCCGCGACTCCCCCATGGCCCTGGCTCAGGTCGAGCGCGTCCGGGCCGAGTTGGCGGCCCTCCACCCCGGCGTGCGCACCGAGGTCGTACCGGTGAAGACCACCGGCGACAAGTGGCTCGGCGCCCTGTCCCAGGTGGAGGGCAAGGGCGCGTTCACCAAGGAGGTCGACGCCGCGCTGCTGTCGGGCGAGGCCGATCTCGCGGTGCACTGCGTCAAGGACGTGCCCGCCGACCGGCCGCTGCCGGCCGGCACGGTGTTCGCCGCCTTCCTCGAGCGGGACGACATCCGCGACGCCCTGGTCCACCCGGGCGGGCTCACCCTGGACGAGCTTCCGGCCGGGGCCCGCGTCGGCACCTCCTCGGTGCGCCGCGTCGCCCAGCTGGCCGCCACCCACCCGCACCTCACGTGCGTGCCGTTCCGCGGCAACGCCAACCGGCGGCTGGCCAAGCTCGCGGCCGGCGAGGCGGACGCCCTGCTGCTCGCGGTCTCGGGACTGGAGCGCATCGGCCGCCGCGACGTGATCAGCGAGGTCCTCTCACCCGAGACCATGATGCCGCCGATCGGTGCGGGCGTCCTCGCCCTGCAGTGCCGCGAGGGCGACAGCGACGTGATCGACGCGGTGAGCGGCCTCGGCCACCCGGAGACCCATCGGGAGGCGACGGCGGAGCGCATGTTCCTGCACGTCCTGCAGGGGCACTGCAACAGCCCGATCGCCGGGTTCGCCCGGGTGGGCCGCAGCGGGGAACTCTCCCTGCGGGCCTGCGTGTTCACCCCGGACGGCAAAACCCGGCTGAACGCCCACGAGTGGGCCGGACGGCTCGATCCGGCGACCCTGGGCACCTCGGTCGCCGTGGCGCTGCTGCGGCAAGGGGCCCGCGAGATCATCGACGGCATCGCGCACTGAGGGCCGCGCGCCGTGGGTCAGGCGGTGCCCTCCTCCGCCTGGTCCCGCAGGAAGGCGCTCACCTGGTGCGCCAGCCCGTCCTCGCGCACCGTACCGGGAAAGGCTCCGCACTCCCCGTCGGGCAGCCCCAGGCCGCCGGTCCACAGCCGGCGGTCGGCCCACTCCTCGTCCACCCGCAACTGCACCTGGACGTCCACCTGGCCGAGGCTCGCCTCGGGGCCGGCCGCGTAGAGCACGGCGGTGGCCCGGCGCAGCGGGTAGACGTCGAAGCCCTCGATGAACTGGGAGTTGCGCCAGTCGAGGAAGGCGCTCTCCCCGTCGGGGCCGATCCGTACGTCGATCTGGCCGTCCTCCAGGTGGACGGTGACGTGCCCGGCGCCCCGGTTCTCCACGGTCACCCGGACACAGAAATACGTCAGCCCCTCGGCTGCGTCGTCGCGCCCACGCGGCGGCTCGGCCGGCTCCAGACGGTGGACGCGGACCCGCAGCCCGGCGTGCCCGTCGTACTCCTGCCAGTCCCCGACCACGTTCGGCTCGTACACGGCGCCCCTCTCGACCTCTCGACGCTGCTTCCTATCTGTGCGCTCAGCGCACTGTCAAATGAGCGGAATGAGCTGTGGCCAGGGGATTCGCCCCTTTTGGTCGGCGATCAAGCGTTGCCCAGCAACGATCCGCCGTGGCCGGTCCGGGAAGATCGCCCGCGGCGTGCCGCACATCACGTCCGGCGGCTGCGGTGGCCCGGTCACCTGTCCGCCGCCGTTCGGGTGGCAGTCCGGGGCATTCGCGCTCAGTATCCATATATATGAGGACTTGCCAGCACCCCTGCTGAGGGAGGTGCGCCTGATGCGTATCGCCGGCAGAACCAAACCCCACCCCCACGACGACGCCCCCGACACGGCCGCGGCGTTCGACCGGCTCGCCGGGCTGCCCGAAGGCCCCGAGCGCCGGGCGCTGCGGGACGAGCTGATCCGGGTCTGGCTGCCCATGTCCGAGCGGATCGCGGTCCGCTTCCGGGGCCGCGGCGAGAACCTGGAGGACCTCTACCAGGTGGCGGCCCTTGGCCTGGTGAAGGCGGTCGATCACTACGATCCGCAGCGCGGCCACGCCTTCGAGGCGTACGCCGTGCCGACCGTGACCGGCGAGATCAAACGGCACTTCCGCGACCACATGTGGACCCTGCACGTGCCGCGCCGCATCCAGGACCTGCGCAACCGGGTCCGCAGATCCGCGAAGGAGCTGGCGCAGACCACACCGGGACGCGCGCCGACGGTCGAGGAGATCGCCGAGCACGCCCAGCTGACCACGGCCGAGGTGCGTACCGGGATGGAGGCCCTGGAGTGCTTCTCGGCGCTCTCCCTGGAGGCGGAGATGCCCGGCACCGACGGGTACGCCCTGGGGGACGCGCTCGGCGGCCCGGACCCGGCCTTCGACACGGTGGTGGACCGGGTGGCCGTACGACCGTGCCTGGAGGCGCTGCCCGAGCGGGAGCGCACCATCCTCTACCTGCGCTTCTTCGGCGGCATGACGCAGAGCCGCATCGCGCAGCAGCTCGGCATCTCCCAGATGCACGTCTCCCGGCTGCTCAGCGGCTGCTTCGACCGGATCCGTGAGGAGATCCTCACGGAGGCCCGCTGACCGTCAGCCGACCTGGGGCGGGGCCCCTGGGATCTGGGTCGGGCCGTGCCGGTCCAGGGCTTCCTCGAGCGCGGCCCGGATCTCCGCCGGCATCACTCCGGTGCGCCCCCAGATGAGTATCATTTCTGCCACATTGCGCAGTTTGATGTTCGTATGCTGGGAAACTTCCTTCAGTACGATCCACCCCTGGTCCGGGGTGACGCGGCCGAGGACGACGACCATTCCGATCGCCTGGTCGACGACGGCGTGCGAGACGACCGCCTCCTTCAGCTGCCTGACCTGTTCCTGCAGCTGGAAGATCTGGTCCGAGCCCCAGTCCGTGGGCATGGTCACCTCCGGATCCGGCGGTTCACCGCCGCCTGTGCCGCGCGGGACGGCTCCGACGCATCCATCGTGGTCACATGTGCCGCCCCGCGCCACTGGGCCGTCCGGGGCCGGAGCACCACCGTTTCGCCGCCGCGCCGCGGGTACTCGGCAGGCGCCCGCCGCACTCCCGGCCGGACACTGGTGTGGAGCCGGTGGCTGCCGGTGGACGAGACCAGGACGCGACTGCCATGAAACACGACATGCCCTTCCCCGCCGGCGGGGAGAGCCTTATGCCCACGCACTCCGTGTACGGGGCCCCCTGCTGGGTGAGCCTGACCGGCCGTGATCTCAAGGTCACCGAGGAGTTCTACACCGCCGTGCTGGGCTGGCGGTGGCGGCCCGCCAAGCTGGGCGAGCCGTTCCGCATCGCGCTGGCCGACGGGGCGCCCGTCGCCGGGATCGCCGCGGTCGCCGCGATGTGGCAGATGGCGGTGGCGTGGACGCCGTACTTCGCCGTGCGAAACGCGGACGAGGCGGTGTCTCGGGTGGCCGAGCGCGGCGGCACGGCCGCGGTCGGGCCGATCTCCCTGCCGCCCGGGCGGGCGGCCCTGCTGGCCGACCGGGACGGCGCGACCTTCGGCATCTGGGAGGGCGAGCTGTTCTCCGACTGGGAGACGTGGCGCGCCTCCCGGCCCGCCTTCATCCGGCTGCACACGCGGGACGCCTTCGACGCCGCCATCTTCTACGGCGAGATCTTCGACTGGGCGGGGCCCGACGGTTGCTGCGAGGTTCAGTACGAGGGCGACGAGGTGGTTCTGCGCAGCCAGGGGGACGTGGTGGCGCGCATCGAGTCGGGCGCTCTGGAAGCGGCGCCCGACCCGGCCATCCGGCCGCACTGGCAGGTGCACTTCGCGGTCGAGGATGTCGCTGCCTGTGCCCGCACGGCCGAGCGGCACGGCGGCAGCGTGCTGTCGCTGGGCGACGACGAGGCCGTGCTGCGGGACGCCGACGGCGCGCAGTTCACGGTGACCGCGCGCCGCTTCGGCGGCTGACCTCACGGGCTGCTCACCGGCCGCTGCGGGAGGGCCGGGAGAGCAGCACCAGGCTGCGCTGCTCGACGTGCACCACGGTGCCCGCCTTGTGTTCCGCCTCGTCGGGGACGCCCTCCGGGTCCGCGGTGTCGATCAGGGTCGTCCAGCGCTCGCCGTAGGTGGCGTCGGGCAGCCTGAAGCCGCCCGACTCCCAGTGGCTGTTGAGCAGGAGCAGGAAGGAGTCGTCGGTAACGGGCCGGCCCCGGGGGTCCGGTTCGGCGATGGCGTCGCCGTTGAGGAAGACGCCGACGGTGTGCGCGTCGCCGCGCCGCCAGTCGTCGTCGGTCATCTCCCGCGCGTCCGGTCGCAGCCACACGAGGTCGGGCAGCGGCTGGTCCGCATGGGTGACGGTCTCGCCGCGGAAGTAGCGGCGCCGGCGCAGCACGGGGTGGTCGGCGCGCAGCGCGATGAGGCGCCGGGTGAAGGCCAGCAGCGCGCGCTGCTCGTCGTTCATCCGCCAGTCGATCCAGGAGATCTCGTTGTCCTGGCAGTAGGCGTTGTTGTTGCCGCGCTGGGTGCGGCCGAGTTCGTCGCCGTGGCAGAGCATCGGGATGCCCTGCGAGAGCAGGAGCGTGGCGAGGAAGTTGCGCTGCTGGCGGCCGCGCAGCTCCCTGACGGCCGGGTCCTTGGTCTCGCCCTCGACGCCGCAGTTCCACGACCGGTTGTGGCTCTCGCCGTCCCGGTTGCCCTCGCCGTTGGCCTCGTTGTGCTTGTCGTTGTACGAGACGAGGTCGCGCAGGGTGAACCCGTCGTGCGCGGTGACGAAGTTGACGCTGGCGCGGGGGCGGCGCCGGCTGTGCTGGTAGAGGTCGGAGGAGCCGGTCAGCCGGGAGGCGAACTCGCCGAGCGTGTGGTCCTCGCCTCGCCAGAAGTCCCGTACCGCGTCCCGGTACATGCCGTTCCACTCCGACCACAGCTGCGGGAAGTTGCCCACCTGGTAGCCGCCCTCGCCGACGTCCCAGGGCTCGGCGATCAGCTTGACGCGGCTGATCACGGGGTCCTGCTGGATGAGGTCGAAGAACGCCGACAGCCGGTCCACCTCGTGGAACTGCCGGGCGAGTGTGGCCGCGAGGTCGAAGCGGAAGCCGTCGACGTGCATCTCGGTGACCCAGTACCGCAGCGAGTCCATGATCAGCTGGAGGACGTAGGGGTGCCGCATCAGCAGGCTGTTGCCGGTGCCGGTGGTGTCGTAGTAGTGCTGCCAGTCGCCGTCCACCAGGCGGTAGTAGGAGGCGTTGTCGATGCCGCGGAAGGAGAGGGTGGGGCCCTTCTCGTTGCCCTCGGCGGTGTGGTTGTAGACCACGTCGAGGATCACTTCGAGGCCGGCCTCGTGCAGGGTCTTCACCATCGACTTGAACTCGGTGACCTGCTGGCCGCGGGTGCCCAGGGCGGCGTAGCCGTTGTGGGGCGCGAAGAAGCCGATGGTGTTGTAGCCCCAGTAGTTGGACAGGCCCCGGTCCTGGAGGTGGCCGTCGTGCACGAACTGGTGCACCGGCATCAGCTCCACGGCGGTCACGCCGAGGGACTTCAGGTGGTCCACGATCGCGGGGTGCGCGAGCCCCGCGTAAGTGCCGCGCAGTTCCTCGGGCACGTCGGGGTGGGTGCGGCTGAGGCCGCGCACGTGGGCCTCGTAGATCACGGTCTCCGAGTACGGCTGCCGGGGCGGGCGGTCGTCGCCCCAGTCGAAGAAGGGGTCGGTGACCACGCCGAGCATGGTGTGCCCGGCGCTGTCGCCGGGGTCGGCCTTGCCCTGGGCCCGCTCGAAGAGGGAGGCGTGGTTGTCCACCTGACCGTCCACCGCGCGGGTGTAGGGGTCCAGGAGCAGTTTCTTCGGGTTGCACCGGTGGCCCACGGCCGGGGCCCACGGACCGTGGACCCGGTAGCCGTAGCGCTGCCCCGGGCCGACGCCGGGCAGGTAGCAGTGCCAGACGAAGCCGTCGACGTCGGGCAGCGGGATCGTGCTGTGGGTGCCGTCGTCGTCGACGAGGACGAGGTCGACGCGTTCGGCGACCTCGCTGAACAGGGCGAAGTTGGTGCCCTGCCCGTCGTACACGGCCCCCAGGGGATAGGGGAGCCCGCTCCACACGGGCGCCCCCTTCCAGTTCGGCCGGGAGCGGGTCACCGGGCCTCCTCCAGAACGCCGTTCACGATGTCGGCGGGACGGCCCAGCCGGGCCATCGGCATGATCTCTCGCGGCACTTCCAGCCCCTCCTGTGTGATCGGTTCCGGCCCCTTCGCGACCAACGGCACGCGCTCGCCGGCCCGGGCCCGCTGCGAGAACCAGATGACCTTGGCCCCCGTGTCGGCGGCGCAGCAGCCCCAGCCGTCGCTGGTCGCGGCGAGGTGCTCCAGGCAGGTGCGCAGGTCCTGGTCGGGACGGAGCGCGTGGTCGTTGCCCCCCACGGCCGTGATGAGGTGCTGGCGGTTCCACCACATCTCGATAGACGTGTGCTTGTCGCTCGCGTGCTCGTCGATCGCCCTGAGCAGCATCTCGGCGCCGGTGCACACGGGTTCGACGAGGTTCTCCAGGTCCCAGAACCGGAGGTGGGCGGCCAGGATGCGCCTGACCTGTCCGACCCGTTCCGGGCTCACTTCCACGTCGAGGTGGTAGTAGCAGGGCACTGCGGTCTTCATCGTCGTGGCTCCTCACCGCGAAGGCTCTCGCTCCTCCTCGTCCCGTGGGGGACGGGCTCCCCGATCACGAAGCGTGAGCATTGATCGCTTCTGAGTCACTCCAGAGTGGGAGCCGTAGTCCATTCGTGCAACACGAGAAAGTAGTTGAAGATCCAACAAGACGGTGAGTCACCACGCGTGCACCATGTGTGAAGAGCTCGATCGTCCGTACCGGACCGTCCGGAAGGTGACCGGCCATGCTGCTCCCTGCGAAGTCAGAGGTCGCCCGGCAGCTGCGGCGCTACCGCGCCTGGGAACGCTCCATGCTGGCGTCCCCCTCGGACGTAGCTGTCCGGGCGACCTTCGAGGACTCCGGCTACACCCTGTGCGTGCTGATGGGAAAGCGGTGCGCACGCGAGGCCGCGGAGGCGGCCGAACGGTACCTGCGGACGAACCTGGTCACCTGTGCGCAGGAGCAGCCGGAACTGCTCTCCCCGTCGGGGCGGAAGACCCCCTCCGGCGCGGCTTGACCCATTCGGCCGGGCCGGCGCCCGGCCCCGAGCACGGCGGAGGTGAGAACGGATGAGCACGACCGTGGAGATCGGGCGTATCCCGGTACGGGACGTCCACCCGGTGGTGGATCACGGCAGGCGGCCGGCGAAGGCGGTGGCGGGAGAGACGTTCCAGGTCACCGCCTCCGTGTTCCGCGAGGGGCATGACGCGGTGGCCGCCAATGTCGTGCTGAAGGACCCCGAGGGCCGGCCGGGGCCGTGGACCCCGATGCGGGAGCTGGCCCCGGGCAGCGACCGGTGGGGCGCCGAGGTGACCCCGGACGCCCCGGGCAACTGGACCTACCGGGTCGAGGCGTGGAGCGACCCGGTCACCACCTGGCAGCGACACGCCCGGATCAAGGTACCGGCCGGCATCGACACCGGACTGGTCCTGGAGGAGGGCGCCGAACTGTACCGGCGGGCCGCCACGGGGGTACCCGAGGACGACGGCCGTGCCGTGGTGCTGGCCGCCGCCGAGATGCTGCTCGACGACACGCTCCCCGTGGCCACCCGGTTGGCGGCGGCGTTGACGCCCGAGGTGGACGCGGTACTGGCCCGGCACCCGCTGCGGG
>NZ_BMTT01000004.1 GCF_014649815.1 Streptomyces mutabilis | reverse complement strand
CAGCGGTCAATCTCGCCTCATTCCTACTCTGGGCAAGATCCGTTTGAAGACGGACCCTAGTAGTGCTTCGTTAGGTTCTGGGTCTGATTCTGCGTGTGGTGAGTGGTCGGCCGCAGGTGGTGCAGGTGCCGGTCCAGCACCTCAGCAGGTCCTGGAGGACGTCGAGGACCTGGTAGAGGGTCAGGCCGGTATGTGGGCTGGTTCTTGACCCTGCGGGCCATGACCGCGAGGCTTCTGCCGGACGCCCGGGTGACCGGCGCGGCCCCGGCGAAAAACTTGAGGCCTTTCGCGTTGGTGAATCGGGATCGGTCGTCGCCGATCTCGGCGAGCACCCGGGCGCCGGTGAGTGACCCGAGCCCTGGAAAGCTGGGGATGATCTCGGCGTCCGGGTGCGTATCAAAAGACTCCACCGTCGCTTCGGCAAGGTCGTCGACGCTGATGCAGGCGGCATCAAGCTGTCTGAGCAGGGCGATGGCCTGGCGTCCCATGGCTTGCTCGACTTGGTGGGGCTGGCGCATCTGCGGGATGCGCAGGGCGTCTCTCAGTCGTTCGGCTTCTGCCTCGATGCCACGCTGGCGGCCGGCCTTCTTCAGCAGCGCGCGCAGCTGGACGCGGGTCAGCTTCGCTGCCTGATCGGGAGTGGGGGCTGCGGCCTGCACGGTGCGGGCGATGTTGCTGCTGATCCCTTCGCGGTTGTGCTGGAAGACCGCGAGGAAGCCGGGGAAGTATTCACGCAGGTGGGAACGGAGTTTGTTGTCCGCCTGGGTGCGGTCCCAGACGGCGTCCTGCTGGGCGCGGGCCAGGACGGCGATCGCTTGGGCAAGCTCGCTGTCGTCGGGCAGAGGCCGGTGGGCGGCGCTGTCCGTGCGCAGGATGTTCGCGAGCACCATGGCGTCGAGGTGGTCGGACTTCTTGCGGGTGACCGCGTGGCGGTCGCGGTAGCGGGCGGCGGCCATCGGGTTGATCGCGTAGATGGGCCGGCCGGTCGCGCGGAGGCAGGCGACGAGTAGGCCGCGGGAGGTCTCGATCGCGACGGGGACCGGAGTGTTGGCGGTGTCGCCGTGGGTGGTGAGGAGTTCGAGGAGCTGGTGCAGGCCGTCGAGGTCGTCGGTGATCCGGGCCCTTGCCAGCAGGGTTCCCTCGTGGTCGACCAGGGCGACGTCGTGGTGGTCGCTGGCCCAGTCGATTCAGCAGGTGACGGTCATCGTGTCGTGTTCGTCCTCTCGGTCGGGGGCGTGCTGCTGGTCGCAGCCGTGCGGGGGCACGCGTCTCCCTAATGGAAGGGCTCGATGGCCCTGCATCCGATCAGCCGTTCGTGACCCCAGCGGCCCGCAGGGCCCTCGGTCTGCTCCAGAGCTCGGTGGCTCCAGGCGTGGTGAGAGGTGATCCCTGTGGGCGGCTCGGACCACAAACCCCAACGATCCGATCATCAAACTGGATGCGGTTGTCGTGCTCGTAGCGCTGGACGGTCCCGGAGGCCGGCTCTTGACCAAGGGATCCGGTCCCAGGGGGTGTGTACGGCTTCTCCGGAACCGACCAGCACTACGAGTGATGCGGGGCCCGCAGTCTCTTTCAGGGCCTCGACGGGCCGGGGTGGGCCTGGCGGTGCCCCGCATCACTGCCCATTAGGGTGGGCCTCCAGCAGGGCCTCGATCCGGGCCTCCAGGGCCCGGCGTTGTTCGTGAACGGCGGCCAGCGACTTCGCCAGCGAGGGCACGATCACGTCGAGGGTGCCGGTGCTGGGGACGACGACGGTCTGCTCGTCGAGAGCGGTGAAGATGTCGTCGACCAGCCGCCCGGCCATGCGCGGTGCCCTCGGGCGGATGACCTCGACGAGCCTGCGGCGGCCTGCCTTGCGGAGTGCCTGCGGGGATCCGTAGCGCTCGAGGAGCCAGGTGATGGCTGCGTGGTCCAGGCGCGGGCCCAGGACGCGTTCGAGGCTGGGGTGGAACTGGGTGAGCAGGCCGCGGATGCGGTTGGAGGTGCGGTTGGCCCTGCCGGCGAGGTCCTGGTCGAAGCCGACGAGCATGGTCAGCTCCGCGGTGACCTCATCGGTCAAGTCGAGGGTGCGCAGGGTGTGGGGCATGGTGCGGGCAGCAACCGCGATGTCGGCGGCGTCCTTCGCGTCGGTTTTGGCTTCGCCCGGGTAGAGGTCGGCGATCGCCTGGCAGGTAGGCGACCTGACAGTCGGCGTCCCGGGCGACGGTCAGCGGCAGGGCGCCGATGGAGGCGGGCTGGTCCACGACCACCAGGACGGTACCGAACTTGGCCGTGAGCTTGTCAAAGACGGCCCGCAGCTTCGGTTCGCTGTTCGGCAGCTGCTTGTCGAACACCGTCTTCCCGCCCGGAGTCAGTCCGTGTCCGTGATGGGTCTGCTTGCCGACGTCCAGGCCCAGGAAGACGCCCACCCCGTCGATGCTGATCACCGTGCCCCCACATGTGTCGACGTGTGCCGGCCTCGGCGGTGGGGGCCGTTCTCGCGCATCCACGTTATGCAGACCTGCCGCCCGCGAGCGGCCTGGCATTGCGGCCGGGCGGTGGTCGGACCTCTGATCAGCGTCTCTGACGGCACCCCTCGGGCCCGGTGACACCACCCCCCAGGTCATCCCTTCGACAGGGGGCAACAGGCATGCCGGGCCCGGGGGTCAGCGGCCCTCTTGCAGGACCGCGAAGAAGATAACTGTGAGAGTTCTTCTGCGGCCCGGGATGGGTTGCTGCCAGGCTCGGCGCTCGTGATCCGGCATGACTCGCAAGGTAACTGGCGTTCCGTCAGGGGCTGCCGTTCCCCCGAGATGTCTGCCGGACGCGGGCGTCGGCCTGGCCCACCCGTTGGCTTGATCAGCAGCTTGTCCGCCTTCCGGCGTGACTCATCACAGTTCCGCCACGTGGTGACTCCACCCAGGCCGACGCCGTCACGGTCGTCCGCCCGGAGGAGAACAGCCGCATGACTGACGGTGTGAGGTCCCGCGAGATCTTGGACAGTTTGGTCCCACGAGATGCTGGACGTCACCGGTAGATGCTGGACAGCCGCTACTTCCTCGTGCGCGCGACCGCCTTGAACTGCCTGATCGGCTTGTCGCTGGTGCGGGCATGGGTGGACAGTTCGACGTCGCCGTCGAGGACACGGAAGACGGTGTCCTCGATGAGGATGGTCACGGCTTTCCCAGCATGAGCCCGGCCGATCCGCAGGCGCTGGCCGCCGACCATCACCACGCCGTCCGCGGGCACTTTGCGCTGAGCCCGCAGGGCCTGCGCCGAAGGAGGGATGATCGCGGTGCGCGGGCTGCGGACCCCGCTGATCTGCGTTCGTTGATCCGGTGGGATGGGCGCGGGCAGCGTCTTCACTACCCGGCCGTCGGCGATGACATGCATCAGCTGGCCCTCGAACCGCAGGGTGACCTGCTGTCCGGTGAGCTGGGCTGCCAGCTTGACGCGCTGCCCGCCAAGGCCGACGTCGCCGTCCCGGCCGACCAGCCGGTCGACCTCGACCACGAGCGGGGCCTGCAGCCCGTCGGGCAGGGCGGGCGTCGCTGGTTCGGGGCCGGCGATCGGCCCTCCGCGCTGCACCAACGCCTTCAGGTCGGCCGCGGTGAACTGGGAGGTGCGGGTGCGGGCGAGTTCGCCGTCGACGAAGACGTGGATGCTGCGCTCATCGGCCCAGATGGTGGCGGTTCGTCCGCCCAGCGCGGCGGGGAACTTCAGCTGCTGACCGGAGGGCAAACACAGTCGGCCGATCGGCGAGATGAGCACCTCAAACTCCACGGCCCTGATCTGGGATTCGTCGACGGGCAACCGTGGTGATGGCAGCAGCGCGGGCAGCTGCGGCGCCAGCAGCTCGGCCGTCGTCGGCATTGTCTCGTCCTGCGGCTTGGGCAGGTGTACCTCGTGCCGGTCCTGCTGCGGGTCCTGGGCCACGGGGCGGAACATGGCGGCGGGCACGGCCATGTCGAGGGCCTGGTGCGGCCGGCTGTGGTTGTAGCCATGCACCCAGGCGTCGATGGCGGCCTGGGCTGTTGCCTGGTCCGCGAACCCACTGACATGGTCGAGCAGTTCACGCCGCAAGGACTTATGGAACCTCTCGATCTTCCCGGTGGTGGTTGGTGATCGGGGTTTCGTCAGCCGCGCGGTGATGCCGTTCTCCCGGCAGATCCGCTCAAAGAGGACTTCGGCCGGGACCGGCTTCGTGAAGCGGCCGGTGAACTGCTTGCCGTTGTCGGTCAGCACCTCCGAGGGCACCCCGTAGGCGGTCATGGCCTCGGCGAAGGCGGTGCACACCGCGCGGCCAGACGGCTCGGCGACCACCTTGGCGATCACGATGAACCGTGAGTGGTCGTCGATGCCGGTGACCAGCTTGCATTCGCGCCCGCTGGCCAGGAACACCCCGCCCATGATGTCCAGCTGCCACAGCTGCATCGGGGCGTCGCGCTGCCAGCGGCGGTAGACACGGCGGTGGTTCTGCTCCTGGTGGTTGATCAGTCCATGTCTGGTCAGGATCCGGTGCACGGTGGACCGGCCGGGCACTGGCACCAGCCCGCGCTGGCCCAGCTCGTGGACGATCCGGCGGGCGCCCCAACGTGGGTAGGAGCGGCGCAGTTCGCAGACCAGAGCCTCGACCTCGGCGTGCACCTGGTGTGGCGAGACGTGCGGTCGGCGCGACTTGTCCACCAGCGCGTCCAGCCCGCCGGCGTGGTACCGCTCGATCCAGGTGTACACCGACTGCCGTGACGCACCGAACTGGCGGGCTACCTGCGCGACCGGCGCCCCGTCCAGCACCTGGAGCACCGCCCGGTAACGGTGCTCAGCCATCCACCGCCGGTCGTCCACTGGCTCAGGCTCATGCGTTTCCGTCATGGAAGGACCAACGAGCCACGGTCGTCCAGGATGTGCCGAGACCGTCAAAACCGCCGTGAGACCGTCCAGGATCAACCGGGACAGAACTGTCCAACAACCCGTAGGACTTCACATACGGGGAGAACGAAATGGCCGTTGACAGCGAGACGAGCGCGCCTGGGAACGCACCAGTCACAGACAGGGAAGCATTCCTCGTGAGGAGAGCCTCCGACTCTACATCGAATATCACGCCATGATGGCCACGGCCGGACGTCTCGCCGACGAAAACCGTCCAGCCCGTGCCGGAACTTGGACACATGATCAGGCTGACTCCTGGGCGGACTGGCTCCTGCCACATCTCCCAGCCCCGACCGGCTGGCTCGCAGACCTCGGGACGCCGCTCCCGGCCGAGGCCGAGTTCCTGTTCTCCCGGGTGGGGTCGGAGACGTGGGACCCCCCATCGTCGGCTGACTTCGACAGTGCTCTAGGACTGATCGGTGACGACGGTGCATCGGACGTGACCCGTGTGGTGGCTAAGCGTTGTCCCGTAACTCGGAGCAAGGGTTGGAGAGCCACCGCCGCCGGATCGCCTTGTCCGGTTCTGACCCAACTTGCGACCCCAATAGCATCCCGGCCGATCAGGTCGAATCGGACGCCGACAAGCGGTCTCCAGAGTTGCGGGACAGCCCTTAGTCTTGATCTTTAACCTGTGCGGCGGGGGCGGGGAGTGGTCGACTTCCTGTTCCGGGACGTGGTAGCCCTCGTTTTGCGGGGTGTGTGGACGTCGTGGCGTGGGGTGGGCCGG
The DNA here is from genome assembly GCF_014649815.1 of Streptomyces mutabilis. GTDB lineage: Bacteria > Actinomycetota > Actinomycetes > Streptomycetales > Streptomycetaceae > Streptomyces > Streptomyces mutabilis. The sequence goes on along the minus strand of NZ_BMTT01000004.1, from coordinate 459,584 downwards.
GTGTTCTTCCGGCCGGGAGGTCGTCCAGGTCCGGGGCGGGTGGATTTCGGTGCCCCGGCCGGGCAGAGGACCGTGGGGCGGATGTGCCGAAAGTCGCGGCGGACACGTGCCGGGGTCAGCCTGTCTGAGGCAACGGGCCTCTCCCATGGGCGACGCCGGTCGGCTGCGAGTGGCCGGGCCAGCCGCAGTTGGGTGTAAGCCGCGAGGATCAGCCAGGTCCAGCGGTCGGCCGCCTCGGGGGCGCGGATCTTCGGGCAGGTCCAGCCGAGCGTCTGCTTGAACAGGCGGAAGGTGTGCTCGATGTCGAAGCGACGCAGGTATGCCTGCCAGAGTCGGTCGGCGTCCGCTTCGGTGGCGCCGGTGCCCGACCACCACAGCCAGACCGGCTTCGGGGTGGCTCCGCTGGGCAGATGATCGATGTCCAAGCGGATCACTGTCCCCTCGACGATCGGGAGTGAACCGTCGGCCGCGGCCCAGGAAGAACGGTGCGTGAGCTTGGGATGGAGCCGGTCCCAGGACCTGGCGACGGCGGTGCCGTAGAGGCGCGTGTCGGTGACCGTGTGGGTGTCCGGGGTGCCCCAGGTGTCAGGCTGCCCGAAGACGAACTCGCCGCCGTGCCGGGGCGGCCGGCCCATGGTGTGAGGCTGCCGTGGCGGGGCTGGCCTGCGCAGGACGCGGTCCGACCGCATCCTGGCCAGGACTTTCACCGGCAGATCCCGCAGGAGGTGAGCCAGGCGGGGCGCGTCGTATCCAGCGTCCGCGATGACGAGGACATCCGGATCACCGACCTGCCACTGGCCTGCGGTGATCAGCCGCTCGACCAGTTCGCGCAACTGCCGGGCGGTGACGGTGGCGCTGTCGTCCCCAGGCGCCAGACGCAGAGCGTCCAGCGGGGCGGTCCACGAGCTGCGGCCCGGCTCGAGCGCGCAGATGATCGAGTACGGCCAGCCGGGGACGGGGATGTGCTGGTCCTTGCCCCGGCCGTAGGTGTGACACAGGATCCGCTCCGGTGAGGTGTGGGCGTCCGGCCGCAGCCAGCAAGTGATGTCGACGGCCAGGACCAGCCGGCCGTCGGCCGCCCGCGGCAGGGACACCGAGGCCAGAGCCTGCCGCATCCGATCCGCATCGACCCGGCCCTTTGAGACAGCGGCGTAGAGTCCTCCGTGCCCTCGGCGGTGTTCGCCCACCAGCGACAGCTCGGCCAGGGATCTCACCGGCCCATCACCGCACAGAACCGCATCCGCCAGCTCGAACAGCGCATCCGAACGAGCGGTGAGACAGGAGTAGAACTCGCCCCGGAAGCGTGACAGTTCGACTGGCGGCTCTCGCCGGACATCGCGATGCAGCAGACTCATCCTCACGGCCTTCGTGCTGGACGTGTGTGTTCCTTGGTCGGAGCACATGTTCAGACGAAGGCCGCTTCCGTGTACGGCGGACACCGAACCGAGTGATCAAGTACGACGCACCGTTCGACGGCGCACGTTAAAGATCAAGTTAGTGTCCAACTTCATGGCCCCGACGCCTACGAGACAGTGAGAGTCACTTCCGCCCTTGTCGATCCTCGCCGCGCCACCGATCTGCAGCGTGCTCTCGCTGCGGCTTCCGACCCGACGGACTGGAAGCTGCCCGACGAAGAAGAGGAAGACTTCGAAGTCGATGCCGGCGCCTTCCGCCTCAGCGGATGGATTCTGGATCCTTATGAGCCGACTGGGTACCTTGACCGACACGACGTATATGCATATGAAATGCGTCGCGAGCTTCCACTTCCCGGGAAGGCGTTCAGGGCTCAGAGCCGCACAGCACTCGACGCGACCCGTCTCGTGCTGACAGCGCACGACGGACGCGTCGTGGCACAGGCGCAGCAATGGGCCGACCCAGACCCAGGGAATGACTCGAAATCTTCGTTGGCGTCATCCGGCTATCGTGTCCACGTCAAGCGAGACGCACTGCTGCGGTACCTCTCTGCCACACGGAAATGCCTCATCACGGAGGTTCAGATTGCACGGCGCCGAACCGGACAACGACGCGACGGGTACCGGATCCCCGTCAGCCGCATCTATCTCCTCGACGCCACCGGATCCCTCACCGCCAGTGGATACCGTCGCGGAGCTGGGTGAACGTATCCTGGACGAGTTCGGTGACGAGCACACCAATAACACCCTGATCCGTTGGCTTGCTCATTACACAGCCCGCCTTGTGACGGAAGCCGACCAAGCGCGCGAGACTAACGCCCCGGACGCCGCAGCCCGCACCGCTGAGGCACGGGACGCGATCCTGCGACTCTGGCAAGCCCGCTCCTCGTGGCCCTCCGGATGGCCGCCCCCGTACGCGGCAAAATTGGCTGCGACCCTCGATGCGCTTCCTGAACCGGGGAACGACAGGTGGTCTCGGCCTACCGTGCCGGCGCGGTTGCACGAGATTCACCACAATATCTTGGCCATCCTTGTCGACCTGACGACCGACGACCGTCCGGAGGCCGAAGAAGGGTGGCTGAACAGCTTCGGGGGCCACCTCACCGAGGGTGAATCGGCCGTACTCCGATATGCGGCCCACTTGCCGAGAAGGGCAGCAACCCTCCAGCGGAGGGACGAGGTGGAGACTTCTGCGGGCGCCGATGCTGATGCCGGCGGGTCCGGCACGGCGGCTGTAATTAAAGAGCTTGCCGAGCTCGCGGAGGCATACCGAAACACCATCAACGAGCTCTTGGGGGCGGTTGTAGAGGCTGCCACGTCACCAGACGAAGACGCTGATGGCGATACGCAAGAGACCGCTCCCTCCGGAGAGGTGGCCGTGTAGGAGGGCCGACCCCGGTCGTTGAGGGCGGTCGGTGGCGCGAATCCCGACGGTTGTGTCCAGGCCGTAGGTGAGGCGCGGGCGTCGGTGCGTTCGACCGTGGCCGTGACGTGGAGGTCGTCAGAGCTTGGGACGGCGAGTCCGTCGGGCGGGCAAAGGCTTCGACGATCTCGCCCTTGGTTTCGGCGATCTTTCTCTGCGTGTCGATCTCGCCGATGTGGGCGGTTCAGAAGTCCGGAGTTACTGGGGCAAGAGTTCAGAGCAGGTGTTTAGAAGGCACCTGCTCTGTTCCGGCGTTTCCGTCCGTTCAGGGCCGACTGCTCGATGGGTCGATTCTGGTGATTCTGCCGCCAGCGTGGCGGTTTGTCGTGTGGTTCGCCGACGGCAGACATGTTGATCCCGGAAGGGACTGGAATCGTGCGGCGAAGCAAGCGAACCTAGATCAGCTCGCGGAAGAGTGTGTGCGTGAGCGGGGCAACATAGCCGAGGATCGCCGGTTAGCCAAACCGGCGATCCTTCGGACCATTGGAGAAGTCCGGTCGCCGTGCGATGTGCATGCCATGGCCGGACGGCTGTGTCTATTCCCACACCTCACTTCAAGGAGCTTTCCCGTGGCCGCAGTTGTTAGTGAAGGAACGTTTCATCTTTCCGATCGGCAGTGCTTCGCGATCCTGGACTGGGCTGGCGAACAACCGCAGGACGGCCTCGTTCTGCGCGCCTTCCTGGCCTCCATCGCTCTCGCGGCACTGCGCCCGGAGGAAGCCCTGGCGCTGCGCGTTCGAGACGTGGAAATCGCAGAAGACGGCGCCAGTTGGCTCCTGGTCCATCCTCAGGCACAAGAGCGCCGCGAGAAGGATTCGGACCGCGCGGGCGCCGTACGGCGTGTCCCCCTCTGCCGCGACTTGGCGGCGATCCTGACGGTGGAGACCATCCGGCGCGATCTCCACCCGGAGGACGCGATATTCGCTCTCGACGATGGACGGCCGCTGACCGCCGAGGTCTACCGGAAGGTCTGGCGGCAAGCGCGGGCGGCGGTTCTGCAGGCGCATGAACTCGACTCACCGCTCGGCAGGCATGTCTCTGCTCTCCGTGACGCGCGCATCGCTGCGTGGCTGAAGAACGGCGACCAGACGGCTGGGCACATCCTTGCGGTGGCCGAATGCGCCGGAATGAGCGCTCCTCGCCTCGCCGAACGCTTCGCGGACTGCCTTCGCAAGCCGACACGTGACGAAATCCCTTGGGACCGACTCGAAGCCGCTTTGGCCCTTCCTGACCTGCCGAGCCAGCCGAATCGGACCGCACGGCGTCCGTAGCGGTACTCCGAGTCGCGGCTTCGCCGTGATTCGTCCCTGCCTCACGACAGGCAACGGCTGGGCGGACCAATGGTTTCCGCCCAGCCGGGCGCCCCTCTCCCGTCCCTCACAGAGAACCCCAGATGCCTGCACGACCCTTGCCTGCCCCCACTGCTTCCTCCACGGCCGTACGCACGGCCTTCCTGACCGTGAAGGACGCCGCCGACTACCTCGGCCTCTCACCCCACACCCTCTACGTCTGGCGCCACCGCCGTCAGGGACCGCCGAGCTTCCGCATGGGCCCCCGCGGTCGCGTCATGTACCGAGTGGAAGCCCTCGACGCCTGGGTCCGTGAACAGGAGCAGGCCGACTCCCGCTCCAATCCCGCCCTCAACCCGCTCAGCGTCCGACCTCAGGAGCGTTCCGCCCGCTTTACCACCGCCTGACACGGCCTCCTGCGTCGTAGAACGCCGCCGCTGCCCCCATTGCAAAGGAGTTCCACCTGGCCGGCTACATAGAAGACCGATGGCTGAAGAAGCGCCCGAATCCGAAAACCGGCAAACGCGACCGCACCGCCATGTACGGCAAGTGCACCCGCTACCGCGTCAAGGGCATCCCCGGCGTCAAGGACCGTTCCTTCGACGCCCTCCAGGACGCCAAGACCTGGCTCGCCCAGGCCCAGACCGACGCACGCCGAGGCGAGTTCGTCGATCCCCGCGACGGGGCCATCTCCCTCAAGGACTACATCGCCACCCACTGGTGGCCCACCCAGAGCGGTGACCCGTCCACGATCGAGCGGATCGAGCAGAGGGTACGGCGGCACATCGTTCCCCATCTCGGTGCTCAGCCGCTCAACGCCATCGGTACGGAAGTTCTCCGCCACTGGAAGAAGCGGCTGGAGAAAGACCTCGGTCCGACTTCCATCCGCCTGGTCTGGGCAACGTTGTCCAGCGTCCTCCAAGCCGCCGTCGAGGATCGTCGCCTCGGACGTAACCCATGTCGGTCCAGCACGGTCGGGCCCCCGCCCGCGGCCCCTGGCAGGGTTGAGGCGTGGCCGCCTGAACGGGTGCTGGCCGTACGGGAGGCCCTGCCGGATCGCTACCGGCTCCTCCTCGTGATCGGAGCAGGTCTCGGGCTCCGTCAAGGAGAGGCGCTCGGGCTCTCCGCGGACGACATCGACTTCGAGAAGGAGGTCGTGCACGTCCGGCGGCAGATCAAGATGGTGCGGGCGAAGCTGTGTTTCGCTCTCCCCAAGGGGCGCAAGGTCCGGGACGTGCCGTTGCCGGCCAGCGTGGCCCGGGCCATCCGGCAGCACATGGAACAGTTCGCGCCGGTGCCGGTCACGCTGCCCTGGGACGATCCGACTCCGGCCGAGACGCCGGTGGAAGCCAAGCACCGGCGGCCGAGGACCTACAGCCTCCTGGTGACGGGGCGTGAACGGAAGGCCATCAACCGGAACTACTTCAACTCCTACGTGTGGAAGCCCGCTCTGGCCGAGGCAGGAGTGATCGCCCCGCTGGACGAGGCCAGCATGGTCGGTGCTCGCGTGTGGGAGCCGTCCCGAGAGCACGGCTTCCACGCCCTGCGCCACTTCTACGCCTCCGAGGAACTGGAGGCTGGCGAATCGGTCATCTCCCTGGCACGCTGGCTGGGGCACTCCGACCCCGGGTTCACGCTGCGGAAGTACTCCCACTTCCTGCCCCGCGCTGGCGCACGGGGCAGCGCCGCCATCGACGCGATCTTCGCGTAACCGAGGCCGGTCGCCAGAGCCCCTGGAACATGGCTCGTAGCCCGCCGCAGGCGCAAAGTCCCAGAGAAGTCCCAGAGATGCCGCCGCACCCCTCCCTGTCCCGCTAAGAAGCAGGTCAGACGGGGTGCGGCGGCATCGCCGTATCAAATGTCCCGGAAGATCTCGATCTGCGCCCCGATCGAGTTCAGCCGCTCCGCCAGGTCCTCGTACCCGCGGTTGATGACGTAGACGTTGCGCAGCACGGACGTGCCCTCGGCCGCCATCATCGCCAGCAGGACGACCACGGCGGGGCGCAGGGCCGGTGGGCACATCATCTCGGCGGCGCGCCAGCGGGTGGGGCCCTCGACCAGGACGCGGTGTGGGTCCAGGAGCTGGAGTCGGCCGCCGAGGCGGTTGAGGTCGGTCAGGTAGATGGCGCGGTTGTCGTAGACCCAGTCGTGGATGAGGGTCTGGCCCTGGGCCGAGGCCGCGATGGCCGCGAAGAAGGGGACGTTGTCGATGTTCAGGCCCGGGAAGGGCATGGGGTGGATCTTGTCGATCGGCGCTTCGAGCTTGGAGGGGCGGACGGTGAGGTCCACCAGGCGGGTGCGGCCGTTGTCGGCGAAGTACTCCGGGGTGCGGTCGTGGTCGAGGCCCATCTCCTCCAGGACCGCCAGCTCGATCTCCAGGAACTCGATGGGGACCCGGCGGACCGTCAGCTCGGACTCCGTGACCACGGCGGCGGCCAGCAGGCTCATCGCCTCGACCGGGTCCTCGGAGGGGGAGTAGTCCACGTCGGCGTCGATGACCGGCATGCCGTGGACGGTGAGGGTGGTGGTGCCGATGCCTTCGACGCGGACGCCGAGGGCCTCCAGGAAGAAGCAGAGGTCCTGGACCATGTAGTTGGAGGAGGCGTTGCGGATGACGGTGACGCCGTCGTGGCGGGCGGCGGCGAGGAGCGCGTTCTCGGTGACCGTGTCACCGCGCTCGGTGAGCACGATCGGGCGGTTCGGGCGCACCTGCCGGTCGACCACCGCGTGGTAGTGGCCCTCGGTCGCGGCGACGTCCAGGCCGAAGCGGCGCAGCGCGATCATGTGCGGCTCGATGGTGCGGGTACCGAGGTCGCAGCCGCCGGCGTAGGGCAGCCGGAAGCGGTCCATGCGGTGCAGCAGCGGGCCGAGGAACATGATGATGGAGCGGGTGCGGACGGCGGCCTCGGCGTCGATGGCCTCCATGTCCAGGTCGGCCGGCGGCACGATCTCGAGGTCGGTGCCGTCGTTGATCCAGCGGGTGCGCACGCCGATGGAGTTCAGCACCTCCAGAAGGCGGTACACCTCCTCGATGCGGGCGACCCGGCGCAGCACCGTGCGCCCCTTGTTGAGCAGCGAGGCGCACAGCAGTGCCACACAGGCGTTCTTGCTGGTCTTGACGTCGATGGCGCCGGAGAGGCGCCGGCCGCCGACCACACGCAGGTGCATCGGGCCCGAGTAGCCCAGCGAGACGATTTCGCTGTCCAGTGCTTCGCCGATACGGGCGATCATCTCAAGGCTGATGTTTTGGTTGCCGCGCTCGATGCGGTTGACGGCACTCTGGCTGGTGTTGAGCGCCTCCGCAAGCTGTGACTGGGTCCAGCCTCGGTGCTGCCGGGCGTCACGGATGAGCTTGCCGATGCGTACGAGGTAGTCGTCTGCCATGAGGTTGAGGCTATCTCAGATATGAGATGGCGCATCCTGGCGGGTCCGCTCGGGTGACGGGCCTCAACGACCGCCCCGGCGGCGCCCGCCGGTCGTCGTGCGGCGCCATCCGAAAGGACCGGGCAAATCCTTCGATGTCGTACGGCGTCCGGTGCTGCTGCGTGTGTGGCGCGGGCCGTTCCCGCCGCCGGTCGTGAGGGACCGCGAGCGCTTTTGATGTTCAGCCGCACTCCGGGGAGGATCCGGAAGGTCTTGCGGAACGTGAGGGGCGTCGCGCCTCCTTCCGAGTCGAGCCGGGCGCACGGTCCCGGCGCAACCCGGATACCCCCGTCCGGCGTACTGATGGCCGCACGGGTCACCCGGGATGGGGCGCACGCCACACTGCGCCCGGGCATGACCAGTCCGCCCCTATGTACTAGAGTTATCTCGACATCGAGATATCTGCCGAGGCGTACCGCAGCCACCACCCTGGTAAGGGTGACCTAACTTAGCCTTACCTTAGCGGATTGGCCAGGGCGGCGTGGCGGCAGGATGCGGTGGTACGCGCACATAAATGAAGGAGACTGTCGTGTCGGCGAACAGCTTCGACGCCCGCAGCACGCTGCAGGTGGGCGACGAGTCGTACGAGATCTTCCGGCTGGACAAGGTCGAGGGCTCCGCGCGCCTTCCCTACAGCCTGAAGGTCCTGCTGGAGAACCTGCTCCGTACCGAGGACGGCGCGAACATCACCGCCGACCACATTCGCGCCCTCGGCGGCTGGGACTCGCAGGCCCAGCCGTCGCAGGAGATCCAGTTCACGCCCGCCCGCGTGATCATGCAGGACTTCACCGGCGTGCCCTGCGTCGTCGACCTCGCCACCATGCGCGAGGCCGTCAAGGAGCTGGGCGGCGACCCGAACAAGATCAACCCGCTCTCCCCGGCCGAGATGGTCATCGACCACTCCGTCATCGCCGACAAGTTCGGCACCAACGACGCCTTCCAGCAGAACGTCGACCTGGAGTACGGCCGCAACAAGGAGCGCTACCAGTTCCTGCGCTGGGGCCAGACCGCCTTCGACGACTTCAAGGTCGTGCCGCCCGGCACCGGCATCGTCCACCAGGTGAACATCGAGCACCTGGCCCGCGTCGTCATGACCCGTGACGGCAAGGCCTACCCCGACACCCTGGTCGGCACCGACTCGCACACCACCATGGTCAACGGCCTCGGCGTCCTCGGCTGGGGCGTCGGCGGCATCGAGGCCGAGGCCGCGATGCTCGGCCAGCCGGTCTCCATGCTGATCCCGCGCGTCGTCGGCTTCAAGCTGACCGGTGAGCTGACGCCCGGCACCACCGCCACGGACCTGGTGCTCACGATCACCGAGATGCTGCGCAAGCACGGCGTCGTCGGCAAGTTCGTCGAGTTCTACGGCGAGGGCGTGGCGGCCACGAGCCTCGCCAACCGCGCCACCATCGGCAACATGTCGCCGGAGTTCGGCTCCACCGCCGCGATCTTCCCGATCGACGACGAGACGCTGAACTACATGCGCCTGACCGGCCGCAGCGACCAGCAGGTCGCCCTGGTCGAGGCGTACGCCAAGCAGCAGGGCCTCTGGCTGGACCCGAAGGCCGAGCCGGACTTCTCCGAGAAGCTGGAGCTGGACCTCTCCACGGTCGTCCCCTCCATCGCCGGCCCGAAGCGCCCGCAGGACCGCATCGTCCTCGCGAACGCCGCCGAGCAGTTCAAGCAGGACGTCCGCAACTACGTGGACAGCGTGGACGAGGCCGGCCAGGAGTCCTTCCCGGCCTCCGACGCCCCGGCCGTCTCCCCCAACGGCGCCCCGTCCAACCCGGTCCCGGTCACCGCCCCCGACGGCACGACCTACGAGCTGGACCACGGTGCGGTGACGGTCGCGGCCATCACCTCCTGCACCAACACCTCCAACCCGTACGTCATGGTGGCCGCCGCCCTGGTGGCCAAGAAGGCGGTCGAGAAGGGCCTGACCCGCAAGCCGTGGGTCAAGACCACCCTCGCCCCGGGTTCCAAGGTCGTCACCGACTACTTCGAGAAGGCGGGCCTGACCCCGTACCTCGACAAGGTCGGCTTCAACCTCGTCGGCTACGGCTGCACCACCTGCATCGGCAACTCCGGTCCGCTGCCGGACGAGGTCTCCAAGGCCGTCAACGACCACGACCTCGCCGTCACCTCGGTGCTCTCCGGCAACCGGAACTTCGAGGGCCGGATCAACCCCGACGTCAAGATGAACTACCTGGCGTCGCCGCCGCTGGTGGTCGCCTACGCCCTCGCGGGCTCCATGAAGGTGGACATCACCAAGGAGGCCCTGGGCGCCGACCAGGACGGCAACCCGGTCTACCTGAAGGACATCTGGCCCACCGAGGCCGAGGTCAACGAGGTCGTCGCCAGCGCCATCGGCGAGGACATGTTCTCCAAGTCCTACAGCGACGTCTTCGCGGGCGACGCCCAGTGGCAGGCGCTGTCGATCCCGACCGGCGACACCTTCGAGTGGGACGCCGAGTCCACCTACGTCCGCAAGCCCCCGTACTTCGAGGGCATGGGCATGGAGCCGGCCCCGGTCGAGGACATCTCCGGCGCCCGCGTGCTCGCCAAGCTGGGCGACTCGGTGACGACGGACCACATCTCGCCCGCCGGTGCCATCAAGGCCGACACCCCGGCCGGCAAGTACCTGACGGAGCACGGCGTCGAGCGCCGCGACTTCAACAGCTACGGCTCGCGCCGCGGCAACCACGAGATCATGATCCGCGGTACGTTCGCCAACATCCGCCTGCGCAACCAGATCGCGCCGGGCACCGAGGGCGGCTACACCCGCGACTTCACCCAGGACGGCGGTCCGGTGTCGTTCATCTACGACGCCTCCCGCAACTACATCGAGCAGGGCATCCCGCTCGTCGTCCTGGCCGGCAAGGAGTACGGCTCCGGCTCGTCCCGCGACTGGGCGGCCAAGGGCACCGCGCTCCTCGGCGTCAAGGCCGTCATCGCCGAGTCCTACGAGCGCATCCACCGCTCGAACCTCATCGGCATGGGCGTCCTGCCGCTCCAGTTCCCGGAGGGCCAGTCCGCGGCCTCCCTCGGCCTGACCGGCGAGGAGTCCTTCTCCGTCTCCGGCGTCACCGAGCTGAACGAGGGCACCACCCCGCGCACGGTGAAGGTCACCACCGACACCGGTGTCGAGTTCGACGCGGTCGTCCGCATCGACACCCCCGGTGAGGCGGACTACTACCGCAACGGCGGCATCCTGCAGTACGTGCTGCGCAGCCTGATCCGCAAGTAGGCGAAGGCGCACAACGGTCGATGGCCGCACCCCCGGCGACGGGGGTGCGGCCATCGCCGTGTCACGTGCCGGCTCAGGCGACCGCCGCGCCGGTGCCGCGGGCCGCGGCGATGTGGTCGGCGCGGCCGGAGCCGTCGTAGAGCGTGATGTCCACGTACGCGCCGTCCGGGATGTCGAGATCCTTCACCGTCAGGTCCACGGGTGTCCGAAGTGCCCGGCGCGGAGAAGGTGCCCAGGTCGTGGTACGAACCGCCGGGCGAGTAGCCGACGGCCACGTAGAAGGTGTCGCCGTCGTTCTTCGTGCCGTAGACCCAGAGCTTCTCGTCGTCCGGGTGGAACTCGACCTTGTCGACGAACCAGCCGGCGTCGTTCAGCTCCATCCTGACGGCCAGCCCGCCCGCGAGGTGCGCGACGTGTGTGCCGTCGAACGGATCGGTGAGCGTGCCGCCGCTGCACGGGCAGCCGTCGGTGTCGCGGTAGTGCGTGCAGACACCGGGATCGGGGTCGTAGGCTCGGACCGGCGCGGCCGAGGCGAACAGGGCTCCCGCGGCCAACGGTGCGCCCGTGACCAGTCCCGTGAATCGTCTGCCGATGTTCGTCCGCATGAGTCCCCCTCCGACGGTACGCGACACGCGATACGCGAGCGCCGACCCGGCGGCCGCCGGTGGCGCCCGCTCATTCCGGTGGATCCGTCACGCGTGGGGAACGGTGCGGCACGTGGGAGTGGCGGGTTCAGGCCACCGCCCGAACCCGCCACCCCTCGGATGGGCCCGCCTAAGCCAGCAGCTCCACCTCCGCCAGCGTGTGCTCACCGTCGAGGACGAGGCGGTACTTCTGGTACGTCCCCGGCGACTTCACCGAGAACGCCCGGGTCTGCCGGTCCCAGGCGAAGGTTTCGCCCGAGCGCTCGTCCAGCGTCCGCCAAGTCGTGCCGTCGGCCGAACCCTGGAGCTTCCAGCCGGTGGGGGCCTGCGCGCCGTCCGCCGGTGACGTCAGCGTGTACTGGACCGCCTCGGCGCCCTTCTCGGACACCGGCAGTTCCACCGAGGTCACGGCCGCCTCCGTGGCCGACGTGTTGTCGAACAGGGCGCCGTCGGCGTCGATCGCGTCCGAGCGCGGGGCGGGCACCTCGTCGTCCTCGGTGATCGACACCGGCGCCGCGTGCTCACCGGTGGCCCACGAGGACGGCCGCGGGCCCATGTCGAACTCCAGGACGCCGCCCCTGGCGATCAGGTCGTGGGGGAGCGCGGTGGAGTTCCAGCGCTTGCCGTTGACCTTCAGGCCCTGCACGTAGACGTTCTTCGCGCTGTTCTTCGGCGCCTTGACGACCAGCTCGCGGCCGTTCTCCAGGTGCACGGTCGCCTTCTCGAACAGCGGGGAGCCGATCGCGTACTCGCCGCTGCCCATCACCAGCGGGTAGAAGCCGAGGGCGGAGAAGAGGAACCAGGCCGACTGCTCGCCGTTGTCCTCGTCGCCGTGGTAGCCCTGGCCGATGTCGCTGCCGGTGTAGAGGCGGGAGAGCACCTCGCGGACGTTCTTCTGCGTCTTGTACGGCTGTCCGGCCGCGTCGTACATGTACAGGGCGTGGTGGGCGACCTGGTTGGAGTGGCCGTACATGCCCATGCGGACGTCGCGCGCCTCGGTCATCTCGTGGATGACACCGCCGTAGGAGCCCTTGAACTCAGGGGACGCCGTCTCCGGGGTGGAGAGGTACTCGTCGAGCTTGTCAGCGAGGCCCTTGCGGCCGCCGTACAGGTTGGCGAGTCCGCGGCTGTCCTGCGGGGCGGTGAACGCGTAGCCCCAGCCGTTGGTCTCCGTGTAGTCGTGGCCCCACACGCGCGGGTCGTACTTCTCGGAGTCCACGCGCCAGTTGCCCGCGAGGTCCTTGCCCTGGAAGAAGCCGGCCTTCGCGTCGAACATGTTGACGTAGTCCCGGGCGCGGTCGAGGAAGTACGCCGACTCCTCCTGGTACCGCTTCTCGCCGGTCTCCTCGTAGAGCTTCTCGCCCATCTTCGCGATGCCGTAGTCGTTGAGGTAGCCCTCCAGCGCCCACGACATGCCCTCGTGCGTCGCCGTGCTCGTGTAGCCGAGGAACGGCGAGGTCTCCATGCCCTTGCGGCCCACGCCCGAGGACGGGGGCACGGTGGTGGCGTTCTTGACGGCCGCGTCGTACGCCGACTTCACGTCGAAGTCGTCGACGCCCTTGACGTACGCGTCGGCGAACGCGACGTCCGAGGAGGTTCCGGTCATCAGGTCCGCGTAACCCGGGGAGGACCAGCGGGAGGTCCAGCCGCCGTCCTTGTAGTGCTGCACGAAGCCGTCGACCAGCTCACCGGCCTTGGTCGGGGTCAGGAAGGAGTACGCGGGCCACGTGGTCCGGTAGGTGTCCCAGAAGCCGTTGTTGACGTACACCTTGCCGTCCACGACCTTGGCCCCGGTCTCCGTCGGGGTGTTCTCCCCGACCGCCTTCGAGAAGGGGGAGGCGTACTTGTACTTCCCGTCGACCTTCTCGTGGCCCGCGTTCGGGTACAGGTAGAGCCGGTACAGGCTGGAGTACAGGGTCGTCAGCTGGTCCCGCGTGGCGCCCTCCACCTCGACCTTGCCGAGGATCCGGTCCCACTGCTTCCGGGCGTCGCGCTTGACCTCGTCGAAGGAGGCGCGCTCCGGAATCTCCTGGCGCAGGTTGTCCTTCGCCTGGTCCACGCTGATCAGGGAGGTCGCGATGCGCAGCGTCACGGTGCGGTCCCGGCCCGCGTCGAAGCGCAGGTGGCCCTTGACGCCGCTGGAGTCGCCGCCGGTCACCTTGCTGTCGAACTCGCCGTGGACGAAGAGGCGGGTGGCGCCCGCGGAGCCGCCGGACTTGACATCCGAGTAGCCGGAGAAGGTGCCGTTCTCCTTGTCCAGGGTCAGGCCGGCGTTGTCCTCGACGTTGTCGAAGATGACGCTCGCGTCGTCACCGGGGTAGGTGAAGCGCATCATCGCCGCGTGGTCGGTCGGCGCCATCTCGGCCTTCAGGCCGTTCTCGAACCGCACCCCGTAGTAGTACGGCCGGGCGGTCTCGTTCTCGTGCCGGAAGGCCAGCTCGCGCTCCTCGCGGCCGGTGTCCGGCGTGCCGGAGGCTGCGGACGGCATCACCTGGAAGGTCTGCCGGTCGCCCATCCACGGGCTCGGCTCGTGGCTCGCGGCGAACGCCTGCAGGGTGGTCAGGTTGTCGTCGTTGTTGCCGCGCGCGTACTCGTAGATCCAGCTGAGCGAACCGGCGTTGGTCACCGGGGTCCAGAAGTTGAAACCGTGCGGCACGGCGGTCGCGGGGAAGTTGTTGCCGCGCGAGAAGCTGCCGCTGGAGTTGGTGCCGCGGGTGGTGACCGCGTAGTCGGACAGGTGGGCCTCGGGCCGTTCGGGCTTCGCCCGCTCGATCTCGATGTCGTCCAGCCAGCCCCGGAACTTCGCCGGGCCCTTGGGGGAGTCGTACGCCACCAGGATCCGGTCGACGGTCTTGCCGGCCGCGACCGACCCGATCCCGGACCTCACGCTGTTCCACTGGTTGACGTACAGCACCTCGGCGTCGCCCTGACCGCGCGGCGTCAGCGGGAACCCGTGCTGGTCGGTGGCCTTGAGGTCGCTCAGGTAGGTGCCGTCGGTGAAGGCGAGGTCGACGGAGACGTTCGTGGCGTCGTAGTCGAGGTCGCGGTCCGCCATCGACGGGAAGATCTTGTACGACAGCTCGGTGCGCCGGTCGACCTTCACGTTGACGTCGAAGACCTTGTTGTACGAGTAGGCCCGGCCGTCCGCGGTGTGCCGGCCCGCGTAGCGCAGCGCGTGCGTGCCGGTGAAGCCGGCGCCCGCCTTCGCGGTGGGCGAGCCCGTCGGGCCCTCGTCGACGAAGGAGAGCATGTCCTCGGGGACGGGCGTTTCGGTGTCGCCGGTGGAGAACTGGACGTCGCCGAGCTGGAGCGCGTCGCCCGCCCCGTTGTTCTTGGTGAACTCCAGCCGGAAGTGCTGGAACTCGGCGGCCTCGGCGAGGTCGTACGTCTTCGTCCGGAACGGCTCGTCGAAGGTCTCCCCGGAGCGGGTGTCCAGCGTCCGCCAGGTCTCGCCGTCCGCCGAGCCCTTCAACGTCCAGTCCCGGGGGTCGCGTTCGGGGTGGTCGTTCGCGGAGGTGAGCGCGTACTTGACGATCTTCGCCGGCGCGTCCAGGTCGAACTCGACCCAGCCGGTCGGCGCGAAGGTCAGCCACTTGGTCGTCGGCTCGTTGTCGGCGAGGTTCTCCTTCACCTCGCCGGCGCCCGCGTTCTCGCCGCTGGCCCGCACCCCGGTGACGTGTTCGGTGACGTTGCCGGGTATGCCGGTGCTGTAGCCGCCGTCGACGCCCGAGGACCGCTTCTTCCCGTCCTTGCCCGTGTCGACGGTGTCGAGCCAGTCCGGAGCCGGGTCGTCCGCCTCGAACGAGGACGCGAACTCCCGGTCGGTCTTCGCGGGCGCGGCGGGCAGCGCGACCGCCGCCCCCTGCGAACCCGCCGCCACGGCGAAGGCGGTCGTCAACACGACCGCCGGGCCCCATCTGTGCCGAACTCTGTACTGCATGCCCTGGCCACCCTCCCTGCGCTGGGGACAACGTTGTCAACTCAACTGCGCAAGGACCAGTAGGGGTCAAGTGGCAAGTGATGTCAAGGGTGTTGGATGTGGCGTTCGGGGCTTATGCCAGGGATTCTTCCGGCAAGCGGCGCACAGGCCGCTCGTATTTCCGGGAGGTCTCAACTCGGAAAAGACGTACCGTCAACCTTGCATTCGATCTTGCTCAGCCGGCGGGAAGTGGACTATACCTGTCGGCCATCGGGGGTTCAGGGGGGAACCGCGAAAAGGGACCGCCCAAGCGCCCGAACAGCAGTGTCCGCACAGCAGTGTCCCGACAGCGTCACCCAGCATCACCCGCACTTCCTGCACGACCCAGCGTGACCCGATCGCGGTGCCGGGGAGGATCCGGTTCACCGCCTGAGTCCTGGAGAAGGCGAGGACTTGAGCATGGGATCCACTTCCGCCGAGAACGACGGCAAGGGCGTCGGCCGCCGCGATCTGATCAAGCGGTCCGCCGCGCTCGGCCTGATCTCCGTACCGACCATGAGCTTCCTTTCCGCCTGCGCGAGCGGCGGCGGGGACGACCAGGAGAAGGCCGAGGCGGGCGAGAAGACCGCTGAGAACCCGCTCGCGGTCAACGAGAGCGCCGGGATGGAGTTCGTCCTCTTCGACGGGGGCTTCGGCAAGGAGTACGCCGAGGACGCCGTGGAGCTGTACGAAAAGGCCTTCCCGAAGGCGAAGGTGAAGTTCTCCGCCACCCAGAAGATCCAGTCCACCCTGCAGCCGCGCTTCAACGGCGGCAACCCGCCGGACCTGGTCGACAACTCCGGTGCCGAGCAGATGGACATGGGCGTCCTGGTCGGCAAGAAGCAGCTCGCCGACCTCACGCCGCTGCTGGACGCCCCCTCCTACGACGACCCGAACAAGAAGGTCCGCGACACGCTGCGGCCGGGCATCGTGGAGATGGGCCAGTTCGACGGCGACCCGGTATGGATCCTGTACTACGCCTACACGGTCTACGGCAACTGGTACTCGCAGAAGGCCCTCGACTCGCTCGACGCGGAATACCCCCAGACCTGGGACGAGATGCTCGCGGTCTGCGAGAAGGCCAAGAAGAAGGGCATGGCCGGCTGGACGTACGCCGGCAAGTACCCGTACTACATCCCCTTCTCGATGTCCCCGATGATCGCCAAGGTCGGCGGCGCCGAGGTGCTGAAGGCCATCGACAACCTGGAGCCGAACGCCTGGAAGCACCCGGCCGTCAAGACGGTCTTCGAGGCCTGGTACGAGCTCTACAAGAAGGGCTACATCCTCAAGGGCACGCCGGGCCTGGACCACATCCAGTCGCAGACCGCCTGGGCCAAGGGCGACGCCCTCTTCCTCCCCAACGGATCCTGGGTGGAGAACGAATCGGCCAAGGTCATCCCCGCGGACTTCGGGCTCACCGTCTCCGCCCCGCCCGGCATCGACGACAACGACAAGATGCCCTTCGGCACCATATGGGCCTCCGGCGGCGAGCCTTTCATCGTCCCGGTCAAGGCGGCCAACGGCGCGGGCGGCATGGAGCAGCTGCGCATCATGCTGAGCGAGGCCTCGTCGAAGAACTTCACCAGCAAGGTGAAGTCGCTGAGCGCCTACAACGGCGGCACCGACGGCATCGAACTCACCCCGGGCCTCAAGGCCGGCGTCGCGGCGCTGGAGCTGGCCGGCGACAACGTGGTGAACCCGCGCATGCAGGACTGGTACGTGCAGCTCCAGAAGGAGAAGATCGGCGTCTCCTGTCTGGGCGAGATGATGGCCGGCCGCCTCACCCCGGCCGAGACCATCAAGAAGATCCAGGGCTACGCCGACGAGGCCGCCAAGGACTCGTCGATCAAGCACTACAAGCACCAGTGAGGACGCGCCACCAGGGCCTGTCCCGCGCCGTCGCGCCGGACGGGCCCTGGCGGCACCCGCGCGCAGATCGGGGTCGTTGGTAATGCAGCACGGCAAGTACCGGTTCATCGTGGGGTTCCTGGCGGTTCCCCTGGGGCTGTACGCGCTCTTCGTCATCTGGCCGTTCGTCCAGTCCATCTACTACTCGTTCACGGACTGGACCGGCCTGAGTCCCGAGTTCTCGATGGTCGGCTTCGACAACTACTCGCGGATGCTCGACGACGACATCTTCTGGAAGTCGCTGTGGCACAGCGTGCTGTTCGCCCTGCTGGTGCCGCTGGTCACCCTGGGCCTCGCACTCTTCTTCTCCTTCATGATCAACGTGGGCGGGCGGAAGCGGAAGGGAGGTCCGGTGATCACGGGCGTCCGCGGCTCGGGCCTCTACAAGATCGTCTACTTTTTCCCGCAGGTGCTGTCCATCGCCATCGTCGCCCTGCTGTTCCAGTTCGCGTACAACCCGGACAGCGGCGCCATCAACTCCCTGCTGCGCGGCGTCGGTCTGGACTCCCTCCAGCCCCTGTGGCTCGGTGACCCGGACATCGCGCTGTGGTGCGTGATGGCGGTGCTCGTCTGGTCGACGGTCGGCTTCTTCGTGGTCCTCTTCTCCGCCGGCATGGCCTCCATCCCGGCGGAGCTGTACGAGGCCGCGCTGCTGGACGGGGCGAGCCGCTTCACCACCTTCTTCAAGGTCACCCTGCCGCTGCTGTGGGACACCGTGCAGTCCGGCTGGGTCTACATGGGCATCCTCGCCCTGGGCGCCGAGTCCTTCGCGGTCGTGCAGATCATGACGACCGGACCCGGCGGACCCGACTACTCGACCACCGTGATGGTCCTGTACGTGTACCAGAAGGCGTTCCGGGACGGTCAGGCCGCCTACGCCACCACCATCGGCGTCGCCCTGCTCGTGGTCACGCTGGCCTTCGCGGCCCTCGTGATGAAGCTGGGCCGGCGCGAGCGGCTGGAGTACTGATTCACATGAAGACGACCGAGACCCCCGCCCCCGTGCCGGCCGAGTCCGGCACGCCCGTCCACAAGGCCGAGGCGTCCCCCGGCGGACTCGAGAAGGGGAAGAAGGAGGGCACCACCCTCAACGTCTTCTCCCACGGCGTCCTCGTCATCTGGGCGATCATGGTCAGCCTGCCGCTGGTGTGGGCGGTGATGACGTCCTTCAAGGACGACGCCTCCATCTTCCGCTCACCCTGGTCGCTGCCCGACAAACTGAATTTCGACAACTGGTCGCGGGCCTGGTCCCAGGCCCACATGAGCGACTACTTCCTCAATACCGTCCTGGTGGTGGGCGGTTCGCTCATCGGCACCCTCGTGCTGGGTTCCATGGCGGCCTATGTGCTGGCCCGGTTCGATTTTCCGGGCAACCGCTTCATCTATTACTTGTTCATCGGCGGCATGAGTTTCCCGATCATGCTCGCACTCGTCCCGTTGTTCTACGTGGTGGACAACATGGGGCTGCTGAACACCATCCACGGCCTGATCCTGGTCTACATCGCCTATTCGCTCCCCTTCACGGTGTTCTTCCTGACCGCCTTCTTCAGAACACTGCCGAGTTCGGTGGCGGAAGCGGCGTTCGTGGACGGGGCCTCGCACACCCGGACGTTCTTCCAGGTCATGCTGCCCATGGCCAAACCGGGCCTGATCAGTGTGGGAATCTTCAACTTCCTGGGGCAGTGGAACCAGTACATGCTGCCGACCGTGCTGAACACCGACCCGGACAAGCACGTCCTCACCCAGGGCCTGGTGCAGCTGGCGGTCAGTCAGGGGTACAAGGGCGACTGGTCGGGCCTGTTCGCGGGCCTGGTGATGGCGATGCTGCCGGTGCTGGCCGCGTACATCGTCTTCCAGCGCCAGGTGGTCCAGGGGCTCACGGCGGGCGCGCTGAAGTAGCGCTCCCGCCCGCCCGCGCATGCCGCTCCCGTACCCACGGGGGCGGCATGCGCGCGTGTGTGCGGTTGTGTGCGCCGGACACCCGGATGCGGTTCAACCTCTTGACGGGAGGCGACCCGAACGGCTCAGCTTAGAGTTCACTAGTTGGACATGGAAGGGGCCTCATCGAAGCGGCCCCTCGCGCAGGAGGTCGTCGTGGAGACTCCCGGGTCGCAGTCGTCGCTGCACCGAGCCAACCTGGAGCGGGTCGTACGAGCGGTACGGCTCGCCGGGTCGCTCACGCAGGCGGAGATCGCGAGGACGACGGGCCTGTCCGCGGCGACCGTCTCGAACATCGTCCGCGAGCTGAAGGACGGTGGAACGGTCGAGGTCACGCCCACCTCGGCCGGTGGCAGACGGGCCCGCAGCGTCTCCCTGAGCGGGGACGCCGGCATCGTCATCGGCGTGGACTTCGGGCACACGCACCTGCGCGTCGCGGTGGGGAACCTCGCCCACCAGGTGCTCGCCGAGGAGTCCGAGCCGCTGGACGTCGACGCCTCCGCCGCGCAGGGCTTCGACCGGGCGGAGCAGCTGGTCAGCCGGCTGATCGAGGCGACCGGCGTGGACCGCTCCAAGATCGCCGGTGTGGGCCTCGGCGTGCCCGGCCCGATCGACGTCGAGTCCGGGACGCTGGGCTCGACCGCCATCCTGCCCGGCTGGGGCGGCACCAAGCCCGCCGCGGAGCTGCGGGGGCGGCTCGGCGTGCCGGTGCACGTGGACAACGACGCCAACCTCGGGGCCCTCGGCGAGCTGGTCTGGGGCAGCGGCCGGGGCGTGCGGGACCTGGCGTACATCAAGGTCGCCAGCGGCGTCGGCGCCGGCCTGGTGATCAGCGGCAAGATCTACCGTGGCCCCGGCGGCACGGCCGGCGAGATCGGGCACATCACCCTCGACGAGGCGGGCCCGGTCTGCCGCTGCGGGAACCGGGGCTGCCTGGAGACCTTCGCCTCCGCCCGCTACGTGCTTCCGCTGCTCCAGCCGAGCCACGGCACCGACCTCACGATGGAGGGCGTCGTACGGCTCGCGCGGGACGGCGATCCGGGCTGCCGTCGGGTCATCGCCGATGTCGGCCGCCACATCGGCAGCGGCGTCGCCAACCTCTGCAACCTGCTCAACCCGAGCCGCGTCGTCCTCGGCGGCGACCTCGCGGAAGCCGGTGAGCTGGTGCTCGGCCCGATCCGGGAGTCCGTCGGCCGCTACGCGATCCCCAGCGCGGCACGTCAACTCTCCGTATTCTCCGGGGCACTCGGGGGTCGCGCGGAGGTGCTCGGGGCGCTCGCCCTCGCGCTCAGCGAGATGGGCGATTCGACTCTCTTGGATGGAAGTGCGACCGGTGCTCTGCCGGTGGCCACTCCTGCCTTCACTTAGAGCACGGATGGCACCGTTGTCATCTCGTTAAGGATTTACTTCTTGACGTCGCACGTGTGGCCGAGTTGACTTCCAGCCACCTCGGCCGCAACGACGCGGCCTCGTCAGGGAGGTTTCTGAAGTGAACACGCGTATGCGTCGTGCCGCCGTTGCCGTTGCCACCACCGCGATGGCAGTCTCGCTCGCCGCCTGTGGCAGCGCCAAGGAGTCCGGCGACAACAACGACTCGTCCGACTCGGCCGCCAAGAAGGGCGACGCCATCAAGGTCGGACTGCTCCTTCCGGAGAACCAGACCGCGCGCTACGAGAAGTTCGACAAGCCCTTGATCGAGAAGAAGGTCAAGGAGCTCACGAACGGCAAGGGCGAGGTCGTCTACGCCAACGCCAAGCAGGACGCCACGCTGCAGGCGCAGCAGGTCGACACGATGATCACCAACAAGGTCGACGTGCTGATCGTGGACGCGGTGGACTCCAAGGCCATCGCCGGCTCCATCACCAAGGCCGAGCAGGCCGACATCCCGGTCGTCGCCTACGACCGCCTGGCCGAGGGCCCGATCGACGCCTACACCTCGTTCGACAACGTGACGGTCGGCAAGACCCAGGGCGAGGCGCTGCTGAAGGCGCTGGGCGACAAGGCCAAGGACGGCCAGGTCGTCATGATGAACGGCTCCTCCACCGACCCGAACGCCGCCCAGTTCAAGGAGGGCGCCCACTCCGTCCTCGACGGCAAGGTGAACATCGGCCGCGAGTACGACACCAAGGAGTGGAAGCCGGAGAACGCCAACGCCAACATGCAGGCGGCGATCTCCGCCATCGGCAAGGACAAGATCATCGGCGTCTACTCCGCCAACGACGGCATGGCGGGCGGCATCATCACCGCCCTCAAGCGCGCCGGCATCGCCAACATCCCGGTCACCGGCCAGGACGCCGAACTCGCGGGCGTGCAGCGCATCGTCACCGGTGAGCAGTACATGAGCGTCTACAAGTCCTACCCGCAGGAGGCCGCGGTCGCCGGCGAGATGGCCGTCGCCCTCGCCCAGGGCAAGTCGCTCGACTCCATCGCCAAGGACAAGGCCGACAGCGCCACCACGAAGGGCATCCCCTCGGTGCTCGTCCCGGTCGTCTCGCTGACCAAGGACAACATCAAGGAGACCGTCATCAAGGAGGGCTTCTACACCCTCGACGAGATCTGCGCCGGCAACTACAAGGCCGCCTGCGACAAGATCGGTCTCAAGTAAGCAGTCCTCCCTCCCGTGCCGCGTGAGCGCGTACGGGACGGCTGCACGCAGCTTCCTCCGGTGCCCCGCACTCATCAGCCCCGCAAGCTAGGCGGGGCGCCGGAGGGAACACCCCCCCTCATACTTCTGCACAACCTCCCGCCGGGTCAGGCGGCGAAGGAGATGGTTCACGTGTCCGCTACGCCCGTGCTGGCGTTGCGCGGGGTCTCCAAGCGATTCGGTGCCGTCCAGGCGCTCACCGACGTAGAGCTTGAGGTCCACGCCGGTGAAGTGGTCGCCCTGGTGGGCGACAACGGCGCCGGAAAGTCCACGCTGGTCAAGACGATCGCCGGCGTGCACCCCATCGATGAAGGCGCCATCGAGTGGGACGGCAAGGCCGTCACGATCAACAAGCCGCACGACGCCCAGAACCTGGGCATCGCGACCGTCTACCAGGACCTCGCGCTGTGCGACAACATCGACGTGGTCGGCAACCTCTACCTGGGCCGGGAGATCCGCAGGCGCGGTGTCCTCGACGAGGTGGAGATGGAGCGCCGCTCCCGCGAGCTGCTGGACACGCTGTCCATCCGCATCCCCAGCGTCCGCATCCCGATCGCCTCCCTCTCCGGCGGTCAGCGCCAGGTCGTGGCGATCGCCCGCTCCATGCTCGGCGAGCCGAAGCTGGTCATCCTTGACGAGCCCACCGCCGCCCTCGGCGTCGAGCAGACCGCCCAGGTCCTCGACCTCGTGGAGCGGCTGCGCGAGCGCGGCCACGCGGTCATCCTCATCAGCCACAACATGGCCGATGTCAAGGCGGTCGCCGACAAGGTCGCCGTCCTGCGCCTCGGGCGCAACAACGGCGTCTTCGAGGTCAAGTCGACCTCGCAGGAGGAGATCATCTCCGCCATCACGGGCGCCACGGAGAACGCCGTGACCCGTCGTGCGGCGCGCACCAATGGGGAGATCAAGAAGTGAGCATCGACAAGACCTCCACGGCCGCCGCGGACAGCACGGCGGAGAACCCCGACGCGGCGCCCGCCGCCGTCGCCGCGGTCGACCCGCGGCTGCTGGTGCGCGAGCAGGGCCTCGCGGGCTACCTCTCCGACTTCAAGCGGAAGATGAAGGCCGGCGACCTCGGGTCCATCCCGGTCGTCGTCGGTCTGCTGGTCATCTGGGCCATCTTCACCAGCCTGAACTCCAACTTCCTCACCGCCGGCAACTTCTCCGACATGTCCGTCGCCATGGTCGGCACCGGCATGATCGCCGTCGGCATCGTCTTCGTCCTGCTGCTCGGCGAGATCGACCTGTCGGTCGGCTCGGTCAGCGGCGTCGCGGGCGCCACCTTCGCCGTGCTGAACATCACGCACGGCATGAACGAGGTCCTGGCCCTGATCCTGGCCGTCCTCACCGGCACCGTGGCCGGCGCCGTCCACGGGTTCTTCTTCGCCCGCATCGGCGTCCCCGCCTTCGCCGTGACGCTGGCCGGCCTGCTGTTCTGGCAGGGCTTCATGCTGCAGATACTCGGCAGCAACGGCACCATCAACCTGAACAGCGACGGCATCGTCGTCAAGCTGACCAGCTACTACTTCAGCGATGTGGCCGCCGCCTACGGCCTGGCGATCGTCGTGACCGCGGGGTACTTCCTCTCCGCCTTCTTCGACAACCGCCGCCGCTCCGCCGCCGGCGTGCCCTCCCGGCCGCTGAACGAGATCATCGTCCGCACGGTGCTGCTCGCCGTGCTGGCCTTCGCCGTGGCGATCGTCTTCAACCAGTACAAGGGCCTGCCGCTGGCCGTCGTGATCTTCCTGGCCTTCCTGCTGCTGACGGACTTCGTGCTGCGCCGCACGTCCTACGGCCGCAAGGTCTTCGCCCTCGGCGGCAGCGTCGAGGCGTCGCGCCGGGCGGGCATCAACGTGGAGCTGGTGCGGATCTCGGTCTTCGCGATCGCCGGCACGTTCGCCGCCATCGGCGGCCTCTTCGTCGCCTCGAAGATCGCCTCCGCCAACCAGGGCGCGGGCACCGGTGAGTTCCTGATGAACGTCATCGCCGCGGCCGTGATCGGCGGCACGTCCCTCTTCGGCGGCCGCGGTCGCACGTGGGACGCGCTGCTCGGTGTGATGGTCATCGTCTCCATCCAGTACGGCCTGGCCCTGGAGGGCATCGCCTCGCCGGTGCAGTACATGATCACCGGTGGTGTGCTGCTGGCGACCGTCGTCATCGACGCGGTCACCCGCAAGACCCAGAAGACGGCCGGCCGGGCGTAGTACGCGCCGTTCCCGCCGCGCCACCACCGCCCGCCCGAGCTGAGCCCTCGGGCGGGCGGTCCGCGTCCGGCCCGCCGTCCCGCACGCCGGCCGGGACGGCGGGCGCCCGACGCCGCCGTACGGGAAGTCGTAGAACCCGTTCCGGGTGGGTAAGGCCGAACGCGTGACGTACGACGCACCGCCCGGACACGTTCCCCCACGGCGGAACATTAGACTCGGGCAGGCCCGGCAACAGCTCTACTGCAAGGAGGCACGGGTGCCGCTGCTGACCCGCATCACGGGACCGCGCGATCTGGACCGGCTCAGCCTGGAAGAGCTGGGCCGGCTGGCAGAGGAGATCCGCACCTTCCTCGTCGACGCCGTCTCCAAGACCGGCGGCCACCTCGGCCCCAACCTCGGCGTGGTGGAACTGACCCTCGCTCTGCACCGCGTCTTCGACTCGCCGAAGGACAAGGTGCTCTGGGACACCGGCCACCAGTCCTACGTGCACAAGCTGCTCACCGGCCGTCAGGACTTCTCCAGGCTGAAGATGAAGGGCGGTCTGTCCGGCTACCCCTCGCAGGCCGAGTCCGAGCACGACGTCATCGAGAACAGCCACGCCTCCACCGTCCTCGGCTGGGCCGACGGCATCGCCAAGGCCAACCAGGTCCTCGACCGCGACGACCACGTCGTCGCCGTCATCGGTGACGGCGCCCTGACCGGCGGCATGGCCTGGGAGGCGCTGAACAACATCGCCGCCGCCAAGGACCGCCCCCTCGTCATCGTCGTCAACGACAACGAGCGCTCCTACGCCCCCACCATCGGCGGCCTCGCCAACCACCTGGCGACCCTGCGCACCACCGACGGCTACGAGCGCTTCCTGGCCCGCACCAAGGAGGTCCTGGAGCGCACCCCGGTCGTCGGCCGCCCGCTCTACGACACCCTGCACGGCGCCAAGAAGGGCCTGAAGGACTTCATCGCCCCGCAGGGCATGTTCGAGGACCTCGGCCTGAAGTACGTCGGCCCGATCGACGGCCACGACCTCGAGGCCCTGGAGTCCGCCCTCACCCGCGCCAAGCGCTTCGGTGGCCCGGTCATCGTGCACTGCCTCACCGAGAAGGGCCGCGGCTACCAGCCCGCCCTGGCGGACGAGGCCGACCGCTTCCACGCCGTCGGCAAGATCCACCCCGACACGGGCCTGCCCATCTCCACCTCCGGCGCCGACTGGACCTCCGTCTTCGGCGACGAGATGCTGGAGCTCGGCCGGGAGCGCGAGGACATCGTCGCCATCACCGCCGCCATGCTCCAGCCGGTCGGCCTCGACAAGTTCGCCGGGGCCTTCCCGGACCGCGTCTACGACGTCGGCATCGCCGAGCAGCACGGCGCCGTCTCCGCGGCCGGCCTCGCCCACGGCGGCGTCCACCCGGTCTTCGCCGTGTACGCCACCTTCCTCAACCGCGCCTTCGACCAGGTCCTGATGGACGTGGCCCTGCACAAGTGCGGCGTCACCTTCGTGCTGGACCGCGCCGGTGTCACCGGCACCGACGGCGCCTCGCACAACGGCATGTGGGACATGTCGATCCTCCAGGTCGTCCCCGGCCTGCGCCTGGCCGCCCCGCGCGACGCCGACCAGGTCCGCGCCCAGCTGCGCGAGGCCGTCGAGGTCGACGACGCGCCGACCGTGGTCCGCTTCTCCAAGGGCGCCGTCGGTCCCGCTGTGCCGGCCGTCGGCCGCGTCGGCGGCATGGACGTGCTGCGCGCCCCCGGCACCGACGACCCGGACGTCCTCCTGGTCTCCGTGGGAGCCCTCGCGCCGATGTGCCTGGAGGTCGCCGACCTGCTGAACAAGCAGGGCATCTCCACCACCGTGGTCGACCCGCGCTGGGTCAAGCCCGTCGACGAGGCCATGGCCCCGCTCGCCGAGCGCCACCGCGTCGTCGTCACCGTCGAGGACAACTCGCGGGTCGGCGGCGTCGGCTCCGCCGTCGCCCAGGCGCTGCGCGACGCGGGCGTCGACGTACCGCTGCGCGACTTCGGCATCCCGCCGCGCTTCCTGGACCACGCCTCGCGCGCCGAGGTCCTGGCGGAGATCGGGCTCACGGCGCCGGACATCGCCCGTCAGGTCACCGGCCTGGTCGCCAAGCTCGACGGCCGGTTCGAGCGCACGGGCGCCGAGGTCGACTCGGTGGAGGCCGCGCGCGACTGACGCAGGGCCGGATGGGCAGGTACTCCACTCGTTGCGGTGGTGGAACCTGCCCATCCGCGTGAATCCGCTCACGCCGAGGCATACGCAGTACGCCCCCCTCTCGATCATGTCGGGGACGACAAGCATCGGAGGTACCCGTGAGCAGCAGCAGTCTCTTCAGGACCAAGAAGATCGAGCAGTCCATCCGGGACACGGAGGAACCCGAGCACGCGCTCAAGAAATCCCTGTCCGCGCTGGACCTGACCGTCTTCGGCGTCGGTGTCATCATCGGCACCGGCATCTTCGTACTGACCGGCACGGTCGCCAAGAACAACGCCGGGCCCTCCGTGGCCCTGGCCTTCGTCGTCGCCGGCGTGGTCTGCGCGCTCGCCGCGCTCTGCTACGCCGAGTTCGCGTCCACCGTGCCGGTCGCCGGTTCGGCGTACACCTTCTCCTACGCCTCGCTCGGCGAACTGCCCGCCTGGATCATCGGCTGGGACCTGGTTCTGGAATTCGCGCTCGGGACGGCGGTGGTGGCCGTCGGCTGGTCGGGCTACATCCGTTCGTTCATGGACAACGTCGGCTGGCAGTTCCCGGATGCCCTCGGCGGCCGGGACGGGGCCGACGGCTTCGGGTTCGACATCCTCGCCGCCGCCCTGGTGCTGGTGCTCACCGGCATCCTCGTCCTCGGCATGAAGCTGTCGGCCCGCATCACCTCGCTCGTGGTCGCCATCAAGGTGACTGTCGTCCTGATCGTGATCATCGCGGGCGCCTTCTTCATCAAGGGCTCCAACTACGACCCGTTCGTCCCGGAGCCGAAGCCGGTGGAGGCGGGCGGGGGGCTCGACTCGGCCCTGATCCAGCTGATGTTCGGCTGGGCGCCGGCCAACTTCGGCGTGATGGGCATCTTCACCGCCGCCTCGGTGGTCTTCTTCGCCTTCATCGGCTTCGACATCGTCGCCACGGCCGCCGAGGAGACCAGGAACCCGCAGCGGGACATGCCCCGCGGCATCCTCGGCTCCCTGTTCATCTGCACCGCGCTCTACGTCGCCGTCTCCGTCGTCGTCACCGGCATGCAGCACTACAGCGAACTGTCCGTCGACGCCCCGCTCGCCGACGCCTTCAAGTCCACCGGGCACCCCTTCTTCGCCGGTGTCATCAGCTTCGGCGCCGCCGTCGGCTTGACCACCGTCTGCATGATCCTGCTGCTCGGCCAGACCCGGGTGTTCTTCGCGATGAGCCGGGACGGACTGCTGCCCCGCTTCTTCTCCCGCGTCCACCCGAAGTTCCGGACGCCGTACCGGCCGACCATCCTGCTCGGCGTGATCATCGCGATCGTCGCCGGCTTCACCAGCCTGAGCGAGCTGGCCGAGCTGGTGAACATCGGCACGCTGTTCGCCTTCGTCATCGTCGCGGTCAGCGTGATCATCCTGCGCCGCACCCGCCCCGACCTGCCCCGTGCCTTCCGCACCCCGCTGGTACCGCTGCTGCCGATCGTGTCGGTCGCCGCCTCGCTGTGGCTGATGCTGAATCTGCCCGCGGAGACCTGGGTGCGGTTCGGTGTCTGGATGGCCATCGGTGTCGTCGTGTACTTCCTCTACAGCCGCACCCACAGCCGCATGGCCCGCGGCGAGGAGGCACCGGCCGGCGGCCCGTCGAAGCCGACGGCCGGTGGTGACGCCCCGTAAGCCCCACCGGCGCCGCTCCGGCCCCGTACGCCCCGCTTCCCGGGGCTGCGGGGCCGGTCCGCGCACGGGGCCCGCACGCCGTCACACCGGCCGTACCGCGCACGGGGCCCGCACGCCGTCACAGCGGCCGTACCGTCCGCGGCCCCGCCACCTCCGCGCCCAGCTCCGTCACCCGGCGGCGCAGCTCGCGGTCGGCCGTCACCACCAGGACGGCACGGTCGCCGGCGGCCCCGGCGACCAAGTGGACCATGTGGTCGTCCCCGCTGCCGGGCGCCGACTCCACCCGTACGCCGGGCACGGACTCAACGTCCCGGGCCGCGCCCTCGACGACGAGGACGACCTCCACCGGCCCGTCCCGCCCCGGCACCCCGTCCCCCGCCAGCCGGTCCCGCAACCGCTCCGCGGCTCCCCGCCGGTCCCGCCACCAGCCGTCGGGAACCGACCCGACGACGTTCGCCGCGTCGACGATCACCAGGAGGGGGCCACTGTCGCTCATGTGGTCAGGGTCGCACGCGGACCCACCCGGCCGGAGCGCGCCCGGATACGGCGGCATAAAATGATCAGGTGAACGGCGAGTGGCTCATACGCGGCCGGGACGGCCGACTCAGCGTCTACCAGATGTCCCACGATGCCGCCCTGTGCCGCGCGGAGCAGGTACCCGGCGGTTCCTGGGGCGCCCCGCGCAGGATCGGCGGGGACCAGCGGCTGCACCCCGGGCCGGCGGTCGGCCAGGGCGCCGACGCCTACGCGCACCTCGTCGCGTGGCGGCCCACGGTGTCCGGTGAGTCGGGCCTGGTGCACTGCACCCACTTCCGGCCGCTGCTGGCCGCCCTGGACTGGGAACCCGTCGGTCACCCGAACGGCACGGGGGACCGCACCGGCCCGCCCGCCGTCGCGGTCGACGGCCACGGCCGTGCCCACGTCTTCGTACGCAACGGCGGCGGGGGGCTCAGCATGCGGGCGCAGAAGCAGAAGGGCGGCTGGGGTCCGTGGCGCGACCTGAAGAGCGCGCAGCTCCAGGACGCGCCCGTCGCGGTGGCGGGCAGGGACGGACGCATCGAGGCCTACGCGTACCGCCCCGGAAGGCTCATTCACTGGCTCCAGGAGGAGCAGGCCACCGAATTCCGGATGGCGGACTCGGTGCAGACCGAGATTCGTCCGGGCACCCTGCGCGCCCTGGCCACCTCCGACGAGAACACCACCCTCTTCTTCACCGACGCGTCCGGCACCCTGTGCGCCTGGCGGCCCGGAGCCGAGCCCGTGCCCCTGGCCACCGCGGCGGGCCCCGGCCCGGTCGCGGCCGTCCGCTGCGAACTCGACGGCCACGACTGCACGTTGCTGGCCCAGCGCTCGTCCTCCGGCCGGATCGCCTTCGCGGCCTACCCCAGTGAAGAGGAGGCGGCGGGCGCCTGGTGGACCGAGTCGGGACCGGCGCTGCCGGCCGACGCGACGGTGTCCCTCGCCCTGGACGCCGACGCCCGTGTGGTCGCGGCGACCCTGTCCCCGTCCACCGGGCAGCTGCTGCTGGCGCGGCGGAAGGACGAGGCGGGGCTGGCGCTCGGGGCCTGGGAAGCGGTGTGAGGGGCCCCGCCGGGCCCGGGCCGTCGGGTAGGACGGGCGGACAGCAAGGCGGCCGAGGAGGGCTCGCGCGGGCCCTCCGGCAGGCGGAGCGTCAGGCGCCCGACCGTCACGGCACGGTCGTCACCCTGAGTCGCAGAACGCCCGACGGGCCGCACCGGATTCGTCCGGTGCGGCCCGTCGGTCTGTTTCGGGGGCGGAGCTACGCCGGAACCGAAGCCACCCCGGCCTCCAGGAACCGCTTCCCGTTCACCCGCTCGGACACGCCCTCACGGTCCAGGTACGGCGTGATGCCGCCCAGGTGGAAGGGCCAGCCGGCGCCGGTGATCAGGCAGAGGTCGACGTCCTGGGCCTCGGCGACGACGCCCTCGTCGAGCATCAGGCCGATCTCCTGGGCCACCGCGTCGAGCACCCGCGCCCGCACCTGCTCCTCCGTCAGGACGGTGTCGCCCTGCTTGAGGAGCGCGGCGACCTCCGGGTCCAGCTCGGGCTTGCCGCTGTCGTAGACGTAGAAGCCGCGCTTGCCCGCCTCGACGACCGCCTTGAGGTTGGGGGAGACCGTGAAGCGCTCCGGGAAGGCCCCGTTGAGCGTCTCCGAGACGTGCAGGCCGATCGCCGGGCCGACCAGCTCCAGCAGCACCAGCGGGGACATCGGCAGGCCGAGCGGCTCGACCGCCTCCTCCGCCACGTCCACCGGCGTGCCCTCGTCGATGACGTTCTGGATCTCGCCCATGAAGCGGGTCAGGATGCGGTTCACGACGAACGCCGGGGCGTCCTTGACGAGGACCGCGGTCTTCTTCAGCTTCTTGGCGACGCCGAACGCCGTGGCCAGCGACGCGTCGTCCGTCTGCTCGCCGCGGACGATCTCCAGCAGCGGCAGGACCGCGACCGGGTTGAAGAAGTGGAAGCCGACGACCCGCTCCGGGTGCTTCAGCTTCGACGCCATCTCCGACACGGAGAGGGACGAGGTGTTGGTGGCGAGGACCGCGTGTGCCGGGGCGACCGCCTCGACCTCCGCGAAGACCTTCTGCTTGACGCCCATCTCCTCGAACACGGCCTCGATGACGAAGTCCGCGTCCGCGAAGCCCTCGGCCTTGTCCAGGACGCCGGTCACCAGGGCCTTGAGGCGGTTGGCCTTGTCCTGGTTGATACGGCCCTTGCCGAGCAGCTTGTCGATCTCGGCGTGGACGTAGCCCACACCCTTGTCGACGCGCTCCTGGTCGATGTCGGTCAGCACGACCGGCACCTCCAGGCGGCGCAGGAAGAGCAGCGCGAGCTGGGAGGCCATCAGGCCGGCGCCGACGACGCCCACCTTGGTGACCGGGCGGGCCAGCGACTTGTCGGGCGCGCCGGCGGGGCGCTTGCCGCGCTTCTGCACCAGGTTGAAGGCGTAGATGCCGGAGCGCAGTTCGCCGCCCATGATCAGGTCGGCGAGGGCCTGGTCCTCGGCGTCGTAGCCCTGCTGGAGGTCGCCGTTCTTGGCGGCGGCGATGATGTCCAGGGCGCGGTAGGCGGCCGGGGCGGCGCCGTGCACCTTGGAGTCCGCGATGAAGCGGCCCTTGGCTACGGCCTGGTCCCAGGCCTCGCCGCGGTCGATCACCGGGCGCTCGACCTCGATCTCGCCCTTGAGGACGGACGCGGTCCAGAGCAGCGACTGCTCCAGGAAGTCCGCGCCCTCGAAGATCGCGTCCGCGATGCCGAGTCCGTGGACCTGCTCGCCCTTGAGCTGCTTGTTCTGGTTGAGACTGTTCTCGATGATGACCGAGACGGCCTTGTCGGCGCCGATCAGGTTCGGCAGGAGCGTGCAGCCGCCCCAGCCGGGGACCAGGCCGAGGAAGACCTCGGGGAGGGAGAAGGCGGGGACGGCCGCCGACACCGTCCGGTAGGAGCAGTGCAGGCCGATCTCCACGCCGCCGCCCATGGCCGCGCCGTTGTAGTACGCGAAGGTCGGCACGGCCAGCTTCGCCAGCCGCTTGAAGACGTCGTGGCCGCCCTTGCCGATGGCCAGCGCGTCCTCGTGCCGCTTCAGCAGCTCGACGCCCTTGAGGTCGGCGCCGACCGCGAAGATGAACGGCTTGCCGGTGACACCGACGCCGACGATGTCGCCGTCCGCGGCCTCCTTCTCGACCTGGTCGATGGCGGCGTCGATGTTCGCCAGCGACTGCGGGCCCAGCGTGGTCGGCTTGGTGTGGTCGTGACCGTTGTCGAGGGTGATGAGCGCGAAGCGCCCCGCACCCAGCGGCAGGTCGAAGTGACGTACGTGCGCGCTGGTGACGACCTCGCCGGGGAACAGCTCGGCCGCACCCTTCAGCAGCTCTGCGGTGGTGCTCACTTGTCCCCCTCGAAGTGCGGGTTCTCCCAGATGACCGTCGCGCCCATACCGAAGCCGACGCACATGGTGGTCAGGCCGTAGCGGACGTTCGGCTGCTCCTCGAACTGGCGGGCCAGCTGCGTCATCAGGCGGACGCCGGAGGAGGCCAGCGGGTGGCCGAAGGCGATGGCGCCGCCGTACTGGTTGACGCGGGCGTCGTCGTCGGCGATGCCGTAGTGCTCCAGGAAGGCGAGGACCTGGACGGCGAAGGCCTCGTTGATCTCGAACAGGCCGATGTCGGAGATCGACAGCCCGGCCTGGGCCAGGGCCTTCTCCGTGGCCGGGATCGGGCCGTAGCCCATGACCTCCGGCTCGACGCCCGCGAAGGCGTACGACACCAGGCGCATCTTGACCGGCAGGTCGTTCTCGCGGGCGAAGTCCTCGCTCGCGATGAGGGAGGCGGTGGCGCCGTCGTTCAGACCGGCCGCGTTGCCCGCGGTGACCCGGCCGTGCACGCGGAACGGCGTCTTCAGGCCCGCCAGGTTCTCCAGCGTGGTGCCCGGGCGCATCGGTTCGTCGGCGGTGACCAGGCCCCAGCCCGTCTCGCCCGCCTCCTCGTTGGTGCGGCGCACGGAGATCGGCACCAGGTCGGCCTGGATCTGGCCGTTGGCGTACGCCTTGGCGGCCTTCTCCTGCGAGCGCACGGCGTACTCGTCGGCGCGCCGCTTGGTGATGCTCGGGTAGCGGTCGTGCAGGTTCTCGGCCGTCATGCCCATGAACAGGGCGGACTCGTCGACCAGCTTCTCGCTGACGAACCGCGGGTTCGGGTCGACGCCCTCGCCCATCGGGTGGCGGCCCATGTGCTCGACACCGCCCGCGATGGCGACGTCGTACGCGCCGAAGGCGACCGAGCCGGCCACCGTGGTGACGGCGGTCAGGGCGCCCGCGCACATGCGGTCGATCGAGTAGCCCGGGACCGAGGTGGGCAGGCCCGCCAGGATGCCGGCGGTGCGGCCGATGGTCAGGCCCTGGTCGCCGATCTGCGTGGTCGCGGCGACGGCGACCTCGTCGATCTTCTTGGGGTCGAGACCGGGATTGCGGCGCAGCAGCTCCCGGATCGCCTTCACGACCAGGTCGTCGGCGCGGGTCTCGTGGTAGATGCCCTTCGGGCCCGCCTTGCCGAACGGGGTGCGGACGCCGTCTACGAAGACGACGTCCCTGACGGTACGAGGCACGATGGCTCTCCTCCAGGGTGCGGGATGGCACTGCTGCGGCACGCATGCACTGAGCGCGCGCTCAGCCCCATGCTACTTGTGGGTAACGTAGCTGCCCAGTCCCCCCGGCTGGAGCGGCGAACGTCACACCGCCGCTGCGGCGCTCCACCTCGAGGACACGGCTGTGCGCTTCGTCCCTGGATACCGGCGATGCCCCGCCGCTCCTGCTACGACACGCCACCGGCCAGCGCCGTCACCAGGACCGGCGTCACCTGTTCCACCTGCCAGGGCCGAGCCCCGTGCCCGGCGAGGGCCGCGCCCACCGATTCCTCGTCGAGGGTGGCCGGGGGCTCCCAGCACACCCTGCGCACCGTGTCCGGCGTGATCAGGTTCTCCTGCGGCATGTTCAGCCGCTCGGCGAGCGCGCTCACCGCGGCCCGCGCAGCGGTGAGCCGGGCCGCGGCGGCCGGGTCCTTGTCGGCCCACGCCCTGGGCGGCGGGGGGCCGGTCACCGGCTGGCCGGGCTGCGGCAGCTGCGACTCGGACAGGCCCCGGGCCCGGTCGACCGCCACCTGCCACTGCTCCAGCTGCCGGCGGTTGACCCGCCCGAAACCGTTCAGCGCGGCCAGCGCGTGCGCGTTGGGCGGCAGCGCGAGCGCCGCCTCGACGATGGCCGCGTCCCCGAGCACCTTGCCCGGCGAGACGTCCCGGCGCTGCGCGATCCGGTCCCGGGTCTGCCACAGTTCGCGCACCACGGCGAGCTGACGGCGACGGCGCACCTTGTGCATGCCGGACGTACGGCGCCACGGGTCCTTGCGGGGCTCGGGCGGCGGGGCGGAGGCGATCGCGTCGAACTCCTGCCGGGCCCACTCCAGCTTGCCCTGCCGGTCCAGTTCCTTCTCCAACGCGTCGCGCAGGTCGACGAGGAGCTCGACGTCGAGCGCGGCGTAGCGCAGCCACGGCTCGGGCAGCGGACGCGTGGACCAGTCGACGGCCGAGTGGCCCTTCTCCAGGACGAAGCCCAGCACGTTCTCCACCATCGCGCCGAGGCCGACGCGGGGAAAGCCGGCCAGCCGTCCCGCCAGCTCGGTGTCGAAGATGCGGGTGGGCACCATCCCTATTTCGCGCAGGCACGGCAGGTCCTGGGTGGCCGCGTGCAGCACCCACTCGGTGTCCGCGATCGCCGCGCCCAGCCCGGACAGGTCGGGGCAGGCCACCGGGTCGATCAGCGCGGTGCCGGCGCCCTCGCGGCGCAACTGCACCAGGTACGCCCGCTGTCCGTAGCGGTAGCCGGAGGCGCGCTCGGCGTCGACGGCGACCGGGCCGTGCCCGGCGGCGAAGGCGGCGGTCACCTCGGCGAGGGCCGCCGCGTCGGCGATCACCGGCGGAATGCCCTCGCGTGGTTCTAGCAAGGGGGTCGGCGCCTGACTCACAGAAGATCCGGCGTCGTCCGGAGGGGCGCCTCCGGTGGTTCGCAGTGAACGGTCTGCTGCGGTTTCGTGGGCGTCGGTCACCTGTCAAGGGTATCCGTGCATCGACCGCGCCCGCCGACGGAACGTTCCGTCGGCGGGCGTCGGGGGGTCGTAAACCAGTCAGGTCAGTGAAAGATCGGCGTCACGAGGACGGTGGCCGGCGGTCATGGAGGGCGGGAGACGAGAGGGGAGCGGAGAGGGTAAGCGGTCAGTGGATGATCCCGGTCCGCAGCGCCACGGCGACCATCCCGGCGCGGTCGCCCGTGCCGAGCTTGCGGGCGATGCGGGCCAGGTGGCTCTTGACGGTCAGGGCGGACAGGCCCATCGAGACGCCGATCGCCTTGTTCGACTGGCCCTCCGCGACCAGGCGCAGCACCTCGACCTCGCGGCCGGAGAGCTCGCGGTAGCCGCCCGGGTGGCTCGGGGCGCCCGGGGGGCGGCGGTGCAGGCGGGCGGCGGCGCCGATGGGGGCGGCGCCCGGCCGGGTGGGGAGCCCGACGTTGGTGCGGGTGCCGGTGACGACGTAGCCCTTGACGCCGCCGGCGAGGGCGTTGCGCACGGCGCCGATGTCGTCGGCGGCGGACAGGGCGAGGCCGTTGGGCCAGCCCGCGGCGCGGGTCTCCGACAGCAAGGTCAGGCCGGAGCCGTCGGGGAGGTGGACGTCGGCGACGCAGATGTCGCGGGGGTTGCCGATGCGGGGACGAGCCTCCGCGACGGACGAGGCCTCGATGACATCGCGCACACCGAGCGCCCACAGGTGGCGGGTGACGGTGGAACGGACGCGCGGGTCGGCCACGACCACCATGGCGGTCGGCTTGTTCGGGCGGTAGGCGACCAGGCTTGCAGGCTGCTCGAGGAGAACGGACACCAGGCCTCCTGGGGTGCGGGACGGGGCCGGCTCGTGGGGGGTGAAGCCGGGACGAACCGTGCTTTCAAGGTCACAGTCGTCTTCGGCACCGAACGCGTCCGCCTTTAGAGAATGATCACGATCTGGTGAGTAACAATCCGAGCAATTCGGACATGCGGTCGATCATTCGAAGACCGAACGGTTCCGTACTTTGTCGATAAGGGGTCGAAAGTGGCCGTGTCGACAAAGTGACGGAACGTTTCGCGGGCCGGACCGGGCCCGGGTGCGGGGACCTGGGGAGCGGGTGGCCCTAGCGCGACTGCGGGCCGCGGCGCTGCGGCAGCGTCACGATCGACGCGTCGCCGGGCGCGGCCGGCGGCAGACCCGCGACCTGCGCCAGCAGGTCGCACCACGAGGCGAGGTGCGCCGCGGTGTCCGGGACGCCGCCCAGACCCTCGCGCGGCGTCCAGGACGCCCGGATCTCGATCTGCGAGGCCGACGGCCGCGCCGAGAGCCCTCCGAAGTAATGGGAACTCGCGCGCGTGACCGTGCCGCTGGGCTCGCCGTAGGTCAGCCCGCGCGCCTGCAGCGCACCGGTGAGCCAGGACCAGCAGACGTCCGGCAGCAGCGGGTCCGCGGCCATCTCCGGCTCCAGTTCGGCCCGCACCAGCGTCACCAGCCGGAAGGTGCCGTGCCAGGCGTCGTGCCCGGCCGGGTCGTGCAGCAGTACCAGCCGTCCGTCCGCCAGGTCCTCGTCGCCGTCGACGACCGCCGCCTCCAGGGCGTACGCGTACGGAGCGAGCCGCTTCGGCGGGGGCACCGCCTCCACCTCGATCTGAGGACGCAGCCGCGCGGCCCCGAGCGCCTCGACGGCGGCCGCGAAGGGCGGCGGAGCCGCACTCCCCGTACGCCGGGAATCCTCCTCGGTGCCCTTCGTCTCGTCCATTCCGCCAGCGCCGTCCGACGATCGTCCCTGAGCCGCAGCCATGCGGGGAAGGTTAAGCGGAACAGCGACCGGGCGCAGTGAGGGACACCCGCGTGCGGGCGCGATGTCCGGATCACGCGGTCCCGCGCGGGCGCCCCCGCGCCGCTCGCACGCGGTCGCACCCGTGGTCCGGCGCTGTCCGAGGGGCATGCGAGACTTTCCGGTGTGAGTGCCAACCAGAGCCCCGCGGGCAAGCAGCCGACCGCCACGTACGACTCCGCGTTCCTCAAGGCGTGCAGGCGTGAGCCGGTGCCGCACACCCCCGTGTGGTTCATGCGGCAGGCCGGGCGCTCGCTGCCGGAGTACCGCAAGGTGCGCGAGGGCATCCCGATGCTCGAGTCCTGCATGCGGCCGGAACTGGTCACCGAGATCACCCTCCAGCCGGTGCGCCGGCACGGCGTGGACGCGGCGATCTTCTTCAGCGACATCGTGATCCCGCTCAAGGCGATCGGCATCGACCTCGACATCAAGCCGGGCGTCGGCCCGGTCATCGAGAAGCCGATCCGCACCCGCGCCGACCTGGCCCGGCTGCGCGACCTCACCCCCGAGGACGTCTCCTACGTCACCGAGGCCTTCGGCCTGCTCACCCGCGAGCTCGGCGCCACCCCGCTGATCGGCTTCGCGGGCGCGCCGTTCACCCTCGCCAGCTACCTCGTCGAGGGCGGCCCGTCCCGCAACCACGAGCACACCAAGGCGCTCATGTACGGCGACCCGCAGCTGTGGGCCGACCTGCTGGACCGCCTCGCCGAGATCACGGCCGCCTTCCTCAAGGTGCAGATCGAGGCGGGCGCGAGCGCGGTCCAGCTCTTCGACTCCTGGGTCGGCGCCCTGGCCCCCGCGGACTACCGTCGCTTCGTGCAGCCTGCCTCCCGCAAGGTCTTCGAGGCCGTCGCCGGATACGGCGTGCCGCGCATCCACTTCGGCGTCGGCACCGGTGAACTCCTGCGCGACATGGGCGAGGCCGGCGCGGACGTCGTCGGCGTCGACTGGCGGGTCCCGATGGACGAGGCCGCCCGCCGGGTCGGCCCCGGCAAGGCGTTCCAGGGCAACCTCGACCCCGCCGTCCTCTTCTCCACTCCACAGGCGGTCGAGACCAGGACCCGCGAGATCCTGGACGCCGCGGCGGGCCTGGAGGGCCACGTCTTCAACCTCGGCCACGGCGTCCTGCCCGACACGGACCCGGACGCGCTGAGCCGCCTCGTGGAGTACGTGCACACGCAGACCGCGCGCTGAGGACCGTCGGCGCACCGACCCACCGGGCCGCCCGGCGACAACGTGCGCCGGGCGGCCCCGTCCGGCCCCCCTTCACGCCGGAGCCCGGACGGATCAGGGCCTCCCACGCCCGGCCCCGCCGCCGTGCGCCGTCACCACCCAGGCCGCGCCCGCCTCCCGAACAGCAGCCCGCGCGGCTCCGGCGGTGGCGGGGTGCCGCGGCGCAGCGGCCAGGCGATCAGCATGCCGGCCACGAAGCCGAAGACATGGGCCGCGTACGCCACGGTGCCGGCCTGCGAGACGGCCCCGCCGGAGGAGTAGACCGCCTGGAGCCCGAACCAGAAGCCCAGCACGATCCAGGCCGGCAGCCGCAGCGGCAGGAAGATCAGGAAGGGCACGAGAACCCAGACCCGGGCCTTCGGATAGAGCACCAGATACGCGCCGAGCACACCGGCGATCG
The DNA here is from genome assembly GCF_014649815.1 of Streptomyces mutabilis. Lineage (GTDB taxonomy): Bacteria > Actinomycetota > Actinomycetes > Streptomycetales > Streptomycetaceae > Streptomyces > Streptomyces mutabilis. The sequence continues at coordinate 421,563 of NZ_BMTT01000004.1, read as the reverse complement.
CTCCCGAGGCACCGATCAGCGGGGCGCCGGACTCGGAGTCGAGGAGGGCGAAGCCGTAGGTCGCCGCGTAGCCGCAGACGCCGTAGAAGAGCAGGTAGGGCAGGTGGCCCAGGCGGTCCTCGACGTTGTTGCCGAAGATCCACAGGAAGAGCATGTTGCCCAGCAGGTGCAGCCAGCCGCCGTGCAGGAACATCGCCGTCAGGACGCTCAGCTCGGGGGACTTGTCGTAGTCCGGCGGCCCGACCACGCACCCCGGTCCCTGCGGGCCGACCCCCGTGTCGCCCGTGGGTACCAGGGCGGGCATCCGGTGGTGGAGCAGCTCCTGCGGCACCGCCGCGTACTGGTCCAGGAAGGCCTCGAGGTGGCACAGCTGCGCCAGACTGCCCTCGCCCGTCACGGACCCGGCCGTTCCCGGGGTGAACAGGAAGACCAGGACGTTGGCGAGGATCAGGGCGTACGTCACCCAAGGGGTGCGCCGGGCGGGGTTCACGTCATGGACGGGGATGACCACGAGAGACTACTGCCCTCCCCGCCGCCGGCGAATCGGTGATCCCCTGAACGCCGCAGTCCCGTCGTGCGTATGTCACCCCAACCGCCCGCGGCCCGGGGAAGGCGGGGCGTGGGGACGACGTGAGGAACAGGCGATGAACGAACGGGTCACACCGGCTCCCGCGATGCACGCCCTGCCCGACGGCGAGGCCGAGGTCGCCCTCGTGCTGCGCCTGCCCTGGGAGGACGTCGCCCGGCTCGGTCAGGAGGCCGGGCGGCTGGCCGTGCAGATGCAGCGGCCGGTGACACTGGACGAGGCGGTGAGCCACCGGCTGCGCTCCGCGCGGGGCGCCGCGCACGCCAGGCCGGCCGGTGAGCAGCCGCCCGCGGTGGGGGCACCGGCCACGGCGACCGCCCCGGCCTCGGTGTCGTCCATGCCCTCGCGGCCCCCGGCGGAGCAGGCGCGGCAGGCCATCGACCGGATCAACGGGACGGCGTGACCCACCCGTCGGACACGGTCCTCAGCCCTCCTGCCGCACCGCCCGCGCCGCCTTGCGGGCGGCCACCAGCACGGGATCCCACACCGGTGAGAACGGCGGCGCGTAGCCGAGGTCCAGGGCCGTCATCCGCTCCACCGTCATCCCGGCGGTGAGGGCCACCGCGGCGATGTCGACCCTCTTGCCCGCACCCTCACGGCCGACGATCTGCACGCCGAGCAGCCGCCCCGTGCGCCGCTCGGCGAGCATCTTCACCGTCATGGGGGAGGCGCCCGGGTAGTAGCCGGCGCGACTGGTGGACTCGATGGTGGCCGTCACGAACCGCAGCCCCGCCCGCAGCGCGTCCTTCTCGCGCAGTCCGGTCCGCGCGATCTCCAGGTCGCAGACCTTGCTGACCGCGGTGCCCACCACCCCCGGGAAGGTGGCGTAACCGCCGCCCGCGTTGGTGCCGATCACCTGGCCGTGCTTGTTGGCGTGCGTGCCGAGCGGGATGTGCCGCTCCTGCCCCGAGACCAGGTCGAGCACCTCCACGCAGTCGCCGCCGGCCCAGATGTTCTCGTACCCGCGCACCCGCATGCCCAGGTCGGTCAGCAGCCCGCCGTGAGCGCCCAGCGGCAGCCCGGCGGCCTCGGCCAGTCCCGTCTCGGGGCGCACGCCGATGCCGAGGACCACCACGTCCGCCGGGTACTCGGCGTCCGCGGTGGCCACCGCGCGGACCCGGCCGTCGTCCCCGGTGAGCACCTCGGTGACCTCGGCGCCGTTCACCATGGTGATGCCGAGGCCCTCCACCGCCTCGTGCACCATGCGGCCCATGTCCGGGTCGAGCGTCGACATCGGCTCCCGGCCGCGGTTGACCACCGTCACCTCGTAACCGCGGATGATCAGCGCCTCGGCCATCTCCACGCCGATGTAGCCGGCGCCGACGACCACCGCGCGACGGCCGCGCGTGCGGGCCAGCGTGTCGAGCAGGGCCTGCCCGTCGTCCAGCGTCTGCACCCCGTGGACGCCGGGCGCGTCGACGCCCGGCAGCCCGGGACGGATCGGGCGCGCCCCGGTCCCGATCACGAGCTTGTCGTACGACGTCCAGGACTCCGCCCCCGTGTCGACGTCACGCGCGCGCACCCGCCCTCCGGCGACGTCGATCTCCGTGACCTCGGTGCGCATCCGCAGGTCGATGTCCCGCGCGCGGTGCTCCTCGGGCGTCCGCGCGATCAGCTCGTCCCGGTCGGCCACCTCGCCGCCGACCCAGTACGGGATGCCGCACGCCGAGAACGAGCTGAAGTGGCCGCGTTCGAACGCCACGATCTCCAGCTCGTCCGGGCCCCTCAGTCGGCGGGCCTGGGACGCCGCGGACATCCCCGCGGCGTCCCCGCCGATCACGACCAGTCGCTCCCTCGTACCGCCCGCAACGCTCATGCTCATGCGAACACGCTACGGGGGGCGGGGTGTTTCAGTCCCGCCCGCCCGGCTCCTCGCGGGGCGTGGTCCCGGGGGCCGGCCGGGCCGTCGGCAGCGAAGCCGACGCCGCCGAGGAAGCCGTGGCGGGCGCCGCGGGCACCGGCGCCGGGCGGCGCGGCAGCCGGGGACGCACCACCCGCAGCCACACCGCCACCAGCAGTGCCGCCACCACGGCGAAGGGGAGCACCGCGCCCACCGCGACCGCCATCCAGCGCAGCATGGTCACGAAGGCGTCCCAGCCGCCGGCCAGGGCGTCCGTGAACCCGGGGTCGTCGTCCTTCTCCGCCCGTTCCACCGGCGTCTCGGACAGGGAGAGGGTGATGGTGGCCAGGCCGGTGCGGTCCTTCAGGGACGCCTGCTGGGCCAGCAGCGCCTCCAGTTCGGCCTGACGGCTGCTCAGCTCGCCCTCCAGCGTCACCACGTCGCTCAGCTTCGTGGCCCGGTCCATCAGCTCGCGCACGCGGACGACGCTGGCGCGCTGGGACTTTATCCGGCTCTCCACGTCGACGACCTGGTCGGTGACGTCCTCCGCCTCGGCGTTGCGGTTCAGCAGCTTCCCGGCGCCCTCCAGGTCGTCCAGGACGTCCTGGTAGGAGTCGACGGGCACGCGCAGCGTCACCCGGGTCCGCTCGTGACCGTCCCCGTCCCGGCCGGTGGTCTCGTCGCCCACGTAGCCACCCGCGTTCTCGGTGGTGTCCCGGGCTTCGGCGAGGGCCTTGTGGACGTCCTCGACCTGCACCGTCAGTGAGGCGGTGCGGATGACGTGACTCGCGGCGGCCTTCGGCGGCGCGCTCGCCCCGGCGCCTTCCGCCTTGCCGCCCGCGGCGCCCTGGCGGTCGTTCATCGCCGGGGGCGCGGCCTCCCCGGCCGCGCTGTCCGCGCCGCTCGCACCGGAGTCGCCCCCGGCACTGCATCCGGTGAGCGCCAGCGCGGCGGCCAGCAGGACGGCGGCCAGGGCCGGAACGGGACGTGCGGAACGTGGTGTGCGCATGGGACCCCCGAGATCGTCGGTACGACTGTCGTTCCTACGACGCGGCAACCGGCCCCGGGGTCGGCGCGAAACGGTCCCGAACAGGTCACGGTCCGGACTCGCGGGGCGCCGTACGCGGCCCGTTCCCGCTCCCGGCCCGCGGCCGTCGCTGTCAGTGGGGTCTGAGACGCTGGAGGCATGAGCGCAAGGGAGACCTCCGCGGGTGAGACCCCCGCGGACACGGGGCACGTCGTCGTCATCGGGGGCGGGATCGCCGGACTGGCCGCCGCCCACCGGCTGCTGGAGCGTGGCGCGCGGGTGACCGTGCTGGAGGCGTCCGACCGCGTCGGCGGCAAGCTGCTGCCCGGCGGGATCGCGGGCGTGCGCGTCGACCTCGGCGCCGAGTCCATGCTGGCCCGCCGCCCCGAGGCCGTCGGCCTGGCCCGCGAGGTCGGCCTCGCCGACCGCCTCCAGCCGCCGGCCACCGCCTCGGCCTCCCTGTGGACCCGCGGCGCCCTGCGCCCCATGCCCAAGGGCCACGTCATGGGCGTGCCCGGCACCGCCGCCGCCCTGGCCGGCGTCCTCTCCGAGGAGGGCCTCGCCCGCATCGAGCGCGACGCGGAGCTGCCCCGCACCGAGGTCGGCGACGACGTCGCGGTGGGGGAGTACGTGGCGGCGCGCCTGGGCCGCGAGGTCGTCGACCGCCTCGTCGAACCGCTGCTGGGCGGCGTCTACGCGGGCGACGCCTACCGCATCTCCCTGCGCTCCGCCGTGCCCCAGCTCTTCGAGGCCGCCCGCACCCACACCTCCCTCACCGAGGCGGTGCGCGCGATCCAGGGCCGCACGGCCACCACACCGCAGACCGGCCCGGTGTTCATGGGCATCGAGGGCGGCATCGGCACCCTCCCGCTCGCGGTCGCGGAGTCGGTGCGCGCGCGGGGCGGCGAAATCGTCACCCACGCGCCCGTGACGGAGCTGCGCCACACCGCCGACGACGGCTGGCGCATCACCACCGCCGACCGGGTGCTGCACGCCGGCGCGGTCGTCGTCGCCGTCCCCGCCCGCCCCGCCGCCGACCTGCTGCGCGCCGAGGTCCCCGCCGCCGCGGCCGAGCTGGCCGCCGTGGAGTACGCCTCCATGGCCCTGATCACCCTCGCCTACCGCCGCGCGGACGCGGCCGCCCTCCCCGAAGGCAGCGGCTTCCTCGTGCCACCGGTCGACGGCCGCACCGTCAAGGCGTCCACCTTCGCCTCCCGCAAGTGGGGCTGGATCGACGCCGAGGACCCGGACCTGGTCGTCCTGCGCACCTCCGTCGGGCGGTACGGCGAGACGGAGATCCTGGACCGCGACGACGCCGGCCTGGTCGACGTCTCCCGGCACGATTTGAAGGAGGCCACCGGCCTGGCCGCCGAGCCCGTCGCCACCCGGGTCACCCGCTGGCACGACGGCCTGCCCCAGTACCCCGTCGGTCACCACGCGCGCGTGGCCCGGGTCCGCGAACACGTCGCGAAGCTCCCGGGCCTCGCCGTGTGCGGTGCGGCCTACGACGGTGTCGGCATCCCGGCGAGCATCGCGAGCGCCTACGCGGCCGTGGACCGGATCCACGGCGACCCGCGCGGTGTGGAGGAGCTCACCGCCCACCCGGTGCAGAGCCTGCACGGGGGAGCGGGAGAATAGGGTCATGAGTGACGACGCCTCCACCCCCGCCGCCGAGCGGATCCCCAACAAGGGCAAGCTGGCCAAGGACCTCAACGAGGTCATCCGCTACACCCTCTGGTCCGTCTTCAAGCTGAAGGACACCCTCCCGGAGGACCGCGCCGGGTACGCCGACGAGGTCCAGGAGCTCTTCGACCAGCTCGCCGCCAAGGACGTGACGATCCGCGGCACCTACGACCTGTCCGGTCTGCGCGCGGACGCCGACCTCATGATCTGGTGGCACGCCGAGACCGCCGACCAGCTCCAGGAGGCGTACAACCTCTTCCGTCGCACCAAGCTCGGCCGCGCGCTGGAGCCCGTCTGGTCGAACATGGCGCTGCACCGTCCCGCCGAGTTCAACCGCTCGCACATCCCGGCCTTCCTGGCCGACGAGACGCCTCGGAACTACATCAGCGTCTACCCGTTCGTGCGCTCCTACGACTGGTACCTGCTGCCCGACGAGGACCGCCGCCGCATGCTCGCCGACCACGGCAAGATGGCCCGCGGCTACCCGGACGTGCGCGCCAACACGGTCGCCTCGTTCTCGCTGGGCGACTACGAGTGGATCCTCGCCTTCGAGGCGGACGAGCTGCACCGCATCGTCGACCTCATGCGCCACCTGCGGGGCTCCGAGGCGCGGATGCACGTCCGCGAGGAGATCCCCTTCTTCACCGGTCGGCGCAAGGACCTCGCCGAACTGGTCGCCGGGCTGGCCTAGCCAGTCAGGCCCTCGGCTCCGGTGCCGGGCGCGGGGCGCACGACGTGTCCCGCGCCGGGAGGCGGCCCCGGAGCAGGTACGCCTCCAGGTGGCCGTTGACGCAGGTGTTCGGTCCGCCGCCGATGCCGTGCGTACCCGTGTCCCGCTCGGTCACCAGCACCGAGCCCGACAGCCGTCGGCGCAGCTCCAGCGCCCCCTCGTACGGGGTCGCCGCGTCCCGCTCGGCGGCCATGATCAGCGTCGGCGGCAGCTCGCCCGGCCCGGTTCGCACGTCGAGGGGATCCTGCCGGGGCGCCCGCCAGTAGGCGCAGGGCAGGTTCGTCCACACGTTGTCCCACGTCTCGAACGGCGCCCGGCGTGCCAGCCGCGTGTTGTCCCGGTCCCACACCTCGAAGTCGGCCGGCCAGGGCGCGTCGTTGCACTCGACGGCCGTGTAGACGGCACTGGAGTTCTCCGACTCGACCGCCGACTCCTTCGGGTGCGTCCCCGCCTGGTCGATCAGCGGCTGCGGGTCGCCCTTCAGGTAGGCCGAGAGTGCCTCGGCCCGGTGCGGCCAGTAGTCGTCGTAGTACGCGGCCTTCAGCATCGCCCCCTGCAACTGCGCGGGGCCCACCGTGCCGCCCGCGGGCTCCGCCGCGAGCCGGGCACTCGCCTCCTCGTAGCCCTTCTGGACCTCCTGCGGCGTGTCTCCGAGCCCGTACACGGCGTCGTGCCCGGCGATCCACTTCTTGAAGTCCCCCCATCGGTCCTCGAAGGCCTCGGACTGGGCCAGGTTGTTGCGGTACCAGACCCTCTCGGGATCGGGGTTCACCACCGAGTCGAACACCATCCGCCGCACCCGCGAGGGGAACAACTCCGCGTACAGCGCCCCGAGGTACGTCCCGTACGACGCCCCCATGAACGTCAGCCGCTCCTCGCCCAGCGCGGCCCGCACGACCTCCAGGTCACGGGCGTTGTTGAGGGAGTGGTAGTGCCGCAGCGCGTCCCCGGCCCGGTCGGCGCAGCCGCGCGCGTACGCCTCGGCCTCGGCGGCGCGCTGCTTCTTGTACGCGTCCGTGGGCTGCGTGGGCGCCGGGCGAGGGCCCTCGATGAAGCCGCCGGGGTCCTGGCAGGAGAGCGGGGCGGAGGGGGCGACCCCGCGCGGGGCGTATCCGACGAGGTCGTAGGCCGCGGCGATCCGCTTCCACTCGGGCACCATGCCGACCAGCGGGAAGTACAGTCCCGAGGCGCCCGGACCGCCCGGGTTGTGGAGAAGCGCGCCCTGCCGGGGAACCTCGCGCCTGTCGTCGTCCGGGTCCTTGTGGGTGGCCCGCACCCGGCTGACGGTGAGCTCGATCCGCTTCCCGTCGGGGTGCGCGTAGTCCAGCGGCACGGTGACCGTGCCGCACCGCACGGTGGCCGGCAGGTCCTCCGATGCCGGGCACCTGCCGAACTCGATGCCGGCCGCCGCCGCGCGCCGGGCGGCCACGGCGGCGCCGCGCGCCTCGGTGGCCCCGGGCCCGGCCGGAGTCCCTGCCGCCGGAGCGGCGGCGAGAGTGGTCAGCAGCAAGGACCCGGCGGCACAGTAGAGGGCGGCAGCTCGCATCGCGTATCCCTTCGGCGCACGGCGTGACACAAGGGATGCTCGGTACGGCGACCCGGCGGGGCAAGCACCGCCCGCGGGTGTCGGGCGCAGTGCCTCCGTACGCCCCCCCCGGCGCGTCAGGCCCGGCGCTGCCGGCGCTCCTCGACGTACCGCTCACGGTGGGCGAAGGCCGCGCGCAGGTCCGGTTCGCCGATCGCGTGCACGCCGCGCACGGCGACCGAGGTCAGATACGTACGGTCGTCCGCCGAGCCGTCGGCCTGCCGGACCAGGGCACCGATCATCCGCTGCCCGGCCGGTGAGGCCCAGCGTGAGTACGGGTGGACCTCCATCCGCGTGATGGCGAGGCACCCCAGGGTCAGGGCGAGCGGCAACGTGAACCACAGGGCGATCAGGAGGCGCGGCTGGTCCGCGGGCAGCGGCAGGGCCAGCGCGGCGGCGCCCAGCGCGCAGACGGTGACCGCGGCGACCCGCACCCGCTGGACCCCGGCCGCGACGCCGCGGGCGCCGTCCGGCACGGCGAGGCCCGCCCTGACCAGCCGGTCGGCCAGACCCCGCACCGCGTCGGCGGCGGCAGCGGCGGACCGCACCGGCGCTATCCGGGACTGGCCCTCGGGCCCTATCGCCCCTATGACCGACCGCTCCATCTCGTCGCGCCCGCACGGGTCGACGACGGTCGCCCAGCCGGTGTGCGCGAGCAGCAGCCGACGCTGGCGTGCCATGGAGACCAGCGTCAGATCGGCGACCCTCCGGGGACCACCGGCCAGGAACGCCGCCTCGTAGAGAGTCAGCGAGTGCTCACGGTCGACGGCGGGCGGGGCGACGGCCGCCGCGCGTACGGCGGCCAGGCACAGCCGCAGGCACGCCAGGCCGGCGACCGCCCAGGCGGGCAGGAGGAGAAGGACCCAGAACATGCCGTACTTCTATGCCGAATGGTTTCGCCGGCGCCATGCCCTGTTCACATGTCGGGACGCAGTGTTGTATGTGTGTGACGTTCCGTTTGTGCCGCTCAGGCTGCCCGGCGGCGCAGCAGCACCCGCCCCGTCGCACGAGCCCACCGGACCCCGGAACGCCTCGTACGCGGCACCGGACCCTCTCGCTCCAGCCACCACTCCCGCAGCTCCCGCCGGGCATCGTCGTCCCGCGGACGCCCGTCCCGCAGCAGCCGCTCGGCGAAGTCGAGGGCGTCCCTGCGGTATCCGCCGGTCATCGGCCGCCGCTGGGCGTACTCGAGGAAGGCAGGCCGGTACCCGGCGCCGAGGATCACCGGCAGTTCGGGCGCGACCTTGGCGACCACGTCCGCCCGCTTCCCGGCGAGCGCCCGCGCCTGCACGCCCAGCCGTACCCGGTCGAACCCCTCGGGCGCCGGCGTCCCGGCGACCAGCGCGGACAGCAGCGCGGTCTGCGCGAGGGCGAGCCGCTGCCGTGCGGCCCGGTCGGCGTCGGTCTCGTCGCGCGCGGCTCGCGAGGGGGCGGCGGAGACGGGCGAGGCGGGACGCGCGGACGGTGCCGCCTCGGCCGCCACCGACGCCCGGCCTGACACCCGCCCCTTCTCCACGGCGGCCCGGATCGCCGCCACCTCGCCCTCCAACTCCTCGGCCGTCGGGAAGTTCTCGTCACGCTCCAGCAGGACGCCCGGCGGCGCCACCCGCGAGGCCAGGGCGGTCAGGATGTCGAGCACCGGCTGTGCGACGGGGTGGGCGTGGCTGTCGTGCCAGACGCCGTCCCGTTCGAAGCCGCCCGCGACATGGACGTAGGCGATGGCCTCCAGGGGAAGTTCGCCGAGCGCCTCGGCCGGGTCCTCACCGCGGTTGACGTGGTTGGTGTGCAGGTTCGCCACGTCGATCAACAGCCGCACCCCCGTCCTATCGGCCAGCTCGTACAGGAACTGACCCTCCGTCATCTCCTCGTCCGGCCAGGAGATGAGCGCGGCGATGTTCTCCACGGCGAGCGGCACGGGCAGCGAGTCCTGTGCGATGCGCACGTTCTCGCACAGCACGTCGAGGGCGTCGCGGGTGCGCGGCACGGGCAGCAGGTGTCCGGCCTCCAGCCGATGGGAGGCGGTCATGGGACCGCCCGCCCGGACGAACGCGATGTGCTCGGTCACCAGCGGCGACCCCAGTGCCTGAGCACGCTCGGCCAGCGCCGTGAGCCGTCCCGCGTCCGGCCGTTCGGCCCCGCCGAGCCCCAGCGCGACCCCGTGCGGCACCACCGTCACGCCGCGTTCGCGCAGCCGGACCAGGGAGTCGGGCAGATGTCCGGGACAGAGGTTCTCGGACACGGCCTCGACCCAGTCGATGCCGGGCATCGCCTCGACGGCACCGGCGATCTCAGGGCGCCATCCGATGCCGGTTCCCAGCTGCTGTGCTCGCCGCACGGTTCCGTCCCCCTCCTGCCGACTTGCCGGAGGTATCGCCCGTCCGGCCCGGCACCAATCGCGGGGGCGCGGGTTCAGAGGAACATCTGAGGTTCGCCACCCGCCCGTCAGGCTCCGCCCATGGCGACGCACGAGCGAGAGATCGCCGATCCAGTCGACCTCCGTCTGCCCGACGGCAGGCGCGATCCCGACGCCGTCGGCTGGTCCGGAGTGCCGCTGCACCGTGCGGAGCTGCGCGGCTGGGGCCGCACCAAGCGATGGCAGTACTGGTGTGTGACGACATCCACGTACGCCGGGAGCCGGGGACGTCGTCGTGGGCCCCGAGCGGCCGACCCGGGGCAAGGTGCGGGTGGAGATCCGCGACGAGCCGGGCGGCACCCGGCTGCGGGCCCCCTGCCTCACGCCGGACCGGCTGCCGCTGGAGGTCGACCTGCTGGTCCAGCGGCCGGAGGGCCACGAATCGCTCTCAGTCGTGGTGCCGTGGAGCCAACGGCGTTTCCGGTACGCCTCCGAGCACACCGCCCTCCCCGCCACCGGAAGGGTCAGGACCGGCACCGAGACGCTGGGGTTCGGCGGGGACGACGGCGAGGCGTGGGCCGTACTGGACCACGGCCGGGGTCGCTGGCCGCGCACGGCCGACTGGAAGTGCGGCGCCGCCTCCGGCCGTACGGACGGGCACACGGTGGGTCTCCAGTTCGGTGGGCGCTGCACCGAGGGCACCGGGTCGGCCGAGAACGGCCTCTGCGTGGTCAGCCGCCCCACCGGGATCGGCGAGGAGCCGGAGTGGCGCTGGCCCGCCTCCGACCCGCACCGGTCTGATCGTCAACCGCACCGACCAGTGCTTCGCCACTACGACGGCCGGATCCGCACGGACGCCGGCACCGAGATCCCCGTGCAGGGCCTCCTGGGCTGGGCCGAGGACGTGCACATACGCTGGTGACCGCCGCGCCGGCGCCGGACGTCACCGCCTGGTGAGCGCCGGGTGATCGGCCACCACCGTGCACGAGCCCGGCGCGATCTCCGTGAACCCGGCGTCCCGGACCACCGGCAGTCCGCTCGTCGTGAGGCCGGGCCAGCGGGCGGCGTCCGCGGTGCGCACGGCGAGGGGGAAGCCCGCGTCCCGCCAGGCGTCCCGGGCCGCGTCGTCCAGCTCCCACCAGGCGAGCTGCGCGCCGTGACCGGCCTGGGCCATCGCCTTGCCCGCCGACATGTCCAGCTCCGGGTTCATCCAGAGCACCGGCGCGGACGGGTCGGCCCCGACCGGCGGCTCCGGGTCGTCGAGATCGGTGCCGGAGACCTGGAGGCGGGCCAGGTCCTTCGGCCAGCCGTCCAGCGGGACCGGCGGGAAGACCCGTACCTCCGCCGACTTCCCGGTGACCGTGATGCCGGGCAGCGCCTCGGCCCGCCGCCACTCGGCGCCGCGCGCCCGCCGCACGACCTTGCGGATGCGCGCGTCCTGCCAGTCCCGCACCGCCCGCGCCCACTCGCCGTCGCCGGTCGACCGCTCGTCGCCCAGCATCACCAGCACCGCCCGGGCCGCGGTCTCCAGCGCGTCGGTACGCGGCGGCGGGGCCGCCCGCTCGATGCGGACGACCAGCGGCAGGACGTACTGCGGCGCGAGGTCGCGGTCGCCGGGCTCGGCGCGGAAGGGGCTGTCGGGGACGGGCGTCGTCGCGTCGTTGCTCACGCCCACAGTCTGCCAAGGCGTGCGGCCGCGAGAGTATGACCCCATGCGAAGCGAGCTACGGCTGGACGGAGTGGGCCGCCGCTACGGCATCCGCGGGCCCTGGGTCCTGCGCGGCGTCGACCTGGCCGTACCGCCCGGCACCCTCGTCCGGATCGAAGGCACCAACGGCACCGGCAAGTCGACCCTGTTGCGCCTGCTCGCCGGGATCGACGCCCCCACCGAGGGCCGGGTCACCGGCCGGCCGCGCACGGCCTGCGTCCCCGAACGCTTCCCGCCCGCCCTGCCCTTCACCGCCGCCGCCTACCTCACCCACCTGGGCACCGTGCACGGGCTGTCCCGCCGGGCGGCGACCCGTGCGGCCGGGCAGTGGCTGGAACGACTGGGCGCCGCCGGGTACGCCGGCACCCCGCTGGCGCGGCTGTCCAAGGGCAACGGTCAGAAGGTGGCGGTGGCGCAGGCCCTGCTGGCCGAACCGGAACTGCTCGTCCTCGACGAGGCCTGGACCGGGCTGGACACCGAGGCGCGGGAAGAACTCGACCGGGCGGTCGCGGAGCGTACGGCTGCCGGGGGCGCCGTCGTCTTCGTCGACCACGACCCGCGCCGCCTGGCCGCCGCGCCCGACGCCACCTACGCCGTCCGCGACGGCGGCCTGCACCGCCGCACCGCGCGCGTCCCGGCCCCGGAGGGGCCCCGCGTCGTCGTCCGGGCGCACGGTCCGCACGGCGGCGCCCCGCCCGCCGAGGCACTGCGGGTCACCGCCTCCGCTGAGGAGCACCGCCCCGGCCACTACACGCTCACCGTCCCCGCCTCCCACTCCGACGTCCTGCTGCGTACGCTCCTGACCGCCGAGCCGCCGTGGCACGTGGCGAGCGTGCACGCCCAGGAGGACCTCCGATGACCGCCCTCTTCCGCTATCAGGCCGCGCTCCTGCTGCGCTCCCAGCGCTGGCTCCCGCCCGTCGTCCTGTACGCCGCCGTCCTCGCCGTCGGCGTACAGGGCGGCCAGCCGGTGCTCGACTCGCTGGGCTGGGCGGCGGCCGTGCTGCTGCCGGTCGCGGCCTGGCTGGTGCGGATCTGCGTCAGCGGCGAGCCGCCCGCCGCCCGCGGCTGCGTCGCGGCGGCGCGAGGCCCGGCGCGGGCCCATCTCGCCTGTGTGCTGGTCGCCCTGGCCGCCGCCCTCGTGCTGGGCGCGGCCGCCACCGTCGTGGTCACGCTGATCAGCGCCCCGGCCGCCTCCGACCACACCACTCGGGTGCCCCCGCTCGCGGCCGGCGCCTCCGGACTGCTCGCGGTGCTGGTGTGCGCCCTGCTCGGCGCCGCCGTCGGCGCGCTCACCTCCTGGCCGCTGCTCCGTTCGCCCGGCCGCGCGGTTCCGGCGCTGCTGCTCGCAACCCTGCTCGCGCTGGTGGCGACGGGCTCCCCGGCACGGGCGGCGGTCAGCGGACTGGTCACCGGCTCGCGGGCGGGCACCGTACCTCTGCCGCTGCTCCCGCTGGGCGCGGCCGTGCTGATCGCCGGGGCCGCGTTCGCGGCGGCCTGCCGGCTCAGCTCGCGCAGGTCAGCCTGAGCAGGCCGTCCGCTGGGCCTCCTGCCACTCGCAACGCGGGCACATGGTGATCCCCCTGTACGACTCGGCGTACTCCGTCGGTTCCCGGCACAGCACGCACTCCGCGTACGGCGGGCCGTCGGCCTTCGGCGGCCGGGCCGCGTCGATCAGGCAGTAGTCGTCGATGCGCAGGTCGTCGTCGCTGCTCATGCCTCCAGCGTAGGCCCGTCAGCGGCGGCCGTTCGCGGCCCCGATCAGCTCCGAGACCTTGACGAACCGGTAGCCCTGCCTCCGCAGCTCGGGGACGATCTTGCGCACCGCCTCCTCGGTGACCGGGGCGGCGCTGCGGGTGCAGTGCATGACGACGACCGACCCCGGCTGCACCCCGTCAAGCACCTGGCGGGCCACCGCGTCGGCATCCGTGGCGAAGGCGTCCCCGCTCACCACGTCCCACTGCACCGCGGTGACGCCGGCCGCCGTCAGCGCCTTGAGGGCCGCCGTGTCGTGGCAGCCGCCCGGGAAACGGAAGTACGGCATCGGGTCCGGCACCCCGGCCTCGCGGAACGCCGCGTACGCCCGCTCCACGTCGGACCGCATCCGCTCCTCCGGGACGGTCGGCAGGCCGTAGCAGTCGTCGGTGAAGGCGTAGTGGCTGTAGGAGTGGTTCGCGATCTCGAACCGCGGGTCCCGGCCGATGGACCGGGCGGCGTCCGGGTACTCCTCGGCCCACCGGCCGGTCATGAACACCGTGGCCGGCACCTCCAGCTTCCGCAGCGTCGCGATCAGTGCCGGATTGTCGAACCGCTCGCCGGCCGCGGCCCGCGGTCCCTGGTCGGCCGTCATGTCGGCGTCGAAGGTGAGGGCGACCGTCCTGCCGTCGGCGCGCGGACCGTGCTCGAAGACGGGAGTGAGACCCGCCGGCCCCGGCGCGAGGGTGGGCGGACGGGACGGTGCGGCCTCGGAAGCGGTGGCGGAGGGCGCGGACGGCGCCGGGCGGGGGGCATGACCCGGCTCGGTGCTCCCGCAGGCGGCGAGGGCGACGGAGGAGGCGGCCAGGGCGCACAGTGCGGCGGCGCGGCGTACGTGAGTGGTCACCGCACGAACGTATGAGTGTGTTGTTCGGTTCGTACGACTATGCGTGGTGACGTGCCCGGGTCGTCACCCTCCCGGATCAGGCGTCGCCGCGCCGGTCAGATGTCCCGCCGCTCTAGCGGCTTCGTCGCCGGGCCCTGGATCACCTTGCCGTCCGTGTCGAAGCGGGAACCGTGGCAGGGGCACTCCCAGGCCCGCTCGGCCGCGTTGAAGCTGACCAGGCAGCCGAGGTGGGTGCAGCGCGACGACACGGCGTGCAGCGCGCCCGCCTCGTCCCGGTAGACCGCCAGCCGGTCGCCGCCCACCCGGACCAGGGCACCCTCACCGGGCGGCAGGGCGTCCACGGGCGGGGCGGGCCGCAGGCGGTCGCCGACGAAGTGGCGCGCGACCTCCGCCTGAGTCTTGAAGAACGACGGCGCCTCACGCACCGCCGTGCGCAGTCGCCGTGGGTCGTACAGCCCGCTCCACGGGCACTCCTCGCCGGTGATCTGCGCGGTGAGCAGCCGGCCCGCCATCATGCCGCCGCTCAGTCCCCAGCCGCCGAAGCCGGTGGCGACGTAGGTGTGCTTCGCGCCCGGGTGCAGCGGGCCGACCAACGGCACGGTGTCCGTCGGGTCGATGTCCTGGGTCGCCCACGCGTAGGTGAGGTCGACGCCGGGGAAGTGCTCGCCGGCCCAGGCGGACAGACGGTCGAAGCGCTCCCGGGTGTCCCCCGTGCCGGGAGTGAAGTGCTCCCCGGTGACGATGAGCAGTCGGCGGCCCGCCTCGTCCAGGGGCGCCGTGCGGACCGAGCGGGTGTTGTCGTCCGGCGTGATGTACATGCCGTCGACGTCGCGGTCCGCCTCGATGCTCCCGGCGACGACCAGCTCGCGGCGCGGGGAGAGACGGGCGAACAGCAGAGCCCGGTCGAAGATCGGGTAGTGGGTGGCGACCACGACGTCCCGCGCGGTGACCGTCGCCCCCGACTCCGTCGACACGCGGCACGGCCCGCCCTCGTCCAGACCGTGCACGGTGGTGCCCTCGAAGATCCGCCCGCCGTGCGCCTCCAGGTCCTCGGCGAGGGCCAGCAGGTACTTGCGCGGGTGGAACTGCACCTGCCCGGTGACCTTGACCGCGCCCGCGACCGGGAACGGCAGCCCCGTCTCCGTCTCGAACGTCGCCGGCAGCCCCGCCTCCCTCGCGGCGGCCGCCTCGGCCCGCAGCTCGTCCACCCGGCCCGCGTCGCAGACGTACGTGTACGCGTCCCGGGTCTCCCAGTCGCAGTCGATGCCCAGCTCTTCGACGATCCCCGCGGCGTGCTCGATCGCCTCGGACTGCGAGCGGGCGTACAGCCGGGCGCCCCCGGGACCTCGGGTGCGGCGCAGCTTGTCGTAGACCAGCGAGTGCAGGGCGGTCAGCTTGGCGCTGGTGTGCCCGGTGACACCGGCGGCGACCCGCCCGGCCTCCAGCACCGCCACACTGCGTCCCGCCCGCGTCAGTTCCCAGGCCGTGCTGAGACCGGCGACGCCCGCGCCGATCACGGCGACGTCGACGTCGAGATCCTCCGCGAGGGCGGGGCGCGGCGCACCGCCCGGTGCCGTCTGAAGCCAGTAGGAGCCCTTGACCTGTGCTTTCTCCGTCATGCGGTGCCGGGTACCCACAGGTCGGGCTTCAGTGCCCGGGCGGTGCGCCCGGCGGCTACCTGCGCCAGGGGCCCGTCACCGCGAACGTGGTCCCGGGCCTGTAGCAGTTGACGTACATCGTGTCCCCGTCGGGCGAGAAGGTGACCCCGGCGAACTCACCCCACTCGGGCTCCTCCTCGGTCCCGATGTTCTGGGCGCCGCGGGCCATGGCGTAGACGTCGCCGCGCCGGGTCACGCCGAAGACGTGCTGGGCGCCGTTGCCGTCCTCGCAGACCATCAGGCCGCCGCTGGGGGCGAGACAGATGTTGTCCGGGGACTCGCCCGGCAGCTGCACGTCGGTGTCCGGCCCGAAGACGATCACCAGGGTGAGACGGCGCCGCTCGGGGTCGTAGCGCCAGATCTGGCCGTAGTGGTCGGCGGCGGAGCCCTCCGCGCTGCGGGCGAAGGACGACACGAAGTACACGCTGCGCCCGCCCCAGTAGCAGCCCTCCAGCTTCTGCGCGTGCGTGATGCCGCCCCGGCCGAAGTCCTGGAACCGGATGGGGGACTCGACGGCCAGCGGGTCGGGTACGTCGACCCATTCGATGCCGTCGAAGCAGGCGCCCGTCTCCTGGATCGACGACAGGTCGGGGACGCCCGGCACGCGCATCGCCTGGAGCCGGCCGCCCGCCCGCAGCGAGCCCGTGCCGCCCAGCGGCTTCTCGGGCAGGAACCGGTAGAAGAGGCCGAACGGCCGCTCGAAGGCGTCCTCCGTCTCGTAGACGACGCCCCGGCGCGGGTCCACGGCGATCGCCTCGTGCTGGAAGCGGCCCATCGCGGTCAGCGGCACCGCACCGGTGCGGTGCGGGTCGGCGGGGTCGACCTCGAAGATGAACCCGTGGTCCTTGGTGTAGCCGTTGGTGCCGGCCTTGTCCTCGGTCTCCTCGCAGGTCAGCCACGTGTGCCAGGGGGTCGGGCCGCCCGCGCAGTTCACGGCCGTACCGGCGATCGCGACCCGTTCGTCACGGACGTGGTTGCGGTGGTCCAGGCTCAGGGCGGTGCAGCCGCCCTTGCCCTCCGGGTCGTACGTCAGACCCTCCACCGTGGGGACGGGGAACCGGCCGTCGGCGCGGTTCTCGTGGTTGCGGACGAGGTGCACGCGGCCGTGTCTGCCCGGGAAGGCCGACATGCCGTCGTGGTTGGACGGGACCGGGCCCTCACCGGAGCGGAGCTCGTCGCCCTCGCGGGACAGGACCCGGTAGCGGAATCCCTCGGGCAGGTCCAGCAGACCGTCGGGGTCGGGGACCAGGGGGCCGTAGCCGGTGCGGCCCGGGGAGTGCGCGGCGGCGGTGCCGGCGAAGAGTTCGGACAGGGCTCCGGTGAACGCGATGCCCGCACCGAGGGCACCGGTGCGGGCGAGTATCTGACGACGGGTCGCGTCGCGACTGGACGTGGACATGGGGCGACCTTCCTGCTGGCGGACAGGACTGTGACCCGCCGTGTTCTATCACCTGCCGTGATTCCCGGGAACCACGCGCGTCGCACGTGTCACCGCTCGACGGGCCGGTCACGGCGCTCGACGGGCCGTTCCTGCGTCCCGCCGGGCCGGCCCTGGGCCTTCTGGGCCGCCTCCAGGAAGCGCAGCAGCTCCACCGGGAAGGGCAGCACCAGCGTCGAGTTCTTCTCGGCGGCGACCGCGACGACGGTCTGCAGCAGCCTGAGCTGAAGGGCGGCGGGCGTCTCGGACATCTCCCGCGCCGCCTCGGCGAGGACCTTGGAGGCCTGGAGCTCGGCGTCGGCGTTGATGACCCGGGCCCGGCGCTCCCGGTCCGCCTCGGCCTGCCGGGCCATCGAGCGCTTCATCGTGTCCGGCAGGGACACGTCCTTGATCTCGACCCGGTCGATCTGCACGCCCCAGCCGACGGCCGGGCTGTCGATCATCAGCTCCAGGCCCTGGTTGAGCTTCTCCCGGTCGGACAGCAGGTCGTCCAGGTCGCTCTTGCCGATGATCGAACGCAGGGAGGTCTGCGCCATCTGCGAGACGGCGAACCGGTAGTCCTCCACCCGGACGAGCGCGTTGGCCGCGTCGACCACCTTGAAGTACACGACCGCGTCCACCCGCACCGTGACGTTGTCCCGGGTGATGCCCTCCTGCGCGGGCACCGGCAGCGTGACGATCTGCATGTTCACCTTGTGCAGCCGGTCCACGAAGGGGACCACCATCGTGAACCCGGGCTCGCGCACCTCGCCCGCCAGGCGTCCGAGCCGGAAGACGACCCCGCGCTCGTACTGCTTGACGACCCGCGCCGCCGAGGCGACGTAGAGGACCCCCGCGCTTCCGGCGGCGGCGGCCGCGGTCAGCAGCTCCTGGAGCATGACGACCCCTTCCCTCAGAGGCCCGTTTCGTCCCTCCTTGTCACGATAGGCCCGGCACTCGGTAGCGCGACAGGCCCGGCGAGCCGCGTGGCGTGACAGGCCCGGCGAGCGAGTGTCGGACAGACCGGCGCCCGGTCCGAGGCCGTGCCCCGGACCGGGCGCCGTCACCGATACGGACCGGCGGGGCTACACGGCGGCCTTCGCGGGTTCCGTGACCTTCACCGGGTCCGTGCCGGTGGAGCTGTGCCGCTCGGCCCAGTTCTCCAGCGCGGTGCGGCAGGCGTGGTCCAGGTGGTGCAGCCCGGACAGGTCCAGCTCGACCGGCCGGTCCTGCGGCAGCGCCTCCAGGCTCTCCAGGATCTTCGGCAGCCTGAGGAAGGTCGCGTTGCCCGTCAGGTGCGCCTGGATCGGTCCGGCGCCCTTGTCGACGACCTCCAGCTTGAGGTGCGAGGCTTCCCACGCGGTCTTGATCACGGACAGGGCGATACCGATCAGCACGCCTTCGAACATGTTCACCGCGACGATGGACACGGCGGTGACCACGAGGATCAGCGCCTCGCCCCGGTGGTCGCGCCACAGCGGCACGATGCTGCGGAACGGGATCAGCTTCCAGCCCGCGTGGACCAGGATGCCCGCCAGCGCGGGCAACGGGATCAGGGCCAGCACGGACGGCAGCAGCGCCGCGAACAGCAGCAGCCACACACCGTGCATCACCCGGGACGCCTTGGTGCGCGCGCCCGCGCTGACGTTGGCGGAACTGCGCACGATGACCGCGGTCATCGGCAGCGCGCCGAGCAGGCCACAGACCGTGTTGCCCGCGCCCTGCGCCATCAGCTCCTTGTTGTACTCGGTACGCGGACCCTTGTGCAGCCGGTCCACCGCCGCGGCGCTGAACAGGCTCTCCGCCGAGGCGATCAGCGTGAAGGCGACGATGGTGCCGAGCAGGCCCACGTTCGCGAGCTCGCCGAAGGCGTCGGCGCCGGGCGGCTGGATCACGTCCAGCAGTCCGCTCACCTCGACGGTCGCCACCGACAGCCCGAACGCGGCCGTGAGCGCCGTGGCCAGGCCGACCGCGGCCAGCGCGCCCGGCACGGTCTGCGCCCGCTTCGGCAGCCGCTTCCACAGCACCATCACCGCGACGGTGCCCGCGCCGAGGGCGAGTGAGGTCAGCGCCTCGGTGCTGCCCAGCGCGTCCGCGGCGGCCCCGGGCAGCCCGGTGAGCTTGTCGATGCCGGAGGCGGGTGCCTCCAGCCCGGCCGCCGAGTAGAGCTGGCCCGCGATGAGCACGAGGCCGATGCCGGCCAGCATGCCCTCGACGACCGACAGGGAGATGGCCCGGAACCAGCGCCCCAGTTTCAGGGCGCCCATCCCGAGCTGGATCAGTCCGGTGGCCAGCACGATCACGCCGAGGGCGGCCAGTCCGTAGGAGTCGACCGCGCCGAAGACCAGCACGGTCAGTCCGGCGGCCGGACCGGACACCTGCAGGCTGCTGCCGGGCAGGAGACCGGTGACCAGACCGCCCACGATGCCGGTGACCAGGCCGAGTTCGGCCGGGACACCGGAGGCGACGGCCACGCCCACGCAGAGCGGGAGGGCGACCAGGAACACGACGAGCGAGGCGGTGAAGTCCTGCCGCAGGTGCGGGAACTTCCTTGCGTTTCCGGGCGAGTTCTCCGGCGTCTTCTCGGCTATCGAGGTCATGGCGGCGCTCACAGCGTCTCGAACGCGTCGGTGTCCGCCCGGTGTTCGCGTACGACACCGGTGTGGACCTCGTAGTACCAGCCGTGCATCCGCAGCCGGCCCTCCGTCAGGCGCCGCTCGACGCACGGGTAGGAGCGCAGCCGCAGCAGTTGCGACAGGACGTGGTGCTGGACGGCCTCGGCCACCGTCGGGTCGGCGGGATCGCAGGGCTTCGGTTCGTCCGCGGCCGCGGCCAGCCAGTCGCGGACGGCGGGTACGGCGGTCAGGTCGTCCCCGCGCACCAGTGCGCCGACGGCTCCGCAGTGCGAGTGGCCGCAGACCACGATGTCCGTGACGCCGAGCACCTCGACGGCGTACTCGACGGTGGCCGCCTCGCCGGAGGGGTGACCGGCGCCGTACAGCGGGACGATGTTGCCGGCGGTGCGCAGCTCGAAGAGCTGGCCGGGCCGGGCTCCGGTGATCAGGGCGGGTACGACCCGGGAGTCGGAGCAGGTGATGAACAGGACTTCGGGCGACTGGCCTTCGGCGTGCCCGGCGAACTCCTCAGGGCGCTGTCCGAACGTACGGGCGTTGTCGATGAGGGGCTGCATGATGGGGTTGTTCCTCCTGGCGCGCGTGGGGGCGCGTCGGACGGTCAGGTCAGAGTTTGGGGTACTGGCCGGGATCTCAGCAGCGGAAGACCTGGAGCGCCGCGGGGGAGCGGTCCGTCGCGCTTCTCGGCCGGTGTTCTCCGGCGCGGCCGGACACGCCGGGTTCCGGTACGAGCGGGTCGGCATGCCGCAGCAACGTGCGCTGGGGGGTGTCGGGCTGCGGTGCGGCGGTGCCACGGTGTCGGTCGCGGACGCGTGGCGCGGTGGTCGGGTTGCCCGGGCGCTCGGTCTCGTGACAGGTGACGGTCTCGTGGCGCCCCGCCGTTTCGGAAAGGGGCGTCCCGAGGTGGGTTCTGGCCACGACATCACCGCTCGTATGCGCGGACGCGAACGGCGCGGTGGGAGTGAAGACCAGGAGCGCGAACAGGACGGCGGCGAGGATCGGAACCACGGTCCGGGCCGTCGTGCCTCGGAACATGCGCCCCCTTCCAGGCGTTTCCTGCCGCTGGTATATGCCGGGACATGGTCAAGACCCGGTCAATGCACAGTCAATGCACGGTCAAGAGACACGGTAACCCGGCAGCACGCTTTGCAAGGTTAACGTGGCGTTACGTGACGAAGAGAGCCTGAAAATGGCGGGTGGGTTGGCGGGAACCAATCGTTCCTCAGGGCGTGTCGACCAGTCGGGCCGCGTCCCGGGCCAGTGCGGTGAGTCGGGAGATCGCCCGGAAGTACTTCTTGCGGTACCCGCCCTCCAGCATCTCCTCGCCGAAGAGCCGGTCGAAGGGCAGACCGGACGCCAGGACGGGCACCTCGCGGTCGTAGAGCCGGTCGGCGAGGACGACGAGGCGCAGCGCCGTCGACTGGTCGGGCACCGGGCGCACCCCGGTCAGGCAGACGGCCGCGACACCGTCGGTCAGGGCGCCGTAGCGGCTGGGGTGGACGCGGGCGAGGTGGTCGAGGAGGGCGGGGAAGTCGTCCAGAGAGGCGCCCTCGGTGGCCTGCGCGGCGCGGGTCACCTGAGCGTCGGAGTACGGTGCCGGCGCCTCGGGCAGACCACGGTGACGGTAGTCCTCGCCGTCGATGCGCAGGGTGCGGAAGTGGGCGGACAGGCCCTGGATCTCGCGCAGGAAGTCGGCGGCGGCGAAGCGGCCCTCGCCGAGCTTGCCCGGCAGCGTGTTGGAGGTGGCGGCGAGCGCCACTCCGGCCTCGACGAGCCGGCCGAGCAGGCTGGAGACGAGGACGGTGTCGCCGGGGTCGTCGAGCTCGAACTCGTCGATGCACAGGAGGCGGTGTCCGGAGAGGGTCCGCACGGTCTGCTGGAAGCCGAGGGCGCCGACGAGGTTGGTCAGTTCCACGAAGGTGCCGAACGCCTTGCGCTCCGGCTCCGCCGGGGTCGCGTGCCACAGGGAGGCCAGCAGGTGGGTCTTGCCGACGCCGTAGCCGCCGTCGAGGTAGACGCCACGGGGGCCGGCGGGGGCCTTCGGAGCCTTGCTCCGGCCGAAGCCGAGGAAGCCGCGCCTGCCCGTGGCGGCGGGGCTCCCGTCCAGTCCGGTCGCGAAGTCCTCCAGGACCCGGACGGCCTCGCTCTGGCTGGGCTGGTTCGGGTCCGGGATGTACGTGCCGAAACGGACCGAGTCGAAGCGGGGCGGGGGCACCATCTCGGCGACCAGGCGCTCCGCGGGGACGTGGGGCTCGCGGGCGCACAGGGAGAGCGGGGCGGCGGGGGCCGTCCCGGCTATCGGGGTGGGGCCGGAGGCGGCGGAGCGGGAGGCGGGGGAGGAGGACGACACGGTTGTCCATGGTAGGGCCTGTCGGGGACGCCGGCCGTGGTGAGGGCGCGCCGGGGGCCGGTGCGGTGCGGTGTCCCGGCGCGGCCCGGGCGTGGGCGGGGCGCGCGGCCCGGCGCTCGCGGGGTGCCGCCGAGTCCGGCTGTGCCGCCCCTCGCGGCGCGATTTCCGGGGCAGCGCGGCTGTGCGGCTGTGTGGTGGTACGCCGATGCCCGGCAAGAACGGCCGCGCGGTTCGGGAGCCCGGCGCGTGGAACACTGCACCGCATGCGACGCCTGTTCCCTGCCCCTGTGACCGATCAGACAGCCGGCCCGGCCCCCGACGGAACCGACCGGGAGTGGAGCCTCGCCGAGCTGGCCGCCGCCTACGCCTATCCCGAGCCGGACGGGCGGACGGGGACGGGGGCCTGGCTGCGGGCGAACATGGTCTCCACCCTCGACGGCGCGGCCCAGCACGACGGCCACTCCCGGCCCATCTCCGGCGCGGCGGACATGCGCGTCTTCGGCACCCTGCGCGCGCTGGCCGACGTGGTGATCGCCGGCGCCGAGACCGTACGTCAGGAGGGGTATCGCCCGGCTCGTTCGCGCGCCGATTTCGCGGAGCTGCGCCAGGCGGCCGGTCAGCGCCCCGCGCCCGCGATCGCCGTGGTCAGCGCGAGCCTGGAGCTGGATTTCTCGCTGCCGCTGTACACCTCGCCGCTGGTGCCCACCCTGATCCTGACCGGTGCGGCCGCGGCCCCGGACCGGATCGCGGCCGCCGAGAAGGCCGGTGCCCGGGTGGTGATCGCGGGTGACGGCGTCGGCGTGGACCCGGCCCGCGCCGTCGACGCGCTCGTCCGGCTCGGGCACACCCGGCTGCTGACCGAGGGCGGTCCGCGGCTGCTCGGGCAGTTCATCGCGTCCGGGGTGCTCGACGAGCTGTGTCTGACGGTCTCGCCGACACTCACCGCGGGCGACGCGCAGCGGATCGCGGGCGGACCGTCGGTCGAGGTTCCGCGGCGGTTCGTCCTGGAGTCCCTGCTGGAGGAGGAAGGCTTCCTCTTCAGCCGGTACCGGCGCGACTAGCACGGTTTCGGGGCGGGCGGCGGCCGGACAGGGGTTCGGTCGTTGCCACGCATCCGGGGATCGGCGGAATCTCCCGTTCCGTTCAGGTCGCGACGGGCACACTGATTCCGGCAGTACCCGTGCGATCACGGGGCAGGATGGTTTCCGCAGGGTTTGGACGGAGGGTGGGCCCGCGGGCCCGCGAAGGAGAAGGGGCGCCTGGTGTTCACAAGCGTTTTGATGATCGAGAAGGCCCTGACGTCCGCCGACGTGGAGTTCGTCACCACCTTGCACGGGGACGAGCAGGTCGCCTTCCACGTGCTGCTCCAGCCGCGCGGCGATCAGGCGGACCGGCTGCTGAGAGCGATCGACGACGTCGCGCTCGGCGAACTCGACGACGCCGTGCGGGAGGGTGAGACGCCGGAGGGCGAGGAGGCGCTGAGCGTCGGGCAGCGGGCACTGGAGGTGTCCCTCACGGCCCTGCGCGCGTCCGGAGCCGAGGCGGAGGGACGGCTGATCGAGGACCACCCGCTGGACGAGCTCAAGTCCCTGGTCCTGGAGGCCGGAGCCGATGAGGTGATCGTCCTGACCGACCCGCACTACGTGGAGGAGTTCTTCCACCGGGACTGGGCCTCACGGGCCCGCCACAAGGTCGGCGTACCCGTCCTGAAACTGTTCTCCCACAGCAAGGCATAGGCTTGGGCCGCGCTCCCCGGACCGGGGGCGCCACCAGCAGACCACCTCACGCAGACCGTCGCACTTCTGGGGAGAACAGCGCATGGCACCCGGCCTTCCTACCGCCATGGACCGACCGCACTTCATCGGCATCGGCGGCGCCGGGATGTCGGGCATCGCCAAGATCCTCGCGCAGCGCGGGGCCGCGGTGGCGGGCAGCGACGCCAAGGAGTCCGCGACCGCCGAAGCCCTGCGCGAGCTGGGCGCGACCGTGCACATCGGGCACGCCGCCGGGCACCTCGCCGACGACGCGACCTGCGTCGTCGTGTCCTCGGCGATCCGCGAGGACAACCCGGAGCTGGCCCGCGCCGCGGAGCTGGGCATCCCGGTCGTCCACCGCTCCGACGCCCTCGCCGCCCTGATGAACGGCCTGCGCCCGCTCGCCGTCGCCGGCACCCACGGCAAGACCACCACCACCTCGATGCTGGCGGTCTCCCTGTCCGAGCTGGGCCTGAACCCGTCGTACGCGATCGGCGGCGACCTGGACGCGCCCGGCTCCAACGCCCTGCACGGCGACGGCGAGATCTTCGTCGCCGAAGCCGACGAAAGCGACCGCAGCTTCCACAAGTACGCCCCCGAGGTCGCCATCGTCCTCAACGTCGAACTCGACCACCACGCCAACTACGCGTCGATGGACGAGATCTACGAGTCCTTCGAGACCTTCGCCTCGAAGATCGCCCCCGGCGGCACGCTGGTGATCGCAGCCGACCAGGCGGGCTCCCGGGAGCTGACCCGGCGACTGTCCGGCAAGGTGCGGACCGTGACGTACGGGGAGTCCGAGGACGCCGACGTGCGCATCCTGTCGGTCGTTCCGCAGGGCTTGAAGAGCGAGGTCACCGTCGTCATGGAGGGCGCCGAGCTGACCTTCACCGTCTCCGTCCCCGGCCGCCACTACGCCCACAACGCGGTCGCCGCCCTCGCCGCGGGCGCGGCCCTCGGCATCCCCGCCGCCGAGCTGGCCCCCGCCCTCGCCGCCTACACCGGCGTCAAGCGACGCCTACAGCTCAAGGGCGAGGCGGCCGGCGTCCAGGTCGTCGACTCCTACGCGCACCACCCCACCGAGATGACGGCCGACCTGGAGGCCATGCGCGCCGCCGTCGGCGACGCCCGCATCCTGGTCCTCTTCCAGCCGCACCTCTTCTCCCGCACCCAGGAGCTGGGCAAGGAGATGGGCCAGGCCCTGTCCCTCGCGGACGCGTCGGTCGTCCTCGACATCTACCCTGCCCGCGAGGACCCGATCCCGGGCGTCACCAGCGAGCTGATCATCGAGGCGGCCCGCGCCGCGGGCGCCGACGTCACGCCGGCGCACGACAAGACGGAGGCCCCCGCGGTGGTCGCGGGAATGGCGAAGGCCGGTGATCTGGTTCTCACCATGGGCGCGGGCGATGTCACGGACCTCGGACCGCGCATCCTGGACGAGCTGTCGAGCAAGGCGAAGTAAGGGGCTGAGGACTCATGTCGTACGACGTCGAGAAGCCGGACGAGCAGTGGCGCGCGGAGCTGGCCCCGGCCGAGTACGCCGTACTGCGCCAGGCCGCGACCGAACCCGCCTTCACCGGTGAGTACACCGACACCGAGACCGAGGGCGTCTACTCGTGCCGGGCCTGCGGCGCCGACCTGTTCACCTCGCAGACCAAGTTCGAGTCGCACTGCGGCTGGCCGTCCTTCTTCGACCCGAAGGACACCGACGCCGTCGAGCTGATCGAGGACCGCTCCCACGGCATGGTGCGCACGGAGGTGCGGTGCGCGCGGTGCGGGTCGCACCTCGGGCACGTGTTCAAGGGCGAGGGGTACCCGACCCCGACCGATCAGCGGTACTGCATCAACAGCATCGCGCTGCGGCTCCAGCCCGCCGAGGGCTGAGCCGGACGTTCAGCGGGCGGCGGCCGGGAGCGTCAAGGTGAAGACCGTCCTGCCCGGCCCGCCGCCCAGCGAGATCGTGCCGCCGTGCGCCCGCACCAGCGACCCGGCGACGGAGAGCCCCAGCCCGCTGCCGCCCCGGTCGCGGCTGCGGGCCTTGTCGACGCGGTAGAAGCGGTCGAAGACCCGCTCCCGGTCGGCCGCCGGGACACCCGGCCCGGTGTCCGCGACGGTCACCGTCACGCAGTCCGCCGCCGCCGACACCATGACCGAGACCTCCGTTCCCGGCGGGGTGTGCACGGCCGCGTTGGTGAGCAGGTTGTCGAGCACCTGCCGGATGCGCTGCGGGTCCATGCGCAGCTTCACCACCGCCGGCCCGGCCGTCACCGTGAGCGGGTGCTCCGGGTGACCGGCGCGGAAGGCGTCGGCCGCCTGCCGCACCAGCTCCGTGAGGTCCGCGTCCTCCCACCGCAGCGGCGCCTCGCGCTCGCCGCCCTGGCGGTCCTCGTGGTGGTGGGCGCCGTCTCGGCGCGTGCCGCCCGGCGCAGGATGGCGTACGAGACCTGGCACTTGGGCCACCTCTACACGTACGCCGCGGTAGTGCTGGCCTTCACCCACCAGATCGCCGTCGGTACGAGCTTCACCTCCTCGCCGGCCGCGACGGCGCACTGGTACGGGGTGTGGGGCGCGGCCCTCGGCGCGCTCCTGGCCGGCCGGGTCGTGCTGCCGCTGCGGCGGAACCTGCGCCACCGGCTGCGCGCGACCGCAGTCGTCCCCGAGAACGACCACGTCGTCTCCATCCTCATCACCGGCCGCGATCTGGACCGGCTGCCCGCGCGGGCCGGACAGTTCTTCCCGTGGCGGTTCCTGACCCGCGACCACTGGTGGCAGGCCAACCCCTCTTCGCTCTCCATGGGGTGCGGCACCCCGAGGACGCCGGCCGGCTGTGCACCGTCCTGGAGGTCACCGACGGGGCGGTCGCGACCTCCGCGCGATAGGAGCGCGGTGACCACGTCGTCGACGGGCGCACCGGGCGTCCGGCGTCCGGACCGCTCGCCGTGACCGTCGTGACGCCGACCCTCACGGAGGCGGACACGGTCGCCACGGCGGCGTTCGCGATGGGCGCCGAGGGCGTCGAGTGGGCGGCCGTACGGGACGGCTGCGAGGTCTTCGCGGTGGACGCCGGGCGGCGGGTGCGGCGCACGGCTGGGCTGCCCGTCGCGGAGCAGGTGGCCTCATACCGTCACCACGGTCATGTGACACCGGACGTCTAGACTTCCCCGGCAACGACCCGTGGCGACCTGGCCAGAACCATCCGCCCACCCGAAGGGTATTCGGCGTTTTGATACGGATTGATTCAGTCACCAAGCGGTACCCGGACGGCACCGTGGCGGTCGACCGGCTGTCGCTGGAGATACCCGACCGCTCGATCACGGTTCTCGTCGGACCGTCGGGCTGCGGCAAGACGACGACCCTGCGGATGATCAACAGGATGATCGAGCCCACCGAGGGCACCATCTCCCTGAACGGCGCGGACCTCCAGCAGCAGCCGGTCACCACGTTGCGCCGGTCGATGGGGTACGTCATCCAGAACGCCGGTCTCTTCCAGCACCGGACCATCCTCGACAACATCGCCACCGTGCCCCGCATGATCGGGTGGGGCAGGCGGAAGTCCCGGGAGCGGGCCGCCGAGCTGATGGAGCGGGTGGGGCTCGACGCCTCCCTCGCCAAGCGGTACCCGTACCAGCTCTCCGGCGGCCAGCAGCAGCGGGTCGGCGTGGCCCGGGCGCTCGCCGCCGACCCGCCGGTGCTCCTCATGGACGAACCGTTCTCCGCCGTGGACCCCGTGGTCCGCAAGGGCCTCCAGGACGAACTCCTGCGCATCCAGGACGAGCTGGGCAAGACCATCGTCTTCGTCACGCACGACATCGACGAGGCCATCAAGCTGGGCAGCACGGTCGCGGTGATGCGTACCGGCGGCCGGCTCGCCCAGTTCGCGCCGCCCGCCGAACTGCTGTCGAACCCCGTGGACGACTTCGTCGAGGACTTCCTCGGCGCCGATCGCGGCATCCGGCGGTTGTCCTTCTTCGCCTCCGAGGGCCTGGAACTGACGACGGACCCCGTCGTGCGCGTGGACGCCACGGCCGAACAGCTGGCCGCGCCCGACGCCCCCTACCTGCTGGTGACCGACGCGGAGGGCCGCCCGCTGGGCTGGGCCGAACCGGGGGACCTGACCGCCGGCGACATCGTGGCCGAAGGGCTGCTGCCGTACGGGCGGCCCTTCGTGCCGGGCGCGGATTCGCTGCGGGCCGCGCTGGACTGCGCGGTGCTCTCGCCCACTGGCTGGGCCGTCGCCGTGGACGCCGGCGGGCGGGTGACGGGGGTCGTCTCCCAGCAGGCCGTCGGCGAGGCGATCCGCGCCGCCCACAGTGCGGCGGACACCGGCGACGCGCGGGCCGTGGGGCCCGCCGACATCGCGAAGGTCGCGCCGTGAACGGCTTCTTCGACATCCCCAGCGACCTCGACAACACCTACTTCGGCCTCATCGGACTGCACCTGCGCGAGGCGCTGCTGCCGGTCCTGGCCGGGCTGCTGGCCGCGCTGCCCATCGCCCAGCTCTGCGTGCGGTTCCGCTGGCTGTACCCGCCGGTGCTCGGCCTGACCACCGTGTTCTACGCCATCCCGTCCCTCGCGGTCTTCGTCGTCCTCATCGACTACACCGGCCAGACCGAGCTGACGGTGATGATCCCGCTGGCCGTCTACAGCCTGGTGGTGCTCGTCCCGGCCATCGTCGACGGCGTGCGGTCGGTGCCCGAGGAGACCCTGGCCGCGTCCACCGCGATGGGTTTCGGACCCGTACGGCGCTACCTCCAGGTGCAGTTGCCGATCGCCGTGCCCGCGATCCTCGCCGGCCTGCGGGTGGCCGTGTCGGCGAGCATCTCCCTGGTCAGCGTCGGCGCCCTCATCGGCAACCAGGGCGCCCTCGGCAACCTGCTCGCGGACGCCCAGAAGTACGGCAGGCCCGAGCTGGCGGTCAACTCGGTCCTCACCACCGCCGTACTGGCCATCCTGTGCGACGCGGCGCTCGTCCTGGTCCGCAACCTGCTGACGCCTTGGATGCCGCGCGGCAAGGCCGGGCGACGTCCGAAGCAGGCCGCCGCGCGGCCCGAGCCGGAGGAGGCGGCGACCCGGTGAACGTCCTCGACTTCGTCAACGCCTTCTTCAGCGACAGCGCCCAGTGGCACGGCTACGACGGCATCCCGCAGCGCCTGCTGGAGCACGTCCAGTACACGCTGATGGCGCTCGGCATCGCCGCCGCGATCGGGCTGCCCGTCGGGCTGCTGACCGGCCACACCGGGCGCGGCGGCAACGCCGTCGCCTTCGTCGCCACCGCAGCCCGTGCCCTGCCCAGCTTCGGGCTGCTGGTGCTGATCGCCGTCGTCGTCGGCATCGGCCTGCTGCCCGTGATGATCCCGCTGGTCGTGCTCGCGATCCCGCCGATCCTCGTGACCACCTACGAGGCGGTCCGCTCCGTCGACCCCGCCCCGGTGGACGCCGCACGGGGCATGGGCATGCACGAGCCGGACATCCTCCTCCGGGTCGAACTGCCCGTCGCCCTGCCGCTGGTGCTCAGCGGACTGCGCTCGGCCGCCATCCAGGTCGTGTCGACGGCCACCATCGCCGCGTACGTCAGTCTCGGCGGGATCGGCCGGTACATCATCGACGGCCTCTACCAGCGCGACTACGAGAAGGTGGTCGGCGGCGCGACGCTGGTGGCCCTCCTGGCGCTGGCCACGCTCGCGGTGTTCTGGGCGGCGGAGCGGCTGGCGGTCTCCCCGGGGGTGCGCAGGCGCTGACGCGCTCGAACGCACACGTGACGAAAACCGTAACCAGGCCGTTCTTGACTGACCGACAAGTGGCTCGTTTGGATCGACGGATGACTTCTAGCGCGAAGAGCGGCAGGTCCAGGACGAGGCACACCGGCGCGGCGGCCGTCGCGCTCACCGCCGCGACGGCGCTGCTCGCGGGCTGTTCCTCCTCCGACGACACCTCCGACAACCCCCTGGCCGGGGAGAAGGCGGAGGCCGGCACCGTCGTCGTCGGCTCCAACAACTTCGCCGAGAGCACCCTGCTCGCCGACATCTACGGCGAGGCGCTCAAGGCCAAGGGCCTCAAGGTCACCTACAAGCACAACATCGGCAGCCGGGAGACGACGTACGGCCTGATGAAGAACGGCTCGGTCACGGTGCTGCCCGAGTACAACGGTTCGCTGCTCGCCTACCTCGACCCCGAGGCCGGGCAGCAGTCCGCCGAGGCCGTGAACGAAGCGGTCAAGGCCAAGCTCGACAAGAAGCTGACGCTCCTGGAGTCCTCGCCGGCCGAGAACAAGGACTCGGTCAGCGTCAACGCCGAGACCGCGAAGAAGCACGGCCTCACCGCCGAGTCGACCCTCGCCGACCTCAAGGACATAGCACCGGACCTGGTGATCGGCGGTTCACCCGAGTTCCAGACCCGGCAGCAGGGCCTCAAGGGCCTGGAGTCCGTGTACGGCCTGGAGTTCAAGTCGTTCAAGGCGCTCGACGCGGGCGGCCCGCTGACCCAGTCGGCGCTGACCAAGAACACCGTGCAGGCGGCGGACATCTTCACCACCGACCCGACCATCGTCAAGGAGAAGTTCGTCGTCCTCAGGGACCCGGAGAACCTCTTCGGCCACGCGAACGTGACACCACTGGTCCACAAGGAGGGCCTGCCCCCTGAGGGCGTCGACGCGCTGAACGCGGTCTCCGCCAAGCTGGACACCAAGACCCTCCTCGACCTGGACGCCCAGGTCCAGCTGGACAAGAAGGACCCGCTGGACGTGGCCGTGGAGTGGCTGGAGTCGGCCGGATTGAGCTGACCCGCAGCACGCTCCCTCACGACGCCGCGGCCGAGGCCGCGGCGTCGATCAACTGGTCGATCAGGGCGATGAGGACGTCCCGGCTGGAGGCCCGCTCCCGCGCGTCGCACAGCAGCACCTTGACGTGCTCCGGCAGCGCCAGCGCCTCCCGGATCTCCTCGGCCGGATACGGGTGCCGCCCGTGGAAGCCGTTGACGCCGACGACGAACGGAATGCCGCGGCGCTCGAAGAAGTCGATGGCCGCGAAGCTCGACTCGGGCCTGCGGACGTCCACCAGCACCACCGCGCCCAGTGCCCCGATCGCCAGGTCGTTCCACATGAACCAGAAGCGCTGCTGACCGGGCGTACCGAACAGGTACAGCACCAGCTCCCGGCCGATGCTGATCCGCCCGAAGTCCAGGGCGACCGTGGTGTCCCGCTTCTCCTCGATCCCGGCGAGGTCGTCGACGTCCAGCCCCGCCGCGGTCAGCGGTTCCTCGGTGCGCAGCGGGGCGATCTCGCTCACCGAGCCGACCATGGTGGTCTTCCCGACGCCGAAACCGCCGGCGATCAGGATCTTCACCGCCTCGGGCGCGGCCGGGGAGGCGGGTGCCGTGGGCGCCGGAGCGGCGCGGTCAGAGCCGGCCAAGGCCGTCCCTCACTTTCTGCAGCAGGTCCAGGTCGGGGGTGGCGCGGTCGACCGGGTGCGGCGGCCGGGCGGTGATCCGGCCGGCCTCCAGCAGGTCCGAGAGCAGGATGACGACCACACTCACCGGCAGGTCGAGGCGGGCCGCGACCTCCGCCACGGCGACCGGTTCCGCGCACAGGCGCAGGATCCGCAGGTGTTCGGGCTGTGGTCGCACGGCACGGGCCGGCTGCGGATCGAGGGCGGTCACCGTCGTGATGAGGGTGAAGTCGGCGCGGCTGGGCCGGGTCCGGCCGCCGGTCAGGGTGAACGGCCGCACCAGCCGCCCCCCGGTGTCGCCTCCGGTCACGTCACTCGCCTGGGAGGGCGGTGGCCCGCGGTGCCGCGCTCAGGTGCTCGCCGATCTTCTTCACCAGCATGTTCATCTGGTAGGCCACCACACCGACGTCGGCGTTCGCACCGGTGAGCACGACCAGGTGGGCACCGGGGCCGGCCGAGGTGAGTATCAGGTAACCGTTGGCCATCTCGATGAGCGCCTGCCGCACCGGGCCGCCCCGGAAGTCCATGCTGACGCCCTTGCTGAGGCTCATCAGACCCGACGCGGTCGCCGCCAGCCGCTCGGCGTCGTCGCGCAGGAAACCGGTGGACTTGCTGACGACCAGTCCGTCCTCGGAGAGCACCACCGCCTGGTTCACGTCGGCGACCCGCTCCACGAGTCCGGTGAGGAGCTGGTCCAGCTCGGTGTGAGTGGCGGGCGAGGGTCGGGTCATGGCGAGTCCTTCGTCGGCGGTCGGCGGTCGGCGGTCGGGGTCGAGGGGGTGGCGGAGGCGAGGAGCTGCCCGCCGGCTTCGGCGTTCGAGTCGTCGGCTTCCGTGTCGGCTTCGGTGTCGGTGTCGTCGGCCTGGGCCCGCAGCGTGCCGCGCTGGAAGCCGGCGAGGGAGGAGGCGGCGCGCTCGGCGGTGAAGTCGGCGTACCCCTCGCCTGCGGCGTCCGGACCGTCCTGGCCGGTGACGGGGGTCTCGTCGCGCAGCTCGGCGGCCAGGCTGGTCTGCGGTACCCGGCGGGGGAGCGGCGCCAGACCGCCGCGCTCGGCGGGCGACGCGGCCGGGGAGAGCGGCCCCGGGCGGCTCGTGGGTCGGCTCCGCGTCGGCCGTACGGGCTGCACGGGCAGTTCCGCCGGGGCTGCTGGAGCCGCGCCATGTCCGCGGGCATCGGTGGCATCGGTGGTTCCGTCGGCCTCGGGGCTTCCCGTGGACACCGGTGACGCCAGGGCACCGGCGCCGCGGCGGACCGCCGGCCCGTCCGCCCCGCCGGCGCCGTCGACCGGCTCGCGCACCACGATGTCGTGCGGGATCAGCACGATCGCCGTGGTCCCGCCGTACGGGGAGGAACGCAGCGTCACGGTGATGTCGTGCCGGTGCGCGAGCCGGGCGACGACGAACATGCCGAGCCGCAGGTCGTCGGCGAGAGCCACCACGTCGAACTGCGGGGCCACCGCCAACTGGGCGTTGAAGGACGCGTAGTCCTCCTCCGACAGCCCCAGCCCGCGGTCCTCGATCTCGACGGCCAGCCCCTTGGCGACCAGCGTGGCGCGCACCCCGACCGGGTGGGGAGCGGGGGAGTACGCCGTCGCGTTGTCGATCAGCTCGGCCAGCAGGTGGATCACGTCGGCGACCGCGGGCGGCGCGAGCGCCACCTCCTCCTCGGTGTGCAGCTCCACCCGCTGGTACTCGGCGACCTCGCCGACGGCACTGCGCAGGATGTCGACCAGCGCGACGGGCTCGCGCCAGGTGCGCCGGGGCTGCTCGCCTGCGATGATCACGAGGTTCTCCTCGTAGCGGCGCAACTGGCTGGCCGTGGAGTCCAGTTCGTACAGGCCCTTGAGGATCTCAGGGTCGGTGTGCTCGCGTTCCAGCGCGTCCAGCTTGCCCAGTTGCATGTTGACGAGGTTCTGGCTCTGCCGGGCGATACCTAGGATCACCTTCTGGAAGCCGCGCCGGGTGTCGGCGAGTTCGACGGCGGTGTACACGGCGGTGCGCTGCGCGGTGTTGAACGCCTGCGCCACTTGCCCGAGTTCGTCCCGCCCGTAGTCCAGCGGCGGGGTCGCCGACTCCACGTCGACCTTCTCGCCCCGCTCCAGCCTGGCCA
Organism: Streptomyces mutabilis; assembly: GCF_014649815.1. Lineage (GTDB taxonomy): Bacteria > Actinomycetota > Actinomycetes > Streptomycetales > Streptomycetaceae > Streptomyces > Streptomyces mutabilis. The sequence goes on along the minus strand of NZ_BMTT01000004.1, from coordinate 388,087 downwards.
CCACGTCCGGCAGCCGTTCCTCGGCCAGGCTCAGGGTCGCCAGCCGCAGCCCGCGCAGCCGCCGGGACAACGAACGGGTGATGCGCCAGGACATGCCGACGCACAGCACCAGCGCGATCAGGCCGCCCACGCTGAGGGACGCGGCCTTGATCAGCAGACCGCGGGCGTTCTCGGCACTGCGGTCGAGCAGCCCGTCGGTCTGCTGCCGGATCAGCGTGGCGTACTGGTCGGAGACCTTGGCCAGCGCACCGGTCCACCGCTGCCGCGCGTCCGGGAGGTCGATCCGCGCCTCCTCGCCCGCCGCGCGGGCCGCCAGCACCTCGTCCTCGACGGATTCCAGGGTCTGCCACTCGGGGCTCGCGAGGATCCGCTCGGTCTGCGTCTTGGCGCTGCCGCTCAGGGAGGGGACGATCTGGTCCCGCACGAGCCAGCGCCGGGTGTGGACGAGCTGGGCGAACTGCGCCCACTCCTTCTCGTCCATCCGGCCGGACGGCCAGGACAGGGTGAGCCGGGCGTCCTCCTGGGACGTGAGTTCGGCCGCATGCTCCAGTGCGACCAGCGGCCCGGCCCGCGAGGTGAGGTCGCCGTCGTCGACCTGCGAGAGTTCCTGGAAGGCGTGGATCTGCTCGTCGATGATCGAGGTGTACTGGTCGAGCGCCTGCTCGGGGGTGATGTCGCTGGGGTCGTCCACCTGGTTGCGGTAGTACTCGAGGCTGCCCACCGAGCCGAGGACCGAGTACAGGCGGTCCGAGATCCGGTCGGGCGCGCTCTCGATCGCGTCGGACTGGCCGACGAGCTGGGCGACCGCCGCGTCCGTCCGCTTCCGTTGCGCGTCCAGAGCGGCCCTCGAGCCGTCCGGTTCGGCCAGCCAGGCCGCGGACAGACTGCGCTCCCGTTGCAGCGCCAGGGCCGCCTCGGTGCCCATGGCCCCGGTGGAGCGGCTCAGCTCCGTCTGCGCCCGCAGCCGCAGACCCTCCGAGAACACCTGGATCGTGGTCACGCCCCACACCGCGGCGAGGGTGACGCCGGGGACCAGGGCGAGGAGGATCAAGGAGAGACGTATGGAGCCGAGGCGGCGCCGGGCACCTTTCCGTGCAGACATCGTCGTCCTAGGCGATCAGTGGGGGAGGGTGGCGGGTGTGCGGGGCACGCGCCCGCGGAATCCGGTCATCGGGTGCCGCCCGCGGCGAACTCGGCGACCGCGCCGGCGTTGGCCCGGGTCACGAACGCGGGGCCGGTCAGCACGGGTGCCACTCCACCGCCGCTGACGTTGCCGTTGGTGCGGTGCAGCCACAGCGCGTCCACCGCGAGGTAGCCCTGCAGGTACGGCTGCTGGTCCACCGCGAACTGCACGTCCCCGCGTTCGACCGCGGCGACCAGGTCCTCGTCGAGGTCGAAGGTGGCCACGTGCGCCTTGCTGCCCGCCTCGTCGACCGATTCCACGGCGGCCAGGGCGAACGCGGCCCCGTTCATGACGACTTCGTCGATGCTCGATTCCTGCCGAAGCCGCGCGGTGACGGCGGCACCCACCGCGTCCATGTCGGTGCCCTCGACGTACAGCATCTCGGTCTCGCCCTCGAAGGTCTTCTTCACGCCGGCGCAGCGGGCCTCCAGGGCGACGTTCCCCCGCTCGTGGATGACGCACAGGGCGTGCCGCGCCTTCAGGCCGTTCAGCTTGTCACCGACGGCACGGCCCGCCACGCTCTCGTCCTGCCCGAAGTATCCGAGAAGTCCCGTGGAGCGCCAGGCGTCCATGCCGGAGTTGAGGCCGACCACGGGGATGCCGGCCTTCCTGGCCTCGGCTACCGGCCCCTTCATCGCCTGCGGCTTGGCGAGGGTGACGGCGATGCCGTCCACCTCGTCACGGACCGCGTCCCGCACCAGCTCGGCCTGGTCGGCGGCGTCGGCGTCCCCGGCGTACGTCAGGTCGATGCCGTCCTTGTCGGCCGCGGCCTCGGCACCCTTGCGCACCCGGTCCCAGAAGGCGTCCCCTTCGCCCCCGTGAGTGACCATGGCGACCTTCATCCGGTGGCCGCCGGGCCCGCCCGCGGGAGAGCCGTCCTCGTCCCCGCCGAGTGCGGAGCAGCCGGCCACCAGCAGGCAGCCGACGGCGACGAGGGCCGCGGTGCGCACGCGTCCGGGGAAGCGGGTGGTCGGGGGAGTCGTACTCATGGGGGGTGCGGCACCTCGCTGTACGGCCGAGCAGGAGGAACGGAGCGAGGGGGAACCGGAGCCGCGGGTCGGTGCGCCAGCCGGGGGAATCTCGCCTGGCCGGAGCAAACCGTGAGTGACCGCCGGTAGTCAAGTGACCAGCGACGAGGTGTGAGTTGTCGGTGCCGCATCGTGATGAACGGGGCGGGGGAGGTCTGTGGGTACGTGTCGCCTACGGTCCGGCGCCCGTGGCCCGGGGTCCATCTCCGGGTGCGTGCCGATGCGCGGACGCCGGGGGTTGGGGGCGCGGGGGCCTGGTGCACTGGGGCGCGGGGCCCGGGTGTCCGGTGGTTCCGGTGTCAGGCGGCTTCGGTTCAGGCGGCTTCGCCGGCCCCGCGTTCCAGTGGTGGTGGAGCCGTTCGCGCGACCCGGGCCGCCTTCCTGCGGCGCCGGCGATCACGGCGGGACTCCTGGTCGGGCAGCCAGCCGAAGACCAGGCAGCTGCCGGTACAGCCCAGGAGCAGCCCGACGACGAACCCGCCCAGATTGGACGTGACCCAGGTCCCCAGGGAGGCCAGGACGCCGATGAGCGAGTAGAAGAGCCGCTGGGAGGGGTTGACCAGGACGAGCAGCCCGCAGAGCAGCATGACGACCGGCAGCAGGTAGCCGGCCACGCCCTGCATGCCGACGTGCAGCACGACCTTCAGTGACGCCTTCATCGTGAGCAGTACCTCGGCCCCGGCCAGGGCGAGCAGCAGCCCGCCCCAGAACGGCCGGCCGGACCGCCAGTCGCGGAAGGCGGCCCGCAAGCCCCTGCGCCGGTCGCCGGGCATCAGCAGCCCGACCCGCTGAAGCGCATCTTCAGGCCGGGCAGCTTGAACACCCCGGCGGTGGTGGCGTAGTTGGTCTGCCGCAGGTTCTTGATGTGCACGGTGTCGGCCTGCTGACTGAAGACCCCGATCGGTCCGCGGCCCTTGGGGCCGGCCTTGTCCAGCGTGCTGGCGTCGTTGCCGATCTCGATGTTGTCGAAGGCGGCGTCGCCCGACAGTTCCGTGGAGTCGGTGGTCAGGTCCTTCGCCGAGACCCGGGTGGTCCCGCCGCCCGCGGTGATGAGCAGGTTGGTGCCGCCCAGGTCGACGCTCTGGCACAGCTTGGTGAGCTCGGCCTCCTTGATCACGGAGGTGACGACCAGCACCTGTCCGCCGGTGTCTCCCGCGTTGGGGCTGCCCTCGGCCATGTTGTCGAGGCCGCCGAACTGGGCGAAGCCGTTGCCGTCGAGTTCTGTCGCGGTGACGGTGAACGGCATGCCGGAGATCGCGAACTGCACGCCCAGCGCGCCCTGGGCGGTGAGGATCGCCAGGCCCGCGGTGACCGCGGCGGCGGGTACCGCCAGCACCGCGGCCCGGCGCAGCCTGACCCGGCCGCGTCCGGTGGTGGCGACGGCTTCCGGAACGGTACCGCTTTCCTGGCCGCTCACGGGGTCGGGGGTGTTGCCGGCGGACGGGGTGAGATCCGAGGACGAGGCCATGTCTGCTCCCAGAGGCACGGTGAATGCGGATCGGGCTTCAGCGGCACGTTGTCCTGGCGCGGACAGCGGCTGGTGCGCACGTCTCCCGGCAACTCCCGGCGGGTGCAGGGGCTATCACACGTTACGCACCAGTAGCCAATTGGGAAGTTACCGGTGGTTACACGGCGCGGTCAAGCAAGTTGTGAGTAAAGAGTGGGGATCGTGTGTCACCTGCCGTACTCCTCGGCCCGGTGGCACTGGAGGCGGGTACCGCGTCGCCTCAACCTACGTGCCGGGCCTTGACGTTGACGGCACGTCAGGTCTACAACGGTCCCTGTTTCCTCCGGATCCGTGGCGCCGGATCCGTTTCCGCGGCACCGTCCGCGTTCCCGGCCCCGGTGCTGTCCCCGCACAGCACCGGACCCCGCCCCCCTCGGGGCGCGCACCACACCTTCCGGGCGAGGCCCGTACCTCATGAGCCACGCACGTGCCCACCCGGCACGGCCCGGTATCCCGTCGCATCGGCCCGCCCGCGTCCCCGCGGCCGGCCCACTCCTGCTTCACCGAACCCCACTTCAGAGAAGAGGCAGCCGCATGCGTACTCGTACCGCTCCTCGCACCCGTCAGTTCCTCACCCTCACCGCGGCCGTCGCCGCGCTGACCCTCCCCGCGGCGGTCCCCGCCGTCGCGGACACCGCGGTGGCCGACACCCCCGTCCTCACCACCGGCGCCACCGGCGGTACGCCGGTCGCCGTCGGGGACGTCCTCACCGCCTCGCTGGCGAGCGGCACCGCCGCCACGTTCCACTCCAGCGCCACCGGCAGCAGCGGCGTGTCCTGCACGTCCTCGCAGTTCACGGTCACGGTCACCGACAACCCGACCGCGCCCGGCACGGCCACCGAGACGCTCACCGCCCACACCTTCGATAGCGGCAGCTGCACCAGCAACGTCACCGGCGTCCTCGGCGTCAACGGCATCACGGTCCACAACCTGCCCTACACCACCACCGTGTCTTCCGACGGAGCCGTCGTCGTCACCCCGCCGAGCGGTTCGACCGTCCGGACCACGGTCGCCCTGCGCACCCTGCTCGGCAGCATCAACTGCGTCTACGAAGCCCCTCGTCTCACCGGCACGGCGAGCAACGACGGCAACTCGATCGCCTTCACCGACCAGCGGTTCACCAAGGTGTCCGGCTCGGGACTCTGCTTCGCCAACGGGTACTTCACCGCCACCTACGCCCCGGTGACGGACGGGACGGAGGCGGTCTACGTCAACTGAACCGATCCGCCCGGCCCGTGCCGTGACGGCGCGGGCCGGGCCCCGGAACCGTGGGGTCTTCGGGTGACGGATCTGACGGTGAGTTATCTTGTACAGGGGGTCAAGACAGGCGGCACGGCCTGTTGAGTTCCAGCCCAGGAGAGTTCAGCCGATGGCGAGGCAGCTACGCGCCGAGCAGACCCGCGCGACGATTCTCGGGGCCGCCGCCGACCTGTTCGACCGTCATGGTTACGAGTCGACCAGCCTGAGCGAGATCGTGGCCCATGCCGGAGTCACCAAGGGCGCCCTGTACTTCCACTTCGCGGCGAAGGAGGACCTCGCCCACGCGATCATGGAGCTGCAGTCCAGAACCTCGCGTCGGCTGGCGACGGAGCTGGACGACCGGGGCTACACCTCCCTGGAGGCGCTGATGCGCCTCACGTTCGGCATGGCCCGGCTGTGCGAGGAGGGTCCGGTCCTGCGGGCGGGGCTGCGGCTCGCCACCGGGGGAGTGCCGGTACGTCCGCCGCTGCCGCACCCCTTCACCGAGTGGCGGGAGATCGCCTCCTCCCGCCTCCTGGACGCCGTCCGGCAGTCCGACGTCCATCCCGACATCGACGTCGACTCCGTCGCCCACACCCTCGTCAGCTCAATCGTCGGCACCCGCCTCGTGAGCGGCACCCTCGAACCGCACGCACGCCAGCCCCGCCGCCTGGCCGGCATGTGGCACCTCCTGATCCGCGGCATGGTCCCGGTGACCCGACGCGCGCGCTACCTCACCCTGGCGGCCCGGCTGGAACGCGAGACCTACGCGGCCTGACCGGCCGGGAGTCGGTCGGAAGTCGGCCGGGAGTCGGCCGATAGCCGAAGGACGCACCTGCCGGGAGGCGGCGACGGCCTCGCCGCCCGAGCGGAGGCGCGCGATACGGTGAGGCGCATGCCCGACACCCCGACCGAGTCCGTCCCTGTCATCCGCGGTGACGACCCCGGCTCCTTCCCGCACAGTGTGCTGGCCGAGCGGCACCCGGCCATCATCAGGCAGGTCAAGGAGGTGTTCCCCCACGGTCCCGAACGCCGGCGCGCCCTCGACGCGCTGCTCCGAAGCTGTGCCGACGGCGTCATCGAGCCACTGCCCGCCGACGCGGACGTCCGCGACCGTGACCGCTGGGCCGACTGGGGAATGAGCGAGTACGCCGGCCGCTCCTGGTACGACGTGCCCTGGCTGTGGGCCGAGGGCCACTTCTACCGCAGACTCCTCGACGCCGTCGGCTACTTCGGCCCCGGCACCTGGCGGGGCGTCGACCCCTTCCGGCCCGCGAAGCTCGCCGAACTCGACGCCCCCGAGACGGACGAGGAACTCGCCGCGCTCGACGGCCTCGACGCACTGTCCGCGGACGAGCGGACCCGGTCCCTGCTGCACGGCTCGCTCTGGGGCAACCGCGCGGACCTCGGCTTCCGCCTCTCCGGAAGCGGTGGCGACGCCGGGGGCGAGGTGGCGGCACTCGTCGCCGACGACAGCGACGCGCTCTGGTCCCTGCTCCCGCCGGCCCGAGCCGGCACCCCCGGCCCCGCCACTCTCTGCCTCGTCGCCGACAACGCGGGCCGGGAACTCGTCCCGGACCTGCTCCTCGTCTCGCACCTGCTCGGCGAGGGCCGCATCGACCGGGCGGTCCTGCACGTCAAGCCGTACCCGTACTACGTCTCCGACGCCACCCCCACCGACGTGCTCGACGCGCTGCGGCGGCTCGTCGCGGCGGGCGGCGCGGCGGCCGCGTACGGCGACCGGCTGTGGGCCGCGCTCACCGACGGCCGGGTCACCGTCCGCGCCCACCCCTTCTCGTGCGCCCCGCTCCCGTACTCCGACATGCCCGCCGACCTGCGCGCGGAGTTCGCCGCTGCCACGGTCACCGTGCTCAAGGGCGACCTGAACTACCGTCGTCTGGTGGGGGACCGCCGGTGGCCCCCGACCACGCCCTTCGCGGACGTGACCGCCTACTTCCCGGGTCCGGTCGCCGCGCTGCGCACCCTGAAGTCGGACGTGATCACGGGCCTGACCGCGGACACCGAGCAGGCGCTCGAAGGAAGCGGGGAACGACGCTGGCGCACGAGCGGGACGCACGCGCTGATCCAGGTCAGGACCTGAACGTCACGGCACCACCGCGGATGTCTAACCGGCGGAAGTTCCCGGATCACGCGCTGATTCACGCGATGGTGTGATCATGTCCCGGCGAGCGGGTGCGCCCACCGGGCCATGGGTAGTGCCCCGGCCATGACGCAACAGCCCTTCGAACTGCCGCACTTCTACCTGCCGCACCCCGCGCGGCTGAACCCGCATCTCGACGAGGCCCGCGCCCACTCGACGACGTGGGCGCGCGAGATGGGCATGCTGGAGGGCTCCGGGGTCTGGGACCGGGCCGACCTCGACGCACACGACTACGGCCTGCTCTGCGCCTACACCCACCCCGACTGCGACGGGCCGGCGCTCTCCCTGATCACCGACTGGTACGTATGGGTCTTCTTCTTCGACGACCACTTCCTGGAGAAGTTCAAACGCTCCCAGGACCGCGTCGGCGGCAAGGCCCACCTGGACCGGCTCCCGCTGTTCATGCCCCTCGACCCCGACGCCGTGATGCCCGAGCCCGAGAACCCGGTCGAGGCCGGTCTCGCCGACCTGTGGAAGCGCACGGTGCCGGCCATGTCGGCCGGCTGGCGCCGCCGCTTCGCCGTGGCCACGGAGCACCTGCTCAACGAGTCCCTGTGGGAGCTGTCCAACATCAACGAGGGGCGGATCGCCAACCCCGTCGAGTACATCGAGATGCGACGCAAGGTGGGCGGCGCCCCCTGGTCGGCCGGGCTCGTGGAGTACGCGACCGCGGAGGTGCCCGACGCCGTGGCCGGGACCAGGCCGCTCAGGGTGCTGATGGAGACGTTCTCCGACGCCGTGCACCTGCGCAACGACCTCTTCTCCTACCAGCGGGAGGTCGAGGACGAGGGTGAGCTGAGCAACGGCGTGCTGGTGCTCGAGACCTTCTTCGACTGCACCACCCAGGAGGCCGCCGAACTGGTCAACGACGTGCTCACCTCCCGGCTGCACCAGTTCGAGCACACCGCGTTCACCGAAGTGCCCGCCGTGGCCCTGGAGAACGGCCTGTCCCCGGCCGAGGTCGCCGCGGTCGGGGCGTACGCCAAGGGTTTGCAGGACTGGCAGTCCGGCGGTCACGAATGGCACATGCGCTCCAGCCGGTACATGAACAAGGGCGCCCGGTCCGGCGCCCCGTGGGAGGCGCTCACCGGCCCCGGCACCTCCGCCGCGGACGTCGGCGCGCTGCTCGCCCGGGCCGCCGCCGAGCGGGCGCGCCCCTACACCCACGTGCCCTTCCAGAAGGTCGGGCCGTCGATCATCCCCGACATCCGCATGCCGTTCCCGCTGGAGCTGAGCCCCGCTCTCGACGGCGCCCGACGGCACCTGTTCGAGTGGTCGCGGGCGATCGGCTTCCTCAGTGAGGGAGTCTGGGACGAGGACAAGCTCGCGAGCTGCGACCTCCCGCTGTGCGCCGCCGGCCTCGACCCGGACGCCACCCAGGAACAACTCAACCTCGCCTCCGGCTGGCTCGCCTTCGGCACCTACGGCGACGACTACTACCCGCTGGTCTACGGCCACCGGCGCGACCTGGCCGCCGCCCGGCTCACCACGGCCCGCCTGTCCGCCTGCATGCCGCTCGACGGCGAGCCGGTCCCACCGCCGGCCAACGCCATGGAACGCTCCCTGATCGACCTGTGGGCCCGCACCACGGCCGGCATGACGGCCGAGGAGCGGCGTCCCCTGAAGGCGGCCGTCGACACGATGACCGAGGCGTGGGTGTGGGAGCTCGCCAACCAGATCCAGAACCGCGTCCCCGACCCGGTGGACTACCTGGAGATGCGGCGCGCCACCTTCGGCTCCGACCTCACCCTCGGCCTGTGCCGTGCCGGACACGGACCGGCCGTCCCGGCCGAGGTCTACCGCAGCGGTCCCGTGCGGTCCCTGGAGAACGCGGCGATCGACTACGCGTGCCTCCTCAACGACGTCTTCTCGTACCAGAAGGAGATCGAGTACGAGGGCGAGATCCACAACGCGGTCCTGGTCGTGCAGAACTTCTTCGGCGTCGACTACCCGGCCGCCCTCGGTGTCGTCCAGGACCTGATGAACCAGCGCATGCGCCAGTTCGAACACGTCGTCGCCCACGAACTGCCCGTTGTGTACGACGACTTCCAGCTGACCGACGAGGCGCGGGAGATCATGCGGGGCTATGTGACCGACCTGCAGAACTGGATGGCGGGCATCCTCAACTGGCACCGCAACGTCCCGCGCTACAGGGCCGAGTACCTGGCCGGCCGCACCCACGGCTTCCTCCCGGACCGCGTCCCGACCGTGCCCGTACCACGGAGCAGCCTCGTCCCGATCCGCTGACCGCCGGTCAGTCTCACTCTTTCGTGGCTCGTCTCGCGCCGGTGCGCCGGGTAGATCACCTGCCGGAGGCGATCCATGGAACACACAGCGTTGCGACCCAAGCCGATGCCCGGACAAGACCCGGGGGCCGGCACCGCGCCCGACGGCGACCGGCCCCCGCCCGGCGGACACCGGCGCCGCCGACGGCTCACCACCCTGCTGCTCGGGGTGCTGGCCGCGACCGTGCTGCTGCTGTCCGGCGTGGGACTCGGCACGATGGGTGCCACGGTGATCGGTATGAGCAAACTGGCCGAACTGCAACGGCAGGCGGGAGCGCCGGGTGCGGGGACGGAGCAGCCGTCCGGGTCCCGGGCCGCCCCGGTGCACCCGTCGGCCGGTGCGTCCCCCTCCGCGTCCCCGGCCCGGGTCGTCGCGACCCTCGGAGTGGAGGCCGTGGACGACGACAAGCCGGGCGCGCTGGTCGTCGGCGTCCACGTGCCGGGCCCCGGGTACGAGGCCGGGCTGGTGAGGGGCGACGTACTCCTGGCGTTCGGCAGGACCCGAATCGATTCGGCGGCCGACCTCGCCGAGGCCGTGGCCGACGCCCGGCCGGGCAAGCAGATCAAGATCACGGTGCGCCACGAGAGCGGCGGCTACCAGCAACTGACGGCCGTACCGGGCGTCGTCACCTGACCGTGCTTCGGTACTGCTCCGGGCGTCTCACTGTGCCGGACGTCTGCTCCGGACGACTTCACTGATCCGTGCGTCGTCATGTCACCGTACGGAAGTGGCTGGTGAGCCGCCCGGTGTCGTCCAGCACGTGGTAGGCCAGCCCGACCGGCGCGTCCCGGTCCGCGATCTCCTTCCCCTCCCAGGGCAGCCGCAGGGTCCACGTCACCCCGGGCCCGACCATCAGGGGCCGCCCGGCGAACACCGTGGCGGCGGGCGTGTGGGCGTGCCCCGTGATCAGGCCGGCGATCTCGGGCCGGCGCTCCAGCAGCGCGGCGAGACGCTCGGGACGGAGCAACGGGTAGGAGTCGGGCAGGGGGTGGTGCAGGGGCACGGGCGGGTGGTGGAAGGCGAGGACGACCGGGCGGTCGCCGCCGAGCTCGTCGAGAGAGGCCTCGATCCAGCCGTACGTCTCCTCGTCCAGCTCGCCCTCGTCGCTGCCCGGGACGCTGGAGTCGCACATCAGCACCGCACCGCCGTCGAAGACGTGCGCACCGTTGACCGGCCCGTCGGTGGCGGGCCGGCCCAGCAGGGCCTTGCGGTAGGGCGCGCGGCTGTCGTGGTTGCCGGGGCAGGTGAGCACGGGGAACGGTGCGTCGCCGTCCCGCAGCCCCAGGATGCGGGCGGCCTCCTCGTACTCCGCCTCCGTGCCGTGGTCCGCGATGTCCCCGGTCACTAGCAGGGCGTCCACCCGCCCGGGCAGGTCCCACAACCGATCGCGCACCCGCTCGGCGCGCGCGGTGGCCCGCGCGCTCCCGTCCAGGTGCAGGTCGCTGATGTGCGCGAGTACGAGCACGGTGCCGGCCCCCTTCGGGCGCCCGAACACCGCGCCCCGTAGTCACTGCTGACTCATTTAATGCTTAGCCCGCATCAAACCATTAACGAAGGCCACTGATCAATGGCAATCGGCTCGCGCCGTCCCCTCGCTGCGGGCAGGATGCTGCTCGTGGTCCCTTCACCCACGTTGCCCAGGGAGGCCCGGATGACCGGCAGCGCGCCCGCTGCTCCCTTCACCGCCGACGACTACCGGGCCCGCATGGAACGCGCCGCTCGGGCGGCCGCCGACGCCGGACTGGCCGGGCTGCTGGTGGCACCCGGACCGGACCTCGTGTGGCTCACGGGCTACGCCCCCACCGCGGACACCGAACGACTCACCCTGCTCGTCCTCGCCCCCGGCCGCGACCCCGTCCTCGTCGTCCCGACGCTCGAGGCCCCCGACGCGGAGAAGGCCGCCGGCGCGCCCGCCCTGACCCTGCGCGACTGGACCGACGGCAAGGACCCCTACGCCGCCACCGCGTCCCTCCTCGACGGCGCCGGCCGGTTCGGCATCAGCGACAACGCCTGGGCGATGCACCTGCTGGCCCTCCAGCGGGCGCTGCCCGGCACCTCGTACGCCTCCCTCACCGAGGCGCTGCCCATGCTGCGTGCCGTCAAGGACGCGGCGGAGCTGGAACTCCTGGCGGCGGCGGGCGCGGCCGCGGACGCGGCGTTCGAGGAGATCCGGAAGGTGCGCTTCGGCGGGCGCCGCGAGTCCGACGTCGCCGCCGACCTCGCGGACCTGCTGCGGCGCTTCGGCCACTCCCAGGTCGACTTCACCATCGTCGCCTCGGGCCCGAACGGCGCCAATCCGCACCACGAGGTCGGTGACCGCGTCATCGAGGACGGCGACATGATCGTCCTGGACTTCGGCGGCCTGAAGGACGGCTACGGCTCCGACACCTCCCGCACCGTCCACGTGGGCGAGCCCACCGAGGAGGAGCGCAGGGTGCACGACGTCGTCCGCGAGGCCCAGGAGGCGGGGTTCGGTGCGGTGCGGCCCGGCGTGGCCTGCCAGGAGGTCGACCGGGCCGCCCGGGCGGTCATCGACGGCGCCGGGTACGGCGAGTACTTCATCCACCGCACCGGTCACGGCATCGGCGTCACCACGCACGAGCCGCCGTACATGATCGAGGGCGAGGAGCAGCCCCTCGTGCCCGGCATGTGCTTCTCCGTCGAGCCCGGCGTCTACCTCCCGGGTCGTTTCGGGGTACGTATCGAGGACATCGTGTCGGTCACCGAGGACGGCGGCCGGCGTCTCAACAACACGGCCCGGGAGCTGGTCACGGTGGAGTGACCGGCGACGACGGACCCCGAACGCCCCGGCGATCCCGGAAGACGACGGCGCGACCATGACCCAGGCACCGACACCCACCGCGGACACCGTCCGCCGACTGGTCCGTTCCCTGCTGGGCGAGGGCGCGGCCTCCGACGTCAGGCCCGCGGCGACGGGCGCCGAGCCCGCCACCTGGTGGGTCGGCACCCGGCACGTGCTGCGCCTGGCCACCGACCGCGAGACCGCACTGCGGCAGCGGCGCGAACTGCGGCTGCGCGAGCTGGTCCGCCAGTACGTCTCCGTGACGGTGCCGACGAGCGTGGCGCACGGCGAGTGGGCGCCCGGCCTGACCTACACGCTGGACGGCAAGGTGCCCGGCGGGTCGGCCGAGGAGCACCACGTGTCGGCCCTGGGCGAGGCGGACCTGGCCGCGCTGCTCACCGGACTGCGCGAGGTGCCCGTCCGCCAGGCCGAGACGCTGGGCGTGCCCCGCGCCGCCCCGCGCTCGCTGGAGGCCCTGCGGCAGTCCGCCGAGTCGGCCGGCCGGCGCCTCGCCGAGGCCGACGAGTTCGACCCCGCACGGCCGGAGCGGCTCACCCGCGAGGCGTCGGCGCAACTCGGCGTCCAGCCCGGCTCGCCGGCGGTCCTCGTGCACCACGCGCTGGCCGACGAGCACCTCGTGGTCGGCGCCGACGGCCGGGTCCGCGGCGTCCTCGGCTGGACCGACGCGGTGCTCGGCGATCCCGCCGAGGACATCGCAGCCCTCGCGCTCCGCTTCGGCTCGCCCGCCGCCGTCCGCGCCGCCACCCTCGCCGGCTACGGCGCCCGGCCCTGCCTGCGCGGCCTGTGGCTGGCCCGCTGCGACACCCTCGTCCACCTCGCCGACACCCTCGCCGGCCGGCCGTCCGAACCGGCGAGCGTGTCCCTGCCGCTGCTGCGGACCCGGCTGCGCCGCGCCTGGGAGCCCATCCTGCTGGAGCGGGTGACGGAGCTGCGCGGGGACGGCACGGGCGGGGACGGCCCCGCCTGAACGCACCCCGCGCAGGCTCGGCGGTCGCTCCCGTCACTCCTGTACGAGCACCACGCTCGACTCACCCGGCACCCGCAGCACCCCGTCCGCCGCCGGCGCCTGGACCGGCTCCCACGCGGCGAGCACGCGCGCGGGCCGGCCGCCCAGCGGGATCGCCGCGGGCTCGGCGCCCAGGTTGACGACCACCCGGATGTCACCGCGCCGGAAGGCCAGCCAGCGTGCCTCGCCGTCGTACGCCACCCTGGTGTCGGCGAGGTCGGGGTCGGTCAGGTCCGGCTGCTCGGCGCGCAGGGCGATCAGCCGGCGGTACCAGTCCAGTACGCGGGCGTGCGGCTCGCGTTCCGGCTCGGACCAGTCGAGGCAGGAGCGCTCGCGGGTCGCCGGGTCCTGCGGGTCGGGCACGTCCTCCTCCTTCCAGCCGTGCGCGGCGAACTCCCGCCGCCTGCCGACTCGCACCGCCTCGGCGAGCTCCGGGTCGGTGTGGTCGGTGAAGAACTGCCACGGGGTGCCCGCCGCCCACTCCTCGCCCATGAACAGCATCGGAGTGAACGGCGCGGTCAGCGTCAGCGTGGCCGCGCAGGCCGCCAGGCCGGGGGAGACCAGCGAGGCCAGGCGGTCGCCCTGGGCACGGTTGCCGACCTGGTCGTGAGTCTGGCTGTAGCCGGTCAGCCGGTGCGCGGCCGTGCGGCTCCGGTCCAGCGGGCGTCCGTGACCGCGGCCCCGGAAGCTGGACCAGGTGCCGTCGTGGAAGTAGCCCCGGGTCAGGGTCTTGGCGAGCGCCGCGAACGGATCGCGCGCGAAGTCGGCGTAGTAGCCCTGCGACTCCCCGGTCAGCGCGGTGTGCAGGGCGTGGTGGAAGTCGTCGTTCCACTGCGCGTGCACCCCGAAACCGCCCTCCGCGCGCGGGGTGATGATGCGCGGGTCGTTGAGGTCGGACTCCGCGATCAGGAACAGCGGGCGCTCCAGGTCGGCGGCGAGGTCGTCCACCGCCGTCGACAGCTCCTCCAGGAAGTGGCACGCGCGCGTGTCGACCAGGGCGTGCACCGCGTCCAGACGCAGGCCGTCGATCCGGTAGTCCCGCAGCCACGCCAGCGCGCTGTCCACCAGGTAGGCGCGGACTTCGTCCGAGCCGGGGGCATCCAGGTTGACGGCGACGCCCCAGGGTGTGTGATGGGTGTCGGTGAAGTACGGGCCGAACGCGGGCAGGTGGTTGCCGGAGGGGCCCAGGTGGTTGTGCACCACGTCGAGGACCACGCCCAGGCCCAGTTCGTGGGCCCGGTCGACGAACCGTTTCAGCGCCGCGGGCCCGCCGTACGGCTCGTGCACCGCCCACAGCGAGACGCCCTCGTACCCCCAGCCGTGCCGGCCCGGGAAGGGGCACAGCGGCATCAGCTCGACGTGAGTGACCCCCAGCGCGGCGAGGTGGTCGAGCCGCGCGGCGGCGGCGTCCAGCGTGCCCTCGCGCGTGTACGTGCCCACGTGCAGCTCGTACAGGACGGCGCCGGGCAGCGGGCGCCCGGTCCACCCGGCGCGCCACGAGTACCCCCCCTGGTCGACGACCGCGCTGAGCCCGTCCGGCCCGTCGGGCTGCCTGCGCGAGCGCGGGTCCGGCAGTACCGGCCCGTCGTCGACCGCGAAGCCGTACCGCGAGCCGTCCTGCGCCTCGGCCTCGGCGCACCACCACCCCGGCCGTTCCGTATCGCGCTCCAACGCGCGCGTGACGCCGTCGCACTCGAGCGTCACCCGGTCGGCCTGCGGTGCCCACACCTCGAACTGCACGGACGGTTCCCCTTCGTCTGCTCACCGTGATGTAGCCCGTCCATGGTGCTGCAAAAGCGATCTCCGCGCTGCCGAAAGTCCCCGTGCGCGGCGGGTGTCGTGGCGCACCGCGCGGGCCGGCCGGGGCGCACCGCGTGCGGGCGGCCGTTCTCCCGCTTTCTGGACACTCCGGCCCGGCTGACCGACAATCACCTGCGTGACGTCGTCCTTCGAGTTCCACACGTACCCCGCGCGGTTGTCCGACGCGGAGCGCGACAAGGCGCTGCAGGTGCTCCGGGACGGCGTCGCGATGGGGCGCCTCTCGCACGACACGTTCATCCGCAGGATGGAACTGGCGCTCGCCGCCCGCCGCCCGGACGAGCTCGCCGTGCTCACCGCCGACCTGCACTCCGAGGGCCGGTTGGCGCGACTGGTGTTCGGCACCGTCGAGGCGGTCTCCGGATTCGGCGTACGGCTGCGCAGGGCCTGGCAGGCCGAGCGGCTGCCCAAGCTGCTGCTGCCGCACCCCGGCGCCGGGCACCCCCTGCGCATAGGGCGCGATCCGGCGAACGGGCTCCGGCTGACCCACGAGACGGTCTCCCGGGTGCACGCCGAGCTGAGCCGCCAGGGCGGCACGTGGGTGCTGCGTGACCTCGGTTCCACCAACGGCACCACGGTCAACGGGCGACGGGTCATCGGGGCGGCCGTCGTCCGTGAGGGCGACCAGATCGGCTTCGGCCGGATGGCCTTCCGTCTCGCGGTGAACTGAACGCCGGCCGGAGGCACGGAGCCCAGCTCTGGCCTGGGCCTCACTCGGCGTCGTGCGTCCCGGTGGAGTGAGCGGGCGGGACAAATCCCATTGCGTTTTCTGGTGTTGACGTACCTCCCAACTCGTGACTGACTGTGCGTACACCGCGCACGCCAGGTGAACCGACAGCCCGCATCGTGGAGGTGTGCCCTGCCGCCCCTCCTGCGCTATCCGACCGTGGACGAGCTGGGCGCCCGGGCCGCCGCCCTCGTCGCCCGCCATCCCCGGCACGCCCGGCTGCGCCCCGTCGGGACCTCCCGCGCGGGCACCCCCCTGCTGCTGCTCTCCGTCGGCCACGGCAGCCGTCAGACACTCGTGGTCGCCGGACCGCACGCCAACGAACCCGTGGGCGGCGCCACCGTCCTGCGGCTCGCCGAGCGGGCCCTGGCCGACCCCCGGCTCACCGAGGGGGCCGACGCCACCTGGAACCTGCTGCTGTGCGCCGACCCCGACGGTCTGCGCCGCAACGAGGGCTGGCTTTCGGGTCCGTACACCCTGGGCCGCTACGCCCGTCACTTCTTCCGCCCCGGCTTCCTGGAGCAGCCCGAGTGGCTGCCCGACGGCCCCGAGCACGCGACTCTGCCGGAGACCCGCGCCCTGCTCGCCCTCCAGGACGAACTGCGGCCGTTCCTCCACTGCTCCCTGCACGGCGTGGACGTCGGCGGTGGCTTCGTCGAGGTGACCCACGACCTGCCGGGCCTCGCCCAGCGCATCGCCCACACCGCGGCCCGGCTCGGCATCCCCCGCGAACTCGGCGCCTACGACACCCTGTACTGGCCCGACCTCGGCCCCGCCGTCTACCGCATCCCGCCGCCCCGCGACGGGGACCTCACCGCGGCCATCACCGAGGCCGCCGTCGATTCGACGTGGTGCCACCCGCAGCGGTACGGCACCGTCACCGCGGTCGTCGAGGCGCCCATGTGGGGCGTGGCCGCGGTGGCGGACGACTCGCCCCCCGCCGACCGCGACGCGGTGCTCCGCTCGGTGAGCCGCACCCTGCGGCACGACACCCTGCGCCTGCGACGCGTCCTCGCCCGCGTCCGGCCCCACCTCGCCGGCGTCCCGGACGCGGCGCACCTGCTCGCACCGGTCGACGACTACCTGCTGGTCTGCCCGCAGCTCGCCGACGCCTGGGACCCCGAGACGGACGACGGGACGGGCCGCTCACTGCCCCCCATGAGCACCGCCCACCTGGTCGCCCTGCGCCTGGCCGGCCGGCGCCTGTCCCTGCGGACGGCGGGCCTGCTGCACCAGCTGGTGACGCGCACGGGCGACGATCCGGCGGGCGTGCTGCCCGAGGTGAACCGGCTCGTCGACGAGGGCTGCGCCGACTACACCGACGGCTGCGGGGCCCGCTGGATCCCGGTCGCGCGTCAGACGGAGTACCAGACACGGGTCGTCCTCGCCGCGTTCGAACTGACCGGCCGGCGCCCCACCGCGGGCTCCCGTTCGGGTGAGCCCGGCTGGGGTTCGGGGGCCGCCGTGCCGATGCACCAGGAATGACACACACCCTCACGACCGCCGCCCGGGCCGGTCTCCTGGCGGCCGCCGCGCTCCTCCTCGCCTGCGCGGCCCCGGCGCAGGCCGCCGCGGAGCGGGAACCGGCGGGCGACTGGCTCCTGCTCACCGTCACCCCTGACGACGCCCAGCCGGGCATCCTGCCCGGTGCCCCGGTGAAGGACCGGCCCGACGCCACCCGCGGCGCCCTGCTGCTGTGCGACCCGCCCCGGGGCCACGCCCGCGCGGCCCGCGCCTGCGCGGAGCTGGACGCGGCGAACGGCCGCATCGCGGACATCCCGCTGCGCGAGACCCACTGCCCGATGATCCACGCCCCGGTGACCGCACAGGCGCGCGGCCAGTGGCGGGGACAGCCGGTGGAGTACACGCAGACCTTCTCCAACGACTGCGTGATGGCGGCGCGGACGGGGGCGGTGTTCGCCTGGGACACGCAGGACTGAGCGGTACGGCGGACAGGCGTCCCCGTGGCCGGTCGGGGACGGGTCACTGCCGGTGCAGCCCCCGGGCGGCCAGGGTCGGGCACGCCTCGCCGACCGCCTCCGGGAGCGTGGGGCGGGCGTGGACGTGCGAGGTGACGTCGGAGGCCGTGCGGATGGGCGCCTCCGGCGTCGGCGTCCGCACGGCGCCCTGGCGCACCGTGGGCGGCGCGGTCGCGGTGAGGACCGCGTGGCCCGACGCCCGACCCGCCCTGGAGACGCGCCCTGACCGTCTTCTCCCGCGTCCCGCCCACCGGCGCCGCCGAGGCCTTCGGCCACCTGCTCCGTACCGCCTGGCCGGTCCCGGCGGCGGAGACACCGGACCCCGGGGGCAGCCGTACCGGCGGCCCGCCGCTCAGCTACCGGCCCCGTCCGCCGCCCCCACCCGCTCCAGCAGCGCCACCGGCACCTGGGCGAAGAGCTCCGCCACGCGCGCGTGCCCGGTGAACTCCCGGCCCGGTGTCAGTGCGTCGGCCCAGCGGCCCGGCGGCAGCGGCAGGGTCGTCCCCTGCCAGCCACCCGCCTCCGCCAGCCGCAGCGACAGCCGGGTCACGGCCGTCAGGACCTCGCCCGAGCGCACGAAGGCCACGCAGTGCGCCGCCGCCGGACCCTCGGCGGACAGCGCCTCGTACGTCGCCGCGTCACCGAAGACGTCGGGCCGCCGTGCGCGCAGCGCCAGCGCCGCCCGGGTCACCGCGGCTTTCCCGAGCCGGTCGCCTTCGACGGGGCCGGCGGACGGGAAGTCCACGGCCCGGCGGTTGTCCGGGTCCACCAGGGCCAGGTACTCCCGCTCGGTGCCCTGGTAGAGGTCCGGCACCCCCGGCATCGTCAGGTGGGTCAGGGCCGTGCCGAGGACGTTGGCGCGGACGTGCGGCTCCAGGGCGGAGCGCAGCGCGGTCACCCGCTTGCCCGGCGCCCCGCACGGGCCCGCCGCCACGAACCGGGCCACCGCCTCCTCGTACGGCGGCTCCTGCTCCGTCCAGCTGGTGTACATCCCCGCCTCGCGCACGTGCTTCAGCAGCGCCTCCCGCACGCGCTCACCGTCCGCCGGCCCCAGCCCGAACACCGTCTGCCAGGCCGCCCACGCCAGCTGCGCGTCCGGGGCGCCCTCACCCGCACGGGTGACCTCCGTCAGGACGTCCGCCCACCGCTCGGGGCACTCCGTGAGCACCGCCAGCGCGGCCCGCACGTCGGCGCTGCGCTTGGTGTCGTGGGTCGAGACGACCGTGCCCGTCGCGGGCCAGTCGCGCTGCACACGCGCGCAGTAGGCGTGGAACCCCTCCGGCGAGAGGGCGGGACGGCCCGGGTTCCCGCCCACCTCCGTCGCCGAGAGCAGCGGCACGTACCGGTAGAACGCCGTGTCCTCCACCGACTTCGCACGCAGCGCCGACGCCGTCTGCGCGAACCGCGTCCGGAACTCCACGTGCTCAGGACCGTCCCCGTACCGCCCGAGCACCAGACCCCGTACGACATCCACCGCCCCGGCCTCCTCGGGCACCGCGAAGGCGAGCCGCGCCTCGGCCGCCGCCTCCTCGGTGACGACGGACGCCGCGTCCACCGACGCGTACGGCCGGTACACCTCCAGTCGCACCAGCAGCTCCCGCAGCGCCGTGCGCAGCGCCCACGGCGCCCGGTCGCGCAGCGCGGGCTCCGGCGAGGCCACGCACAGGCGGTGGGCCACCCGGGTCAGCCGGTCCATCTCGGTGGCCAGCTCGTGCGTGAGCACCTTGTACGCCGCCCGCCGCACCGTCGCCGCCCAGTCCCCGCCCCGGTCCGTCTGCGGTGCCGCGAACCTGCGGTACCGGCCGAGGAGTTCCCCGAACCCCGCGGGGTCCGTGAAGAGCCCGTCCACGTGCCGCAGGGCGTCGTAGCCGGTGGTGCCCGCGACCGGCCAGGCGGCCGGCAGCCGCTCGCCGTCCGCAAGGATCTTCTCCACGACCGTCCACCGGCCGCCACTGGCCTCGTGCAGCCGCGCGAGGTAGGTGTCGGGGTCGGCGAGGCCGTCGGGGTGGTCGATCCGCAGTCCGTCGACCACGCCCTCGCGCAGCAGCCGCAGCACGGTGGCGTGCGTGGCCTCGAACACCTCCGGGTCCTCCACGCGGACGCCGATCAGCTCCGAGATGCTGAAGAACCGTCGGTAGTTCAACTCGGTCCGGGCCAGCCGCCACCACACCGGGCGGTACCACTGCGCGTCCAGGAGCTGCGGCAGCGGAAGGTCCGCGGTGCCCTCGCGCAGCGGGAAGGCGTGGTCGTGGTAGCGCAGGACGTCCCCGTCGACCCGAAGCTCGTCCAGCACCTCGCCCACCGGCGCCCCCAGCACCGGCACCAGCAGCTGACCGCCCTGCGCCTCCCAGTCGATGTCGAACCACCGAGCGAAAGGCGACTTCGGGCCCTCGCGCAGCACCTCCCACAGGGCACGGTTGTGACGGGGCGACATCGCCATGTGGTTCGGCACGATGTCCACCACCAGGCCGAGACCGTGATCCCGCGCGGTGCGCGCCAGCCCCCGCAGCCCCTCCTCACCGCCCAGCTCCCCGCGCACGCGCGCGTGGTCCACGACGTCGTAGCCGTGTAGCGAGCCCGGCACCGCCTCCAGGACGGGGGACAGGTGCAGGTGCGACACCCCGAGCGAGGCGAGGTACGGCACGGCCGCCGCCGCGGCCGCGAAGGGGAACGCGGGCTGCAGTTGCAGCCGGTAGGTGGCCGTGGGGGCCGGGGAAGCGGGGGACAGCACCGGGTCGGGTCGCTCAGGCGTCATGCAGACCTACGTACCCGCCTCGCCGCCTTTCGTGTCATCGGCCCCCTGCACGGGTGCAGGGCGGGCCCGGGAGGGGACACGCCGGTACCCCGCCCGCACTCACCCGCGCCCGCCCCTGCCCCGTACGCCGTCTAGACGGGCCGCCGCAGCACCGTCAGGCTCCGGTCCACCAGGGTCAGCCGGTCCCCGGCCTGCACCTTCGGGCCCGTGTCCGAGGGCACCCCCTCCGACCGGGAGGTGTCGACCACCACTTCCCACTGCCGGCCGTGGTCGACCGGCACCACGAAGTCCAGCGACTTGGGCGAGGCGTTGAACATCAGCAGGAAGGAGTCGTCGGCGATGCGTTCCCCGCGCGCGCCCGGCTCGGAGATCGCGTTGCCGTTCAGGAACACGGTGAGCGCCGACGCCCGCGCCGAGTTCCAGTCCCGCTGGGTCATCTCGCTCCCCTCCGGCGTGAACCACGCGATGTCCGACAGCTCGTCGTGGGTGCCCTCCACGGGCCGGCCGTGGAAGAAGCGCCGCCTGCGGAAGACGGGGTGGTCCTTGCGCAGCCACACCATCGCGCGGGTGAACCGCAGCAGGTCGTGGTCGCCCTCGGGCCACTCCACCCACGCCAGCTCGTTGTCCTGACAGTAGGCGTTGTTGTTGCCCTTCTGAGTGCGGGCGAACTCGTCACCGTGGCTGATCATGGGCACACCCTGGGAGAGCAGCAGGGTGGCGATGAAGTTGCGCATCTGCCGGGCCCGCAGCTCCAGCACCGCCGGGTCGTCGGTGTCGCCCTCGGCGCCGCAGTTCCACGACCGGTTGTGGCTCTCGCCGTCGCGGTTGTCCTCCCCGTTGGCGTGGTTGCGCTTCTCGTTGTACGACACCATGTCGTGCAGGGTGAAGCCGTCGTGGCAGGTCACGAAGTTGATCGAGGCCAGCGGGCGGCGGCCGTCGTCCTGGTAGAGGTCGGAGGAGCCGGTCAGCCGGGACGCGAACTCCGCCAGCGTGCGCGGCTCGCCGCGCCACAGGTCGCGCACCGTGTCGCGGTACTTGCCGTTCCACTCGGTCCACAGCGGCGGGAAGTTGCCCACCTGGTAGCCGCCCTCGCCCACGTCCCACGGCTCGGCGATCAGCTTCACCTGCGAGACCACGGGGTCCTGCTGCACCAGGTCGAAGAACGACGACAGCCGGTCCACCTCGTGGAACTGCCGGGCCAGGGTGGCGGCCAGGTCGAAGCGGAAGCCGTCGACGTGCATCTCGGTGACCCAGTACCGCAGCGAGTCCATGATCATTTGAAGCACGTGCGGGGACCGCATGAGCAGGGAGTTCCCGGTGCCCGTGGTGTCCATGTAGTAGCGCGGGTCGTCGGTCAGCCGGTAGTAGGACGGGTTGTCGAGGCCCTTGAGGGAGAGCGTGGGGCCCAGGTGGTTGCCCTCGGCGGTGTGGTTGTAGACCACGTCGAGGATCACCTCGATCCCGGCTTCGTGCAGCGCCTTGACCGCCGACTTGAACTCCAGCACCTGCTGTCCGCGGTCGCCCCACGAGGCGTACGCGTTGTGCGGGGCGAAGAAGCCGATGGTGTTGTAGCCCCAGTAGTTGTTCAGGCCCATGTCGACCAGGCGGTGGTCGTTGACGAACTGGTGCACGGGCATCAGTTCCAGCGCGGTCACCCCCAACTCGGTCAGGTGTTCGATCAGTGCCGGGTGCGCCAGGGCCGCGTAGGTGCCGCGCAGTTCCTCGGGGAGGCCGGGGTGACGCATGGTGAGGCCCTTCACGTGGGCCTCGTAGATCACCGTGTGGTGGTACTCCGTCCGGGGGCGCCGGTCGTCGCCCCAGTCGAAGTACGGGTTGACCACGACCGACGTCATGGTGTGCGGCGCGGAGTCCAGGTCGTTGCGCCGTTCGGGGTCGCCGAAGTGGTAGCCGTACACCTCCTCGCCCCACTGGACGGCGCCGCTGATCGCACGTGCGTACGGGTCGAGGAGCAGCTTGGCGCTGTTGCAGCGCAGCCCGCGCTCCGGGGCGTACGGGCCGTGCACGCGGTAGCCGTACCGCTGCCCCGGCATCACGCCCGGCACGTACGCGTGCCGTACGAACGCGTCGCTCTCCCGCAGTTCGACAGCGGTCTCCGAGCCGTCGTCGTGCAGCAGACACAGCTCTACTCGGTCGGCGGCCTCCGTGAAGACCGCGAAATTCGTGCCGGCGCCGTCGTACGTGGCACCGAGTGGATATGCCTCTCCAGGCCAGACCTGCATGGACACGACTCTTTCAGGTGTGGGGCGCCGGTGCGGACGCCTTGGCTCCGAGTCCTGCGGAAGTCTCCCCGAAAGTGAGGCGACCACCTAGCACGTACGTCCTCCTACCCACCCCTCGGCGTTCTCCTCGGTGTTCCGCGCGGTGTGCGCCTCGGAGCGGGCCCGAGGCATCCTTCCCCGTACCCGGCCACGTCACCGCTATGAATCCGCTCACTCCGCGGCCCCGGGGCGGGCGGAACACGCTTGCGGTGCAGCGGGTTTGGGAAAACCGGCCCGCCCATCGGGCTGCACCGCGGACCCCTCGCGGAGTACCCTTCCTTGATCGTTGGGACGGGGTCTGACCC
This sequence comes from Streptomyces mutabilis, assembly GCF_014649815.1. Lineage (GTDB taxonomy): Bacteria > Actinomycetota > Actinomycetes > Streptomycetales > Streptomycetaceae > Streptomyces > Streptomyces mutabilis. The sequence goes on along the minus strand of NZ_BMTT01000004.1, from coordinate 364,990 downwards.
GGAGTGCTCCGAGGGAGCGGAAGGCGGTGCGCGGGTGGGCTCGGGAGGGCTGGAGCTACCCCCTGGTGACGAAGGCCGGGAGGGGAGCTCCACGGACGTCCCGCCCGGTGCGGTGTCCCTGGCGCGGCCGATGAACGCGGGCGCGATCGGCCCGGAACTGGAGTGGGACGCCGAGGCCTGGCACGAGGTGCGCACGCGGGCGCAGCGCGCCGGCCGGGCGTACATCTGGCTCAACCTCGTCGAGCAGCGGCTGCGGGCGGTCGTGGCCGCCGTCCTGCGTCCGGTCTACGAGCCCGTCCACGGCGACGACTGGGTGGTCGCCGCCGCCGGACCCGCCGGTCAGGAGTGGGTGCAGCGCGCCGTCGCCGTCCGCGAGGTAAGCCGCCGCAAGGGCTACCTGCTCGACCCGGCCGACGACAACGTCCTCAGCTTCCTCACCCTGCCGCAGCTGCGCGAGCTGATGGTCCAGCACTGGCCCTGCTTCGAGCCGTACGTGGACGAGCGGCGCGAGGTGGAACTCGCCCTGGACGAGCTGGAGGTCACCCGCAACGTCGTCTCCCGCAACCGGGCACTGTCCGAGGCGGTCCTGAACCAGGCCGAGCGGGCGGCGGCGCGGCTGCTGGAGGTCCTCGGCGCGGGCAGTGACGTGCCGTCCACGCGCCGCCTGCCGGTGGACGCGGTGGAGGACCTGGTCGGCGACCGGTACGCCGACGTGGTCGCCGTGCACTCGGACCGGGTGCGGCTGCTGCGCCAGTTCCCGGCCGAGGACCTCTTCGGCAGCGCGCGGCGCGTGGACGCCCTCGGCATCGGCCTCAACCTGCTCGTGCAGAACTTCTCCGGCCGCCGCCTGCTCCGGCTGGCCGAGGCCGGCGGCCGGGTGCGGCTGCTCTTCCTGAACCCCGCCTCCAGCGCCATCAAGCGCCGCGAGCGCGAACTCGGCATCAAGCGGGGCGAGCTGAGCCGTGCCGTGGAGATGAACATCCTGCACATGCGCCGGGTGCGCGCCCGACTGCGCGACCCCGGCGCGTTCGAGATCCAGGTCTTCGACGAGACGCCCCGCTTCACGGCCTACCTCGTCGACGGCGACGGCGCCGACGGCATCGCGGTCGTCCAGTCCTACCTGCGCCGCACGCGCGGGATGGAGGCTCCGGTGCTCGTGCTGCGCAACGGCCGCAACGGCGGCAGGGTCGTGAAGTCGGACCAGACGGACGAAGGTGGACTTTTCCCCACCTACCGTGAGGAGTTCGAGCTGATGTGGGCGGACTCGCGGCCGGTCTCGTGAACGCGGCCCTCCGAGGCTCGTCGGCGGGGCAAGCGGAAGGCGATCCTCTGATTGTCAGTGGCCCGTGCGAGGGTGGAGGCCACTGGGGGAACGCACCACCAAGAAGGGGGACCGCCCATGGGCTGGCACCGGGAGCTGCTGATCGGCTTCGACCTGGAGACGACGGGCACCGATCCGCGCGAGGCGCGCATCGTCACGGGGGCCGTGATCGAGGTCAAGGGCGGAGAGCCGCTGGGGCGCCGCGAGTGGCTGGCCGACCCCGGTGTGGAGATCCCGCCGGACGCGGTGGCGGTCCACGGCATCAGCAACGAGCGGGCCACCGCCGAGGGGCGCCCCGCCGACCAGGTCGCCGACGCCATCGCCGGCGTGCTCGCGTCATACTGGAGGACGGGCGTCCCGGTCGTCGCCTACAACGCGGCCTTCGACCTCACCCTGCTCTCCGCCGAGCTGCGGCGCCACGGCCTGCCGTCCCTGCGCGACCGCCTGGGGGGCCTCGATCCGGCACCCGTCATCGACCCCTACACGATCGACCGCTCCGTCGACCGCTACCGCCGCGGCAAGCGCAACCTCGAAGCGGTCTGCAGGGAGTACGGCGTCCCGCTCGACGCCGCCCACGACGCCACCGCCGACGCCCTCGCCGCCGCCCGGCTGGCCTGCGCGATAGCCGGCCGCCACCCCAAGGTGGCGTCCCTCGGCCCGGCGGACCTGCACCACCGGCAGGTCGAGTGGTACGCCGAGAGGGCGGCGGACTTCCAGAGCTTCCTGCGCCGCAAGGGCGACGCCACGGCCGTCGTGGACGGGAGATGGCCGGTGCGCGAGCCGGCCGACGAGCGGGTCTGACCCGGCACCGCGTCCCCGCGCCAGCTCAGAAGGGGTACCACCGCACCGTCGGATCACCGTCGCGCAGCGACGCCACCCGGCGTTCGAATTCCGCCAGCGCCTTGGGGTTGCTGGGCGCGTGCTGCGCCACCCACGCGCAGCTGGCCGTCTCCCGGGCGCCGCGCAGCACCGCGCAGCCGTCCCACTCGCGTACATCCCAGCCGTACGCCGCGGTGAAGGCGTCGTAGGCCTCGGCGGGCAGCCCGTAGCGGTCCCGGCTGAGCGCGAGCACCACAAGGTCGTGCTCGCGCAGGTCGGTGGAGAAGGTCTCCAGGTCGACCAGGACCGGACCGTCGGGACCGACGTGCACGTTGCGGGGCAGCGCGTCCCCGTGGATCGGGCCCGGCGTCAGACGCGGGGTGAGCGCGGCGGCCGCCGACGCGAAGCCGTCCCGCCGCTCGCGCAGGAAGGCGGCGTCCGCCGGGTCGATCACGTCGCCCGCTAGCCGCAGCCAGCGTTCCACCCCGCCCAGCAGTTCGCGGGGCGGCAGCCCGAAGGAGGGGGAGGGCAGTCCGTGCACCAGCCGGAGCAGCACGGCCACGTCCCGCGGCTCGGCGGGCCGCACCGGGTCGGGCAGCCGCCGCCACACGGTCACCGGGTGCCCGTCGACGACCAGCGCCGTCGGGTCGGCCGCCCGCACCGCCGGCACACCGGCCTCTTCCAGCCATACCGCGACGGCCAGTTCCCGGCGGGCCCGGTCGAGGAGTTCCGCGTCCCGGCCCACCTTGACCGCCAGGCCACCCGCGGCGAACACCGCGTTCTCGCCGAGGGCGAGCAGTCGCGCCTCCCGCGCCGGACCGGGCAGCACATCCGCCTCGGCCAGCACCTCCCGCGCCCGTGCCTCGTCCATCGCTTCCCGCCTCCGTGTCCGCCTGGTTCCCGCCATCCGTCCGTCAGTGTCGCATTCGCACAGGTGGGAGCGTGTGCGCGGGCTCTTGACGGGGCACGGCGCCTTCACGACCATGACCAGGCCCGTCCGAGCCGCGCAAAGGGGCTGATTACGTGACATCGGTGACCGAGTCGAGGAGACCGGCGCGCGGTGCGCCCGACCGGGACCGGTCGCGACGCGGCCCGGACCACGGCGCCTGGTTCCTGGTGCTGCCCGCGCTGGTCCCCATCCTGCTGCTCAGCGTCGTACCGCTGCTCTACGGCATCCTGCTCGCGTTCACCGACGCCCAGTCCGGCCGGACCGAGCCCACGCAGTGGATCGGCTCGCTGAACTTCCAGGACCTGCTGCACGACACCCTGTTCTGGGAGTCGTTCCGCATCGGGCTGCTGTGGGCCGTCGGGGTGACGGTGCCGCAGTTCCTGCTCGCGCTCGGCCTCGCCCTGCTGCTCAACCAGAACCTGCGCATGCGATGGCTGGCCCGTGCCCTGGCGATCATTCCCTGGGCGATGCCCGAGGTCGTCGTCGGCATCATGTGGCGTCTGGTCTACAACCCGGACGCGGGCATCCTCAACGAGACGCTGCGCGACCTCGGCCTCGGCGACGGCCGGGACTGGCTCAGCGGCCTCGCCACCGCCCTGCCCGCAGTCATCGTCGTCGGCGTCTGGGCCGGCATGCCCCAGACGACCGTCGCCCTGCTCGCCGGCCTGCAGAACACCCCGCGCGAGCTGCACGAGGCCGCCGCCGTCGACGGCGCCGGTGCCTGGCGCCGCTTCCGCACGGTCACCTGGCCCGCCCTCAGACCGGTCGCCCTCGCCATCACCGCGCTCAACCTCATCTGGAACTTCAACTCCTTCGCCCTGGTCTACGTGCTGACCAGCGGAGGCCCCGGCGGCCGCACCCGGCTGCCCATGCTCTTCGCCTACGAGGAGGCCTTCCGTTACGGGCAGTTCGGTTACGCCGCGGCGATGGGCTGCGTCATGGTCGCCGTGATCTCGATCGTCCTGGCCGTCTTCCTCGCCGGCCGGCTCAAGGGCGGACTCAAGGGAGGTGACGAGGCGTGAGGACCTCGACCACGACCCGCGTGGGCCAGTACGCCGCGCTGCTCGCGTACCTCGTCTTCCTGGCCTTCCCCTTCCTGTGGCTCATCTCCACCGCGTTCAAACCGCCGCAGGAGCTGGGCAGTCTCCATCCCACCTGGATCCCGGAGAACCCGACGCTCGACAACTTCCGGCAGGCCTTCGACGAGCAGCCCCTGCTGCGCGCCGCCCTCAACTCCCTGCTCGCCGCGCTCGGCGCCGCCGTGATCGCCGTGCTGATCGCGACGCCGATGGCCTACGTCATGGCCCGTCACCGAGGCCGGCTCGCGCGGGCGGCCACCGGGTGGGTCGTGATCAGCCAGGCCTTCCCCTTCGTGCTGGTGATCATCCCGCTCTTCCTGGTCCTGAAGAACCTCCGGCTGATCAACAGCGTTCCCGGGCTGGTGATGGTGTACGTGGTGTGGTCGCTGCCGTTCGCGCTGTGGATGCTCGCCGGGTACGTCCGCGCGGTGCCGGCCGAACTGGAGGAGGCGGCCGCCGTGGACGGCGCCGGGCGGCTGCGCACCCTCGTGTCGGTGACCGCGCCGCTGCTCGCGCCGGGGATCGTGGCGACGGCGCTGTTCGCCTTCATCACCGCGTGGAACGAGTTCTTCTTCGCGCTCGTACTGCTGAAGACACCCGAGAAACAGACCCTGCCGGTGATCCTCACCCACTTCATCGGCGCCGAGGGTGTCGCCGACCTCGGCCCGCTCGCGGCGGCGGCCTTCCTCGCCACTCTGCCCTCGCTGCTCGTCTTCGCCCTCATCCAGCGGCGGATCACGGGCGGCATGCTCGCCGGGGCGGTGAAGAGCTGATGCGGGCACGCACGCCGATCACCACCCTGCTCGTCTCCCTCACCCTGCTGCTCGCGGGCTGCTCGGGCGGCGGTGACGCAGCGGACGACGGCCGTGTCACCCTGCGCTTCCAGTCCCTGGCCTGGCAGGAGGAGTCCGTCCAGGCCAACAAGGAACTGGTGCGGGAGTGGAACGCCACCCACCCCGACGTACGCGTCGAGTACGTCCAGGGCAGCTGGGACAGCGTCCACGACCAGCTCCTCACCTCCTTCGAGGGCGGCGAGGCGCCGGACATCATCCACGACGCCTCCGACGACCTCGCGGACTTCGCCTACGGGGGCTACCTCGCCGACCTGACCGACCTGCTGCCCGAGCGGCTGAAGTCGGACATCCCACAGCGCAGCTGGGAGACGGTCACTTTCGGCGACGGCGTCTACGGCGTGCCCTTCCTCCAGGAGCCGCGCGTACTGATCGCCAACGCCGCCCTGCTGGAGGAGTCCGGCGTCCGTGTCCCGACGCCCGAGGACCCCTGGTCCTGGGCGGAGTTCCGGCAGGTGACGAAGCGACTCAGCGGCGACGGGAGGCACGGGGTGGCCTGGCCGCTCAAGGAGCCCGTGTCCGCCACGCTCAACCTGTCCCTGTCCACCGGCGGGCAGCTGTTCCACCGCGGCGCGGACGGAAAGGTCACCGTCCGCTTCGAGGAGGGCGACCAAGTGGTGCCGCGCACCGTCCACGACCAGGTCAACACCGACCACAGCGCCTCCGCCACCACCCTGGGCAGCGGCGGCTCCGACACCCTGCCCGGGTTCTTCGCGGGCAAGTACGCGATGGTGCCGCTCGGCTTCGCCTACCGCCAGCAGATCGAGCAGCAGGCGCCCGACGGCTTCGACTGGCAGGTGCTGCCCGCCCCGGCGGGAGCCGACGGACTCACCCAGGGCGTCAGCCCGCAGACCCTGTCCATCGCCGAGGACAGCCGCCACAAGGAGGAGGCCGCCGCCTTCGTCGACTTCCTCCTCCAGCCGGACAACATGGTGCGCCTCGCCCTCGGCGACTGGATGCTGCCCACCGGCACCCGGGCCCTGGAGCATCCCGCCCTGCGCACCCCCGAGCACGGCTGGGCCACCGGCACCGCCCTCGCCGAACACCTGCGTTCGGCGCCCGCGCAGTCCGTGCGGGGCTATCCCGAGTGGAAGGACAAGGTGGCCACCCCCGCGCTCCAGGAGTACTACAGCGGAGCGATCGGCATGGAGGAGCTGCACGAGCGGCTGGAGGAGGACGGCAACCTGGTGCTCGCCCGCTACCAGCGCTGACGGACCGCGAACGGAAACGGTTGCACGAGACGTCTCGTCTCGCCTACTCTCGCAAGATGACCAGTCCCGCACACATCGCCATGTTCTCCATCGCCGCGCACGGCCACGTGAACCCCAGCCTGGAGGTGATCCGCGAACTCGTCGCACGCGGACACCGGGTGACGTACGCCGTCCCGCCGCTCTTCGCGGAGAAGGTCGCCGAGGCGGGCGCCGAGATCAAGCCGTGGAACAGCACGCTGCCCGGCCCCGACGCCGACCCCGAGGCGTGGGGGACCACGCTGCTGGACAACGTCGAGCCGTTCCTCGACGACGCGATCCAGGCGCTCCCGCAGCTCGTCGAGGCGTACGAGGGCGACGAGCCGGACCTGATCCTGCACGACATCGCCTCCTACCCGGCCCGGGTCCTCGGCCACCGCTGGGGCGTGCCCGTGGTATCCCTCTCGCCGTGCTTGGTCGCCTGGGAGGGGTACGAGAAGGAGGTCGGCGAGCCGATGTGGGAGGAGCCGCTGAAGACCGAGCGCGGCCGGGCGTACTACGCCCGCTTCCACGCCTGGCTGGAGGAGAACGGGATCACGATGCACCCGGACCCTTTCGTCGGCCGCCCCGCACGCTCCCTGGTGCTGATCCCGAAGGCGCTCCAGCCCAACGCCGACCGCGTCGACGAGAAGACCTGCACGTTCGTCGGCGCCTGCCAGGGTGACCGCGCCGCCGAGGGGGAGTGGCAGCGTCCGGAGGGCGCCGAGAAGGTCGTCCTCGTCTCCCTCGGTTCCGCCTTCACCAAGCAGCCGGCCTTCTACCGGGAGTGCGTCGCGGCCTTCGCCGGGCAGCCCGGCTGGCACGTGGTGCTCCAGATCGGCAGGCACGTCGACGCGGCGGAGCTGGGCGACGTACCGGAGAACGTGGAAGTGCGTTCCTGGGTGCCGCAGTTGTCGGTGCTTCAGCAGGCCGACCTGTTCGTCACCCACGCGGGCGCCGGCGGCAGTCAGGAGGGCCTGGCCACCGCCACACCGATGATCGCCGTGCCGCAGGCAGCGGACCAGTTCGGCAACGCGGACATGCTCCAGGGGCTCGGCGTCGCCCGGTACCTGCCCACCGAGGAGGCCACCGCCGAGGCCCTGCGCACCGCCGCCCTCGCCCTGGTCGACGACCCCGAGGTGGCCGGGCGCCTGAAGGAGATCCAGGCCCAGATGGCGCAGGAGGGCGGCACCCGGAGGGCCGCCGACCTGATCGAGGCCGAACTGGCGGCGGCGAGGGCCTGACCGCACCCGGACGCGAGAGGGCCCGTCGGTTCCCCGAGAACCGACGGGCCCACCGTCCCGGTTCCGGACCGCTCAGACCTGACCCGCTCGCTCCGCCCGCCCCGGTCGTCCGGGGTGGGCACCTCGGCGACCGCCTGGGGACTCGTCGGGGGTGAGGTCCGGCAGCCGGTGCAGCCACGTCGGCAGGTACGGGTTGCGCTCGCCCAGCAGCGCCATCACGCCGGCAGCAGCACGCCCCGGATACGGCAGCCCATCGGTGCCGGGCGCTCCAGCCGCAGGCTCGGGCGGTGATGCCCCGTACCCGTAAGTCGCCATTCCCCATGACGGACTTGCCCCTCCCATACCACCGTTCTCACCGCTGAAGGATGCAGGCCCCTACTTCTATCTGCTCTTCCCGGGGGCGCGGGGCAGGGTTCGGCGGCCCACCGGCGCCCATCCGCAGGGTTGTTGAACAAGTCACAGGTGTGCGTGGTGGTTGAACCGCGCACACGGCATCGGCGAGAGTGGCGCGCATGTCCGCCTGGCGCGCGGACCCGGCCGTCGTGCCCACCCCCCACGGGGCACGACGGCCGTTCTATGGTGTGCGCATGACGACGAGGTACGCGGCGCTGCTGCGCGGGATCAACGTGGGCGGCGCGAAGAGGCTCCCGATGGCCGACCTGCGCGCACTCCTGGAGGAGCTCGGATACGGCTCCGTACGCACCCATCTCCAGAGCGGACAGGCCGTGTTCGCGTCCGGCCACGGCGACGAGGAGACGCTGGCCGCCGAGTTGGCGCAGGCGATCGAGAAGCGCTTCGGCTTCCCGGTGCACGTCATCGTCCGCGACCACGCCTACCTCCGGACGGTCGCCGAGGCGTGCCCTTTCCCGTCCGCCGAGCTGGAGCCCAAGCAGCTCCACGTCACGTACTTCTCCGCGCCGGTCGACGAGCAGCGCTTCGCGTCGATCGACCGGCCCGCCTTCCTGCCCGAGGAGTTCCGCCTCGGCGACCGGGCCCTGTACCTGTACGCGCCGGACGGCCTCGGCCGCTCCAAGCTCGCCGAAGCCCTGGCCAGGCCCCGCGTGAACAAGGGCCTGATCGCCACCACCCGCAACTGGAACACCGTCACCAAGCTGGTCGAGCTGACCGGTGCCTGAAGGGGGCGGGTGAAACCTCAGGCCCCCACTGCCGCCAGCACCGGCACCCGCGCCGCCTCGTACCGCTCCAGCAGCACCCGCGCCACCTCCGGCGAGGGGCCGAGGACGTCTGCCAGTACGTCCGCCCCGACCGCGCCCCGAGCGATGCGGTCCGGCAGGAAGCCGGGGGCCAGGACGTAGGGGGCGACGGCCACACGGGCGCAGCCCAGCTCGCGCAGCTCCCGGACCGCGTCCTCGGTGCGGGGAAGGGATGCGGAGGCGAACGCAGGCCGCACGGCGCACCAACCGGTGTGCCGCCACTCCCGCGCGATTTCAGCGATCACTGCGATCGCCTCCGGGTCGGAGGACCCCGCCGAGGCCAGCACGACCCCGGTCGAGGACTTGTCGGCGGGGGTGAGGCCCGCCTCGTACAGGCGCCGTTCCAGCGCCGACAGCAGCAGCGGGGAGGGGCCGAGTACCTCCGCCTGACGGATGCGCAGCCGCGGTGGTGCGTCCGCCAGGACCGCCGGGATGTCGGCCTTCGCGTGGAAGGCGCGGGTCAGCAGGAGCGGGAGGGCCACGACGTCCCGCACGCCCTCCGTCTCCAGGGACTCCAGCACGCCCTGCACCGACGGGACGTTGAAGTCCAGGAAGCCCGTCTCCACCCGTACGTCCGGGCGCAGCGACCTGACCCGGCGTACGAGGGCGTGCACGGTGGCGGCGTGCCGCGGGTCGCGGCTGCCGTGGGCGATGACCAGGAGGACCGGCGCGGACATGACGGCTTCAGCTCCTCACCATCAGGCCGCGGCTGCGCAGCACCCACCGCTCCAGCGGACTGAAGATCAGCAGGTCGATGGCGATACCGACGATCAGGATGAGCAGGATGGCCTCGAAGACCATGGCCATGTCGCTGGCGTTGCGGCCGTTCTCCAGGAGCTGGCCGAGGCCCACACCGAGATCGGGGAACGACGCGATGATTTCGGCGGCCATCAGCGAGCGCCAGGAGAACGCCCAGCCCTGCTTCAGGCCGGCGACGTAGCCGGGCAGCGCGGCGGGCAGCACGATGTGCCAGGTGCCCTTCAGACCCGTCGCGCCGAGCGTGCGGCCCGCGCGCAGGAAGATCGGCGACACCTGGTCGACGCCCGACACCAGACCGTTGGCGATGGACGGCACCGCGCCGAGCAGGATGACGGCGTACATCATCGAGTTGTTCAGGCCGAGCCAGATCACGGCGGGCGGCACCCAGGCCACCGACGGCAGGGACTGGAGGCCGGAGAGGATCGGGCCGATCGCCGCGCGGACGAACTTCACGCGGGCGACGAGCAGTCCCAGCGGGGTGCCGATGAGCAGGGCCAGCAGGAAGCCGGACAGGCCGCGCGAGACGCTGGTCCAGATGTAGCCGAGCAGTTCGCCCTGGAGCCACGCCTGGTGGACGACGTCCCACACGTCGGACGGGGCGGGCAGCTTGGTCGGGTCGTCGACGATCTCGAAGGAGACCAGCGCCTGCCACACGGCCAGGACCAGCAGTACGGCCACGACCGGCGGCAGGACCTTCTGCGTGAGCGTCCGGTGGAAGGGTGTGCGGCTCTTGTGCTGGGTCTCCAGGGCGTCGAGGCCCGCCTCCAGCCCGGCGAGGTCGCCCGCGTCCTTGGCGGGCGGGGTGGTGTCAGTGCTGGCCATGGCGGCGGATCTCTCCCCGGAGTTCTTCGGTGATCTCGACGGACAGTTCCGCGACCTCGGTGTCCTCGATGCGGCGCGGGTGCGGGATGCCGACCGTCCACTCGCGCGCCACCCGTCCGGGACGCGAGGACAGGAGCACGACGCGCTCGGCGAGGCGGACGGCCTCGCGGACGTTGTGCGTGACGAACAGGACGGACAGCCGCGTCTCGCGCCAGATCCGGGTCAGTTCGTCGTGCAGGACGTCGCGGGTGATGGCGTCCAGTGCCGCGAACGGTTCGTCCATCAGCAGCAGATTGCTCTCCTGGGCCAGCGCCCGGGCCATCGCGACCCGCTGGCGCATGCCGCCGGACAGCTCGTGCACGCGTTTGCCGTGCGCGCCCTTGAGGCGGACGAGTTCGAGCAGCTCCTCCGCCCTGTCGCGGCGTTCGGACTTGGGTACGCCGCGCAGTTTCAGGGCGAGTTCGATGTTCTTGCCGGCGGTGAGCCAGGGGAAGAGGGCGTGCTCCTGGAACATCAGGGCCGGCCGTCCGTCCGTGGTGATCGCGCCGGCGCTGGGTTCGTCGAGCCCGGCGACCAGGTTGAGCAGTGTGGACTTGCCGCAGCCGGAGGCCCCGAGGAGGGTGACGAACTCGCCGGGCGCGACGTCGAGGGTGATGTCGTCCAGCACGAGCTGCTGCCCGGCGGGGCCGGCGAAGGACTTCGAGACGTGCTCGATCCGGGCGGCGTGCGTGACCGTCGCGGTGCCCTCGTCGGCCTTGGCGAGGGTGGTGGTCGTGGCCATGGTCGTCACCTCCTGGGGATGGTCGGGTTCCGGGCTTACTGGGCGCCGAGTCCGGCGTCGTCGACGGCGGGCTCGCCCTTGGCCTTCAGGACCTTGTTGAGCAGCGTGAGGTCGTAGATGCCGTTCAGGTCGGGCTGTTCCAGCAGGCCCGCCTCGACGGCGTGGTCGGCCTGGGCTTCGAGGGTGGCGGCCAGCGGGTCGTCGGTCAGCCGGATCGACTTCCACGCCGGGTCCAGGACGTCGGCGGGCAGGGCCTTGCCGGTGTCCTCCTCCAGCTGCTCGTTCGCGGCGGCCTTGGCCTTGTCGGGGTTGGCCCGGATCCACTCGTTGGTGTCGACCGAGGCCCTCAGCACCGCCTCGACGGCCTTCGGGTGCTCCTTGAGGAACTTCTGGGACACGATGATGTTCGTGATCACGAACTTGTCGTCCGGCCACAGCGTCGACTCGTCCAGCAGCACCTTGCCGCCCTCGGCGACCAGCCGGGAGGCCGTCGGCTCGGGCACCCACGCGCCGTCGACGGAACCGGCCTTGTAGGCGTCCGGGGTGACCTTGTTGTCGCTGCGGACGACCGTGACATCGCCCTTGCCGCTCTGCGCGTCGACCTTCCAGCCCTGCTCGGCCACCCAGTTGAGGAAGGCGACGTCCTGCGTGTTGCCGAGCTGCGGGGTCGCGATGCGCTTGCCCTTGACGTCCTTCAGCGACTTGATCTTCTCGGGGTTCACCACCAGCTTCACGCCGCCGGAGGCCGAACCGCCGATGATCCGCAGGTTCTTGCCGTCCGATTTGGCGTACCCGTTGATCGCCGGGGACGGTCCTATCCAGCCGATGTCGATCGAGCCGGAGTTCAGCGCCTCGATCTCGGACGGACCCGCGTTGAAGACCGCGTACTTGGCCTCGGTGGCGCCCAGCTCCTTCTGGAAGAGGCCCTTCTGCTTGCCGACCAGGGCGGTGGCGTGGGTGACGTTCCCGAAGTAGCCGATCCGGACGGAGTCGAGACCGTCGATCTTCTCGGCTCCGGCGGCGATCTCCACGCCCCCGTCGTCCTTGGCCTGGGAGCCGTACCCGCAGCCGGCGAGGACCAGCAGCGGCAGGGCGGCGAGGGCCGCCAGGGTGCGGCGCAGGGGCTTGGTGGCAGGCACGGGAGGTGTTCCTCTCGTTGGCCCGGCGGTCACGTTCCGTCAGGTCGTGGCCGGGAGATCGGCGGGTTTTCGTCTACGGCGGTGGGGGGTGAGGGCGCGCGAGCGGTGCGCGTACGTCACCGTCCACATCGCCCGACGCCGCCCTGCCCGCTGCCGAGGGCGCCGCTGCCGACGCGGCCGCCCTCCTTCGCGAACGTGGAGTAGAAGTCGGCGGAGCCCATGCTCAGAAGTCCCACCCGTTGTCGTCGGCCTCGTCCTTGACCGGCTCGGGCGCGGCGAAGGACTCGCCGGCCATGCCCGCGGTCAGCGTCGTGCCGTCGCTCGGGTCGATCAGGATGAAGGAGCCGGTGCGGCGGGAGTCGGCGTAGGAGTCGGCGGGCAGCGGCTCGGCGGTGCGGATCTTGACCCGGCCGATGTCGTTGGCGACCAGCTGCCCGGGGTGCGGGTGCAGGGACAGGTCGTCCAGGGTGAGCCTGGCCGGAATGTCCTTGACGATCGCCTTGACGGTGCGGGTGCCGTGTTTGAGCAGGACCCGGTGGCCGACGGTGAGCGGGGCGTCGGCGACGTGGCAGACGGTGGCCTCGACGTCCTGGGTGGTGGCCGGGGCGTCCTTGCTGGGCACGATCAGGTCGCCGCGCGAGACGTCGATGTCGTCCTGGAGCAGCAGCGTCACCGACTGCGGAGTCCAGGCCGCGTCGACCGGCTCGCCCAGCAGGTCGATGCCGGACACCTTCGAGGTGCGGCCCGAGGGCAGGACGGTCACCTCGTCGCCGACGCGGAAGGTCCCCGCGGCGATCTGGCCCGCGTAGCCGCGGTAGTCGCGGTGCTCGGTGGTCTGCGGCCGGATCACGTACTGCACGGGCAGCCGGGCGTGGCAGTGTGCCAGGTCGTGGCTGACCGGCACCGTCTCCAGGTGCTCCAGCACCGTCGGGCCGCCGTACCAGTCCATGACCGCCGACGGCTCCACCACGTTGTCACCGGCGAGTGCGGAGATCGGGATCGCGGTGACCTCCGGGACGCCCAGCTCGGTCGCGTACGCCGTGAACTCCTCGGCGATCGCGGCGAACACCGGCTCCCGGTAGTCGACCAGGTCCATCTTGTTGACGGCCAGGACGACGTGCGGGACGCGCAGCAGCGCGGCGATCGCGGCGTGCCGGCGGGTCTGCTCGACCACCCCGTTGCGGGCGTCGACCAGGATCACCGTCAGCTCGGCCGTGGAGGCTCCGGTGACCATGTTCCGGGTGTACTGCACGTGCCCCGGGGTGTCGGCCAGGATGAACCGGCGGCGCGGGGTGGCGAAGTAGCGGTAGGCCACGTCGATCGTGATGCCCTGCTCGCGCTCGGCACGCAGACCGTCGGTGAGCAGCGCCAGGTCCGGGGCCTCCTGGCCGCGGCTCGCGGAGGCGCGCTCGACGGCTTCCAGCTGGTCGACGAGGACCGACTTGGAGTCGTGCAGGAGGCGGCCCACCAGGGTGGACTTGCCGTCGTCGACGGACCCGGCGGTGGCGAACCGCAGCAGGGTGGTCTCCGACAGCTCCTCGACCGACAGAGGCTCTACGGGTTCGGTGGTGCTGGTCATGGCTAGAAGTACCCCTCGCGCTTGCGGTCTTCCATCGCGGCCTCGGACATCTTGTCGTCGGCCCGCGTGGCACCCCGTTCGGTGAGCCGGGACGCGGCGATCTCGGCGATCACCTTCTCGATGCTGTCGGCGTCGGAGTCGACGGCGCCGGTGCACGACATGTCACCGACGGTGCGGTAGCGCACCCGCCGCTTCTCCACCGTCTCGCCCTCCTTCGGGCCGCCCCACTCACCGGCGGTCAGCCACATCCCGGAGCGGGCGAAGACCTCACGCTCGTGCGCGTAGTAGATCGCCGGCAGCTCGATGCCCTCGCGGGCGATGTACTGCCACACATCCAGCTCGGTCCAGTTCGACAGCGGGAAGACCCGCACGTGCTCACCGGGGGCGTGCCGGCCGTTGTAGAGGTTCCACAGCTCGGGGCGCTGGCGGCGCGGGTCCCACTGGGAGAACTCGTCGCGCAGGGAGAACACCCGCTCCTTCGCCCGGGCTTTCTCCTCGTCGCGGCGCCCGCCGCCGAAGACGGCGTCGAACTTCTGCGCCTGGATCTTCTCGGTCAGCGGCAGCGTCTGCAGCGGGTTGCGGGTGCCGTCCGGGCGCTCCTTGAGCACCCCCCGGTCGATGTAGTCCTGCACGGAGGCGACGTGCAGCCGCAGCCCGTGCCGCTGAACCGCCCGGTCGCGGTAGTCCAGGACCTCGGGGAAGTTGTGCCCGGTGTCCACGTGCAGCAGCGAGAACGGCACCGCCGCCGGGGCGAACGCCTTCAGCGCCAGGTGCAGCATGACGATGGAGTCCTTGCCGCCGGAGAACAGGATCACCGGCCGCTCGAACTCGCCCGCCACCTCGCGGAAGATGTGCACGGCTTCCGATTCGAGTGCGTCGAGGTGGGAGAGGGTGTACGGGCCCGCCGTACCCTCCTCCACCGCTGCGGCGGTCGTCGTCATGCCAGTCCCCTTTCGGTGAGCAGGGCGTGGACCGCCGCGGCGGACTCCTGGACGGTCTGGTCCTGCGACTCGATGCGCAGGTCGGGCTTGACGGGCTCCTCGTACGGGTCGTCGACCCCGGTGAGCCCCGTCAGCTCGCCCGCGGCCTGCTTGGCGTACAGGCCCTTCACATCGCGCACCGAGCACACCTCGACCGGGGTGGCCACGTGCACCTCCACGTACGCCGTGCCGTTCGCCTCGTGGCGCTCGCGCACCGCGTCCCGGCTGTCCGCGTACGGGGCGATCACCGGGACCAGCGCCGTCACGCCGTTGCGGGCGAGCAGCTCGGCGACGAAGCCGATGCGCTGCACGTTGGTGTGCCGGTCCTCGCGGTTGAAGCCGAGGCCGCGCGAGAGGAACTCGCGGATCTCGTCGCCGTCGAGGAGCTCGACGCGCCTGCCCTCCTCGCGCAGCCGCCCGGCCAGCTCGTGGGCGATGGTGGTCTTGCCGGCGCTGGGCAGCCCCGTGAGCCAGACGGTGGCTCCGGTCGTCACGTGGATCTCCCTGTTTCTCGATGTTCCGGTGGTGTTCGTCATGTCAGCCGTGCAGGCCGCACTCGGTCTTGGAGCGGCCCGCCCAGCGTCCGGCTCGGGCGTCCTCGCCCTCCAGCACGCGACGGGTGCAGGGCGCGCAGCCCACGGAGGCATAGCCGTCCATCAGCAGCGGGTTGGTGAGGACACCGTGCTCGGCGACGTACGTTTGCACATCTTCCTGTGACCACTTGGCGATGGGCGAGATCTTCACCTTGCCCCGCTTCTCGTCCCAGCCGACGACCGGCGTGTTCGCCCGGGTCTCGGACTCGTCGCGGCGCAGCCCGGTGGCCCAGGCCTGGTAGCCCTTCAGGCCCTCCTCCAGCGGCTTCACCTTGCGCAGCGCGCAGCACAGGTCGGGGTCGCGGTCGTGCAGCTTGGGGCCGTATTCGGCGTCCTGCTCGGCGACCGTCTGCCGCGGGGTGAGCGTGATGACGTTCACGTCCATCACGGCTTCCACGGCGTCCCGGGTGCCGATGGTCTCCTCGAAGTGGTAGCCGGTGTCGAGGAACACCACGTCCACGCCGGGCAGGGCCCGGGAGGCGAGGTGGGCGACGACCGCGTCCTCCATGGAGGAGGTCACGCAGAAGCGGCTGCCGAAGGTGCCCGCCGCCCATCGGAGGATGTCCAGCGCGGAGGCGTCCTCCAGCTCGCGGCCCGCCCGCTCGGCGAGCGCCTTGAGTTCCTCGGTCGTTCGCTCTTCCTGAACCGCCGTCATATCGGTTCCCCTCCAGTGGGGTTGGGCTGAAGACCCCGGGCGAGCAGCCCGAGGAACTTCAACTGGAATGCGCGGTTGCACGCCCCGCATTCCCAGGCGCCGTGACCGTCCTCGTGCGGACGCAGGTCCTCGTCGCCGCAGTAGGGGCAGTAGAAGGGTGCGGCGCGCTCGCTCATGACAGGGCCTCCTCGGAGGCGCGGGCCGCCCAGGTGGCGAAGCGCTCGCCGTCCTCGCGTTCGGCCCGGTAGCGCTTGAGGACGCGTTCCACGTAGTCCGGCAGCTCCTCGGCCGTGACCTTCAGGCCGCGCACCTTGCGGCCGAAGCCCGGCTCCAGACCGAGGGCGCCGCCCAGGTGCACCTGGTAGCCCTCGACCTGCTCGCCCCGGTCGTTCAGGACCAGCTGACCCTTGAGACCGATGTCCGCGGTCTGGATGCGGGCGCAGGCGTTCGGGCAGCCGTTGAGGTTGATGGTGAGGGGCTCGTCGAACTCGGGGAGCCGGCGCTCCAGCTCATCGATCAGCGAGGCGCCGCGCGCCTTGGTCTCGACGATGGCGAGCTTGCAGAACTCGATGCCGGTGCAGGCCATGGTGCCGCGCCGGAAGGTGGAGGGCCGGGCGGAGAGGTCCAGCGCCTCAAGCGACTCGACCAGGGAGTCGACCTGCCCCTCCTCGACGTCGAGGATGATCATCTTCTGTTCGACCGTCGTACGCACCCGCCCCGAGCCGTGGGACTCCGCCAGGTCGGCGATCTTCGTCAGGAAGGTCCCGTCGACGCGGCCGACGCGCGGGGCGAAGCCGACGTAGTAGCGGCCGTCCTTCTGCCGGTGCACGCCGATGTGGTCGCGCCAGCGGCTGGTCGGGTCCGCGGGCGCCGGGCCGTCGGTCAGCTTCCGCTTCAGGTACTCGTCCTCCAGCACCTGGCGGAACTTCTCCGCGCCCCAGTCGGCGACCAGGAACTTCAGGCGGGCGCGGTTGCGCAACCGCCGGTAGCCGTAGTCGCGGAAGATCGAGATGACGCCCTCGTAGACGTCCGGCACGTCCTCGATCGGCACCCAGGCGCCGAGGCGCACGCCCAGCTTCGGGTTGGTGGACAGGCCGCCGCCGACCCACAGGTCGAAGCCCGGCCCGTGCTCGGGGTGCTCGACGCCGACGAAGGCGACGTCGTTGATCTCGTGCACCACGTCCAGCACCGGCGACCCGGAGATCGCGGTCTTGAACTTCCGCGGGAGGTTCGAGTAGGCCGGGTTGTTCAGGACGCGGCGCTTCATCTCCTCCAGCGCCGGCGTGCCGTCGATGATCTCGTCCTCGGCAATGCCCGCGACCGGGGAGCCGATCATCACGCGGGGCGTGTCGCCGCAGGCGGTGACCGTGGAGAGGCCGACGCCCTCCAGACGGTTCCAGATCTCGGGCACGTCCTCGATGCGGATCCAGTGGTACTGGACGTTCTGCCGGTCGGTGATGTCGGCCGTGCCGCGCGCGAACTCCTGCGAGATCTCGCCGATGACGCGCAGCTGCGCGGTGGTCAGCGCGCCGCCGTCGACGCGGACGCGGAGCATGAAGTAGCTGTCGTCCAGCTCCTCAGGCTCCAGGACGGCCGTCTTTCCGCCGTCGATGCCCTGCTTGCGCTGGGTGTAGAGCCCCCACCAACGCATGCGCCCACGCAGGTCACTGGGGTCGATGGAGTCGAAACCGCGCTTGGAGTAGATCGTCTCAATGCGTGTCCGCACGTTGAGACCGTCATCGTCCTTCTTGACCTGCTCGTTGCCGTTCAGCGGGGTGAAGTGACCGGCCGCCCACTGACCTTCGCCGCGGTGACGGCTCACCTTGCGGCGGGGGGTCGCGGCAGCGGAATTCGGCGGCGTGGCGGCCATGGGTGACACGTCCTTCGGGACAGCGATGGATGGGGCCGGCGCGTGGCGCCGACCGTGAGGGGCGGTGGTCGGGTGACGGGTGGGCGACTCTGACCTGCGCGTATGGGCGCACGGGCATAGTGCGCGTCATTGCGCGGGAATGAGGCGAAGGCAGGAAATCCGGTAGTGCTGGAGGGTGCTCTCAGCGGACCGGACAGATGGCGCTGGACATGCGGCCGAGGTCGACGTGCCGCCGACTCACCAAGGCAATTCCAGTTCCAGGCATGACGGAAGACTGGCACGGCGATCTGGACACAGTCCAGCAATGTCCAAAATGCAGACACCCTTGTCTCGTACAGCGAGACAAGGGTGTCGTGGGTCACACCCAGGGGTGCGAGCCCCGGTCGGGCGGTCGGTCAGGCGGGGAACGCTCCGGGCCAGGGCCCCGGGGTGGCCGCCTCCGGCTCCTCCTCGACCTTGGTGTCGAAGAGGCGGAAGCCCCGCCGCTGGTAGTTGCCCATCGCGTGCTCGCCGTCCTTGCTGCAGGTGTGCAGCCACACCCTCTTGGTCGTGGCCAGCCCCGGCCAGCGCTCCGCCAGGTCCCAGGCGCGGGCGGTGCCGTAAGAGAGCAGGTGGCCGCCGATGCGCCGGCCCCGGAAGGCCGGGAGCAGGCCGAAGTACTCGATCTCCACGACCCCGTCGTCCCCGGGCGTCAGCTCCACGTACCCCGCGGGCGTGCCGCGGTCGTAGGCGACCCAGGTCTCCACACCGGGCCGCTCCAGGTGCTCCCGCCACCGCGCGTGGCTCCAGCCGAGCCGGTCCGTCCAGCGGATGTCCCCGCCGACCGAGGCGTACAGGAAGCGGCTGAACTCGGGGGAGGGCACCTCGGAGCGGACGATCCGGACGTCCCCCTCGGGCGCGGCGGCCGGCAGCAGATCGGTCGGCGCCGTCTGCTCCAGGGACCAGGTGGTCACGGCGATGTTGGTCATGCCGGTCAGGGAATCACCAGCTCCGCGGATCTGTCGATCCCCGTCCGGTCGCACCGCGACGGCCTCAGTCCAGGGCGTCCTCGATCGACCTCATCGGTACCGCGAACAGCATCCGGCCCGACTGCGACCAGACCTCACCGGTCTCGGCCCAGTACGACAGGGGGCCCGCGGGTCCGCTCCAGCAGCGCTGCGAACGGTCCGCCCCGCACTCCCCGGCCCGGGCGCCCTCCGTGTCCTGGCGCCACAGGGTGCCGCGCCCGTCGTCCCCGCCGGCCGCGCGTCCCAGGTACCAGTCGGCCCGCGCCGCGCCCGCCGGGCGGTAGGAGAGCACGCCGCCCACCTCGGCCGCCCCGGTCTCGTACGCCTCCACCGCGTCGACGTGCCCGGCGGGGTCGGCGTCCGGCAGTCCGGTGCGCGCCGGGTCCGTGCTGAGGGCGTAGCGCCACAGCCGGGTGGGACGGTCGCCGTCCGAGGGCACCCGCTCGCTCGCCACCAGGCTGTCCGGGACCGTGCCGCGGTCCAGCGAGATCGCCCCGGGACGCGCGGCGCCGGAGGAGTCGGGGAGCCGGTACGAGGCGATGGCGGGCAGCACGTACGGGTGGCCGCCCGCCGCCCAGCCGCCGGGTACCCGGCCGACGGTGGAACCGTCGGTCGTGGCTCGCTGGATCCGGTCCACGTCGTACACGAACAGCGCGTCGCGGCCGCCGGTGCCGGCGGTGACCAGCAGCTTGTCCTGGTACCAGACCATGCCGGATACGGGGGAGGAGAGCCCCCGGTAGTCGTGGCCGCCGTCGACGGGTACGGCGAGCAGCGCCGAGGTGTAGGTGAGGCGGTCGGGGTCGTCGGCGTCGACGAACGACACCCGGGCGAGACCGCCCTCGGGTGTGCCGTCGTCGCGGGTCCAGGCGGAGAGGATGACGCGGTGGGTGCCCCAGCGGCCGTCCTCGTCGGCGTCCCCGGAGGTGGTGACCGCGCCGGGGCGCCAGCCCTCGGTGTCGCCCTCCTCCCAGCAGTAGGCGCGGGTGGCCGCGGGGGAGACCGGCAGCGCCTCCCGCTCCCCGGTCGTGCAGTCGTCGGCGTCGCGCAGTGTGTGGTCGGCGGAGTCGAGGACGGCGCCGACGCCCACCGGCTGGCCCATCGCGGCGGAGAGCCGGTCGAGCCAGGGGCGCGGTACGTGATGCTCCGTCAGCCGCAGGTCCTCGGTCGCGGCGGTGGAGGTGAAGGGTTTCAGGGCGCCCGGGTCGTCGGCCACCGTGGCCTGCGAGGCGCTGATCATCGTGGCGGCGCCCGTGAGCGCGAGGGCCGCGCCGGCCAGGGCCGCGCGCAGCGCCTTGCCCCGCCTGCGCCGGCGGTGTCTGCCGCGATGCTTCATGAAACCTCCAGATGCACCGTCCAACTGCGCTCGAAGGTGGCCGCGTTGACCGAGGAGCAGCTGGGGCGGTCCGTAGAGGATGCTACGACAGTCGGGCGGCCTGGCGGACGAGGACGCTGCAAATATGCGAGAACGTACCGCTTTCGTGCGTGCGCTCGCCGCCGCGACCGCCGTGGCGGCGGTCGTCCGGACCCGCCCGCCGGGCCGAGCTGGGCCCGGGGCGGGACGGTGGGAGGGGGAGGGGGAGGGGTGGACGGGCTCGGTCCGGGCGGGGGACGGACCGGGCGGGTCCGGCCGGCGACCGGCGCCGGCCCGGCGGGGAGTCCGGTGGGGGCGCCGGTGCCCTCGGCGCGGTGCCGTCCAGTCACGGCACCGGTACCGCCCCCCGGCGTTCCACGACCGCCGGGGCCGTCGAGTGGGGGAGCAGGTCGCGGGGGTCGGGCGGGAGGACCACCTCGACCTCCACGTCTTCGCAGAAACGATACGGCCGGTGTTCCAGGTAGGCCCCGAGGTACCTCCTGACCCGCGACATCTCCGCCCGCACCGTCACCGTGCGGGCCGGTTCGCCGAACATGTCCTCGGCCAGCCCCGCGGCACTGCGCCCGGCGCGGTGGACGGCCAGCAGGTACAGCAACTCGGCGTGCCGGGGGCTCAGTTCCCGCACCCAGTCCTCCGCACCGCCCAGCACCCGTACCGACCAGCGGCGCGGCTGCCCGAGGTCCAGCACGATCCGGGCGCCCTCCGGCCCCGCCGGCTCCCCGGCCGCCCGCACCAGCCAGCCCTCACCCAGCGGCTCCACCGTGCACGCCCCTAACCCCGGCAGCCACCTCGGCCCGGCGGCCGGGGACCTGGGCAGCACCACCCGCTCCAGGTGCGGCATCCCCGTCACCGCCGCCGTCCAGCCGTCCCGGTCGGCAACCAGGGCCCGCCCGTCCAGCCGGGCCAGCACCGGCGCGGCCACCGCGCGCAGCCGCTCCAGCGACCGTACGTGCGACTCCCGCAGCCGGGCCTCGGCGAGCTTGGCCACCGAATCGACCCAGGCCAGCGTCGCCGGGTGCATCGTCTCCAGCGGTCCGCTCACGTCGACCACGCCGAGCAGCCGGCCGTTGCGCGGGTCGGTGATGGGCGCGCCGGCGCAGGTCCAGGTCGCCTGGGACCGTACGAAGTGCTCGGAGGCGAAGACCTGGACGGGCCGCCGGGTGACCGCCGGCGTGCCCACGCCGTTGGTGCCCACGACCTCCTCGCGCCAGTCCGCCCCGAGTTCGAAGCCGAGCCCGTCGGCCCGGCGCAGCACCCGCGCGCTGCCCTCCCGCCACAGCACCCGCCCCTCGTCGTCGGCGACGACCATGATGTGGTGCGCGAGGTCCGCGACCGACAGCAGCCCCTCACGCAACACCGGCAGCACGTGCCTGAGCGGCGAGGCCTCCCGGCGCCGCAGGACCTCCTCCGGCGACAGCAGCCCGGAACGGAAGTCGTGCTCCGGGTCGACACCGCTGCGCAGCATCCGGTCCCAGGACTGCTCGATCACGGGACGCGGCGCCACCGGGGCCCGCCCGCCGGAGAGTCTCGCGGAGCGGACCTCGCTGAGCACGCGCGCCGCGCGTGCCGTGTCGACGGCGGCGAACTGCGTCACGTCCATCGGCGAGAGCGCCACTGGTCCCCGTCCTCCCCGGAGTCGGATGTTCGTCTCATAATGACCGCTTGCCCAGGGCTGAAGGGCACAGTCCGCACACAGCCGGACGCAAGTTGCAACCCCCTGCAACCCTGGTGGACCGCCGTACCGGCGCCCAAACTTGGAACACGTCGCCCCGAGCGGCGTACTCGGCCTGAACGGGCCTGTGCGGCGGGGGTGGTGCCGTGTCGGCGCAGCACCACCCCCGCTCACCTCCGAGAAATCAGGCCACCGGCCGGGCCCGCTCCACCACCGACGCCAGATCCAGCGTCGGCGGCAGCGTGCCGAAGGCCGCGCCCCCGTCGCCGCCCAGCCGCGCGGCACAGAACGCGTCGGCCACCTCCGGCGGCGCGTAACGCACCAGCAGCGCCCCCTGGAGCACCAGCGCCAGCCGCTCCGCCAGCCGCCGTGCCCGCCCCTCGGCGGCCCCCAGATCGGCCAGCTCCGTCAGCAGGCCCCGGATCGCCGCGTCCAGGCGGTGATCGGCGCCACGGGCCGCGCCCACCTCCGTCAGGTACGCGTCCAGCGCCGCCGGTTCCCGCCCGAGCGCCCGCAGCACGTCCAGTGCCTGCACGTTGCCGGCGCCCTCCCAGATCGAGTTCAGCGGCGACTCCCGCACCAGCCGGGGCATCCCGGACTCCTCGACGTACCCGTTCCCGCCCAGGCACTCGGCGGCCTCCACCGCCACCGGGGCGCACCTCTTGGTCACCCAGTACTTCGCCGCCGGCACCGCCAGCCGCAGCAGCGCCCGCTCCCGCTCGTCGCCGCCCTCCGCCGCGTCGTACGCCGCCGCCAGCCGCAGCCCGAGCGTGGTGGCCGCCTCCGACTCGATCGCGAGGTCCGCGAGGACGTTGCGCATGAGCGGCCGGTCGACCAGCTTCCCGCCGAACGCCTCCCGGTACGCGCAGTGGTGCACGGCCTGCGCCACGGCCTGCCGCATCAGACCCGCCGACCCCAGCACGCAGTCCAGCCGGGTCGCCGCCACCATGCCGATGACGGTGCGCACCCCGCGCCCCTCCTCGCCGACCCGGCGTGCCCAGGTCCCGGCGAACTCCACCTCGGCGGAGGCGTTGGACCGGTTGCCCAGCTTGTCCTTGAGCCGCTGGATCAGGAACACGTTGCGGGTGCCGTCGGCCAGCACGCGCGGCACCAGGAAGCAGGTCAGCCCGTCCGGAGCCTGCGCCAGCACCAGGAAACCGTCCGACATCGGCGCCGAGCAGAACCACTTGTGCCCGGTCAGCTCGTACGTGCCGTCCTCGGCCAGCGGCCGGGCGGCCGTCGTGTTGGCCCGGACGTCGCTGCCGCCCTGCTTCTCCGTCATGCCCATCCCGAACAGCGCCCCGGCCTTCTGGTGGGCCGGCCGCAGCTCCCGGTCGTAGACCCGCGAGGTCAGGCGCGGCTCCCACTCGGCGGCCAGCTCCGGGTCGGCGCGCAGGGCCGGCACCGCCGCGTGGGTCATCGACAGCGGGCAGCCGTTGCCCGCCTCGACCTGCGTCCACATGACGAAGCCGGCGGCGCGCAGCACGTGCCCGCCCGGCCGCGTCCAGGCCGCCGTCAGGCCCGCCGAGACGCCCTTGCCGAGCAGCCGGTGCCAGGCCGGGTGGAAGTCCACCTCGTCGACGCGGTGGCCGTAGCGGTCGTGCGTCCGCAGGGCCGGCGGGTTCTCGTTCGCCTGCGCGCCCCACTCCTGTGTCTGGACCGACCCGCAGCTGCGGCCCAGGCCCGACAGCTCCGCCACCGCCTCCTCCCGCAGTTCCGGTGCCAGGTGCCGCTCGACCGCGGCCGTGAGAGCCCGGTCGGCGGTGAAGACGTCGTGGCCGACCAGCGGCGGTGCCTGATTCGTCACGGTGTGGGTGCTGCCTGCCATGACCGTGAACCTACCGTGCCGCGGACCTGCGGGGAGCCGGCACCGGCCGACGGGCGTCCGCGGATGAGTGCGACCCTCCGCGGCGGATACCTTTAGGGCGTGCAGCCAGCAAGTGAATCCCCCGAACGGCCCTCCGGCCGGCTCCATCGCGCCCGGGTCCTGTACCGGAACGTCTCCAAACGCAGGACCGCCTGGCTGCTCCTCAAGGACACCGTCAACTCGGGCATGGAGTACCGCATCCTCGGCCTCGCGGCGGAGGCGGCGTTCTTCACGCTCCTGTCGGTGCCGCCCCTGCTGCTGAGCCTCCTCGGACTGCTCGGCTACGTCGACCTGTGGATCGGCGCCGACACCACCGAGAGCCTGCGCACCAACATCCTGGACGCCTCCCGCGCGGTGCTCTCCGAGAAGGGCGTCGAGCAGATCACCGAGCCGATCCTGGACGACGTGATGAAGGGCGGGCGGCCCGACGTCATCTCCATCGGCTTCCTGTTCGCCCTGTGGTCGGGCTCCCGCGCGGTGAACGTCTTCATCGACACGATCACCGTGATGTACGGCCTCGACGGCGTCCGGGGGATCGTCAAGACGCGTCTGCTGGCGTTCCTGCTCTTCCTCGTCGCCCTGCTGATCGGGTCGGTCGCGCTGCCGCTGATGGTGGCCGGCCCGGACGCCGTGGTGCGGATCGTGCCGTGGTCGACGACGGTCGTGCAGGTCCTGTACTGGCCGGTCGTCATCATCCTGTCGATCGCCTTCCTGACCACGCTCTACCACGTCTCGGTGCCGGTGCGCTCCCCGTGGATCGAGGACGTGCCCGGCGCGCTGGTCGCCCTCGCCATGTGGGTGCTCGGCAGCTTCCTGCTGCGCATCTACCTCACCAACACCGTCGAGGGCCCCACGATCTACGGCTCACTGGCCGCGCCCGTCGCCGTGCTGCTGTGGATCGGAGTGTCCGCGTTCGCGGTGCTCGTCGGGGCGGCGGTCAACGCGGCCATCGACCGGGTCTGGCCGGCCGCAGCCACCGCCGCCGCCCGCGAGGCCAACGAGCGGCTGCGCCAGGCCCAGGTCGCCGAGTACGTGGCCCGCACCGCCGCGAACGGCGGGGCGGGCCCCGACATGCCCTCCGAGTTCCCGGAACGCTGGTCCCGCTTCCTGCCCCCGGAGGACGTCACGTCCCGCCTGCGCACCCACGTGAAGAACACGCCGCCCGGGAACCACGACAAGCCGGAGGCATCCTGACCGGGCGGGGCAGTGCCCCGCCCGGTCAGGATGCCTCCGCGTCCCAGGCCCCGGCCGCCGCACCTTCCCGCACGAACTCCCCGAAGTCCCTCGGCTCACGGCCCAGCACCTCCTGGACGCCGTCCGACAGGCGGGCGTTGCGGCCGTCGAGCAGGGTGGCGAACAGTTCCACGAGGAACGCGGCCTCCTCCTCCGGCACCCCGGACCCGGCCAGGTTCGCCCCGTACTCCCGCGGCGGCACGTACCGGTACGTCAGCGCGCGCCCCGTCTCCTTCGCGATCTCGGCGACCGCCTCCCCGAAGGTCAGCAGCCGCGGCCCGGACACTTCCAGAGCCCGCCCGGCGTACCGGTCGCCCGAGGCCAGCACCGCCACCACCACGTCCGCGAGGTCCCGCAGGTCGACGAACGGCTCGCCCGCCTCCCCGGCCGCGAACACCAGCTCCCCGTGCTGCCGCAGCTCCGCCGCCAGCGGGCCCTCGCTGAAGTTCTGCGCGAACCACGCGGCCCGCACGACCGTCCAGTCCGTGGCCGCACCCGCGAGCGCGTCCTCGGTGGGCCGCGCCTGCTCCTCGCCCCGTGCCGACAGCAGCACCAGCCGCCGTACGCCGAGCCCGGCCGCCTCCCGGGCCAGCGCCCCGACCGCGTCCACGGCCGAGGGGTCGCCGACGTCGGTGGGGTAGGCCAGGTAGGCCGCGTCGGCGCCGCGCAGGACGTCCGCCCAGGTCGACCGGTTCCGCCAGTCGAATCCGGTCGCCCGGGACGCCGCCCGCACGTTCATCCCCGCCGTCCGTGCCGCCTCGGCCACCCGCCGCCCGGTACGACCGGAAGCACCCGTGACCACCACCGTCATGTCCTTGTGCGTGTTCGTCTCCGCCATGCCCCCAGCCAACCGCCGATCGCCGTGCGTTCCCATCGCCGAACGGCTCGCCGGCATACGAGTGCGTCTACGCTGTGACGCCATGGACGCACTCGCCGGCCTGCTGGAGGGCCCCAGGGCCCGTGGCGCGTTCATGATCCGCGCCTGTTTCGACCCGCCGTGGGCCGTCCGCGTCGAGGACCGGGCGCCGCTCACGGTGATGCTGGCGGTCCGGGGTGACGCGTGGGTCGTGCCGGAGACGGGGGAGCGGCTGCGGCTGCGCGCCGGCGACCTCGCCATCGCGCGCGGCCCCGAGCCGTACACCTGCGCCGACGACCCCGCCACCCCGCCCCAGGCGGTGATCCTGCCGGGCGGCGGGTGCAGCTACCCCGACGGGCGTCCCCTCAACGGCTCGATGGACCTCGGTGTACGCACCTGGGGCGACCGCCCCGACGGCGCGGCGGTCCTGCTGATCGGCACCTACCTGGTGCGCGGCGAGATCGGCGGAAGGCTCCTCGACGCCCTGCCCCCGCTGCTGTCCCTCACCGCCGACCAGTGGGACTGCCCGCTCACGCCCCTGCTGATGACCGAGGTCACCCGCGACGAGCCGGGCCAGGGGGTCGTCCTCGACCGGCTCCTCGACCTGCTGGTCATCGCCGCGCTGCGGTCCTGGTTCGCCGGTCCGCGGGCCGAGCCGCCCGCCTGGTACCGGGCCCTGGGCGACCCGGTCGTCGGCCGGGCGCTGCGGCTGCTCCAGGCCGATCCCGCGCACCCCTGGACGGTGGCGTCCCTGGCCGCCAAGTCGGGGGTCTCCCGCGCCGCGCTCGCCCGGCGCTTCACCGAACTGGTGGGCGAGCCCCCGATGGCGTACCTCACCGGCTGGCGTCTCGCCCTCGCCGCGGACCGGCTCCGCGACACCGACGACACGCTCGGCGCGATCGCCCGCCAGGTCGGCTACGGCAGCGCGTTCGCCCTGTCGACGGCCTTCAAGCGGGCGTACGGCGTCAGCCCGCAGGAGTACCGCACACGGGCGGCGTAGCCTGGCAGGCGTGTACGCGGAACGGGCGTCCCGGCTGACCGGCGCGGTGGTGTGGACCAACACCCCGCACGCGCCCGGCACGGGGCGGGTCCTGCCCGACGGTTGCATGGACCTGCTCTGGCACGACGGCCGGCTGCTGGTCGCGGGCCCCGACACCCGCGCCCACGTCACCGCGGGCACCTCGGGGCACTGGGCCGGCGTCCGCTTCCACCCCGGCACGGCGCCCGCCCTCCTCGGCGTCCCCGCCCGCGAGCTGCGCGACCGGCGCGCCGACCTCGCCGACCTCTGGCCGGCCGCCCGCGTCCGGCAGCTGACCGCGCGGGTGAACGCGGCCCCCGACCCGGCGACGGGCCTGGAGGAGGCCGCGCTGTCCAGGGCGGCCGACACCGAGCCCCCCGACCCGCTCCTGCGCCGGATCGTGGCCGCCCTCGACGCGGGCCGCCCGGTCGCCGCCACCGTCGACGATCTGGGCGTGAGCGCCCGCCAGTTGCACCGCCGTTCACTGGCCGCCTTCGGGTACGGCCCCAAGACGCTGGCCCGCGTACTGCGGCTCCAGCGCGCCCTCGCCCTGGCCCGCGCCGGCACGCCCCTCGCCGAGACGGCCGACCGGTCGGGGTACGCCGACCAGGCGCACCTGGCGCGGGACGTGCGGGAGTTGACGGGCCTGCCGCCGGGTGAACTACTCGCCGGGCCCTAGCGGCGCGAACAGATCGACCCCGTGCCCGTCCGGGTCGTTGACGACGGCGTACCGCTGTCCCCAGGGCGCGTCCCAGGGCTTGCGTTCGCCGTGGCAGCCGGCGCCGGTCAGCTCCTCGTAGCAGGCGTCGACCTCCGCGGGCGTGTCACAGAGCAGGGCGAGCGAGTGCCGCCCGCCGCCGGCCGGCGGCTCCCACCCGGGCGTGAAGGAACGGACGGACTCCTCGGTGTCGAGCAGCAGCCGGATCCCACCCGGCAACTCGGCCTCGGCGTGCGGCCCGTGCTCGGCGCCCTCGGGGAAGGCGAAACCGAGCCGGCGGTAGAAGGTCACGGACGCGGCCATGTCGGAGACGACGAGGCCGATGGCGTTGAATCGTGCGGTCATGCGGTCACCGTAGGCAGGGCGGCCGAGGCCCGTCTTGAAGGAATCGGACACGGTGAGCCGCCGTGGCGGGACCGCACGCGAAACCGCCCCGCCCCGGAACACCTGTGCGGCAGGATGGGCCCATGAATCGTCGCGCGCGCGTCCTGCCGCTGTTGCTGACCCCTCTGCTGCTCACCGCGTGCGGTACCGGGGAACCGGCCGAAGACCCGGTCGCCGCCGCTGCTTCGGCCGCCGCCGCCTCCGAGGCGGCCGAGGAGGTCTTCCTGACCCCCGACGAACTCGAGAACAGGGCGAAGGCGATGGGCGCGGACCCCGAACTGGTCCACGTCATGAGGGTCCCCGAGTTCCCCTTGGCCCCGCAGTCCGTCGGCGTGCTCGGTGACGACGGCTTCTCCGCCACCTACGTGGCCGCCTCGGGTGCCATGATCCGGCTCTCCGTCGAGCGGGGCGCGATCACCGAGGACACCTGCCGCAGCCGACCGGTGGGTGACACGAGCGACGAACGGACAACGTGCGAGTTCGACGCCGGGATGCTGTACCGCACCGGGGGCGGGCGGCACGAGTACGTCCTGCCGAAGAACGGGTACGCGGTACGGCTGTCCGCCGAGACGGACGCGGTGTCGCGCACCGTACTGCGGGACGCCGCCGGGGGCGTCCACCGCCCCGACGCCGCCGAGGCTGCCGCCACCCTCCCCTCACCGCGCCCCGACACCACCCCGGTGGAACGCGGTGACCTGCCGGAGTTCGGCGACGGCGCACCCGACAACAGCGTGGACATCGGCGGCTGAGCGCCGGCCGCACCGGAGGACTTCGACCGTGCCCCGACTCCTCGTCTACACCCGCACCACCGACTACCGCCACGACTCCATCCCGGCCGGAATCGCTGCCCTGCGCGCCCTCGGAGACTTCACGGTGGACGCCACCGAGGACCCGACCGCCCTCGAACGCCCCCTCACCTCCTACGCCGCCGTCGTCTTCCTCTCCACCAGCGGCGAGGTGCTCACCCCGGCCGGCCGCGAACGGCTCGCCGCCCACGTCGAGGGCGGCGGCGGCTTCGTCGGCGTGCACGCGGCGGCCTGCACCGAGTACGACTGGCCGTTCTACGGCGAACTCCTCGGCGCCCGCTTCGACCGACACCCCGCCTACCAGCCGGGCCGGGTGGTCGTCGAGGACCGCGACCACCCGGCGACCCGGGACCTGCCGCCGGTCTGGGACTTCACGGACGAGTGGTACGACTTCCGCACCAGCCCCCGGGGCTCGGTCCGCGTCCTCGCCCGCGCCGACGAGTCGTCCTACGAGGGCGGCGGCATGGGCGAGGACCATCCACTCGTCTGGTGCCGCGCCCAGGGCGCGGGCCGCGTCTTCTACACGGCCCTCGGCCACGCCGCCGAGGCGTACGCGGACCCGGACTTCCAGGCCCATCTGCGGGGCGGCGTCCAGTGGGCGGCACGCACGGACTAGCCGGGCATCGCCCCGCTCTGTGCCGCCTTCCGGTGACGTGCGCTCAGGCGGGAGCCCGACTCCCGGCGCGCGGCGCGGCGCAGGAGGGGGACCGCGAGGAGGGACCCGAGGACTGCCCAGGCGGTCAGGACCAGGGCGACCATGGGCAGTTCCCAGGAGCCGGCCGCCTCGGCGGCCCGTGCCGAGTCCGGGAAGAGTGCCGAACGCAGGCCCTGCGCCATCCATTTGAGCGGAAACACGGAGGCCACCTGCTGGACCGGCACGGGCAGCGAGGTGATCGGGAACACCGCCCCCGACGTGACCAGCAGCCCCATCGTCGGCAGCATGATCAGCGCCAGCGCCTCGCGCGGGTTGGGCAGCACGGCGCCGATGGCCGCGCCCAGCGGAACGACGGCGAGCAGACCCAGTGTGGTGACCCACAGCAGCGTCAGCCAGCCGCCCGGCCCGTGCGGCAGCGGCCCGTCCACCAGCACGGCCGCCGACAGCAGGAGCAGCGCCAGTGTGCCGACCGCCGTGCCGACCACCAGCACACACTTGGCGATCAGGTAGGCCGGTATCCCGCCGGGCGTGGCGCGCAGCCGCAGCAGGGCGCCCTCCTCGCGCTCGGTCACCAGCATCTGCGGGAGGTTGACCAGCCCTATCTGGAACAGCAGGTACGCGGCGAAGCCCGCCAGCACCAGGTGGGCCATCGGGGTCTGGGTGCCGGGCACGTCGTCGCCGATGTAGGCGGCGAGGGCCAGCGCGACGGCCACGTTGGTCAGATGGCCGGACAGCTCCTTCGGATTGCGCAGCAGCTGACGCAGCTCGATGCCGCCGCGCTGGAGACCGGCACGCCGGTAACGCCTCATGTGTGTTCCCTTCACGCGGCCCGCGCCTCCCCGTCCGCCGTCGCGTCGGTCCCGTCGGCCGCCCGGTGGACCATGTGCAGGTAGGTGTCCTCCAGGGTCGGGCGGCGGACCTCCAGGCCGGCGATCGGGCCGTCCGCGTCCCGGTGGAGTTCCCAGACCAGCCGCGAGGGGTCCCCGGTGCGTTCGCGCCGGGGCGTCCCGTCGTCGGCCGTCCAGCGGACCTCGGCCTGGGCGGCGGCCCGGCGGGCCAGTTCGGCGGGGGTGCCGTGGGCGCGGATCCGGCCGCCGACCAGCATGGCGATCCGGTCGGCGAGCCGTTCGGCCTCCACCAGGTCGTGGGTGGTGAGCAGGACGGTGACGCCCTCCTCGCGGGCCAGCCGTTCGACCAGGAGGTGGAACTCGTGCCGGGCCTCGGGGTCGAAGCCGGTTGTCGGTTCGTCCAGGAAGAGCAGTTCGGGACGGCCGACGATGCCGAGCGCGACGTCCAGCCGGCGTCGCTGGCCGCCGGACAGCCGGTTCACCTGGCGGCCGGCCTGGTCGGTGAGCCCGACCAGGGCCAGCAGCTCGGCCGGTTCGCGCGGATCGGGGTAGTACGCCGCGAAGTGCGCGAGCAGTTCGGCCACCCGCCAGCGGGGATGGTCCCGCCAGGACTGCAGGACCAGTCCGAGCCGGCCGCGCCAGGCGTCGTCGCCCCGTTCCGGGTCGGTGCCCAGCACGCGGACGTCGCCGGCCGAGCGCCGCCGGAAGCCCTCCAGGATCTCGACGGTGGTGGTCTTCCCGGCGCCGTTGGGCCCGAGCAGGGCGAAGACCTCGCCGCGGTGGATGTCGAGGTCGACGCCGCGCAGGACGTCGACGTCCCCGTACGCCATCGTCACGTCCCGGGCCTCGACGACGACGTCGGAGGCGGAGGTGTGGGTCGGTGTCATCGTGCGGCCTCCGTCGAGTGATGCGGCGCCGACCGGCCGGCCGCCGCCGGAGGGCCGGCGCCCTCGACGATCGCCCGGAGTGCCGCCACGTGCCCGTCGAAGGCGGCACGCCCGCGGTCCGTCAACCGCACTTTGGTGCGCCGCTTGCGCCCGGCGCCCTCCTTGCGCAGCTCCAGGTATCCGGCCTCCTCCAGCGTGTGGAGCTGCTTCGAGAGCGCGGAGTCGCTGAGCGAGAGGCTGTCGCGGACGAACGCGAAGTCCGCCCATTCGGTGGCGGCGAGCAGCGCGACCACCGACAGCCGGGTGGCGGGGTGGATCAGCTCGTCGAACCCCGAGGGAGTGCTCACCGGCCCGCCCCCTCGGAGGTCTTCCGTCCATTCCGGCCGCGCAACGCCCCGGTCGACCACCGGCTCACCGGTCCCGTGAACAGCACGAACACGGCCGCCGAGACGGTGGCCTGGATCAGGGCGCCCGTCATCGGCTCCAGCGGCTCGACCAGACGGCCGGACAGCACGATCGTCGCGCAGGTCACCACCGCACCCGCGACGAAGCCCGCCAGCATCCGCCAGTCGCAGCGGGAGTGGTGCAGCCGCACCCGGCTCCTGCGGTGGTGCGCCCGGGCCAGCGTGCCCAGCGCCACGAGATACACGGCGAGGGCCAGCCAGACGCCCCACTTGGGCAGGTCCAGCCCCATGGAGACCAGGAAGACCCACATGATCGCGGCCGTGGTGCGGGTCGTGCGGGGGCTGCCGGAGGCCGACCGCTCGACCTCGTCGTACACCCGCTCCTGCGGCACCCGGATGCGCTGCAGGTCCCTCCACGCCTGTTCGGCATCGACCGGTGTGCTCACGCCCACCGCCTCCCTGTCCGTGTCCACTTCACTTTCCTGCTGGGAAAGTTACCCTTGACTTTCCCAGCAGGCAAGTAGGGAGGAGTGGTGGCGCGAGGGCGCGGGTCCCCCGGGAGGTGCGGTCGGCGCCGCGGTCGAGGTCACCGGCGGGTGCGCGGCGGCGCGGTGCTCGCGCGCTCCACCAGGCGGGTCGACAGTTCCGTGCGCGTGCTCTCCGGGTGGTGGCCCTCCATCATGCGCAGCAGCAGGCGCAGGGCGGTGGCCGCCATCTCCGAGAGCGGCTGGCGGACCGTGGTCAGGGCCGGGGTGGCCCAGCGGGCCTCGGGCAGGTCGTCGAAGCCGACCACGCTCAAGTCGGCCGGTACCGTCAGGCCCCGCTCGGCCAGCGCCTCGTACACGCCGAGGGCCATCACGTCCGAGCAGACGAACACGGCCGTCGGCGGCTCGGGCAGGTCCAGCAGCTCCCGCGTGCGCCGCCGGGCCGCAGCGCGGTCGAACCCGGCGTGGCGGACGTACTCGGGCCGGTCGGGCACCCCCGCCGACGCCAGGGCGGAGCGGTAGCCGGCGATCCGTGCGCCGCTGCCGAGGCTGCGCCGCTGACCGGCGACGACGGCGATCCGCTCGTGGCCGAGGCGCAGCAGGTGCTCGGTCGCCGTCACCCCGCCCTGCCAGTTGGCGGCACCCACCGACACCACGTCCGACGGCGGTTCCACCGCCGGATCGATCATCACGAACGGGATGCGGTGCTGTTCCAGCCACGCGTACTGGAGAGCGGTCGGCTCGGCCCGGTTGAACAGCACCCCGGACGAGCCGCGCACCACGAGCCGGTCCAGCCAGCCGTGGGCCGGTCGCGGCCGTTCCTCGCCCCCGGGCCGGGGGCGGTTCAGGCCCGCCGAGACGACCACCTCCAGCCCCGCGTCGTACGCCGCCTCCTCCACCCCGCGCAGCACCGCGCCCGACCGGGAGCTGTCCAGGGAGTGCACGACGAGGTCGACCAGCCGGAGCGCCCGCGCGGTGTCGAAACGCGGGCGACGCACGTAGCCGAGCCGGTCCAGCGCCTCCGTCACGCGCCGGCGGGTCTCGGGTGCCACGTCCTCCCGTCCGTTGACGACCTTGGACGCGGTCGGCACCGAGACCCCGGCTTCCCGGGCCACCACCGCCAGCGTCGGCCCGGCCGACGTGCTCGCACTCGCCGTACGGGCCATCGGGCAACCACCTCTCCGGCCCGTCCGGGCCCGGGGACAGAAAGCGCTTCCTATCCTAGGTACGCCGCTTCCCGGCGGGAAGACCGGGGAAGAGAGGGCGCCGAAGGGCGGCGGGTCAGCGCTCGAAGGTGGCGACGGTGTCCACGCCCGCGTGCCGCAAGGTCCGGTGCACGGCGGGGCGGGCTCCGCGCACGGTGATCGCGATCTCCCGCTCCGGCGTCTCGGTGACCGCGCGCAGCAGCGCGTAGGCGCAGGCCAGGTCGATGTGGCGGAGGCCGGTCATGTCCAGCGTCCAGGCGGTCGGCTCGCGCAGGCGGTGGTCGAGCAGAATCTCCTCCAGCACGCGCAGCGCCGGAGCGTCCAGGTCGCCGGAGAAGGTCAGGACGGCGTGGTGCCCGTCCGCCTCGGCGATCCTCACGGGTGCGGTCGTCGGGCTGGAGCGACGCGGGTCGACGGTCACGACGGCCTCCTCAGCGACTCAGTGCGGGCGGACGTGTCTCCCATTGTCCCCCAGTGGCGCCGCGCAGGTCGGCCGGAACAGAGCCGACGTCCGCTGCGCTCTGACATGAGCGGTGCAACAGTGCGGTGAAGGGCTGGTGAGCGCGATGGCGGGCCGGACGAACCCCGTGATCCGTACGCCCCACGGGGCGGTACGGGGCAGGTACGAGCACGGTGTCGCCGTGTACCGGGGCATCCCGTACGTGGCACCCCCTTCGGACCGCTCCCCCACGGCACCGAAACGCCGTACTCCGAGGTTGTCGCCCAGTACCTCTCCGACCCGGCGGTCGACGTCGAGGTTGAGGCAGTCGTCGCCAGGTTGACCCCCGACCCGAGCCACGACGCCCGCCCGCCGGTCCTGGTGTGGCTCCACGGCGGCGCTCTGACCAGGGGCTCCGAGTCGTCCGCGCCGTCGTCTTCGACCGAGATGCCCTGCGGCCGCGGGCCGCTGTCGTCGGCGGCGAAGGCCGAGGTTCCGGCCAGCGTGGCGGAGGCCACGGGTACGGCCATCGCGAGCACGAGGGCCTGTCGCGCGCCGACGCGGCTCAGTCTCACCCTGCGGTGCCGGCGCCGTCCGCCCGGCGTGAACGTGTTGGTGGAGGCTCCGTCCGGCGTTCCAGTCATGAAGGGAAGTCCAAAGATCGGTTGCTTCGGTCTGTGGGGTGAAGCGCCGGGCACGCTACCAGCCGTCATATGAGAGACCGGGACGGTAATTGACGGGATGTGAATGTTGTGCGACCGAACTACGGGACGGCTTCCCCGGCGCCCTCGTGCAGCGGGTCCTCCCGGTGTCGTACGGGAAATTCCGTTGCCCTTTCGGGCACCGGGAAAAGGGCTTCCGGAGCGTCCCCGCGCCACCGCGCGCGCAACAGCACGCCCACGGCCACCGCGAGGGCCACCACCACCCCGGCGGCGATCACTCGCCCGAGGCCGGACCCGGCTCCGCTCACCGGAACCGCGGCGGCCACCGCCACGACGCCCGCTCCCGCGCAGGCCGCGACCGCCTCCGCCCACGCGCGCGCGGCCCCGCGCCCCCACCGCCAGGGCCACGTCTCACTCGCCACCAGGTGGGCGACCAGCAGCCCGATCACGCAGGCGCGCTCCCACCAGGCCGGATCGCCGGACGCCGCGATCACCACGACACCGCCCGCCAGCACCGTCGTCCGGTGCCGCAGCAGACGGTAGGACCACCGCACGGACTCCAACGACGGCCGCCGGTCCAGCGACGGCGCCGCCCACACCGCGAAGGCGACCGCGCACCCGAACACGACCGTGTCCGGCGCGCCGTTCACCGTCGCCCACGGCCGCCACGCCATCACGAGCGCCGCCGCCCCGAGTACCCGGACCGGCAGGGTGCCGACCCAGTACCCCAGGTACTCCCGGAAGCCGACCCGGCCATCGAGCACCGTCATCCCGCGCGCCCCCTCCCGCCGACCCGCCCCGACAGCAGCGGCGCCAACGCCAGATCCAACGACTCGCCGACGACGTGCCGCACCACCGGCACCCCGCTGTCCCGCAGCGCGAAGCGCATCGCGTCCCGCTCCGCGTGCCACAGCCGCAGCCCCAACTCGCCCGCCGCGTCCCCGGGCTCGACCTGAGGGTCGCCGCTCGGTATCTCCACGACCACCGGGCGGCGCCCGCGCGCCTGGAGGTCCCGCAGCACCTTCAGCACCCGCGCGTCGCTCAACGGCGTGAACACGTACACGAGGGCCCCCTCCGGCAGCGCGGGCGGCGGTACCCGTTCGAGGCCGGATGCCTCGAACCGCCGGTCCTTGCGGACGTCGAGGACGCTCTCCACGATGCGGTAGAACGCCGCGTCCCCGGTGCCCGGCGCCAGCCAGCGGGTGGTGCCCCCGGTCGAGACGACCCCCACCCGGTCGTGGGTGCGCAGGTAGGCCCGGGTGAGCCCGGTGGCGGCCCGCACCGTCTCGTCCAGAGACGACACACCGGTCACCGGGTCCACGACGTCGCCGAACGCGTCGATCAGCATCACCGTGTCGGCCGCCCGCTCGGCCGCGAACCGGTGCAGCTGCACGGCCCCGCGCCGGGTCGTCGACGGCCAGTGAATGCGCCGCTGCCGTTCCCCGGGCACCCAGGGACCCACGCCGACGACCTCGACCCCTTCGCCGGCCTGCGGCGAGGCGTGCTCGCCGAGCCGCTGCGGCAGCCGGGCCGGGATCGGCGTGAACCGCGCCTGTGTGGCCTGCGGGAAGACCGCCACCTCGGCCGCCCCCACGCGCACGGTGCGGCGCACGGTGCCCCCGGCGTCGTACACGTCGAGGTCCACCGGCCCCAGCGACCAGCGGCCCCAGTGCAGCGCGGTGTGGCGCAGCGTCACCGTGGACGGGCCGACCACGACCTCGTCGAGCCGCAGTCCCGGGCCCAGCGTGACGCCGGGGTCCAGACGGACGGCGCCCCCGTCGTGGGCGACCACGATGCGCAGGGTGACGGTGTCACCCTCGAAGCAGCGGCCCGGTTCCACGGTCGTCGACGTCTCGACGCGCCGGGGGAAGGCGCGGGGCAACGCCAGTGCGAGCAGCACCAGCGGCGCCGCCGCGAGCGCCAGCAGCCACGCCCGCCCGGTGAGCAGCGCGGCGGACAGCGCGACGACGGCGACGGTCAGCAGGCGCAGGGTCCGCTCGCTCGGGCGCGGCCCGCCGGGCGGCGGAGGCGGCGGCTGCGCCGGGGAGGTACGCCCCTCCAGGGCGCGGACCGCGCCGGCGTCCGGCGGCGGCGCGGGAGCGGGCGCGGTCACGACGAGACGGCGGCGGCCGTACGCCGTGTCGTCGGCGTGCCGACGCTGCCGACGATCTCGCGCAGCACGTCGTCCGTGGACACCTCGCGCACCCACAA
This sequence comes from Streptomyces mutabilis, assembly GCF_014649815.1. Lineage (GTDB taxonomy): Bacteria > Actinomycetota > Actinomycetes > Streptomycetales > Streptomycetaceae > Streptomyces > Streptomyces mutabilis. The sequence goes on along the minus strand of NZ_BMTT01000004.1, from coordinate 328,380 downwards.
CTCCGGCCGCAGCGACACCCGGTGGGCGAGCGCGGGCACCGCGAGGGACTTGACGTCCTCCGGGACGACGTAGTCGCGGCCGTCCAGCACGGCGCGGGCGCGCGCCAGCTGGACCAGGGCGAGTCCGCCGCGCGGTGAGGCGCCGATGCTGATCTGGGGGTGGTCGCGGGTCGCGCCGACGAGCGCGACGGCGTACTCCAGCAGGTCGTCGTCGATCTCCACGCGCTCCACGACGGCCCGCCAGGCCACGACGTCGGCCGGCCCCGCGAGCCTGTCGAGCACGGCCTCGGGCGCGGCCCGGTCGATCCGCGCCCGCAACATCGCCAGCTCCTCACCGGCGGTCAGGTAGCCCATCCGCACGCGCAGCTGAAACCGGTCGAGCTGGGCCTCGGGAAGGGAGTACGTGCCCTCGTACTCCACCGGGTTGGCGGTCGCGATGACCACGAACGGGTTGGCCAGCGGCCGGGTCTCGCCGTCCACCGTCACCTGCGACTCGGCCATCGCCTCCAGCAGCGCGGCCTGGGTCTTGGGCGGCGTCCGGTTGATCTCGTCGGCGAGCAGCAGGTGGGTGAAGACCGGGCCGGGGTGGAACACCATCTCGCCGGTGCGCCGGTCGTACAGCGGCGTCCCGGTGACGTCGGAGGGCAGCAGGTCGGGCGTGAACTGGATCCGGCGGAAGTCCAGGCCGAGCGTGGTGGCGAAGGACCGCGCGAGAAGGGTCTTGCCGAGCCCCGGCAGGTCCTCGACGAGGACGTGGCCACCGGCCAGCACGCCCAGCATCACCAGTTCCAGGGCGTCCGGCTTGCCGACGACGGCACGGCCTATCTCGCGCAGTACGGCGCCGGCCTGCTCGCCGACCTCTTCGGCGGTGCGGAGCTGAGGCGTGGGGTCAGTCGTCACGTCGCTTGATTCCTTACCGGTGCGGGGTACGAGTGCGGGGTGCGCCGAGCGATTCGAGCCGGTCGACGAGGCGGCGCAGCACGTCGACGGGGACCTCGCCGTCGGGCCCGGTCCCGGGTGGCTCGGGGCCGAGCCACGGCCACAGCTCGGGTCCAATCAACTCGGCCGCCCGCTCGGGCTGCTGGTCGAGCGAGACGTGGTGGTGCTCGGCGAGCGCGGCGGCGTACAGGTGGCGCAGCTCGGGCCGGAGCACCGCGCGGTAGTAGAGGGCGCCGTCGGGCCCCGTGGCGGTCCCCACGTTCCGCCGCCACTCGCCCATGCCCGGCGCCCTGGTCCGCAGCAGCCGCACCTCGCCCCGGTGGCCGGAGTCGAACGCGCCCGCCCCGGCGACGTACCGGGCGAGGAGCAACGCCACGACGACGAGCAGGGCCAGGAGGGCGCCGGCCGCCACGGCACCGTCGAGGAGCAGGACGAGCAGGACACCGGAGCCGGCGACCGCGCCGCCGAGCAGCCCGAGCCGGCCCAGGGTGAGCATGTCCCCGCCCGGAGTCTCCTCCACCGGCCGGTTCACCGCGCCTCCTCCCGGTCCAGGAGCATCGAGGCGATCTCCTCCAGGGCGTCGGCCGCGGCCTCGCGGTGCGAGGCGTCCATCGGGTGGGAGGAGAACCGGGCCTCGCGGAACAGCGCGGTGAGGCGCGGTGCGGCCGGTCCGGGGGCGAGTCCCGCGGCGACGGCGCGGACGAGCAGATCGGTGGGGCTGTCGGAGGCGTGCCGCGGTACGCCGGACGCGACGAGGGCTTCCTCCATCCCGGCGTAGCAGGCGATGACGGCCGTACGGGCGTCGCCGGTGTCGGCCAGGGCGCGGCGGCCCGACCGCACGGCGGACAGCAGCACGCGCGCGTCGTCGTCCTCGCTCGCGGTGCCCGCGAGGTCGGGTCGCCGCGGCACCCTCAGCCCGAGCCGTCGCAGCCGTCGCGCGACGGCCACCGCGACGAGCACGACGACGACCGCGGCCAGCAGGCCGAGGACGAGGTAGAGCGGCAGGGACGGAAGGCGCGACGAATCCCCCGAGCCGTCCGAGGGAACCGGCCGGCCGGGAGCCGTCGGGGTGGGGAACCGCGTCGGGAGGGCCTCCGGTGCGTCGGGCCCGCCGTCGCCGCGGGAGAACCGGTGCAGGACCAGGGAGAGGACGCCGATGACGCCCGCCCCGGCGATCAGCAGCGGTCCGGCGGTCTCCCGCAGCCGCTCCTCGCCCGCCGGCAGCGAGACGCGGTAGGCGTTGAACCGGGGGCGGAGGCGCTGGACGGCCAGTACGACGCCCACCGTCCAGGCTGCGGACGACCCGATCGCGACGATGCCCCAGTGACCCAGAGGCCCCTTGCCGGAATGCAGTAGCCCCTCAGCGGGCCGCAGTGCCAACGCGGCCACGGCCAGCGCCGCGACCACTCCTACCGCGACCAGAGCCCCGGGCACCGCCCGCTGCCGCGGCCGCCCCCCGTGTTCCATGCGGTCCCCCCTGCCGAACCCGTCGCCCCCGAACGCCAGTTCGCCGTCATCCTGGCACACACCCGCCGACTGCGGCACGGCGCACGCCCCCCCCCCGGACGACCGGACCGCCGGCCGTCGCTCACGCCGATGCCAGCGTGGTCGCGACCGACCTGATCGTCTCCGGCCCGACCCGGCAGCAGCCGCCGATCAACCGGGCCCCGGCCGCCCGCCACTGGCGGACCCGCCCGGCGTCGAACGAGGAACGCCCTTCCCAGGAGCGCGCCTCAGCGTTCCAGGCCTCCCCGCAGTTGGGGTAAACAACAACAGTCTTTCCGGTGACGCGGGCGGCGGTCTCCACGGCGCCGGGCACGTCATCGGGGTGGCAGCAGTTCACGCCCACCGCGATCACCTCCTCCGCGTCCGCGGCCAGGGTGAAGGCCTCCTCCAGCGGCTGGCCCGCGCGGGCGCGGTCGCCCGCGACGGTGTACGACAGCCAGGCCGGCACACCCAGTCCGCGCACCGCCCGCAGCAGCGCCGCCGCCTCGTCGGTGTCGGGGACGGTCTCCAGCGCGAGCACGTCCGGCCGGGCCGCCGCCAGTACCTCCAGGCGGGGACGGTGGAAGCGCTCCAGCTCCGCGATCCCCAGCCCGTACCGGCCCCGGTACTCGGAGCCGTCCGCGAGCATCGCGCCGTAGGGGCCGGCGGAGGCCGCCACCCACAGCCGTCGGTCCACCCGCGCGCGGCGGGCCGCCTCGCGCGCCGATTCCACGCTCAGGGCCATGAGTTCCGCGGCACGCCCGCGGTCGGCACCCCGTCGGGCGAACCCCTCGAACGTCGCCTGGTAGCTGGCGGTGGTCGCCACGTCCGCGCCCGCCTCGAAGTAGGCGACGTGCGCCTCGGTGACCGCCTCCGGATCCTCGGCGAGCAACCGCGCCGACCACAGGTCGTCGCTCAGGTCGTGGCCCGCCGACTCCAGTTGGTTGGACATGCCCCCGTCGAGCACGAGGGGGCGGCCGGAGGCGAGGGCGTCGGCGAAGTCGCTGGTCATGGCACGAGGCTAGTCACCGCGACGGGACGGCCGCGGGGCCGTGTCCCCCGTGCGAGCTACAGCGAGGTGTCCACCGGGAGGTGACGATCTCCGGTCGCCGGATCCGTAGCGTCGGGTGCAGCCCGCGGCCCACCCGGTCGCGGCCCGGTGAAGGGGTTCTCGTGAGGTTTGTCTGGCAGTTCCTGGCCGTCATGGCGACGACCGCCCTCGGAGGAGGTGCCATCGCCGCCGTGAAGGGGAACGACTGGCTCTCGCTGGCCCTCGGCCTCGCGGCCGCCGCGCTGGCCGTGCTCGTGTACGCGTGGGTGGTGCGGCGGACCGAGCACCGGCCCGCCCTGGACGTGACCCGGGAGGGCGCCGTCGCCAAGACCGGCTGGGGCGTCGTGATCGGGACCGGGATGTTCGCGGCCGTCATCGTCAACCTCTTCACCTCCGGGCACTACGCAGTGGACGGCCTGGGCTCGGTGACGGGCGCGCTGGGCCTGGTCGGCTTCATGGCCGGTGCCGCCGCGACGGAGGAAGTGCTCTACCGCGGAGTGCTGTTCCGGATCATCGAGGAGCGCACCGGCACCTACATCGCGCTGGCGCTGACCGGCCTCGTGTTCGGCCTCTCGCACCTGCTCAACGAGCACGCGACCCTGTGGGGCGGCATCGCCATCGCCATCGAGGCCGGCTTCATGCTCGCCGCCGCGTACGCCGCCACCCGCAGCCTCTGGTTCGCCATCGGCGTGCACTTCGGCTGGAACTTCGCCGCGGCCGGCATCTTCAGCACCGAGGTGTCCGGCAACGGCACCAACGAGGGGCTGCTCGACTCCTCGACGTCGGGCCCGGAGCTGCTCACCGGCGGTGCGTTCGGGCCGGAGGGCAGCGTGTACTCGGTGGGCTTCGGGGCGCTGCTGACGCTGGTGTTCCTGTGGCTGGCCCACCGGCGCGGCAACATCGTGCCCTTCGGCTCCCGGCGGGCCGCGGGTGTCGACTCCGCTATTAAACTGCCCCGGTGATCCTTCGTCGGCGCGTCCCGGAGCTGTGGCACCGGCTCGACGTCACGGTCCGGGACCTTCCGCTCGGCGTGCTGTTCCTCGTCGCCTCGGCCCTGCCGGTGTTCCACGGCGACGGCACGGAGGTCGGCGGTCTGCCGCACCGGCCCGCCGACGCGCTGGCCGGTGCGGCGGCCGTCCTGCAGTGCCTGCCCCTCGCCGTGCGCCGACGGTGGCCGCTGGTCTGCCTCGCCCTGGTGTCGGGCGGCTTCGCCCTCGACCAGGTGCGCGGCTACCACCTCGTCGCGGGCACCGCGCTGCCCATCGCCCTGCTGAGCGCCGGGTCGTACCTGGACAGGTACCGGCGCACCACCCTGGTCGCCGCCACCGTGGCGTTCGCGGGGCTGTCGGTCGAGCTGCACCGGCGCGGGCCGGGCGAACCGGCCGCCGAGTTCGTGACGTTCTACCTGGCGCTGGCCCTCGCGTGGGGCGTCGGCACGTGGATGCGCTCCGCCCGGGTCGCGGAGGCTGAACACCGCAGCCGCGTCGCCGAGGACGCCCGCACCGCCGAACGCACCCGGATCGCCCGCGAACTCCACGACGTCGTGACCCACCACGTGACGGCGATGGTCGTGCAGGCCGAGGCGGCCCGGTACCTGACCGCCGCGCCCGACCGGCTCGACCGGACCCTGACCGCCGTCAGCGACACCGGCCGGCGCGCCATCACCGATCTGCGGCACCTGCTCGACCTGCTCAACCCCGACCACGGCACCGGCCACGGCGGCGAGGACCGGACCCCGCCCGTCGGCCGGGTGCTCACGCTCGTCGAGCAGACGCGCCGGGCCGGTCAGCCGGTGGAGTTCACCGAGGAGGGCACGCCGCCCGCCTCGACCGGCAGCGCCGACCTCGTGGCCTACCGGGTCGTGCAGGAAGCCCTGACGAACGCGCTCAAGTACGACCACGGCAGCCGGACCTCGGTCCTGGTGCGCCACGGCGAAAGGGAGATCACCGTGGAAGTCGGCACGGACGGTTCCGGTTCCCGGGCCGCGTCCCCCGGCGGCAGCGGGCGGGGACTGGACGGCCTGCGCGAACGGGTCGACGTCCTGGGCGGCGACTTCAGCGCGGGCCGCCGGACGGGCGGCGGCTTCCTGGTCCGGGCGCGGATACCCGCAAGGAGCCCGGCATGAGCGCGCCGGTCCGGGTGCTGGTCTGCGACGACCAGGTGCTGATCCGCACCGGTCTGTCGACGATCATCGACGCGCAGCCCGACCTGGAGGTCGCCGGCGAGTGCGGGGACGGGCGGACCGCGGTGGAGCTGGCCGGCCGGCTCCGCCCGGACGTCGTGGTGATGGACGTACGCATGCCGGTGCTCGACGGTATCGAGGCCACCCGGCTGCTGGCCGGGGCCGGGGTCGAGCACCCCGTGAAGGTGCTGGTCGTGACGACGTTCAACCTGGACGAGTACGTCTACGAGGCGCTGCGCGCGGGAGCGAGCGGGTTCCTGCTCAAGGACGCGCCGCCGGACCGGCTGCTGCACGGCATACGCACCGTGGCCATGGGCTCCGCGCTGCTGGACCCGGAGGTGACGCGCCGGCTCGTGGGCCGGTACGCCGCCCGGATCCGGCCCGCCGAGGGCGGCGCGCCGGACGTCCCGCTGACACCCCGCGAACTGGAGGTCCTGTGCCTCATCGCGGACGGCCTGTCCAACAGCGAGATCGCCGCGGCGCTCGTCATCAGCCACGAGACGGTCAAGACCTTCGTGTCGCGCATCCTCGCCAAGCTCGGCCTGCGCGACCGCGTCCAGGCCGTCGTCTACGCCTACCGGCACGGCCTGGTGACCTGACGCCCGCGCGGGCCCCGGTGTCGGAACCGTTGACCTCCCCCTGCCACACCCTTACCTTTTTCGACGTTCGTAATAACAGATGATGTTCGGTATGTCGGACGGGCGTGCAGGACCGCCGTCCGCATGACGAACTCCCCGTCGAGAGGCAGCCCGCATGAGCCGCGCCGACGAAGCGCCCGCGCAGCCCGCAGTCCCCGGCCGACGCCTGCTGTTGAAGGGCGCCGCGGCCGCGGGAGCCCTGACGGCCGTCCCCGCCGTCGCCACCGCCGCGCCCGGGAAGGCGGCACCCTACGTGAACCCGCTCGTCCGCAACCGCGCCGACCCGCACATCCGCCGCCACACCGACGGCTTCTACTACTTCACCGCGACCGCCCCCGAGTACGACCGCATCGTCCTGCGCCGCGCCCGCACCCTGAACGGCCTCCGGACCGCCCATGAGTCCGTCATCTGGCGCAAGCACGTCACCGGCGACATGGGCGCGCACATCTGGGCGCCGGAGATGCACCGCGTCGGCGGCAAGTGGTACATCTACTTCGCCGCCGCGCCCGCCGAGCGCGTCTGGGACATCCGCGTCTGGGTCCTGGAGAACGCCCACCCCAACCCCTTCCGGGGCACCTGGGTCGAGCGCGGCCAGGTGAAGACCGCCTGGGAGACCTTCTCCCTCGACGCCACCACCTTCACCCACCGCGGTACCCGCTACCTCGCCTGGGCCCAGCACGAGCCCGGCATGGACAACAACACCGCCCTGTGGCTGTCCGAGATGGAGAACCCCTGGACGCTGAAGGGCCCTCAGGTACGGCTTTCCACACCCGAGTACGACTGGGAGTGCGTGGGGTTCAAGGTCAACGAGGGCGCGTCGGTCATCGCCCGCAACGGACGGCTGTTCATGACGTACTCCGCGAGCGCCACCGACGCCAACTACTGCATGGGGCTGCTGACCGCCGACGCGGACGCCGACCTGATGGACCCCGTGAGCTGGTCGAAGTCACCGACGCCCGTCTTCACCAGCAACGACACCACCGGCCAGTACGGTCCCGGCCACAACTGCTTCACCGTCGACCGCGACGGCAGCGACGTCCTCGTCTACCACGCCCGCCAGTACGAGGAGATCGACGGCGACCCGCTGAACGACCCCAACCGGCACACCCGCATCCAGAAGCTGGGCTGGAAGGCGGACGGCACGCCGGACTTCGGCGTCCCGGTCGCCGACACGGCGAGGGAACGGGCGTGAACGTGCGTGCCGGCCACCACCACCCCGGTGGCCGGCACCCCCAGGTCCCCGTCTCCCGGAAGGGCGGGAACACTTCGGCCGGCGCCGAAGCAACCGGCTCGTAGCGTGCTGGACATGAACGACGAGAACACCGCCACCGCCGCCACCCCCGCCGACACCGTCACCGCCATGGTCGACCACGTCCTCACCCTCGCCGCCACCTGGACCGCCTGGGACGGGCGGCCCGCACACGTCGACGGACGCGTCTGCACCCCGCACAAGGCGCTCCGCCGGGTCGCCGACCACATGGTCGACCACCTCGCCGAGATGGAGGCGCGGCTGGCGGGCGAGGAGACGCAGCCCGACCACTGGCACGCCTCCATGGTCACCACGGAGGCGGACCGCGCCCCCTTCACGCAGGAGGACCTGGACGAGGCCCGCAGCCGCCTCACCCGGCTCGCCCGGATCTGGGCCAACCGCCTCGACGCGCTCACCGAGGAGCAGCTCGACCACTCGCCCGGCGAGGGCTGGAGCTTCCGCCGACTCGCCGAGCACCTGGAGGAGTCCGTGTACTACGCCGACGCGGTGGGTGACCTGTCGTGACCGGCGCCGGCGCTTCCTCCGGTATCGGCACGTGTGCCTCCTCCGGTATCAGTGCCTGCACCGACTTCGCCGACCTGCACCGCGCGGGTGAGCCGCTGCTCCTGCCGTGCGCCTGGGACCACGCCTCGGCGTACGCCCTCGCCGGGCGCGGGTTCCGGGCGGTCGGCACGACCAGCCTCGGCGTGGCAGCGGCGGGCGGAATGCCCGACGGGGCGTCGGCGACCCGCGAGGAGACGCTGCGGCTGGCCCTCACCCTGGGATCGGGACCGTTCCTGCTCTCCGTCGACGCGGAGGACGGTTTCAGCGACGACCCCGACGCCGTGGGGGAGTTCGCCCGGGAACTGGCGGCGGTAGGCGCCGTCGGGATCAACCTGGAGGACGCCCTCGGCCCAGCCGACCGGCACGCCGCGAAGATCGCCGCGGTCAGGGCGGCGGCGCCCGGCCTGTTCGTCAACGCCCGGACGGACACGTACTGGTACGGCGACGGTTCCCTTCCCCGTCCCTCGTCCGATCCCTTCACCGAGACGGTGCGGCGCCTGGACGCCTACCGCGAGGCCGGCGCCCACGGGGTCTTCGTCCCCGGCCTCGCCGACCCCGACCGGATCGGCGAACTGGTCGCCCGCCTCGATGTCCCGCTGAACGTCCTCCACTCGCCCGCCGGGCCCGCCCTGCCGCACCTCGCCGACCTGGGCGTGAGCCGGGTCAGCCTCGGCTCGCTGCTGTACCGGCGGGCGCTGGGCGCAGCCCTGGAGGCGGCGGAGGACGTGCGCGCGGGGCGCGTGCCGGGTGGGGTCACGCCCGCGTACGAGGAGGTGCGGGCGCTGAGCGACTAGCGGTCCGGTTCGGCCCGCTGCCCGGCCGGCCAGTGCGTCAGCGCCGCGTGCAGTGCCTCGACCACCTTGTCCCAGGACGCCCGCACGTCGCGCGCGGCGCCGAAGCCGCCGGTCGCTTCCAGGGCGCAGTAGCCGTGGAAGGTGCTGCGCAGCAGGCGTACGGCGTCGGTGAGGTCGGGCTCGGTGAGGCCGTAGGCGCGGAGCATGCCGTGGGTGATCTCGGCGGTGCGGCGCAGGGCGGGGGAGTCGGCGACCAGGGCCGGGTCGATGCGGATCTGGGTCGCGGCGTACCGGCCGGGGTGACGCAGGGCGTATGAACGATAGGCGTCCGCGAAGGCGGCCAGCGCGTCCTTGCCGGCCCGGCCGGCCACCGCCGCGGCGATCTCGTCGGTCAGCTCGCCGCCGGCCAGCAGTGCGACCCGCACGCGCAGGTCCTGGAGGTTTCTGACGTGCGTGTACAGACTCGCGTCCTTCACCCCGAAGTGCCGGGCGAGCGCGGAGACGGTGACGTTCTCGAGTCCGGCCGCGTCGGCGAGGTCGGCGGCGGCAGCGACGACACGGTCGGTCGTGAGACCCACTCGGGGCATGAGCCACCTTCCCTCTTTCCTAGGGCTCCTAGGTTTCATGCTAGGGCGGGCAGGGCGGCATGCGGGGCTCATCTTCGGGCCGTTCAATGTTCATCTTCTGCCTCGATTCTCCTCGGAGCCGCGCACGGCGGCGGTTTCCAGGAGGGGCTCATGGGGCACGGACACGGTCACACGCACGGCCATCACCACCACGCACACACGCACGATCACGACCACGAGGCGACGCGGGCCCTGCCCGCCGCGTTCGACACCACCGTCCCCGACGAGGCCCTGAGCCCCGAACAGCAGTCCCGCCGGGGCCTGCTGCGCCGCGCCGGTCTGCTCGGCGCCGGACTGGCCGCCGGCACCGTCCTCGCCCAGACGGCCACCGCAGCCCCCGCGCAGGCCGCGGGCAACGGTCGCCGCAAGAAGGGCTTCCTCTGGCTGGCCGGCGACCACCACATCCACACCCAGTACAGCAGCGACGGCAAGTACCGCGTCGTCGACCAGGTCCGCCAGGGCGCCCGGCACGGCATGGACTGGCTGGTCATCACCGACCACGGCAGCGTCACCCACGCCAAGATCGGCGTGGAGAAGGTCAACCCGGACATCCGCGAGGCCCGCGACGCCTACGAGGACACCCTCGTCTTCCAGGGCCTGGAGTGGAACATCCCGGCCGCCGAGCACGGCACGGTCTTCGTCCACCCCGGCAAGCACGAGGTCTCCGTCCTCAAGCAGTTCGAAACCGGCTACGACGGCGGCGTCAAGGGCGCCACCGCCTCCACGCCCGCCAACGAGGCCCTCGCCGTCGCCGGCCTCTCCTTCCTCGCCGACCAGGTCAAGCGGCGCAAGGTCAAGGACGCCCTCATGCTCGCCAACCACCCGGCGCGCAAGGGCATCGACTCCCCGCACGAGATCCGCGCCTGGCGCGACGCCACCGGCACCGGCGACCGGCAGATCGCGGTCGGCTTCGAGGGCGCCCCCGGCCACCAGGCGGCCGGCCTGCCGAAGCCGCTCGGCATGGGCCGCGCCCGCGGCATCTACGACGGCAGCCCCGGCGCCAACTCCTTCCCCGGCTACCCGCTGGAGAGCTACCGCACCTGGGGCGGCTTCGACTGGATGACCGCCACCGTCGGCGGCCTGTGGGACAGCCTCATCGCCGAGGGCCGCCCCTGGTGGATCACCGCCAACTCCGACTCCCACCAGGTGTACGCCGACACCGCCGCCCGCGGCGGCGGCGACTTCAACGCCAACGGCCGCTACGACGACCCGGTCTACGGCGGACAGATCGACGTCACCCAGGGCGACTACTGGCCGGGCCAGTACAGCCGCACCCACGTGGGCTCCGACGGCTTCAACTACGCCGCCGTCATGGACGGCATCCGCGCCGGCCGCATCTGGGTCGACCACGGGCAGCTCATCAGCGGCCTCGACGTCCGCGTCTCGGGCGGCGGCCGCTGGGCCACGCTCGGCGGCGCCCTGCACGTCCGCAAGGGCACCCGGGTCACCCTGTCCATGGACGTCGCCCTGGCCGGCGGCCCCAACTGGGCGGGCTTCACGCCCAAGCTCGCCCGAGTCGACGTCATCCAGGGCGACGTGACCGGCCCGGTCGCCGACAAGGACACCTTCACCGCGCCGACCGCCCGCGTGGTCAAGTCGTACGAGGTGAACAAGGACACCGGCACGGTCCGCCTCACCTACGACCTCGGCCACGTCGACCGCCCCGTCTACCTCCGCACCCGCGGCACCGACGGCAACCGCTCCGCCGTCGGCGCGATGGGCGCCAAGGTCGACCCGGCCGGCCCCGCCATCGACGTCGTCGGCGACGCCGACCCCTGGCGCGACCTGTGGTTCTACTCCAACCCGGTGTGGATCCTGCCCTCGTGACCCCGTCGTACGCCATCGGTGTCGACACCGACGCGACGACGCTGCGCGCGGCCGACCACCTGCTCCAGGCGCTCGCGGCCGAACTCGAACTCCCCGAGGGCGTCTTCGGCTGCACGCACCTGGTGCGGGACGGCCGCCCGCGCGTCGCGCTGTCCCTGGCCGCGGACGCGGCCGGGACGGAGCCGGTCCTGCGCGCCGCCCGCGACCGGCTCACCGAGCAGGGGTACGAGGTCAGTGACGGCGTCCCGGACGCCGTCGGCCGGGCCGTCCTCTACCCGGGCGCCGGCGCCCTCACCGGCACGCTGACCCTCGCCGAGTTGCTGGCGCGCTCCGCGATCGACCGCGTGACCGTACTGGGCACGCCGGGCGAGCCGGCCCCGGACACCCTGCTGGTGACCCGGGACCACGTGCGCCCGCAGTGGCAGGACGGCCGCCTCGTCCTGGCCGCCATGCCGGCAGCGGGCGGCACTCTCGTGCCGTTCGAGGACCCGGACCCGACACCGTGCTGCGCGGACCACTGACGGGCGGCAAGTGCGGTGCTTACGCGTACCGCTGACGGTCCGTTGCCGCGGTCCTTGCGCAGGCCGCTGACGGCCCGTGAGCGCGGTGCGTGCGCGGGCCACCGCAAGGTCCGTAGGTGCGATGCGCGAAGCACCGCAAGGTCCGCAAGTGAGATGCGCCGACCACTGACGGCTCCATAAGGTGCTCGCGGACCTGGCAGCGGGTGACGGGGAGGCGACCGGCATGGGACGGCGACGGCGGACGGCGGCGGCCCGGTGACCCACGAGGCACCGGACACCGGGAGGGCGGGCGACCGCATCCCCGACGACCGCCGCCCGCTGTGGCGGCAACGGGACTTCGGCGTCTTCTGGGCCGCGCAAACCCTCTCCGTCCTCGGCGACTCCTTCGCGCTGATCGCCCTGCCGCTGCTGGTGCTGGAGGCCACCGGGTCGATCGCGCGGATGGGGCTGCTGACGGCCGTCGGCGGTGCGGCCGCGGTCCTCGCGGCGGTGTTCGCCGGGGCCGTGGTCGACCGGGTGGACCGCCGCAGACTGCTCGTCGGCTGCGACCTCGTACGGATGGTCCTGTACGGGCTGGTTCCCCTGGTCTGGCTGCTCGGCCCGCAGGTCTGGCTCCTGTACGCAGTCCTGCCGCTGTGCGAGGCCGTCGGCATGTTCTTCGCCGTCGGCTACGTCACCGTCGTGCGCTCCCTGGTCGGCACCGAACAGCTCACCGAGGCCAACGGACGCCTCAACGCCACCGCCGCGGCGGCCGGTGTCCTCGGACCGCTGTGCGCCGGGGTGGTGGCCGCCTGGTCCGGCCCGGCCGCCGCCGTCGGTGTCGACGCGGCCAGCTTCGGCGTCTCGGCCGCCCTGGTCGCCCTCGTCCGCTTCCGGCCCCGCCCCGCCGACGACCAGGGCAAGGGCGAGAGCTCCGGACTGCGGCAGGACCTGCGCACCGGCGTCGCCTTCCTCCGCCGGCACCCGGTGCTGCGCGCGCTCACCCTCCTGCTGTGCTGCTTCAGCTTCCTCACCCTCGGCCTGAACGACCTGGTCATCTACCACCTCAAGCACGACCTCGGCCACGACGACGGCACGGTCGGCACCGTCATGGCGGTCGGCGCCCTCGGCACCATCACGGGCGCGCTGCTGGTGGCCCGGGTGCGCCGCCGGCTCGGCTTCGGCCCGACCTGGACCGGAGCCGTCGCCGTGTGCGGACTGGCGTTCGCGGGGATGGGCCGGGCCGATGACGTGACCACCGTCGCCCTGCTCAGCGCGGCCTTCCTGGCCTGCGTCGGCATGGCGGGCACGTGTTCGATGTCGCTGCGCCAGGAGGTGACCCCGGAGCACCTGCTCGGCAGGGTCACCTCCGCCTTCTGGACCCTCCAGTACTCGGTGGCACCCATCGGCGCGGCCGTCCTCACCTGGGCGGCCGAGGCACGCGGCACCACGCCGGTCGCCCTGGTGGCCGGCGCCTGCTGCGTCCTCATCGCCCTCGCCGCGCTGTTCACCCCCGTCCGACGGGCGGGGAAGTCCTGAGCCGCCGGGGACTCAGCCGCCCAGCACACCGCGGACGAACGCGTTGCTGAACTTCCCCGCCGGGTCCAGGGCGTTCACCAGCGCCCGGAATTCGTCCAGCCGCGGGTAGAGCGCGCGCAGCCGGTCCGCCGGCGTCGTGAACACCTTCCCCCAGTGCGGGCGGGCCGCGAAGGGGGCCAGCGCCTCCTCCAGCCGCCGCACCACCGGCAGGACCGCGGCCGTGTCCTCGACCCAGGTGAAGTGCGCGGCCACGGTGTCCCGCCCGTAGGAGGGGCTCAGCCACTGCCCGTCCGCGGCGACCGTGCGGATCTCACAGGTCTGCAGCACCGGCGCGACGACCTCCCGTATCGCGTCCATCGCGCGCAGGGCGTCCAGGGCGTGCCCGCGCGGCATCAGGTACTCCGACTGCAGCTCGGCGCCGCTGCTGGGCGTGAACTCGGCGCGGAAGTGAGGCAGCCGCTCGTGCCAGGGCCCCGGCACACCGAACTGCTCGGTGCAGTTGACCGCGGGCATGCCCGGCACCGGGTGCATCTTCTCGGCGGCCGGAGCGGCGTGCGGGAAGTCGGACAGCGGCTGGTCGGTGCGCCGCTTCAGCCACACCTGCCGGAAGCCGGGCGCCCGCCAGTCCGTGAACAGGCTCACGCTGTACGCCGCCGCCGTCACCGTCTCGAACGTCGCCTTATCCAGGCCGTCCAGCGGCAGTTCGGTGAAGACGTGCTGCTCCACCTCGTAGGCCGGCTCCAGGTCGAGGGTGAGCGCCGTCACGACTCCCAGTGCGCCGAGCGAGGTCACCACGCCGCCGAACCGCTCGTCGCCGCGCGCCACGGTCACCGACTCGCCGTCCGCCGTGACCAGCTCCACCTCGCGCACGGACGAGGAGAGCGGCCCGTTGCCGATCCCGGACCCGTGCGTGCCGGTCGCCACCGACCCGGCGACCGAGATGTGCGGCAGCGACGCCATGTTCGGCAGCGCGAGCGCGTGGCCGTGCACCACCCGGGCCAGCTCCGCGTACCGGACGCCGCCGCCCACCCGCACCGTGCGGGCGGCCGAGTCGACGTCCACCTCCGCGGGCAGGCCGGCCAGCGACAGCAGGACGCCCTCGGCGCCCGGCTCGGCGATCTCGTTGAAGGAGTGCCCGCTGCCCAGCACCCGCACCCGCGCGCTGTCCGCCACCAAGGCCCGCAGCGCGGTCAGGGAGTGCGGCCGGAGCAGTTCCTTGGCCGTGTAGGTGATGTTGCCGGCCCAATTGGTCACGGTGATGTCGGTCATACCGCGGAAACCTACCCGGCGCGTCTGGAGGGCCCCCGCGCGGGAAGCCGCACCGGCGGGGGCATACCGTGAGAAGTCGAACGCCGGAGCTGGGAGGAGACACGGGATGGACAGCCGTACCGCGCTGGTCGAGGATCTGATGGAGCGGTTCCCGCACGTACCGCGCGAGGCCGTCTTCAAGGAGGACCTCCTGCGGGGCGGTGTCGCCTTCGACCCCTCGGCGCTGAGCGACAACGAGGACGGCGAGGTCAAGCCGAAGTCCTACTTCATCTTCTCCTTCGACCACGGCACCCTGCCCGAGCTGGGCGAGGCCGCGCTGCGCCGCCCGCCCGAGGAGATCATCCTCACCGGCGGCCCCTACGACCTGCGCCGCACCGTCGTCTCCGTCCGCGTGAACCCGTCCTCGCCCTACCGCGTCGCCGCCGACGAGCACAACCAGCTCGGCCTGTACCTCGACGGCAAGCGGATCGCCGACGTCGGCGTGCCGCCCATGCCCGAGTACTACCGGCACAAGCTCTCCAACGGGAAGTCGGTCATGGAGGTGGCCCCGACCATCCAGTGGGGCTACCTGATCTACCTGACCGCGTTCCGCGTCTGCCAGTACTTCGGCGCCAAGGAGGAGTGCCAGTACTGCGACATCAACCACAACTGGCGCCAGCACAAGGCGGCCGGGCGGCCGTACACGGGCGTGAAGGACGTCGACGAGGTCCTCGAGGCGCTGGAGATCATCAACAAGTACGACACCGCCAAGATCTCCACCGCGTACACGCTCACCGGCGGCGCGATCACGTCGAAGGTCCAGGGTCTGGACGAGGCCGACTTCTACGGACGGTACGCCAAGGCCATCGAGGAGCACTTCCCCGGCCGGTGGATCGGCAAGGTCGTCGCCCAGGCCCTGCCCAAGCCGGACGTCCAGCGCTTCAAGGACTACGGCGTGCAGATCTACCACCCCAACTTCGAGGTGTGGGACGAGTACCTGTTCAAGATGTACTGCCCCGGCAAGGAGCGGTACGTCGGCCGTGACGAGTGGCACAAGCGCATCCTGGACTCCACCGACGTCTTCGGCGCGCGCAACGTGATCCCCAACTTCGTCGCGGGCGTGGAGATGGCCGAGCCCTTCGGCTTCAAGACGGTCGACGAGGCCATCGACTCCACCACCGAGGGCCTGCGCTTCTTCATGTCGCACGGCATCACGCCCCGCTTCACCACCTGGTGCCCCGAGCCCACCACCCCGCTCGGCAAGGCCAACCCGCAGGGCGCCCCGCTGGAGTACCACATCCGCCTCCTCCAGGCCTACCGCCAGACCATGGAGGACTTCGGCCTCTCCTCGCCCCCCGGCTACGGCCCGCCCGGCGCCGGCAACGCCGTCTTCTCCGTCAGCTCCTTCATGGACAGCCTGCCGGAGGACGCGCCGGTCGAGGTGTGAGGCGGGCGCCGGAAAAGGCGTTGACGGGGCGTGGTGCCGCCCGGCTACAGTGGCGGCACGTCGCGCGGTGATCGCCGCGCAGGCGTACGCAGGGACGACGCAGGATCAGGAACGAGCGAGTGAGGAGGTGTCGACCGATGGCTGTCATCGCGACGGGCGCTGCCCGCATCCGGGAATCCATCACGTCCACCTCCGCGGCCGCTGGCCTTCCTCAGCGCTTCTGAGACCTCTTGCCGGGGCCGCCCCCTGAAGGGGCCACCCCTTGACATCCATCTCCCTTTTCACCGCCCACTCCGCCCTGACCCCCTACGGCTGGGACGAGGACTGGGCCGACGCGTTCGCGCCCCACGCCGCCGACGGGCTGCTGCCCGGCCGCGTCGTGCGGGTCGACCGCGGGCAGTGCGACGTCGCCACCAGCGACGGCGTCCTGCGCGCCGACACGGCGTTCGTCACCCCTCACGACCCCCTGCGCGTCGTCTGCACCGGCGACTGGGCAGCCGTCGAACCGGACGGCAACCCGCGCTACGTGCGGACGTACCTGCCGCGCCGTACCGCCTTCGTGCGCTCCACCTCCTCCAAGCGGTCCGAGGGGCAGATCCTCGCGGCCAACGTGGACCACGCGATCGTCGCGGTGTCGCTCGCGGTCGAGCTCGACCTCGCCCGCGTCGAACGGTTCCTCGCGCTCGCCTGGGAATCCGGGGCGCAGCCCGTGGTCGTCCTCACCAAGGCCGACCTCGTGCCCGATCCGGTGACGCTCGCCCACCTCGTGCAGGACGTGGAGACGTCCGCCCCCGGTGTGCCGGTGCTGTCCGTCAGCGCCGCGCTGGGGGAGGGCCTGGACGTCCTCTCCGCCGTCGTCGCCGGCGGTACGGCGGTGCTGCTCGGCCAGTCCGGCGCGGGCAAGTCCACCCTCGCCAACGCCCTGCTCGGCGAGGACGTCATGGACGTACAGTCCACCCGGGACGTCGACGGCAAGGGCCGGCACACCACCACCACCCGCAACCTCCTCGTCATGCCCGGCGGGGGAGTGCTGATCGACACCCCCGGCCTGCGGGGCGCCGGGCTCTGGGACGCGGGGAGCGGGGTCGGGCAGGTCTTCGCCGAGATCGAGGAACTGGCCGGCGACTGCCGGTTCCACGACTGCGCCCACGAGAGCGAGCCGGGCTGCGCCGTCCTCGCCGCCATCGACAGCGGCGAACTGCCCGAACGGCGGCTGGAGAGCTACCGCAAGCTCATGCGGGAGAACCAGCGCATCGTCGCCAAGACCGACGCCCGGCTGCGCGCCGAGATCCGCAAGGAGTGGAAGCGCAGGGGAGCGATCGGCAAGGCGGCGATGGAGGCCAAGCGGGGGCGGCTGGGGTAGCGGGGCCCTGGGGAGTCCGGTGGGCGTGCCGAGGCCTTGACCCGGCACGCCCACCGGCGGCCCCGAGCATGCCGGTGGTTCCGGCGGCGGTGCTGTCGTCGGTCACCGGCTCCGCCGCCTCGCCGGCTCCGGGGGGCGGCCGGGGAGCGCCCGTGCGGGCCGGCGACCGGCGTCACGTCTTCCGACGCGATGTCCGATTTCCGCCAGCCCGGACCTCCGTACTGACGGAGACTGGACGGCGTGATGACGGACGACGTGGCGCACGAGAAGGCGCAGGACAGCAGGTACGAGGCCGTACGCAGCCGGGACGCCCGGTTCGACGGGGCGTTCTTCTTCGCCGTCGAGACGACCGGCATCTACTGCCGGCCCAGCTGCCCCGCGGTCACGCCGAAGCGGAGCAACGTGCGGTTCTTCGCGACGGCCGCCGCCGCGCAGGGCTCGGGATTCCGGGCCTGCCGGCGGTGCCGCCCGGACGCCGTGCCGGGCTCGGCGGACTGGAACGTCCGCGCCGACGTCGTGGGTCGCGCCATGCGGCTGATCGGCGACGGCGTCGTCGACCGGGAGGGCGTCGCCGGACTCGCCGGCCGGCTCGGCTACAGCGCCCGCCAGGTGCAGCGGCAGCTCACCGCCGAACTCGGCGCCGGGCCCGTGGCGCTTGCCCGCGCCCAGCGGGCGCACACCGCGCGCGTCCTGCTGCAGACCACCGGCCTGCCGGTCACCGAAATCGCGTTCGCGGCGGGGTTCGCCAGCGTCCGGCAGTTCAACGACACGATCCGGGCCGTGTACGCGGCCACCCCGAGCGAGCTGCGCGCCGCCGCGCCCGCCCGGTCACGCGCCGGGGCCGGTGCCCCGTCCGCCGGCCTCCCGCTGCGGCTCGCCCACCGGGGGCCCTACCACGCCGGGCCGGTCTTCGACCTGCTCCAGCAGGAGGCCGTCGCCGGGGTGGAGGAGGTGAGCGGTGCGAAGGGCCGCCGCGTGTACCGTCGCACGCTGCGGCTGCCGTACGGCACCGGGATCGTCGCCGTCGACGAGCGTCCGGGCCGGCCGCCAACCGGCAGCGGTGGCTGGCTCGACGCCCGCCTCCACCTGACCGACCTGCGTGACCTGACCACCGCGGTACAACGGCTGCGCCGGCTGTTCGACCTCGACGCCGACCCGTACGCGGTCGACGAACGGCTCGGCGCCGAGCCCCGTCTCGCCCCGCTGGTCGCCGCCCGCCCCGGGCTGCGCTCGCCGGGCACCGCCGATCCCGACGAGTTCGCCGTACGCGCCCTGGTGGGGCGGGCGGAGGCCGAGCGGCTGGTGGCGCGGTACGGCAAGACGCTGGACGCGCCGTGCGGCACCCTCAGCCACCTCTTCCCCGAACCGGGCGTCCTCGCCGAGGCCGAGCCGCACGGCACCCTGGGCGCCCTCACCACCGCCCTCGCCGACGGCGCCGTGCGCCTCGACCCCGGCGTTGACCGGGACGACGCCGAGCGGGCGCTGCTCGCCGTCCCCGGCGTGGACGCCGCCACGGCGGCCGCCGTCCGCGCCCGCGCCCTCGGCGACCCGGACGTCGCCCCGCCCGGTGCGGACCCGCCCGACACCTGGCGCCCTTGGCGCTCGTACGCCCTGAACCACCTGCGTGCAGCAGGAGAGTGGGGGAACGACCGATGACGACCACGACCGAGACCACGACCGAGACCACGACCGAGACCACGACCGTGATCAGGACTACGGCCGCGACCGGGACCAAGACGACGGCCGCGACGGCCGACCCGACCACGGCGTACTGGACCGAGGTGGACAGCCCCGTGGGTCCGCTCCTCCTCACCGCCGGCCCGGACGGGGCGCTCACCTCCCTGTCCGTGCCCGGGCAGAAGGGCGGCCGGAGCGTCCAGGAGGCGTGGCGGCACGACGCCGGGCCCTTCCGGGCCGCCGAGGAGCAGCTCGCCGCCTACTTCGCCGGAGAGCTGACGGAGTTCAGGCTGCCGCTGCGCGCCGAGGGCACCGCCTTCCGGGAGCGGGTGTGGGCCGCCCTGGACGACGTGCCCTACGGGTCGACCACGACGTACGGCGAGATCGCCGCGCGCATCGGGGCCTCCCGGCCGGCGGTACGCGCCGTCGGCGGCGCGATCGGCGCCAACCCGCTGCTGATCCTGCGCCCCTGCCACCGGGTGATCGGCGCGGACGGCTCCCTGACCGGGTACGCGGGCGGCCTGGAGCGCAAGACGCGGCTGCTGGCCCTGGAGGGCGCCCGGCCGACGCCCCGCTAGCCGGCCAGTACCGCCCCCAGCCACGCCCCGGTGATCAGCAGGCACGCGAAGAACTCCGTCAGCACGCCGGCACCGCCCGAGCGCATCGCGGTCCGCAGCGCCGCCATCGCCTCGCCGTGCCGGCCCAGCCGCAGCCGCTCGGCGAGGTAGATGCCACCCATGAAACCGGGTATCGCGCCGATCACCGGTATCAGGAGGAAGCCGGGGACCGCGCCCGCGCCCCCGTACTGCATCAGCCTGCGGGTGGCGTCGTCCGCCCGCGTCCGCCGCCAGGAGGACGGCAACGCCCAGCGCACCGCAAGGGACAGGAGCAGGACGACGGTGGCGCCGACGAGCACGGCCCACGCCAGCGGCCGCGGGTCCTTCAACGCCCACCACAGGACCCCGGCCCACACCAGCCAAGACCCGGGCATGCCGGGGAACAGCACCCCGCACAGTCCGAGCAGGATCACCAGTCCGGACAGCAGGAGGTCCCACGCGCCCATCTGTCCAGCGTGCCGGAACCGGGCGCGGTCCGCAGATGCGCGGGCGGGGCGGACCGCGACGGTCAGCGCTTTCTGGCCACCCACTCCCGTTCGTACGCGTGCCAGCCCAACTGGAGGCGGGTGGTGACGCCGGTCAGCTCCATCAACCGCTTCACCCGGCGCTGCACGGTCCGCAGCCCCAGGTCGAGCTGCTTGGCGACGCTCGCGTCGGTCAGGCCGGCCAGCAGCAGCGAGAGGATCTCCAGGTCGGTCCCGTCGGGACCGTCCGGGCCGTGCTCGGTCACGCCCGAGGCGCCGAGCCGGAGCGGCAGCGCCCCCCGCCACACCGCCTCGAACAGCCCGGACAGCAGCTCCAGCAGGCCGCTGGCGTGCACGACCAGCGCGGCGGGCTCCGAGGAGTGCGCGGTGAGCGGCACCAGGGCGAGGGACCGGTCGGCGACGACCAGCTTGGTCGGCACCCGGTCCACCACCCGCACCTGCTCGTCCCGGCCGAGGGCGGCGGTCAGCTCGGTGATGCCGGTCGGCAGGTCCAGCACCGACCGCTCCACGACCACGCGGTAGCGGACGCCGCGCCCGGTGGCCTGCTCCTCGGCGTCGTTCTCCATGCCGGTGACGGCGACCGGGTTGCCGGTGACCAGCGCGCACACCTCCTCGCTCGCCCCGAGCTGGAGCTGGACGAAGCGCTGGGCGACCGCCCCGGCGCCGGTCACCACCTCCACCAGGTCGTGCACCGCGGGCTCGGCCGCCGCCGCGCGGTACTCCTCCGCCAGCAGGGCCGCCGCCAGCTCCGCCCGTTCCAGCTCGTGGCGCTGCTGGGTGAGCAGCGCGCCCAGCGCCACTCCCGGCGGCGCGGCCACCCAGCGGCCGGGCCGGGCGGAGGACTGGGCCGCGAGGCCGTTCTGTTCCAGCCGGCGCAGCGCCCGCTCCGTGTCCTGCTCGCCGAGCGCCAGCCGGCGGGCCAGATCGGGCACGTCGGCGGCGCCCACGGCCACCAGCGCCCGGTACGCCGACTCGTGCGTCTCCGTCAGCCCCAGCACTCCCAGCATCAGCCGTCGCCCCTCCCCGAGCACGAACCTCACCACCTGCGGTGCCGCCCCGTGGCGGAAAACGGCCACGGCACAAACCCGCCTCGGGACATCATCGCCGTACCGCCGGTCACTCTGCCAAGGTGGCGTCGCCGAGCGGTCCTCCCGTGGGGGGTGGGGCCGCTCGGCCACCCCACCTCGCAACACCGTTCGAGCCGTCCCCCGACACGCCGTCCGGCGCGCGCAGGTGGGCGCGGATTTTCCGGATGCCCCGTTTTCATCCGGCTCCGTCGGTGGACAATCAGGAGCATGAGTCAGCAGGGGGGAAGTCCCGCCGGTCATGACGACGACTGGTGGGCGCAGCTGTACGACGACTCCGCCGACGACACCGGCCCCACGACGGCGCCCGATTCCCTGGACGACCGCTTCGCCTCGGCGGCGGGGACGGTGGCCCGCGGCCCGGACCACGACCTGCGGGGCGGACAGACATCCCCGCCGCCGGACCGTCCGCTGCCCGCCGACGGCCAGGCACGCCCGGCCCCGCCCTGGTGGGTGACGTCAGCGTCCGCCGGAGCCCGCGCTCCCCGCACCGGGCCCCCACCGCCCACCGACACCGCGCCGCGCCGACCCGGCTCGCCTCCGCCACGGGCCCCGTGGGAGCCCCCGCCCGCCATACCCACCGGACCGGCGAACTTCCCACCCACTCCCACCGGGCGAGAAGCAGGACAGCCCGCCTCCACCGGGCCGGGAGCGGGACAGCCCGCCCCCGCCCGGCCCGCGGCCGAGCCACCCGGCGCCGAGGACCCATCGGGCGAGCGGCCCAGCCCCGCGCGGCCCATGGCCGGGTCGGCGGGGCCCGCGCCGCATCGGGCAGCGGCGGCCGGTTCTCCGCCTCGCCCGGCGGGTGAGCGGTCAGGCAGCCCTGCGCGGACCGCGGAAGAGCCCACCGGTCCCGCACGGCCCCCGGCGAAGCCGTCCGCTGCCCCGCGCCCTCCGGTCGACGCGCCGTCGGGTGCTCCGCAGTTCCCGATCCACCCGCCGTCCGGTGCTCCGCAGTCTCCGGCCGGGCCGCCGTCCCGTGCCCCTCAGCCGCCGGTCGACGCGCCGTCCGGTTCCGCGCTGTCTCCGGTCGACGCGGCGCCCGACCCGCCGCGATCCCCGACCGACGCGCAGTCCGGCCCCGCGCAGCCCCCCGCGCGCCCGCCGTCCGACCTCGCGCAGCCCCCCGCGCAGCCGCCCGCCTCCGCGCAGCCCCTGGCCGACCCGCC
The DNA here is from genome assembly GCF_014649815.1 of Streptomyces mutabilis. Taxonomy (GTDB): domain Bacteria; phylum Actinomycetota; class Actinomycetes; order Streptomycetales; family Streptomycetaceae; genus Streptomyces; species Streptomyces mutabilis. Next base: position 305,895 of record NZ_BMTT01000004.1, on the reverse strand, counting down.
GTCCGACGGCATCGTGCCGTCCGCCGCGCCGGTGGTACCGCCCAAGGGGGGCGGGCGTCGGGTGTGGCTCCGTGGGCGTACGACCGCGGGGACCGGGAACACCGATCTCTCGGAGCCGTCCGCCGGTGGCTCCGTGCCGGTCCCCGGCGGGTTCCGGCCACCGCCGCCGGCCGGGGCCGCCCTCGGTCTGCCGCCGCTGCCCCCGCCGTTCCTCCCGTCCGACCCGTCCGACCCGCCCGATCCCGCCCCGGGCACCGTGGTCTCCGACCGCCACTACGTCGGCTCCGGGCCGCCCACCTACGACGCCGAACCCACCGCGCTGCCGCCCGCCGACCCGGACGGGCTGGACGGACTGGTGGCGGACACCGTGCTGGACGGTGCCCGGTACGGGAGCTGCACCCTGCGTGCCGTCTCCGTACGGGGGGACTCCGCGCGCTACCGGGGCGACCCGCGCCGGGACGCGCTGCTCGTCGCCCGCTTCGGCGCGGGGGAGCAGGCGCTGGTGCTGGTGGCGATGGCGACCGGGGCCCGCGCGACCGCCGGCGCGCACCTGGCGGCGGTCGAGGTGTGCCGGTGGATCGGGCGGGCCGTGGGCCGCAGCCATGCCCGGCTCGGGGAGGACCTGCGGGCCGCCCGGCGCGGCGACCTGAAGTCCGGGCTGCACCGCCTCACCGACCGCAGTCTGGGCCGGCTCCGCGCCGGCGCCGCCGACCAAGGACTGAGCCCCGACGAGTACGCGGCCACCCTGCGCTGCCTGTTGCTGCCCGCCGACCCCGAGTGCCGCACGCGGGTGTACTTCGGCGTCGGCGCGGGCGGACTGCTCCGGCTGCGGGACGGGACCTGGCAGAACATGGAGCCGAGTGCCGGCGAAGTCACCGGCGAGCCCGTGGTCGGGTTCGGGCCGCCGCCCGCCCAGACGCCCGAAGGCGACCGGCTCACCGTGGACCTCGGCGTCACCACCCCGCCCGGCCCGTACTACGACCCGCCCGCCGAGCCGCCCCGCGAACCCTTCCGCTTCCGCGCCTCCGTAGCCCGCTCGGGTGATGTGCTGCTGATGTGTACCGCGGGATTCGCCGAGCCGCTGCTCAACGAGCCCGAGCTGGGCGAACTCCTCGCCCGGCGGTGGTCCGGCCGCCCTGCGCCCGGCCTCGCGGAGTTCCTCGCCGACAGCCGCGTCCGGGTCAAGGGTTACGCCGACGACCGTACGGCCGCCGCCGTTTGGGAGGCGTGACGCCGCTCGGTGTGCCATAGCTGGAGCCATGGCCAAACAGAACGTCGCGGAACAGTTCGTCGACATCCTCACCCGTGCCGGAGTCAAGCGCCTCTACGGAGTCGTCGGCGACAGCCTCAACCCGGTGGTGGACGCCGTGCGCCGCCATTCCGGCATTGAGTGGGTGCACGTGCGGCACGAGGAGACGGCCGCCTTCGCCGCCGGGGCGGAGGCCCAGATCACCGGGAAGCTCACCGCGTGCGCCGGCTCCTGCGGTCCCGGCAACCTCCACCTCATCAACGGCCTCTACGACGCCCACCGCTCCGCGGCCCCCGTCCTCGCCCTCGCCTCCCAGATCCCGTCCAGCGAGATCGGCCTCGGCTTCTTCCAGGAGACCCACCCCGACCAGCTCTTCCGCGAGTGCAGCCACTACAGCGAGCTGATCTCCAGCCCCAAGCAGATGCCACGGCTGCTCCAGACCGCCATCCAGCACGCCGTCGGCCAGGGCGGCGTCAGCGTCGTCTCCCTGCCCGGTGACATCGCCGACGAGCCCGCGCCGGAGAAGGCCGCCGAGACGGCCCTCGTCACCTCCCGGCCGACCGTCCGGCCCGGCGACGAGGAGATCGACCGGCTGGTGCGGCTGATCGACGACGCCGACAAGGTCACCCTGTTCTGCGGCGCCGGCACGGCGGGCGCGCACGCCGAGGTGATGGAGTTCGCCGGGAAGATCAAGTCCCCGGTCGGGCACGCCCTGCGGGGCAAGGAGTGGATCCAGTACGACAACCCGTACGACGTGGGGATGAGCGGCCTGCTCGGCTACGGCGCGGCCTACGAGGCCACCCACGAGTGCGACCTGCTGATCCTGCTCGGCACGGACTTCCCGTACAACGCCTTCCTGCCCGACGACGTGAAGATCGCCCAGATCGACGTCCGGCCCGAGCACCTGGGCCGGCGCTCCAAGCTGGACCTCGCGGTGTGGGGCGACGCGAAGGAGACCCTGCGGTGCCTGATCCCGCGGGTGCAGGAGAAGAAGAGCCGCCGCTTCCTCGACCGGATGCTGAAGAAGCACGCCGACGCGCTGGAGGGCGTGGTCAAGGCCTACACCCGCAAGGTCGACAAGCACGTCCCGATCCACCCCGAGTACGTCGCCGCCGTACTGGACGAGATGGCCGACGACGACGCCGTGTTCACCGTCGACACCGGCATGTGCAACGTCTGGGCCGCCCGCTACATCTCGCCCAACGGCCGGCGCCGCATCATCGGCTCCTTCTCGCACGGCTCGATGGCGAACGCGCTGCCGATGGCGATCGGCGCCCAGTTCACGGACCGGCGCCGGCAGGTCGTGTCGATGTCCGGCGACGGCGGCTTCACCATGCTGATGGGCGATTTCCTCACCCTCGTCCAGCACGACCTGCCGGTGAAGGTCGTGCTCTTCAACAACTCCTCGCTCGGCATGGTCGAGCTGGAGATGCTGGTCGCGGGGCTCCCCTCGCACGGCGTGTCCAACGCCAACCCCGACTTCGCCGCCGTCGCCGAGGCCTGCGGCGCCTTCGGGGTGCGGGTGGAGAAGCCCAAGGACCTGGCCGGGGCGCTCAAGGCCGCGTTCAAGCACAAGGGGCCGGCCCTGGTCGACGTCGTCACCGACCCCAACGCGCTGTCCATCCCGCCGAAGATCAGCGCCGACATGGTCACCGGCTTCGCCCTGTCCGCATCCAAGATCGTGCTGGACGGCGGTGTCGGGCGGATGCTCCAGATGGCCCGCTCGAACCTGCGGAACGTGCCGCGGCCGTGACCGAACGGGCGCCCGCTGTGTGAAGCGGCACGAATTCACAGGACTGTCCGGGGCCCGAACGGGCAAGGCTTCCCGCGTAAAGGTGTTCGAACAGGGAGGGAAACGACATCACCACGCGGACGGGGGACATGGAGAGGAAGGCGGTGCCACAGCTCAGGCGACGACTCGGGCGGGCGGACCTGCGGGCGGTGCCCGAAGCCCGGCGGGCGCTGCGTGAGCTGCTGCGCCACTGGGGCGGTCCCGGGCGCTCGGACATCGCGGAGCTGCTCACCAGCGAGCTCGTCACCAACGCGCTCGTCCACACCGACGAGGGCGCGGTCCTGACCGCCACGGTCGGCCCGCGCGCGCTGCGCGTCGAGGTGCGGGACCACGCCGACGGGTTGCCCCGGCCGCGCACCCCGCGGCCGGAGGAGAGCACGGGCGGCAGGGGGCTGCTCCTCGTGCAGTCCCTCGCCGACGACTGGGGAGTGCGGCCCCGCGAGGTGGGCAAGTCGGTCTGGTTCGAACTGGACGCCGAGGCGGCGTGACGGGGCGCCGGGATCCCGGCGCCCCGCGGCCTCAGCGGACGGAGCGGCTAGCCGAACTGCTGCTCCAGGTCCTTGAGCTTGCGCTCCAGGGAGTCCAGACGCGGCAGGGCCTGGGTGTCGTCCTCCGCGGTGAGGTCGACGGTGACCGGGTCAGCTCCGTTCCGAACGGGCTGCAAGGGGGGCCGCCGGCGTACGGGCAAGGGCTCCGGGGTCGATATGGCAGGCTCCGCAGTGGCCCGTTCGGTGCCGCGCTCCACCTGCTGCACCTCGACCTCGACCTGCCGGCCGCCGCGCCCGGGGAAGCCCCGGTGGCCGTGGCCCCGGCTGATCGCCTTGAGTTGGGCCCGCTCCAGACGTTCCTGCTCGCGCCGGCGCTGCTTCGCCTCCTCCTTGCGGCGCCGGTCGTCGCGCACCTCCTCGACCGCCTCGTCGAGGCTGCGCACGCCCTCAAGGAGCATCAGCGACCAGGCACGGTAGGTCTCCCGGGGGGCCCGCACCCAGCGGACCATGCGGATCTGCGGCAGCGGACGGGGCACCAGGCCCTGCTCGCGCAGCGCCGCCCGGCGGGTCTGCTTCAGGGCGCGGTCGAACAGGACCGCCGCCGACAAAGACATGCCCGCGAAGAAGTGGGGGGCGCCCGCGTGACCGATGCCGCGGGGCGCGTGCACCCAGTTGAACCACGCCGCCGCGAACGCGAAGGTCCACACGAGTATGCGGGAGCCGAGCGCCGCGTCACCGTGGCTGGCCTCGCGCACCGCGAGGACGGAGCAGAACATCGCCGCACCGTCGAGCCCGAACGGGACCAGGTACTGCCAGCCGCCGCTCAGCCCGAGGTTCTGCTCGCCGAAGCCGACCAGACCGTGGAAGGAGAGCGCCGCGGCGACCGCGGCGCAGCAGAAGAGCAGGACGTACGAGACGCTGCCGTAGAGGGCTTCCTTGCGTCGGCGCCGCTCCTCCATGCGCTCCCACGAGTCGTCCGAGCCCGCGTCCTTCCCCGAGGAACGCTTGCCTCGCGCGAGCACCGCCACCGCCGCCAGCATGCCCAGGAGCAGCACGGCGCCCGGAAGCAGCCAGTTCAGCGATATGTCGGTCAATCTCATCTGGGGTCCCTCGCATTGGGATAGGGCGTAACGCCCGCCATGGTGGCCCAAACCCAGCGGCCCTCAGGGGGTTTCGGGGCAAGAGGCCGCCAAGGGGGTGTGAGGGAGTGCCCAGGGCGGCGTTCTGCTCGAACTGCCGCATGAGGGGCGGGAGTTGAGTTCGACTAAGAATACCCGCACGGGTGGTTCCGGGGAAAATTCCCGTGCCGCACGGGGAAGTTCCGGAACAGCGTAGGCCTTCTCGTCCGGGGGCGGCTCAGCCCGCCGCGGCGAGCAGCTTGTCGACGCGGTCCGCGTCGCAGGTGCGCGGGCAGGTGGCGCAGGTGTCCTCGGGGCGCACAGTGTAGAACATGCAGCAGCTGGCGCGGTCCCGGGTGTGCAGCGGTTCGCCGTCCGGTCCGGTCAGCTCGCGGAACGCCGCGTCGCCGACGTACGGCTCGGTCGCGCCCGGCAGCAGCAGCTCCAGCTCGTGCCGGGCCCGCTCCTGCTCGCCGAGCAGATGGGCGACGTACCACAGGCCCTCGACGACCTCGTCGGTCGCCATGCCCCACAGGGCCCGTCCGCGCCGCCGCATCCGAGGGCCGAATCCGGCCAGTACCGGCTCCAGGTGCTCGGCGACCGCGGCCCGCACCTGCACCCGCAGTGCCTCCTCGTCGGCGGCCACGCGAGCCCCGGGCAGGGCGGCGGCCGGGTCGCCGGGCAGGCAGGCGAAGCCGGCGGGGCGCACGGCCATCCGGCCGAGGGGGAGGCCGGCGGCGGAACGGTCGTAGGCGACGTGGGTGGCGGGGTAGCGGGGCACCCGGCGGTGCAGGAACCACGGCACGGTGATCAGCAGGCAGGCCGGCCACGCGTACCGGTGCAGGCCGAAGCTCGCCACGACGTCCGGGCGGGCCCGCTGCCCGTAGTCGCGCAGCACCTGGGCGTCGTCCCAGGCGAGGAACGCCTCCAGCTCCGCCCCGCCCGCGGCGAGCGAGCCGGCCGTGACCCAGCCGCCCCCGGCCGGGACCTCGCCGGCCGGATCCAGCTCGGTGACGCCCAGCCCCGGAAGGACCTCGGCCAGGCGCGCGTAGGCGTCCGTGAGGGCCGTGCGGGTGACAGGCATGCGGGACCACCGATCCACGTCGGAACGAACGGGCTGCTTGAGGTAAGCCTTACCTTACCGAAGATCCTCGGGATTTGAACTGACGGCCCGTGCCTTTAGGGTGCTGACGGACAAGTGACAACCCGCCGTAATGACCTCAAGTACCGACACGTCCGCAGGAGGACCCGTGAAGCCGAGCGCGCAGGGTCCCGGAGGGACGGGAGCGGGACACGTCAGGGCCGTCGGTATGGCCGAGCCCTCGGCGGCGTCCGCAGCGGCGCGGGTCCCGGCGCAGCCCGGTGCCGAGGACGTGGACCGGGAACGGCGGGATCCGGGTCGGGACCGGGGCGGCGACCCGAGCCGGGACGGAACCGGGGGCCGTGCCCGCGGTACCGGGGAGCCGGTCGGGGCCGCCCGCGGTGAGCACATCCACAGTGAACCCCCCGCGCCCCGCCCGCGCGTCCTCGTCCAGCGCTCTTCCGTGCGCGGACAGATCCTCGACGCCCTGCGTTCCGCGCTGTTGTCCGGCGAGCTGCGACCCGGCGAGGTCTACTCGGCGCCCGCGCTCGGGGAGCGGTTCGGCGTCTCGGCCACGCCCGTGCGCGAGGCCATGCAGCAGCTGGCCGTGGAGGGCGCCGTCGAGGTCGTCCCCAACCGCGGCTTCCGCGTCGTCCGGCGAGGCGACCGGGAACGGGCCGAGCTCTCCGAGGTCCGGGCACTGCTGGAAGCCCCGGTCTGGCTCCGCCTGGCCCGTACGGTGCCCGCCGAGCGGTGGGCACGGCTGCGCCCCCTCGCCGAGGCCACCGTCCGGGCCGCGTCGTCCGGCTGCCCGGCGAGCTACGCCGAGGCCGACCGCGCCTTCCACCGCGCGGTGCTCGCGCTGGCCGGCAACGAACAGCTCGTCGGGATCGCCGGCGACCTGCACCGCCGCGCCCAGTGGCCGCCGGCCGGCACCCCCGCGGCACGGGGACGGGCCGACCTGATCGCCGACGCGCACGAACACACGGCACTGCTGGACGCGCTGATCGCCGGCGACCAGGACGTGGTGCGGGCCCTGGTGGAGGAGCACTTCGGCGCGGCGCCCTGAGCGCTCCCTTCAGGGCCGGCTACGAGACCTCCTGCCGTTCCGTGCGGCTCGCCGGCACCGCCTTCTCCGTGGCCCGCCCCTCGCGGCGGGACCGCCGGGACCCGTTGCCTCGGTCGTACATCTCGATGGCCAGCGGAGAGGCGGTGAACACCGAGGAGTACGTCCCGACCCCCACACCGATCAGCAGCGCGAGGGCAAAGTCGGTCAGCGAGTCCTCGGCCAGGAGGGCCAGCGAGGCGAGGATGAGCACCGCGCCCGTACCCGTGTTGACCGTCCGGGGCAGGGTCTGCAGGATCGCCCGGTTGGTCAGCCGGGCGAACGGTGTCCTGCGGTCCTTGCCGCCGAGCAACTCCCGGATGCGGTCGAAGAGGACGACCGAGTCGTTGACCGAGTAGCCGATCACGGTCAGCAGCGCGGCCAGGAACACCCCGTCGATCGGCTTGTCCAGCCACGCGAAGACACCGACCAGGATCACCACGTCGTGGGCGAGCGCCCCGACCGCCGCGGTGCCGAACAGCAACCGGAACCGGAAGGCGAGGTACAGCAACTGCGCGCCGAGGGCCAGCCCCAGGGCGAGCAGGGCGTCCCGCCGCAGTTCCTCGCCCAGACTGGGGCCGATCAGCTCGTCGCGGACCTTCTCCGTCTCGCCGCCCAGCGCGCCGACGGCCCCCGTGACGGTCTCCGCCTCGGCGTCGGTCAGCTCTTCGGTGCGCACCGTGAGGTCGCCGTCGCCGGAGGACTGGACCACGGCACGGGGGAAGCCCGCGTCGGCTAGGGCGTCCCGGGCCCGGTCGGCGTCGACCTGGGTGGCCGTGGAGTACTCGATCAGCCGTCCGCCGGTGAACTCGATGCCGAAGTCGAGGCCGCGGACCAGGATGCCGGAGCCGGCCACCACCAGGACGACCGCGGACACGGCCAGCCAGCGGCGCGGTCGGCGCATCAGGAACGGGTCGCGGCGCAGCAGCGCGTCGCGGACCGGGCCCGTGGTCGAGATGCCGGTGATGTGCGGGCGGCGGAAGACCGACGGGCGGCTCGCGGCGAACTCGGCCAGCACCCGGGTGATCACCAGGGCGCTGATCATGGAGGCGAGCACACCGATGCCCAGGGTGACGCCGAAGCCCTTCACCGGGCCGGAGGCCAGGAAGAACAGCAGGGCGGCGGCGATCAGCGTGGTGATGTTTGAGTCGGCGATCGCGCTGAAGGCGCTGCGGAAGCCGGCGGTCAGCGACGAGCGCGTGCTCGGGCGGGTCCGGGCGGCCTGTTCCTCGCGGGCGCGTTCGAAGACGAGGACGTTGGCGTCCACCGCCATGCCGATGGCCAGGACGAAGCCGGCCAGGCCCGGCAGGGTCAGGGTGGCGCCGACCGCGGCCAGTGCGGCGTACGAGATCAGGCCGTAGCAGAGCAGGGCCACGGTCGCGAGGGCGCCCATGAGGCGGTAGACGACGACGATGAACAGCGCGGTGAGCGCGGTGCCGACGACGGCGGCCCAGGCACCGGCCGAGATCGCCTCGTCGCCGAGGGTCGCGCCGATGGTGCGCTGTTCGATGGTCTCGACCGGTACGGGAAGGGCGCCGCCCTTGACGAGCAGCGCCAGCTCGCGGGCCTCGGCGTCGTCGAAGGAGCCGGTGATCTGGGTGGAGCCGCCGGCGATACCCGCCCCGCAGGACACCGACGGGTCGACCTGCGGCGAGGAAATGATCTTTTCGTCGAGCACGATGGCGACCCGGCGCTGTGGGTCGCCGGCCGGGTGACAGGCGGCCTCGCCGGTCACCTTCGCCCAGCGGTCGCCGCCCGCGTCCTCGAAGTCGACGGTGACGTGCCAGCCGGCCCCGCCCTGCTGGTCGAAGCGGGCGTCGGCGCCCTTGACGTCCTCACCGGTCAGCGTGGGGGTTTTCAGCCGCAGGGGTTGGCCGTCCTCGTCCGGCAGAACCCGTTCGCCGTCCTCATCGGACGAGGTCCCGGCGCCCTTCTCGGTGGTCTCGGCCGCACCGAGTACCGAGTGCACGGTGAGCTGCGCGGTGCGGCCCAGCACGTCGGCCGCCTGCTTCGGGTCCTGCACGCCGGGCAGCTCGACGACGACGCGGTTGTCGCCGGAGCGGACGATGGACGGTTCGGCGACGCCGAGTGCGTCGATACGGCCGCGCAGCACCTCCACGGTGCGGTCGGTGGCCTCGCGGTCGGCCTTGGTGGTCTTGGTGGACTTGGTCTGCAGCACGATCTGGGTGCCGCCGCGCAGGTCGAGTCCGAGGCGGATCGGCATGGTCAAGGCGATGGCCACGGCCCCGGCCAGTACGAGGAGGGCGAGGAGCGCACGCCCCCTCAGGGAGTGGGCGCGGGAGCGGGGACGGGAACGTTTCACACGGGCCTCCGGCAGGCATGCCACGGCGGCGGCCCAGCGCGGCCGCGGCGGAAGAAGGAAAGGACGGGGTGTCTCAGGTGCCGGAGGAGGCGGGAGGCGCCCGTCCGCGGTCGTGGCTCGTGCGGCCGGGGGAGGCGGGCACGGAACCGGGCGCCGCCGTGGCCCGCCGGTGAGCGGCGGGGGCGACGCCCGTCAGGCGCGTGGCCGTGGCGAGGCGGTCCGGGGGCGCCGGACGCTCACCGAGGTGGTCGTGCCGGGCCCTGACCTGGGTGGCGCAGGTGGTGGCACAGCCGTCGTCGGCGCGGAAACCGGTGTCCGGTCGCGGAACGGTCGTCGCCGCTGGGACCGTTGCCGGCAGAGCGAGGCCCGCACCGGCCGCGGGACCGGCCGGGACGAGGGTCAGCAGGACGGCCAGCAGCGCGGTGAGCGTCGCGGCGAGCCGGTGACTCGGCGGGGTGCGGGGTGCGGGGGCGGTGCGCAGGGCTGGGGTGGCGCGGGGTGGGGCGGCGATCGGCGGGGCGGGGGTGGTGCCTGGTGCGGGGGCGGTGCGAGGTGTGGGGCGCATGCACCGTCCCTTTCGTGTGGGTGGCGGGTGGGCGGAGCGGGGCCCGGGCCGGGGTGTGGGCGGCCGGAGCCCCGGGCGGTCCGGGGTGGGTCAGGGCTCGATGAGCCCGGCGCGGATGGCGTAACGGGTGAGTTCCAGGCGGTCGCGCAGGCCGAGCTTCTGCAAGAGGTTCGCCCGGTGCCGCTGGACGGTCTTGATACTGATGAAGAGGATCTCCGCGATCTCCTTCGAGGAGTGGCCCTCGGCGACCAGCTTGAGGACCTCCTCCTCCCGGGGCGTGAGGATGTGGTCGGCGTTCTCCTCGCCGTGCCGGACCCGGTCGAGGTAGTTGCGGATCAGGGCGGTCACCGCACCCGGGTACAGGAAGGGCTCGTCGCGCACCGCGGCCCGGCAGGCGGCGACCAGATCGCGGTCGGCGACGGACTTGAGGACGTATCCGCAGGCCCCCGACTTCAGCGCCTGGAAGAGGTACTGCTCGTTGTCGTGCATCGTCAGCATCAGGATGCGCAGCCCCGGTTTCAGCGCGGCCAGCTCACGGGCCGCCTGCAGACCGGTCAGGCGGGGCATCGCGATGTCCAGGACCGCCAGGTCCACGGCGTGTGCCCGTGCCATGTCGATGGCCTCCGCGCCGTCCCCGGCCTCGGCGACGACCTCCAGGTCCGGCTCCCGGTCGAGGATGAGCCGTACCCCGCGCCGCACCAGCGCGTGGTCGTCGGCCAGCAGGATGCGGATCCTCGCCGGGGCGGACGAGGGCGCCGCGGAGGGGGCGGACGGGGCCGTCCCGGGCAGGGACGGGTCGGGCAGGGACGGGTCGGGCAGGGACGGGTCGGACATGGTCAGGGCTGCTTCCTGGGGACGGGTGCGGTGAGCCGGATGCGGGTGCCGGCGCCGGTTGCCGAGGTGATGTCGAGGGTGGCTCCGATGAGCAGGGCCCGTTCCCGCATGCCGCGGATGCCGGCGCCCTCGCAGACCGCCTCGGCGGTGCCGCGGCCGTCGTCGGCGATGGTGAGGGCCACCGCGCCGTCGGCCCGGCCGACGCTCACCTCCACGCGTCCGGCGTCCGCGTGGCGGGCGGCGTTGGTCAGGCTCTCCTGCGCCACACGGTAGATGACCAGCTCGGTCTCCTGGTCCAGCGTGGGCAAATCGGAGTCGAAGCGGCGGACGACCCGCAGCCCGGTGTGGGTGGCGAAGTCGTGCGTGAGCGAGGACAGCGCGCTGATCAGCCCGAGGTCGTCCAGGACGCCTGGCCGCAGCCGGCGCACCAGACGGCGGACCTCGTCCAGGCTCTCCCGGGTGATCTCCTGCGCCTGCTGGAGCTCCGCGCGCATCGGCTCGTCGGCGTCGTCCGCGGCGCGGCCGAGCACCAGCAGGATCGCGGTCATGCTCTGCCCGACCTCGTCGTGCAACTCCTGGGCGATACGCCGGCGCTCCGCCTCCTGGGCGAGCAGCACACGGGCGCTGCTCGTGGCCCGCTCGTGCTCCAGCCGGTCGAGCATGGCGTTGAAGGTGCGGATCAGCTCGGGCACGTCACCGCCGCCGGACACCGGGAGCCGCTGGCCGGGGCGCAACAGGTCGACGGTGGTCATCATCTTCGTGAGCCGGTCCAGGGGCGCCAGGCCCCAGTGCAGCAGGGCGCCGTTGGCCACCAGCATCACGCCCATGCCGCCCACCAGGATGACGGCCTCGGTCAGCAGCACCGGAACGGAGACGGTAACCGGAGCCCAGAGCAGCAGTGCCGTGGCGAAGCCCAGCACCACCGAGTTGAGCCCGAAGATCCGCCAGAACAGGGACACCGGGAGGTACGCCTCCTTCTGCGACGCGTCGACTGGTACGCCTTCACTGTCGGTCATCGCGCACCGGCGGGAGCCGCGGTCCCCGGGGCCCGTCCGGCGAAGCGGGCCCCGGTCGCGACCGAGCAAGCGACCAGCGTGCCTCGCCGGGAGCCGTCGGGTCGATGGGTTCCGACCCCCATTTCCGGGTGGTCGCGCACCCGTTCCGGGACGTCGGTGCCCCGCCGAGTGGATCCTCGGCCCCCGGACAAATGGGGCCTGCGCCCGATGGGTTTCCCCGGTCGCCTTGGCCATGGTTGAGGCTGGCCGGGCCCGTTCGGCCCGGCGCTCGCCGTACCCGCTAAACCCTGCGAGAAAAGGACGCACCGTGTCGCTCGACGCCTCCCGCATCGAACCCCGCCCCGAGCGGCTGACCGCTCACGAGGCACGCCAGCGCCTCGAACACGCCCGCAACACCCGTATGACCCAGCTCCAGGCCCTCAGCGAGGGCGGCCAGGCGGACGACCAGCTGGTGTCCGCGCAGCAGGCCGCCATCGAGCGGGTGCTCAAGGAGATCGACGAGGCCTTCGCCCGTATCGACGCCGGCATCTACGGCGCCTGCATGGGCTGCGGCAAGCCCGTGCCGGGGGAGCGGCTGGAGATCCTCCCGTACACGCGGTACTGCGTCGCCTGCCAGCGTCGCGCCGCCGCCTGACCGTCGTCCGTCCCAGTCTTCCTGTCCCGCCCTGCCCAAGGAATGACGTGGTGAACAAGCAGATCATCGGTGACCGCGACACACGCCTGTCGCCCGCGGACCTCGCCGCGCTCGAGGAGAGCCTCCATGAGCAGCGGAGGTTCCGCGAGGAGCAGTTGCGGCAGATCGCGGCCGTCCCGTCCCGCGCCGGCGAGCCGAGTCGGCCGGGCGCCGCGCAGACCGAGGTCCGGGTCGAACTCGCGGTCTCCGCGCGCATGGTCCTCGCCGACGTCGAGGCGGCCCTCGCCCGCCTGGCGGACGGCCGCTACGGCCGCTGCCACCTGTGCCGGCGTCCCGTCGACCGCGAGCGCCTGATGATCGTGCCGCAGGCCCGCTACTGCGCTCGCTGCCAGCAGGTGCGGGAGGCGGGACGATGACCGTGGTCCGCCGGTCCCGTACCGCTCGTGCCCCGCACCGGCCCTGGCCGATGTGCCGGCACTGCACCGGAGTCGCCCTCGACATGGGCAGTGCCCGTACCCGTGCCTGGGTCGCCGGGCGGGGGATGATCCTCGACGTGCCGACCGTGACCTTTCCGGGCGCCGGCGCGGTGTATCCCATCCAGCGCGGCTCCATCGTCGACACTCCGGGCACGGCCCGGATGCTCGACCGGCTGCTGGGCCACCGGCTGCCCCGCTTCACCCGTCCCCTGGTGGTGGTCACCGCCCCGGTGCTGGACGGGTACGCCTTCCGCAACGAGGCCCGTACGGCCGTGGAGGTGCTGCGCCCGCGCAGTGTGCCGACCGTGCCCAGCGCGCGGGCCGTGGCCCTTGCGGCGGGCGCGGACCTGGCCCGGCCGCTGCTCGTGATCGACATCGGCGCGCACCTCACCGAGGTGGTACTCCTGGTGGACGGCGCCGTCTTCGACGCGCGCCGCACCGCGCTGGGCACCGGTGACCTCGGCGAGGCCACGCCGGCCGGGGGGATCGGGGAGGCGGTGGCCGACATGACGACCTCGATGCTGCGCCAAAACCGTACGTCCCTCACCGTCGACGCCCTGGGCAGGGGAGCGCTGCTGGCCGGCGGGGGCGCCCTGCGCCCCGAGATCACCTGCGACCTCGCCCGCATACTGCACGTCCCCCTGCGCGCCGTGCCGGCTCCGCACACCGCCGCCGTGCGCGGCGCCGCCGAGCTCCTCGGGGCGGCGCACTCCCACCCGTCCACCGCGGGCACGGACCCACCGGACGAACTCCCGCACTGACGGCCCGGCGGACGCCGGGACGCCGGTGCCGTCGGCCGGGGACCTGCCCGACGCCGCGTGCCCTAGTCCGACGCTCCTCGCGGGCCTGCGGGCCTGCGGGCCTGCGGGGGATCGGCACGCGGGAGCGGTGCGGCGACCGGGCTCCGCCGCCACCTCGACGGCGACGTACTCGGCGGCGACGTACCGCGGGCCCGGACGAGTGCCGGTGCGTGCCCGGCTCTCCACCGTCGGACCCACGACCGCGAACCCGCCCAGCCACCCGGCGGGCGCCGGCCACACTCCCGGGACCGGCGCTCGCCGGGTCGTCCACCGCCCGAGCCGTACGCCGCCTCGCTCCGTACGCCCGCCCCGACACTTCCCGCGCCCGGACCACGCCCCCGAACCGCCCCCCCACCCGCCGCCGTCATCGCCACCCCGCACCGACGGCCCCGATCCGGCTGCCTTCGAGCCAGGAAGGAGCACCACCGTGGCCGGTGAGACACCTCGAGCCCAGCCACCGCCCCCCGATCCCGCCCGCGGAGGGGACCCGCACCTCCTGCTGTGGCGGTGGCGACGCAACCCCCTGCGGCGCCGTACCGACCGCGTGCAGGCGTGGATCGCCCTCGGGCTGGTGCTCGCGGTGCTGTCGGCGGCGCCGGCGGCGATGTACGCCGTCGGCGACACCGTCCACCGTCACTACCGGAGCACCGCCGCGCACGAGGCCCGGACCCGGGACCACCGTCCCGCGGTCCTCGTCCATGACGCCCCGCGCCACCCTGAGCCCGGCTCGGACGAGGGGAGGAAGACCCGGTATCCGGTCGAGGTCCGCTTCACCGGCCCCGACGGGACGGCCAGGACCGGAAAGACGGACGTCGAGCCGGGGCTCCCCGCGGACAGCACCGTCCTCGTCTGGGTCGACGCGACCGGAGAGATCACCGGGCCGCCGCTCACCGCCGACCAGATCCGCAGCCGGACGATGGGCTGGGCCATCCTCGCCTACCTGGGCGTCGTCCTGACCGGCCTCGCGGTCCACGGCGTCACCGGGCTGGTCCTGCACCGCCGCAACCTGGCCGGATGGGACGCCGCCTGGGCCGACACCGCCCCGCGCTGGAGCAGGGCCCCGTGACGGCCGTCGGGCAGCTCGCCGCGCCGCCCGCCGCCGGCACCGCGCCGCCCTGCGCACGGGATCGGCCGTCACGGCGGCCGGGTGCAACGACGGTCAGCGTGACGGCATCGGGTGCCACGGCGACCGGCCCGCACGCCGGTCAGCCGTCACGGCAGTCAGGCCGTCGCCGCGCCCGCCTCGGGCGGCGCCAGATGCCGGGCCAGCCACGTCGGCACACCACCGAGCAGCTTGAACAGCCGTCGGGCCTCCTCCCGCAGGCGCGACGCCTCCGGTTCGGACTCCGCGTCGGCGAGCGACACCAGTGCCGGCGCCGTGCCGACGAGGTAGCCCAGCTCCTCGCGGATCCGCAGCGACTCGCCGAAGCCGTGCCGCGCCTCGGCCAACTCCCCTTCCCGCAGGGCCAGTCCGGCCAGATGCCGCCAGGTGAAGGACTGCAGGAGCGGATCCGCGTGCGCGGTGGCGCCGGCGTGGGCCCGTCGGTACGCCGCGCGGGCGGCCTGCGGCGACCGGGTCAGGTTCTCCGCGAGCAGCCCGCGCCGGAAGTCCAGCAGCGCCCGGCCCGCGGCCCCCGGCGGGACGAGTGCCGCCGCACGGCCCAGTGCGGCCCGCGCCTCGTCGGCGCGGTCCCGCACCCCGTGCACGGTGGCGGCGTACGCGAGCTGACCGCGTTCGCAGGCGGCGGCGCCGCGCTCCTCGTCGCTGTGGGCCAGCGCCTCGGCGGTGCGCAGCGCGTCCTCGGCGTCCGCCCAGCCCTGCTCGGTGTACAGGCACCGCTCCACCAGCAGCGCGGTCCGCTGCAGCGCGGCCGCCGCGGTGACCGGCTCCAGCAGGGCCGCCGCATCCGCCCAGCAGGCGCGCGAACGCAACCGCCACACGGCGGTCTGGAGCGGATCGTCACCCTCGGTCGTTCCCCAACCAGAACCAGCCATGGCGGAATGCGCCACGTCGCCCTCCCCTAGCACGCCATCGAGCTCTCGAGTGGTGGCGGCATCTCAGCACGGATACGGCGGCCGGGCCAAGGGGATGGGTGAAACTTTTCACAAAGTCGTGGGACTTCCCGTCGCCGAGGTTCGGCGCCGGGCAGGGCGTCCGCGCGATCCGCGCCTCAGCTCATCCGCAGTGCCAGGAAGAAATCCAGCTTGTCCTCCAGGCGCGACAGGTCACGCCCCGTCAACTGCTCGATCCGTCCGACGCGGTAGCGCAGCGTGTTGACGTGCAGGTGGAGCCGGGTGGCGCAGCGTGTCCAGGAGCCGTCGCTGTCGAGGAAGGCCTCCAGGGTCGGGATCAGCTCGGCCCGGTGGCGGCGGTCGTAGTCCCGCAGCGGGTCCAGCAGCCGGGCGGTGAAGGCCCGGCGCACGTCGTCGGGGACGAAGGGGAGAAGCAGGACGTGCGAGGCCAGCTCCTGATGACCCGCGGCGCAGACCCGGCCGGGGCGCGCCGCCGCGACCCGCCGGGCGTGCCGGGCCTCCTCCAGGGCGCCGCGCAGCCCCTCCGCCGAGTGCACGGCCGCGCTGACGCCGAGCGTGACCCGCCCGTCGCCGTCCAGCCCGGCCGACAGCGGTTCCCGTACGGACTCCAGCAGCGCGTCCGCGAGGATGCCGGTCTCCGAGCCGTCGTGCTCGGTGGAGACCGCCGGCAGCGGCACCAGGGCCACGGCCTCCTCGCCGGTGTGCGCCACCGCGATGCGGTCGGAGTGCTCGGGGCCGGTGGCGAGCGGGTCGACGAGGATCTCCTCCAGCAGCGTCTGGGCGACCGGCCCGGTCTCCGCCTCGTCGTCCTCCCACTCGACGCGGGCCACGACCACCTGCCAGTGCGGAGCGGCGCCGAGGCCCGGCAGCAGCACCGGCGCCGCCACCCGCAGCCGGGCCGCGATCTCGGCCGGCGCCGCGCCCGTCTGCACCAGTTCCACAACCTCCTGCGCGAGCCGCCGCCGCACCGTGCGCGCAGCGTCCCGCCGGTCCCGCTCGACGGCGATCAACTGCGTGACGCCGTACAGCAGGTCGAGCCGCTCCTCGGCCCAGTCCCCGGCGTCCGCCTCCACCACCAGCAGCCACTCCGACAGCACCGTCTCCCGCACGTCGCGGCCGGTACCGGCCGCGCTCCGCGGCGCACGTCCGGTGCCGCGCACCGGGAAGAGGCTGTACGTCGTCCCGCCCAGCGGCACCCGGTGCGGCGCGCGCCGGCCCGTGCGGGTGGCGGCGAGATGTTCCGCCGCCAGCTTCGCGCACACCTCGGTGGGAAGGGCGGGACCGGCGTCCTTCGGTCCGGCGACCGGCCGCCCGGTCGGCGACAGCACCCAGGCCCGCAGGTCCAGGTCGGAGCCGAGCAGGTCGAGGACCACGTCGGGGCCGCCGCCCGCCGGGCCCGAGGTCATCATCCGGCGGTGCCGGTCCACCACGGCCGCAAGGTCCCCGGCCCGCTCGCCCGAGACCTGCCGGACCACGTGCTCGGTGATGGTCGCGAAGGCCACCGACTCGTGCACCGCGAACAGCGGCAGCCGGTGCCGCGCGCACGCCACCACCAGATCCTCGGGCACGTCCCCCAGCTCCGCCTCACCGGCGGCGAGCGCGGCCACACCGGCCTGCACGAGGATGCGCACGAACGGGTCTGAGTCCGCGGCGTCCCGGCGCCAGGCCAGACCGGACAGGACCAGTTCGCCGCCCGAGAGGTAGCGGCTGGGGTCCCGCAGGTCGGTGGTCATCACACCCCGCACGGAGCGGTCCAGCTCGCCCTCGCCGCCGAGCAGCTTGAGGCCCAGCGCGTCGGTGTCCAGCAGTGCGCGCAGCCGCATTCTCGTCGCCGCCGTTCTTTGTCTCGAAGTGTTCCAGGTCACGCGGCCGTGTCGCCCGATTTCCGGAGGGACCAGTGGAAAACAAGGAGGTTTCCGAGAGCCTCCTTTCATACGAATCTACAAGATGACCGCCCTGGCCAGCCAACTCCTTCATGGTTTCTGCGACTGACTCCGGTGGAGCAGCGGGCGGTGTACTGAGCGCACTCCACGTGCACAGCACTCGAACGAGCCGGACCCGTGGAGTGCGTGTTGGCTCGATCCGTACGACCCACCGGACGACGAGAGGAGAGCCGGTCATGGACTTTCTCCGCCCCGCCGGCTGGGAGGAGGCGCTCGCCGCGAAGGCCGAGCACCCCACCGCTGTGCCGATCGCGGGTGGCACCGACGTGATGGTGGAGATCAACTCCGACCGCCGCCGACCCGAGTACCTGATGGACCTGAACCGCGTCGGCGACCTCCTCGAGTGGGAGGTCGGGGAGGACTCCGTACGGCTCGGCGCCTCCGTGCCCTACACCAGGATCATGGAGAACCTGCGCGCCGAGCTGCCGGGTCTCGCCCTCGCCTCGCACACGGTCGCCTCCCCGCAGATCCGTAACCGCGGCGGCGTGGGCGGGAACCTCGGCACCGCCTCCCCGGCCGGCGACGCCCATCCGGTGCTGCTCGCCGCCGGGGCGGAGGTGGAGGTCGAGTCGGTGCGCGGCAAGCGGCTGATCCCGATCGACGCGTTCTACACGGGCGTGAAGCGCAACGCCCTGGAGCCCGACGAGCTGATCCGCGCCGTGCGCGTCAAGAAGGCGGACGGCCCCCAGCAGTTCTCCAAGGTCGGCACCCGCAACGCCATGGTCATCGCCGTGTGCGCCTTCGGCCTCGCCCTGCACCCCGGGTCCCGCACGGTCCGTACCGGCATCGGCTCGGCGGCGCCCACCCCGATCCGGGCCACGGCCGCCGAGGAGTTCCTGAACGCGGCGCTCGACGAGGGCGGCTTCTGGGACAACGGCAAGATCATCACCCCGGCCGTCGCCAAGCAGTTCGCCGTGCTGTGCTCCGCCGCCTGCGACCCGATCGACGACGTCCGGGGCACCGCGGGCTACCGCCGCCACGCGGTCGGCGTCCTGGCCCGCCGGACGCTCACCTGGACCTGGGAGTCGTACCGCGGCGCCCGCCACACCACGGAGGGAGCGGCGTGATGCGCGTCAACTTCACCGTCAACGGACGCCCGCAGGAAGCCGACGACGTGTGGGAGGGCGAGTCGCTGCTGTACGTGCTGCGGGAGCGGCTCGGGCTGCCCGGTTCGAAGAACGCCTGCGAGCAAGGCGAGTGCGGCTCCTGCACGGTCCGTCTGGACGGCGTCCCGGTGTGTGCCTGCCTGGTCGCCGCCGGCCAGGTCCAGGGGCGCGAGGTAGTCACCGTCGAGGGCCTCGCGGACTTCGCCAGGGAGCGCGCCGAGGGCCGCGCGACCGGCGCCCGCGAAACCGGCGGCGGGGGCACCCCGCTCGACCGGGCCGGGCGGTGGCAGGCCACCGGCCACGACTCACAGGCCGGCGAGGGCACCGGACTGTCCCCCGTCCAGCAGGCGTTCATCGAGGCCGGCGCCGTTCAGTGCGGTTTCTGCACGCCGGGTCTGCTGGTCGCCGCCGACGAGATGCTGGAGCGCGCCCCGAACCCGTCCGACGCGGACATCCGCGAGGCGCTCTCGGGCAACCTGTGCCGCTGCACGGGCTACGAGAAGATCTTGGACGCGGTCCGCCTGGCGGCCGCCCGCCGGTCCGAGGGGGTCTGAGCATGGCTGCCGACGGCGCTCCCACCCGCCTCGCCCAAGGCACCCGCACCAAGGGCGGCATCGGCGAGTCCACGCTCCGCCCGGACGGCACCCTGAAGGTCACCGGCGAGTTCGCGTACGCGTCCGACATGTGGCACGAGGACATGCTCTGGGGACAGATCCTGCGCTCCACCGTCGCGCACGCGGAGATCGTCTCCATCGACACCTCCGAGGCGCTGGCCCAGGCGGGCGTGTACGCCGTCATGACGTACGACGACCTGCCGACCGACGTGCGCCACGGACTGGAGATCCAGGACACCCCGGTCCTCGCCCACGGCAGGGTCCGCCACCACGGCGAGCCGGTCGCCGTCGTCGCCGCCGACCACCCGGAGACCGCGCGCCGCGCCGCCGCCAAGATCAAGGTGGAGTACCGGGAACTGCCCGTCGTCACCGACGAGGCCTCCGCCACCGCCCCCGACGCGATCGTCGTCCACGAGAACCGCACCGACCACCACGCCGCCCACGTCCCGCACCCCAACATCGTCCACCGCCAGCCGATCGTCCGCGGCGACGCCGACGGGGCCGCCCGGCGGGCGGACGTGCTCGTGACGGGCGACTACTTCTTCGGCATGCAGGACCAGGCCTTCCTCGGCCCCGAGTCCGGCCTCGCGGTCCCCGCCGAGGACGGCGGCGTCGACCTCTACATCGCCACCCAGTGGCTCCACGCCGACCTGCGCCAGATCGCCCCCGTGCTCGGACTGCCCGAGGAGAAGGTGCGGATGACGCTGTCCGGCGTCGGCGGCGCCTTCGGCGGGCGCGAGGACCTGTCGATGCAGATCCACGCCTGCCTGCTGGCCCTGCGCACCGGCAAGCCCGTCAAGATCGTCTACAACCGCTTCGAGTCCTTCTTCGGCCACGTCCACCGCCACCCGGCCAGGCTCCACTACGAGCACGGCGCCACCAGGGACGGCAAGCTCACCCACATGAAGTGCCGGATCGTCCTGGACGGCGGCGCCTACGCCTCCTCCTCCCCGGCGGTCGTCGGCAACGCCGCCTCGCTGTCGGCCGGCCCGTACGTGATCGACGACGTGGACATCGAGGCGCTCGCCCTCTACTCCAACAACCCGCCCTGCGGCGCCATGCGCGGCTTCGGCGCCGTCCAGGCGTGCTTCGCCTACGAGGCGCAGATGGACAAGCTGGCGAAGGAACTGGGCATGGACCCGGTCGAGTTCCGCGGGATCAACGCCATGGAGCAGGGCACGATCATGCCCACCGGCCAGCCGGTCGACTCGCAAGCCCCCGTCGCCGAACTCCTGCGCCGCGTCAAGGCGAGGCCCATGCCGCCCGAGCGCCAGTGGGAGTCCAGCGAGGGCACCGACGTACGGCAGCTGCCCGGCGGCCTGTCCAACACCACGCACGGCGAGGGCGTCGTCCGCGGCGTCGGCTACGCGGTCGGCATCAAGAACGTCGGCTTCTCCGAGGGCTTCGACGACTACTCCACCGCCAAGGTCCGCGTCGAGGTCGTCGGCGGCGAGCCGGTGGCCACCGTGCACACCGCCATGGCGGAGGTCGGCCAGGGCGGCGTCACCGTTCACGCGCAGATCGTCCGCACCGAGCTGGGCGTCGGCCAGGTGACCATCCAGCCGGCCGACACACGGGTCGGGTCGGCCGGGTCGACCTCCGCCTCCCGGCAGACGTACGTCACCGGCGGCGCCGTGAAAAACGCCTGCGAGCTGGTCCGCGAGAAGATCCTGGACCTCGGCCGCCGCAGGTTCGGCACCCACCACCCGGCCTGGGCGACGGCCGAACTCCTCCTGGAGGGCGGCAAGGTCGTCACCGACGGCGGCGAGGTCCTGGCCGATCTCGCGGACGTACTGGGGGACGAGGCGATCGAGGTCGAGGAGGAGTGGCGGCACCGCCCCACGGAACCCTTCGACCGGCGTACCGGCCAGGGCAACGGCCACGTGCAGTACTCCTTCGCCGCGCACCGCGCCGTCGTAGAGGTCGACACCGAACTCGGCCTGGTCAAGGTCGTCGAGCTGGCCTGCGCCCAGGACGTCGGCAAGGCGCTCAACCCGCTCTCCGTCCTCGGTCAGATCCAGGGCGGCACCGTCCAGGGCCTGGGCATCGCCGTCATGGAGGAGATCGTCGTCGACCCGGAGACCGCCAAGGTGAAGAACCCCTCCTTCACGGACTACCTGCTCCCCACGATCCTCGACACGCCGACGATCCCGGTCGACGTGCTCGAACTCGCCGACGACCACGCGCCGTACGGGCTGCGCGGCGTCGGCGAGGCACCCACCCTGTCGTCCACCCCGGCGGTCCTCGCGGCCATCAGGGACGCGACCGGGCTGGCGCTCGACCGCACGCCGGTACGGCCGGAACACCTCACCGGCACGGCGTGAGCGGAGGATGTCGTTCGGATCAGGCCGACTCCAGGCGACGGTGCCTCGTAGCCGCCCCGCGCCCCGGCAGGATCCGAACGACATCCCCTGGCCCTCCGGGCGGCGCACGGAACGTCACACACTCCGCGCCGCCCGGAGCACACCCCGGGTACCGCCCCGCTCGCGGGCCCGGAAGCACCACCCACCATGCGTTCGTCTCGGGCCGTCCCCCGGGTCGTGCACATCCCAAATCCCGCAGCCGCCCCAGCGGCCCGCGCGGGTGCCCCTATGAACCTTGGGAGACGGCCCCATGACCCAGCAGTCCGTGGAGCCCAAGACCACCGCCGAGGACGCGGGCGCGGGTTCCCGCGTCCCCTCCGGCCGGTCCTGGCTCGACCGGTACTTCCACATAACCCACCGGGGATCGACGGTCGCGCGTGAGGTGCGCGGCGGCATCACCACCTTCATGGCGATGGCGTACATCGTCCTGCTCAACCCCATCCTGCTCGGCGGCGAGGACGCCGCCGGCAACACCCTGGGCCAGAAGGCCCTGATCACCGCGACGGCGCTCGCCGCGGCGGTCACCACGCTCCTGATGGGCTTCGTCGGCAAGGTGCCACTCGCCCTGGCCGCCGGACTCTCGGTGTCCGGAGTGATCGCCGGACAGGTCGTCCCCCAGATGACCTGGGGGCAGGCCATGGCCATGTGCGTGATGTACGGCGTGGTCATCATGCTGCTCGTGGTCACCGGGCTGCGCGAGATGATCATGAACGCGATCCCGCTCGCGCTCAAGCACGGCATCACCATGGGCATCGGCCTGTTCATCGCCATCATCGGCTTCGTGAAGGGCGGTTTCGTCCACGGGGGCAAGGCGACCCCGCTCCAGCTCGGCCCCGCCGGTGAACTCGCGGGCTGGCCCGTCCTGCTCTTCGCGGGCACCCTGCTCCTGATCTTCATGCTCCAGGCGCGCGACATCCCCGGCGCGATCCTGGTCGGCATCGTCGCCGGCACGGTCGTCGCGGCCCTGCTCAACGCCACCGGTGTCATCGACCCCGAGCAGTGGGCCAACGGCGCCCCCGAACTGCGCGGCAGCGCGGTCTCCGTGCCGGACTTCTCACTCTTCGGCGAGGTGGAGTTCGGCGGCTGGGGCGACGTCGGCGTCATGACCGTCGGCATGATCGTCTTCACGCTGGTGCTGGCCGGGTTCTTCGACGCGATGGCCACCATCATCGGCGTCGGCACCGAGGCCAAGCTCGCCGACGACAAGGGCCGCATGCCGGGCCTGTCGAAGGCGCTGTTCATCGACGGCGCCGGCGGTGCCATCGGCGGTGTGGCGGGCGGCTCCGGCCAGACCGTCTTCGTCGAGTCCGCGACCGGCGTCGGCGAGGGCGCGCGCACCGGGCTCGCCTCGGTGGTCACCGGTCTGTTCTTCGCCGCCTGCCTCTTCTTCACGCCGATCACCGCGCTCGTGCCGCAGGAGGTGGCGTCCGCCGCGCTGGTCGTCATCGGCGCGATGATGATGACGAACGCCCGGCACGTGGACTGGGCCGACCGGGCCACCGCGATCCCGGTCTTCCTGACCGTCGTCCTGATGCCGTTCACGTACTCCATCACGGCGGGTGTCGCCGCCGGCGTGATCTCCTACGCCGCCATCAAGATCGCCCAGGGCAAGGCCCGGGAGATCGGCGCGTTCATGTGGGCCCTGACGGCCGTCTTCATCGTCTACTTCGCCCTCAACCCGATCGAGAGCTGGATGGGGGTGCACTAGCGGCAGCTCCGGGAACCCTTCCACCACGCCGTACGAGGAGTACCGGGAGACCGAACGGATGCTGGACATCGCCGAAGAGCTCGACCGGTGGGTCGAGCAGGGACGCGACTTCGCCGTGGCCACCGTGGTGGCCGTCGACGGCAGCGCCCCGCGCCTGCCGGGCGCCGCCCTCGCGGTGGACGCCGACGGCACCGCGGTCGGCTCGGTCTCCGGCGGCTGCGTGGAGGGGGCCGTGTACGAGCTGTGCCGACAGGCGCTCCAGGACGGCCACACCGTGCTCGAACGCTTCGGCTACAGCGACGAGGACGCCTTCGCCGTGGGTCTGACCTGCGGCGGAGTCGTCCACATCCTGGTCACGCCGGTACGGGCGCACGACCCCGACCGTCCGGTGCTCGCCGCCGCGCTGTCCGCCGCCGCCCGAGGAGGGGCGGTGGCGGTGGCGCGGATCGTCGGCGGACCGGCGGAGCTGACGGGCCGCGCGCTCGTCGTCCACCCGGACGGCTCCCACCAGGGCGGTCTCGGTGCCCGTCCCGAGCTGGACCGTACGGTGGCCGCCGAGGCGGGCGCCTTCCTGGAGGCCGGCCGCACCGGCACCCTGGAGACCGGTGAGCGGGGCTCGCGCTGCGGCGCACCGCTCACCCTGCTGGTCGAGTCCTCGGTCCCGGCGCCCCGCATGATCGTCTTCGGGGCGATCGACTTCGCCTCGGCACTGGTCCGGGCCGGGAAGTTCCTCGGCTACCACGTCACGGTGTGCGACGCCCGCCCCGTCTTCGCGACCGGGACCCGCTTCCCGGACGCGGACGGGATCGTCGTCGAGTGGCCGCACGAGTACCTGGCCCGCACCGCCGTGGACGCCCGTACGGTGCTGTGCGTGCTGACCCACGACCCCAAGTTCGACGTGCCGCTGCTGCGGCTGGCGCTGCGCCTGCCGGTGGCGTACGTCGGCGCGATGGGCTCCCGCCGCACCCACCTGGACCGTGAGGCGCGCCTGCGCGAGGTCGGCGTGAGCGACCTGGAGCTCGCCCGCCTCAGGTCACCGATCGGCCTCGACCTCGGCGCGCGCACCCCCGAGGAGACGGCCCTGTCCATCGCCGCCGAGATCGTCGCGACCCGCCGCGGCGGCACGGGCGCCTCCCTGACCGGCGCCCGCACCCCCATCCACCACGACGGCCCGTCGTCCCCGGCGGGCCGCGTCGGCTCGGTGGCCTGAACGGGGCCCGGGACCCTCCCCGGAGGGGTCGTCAGTCCCTCCCGGGAGCCTTCCTGTCCAGGGACACGTCCGCGACCACCGGCCGGTGGTCCGAGGCCACGGCCTCCTCCGGCACGGCGGCGTCCCGCACCCGCACACCCTTTCCCACAGCCACGTAGTCGATCCGCTTCACGGGAGCCGCCGCCGGGTACGTGCCCCCGGTGCCGGTCCCGGCGTCGGTCAACTCCTCCCACAGCGGCCGGAGTTCCGGCGCCGACGGTTCGGCGTTGAAGTCGCCGAGCAGCACCTGCCGGGCCCCTGGCAGGGCCGCCCGCTCCCGCGCCATGATCCGCCGCGTGTCGGCGACCTGCGCCACCCGGACCGCCGGGTCGGCCCGGTAGTCGAGGTGCGTCACGAACACCTGCACCGGGACCCCGCGCACCTTGAGCGTGACCTCGCCGAACCCGGGCGCCGGGGCCGGTGCCGGGTTCTCGTCCTGCGTGGACAGGCGCGTGATCTCGTGGTTGGCCGCCGAGCGGGCGGGGAAGCGGGACAGCACCGCCACGCCGTACTCGCGCCGGGGACCGCCCGCCTCCACCGGGTCGAAACTGTAGATCGGCGCGAACGACACCCGCATGCCGAGCCGCCGCGCCAGCTCCTCGGCGACATCGAGGCCCTGGCTGCGCGCACCCCAGTGCACGTCGACCTCCTGAAGGCCGATCACGTCCGCGTCGAGGGCACGCAGCGCGGTGGCCTGGCGGTCGAGGTCGAAGACGCCGTCCGAGCCCGTTCCGGCGTGGATGTTGTACGTGGCGATGCGCAGCGGGACGGCCTGCCCCTGCCCGGCCGAAGCGGGCGGCGCCGCCACGGCCAGGCTCAACAAGGCACCCGTGAGGGACAGTTGGAGGTAAGTGCGCGCTCTGAGAGACATGTCGGCACGGTACGCGGGAAACGGCCGAGGCGGGGCGTGCGGCGCCGTCCCGACCGAGTCCCGTCCCCCGTGCGCAATCAGCGGTTCACGGGCGCCGCAGGAGCTGGTTCACCGTGCGGCCGAACACGTACCGGCCCGCGCGGCCCAGGACGCCGTCGAAGACCGACGGAAGGAGACGGACCCTCAGCTCCTCGCTCCACATGACTCGGGTGCGGCCGCCGGGTCCGGGCCGGACCTCGAACTCCGCCCAGCCGCCGACCAGTCGGCCGCGCTTGTCCAGCCGGCAGCGGCCGGGGGAGTCGTCCCCAGGCGGCTCCCAGACGGTCACCTCCATCCGGTCGTCGAAGGCGAACGGTCCGGCGCCCGTGCGGGCCACGATCACCGTGCCCCGGCGGGTGGGGCCGGGCGTGGCGACGGTGACGCGGGTCAGCGGCACGGAGTCGCCGTGCCGCTGCCACGCGGTGAGCCTGCGCCAGGCCTCGTCCAGGGGGAGCGGGGCGGTGCGTTCGAGCGAGAAGGTGACCACGGGACGATCGTAAGGACTGCGCCCGCGGATTCAGCGGTGGACCCTGCCAGGTCCGGCTTTCCCGGGGGCCGGCAGCTGGGGCACCGTCACGAGAACGTACCCCCGCTTCTCGAGCGCGTCGATGATCCCGGGCACCGCCGGCACCGTGCCGTCGTGGATGTCGTGCAGCAGGATGATGCCGTCCCGGGACGACAGGTCCAGGACGCGCTCGGTGATCAGGCCGGAGTCGTTCGTCCTGCAGTCCTTGGCGGTCACGGTCCACAGCACCTCCGCCAGGCCCAGCTCTCGGCAGATCCCGTGGACCGTGTCGTCCGTGCGGCCCTGCGGCGGGCGCATCAGGGTGGGCGCTTCCCGGACAGGCGCTCCGTCTCCTTGTTCGGGCGCTCCGGTTCCCCGCGTATCCCGTCCGGTTCGGCGTCCGTGAGGATCTTGTGGGTCCTCTTGTGGCCGGCCACCTCGTGACCCTCGTCAGCCCTGCGCCTGACAAGCTCGGGAGGTGTCGATGTGCCGTTCGTCCAGCAGGAAGAAGGTCGCCGGGACCTGCTTCTCCTTGAGTATGTCGAGAAGCCGGGCGGAGTTCTCGCTCGGCCCGGCGTCGAAGGTCAGTGCGATGCACTTGGCGCGGCCGCAGTCGACGGTGCCGAACCCGCCCGCCCGTGCCTGGCCGCCCGCCGCGCCCCGGACCGGGCTGGGCGAGGTCGTCTCCAGGCCTGGCCAGCGCAAGCATGCGAGGACTATGCGCAGCGAGTGCGAACGCAGTTCAGTAGGTTGCCGAATATGTGTTCGAGGTAGTGAGGGCGCTCACTGGGTTACTCAGCCGACACGCAAGTGACGGTCGGAGCGAGGAGGACCCCGTGAGCGAGAGCCCCGTGGGCGACAGCCCCGTGAGCGGACGCGTCTGGCGCCGCGCCCTGGTGACCGGCGGAGCGGGGTTCGTGGGATCCCACCTGTGCGCCCGGCTCCTCGACGCCGGCACGGACGTCGTGTGCCTCGACAACCTGGCCACCGGCTCCCGCGCCAACGTGGCCGACCTGGAGCGGCACCGCGGCTTCCGGTTCGTCCACGCCGACGCCACCGCCCCGGCCGCCCTGCGCCGCCTGCCCGGACGCTTCGATCTGGTCCTGCACTTCGCCTGCCCCGCGTCGCCCGCCGACTACCTCCGGCTGCCCCTGCAGACCCTGGACGTCGGCAGCACCGGCACCCGCAACGCGCTGGAGCGGGCCCGCGCCGACAACGCCCGCTTCCTGCTCGCCTCCACTTCCGAGGTCTACGGCGACCCCCTGGAGCACCCGCAGCGCGAGACGTACTGGGGCAACGTCAACCCGATCGGCCCGCGCAGCGTCTACGACGAGTCCAAGCGCTTCGCCGAGGCCCTGGTCACCGCCCACCGCCACGTGCACGGCACCGACGCCGCCATCGTCCGCATCTTCAACACCTACGGCCCCCGCATGCGCACCGACGACGGCCGCGCCGTCCCCACCTTCATCGCCCAGGCCCTGGACGGCATGCCGCTCACCGTCGCCGGCGACGGCGGCCAGACCCGCTCCCTTTGTTACGTCGACGACACCGTCGACGGCGTCCTGGCCCTCGCCGCGTCCGGCGAGAGCGGGCCGGTGAACATCGGCGGCGCCGACGAGATCACCATGCTGGAACTGGCCCGCCGCGTCGTCGAGCTCACCGGCTCCGGCTCCCGCATCCGCTTCGTCGACCGCCCCGTCGACGACCCCGGACGGCGCAAGCCCGACACCACCCTGGCCAGGGAACGGCTCGGCTGGCAGCCGAGGGTCGGCTGGAGCGAGGGGCTGGAGCGGACGATCGGCTGGTTCGCGCACTCCGTCGCCGCGTAGGTCCCCACGGCCGGGCCCGGCCGTGGGGGCTCGCGAGGGACCGCGCGGGCCCGTGGCCGGGTGGGCTCGCGCACGTGAGCGGGCCCACAGGCGTGGGCGCGCCCGCTTGTCATCACGTTCCGTGATTTGTCCGTTCATCGCTGGAATTGAGTTGTCTCCAAGTGTTTGACCCAGCTGCACCGCGGCACCCGCGAGACCGGAGAGACCCCAGTAGTCGCCCGGGACGGAGCACCATCCATGCGCATCCTTGGTATCAACGCCCTGTTCCACGATCCGGCCGCCGCGCTCGTCGTCGACGGCCGGACCGTCGCGGCCGCCGAGGAAGAGCGCTTCAGCCGCCGCAAGCACGGCAAGCGGCCGGTGCCCTTCTCGGCGTGGGAGGTGCCGGAGCTGTCGGCGCGGTGGTGCCTGGAGCACGCCGGGGTGCGGCCGGATGAGCTGGACGCCGTCGCGTACTCCTTCGATCCCAAGCTCGCCCGGCCCGCCCGCGACATGGGCCTCGACGACCCCTGGGACCCGCTGCGACTCGAGTACGCCCGCCGCGCGCCCGAGTTCCTCGCCGAGGCGCTGCCCGGGCTCGACCCCGACCGAGTGGTCTTCGTCCCGCACCACGTGGCCCACGCCGCCTCAGCCGGACCGGCCTCACCGCACCCCGACAACGACGTCCTCGTCCTCGACGGGCGCGGCGAGTCCGCCTCCCACCTGGCCGGCCGCTACCGCGACGGCAAGCTCGACACCCTCGCCACGCAAGCGCTCCCGCACTCGCTCGGCCTGGTCTACGAGGACCTGACCGAGCACCTCGGCTTCCTGCGCAGCAGCGACGAGTACAAGGTGATGGCCCTCGCCTCCTACGGGAAACCCCGCTTCGTGGACCGACTGCGCGAGCGCGTCCACGCCACCGGCGACGGCGGCTTCCGCGCCCACGGCGTCGACTGGGCGGCCCTCGCGCCGCCGCGCGCCAAGGGCGAGGACTGGACGAAGGACCACGCGGACCTCGCCGCGAGCACCCAGGCCGTACTGGAGGAACTGCTCCTCGAACTCGTCCACTGGCTGCACCGCGAGGCCGGCGGCCAGGCCCTGACCATGGCCGGCGGAGTCGCGCTGAACTGCGTCGCCAATTCGAAGATCGCGGCCCGCGGCCCGTACCGGAACGTGTGGGTGCAGCCCGCCGCCGGCGACGCCGGCACCGCCCTCGGCGGCGCCCTGCACGTCGCCGCCGCCCAGGAGGGCGCCACCCCGGAACCGATGCCCGGCGCCGACCTCGGCCGCGGCTGGAGCGACGACGAGATCCGCGCCTGGCTGGAGACGGCCGCGATCCCGTACGAGGAACCGGACGACATCGCCGAGACGGTCGCCGAGGAGCTGGCCCGCGACGGCGTCGTCGCCTGGTTCCAGGGCCGCAGCGAGTTCGGGCCCCGTGCTCTCGGGCACCGCTCCCTGATGGCCCACCCCGGCCGCGCGGAGAACCTGGAGCGCCTCAACCACGTCAAGGGGCGCGAGGAGTTCCGGCCGGTCGCGCCGATGGTGCTGGCCGACCGCGCCGCCGACATCTTCACCGGCCCGATCCCGAGCCCGTACATGCTCTTCGTGCACGACGTCGCCCCCGCCTGGCGGGACCGCATCCCGGCCGTCGTGCACGTCGACGGCACCGCACGCATCCAGACCGTCGAGGAGCGCCGCGAGCCGCTGGTCGCGCGGATGCTGGCCGCCTTCGAGAGGCGCACCGGACTGCCCGTGGTCGTCAACACCAGCCTCAACACCGCCGGCCGGCCCATGGTCGACGACCCGCGCGACGCCCTGGAGTGCTTCGGCTCCGCGCCCGTGGACCTGCTCGCCATCGGCCCGTTCGCGGTGCGCCGGGGAAGGGCGTTCGGATGAGCGGCGATCCCGTGACCGGCTACGCCGTGGTCGTCCCCACGCTCGCACGCGCGACCCTGGCCGACTGCCTTGCCGCGCTGGCCGCCGCGACCGGGCCCGGCCCCGACGAGATCGTCCTCGTCGACGACCGGCCCGAACCGGAGGCCGACCCGCGGGCGCTGGAACACCCCCTGACCGTCCTGGGCGACCTGCGCGAGCGCACGGTGGTGCTGCGCAGCGGCGGACGGGGGCCCGCCGCCGCCCGCAACACCGGCATCCGCGCGGTCACCGCGCCCTGGACCGCCTTCCTCGACGACGACGTCCAGGTCGGCCCGCACTGGTGCGACCAACTGGTCCAGGACCTCGCCGAGGCGGCCCCCGACACCGGTGCCGTGCAGGGCGTGATCGCCGTGCCGCTGCCCGGCGAACGCCGCCCCACCGACTGGGAGCGCGGCACCGCCGGCCTGGCACGGGCGCAGTGGATCACCGCCGACATGGCCTACCGCACCGACGTGCTGAAGCAGGTCCACGGCTTCGACGAACGCTTCCCCCGCGCCTTCCGCGAGGACGCCGACCTGGCGCTGCGCGTCCTCGACGCCGGCTGGCGCATCCGGCGGGGCCGCCGCACCACCAGCCACCCCGTGCGCGACGCCTCCCGCTGGGCGTCCCTCAAACAGCAGCGCGGCAACGCCGACGACGCGCTGATGCGCCGCCTGCACGGCCCCGACTGGTGGGCCAAGGCGGTGGCCCCCAGGGGCCGTATCCGCCGGCACGCGGCGATCACCGCCGCCGGACTCACCGCCCTCGCTCTCGCCGCCGCCGGCCGTCCCCGGGCCGCCGCGGTCGCCGGGCTCGGCTGGGCCGCGGGCACCGCCGAGTTCGCCTGGGCCCGCATCGCCCCGGGACCGCGCACCCGCGACGAGGTCACCACCATGCTGGCGACCAGCGCGCTCATCCCGCCCGCCGCGACCTGGTACCGGCTGACCGGCGAGTGGCGGCACCGCGGCGCCCGGGCCTGGCGGGAGGTGGCGGCATGAGCCCCGTCAAGGCCGTGCTCTTCGACCGCGACGGCACCCTCGTCCACGACGTGCCCTACAACGGCGACCCCGACCGGGTCCGTCCCGTCGACGGCGCCCGCGAGGCGGTGGCGCTGCTGCGCGAACACGACATCCGCGTCGGCGTCGTCACCAACCAGTCCGGCGTCGCCCGCGGACTCATCACCGACACCGACGTCCGCCACGTCAACCGGCGGATCGACGAACTCGTCGGCCCCTTCGACGTCTGGGCGGTCTGCCCGCACGGCCCCGACGACGGCTGCCACTGCCGCAAGCCGCAACCCGGCATGATCCTCTGGGCAGCCGGCCGCGTCTGCACCGCGCCCGCCGACTGCGTCGTCATCGGCGACATCGGCGCGGACATGGAGGCCGCCGAACGCGCCGGCGCCCACGGCATCCTCGTCCCCAACGACCGGACCCGCCCCGAGGAGACGAGGGCCGCCGCCCACGTCGCCCCGGACCTCCTGACCGCCGTACGGGCGGTACTGGACGGTGCGCCGAAGGGCCGCGTCCCGGCGGACGAGCGCCCCGACGAGGCGGCGTCCGACGCGGGCGCGGACGGCGGCGGTACGGCCGCCGAGGACGCCGTCCCGGGTGAGCCGGGGACCGGCCGCACCGGCCGAGGACCCGGCCACCGTCGGCGCGCCGGCCGTACCGCAGTCGGCGAGGACCGGGACACCCTCGCCCCTGACGCCCGTCGGAACGTTCCACAACAACCGGGCGGGCCCCCCGTCCACCGTGCGGCGAGCCGCCCGGCCGCGCAGGGAACCGACGGCCGGGCCGACGCCCCGGACCGGTCGGCCACCGCCCCGGACGGAAGCGCGGGCACCGGCCGGAGCGGCACCCCGGACACCCGGGACTCCGCCCACGACCCCCGACGGCCGGCCCCCGACGCCGAAGCGGCCCCCACGCGTACCGCCGTCGACACCCGCGGGAGGCCGCGATGAAGGCCCTGGTCACCCGGCTCGACAGCTTCGGCGACGTGCTGCTCGCCGGTCCCGCCGTGCGGGCCGTGGCCGCTGGCGCCGACCACGTCACGATGCTGTGCGGATCGCGCGGCGCGCCCGCCGCCCGCCTGCTGCCCGGCGTGGACGAGGTACTGGTCTGGGACGCGCCGTGGGGCGGGTTCCAACCGCCCGACGTCGACCGCGCCGACATCGACGCCCTCGTGGACCGGATCGACGCCGACACGGCGCTGATCCTCACCTCCTTCCACCAGTCCCCGCTGCCCACCGCCCTGGTGCTGCGCCTGGCCGGCGTCCGGCACATCGCCGCGGACAGCGTGGACTACCCCGGCTCCCTGCTCGACCTGCGCCACCAGCGCGCCCCGCACGCCCACGAGGCCGAGGCCGCACTGGACCTCGCCGAGGCGGCGGGCTTCCCCTGCCCCGACGACGGGCGCCTGAGGGTGCGCACGCCGCCCCGCACCGCCGCCCTGACCGGCCCCGGCCCGTACGTCGTCCTCCACCCGGGCGCCAGCGTCCCCGCCCGCGCCTGGAGCGCCGAGCGCAGTGCCGAGGCGGTACGCGAACTGGCCGCCGCCGGGCACCGCGTGCTGGTCACCGGCGGCCCCGACGAGCGCGACCTCACCGCGTACGTCGCCGGCGAGCACGGTACCGACCTCGGCGGCCGGACCGAGGCCCCGGAGCTGTCCGGCGTCCTCGCGGGCGCGTCCGTCGTCGTCACCGGCAACACCGCGCCCGCCCACCTCGCCGCCGCCGTCGGCACCCCGGTCGTGTCCCTGTTCGCCCCGGTCGTACCGGCCGAGCGCTGGCGGCCGTACGGCGTCCCGTACGTGCTGCTCGGCGACCAGGACGCGCCCTGCGCCGACAGCCGGGCCCGGGACTGCCCCGTCCCCGGCCACCCCTGCCTGGACACCGTCACGGCCACCGACGTGGCCGCAGCCGTCGAGAAACTCCTGGGGGAGGCATGAGGATCCTCATCTGGCACGTGCACGGGTCGTGGACCACGGCCTTCGTGCAGGGCCCGCACACCTACCTCGTCCCCGTCATCCCGGACCGCGGACCCGACGGCCTCGGCCGTGCCCGCACCTGGGACTGGCCCGACTCCGTGATCGAGGTACCGCCGGAGCGGCTGCCCGACGAGCACATCGACCTGGTGATCGTCCAGCGCCCGCACGAACTCGCCCTGGTCGACCAGTGGCTGGGCCGCCGCCCGCCGATCGTGTACCTGGAGCACAACGCGCCCGACGGAGATGTCCCCGACACCCGCCACCCCGCCGCCGACCTCCCCGGTGTCACCCTCGTCCACGTCACCCACTTCAACCGGCTGATGTGGGATGCGGGCCCGACCGAGACGACCGTCATCGAACACGGCATCGTCGACCCCGGCCACCGCTGGACGGGCGAGCTGGAGCGCGCCGCCGTCGTCGTCAACGAGCCGATCCGGCGCGGGCGTACGACCGGCACCGACCTGCTTCCCGACTTCGCCCGCGCCGCCCCTCTCGACGTCTTCGGCATGCGCACCGAGGGCCTCGCCGAGCACATCGGCGTCGCCCCCGACCGCTGCCGCACCCAGGACGTCCCCCAGAGCGACCTGCACACCGAACTGGCCCGCCGCCGCGTCTACGTCCACCCCGTCCGTTGGACCTCCCTCGGACTGTCCCTCCTGGAGGCCATGCACCTCGGCATGCCCGTGGTCGCCCTGGCCACCACCGAGGTCACCGAGGCCGTCCCCCCGGGCGCCGGGGTGGTCTCCAACCGCATCGACGTACTGACCGACGCCGTACGCGACTTCCTCGCCGACCCGCTGCACGCGCGGACCGTCGGCGACGGCGCCCGTGCGGCGGCCATGTCCCGCTACGGGCTGTCCCGCTTCCTGGACGACTGGGAGCGGCTGCTGAAGGAGGTGACCCGATGAGGATCGCCATGGTGTCCGAGCACGCGAGCCCGCTCGCCGCGCTCGGCGGCGTCGACGCCGGTGGACAGAACGTCTACGTGGCCCGCCTCACCGAGGAGTTGGCCAAGCGCGGCCACGACGTCACGGTCTACACCCGCCGTGACGCCACCGACCTGCCCGACCGGGTGCCGCTGCCCGGCGGCGCGGTCGTCGAGCACGTGCCGGCCGGACCACCCCGGGCGGTTCCCAAGGACGAACTCTTCCCGCACATGCCCGCCTTCGGCGCCCACCTGGCCCGCGCCTGGGCCCGCGAGCGGCCCGACGTCGTGCACGCCCACTTCTGGATGTCCGGCATGGCCTCCCGGATCGGCGCCCGGCCGCTCGGCATCCCGCTCGTGCAGACCTTCCACGCCCTCGGCACCGTCAAGCGCCGCCACCAGGGCATGCGGGACACCAGCCCGTACGAACGCATCGGCATCGAACGGCAGATCGGCCGCTCCTGCGAACGAGTCCTGGCCACCTGCACCGACGAGGTCGTGGAACTCGGCGACATGGGGGTACCGCCCCGCCAGGTCTCCGTCGTGCCCTGCGGCGTGGACGCCGAGCACTTCAGCCCGACCGCCGACACCGGCCGCACCCCCGACCGCAAGCAACGCCACCGGCTGCTCGCCTGCGGCCGGCTCGTCCCGCGCAAGGGCTACGACCAGGCCATCCGCGCCCTGGCCCGCGTCCCCGACACCGAACTCCTCATCGCGGGCGGCCCGCCCGCCGGTGGCCTCGACGCCGACCCCGAGGCACAGCGCCTGACCGCGCTCGCCCGCCGCACCGGCGTCGCCGACCGGGTCCGGCTGCTCGGCGCGGTCGACCCCGATGACATGCCCGCCCTGCTCCGCAGCACCGACCTGGTGCTGTGCACCCCCGTCTACGAGCCCTTCGGCATCGTGCCGCTGGAGGCGATGGCGTGCGGCGTGCCCGTCCTCGCCACCGACGTCGGCGGTCACCGCGACTCCGTCGCCGACGGGACCACGGGCCGCCTGGTCGCCCCGCAGGACCCCGACGCCATCGCGGACGCCGCCCGCGAACTCCTCGCCGACGAACGGCTGCGCCGCCAGTACGGCCGCAACGGCCGCGAACGCGTCCTCAGGCACTACACGTGGGCGCGCGTCGCCGACGGCGCGGAACAGGTGTACCGCCTGACCCTCGCCGACCACGCACTGCCGAAGGAGGTCGCCTGATGACCGTGCACCCGCCCGTCGTGGACCACTGCGACGAACTGCAGGACGCCCTGCGGGCGTTCCGCGCCAACGCGCACGTCACCCAGCGCTGGGGCGAACGGCTCGCAGCCGTCCTCGGCGGCGGCGGCCGGCTGCTGGCAGCGGGCAACGGCGGCAGCGCCGCCCAGGCCCAGCACCTGACCGCCGAACTCGTCGGCCGCTACCGCGACGACCGGCCCCCGTTCTCCGCGATCGCCCTGCACGCCGACACCTCCTCGACCACCGCCATCGCCAACGACTACGGCGTCGACGAGGTGTTCGCCCGCCAGGTCCGCGCCCACGGTCGCGAGGGCGACGTACTGATGCTGCTGTCCACGTCCGGCGCCAGCGCCAACCTGCTGTCCGCCGCCGACGCGGCCCGCGCGGGCGGCGTACGGGTGTGGGCGCTGACCGGCTGCGCGCCCAACCCGCTGATGGCGGGCAGCGACGAGTCGCTGTGCGTGGACGCCGCCTCGACGGCCACCGTCCAGGAGATCCACCTGGTCGCCGTCCACATGGTCTGCGCGGCCTTCGACGCGGCCCTGGAACGGGGCGTGCGCGGAAAGAGGACGGGGAGGTGACGGGTCGCATGACGGGACGCACGACAGGCAAGGCGCCCCTGGTCGTGGTCGGCGACGCCCTGCTCGACCGCGACCTGTCCGGCTCCGCCGACCGGCTCGCCCCCGACGCGCCGGTCCCGGTGGTCGCCGAGTGCGCCGAACGCGTCCGTCCGGGCGGCGCCGCCCTCGCCGCGTATCTCGCCGCCCGCGACGGCCGCGACGTCACGCTGATCACGGGCATGGGCGACGACCCGGCCGGCCGGGCCCTGCGCGAACTGCTGGAACCCTGGCTGACGCTGATCCCGCTGCCGCTGACCGGCACCCTGCCCGAGAAGACCCGCGTCCTGGCTCAGGACCGGCCCGTCGTCCGCCTCGACCGCGGCGGCGGCCGGGTCCGCGAGGCCACCGACGAGGCCCGCGCGGCGCTGCGCTCCGCCCGGGCCGTCCTCGTCTCCGACTACGGCCGCGGCGCCGCCGACGCGCTGCGGGACCTACTGGCCGAGCGCCCGCCGCTGGTCTGGGACCCGCATCCGCGCGGGGGCCCGCCGGTGCCCGGCACCCGGCTGGCGACGCCCGCCGAGAAGGAGGCGCTCGGCTTCGCACCGCGCGACGGCCGGCCGGGCGGGGGACTGAACGCCGCCGCGCACAACGCCGCCGCCCTCGTACGGGACTGGCGGGTGGCCGCGGTGACCGTGACCCTGGGCTCCCGCGGCGCCCTCCTCTCCTACGGCGAACACCCCCTGCTCGTCCCCGCACCCGCCGCCCACCACGGCGACTCCTGCGGCGCGGGCGACCGGTTCGCCGCCACTGCCGCCGGGCTGCTCGCCGACGGGGCGCTGGTGGGGGAGGCCGTCGAGGGCGCGGTGGGCGCAGCGACGGCGTTCGTCGCCGCCGGTGGCGCGGGTGCCCTGCCTCCCGCCGAGGACGGGCCGGAGGCCGCCGGCCCGCCCGACACCGACGACCCGCTCGCCCTGGCCGCCCGCGTCCGCGCCCAGCACGGCACGGTGGTCGCCGCGGGAGGCTGCTTCGACCTGCTGCACGCCGGGCACGTCGGCCTCCTCCAGGCCGCCCGGCGGCTCGGCGACTGCCTGGTCGTCTGCGTCAACTCGGACGCCTCCGTGCGGCGCCGCAAGGGCGACGGCCGCCCCGTCAACCCCCTCGCCGACCGGGTCCGCGTGCTGCGTGCCCTCGCGTGTGTGGACGCCGTCGCCGTCTTCGACGAGGACACCCCCGAACGCCTCCTCGGCGACCTGCGCCCCGACGTCTGGGTCAAGGGCGGCGACTACGCCGGCGCGGACCTCCCCGAGGCCGGCCTCCTCCAGGAATGGGGCGGTCAGGCGGTCCTCCTGCCCTACCTGGACGGCCGTTCCTCCACGGCCCTGATGGCCCGCGCGGCAGAGGGAGTGCGATGATCCACGCCACGCCGGGCCGGGCCCGCGACGGCGCCGCGCCCCACCCCGGCGGCGGCTCGCGGCCCCGGGTGCTCGTGCTGCGGGCCCTCGGGCTCGGGGACCTGCTTGCCGGGGTCCCCGCGCTCCGCGCGCTGCGACGGGCGTACCCCGGGCACGAACTGGTGCTGGCCACCCCCGCCGAGCTGGCGCCCGTGGTCGCCGCGACCGGGGCCGTGGACCGGCTGCTGCCCGCCGCCGAGCCGGGCCGTGCCGTCCCGCACGCCCTCGACTGGACCGGACCGCCGCCCGACGTCGCCGTCGACCTGCACGGCAACGGGCCGCCCAGCCACCGCCTGCTCATGGACCTCGGCCCGGGGAGACTGCTGGCCTTCGCGCACTCGGAGACGCCGGAGGTGGACGGGCCGCCCTGGTACGCCGAGGAGCACGAGCGGGACCGGTGGTGCCGGATGCTGGAGGCGTACGGCATCGACGCCGACCCGTCCGACCTGCGCCTGCCCCGCCCGCAGGCACCGTCCCCCGCGCCCGGAGCCGTCGTCCTGCACCCCGGCGCCGGCGCCCCTTCCCGCTGCTGGCCCGTGGACCGGTACGCGGCCGTGGCGGAAGCACTGCGCGCACGAGGACGCCGGGTCGTCGTCACCGGGGGAGCGGACGAGGGGGACCTCGTGGCGCTGCTGGCCGAGCTCGCCCACCTGCCCGACACCGACGTCTTCGGCGGCGGCCTCCCCTACGACCGGCTCTCCGCCCTGGTGGCCGGCGCCCGCACCGTCGTGAGCGGCGACACCGGCATCGCCCACCTCGCCGTGGCCCACGCCACGCCCTCCGTCACCCTCTTCGGCCCCGTACCGCCCAGCCGCTGGGGCCCGCCCGACCACCCCCGCCACCGCGCCCTGTGGCACCCGGGCCCGGACGGCGACCCGCACGGCCACGAGACCGACCCCGCGCTGCTGCGGATCGGCACCGATGACGTACTGGACGCGCTCGACGTACTGGACCGGCTCGTCGCCCTGGACGCTCCGGGAGCGGCACCAGCCCTGGGAGAGGCACCATGAACCACGCCACGGACCGCGGCCCGACGACCACCCGGGAACGCACCCGCGCCGCCCGCATCGAACCCGCGCCCGTCGGCGTCGTCATCGCCACCCGCAACCGCTCGGCGAGCCTCGCCGTCACCGTGCGGAACCTGCTCGCCCTGCCCGAGCGGCCCCAGGTCCTCGTCGTCGACAACGCCTCCACCGACGGCACCCCCGCCATGCTCGCCCACGACTTCCCGCAGGTCCGGGTGGTCTCCCTGCCGTTCAACCGCGGCGCCCTCGCCCGCACCCACGGCGTCCGCGCCCTCGACACCCCGTACGTGGCGTTCAGCGACGACGACTCCTGGTGGGCACCCGGCGCCCTCGCAGCCGCCGCACGGCACTTCGACGCCCACCCGAGGCTCGGCCTGCTCTCCGCCCGGACCCTCGTCGGCCCCGGCGACGACGCGGACCCCCTCAACGACCTGCTCGCCGGCTCGCCCCTCGGCACGGCCACCGACCTGCCCGGCACCCAGGTGCTCGGCTTCCTCGGCTGCGCCGCCGTCGTCCGCCGCACCGCCTACCTCGACGCCGGCGGCTACCACCCCCTGCTCTTCTTCGGCGCCGAGGAGACCCTCCTCGCCTACGACCTCGCCGCCCGCGGCTGGGGTGTCACCCACTGCCCCGACGTGCTCGCCCACCACCACCCGGACCCCGGCCCCCGCACCGGCCGCCCGGCCGTCGTACTCCGCAACGAACTCCTCACCGCCTGGCTGCGCCGCTCCCTCCCGCACGCGCTGGCCCGCACCCGCGCCCTCGCCGCCGAGGCCCGCCGCGACCCGCACGCCCGGCGCGCCCTGCGCGAGACGCTCACCCGCCTGCCCGCCGCCCTGCGCGACCGCAGGCCGCTGCCGCCGCACGTGGAGCGCGCGGCCCGCCTGCTGGACACGGTGAACGGAGCGATTTCATGACGGACACCCGGACCACCGTCGTCGTCATCACCCACAACCGGCGCTCCGAACTCCTGCGCACCCTGGACCGCCTCGCCGAACTCCCGGAGCGGCCCCCGGTGATCGTCACCGACAACGCCTCCACCGACGGCACCGCCTCCGCCGTCGCCCGCCACCACCCCGAGGTCAAACTCCTGCGCCCCGGCCGCAACCTCGGCGCCGTGGGCCGCAACCTGGCCGTCCGCCAGGTCCGCACCCCCTACGTCGCCTTCTGCGACGACGACTCCTGGTGGGCGCCGGGCTCCCTGTCCGGGGCCGCCGACCTGCTCGACCGGTACCCGGCGGTCGGCACGGTCACCGCCCGCATCCTCGTCGAACCGGACGGCACCGAGGACCCCATCGTCAAGGAACTGCGCGACTCAGCCGTACCCCGCCCGGACTGGCTCCCGGGACCGGCCCTCGGGTCGTTCCTCGCCGCCGCGACCGTGCTGCGCGCCGACGCCTTCCGGGCCGCGGGCGGCTTCCACCCCCGGCTGTGGCTGGGCGGCGAGGAAGAACTGCTCGCCGCGGACCTGGCGGCGGCCGGGTGGTGGCTGACGTACGCCGACGACCTGACGATCCACCACCACCCGTCCGTCGTACGGGACCCGACCCTGCGGCGGGCGCACGGCATCCGCAACACCCTGTGGTTCACCTGGCTGCGCCGCCCGGCCGGCCCCGCCCTGCGCCGCACCCTCCACCTGGCCCGCACCGTCCCCCGGGACACCGCGTCCCTGCGCGCCTTCGCCGAGGCGGCGGCCGCCCTGCCGTGGGTACTGCGCGAGCGCCGGGTACTGCCACCGGAGGTCGAGGCCCGCCTGCGCTCGCTGGAACCGGCCCAGCGCGACTCGAAGGCCCGCAGCTACACGGGCTGACCGGCCCCTGCCACCGCTCGCCGCCCCACACCGTCCGCCACCACACACGGGCCGGCCCCGCGCCGGGGGGACGCGGGGCCGGTTCACGTATTCACGCGGATGTACGGGCCAACCGCCGCCTAGCCTTCCGACCACCGGCACAGCAGCCGGAACGACGCGAACAGCGTCACCGGCCACACCGCGGCGAACGCCCAGATCACGCCGGGCGCGGACGTGACGATGCCGGTCACCAGCAGGGTGACCGACAGGGCCAGCAGCAGGAGAACGGTCAGGGTGCGCGGGCGGTAGGACACCAGCTGGGTGAGATCGGGGCGGCGGCTGAGCCGCAGGGTGCGCAGACGCCGGTCCAGCCGGCGGTCGCGGCTCAGCGCCCGCTCCACCTCGTCGAGTATGCGTTGCTCGTGATCTGAGAGTCGGTCGATGCTCACGATGTCTCCTCCCGGGGGCGGACCGACGCTCGACCGAGTGCCCGCGCCGCCGGGGGACTAACCGACCTGCCGCGTCCCCAGAGCCGCCACGAGACCGTCCGCCGCGTCCGCAGGCGCGTCCGCGGCCCGGAACCCGGCGCCGATCCGCCCGGCCTCGTCCCGTCCGCCGGTCAGGCACCAGTCCCACCAGCGCTCCAGCACCCGGTCCGTCATCCGCTCGGCGGCCACCAGCGCCGGCCAGCCGCAGGCACGGGCCTGTGCCGTCACCTTCGCCCCGCCCGCGACGGGGTCAACGGCCAGCGCCGGCGTCCCGGCCCGCAGCGACAGGACCAGCCCGTGCAGTCGGTCGGTGACGACCACGTCAAGCCGGGCCAGTACCGCCTCCAACTGCGCCGGTGTCCCGCACAGCCGCCAGTCGTGCGCGTCGAGCCGGGTCTCCAGCTCCAGCCGGGCGCAGTCCTTGCCGGCCAGCCAGCGGGTCAGCCCGGCGGCGACCTCCTCGTGCCGCCGCTGACCGCCGTACTCGTGCTGGCCGTGGGTGAGGACGACCCCGACTACCGGCCGGGACGGCAGGGCGGGCGCGCGGGCGGCGAGGTCCGGGGTCGGATCCGTGCCGGCGCCGTCCCGGGCCAGCACCCGGTGGAAGCCGGTGACGCCCGGGGAGCCGGGGTCGATCACGGACACGCCGACGGCGATCCGCACGCAGTGCGCGAACCGCCGGTGCAACTCCTCGACCTGCCATCCGTGGGCGGGCCCGCACACGAAGACCAGCCGGGAGTACGCCGCCGGGTCCAGGTCCGCGAAATGGGGCCCCGCCGCCCGGAACCCCGGGCTCCACACGACGTCGTATGCGAGCCCTGCGCTCCCCAGCACCTCCTCCACCCGCCGCAGTGCCAGGACGTCCCCGGCGGTCGCCTCCCCGTGCAGGAAGCTGAACCAGCCGGTCACCAGGATCTTGTCTCGTCCGTGCACAGTGCGCACGGGTGCCCCGGGGCGGCTACGGCAATCACGGGCGCCCCGCCTCACCGGTTGGGCCGGACTGTGGAAGCTGACGACGCCCTCGTCGTCGAACCCTTCGGTCCCGTCACCGGGGCACGGCGGGACGAGGTCGCGGCGGAAGGGGAGCGGATGCCGGCGGCGATGCACCCGGAGAGGGCGTACGACATCGGTTCCGGGACGGGTACGCGGCTGACATGGAGAGGGGGCGTTGCGGGCCGCTCGTGGAGGCCCGCAACGCCCCCCGGTCTGTCACCTGAGGGTTACTCAGGAGTCCTGCGTGGTGGACACAGTGCGGACGGACCCGCCGGGCACGCGTGCGCGGCGGCCGAGGGAGCGGCGGGTCTGGTGCGGATGATCCCGAACATGAGTCTCCTCAAGCTTTGCCGGTGGGGGGTCGCACGGGCGTGGGGGGTTGCACGGGGGGTCTCGGGACAGACCCCCGTGTGCCCGGGCGAGCGGCACGTGCTCACGCTAGGACCGGCGGCGGGACCGTCCCAATGAGGGAACCCCCTAAGGGCGTGGGGCAGGGAAAACCCTCGGTCGGCCCCCGGCAGACCCCGCGGGTTCACCTGGCCGCCGATCCCGCGTTCACCGCGCGGACGCGCGCCCGGCACCTCGGCCGGCCGACAGACGTGTGGCCGGGGACAGGCGGGTGGTGGCCGTCCTCGTCCGCTCCGCGTCATGACTCCCGCGGGCCCGCCGCCAGTCTGACGATGTCGACCCGGGACCGGATCCCCAGCTTGCGGTAGACCCGGGTCAGCGTCGCCTCGACGGTCTTGACACTGACGAACAGACGGCCGGCGATCTCCCGGTTGGTGGCGCCCTCCATGACCAGCGCGGCCACTTGACGCTCCATCGGAGCGAGTCCCGCCAGCGCGTCGGGGACGGTGGTCCGGGCCGGGGGCGGCCCGGCCGACCGGGCCGCGACCGCCGCATCCACCTGCCGCAACCAGGGGAGCGCACGGCAGCGCCGGAACAGCCGCGCCGCCTCGTCGTACGTCGTCGGCCCCGGCCCCCGGCCCGCCCGGAGCCCCGCCAGCGCGAAGGCGGCCCGTGCCTCCTCCAGGCCGTAACCCAGTCCGGCGAGCCGTTCCCGCGCCGACGTCAACCGCGTGACGGCGGCCCGGTGTTCGCCCCGTGCCGCACGCACCAGCGCCTCGGACCGGTCCATCACGGCGAGTACGCTCCCGCGCCCCAGCCGCAGCGCGTGCGCTCGCGTGACCTCGATGACGTCCAGGGCCTCGGCCGGCTCCCCGGTCCGCACCAGCGCCTCGGCGAGGTCGCCCTGCCACCGCCCGCGCGCCGGGTCGGTGATGCCGGCGCCCGCCTCCAGCTCCCGTACCCGGCGCAGCGCCCGCACCGCCGTCTCCGCGTCGCCGGCGACCAGGCTCGCGTGGCCCAGTGCGGCCAGCGCCCGCGACAGGTACACGGCGTCGCCGTCCTCCTCGGCCCGCCGCACCGCCTCCCGCGCCAGCGTGAGCGCCCGGTCCACGTCCCCGCCGGCCGCCTCGGCGAGCGCGGCCTGCATCGCGCCCGCGCCCTCCCCGATGCCCGCGTCCCTGGCCAGCGTCAGGCTCTCCCGGGACAGCTCCAGGGCCCGGCCGCAGTGCCCGGAGTGCAGCTCGGTCTCGGCCAGGAAGCGCAGGTAGTGCACCTCGCTCTCGGCCATGCCGCGTCGGCGCACCTCGCGCAGCAGCCCGGTGACGGCGGTGCGCGCCTCGGCCAGCCGGTCGCTCATCACCAGCCACCGGAACCGAGAGGAACCCGCCCCGTTGTGGTGGCAGGCCACCCGCGCATCCTGCGGTTCCGCCAGGGCCCGCTCGATGGTCGCCGGGGCGTCCGGGTGCCCCATCAGCGTCTCGGCCTGCGCCTGGAACGCCAGCGCGAGCAGCTCGGTGCGCCGGTCCCCGGCCCGGGCCGCCAGCCGGGCGGCGTGCGCGGCCTCCTCGCGGCCCTGCGCGAAGTCGCCCTGCACCACCAGGGAGCGCCAGGCCAGCTGGTAGTGGACCAGGGCGAGCAGGCGCGGGTCGTCGCCCGCGTCGGCCAGGGCCTGCGGGAAGACGGCGTCGACATCGCCGATGGCCTGCCCGGCGGCCTCGATCACCACCATCCAGGCCCGCACCCGCTCGCCGGGCGCGTCGGCCCGGGTCAGCACCTCGCGGGCGATGTCCCGGGCCAGGTCCGGCTCGCCCGCCGTGATGGCGTCCTCGGCGGCCGTGAGCCGGCGTTCGTCCGGTCCCGGCGCGCCGTCCGCGGGGGTGTGCCGGGCCGCGAGCAGCCCCAGCGACGCGGCGACCGAAGGCGCCCCGCGGTCCCGGGCCAGCGCGGCCGCCTCGGCCAGCCGGGCCGCCACCTCCGGGTCGGTGCCGGTGGTGGCCAGGGCCAGGTGCCGGGCGCGTTCGATCGGGTCGGAGGCCGCCGTGGACAGCGCGGCGTGCGCGGCCCGCCGCTCCGGCGCGGGAGCCTCCGCGTACAGCGCGGCCGATATCAGCGGATGCGCGAACCGTACGGCCGGACCTTCCGGGTCGGTCGCCAGCAGCCCCAGCGCCGCCGCCTGCGCCGTCTCGGCCTCGGCGTTCTCCCGGCCGGCCGCGTGCAGCAGCGCAGGGGTGGGGCGGGCGCCGGCACTGGCCACCAGGAGGGTGCGGCGGGCCTCGTCCGACAGCATCCCCAGGCGGGAGAGGACCAGGGCGCGCAGGGACGTCGGCACCGGCAGCGGCTCGCCCGGCCGGGCCTGGGTGGGGCTCTCGGCCAGCGCCCGGCCCAGCTCCAGCGCGAACAGCGGATTGCCGCCGCTGGTGCGGTGGATGTCGCGGACCGTGGAACGGGGCAGGCCCGAGTAGCCGCGCTCGTCGAGCAGCGCCGACACCTGGGCCCGGTTCAGCGGGCCCAGGCGGACCGCGCGGGTGTCCGGCGGGGACGCGCTCAGGTGACGGTCGTAGGCCGCGCCCTCCGCCCGCGGCCCCTCGGTGCGCACCGCGCACAGCAGCCGTACCGGGGCGTCACCCAGGCGGCGGGCGGCGAAGCCGAGGAGTTCGGCACTGGCCGGGTCGAGCCACTGCAGGTCGTCCGCGACGACCAGGACCGGACCCTCGGCGGCGAGGGCGCGCAGCACGGAGAGGACGGCCAGGCGCAGCGCCAGCCCGTCGCGCTGGAGCGTGGACTCGCCGCGGCCGGTGAGCGCGGACTCCAGGGCGGTGCGCTGGGCGGTGGGCAGGGCGTGGGACACCTGGTCCAGGACGAGGCCCA
Organism: Streptomyces mutabilis; assembly: GCF_014649815.1. GTDB lineage: Bacteria > Actinomycetota > Actinomycetes > Streptomycetales > Streptomycetaceae > Streptomyces > Streptomyces mutabilis. The sequence goes on along the minus strand of NZ_BMTT01000004.1, from coordinate 261,607 downwards.
GGAGGTCGGCGAGGGCGAGGAAGGGGAGATGGGATTCGGACTCGGTGGCCGAGCATTGCAACACGGTGCGCGCGGTGCATGCGTATTCCGCGGCCAGCGTCCGCAGCACGGTCGACTTCCCGACTCCGGCGGGGCCGTGCAGCAGCACACTTCCCCCTCGGGTGAGCTGCTCGCGCGCCGCGCCGAACGACTCCTCCCGCCCGATGACCAGGTCGGAACGGCGCCCGGCAGACTCCGCGAAGTCCCGTCGCACGGTGACCGCTCCCCTCGTATGTCGTGTCCCGGCCAATGTTAGGCAACGTCCCGTCGCATGACGGCGGGACGATGAGGTGAGGGAAATAACAAGGCGGCAAAAACGAGTACGGCGTGCGGCGAAGGGAAGCCGACCGGTCACCGTGGAGGGGGCACTCCGAGCAGTCCGCCTCGGCGCCACCGGCGCTACGGCAGCCGGCCCGCCCGGCGCGCGGCGACCACCGCCTCCCCGCGTGTCCGTGCCCCCAGCTTGCGCATGGCCGACCGCAGATAGCCCTTGACGGTCTCCGGCCCCACCCCCAGCCGCTCGGCCGCCGCGGCGTTCGTCGCGCCCGCAGCCACGCAGGCCAGCACGTCCACCTCGCGCGGCGTCAGCCGCACCTCCTGCCTGCCCGGGCCGGCCTCGGGTGCCAGCAGGCCGCACGCCCGCAGGAGCTCGTCCCGCAGCGCCGGGTCCGCGATCCTGGGCGCCAGGGCCCGCAGCGCGGCGTGCGCCTCCCGCACCTGTTCCCAGGCGGTGGCGGAACCCGCCGGCTCGCGCACCGGCTGCGGCCGGGCCGTCGCCAGCAGCTCGCCCGCCTCGTCCCGCAGCACCAGCGCCTGCTCCACGTCCCGCGCCGCCGCCACGGCCGCGCCCAGCGTGCGGTCGCCCAGCGGCTGGGCCGAACGCAGGGCGCCGTACAGGACACCGCGCACCCGGCGCCGTACGACCACCGGAACCGCCAGCACCGAGCGCAGGCCCTCGGCGGCGACGGGAAGGTCGTACTCGTGGCTGATCTGCCGGGACACGGAGTAGTCCATCACCGCGCACGGCCGCGACAGCGCCACCGCCTTGCCCCCCAGGCCGTTGCCGGAGGTCACCGCCAGGGCGCTGAGCGCCGCCGTGGCGGTGCCGCTCAGCTCGCTGATCCGCACGTGGCGCCGCCCGGGCTCCACCAGCCCGCCGAAGGCGACCGGCAGCCCGGTCGCGCGCCGCAGCCGCATCAGCGCACTGCGGATCTCCACCCCGTCGGCCGCGTCCACCGCCACTCGTTCCGCCCTCCTCGCACCCGTCCCGGGGCGCACACCCCCGTTCGGGGGTAGTGAGACCTGCATCACGGATTACACGATGGCAGGGAGCCGCCCGGCAAGGTCCGGCACGAAGGAGGACAGATGACGACGGCCACGGAGCTGTTCCGCAGCGCACGGGACTTCCTGCTGGAGCAGCGCGAGGACTACACCGCCGCCTACGAGGGATTCCGGTGGCCCCGGCCCGAGCACTTCAACTGGGCCCTGGACTGGTTCGACGCCATCGCCGACGGGAACGAGCGCACCGCACTGCACATCGTCGAGGAGGACGGCTCCGAGGTCCGGGTCTCCTTCGCCGAGATGTCCGCCCGCTCCAACCGCGTGGCCAACCGCCTGCGCGAGTGGGGCGTCGGCCCCGAGGACCGCATCCTCGTCATGCTCGGCAACCAGGCGGAGCTGTGGGAGACGGCGCTCGCCGCGATGAAGCTGCGCGCCGTCGTCATCCCGGCCACCCCGCTGCTCGGCCCCGCCGACCTGCGCGACCGCGTGGACCGCGGCCGGGTCCGGCACGTGATCGTGCGCTCCGAGGACACCGGCAAGTTCGCCGACGTGCCCGGCGACTACACGCGCATCGCGGTCGGCGGCACCGCCGAGCCGGGCTGGCGGCCGTACGCGGAGGTGTACACGGCCCCCGACGCCTTCACCCCCGACGGCCCCACCGCCGCCGACGACCCCCTGATGCTCTACTTCACCTCGGGCACCACCGCCCGCCCCAAGCTGGTCGAGCACACCCACGTGTCCTACCCCGTCGGGCACCTGGCGACCATGTACTGGATCGGCCTGAAGCCCGGCGACGTCCACCTGAACATCTCCTCGCCCGGCTGGGCCAAGCACGCCTGGTCCAACCTGTTCGCGCCGTGGAACGCCGAGGCCACCGTCTTCCTGCACAACTACACCCGCTTCGACGCGGCCCGGCTGATGGCCGAGATGGACCGCGCCGGCGTGACCACCTTCTGTGCCCCGCCCACCGTGTGGCGCATGCTCATCCAGGCCGACCTGACGCAGCTCGCCACCCCGCCCCGCGAGGTCGTCGCCGCCGGTGAGCCGCTCAACCCCGAGGTGATCGAGCAGGTCCGCCGCTCCTGGGGCAGGACCATCCGGGACGGCTTCGGCCAGACCGAGACCGCCGTCCAGGTCTCCAACAGCCCCGGCCAGGTGCTGAAGACCGGCTCGATGGGCCGGCCGAGCCCCGGCTACCGCGTCGAACTCCTCGACCCGGTCACCGGCGCGCCCGGCGCCGACGAGGGCGAGATCGCCCTGGACCTGTCCGAGCGCCCCGTCGGCCTGATGACCGGCTACCACGGCGACCCCGACCGCACGGCGGCGGCGATGGCCGGCGGCTACTACCGCACCGGCGACATCGGCGCCCGCGACGCCGACGGCTACCTCACCTACGTGGGCCGCGCCGACGACGTGTTCAAGGCAAGCGACTACAAGATCAGTCCCTTCGAGCTGGAGAGCGCCCTGCTGGAGCACGAGGCGGTCGCCGAGGCGGCGGTCGTGCCGGCACCGGACGAGCTGCGCCTGGCCGTGCCGAAGGCGTACATCGTGCTGGCGGCGGGCTGGGAGCCCGGCCCGGACACCGCGAAGGTGCTGTTCGAGCACTCCCGCGAAGTTCTCGCCCCCTACAAGCGCCTGCGGCGCCTGGAGTTCGGCGAGCTGCCCAAGACCGTCTCCGGCAAGATCCGCCGCATCGAACTGCGCGAGGCCACCGCGGCCGGCTCCCGGAACGAGTACCGTGAGGAGGACTTCCGGTGACCGCGCTCTCCTACGCCCACGGAACCAGCACCACACCCCTCCTCGGCGACACCATCGGTGCCAACCTCGACCGGGCGATCACCGCCCACGCCGACCGCGAGGCCCTGGTCGACGTGCCGTCCGGACGGCGCTGGACCTACGCCGAGTTCGGCGCGGACGTCGACGAGGTGGCGCGCGGACTGCTGGCAAAGGGCGTGACGAAGGGCGACCGGGTCGGCATCTGGGCGGTCAACTGCCCCGAGTGGGTCCTCGTCCAGTACGCCACCGCCCGCATCGGCGCCGTCATGGTGAACGTCAACCCGGCCTACCGCGCGCACGAGTTGGAGTACGTCCTCAAGCAGTCCGGCATCTGCGTGCTGATCGCCTCCCTCGCCCACAAGAGCAGCGACTACCGGGCGATCGTGGACCGGGTCCGCGGCCGGTGCCCCGCGCTGCGCGAGACCGTCTACATCGGAGACCCGTCCTGGGACGCCCTGACGGCGGGCGCCGCCTCGGTGCCGCGGGAGCGACTGACCGCGGCCGCGGCCGAGCTGAGCTGTGACGACCCGGTCAACATCCAGTACACCTCCGGCACCACCGGCTTCCCGAAGGGCGCCACCCTCTCCCACCACAACATCCTCAACAACGGCTACTGGGTGGGCCGCACGGTCGGCTACACGGAGCAGGACCGGGTGTGCCTGCCGGTGCCCTTCTACCACTGCTTCGGCATGGTCATGGGGAACCTGGGCATCACCTCCCACGCCGCCTGCATCGTCATCCCCGCCCCGTCCTTCGAACCGAGGGCGACGCTGGAGGCGGTGCAGTGGGAGCGGTGCACGTCCCTGTACGGCGTCCCGACCATGTTCATCGCGGAGCTGAACCTCCCCGACTTCGCCTCCTACGACCTCACCTCCCTGCGCACCGGCATCATGGCGGGCTCCCCCTGCCCGGTGGAGGTCATGAAGCGGGTGGTCGCCGAGATGCACATGGAGGAGGTGTCCATCTGCTACGGCATGACCGAGACCTCCCCGGTCTCCCTCCAGACCCGGATGGACGACGACCTCGAACACCGCACCGGGACGGTCGGCCGGGTGCTGCCCCACATCGAGGTCAAGGTCGTCGACCCGGTGACCGGCGTGACCGTGCCGCGCGGCGACGCCGGCGAGCTGCGCACCCGCGGCTACAGCGTGATGCTCGGCTACTGGGACGAACCCGAGAAGACCGCCGAGGCGATCGACGCGGGCCGCTGGATGCACACCGGGGACCTCGCGGTGATGCGCGAGGACGGGTACGTCGAGATCGTCGGCCGCATCAAAGACATGATCATCCGGGGCGGCGAGAACATCTACCCGCGCGAGGTCGAGGAGTTCCTCTACGCCCACCCGAAGATCGCGGACGTCCAGGTGGTCGGCGTACCGCACGAGCGCTACGGCGAGGAGGTCCTCGCCTGCGTCATCCCGCGCGACGCGGCCGACCCGCTCACCCTCGAGGAGCTGCGCGCCTACTGCGCGGACCGGCTGGCCCACTACAAGGTGCCCAGCCGCCTCCAGATCCTCGACTCCTTCCCGATGACCGTCTCCGGGAAGGTGCGCAAGATCGAACTGCGGGAGCGGTACGGCGCCTGAGCCGTACGCGGGGAGAGTTCAGCCGGCCGTGGCGTCCAGCGCCACGGCCGGCGCGTTGACCGGGCGCGGTACGCCCGTCGGGCCGAGGACGAAGAGCGGTACGCCCAGCAGATCGGCACGGGCGCGGGTCTCCTCGGCGTACCCGGCGAGGGAGAAGTAGACGCAACTCGCGGACTCCGCCGTGGCCGTCAGCCACAGGCACTCCACGTCCCGCGCGGAAGCCGGGCCCGCCGCCGGGTCCACTTGGACCACGAGGCCGGGCGCGGCCAGCCCGATGCCGGCCACGGGCCGCTGCTCGGCGCGGCGGATGTCCCGGTGTCCCAGCCCGCGCAGGTACAGGACGGCGGCGGTCACCGCGTCCCGGGCGGTGCGGATCGGGACGGAGCGGTGGGCCGGCACCCGCGAGCCCGGCGTCCGTCCGGACCGGCCCGGAGCCGCCTGGTCCACCGGCACGCACAGCACCGTGCCGCACGGGCAGCCCAGCTCCGGCCGCGGCCACCGGCTCTCGGCGCCGCAGGCCGTGCAGCGCACCCCTGTCCACTCCTCGTCCCACGAGCGGTGGCTGACCGCGGTGGCGGCCCGGCGCGGATCGAGCTCCGGGGTCACGGGCTCCCCGCACGCACAGGGATACGACGGTGCCGTGTAGCGGTGCCGGCGCCCGCAGGCGGTGCAGCACACCGAGACGGTCTCGGACATGCCCCCATCGTCCTCCCTTGACGGCCCTCGGCCGCCCACTTACATTATTTCCAGATCGTAGAAATCAATTTCCGCTATACGGAAAAATCTCAGAAGTCGTTACGGAAGAGCTCACCGCGGGGCGCGACGGGAGTGCGAATCCGACAGCCGAAGCAGGAGTACTCGATGGCTCGTATGACCGCTGCCCGAGCGGCAGTTGAGATCCTCAAGCGCGAGGGCGTCACCGACGCGTTCGGTGTGCCGGGCGCGGCGATCAACCCCTTCTACGCGGCGCTCAAGGCCTCCGGCGGCGTCAACCACACCCTCGCCCGGCACGTCGAGGGCGCCTCGCACATGGCCGAGGGCTACACCCGCACCCACCCCGGCAACATCGGTGTCTGCGTCGGCACTTCCGGGCCGGCCGGCACCGACATGATCACCGGCCTGTACTCGGCGATCGGCGACTCGATCCCGATCCTGTGCATCACCGGCCAGGCGCCGACCGCGGTGATCCACAAGGAGGACTTCCAGGCCGTCGACATCGCCTCCATCGCCAAGCCGGTCACCAAGATGGCCGTCACCGTCCTGGAGGCCGCGCAGGTCCCCGGCGTCTTCCAGCAGGCGTTCCACCTGATGCGCTCCGGCCGCCCCGGCCCGGTCCTGATCGACCTGCCGATCGACGTCCAGATGACGGAGATCGAGTTCGACCCGGACACCTACGAGCCGCTCCCCGTCTACAAGCCGGCCGCGACCCGTGCCCAGATCGAGAAGGCGATCGGCCTGCTCAACGCCGCCGAGCGCCCGCTCATCGTGGCCGGCGGCGGTGTCATCAACGCCGACGCCGCCGACCTCCTGGTGGAGTTCGCCGAGCTGACCGGCACCCCGGTCGTGCCGACCCTGATGGGCTGGGGCCTGCTGCCCGACGACCACGAGCTGAACGCCGGCATGGTCGGCCTGCAGACCTCGCACCGCTACGGCAACGCGACCTACCTGGAGTCGGACTTCGTCCTCGGCATCGGCAACCGCTGGGCCAACCGCCACACCGGCAAGCTGGACGTCTACACCGCCGGCCGCAAGTTCGTGCACGTCGACGTCGAGCCGACCCAGATCGGCAAGATCTTCGCCCCGGACTACGGCATCGCCTCCGACGCCAAGGCCGCCCTGGAGCTGTTCGTCGAGGTCGCGGGGGAGCTGAAGGCGGCCGGTGAGCTGCCCGACCGCTCCGCGTGGGCCGCCTCCGCGCAGGAGCGCAAGGCCACCCTCCAGCGCCGCACGCACTTCGACGACATCCCGATCAAGCCGCAGCGCGTCTACGAGGAGATGAACAAGGCCTTCGGCCCGGAGACCCGGTACGTCTCCACCATCGGCCTCTCGCAGATCGCCGGCGCCCAGATGCTGCACGTCTACCGCCCGCGGCACTGGATCAACTGCGGCCAGGCCGGCCCGCTCGGCTGGACCGTCCCGGCCGCGCTCGGTGTCGCCAAGGCGGACCCCGACGCGCAGGTCGTGGCGCTCTCCGGCGACTACGACTTCCAGTTCATGATCGAGGAACTGGCCGTCGGCGCGCAGCACAAGATCCCGTACGTCCACGTCCTGGTCAACAACTCCTACCTGGGCCTCATCCGTCAGGCGCAGCGGGCGTTCGAGATCGACTTCCAGGTCAACCTGGAGTTCGAGAACATCAACTCGCCCGAGCTGGGCGTCTACGGCGTCGACCACGTCAAGGTCGCCGAGGGCCTCGGCTGCAAGGCGATCCGGGTCACCGACCCCGGCGAGCTGGGCGCCGCCTTCGAGCAGGCCAAGAAGCTCGCCGCCGAGCACCAGGTGCCGGTCGTCGTCGAGGCCATTCTGGAGCGCGTCACCAACATCTCCATGTCGGGCACCAACGACATCAGCAACGTCGTGGAGTTCGAGGAGGTCGCGACCGAGCCGGGGCACGCCCCGACCGCGATCCGGACGCTGAAGGCCTGACCCTCACGCAGTGCGTGGAGAGCGGCCCGTTCCTGACGGACGGGCCGCTCCTTGGTGTGCCCTGCCGCCGCCCGGCACCGCTCAGCCGCCCCGCCGCTCAGTCGCCTCCGCCGCCGCAGTAGTACGCCATGCCGCCCCCCGAGCCGCTTCCGTGTTCGGGCGGCGAGTTCTTCAGGAGGCGCTTGCCCGCCACCTCCACCCGCTCGACGAGTCCGGCCCGCAGCGCGAAGCGGGGCAGCAGTGCGCGCAGGGCGGCCACGTCGTGCAGGGCGACGGCGAGCAGTCTGTCGTCCGCCGTCATGCCGCGCCGGCTCGTGGGCGGCAGGTGCGCCTCCTGGAGAGCCCGCACCCGGCGACGGGCGGCACGGGTCGGACCGAGCAGCGGACAGCGCAGCAGCCCGGCCTCCGCCAGCGGAATCCGCATCAGCGCCACCGCCAGACGGACGTCGGGGTGCCGGGTCAGCCTCCGTACCGGGAGGGGCTCGTGAAGGCAGCCCCGTACCACCTCCGCCAGGGGCGGGAGGGGAACCGCGGCCGTCCCCGGCGCCGACGGCAGGGCCCGCACGGTGCCCGGCGGGCCGGCGTCGAGGGCGCCCCGCAGATACAGGTCCACCACGGCGACCGTCACGGCGGCACGGGGGCCGCCCCGCAGCAGCGCGACCTCGTGCGGTGCGAGCCGGAGCGTCCTGTCGTCGTCCATGACACCCCCCGAGAGCACCCCGTGTGCCCGGGGTTGTGCCCGCTGCCGGGGGCGGCTACGCGCGTTCAGCCCTCGTGGTGCCCATGGTGTTCGTGCAGCCCCGGCCAGTCGTCCGGGCCGCCGCCCTGCCACTCGACGAGGGCGCTCTCCTCGACGTCGGTCACATAGAGGTCGGCCAGCCGCAGGAGTTCGGCGACGTCGTCGACGTGCGAGGCGACGCCGAGGGTCTCGTCGCCGGAGGTGACCCGCCGGGAGCCGTCCAGGGCCGGGGCGTGGACGACGATGTGCGGGTGCTCGGGTGGGTGTGCCGTTGCCATGCCTCCAGGCTGCTGCGCGGGCCGGGAATCCGCACCCCCTGAACGCGGAGAAGCGCCGGATGCGGGACCGTCCGCATCCGGCGCTTCCCGGCCGGTGAAGGTTCTTCACGTGGTACCCGTCCGGCGGCGCGAGGCTGGGCGCGACAGGTCGTTCGCGCCGCCGGACGGAGTTGTTCGGCCCTCCCGAAGGGGCGGGTGGTGGCTGGGACCGCGACGGTGCGACGGGTCCGCGACGCTCTCCCCTCAGGTCGTAGGAGAAGCTCCGGGCCCTTCACCACCGCACTGGCTCGCAGGCCGCCGCGGTCCTCGCCCTGCCCGCGCCGGCACCGGGCGGCCACCCCTCATCCGGGCCGCTCCGGTGCCTGCGCGGGCCGCGCACGGTCCCGGCCTCCCCGCCGGATCCGTACGCGAGCTGGTGGATCAGTCCTCGCGCAGGGCGCGGACCGCCTCCTCCACGCGCTTGCCGTACTCCGTGTCGGCGGCGTGGAAGTGCGCGAGGTTCTTCTCGACCACGTCATTGCGGGAGACCTGGGACAGGCCGCCGGCGATGTTCGCGATCAGGCGCTTCTTCTCGTCCTCGGACATCAGGCGGAACAGCTCACCGGCCTGGAAGAAGTCGTCGTCCTTGGTGTGCTGCGGGGCCGCGTGGGTGCCGGTGTGGCCGGACACCGCGAGCGGGGCGGCCAGCGGGCGGCCGGTCTCGACCGGGCCGTCGTACGAGTTCGGCTCGTAGTTCTTGGCGTCCCGGCCCTGCGAGTTGGAGGCCATGAAGCCGTCGCGCCCGTAGTTGGCGGCACCGCCGGGCACGGCCTTCGGGGCGTTCACCGCGAGCTGGGTGTGATTGACGCCCAGGCGGTAGCGGTGCGCGTCCGCGTAGGCGAACAGGCGGCCCTGGAGCATCTTGTCGGGGGAGGGGCCGATGCCTGGAACGAAGTTGTTCGGGGAGAAGGCGGCCTGCTCGACCTCGGCGAAGACGTTGTCCGGGTTGCGGTCCAGCACCAGTCGGCCCACCCGCTTGAGCGGGTAGTCGGCGTGCGGCCACACCTTGGTCACGTCGAACGGGTTGAAGCGGTAGTTCGCCGCCTCGGCGACCGGCATGAGCTGCACGTGCAGCGTCCAGGACGGGTACACGCCCCGCTCGATGGCCTGTACCAGGTCCGTCTGGTGCGAGGTCGGGTCCTCGCCCGCCAGCTTGGCGGCTTCGTCGGCGGTCAGGCAGCGGATGCCCTGGTCCGTCTTGAAGTGGTACTTGACGAAGAAGGACTCGCCCTTGGAGTTCGTCCACTGGTAGGTGTGCGAACCGAAGCCGTCCATGTGGCGGTAGGACGCCGGGATGCCGCGGTCGCCCATCAGCCAGGTCACCTGGTGGGTGGCCTCGGGGGAGTGCGCCCAGAAGTCCCAGACGTTGTCCGGCTCCTGGCGGCCCGAGAACGGGTCGCGCTTCTGCGAGTGGATGAAGTCGGGGAACTTGATCGGGTCCTTGATGAAGAACACCGGGGTGTTGTTGCCGACGAGGTCGTAGTTGCCCTCTTCGGTGTAGAACTTCACCGCGAAGCCGCGCGGGTCGCGGACCGCGTCCGCGCCACCGAGCGAGTCGGCCACGGTGGAGAAGCGCAGGAAGACCTCGGTGCGCTTGCCGACGCTGCTCAGGAAGTCGGCGTGCGTGTAGCCGGTGACGTCGTCGGTCACCTCGAAGTGGCCGTAGGCACCCGAGCCGCGGGCGTGCACCACGCGCTCCGGGATGCGCTCGCGGTTGAAGCGGGCCAGCTTCTCCAGCAGGTGCTGGTCCTGGATCAGGAGGGGGCCGCCGATGCCGGCGGAGGCGGAGTTCTGGTTGTCGGCGACCGGGGCGCCGGACTCTGTCGTGAGCACGCGCTGCGACATCGGGGACCTTCCGTGCGAGGGGTCAGCGGAAACTTGTTTCCGCTTCGTGGAGCCTAGATTTGAGGCAACGGCACGTCAACAGTTTGTTGAAGTCCGCGTGCGGTGCATCGGGTGGAATCCGGGAGGCGCCGCCGCTCGGGCGCGACAGGACAGGTGTCAGCGACGGCGCCGCCCGGAGGTCTGGTGGCAGGTGGTCCGTCAGACCTGGGCGCCGGACAGCCGCTCCACGGCCCGCAGCAGGGCCGAGTGGTCCAGGCCCCCGTCGCCCTGGGCACGCAGCGAGGCGACCAGCTGGGCGACCACGGCGCCGACCGGCAGCGCGGCCCCGACGTTGCGGGCGGCGTCGGTGACGATGCCCATGTCCTTGTGGTGCAGGTCGATGCGGAAGCCCGGCTTGAAGTCGCGGGCCAGGAAGTTGTCCTTCTTCCGCGTCAGTACGGTCGAGCCGGCCAGGCCGCCGTTGAGGACGTCGAGGGCGGCCTTCAGGTCCACGCCCGACTTCTCCAGGAAGACCACGGCCTCGGCGCACGCCTGGATGTTCACGGCGACGATCAGCTGGTTGGCGGCCTTCACGGTCTGGCCCGAGCCATGCGGACCGCACAGCACGATGGTCTTGCCCAGCGCCTCCAGCAGCGGCTTGGCCTCGTCGAAGTCGGCCTGCTCGCCGCCGACCATGATGGACAGCACGGCCTCGATGGCACCGGCCTCGCCGCCGGACACCGGGGCGTCCAGGACGCGGATGCCCTTGTCCGCGGCGGCCTCGGCGAGGTCCACCGAGGTCTGCGGGGTGATCGAGGACATGTCGATCAGCAGGGCGCCGGACTTCGCGTTCTCCAGGATGCCGTCGGGGCCGTAGGCGATGGCCTCGACCTGCGGCGACGCGGGCACCATGGTGACGACCACGTCGGCGTCGCGCACGGCCTCGGCGATCGAGCCGGCCGCGGTGCCGCCGGCGGCGGACAGGCGCTCCAGCTTCTCCTGCTCCAGGGTGAAGCCGGTGACCTGGTAACCCGCCTTGATCAGGTTCTCGGACATGGGGGAGCCCATGATGCCGAGACCGATCCAGGCGACCTTGGGGAGCGTGCTCATGATGGGTGCCTCTCTGCAGATCCGTGGGGAATTCCTGCGGGTGGAGCTCAGCGGGCCGCGCGGGCCTCGGCCGGCAGCCAGGAGAAGGACTCGGCGCTGGGGTCGTCGCCCGGCTTGTACTCCAGGCCGACCCATCCCTCGTAACCGGCCTTCTTCAGGCGGTCGAGCAGGTCCTCCAGCGGGAGGGAGCCCGTGCCGGGGGCGCCGCGGCCCGGGTTGTCGGCGATCTGCACGTGCCCGGTCTTCGCGGCGTAGGCGTCGATCACCTGCGGCAGGTCCTCGCCGTTCATGGACAGGTGGTAGAGGTCCATGAGGAACTTGGCGTTGCCGAGCCCGGTGGCCTCGTTGACCCTGTCCACGACCGCGATCGCGGCCGGCGCCGACACCAGCGGGTACAGCGGCGACTCGGGCTTGTTGAGCGCCTCGATCAGCAGGATCGCGCCGATCCGGTCGGCCGCGCGGGCGGCGAGGACCAGGTTCTCCAGCGCCAGCTCGTCCTGCTCGGCGGGGTCCACGCCCTCGACGCGGTTGCCGTACAGGGCGTTGAGTGCCGTGCAGCCCAGCGACTTCGCGAAGTCTGCGGCCACGTCGATGTTGGCGCGGAAGCGGTCCGACTCCTCGCCCGGGACGGACAGGGCGCCGCGGTCGGGGCCGGGCAGCTGTCCCGCGTAGAAGTTCAGCCCGGTGAGCTGGACGCCCGCGTCCTCGATCGCCTTCTTCAGGGCGTCGAGCTCGGACTGCTCGGGGGTGGGCGAGTCGATCCAGGGCCACCACAGCTCGACCGCGGTGAAGCCGGCCGCGGCGGCGGCCGCGGGGCGCTCCAGGAGCGGGAGTTCCGTGAAGAGGATCGACAGGTTGACGTTGAAGCGCTGATCTGCGAAGCCCATCGGGTGCCGCGCTCCCTTCCGTTTCGTTCGTTGTTCCGCATTACGGAAGTTCATTTCTGCGTAATGGAAGATTGCCGGTGGAGCTCCGCCCTTGTCAAGAGGGGGCGGCGGAAAACGGTCACCGGGCGTTAGGTTGACCGGGTGCGATTGAGAGTGGAGTTCACGACCGAACCCTTCGACCTGGACGAGGCGCCCGCGCACGCGGTGGTCGCCCGCGAGGTCGTCGAGGCCGCGGAGCTGGACGAGGTGGACGTCGGCCCCTTCGGCAACACCGCCGAGGGCGGCTCCGACGCGGTGCTCACCGCCGTGGACGCGCTGCTGCGCCGCTCCCTGGAGGCGGGGGCCACCCGGATCTCCCTCCAGGTCAACGTCGTCGGGCCGGGCGCCGAAGGGGAGGGCGAGCGGTGACCCGTCCGGGGGAGGAGCCCTTCATCGCGGCCGTCAAACCCCTGGTCGACGCCATCGGGGGCGAGATGCTGCCGCCGGACGAGGCAGGGCAGGACGACGTCGTCCTCGCCTGGGAGGGTGCCGACGTCGTCGCCGTGCGCCTGCCCCAGCTCGCCGACTCCCTGGACCACATCCTGGCCGCCATGGAGCGCCGGCGGGGCAAGCCGCTGGCCGACCTGGACCGGCGTGCGAAGCAGGAGGTCGTACGCACCCTGGAGGCGCGCGGCGCCTTCTCCGTACGGCACGGCGTGGAGACCGTCGCGAGCGCCCTCGGCGTCAGCCGCTTCACCGTCTACAACTACCTCAACCGCGAGAAGGACTCCTGAGCCGCGCGGGAGCCCCGCATCACGAGCCGCCGTCCGGTAACCGGGCGGCGGCTTTCGTAACACCGAATTTTCAACAAAGTGTTGACGCGTTGTTTCCGAGGGCGTTAGCTATCGGCACGCCCGTTCAGCACAAGGCCACGGAGGCTCCCGTGACGTCCACTTCCGCGTCGGGCCTGGCCCGTTTCAACGCCCTCGAGGAGTCCGCGGCACTCGCGGAACTCCACGAGGCGTGTGCCTCGACGGCGTGGGCCCGGCACCTGCTCGCCGCCCGCCCCTACGCCACCGTCGAGGACCTGTACGCCGCGAGTGACGCCGCCATGGCCGGGCTGACGGCGGACGACCTCGCCGAGGCGATGGCCGGGCACCCGCCCATCGGCCGCCCCAAGCCGGGCGACCCGACCTCCTCCCGGGAGCAGGCCGGAATGGCCGGCGCCTCGGAGGAACTCAAGGCGGAGATGCTCGAACTCAACCTGGCCTACCAGGAGGAGTTCGGCCACGTCTTCCTCATCTGCGCCACCGGCCGGACCGGCGAGCAGATGCGGGACGCGGTCAAGGAGCGGATCGGCAACTCGCCCGAGCAGGAGCGCGAGATCGTCCGCACCGAACTGGGGAAGATCAACCGCATCCGCCTTTCCCGACTCGTCGAACAGGACGCCTGACCATGAGCACCAGCACCACCGCCTCCGTGTCCACGCACATCCTGGACACCAGCGTCGGCCGCCCCGCCGAGGGTGTCGCCGTCCAGCTCGCCGCCCGCGCCGGCGGCGAAGCGGACTGGCAGGCACTCGGCGGCTCCGCGACCGACGCGGACGGCCGGTGCAAGGACCTACCGGCACTGCCGGAGGGCACCACACACGTACGGCTCGACTTCGACACCGAGACGTACTTCGCCAAGAAACAAGCCGCGGCCCAGCAGGACGCCCCCGCGCTCCGGGACAGCGAGAACGGCCGGCCGGTGTTCTTCCCCGAGGTCACCATCACCTTCGCGGTGGTGCCCGGGGAGCACTACCACGTTCCGCTGCTGCTCAACCCGTTCGGCTACTCCGTTTACCGAGGGAGCTGACCGACACATGACCCGTTTCGTCCTGGGACAGAACCAGTACGGCAAGGCAGAGAACCGCGTCGTCAAGATCACGCGGGACGGCGACACGCACCACATCAAGGACCTCAACGTCTCCGTCGCCCTCTCCGGTGACATGGAGGAGGTCCACCGCAGCGGGTCCAACGCCAACGTCCTGCCGACCGACACCACCAAGAACACGGTGTTCGCCTTCGCCAAGGAGCACGGCATCGAGAGCGCCGAGGACCTCGGCGTCAAGCTCGCCCGCCACTTCGTCGACAACAACGAGCCGATCCACCGGGCCCGCATCCGCATCGAGGAGTACGGCTGGGAGCGGATCGAGACCTCCAAGGGCGGCGCCCGCTTCGTCGGCTCCGACGAGATCGCGCACTCCTTCGTCCGCAAGGGCCAGGAGACCCGCGTCGCGCAGATCACCTACGACGGCCACGGCATCCAGGTGCTCTCCGGCTTCAAGGACCTGACCGTCCTGAACTCGACCAACTCCGAGTTCTTCGGCTACCTGAAGGACAAGTACACCACCCTCCAGGAGGACTACGACCGCATCCTGGCCACCACCGTCTCCACCTGGTGGCGGCACAACTGGGACGGCATCGACTCGCACGCCCCGGACTGGGACCGCTCGTACAACGGGGTGCGCAAGCACGCGCTCCAGGCGTTCGCCGAGACGTACTCGTACTCGCTCCAGCAGACCCTCTTCGAGATGGGCGTGCGGGTGCTGAACTCCCGTGACGAGGTCGACGAGATCCGCTTCTCGATGCCCAACAAGCACCACTTCCGCTCGGACCTGTCGCCCTTCGGGATCGACAACGAGGCCAAGGACGGCGCCGTCTACTACGCCGCCGACCGGCCCTACGGTCTGATCGAGGCCACCATCCTGCGCGACGGCGCCGAGCAACTGATCCCGGTCGACATGACCAACCTCTGACGCGGGACGCGCGCCACCGGCCCGGCCACCGGGGCCGGTGGCGCGCCACACCGGAGGGAACACCATGGCACAGCCTGCAACGGAGCCGGCGAAAGGCTCAAGTTCCACCCCGTCACCGGAGCACACCGAGGACGCCGTCACGTCCGTGCACCCGGTCGACGAGAAGCTCCACCCCTCGCGGCTCGTCCCCGCCGCGCTCCAGCACATCGCCGCCATGTACGCGGGCGTAGTCACTCCTCCGCTCATCATCGGCCAGGCCGTCGGCCTCGACATCGCAGGCCGCACCCGGCTGATCGCCGCGAGCCTGCTCATCGCGGGCGTCGCCACCCTGATCCAGACCATCGGCGTCAAGGGCTTCGTCGGCAACCGCCTGCCCTTCGTCAACGCCGCCTCCTCGGCCGGCATCGCGCCCATCCTCGCCATCGCCGAGACCAACAGCGAGGGCGGCCAACTCCCCGCCATCTACGGGGCGGTGATGGTCGCCGGTGTCTTCTGCCTCGCCGTCGGCCCGTTCTTCGGCCGCCTGCTGCGCTTCTTCCCGCCCCTGGTCACCGGCGTGGTCATCACCCTCATCGGCGTCACGCTGATGCCGGTCCCGGTGGGCTGGGCGCAGGGCGGCGACGAGACGGCAGCCGACTTCGGCGCGATGCGCAACCTCGCGCTCGCCGCCTTCACCCTCGCCGTCATCCTCGTCATGCAGCGCTTCGGCAAGGGCTTCCTCAAGCAGGTCGCCCTGCTGTTCGGCCTGCTCGTCGGTACCCTGGCCGCCATCCCCTTCGGCATGGCCGACTTCAGCGGCCTGAAGTCCGCGCCGGTCGCCGCGCTGCCCACGCCGTTCGCCTTCGGCGCCCCCGAGTTCCAGCCCGCGGCCATCCTGTCGCTGTGCATCGTGATGCTGGTCCTGATGACCGAGTCCAGCGCCGGGATGCTCGCCCTCGGCGAGATCTGCGATCGCCGCGCCGACTCCGAGGTCATCACCCGCGGCCTGCGCACCGACGGCCTCGCCACCCTGGTCGGCCCCGTCTTCGGCGGCTTCCCCACCTCCGCCTTCGCGCAGAACGTCGGCGTCGTCTCCCTCACCCGGGTGCGCAGCCGCTACGTCGTCGCCGTCGCCGGCGCCACCCTGCTGGTCCTCGGCGCCTTCCCGGTCCTCGGCGCCGTGGTCTCCCTGGTGCCGATGCCGGTCCTGGGCGGCGCGGGCATCGTCCTCTTCGGCTCCATCGCGGTCAGCGGCATCCGTACGCTGTCCGAGGCCGGCCTCGACGACAGCTCCAACATCATCCTGGTCGCCGTGGCGCTCGGCGCGGGCATCATCCCGCTGGCCGCGCCGACCTTCTACACCGAGTTCCCCGCCTGGGCGCAGACCGTGCTCGGCTCCGGCATCAGCGCCGGCGCGCTCGTCGCGGTCACGCTCAACCTGTTCTTCCACCATCTCGGCACCCGCAGCCGCCCCGCGGCCGCGGCACTCAAATCCTCCTAGGGTTCTGCCGTGCCCTCCCCGCGGGTACTCGACTCCCCGCCCACGGGTCGCACCGAGAGACAAGGAAGCAGCATGGCAGCATCATCGGCAGCCGATCGCATCGTCATCGAGAACTGCGCCATCGCGACCGTCGACGCGGACGACACCGAGTACGCCTCGGGCCACGTGGTACTCGCCGGCAACCGGATCGAGTCGGTGGGCGCGGGGCGGGCCCCGGCGGGCCTGGAGAACGTCGTGAGCCGGATCGACGCGACCGGACACCTGGCCACGCCCGGCCTGGTCAACACCCACCACCACTTCTACCAGTGGCTCACCCGGGGCCTGGCCACCGACCACAACCTGTTCGACTGGCTGGTCGCGCTCTACCCGACCTGGGCGCGCATCGACGAGCCGATGGTGTATGCGGCGGCACAGGGCTCGCTCGCGATGATGGCCCGCGGCGGCGTCACCACCGCCATGGACCACCACTACGTCTTCCCCCGGGGCTGCGGCGACCTGTCCGGCGCGATCGTCCGCGCCGCCCGCGAGACCGGCGTCCGCTTCACCCTCGCCCGCGGCTCCATGGACCGCGGCGAGTCGGACGGCGGGCTGCCGCCGGACTTCGCGGTGGAGAGCCTGGACGACGCGCTCGCCGCCACCGAGGCCACCGTCCGGGAGCACCACGACGCGTCGTTCGACGCGATGACGCAGATCGCCGTCGCGCCCTGCTCCCCCTTCTCCGTCTCCACCGAACTGATGCGCCAGGGAGCCGAGTCGGCGCGTCGGCTCGGGGTGCGGCTGCACACCCACGGCTCGGAGACCGTGGAGGAGGAGAAGTTCTGCCACGAGCTGTTCGGCATGGGCCCGACCGACTACTTCGAGTCCACCGGCTGGCTGGGCGAGGACGTGTGGATGGCGCACTGCGTCCACATGACCGACTCCGACATCGCCGCCTTCGCCCGCACGAGGACCGGCGTCGCCCACTGCCCTTCCTCCAACGCCCGCCTGGCCGCGGGCATCGCCCGGGTCCCCGACCTGCTCGCCGCCGGCGTCCCGGTCGGCCTCGGCGTCGACGGCACCGCCTCCAACGAGTCCGGCGAACTGCACACCGAACTCCGCAACGCCCTGCTGGTCAACCGCCTCGGCGCCCACCGCGAGGCGGCGCTGACCGCCCGCCAGGCCCTGCGCCTGGGCACGTACGGCGGAGCCCAGGTCCTCGGCCGCGCCGCCGAGACCGGCTCGCTGGAGGCGGGCAAGCTCGCCGACCTGGTGCTCTGGCGAATGGACACGCTCGCCCACTCCTCCATCGCCGATCCGGTGACCGCCCTGGTCCTCGGAGCTGCCGCGCCGGTCACGGCGTCGTTCGTGAACGGCCGCCGGATCGTCGAGGACGGCAGGCTGCTGACGGTCGACGAGGACGCCGTCGCCCGCTCCACCCGGGACGAGGCGCGGCGGCTGGCCCGGATCGCCGCACAGGCCTGAACACCGCACGACCGAACACCACTTGATCTCCGGCCGGGAGGGACGGCTCCCGGCCGGTAGCCGTGGACCCGAGCGGGGTCCATGGCGGCCGTCTCCGGGGCGCGCGTCCCATACGCGTGCCCCCGGAGCGGTTCCCGTTTCCCCGAACGGGGTCCGTCCCGGTCCCGCACGACCATCCGCACCACCTCCCTGACACCCACGTCAGAGCCGACGTGTAACCGACCGGAGGAACGCCGCCGTGGCCGACCACCCTGTTGACGAGAAACTCCCGCCACTGAAAATGGCGACGACCGGCCTCCAGCACGTGGCCGCCATGTACGCCGGAGTCGTCGCACCACCCCTGATCGTCGGTGCGGCCATCGGCCTGACCGCCACCGAACTGACCTTCCTCACCGGCGCCTGCCTGTTCACCGCGGGTCTCGCCACCTTCCTGCAGACGCTCGGCATCTGGAAGATCGGTGCCCGCCTGCCCTTCGTCAACGGCGTCACCTTCGCGGGTGTCGCCCCCATGACCGCGATCGTCGCCTCCACCGAGGACAAGTCCGACGCGCTGCCGATCATCTTCGGCGCCGTCATCGTCGCCGGACTCCTCGGCTTCTTCGCCGCACCCTTCTTCAGCAAGGCGATCCGCTTCTTCCCGCCGGTCGTCACCGGCACCGTCATCACCCTCATAGGCGTGTCCCTGCTGCCCGTCGCCTTCGGCTGGGCACAGGGACCGAGCCCCGAGGCCGAGGACTTCGGCTCGTCGACCAACCTGGGCCTGGCGGCCATCACGCTCGTCATCGTGCTCGTCCTGCGCCGCTTCACCCGGGGCTTCGTCAAGCAGATCGCGGTGCTCCTCGGCCTGGTCGCGGGCACACTCATCGCCATCCCGTTCGGCGTCACGGACTTCGGGCCGGTCGCGGACGCGAGCATCGTGGGCTTCCCGACCCCGTTCCACTTCGGCGCCCCGCAGTTCCAGCTCGCCGCGATCCTCTCCATGTGTGTGGTGATGGTGGTGTCCATGACCGAGTCCACCGCCGACATGCTCGCCCTCGGCGAGATCGTGGACCGCAAGGCCGACGAGAAGACCATCGCGGCCGGCCTGCGCGCCGACACCCTCGGCTCGGCGATCAGCCCGCTCTTCAACGGCTTCATGTGCAGTGCCTTCGCCCAGAACATCGGCCTGGTCGCGATGACCAAGATCCGCAGCCGTTACGTCGTCGCCGCGGGCGGCGGGTTCCTGGTGCTGATGGGCCTGTGTCCGATGGCCGCCTCGCTCATCGCGGTCGTGCCCCGGCCGGTGCTCGGCGGCGCGGGCATCGTCCTCTTCGGCTCCGTCGCGGCCAGCGGCATCCAGACCCTGGTCCGGGCGAGCCTGGACAAGGACAACAACGTCCTGATCGTGGCGGTCTCCCTGGCCGTCGGCATCATTCCGATCGCGGAGCCGGAGTTCTACCACGCGTTCCCGGAGAACGCGAAGATCATCCTGGACTCGGGCATCTCGACCGGCTGCGTCGTCGCCGTCCTGCTCAACCTGGTCTTCAACCACATCGGGGGCCGCAAGCGGGACGCGGAGGACGTGACCCACCCCATGGAGGCGGGCGAGGAGATCAGCGAGGCGACCCGGGCCCCGGCCACCCCGTGAGGCCGGCACCGGGAGAGCCCCGGGAGTTACCGAGGGCCGGCGCCTCGACCGGAGGCGCCGGCCCCATGCCGGATCGCGGCACCCGCGTCAGCACCCGGGCATCGGCGCGACGGCGTGGCCGGCCGCGCCCAAGGGCCGCCTCGCCGGTCAGACGGCCGTGGCACGGGCTGCCTCTGCCGGTCAGATAGGCCGTGGCCAGGACCGCCCCCTTCGTCAGGTCATCGGGTCTCGAACAGTGCGGGCGCGGACGCCAGTTCCTTGAGGCGCTGCGCCGGATCGGCCACCAGCTTGCGGGCCTCGAGGTCCATCAGTCCGCCGACCGCCTCGATCTCGGCGGCGACGGTGCCGTCCGTCTTGCGGATGAGCTGCACGATCCGGAACGTCTTGCCCTCGCCCCACTCGAAGGCGCAGGTCACCTCGACCTCGTCACCTGCGAGCAGCTCCCGGCGGAAGCGGATCGTCGTCTCCAGGGCGACAGGGCCCACGCCTCGGGCCACGAGATCGGCCTGCCGGATGCCGGCGGCCCGGAGCAGCGACCAGCGGGCGTGCTCCGCGTAGTTCAGGTACACGGCCTGATTGAGGTGGCCCTGTGTATCGGTCTCGTACCCGCGCACGGTCACGGGCACGGAGAACGGTTCGCTCACGGCTGCTGCCTCTCCTCGCACACGTACTGGACGTACCGACCGACCGATCCTGACATGTGGCGTCACACCTTCCGCGGGGAGGCCAGCAGGTAACGGGCCCTGGTGCGCGGCTCGGTGTGCTCCCCGACCTGCCAGCCCGCCCGTTCCAGCGTCACCGCACAGTCCCGCAGGGCCGTGCCGTCGGGTCCGTACACGGCGACGGCCTCGGGCTGCGGCGTCGCGCGCACCCGGTACCCGTCCGCGCCGTCGGGCCCCGCCGGACGGCACCCGGCCGCCTCCAGGGCGAGCGCGGCGGCCTGCACGAGATGGGCCCGCTCCCACCCGCACGGCCGGTCCGTGGCCCCGTCCGGATGGCTCATCCGGCGCAACTCGAGCAGCCCCTGCCAGGCGCTGCGCACCTCGCGCAGCCGCGCCGGCCCGGCGTCGTCCGCCGCGGCCTCCTCCCCGCCGATCCGCGCGGCGAACACGCCTCCGCGGTCCGGTTCGGCGCCCTCCGAGGCATCCCGCGTCACCGCGGCCCCCGGCCCGGCACCGGCTCCCGGCTCGGCCCCCGTCTCCCGTATCCGGTGGCCGGCGGGCGTCAGGAAGTGGTCGTGCGGCGGGCGCGGATGCCGGAAGGCGAGCCCTCGCCTCACCAGCGCCGCGAGCTGTGTCTCCGTGCCCTTCAGGCGCCCGGACACGGGGTCGGCGGCGGCGATGACACGCCGCTGCGCCGCGGTCGGCCACAGTGCCACGACGTCCTCCCTCACACCGGTCACGCCTTCGAAGACTACGACGGGGGTCTGACATTCCAGGCGGCGATCACCGGCCGGCTGTGCTCCGTCCCCAGCCGGCACAAGGTCCCGGTGCCCAGCTGGAACAGGGCGCCGTCGGACGGCGGAAGTCCCAGGTACCGGGCGGTCAGCACCCGCAGGAAGTGTCCGTGCGCCACCAGCACCACACACCCCTCGGTATTGGCGAACGCGGCCTCCACCCTGGCCAGCACCCGGTCGGCCCGCTCGCCGACCTGCTCGGGAGTCTCCCCGGGATGCTCCGGCGGTCCGGGCTCAACCCCGTCCGTGAACAGGAACCAGTCCGGCCGGCTCCGGTGGATCTCGACGGTCGTGATCCCCTCGTAGCCGCCGTAGTCCCACTCGTGCAGGTCCGGATCGACGCGCGCCTCGTTCTGCAGCCCGATCAGCTCGGCGGTCTCCCGGGCCCGCTGGAAGGGGCTGACGAACGCGGCCCCGATGCGGTGCGACCGGATCAACGGCACCAGACCGCGCGCCTGCTCCCGCCCGTGCTCGGTCAGCGGAACGTCCGTGAGTCCGGTGTGCCGCCCGGACCGCGACCACTCGGTCTCACCGTGCCGGACCAGAAAGAGATCACCCATGGCTCCAGGCTACGGGCGCAGGCCCGGCGATCGGTGCGCTTGCGCCGGCGACGCACCGCCCGTGAACGGTGAGAGCGCAGGAAGGTGATAATGAAGTCATGCAGTCACGCGGCGAGTTGGGGGACTTCTTGCGTTCGCGGCGGGCGAGGATCCGGCCCGAGGACGTCGGCTTCGCCTCCGGCTCGGGCCTGCGGCGCGTGCCGGGGCTGCGCCGTGAGGAACTGGCGCACCTGGCGGGGGTGAGCATCGACTACTACGTACGCCTGGAGCAGGGCCGCAACCGCAGCGCTTCGGACGCCGTGCTCGGGGCGGTGGCCGCCGCGCTGCGGCTGGACGAGGACGAGCGCGCCCACCTCTTCCGGCTGGCGCGGCCCCGGAAGCCGGAACCGGACCATGCGCGGGAGGCCGTCGACGGGGCGACGCGCCCCGGAGTGCGTCGGCTGCTGGACTGGATCACCGCTCCGGCGCTCGCCATGGGCCGCCGGATGGACGTACTGGCCTGGAACCGGCCCCTGTGCGCCCTCATCACCGATTTCGCCGCACTGCCCGTCGCCGAGCGCAACCTGTGCCGGCTCCACCTGCTGAACGACGAGATCGGCCGCCGCTACCCGGACCGCGAGATGATCGCCCGCGAGGCGGTGGGTCATCTCCGCATCGCGGCGGGCCGCTTCCCCGAGGATCCCGAACTGTGGCGGCTGGTCGACGAGCTCAACGAGGGCAGCGAGGAGTTCCGGCGGCACTGGCGGCAGCACACCGTGCGCACCAAGTCCCACGGCCTCAAACGCATAGACCATCCCGAGGCCGGCCCGCTCACCCTCTCGTACGAGATCACCCACTTCCCCCAGGATCCCGAACTCAGCCTCCTCGTCTACACGGCAGCTCCGGGTTCGCCCGAGGAAGAGGCACTGAGGGTCATGGCCAAAGCCTAGGCCGGTGAGGGGGGACTGGGAGTACCCAGGTTCGCCGTGCCTTGGGTGAGGCAGAGCGGAGGGAACCGGGCCGCGACCCGACCAGGATGAACAGGACCATCCGCCCCACCGGCCCCGCGAGGTCCTCCATGCGCCTGTTCGCGTCCGCCCTGGCAGCCGTCACCGCGCTCGCCCTCACCGCCACCGGCTCCCAGGCCGCCACCGGCTCCGGGACCGCCGCCGCGCGGCTCCCCGACCACTATGTGATCCCTGGGGAGAAGGCCTTCCTCACCGGCGTGGCCTACGATCCGCGCAGCGGGCACTACTACGTGGGCAGCGCCCAGGACGGGACCCTCTACCGAGGGCATGTGCGCAAACCCACCGCACGGGTCTGGTCGCCCGACGGGAGGGACGGACGCTCCTTCACCGCCGGCATGACCATCGACGGCGAGGGACGGCTCTACGTCAACGGGGGCGGCACCGGCACGCTGCGCGTGTACGACACGGCGACCGGCATCCTGCTGACCACACAACACGGCGCGAAGGGCGGTTTCGTCAACGACGTCACGGTGGCCGCGGACGGCACCGCCTACGTCACCGACTCCTTCAAGCCGGTCGTGTACCGCCTGACCGAGGACGAGCGCGGCCGGTGGAAACTGGAGCACTGGCTGGACGTCGCCGCCTCGGGCATCGACTGGGTCGCCGGACAGCACAACCTGAACGGCATCGTCGCGGTCGGCACCGGCCGCCTGCTCGCCGTGCAGAGCAACACCGGCAAGCTGTGGCGCATCGACCGCTCCACCGGCCGGACCGCCGAGGTCGACCTCGGCGGACGCACCCTGGTCAACGGCGACGCCCTGGCCTGGCGGGACGGCCGCCTCTACGTGACCCAGGGCAACCTGTACGCCGATCCCGGCGCCCAGCCGCAGGTCGCCGTCGTCGAGATGGACGACGACCTCGCCCACGGCCGCTTCGTCGACCGTCTGGTGCCGCCGGACGGGCTCCTGCATCCGTCCGCCGCGGCTCTCACCGACCACGACCGCCTTCTCGTCGTGAACAGCCAGTACAACCGCTGGGTCGCCGGTCTTCCACCGGAGAGCCTGCCCTTCACGGTCTCCAGCCTGCCGCTCGACCAGGGGACGGCCGCCCGGGAGCCGCACACCCCGGGCCCCGAAGTGGTGGCTACTGCCGGTATCCGCTGAGGAACCGCCCGATCCGCCCGATGGCGGCCTCCAGGTCCTCCACGTGCGGCAGCGTCAGGATGCGGAAGTGGTCCGGGCTCGGCCAGTTGAAGCCGGTGCCCTGGACCACCTGGATCTTCTCCCTCAGCAGCAGGTCCAGGACGAACTTCTCGTCGTCGTGGATCTTGTGCACGGCCCGGTCGATGCGCGGGAACGCGTACAGCGCCCCCCTGGGCTTCACACACGACACGCCCGGGATCTCGTTCAGCTTCTCCCAGGCCGTGTCCCGCTGTTCGCGCAGCCGACCGCCCGGCGCGGTCAGTTCGCGGATGGACTGGCGGCCGCCGAGGGCCGCCTGGATGGCGTACTGGGCGGGCGCGTTGGCGCACAGCCGCATGGAGGCCAGCATGGTCAGGCCCTCCAGGTAGTCCTTCGCGTGCTGCTTGGGGCCCGTGACAACCAGCCAGCCGGAGCGGAAGCCCGCCACCCGGTACGTCTTGGACAGGCCGCAGAAGGTGAGGACGACCAGGTCGGGGGCGAGGGCGGCGGCCGAGTGGTGGACGGCGTCGTCGTAGAGGATCTGGTCGTAGATCTCGTCGGCGAAGACCATCAGGCCGTGCCGGCGGGCGAGGTCGAGGATGCCCTCGACGATCTCCTTGGGGTAGACCGCCCCGGTGGGGTTGTTGGGGTTGATGATGACGACCGCCTTGGTGCGGTCGGTGATCTTCGACTCCATGTCGGCCAGGTCCGGGTACCAGTCCGCCCGCTCGTCGCACAGGTAGTGGACCGCCTTGCCGCCCGCAAGGGTGGTCACCGCCGTCCAGAGGGGGAAGTCGGGGGCGGGGATCAGCACCTCGTCGCCGTCCTCCAGCAGGGCCTGTACGGCCATGGAGACCAGCTCGGACACGCCGTTGCCGAGGAAGACGTCGTCCACGTCCACCTCCAGGCCGAGCGCCTGGTAGCGCTGGGCGACGGAGCGGCGGGCGGAGAGGACGCCCCGCGAGTCGGTGTAGCCGTGCGCCTGCGGCAGCATCCGGATCATGTCCTGGAGGATCTCCTCCGGCGCCTCGAAGCCGAAGAGCGCCGGGTTGCCGGTGTTCAGGCGCAGCACGCTGTGCCCCGCCTCCTCCAACGCGTTGGCGTGCTCGATGACCGGGCCGCGGATCTCGTAACAGACCTCGCTGAGTTTGTTGGACTGCCGGAACTCCATGCGCCGCTACCCCTCCGGTATCTGGTGTTGCTTGGTTTTACCAAGTAGGAGCTTGGAAAGTCCAACAACTTGTCTACACTGCGTCGCATGTCACCTCGTCCTCGCCGAAGCTACGACCAGTACTGTTCCGCCGCGCGCGCCCTCGACACCGTCGGCGACCGGTGGACCCTGCTGATCGTCCGGGAGTTGCTGGCCGGTCCGCGGCGCTACACCGACCTGCACGCCGACCTGCCCGGCGTCAGCACCGACGTACTCGCCTCACGGCTGAAGGACATGGAGCGTGAAGGGCTGACGACCCGGCGCCGGCTGCCCCCGCCGGGAGCGGCGTACGTGTACGAACTCACCGAGCGCGGCAGCGGGTTGCTGCCGGTGCTGGAGGCGCTCGGCGCGTGGGGCGCCCGCGAACTGGGGGAGCGGCGGCCCACGGACGCCGTCCGGGCGCACTGGTTCGCGCTGCCCCTGCGGCGGGCGCTGCGGGAGGCCGGGGCGGGGGAGGGGGTCGTCGAAGTCCGGCTGGAGGAGGGGACCTTCCACCTGTACGCCGGTGACGGGGAGAGCGATTCCGGGCACGGCCCCGTGTACGGCGACGGACCCGCCCCCGGGGGGCCCGACGCCCGGCTGGTACTGGACTCCGGGACCTGCGCGGCCGTCTGCCGCGGGGAGCTGGGGCTGCGGGAGGCGGTGCGCGAGGGCCGGGTCGACGTGACCGGTGAGGGCACGGTGGCCAAAGCGCTCCGGGAGGCGTGAGACGGCGGAAGGCCCGCTCCCCGGCGGGCCTTCCGTATCGTTCAGGGGCGTTCAGGCTCCCGGCGGCACCCTCGACGGCCGTCCCGGCCCGCGGGTCAGCGCGTAGCCGCCGACGCCCGCGAGCGCGGCCAGTACACCGCCGATCCCGGTCCACACCCACCGGTCGGACCACCAGCCGGAGGACCAGCCGTCCTCGGGCTCGATCGCGGACAGCACCGCGCCGCGGTCCTTCTCGGCCTCGTCCGCACCGGACTTCATCGCGACGCCCGGCACCAGCGGCTCGGACAGCGAACCGTCCACCGCCGCCGCGCCGCCCATGTCCTTCGAACCGACCTCGATCTCGGCGCCCACCCGGACGCCGAGGTCGGAGGTGGGCAGGTCCACGACCGTCAGCCGGACGTAGTACGTGCCCGGCAGCGGGTCGTTCGCCCACGGCTCGGACCAGGCGCGGACGGTGCGCAGCACGCAGGCCAGCTCCACGGAGGAGGTGCCCGCCGCCGCCGTGCGGGTCTGGGCGCCCCACTGGCACGCCTGACGCCGGCGCAGACCGTCGTACACGTCGACCCGCCAGGTCTGGGCCGCGTGCGTCTCGGGCAGCTTCACCGTGGCCCGCACCGTGGGACGCTGGCCGGCGTCGGCCGGGAACGACCAGTACAGGTAGTCACCGGCGGCACCGTTCGCGGTCGCCCGCTGCCCCTGTTCGATCTCGGTCGCCGTCCGGAAGGAGGTGCCCGCCGTCGTCGGCGCGTCACCGTCCCCGGACGGGCCCGCGGAGGGCGAGGAGTCGGCCGCCGCCGGGGTCGCGGCGAGGCCCAGCAGCAGAACCGCGGCACTCAACATCCGTACAGCACGCATCAGTTTGCCCTCCAGATCGCGAACCGCCAGCGCGACAGCCAGCCCCACAGCAGACCGGCGAGGAAACCGACGAGCACCAGCACGCCGAGCAGCCACCAGCCGCGCCCGAGACCGAACGAGGCCACGTCGTCGGCGTCGCCGGGACCGTCCACGACATCGACGGTCAGCTCCAGGGGCAGCCCCGGCGTGGTCTTCACACCGGAGGCGACGGAGAAGGAGTTGGTGACCTGGAGGCACACGGCCTCGGCCGCCGGCTTGTCCCCGTCCGCCTCGTCGCTCTCGGCCTTCGGGTACCGCAGACCGGTAGAGATCACGTCCGTACGGCCGTTGCCCGCCGCCTCGCCGCGCACGATCTCCCGGCCGTGCACCGTCACCGCCCGCAGCAGCACGCCGTGGGACGGATTGACGGCACGGTCCGCGCCGACGCTCACCGAGGCGCGCAGTTCCTGTCCGGGCAGCACGTCCACCCGGTACCAGCGCTGCTGGCCGAACTCCTCGCGGTCGGTGTACAGCCCCGACTCCAGCGTCGGCGCCTTCGCGCAGGAGCCGGCGCCCTCGACGGCCACCGGCGTCACCACGGGGTCGGCCGCGCGGTCCACCAACTGGTTGACGCGGTCGGTGAGTTCGTCGGTGTGCTCGACGGAGGTGTACGTCCCGCCGGTCGCCTCGGCGATGCAGCTGAGCTGCTGCCGCATCTTGGCGTTGGGGACCAGGCCGAGCGTGTCGATGGTCAGCCCGATGCCCTTCGCGGCGATCTCGCGGGCCACCTCGCACGGGTCGAGCGGGGCGCAGGTGTCCTCGCCGTCACTGATCAGCACGATCCGCTTGGAACCGTCGCCGCCCTCGAAGTCGTCGGCCGCCGCGAGCAGCGCGGGACCGATCGGCGTCCAGCCGGTGGGCGACAGGGTCGCCACCGCCGTCTTGGCCTCGGTGCGGTCCAGCGGGCCCACCGGGTAGAGCCGCGCGGTGTCCTTGCAGCCCCGCTTGCGGTCGTCGCCCGGATAGTCGGCGCCCAGCGTCCGGATGCCCAGCTGCACCTCCTCGGGCGTCGCGTCGAGCACCTCGTTGAACGCCTGCTTCGCGGCGGCCATCCGCGTCCCGCCGTCGATGTCCCGGGTCCGCATCGACCCACTGACGTCGAGCACGAGATTGACCTTCGGTGCGTCCTCGCCCGTGGGTTCACCGGCGGCCGCGCCGGACGGGAACGCCAATCCCGCCGTCAGCGCGGCGAGCAGGGCACAGGCACCCGCCGCCAGCCGTGTTCTTGTGATCATCGGCGGATCTTATTGATCAGTGGTGCCGGGTTCCAAAACGAGACCGCGCGGACGCCCCGACTTCACCCCCAGTGCAGCGGATTGGGCAGCCGAGCCCAGAGATCCCCGGCGTTCTCCGGCGAAGTGCGCATCAGCGTGAGCGCCTTGACCGGCAGCGGCTCCTCGCGCAGCGCCACGACGTCCGGTGTGCGAGGCAGTTCGCGCACGGCCCCCTCCAGCGCCTCCCGCAGCGCCGGACCGGATCCCGCGGTCGCCGCCAGCGCGCCACCCACCAGCGAACCGAACAGCTTGCGGCGCAGCACCGCCGGGTCGTCCGTGAGCATGCGCGCCGGCAGCGCGGGGGCCGGGACGCCGTGCCGCGCCAGGCGCGCCGGGCTCACCCTGATGTCGGCGAGGTCGCGGTAGACCAGGCGCAGGGGGTCGCCCACCCGGTCCAGCACCACCAGCAGGTTCTGGCCGTGCGCCTCCAGGGCCACGCCCATCTCCAGGGCGCGCAGTCCGACGGTGAGCGCGAGCCGGGCGAAGGCGGCCGGCCAGCCGGGGCGGCGGGGCAGCCCGGTGGTGGCCAGGGCGGCCACCGGAACGACGCGCTCGCCGCCACTCACGTACACCTCGGGCGACTCGCGCAGCACGGCGGCCAGGTCGGGGGAGTGGGCGGTGGCCGCCCCCAGGGTACGGGTCATGTGGAGCAGGCCGTCCGTCCGCGCGGCCAGATCCTCCCCGAAGGACGACAGGGTCGCCGACGCGGCGATCGAGGCGACCGAGATGTCCCGCACGGAGGAGGTGAGCCGTGCGCTGAGCGCCGTCTTGACGTGCGGTCCGCCGGGCACGGCGAGCGTACGCAGGGACATCAGCGGACGGGCGGCGATCCGCTCCTCGCACGGCAGCTTCAGCACGTGCGCCGCCTGCCACGGATGCACCGGGACCAGCACCCTCGCCCCGTCCCGCAGGTCCGACGGCCACACCCCCGTCACCAGGCACGCGGACGCCGGCACGGGCACCAGCCCCAGCCCGACCACGGGCCGGTGCTCGGGCCCGTACGCGAGCTGGTCCGCCACCGAAAGGCCCGGGCGGGAACGGCAGTTGGGGTGGTAAGGGTGTCCGTCCACCACCCGCTGCTCCCAGGCCCAGTCGCTGTCCGGCCACTCGTCCGGGTGATTCTCCTGGGCCGTCCGCGACAGCGCCAACGACGCGACGCTGTGCCCGAGTTCCGCCGCGAAGCCCGCCGAGTGCGGCACGGCGAGGTCCGTCGTCAGCCGCGCCGGATCGTCGTAGGGCACGTCGTCCAGGTGTACGACGCGGACGTACGCGTCGGTCCGGTACGGGTCGGCGGCCGGGCCGGACAGCCGCCGGCCGTCCCGAAGCCGCAGGACGAGCCCGTCCCGCACGGTGTCCCGGCCCGTGATCCACGGCAGCGGTTCATTGGCGAAGGCACGCCACAGCCGGGTCAGCACGGCCGCGCGGGCGCCGGGCAACCCGGCCGTGAAGCCGGGCAGCAGACCGGGACGGACGACGGCCAGTTCGTCGGCGACCTCGGTCTCCGCGGTGGGGGGACGGTGCACGGGCGGGCTCCTCGGGTACGAGTAGGAGGTCACGGCACGCGGACGACGACGGACATGACGACAGACATACTGATCGCCTCCGCCTCTCCGCCATGGACAGACCGTAGGGAACGAGTGGAACGCGTGGATTTTCTGCCCCCGCCCACCGGCGCCGACGCCGCCACACGGGACTTCACCGGACACGCCGGCGCCGCCCGCCCGAGCGTCGCCGAACTCGCCGACGCCTACGCGATGGTGCCACTGCTCAACTGCCTGCTGCGCGAGGTGGCCGAACCCCTGCCGAACCCCGGCCCCCGGCCCGTGTACCGGCTGCCCGGCGGCCGACTGCTGCGAGTGCGCGCGGGCCGCCGCCCCGCCGAGCCGGAGGTCGCCGCGGCGGCGGGCGGGTGGCACCCGGTCGGCCACACCACGCTGGTGAAACTCGTCGCCGAGGAGCTGCGCCACCACACCGGCCTGCCCAACCACGAACTGCCCACCGAGATCACCGACAGCCGCGACACGGTGGCCGCCCTGCTCACGGCCCGCGCCCGCGCCACCCCGCCCCAGGACCCCTACCTCCGCTCCGAACAGGCCCTGATCACCGGCCACGCCCACCACCCCGCGCCCAAGGCGCGCGGCGGGGGCCCGCACGCCGGCTGGCTGCCGTACGCGCCCGAGGCGCACGCCCGCTTCCCGCTGACCCTGCTCGCCGTGCGCGAGGACACGGTCGTCGAGGAGGGCGACACCGCCACCCTCGACGACCTGGCCGACGCCCCGCCCGGCTACCGGCTGCTCCCGGCCCACCCTTGGCAGCTCGACCTGACCGCGGGCACCCTCGCCCCCGCCTTCGCCGACGGCCGCCTCCTCCGCCTCGGCACGACCGGCGGCTTCGTGTGGCCGACGGCCGCGATCCGCACGGTCTACGCCCCCGACCCCGATCTCTTCCTCAAGTTCAGCCTCGACGTACGCATCACCAATGACATCCGCCGCCTGTGGCGCCACGACCTGCTGAAGCTGCGCCGCACCGACACCGCCGTCACCGAGGCCTTCGACGCCATCGGCCCACCGGCCGCCTGGCTCGGCGACCGCGGCTACCGCACGGCGGACTTCGCCTTCGAGGAGTTGGCCGTCGTGGTCCGCGACGGCCTGCGGGACCGCGTCCTGCCGGGGGCCACCCCGCTTCTCGCCGCCGCACTCGCGGAGGGCTTCGAGGGCAGCCCCCTGGAGGCCGCCACCGACCCGGCGGCCTGGTGGGAGGCGTACCTCGCGGCCGTCGTCCCGCCCGTCCTGACCGCCTTCGCCGAGGACGGGGTCGTTCTGGAGGCGCACCTGCAGAACACCCTGGTCGCCGTGGGCGAGGCCGGTACGCCGGTGCAGGCCCTGTTCCGCGACGCGGAGGGCGTCAAGCTGCTGCCGGACACCTCGCGGACGGCCGGGTGGCAGCGGCTGGTGTACTGCCTCGTCGTCAACCACCTCATGGAGATCGCCGCCGCCCTGGCCGAACACCACTCGGGGTTCGATCCCTGGCCCGCCGCCCGCCGGGCCCTGGCCCACCACACCGACCTGCCGGAGATCCCGCCCCTCCTCACCTCACCCACCCTCCCCGCCAAGACCAACCTCCTGCTCCGCTGGACCGGCGCGGACGGGGCCGACGCGCGGTACCGGCCGCTGGCCAATCCTTTGCGGAGGGCGTGAACGTCAGTGGCCGGTCGTGTACGTGAGGAAACGGGCCCACGCCGCCGGGGAGACGGCGAGCTGGTCGCCGTGGCGCACCTTGGAGTCCCGGACGTGGACGGTGCCGGGGCAGGCGGCGACCTCGACGCAGTCGCCGTCGCTTCCGCTGCTGTAGCTGCTTTTGAACCAGACAAGTTCGGATGAGCTCATAGCGATCCTCGCATTCGCTTCAACAGGCCCTTGGAATCCTCGGGGTTGAGGGCCTGTGAACGCAGTTTCGCATAGCGCTGGAGCATAATGCTGACCTCCTTTGAGTCGGAGATCAGCAGGCCTCCGCGCTGCCCCTCGGCGTAGCCGAACCACCTGTTCTCTGGGGTCTCCAGTACCTGAAGGGGACCGTCGAAACCCGCGTGGTCCACTTGCCGTAACGGCATGATCTGCAGCTCTACGTTGAACTGATCAGCCTGTGCCAGCAGGTTGTCGATCAACAGCCTCGTCACCTCCGGCCCGCCAGTGCCTCGTTCGATCAGTGCTTGCTCGATGATGAAGCTGAACGAGATCGGCGGCCTGCGCTGAAAGAGTTCCTGCCGATCCAGACGTGCCGCTACCTGTTGGTTCACCTGCACGTCGTCCTTCACGGGCGGCACACTCACGGTCACCGCCCGCGCATACCCCTCCGTCTGCAACAGCCCAGGCACCACCCGGCACTCATACGTGTACAGACTCACCGCCTCCGCCTCGAACCGCGCCCACTGCCGGAACCAGCTCGCCAGCCCCGGCTGCCGTGACAGATGCCGTGCCGCACCCCGCAGCGCCCCGAACGCGTCGAGGACCTCCTCCGCGCGCTCCACGAAGTCCACCGGCGGAAACCGCCGCCCTTGCTCGATCGACGCCACCGTCGGCACCGAGTACCGCACCAGCGGCGCGAACTCCTCCTGCGTCAGCCCCGCCCGTTTGCGGAACGCCTTGAGGACCTCCCCGAAGGTCCTGAGACTGTCCGACCGCTCCGGTTCCCCGCCCCCGCAAGGCGCTTCCGCGCCACCCGCACCGTCCGACATCCAGGGCACCTCCCACACGTACACCCACTCGGGCAAACCCACCGAACGGGCCCATGGTCACGGACGGTTACCCCTACCGTCCACCGTCCGTACCCGTACGCTGACCCTGCGTACCGGTCGCCGAGCTGGTGGGACGTCGTCGCCGCAGGTGGGATGGGCGGCATGAGAGCAGCTTCCACCCCCCGACTCCCGGTCACCGCGCGTGTGTTCGTGCAGCGGTTCAGCTCCACCCCGCGCGGTGCACGACTGGCCCGGCACCTCGCCCTGCACCGCCTGGACGCGTGGGGTGTCCCGTACGGCTCGCCGGTCTCCGACACGGCCGCGCTGCTGGTCGCGGAGCTGGCGGCGAACGCCGTGACGCACGGGCGGGTGCCGGGGCGGGACATCGAGGTGCGGCTGCGGCTGGACGCGTACACGCTGCGGATCGACGTGTCCGACAGCAGGGGCGAGAGGCGGCCGCGCGGACCGGAGAGCACGGCCGCGGTGACGCCGGAGGCCGAGCGAGGCCGGGGTCTGCTGCTCGTGGACGCGCTCGCCGACCGGTGGGGCGTGTTCGACCGCGTACCCGTCGGCAAGACGGTCCGCGCGGAGCTGGACCTGCCGCCCCGGTGAGCGGCGGCGCCCCGCCCCCGCGTGCCCGGCGTGCATATGCTCGCCCCATGCTCACCGAAGTCACCGCCACTCGCTACATCGAGCCCCTGCGCACCGGCGGCTCCGTCCCCGGCGTCGTGGAGGCCGACGACCTCGGCACCTACGTGCTGAAGTTCACCGGCTCCGCGCAGGGCCGCAAGGCGCTGGTCGCCGAGGTGATCGTGGGTGAGCTGGCCCGGGAGCTGGGGCTGCGGGTGCCCGAGCTGGTGCTCGCGGACTTCGACCCGGCGATCGCCGCCGGCGAGCCGCACCAGGAGGTGCGGGACCTGCTGGACGCCAGCGCGGGGCTCAACCTCGGCATGGACTACCTGTCGGGCGGCGCCGACCTCACGCCCGAGCTGGCCGAGGTGTTCCCGGTGGACGCGGCGGAGGCCGGCCGCGTGGTCTGGCTGGACGCGCTCACCATCAACGTCGACCGCACGGTGCACAGCTCCAACCTCATGGTCTGGCCCACCTCCGGCACGGTGCCCCCGAGGCTGTGGCTGATCGACCACGGCGCGGCGCTGGTCTTCCACCACCGCTGGGGCGCGTCCACGCCCGAGAAGGCGTACGACTTCCGCCACCACGCCCTCGGCCACTACGCGCCCGACGTCAGGGCCGCCGACGCCGAACTGGCGCCGAAGGTGACGGAGGAGCTATTGCGCGAGGTGGTGGGGCGGGTGCCGGAGGACTGGCTGACCTGCGAGGCGGGTCTGGACACGCCGGACGAGGTGCGTGCCGCCTACGTCGAGTACCTGCTCACCCGCGCCCGCGCCTCCCGGCAGTGGCTGCCCACCGGATTCCCGACCCGCGAGGAACTCGCCGCCGAGAACGCCGCCCGCGCGGAGCGCACCCGCCGCGGCCGTCCCGACTGGCTCAAGCGCGTCCCCGACCTGCACGGCAAGCCGCCCGCCGAGCAGGACTGGTCCGTGCACCTGGGCTGAACGCACGACCGCGCCCCTGGTGCGGTACCGGGGGCGCGGTCGTGCCGTACGGGGCGTCAGCCCTCCAGCTGCTCGTACGCCGGCAGCGTCAGGAAGTCGGCGTAGTCCTCGTCGAGCGAGACGGTCAGCAGCAGGTCGTGGGCCTGCTGCCAGTTGCCGGCCGCGAAGGCCTCGTCGCCGATCTCGGCGCGGATGTTCGCCAGCTCCTCGGCGGCGACCTTGCGGGCCAGCTCGGCGGTGACCCGCTCGCCGTTGTCGAGGACGACGCCCGCGTTGATCCACTGCCAGATCTGGGAGCGGGAGATCTCGGCGGTGGCCGCGTCCTCCATCAGGTTGAAGATGGCGACCGCGCCGAGGCCGCGCAGCCACGCCTCGATGTAGCGGATGCCGACCTGGACGGCGTTGACCAGGCCCGCGTACGTCGGCTTGGCGTCCAGGGAGTCGATGGCGATGAGGTCGGCCGCCTTGACGTCGACGTCCTCGCGCAGCCGGTCCTTCTGGTTCGGCTTGTCGCCGAGGACCTTGTCGAAGGACTCCAGGGCGATCGGGACCAGGTCCGGATGGGCGACCCAGGAGCCGTCGAAGCCGTCGCCGGCCTCGCGGTCCTTGTCGGCGCGGACCTTCTCGAAGGCGACCTTGTTGACCTCGGCGTCCCGGCGCGAGGGGATGAAGGCCGCCATGCCGCCGATCGCGTGCGCGCCGCGCTTGTGGCAGGTCCGGACGAGGAGTTCGGTGTAGGCGCGCATGAACGGAGCGGTCATCGTCACCGCGTTGCGGTCCGGGAGGACGAACTTCTCGCCGCCGTCACGGAAGTTCTTGACGATGGAGAACAGGTAGTCCCAGCGGCCGGCGTTCAGGCCGGAGGCGTGGTCGCGCAGTTCGTAGAGGATCTCCTCCATCTCGTACGCGGCCGTGATCGTCTCGATCAGCACGGTGGCGCGGACGGTGCCCTGCGGGATGCCGACGTAGTCCTGCGCGAAGACGAACACCTCGTTCCAGAGGCGGGCCTCCAGGTGCGACTCCGTCTTGGGGAGGTAGAAGTACGGGCCCTTGCCGAGGTCCAGCAAGCGCTGGGCGTTGTGGAAGAAGTACAGGCCGAAGTCGACCAGGGCGCCGGGGACCGGGCGGCCGTCGACCTGGAGGTGGCGCTCGTCGAGGTGCCAGCCGCGCGGGCGCATGACGACCGTCGCCAGCTCCTCGTTCGGGCGCAGGGCGTACGACTTGCCGCTCTTCGGGTCCGTGAAGTCGATGGTGCGGGTGTAGGCGGCCATCAGGTTGAGCTGGCCGAGGACGACGTTCTCCCAGGTCGGGGCGGAGGCGTCCTCGAAGTCCGCGAGCCAGACCTTGGCGCCCGAGTTGAGGGCGTTGATGGTCATCTTGCGGTCGGTGGGACCGGTGATCTCGACCCGGCGGTCCTGGAGCGCGTCCGGGGCCGGGGCCACCTTCCAGGAGTCGTCCGCGCGGATCGCGGCGGTCTCCGGGAGGAAGTCGAGTGTGGAGGTGCGGGCGATCTCGGCGCGGCGCTCCGCACGGCGGGCGAGGAGCTCGTCACGCCGGGGCGTGAACCGCCGGTGCAGCTCGGCCACGAAGGCGAGCGCCGCATCGGTGAGGACCTCCTCCTGCCGGGGCAGGGGCTCGGCGTCGACGATGGCCAGCGTGGACGGCGCTGGTGCGGACATGAGCTGTCACTTCCTTCAGCGGTGGCACCGGGTGCCAACGGGCACGTATGGGGCAATGCGCACCCACTGTGCGGTCGGGTGCTTCTGGTCAGTGGATAGTAGTTTCCTTATCGTGGAACTTCAATGGTCTGTTGACGTCGAGATTCTCTGAGTCGAGGGACAGTGGCGCCCAGTGCCAGACCCCTCACTCGAGGTGGCGCAGGTCCGCCTCGGTGTCGATGTCGTACGGCCGCGCCACGTCCCCGCATTCCACCAGGGTGATCTCCGCCTCGTGTTCCCTCAGGTAGGCGCGTGCCCCCCGGTCCCCGGTGGCAGTCGCCATGACGCCCGGCCAGTGGTCGGCACCGAGGAGGACGGGGTGCCCGCGAACGCCGGCGTACGCCGCCGACACGAGTGACGCCCCGCCCCGGTACCCGGCCCGCACCCGCGCCATGGCCTCCGCGCCGATCCCGGGCTGGTCCACCAGCGAGACCAGCGCCGCCCGTGCTCCGGTGCCGGTCAGCGAAGCGAGCCCGGCGCGCAGTGACGACCCCATGCCCCGCTCCCAGTCGGGGTTCTCCACGATCACGCACCCGTCGAGCGCCGCCCGTTCGCGTACGGCGTCCGAGCGCGCTCCCAGGACGACGTGCACGCGGGCGCAACCGGCCGCGCGCAAAACGGCGATCGCATGTTCGACGAGTGGATGGCCGCGGTGTTCGAGCAGGGCCTTGGGTCGTCCGCCGAGCCGCCGCCCGCCGCCGGCGGCGAGCAGCAGCCCCGCCACCTGCTCTTCGGTCTTGGTCATGCGTCCTGCATACCTGACCGCCCGCCGAACACTCCGGTGTGCGCGGGGCTTTTGGAGGCTGAATTTCGGTCCGCGCGGTGGCGCGTCCGGTGCGGGGTGGCGTTTACTGGCCCGCGTCCCCGGCGCCCGAACCGGTGCCAGGGGCGCTCGGCACGTTCACCACTTAGGGGCGCACAACGGGGTGCGAGGGGGAGGGCTGTGTTGCAGAGCTTGGGGCAGGGGCAGGTGACCGTCGGCGACGAGGACGTGAGGGTGGTCGCGCTGCGCACCGCGGTGGCGCGACTGCGCCGACAACTCGCTTTGCTGCCCGCCGACTTCCCGGACCGGGCCATAGCCGAGGACGAACTCGCCGACCTTGCCGCGATGTCGGCGCGCGGTGTCCCGGAGGTGCCTCGGCTGCACCGCTCCCTGCTGCTGATAGCGGGCGCGATCGGCTCCGTCAGCGCCCTGTCGCGGGGGCTGACGGAGGTCCGTCACGCCGTGGAGCTCTTCGGCGATCCGCCGCGCCGCTGAGCAGCGCGGGATCCGCGCCGCGGCGCTGCCGTTCTACGCCGCGGGGTTGCCGTTCGAGTTCAGCAGGGACTCGGACAGCTCCGCCGCCACCTGCTGGAGCAGCGGCACCATTCGGTCGGTCGCGGCCTCGGTGACCCGGCCGGCCGGGCCGGAGATCGAGATCGCCGCCGCGGTCGGGGAGTTGGGCACGGAGACGGCCAGGCAGCGCACGCCGATCTCCTGCTCGTTGTCGTCGATCGCGTAGCCCTGGCGCCGCACCTCCTCCAGCGCCGCGATGAAGCCGTCCGGCGTGGTGATCGTCTTCTCGGTCGCGGCCGGCATCCCGGTCCTGCCGAGCAGGGCCCGCACCTCCTCCGCGGGGAAGTCCGCGAGGAGCGCCTTGCCGACGCCGGTGGAGTGCGGCAGGACCCGCCGCCCCACCTCGGTGAACATGCGCATCGAGTGCTTGGACGGCACCTGGGCGACGTACACGATCTCGTCACCGTCGAGCAGCGCCATGTTCGCCGTCTCGCCGGTCTCCTCGACCAGGCGGGCCAGGTGCGGGCGGGCCCAGGTTCCCAGCAGCCGGGAGGCGGACTCGCCGAGCCGGATCAGGCGCGGACCGAGCGCGTACCGGCGGTTGGGCTGCTGGCGGACGTAACCGCAGGCCACGAGGGTGCGCATCAGGCGGTGGATGGTCGGCAGCGGCAGTCCGCTGCTCGCGGAGAGCTCGCTGAGGCCGACCTCGCCGCCCGCGTCCGCCATCCGTTCGAGCAGGTCGAAGGCGCGTTCCAGGGACTGGACGCCACCTGTGGCGGACCTGGCGGAGTCGGTGGTGCTGGCGCTGGACGTCGGCACGGCACGTTCCTTTCGGGGCTGGCGGGAGGAAAGAAGCGTACCCGGCGGCCGGTTGACTACCGGCTTGTACGTAGCTACGTTCTGCTTGCTGGAATTCTAATTCCGCTTTGTGGAAACGTCCAGGGCTGAGCCGTGGGCATGCCCGCACAAAGGGTGCCTCTTGACGGCACGGAAGCGGGGATGAAGACTCCTTCGACGGAGGACTTCAACAGAACGTTGAAAAGCATGGCGGCAGAAAGAGGGGTTCGGGTGTCCGGAGCTGAACTGGTGCTGCGCTCGACGCGCGTCATCACCCCCGAGGGGACACGCGCCGCGTCGATCGCGGTGACGGGGGAGACGATCACGGCGGTCCTGCCGCACGACGCCCCCGTCCCGGCCGGCGCCCGGCTGGAGGACGTCGGGGACCACGTCGTGCTGCCCGGCCTGGTCGACACCCACGTGCACGTGAACGATCCCGGCCGCACCGAGTGGGAGGGCTTCTGGACCGCCACCCGCGCCGCGGCGGCCGGCGGCGTCACGACCCTCGTCGACATGCCGCTGAACTCGATCCCGCCGACCACCACGGTCGACAACCTGCGCACCAAGCGCGAGGTCGCCGCCGACAAGGCGCACATCGACGTCGGCTTCTGGGGCGGCGCGCTGCCCGACAACGCCAAGGACCTGCGCCCGCTGCACGAGGCAGGCGTCTTCGGCTTCAAGGCTTTCCTGTCGCCGTCGGGTGTGGACGAGTTCCCGCACCTCGACCACGAGCAGCTGGCCCGCTCCCTCGCGGAGATCGCCGCCTTCGACGGCCTGCTGATCGTGCACGCCGAGGACCCGCACCACCTGGCCGCGGCCCCGCAGCAGGGCGGCCCGAAGTACGCGCACTTCCTCGCCAGCCGACCGCGCGACGCCGAGGACACCGCGATCGCGGCCCTCCTCGCCCAGGCCAAGCGGTTCAACGCCCGCGTGCACGTCCTGCACCTCTCCTCCAGCGACGCGCTGCCGCTGATAGCCGAGGCCCGCGCGGACGGCGTACGGGTGACAGTCGAGACCTGTCCGCACTACCTGACCCTCACCGCTGAGGAAGTGCCGGACGGAGCCAGCGAGTTCAAGTGCTGCCCGCCCATCCGCGAGGCCGCCAACCAGGACCTGCTGTGGCAGGCGCTGGTGGACGGCACCATCGACTGCGTCGTCACCGACCACTCGCCGTCCACCGCCGATCTGAAGACCGACGACTTCGCCACCGCCTGGGGCGGCATCGCCGGCCTCCAGCTCAGCCTGCCGGCGATGTGGACCAAGGCACGCGAGCGGGGCCTCGGCCTGGAGGACATCGTGCGCTGGATGTCCGCGAACACGGCCCGCCAGGTCGGCCTCGACGGGCACAAGGGCGCCATCGCGGCCGGCCACGACGCCGACTTCGCCGTCCTCGCCCCCGACGAGACCTTCACCGTCGACCCGGCCGCCCTCCAGCACCGCAACCGCGTCACCGCGTACGCGGGCAAGACCCTGTACGGCGTCGTGAAGTCCACCTGGCTGCGCGGGACGCGCATCGTGGCGGACGGCGCGTTCACCGACCCGAAGGGA
The DNA here is from genome assembly GCF_014649815.1 of Streptomyces mutabilis. GTDB lineage: Bacteria > Actinomycetota > Actinomycetes > Streptomycetales > Streptomycetaceae > Streptomyces > Streptomyces mutabilis. The sequence continues at coordinate 222,638 of NZ_BMTT01000004.1, read as the reverse complement.
CAGCTCCTCACCCGGACCCCCTGACACACGTCCGGACCTGCCCCAACTCATACATCGAACGAACCCGAGAGGAACACCTGATCACCGTGACGGCCCAGCAGAACACCTCGTTGGCCAGCTTCACCGGAGACGCGAACCCCTACGGAGGCGGCGACCCGTACGCGGACTACCGCACCGCCGACCTCCCCTTCACCCAGTACGCCAATCTTGCCGACCGGCAACTCGGCGCGGGTGTCGTCGCCGCCAACGACGAGTTCTTCGCCCAGCGCGAGAACCTGCTGGTGCCCGAGCGCGCCGAGTTCGACCCCGAGCACTTCGGGCACAAGGGCAAGGTCATGGACGGCTGGGAGACCCGCCGGCGCCGCGGCGTCTCGGCCGAGCACCCCTGGCCCACCGAAGACGACCACGACTGGGCGCTGATCCGCCTCGGCGCCCCCGGAGTGATCCGCGGCATCGTCGTCGACACCGCCCACTTCCGCGGCAACTACCCGCAGGCGGTATCCGTCGAGGGCACCTCGTTCGCCGGCTCCCCGTCCCCCGAGGAACTGCTCGCGGACGACGTGAAGTGGACGACCCTCGTCCCGCGCACCGCCGTCGGCGGCCACGCGGCCAACGGCTTCGCCGTCTCGGCCGAGCAGCGCTTCACCCACCTGCGTCTCAAGCAGCACCCGGACGGCGGCATAGCCCGCCTGCGCGTGTACGGCGAGGTCGTGCCCGACCCGGCGTGGCTCGCCGCCCTCGGCACCTTCGACGTGGTCGCCCTGGAGAACGGCGGCCAGGTCGAGGACGCCTCCAACCTGTTCTATTCGCCGGCCACCAACACCATCCAGCCGGGCCGCTCCCGCAAGATGGACGACGGCTGGGAGACCCGCCGCCGCCGCGACCAGGGCAACGACTGGATCAGCTACCGCCTGGTGGACCGCGTCCAGATCCGCGCGATCGAGATCGACACGGCCTACCTGAAGGGCAACTCGGCCGGCTGGGCCTCGGTCTCCGTGAAGGACGGTGAGTCCGGCGAGTGGCGCGAGGTCCTGCCGCGCACCCGGATGCAGCCCGACACCAACCACCGCTTCGTCCTGCCCGAGGCGGCTGTCGGCACCCACGCGCGCGTGGACATCTACCCCGACGGTGGCATCTCCCGCCTGCGCCTGTTCGGCTCGCTGACCGAGGACGGCGCGGCCCACATCGCCGCCCGTCACCAGGAGCTGGGCGGCTGACCTCTCCCGCGTGGGGCGCGCCGGCCCGGACGGCTCCGGCGCGCCCCACGCGCATCCGCACATCGTCGGCGGTGGAGCGGGTGACCGGCGTCCTCACCGCCGGCGTCAGGCGGCGTGCCCGCCGTCCACCGCGAATTCGGCCCCGGTGACGTACGCCGCCGACGCCAGGTGGGCGACGGTCGCCGCGACCTCCTCGGCCCTGCCGAAACGGCCCAGCGCGGTCAGCGCCGCCTGACCTTCGGCGTACGGGCCGTCGGCCGGGTTCATGTCGGTGTCGATCGGCCCGGGGTGAACGATGTTCGCGGTGATGCCACGCCCGCCCAGCTCCCGGGCCAGTGCCTTGGTGAGCCCCACCAGCGCCGCCTTGCTCATCGCGTACAGCGTGCCCCCGGGACCCGGCACCCGCAGGGCCATGCAGCTGCCTACGGTGATGATCCGTCCGCCCTCCGTCATACGGGCCGCCGCCGCTCGCGCGGTGAGGAAGACGCCGCGTACGTTGACGGCGAGCACCCGGTCCAGATTGGCGACCGAGATGCCCTCGACGGGGCCGAGCAGCCCGACGCCCGCGTTGTTGACCAGCACGTCGAGCCCGCCGAGGGCGTCGGCGGCGTGCTCCGCCACCCCGGCCGCCTCCTCCGCGTCGGCGGAGTCCGCCCGCAGGGCCACCGCGCGACGCCCCAGCGCCTCGACGGCCCGTACGACGTCCTCGGCCGCGTCCTTGCGGTTCACATAGGTCAGGGCCACGTCGGCGCCGTCGCGCGCCAGCCGGAGCCCGGTCGCCGCGCCGATGCCGCGACTGCCTCCGGTCACCAGGACCGCACGGCCGGTCAGGGGTGCCGGGAAGCGAACGAGCGAGTCCGTGTTCGTGTTCGTGTTCATGGGTCCATCCCAGCGGCCCGGCCCGGCCCACGCTGGCGGCGAACGGACACGGACCCGCCCCGGTGGTGAACGCGCCGAAAACACATATGACGTCCCGGGAAACTCCACGACATTGTCATTGACATGCCACTGTCTACGCGCGTCATCATGAGGTCATGCGATTCCCCCCACGCGTCGCTCGGTTCGGCGCAGCAGCCGCAGTCCTGTCCGCCCTCCTCGTGGGCGGCTCCGTCTCCGCGACCCCGGCCGGCGCGGCCCCCGCCGCGGTCGGCCACATCTGCTACGGCGACCTGCCGTCCCAGGCCCACGACACGCTCGACCTGATCGAGCAGGGCGGCCCCTATCCGTTCGAGCAGGACGGCACCGTCTTCCAGAACCGGGAAGGCATCCTCCCCAGCCGGTCCACCGGCTACTACCACGAGTACACGGTGATCACCCCGGGCTCCGACACCCGGGGCGCCCGCCGCATCGTCACCGGTGAGGACTATCAGGAGGACTACTACACGGCCGACCACTACGCGTCGTTCGACCTCGTCGACCGCGGCTGCTGACGGCGGCGGCCACCGGTCCGGGGACCGGACTCACCCGGACTTGCGGCTCTCGGCGGCGGCGAACAGCGCGCCGCCGAGAGCGAGCAGCGCGACGCTCGCGTAGACCTCGTGACCCTCGAGGAAACCGATCCGCCGCACCACGCCCGTGTCCCAGTCGGTGAACTCGTGCACGAGGCTCATCGCGCCCTGAAGAACGGCGATCAGGCCCAGGAACTCCAGCAGTTGTTTCATGCCCCCGACCCTCGCCCCGCGGTCCCCCCACACGCATCGGCCGCGGGGCGAGCCGTGCCCGACGGAAGGCGCCGTTGTCCGTGCCCCGGCGCGACCTAAGTCGCCGGGTCTGCGACTTCGGTCGGTGATCCCGTTCTCCCGGCAGTGCCGGTCCCCACCGCTGCGTAAATTGTCGACCGTGAACAGTGACGAGCGGGACACGACGTCTCCCGCGTTCGCCAAGGGGCGCTGGGTGCTGCCGGCGGCGCTGGTCGAGGACCTGTACCCCGAACCGCGGGGACCCGGCCGGCGGACCCGGCGCACCGCGCGCGACTGGTTCGTCGACTTCGCCTGCTTCCTGCTGGCCGTCACCGTCGGGCTGCTCGCCGCCGACGTGTTGGACGAGGAGCCGGGTCTCTCCCCGGCCATGGCCGTCGCCGATCAGGTGATCGGCGCCCTGGCCTGCGCCGCCGTCTGGCTCCGGCGGCGGTGGCCGGTCGGGCTGGCCGTGGCCATGGTGCCCGTCTCGCTGGTCTCGGCCACCGCGGGCGGCGCCGTCCTCGCCTCCATGTTCACGCTCGCCGTGCACCGGCCCTTCCGGTACGTGGCCTGGATCGGCGGCGCGAGCCTCGCCGTGGCGCCCCTGTTCTACTGGATGCGCCCGGAACCGGGCCTGCCCTTCCTGGCGTCCCTCCTCATCGCCCTCCTGCTCGCCGTGACGGTCATCGGCTGGGGACTGCTCGTCCGTTCCAAGCGCCAGCTCCTGCTCAGCCTGCGCGACCGCGCACGGCACGCCGAGGCGGAGGCGCGGCTCCGGGCCGAACAGGCGCAGCGGCTCGCCCGCGAGGCCATCGCCCGCGAGATGCACGACGTCCTCGCGCACCGGCTGACGCTGCTCAGCGTGCACGCCGGCGCCCTGGAGTTCCGGCCCGACGCGTCCCGTGAAGAGGTGGCGCGGGCGGCCGGCGTCATCCGGGAGAGCGCGCACGAAGCCCTCCAGGACCTGCGGGAGATCATCGGTGTGCTCCGCGCGGGGGAGTCCGACGACGCGGGCCGCCCCCAGCCGACGCTCGCCGCGCTCGACGCGCTGGTCGCCGAGTCACGCGAGGCCGGGATGAAGGTCGTCCTCGTGGGCCGCGTCACCGAACCCGCCGCCGTACCCGCCTCCGTCGGACGCACCGCCTACCGCATCGCCCAGGAGGCTTTGACGAACGCGCGCAAGCACGCCCCCGGCACCGCGGTCAGCGTCTCCGCGTCCGGAGCCCCGGGGCACGGACTCGTACTGACCGTGCGCAACGCACCGCCCGAGGGAGAGGTGCCCCACGTGCCCGGCTCCGGGCAGGGCCTGATCGGGCTGACCGAGCGCGCCACGCTCGCCGGCGGCACCCTGGACCACGGCCCCACACCGGAGGGCGGCTTCGAGGTACGGGCACGGCTGCCGTGGGCATGAGACGGGCACCGGCGACCGGACGGCCGCCGTCACGGGAACCAAGTCGGCCGCCTGCGACCGTGATGCGTTCACCGGCATTGTGATTTCGTGAGGGCCATGACTGCGATCAGACTGCTCCTGGTGGACGACGACCCGCTGGTGCGGGCCGGGTTGTCCTTCATGCTGGGCGGGGCCGACGACGTGGAGATCGTCGGCGAGGCCGCCGACGGGAACGAGGTCGCGGAACTCGTCGACCGCACCCGTCCGGACGTCGTCCTCATGGACATCCGCATGCCGGGAGTGGACGGCCTGACGGCCACCGAGCGGTTGCGGGGCCGCCCGGACGCCCCGCAGGTCGTCGTCCTCACCACCTTCCACGCCGACGAGCAGGTGCTGCGGGCTCTGCGCGCCGGCGCCGCCGGCTTCGTCCTGAAGGACACCCCGCCCGCGGAGATCCTCGACGCGGTGCGCAAGGTCGCGGCCGGCGACCCGGTCCTGTCGCCCGCCGTGACCCGGCGGTTGATGGAGCAGGCTGCCGACGGCGCCGCCGACAGCAGGCGTACGCGCGCGCGTGCGCGCGTCGGCACCCTCAACGACCGCGAACGCGAGGTCGCCGTCGCGGTCGGCCGGGGCCTGGCCAACGCCGCCATCGCCGCGGAACTCTTCATGAGCGTGGCCACCGTCAAGACCCACGTATCCCGCATCCTCGCCAAACTCGACCTCGGCAACCGGGTCCAGATCGCGCTGCTCACGTACGACGCGGGGCTTCTGGACGACTTCGAGGAGAGCGGGCACTGACCGACGGGCGCGCACGTTGGGGGAGCAAGGGCACGCGGTGTGCCGCACGGCCCCGCGTCGGAGCGGGCCGTGTGGACGGCCCGCGGGGAGCGAGCGAGGGGGCCATCGTGACGGAAGTGATCGACTTGGGGGAGTTCGGCGACGACTTCCGCAGGGACCCGCACCCGGTCTACGCCCGACTGCGCGCGCGGGGCCCCGTCCACCGGATCCGCCCGCCGTCCCCCGATGCGCGGTACGAGGCGTGGCTCGTCGTCGGCCACGCGGAGGCTCGTGCGGCCCTGGCCGACCCGCGTCTGGCCAAGGACCCGAGCGGGGTCGGCGCGACCTCCCTCGACGAGGAGCTGATCGGCAAACACCTGCTGGTCACCGACCCGCCCCGGCACACCCGGCTGCGCTCCCTCGTCACCCGCGCCTTCACCGCGCGCCGCGTGGAGGAGATGCGGCCGCGCATCCAGCGGATCACCGACGACCTGCTGGACGCCATGCTGCCGCCCGGCCGCGGCGACCTCGTGGAATCCCTCGCCTATCCACTGCCGCTCACCGTGATCTGCGAACTGCTCGGCGTGCCCGAGATGGACCGCACGGAGTTCCGGCAGATGTCGACCGAGGCGGTCGCGCCGACCAGTGCGGAGAGCGAGTACGACGCCTTCGTCAGGCTCGCCGGATACCTCACCGACCTCATCGAGGACAAGCGGTGCGCCGGGCCGAGCGGCGACCTGCTGAGCGATTTGATCCGCACCACCGCCGAGGACGGCGACCGGCTCTCCGCCGAGGAACTGCGGGGCATGGCCTTCGTGTTGCTGATCGCCGGCCACGAGACCACGGTCAACCTCATCACCACCGGCGTCCACGCCCTGCTCACCCACCCCGGGCAACTCGCGTCCCTGCGCGCCGACATGAGCCTGGTCGACGACGCGGTGGAGGAGGCGCTGCGCTGGGAGGGCCCGGTGGAGAACGCGACGTTCCGGTACGCCGCGGAGCCCCTGGACATCGGCGGCACCCCCATCGCCCGGGGCGACACGGTGATGGTCGGCCTCACCGCGGCCGACCGCGACTCCCACCGCTTCCCCGACCCGGACCGCTTCGACATCCGCCGCGACACACGCGGTCACCTGGCCTTCGGCCACGGCGTTCACTACTGCCTGGGCGCCCCGCTGGCCCGCCTGGAGGCCCGTACGGCGATACGCACCCTGCTGGAACGCGCACCCGGCCTCGCCCTCGACGGCCCGCCCGGCGACTGGCTGCCGGGCAGGCTGATGCGGGGAGTGCGGAGCCTTCCGGTGCGCTGGTAGGCGGGCGCCGACCACGAACTGCCCGGCGTCGGCTCCGGGGCACCGTTCATCCGACCACGAAGGACGCGGTCGCCTCGACCTCCGTCGGCCGCACCGGTCTGCGCTCCCGCCGGGAGACGTCGCAGGCCTCAGCGATCAGCAGCGCCCGCAGCGCCTCGCGCCCGTCGCACGGGTTGGCCCGCTCCCCGCGCACCACCTCCACGAAGGCCGCCAGCTCCGCCTCGTAGGCGGGTCCGAACCGCTCCACGAAACCCGTCCACGGCTTGTCCGCGGCCGGCGGCCCGGTCGGCTCCGTCGAGGCGATCGGCGTACGGTCGTCCAGTCCGACGACGATCTGGTCCAGTTCACCGGCCAGCTCCATGCGTACGTCGTACCCCGCGCCGTTCAGCCGCGTCGCGGTCACCGTGGCGAGCGTGCCGTCGTCCAGGGTGAGCAGCGCCGCGCCGGTGTCCACGTCGTCCGCAGCCCGGAACATCGGCGGCCCGGCGTCGGACCCGCCGGCGTACACGTCGACCACCTCCCGTCCGGTCACCCAGCGCAGCACGTCGAAGTCGTGGATGAGCGTGTCCCGGTAGAGCCCGCCGGACTGCGGCAGGTACTCGGCCGGCGGCGGCGCCTGGTCGCTGGTCACCGCCCGGACGGTGTGCAGCCGGCCGAGCCGCCCCGACCGCACCGCCTCGCGCGCGCCCGTGTAGCCGGCGTCGAAGCGCCGCTGGAAGCCCATCTGCAGGACCGTTCCGGCGGCCTCCACCTCGGCGATCGCCTGCAGCGTGCCCGGCACGTCCAGCGCGATGGGCTTCTCGCAGAACACCGGCAGTCCCGAGCGCGCGGCACGGCCGATCAGCTCGGCGTGGGCCGGCGTCGCCGTGGTGATCACGACGGCGTCGACGCCCCACCGGAAGATCTCGTCCACCCCGGGCGCCGCCGTCTCGCCGAGCCGGTGGGCCAGATCCTGCGCCCGCGCCAGGTCGGCGTCGGTGAGGATCAGGGAGCCGACGTCCCGGTGGCGGCTGAGCGTGTTGGCGTGAACGGTGCCGATGCGGCCCGTACCGATGACCCCGATGCGCATGGATTCAAAGTGGGCTCACAGCCCGGGCCCTGTCAATGCGTATGTCCGGACAATCGAACTACACGACTTCCCGTCAACAGCGCACGGAGCTACGCTCGGGCCCGTGCCCAGACCAGAAGTGGACCCGACCGTGTCGCTGGACCTCAGCGTGGATCGCAGCAGCCCCGTGCCGCTGTACTTCCAGCTGTCGCAGCAGCTGGAGGCGGCGATCGAGCACGGCGAGCTGACCCCGGGCAGCCTGCTGGGCAACGAGATCGAGCTCGCCGCGCGGCTCGGCCTCTCCCGCCCCACCGTCCGCCAGGCCATCCAGTCGCTCGTCGACAAGGGCCTGCTGGTGCGCCGCCGGGGTGTCGGCACCCAGGTCGTGCACAGCAAGGTCAAACGCCCGCTGGAGCTGAGCAGCCTCTACGACGACCTGGAGGCGGCTGGGCAGCGCCCGGCCACGAAAGTCCTGGTCAACACCGTGGTCCCCGCGACCGCCGAGGTCGCCGCCGCGCTCGGCGTCGCCGAGGGGAGCGACGTGCATAGGGTGGAGCGGCTCAGGCTGGCGCACGGGGAGCCGATGGCGTACCTGTGCAACCATCTGCCGCCCGGTCTCGTCGACCTGGACACCGGGCAGCTGGAGGCCACGGGCCTGTACCGGCTGATGCGGGCCGCCGGCATCACCCTGCACAGCGCCCGCCAGTCCGTCGGCGCCCGCGCCGCGACCGCCGGGGAGGCGGAGCGGCTCGGCGAGGACGAGGGCGCGCCCCTGCTCACCATGGAGCGCACGACGTTCGACGACACGGGACGCGCGGTCGAGTTCGGCACCCACACCTACCGGCCGTCCCGCTACTCCTTCGAGTTCCAGCTGCTCGTACGGTCCTGAGCTGCTGCTCGTGCGCTCGTGACCTGCCGCTCGGCGCGAGCTGACCTGCCGCCCGGGTACGGCCCGAAGAGCGCCGTCCCGCCGTCCGGAGGCACCTCGCGGTTCGCCGTGCGAGTTCGTCGCAATGTCCGGACAATGTGACCGACGTCTGCTCCCCGGCGCCGGTGGATCGTTTGCCATGTCGGACAATGGGGCGTTTGTGGTTTCCGGAACCCGGTCGCGGTTCCCGCGGAACCCGACACGCACAGCACGGCACAGCAAGAAGGGCACGGCCTCGTGGCACGGTTTCGGACATGGGTGGGCATCGCGCTGGCAGGGGCACTGTCGCTGTCCCTGGCCGGCTGCAGCAGCACGGGCGGCAAGCGCGCCGAGGACGCCCGCAAGGCCGCGTCGGCCCAGGGGAAGGCCGCGGTGAACACGCCGCGCTGGACCTTCGCGATGATCACGCACTCGGGTGACGGCGACACCTTCTGGGACATCGTCCAGAGCGGCGCCGAGCAGGCCGCGGTGAAGGACAACGTCAACTTCCTGTACTCCCACGACGACGAGGCGCAACAGCAGGCGCAGCTCGTGAACGCGGCCATCGACAAGAAGGTCGACGGGATCATCGTCACGCTCGCCAAGCCCACCGCGATGAAGTCCGCCCTGGACCGCGCGCGTAAGGCGGGCATCCCGGTGATCACCGTGAACTCCGGCTCCGCGGAGTCCAAGGACTTCGGCGCCCTCACCCATGTCGGCCAGGACGAGACCATCGCCGGCGAGGCGGTCGGCGAGGCGCTGAACGAACGCGGTCGCGAGAAGGCGATCTGCGTCCTGCACGAGCAGGGCAACGTCGGCCACGAGCAGCGCTGCGACGGCGTCGAGAAGACCTTCGACGGCGGGATCCAGCGGCTCTACGTCAACGGCACCAGCATGCCCGACGTGCAGTCCGCCATCGAGGCCAAACTGCAGACCGACGAGTCCGTCGACGCGGTCGTCACCCTCGGCGCGCCCTACGCCGACACCGCGGTGAAGGCCAAGCAGGGCGCGGGCAGCAAGGCCGAGATCGTCACCTTCGACCTCAACGCGAAGGTGGCCGCCGGACTGGAGGACGGCTCCCTCGGCTTCGCCGTCGACCAGCAGCCGTACCTCCAGGGCTACGAGGCTGTCGACCTGCTGTGGCTGTACAAGTACAACGCCGACGTCCTCGGCGGCGGCCGGCCGGTGCTCACCGGCCCGCAGATCATCACCAAGGACGACGCCGCCGAGCTGGCCGACTACACCAAGCGGGGCACCCGATGAGCGCCACGCAGGCAACGGACGCAGACGAAAGGATTCTGCAGACCTCTCCGCTGCGCAGACTCCTGGGCCGCCCCGAGCTGGGCTCCGTCGTCGGCGCGATCGCGGTCTTCCTCTTCTTCGCCTTCTTCGCCGACAGCTTCCTGCGCGCCACGAGCCTCAGCACGGTGCTCTACGCCGCCTCGACGATCGGCATCATGGCCGTCCCGGTGGCGCTCCTGATGATCGGCGGCGAGTTCGACCTGTCCGCCGGCGTCACGGTCACCTCGTCAGCCCTGGTTTCGTCGATGTCCAGCTACCAGATGACCGCCAACGTCTGGGTCGGCGTCGGCGTGTCCCTGCTGGTCACCGTGGCGATCGGCGCCTTCAACGGCTTCATGCTCACCCGCACCAAGCTGCCCAGCTTCATCATCACGCTGGGCACCTTCCTCATGCTGACCGGCGTGAACCTGGGTTTCACCAAGCTCATCGACGGCACCGTCTCCACCAAGACGATCGCCGACATGGAGGGCTTCGACTCCGCCCGCGAGGTCTTCGCCTCCACGATCACCGTCGGCGGCGTCGGCTTCAAGGTCACCATCCTGTGGTGGTTCGCCCTGGTCGCCGTCGCCAGCTGGATCCTGCTGCGCACCCGCGCCGGCAACTGGATCTTCGCCGTCGGCGGCAACAAGGACGCCGCCCGCGCGGTGGGAGTCCCGGTCGCCAAAACCAAGATCGGCCTCTACATGGGCGTCGGTCTCGGCGCCTGGATCTCGGGCCAGCACCTGCTCTTCTCGTACGACGTCGTCCAGTCCGGCGAGGGCGTCGGCAACGAGCTGATCTACATCATCGCGGCCGTCATCGGCGGCTGTCTGATCACCGGCGGCTACGGCAGCGCGGTCGGATCGGCGGTCGGCGCGTTCATCTTCGGCATGACCAGCAAGGGCATCGTCTTCGCCGAGTGGAACCCCGACTGGTTCAAGTTCTTCCTCGGAGCGATGCTGCTCCTCGCGACCCTGCTCAACGCCTGGGTCCGCAAGCGCGCGGAGGCCACCAAGTGACCGGGACGGAAGCACGCACGGCGCTCGTCGAGCTGTCCGGCGTCAGCAAGAACTACGGCAACGTCCGTGCCCTCGAAGGCGTGTCCCTTCAGGTTCACGCGGGCGAGATCACCTGCGTGCTGGGCGACAACGGCGCCGGCAAGTCGACCCTCATCAAGATCATCGCAGGGCTGCACCAGCACGACGGCGGCACTCTGAGCCTCGACGGGGAGGAGACCCGCCTCTCCTCCCCGCGCGAGGCCCTGGACCGCGGCATCGCCACCGTCTACCAGGACCTGGCCGTCGTCCCCCTCATGCCGGTCTGGCGCAACTTCTTCCTGGGCTCCGAGCCGCGCAAGGGCATCGCGCCCTTCAAGCGCATGGACGTCGACCACATGCGCAGCACCACCCACGCGGAACTCCTGCGCATGGGCATCGACCTGCGCGACGTCGACCAGCCCATCGGCACCCTCTCCGGCGGCGAGCGCCAGTGCGTGGCGATCGCCCGCGCGGTGCACTTCGGCGCGAAGGTCCTGGTACTCGACGAGCCGACGGCGGCGCTGGGCGTGAAGCAGTCGGGCGTGGTCCTGAAGTACGTGGCAGCGGCACGCGACCAGGGCCTGGGCGTTGTTCTCATCACCCACAACCCGCACCACGCGTACATGGTGGGGGACAGGTTCGTGCTGCTGAAGCGAGGCACGATGGTGGGCAACCACGAGCGCGAGGACATCACCCTGGACGAGCTGACGACGCAGATGGCCGGTGGGAACGAGCTGGACGACCTGCGCCATGAGCTGCAACGGACCCAGGAACCCGGGACCGTGTCACGTGGGGCTCCGCCGCGCGGGCGCGAGTGACCACGCCGCACCCGCACCCGCACCCGGCGATGAACCGAGCCCCCCGCCCCCTGCCGCATTCGGCACCCGGCACGGCCGTGCGGCACAATCGCACCCGATGAGCACCTACCGCGACTTCACCGCCCCCATCGGCTCCCGCCGCGCCCCGGTCCTGCGCACCGTGGGCACCAGGGAACGCCGCTCGCACCTGACGGCGCCCCGCGTGCCCACGGTCGGCATCGACATCGGCGGCACGAAGGTCATGGCGGGCGTCGTGGACGCCGACGGCAACATCCTGGAGAAGCTCCGCACGGAGACCCCGGACAAGTCCAAGAGCCCCAAGGTCGTCGAGGACACCATCGTCGAACTGGTCCTGGACCTGTCCGACCGGCACGACGTGCACGCCGTCGGCATCGGCGCGGCCGGCTGGGTCGACGCCGACCGCAACCGCGTCCTGTTCGCCCCCCACCTGTCCTGGCGCAACGAACCGCTGCGCGACCGCATCGCCGGCCGCCTCGCCGTTCCCGTCCTGGTGGACAACGACGCCAACACCGCCGCCTGGGCCGAGTGGCGCTTCGGCGCCGGACGCGGCGAGGACCACCTCGTCATGATCACTCTCGGCACCGGAATCGGCGGCGCGATCCTCGAGGACGGCCAGGTCAAGCGGGGCAAGTACGGGGTCGCCGGCGAGTTCGGCCACATGCAGGTCGTCCCCGGCGGCCACCGCTGCCCGTGCGGCAACCGCGGCTGCTGGGAGCAGTACAGCTCCGGCAACGCCCTGGTCAGGGAGGCCCGCGAGCTGGCCGCCGCCGACTCGCCGGTGGCGTACGGGATCATCGAGCACGTCAAGGGCAGCATCGGCGACATCACCGGCCCGATGATCACCGAGCTGGCCCGCGACGGCGACGCCATGTGCATCGAGCTGCTCCAGGACATCGGCCAGTGGCTCGGGGTCGGCATCGCGAACCTCGCCGCGGCCCTCGACCCGTCCTGCTTCGTGATCGGCGGCGGGGTCAGCGCCGCCGACGACCTGCTGATCGGACCCGCCCGCGACGCCTTCAAGCGCCAGCTCACCGGCCGCGGCTACCGCCCCGAGGCCCGCATCGTCCGCGCCCAGCTCGGACCCGAGGCCGGCATGGTGGGCGCCGCCGACCTGGCCCGCCTGGTCGCCCGCCGGTTCCGCCGCGCCAAACGGCGCCGGGTTGAGCGGTACGAGCGCTACGAGCGGTACGCGGAGGCCCGCCGCACGGCCCGGGAGTCGCTGTGACGGAATCGCTGCCCCACCAGGCCGGGCCTCCGGACGAACCCCGGCCCCCGGCGGAGGACCGCCGGCACATGATCCGCCGCAGGTCGCTCACCCTGCTCATCATCGTGCTGCTCATCGGCATCCCGGCCGGCTACCTCGTGATCTCCGCCAACCAGAGCCGCGACAGCGGCAGGAAGAAGGAGGCGAAGTACGCGGCGACCGGCATGACCCGGGGCTGGCCGTCCAAGCTCCAGCGCCGCATCTACGAGGTACCCGTCCCGCTCCCGGCGAACAAGATGGCGTACTACGAGACCAACAACTGGAAGACCAGCCGTCTCTACGTCCAGTTCGAGACGAGCGAAGCCGGTCTCGACGCCTTCCTGGCGGGACTCGGCGTCGACCGGGACGCGCTGAGGAAGGACAAGATCGCCATCAGCGACCGTGCCCAGCGCGTCACCGGCTGGGACTTCGGCCGATCCGGCCCCTGGTGGGGCCTGGTCAACGAGCAGCGGAACCCGGCGCCCACCCAGGACATCATGGTGAACATGAAGAATCCGGAGTATCCGATGGTCTACGTCGTCTCCCGAACGGTGCCCTGACCGACATCCGCGCGTCCGGGCCCCGGCAGGCCGCCGGAGCCGATTGTCAGACCCCGCCCGTAGAGTCGAAGACATCTGATCCGGCGGGCGGGCGGGAGGTGACAGGACGTATGAGCGACGTGGCCGTGGCGGGCACGCCGGAGACCGGGCACGCCGAGGCGCGCGGGCGGACCTGGCCGCCCGAGGACGTCCTTTCGTTCGCCGCGGTCCGGCTCGCCGCCGTCTTCCTGCCCGCACCGCTCCCGCGCGACGGGCGGATCGTCTTCTGGGATTCCGGGGACGGGTCCGACATCGAGACCTTCGCGCAGTACGGGGCCGGGGACGGGCCCGCCGCCGACGCTGCCCTCCGGCACGGTGCGCCGCCGCCCGCCCGGGTCACGGAGCTCACCGTCGTGCGGCGGCACGGCGCCGGGGCGCGACGCAGGACGACGCCCGCGCTGTCGCTCCCACTCACCGAGGCCCTGCCCCTGCTGGTGCGGGCCCGGCACGACCCGGCCGCCCACCCGGCCACCGCCTGCTGGGGCGCCGCCGCCCTGCACGCCCTGCGGCTCACCGCGCGAGGCCGGTTGCTGCCCGGCCTGACGCCGACCGGGCACGACGCCTGGCGGGCCGGCCCGCTGGGCCCCGACGACATCGCGCATCTGCGGGCGGTGGCCGCCGCACTGCCCCCTGAAGGACACGCGGTCCCGCTGGACGGCCCCGGCCCGATCCGGCTGCCCGAGCCGGAAGCGCTGATCCGTGCCTTCCTGGACGCGGTCGCCGACACCCTGCCGCGCACCCCGGCGGCGCCCCACGCCTGCGGCCGGCCCTTCGCCGACCGCGGAGCCCACCGCCTGCCGGGCGCCCACGACTGGGCCGCCGAGGTCGCCGCCGGCATGGACGCGGGCGTGCGGATCTCCCTCCGACTCGACCTGTCGGCGTACGACCTCTTCGACGGGGACACCGAAGGCAACGGCGGCGCGCGCAGTGCCGGGGCGGCGGTCGTGCAGGTGCACAACCTCGCCGACCCCACCCTCGTGGCCGACGCCGCGGACCTGTGGTCGGGAGCGGCGGACGCGGCGTTCGGTCCCCGCGCGCGCGTGGACGCGGCCCTCGCGGTGCGGCGGGCCGCCCGGGTCTGGCCGCCGCTGGACCGGCTCACCGAACAGGACGTGCCCGACGTCCTCAGCCTGTCCGAGGAGGAGGTCACCGACCTGCTGGGCGTGGCGGCCGGCCGGCTCTCCGCCGCCGGGGTAGCCGTGCACTGGCCCCGCGACCTGGCCCAGGACCTCACCGCCACCGCGGTGGTCCGGCCGGCGCCCGGCTCGGCGACGGACGGCACCGGCTTCTTCGAGAGCGAGGACCTCCTCCAGTTCCGCTGGCAGCTGGCCATCGGCGGCGACCCGCTCACCGAGGCCGAGATGGACACGCTCGCGGAGGCCCACCGACCGGTCGTGAGGCTGCGCGACCGCTGGGTCCTGGTCGACCCGGCCCTCGTCCGCCGGGCCCGGGGGCGCGACCTCGGCCTGCTCGACCCGGTCGACGCGCTGTCCGTAGCCCTGACCGGCAGCGCGGAGGCCGACGGCGAGACGGTCGAGGTCGTACCGGTCGGCGCGCTGGCCGCCCTCCGCGACCGGCTCACGGCCGGGGTACGTCCCGCGGAGCCGCCGCCCGGGCTGCACGCCACCCTCCGCGACTACCAGCTGCGCGGCCTGGCCTGGCTGCACCTCATGACGTCCCTCGGCCTCGGCGGCTGCCTCGCCGACGACATGGGCCTCGGCAAGACGGTCACCGTCATCGCCCTGCACCTCAAGCGGGCCCACACCGCGCCGACGCTGGTGGTCTGCCCGGCCTCCCTGCTGGGCAACTGGCAGCGGGAGATCACCCGCTTCGCGCCCGGCGTGCCCGTCCGCCGCTTCCACGGCCCCGACCGCACCCTGGACGACGTGACCGGCGGTTTCGTCCTCACCACGTACGGCACCATGCGGTCCGCGGCGGCGACCCTGGCCGAGCGGCACTGGGGCATGGTCGTCGCTGACGAGGCGCAGCACGTCAAGAACCCGTACTCCGCGACGGCCAAGGCCCTGCGCACGATCCCGACCCCCGCCCGCGTGGCGCTGACCGGCACCCCGGTGGAGAACAACCTCTCCGAGCTGTGGGCGCTCCTCGACTGGACGACCCCCGGCCTCCTCGGCCCCCTGAAGTCCTTCCGAGCCCGGCACGCCCGCGCGGTGGAGAACGGCGAGGACGAGGAGGCGACGGAGCGCCTCGCCCGTCTGATCCGCCCCTTCCTGCTGCGCCGCAGGAAGTCCGACCCGGGCATCGTCCCGGAGCTGCCGCCGAAGACCGAGACGGACCATCCCGTCCCGCTCACCCGCGAACAGGCCGCACTGTACGAGGCGGTGGTGCGCGAGTCGATGGCCGCCATCGAAGCGGCCGAGGGCATGGGCCGCCGAGGTCTGGTGCTCAAACTCCTGACCTCGCTCAAACAGATCTGCGACCACCCCGCGCTGTTCCTGAAGGAGGAACACGCGCCGGGCACCTCCGACCACCACCGGCTGACCGCTCGCTCCGGCAAACTCGCCCTCCTGGACGAGCTGCTGGACACCGTGCTCGCGGAGGACGGCTCGGTTCTGGTCTTCACCCAGTACGTCGGCATGGCCCGCCTGATCACCTCCCACCTGCTCGCCCGCGCGGTCCCCGTCGACCTGCTGCACGGCGGTACGCCGGTTCCGGAGCGCGAGCGGATGGTGGACCGCTTCCAGAGCGGGGCGACGCCCGTTCTCGTGCTGTCCCTGAAGGCCGCCGGTACCGGTCTCAACCTCACCCGCGCGGCTCACGTCGTGCACTTCGACCGCTGGTGGAACCCGGCCGTCGAGGAGCAGGCCACCGACCGTGCCTACCGCATCGGCCAGACTCAGCCGGTCCAGGTACACCGCCTCATCACCGAGGGCACGGTCGAGGACCGCATCGCCGACATGCTCCGGTCTAAGCGGGCGCTGGCCGAGGCGGTCCTCGGCTCCGGCGAGTCGGCACTGACCGAGCTGACGATCCGTGAACTGTCCGACCTGGTGTCCCTGCGGAGGCCGTCATGACCCCCCGTCCCGCCGACGAGGTCCGCCGCGCACTGCGCGCGGTGCGTGAACGCGGTGAGGAAACCCAGGCCACGACCGCCGGAACGACCGCCGACACGGACGCGGCTGCCGCCCCCGACGCCGGCGAGGACGCGACGGCAGGGCAGCAGGACGGGGATTCCGATGTCCAGCCCCAGCCCCACGTCCAGAGCCGGGCCGTGGGAAGCGGGGAGCGCACCGGGCCGCGCCCCGGTGACGTCGCACGCGAGGCACTGCGCAACGCCCGCACCGCGGGCGGGGCCACGGAGCGACCGGACCCGGCCCTGGACAGCCTGTCGGACCCGCCCGGCAACCAGGGAACGGAAGCCGACCGGCCCGAAGCGGCGAATCGGCTCGCTCGGCCGTCCACCGCCGGTGCGGCGACCGCAACCACCCCGGCGGACCGTTCCGGCCACACGGCGGAAGGCCGGCCCGGGGACGCGGCACGCGAGGCGTTGCGGGCGGCTCGCCGACAGCCGAGGCCGGATCCGGCGGCCAAGGGGACGGTGACGTCACGGCGGCCGGCCCGTGCTCCGCAGCGGACCGGCGGTTCGCGCACCGCCGACGCCCGCGCTCGTGCCGTACGGCAATTCGCCGCGGGCGCCTTCCGGCTGCCTCCTGAGGCGGACACCGTGGAGGCGGACACCGCGGGGGAGGGCCCGTCGCGAGGGGAGACAGCGGCCCTCGGGAGGCCCCCGCTCACCGGGGAGCCCGCCGACGGGGCTGCGGAGGACCCAGCGAAGGTGCCGGCTCCCTCGGCCGCTCCGCCGACCCCACCCCCCTCGTCGTACGCCCCATCCCCACGACGGCGCCCGTCGGCACCGGCCCCGGAGCGCGCCCCCGCAGTGCCGGACGGCTCCGCGCACCGGCCCACGCGCCCGGCTCCGCACCGGGAGGCGCACGGAGAAGCCGCCGCCTCGCCGCCCTCCGAGCCGGCCGCGCAGCCCCGCGCGCCCCGTTCCATGGCGGCCCCGGACCGGGACGGCGAGCTGCGCCGCACCTTCCCCGCCCTGCCGTCCCGGTCGTCGGCGGAGGACGGCTTCGCCGCGACCTGGTGGGGCACTGCATGGGTGACCGCGTTGGAGGAGGGCGCCCTGGACGCCGCGCGGCTGGCCCGGGGGCGCGGGTACGCCGAGCGGGGGAAGGTCGACGCGATCACCGTGACGCCCGGCCTGCTCCTCGCCTATGTGCAGGGCAGCCGTTCCCGTCCGTACCGTGTCCAGGTGCGGCTGCGCACGCTCGACGACACCGACTGGGAGCGGTTCCTGAACGCCGCCGTCGAGCGACCCGGGCACATCGCGGCCCTGCTCGACAAGGAACTGCCGCACTCCCTGGCCGACTGCGGAGTGCCTCTCCTCCCGGGCCCGGGCGACCTCGCCCCGCGGTGCAGCTGCCCCGACTCCGGGCACCCCTGCAAGCACGCCGCGGCCCTCTGCTACCAGGCGGCACGTCTGCTCGACGCCGACCCCTTCGTCCTGCTCCTGCTGCGCGGCCGGGGCGAACGCACGCTGCTCGACACCCTGTCCCGGCGCAACGCGGCCCACGCCGCACGCGCCGCCCGGGACCGGGGGCCGACGCCGTTGCCCGGCGTCCGGGCCGCCGAAACCCTCGCGGCGCGCACGCTGCCGCAGCTCCCGGCGCCGCTGCCCCCGCCCCCACATCCCGAACAGCCCCCGGCCTACCCGGCGGCCCCGGGCGGCCCGGACCCCTTCGTGCTGGACCAGCTGGCCACCGACGCCGCGGCCCGCGCCCACGCCCTGCTCACCACGGGCCGCGACCCGGTCGGCGGGCTGACGCTGTGGCAGGACGCGGTCCGTCTCGCCGCGGCCCGCCCCGGCTCCGGCCTCACCGCCGGCACCCGGGCGCTGTACGCGTCCCTCGCCGAGGCCACCGGCCGGGACACGGCGGAGCTGGCCCGAGCCGTGGCCGCCTGGCGCCAGGGTGGACGCGACGGCCTGGACGTCCTGGAGCAGGCCTGGGACCCCCCGGCCGGCCGCTTCGACCGCGCCCGTCCGCTGCTGCTCGCCGCCGACCTCCCCGCCTTCCGCCCCTGGCGGAACCGCCTCACCCACCCCCAGGGCCACGTCCAGCTCCGGCTCGGCCGCACCGGGCTGTGGTACGCCTACGAGTCGGAGCCTGACCGCGACGACTGGTGGCCGCGCGGCACCCCAGACCTCGACCCGGTAGGCGCGCTGACCGGCTTGGGCGCGTCCGGCGACCTCTGACATGCTGCCCGTGGCTCGACCAGCGATGCGAGAGGTACCTCTTGAGCAGGTCGCCGGACGCGTTCGAGGCGCATGTCCCCCGAGCGACGGCGTCCTGGACCTGTATGACACCGTTAACCCTGGGTGAACTCCCCCATAGGGCGTCGAAATGCTCCCCGTCAGGCCACGGCGCCGATCGAGCGGCCCGCCCACTCAGGAGCCGGTTCGGTCAGTTCCGTGAAGCGGCGCCGCACCGCGTCCGGAAACTCGGCGGCGCGGCCCGACTGCCGGTCGACGTGGACCGCGAGCAGCTCCGTGGTCGCCACCGGGGCCGCGTCGGGCGTCGGCTCCGACTCCGGTCCGGACATCACGTACATCTCGTGCACGAAGCGAGCCTTGCGCGCCGCCGCCCCCAACACGCGCGTACGGACGGCCAGATGGGAGCCGTCGGGCACGTCCCGGAGGAAGCGGATGTGGGACTCGACCGTGTAGAGGGAACAGCCCGTGGACTCGCGGTACCCGGAGTCCAGGCCCGTCTCGATCATCAGCGCGTCCGTGGCATGACCGAAGACGAGGACGTAGAAGGCCTCGCTCATGTGGCCGTTGTAGTCGATCCACTCCGGGCGGACCGTGCTGTGGAACAGGGGAGGCCTCGTCATCGGGAGTCCTCCTCGCGGTCCAGGCGGCCGGTGGCGCGCAGCACGTCGATGACCCCCCGGTCGCGTTCCGCCACCAGGTCGGCGATGGAGCGGCCGTCCGCCGCCTCGTCGCAGCCCGCCACCACGGCGTCGTACAACTGCTTGTCCAGTTCCGGCGCCTCCAGACGCGTCCACGGTGACTTCAGGGACGGGCCGAAGTGGTCCAGCATGTGCGCCATGCCGCCCTCGCCGCCCGCGAGCGCGAACGTCAGCATCGGCCCCATCACCGCCCAGCGCAGCCCGGGGCCCTCGGTGATCGACCGGTCGATGTCCCGGACCGTCGCCTCGCCGTTCGCGACCATGTGCAGCGCCTCGCGCCACAGGGCCTCCTGGAGGCGGTTCGCGATGAAACCCGGTACCTCGTCGTTCATCGTGATGACGGACTTGCCCGCGACCTCGTAGAAGCGGGAGGCCCAGGCGACCGCCGTGGCGTCGGTGCGCTCGCCCCCGACGACCTCGACGAGCGGGATGAGATAAGGCGGGTTGAACGGGTGGCCGACGACCAGGCGCGACGGGTCCTCGGCCGCCGTCTGCATGTCGGTCATCGGATAGCCGGAGGTGGAGGAGGCGATGACGACGCCGGGTGGTGTCGCCGCGTCCAGGCGGGCCAGCAGATCGCGCTTGAGGTCGAGCTTCTCGGGCGCGCTCTCCTGGACGAACTCGGTGTCGCCAACGGCCTGTTCGAGCGTGTCGGTGACAGTGAGCCGGCCGGTGGACGCGCCCTCGGCGAGGCCGAGCGAGGTGAGCGCCGGCCACGCCGCGTCGACCAGGCGGCGCAATTTCCGTCCGGCGTCGGGCGCCGGGTCCCAGGCGGTCACGTCGTAGCCGCGGGCCAGGAAGTGGGCGACCCAGCCACCGCCGATGACTCCGGCGCCGACGCAGGCGACGCGGCGGACGTTCTCCGGCGAGGTGATATCCGGTGACGCCGCCTTCGGCGCGGTCGGTTCGGGCGAGCCCGTCACGGGTGAGGCCATGAGTGCTGCTCCTTCGTCGTCGCGGCGGACTACTTGCGCGGCATGAGGCCGAGCGTGGCGCGGGCCTCGTCCGGTGTCGCGACGCGTGCGCCGATCGACTCGGTGATGGTCACGGCCCGCTCGACGAGCTGGGCGTTGGTCGCCTTGTTGCCCTTGCCGAGGTACAGGTTGTCCTCCAGGCCCACGCGGACGTGCCCGCCGAGCAGGATGGACTGCGCGACCCACGGCATCTGCATCCGGCCGAGCGCGAAGCTCGCCCAACGCGCGCCCTCCGGCAGCATGTTGACCATGGACTGGAGCACTCCGGGGTCCGCCGGCGCGCCCCACGGGATGCCCATGCACAGCTGGAACACGGTCGGGTCGTCGAGCAGGCCCTCGGCGAGCAGCTGCTTGGCGAACCAGAGCTGACCCGTGTCGAAGATCTCCAGCTCGGGCCGCACGCCCAGCTCCTGGATGCGCCGCGCGCCCGCACGCAGCATGTCGGGCGTCGAGACGTAGAGGTTCGAACCGTCGCCGAAGTTGAGCGAGCCGCAGTCCAGCGTGCAGATGTCGGGCAGCAGGTCCTCGACGTGCGGGAGGCGCTCCAGGCCGCTGACGAGGTCGGTGCCGGGGAGGTGGGTGAGCGGGTCGTCCGGGTCGATGACCAGATCGCCGCCCATGCCGGCGGTGAGGTTGATGACGACGTCGGTGCCGGTCTCCTTGATGCGCTCGACGACCTCCCGGTACAGCTTCGGGTCGCGCGACGGATCCCCGGTCTCCGGATCGCGTACGTGGATGTGGACGACGGCCGCTCCGGCGGCGGCCGCCTCCACGGCGTTCCCGGCTATCTGCTCAGGCGTGACGGGGACATGTGGGCTCTTGCGTACGGTGTCACCGGCGCCGGTGAGCGCACAGGTGATGATGACGTTCTCGGTCATGGGCATGCGGGGGCCTCCCGGGAGGGCAGGGGCGGGTACGGGACTTCGGTGGCCTCTGGCCTACTGCGCCAGGATCGTGTGGTCGACGTGGGCGGTCAGTGCGGCGTGCATCGCGTCCGCGGCCGCGGCGGACGACGGCCCGCTCACCGAGAGGACGTGTGTCGCCAGGCCGTCGATCAGCGCGGTCAGCGTCAGTGCCGCCGCCTGCGGATCGACCCCGGCGCGGAACACGCCCTGTCCGACACCTCGGCGTACGACGTCGGCGACGGTCTCCCGCCACTGCTGGTAGTACTCGGAGTGCAGTAGGCCGACCGTCGTGGAGCGCGCCGCCTCGGCCCACAGGTCGAGCCACACCGCCCACTGGCGGCGCTGCTGCTCGGTGCGCGGCGTCTGCAGCGCGATCAGCTGGCGCAGTTCCTCGGCCGCGTCGTCCGCCTCGGCGAGACGCGCGGCACGCCGTGCGGTGTCCTCGTCCATGCACCAGCGCACGGCCGCCTCCAGGAGTTCGGCGCGGCCGGGGAAGTGGTAGTGGATCGTGGCGCTGCTGGTGGCGCAGGCGCGAGCGATGTCGGCGACCCGCACCGCGTGGAAGCCGTGCTCGGCGATCAGCCGGACCGTCTCGCGGACGATCTGCAGCGGTCGCCCGCCCTCGACGCCGGCGGCCGGCGCCTGGGCCTTCTCGCGGGGGCGCGTCCCGAGCAGCCAGCCGGCGTCGACCCGACCCTCGTCGGCGATCCGCGCCAGCTCCGCGGCCGTGAAGCGGCGGGTGCCGCTCAGCGCGCGCGAGAGCTTGGACGGATCCATGACGACGCGGCGCGCGAACTCACGCTGGCTGACGCCCGCGGCCGCGATGACCTCGCGGACTCGGGCGGCGGTGTCGTCGGTCGGTGGGCTCTTGAGGACGGCGTCGGCTTCCACGGGCCACGACCCTAGGCACGTGTTGCGGAAAACTCAACAATGCGAACGGGTGAAGTGCGCATCGGCAGTGCTATTGCGATCCTGACTGACATGTCAGTCAGGATCGCAACGCCGCCCTGACCGGCGCACACCCCTCATGTCCGGCGGGCCTGGACGGCAGACACTCGCCGTCCGACCACTCCTCCGGGGAACGCCCTGGTCAAGCGCCACTAGGGTGGAGCCGTCCTGGAACAGCGAGAGAAGGGCGCCCACGTGGTAGACATGGCAGCCGCGGCGCGGAAGGTCTTCGAGCGTTACGACGTCGACGGTGACGGTCAGTTGACGGCGGAGGAGTACCGGAAGGTCGTCGAGGAACTCGGTGACACGGGCGTCACCGACGATGCCGCGCAGGCACTCATCGGCACCATCGACACCGACGGTGACCGGAAGGTGTCGTTCGAGGAGTTCCGGGCTTCCATGGGACTCTGAGCCCGAAGCGCCGGCGGTCGGTGCCGTGGCCATGCTGCCGAGCGTGATCATGGCTGCGGTGCTGACGAGTGCTGCCGCACGGCGCAGGGTGCGGCGCGAGCATGTGCGCTTCTTCATGAGTCTCCCCATTGGCGGCTTCGGTGGGTGTGTGCACCTGGTTCACCCGTGACGGGACCGGATGCGGCTCGTCGAGTCTTCATCCGCTGTGGAGCCGGCTCCCCCACGTGGCCGTCAGTCCGGCGAGCGCGCCGGCGCGGCCGATGCGCCCACGGCCCGCTCGGGCGCCGCGAAGAGTAGGCTGAAGGAACCGGGGACACTCCGTGCACGGACATTCGCGCCTGTGCCGTTCCCGGTGATCGAATACGCCGGGTCGGCTCAGGCCCGCCCGGGGCAGGGTTCGCGTCATGACTGCGACCGTCTCCCCTCCGCTGACGTCCGAAGACCGGCGTCCCACGTCTCCCGTGCGTCTGTCGCTTGTTCCCGACGGTTCGGCACCGCTCCTGCTGGACGGAGCGTGGTGGCCGCGTTCGCGCGATCTCACCGCCGAACTGCCCGGCCTGGCGTCCGTTCTCGATCCGTTGTGGGGACGGATCACCCGGGTCACGGTGCATCCCGCCCAGTGGCCGGTCGTCCCGCGCAGGGTGCCTGTGGCCGGTCACGTGGTGCAGGTGGGCTGGTTCCGCTTCGAGCAGGACGAGCACGAACTACTGTTGCTCTCCTACCACGTGGGCCGCTGGAACCTGCTGGTCGTTCCCTCGTGGATGCCTCCGGCTGCGGCCGCGTGGCTGATGGCCGCGGCGAGTGACCCGCGCCGGACCGCGACCGGGAGCAGCCTGGTGGCGGAGGCCGCGCGTCTGACGGTGACTGCCGAGGCCGACCGGGAAGC
Organism: Streptomyces mutabilis; assembly: GCF_014649815.1. GTDB lineage: Bacteria > Actinomycetota > Actinomycetes > Streptomycetales > Streptomycetaceae > Streptomyces > Streptomyces mutabilis. Next base: position 199,190 of record NZ_BMTT01000004.1, on the reverse strand, counting down.
GGTGTGGGAGTCCGAAGGGGGACACGGAGCCGGTGCCCTGGTCATCCCCGCGTGGGGCAGGGCAGTCACCGAGGCGCCGACGGAACGGCCGGAAAGGGTGTGAGGACGGTGGACATCCTCGTGACGGTGATCGTGCTGCTGGCGGTGATCGCGGCAGGCGTGTTCCTCATCCACCGGCTGAACTCTCAGCACGGGGACAGGAGCGCCGCCTTCCACTACGGCCGTGGCGGTGTGGTCGCACCGGACCGGAAGACCGATGACGGGCCGGTCGCACGCCGACGGGCCGCCGTCGCGAGCGACGCCGACGGGCCCCGGGGCCGCCGGGACGGCAGACGCGGACGGCTGCGCCCTCGACGCCGTACCCGCGACGTATCGGCACGCTGAGCGCGGACGCGGGCCCGTCGGAGCGGGGCGCCGACGTTGTGGAGGCTGGTGAGCGCCAGCCGGCAGGAGGCGTTCATCTCTCATGGCGGCGGTACGCGCAGGGCGAGCAGGGCCACGTCGTCGGTGCTGCCGGGAGGCACGACGGCGAGCACGCGGTCGCACAGCGTGTCCAGTGGTTCGGAGGCGTGCGCGAGGGCGTGGCGGCGCAGCCGGTCCAGCCCCGTGTCGAGGTCACTGCCCGGTGTCTCGACCAGCCCGTCGGTGTACAGCAGCAGGGTGGAGCCGGGATCCAGGGGATGCATGGCGTCCGGCCGACCCGCGCCGGTGGCCGGACCGGTGCCGAGGAGCAGTCCTTGGCCGGCTTCCAGATAGCACGCGGTGCCGTCCGGGGAGAGGAGCAGCGGAGGCGGGTGTCCCGCACTGGTCCAGTGGAGCGTCCACGGTCCCGTGTCCGGGTCGCCCTCGACGCGGGCGAGGATCAGGGTGGCCAGCGGCACGGTGGTGATGACGGGCATGGCGGCATCGAGGCGGTCGACGACGGCGCCGGGCGGTCCCGTGTGGTCCCATGCCAGTGAGCGCAGGATGCCGTGCAGTTGCGCCATGCCGGCGGCCGCGGTCAGGTCATGGCCCACGACGTCACCGATGACGAGGGCGAGCGCGCCGTCCTTCAGCGTGAAGGCGTCGTACCAGTCCCCGCCGACCTGCGAGCCCGCCGGGGCGGGCTGGTAGCGGGCGGCCAGCCGGAGGTGGCCGGGCCGGGGCAGCGGTGCGAGCAGGTTGCGCTGCATGGCCTCGGCGACGGCGCGCTGACGGCCGTAGCGGCGGGTGTTGTCGATGACCACGCCGACCCGGCGGCCGACGTCACTCACTACCACCAGGTCGCCTTCGTCGAAGGGATGCGCCGGGTCGGTGCGCACCACCGTCAGCGCCCCGGTGATCCGGTCCCGGGCGCCGAGTGGCACCGTGACGGCGGAACTCGCGCCCACCGCCGCCAGGAAGCCATTGTGGATGGCCGCCAGAGGGGAGTGTCCGGCAGCCGGGAGGACGGCAGCCACCCGCTCCTGGAGTACGGAATCGCCACCGGTCAGCGCCCGGCCCAGTGGCGAGTCCTCCCCCTCACCGGCCCCCTCCGGGGCGGGCTCGCGCCGGCCCTCGAACCCCGCGTTCCGTCCCCCCGGACCGGTCACTGCCACCCGGTGGATCTCCCCGGAGCCGGTCCGGAGGTCCACCGCCGCCCAGTCGGCGAGGCGGGGCACCAGCAGGCGCACCAGGCGGGCCAGCGCCTCATCGGTTTCCAGGGTCTGCCCCAGGACGTCCGTGATCTCGGCGACCAGGGACAGCCGCTCGTTGAGGTCCTCCAGCGCGCGCGTGCGTGCCGTTCGCTCGCGGTGGACGCGGGGTTCCCCGGTGGCATCAGTGAACAGCAGTGCCACACCCCTGACGGAGCCGTCCTCCGTAAGGGGGGACGCGGACCAGGAGACCGCCAGCAGGCGACCGTCGCCCCGCAGATACGTGCCCCCTTCCCCGCGCGCTCCCTTCCCCTCGGCCAGCGTGCGGAGCAGCGGGCACCGGTCCCGCGGCACCCGATTGCCGTCCGCGTCCCGGTGCAGCAGATCGTGGGCGTCAGTGCCCCGCATCGCCGCGATGGTGCGGCCCAGCAACCGCTCGGCCGCCGGGTTCGCGGCGACCACCCGTCCGGCTGTGTCCAGCACCAGCACCGCCGTGACCAGCCGCTCGACGACCTGCCGCCAGAAGCCCGGCTCGCCCACCGGCCACAGCCCCACGTCATCACCCACCGCATCCCGCTCGGACTCTCCGGAGACTGCCTTCCCGTCGATGGTGCTCCGACGCGGTCCTGCTCGCAGGGCGACGGGGCACTCGGCGCACGTGGGCACGGCCCGACGGCCGGCGGGGAGTGTCCGGCCCAGTTCAGCCGTCATCCCGCCTTCTGTCCGGACTCCGCGTCTCCCGGACGGTCGGCTGTTCTCCGGCGGAGCCGTACCCCGCACCGTCCTCGCCGCCGTCCGCGAGGGCTCGTCAGAGGGCTTCCCGCAGCGCGGGTGACGCGGTCCCGCCCGCTGGCCGGGGCGTGCCATCCGGCACGGGGTGGCCGGTCGGCGATCACGCGCCATCCGGTGCCGCGCAGTGATGTGCCGCTCCCGCCGTCCTGCGTGCAGGTGATCAGTCTTCGGTAGCCGAGGGCCTTCGCCGCCCGCCAGGCGGCACCGCAGAGCAGTGAGCCGGCGTTGCTGGCGCCGTCGCCGGCGGTCCGGGCAAATCGGAAGGTGGCGCCGTCGTCCAGGTGGCGGGCCACCGGCCGGCCTATGGCGACCACGGCGCGCAGCGTGCCGGTCTCGTCGGTGGCGCCGACCGTGAAGATCTGTCCTGTGGGCGGCGGGTGGTGACGGTGCCGGGCGGGCACGAAGTCCTTCGCCTCACAGGAGCGGACCGGCACCAGGTGCAGTGGGGCGTCGCTCACGCGGCCTTCCCGAAGCCGGACTGTGTCGGCGCGTGCTTCGCGACGGCGCGGGCGGTGATCTCCGCCGATGCGCGGCCGTACGCCGCGGACAACTCCTCCGCTCCCGGCTCCCGATACCACGGTCGCAGGTCGAGCATCGCGGCCCACATGCCGGTGGCGAAGCACAGCGCGGTGCCCTCGGGCAGGGCGCGGATCGCACCGGCGGGCAGGATCCGTTCCTGCCACATGCTGACCGAGGTCGACTTCCCGGGCTCCGAGCGAGAGGTGGACGTGCTCTCACGTGGAAGTCGGGGTCGTCGACGCCGGAGCCGATGGCCTCGACGGTCGAGGCGGACGCCATGGCATCCATGCCCGCGTCTCCCCAGGGCTACTGGCCCTGACACGGCGCCGACCGAGGAGGACGTCACGCGCCTGTCGGCGTCTTTGCAGGACGCCGTCGACGAACTCGGCGCCTGACTCCACCCCGCGCCACCGCGATATACGACCACCACCCCGATCTGCGGCACGGACAACAAGCTCAAGGGCGTGCTGACCGACCGGGACGTCGTCGTGAAGGCGCTGGGCGCGGGCAAGGACCCCGCGACCTGCCCGGCCGGCGACCTGGCCCAGGGCGAGGCCGTGACCATCGGCGCTGACGACGACGTGGAGGAGATCCTGCGCACCATGACGGAACACAAGGTGCGCCGCCTGCCGGTGATCGACGGTCACGACCTGGTCGGCATGGTCGCCCAGGCCGACGTCGCCCGCTCCCTGCCCGACCCCAAGGTCGGCGACCTGCTCCAGGCCCTGTCCACCGACTGAGCCGGGCACTGGCCCTACTGACCTCTGGCCGCCGGTGCGGGAACGCACTGGATTGGCGGCCGGAGGACGGGGCACACGGGTCGGTGTATGACCCACGTGAGCGATGGTGACAAGGGAGACTCCCCATGCTCTTGGCACACCCCGTCGTGCTGAAGAACCTCATCGAGCAGTACGAGACGTTGCGCGCCCTGCACGCCGAAGACGGCACCGAGGGGGCGCGTCGGCGTATGGAAGACGTCGCTTACACGCTGTGCGTGTCGACCGGGACCCGCGACGTTGACGCCGCCCTCGTTGCCGCCCGCCACCGGCTGCCTGGAGCGCGTACCGAAGACGACTCCCTTCTGACCACCTGACTGCCCCCGGCATCGCCCCACCGCACCATGACCAAGTCCGTCGACCTGCCGACGTTCAGCAGCCTCGATGAGCTCACCCGGCTCATCACCCACCGCCGCGGCCTTTACATGCGCTGGTTCCGGGGGTCCTGAAAGCGATCTGCCGAAGACGAGCAGTACGGACGATCCGGCGGGAGTCGAGCTGCCGGGCCTGTCGGCCAGCCCACTGGACCTGGAGGACTGATGGGGCGAGCGACTTGTGAGGGTGTGGGTCGCCCGCCGACTATACGACTACTGTCGCCCGCCGTATGCCAAGGACGCCCGCACCCGGCCGTGGGTCCTGCACGGCTCCGAGAGGGCCTGCGGACCGGCCAACGAGCCCCTGGTGACGGAGATCGAACCCCTCGGCTGGATCGCCGACCAGGTGATCACGGAAGCCTCCCGCGTCATCACCGAGCAGCCCGGGCGCTGGGACCCACTCGACCGAGACGAAGTTCCTGAGGTACCCCACGCGTCCCTGGGTGGGGCCGTCACCGAGACGGCACGACCGCCAGTAACCCTCGGCGCCGCTACCGCCTCCGGGCTTGGTCACGCGGCGCGGGTCCCATGTCCGGCTGCCGACCGGCGCGAACCGACGCATGGCGCTGCCCCGGACCGGGGCCCGACCGCGCGGCCGGGGCGTCGGCGCCGGTGGCGAAGGCGTAACCGTCTTGTGAAGGAGGTCGACGACGAGTTCGCGGCGCGGCCAGGGTCGGGGGCGGGGCGCCGACGCCGGTGGCGTTCTCCAGGATCTGGTCGTTGGCGAGGCGGACGACGGCGAACTTAGCCGACGACCAGGGTCCGCACAGCCCGGAGTGTGCCATCATCGACCGCAGCACGCCGAGGAGGGCGCCCTGGCCGACGTGCACGGCCAGGTTCACCGGCACGGCCTGACGGCCGGAGTGCTCCCGCATGCCGGTCAGGCGTTCCAGAGTGCGGGCGCGTGGGAGTCGGGTAGGCCGGTCAGCCGTTGCTCCGCCTTCTCGTCCAGCGTCATCACCAGCTCTCTGGTCGTACCGGCCGGCAGTTCCTGTCACAGCGCGCGCTTCATGGCGAGAAGGCACAGGGGACTGGCGACTTCTACTGCGCCAGTTGCAGCGAGAAAGTCCATGTTGAGGAATGTGACAAAATCCTCTCCTGCTCGAACGGACACAAGGAGTTCGAGACTCGCCGCAACGAACCGGGCAACAAGTTCTGAGCGGGCGGAGTGCTGCCGGTGGCCGAGCAACGTCAAGGGCTCCTGTCCGGTGACGAGCCCCGGCCCGCCGAGTGCCCCGGAGTGCTACACCGCTGGCGCCGTCATGGGCGTGGGCGCTTGACCGGTCGGATTCGCGGGCAGGCCGTTCACTGCGTACGGGGCCGGTCGTCGTGGCTGCCGGTTCCCGTGTCGCGGTGCCCCTGCGGCATGCCGGGGTCCGGCCGATGCTGTGGTCTTCCGTCGTCGTCGGGGAGGCCGATCAGTTCCTCGACGTCGAAGATCCGTGCGATCGGTACGTCCGTGCTGCTGTGGGCGACGATCGAGAAGGCGATGGTGACGGCGATCAGCGTGAACGCCTCCTCGCCCCGCGGGATGCCGGCCTGGAGCACCAGCAGTCCGTAGACCACCGAGGCGAATCCCTTGGGACCGAACCACGCCGCGGTGAGCTTCTCCTTGCGGTTGAAGTCGGTGCCCACCAGGGACAGCAGCAGCGAGGCCGGACGGATGAGGACGATGCACAGGACCGCCACCGCGTAGCCGCCGATCGACAGCTCGCCGAAGAGGTGCGGGGTGAGCAGTGCGCCGAAGACCAACAGCGCCGCGAACTTGGCCAGCTCGGCCAGGGCTCCCCCCAACGGCTCGAAAGCGTCCTTGGCCTGCGGCGCGAGGGCAGCGCTCACCGCGCCCGCGGAGAAGGCGGCCAGGTAGGGGTTGGCGTGGGTGAGGTGGCAGGCCGCGTACAGAATGACTCCGACCGCCAGCGGCAGCAGGGGCTGAAGCGAGGGTTCAGCGCCCAGCAGCCGGAACCGGACCAGCCAGTGCACCAGCAGCGGCAGGGTCACGCCGAAGAGCAGTCCGAGGAGGAGTTCACCGGCGATCGAGGCGAAACCGACGTCCTCGGCGTGTCCGGCGGGGGCGGCGGCCGCGATGAAGACGAGGACGAACGGCAGTGCGAGGCCGTCGTTGACGCCGCTTTCGATGTTGAGCAGTTGCCGTAGTCGGGCGGGGACTTCCTTGCGGCTCACGATGGCCGAGGCGAACACCGGGTCGGTGGGTGCCAGTACGGCGCCGATCAGGAAGGACGTCGTCCAGTCCAGGCCGACGAGGAAGTGAGTGAGCAGCGCGACCCCGAGGAAGGCCAGCGGCATGCCCAGGCCGAGCGCGCGGGCCGGATTGCGCCAGGACCGGCGTAGGGCCGGGAAGGAGACGTGCATGCCGTCGGTGAGCAGCACCGCGAAGAGCGCCAGATCCGCGGTGACCCGGACGATGTCGCTGTCCGGCGTGATGTGGATCAGACCGAGGAAGCCGTCGCTGACGAGCGCGCCGCCCACCAAAAACAGCAGCGAGGTGGACAGCACCGAGCGGGCGGCCAGCCCGGACAGCAGCACGGCCACCAACAGCGCCGCTCCGAAGACGATGACGAGTACCACCTAGAACGCTCCCCGCTGTCGGCCAGGCCCTACGGCGCCGACCCGGATCGGCAGGCGCCTCTGCCCTGTCCTCTGCCACAGCCCGGTCCTGGTATGCGTACCCGCCGTAGAAGCCGATCGCACCCCGTCCCTGCTCCTCCATGAGCTCCCGGGTCCGCGCCACGACGCGGTCCACCGCGGTGTCCCAGTCGGTCCACACCAGCCGGCCGTTCTTCCGCACCAGCGGCCGCGTCAGCCGGTCGGCGGCGGCGTTCGCCTGCCACCCGAACAGGTCCTTCGGACCCAGCCGGCCGTGGTTGACCCGGTGGTGCGCCCGGCCGCGCACCCCGACGATCCGGCCGTCCTTCACCGCGATGTCCATCGCATCCCCGTTCGAATGCAGGATGGACGCCGACGGCACCCACCGGTCCACTCTGCTCGGCGCTCACGCCGTCCGCCAGATGGGTGTCCACCCGCACCGGCCAGGGCACGCCCGACCCGTACGGCGTCCGGCTTCCCCGCCTTTTTGGGGTTCTTCGGTGGATGGTTCACGCGGTGCCGAGTCGCTTGCCCAGCCATGGGAGCACCTGGGAACACACCGGACCTGTCCGATGACCCGGAGCAGTCGTCTGCGGCGGGACTGGTCCATCGGGCGGAGTGACGGGCTGACAGGACATGTTCCTTTCGCAGCCGGGCAAGCAGACGGGCATGCTGAACGTCCTGCTGACGGTGGTCGGTGCCCTGGGACTTGTGGTGGCGGCGCTCTCCGGGCCTCTCCGGCGGGTTCCGCTGAGCGCGCCGCTCCTGGCCCTGCTGACAGGAATGGTCCTCGGCCCGGAGGTGCTGGGAGCCGTTGATCTGCCCACGGTGGTGGAGGGACACAAGGAACTGCACGAGGTGTCCCGTCTGCTCCTGGCGGTCTCGGTCATGTCCGTGGCCCTGCGCTATCCGTTCCGTGAGGTGCGAGCGCAGGCGAGACCGCTGCTCGTCCTGCTGATCGTGGCCATGGCCGGGATGGCACTGCTCACCACGGTGGTGTCGGCTGCCGTACTCGGACTCGGGCTCGGTACGGCGGCGCTGCTGGGAGCGGCTCTGTGTCCGACCGACCCGGTACTCGCCTCCGGCGTCGTCACCGGCGAGCCCGCAGAAAAGGGGATCGCCGCCCGGACCCGGCAGTTGCTCTCCTTGGAGTCGGGCGCCAACGACGGGCTCGCGCTGCCCCTGGTGCTCGCCGCTGCGGCGATCGCCGGACCGCTGACGGGGACACGAGCGCTGACGGAGTCCCTGTGGCAGGTGCTGGGTGCGCTCGTCCTCGGAGTGGCAGCGGGCTGGCTGGGAGGGAAAGTACTGCGCGTGGCGGAGAGGAGCGGAAGCATCTCCCCCGGCCCGCTGCTGGTGTACACCCTGCTGCTGGCCCTCTTCGTGCTGGGCGCGTCCGGGCTGCTGCGCTTCGACGGCGTTCTGGCCGTCTTCGTCAGCGGCCTGGCCTTCAACGCGGTCAGTTCGGTGGACGAACGAGCGAGTGAGAACAAGATCGACGAAGCGGTCAACCGTTTCCTCGTCCTGCCGCTGTTCGTGCTGCTCGGAGCCATGATCCCCTGGCGTGAGTGGGGCGAGCTGGGCTGGTGGCGCGGCATTCTGCTCGTTCTCGGTGCGCTGTTGGTGCGCCGTCTGCCGGTCCTGATCGCCCTCAAGGGTCCCCTGTCCCTGTCCTGGCGGGACGCCGTCTTCCTGGGCTGGTTCGGCCCCATCGGGGTCTCGGCCCTGTTCTACCTGACCATGGAAGCCCACCGGCTCGGCGTCGACCCGGGGGTCCTGGCAGCCGGGACACTGGTCATCGTGGCCAGCACGGCCGTGCACGGCGTCACCACAGCTCCCGGCCTGGTCCTTTACCGTCGAGCGGCCACCGGAGGAACCGAGGGGACCGTGAAATGACTCGGCCCAGGTGTACCCACGAGTCCATCGCTCCATCGCGGGGCCGGAGCGCTGTGCCCGGTCCGGCACGACGGCTCGCGCCTCATCGTCGGTCTCCACGCGCATGACCGGTCGATCCGGTGGTCGGCGAGCCTGACCACGCAGCCGACCGTGTCTTCCCGGCGACAGGCGACAGGCACGAGGCCGAAAGCGTTCGAGGCTCGGCCGGGCGGCGCCGGGGCGGCCGCCGACCTGACGGACCGGTCTTCGGACCCTGGTCCTTGTGCGAGGGGCTCTCGCGCCGGGTACCAGAGGATTCGTGTTCTTCGATTCCTGGAATGAAATCTTCCGCAGTACTCCTCATGGCGGGGCTGGCCTACCCGATCCTCATCACCGCGGTACGTGCGTCAGGCAAGCGGACACTGTCGAAGATGAACGCCTTCGACCTGGTCGGTCACGGTCGCGCTGGGATCGACCCTGGCGACCATCCTGCTCAACCGACAGGTGGCCCTCGGGGAAGGGGCCCTGGCACTCGGCTCGCTGGTGACGCTGCAGTTCGTCACCGCCTGGGCATCTGTCCGCTTCCGGGGTGTTCGCCGGCTGGTGAAAGCCGAGCCGACCCTGCTGTTGCACGAGGGCCGCTTGCTCCATGAGGCGATGCGACGCCAACGGGTCACACCGGACGAGGTGCGTCAGGCGATCCGTGCCCAGGGGACCGGAGCGCTGGAGCTGGTACACGCGGTAGTCCTGGAGACGGACGGCAGCTTCAGCGTGATCTCCCGCTCGCAACACGGCTCGGGAAGCGCCATGGACGGCGTGCCGCAACGGCAAACGCGCCATCACGACGTCGGACAGCAGCCCGTCCCCGAGCCCGGCGACCGGCATTGACCTGCCCGAACGGGCCCGCCCTGGACGCCGCCGTCGTAAGCGGCTATGCGGAGGGCCCCGCGGCAGGTACTACCGACGAGCGGCGCGCGAACCAGGTCCTGGGGACAGGCTCATTGCCGCGGTACCCGCACCGGGCGGTCGCCACGCGAGGGGCGGAACCGCCCCGGCTCGCCGGGTGACTGCGGGCGGTGAAGGCTTCAACTGTCTCGCGCCCCTACCCTCCCTGGCCGCCCGGCCCGCAAATGTCCTTGAGCCGGTGCAGGGCCCGTCTCACCGGCCGGGGCCAGCGGGGTGAGTCGCGTGCGTGCGGGGGCGCCTGCGGCGGCGGTGGGCCGCGGTGCTCGCCACCGCGCTCAGGGCCGCGCAGAAGATGAGCGCGAGGGCCAGGCCGGAGCAGAAGACGGCCAGCGTGTTCATGGTGCCGATGTCCTGGCCGAGTACGGACACGGTGTACTCGGGGCCACCGGAGAGATTGTCGGCGATCACCAGGCCGGTGAAGGCTCCTACGGCTGCGAGGAGAAGCAGTCCGAGTATGAGCATCCGGATCATCCCTTCAAACGGAGCGTTGACTGGTACGGGATGCGGTGCTCCTCGGGTACCCATGGTGCCGCGTGGGACACGCGGCAGGCGCGAATGGGGGCGTGGGAGTCGTCCCCCGAGGCTGCTATGTCGTGTCAAGCCGCTTGAGTGAGTGCCTCGACGTTGCCGAGTTGGTTCCGGTCGCAGCGCTCAAGAATCTTGAAGACCTGGCGGCCACCCGCGGCCACCCCACCGTCGGCGTCATCCGCCCGGTGGGGGAGAGGTCAGTCCCGGTGCGTCGATGGCGTCTTCGACGTAGGCGGGTGTCTGGGAGTGCACCTGCAGGGCGACCTTACCGGCTCGCTCGAAACGCAGGGTGATGCACGATGGTCTCGTCGAGGCCGTCAAGCCGCTACCCCTCTCGGCGCACGGTTTCAGCTCCGCGGTGGCCGAGTGTCCATTCACTGCTGGACCGCTGAGCACGAGAGTGCGGAGCGGGCACCCGGACGTGGATCTCGGCAGCGGGGCGGGTGCCCGGACGGGACGCGAGCGCCCGTGTCCGGAGGGTCTAGGAGGGATGCGACCGCGTGGCTGGTGCTGAAAGGGGCCGAGCGGGACACCCGTGAAGCCGAGACGGACGGCAGGCAGCGGCGCACACGGCATGAGGCGCCGCGTGGCGAGAGGAACGAGGTGGGCGATGCGTGCACTGACCGTGCGGCCCGGCGAGAAGGATTCCCTGGAGGTACGGGAGGTGCCCGACCCCGTCCCTGCCGACGGCGAGCTGCTGGTGCGCGGTTTGGCGGTGGGGGTGTGCGGAACGGACAGGGAGATCGTCCGGGGCGGGTACGGGTGGGCCCCGCCGGGCCGTGAGTGGCTGGTGCTGGGGCACGAGTCCCTCGGGCGGGTGCGGCAGGCGCCGCCCGGCAGCGGCTTTTCGGCCGGTGACCTCGTCGCCGGGGTGGTGCGCCGGCCGGACCCCGAACCGTGCGGGGCCTGCGCCCGAGGGGAGTTCGACATGTGCCGCAACGGCCGTTACAGCGAACGCGGCATCAAGGAGATCGACGGTTATGGCGCACAGGCGTGGTGTGTGGAAGCCGGTTACGCGGTGAAGCTGGAGCCGCGTCTGGAGCGCGTCGGTGTGCTCATGGAACCGGCCACCGTGGTGGCGAAGGCGTGGGAGCAGGTGGAGCGTGTCGGTGGCCGTTCGTGGTTCGAGCCGCGTCGCGCCCTGGTGACGGGAGCGGGGCCCATCGGGCTGCTCGCCGCCCTGCTGGGGGCACAACGCGGGCTGGAGGTGCATGTCCTCGACCGGGTGACCGAAGGAATCAAGCCCGCCCTGGTACGGGAGTTGGGCGCCACCTACCACGCGGAGGATGCCGAGCGGGTCGTCTCCGCCGTGCGCCCGGACGTCGTCATCGAGGCCACGGGCGCGAACCAGCCCGTCCTCGCTTCGCTGACGGGCACCGCACCCTACGGGGTGGTGTGCCTGACCGGTGTGTCACCCGCCGGCCGCAGGATGACCGTGGACGCGGGAGCCCTCAACCGGGAGATCGTCCTGCAGAACGACGCGGTGGTGGGCTCGGTCAATGCCAACCTGCGTCACTACCGCCAGGCCGCCGAGGCGCTGGCACGGGCCGACAGGTCGTGGCTCGAGCGCCTGATCACCCGGCGGGTGCCGCTGGAGCGCGCGAAGGAGGCGTTCACGCCGCGACCCGACGACGTCAAGGTGGTCATCGAGCTGTAGGCGGCACGGTACGAAGGAAGGCTTCGGATGTCTCATCACACTGCTCCACTGGTCGTCGTCATGGGCGTGTCGGGTTCGGGGAAGACCACGGTAGGCCGACTGCTGGCACGGGACCTCGGCGTGCCTTACGCCGAGGGAGACGACTTCCACCCCGCACCCAACGTGGCGAAGATGCGTGCGGGCCACCCGCTCGACGACGAGGACCGTCGCCCCTGGCTGGACGAGATCGCACGATGGCTGGCCGACCATGCGGACGCGGGAGGCGTGGTGACATGCTCGGCGCTCAAGCGCCGCTACCGTGCCCGGCTGGCTTCCGCCGCGCCGTGCGTCTTCTTTCTCCACCTCGACGGCTCACCCGAGCTGATCGCCGCACGAATCACCGCGCGACAGGGCCATTTCATGCCGCCCGAGCTGCTCCGTACGCAGTTCGCCGACTTCGAACCACTGAGCGGCGACGAAGCGGGCTCGGCCATCCCGATCGACGGTACGCCGCAGGAGACGGCGGCTCTCGCTCGTGCCGCCGTCACCTCGGCCTGACCCTCATACCGCGACCTGTCGGCGGTTTCGCCGTCAGGCACGACCTCCTCGGGCCCAGTGGGAGACTGCTCCACCGGTGCCTCACCAGCAGGCACCGGACGATCTGAGGCAGCCCGGGGGAACATGCGCCCCGTGCGGCTTCGGCGCATGGACGATCTGACAGGACAGGGGCGCATCGATGAAGCCGCAAGGTTTCGAACACCGCTGCCCATAACCGGCCCTCCCGGTCCGTTCCCCGAGTGGAACGCCCTCGGCACGGGAGCGTTCCTGGGTGACTTCCCCGAACTCCCCGCCGTGTCGTGGGCTCATGTTCAGCACCGTCGTACTCGGTCGGGTTCAGCGCGGAATCCGGCCCGAACCGCCCACCCACGTATGGCTCCCCTGACGTGCCAGGCGAGCCACGGCGTCGACAGCTCTACGGTTGCCCAACGACCTGGCCGCCCGCCACCCGACTGGCCCAGACGAGCGCGGCTGTTCTCTGCCGGTCGAGGGGCGGGGAGTGAGGACGGCAGGCGCTTCCCCGCTGCCGGGAGACCGGCTCGCCTGCTTCGGGAGACGGGTGTGGCACGGGAAGCCGAGAAGCAATGGCGCACTGAAGGGGGGAAGGTGGGGTAACCGGACGGTAAAAGACAACCAGTCACTGCGCGGCTTCGGCCGTCCGCACCGTCAGAAGGAGTATCACCCTCATGTCCACCCACCACGCCACCCCCGCGGCCGGCCTGACCAGGGTCCAGCAGGCCGCGCTCGCCGTCGGAGCAGTATTCCTCCTGGTGGGCGTTCTCGGCTTCATCCCCGGTGTCACGACCGACTACGACACCATGGAGTTCGCCGAACATCACTCCGAGGCCAAGCTCCTGGGGCTTTTCCAGGTGTCGATCCTGCACAACATCGTCCACCTGCTGTTCGGCCTCGCCGGAATCGCCATGGCCCGCGCGGCTTCCACCGCCCGCGCCTTCCTCATCGGCGGCGGTGTGATCTACCTGATCCTGTGGATCTACGGGTTGATCATCGACCACGACAGTGCAGCGAACTTCGTGCCGGTCAACACGGCGGACAACTGGCTGCATTTCGTCCTGGGTGTCGGCATGATCGCCCTCGGCGTCCTTCTCACCCGCCGGACCGCCCCGACAGCTCGCTGAAGCACAGCGGCTCAAGCCTGACGGCGAGGGGCGCCCGCGAACGGTGGCGAAGCCGTCCCACTGCCCTCCCCGCACCGTACGGGTCTCGATGTAGCCGGCAACGACTTGCTCACCACGCGATGCCGCTCGGATTCCACAGCGTCCTCGGTCGCCTCGGGCAGTCCGGCCGCCAGCGGGGAAAGACGACGCGGAACGCCGATCCCACGGCGAGTAACGGGCGTCGAACGGGTCAGGGGTGCTTCCAGCCGGTCTTCCGCCGACGGACGGCGTAACCGCAGACCGGTCTGCCGGGCGGAGCACCGCAACACCTGTGTCGGCGCCTCCACGGTGGCGACGCTGCTGGTCAGTGCCGGGAGCCCCGGGCTGCTGGGCCGCTATCTGGCCCAGACCGCCTTTCTCACAGCAGACGGACGCCCTTCCTTCGTCCGAGGGACCCGGCAGCCTCTTCGCGCCGGCCGACGACACGGAGGATCACGGTGCGCACGGAGTCTTCGACGATCAGGCGCACGCTCGCAGCCCGCAGTCGTGGGCGAGCCGCCACCGGGCATCGGACGCGTCGCGACCGCGGCCGGCCTCGCCGGGGCGGGTTGCGCGCTGTTCCGCCGCACCAGGTCCTGAATCGCACGCATCGCCGGTGCTTTACCCCCGGGCACGGGTGCCGGCAGAACCGCAAGACCGCCAGCCCGGGGAGATACTCAGAGCGTGGGCGCCTGTTCGCAGCGTCGGCATGCCTCCGGTCCTGGGGCGCGACGTGAGGAAGTCGATCGCCGCGAACCTCCGGTGCATCGTCTCCACGGCCTCCTCGCCACCGCCCAACCCTGCCCCCCTCATGCGCGGCCGCCACCGTTGCCTCCGCTCGCTCCAGGTTCAACGCACCACGACCGCGATCAGGGCCGAGCGGTGTTGACGCAGCACTCGGCGGTTTGCGGCGTCCGGTGTGGTGTTACCCCTACGTGGACGGCACCAGCCGTCGCTGGACACCGCTGGAAGGTTTCTTCATGACCACTGCAGTCAAGGACATGCTCGATACCTACCCTGCCCATCTGGGCGGAGTGAACCGGGAGAAGCTCGCCCGGTGCATCGAGGAATGCATCGCCTGTGCCCAGGCGTGTACCGCGTGCGCGGATGCGTGCCTGTCGGAGGAGATGGTCAGTGAACTGACCAAGTGCATCCGTACGAACGCCGACTGTTCCGACATCTGCAACGTCACCGCCGCGGTGCTGTCCCGCCACACCGGCTACGACGCCAACATCACCCGCGCGATCCTCCAGGCGTGCGCCACCGTCTGCAAAGCCTGTGCCGACGAGTGCGGGCGCCACGCCGACCAGCACGACCACTGCCGTGTGTGCGCCGAAGCCTGCCGCCGTTGCGAGCAGGCGTGCAACGACCTGATCGATTCCTTGGGCTGACATACTCCCCGTCCACTCCGCTGCACCGGGCGGACGGGGGCCGACTTCGGAGGGCGGCTGAGCTGCCCCGAGTTTCGTAGAGTCCGCGGGGTGTCCTGAGTTCGGTGGAGTCGTGTCGCTTGGTTTTACGCTACAGGTGCTGCCCGTAGTTCGTACTCGACCGGAGTGAGCATCTCCAGGGCCGAGTGGCTGTGCTGGCGGTTATGGAAGGTCTCCAGGTACTCGAAGAGTGCCGTGGACAACTCCAGTCTGGTCCGCCAGCGCCGGCGGTTGAGCAGTTCCCCCTGGACCCGAGCCCAGAAGGACTCCGTCATCGCGTTGTCCACGCAGTTTCCGATCGAGCCCCTGGACGGCAGGGGACCGGAGGCGCGGGCCCGTTCGGTGAACGCTCAGGAGCCGGACTGCACTTCGTGATCGGAGTGGATGATGGTGCCGCCGGGCCGGGGATGGCGGTTGCCGATGGCCGTGCTCAGTGCATGGGTGGTCAATGCGGCAGTCGGAGACGCGTCGATGGACCGGCCCACCACCCGGCGGGCGAGGGCGTCCAGGACCACAGCGCAGTACACCTTGCCCTCCATCATTGGAGGTTCGCTGATGTCGGTGACCCACAGTCGGTCCGGGCGTGACGGGTGAAGTTGCGTTCCACCAGATCGGCAGCGACCTGCCGGATCGTCGTCTCGGGCCGCGACTCGTAGTTCTGTGACCGGCCGGAATCCCGCAACGCACGAGGCTCCTGTGCCGTTCGAAAAAGGTGTTCGACGTCTCAACTCATCAACGCACAAGCCTCATTGGTTCCCTATCCTGCCTCACTCGGCCTGCCTCACGCCCTGGTCGAGTGGGTCACCATGCTCATCGTCACCCGTGAGGGTGGCCGCCGCTGCAAGCTCCGGCCGCAGAAGCGTGCTCTCGTCGCCCGCCCTTCGGCCCCACCCGCGCCGGCGGGAGCAACGGCTCCACCAGCGCCCATTGCTCGTCCGTCAGGTCCGACGGATACCCACCCCCAACACCGCTCACGGCGAGCTCAACGAACCCCTCAGCAACGGGACACGGCAGATCTCAAACACGGTCTCAGGGAATCGAGCCTCCATCAGACCCGGAGCGGTTCAGTGTCGGTGAGCTGGCGATGGCCACCCTGAAGGGCTGGCGCCTCCTGCGGAACTCCGCCGCAGCACCAACCGCATCACCAACGTCGTGAAAGCCGTCCTGGTCCTTCACCACGCCTGAATTTGGTGTCGCCGTCGGCGTTCCACTGGTTGGGGGAATCCTCACGACCTTCGTAGAGTCCCGTGAAACATGCGTCCTCGTCTCTTGCCGTCGACGGGACTCCGATGTCCCAGTCGCCCTCGCATTCCAGGGTGGCTTTCAGCTTGGAGCCTGCCTTGTTGAAGTCACCGTTGGTGGTTTTGACGTCGATGTTGAAGTCGAACTCGACGTAACGCGTGTAGGGGCTGGCATCGAGGCCGCCGATCTTGCCGTACCCGATGAGTGTGTTCCGTGAGATGAAGAGGCCCTTGACGTAGCATATCTTCCACGCTGTTTCGGTCGGCTCAGTCGGCACGGTGGCATCCCCCCCCCGGGTGCAGCAGGTAGCACTCACTGGTGCTGCGCTGAAGGCTGCGCAGGCATGGCCGTCCTAAAACGTGCGGCGGATATCTTGGCCTGAACACGTGGGAAAGCGGGCGATCCCGGTACGCGAGGTGGGCCGGAAGATCAGAGCTTCCGCCGGGCGATGGACTCAGAATTCAGCTAGCCGGAGGGGGACCCTGTAGCGGCCCGAAGCACTCATTGGAGCCTGATCCCTCGGGTCGTTTACCGCTCCCGCTCCATGGCCCTCTTTGCTCAACGGGTGGCCTGCCCGCCGTGGTTCCGCGACGCCCGCATGTTGAGGGCGTCAGTGAGTCTGCGACGCCCCGCAGAGTGTTTAGACCGTGTCCTACGTGGTGAGGCGGACGAGTCGTTTGTAGCAGCAGGGCGGCTGCCAGTCCGAGAAAGGCCAGGTAATTGCGGGGATCGCGTCGTAGCGAGGGCTCAGGCGTCGGTAGCCGGACAGCCAGGACATCGTCCGCTCGATGACCCAGCGGCGGCGGCCCAATCGTTCGCTGGACTCGATGCCTTTGCGCGCGATCCGTACTCCGATGCGTTTGCCACGTAACCATTTCCGCAGGTCGGCGCGGTCGTAGGCTTTGTCTGCGTGGAGGCGCTGGGGCTTGAAGTACCGGCCGCGGTGGGGGTCGTGTCTCGTTTGGTGACCCTCGACCATGGGCTTCAGCCCTTCGCTGTCGTGGGTGTTGCCGGCCGAGACGCCGACGAGAAGGGGCAGTCCGTTCGCGTCCGACAGGACGTGCATCTTGGAACCCGGCTTGCCTCGGTCCACGGGGCTCGGACCTGTGTGTTCGCCCCCTTTTTAGCCCTGACATGGGCGGTGTCCAGGACGACGCGGGTGACGTCGATGAGGCCGGCGTCGTCGAGTCGGTGCAGCACGGCTTCGTGCAGCCGCCCCCAGACGCCGGCTCTCGACCAGATCAGGAACCGGCGGTGGGCGGTCGACTTTGATATGCCGAAGCAGGGCGGTAGTTGGCGCCAGGCGCAGCCGCTGACCAGTACGTAGATGATGGCCGCGAACAGCGTCTCATCAGGCGTGTCCTGTGTTCCGCCGCCCTGCGGCCGCACCCTCGACGGCGGGATCAGCGGCTTCGCGATCTCCCACAGCCCGTCCGGAACAATCCAACTCCACGTACCCCGCCCCATACCGAGGTCAACGACGCCTCACCACGTAGGACACGGTCTAAGGAGGTTGCCCAGCCATGGAACGCCTCGGAGGTGGGTGCCTTTGTCGCTGCGATGAAGAGTGACCGCCTGTTCGCGCCGTTGCTGCTGTCCGTGATGGGGCTCCGTCCGGCGGAGGTCTGCGGCCTGCGGTGGTCGGACATCGACCTGGCCGCAGCCACGCTCAGCATCGCCAACACCCGAACCATGATGGGCAACCGCACGGTGGTGGAGAAGGACACGAAGAACATGGCGGGGGAGCGTGTGTTGCCGATCCCGAGCCTCGTACGGGAAGCGCTGAAGACGTTCCGCGCCACGCAGGCAGTGGAACGCCTGGCGGCGGGCGAGGGGTACGAGGGCGGCGGGTATGTCCTCGTGGATGAACTTGGGTGCGCGCTGAACGGTCGGCAGCTCCGAACGCGGGCCTACAAAATAATGGATGCAAACGGCCGCCGCAGGGTCCGTCTGTACGATGCTCGGGCGTCTTGCCTCACGTACCTCGCCAACAACGGGGTGCCGGATCACCTGCTCGCCATGTGGGCCGGGCACACCAACGTGAAGACGACGAAGAAGTGGTACGTGAAGCCGGACGTGGCGGACCTGCTTCCGGCGGCGGAGGCGTGGGGAGGTCTCGCAGGGGGCGTGTGACAGATCGTGACAGATGAAGGTGTGAACCCGTGACCGAAGGCAAGACCGAGACGCTGCAATACCGCTTTGACGGGCCAGAACACCTACCAGTCCTGATCCTGGGGCCGTCCCTCGGTACCACATGGCACATGTGGGACCGGCAGGTGCCCGAGTTGGCGCAGCAGTGGCGGGTCCTCCGTTTCGACCTGCCCGGGCACGGCGGCGCTCCCGCCCATCCGGCGGGTTCGGTCGCCGAGCTCACCTCGCGCCTGCTGGCCACGCTCGACGGACTCGGTGTGCAGCGATTCGGATACGCGGGCTGTGCGTTCGGCGGCGCCGTCGGTACCGAGCTGGCCCTGCGCCACCCCGAGCGCCTCGCCTCCCTCGCGCTGATCGCGGCCTCGCCCCGCTTCGGCACGGCCGACGAGTTCCGCCAGCGCGGCGTGATCGTCCGCACCAACGGACTCGACCCGATCGCCCGCAGTGCGCCGGAGAGATGGTTCACGGGGGGCTTCGCCGCCGCCCAGCCCGCGATCACCGAGTGGGCCGTGCAGATGGTCCGGACCACCGACCCCGGCTGCTACATCGCCGCCTGCGAGGCGCTCGCCGCGTTCGACGTGCGCGGCGAGCTCGGGGAGGTCGGCGTGCCCACCCTTGTCCTCGTCGGCTCCGACGACCAGGTCACCGGCCCCGCCGAGGCCCGTACGCTGGTCGCCGGTATCCCGGACGCCCGCCTCGCCGTCGTCCCGGGTGCCTCCCACCTGGTCCCGGTCGAGCAGCCCGCAGCCGTCACCGACCTGCTGGTGCGGCACTTCTCCACCGCCTGGCAGACCGCCCACGACACCTCCACCGGGCAGATCCCGGTCCCGGCCGTCCAGGGCGCAGCACCCGCCGCTCACGTGGCCGGCCCGGCCGTTCCGGCGGTCCCGTCCTCCTCCGCGCCCGTCCAGCCGGCCATGGCGCCGCCCCCGCCGCAGAGCGCGCCCGTCGCCGAGATCGCTCCGGCCGACGTTGGACCGCAGGCCACGGCGCAGGGGCGGCCCGACCCGTACGAGGCGGGGCTCAAGGTACGTCGCGAAGTACTCGGCGACGCGCACGTCGACCAGACGCTGGAGCAGGCGGACGAGTTCTCGGGGGACTTCCAGGAGTTCCTCACCCGGTACGCGTGGGGCGAGATCTGGGACCGTCCGGGCCTGGACCGGCGCACCCGCAGCTGCGTCGCCCTCACCGCCCTGGTCGCCGGCGGCCACCTCGAGGAACTGCCGCCCCACCTGAGGGCCGCCCTGCGCAACGGGCTCACCCCGGCCGAGATCAGGGAAGTACTGCTCCAGGCTGCCGTCTACTGCGGCGTACCGGCCGCGAGCGGCGCCTTCCGGGTGGCGCAGCAGGTCATCCGCGAGGAGACCACGCCGCCGGAGTGAGTTCCGGCGAGCCGGGGGCCGGCGCGCGGCGGCAGGATGGAGTCATGAAGCTCACCAAGAAGTCGCACGCCTGCGTCCGCCTCGAGAAGGACGGGCACACGCTCGTCCTGGACCCCGGTGGATTCAGCGAGGAGGACGCCGCGCTCGGCGCGGATGTCATCCTCGTCAGCCACGAGCACCCGGACCACTTCGACGAGCTGCGGCTGCGCGCCGCGATGGAGGACAACCCGGCCGCCGAGATCTGGACGCTCAGGTCCGTCGCCGAGAAGGTCGCGGCGGCCTTCCCCGGCCGCGTGCACACCGTCGGCCACGGCGACTCCTTCACCGCAGCCGGTTTCGACGTACAGGTCCACGGTGAACTGCACGCGGTGATCCACCCGGACATCCCGCGCGTCACCAACATCGGGTTCCTCGTCGACGGCGGCAAGGTGTTCCACCCCGGCGACGCCCTCACCGTCCCCGACCACCCGGTCGAGACGCTGATGCTCCCTGTCATGGCGCCGTGGAACAAGATCTCCGAGGTCATCGACTACGTCCGCGAGGTGAAGCCGCAGCGGGCCTACGACATCCACGACGCCCTGCTGACCGACCTCGCCAGGCCGGTCTACGACCGCCAGATCGGTCAGCTCGGCGGCGCCGAGCACCTGCGGCTGACGCCGGGGGACTCCGCCCGGGTGTGATGCCGGTGACCTGGGCCTTTTCCGGGGCGGGGTGGGGTTGTCGGTGCCGCCCGGTAAGTTGTGGACATGCGCATCGCGACCTGGAACGTGAACTCGATCACCGCCCGCCTGCCGAGGCTCCTCGCCTGGCTGGAGAGCAGCGGCACCGACGTGCTGTGCCTCCAGGAGGCCAAGGTCGCCGAGGAGCAGTTCCCCTTCGACGAGCTGCGCGAGAAGGGCTACGAGGCGGCGGTGCACGCCACCGGACGATGGAACGGCGTGGCGGTGCTCTCCCGCGTCGGCCTCGAGGACGTCGTCAAGGGCCTGCCCGGCGACCCGGGCTACGACGGCGTCCAGGAGCCCCGGGCGATCTCCGCCACCTGCGGTCCGGTCCGCGTCTGGTCGGTGTACGTGCCCAACGGCCGCGAGGTGGAGCACGCGCACTACGCCTACAAGCTCCAGTGGTTCGAGGCGCTGCGCGCGGCCGTCGAGGGTGACGCGGCCGGCAGCCGCCCGTTCGCGGTGATGGGCGACTACAACGTCGCGCCGACGGACGACGACGTCTACGACCGCGCCGCCTTCGAGGGCTCCACCCACGTCACCGCCGCCGAGCGCGCCGCCCTCGCCTCGCTGCGCGGCGCCGGCCTGTCCGACGTGGTCCCGCGACCGCTGAAGTACGACCACCCCTTCACCTACTGGGACTACCGCCAGCTCTGCTTCCCCAAGAACCGCGGCATGCGCATCGACCTGGTCTACGGGAACGAGCCCTTCGCCAAGGCCGTCACCGACTCCTACGTCGACCGCGAGGAGCGCAAGGGCAAGGGTGCCTCGGACCACGCCCCGGTCGTCGTCGACCTCGACGTCCGTATCTCCTGAGGCACCGGCAGCCCGCACCCGCACGCGCCGGTCCGGCGGGCTCGCGCAGGACGGCGTCGAAGTCGAGTACGGCGTCGAAGGCGCCCGCGCGGTGCGCGGCCACGCCGTACCGCCGCCGGTGCCGACCACGAGGAAGGCGAGGGACGCCGCCGCGTCCGGGGACGCGCCCGTTCTGTGTTCGTCGGCCCGTACGTCGTCCGGTTTGCCCGCGGACCGGCCGACCAGGTCAGCCGGGCACGCCCGCACGGTGAGCGTCCGGCCCGGCGCCCAGCCGGGGGCGGCGAGGCCCCGGGCCGGGAGCAATGCGCCCGAGCCGTCGAAGTCCGCCCGTCCGGGCCGGGCGCCGTGGCTGGCGGCCGCGTTGTCGAAGTACCGCCCCAGCGGGGCCGTGGCGCGCGTTGGGCGTCCGTGAGGGACGTCGGCGGGCGAGGACGACCGCGGACTTCGGACCGCGCCATGACCCGACGGCTCCTGACGCCGCCCGGAAGCGGGTGCTCCCGCTCCTGTGGTGCGTACGGCGGTGCGAGTGCCAGGGTGGAACCATGAACATTCCCTTCTTGGGCAAGCGGCGCGTCGGTGCGGGGGCTCGCGACCCGGAAGGCATCGCCGGCCTGCTGGCCGAGTGCGGACTGCTGCGTTCCCTGGCCGACCGGGAGGGTGTCCGGCTCGACGACTCCCCGGCCTCGCTGGAGCAGCTGGACCAGATGCTGCCGCGTTGGCGGGACGACGAGGAGGTCCTTCCCTGGCTCGGCAACGACGCCGGTCTCTACCTCGGCACCGTGATCGTGCGCACCGTCCCCGGAGCCGCCTGGGCGTTCACGGAGGACGGGCAACCGGTCGTCCGGCTCGTCTCCGGACGTGAGTGTGAGGTGGTCGCCGCCGGTCACCAGTGGGCCGCCACCGGTGCGCCGGAGTTGTCGCAGTCGTACGCGGAGGTCGCGGAGGGCTGAGTTGCAGGACGGACACGGTCAACGGGGGAAGGTAAATACGGCTAATGCCCGGAAAGTGCGTGTCGCACGGATAGTGTCACCTCCTCCTACTACGTTGCGGCAACCAGGACACGGCTGAGGAAGAGGGCTTTGCATGGTCTTCGATCCGTTGATCGAGTCGAGTGGCGCCGGGGCGCGTGCGAGTGAGGTGGCCGGGTACCGGGGAGGGGGTGTGAACCCGCACCTCCGGCGCATGACCTGACGCCTCGTCGCGCGCAACCGTGAAGCAGAACCCGCCCGGCGCCAGCCGCAGATCACTCCTCACCGCGGGGAGAAGGTCAGCTGCGCGCCGGACGGGTGGGACAGCGCGGTTCGCCGAGCAATCCCGTGCCCGCACCTCGGAGACGAAGTTCGGTGCCCCGGCCGGCCGCGGGTGCCCCTGCCCGGGCCGGCTCCCCGGCGCCCCGTACCGCGACCGGGCTGCGGGTCCGCGAGCCGACCGCTGTGTGAACGTGTCGGTGCGGCGCCGGGCCGGCGCCGCCTTGGCGCCCCTGTCCGAGCCGTGCTTCCGAGGACGGCCGGCTGGATGGGACGGCCCCTGGTCAGTCGGCCCCCCCGGTAGGGTCACACCGTTCGGTGGGCCACACCGCGGTCGGGTGCCGCAGCGACGCCAGGCCCTCCCTCCCGGTCATCGGCCCCAGGCACCGCGCCGACCCGCTTCGGCATCCATCGTCGCGTCACTTCGTCGCGTACACCCGACCGGTGCGATGATCGTCCGGACGCCGAACGCATACTGCGACACCCGGTACGAAGTCTCCCCGGCCTGCTACGGGTGAGAAGCGTGTGGCATCTGTTGACTCCTCGACCTGATCAACGTCGGCGTAGGCGCATGCGGATCGGGGCCAACGTTTCGTACGGACCCAAGAGTTCAGGTTGAGATGCGGCCCGAAGAACGGCAAGAGGGCAGCCTCGGCGCCCGGTCCGAGGGGCCCGTCGGCTCCGGCCCCGCCGCTGTCCCGGGTCGTCCCCTGCCGACGCTACCGAGGCCGTCGCCTACCGCGGTGGCGGTTCGTACCTTGGATCACCTGCGCACCGCCTACCGGCCCGGTGGTGACCGGACATCGTCCGCGCAGGACGGCCCGCGAACGCTGGATCCGCACGCTGCGCGGAGCGCCCCCCGGGCAGGGAGGTAGCCCTGGCCGAGCGCCGCGCACCCGAGCGGCACCCGGGCCGGCCCGACCGGCTGCCGTTCCGTACCCGCGCTCACCCGCGCACGGATGCTCCACAAGCGTGGACGGCGGGGTGGAGACATGCACGTGCCGGGCTTCCTGACGGGATCATGACGATGCACTAAGCTTCCCGGACGGTCGTCTCACCGGAGGTGCGGATGCGTCGCCCTGTCGCACGGAATCTGACGGTCCTGGCGGTGTCGGCCGCCGTCGTGTCGGTGGGCGCGGCGGCGCCACCCTCCGCGCAGAGCGGACCCGCCGTCCCCAAGACCCCGGTCGCCGTCGGCTACGGCGGCGCGGTGGCGAGCGTCGACCCGGACGCCTCCGCGGCCGGCGTCGAGGTGCTGCGCAAGGGCGGCAACGCCGTCGACGCCGCCGTGGCCACCGCGGCCGCCCTCGGCGTCACCGAGCCCTACTCCGCAGGCATCGGCGGGGGCGGCTACTTCGTCTACTACGACGCCAAGTCCCGTACCGTGCGCACGATCGACGGCCGCGAGACCGCGCCGCTGACCGCCGACGAGGGCCTCTTCACGGAGAACGGCGAGCCCATCCCCTTCTCCGACGCCGTCAGCAGCGGCCTCGCCGTAGGGACGCCGGGCACGCCCGCCACCTGGCAGACCGCCCTGGACAAGTGGGGCAGCCGGAAGCTCTCCTCGGTACTCGAGCCCGCCGAGCGCCTTGCCCGGCACGGCTTCACCGTCGACGAGACCTTCCGCTCCCAGACCGCCGCCAACGAGCAGCGGTTCCGCTACTTCCCGGACACCGCCGAACTCTTCCTCCCTGGCGGCGGACTCCCCGCCGTGGGCTCCACGTTCAAGAACCCGGACCTCGCGCGCACCTACAAGGAACTCGGCCGTGAGGGCGTCGACGCCATCTACCACGGCGAACTCGGCGAGGACATCGTCGCCACCGTCAACGAGCCGCCCGTCGACCCCGACTCCGGCTGGAACGCCCGCCCCGGTGACCTGACCGCCGAGGACCTCGCAGCCTACGAGACCGAGCTCCAGGCGCCCACCAGGACCTCGTACCGCGGCCTGAACGTCTACTCCATCGCCCCCTCCTCCTCCGGTGGCACCACGGTCGGCGAGGCGCTCAACATCCTGGAGCGCACCGACCTCTCCAAGGCGAGCAAGGCCCGTTACCTGCACCGCTTCATCGAGGCCAGCCGCATCGCCTTCGCCGACCGGGGGCGCTGGGTCGGCGACCCGGCCTTCGAGGACGTACCGACGAAGGAACTCCTGTCCCAGCGGTACGCCGACTCGCGCGAGTGCCTGATCCGCGACAACGCGGTGCTCACCAGCCCCCTCGCGCCCGGCGACCCGGGGAACCCCGCCCCCTGCGCGGGCGGCGGCACGGCGGCGCCGACGACGTACGAGGGCGAGAACACCACGCACCTGACCGTGGCAGACAAGTGGGGGAACGTCGTCGCCTACACGCTCACCATCGAGCAGACCGGCGGCAGCGGCATCACCGTGCCCGGCCGCGGATTCCTGCTCAACAACGAGCTGACGGACTTCTCCTTCGCCCCGGCCAACCCGGCCGTCCACGACCCGAACCTGCCCGGTCCCGGCAAGCGTCCGCGGTCGTCGATCGCGCCGACGATCGTCCTGGACCAGCACCACAAGCCGGTCGTGGCGGTCGGTTCGCCCGGCGGCGCGACCATCATCACCACCGTCCTGCAGACGCTGACCGGCTTCATCGACCGCGGCCTCCCGCTCGTCGACGCGATCGCCGCCCCGCGCGCCAGCCAGCGCAACGCGGCGCAGACCGAACTCGAACCCGGTCTCCACGACAGCGGCCTGCGGGAAGAGCTGGAAGCGCTCGGGCACTCCTTCAAGGCCAACCCCGAGATCGGTGCGGCGACCGGCGTGCAGCGGCTGCCGGGCGGCAAGTGGCTGGCCGCGGCAGAGAAGGAACGGCGCGGCGGCGGCTCGGCGATGGTGGTCAGCCCCGTCAGATAGCGATGGTCACAGCTCGGGGACGGGCTGCTGCGGCGTCCGGAACGCCAGGTGCCCGTCCTCGACGTCGACCGTCACCCGGCCGCCGTCCGCGATGCGGCCGTCGAGGAGCAGCCGCGAGAGCTCGTTGTCGACCTCGCGCTGGATGGTGCGGCGCAGCGGACGGGCGCCGTACTCGGGCTGGTAGCCGCGCTCGGCGAGCCAGTCCACGGCCGCGTCGGTGAAGTCGACGGTGACGCCCTGCGCGTGCACCATGCGGCGGGTCTGCTCCAGGAGCAGGCTGGTGATCTGCCGCAGTTGTTCGCCGCTGAGCTGGCGGAAGACCACGATCTCGTCGATGCGGTTGAGGAACTCGGGCCGGAAGTGCTCACGCAGCGGGCGCAGCACCTGCTCGCGCCGGGCCTCCTCGTCCGCCTCCGAGCCGCCGGCCCCGAAGCCGATGCCCGCGCCCCGCCGGGTGATGACGTCGGAGCCCAGGTTGCTGGTCATCACGACGACCGCGTTGGAGAAGTCCACGGTCCGGCCCTGCGAGTCGGTCAGTCGGCCGTCGTCCAGTACCTGGAGCAGGATGTTGAAGACGTCCGGGTGCGCCTTCTCCACCTCGTCCAGCAGGAGCAGCGAGTACGGGTGCCGGCGCACCACCTCGGTGAGCTGACCGGCCTCCTCGTGCCCGACGTAGCCGGGCGGGGCGCCGACCAGGCGGCTGACGGTGTGCCGCTCCTGGTACTCGCTCATGTCGAGCCGGACCATCCGGTCCTCGCTGCCGAACAGGGCCTCCGCCAGCGCGCGGGCCAGTTCGGTCTTGCCGACGCCGGTCGGGCCGAGGAAGAGGAAGCTGCCGATGGGCCGGTCCGGGCTCGCCAGCCCCGCGCGGGAGCGCAGCACCGCGTCGGAGACGACCCGTACGGCCTCGTCCTGGCCGACCACCCGCTCGTGCAGGTGGGACTCCAGGCCCAGCAGGCGGTCCTTCTCCTCCTGGGTGAGGCTGCTGACCGGGATGCCGGTCTGCCGGGACACCACCTCGGCGATGGACTCGGTGCCCACCACCAGGTTCAGGCCCTCGTCGGCCTCGCCGCCGCCGTCGGCCTCGGTGATCCGCTGCTTCAGCTCGACGATCCGGTCGCGCAGCTGCGTCGCCTGCTCGTACTGCTCGTCCGCGACCGCCTGGTCCTTGTCCCGGATCAGCTGGTCGACCTCGCGCTCCATGGCCCGTACGTCCGTGCCCTTGGTACGCGCCCGCAGCCGGACCCGGGCGCCGGCCTGGTCGACCAGGTCGATCGCCTTGTCCGGGAGACGGCGGTCGGTGAGGTAGCGGTCGGACATCTCCACGGCCGCCACGAGCGCCTCGTCGGTGTAGCAGACCTGGTGGTGGGCCTCGTAGCGGTCGCGCAGGCCGCGCAGGATCTCGACGGCGTCCGCGGTCGTGGGCTCGGGTACCAGGATCGGCTGGAAGCGGCGGGCGAGGGCGGCGTCCTTCTCGATCCTGCGGTACTCCTCCAGCGTGGTTGCGCCCACGATGTGCAGCTCGCCGCGGGCCAGGGCCGGCTTGAGGATGTTCCCGGCGTCCATCGCCCCGCTCTCGCCGCCACCGCCCGCGCCGACGACGGTGTGCAGCTCGTCGATGAAGATGATCAGCTGATCGGAGTGGGCGCGGATCTCGCCCACGATGTTGTTCATCCGCTCCTCGAAGTCGCCCCGGTAGCGGGTGCCGGCGACCACGCCGGTCAGGTCCAGCGCGACCACCCGGCGACCGATCAGCACGTCGGGCACGTCGCCGTCCGCGATGCGCTGGGCCAGCCCCTCCACCACGGCGGTCTTGCCGACGCCCGCGTCACCGATCAGCACCGGGTTGTTCTTGCCGCGGCGGGAGAGCACCTCGACGGTCTGCTCGATCTCGTCCTCGCGCCCGATCACCGGGTCGATCCAGCCCTGCTGGGCCAGGTCGGTGAGATCGCGGCCGTACTTGTCGAGGGTCGGCGTGTTGGTGGCCTTCGGCCCCTCCGCACGCTTCTTCGCCGCCGCGTCCGGCGTCTCCGTCGGCAGACCCGACGAGGGGGCGAACCGGGCCGCGTTCAGGATGTGCCCGGCGGCCGAGTCGGGGTTGGCGGCCAGGGCGCTGAGCACGTGCTCCGGGCCGATGTACCCGGTGCCGGTCGAGCGGGCCAGTTCGTGGGCGTCCAGCAGGGCGCGCTTGACGGCCGGGGTCAGGGACAGCGAGGTGGGCGGCGGGGCCTCGCCCGGGGGGTGCTGTACGGGGCCGCTGCGCTCGTCGATCTGCGACGCCAGCGAGTCGGGGTCGGCGCCGGCGCGGCTGAGCAGGCCCCGGGTCGGTTCGGTGGAGAGCGCGGCCCGCAGCAGGTGCTCGGTGTCCAGGTCCCGGCTGCCGTGCTCGGCGGCGTACTGCGCGGCGCCTCGCACCAGCTCCCGGGCGGGCTGGCTCAGCAGCCGGCCGATGTCGATCTGCCTCGGCCTGGGCCCGCCGAAGAAGCGTGCCAGGAATTCCGCGAACGGGTCGCCCTCCGGGCCCATGTAGCCGCTGGTCATCGTGTACGGACCTCCGCTGCATCGCTGTTCGACGTGCCGAGGCCGGGTAACCCGGACGGGGCGCGGTCATGCCCAACATGACACGTTCTGTTCCGTCGGGCATGTCCTGGACCCCGAGGGCGGGGCCCGGGCGTGCGGAGTGCTTCACGCCCGGGTCGTGCGGTGCCTCAGAGGCCGTCCCGCGACGTCAGGACACGCGGGCCGTCCTCCGTGATCGCCACCGTGTGCTCCACGTGGGCCGCCCGCGAGCCGTCGTTCGTGCGCAGGGTCCAGCCGTCCGGGGCGGGGTGGTAGTCGTCCCGGCCGCTGCCGATCAGCATGGGTTCGATGGCGATGACCATGCCGTGCCGCAGGGGCAGCCCGCGCCCCGGGCGGCCTTCGTTGGGCACCCCCGGGTCCTCGTGCATGTGCCGGCCGATGCCGTGGCCGCCGAAATCCTCCATGATTCCGTAACCGGCCGCCCGGCACACCGTGCCGATGGCGTGCCCGATGTCGCCGATGCGGTTGCCGACGACGGCCGCCGCGATGCCTGCGGCCAGCGCTCGCTCCGCGGTCTCGATCAGCGTGACGTCCGCCGCGCGAGGGGCGCCCACGACGAAGCTGACCGCCGAGTCGCCGGCCCAGCCGTCCAGCGTCGCCCCGCAGTCGATCGAGACCAGGTCACCGTCGCGCAGCCGGTAGCCGTCGGGGATGCCGTGCACGATCGCGTCGTTCACCGACGCGCAGATGACACCGGGGAAGGGCGTCGGTGCGAAGGCGGGCCGGTAGCCGAGGAACGGCGACCCGGCGCCCGCCTCCCGCAGCACCTCGCGCGCCACCGCGTCCAGCTCCAGCAGGGACACGCCGACGTCCGCCGCCTTCCGTACGGCGGTCAGGGCGCGCGCGACGACCTGGCCGGCCGCGTGCATGGCGTCGATCGATGTATCTGTCTTCAGTTCCACCATGCCAATTACTATACCGGTATTTGAATTGGGTCGATCGCGCGGGACCGGTATTAGAATGACGGCATGGTGCGCACCCCACTCACCCCCGAAGAGCGCGAGCGCGGCGAACAGCTCGGCCGCCTGCTGCGCGCGGCCCGCGGCGAACGGAGCATGACGGAGGTCGCCGCCGTGGCCGGCGTCTCCGCCGAGACCCTGCGCAAGATCGAGACCGGCCGGGCGCCCACCCCGGCGTTCTTCACCGTGGCGGCGCTGGCCGGCGCGCTGGGGCTGTCCATGGACGACCTGGTCGGGAGGTGCGAGCCCGCGGCGGCCTGAGGCTGCCGCACCCGGCTGCCCGAGCCGCGCGCGCTCACCCACAGGAGTGCGAAACACGATCGACACCGCGCCTTGACGACGATGGTCTTGGCAAGCCCCTGCGGCCAGGCTTACGTTCGTCCCTCTACGGCCTGCTCTACGGGCGTAGAGGCTCTGACGTCGTGTCGAAGGAGCAGCTCATGGCCAACGTCGTACGCGCCGCTCTCGTCCAGGCCACCTGGACCGGCGACCCCGAGTCCATGGTGGCGAAACACGAGGAGCACGCCCGCGCGGCGGCCCGGCAGGGCGCCCAGGTCATCGGCTTCCAGGAAGTCTTCAACGCACCGTACTTCTGCCAGGTCCAGGACCCTGAGCACTACCGCTGGGCCGAGCCCGTGCCCGACGGCCCGACCACCCGCCGCATGCAGGCCCTCGCCCGCGAGACCGGCATGGTGATCGTCGTCCCCGTCTTCGAGGTCGAGCAGTCCGGCTTCTACTACAACACCGCGGCCGTGATCGACGCTGACGGCACCGTCCTCGGCACGTACCGGAAACACCACATCCCGCAGGTCAAGGGGTTCTGGGAGAAGTTCTACTTCCGGCCCGGCAACCTCGGCTGGCCGGTCTTCGACACCGCAGTCGGCAAGGTCGGCGTCTACATCTGCTACGACCGGCACTTCCCGGAGGGCTGGCGCCAACTCGGGCTCGGCGGTGCTCAGCTGGTCTACAACCCCTCCGCCACCCATCGCGGCCTCTCCGCCCACCTGTGGCGGCTGGAGCAGCCCGCGGCGGCCGTCGCCAACGAGTACTTCGTCGCCGCGATCAACCGGGTCGGCCAGGAGGAGTACGGCGACAACGACTTCTACGGCACGTCGTACTTCGTCGACCCGCGTGGCCAGTTCGTCGGCGACGTCGCCAGTGACACCGAGGAGGAACTCGTCGTCCGCGACCTGGACTTCGACCTCATCGACCAGGTGCGGCAGCAGTGGGCCTTCTACAGACCGCCGCCCCGACGCCTACGAAGGGCTGGTGCAGCCGTGACCAAGGACCTCCATGCCCGGCACCGCTCCGTCCTGCCCGACTGGCTCGCCCTCTACTACGAGGACCCGCTGGAGATCACCCACGGCGAGGGCCGCCACGTCTGGGACTCCGCCGGCAACAAGTACCTCGACTTCTTCGGCGGCATCCTCACCACGATGACCGCGCACGCCCTGCCCGAGGTGACCAAGGCGGTGAGCGAGCAGGCCGGGCGGATCATCCACTCCTCGACCCTGTACCTGAACCGGCCCATGGTCGAACTCGCCGAGCGGATCGCCCACGTCTCCGGCATCCCGGACGCCCGCGTCTTCTTCACCACCTCCGGCACCGAGGCCAACGACACCGCCCTGCTGCTCGCCACCGCCCACCGGCGCAGCAACACGATCCTGGCGATGCGCAACAGCTACCACGGCCGCAGCTTCGGCTCCGTCGGCATCACCGGCAACCGCGGCTGGTCACCGACCTCGCTCTCCCCGCTCCAGACGCTCTACGTCCACGGCGGCGTCCGCACCCGCGGCCCCTACGCCCACCTCGACGACCGGGACTTCATCGACGCCTGCGTCGCCGACTTGAAGGACCTCCTCGGCCACACCCGCCCGCCCGCCGCGCTGATCGCCGAACCCGTCCAGGGCGTCGGCGGCTTCACCTCTCCGCCGGACGGCCTGTACGCCGCCTTCCGCGAGGTGCTGCACGAGCGGGGCATCCTGTGGATCGCCGACGAGGTGCAGACCGGCTGGGGCCGCACCGGCGAGCACTTCTGGGGCTGGCAGGCCCACGGACGCAGCGGCCCGCCGGACATCGTGACCTTCGCCAAGGGCATCGGCAACGGCATGTCGGTCGGCGGCGTCATCGCCCGCGCCGAGATCATGAACTGCCTCGACGCCAACAGCATCTCCACGTTCGGCGGCACCCAGGTCACCATGGCCGCCGGCCTTGCCAACCTCAACCACCTCCTGGAGCACGACCTCCAGGGCAACGCCCGGCGCGTCGGCGGACTGCTCATCGAAAGGCTGCGGGCGGTCGCCGCCCGGGTGCCGCACGTGCGCGAGGTACGCGGGCGAGGGCTGATGATCGGCATCGAGCTGACCAGGCCCGGCACCGACGAGGCCGCCCCCGAGGCCGCGTCCACCGTCCTGGAGGAGGCCCGCGCCGGTGGGCTGCTCGTCGGCAAGGGCGGCGGCCACAGCACCAGCGTCCTGCGCGTCGCACCGCCGATGTCCCTCACCGTCGCGGAGGCCGAGGAGGGCGCCGCGATCCTGGAGCGGGCCCTGCGGAGCATCTGACGAACGCCCTGCCCGCCATCTGACGAACGTGCCCCACGCACCGTCCCTGACGAACGCGCGCCCGCACAGCACCCGACCGCCGCGTCCCGAGCCGAGGAGGCGCCGCCATGACCACCGCCTTGGGGCAGCAGCCCTGGGAACCCGCCCTGTCGGTCCGGCAGGTCCTCACTCTGGAGCGGGTGCTCGCCGGGCAGCCCGAGGTGGTGGCCGGCGCCCACCGGCTCGACCGGCCCGTGCGCTGGGTGCACGTCGCCGAGGCCGCCGACGTCGGAGTGATGCTCACCGGCGGCGAGATGGTCCTCACCACCGGGGTGCTGCTCGCCGGTGACGAGGCCAAGCAGGGCGAGTACGTCCGCTCCCTGCACCGGGCCGAGGCGTCCGCCGTCGTGCTGGGCCTCGGCCGGGCCTTCCCCACCCCGCCCGACGGGATGCGCCGGGCGGCCGAGCGCTGCGGGCTCCCCATGGTCGTCCTGCACCGCCCCTCCCCGTTCGCCGAACTCACCGAGGAGGTGCAGTCCCGGCTGCTGCGGCGCAAGTTCGCCGCCGTCAGCCTCTCCGAGGCCGTACGCACCGAACTGACCGGCCTGATCACCGCCGGCGCCCCCGTGCAGCGCCTGCTCGACGAGGTGGCCCGGCACGGCGGCTGCCCGGTCGTCGTCACCAACCTCGCCCACCGCGTCCTCGCCACGGCGGGGGAGCGGGCGGCGGTCGACGACGTACTGCGGGACTGGGAGCGCATCGCCCGCCAGGCCGGTGCCGGATCGGCCGACGGCTGGATCCGCGCCGAGCTGAGCTGCCGCGGGGAGCGTTGGGGACGGCTGCTGCTGTGCGGCTACCGCGGCGACCGGGCCGCCGGGCGCCTGCTAGCCGACCGCGCCGCCGAGGCGCTGGTCCTGCACCGCATGCTCGGCGGCGACGGCACCCACGTTCAGGGCCCCGGCGGCTCCTGGGACTCCTGGGAGGAGCAGTCCGCGCGCAACCTGCTCACCGATCTGGTCACCGGGGCCGTGCCGGCGCGGCAGCTGCTGCCCCGGGCGCGGGCCGCCGGACTGCCGGTCAACCGGCGTGTCTTCGTCCCGCTGGTCGTGCGCGGCGGCGATGCCGCCCTGCTGGACCGCGTCCTGCGGCTGCTGGGCCTGCCCGGGGTCGCCGCCGACCTCGGTGACGACCGCGTCACCGTGCTGCTCAGCCTCGCCCCCGACCAGGACGCCAGGGCGCTCGCCGCGCACTTCGCGGCCCGGCTGCGCTCGGAGCCGGATGCCTCCCGCGCCGTGGTGGCGGCGGCCGACGCCCGCGCCGCCTGGGACGACGTCCCCGCCGGTCTGCGCGAGGCCCGGCACGTGGCCGACGCCGTCGCCGACTCCGCGCCCGGCCTCGACCTGCCGCCCGTCGTGCGGCTGCGTGACATCCACCTGCGGGGCCTGGTCCGGCTGCTGCGCGACGACCCGCGCGTGCAGTCCTTCGCCGAACGCGAGCTGGACGGCCTGCTCGGCGGCCCCGACGAGGACCTGCTGGCCGTCCTGCGCACCTACCTCGCCACCGGTCGCAACAAGTCACGCACCGCCCAGCTCCACCACGTCTCCCGCCCCGCCCTCTACCGCCGCCTGGAGGCCATACAGGGACGCCTCGGCGTCGACCTCGACGACTTCGAACAGGCCGCCTCCGTGCACATCGCGCTCCTCGCCCACGACGCGCAGCAGGGGTGACACCGTGCAATGCCCGCCCCCGACAGACGTGACACCGTGCCACTCAAACCGGCCGGCCGCCGTCCCTAGTCTCGCCCTACACCGAGCGCCACACCGAGCGAGTGGAGGCCGAAGATGAGCCGAGTGATCCGTGCCGCGCTCTTCCAGACCGCCTGGACGGGCGACAAGGAATCGATGATCCAGGTCCACGAACAGGCGGTGCGCGACGCCGCCGCCCAGGGCGCACAGGTCATGTGCTTCCAGGAGCTGTTCTACGGGCCGTACTTCTGCCAGGTCCAGGACCCCGATTTCTACGCCTACGCCGAACACGTTCCCGACGGGCCGATCGTCGAGCGCTTCCAGCGCCTGGCCCGCGAGCACGGCATCGTGCTGGTGCTGCCGATGTACGAGGAGGAGCAGCCCGGCGTCCTCTACAACACCGCCGCCGTCATCGACGCCGACGGCTCCTACCTCGGCAAGTACCGCAAGACGCACATCCCGCAGGTGCGCGGCTTCTGGGAGAAGTTCTACTTCCGTCCCGGGAACTCCGGCTGGCCGGTGTTCGACACCGCCGTCGGCAAGGTCGGCGTCTACATCTGCTACGACCGGCACTTCCCGGAGGGCTGGCGGGCGCTGGGCCTCCAGGGCGCGGAGGTCGTCTTCAACCCGTCGGCCACCTCGCGCGGCCTGTCCGGCTACCTGTGGCAGCTGGAGCAGCCGGCGGCGGCCGTGGCCAACGAGTACTTCGTCGGCGCCATCAACCGGGTCGGAGTGGAGGAGTACGGCGACAACGACTTCTACGGCACCTCCTACTTCGTCGACCCGGAGGCGCAGTTCGTCGGTGAGGTGGCGAGCGACAAGGAGACCGAACTCGTCGTCCGCGACCTCGACATGGGCAAGCTGCGCGAGGTCCGCGACCGCTGGCAGTTCTACCGCGACCGCGCGCCGGGGGCGTACTCCCCGCTGACCGCGCCCTGACCGACGGGGCTCCTGACAGGAGGGAACAGCAGCATGAGCGTCCGTACCGTCGTCCGCGGTGGCCTCGTCGTCACCGCGTCCGACGAGATCCACGCCGATGTCCTGATCGAGGACGGCCGCGTCGCCGCCCTCGCCGCCACCGGCACCCCGGCCGCCGACGCCTTCACGGCCGAGCGGACCGTCGACGCGAGCGGCAAGTACGTCATCCCGGGCGGCGTCGACGGCCACACCCACATGGAGATGCCCTTCGGCGGCACCTACGCCGCCGACACCTTCGAGACCGGCACCCGGGCCGCCGCCTGGGGCGGTACGACCACGATCGTCGACTTCGCCATCCAGAGCGTCGGGCACTCACTGCGCTCCGGCCTGGACGCCTGGCACGCCAAGGCCGAAGGCAACTGCGCCATCGACTACGCCTTCCACATGATCGTCTCGGACGTGAACCAGAAGACGCTCAAGGAGATGGACCTGCTGGTGGAGGAGGGCGTCACCTCCTTCAAGCAGTTCATGGCCTACCCGGGCGTCTTCTACTCCGACGACGGGCAGATCCTGCGGGCCATGCAGCGGGCCGCCGGAAACGGCGGGCTGATCATGATGCACGCCGAGAACGGCATCGCGATCGACGTGCTCGTGGAACAGGCTCTCGCCCGGGGCGAGACCGACCCGCGCTACCACGGCGAGGTCCGCAAGGCGCTGCTGGAGGCGGAGGCGACGCACCGGGCCATCAAGCTCGCCCAGGTGGCCGGCGCGCCCCTGTACGTCGTGCACGTCTCGGCGACGGAAGCGGTGGCGGAGCTGACCCGGGCCCGGGACGAGGGCCTGAACGTCTTCGGCGAGACCTGCCCGCAGTACCTGTTCCTGTCCACCGACAACCTCGCCGAGCCGGACTTCGAGGGCGCCAAGTACGTCTGCAGCACCCCGCTGCGGCCGAAGGAACACCAGGCGGCCCTGTGGCGGGGCCTGCGCACCAACGACCTCCAGGTGGTCTCCACCGACCACTGCCCCTTCTGCTTCACCGGCCAGAAGGAGCTGGGCCGTGGCGACTTCTCCAAGATCCCCAACGGCATGCCCGGCGTCGAGAACCGCATGGACCTGCTCCACCAGGCCGTCGTCGACGGCCACATCAGCCGCCGCCGCTGGATCGAGATCGCCTGCGCGACCCCGGCCCGCATGTTCGGCCTGTACCCGAAGAAGGGCACCATCGCACCCGGCGCCGACGCCGACATCGTCGTCTACGACCCGCACGCCGAGCAGGTCATCTCGGCCGAGACGCACCACATGAACGTCGACTACTCGGCGTACGAGGGCAAGCGGATCACCGGCCGCGTGGAGACCGTGCTCTCGCGCGGCGTGCCGGTCGTCACCGAGCGGGAGTACACCGGGCGCAAGGGCCACGGCGTCTACACCCCGCGCGCCACCTGTCAGTACCTGAACTAGGAGCGGTGCCCATGGACTTCGGACTCGTCCTGCAGACCGACCCGCCGGCCACCCGCGTCGTCGAGCTGATGAAACGGGCGGAGAGCAACGGCTTCGACTACGGCTGGACCTTCGACTCCTCCGTGCTGTGGCAGGAACCGTTCGTCATCTACAGCCAGATCCTGGCCCACACCGAGCGGCTCATCGTCGGCCCGATGGTCACCAACCCGGGCACCCGCACCTGGGAGGTGACCGCCTCCACCTTCGCCACCCTCAACGACATGTTCGGCAACCGCACCGTCTGCGGCATCGGACGCGGCGACTCAGCGATGCGCGTCGCCGGCCGCAAACCCAACACCCTGGCCCGCATCAGCGAGGCCATGCACGTCATCCGGGCGCTGGGCAGGGGAGAGGAGGCCGACCTCGGCGCCGGCACCGCCGTCCGGTTCCCCTGGATCAAACCGGGCGCCGAAGTCCCCGTGTGGATGGCGGCGTACGGCCCGAAGGCCCTGAAGATGACGGGCCAGGAGGCGGACGGCTTCATCCTCCAGCTCGCCGACCTCTACCTGACCCAGTACATGGTCAAGGCCGTCAAGGACGCCGCCGTGGCCGCCGGACGGAACCCGGACGAGGTGACGATCTGTGTCGCCGCCCCGGCCTACGTCACCGCCGACGACTCGCCCGAGGCGCTCGCCCACGCGCGCGAGCAGTGCCGCTGGTTCGGCGGCATGGTCGGCAACCACGTCGCCGACCTCGTCGACAAGTACGGCGCCCACACCGGCGCGGTCCCCGACGAACTCACCGACTACATCAAGGCCCGCGAGGGTTACGACTACGCCCACCACGGGCGCAGCGGCAACCCGGACACCCGGTTCGTGCCGGACGAGATCGTCGACCGGTTCTGCCTGATCGGGCCGGCCGGGAAGCACGTCGAGAAGCTCAAAGCCCTGCGCGCCCTCGGCGTCGACCAGTTCGCGCTCTACGACATGCACGACGCGCAGGAAGCCGTGATCGACGCCTACGGCACGAAGATCATCCCGGCCGTCAACGGCTGACTCCTCCCTTCCCCCTTTCCCGTCCTCGGGGAAGGGGGCCCAGGGCGCACCCGCGCACCGCCCGCACGGCCTCTCCCGTCCCACCGCACGATTGGCCTGCCCATGACCGACACCGCGCCCACGGCGATACCGCCGTCCGCCCAAGTCACCCTCCCCGACGGGCGCGTGGAGCTCGCCCCCGGCTCCCCGCCGCCGAGCGGCCCCTACGCCAACGAGGACCTGCTGCCGGTCCCCGTGGACAAGCGCACCTGGACCACGTACAACTTCTCCGCCCTGTGGGTCGGCATGGCCCACAACACGGCCTCCTGGACCCTGGCCTCCGGCCTCATCGCCGTCGGCATGGACTGGAAGCAGGCGGTGTTCACCATCGCCCTGGCCAACGTGATCGTGCTCGTGCCGATGCTGCTCACCGGGCACGCGGGCCCCAAGTACGGCATCCCGTTCCCGGTGTTCGCCCGAGCCTCCTTCGGTATCCGCGGCGCCAACCTGCCCGCGGTGGTGCGGGCGCTGGTGGCCTGCGGCTGGTTCGGCATCCAGACCTGGATCGGCGGCGAGGCGATCTACTTCCTGGCCGGCAAGCTGATCGGCGACGGCTGGACGGACGCGGGGCACTTCGGCGGTCACCCCTGGACCATGTGGCTGTCGTTCGCGATCTTCTGGGCGATCCAGGTCGTCATCATCTACCGGGGCATGGAGACGATCCGCCGCTTCGAGAACTGGGCGGCGCCCTTCGTCCTGGTCGGCGCGTTCGTGATGCTGTGGTGGATGACCGACAAGGCGGGCGGCTTCGGCCCGCTCTTCGACCAGCCGTCGAAGCTCGGCTGGGGAGCGGACTTCTGGGCGCTGTTCTGGCCCTCCCTCATGGGCATGATCGGCTTCTGGTCCACGCTGTCGCTCAACATCCCCGACTTCACCCGCTACGGCAGGAGCCAGAAGGCCCAGACCCGCGGGCAGGCCCTCGGCCTGCCGACCACCATGACACTGTTCGCCTTCCTGTCCGTGATGGTCACCTCCGGCTCGCAGGCGGTGTACGGGGAGCCGATCTGGGACCCGGTGAAGCTCGCCGCGAAGACGGACAACGTGGTCGGGCTGCTCTTCGCCCTCGTCACCGTCCTGGTGGCGACGCTGTCCGTGAACATCGCGGCCAACCTGGTCTCACCGGCCTTCGACTTCTCCAACGTCGCGCCGCGCAAGGTCAGCTTCCGGGCCGGCGCGATCGTCACCTGCGTCCTCGCCGTGCTGATCTTCCCGTGGAAGCTGTACTCCGACCCCGAGGGCTACATCTTCACCTGGCTCGGCCTGGTCGGCGGACTGCTCGGCACGGTCGCCGGCATCCTCATCGCGGACTACTGGATCCTGCGCCGCGCCCGACTGGACCTCGTCGACCTGTACCGCCCCGGCGGACGCTACTGGTACGGCGGCGGCTGGAACTGGCGGGCGGTCCTCGCCTTCGCCGTCGGAGGGGTCCTGGCCATCGGCGGCGCCGACTTCCACCCGCTGATCGACGGCCGCCCCGTGCCCTTCCTCGAACCGCTGGCCGACTACGGCTGGGCGGTGGGCCTCGGCACCTCGATGGTGCTGTACCTGGCGCTGATGCTGCTGCCAGCGACCCGGCCCCGCACGGCTGCCGGACCGGCTCAGCCCTGACCGTCCTCCAGGGCGGTCACCGCCTCCTTGGCCGCCTTGATGGCACCCTTGTTGATCTCTTCCGTACTCGGCGCCTTCTTCGACTCGAAGTCACTGCCGTTGTAGGTGATCACCACCAGGGCGTTGGCGGCGCGGACCAGCACGGTGCCCTCGCGCGTCTGCTGCTCGTCCTCGGTGGTGAGGTTCACGACGGAGTACGCGGCGTCGCCGAGTCCGGGGATCTCGCCGCCGCCGCTCCGGTCGGCCACCCGTTCCGCGTACGACTTCTTCGCCGCCTCGTCCGACTTCATCACCTCGTAGGAGACGTCGAGCCAGCGGTAGTCGTAGCCCTTGAGCGCGTTCCAGGAACAGGTGCGGCGCACCTCGGTGTCCGTCGACGGGATCTCCTTGCCGGCCTCTTCCGCACCCGGCACCAGCGAGGTGACCGTCTTCTCGGCCAGGCTCTCGCAGGGCGCCGGGGCGGTGGCGTACGTCTTCGTCACCGCCTCGGTCGCCGGGGCGGAGGCGGGCCGGTTCGTGGTGTCGGGCGGCGTCTCGTCCTTGGCGGCCGGTGTCGTGTCCGGCCCGGACGACAGTGCCCAGCCCGCCGTGGCGAGCACGGCGACCGGCGCCAGACGCGCGGTCAGGGCGAGCGGCAGGGGAAGAGAACGCACGGCGCACTTCTCGTGGGGGACGGTGCGGAGGGGGTCCGCACTGCGGACGGGACGCCAGTGTCACACGAGTCCCTGTGGGGCGGAAGGGCGAACTCGGTGCGTGGCCGCCCGGTGACGCAGACATACCGGTGCGCCGGTGCGCCGGTGCGTCCGCGTCAGGTCTCACGGCCGGACGGCCGTCACCGTCACCCGTCCGCCCGTGCCCGCCGAGCCCCGCTGCCGGTGGCGAACGGGAGCAGCAACATGGTGATCAGCCCGCTGACCGCCAAGACGCACGTCAGCCGGGGCGATGACCAAGCTCGGCGCTCGGGACCGGGCGCAACTGGTGCTCTTCGCCTACGAGTCGGGGCTGGTGGAGGCGCGGCGGCGCTGATGCGCACCCCCGGTCCTCCGTCCGCTCACGGCACCCGCGCCGTCCACTCCGCGGACCCGAACTCGGTGCGCGCCGGCTCCCGGGCCCGCGCCAGCTCCTCGTCGGTCACCTTGCCGTGGGTGAGCCCGTACCGGCCGCCGAACGACGTGATCATCCGCTCGATCACGGCCTCGCGCGGCAACCCCGCCTGCCGGCGCAGCGGATCCACCCGCTTCCTCGGGCACTTGGTGCCCTTGTCGGAACATCTTCTCCCGCCCGATGCGCAGCACCTCCAGCATCTTGTCGGCGTCGATGTCGTAGGACATGGTCACGTGGTGCAGCACGGCACCGGGGCCGCCACCGGGACCGACGACGCGCTTCTGCGCGGCGCCCGCGACCTCGCCCTGGTCGGTGGCGATGTCGTTCAGCGGCTGGTACCAGGCGCGGATCCCCAGCTCGCCGAGCGCGTCGAGCACTCAGTCGTCGAGGTAGGCGTAGCTGTCCTGGAAGGAGAGCCCCTGCACCAGCGCGTCCGGCACCGACAGCGAGTAGGTGATCGGGTTGCCGGGCTCCACGAAGGTCGGACCGGGACGACGCTACGAGCCGGCTTGATCACGGGCAGGGGCCTGCTCGCCCTGCCGGGTGCGAGGCGGTACCCGGCAGGGCGCGGCGCTCACGGCACGCGCGCGGTCCACTGCTCGGTCGAGAACTTCGTCCGCACCAGTTCCTCCGCGCGGGTCATCTCCTCCGCTGTGACTTCGCCGGTGGTCAGTCCGTAGCGGTTGCGGAAGGAGGCGACCATGTTCTCGATGACCTGCTCCCGCGCGAGGCCCGTCTGCCGGCGGAGCGGGTCGACGCGCTTCTTGGCGCTCTTGGTGCCCTTGTCGGACATCTTCTCCCGCCCGATGCGCAGCACCTCCAGCATCTTGTCGGCGTCGATGTCGTAGGACATCGTCACGTGATGGAGGACGGCTCCAGGGCCGCCATCAGGGCCGACCACACGCTTCTGGGCCGCACCGGCGATCTTGCCGGCCTCGGTGGCGATGTCGTTCAGGGGCTGGTACCAGGCCTTGATGCCCATGTCGCCGAGTGCGCCGAGCACCCAGTCGTCGAGGTAGGCGTAGCTGTCTGCGAAAGAGAGGCCCGAGACCAGGGACTCCGGCACGGACAGGGAGTACGTGATCGTACTCATGGGCTCTACGAACATGGCCCCACCACCGGAAATACGGCGAACCACGGTCATCCCGTGCTTCGCGGCCCCTTCGGGGTCCACCTCGTTCCGCAGGGACTGGAAGCTGCCGATCACCACTGAAGGCGAGGCCCACTCCCATACCCGTAGGGTCGGGGCTCGCCGCCCGGCGGCCACCTCGGCGGTGATCACCTCGTCCAGCGCCATGTGCAGGGCCGGTGCCTGCGGCTCCATGTGCACCAGCTGCCAGTCGTAGTCGCTCCACTCGGTCGCGTGGGCCAGAGCACGCCGGACGGCGATGCCGACCCCCTCTGCCGTCAGCCCGAACATCACGGTCGACTCCGGCAGCGCCGCCGTGATCCGGGCAGCCAGCCCTGCGGCGTCCGTCGATGAGGGTGAACCCTCAAGGGCTGTGTTGATCGAGAGGATCGCTTCGTCCGGCTCCAGGAAGAAATCCCCGGCGACTCGTACGTTGCGCAGGACACCGTCCTCGACATCCAGATCCACGACGACCAGCTTGCCGCCGGGCACTTTGTACTCGCCATGCACGGCTTCGTTTCCTTCCAGTGCGCTGTACGTGTCCTGAGCCTGCTGCTCTGCGTTCGGACAGATGCGTACATCTTTTGGATTGCACCTTAATGCCCGTCCGTAACGGGCGATGCGGCCCCGAGGGAACTGGAGGGGGAATGATGCCGACATGCTGTCCGACTGCCTCCTTGTGGGAAACAGGCCCGGCGTACAGCCGACTTGTCTGCCGCCGACTGGGGAGCTTGTCGCGTTAGGCGGCGGGAAGTCCTCGTAGGTCCCTCTGACAGCACTGAAGGCCCCTGGGACGGCGAGGCGGGGTGGCTCCGCGGAGACTGCTCGCTCCGCCTGTCGCCGTCGACCTCGACACAGCTGACACGGTGCCGAGGATTGGCCGCAGCGCGGGTTTCGCGCTGGCGAACGATCTCCTGGCTGCACGGCTTGCGCCGCCCGCGCATCCACGGAGTCGTGATTCCGCACGGGGACGATCTCGTGGCCGTCCACCCAGCGGCGGTCGGCAGGCTGCCCGCCGCCCTGGGTGGAGCAGACAGTGCTCGACCGCCACCCACGGTGTGCCGGCGTGCTGTCCTGTGGAGGCTGAGGTTGGGAGACGCTTCACTGCCAACCGCGCACACTCCTGGCAGGAGTCCAAGAGGTAACCGACTGAGAGTTCAGCTGAGGGCGCGGTTGCTTCGACCTCGACGAGAACGTCCGGCTCGAAGAGATACTCGAGGCCTTACCGAAGCCGAAGGTGGTCTTCGACATGCCTCCGGCGGGTTCGGGCACGCTCCGGTGGCATGAGCCGGCCCGCCTCCATCGGCGTCCGTCTGCTCACAGCGGCCTGGGGCGCCGGCTGTGGGGTTCCCTACCTCTCCGGCCCGGCGATGTGGAGGATCGCAGACCCCCGCCCCAGCGAGGCCAGTCGCACCGTCAAGGCCTGCCTATAGGCAACCCCTATAGCATGTGCTCATTTTTCGTCTTTGCCTCCCATTCCTTTCCGGCTCTACGGTGAAACCTCTCGACGAGGCAAGATGCGTACCCGGCCCCAGTATCAGAGCCCCCGTACTTGTCTCCCTTTGAAGTCGAATGACCGATTCGCATTTGAGAGGGCAAGCGGCATGACCACAGCCAATTTTGATTCAAGGGTGCAAGAATTCGCAGGAAAGCGAGTCTTGGTCACGGGCGGTTCGCGCGGAATCGGCGCGGCTGTCGTGCGCCAGTTCCTGGACGCGGGCGCCGAGGTGCTCACTACCGCCAGGTCGCGGGCGAGCACGGTGCCGGAGGGTGTGGCCTTCGTGGAGGCCGATGTGCGGACGCAGGCCGGAGTGAAGGCAGTCGCCGAGGCCGCGCAGGAGGCCCTCGGTGGGGTGGACGTTCTGGTCAACAACGCAGGTGGAGCGCGGCCCTTCAGGAGCGCCTTGGCCATCCCCGACGAGGAGTGGCAGGACCAGCTGGATCTGAACTACCTGGCGTCGGTGCGGCTGGACTCGCTGCTGACTCCGGGGATGCGGGAGCGGGGTTCGGGTGCGGTCGTGCACGTCTCCTCGGCCGCCGTTCCCACCTCTGCACCGGCCTTCTTGCACTACACGGCGGCGAAGGCGGCGCTGCAGAATTACAGCAGGGGACTGGCTCTGGAGCTGGCTCCGTCCGGGGTCCGGGTCAACGCGGTGTCCCCCGGCAGGATCGCCACCCCCGGCGGCGAGGCAACGCGGGAACAGCACATGAGCCTTGACGAGGGGGCGGACCAGGAGGACACCACCCCTCCGATGGGGCGCGATGGCCGGCCCGACGACATCGCGGACGCGGTGTTGTTCCTTGCATCGGGCCGAGCGAGCTGGCTGACCGGAAGAACTCTCACGGTGGACGGCGGCGAGTTCCCCGTGGGCTGACGCCGAGGCAGTGGGGAAGGACTGGACGGGGAATCGAAGAAGTAGGGATCCTGGAAATGAACGAGACATACAGCGGCAAGAACGTAGTGATCACGGGCGGCAGCAGCGGCATAGGTTTCGCGACGGCGAAGCTGCTGGTGGACGCCGGGGCACGCGTGGTGATATCCGGCCGTTCCCAGAGCACCCTCGACGCCGCCAGGGAGCGCCTCGGCAAGAACGCGCTGGCTTTCCGGAGCGACGTGGCCTCGCTGGCCGACCTGGACGCTCTGGCTGCTTACGTACGGGGCGAACTCGGAACGGTGGACGCCTTGTTCGCCAACGCGGGTGTCACCATCCCCACGCCCTTCGTGTCGACGACCGAGGAGATGTTTGATGAATCGTTCGCGATCAACGTCAAGGGTGCCTTCTTCACGGTGCAGAAGCTCGCCCCGCTGCTGAGCACGGGCGCCGGCGTCGTCCTGACGACCTCGGTCGCCAACGCCATGGGCTTGCTGGAGTCCAGCGTCTATGCGGCCAGTAAGGCAGCGCTGCGCTCCATGGCCCGCAGTCTCTCCCGCGAGCTCCTTCCACGCGAGATCCGCGTCAATGCGGTCAGCCCCGGCCCGGTCGACACGGGGATCTTGGAGAACACGATGACCAAAGAGGCCGCGGATCAGTTCAAGGCGGAACGGGTCGCGGATAACCCCATGCACCGTTTCGGGGCTCCGGAGGAAGTCGCCAGGGCCGTGGCGTTCCTGGCCTTCGACGCCACTTACACCACGGGCGCCGAGTTGGCAGTGGACGGAGGCGCCACCCAGTTGTGAGTAAGCCCTGACCTGTTGGCGGAGAATTCGGTGTAGTGCCAGGTCTCTTCACGCAGGAAGCCGAGCAGGGCCATCTCCGCCGGGCCCGCGCCGGGCCGGACCGCAGCGACGGTGGGCATGGAAACGGCGGGAAGGACGGGACGCGTGAGGTGCTCGAACCCAGGAGGTACCGCGGAGGCCGGTACGAGAGTCACCCCCAGCCCGTGGGCGGCCCAGCGCACCGCCGTCGCCGTCTGGGAGACGCGGGCGACCGTGGTCGGGGCCAGTCCGTTGTCCCGCAAGACGTCCCGCAGCACTCCGTCGAGCGCGCTGCCGTGGTCGAACCTGATCCACGGCTCCCGCGCCACTTCGCGCAGTTCGACCCGGTCCGCGGCGAGCCGCGCCCGCTCGAAACCCAGCACCACGACGAACTCCTCGTCGCCGAGGTGGTGGCCCTCGTAAAGGCCGTCCTTGCACGGCCCGCCCATCAGGCCGAGGTCCACCACGCCCCGGCGGGCCAGCCGCTCCAGCTCGGCGGGATTCGCCTCCTCGAACACAGTGATTTCCAGCCGCGGGAAACGGCGGCGCAACGCGCTCAGCGCGCCCGGCAGCTGCCGGGTGCCCAGTCCCATCTGCGCCGCGACCACCAGTTCGCCCTCCAGCTCATCGGCACCGGCCCGTGCTGTCGCCCTCGCCCGCCGCGCCGCCCTCACCGCGACCTCCGCGTCCCGCAGGAATGCGCGACCGACCGCGGTGGGCACCAGCCCGGCCGACGTTCGGGCGAACAGCGTTACACCGAGTTCCCGCTCCAGGCCGCGAATCTGCTGGGACACCGATGGCTGGGCAACACGTAACGACTCCGCCGCCGCCGTTACCGAGCCTGCCTCCGCCACAGCCAGGGCGTACTCGAACTGACGAATGGTCACCTTCTCAGCCTCCCCTCGGGCCGGGCCACGGCCCACCGCGTCGTACCTGGAGTCCTGCACGGTGCCCGACGAGACCGCCCCACACCGTAACGGCCGGCCACCAGCCGCAGCGCAGCTCAGGCATGGCCCCCGAACAGCCACAACGTCCTCGGCCACGGACACCGACGACTGTCCACCGCGGAAGCGGCAACGCGATCGCGACCAAGCCGTATTCCCGTTCCTGCGCCCCGGCACAGGATGGCTCGGTAGCCCAGTCAGGCGAAGCCAGAGCTACTTCGGTGACCATCAGGGCCCTCGCACGTCCCACAGCCCGGTCGGTGTTGCCGGTGTAGGACGACAGATCGGCCCATTCATCGAGCAGGATCCGGTTGGAGCGTTCGACCTTGCCGTGATCTCCAGTCGGTAGTCGCGGGTGAGCTTGCCGGTTGCGCTTCGGTCGTCCATGGGCTGCTGCCAGGCGAAGATCTTGCAGCAGGGCCAGGCAGTGTCCGTCAGGGCCCGTTCGAT
The DNA here is from genome assembly GCF_014649815.1 of Streptomyces mutabilis. GTDB lineage: Bacteria > Actinomycetota > Actinomycetes > Streptomycetales > Streptomycetaceae > Streptomyces > Streptomyces mutabilis. The sequence goes on along the minus strand of NZ_BMTT01000004.1, from coordinate 154,226 downwards.
GGGGGCGAACCCGCTGGTGGCGAAGAATGCTGCGACGTGTCGCCGATGTGAGCGGGTGAACTCTATTGATCTTGGTGTCCGCAATCGAACTTCTGAGGGTTGCGCTACGCTCTTCGCGATGGAAGGGGGGCGTGTAAAGGTGTCGCTATTGGAAGCAGAGCCGTACGTCGGCCGGCATTGCGAGTCGACCACGCTCGTGAATCTGTTGCGGCAGCGAGAGGTCGACTTGTCGGAGTCGTTCGTCTTCGGGCTCGCCGGTGGCCTGTCCTTCATCTACTGGCGGACGAAGCAGATGCCGACGCCGTTCGTCGGCGGCCGCATCAAGCCCGACACGCTGACGGACAATCTCGCGGACGCGCTGGAACTGAGGCTGTCCGTTTACGAGACGTCATCGGCGAAGCGGGCGCGGGACCATCTGCTGGCCGAGCTTGACTCCGGTACCCTTGTCGGACTCAAGCTCGACCGCTACTGCCTCGACTACTCCACCGACGCCTTCCGGTTCGCGGCACACTATGTCGCCTGCGTCGGATATGACGACGACCGTTTCGCCTTGGTCGAGACCCAGCCACTCGGCCTGCAATGGGCCTCCGGCGAATCCCTCGCGACCGCGCGAAATCCCCGCGGTCCGATGAGTTCACGCAACCGCGCCTTCACCCTCGACCTTCCGAAGGCCGGCCTCCCCGACCTGGAAAGAGCGGCGCTCAACGGCATCAGAACAGCGGCGGAGACCTTCCTCGATCCGCCGATTTCCAATTTCGGGTACAAGGGCATGCACAAAGTCGCCGACCTGATGCCGCAGTGGCTGGACGACCTCGATTCGCCCGCCGACGGCCTCTCGGAGATCAGCACGATCATGGAGGACGCAGGAACGGGCGGGGGCCTGTTCCGCAAGATGTGGGCGGAATTCCTCGCGGAGACGGCCGAGATCACCGGGATCGATGAATTCCACGAGACCTCGGACGCCTACCGCGAGGTGTCGAAGAAGTGGACCGAAGTGGCCGCACTCGTGAACGAGGCGGGTGCTTCGTCTTCCCGGGGATCCCTCAACAGCGCGTCGAAGATCGTCCGCGAGGCCGCGGACAAGGAGCAGCAGCTGATGCAACGCCTGTTGGACCTGTCGGGCTGAGGAGTACACGACGGCAGGACGTCGTCCCATAACGCCATACTGCCCGATCGCGGGCCGGAGGAAGAGATCGATGCGGCACACCATCTGCGGCTGGCCCTGCACCGACGGGATCTGCTGAGCGGCGGACACGAGGAAGGGGAAGCCATCCGCTGGCCGGCTTGGAGGGTGTACGGCACGAGTCGGACCTGAGCCGGGAGCGGTCCCGCTTCCCTGCCCTTACGGCGGCCTACTTGCTGTATGCCTGCTTCCAGCGTGTCCGGTGCCGGGCGTCCCCCTGGCCGGCACCGTTGATGTCCGCGAGCGACATCAAGGAGGCTCCCCCGTTCCACGCGCCGAGGTGGTCACGGTGTATGGCGAGGATCCCGTGCTGTACCGCGAACTTCTCCGACGGACGGCTGAACCGGGTGGTCGTCACGAAGACGGCCAGATCGGCGCCGAAATGCACCCGGGCTCCCAGCAGATCACGCAGTTCGCGGCTCGCAATCGTGCTGGTCGGTGCGTATCGCTTGCACTGAATCACCATGCTGCGGCCGTCCGGAAGACGGCCGAGGACATCGGCCCCGTTGTCGTTCGCGCCGCCCACCCGGCGTACCTCGACGCACCCGTCCCGTCGGCAAAGGCTCGCGACCAGTTCCTCGAACTCCGTACCGGTCATCGCGTCAACCTCGGGCAGCGTCCGTCGACCGGCATTGATCAGATCGGCCTGACGCCACAGGTGGTCCCTCTGGCGTACCAGCCGGTCAGTGCGCCATAGCCACCAAGCGGCCGCTACCACGCCGCTCAGCAGCAGTGCCCCGGTGACGTAGGGCCAGACCACCGACCAGAACATCACCAGGAGAGCTATGGCGATGGCCCCGCACACCGACGCCCGCTTCAGCCGGGCCACCCTCCGCTTTCGCGCAGCCGCACCTCGTCCACGCCGAGCCGCCATACCTGCCTCCCGCCCCCGGCCACCTCGATACCGCAGTCTGACCAACGAAGGCAGGCCCGAGTAGAGCGCGGAGTCGGCCACTGGCCGGATCAGGCGGGGGGCCGGCGACTGCCAGATCCTTGTCGAGCAGGGGCAGGCGCTGGATGACGCCGTTGCGGTGTCGGCCGGTCAGTGACACCGCGAGCGGAGTGGTGCGGTCGGTCAGCGGCGATCCGGTCGATGGGCGGGAAGGGTTTGCCGGTCCACGCTCAGTCGGCGCCGCCGCGTGCTCCGCTCCGGATATCGGGTGGCCAGTGTGGCGCCGATCCCCTCTGTGCCCGCATCGTGCTCGGCTACCTGCGGGCCGGGCGCGAGCTGTCGGTTGAGCGCGTGGCTCAGGGCTGACTCGGACTCCCCTCCGGTGTACTCAGCCGCGCTCAGCGACGAGCGGTCCCCCCGAGGGCTCTGCCTCCAGGAGCGCGAGCAGTCCGGGGAATCTCTTCTCGATGTCCGCGCGTCGTAGTCGGATTCCCTTGCGGTTGCCGTAGTCGATCTCGTCAATGAGACCTGCCTCGCGCAGGACGCGGAAGTGGTGAGTCTGGGTCTGCTTCGAGATCGGGAGATCGAACGAGTTGCAGCCCCGCTCGTTGTCGCTGTGGTCGGCGGCCAACTGCGTCATCACCGAACGACGGTGCTCGTCGGCGAGGGCGCGGAACACCGCACCCAGATCGAGCACGTCGGTCTTCGGGCCGGCCAGGTTCTTCCCGGTCACGCGGCACCCCCTTCAGGTATGACTTGAATCGTACCTGAGGATGTGCTCCACTGAGGTACGAGATTTTTCGTACCTAGGTCCGATGTCGCTGCCCCGCGCCGCCGCGCCCTGATACCCGGCCCCGGCACTCGCCGGGACCTGCTCATCGACTCTCCGAGAGGTCATCGTCATGAAGAAGCCCGAAGTGCTGATAGTCGGTGCCGGAATCGCAGGGCCCGCACTCGCGTACTGGCTCTCCCGGAACGGGTACCGGCCGACGGTCGTCGAACATGCCCGGCAGCTGCGCTCCGGTGGTAGTGCGATCGTCGTGAAGGGGCCCGCGATCCCGGTCGCCGACCGCATGGGCATCCTTCCGCAACTCCGCGGGCTCGCCACCCGCAATCGGTCACTGACCTTGCTCGACCCCGGCGGCAGGCGCATCCTGCAGATCCCGCTCGCATCGGACGAGGCGCCGACGGTCGAGGTGACCCGAGCCGACCTGTCCGAGGTGCTCCACCGGTCGGCGCGGACCGAGGCCGAGTTCGTGTTCAACGACACGGTCACCGCTCTTGAGCAGGACGGAGGTGGTGTAGACGTCACCTTCCGGCGGTCCGCGCCACGGCGCTTCGACTTGGTAGTCGGTGCCGACGGGATGCACTCCACCGTACGGCGCCTGGTATTCGGACCCGAGCGGCAGTTCGCGAGCGATCTGGGCCTGTACGGCGCGACCGTGCCGCTGGAACCCGAGGCCATCGAGGACCCGAGCGAGATGACGATGCTGACCGTGCCGAATCGGATGCTGGTCGTCCACCCCTCGCGGACCACTCCGCTCGCGATCTTCACTTTCCGGGCCGTGCAGCCGACGCCCCACGACCGCAAGAACATCGCCCTGCACAAGCGGACCGTGGCCGACGCCTACGCCGACGTGCGGTGGCGGGCACCGGAATTCGTGGCGGCGTTCCTCGACCACCCGGCGCCGTTCTTCGACCCCCTGACCACCGTCCGGGTGCCCTCGTGGTCCCGCGGACGGGTCGTACTGCTCGGGGACGCGGCGGCGGCGACAGCCCTGCTGGGCGACGGGTCCAGCATGGCGATGGCGGGCGCGCACGCCCTCGCAGAGGAGCTCGCCGCCCATCCCGGTGATCACGCTCGCGCCTTCGCCGCCTACGAGTCGCGGCTCCGCCGTGAGGTAGGTCCGCGGCAGCGACGCGTCGGTCTGCTCTCCAGGCTCATGGTGCCCCGCACCCGGCCGGGCCTCGCGGTGCGCAACGCGGTGGGCCGAGCGGTCGCTCGGACGAACCGCATCGCCTCTCGCGAAGCCGTAAACCGGTAGACCGAGCCGGCACCGACCGGTCCCGGCGCTCGGCACGACCAGGGTGTGCCGGTGACTTCCCTCGTCGTTGGCATCGCTCGGCAGGTAGTGGCCGCCACCGGTTGGGGCGGGCCTCACTTCGCCCTCAGGTCATGATCGTGCCGACGGCTGAGCGGGACCGGCAGCGCCATCGGGCCGAACGCCTCATCGACCCGGGGGCAGCGCACACTGCCCACGGAAGGTCGAGTACGGAACCCCCCGGTAGCGGTGCCGGACGAGTGGACCCCCGACGACCGGGGCGACGTGCCGCCCTGTCCGTGACAGGGCGTGCGGTGGCCAGCTGTGGCGTTCACGGCGCGTACTGGCCGGCCTCTGTTCCCAGGACGTGCAGCAGGGTCAGGGCTTCGGCACTGGGGGATCCCGGTGGTGCGCTGTAGAGCACGAGGCACTGGTCGTGGTCGGCGAGGATGAGGGTGTCGCAGTCGACCGTGACCTCACCGACGGCCGGGTGGCGGAAGGTTTTGGTGAGCGTGGGCGGTGGTTGAATGTCGTGGCGTTCCCAGAGGCGGACGAAGTCAGCGCTGCCGTCGTGGAGTTCGTCGACGAGGCCGTTCACCACGGGATCCTCCGGGTAGCGGGCGAGGGCGACGCGGAGCTGCGTCACGACATTCAGCCGGAATCCGGCGGCGTCGGAGGCCCCGTACGGTGGCCCACCGGTGGAGCTCGCGCCGAGGAAGACCCGGCGTGCGAGGTTGCGGTCCTTCGGGCCGAGCGGGGTGAAGTCTTCCATGAGCGTCGCCGCGAGGCTGTTCCACGCGAGGACCTCGAACACGGCGGACGTCACGATGCCGGCCGTGTGGGGCAGCCGCTCGAGCAGCGCGAGGATGCTGGGGCGGACGTCGCGCCGGTGCAGTCGGGTGCGGTTCGGCGCCGTACCCGCGAGGACGTGAAGGTGGTCGGACTCTGCGTCGGTGAGCCGTAGCGCGCTGGCGATCGCGGCCAGGACGTCACCCGAGGGGCGCGGTGCCCTGCCCTGCTCGAGGCGGATGTAGTACTCGGTGGAGATGTGGGCGAGGACTGCCAATTCCTCGCGGCGAAGACCTGGCGTGCGACGGCGTGGTCCGGTGGGGAAGCCGACGTCCTGCGGGCGGAGCCGCTCACGCCGGCTGCGCAGGAATGCCCCGAGTTCGTGCTTGTCCATACGCACAGTGTGCGCGCCACCGGGCGGCTTGAGCCTGGTACTGCCTGTACCTGTATCCGGCCGGCCGCCGACAACATGCTGTCGGTCATGGCGAACACCACCGACAGCACGCCCGTCGGGCTGCTGACCGACAAGGTCATCTTCATCACCGGCGCCAGCCGCGGCATCGACGGAGCCTGGACATGCTGATCACACACACCGACCAGATCGTGCCCATCACCGTGTTCGCGAGGACGTCAGTACCCCCCGAGACCGCATTCGCCGTCATCGCACCGATCGATCTCTCCCTGGTTTTCACAGCGGACCGCTTCTTCCCCGGCATCAGCCACGTCGAGAAGCAGCATGACGCATGGGATCACGTCGGCGTGGCACGCGAGCCGCACTTCACCGACGGATCCCACGTCACGGAGCGACTGACCGAGTACACGGCACCGCACGGATTCGCCTACGAACTCACCGAGTTCACCAACGTGCTCAGCGCCATGGCGCAGGGCGTGCGCGGCGAGTTCTCGTTCCTTCCCGATGGTGGCGGCTCGATCATCCGGTGGACCTACGAGTTCAAACCCCGCCCCGGACGTCGATGGATCCTCCGCGGGCCGTTCAAGCCTTTTTGGAAGCGCTACATGCAGCGCGCCTTGGACCGCATGGCCGACGTCGCCGAAGTGCGGGACCCTCGGTAGCCAATCCGAGGACGGCGCCCGGCGCCACGTCGAAGCGGTAGAGCGCTGGAAGAAGCGTGATCCCGGACGTGCCAACGGTCTCCACGTGCTGAGGCACACGTACGCGTCCCTCGTCCTCGAGGCAGACGAGTCGGTCGTGACCCTCGCCAAGTGGTTGGGGCACTCGTCGCCGACCATCACCCCCGACCACTACGCCCACTTCATGCCGGAGGCCGGGGGAAGAAGGGGCGCAGGGCGGGCGATAGCCTTCTGGGGGAGCGGGAGAAGGAGGCCGCTGGTGCAAACTCCCCAGATCCTCCCCGGGACCCGTCCTGAGTGCCCACCCCCTGGGCCGCGACACGTAAACAACGAGGTGAGAGGCCCTGTGTTCACGACCCGTCCCACCCTCCAGGGCACCTTCGGCATGGTCTCCTCCACCCACTGGCTGGCCTCGCAGTCGGCCATGGCGGTGCTGGAGGACGGAGGCAACGCCTACGACGCCGCCGTGGCGGGTGCCTTCGTGCTGCACGTCGTCGAGCCGCACCTGAACGGACCCGCCGGGGAGGTACCGATCCTGCTCGCCCCGGCGGGCGGCGAGGTGCGCGTGCTGTGCGGGCAGGGCGTGGCACCGGCCGGGGCGACCGTCGCGCACTACAAGGGACTCGGCCTCGACCTCGTCCCCGGCACCGGCCCGCTCGCCGCCGCCGTCCCCGGCGCCTTCGACGCCTGGCTGCTCCTGCTGCGCGACCACGGCACCAAGACACTGGCCGAGGTCCTGAAGTACGCCATCGGATACGCCGAACACGGGCACCCGCCCGTGGAGCGCATGACGGAGACCGTGGAGACCGTACGGGAACTCATCGAGACGGAGTGGACGTCCTCGGCCGCGATCTACCTCCCGGACGGCCGTCCGCCCCGTCCCGGCGTGCCCTTCCGCAACCCCGCCCTCGCCGCCACCTGGCAACGGCTGCTCGCCGAGACCGCCGGCGCGGGGGACCGGGAGGCGCGGATCGACGCGGCGCGGGAGGTCTGGCGCACCGGGTTCGTCGCCGAGGCCCTGGTACGGCAGGCAGGCCGGCCCACCATGGACACCAGCGGCGTGCGCCACACCGGCACCCTCACGGCCGCCGACCTCGCCGGCTGGTCGGCGCACTACGAGGCTCCCGCCACGTACGACTGGAACGGCTGGACCCTGTGCAAGGCCGGCCCCTGGAGCCAGGGCCCGGTACTGCTCCAGCAACTGGCGCTGCTCCCGCCCGAACTGCCCCGATACGGCTCCGCCGACTACGTCCACCTGCTGATCGAGGGCTGCAAGCTCGCCATGGCCGACCGGGAGGCCTGGTACGGGGACGCGGACGGCGCGGACGAGGTGCCGCTCGACGACCTGCTGTCGCCCGAGTACAACGCGGCACGGCGGGCACTCGTCGGCGACAAGGCGTCCTTCGAACTGCGGCCCGGCAGCCCGCGCGGACGCGTCCCGCGGCTCAGCGCGCACGCGCGCGTGGCGGCCGTGGAGGGGGAGGGCTTCGACGCCCTGGGCGTCGGTGAGCCGACGGTGGCCAAGAGCCCGAGGTCGCCGGTGCCGGGCGAACCGGACGTCGCCGCCGACGGAGGCACCCGTGGCGACACCTGCCACCTGGACATCGTCGACCGCTGGGGCAACATGGTCTCGGCCACGCCCAGCGGCGGCTGGCTCCAGTCCAACCCCGTCGTACCCGAACTGGGCTTCCCGCTCGGCACCCGGCTGCAGATGACCTGGCTCGAGGAGGGCCTGCCCAACTCGCTCACGCCGGGCCGCCGGCCGCGCACCACGCTCACGCCCTCCATCGCCCTGCGCGACGGGGTGCCGGTCATGGCCTTCGGCACCCCCGGCGGCGACCAGCAGGACCAGTGGCAGACGCACTTCTTCCTCGCGGTCGCCCTGCGCGGTCACGTGCGCGGCGGCCTCGATCTCCAGGGCGCCATCGACGCCCCGAACTGGCACAACGACAGCTTCCCCGGCTCCTTCTTCCCGCGCGGCATGCGGGCGGGCAGCGTCACCGTCGAGTCCCGCATGCCGGCCGAGGCCGTCGAGGAACTGCGCCGACGCGGGCACGACGTGACGGTCGGCGAGGCCTGGTCGGAGGGCCGGCTGTGCGCGGTCGCGCGGGACCCGGAGACGGGTGTGCTGTCGGCGGCGGCGAACCCGCGCGGAATGCAGGGGTACGCGGTCGGGCGCTGACCCGGCAGGTGCGGGACGGCCCCGCACCGCCTGTTCGTGCCGATTCCACCCGGAGCACACCACCCGGGTGGGGATTGTCAGTGGCGCGTGCTCTCATGGAGTCATGATCGAGAACAACGAAACCATCGACGAGTTTCTCGCCCGGCACGCCGACGACGTGGAGGAGGCCGTCCGCAAGGCGGCCGCGCAGGAGATCATGCCGCGCCGGCGCCGGCTCGAGGCCCACGAGGTCGACGAGAAGGCCGGCCCGCACGACCTGGTGACGGACGCCGACCGCAAGGCCGAGTTGTTCCTCACCGAGGCCCTGTCCGCCCTGCTGCCCGGCTCGGTCGTGGTCGGCGAGGAGGCGGTGCACGCCAACCCCGCCTCGTACGAGGCGCTGCACGGCGAGGCGCCGGTGTGGATCGTCGACCCGGTCGACGGGACGCGGCAGTTCGTGCACGGCGACCCGGGCTTCTGCACCCTGGTCGCGCTCGCCCACCACGGGGTGGTGCGGGCCTCGTGGACCTATGCCCCCGTCCCCGACCGGATGGCCACGGCGATCCGGGGCCAGGGCGCCTTCCTGGACGGCGAGCGGCTGCACGCGGGACCGCCCGAGCCCGGCCGTGAACTGCGGGTCGCCACCTCCCACCCGGACTACACGACGGACGAGCAGAAGCACGCCCTGCTCGGCCTGCGCACCCCGGGCGTGGCACCCCGGCCCTGCGGCTCGGCGGGCCTGGAGTACCTCGCCGTGGCCCGCGGTGAGCTCGACGCCACCGCGTTCTCCTGGGAGGCCGCCTGGGACCACGCGGCCGGCCTGCTCCTGGTGGAGGAGGCGGGCGGCACCCACCTGACCCGCACCGGCGAGCCGTTCCGCATCACGGGCGACAACGACCTGCCGTTCACCGCGGCCCGCGACGCCGCAACCGCACGCCGGGTGGTGGCCCTGCTGGCGGGCGAGGCGGCCTGACCGCCGGGGGAGTACTTCTCTCCGCACGGCGAATCCCGTAGTCCGGACCGCCGCCGTCAGGACGGCCGCCGTGGCCCGGGCGGCTGCCGTCAGGCCGGCACCGGCTCCTCGGCGAGGAACTTCTCCAGCAACTCCCGTGCGCGACGGTCGAAGTCGGCGTACTGGGCCTCGCGCTCGGCGCCCGCGACCGCGTCGCCGACCAGCAGATTGCCCTCGGCGTCGACGCGCTGCGGGCGCTCCTCCGCGTCGGGGAGCAGACCGACGGCCGAGTGGGAGAAGCCGCAGTAGTAGGCGATGCCCTCACTGAGATTGGTCTCCAGGAGGGAGTGCATCCCCTCCGTGACGGGGTCGTCGGCGGTGGCCCCGGCCAGGCCCAGCCACAGGATGCGCTTGCCCTCGAGGCGGGGCTTGCTGCGGCCGTAGGCGAACCCGTAGTTCCACACGCGGTCGATCCACCCCTTCAGGATGGCGGGCACGCTCTGCCAGTACACCGGGAAGACGGCGACGACGACGTCGGCGTCGAGAATGCGCCGCATATGGGCGTGCGTCTCGTCCGAGTACGCCTTCTCCCGGTTGCCCCAGTCCGGCTGATCCGCCACGTTCATCCGCGGGTCGAACCCCTCGGCGTGCAGATCGAGCAGGTCGATACGGAACCCGGCGGCCTCGAGCCGGGCGGCGGTACGACGGGCGGTGTGCGCCGTGAGGGAATCGGCGCGGTGGTGCGCGACGACCACGAGGGCTGTCCGGGCGTCGCTGCTGGGCTGCGTCACGGTGACTCCTGGTTGGTCTCGATGCCGCCGATACCGGTGGACGCCGGTCTCGACGCGGGCCGCCATGCGGGCTCCATCGATGCGATGAGTGATGAGTCCAGTACAGCCGCGGTCGCGTAGATGATCCATGGGAGAAGCGCTCCAGAACATAGGAGATCGTCTACAATGGGCGCCGTGGATCCCCTGAGTTCACTGCTGAGCGGCATCCGGGCCGAGGGCTCGGTCGTCAGCCACGCCGTACTGACGGCACCCTGGTCCATCCGCTTCACCGACGGCGCGCCGCTCACCATGGTCAGCGTGCTGCGCGGCGGCGGCACCCTGCTGCTGTCCGACGGCACCGAGCGGGCGGTCAGCGTGGGTGACACGGCCATCGTGCGCGGCCCCGCGCCGTTCCGCCTCGTGGACGGTCCCACCACTCTCGACCGCCCGCACACCGAGTACGAGATCGCCTGCTTCCCCCCGGACGCCGAGTGCACCGCCCAGGAACTCGGCGGCATCCGCTGGGGCACCGATCCGGACGGAGCGACCGCGCTGATCGTGGGCGCCTACCGCGCCTCGGGCCATCGGCACGAACGGCTCCTGCGCGCCCTGCCGTCCGTCCTGGTGATCAACGAGGACGTCGAGGTCTGCGCCTGGCTGGAGACGGCCGCCGCCGACGCCGCGCGGCTCCCGGCCGGTTCGCAGGCCCTGATGGACCGTCTCCTCGACTGGGCCCTGGTGTGCACGCTGCGCAACTGGTTCGACGAGGCGGGCGCGGACGCGCCCAGCTGGTACCGCGGCCTGGCCGACCCGGTGCTCGCCCCCGCTCTGCAGGCCTTCCACGGCCGCCCCGCCGAGCCCTGGACGGTGGCGTCGCTGGCCCATCAGGCGGGCGTCTCCCGGGCGCTGTTCGCCAAGCGCTTCACCGAGCTGATGGGCCGCCCACCCCTCGCCTACCTCACCGAATGCCGCATGGCCGACGCCGAGGCGCTCCTGACCGACACCGACCTCAGCATCGCCCAGATCGCCAAGTCCGTCGGCTATGCCGACGCCTTCGGCTTCAGCGCCGCCTTCAAACGCCACAAGGGCCAGAGCCCCAGCAGGTTCCGCGCCGCGGCGGCCTGATCCCGACGGGCCGTGCGGGCGGGGGGAAAGCGGGGTGAAGCCGCCTTCGCCGAGGGCCGCGCACGGCACCCGTCCGCCGGCAGCCCGCGGTACCCGGCGCGCTGCCGCCCACCCGAGGCCGCGGGCTGTCGGACCCCGGGCATATCCTGATCCCGAGTGGCCATCGGCTGACGAAGGGGTCCGAAGGTGCCGTCGATGCTCGATGCGGTCGTGGTGGGTGCGGGACCCAACGGGCTGACCGCTGCCGTTGAGCTGGCCCGCCGCGGATTCTCGGTCGCCGTTTTCGAGGCCCGGGACACCGTGGGCGGCGGCGCCCGCACCGAGGAGCTGACCCTGCCGGGTTTCCGGCACGACCCGTGCTCCGCCGCGCACCCGCTCGGCATCAACTCACCCGCCTTCCGCGACCTGCCCCTGGAGCGGTACGGCCTGGAGTGGCTGCACGCCCCGCTGCCCATGGCGCACCCCTTCCCGGACGGCTCGGCGGCCGTGCTCTCCCGGTCGGTCGGCGAGACGGCCGCCTCCTTCGGAGCGCGCGACGCCGGCGCCTACCGCCGTCTGGTCGAGCGCTTCCTGCCCCACTGGGACACCCTCGCCCGCGACTTCATGTCCCTGCCGCTGACCGCGCTGCCCCGCGACCCGATCACCCTCGCCCGGTTCGGCCTGGTCGGGCTGCCCCCGTCGACGTGGCTGATGCGCCGCTTCCGCGACGACAGGGCCAAGACCCTCTTCGCCGGCCTCGTCGCGCACGTCATGGCCCCGCTCAACGGCTTCGCCACCGGCGCCGTAGGACTGGTCTTCGCCCTCGCCGCACACGCCCGCGGCTGGCCCGTGGCCCGCGGCGGCTCCCAGGCCATCTCGGACGCCCTCGCCACGTACCTCGCGGACCTCGGCGGCACCGTACACACCGACTTCGAGGTCAAGCGCCTCGACGACCTGCCGCCCGCCCGCGCCTACGTCTTCGACACCTCGCCCACCGCCCTGGCCCGCATCGCCGGCCTCGGCAACCACTACGCCGACTACCGGTACGGCCCCGGCGTCTTCAAGATCGACTACGCGCTGGACGGCCCCGTCCCGTGGACAGCCGAGGAGCCCCGCACCGCGGGCACCGTGCAGATCGGCGCCGACAGCGCGGAGATCGGCGCCGCGCTGAACGCGGCCTCCCGCGAGGGCCGCGCCCCCGACGCGCCGTTCCTCATCACCACGCAGCCCAGCGTCGTCGACCCCACCCGCGCTCCGGAGGGCAGGCACGTCTTCTGGGCGTACGGCCACGTCCCCAACGGCTGGACCGGTGACCTCACCGACGCCGTCGAGCGCCAACTGGAACGTTTCGCCCCCGGCTTCCGCGACCGCGTACTCGCCCGTGCCACCGCGGGTCCGCCCGAACTCGCCGCCCGCAACGCCAACTACGTCGGCGGTGACATCGCCGCCGGCGCGGTGTCCGGCCTCCGGCTCCTGCTGCGCCCCAAGCTGTCCCTGTTCCCGTACGCCACCCCGCACCCGGCCGTCTACATCTGCTCGTCGGCCACCCCGCCGGGCCCCGGCGTGCACGGCATGTCGGGGCACAACGCGGCGAAGGCCGTGTGGCGCAGACTGCGCCGGACCTGACCACCGAACCGAGCCGCACCGGGGGCCGGACATGACCACCACCATCACCCTCGTCCAGGGCGACATCACCCGCGAGAGCACCGACGCGATCGTCAACGCCGCCAACTCCTCCCTGCTCGGCGGAGGCGGCGTCGACGGCGCCATCCACCGGCGGGGCGGCCCCGAGATCCTCGCGGAGTGCCGCCGACTGCGCGCCGGTCACCTCGGCGGGGGCCTGCCCACCGGCAAGGCGGTCGCCACCACCGCGGGCAACCTGGACGCCCGCTGGGTGATCCACACGGTCGGCCCGGTGCACAGCCCGGCGGAGGACCGCTCCGGTCTCCTTGCCTCCTGCTACCGCGAGTCCCTTCGCGTCGCCGACGAACTGGGCGCGCGCACGGTCGCCTTCCCGGCCATCTCCACCGGCGTCTACCGCTGGCCGATGGACGACGCGGCCCGTATCGCCGTCGAGACGGTACGCGGCACCGCGACGTCGGTGGCGGAGGTCCGTTTCGTCCTGTTCGACGACCGGGCGTACCGGGCGTTCGCGGCGCAAGTGCACTGAAAGACCCCCCCCGCCGACTCGTCGCGCCCCCGCACGCTCCCCGACCTGGCTTGACGCTCCTATTGCGACTGATGTGCAATAACCCCGCACCAACAACAAGCGTGGGGGAGACATGACAACCCGTCGGATACGAAGTGCCGCCGCCGCGGCGGCGTTTGCCGCCGGCGTCACCGCCTGCTCCGCGCCCGGGGGCGGCGGAGCAGGCGGTGACGCCAAGGCGGCCGAGTCCGTGGTGATCGGGGTGGCCTCCGAGCCGGACACCCTCAGCCCGCTGCTCGGCTACGGCAAGGACGGAAACTCCAAGATCTTCGACGGGCTGCTCGCCCGCGACACCGACCTGAAGCTGAAGCCCGCGCTCGCGACCGCGCTGCCGAAGATCGCGGACGGCGGCAGGACGTACACGTACACCCTGCGCGACGGCGTGAAGTTCAGCGACGGCGAACCGCTGACGGCCCAGGACGTGGTCTACACGTACCGCACCGTCCTCGACGAGAAGACCAACAACACCGCCCGCAGCGAACTGGACGCCATCAAGGACGTCAGCGCGAAGGGCGACGACACCGTCGTCTTCTCCCTCAAGTACCCGTACGCGGCCTTCGCCGCCCGCACGGTGCTGCCCATCGTTCCCGAGCACGTCGCCGGCGGACAGGACCCCAACACCGGCACCTTCAACACCGAGCCGGTCGGCACCGGCCCGTACGTCCTCGCCGACTGGAGCAAGGGCGAGAAGCTCACCTTCAAGGCCAACCCGCACTACTGGGGCGGCGAGCCCGCGGTGAAGTCGTTCACCATGGCGATCATCGCCGACGACAACGTCCGCGCCACCCGGCTGCGCTCCGGCGACCTCGACGGCGCCGTCCTGCCGCCCAACCTCGCCGCCACCTTCGAGAAGGACGACGGCCGGCGCACGTACGAGGCCAAGTCCTACGACTTCCGCGCCGTCACCCTGCCCACCTCCGGCAAGGTCACCGGCGACCGCGCCATCCGGCAGGCCCTGGACGCCGCCGTGGACCGCCAGGCCATGGTCGACAAGATCCTCGACGGCGCCGGCCGGCCCGCGTACGGACCGCTGCCCGTCGACGACCCCTGGTACGAGCGCGGCATCGAGCGCCCGCACGACCTCGCCGAGGCGAAGCGCATCCTCGGCGAGGCCGGCTGGAAGCCCGGCTCCGGCGGCATCCGCGCCAAGGACGGACAGCGCGCGTCCTTCACCCTGTACTACCCCTCGGGCGACAAGGTCCGCCAGGACCACGCCCTCGCCTACGCCTCCGACGCCAAGAAGGCCGGCATCGAGGTGAAGGTGGAGGGCGCCACCTGGGAGGTCATCGAGCCGCGGATGAAGAACGACGCGGTCCTGGCAGGCTTCGGCAGCGTCGGTGACCCCGACTTCGGTCTCTACACCCTGCTGCACTCCTCCCTCGCCAACGACGGCTTCAACAACATGGCCGGTTACGACAACCCGGCCGTGGACAAGGCCCTGGACGCCGGTCGCCGCACCCAGGACCCGGACCAGCGCGCCGCCGCCTACGACGAGATCCAGCAGGCCCTGGTCGAGGACCCCGGCTACACCTTCCTCACCCACATCGACCACCTCTACGTCCTCGCCGACCGCTGGGACGGGCTGAGTACGCAGCTGGAGCCGCACGAGCACGGCTTCGCCAGCGGGCCCTGGTGGAACATCGAGGACTGGCAGCCGAAGAAATGACCCGATCGCCCCGGAGGCTGCCCTGGGGAGCGATGGCACGACTGGCGGGGCGGCGGGCGTTGTTCGCCGGCCCCGTCGTCCTCGTCGTCACGTTCGGTGTCTTCGCCATCGCCGCCGCCTCCCCGTTCGACCCCGTCAAGGCGTACGCCGGCACCGCCGCGCTGGGCGCCGACCAGGAGACCCTGGACCGGCTGCGCGACAACCTCGGTGTGGATCAGTCGTTCGTCGTCCGCTGGTGGGACTGGCTGACCGCCGCCCTCACCGGAGACCTCGGCCACTCGCCGGTCATGCGCCAGCCAGTGGCCGAGGTGATCGGCGAACGCCTCGTGTGGTCCGCGCTGCTGTGCGCGGTCGCCTTCGCCGTCGCCGTCCTGGTCGGCACGCTCCTCGGCGTGCTGGCCGCCCGCCGCCCCGGCTCGATGCTGGACCGGGCGGTCACCTCCCTCGCGTACACCCTGGAGGCCGCGCCGGTCTTCTGGATCGCGCTGCTCGCGGTGTGGCTCTTCGCCCTGCAGTGGGATGTCCTGCCGGCCGGCGGGCTGACGGACACAGCCAGCGAACAGGTCACCCCGGGACAGGTCGCGAGCCACATCGTGCTGCCCGCCGGTGTGCTCGCCGTCTCGCAGCTGCCCTGGTTCACGCTGTACGTGCGCCAGGGCGTGGGCGACGCCCTCGCGGAGGACCCGGTGCGCGGCGCGCGGGCCCGCGGCATCGGTGAGGGCACCGTCCTGTTCGGGCACGCCCTGCGCTCGGGTCTGCTCCCGGTGCTCACCCTGATCGGCTCCCGCGTCCCCGAACTCATCACCGGCGCCCTGCTGGTGGAGACCGTGTTCAGCTGGCCGGGCATCGCCGCGGCCACCGTCGAGGCGGCCACCGCCGTCGACTTCCCGCTGCTGGCCGCCCTGACCGTCCTCGCCACCGCCGCGGTCCTCGCCGGCAACCTGCTCGCCGACCTGCTCTACGGACTGTTCGACCCGAGGGTGAAGCTCAGTGAAATGTGACTCCCATGGCTGACGTCGCCGCCGAGAAGGCCGAGAAGACCGAGAAGGCCAAGCGGACCGGGCGGGCCGGGCGGGCCGGGCAGTCCGAGCGGGCCGCCCCCGCCGCCGACGCCGGGAACGCGGAAGGGGCGGAGCAGGCCGGCACGCCGTGGCGGGCCCACGGCACCGACCGCCGCTCCACCCGCACCCTGCGCCTGCGCGTCTCGGCCGCACTGCTGACCCTGACCGTCCTCGCGGTGCTGCTCGTGCCACCGCTGGCGCAGCTCGACCAGCAGGCCGTCGACCTCGCCGCCAAGCTGCAGCCACCCAGCTGGGCCCACCCGTTCGGCACCGACGACGTGGGCCGGGACCTGCTGCTGCGCTGCGTGTACGGGCTGCGCGTCTCCCTGCTCGTCGGGGTCGCGGCGGCCCTGACGGCGACGGTCGTCGGCACCGCCGTGGGCGCCACCGCCGGGGCGCTGGGCGGCTGGGTCGACCGCTCCGTCATGCGGGTCGTCGACACCATCTCCTCCGTGCCCCACCTGCTGCTCGGCATCTTCATCGTGGCGATGTTCCGGCCGGGAGTGTGGCCGGTCGTGATCTCCGTAGCGCTGACCCACTGGCTGTCCACCGCACGTATCGTCCGCGCCGAGGTGCTGTCCCTGCGCTCGCGCCCCTACATCGACGCGGCCGTCTCAGGCGGCGCCTCCCGGTGGCGGGTGGCCGTACGGCACCTGCTGCCGGGCGTGCTGCCCCAGGCCGCGCTGGCCGCCGTACTGATGGTGCCGCACGCCATGTGGCACGAGTCGGCGCTGTCCTTCCTCGGCCTCGGCCTGCCCACCCACACCGCCAGCCTCGGCAACCTCATCCAGGAGGCGCGGGGTTCGCTGCTCGCCGGGCAGTGGTGGCCGACCCTCTTCCCGGGCCTGTTCATCATCGTCCCCACCCTCGCCGTCGCCGGCCTCGCGGGCGCCTGGCGGGAGCGGGTCAACCCCCGCCGCCGATCGGAGCTGATGCTGTGACCGAGCGAGCCCCCGTGCTGTCGGTACGCGGTCTGTCGGTGCGTTTCCTCATGCCGGGCGGGCGCCGTGTCGCCGCCGTCACCGACGCGCACTTCGACGTGGCGGCCGGCGAGTGCCTGGCCCTGATCGGGGAGAGCGGCTGCGGCAAGTCCGTCCTCGCCTCCGCCCTGCTCGGGCTGCTGCCCGGCAACGCCCGGACCGCCGGCGCCGCCCTCCTGGGCGACCTCGACCTGCTCACCGCGGACGAGCGGACCTTCGCCCGCACCGTACGGGGCCGGCTCGTCGGCCTCGTCCCGCAGAGCCCGGCCGCGCACCTGACGCCCGTGCGCACCATCCGCTCGCAGCTGGAGGAGACGGTCGCGGAACTCACCGACGTCCGCGGCCGAGTCGCCTTGCGTCAGGCCGCCGAGGCCGCCGCCGAGCGCGCCGCCTTCCCGGTGGACCACCTCGACCACCACCCGCACGAACTCTCCGGCGGCCTGGCCCAGCGCGCCGCCACCGCCCTCGCCCTCGTCGGCGACGCCCCGCTGCTGCTCGCCGACGAGCCGACCACCGGACTCGACCGGGACCTGGTGGACCGCACCGTCGACGAGCTGAGGCGACATGTCGACAACGTGACGGGTGGCCGGAGCCGCGCCCTGCTGATGATCACCCACGACCTCGCCGCAGCCGAACGCATCGCCGACCGGATCGCCGTGATGTACGCGGGCCGCATCGTCGAACTCGCCGACGCCACCGACTTCTTCGGCACCCCCGGCCCCCGCCATCCCTACAGCAGGGGACTGCTCGACGCCCTGCCCGACCGTGCCTTCACCCCCATCCCCGGCCTGCCGCCGGAACTCGGGGCCCTCCCCGACGGCTGCGCCTTCGCCGCCCGCTGCGACCGCGCGACCGACGCCTGCGACGCGCTGCCGCCCCTGACCGCCGTACCGCCGTCGCCGGACGCCGTGCTGCCGCCGCCGGCCGGCGCGCCGGCCGCCACCGTCGCCTGCCACCACCCGCACGCCGCGCTCACGGAGGCCGCCGACCGTGCTTGAAATGCGCGCCATCACCGCCGGATACGCCAGGAACGCGCCCGTGTTCCGGAACGTCTCCCTGTCCCTGGAGCCGGGCGAGGCCCTCGGACTGCTCGGCCCCAGCGGCTGCGGCAAGTCCACCCTCGCCCGTGTCGCCGCCCTGCTCCACCACCCCGACGCCGGCTCCCTGACGGTCGACGGCGCCCCCGTACGGCGCTGGCGGCACCGGGCGCCCCGCGAACAGCGCACCGCCTTCGGCGTCGTCTTCCAGCAGGCCAGGCTCTCCGCCGACCCCCGCCTCGCGCTCACCGACCTGATCGCCGAGCCGCTGAGGGCCACCGGCCGGCGCGAGGACGTCACCGGCCGCGTCGCGGAACTGGCCGCCACCGTGGGGCTGACCGCGGACCTGCTGAGCAGGCGTCCGCACGAGGTCAGCGACGGCCAGTTGCAGCGCGCCTGCCTCGCCCGCGCCCTCGTACTGCGCCCGCGCTGGCTGGTCTGCGACGAGATGACGGCGATGCTCGACGCCTCGACCACCGCCGCCCTCGTGCGGGTGGTGGAGGACTATCGGGCGTCCACGGGCGCGGGTTTGCTGGCCGTCGGCCACGACCGCGTGCTCCTGGACCGCTGGTGCGACCGCACCGTCGAGTGGGGGACCCTGACCAGCGGCTGAGCCTCCGTCCGAGCCACCTCCCGAGATCCTGGACATGTATCGGTCAAGCGCGGTCCATGAGCACAGCAGCCGGGGTTCACCCGCTGCCGTTTGCCTGGTTGTCGTCCGGCCATCCCCCCTCTGGAGGTTCGATGACCCCGCCGCGCACCAGCTCCCCGAACTCGCTGAAGAGAAGGGGGTTCCTCGGCATCGCGGGCGCCGCCGGCGCCGGCGCGGTGCTGCTCGGCACCGGTGCCGCGCCCGTCGCTTCCGCCGCGCCGGGACGTGTCCCGGGCGACCCGTTCCAGCTCGGCGTCGCGTCCGGCGACCCACTCCCCGACGGCGTGGTGCTCTGGACCCGCCTGGCGCCCAAGCCGCTCGACGACGACGGCGGCATGCCCAACCGCCCCGTCGCCGTGAGCTGGGAGATCGCCCTCGACGAGCGGTTCCGGAAGGTCGTCCGGCGCGGTGTCGAGCACGCCGTGCCCGCGGAGGCGCACACCGTCCACGCCGACGTACGCGGCCTGCGTCCGCACCACGAGTACTACTACCGCTTCCGCGCCGGCGACGCGGTCTCCCCCGTCGGCCGCACCCGTACCGCCCCGGCCCCCGGCACCTCGCCCACGGTCGACTTCGCCTTCGCCTCCTGCGCCAACTGGGAGCAGGGCCACTTCACGGCGTACCGGCACATGGCCGAGGAGCGCCCCGACGTGGTCTTCCACCTCGGCGACTACCTCTACGAGTACGCCGCCGGCGTCAACGGCAAGGTGCGCACCCACCACGGCGACGAGATGAACACCCTCGCCGAGTACCGCGCGCGCCACGCCCAGTACAAGACCGACCCCGACCTCAGGCTGCTGCACGCCACCGCGCCGTTCGTCGTCACCTGGGACGACCACGAGACCGACAACAACTACGCCGACCTGAGCCCGGAGAACAACGACGCCGGCCAGGGCAACGACACCACCGCCCACTTCGCCGCCCGCCGCCGCGCCGCCTACCAGGCGTACTGGGAGCACATGCCGCTGCGCCGCTTCCGCAAGCCGGTGGACACGGCGCTGCCGCTGTACCGGCGCCTGGAGTACGGCGCCACCGCGACCTTCAGCGTGCTGGACACCCGTCAGTACCGCACCGACCAGCCCTACGGCGACAAGTGGCAGGTCTCCGGCCCGGACCAGTGGGATCCGAAGGCCACCATCCTCGGCGACGAGCAGCACGCCTGGCTGGAGCGGAGCCTCGCCCGGTCGCGCTCCACCTGGAACGTGGTCCCGCAGCAGATCTACTTCGCCAACTGGGACGCCGTCGCCGGCCCGGACGACGGCGGCTACAACGACGGCTGGGACGGCTACCGTGCCTCCCGCGACCGGGTCCTCGGCTACGTCGAGGAGCGCCGTATCGACAACTTCGTGGTCCTTACCGGCGACGTGCACAACAACTGGACCAACGACCTGCGCCGCGACTTCGAGCGTCCCGAGACCCGGCTGCTGGGCAGCGAGTTCGTCACCACATCGATCACCTCGGGCGGCGACGGATCGGCCACCCACGACCCCGGCCAGGTGTACTGGGACGAGAACCCGCACACCAAGTACTACAGCAGCCGTCGGGGCTACGTCCGCTGCTCCGTCTCCAACCAGCAGTACACCGCCGACTACCGCGTGGTCGACTACGTCACCCGGCCCGGCGCCCCGGTCCGCACCGACAAGTCGTTCGTGATCGAGACCGGGGTGCCCGGGGTGCAGGAGGTCTGAGCACCGCCCCGGTTCACCGGGGCAGCAGCTGCCGCGCCAGAGCGTCTCCCGCCCAGTGCTGCCACCGGGCGGGAGACCATCCCCGCCCGGTGACCAGCAGGCCGTACGTCTCCGGGCCCAGGACGGCCAGGCCGATGTCGGCGGCCGTCGCGGCGTCGATGCCGTCGCGCAGCGCCCCAACGGACTTGGCCACCAGCGCCTCGGCGAAGGCGAGCTGCACGGCGTGCCGCTGCCGCCGGTTGAGCTGCCACAGCTCGGCCAGCTCCCGGTCGGCGGCAGCGGCGGCATGCACCACCTCGAGCACGGGCGCGGCCCGCTCCAGAACGGCTCGTGCACCCGCCGCCTGGAGGGCCAACTGGGCAGCGGGATCCGGGGCGTCGAGCACCTCCTGTGCCCAGGGCCGGTCCAGCGTCGCGACCGGGTCGAGATCCCCGGCGACGGCGGTGTCCAGCAACTCCTTGAGCACCGCCCGCTTGGTCCCGAAGGTGAAGTAGACGGTCTGGACCGCCACTTCGGCGCCGCGGGCGATGTCCTCGACGGTGGTCCCCGCCCAGCCGCGTTCGGTGAACAGTCGCCCGGCGGCGTCCAGCATCCGCTGTCGGGTGCGGCGTGCCTTCTCGGCGCGGGTGACGGGTGGCGTCATGCCGTGTCCTCTCCGCCGCGCGGATCGGCTTGGTGCGGTCGGACTTTGACTGCAGTCATACCGCACTGTAATCACTGGAGTATGACTACAGTGAGGTGCGGCGGCTCCGCCGGGCGGATCCTGGTCGTCGGTGGCTACGGTGCCGTCGGCGCCGGTGTGACCTCCTCCCTCGCCGCTCGGTTCCCCGGCCGAGTGGTGCCCGGTGGACGGGACGAGGCCAGGGCCCGGCGGCTCGGGGGAGTGCGCGTCGACGTCACCGACACGGCCGCCTTCCGGTGCGCGCTGGACGAACTCGGCGACGTGGCGGCCGTCGTGCTGTGCGTCGAACCCCCCGACGAGTCCGTCGCCCGCCTCTGCCTGGAACGCGGAGTGCACCTGGTGGACGTGGGGGCCACCGCCCGTCACCTGGACGCCGTGGCGGCCCTGTCCCGCACGGCCGCCGCCACCGGGGCCGTCGCCGTGCTCAGTGTGGGCGTCGCCCCCGGACTGACCAACCTGCTCGCCCGCCGCGCCCACGAGGCCGTGGCTGGCGCCGAGCGCATCGACATCACGCTGCTGCTGGGCACCGGCGACCGGCACGGCGCCGACGCCTTGCGCTGGACCGTCGCGGGCCTGGCCGAGCCCGTCCGCGAGGTGCCGCGCAGGACGGGTCTGCCCGGGTACGGCATCCGCACCGCGCATCCGTTTCCGTTCTCCGACCAGCACACCCTGCCGAACACCCTGGGCGTCGCGGACGTCACCACCCGGTTGTGCCTGGACTCCCGCGCGCTGACCGCCGCGCTGTTCGGGTTGCGCCGTACGGGTCTGCTCCGAGCCGTCGGACGGCCCCGGGCGCTGCGGTCGCTGACCGGCGCACTCCACCGCGTCCACCTGGGGCGGGACGGATTCGCGGTGCGGGTGGACGCGTGGCGCGGCGACCGGCACGCGGTGCACGCCCTCACCGGCCGCGAGCAGAGCCGCGTCACCGCGCTCGTGGCCGCCCGCGTCACGCGTGAAGTGCTCGCCGGATCCATTCCACCCGGCGTCCGTCACATCGAGCAGGTCCCCGCCCTGCAGGGGCTGCCCGGCACGCTGGCCGCCCACGGCGTCACCCTGTTGCGTCCGGCCGCCGCTCGGGGGCGGCGGTGACCCTGGAAGTCCCTCACCTCCTGGTGCACGCGGAGGTCCATGCAGAGGCCTGAGCCGTATTGTTCATCAGGAACCAACAAAGTTCGACGGGATAATTGATTCGGTTGTGTTCGGGTCCTAGGGTGTGCCTGACTCAGTAGTCGCCGTGTCACCGGCAGTTGTGTTCCACCGCCACGTCAACTGCACTCACAGCACCGTGCGTTGAGCCGCCCCCGAAGCCCACGGAAGGCCACGGTCATGCCGCACTCGCCCGTGTCACCCGCCGGACTCCCGGTCCCCCGTCCCCGGCCGCTCGTCAGCCGTCGCCGTCTTCTGGAGGGCGGTGCCGCCGTCCTCGGCGCGCTCGCCCTGTCGTCCTCGTCGCCTCTCGTGGCGCATGCGGCCGACCGTCGGCCCGCGGCCGAAGAGACCTCGGAGTGGAACGACTTCGGCGTCTTCCGGGTCGGCACCGAGCCGCCGCACACCACCCTCATGCCGTACGCGGACGTGAGACAGGCCCTCGAAGGCGACCGCACCCGCTCGCCGTACCGGCTCAGCCTCGACGGCAACTGGAAGTTCGCCTACGCCGACCGGCCCGAGGACCGGGACGCCGACTTCCACCGCACCGACCTGGACGACGGCGACTGGGAGACCATCCCGGTGCCGTCCGTGTGGCAGCTGCACGGGCACGACTTCCCGATCTACCTCAACATCACCTACCCGTACTGGGGCCCCAACGGCCGTGGCGAGGACCCGCAGCCGCCCGCCGCGCCGACCCGATACAACCCGGTCGGCCAGTACCGGCGCACCTTCACCGTCCCCCGCGACTGGGACGGCCGCCGCACCTTCCTCCACTTCGAGGGCGTCAAGTCCGCCCACTACGTGTGGATCAACGGCGAACTGGTCGGCTACGACGAGGACTCCTTCACCCCGTCCGAGTACGACATCACCGACCACCTGAGGCCCGGCACCAACCAGATCGCCGTGGAGGTCTACCGCTACGCCGACGGCGACTGGCTGGAGGACCAGGACATGATCCGGCTGAGCGGCATCTTCCGCTCGGTCCACCTGTACTCCACCCCGGTCGTGCACCTGCGCGACTTCAAGCTGGACACCCCGCTAAGCGACGCGTACACGGCCGCCGAGCTGGCGGTCACCGCGAGCGTGCGCGCGTACGGCGACGGTCGAGACCCAGCTGTACGACGCTCGCGGCCACGCCGTCTGGTCCCGGCCGCTGGAGCAGTCCGCCGACCTCGGCACGGTGGGCGCCGGCCAGGACGTCACCGTACGGGCGGCGAAGGCCGTGCCGAAGCCCCGGCTGTGGTCCGCCGAGCACCCGTACCTCTACACGGCCGTACTGCGCCTGCGCGACCCGGCCGGCAAGGTCGTCGAGACGCTGTCCCACCGGGTCGGCATCCGCGAGTTCGCCCTCAAGGACGGGCTGATGCGGATCAACGGCAAGCCCGTCTCCTTCCGCGGCACCAACCGGCACGAGATGCACCCCGACCGCGGCATCGCGCTCACCCGCGAGGACATGATCGAGGACATCGAGATCATCAAGCGGATGAACATGAACAGCGTCCGCACCTCGCACTACCCGAACAACACGCTGTGGTACGAACTCGCCGACGAGTACGGCCTCTACCTCGTCGACGAGACCAACCTGGAGACCCACGGCATCCGCGACGAGTACCCCGGCGACCACCCCGAGTGGACGAAGGCATGCGTGGTCCGCGCCCAGAACATGGTCCACCGCGACAAGAACCACGCCTCGGTCGTCATCTGGTCGCTCGGCAACGAGGCGGGCGGCGGCTCCACCTTCACCGCCATGCACGACTGGATCCGCTCCTACGACCCCACCCGCGTCATCCAGTACGAGGGCGACGACCGGCCCGGCATCAGCGACATCCGCTCCGAGATGTACGACACCCCGCAGCGCGTCGAGCAGCGGGCGAAGGACACCTCGGACACCCGGCCGTACGTGATGATCGAGTACTCCCACGCCATGGGGAACTCCAACGGCAACTTCAAGAAGTACTGGGACCTGATCCGCCGGTACGACGTGCTTCAGGGCGGCTGGATCTGGGACTTCGTCGACCAGTCGCTCACCTGGCCGGTCCCGCGGCGCACGCTGCTGACCGAGGAGGGGCCAGCCGGACTGCGCGGCGAGATCCTCGCCGCGTCCGGCACCTTCGAGCGCGGCGAGGGGCTGTCCGGCGGCACGGTCTTCGCCCGCGACGAGAGCCTGGACCTCACCGGCTCACTGACCCTGGAGGCCTGGGTCACCCCGCACTTCACCGGCTACCACCAGCCGATCATCGCCAAGGGCGACACCCAGTACGCCCTGAAGCAGAACAACCGCACCTTGGAGTTCTTCATCCACTCCGGCGGCCAGTGGATCACCGCCACCTGGACCGTGCCCGAGGACTGGACCGGCCGCGAGCACCACATCGCGGGCGTGTTCGACGCGGACGCCGGCACCCTCGCCCTGTACGTCGACGGCGAGCGCCGGGCGACCCGCGCCACCGACCGGCGGCCCACCGGCAACACCGCATCCCTGTCGCTCGCCACCGACGCCGACAACCAGGTGCGCGAGTTCAGCGGCACCATCCGCCGCGCCCGCGTCTACGCCCGCGCCCTGAGCGCCGGCGAACTGGCCGACAACGGGCGGGGACCCGGCGACGACGGCGTGCGCTTCTGGTTCGACGCGGCGACCGTGGATGCGGAGAAGAAGCGGACGAAGGAGAAGACCTTCTTCGCGTACGGCGGCGACTGGGGCGACAACCCCAACGACGGCAACTTCGTCGCCGACGGCATCGTCCTCGCCGACCGCGGCCACACCGGCAAGGCCGCCGAGATCAAGCGCGTCTACCAGGCGGTGGGCGTCGAGCGGCGGTCCGGCGGCGCGGGCGCGGTCACCCTCGTCAACGAGTACCTGTTCACCAACCTCCGCGAGTTCGACGGCCACTGGGAACTCGTCGCCGACGGCAAGGCCGTAGGGCGCGGGCGGCTCACCCGTGACCAGCTGGACGTGGAGCCGCTGTCCCGCAAGGACATCACCGTGCCCGTACGGCTGCCGGGCGACCCGGCACCGGGCACCGAGTACTTCCTGGAGCTGTCCTTCACCACCAAGGACGACACCCCCTGGGCGAAGGCGGGCTTCGAGGTCGCCCGGCAGCAGCTCGCCCTCGACGCGGGCGTCCCGGCCGTGACCCCGGTGCCCCTGGACCGGGTGCCGTCCCTGCGCCACCGGGACGGCGAGGAGGAGGTCGAGGTCGACGGCCGCGACTTCTCGGTCACCGTCGACAAGCGCACCGGCACCATCACCTCGTACGAGGTGAACGGCAGGCGGCTGATCACCTCCGGTCCCGTGCCCAACTTCTGGCGGGCGCCCACCGACAACGACCACGGCAACGGCCAGCACACCCGCAACCAGACCTGGCGCGACGCGGGCGCCCGCCGCGAGGTCGCGGACGTCACCGTGCGGGCCCTGGCGGACCGGGCCGTCGAGATCAAGGTCACCGGCGCCCTGCCGACCACTGTGGAGTCGGCGTACTCCACCACGTACACGGTTTTCGGCAACGGCGAGATCAAGGTCGACAACACCCTGCACCCCGGCGCCGCGAACCTGCCCTACATCCCCGAGGTCGGGACGATGCTGTTCCTGCCGCGCGGTCTTGACCGGATGCACTGGTACGGCCGCGGTCCCGAGGAGAACCACTGGGACCGCAACGCCGGGACCGACGTGGGCCTCCACTCCGGGACCGTCGCCGAGCAGTGGACGCCGTACATCCGCCCGCAGGAGAACGGCAACAAGACCGACGTCCGCTGGGTCGCCCTCACCGACTCCCGCGGCGTGGGCCTGCTCGCCTCCGGTGAGCCGCTGCTGGAGGTCAACGCCTCGCACTTCACCCCGGAGGACCTGTCCGGCGGGGTACGGCACGACTACCAGCTGACGCCGAGGGACGCGGTCGTCCTGCGCCTGAGCCACCGCCAGATGGGTGTCGGCGGCGACAACAGCTGGGGCGCGCACACCCACGACGAGTTCAAGCTCTTCGCCGACCGGGACTACTCCTACACCTACCGGCTGCGTCCGCTGACGGACGTGAAGGAGGCGACGGCGGCCTCGCGGCGGCCCACCGCGACCGATTAGCCCGGGGATGAACGGGGAGTCCGGGGCAACCCGGGCTCCCATGGGTGACGTACTGGTCGGAGCGTGCTCCTGGACGGACCGGCAACTGGTGGCGAGCGGCTGGTACCCGCGCGGACGACGGGACGCCGAGGGGCGGCTGCGGCACTACGCCTCACGGCTGCCCGTCGTGGAGGTGGACGCGGGGTACTACGCGTTGCCGAGCCGGCGCAACAGCGAGCTGTGGCTGGAGCGCACGCCGGAGGGCTTCCGCTTCGACGTCAAGGCATTGTCCCTGCTGACCGGCCACCCGACACGGCCGGAGGCGCTCCCCGCCGACCTGCGCGGGGCCGACCCGGACCGGCTGCGGCGCGGGCAGGCGAGCGACGGCCTGCTGGACGAGGTGTGGGGGCGTTTCGCCGAGGCGGTCGAGCCGCTGCGGAAGGCCGGGCGGCTCGGCACCGTGCTGTTCCAGTTCCCGCCCTGGTTCGCACCGGGTTCCCGGGCCGAGGAGGCGCTCGAAGCGTGCGCCCGGCGTACGGAGGGCCGGCCGATCGCCGTGGAGTTCCGGCACCCCGGGTGGTGGGCGGCGGAGCGGGCGGACGCGACCCACGCCCTGCTGTCCGCGCTGGGCGCCTCGGCCGTCGGCACCGACATGGCCCGGGGCGTGCCCGGCGCCCTGCCGCCCACCGCACCGGTCACCCGGCCTTCGCTCGCCGTCGTCCGCTTCCACGGGCGCAGCCGGGCGTGGGGGAGGGGCACCAAGGAGGACCGCTTCCGTTACGACTACTCCGTCGCCGAACTGGCCGCCCGGGTGCCCCGGCTGCGGCGGGCCGCCGACCGGGCGGACGAGCTGCACGTACTCTTCAACAACTGCTGCGCCGACGCCGCCGTACGCGCCGCCGAGACCATGCGGGAGCTGCTCACTCCGCCGCGTCGCTGATACCCAGCCGCAGGTGCTCCACGTGGTAGACGGCCTGGTCGAGCAGCTCGGCGACATGGTGGTCGTGGAGCGCGTACACCACCGAACGGCCGCGCCGCTCACCCACCACCAGGCCCAGATTGCGCAACAGCCGCAGCTGGTGCGAGCAGGCCGACTGCTCCATGCCGACCTCCGCCGCCAACTCGGTGGCGGGCAGCGGGCCTTCGCGCAGGCGGGCCAGGATCAGCAGCCGGGAGGGCGTCGACAGGGCCTGGAGCGTGGTGGCGACGTTGGCGACGTTGTCCGCGTCCAGCCGCACGCGTGCGGCGGCGTCCTGCGCGGTGGTGGCGGCTCCGTGACCCATGCGCTCATCCTACTCACCACACATGAAAGCATGAATGAGTCTTCATCTGTTCCTGTATGGTGTGCCGCGTGTCCACCACGCTTGCCCCTACCCCGGTCCCCGCGCCCGTCAGCCGGGCGCCCCGCCGCCGCACCCGCGTCCTCGCCCTGCCCGAGGCCCGCTGGGCGCTCGTCTCGCTCGTCGCGTTCCTGCTCGCGCTGCCCCTCGACCTGGGCGGCGCCCCCGCCTGGACGTACGGCCCGCTGTACGTCCTCGCCTACGCCGCCGGCGGCTGGGAACCCGCCCTGGAAGGCCTGCGGGCGCTGCGCGAGAAGACCCTCGACGTCGACCTGTTGATGATCGTCGCGGCGCTCGGCGCGGCGTCCATCGGACAGGTCCTCGACGGCGCCCTGCTGATCGTCATCTTCGCCACCTCCGGCGCCCTGGAGGCCCTGGCCACCGCCCGCACCGCCGACTCCGTGCGCGGCCTGCTCGACCTCGCGCCCACCACCGCCACCCGCGTGACCGGTGACCGCGAGGAGACCGTGCCCACCGCCGACCTGGCCGTCGGGGACGTGCTGCTGGTCCGGCCCGGGGAGCGGATCGGCGCCGACGGCACGGTCCTCGGCGGCGAGGGCGAGGTCGACCAGGCCACCATCACCGGCGAGTCCCTCCCCGTCCTCAAGCGCCCCGGCGACGACGTCTTCGCGGGCACCCTCAACGGCACCGGCTCCCTGCGCGTACGCGTCGACCGCGACCCCGCCGACTCGGTGATCGCCCGCATCGTCACCCTCGTCGAGGAGGCGTCCCGCACCAAGGCGCCGACGCAACTGTTCATCGAGAAGATCGAGCAGCGCTACGCCGTCGGCGTGGTGGTCGCCACCCTCGCGGTCTTCGGCATCCCGCTCGCCTTCGGCGCCGACCTCACGGACGCCCTGCTGCGCGCCATGACCTTCATGATCGTCGCCTCGCCCTGCGCGGTCGTCCTCGCGACGATGCCGCCCCTGCTCTCCGCCATCGCCAACGCCGGCCGCCACGGCGTCCTGGTGAAGTCGGCGGTCGCCATGGAACGCCTCGGCGAGATCGACAGCGTCGCCCTCGACAAGACCGGCACCCTCACCGAGGGCACCCCCGAGGTCACCGCCGTACGCCCGCTGCCGGGCAGCGGCCTCGACGAGGACGCCCTCCTCGCGCTCGCCGCAGCGGCCGAGCACCCCAGCGAACACCCCCTCGCCCGTGCGATCGTGTCCGCCGCCCGCGCCCGGGAACTGCGTATCGCCCCCGCACAGGACTTCGCGGCGACCCCGGGCCGCGGCGTCACGGCGGTCGTCGACGGTCACGAGGTGCACGTCGGCCGCGCCGAGACCCCCGAGGGCGCCGAGACCACCGTCCAGGTCACCCGCGACGGCACCCCCGTCGGCACCCTCGCCCTCACCGACCGCCTGCGCGCCGACGCCGCCGGGGCCACCGCCGCGCTCACCGCCCTCACCGGTACCGCCCCCGCCCTCCTCACCGGCGACAACGCACCCGCCGCCGCCCGTGTGGCCACGGCGACCGGCATCACCGACGTCCGCGCCGACCTGCTTCCCGAGGGCAAGGTCGAGGCCGTACGGGAACTGGAGCGGGCCGGCCGCAAGGTGCTCTTCGTCGGCGACGGCGTCAACGACGCGCCCGCCCTCGCCGCCGCGCACGCCGGCGTCGCCATGGGCAGGGCAGGCTCCGACCTCGCCCTGGAGACGGCGGACGCGGTCGTGGTGCGCGACGAACTGGCCGCCGTACCCGCCGTCGTGGACCTGTCCCGGCGCGCCCGCGGGCTGGTCCTCCAGAACCTGGTCATCGCCGGTACGTTCATCACCGTCCTCGTCCTGTGGGACCTGATCGGACACCTCCCGCTGCCGCTCGGCGTCGCCGGCCACGAGGGATCGACCGTGCTGGTCGGCCTCAACGGGCTGCGGCTGCTGCGCGAGTCGGCGTGGCGACCGAGGCGATCCGGAGAAGCCCAGCAAGCGTGACGTCCATGTCGGATTCCCGCCAGCCCCAGCCGGGCCGGCGGGCCATCCTGGACGCATGCAGACGGGAATGCACACCGACACCGAGCGTTGCGTGCGCGCCGTGCAGTCGAAGGACGCGCGGTTCGACGGCTGGTTCTTCACGGCCGTCGTCACGACCCGCGTCTACTGCCGGCCCAGCTGCCCGGTGGTGCCGCCCAAGCCCGCGAACATGACCTTCTACCCGAGCGCGGCGGCCTGCCAGCAGGCGGGGTTCCGGGCGTGCAAGCGCTGCCGCCCGGACACCAGCCCCGGCTCCCCGGAGTGGAACCGCCGCGCCGACCTCACCGCCCGCGCCATGCGCCTGATCGCCGACGGCGTCGTGGACCGCGAGGGCGTGCCCGGCCTCGCCGCCCGGCTCGGCTACAGCACCCGGCAGGTGGAACGCCAACTCCTCGCCGAACTGGGCGCGGGCCCGCTCGCCCTCGCCCGCGCGCAACGCGCCCAGACCGCCCGGCTGCTCATCGAGACCACCCCGCTGCCGATGGCGGACATCGCCTTCGCGGCCGGCTTCTCCTCCATCCGCACCTTCAACGACACGGTCCGGGAGGTCTACGCGCTCCCCCCGAGTGAACTGCGCACTCGCGCCCCCAAGGACCGACCCGCGGGCAACGCGCCCGGCACGCTGACCCTCCGCCTCCCCTTCCGCGCCCCCCTCAACCGCGACAACCTCTTCGGCCACCTCGCCGCCACCGCCGTACCCGGCGTGGAGGAGTGGTGGGACGGCGCGTACCGGCGCACCCTGCGCCTCCCGTACGGTCACGGCATCGTGTCCCTGACCCCGACCCCCGACCACATCGCCTGCCGCCTCACCCTCAGCGACCTGCGCGACCTGACCGTCGCCATCAGCCGCTGCCGGCGCCTGCTCGACCTGGACGCCGACCCGACGGCCATCGACGACCAGCTGCGCGCCGACCCGCTGCTCGCGCCGCTCGTCGACAAGGCCCCCGGCCGGCGCGTGCCGCGCACGGTCGACGAGGCGGAGTTCGCCGTACGGGCCGTGCTCGGCCAGCAGGTCTCCACCGTCGCCGCCCGCACGCACGCCGCCCGCCTGGTCACGGCGCACGGCGACCCGGTCGACGATCCCGAGGGCGGTCTGACCCACCTCTTCCCGTCCCCGACCGCGCTGGCCTCGGTGGACCCCGAGACGCTGGCCATGCCCCGCACCCGCCGCACGACCTTCACGACCCTCGTCTCCCACCTGGCCGACGGCTCGCTCAACCTGGGTGTCGAGTGCGACTGGGCCGAGACCCGCGCCCGGCTCCTCGCCCTCCCCGGCTTCGGCCCATGGACCGCCGACGTCATCGCCATGCGCGCCCTGGGCGACCCCGACGCCTTCCTCCCCACCGACCTCGGCATCCGCCGCGCCGCCGCCGAACTGGGCCTGCCCTCGACCCCGGCGGCGCTCACCGCCCGCGCGGCGGCCTGGCGGCCCTGGCGTGCGTACGCCGTCCAGTACCTGTGGGCGACCGACAGCCACCCGATCAACTTCCTGCCCGTATGACTCCGCGCGAGGAACCGACGTGAAACAGCACGCTGTGATCGACAGCCCCTACGGAGCGCTCACCCTCGTCGCCGAGGACGGCGTCCTGTGCGGCCTCTACATGACCGACCAGCGCCACCGCCCGCCGGAGGAGACCTTCGGCACGGCCGACGACGGCCCCTTCGCCCAGGTGGAGGAGCAACTGACGGCGTACTTCGCCGGCGAACTGAAGGACTTCAGCCTGGACCTGCGCCTGAACGGCACCCCGTTCCAGCGCACGGTCTGGGACCAGCTCCGCGAGATCCCCTACGGCGAGACCCGAACCTACGGCGAACTCGCCGACGCCCTCGGCAACCCGGCCGCCTCCCGCGCCGTGGGCCTGGCCAACGGCCGCAACCCGATCGGCATCATCGTCCCCTGCCACCGCGTCATCGGCGCGAGCGGCGGCCTGACCGGCTACGGCGGCGGCCTGGAGCGCAAGCGGCGGCTGCTGGACTTCGAGCGGGGGTCGGCGGGGCGGACGCTCTTCTAGAGGCAGCGGGGGACCGGCCCCCGCCCGGCCGAAGGGGCGCTGCCCGTACTCCGCGACGGTCGCGTTATCACCGCACCCCCACTCCCCGGCCCGTCGTGCCTCAGCCGAGCCCGCGCAGCAGCGCGGGCAGGGCGGTGCCGATCGGCTCCCGGACGACCTCGTCCGCGAGATCGTCGTACGGCGTCGGATCGGCGTTGACGACGATAAGGCGGGCGCCGTGGTCGGCGGCCACGCCGGCCAGTCCGGCGGCGGGCCGGACCCGGAGGCTGGTGCCGACGGCGATGAAGACATGGCACGCCTTGGCGATCGTGACCGCATCACCGAGCACGACCGGGTCGAGGTGCTCGCCGAACATCACGGTCGCCGGCTTCAGGACGCCGCCGCACTCCGGGCACGGCGGATCGTCCTCGCCGGCCTCGATCCGGGCGAGCGCGTCCTCCATCGGCCCCCGGACGCGGCAGTCCGTGCACACGTAGCTGCGTGCGGTGCCGTGCAGTTCGAGGACCTTGCGGGCGGGGAGACCGGCGAGCTGGTGCAGTCCGTCCACGTTCTGCGTGATCACCCGCACCGGCACCCCGGACCGCTCCAGCTCGGCCACCGCGCGGTGCGCGGCGTTCGGCTCCGCCCGCAGCACCCCCGTGTCCCGCCGCATCCGCCAGGAGCGGCGCCGGATCTCCGGATCGCCCATGTAGTACTGGTACGTGACGAGCTTCTCGGCATCCGGGTCGCTCCGCCACAGCCCGGCCGGCCCGCGGTAGTCGGGGATGCCGGAGTCGGTCGAGACGCCGGCGCCACTGAGGACGGCGACGAGGGGCTTGCCGGTCATGCGGTCGAGGGTATGGCGCCCCGGTCCGGCGGGCGAGTAAATTGTTCCGGCTCGGGACGCGCCGTCACACGTCGACCCGGCGGCCGTTCTCCAGCTCGGCGGCGCCGGCCCCCTCCGCCAGTACGTCCAGTGCGGCGAGGACCCGGCCGTGCAGGGTACCGAGCAGGTGGTCGCCCAGCTCCTCGCGGGGCACCAGGCGCCAGGACAGCAGCTCCTCCTCCTGCAACCGGATCGCCTTGAGGTCGTCCTCGCCGAGGACCCCGCCGTCGTACAGGTACGCCACGATCGGCGGCCGGCCAGCCCCGTGCGACCAGTCCACGGCGAGCAGCCGGCCGAGCCGGACGTCCAGCCCGATCTCCTCGGCGGTCTCGCGCCGCGCGCCCTGCCGGGGCGTCTCCCCGTCCTCCGATTCGATCGTCCCGCCGGGCAGTGTCCAGCCCTCGCGGTAGTTGGGCTCGACGAGCAGCACCCGTCCCTCGGCGTCCCGGAAGACGGCGGCGGCACCGGCGAGGACACGGGGGAGTCCGGCGATGTAGGCGGCGTAGTCAGCAGTGGTCATTGCGAAAGCGTAACGAGGGCCGGCCCGCCCCGGGCGTGCCGTTCCACGGTGCGGGCAGGGGCATGACGGCGTGGGCGTCCTCCGGTTAAGGTCGCAGCGGCGCGACTGCCTTGACGTGCGCAAGGCTCGGAGAGCAAGGGGAGAGCAAGGTGGCTGACGCTGCAGTGGACGGGGCCCGCAGGGTGCTCGTCGCCGCGGACAAGTTCAAGGGGTCGCTGACGGCCGTCGAGGTCGCCGAGCGGGTGACCGCCGGACTGCGCCGTGTCGTGCCGGATCTCGCGGTGGAGGCGCTGCCCGTCGCCGACGGCGGTGACGGCACCGTGGCCGCGGCGGTCGCGGCCGGGTTCGAGCGCCGGGAGGTCCGGGTCGCAGGTCCCCTCGGCGACGAGGTGACGGCGGCGTTCGCGCTGCGCGACGGCACCGCGGTGGTGGAGATGGCCGAGGCCAGTGGCCTCCAGCGGCTCCCGGAGGGCGTCCTGGCGCCGCTGACGTCGTCCACGTACGGCTCCGGCGAGCTGCTGCGGGCCGCGTTGGACGCGGGGGCGCGGACGATCGTCTTCGGGGTCGGCGGCAGCGCCACCACCGACGGCGGTGCCGGGATGCTGTCCGCGCTGGGCGCGCGGTTCCTGGACGGGCACGGTGAGCCGGTCGCCCCGGGCGGTGGCGGCCTCGCCGACGTGGCCTCGGCGGACCTGTCGGGTCTGGACCCGCGGTTGACGGACGTCGAACTGGTGCTCGCGAGCGACGTCGACAATCCGCTGACCGGGCCGAAGGGCGCGCCCGCCGTGTACGGCCCGCAGAAGGGTGCCTCACCGCAGGACGTGGAGACCCTCGACGCGGCGCTCACGCACTTCGCGAAGGTGCTGGCGGGGACGGTGACCGTGGGCGCGCGGGCCGCCGAGTACGCGGCCTCGCCGGGGGCGGGTGCCGCGGGCGGCATCGGGTTCGGCGCCATGCTGCTGGGCGCGCGGTTCCGGCCCGGCATCGAGGTGATGCTGGACGTGCTCGGCTTCGCGCCGGCGCTGGAGCGGGCGGACCTCGTGATCACGGGGGAGGGCTCGTTGGACGAGCAGACGCTGCACGGCAAGGCACCGGCGGGCGTGGCGTCGGCGGCGCGGGCGGCGGGCAAGGAGGTCGTCGCGGTGTGCGGGCGGCTGGCGCTGGCGCCGGAGGTGCTGGGACGGGCCGGGATCCGGCGGGCGTATCCGCTGACGGACGTGGAGCCGGACGTGGCGAAGTGCATCGCCGATGCGGGGCCGATCCTGGAGCGGGTCGCGGAGCGCATCGGGCGGGACTTCCTGGCGTAGGCAGTCTCGCACCGCAGCCCCTTCCCGTACCCGACCCCGGGGGGCTCCGCCCCAGACCCCCGTACGGCCCTGAACGAGCCTCTTCCTCGAACGCCGGATGGGCTGGGCAGGCCGTCCGGGCCCTCGGAAGCCCACCGAGTGCACAGGCCGAGTTCGGGGGGCGGAGCCCCCGGCGAGGCCCGCATCGACGCCGGGAGGGCACGAACGAAAGGGCCCCGAACCCAACCCGGGTTCGGGGCCCCACCGAATAAGCACGGTCACGGAAGCTGCGCGGCCCGCGCTTCCCGCCGATTGTCACGGAAGTTGTTCACCCGGCGAGCCGTGGCGAACAGCGGAATCACCGCCCCCATCACCAGCTGCAGCGCACACCCCGTCTGCAGCAGCAGCTGCCCGCTCGGCGCGTCGAAGGCCCACGCGGCCAACAGCCCCATCGACAGGACGATCCACGACAGCATCGCCACCGCGAGGCGCCCCCGCGGCTTCGGGTACTCGACCCGGCTCACCATCAGCCAGGCGGTGCCGATGATCGCCAGCAGCGTCGCCACGAAGGGCAGCTCCAGCAGCACGATCGACACCACCGTCAGCGCCCCGAAGGGCGACGGCATGCCCTGGAAGGTGCCGTCCTTGACGGTGACGCAGGAGAACCGGGCAAGCCGCAGCACCACCGCCAACAGCACCACGATCGCCCCCACCGCCGCCACCCGCTGGTAGGCGTCGTCCGCGACCATGCCGTAGACGAGGACGAAGTACGCCGGGGCCAGGCCGAAGCTGATCAGGTCGGACAGGTTGTCCAGCTCCGCGCCCATGGGGGACGAGCGCAGCTTGCGGGCGACCAGACCGTCGAACAGGTCGAAGATCGCGGCGCACAGCATCAGGATGACCGCCGTGGCCGCGCTGTGGCGGGCCATGCCGGACTCTTCGCTGCCTGTGAGGTGCGGGATCAGGATGCCGGTGGTGGTGAAGTACACCGCCATGAAGCCGCACGTGGCGTTGCCGAGGGTGAGGGTGTCCGCTATCGACAGGCGGAGCGAGAGCGGCATCTCCTCCTCTTCGTCCACCTCGTCGGCCTCGGGCACCCACCCGGCCTGGGTCTGTGGATCAATCACGGTCAATTCGAGTCACCCCAGCCACCGTCTTCTGACCCACCTCGACATCCACATCGACGCCCTCGGGCAGGTACAGGTCGACGCGCGAGCCGAAGCGGATCAGGCCGACCCTCTCGCCCTGCTCGACCTTGGTGCCCTGCGGCACGTAGGGGACGATGCGGCGGGCCACCGCGCCGGCGATCTGGATCATCTCGATGTCGCCCAGCTCGGTGTCGAAGTGCCACACGACCCGCTCGTTGTTCTCGCTCTCCTTGTTGAAAGCGGGAACGAAGCCGCCGGGCACGTGCTCGACCGACGCGACGGTGCCGGACAGCGGCGCGCGGTTCACGTGGACGTTGAGCGGGCTCATGAAGATGGCGACGCGGGTGCGGCCGTCCTTCCACGGCATGATGCTCTGCACCACTCCGTCGGCGGGCGAGACGACCCGGCCCTGGGTGATCTCGCGCTCGGGGTCGCGGAAGAACCACAGCATCCCCGCCGCGAGCGCGGTGGCGGGGACGGCGACGGCCTTGGCCACGCCCGAGCGGCGGGCGCGGACCAGACTGACGGCTGCCGTGGCGACGGTCGGCAGAAGCCACGGCGATGCTCCGCGCGCGAGGCGTACGCCGGCCAGGCTGTCGCGAGATGCAGAGGTTTGGCTGTGGGGCATGGATGACCTTCGTAGCGGATGATGCCGCGCTATGACGGGGGACGGCGGCTTTTCGGCGATCGTAGCGGCTTCCTGCCGCAACTGGGTAAGCCAGGAAGCCGAGTCGGCGGCCGAACAATGCCTACGGGGCGTGACCTTGTTCTCCAAGAAAACACCCCGTATCCGGACATCTAACCCTGGAATCGATACTCTTCGAGCAGTCGGCGGCCGATGATCATTTTCTGGATCTCGGCGGTGCCTTCGCCGATCAGGAGCATCGGAGCCTCGCGGTAGAGGCGCTCGATCTCGTACTCCTTGGAGAAGCCGTACCCGCCGTGGATCCGGAAGGCGTCCTCCACGACCTCTTTGCAGTACTCGGAAGCGAGGTACTTGGCCATCCCCGCTTCCAGGTCGTTTCGTTCGCCCGAGTCCTTTTTGCGTGCAGCGTTCACCATCATCGCATGCGCCGCCTCTACCTTGGTAGCCATCTCCGCGAGCTTGAACTGAATGGCCTGGTGCTGGGCGATCTGCTTGCCGAAAGTGCGACGCTGCTGGGCGTACTGGACACCGAGCTCGAAGGCACGCTGAGCGACGCCGCAGCCACGCGCCGCCACATTGACGCGTCCCACTTCGACGCCGTCCATCATTTGGTAAAAACCTCGGCCGGTGACGCCGCCGAGCACCCGGTCGGCCGGAACGCGCAGGCCGTCCATGACGAGCTCGGTCGTGTCGACGCCCTTGTAACCCATCTTGTCGATCTTGCCCGGGATGGTCAGGCCGGGGCGGACCTCGCCGAAGCCGGGCTCCTTCTCCACGAGGAAGGTCGTCATCGACTTGTGCGGGGCCGTGCCCTCGGGGTGACCCTCGTCACTCTTCACCAGAACGGCCACCAGGGACGAGGTGCCGCCGTTCGTCAGCCACATCTTCTGGCCGTTCAGGACATACTCCTCGCCGTCCTTCACCGCCTTCGAGGAGATCGCCGACACGTCCGAGCCGAGCGCGGGCTCGGACATCGAGAAGGCGCCCCGGATGTCCCCGGCGGCCATACGGGGGAGGAAGTGGTCCTTCTGCTCCTGCGTGCCGTGCTGCTTGAGCATGTACGCCACGATGAAGTGCGTGTTGATGATGCCGGACACCGACATCCAGCCCCGGGCGATCTCCTCCACGCACAGCGCGTAGGTGAGGAGCGACTCGCCCAGGCCCCCGTACTCCTCCGGGATCATCAGGCCGAACAGGCCGAGCTCCTTCAGCCCGTCGACGATGTCCTGCGGGTACTCGTCCCGGTGCTCCAGCTCGGTGGCGACCGGGATGATCTCCTTGTCCACGAAGTCGCGGACGGTGGAGAGGATCTCCCGCTGGACGTCCGTGAGGCCGTGGGTCTGGGCGAGGCGGCTCATCTACTTCCCCTGTTCCTTCAGCTCGGGCCGGCCGGGCTGCTCGCCGCCGCGCTCCTTGATGTACGTCTCGGTGGGCACCATCACCTTGCGGCGGAAGACGCAGACCAGCGTGCCGTCCTGCTTGTAGCCCCTGGTCTCGACGTGGACGATGCCGCGGTCGTTCTTCGACTTCGACGGCCACTTGTCGAGCACGGTCGTCTGGCCGTAGACCGTGTCGCCGTGGAAGGTCGGTGCCACGTGCTTGAGCGACTCGATCTCCAGGTTGGCGATCGCCTTGCCGGAGATGTCCGGGACCGACATGCCGAGCAGGAGCGAGTAGACGTAGTTGCCGACCACCACGTTCTTGCCGAAGTCCGTCGTCTTCTCGGCGTAGTTCGTGTCCATGTGGAGCGGGTGGTGGTTCATGGTCAGGAGACAGAAGAGGTGGTCGTCGTACTCGGTGACCGTCTTCCCGGGCCAGTGCTTGTACGTCGCCCCGACCTCGAACTCCTCGTAGGTGCGTCCGAACTGCATCGCCCTCAGCCCTCCGGGATCTCGAACTCGCTGGTGCGCCGCATGCCGGCCGCACGTCCCTTGCCGGAGATCACCAGCGCCATCTTGCGGCTGGCCTCGTCGATCATCTCGTCGCCGAGCATCGCGGAGCCCTTCTTGCCGCCCGCCTCGGACGTGTAGTAGTCGTACGCGTCCAGGATCAGCTCGGCGTGGTCGTAGTCCTCCTGGGAGGGCGAGAAGATCTCGTTGGACGCCTCGACCTGGCCCGGGTGCAGCACCCACTTGCCGTCGAAACCGAGGGCGGCGGCGCGCTGGGCGACCTCGCGGTAGCCCTCCACGTTGCGGATCTGGAGGTAGGGGCCGTCGATCGCCTGGAGGTTGTTGGCGCGGGCGGCCATCAGGATCTTCATCAGGATGTAGTGGTAGGCGTCCGCCGGGTAGCCGGGCGGCTGCTCGCCCACGACCAGCGACTTCATGTTGATGGACGCCATGAAGTCGGCCGGGCCGAAGATGATGGTCTCCACGCGCGGGGAGGCCTGCGCGATCTCGTTGACGTTGTTCAGGCCCTGCGCGTTCTCGATCTGCGCCTCGATGCCGATGCGGCCGACCTCGAAGCCCATCGTCTTCTCGATCTGGGTGAGCAGGAGGTCGAGGGCCACGATCTGCCGGGCGTCCTGGACCTTCGGCAGCATGATGCAGTCGAGGTTCTGGCCGGCGCCCTCGACGACCGTCACGACGTCGCGGTACGTCCACTCGGTGGTCCAGTCGTTGATGCGCACGACGCGGGTCTTGCCGGTCCAGTCGCCCTCGTTGAGGAACTTCACGATGGTGTGCCGGGCCTCCGGCTTGGCGAGCGGCGCGCAGGCGTCCTCCAGGTCCAGGAAGACCTGATCGGCCGGGAGGCCCTGGGCCTTCTCCAGGAAGCGCGGGTTGCTTCCCGGGACCGCCAGGCAGGAGCGGCGGGGGCGAAGCCGGTTGACGGTCGTCATGCGGGGACCTCCAGGGGGTCGAGCTTGTTCGCGTTCCGGATCTCGTCGACGATCCGGCCGATGATGCCGGTGATGTCGAAATCCTTCGGGGTGAAGACCGCGGCCACTCCCGCGGCCCGCAGTTCTTCGGCGTCACCGTTCGGGATGATGCCACCGGCGATCACCGGTATATCTGTGGCACCGGCCACACGGAGCCGTTCCAGCACGTCCGGGACGAGCCGGGCGTGCGAGCCGGAGAGGATGGACAGGCCCACCGCGTGCACGTCCTCGGCGAGGGCGGCGTCCACGATCTGCTCCGGGGTGAGCCGGATGCCCTGGTAGACCACCTCGAACCCGGCGTCGCGGGCCCTGACGGCGATCTGCTCGGCGCCGTTGGAGTGACCGTCCAGGCCGGGCTTGCCCACCAGGAAGCGCAGCTTGCCGACACCGAGGTCCTTCGCCGTCAGGTCCACCTTGCGGCGCACCTCGGACAGGGCCGAGCCCTCCTCCGCGGCGACCGCGACCGGAGCCGACGACACACCCGTGGGCGCCCGGAACTCGCCGAACACCTCGCGCAGTGCCCCGGCCCACTCGCCGGTCGTGACACCGGCGCGGGCGCACTCCAGGGTGGCCTCCATGAGGTTGTCGGTGCCCTTGGCGGCCTCCTTCAGCTTCTCCAGCGCCTTGCAGGGGCGCGGGTGGTTGAAGGGCGGCTGGTACCGCGTGTCCCGCCAGTTCTGCAGCGAGGCGATGACACGGGCCCCCACCGCCGGGTCCACCGTCTGGATGGCGGTGTCCAGGTCGGCGGTCAGCGGGTTGGGCTCGGTGCCCTCGAAGGCGTTGACACCGATGATCTTCTCCTCGCCGGACTCGATCCGGGCCCGGCGCTCGGCGTGCGAGGCGACCAGTTGCGACTTCAGGTAGCCGGACTCGACGGCGGCCATCGCGCCGCCCATCTCCTGGATGCGTTCGATCTCCGCGAACGCCTCCTCGACCAGCTCGGCCACCTTCGCCTCGACCACCTTCGAGCCCTCGAAGAGGTCGCCGTACTCCAGCAGGTCGCTCTCGTACGCCAGCACCTGCTGGATGCGCAGCGACCACTGCTGGTCCCAGGGCCGGGGCAGGCCCAGCGCCTCGTTCCAGGCCGGCAGCTGCACGGCACGCGCGCGGGCGTCCTTGGAGAGGGTGACCGCC
This sequence comes from Streptomyces mutabilis, assembly GCF_014649815.1. GTDB lineage: Bacteria > Actinomycetota > Actinomycetes > Streptomycetales > Streptomycetaceae > Streptomyces > Streptomyces mutabilis. The sequence continues at coordinate 114,264 of NZ_BMTT01000004.1, read as the reverse complement.
AGCATCTCCAGGACGATCCGCTGGACGTTGTTCTCCGGCTGCGCCTCGGTCAGGCCGAGGGAGTTGACCTGGACGCCGTAGCGGAAGCGGCGGTGCTTCGGGTTCTCGATGCCGTAGCGCTCGCGGGTGATGCGGTCCCAGATCCGCCCGAAGGCCCGCATCTTGCACATCTCCTCGACGAAGCGGACGCCCGCGTTGACGAAGAAGGAAATGCGGCCGACCACGTCGCCCATGCGCTCCCGGGGCACCTGCCCGCTGTCGCGCACGGCGTCGAGCACGGCGATCGCGGTGGACATCGCGTACGCGATCTCCTGCACCGGCGTGGCGCCCGCCTCCTGCAGGTGGTAGCTGCAGATGTTGATCGGGTTCCACTTGGGGAGGTGGAAGACCGTGTACGCGATCATGTCCGTCGTCAGGCGGAGCGAGGGCCCCGGCGGGAAGACGTGCGTCCCCCGGGACAGGTACTCCTTGACGATGTCGTTCTGGGTCGTGCCGCTGAGCTCGGTGATGTCCGCGCCCTGCTCCTCGGCGACGACCTGGTAGAGCGCCAGCAGCCACATGGCCGTGGCGTTGATGGTCATCGAGGTGTTCATCTGCTCCAGGGGGATGCCCTGGAACAGCCGGCGCATGTCACCGAGGTGCGCGACCGGCACGCCGACCCGGCCCACCTCGCCGCGGGCGAGGACGTGGTCGGAGTCGTAGCCGGTCTGGGTCGGCAGGTCGAAGGCGACCGACAGGCCCGTCTGGCCCTTGGCGAGGTTGCGCCGGTACAGCTCGTTGGACGCCTCGGCAGTGGAGTGACCGGCGTAGGTGCGCATGAGCCACGGCCGGTCCTTCTGACGCTCAGTCATGTGTGGCCTCCGCCGTCCTCAGATGTTCCGGAAGCGGTTGATGGCGTCGAGGTGCTTGGCGCGCTTCTCGTGGTCGCGCACGCCCAGGCCCTCCTCGGGGGCCATGCAGAGCACGCCGACCTTGCCCTGGTGGGCGTTGCGGTGGACGTCGTGGGCGGCCTGGCCGGTGTCCTCCAGGGAGTACACCTTGGAGAGGGTCGGGTGGATCTTGCCCTTGGCGATGAGGCGGTTGGCCTCCCAGGCCTCGCGGTAGTTGGCGAAGTGGGAGCCGATGATGCGCTTCAGGGACATCCACAGGTAGCGGTTGTCGTACTCGTGCATGTAGCCCGAGGTCGAGGCGCAGGTGGTGATGGTGCCGCCTTTGCGGGTGACGAAGACGGAGGCGCCGAAGGTCTCGCGGCCGGGGTGCTCGAAGACGATGTCGATGTCCTCGCCGCCGGTGAGTTCGCGGATGCGCTTGCCGAAGCGCTTCCACTCCTTGGGGTCCTGGGTCTGCTCGTCCTTCCAGAACCTGTAGCCCTCGGCGCTGCGGTCGATGATCGCCTCGGCGCCCATGGAGCGGCAGATGTCCGCCTTCTGCTCGCTGGAGACGACGCAGATCGGGTTGGCTCCGCCGGCCAGCGCGAACTGCGTGGCGTAGGAGCCGAGGCCGCCGCTCGCGCCCCAGATGAGGACGTTGTCGCCCTGCTTCATGCCGGCGCCGTTGCGGGAGACCAGCTGGCGGTAGGCGGTGGAGTTGACCAGGCCCGGGGCGGCGGCCTCCTCCCAGCTGAGGTGGTCCGGCTTGGGCATCAGCTGGTTGGACTTGACGAGGGCGATCTCGGCGAGGCCGCCGAAGTTGGTCTCGAACCCCCAGATGCGCTGCTCCGGGTCGAGCATCGTGTCGTTGTGGCCGTCCGACGACTCCAGCTCGACGGAGAGGCAGTGCGCGACGACCTCGTCGCCCGGCTGCCAGGCGTTGACTCCCGGACCGGTGCGCAGGACGACGCCCGCGAGGTCGGAGCCGATGATGTGGTACGGCAGGTCGTGGCGCTTGGCCAGCTCGTTGGTGCGGCCGTAGCGCTCCAGGAACCCGAACGTGGACAGCGGCTCGAAGATCGAGGTCCACACCGAGTTGTAGTTGACCGAGGAGGCCATGACGGCCACCAGGGCCTCGCCCGGGCCCAGTTCGGGCACCGGCACCTCGTCGAGGTGGATCGACTTGCGCGGATCCTTGTCGCGGGTCTCCAGGCCCGCGAACATCTCCGTCTCGTCCTTGTGCACGGTGATCGCGCGGTACGACTCGGGGATCGGCAGGGCGGCGATGTCGGCCGGCGTGGATTCGGGCGACTGGATCGCGTCCAGGATGTCCTTCACGGTCACGGTGTTGCCTCCGGCGATGAGCGCCCTGAGGGAGGGGCGCCGATGGGTACGTCGGTGCTGCTGAGGGTTGGTGTGAAAGTGCCTGTGACGCAGGCGTTCGGGCGCGCAGGGGATGGGTGCGGGGACAGCCCGGACACCTTCAACGTATGACACCGCGTGTCACCCCGCAAGGCACTGAGTGCCAGAAAATCCACTCAGATGAAATCTTTACGCTTCAGATGAGCGATGATCGATCGAATGAGGGTCTGCGAGGGGTGGGAAAGGGGCGTTGACGTGCAAAAACGGCCACCCGGTGGGTGGCCGTTGTCACAGCGTGGAACGAGCGGGAGCCCCGGTCAGCGCTCCTTGAGGGCCTGCTCGATGGTGCGCATGACCTCGTGCAGCGGCGCGTCGGTGCGCGCGACCGTCACCAGCACCTCGCCCTGCACGGAGGCGGACGACGTGGTCGGCCGCGCGGTGGAGGCCGTGGAGCGCCCGGCACCGATACCGGAGCCGAACGTCCGGCGCACGATCGCGAAGGCGTGGTCCAGCTGGGTCTCCACGTCCCCCTGGCCGCCCGCCCTGAGCCAGCGCCGCAGCACGTGGTTGTGGGCGGTGACCACGGCCGAGGCGGCGACCTCCGCCAGCAGCGGGTCGTCGTTGGCGTCGTCGTCGTGCGCGTGCTCGTCGAAGTGGCCGAGGAGGTAGCGGGTGAACAGGCGCTCGTAGCGGGCCACCGACGCGATCTCCGCCTCGCGCAGGGTGGGTACCTCGCGGGTCAGCTTGTAGCGGGCGACCGAGATCTCCGGCCGGGCCGCGTACATCTTCATGACCTCTTTGATGCCGCGGCACACCGTGTCGAGCGGGTGCTCGTGCGCGGGCGCCGCGTTGAGCACGGCCTCCGCGCGGACCAGGGTGTCGTCGTGGTCCGGGAAGATCGCCTCTTCCTTGGAGCGGAAGTGCCGGAAGAAGGTGCGGCGGGCGACCCCGGCCTGAGCCGCGATCTCGTCGACGGTGGTCGCCTCGTACCCCTTGGTCGCGAACAGCTCCATCGCCGCTGCCGCCAGCTCCCGGCGCATTTTGAGCCGCTGGGTGGCGGCTCGGCTGCCGGCCGCGCTCTCCGGCGCGTCGGGCGTGGCTGGTGTACGTGAGGACTTGGCGGGCTGGGACATGCCATGAACGTACTGCATGCTCCCGCAATCATGCGCGTGACCGGGGATTCCCCCGCCCGCGGCGGACAGGGGAGGCCTGGCCGGGGAGGGAGGGGGAAAGCCGGCCGGGTCGAGCAGTCCGCCCCAGTCCTCCTCGGTCCGGAACCAGTCGCCCACTCCCTCAGCGGCGGGCATACTCGCGGAAGCCGCGGCCCGTCTTGCGGCCGAGGCAGCCCGCGGCCACCAGGTGTTCCAGCAGCGGCGCCGGGGCCAGCCCCGGATCGCGGAACTCGCGGTGCAGCACCTTCTCGATGGCGAGCGAGACGTCCAGCCCCACCACGTCCAGCAGTTCGAAGGGACCCATGGGGTAGCCGCCGCCGAGCTTCATCGCCGCGTCGATGTCGTCGAGCGTCGCGTAGTGCTCCTGGACCATCTTCACGGCGTTGTTGAGGTACGGGAACAGCAGCGCGTTCACGATGAAGCCGGCCCGGTCGCCGCAGTCCACGGCGTGCTTCCTGACCTCGGCGCAGACCTCCCGGACGGTCGCGTGCACGTCGTCCGCCGTGAGCACCGTGCGGACCACCTCGACCAGCTTCATGGCCGGCGCCGGGTTGAAGAAGTGCATGCCGATCACGTCCTGCGGGCGCGAGGTCGCGCGGGCGCAGGCGACGACGGGCAGCGAGGAGGTGGTGGTGGCCAGCACCGCGCCGGGCTTGCACACCTTGTCCAGGGTCGCGAACAGCTGCCGCTTGACCTCCAGGTCCTCGGCGACCGCCTCCACGGCCAGGTCCACGTCGGCGAAGTCGTCGTAGCTGCCCGTGGGCGTGATCAGGTCCAGTGTCCGCGCGGCGGCCTCGGCGGTCAGCCGGCCCTTGTCGACGCTGCGGGCCAGCGACTTCCCGATCCGGGCCTTGGCCGTCCGCGCCTTCTCCGCGCTGCGGGCGGCGAGGACCACCTCGTACCCGGCCTTGGCGAACACCTCGGCGATGCCGGACGCCATGGTGCCCGACCCGGCGACGCCAACGGCGCGCACGGGACGGCCGGGAACCTCCGTGCCGCCCGCGCCCGGGGTCAGGGCGTCCGGCACCACGACCGCGCTGCCCGGCGCCTCGTAGGTGTAGAAGCCGCGCCCGGCCTTGCGGCCCGTCAGGCCCGCCTCGCTGAGCTGCCGCAGGATCGGTGCGGGAGCGTGCAGCCGGTCGTGGGAGGCGGCGTACATGGCCTCCAGCACCGTGCGCGCGGTGTCCACGCCGATCAGGTCCAGCAGGGCCAGCGGGCCCATCGGCAGCCCGCAGCCGAGCCGCATCGCGGCGTCGATGTCCTCGCGTGAGGCGTAGTTCGCCTCGTACATCGCCGCGGCCTGGTTCAGGTACCCGAACAGCAGCCCGTCGGCGACGAACCCGGGCCGGTCACCGACCGCGACGGGCTCCTTGCCGAGATCGAGGGCCAGGTTGGTGACGGTCGAGACGGCGCCCGGCGCGGTCAGCACGGAGGAGACGACCTCCACCAGCTTCATCGCCGGAGCCGGGTTGAAGAAGTGCAGGCCCAGCACCCGCTCCGGGCGGGCCGAGTCGGCTGCCAGCCGCGTCACGGACAGGGCGTTCGTGCCGGTCGCCAGGATCGTCTCGGGGCGCACGATCCCGTCCAGCTCCCGGAAGATCTGCTGCTTGATCTCGTACGACTCCGGCGCGACCTCGATCACCAGCTCGGCGTCGGCCGCCGCGCGCAGGTCGGTCGAGGTGCGGACGCGGGCGAGGGCGTCGGCGCGTTCCTGCGCGGTGAGGCGTCCGCGCTCGACGGCACGGGCGGTGGAGGACTCCAGCGCGGCGACGGCCGTCGCGGCCTGGGCCTCACTGACGTCGATGCCGACGACATCGCGGCCGGCCCGGGCGAGCACTTCGGCGATGCCGGTGCCCATCGTGCCGAGGCCGACGACGGCGATGGTCCGCAGCGGGGACAGAGGGGTGTCGGACAGGGGAGTGGCCATCGCGGGACTCCAGGATTAAGGGTGACGACGGGAACACGCCCGGATGCGCCGAGGGGCGCACCGGGTGCGTGTGGAAGGAGTGCGGGTGTTGCCGGGCTGTCTCGCGCACACGCCCGGTGCCGCGACGGGGGGCGTGCACCCGCCCGCCCGGCGGCGTTTGCCGACCGGCCCTGTCCCGAGGCCGAGTCGCACTGCGGTACCTGAACATCCGGTACCGAACCGACTGCTCTGCCCTCACACCGGCCGCGTCACCAGACCGTCGTGAGGAGCTCGCGAGTGGGTGACTCGCTCGTCTGAGATTAACTCGCCGGTAACGAGCGCGCCAGCCCTCGGTGTTCGTGATGCAGGTCCCACACGCCCTGTGACGCCCCTAACCTCGGTGTCATGGACGAAGAGTTGCGAACGCTCACGGAGCGTTTACGGGCGGAGGTGGCGGCATCGGGTGCGCCGGGTGCCCCGGAGACGTACGACCGTCTGACGGCGACCGGGGACCTGGACGAGCTGGCGGCGGTGCTCACCGAGCCGGGACAGCCGCTCTGGGCGCGGGAACTGGCCGCGTTCCGGCTGGGCGTGGCGGGGGACCGGCGGGCCTTCGAGTCCCTCGTGCTGCTCCTGAACCACCGCGACCCGCCGCGCTGCGCCTCCGCCGCCCACGCCCTCGCCCGTCTCGGCGACCCCCGCACCGCCCGCGCCGCCGCCGCCCTCGCCACCAACGAACTCCGGATCGCCTACGCCTTGCACCCGGTACGGCTGCTGGTCGAACTGCGGGCGCCCGAGGCGGTGCCCGCCCTCATCACCACGCTGGAGCGGCGGCTGCGCCCGCGCGACCCGTACCGGCGCGTGGCGCTCGCCTGCGTCGAGGGACTCGGCGCGCTCGGCGACGACCGGGCCGCACCCGTCCTGAACGACGCCCTGGCCCACCCGGCGCTGGCCCAGGCCGCGGTGCGGGCGCTGGCGCGGATTCCCGGGCAGCGGTGACCGTCGTCCGGCGGATGTCCATGGGCCGGACCGGCGGTGGATGTCCGTGGGCCGGCCCCCGGCGGCCCTGAGCCGTCAGCCGGTCAGGTCCCTGGCGTACCGCACCTCGGGCACCACGGCCCCCGCCACATCGAAGGGCTCCTCGGCGCCGTCCGCGCGGAAACCCGCCCGCTCGTAGAAGCGCCGGGCGCGGGCGTTGCCCTCGACCACCCACAGGAGCATGCGCCCCTGCCCGGCCTCCGCACACGCGCGCACCGACTCCTGGAGCAGCGCCCGCCCGATGCCGGTGCCGAAGCGTGCCCTGTCGACGTAGAGCGCGTACAACTCCGCGTCCTCGGTGAGCGATTCACCGTCCCGGTACGGACCGTGGCAGGCCCAGCCGACGACCTTGCCGTCGTCGTCCTCGGCGACGAGGTTCACCATGCCGGCCGGGGTCCGGGCGAATAGCGCGTGGCGCCGCTCGGCGTCCTCGGCGATGTCGAGGCCGTCGAGGTAGGACTGCGGCATCAGACCGCGGTAGGCGGTCCGCCAGCCCCGGACGCGGATGTCGGACACGTGCTCGCAGTCGTCGGCCGTCATCGGCCGCACCAGCGGCCCGCTCACGGGGACACGACCGCGAACGCCTCGATCTCCATCAGGAACTCCGGCCGGACCAGCGCGGCGACCTGCACGGCCGAGGCGGCGGGCAGGCGGTCGTCGGGTATGTGCTCGGCGCGTGCCGCTCGGATCGCGGACATGTGCGCCATGTCCGTGACGAAGAAGGTCAGTTTCACCACGTCGTCGAAGGTCGCACCGGCCGCAGCCAGGCACCGGCGCAGATTGGCGAAGACCTGGCGGGCCTGGACCTCCGCGTCGCCCTGGCCGACCGGCTTGCCGTCCTCGTCCAACGCGAGCTGGCCGGAGACGGCCACGAACCGCCCGGTGCCGAGGACGACATGGGTGTACTGGGCGGCGGGCGCGACGCCGTCGGGGGCGGGGATCCTGGTCAGCTCACTCATGCGTCCATGGTGAGCCATGGCACTGACAACACCCGGTCCTAACTCCGGAATCCGAGCAGCCCGTGCAGCGTCGATCCCCGCGAGGATGTCGACGCCGCCTTCCACTCCAGCGGCTTCGGGTCGGGCAGCGCTCCGCAGACCGCGTCCACCGCGCCGGTCCCGGCACCGCTGGGCACGGTGCCGTCGGCCAAGTAGGCGGCCAGATGCCGGTCCAGGCACGTGTTCCCGCTCAGCGTGATGCCGTGGTTCCCGCCACCCTCCTCGACGACCAGGCTCGAACCGCGCAGCAGGCGGTGCACCGTGACGCCGCCCTCGTACGGGGTGGCGGCGTCGTCGGTCGCCTGGAACAGCAGGGCCGGCGGCACCTCGTCGTTGGTGACGTCCACCGGCCGTCGCGACCCCGTGGGCCAGAACGCGCACGGCGCGTTGTACCAGGCGTTGTTCCACGCCATGAAGGGCGCCTTCCCGTGCACCGACCAGTTGGCGTCGCGCCACTCGTCCCAGTCGCGCGGCCAGCCGGCGTCGCGGCACAGCACCGAGGTGTAGACGCTGTAGCCGTTCTCCCCGACGGCGTCCACGGCAGCGAAGTCCTCGTACGCCTCGACCAGCGGGCCGGTGTCCGCGTCGTTCGCGTACGCGGCGAACGCCTCCGCCAGATACGGCCAGTAGCCGTTGTAGTAGCCGCCGGGGATGAAGGTGTCCTCGAGTTCGGAGGCACCCACTTTCCCGCCCGCCGGCTCCTTCGCCAGCGCCGTCCGCATGTCGTACCAGGCCGCCTCCACCCGCTCCGGGTCGGTGCCCAGCCCGTACGTCGCGTCGTGCGCCGCGACCCAGGCCAGGAAGGCGCGGTGGCGGTCGTCGAAGACGAGGTCCTGGTTGAGGTTGGCGTCGTGCCAGACGTCGGTCGGGTCGACGACGGAGTCCAGGACCAGGCGCCGCACCCGGTCCGGGTGCAACTTGGCGTAGACGGCACCCAGGTAGGTGCCGTACGAGTAGCCTAGGTAGTTCACCTTCCCGGCGCCGAGCGCCGCGCGGATGGCGTCCACGTCCCGCGCGGCGCTCACCGTGTCGATGTGCGGCAACACGTCCCCGTACTTCTCGCCGCACGCCTCGGCGAAGGACTTCGCGCGCGCCAGGTTGGCCTTCTCGACGGCCGGGGTGGCCGGCAGGGAGTCGGGCCGCACCGGGGCGAAGTGGCCCGGACGGCAGTTCAGGGCGGGCTCGCTCCTGCCCACGCCGCGCGGGTCGAAGCCGACGACGTCGTACTGGGCGACCACCTCCGCGGGCAGCGAGGACGCCACGAAGCCGGCGAGCGTCAGCCCGCTGCCGCCGGGCCCGCCGGGGTTGACCAGCAACGGCCCCTGGTACTTCCGGGCGGTGTGCGGGACGCGGGACAGCGCCAGCGTGATCCGCCTCCCTTCCGGACGGGCGTGGTCCAGCGGCACCGAGAGGGACGCGCACTGGAGCGTCGGGTACTCGGACGTGCCGCACTTCCTCCAGTCGAGTGCCGCGGCCCCCGGGGCCGCTCCGGGGAGCAGCGCGCTCGCCTCGGCGGGAACGGCCGTCGCGGCGGCGATCACGACGGCGCCGCACAGCGCGGCTGCGCGTTGTCTCATGGCGTTCATCGTCCCGGGGAGCGTGGCCGGACGAACGCGTTCTGTTCAAACTTGACCCAATTGGGCCGGTGGGTGCCCTCGAATGCTCTCAGGGCTCGGACAAGCCGCCTCACATGAGCGAAAGTTGCACTGGTTCAACCGGCTCACTCGGAGCAGGTTCCACCTGCGGCTCCGCGATCCGCCGCGGCATCCCCGCGCGCGTGGGTCCGACGCCGTACTCCTGAGCCAGTTCGTGCACCTGGCGCGTGATCCGGCGCTGGTACCACCGCGGGGCGTAGGCGCCCTCCGCGTAGAGCCGCTCGTAGCGGCGCACCAGATGCGGGTGGTGCCGGCCGAGCCAGGCCATGAACCACTCCCGCGCACCCGGCCGCAGATGCAGCACCAGAGGCGTCACCGAGGTGGCACCGGCGGCTGCGATCGCCCGTACCGCCGCGCGCAGTTGGGCGGGCTCGTCACCGAGGAACGGGATGACCGGCGCCATCAGCACTCCGCAGCCGATCCCGTGCTCCCCGAGGGTCCGTACGACCTCCAGGCGGCGCTCCGGCGCGGGGGTGCCCGGCTCGACTGTGCGCCACAGCTCGGGATCGGTGAAGCCGACCGAGACCGAGATCCCCACGTCCGTCACCCGCGCGGCGCGCGTCAGCGCCTCCAGGTCGCGCAGGATCAGCGTGCCCTTGGTGAGGATGGAGAAGGGGTTCGCCCGCTCGGTGAGCGCCTCGATGATCCCCGGCATCAACCGGTAGCGGCCCTCCGCACGCTGGTAGCAGTCGACGTTGGTGCCCATCGCGACGTGCTCCCCCTGCCAGCGTCGCGAGGCCAGCTGGCGCCGCAGCAGCTCCGGCGCGTTCACCTTGACGACGATCTGGGAGTCGAAGTCGAGGCCGGTGTCGAGGTCCAGGTAGCTGTGCGTCTTGCGGGCGAAGCAGTACACGCACGCGTGCGTGCAGCCCCGATAGGGGTTCACCGTCCACTCGAACGGCATGCGGGAGGCGCCCGGCACCCGGTTGAGGATCGAGCGGGCCCGCACCTCGTGGAAGGTGATGCCCCGGAACTCGGGCGTGTCGAAGGTGCGGGTGGTGACCGCGTCCGCGCCGAACAGTGCGGGGTCGGCGGCCCGGGCGTGGTCGGAGTCCGTGAGGTTCTCCCAGCGCATGGCGCCTCCTTGGTAGTGCTGCGAACGCCACAATAGAACAAACGTTCCCTTGATCGTGTGGACCGGTCGCGCCGCGGCCCCGGTGCCCGTCGCACGGGGCCGCTTCGTCCCGCCCCCGATTTGGTGGCGGAGCGGCGGGGTGGTTGGCTTGCCCCGACCCCGATAACCAGGCCCAGGAGGGACTTGATGGCGCAGGTCGAGGCGGAGACGGAGCGGATCGTCGCGGCGGACGCGGAGACGGTGTTCGACACCCTCGCCGACTACAGCGGCACCCGCGCGAAGCTGCTGCCCGAGCAGTTCAGCGAGTACGAGGTCCGCGAGGGCGGCGACGGCGAGGGCACCCTCGTGCACTGGAAGCTCCAGGCCACCAGCAAGCGCGTCCGCGACTGCCTGCTGGATGTCACCGAGCCGTCCGACGGCGAGCTCGTGGAGAAGGACCGCAACTCCTCCATGGTCACCACCTGGCGGGTCACGCCTGCGGGTGAGGGCAAGTCCCGGGTGGTCGTCCTCACCACCTGGCAGGGCGCCGGCGGCATCGGTGGCTTCTTCGAGAAGACCTTCGCGCCCAAGGGGCTCGCCCGTATCTACGACGCCATGCTCGCCAAGCTCGCGGCCGAGATCGAGAAGTAGCCGACCCGGAGGGCTCGACCGAAAACGGCCAAAGGGCAAACCCTGGACGGTCGTTGGCCGCCTCACCGGTTCGAGTGATCTCCGCCCGAAACCACCGCACTTCCGTAACTCGTCGCACTTGTTCGCAGTTGCCGCATCAGGCGGCATTTGTGAGCAGGTGTGACGAGGGGAGCGGAACATGGGCGGGATCACTCTGGTGCAGGACGAACCGGTCACCGCACCGCCGACGCCTCCCGAGCCCCCCGCACCCGACCCGGAGCCCGGCGCCGGGCTGAGCCCGCGCCGGGTGCGGCTGGTCTTCGTCGGACTGATGCTGGCGCTGCTGCTCGCCGCCCTCGAGCAGATGATCGTCGCAACCGCGCTGCCGAAGATCGTCGGCGAGCTGCACGGCCTGGACAAGATGTCCTGGGCGATCACCGCCTACCTGCTCACCTCCACCGTCGGCCTGCCGATCTACGGCAAGCTCGGCGACCTCTTCGGCCGCAAGGGCGTCTTCCAGTTCGCGATCCTGGTGTTCATCGTCGGCTCGGCGCTCGCCGGCCGGGCCCAGACCATGGACCAGTTGATCGCCTTCCGTGCGGTGCAGGGCGTCGGCGCGGGCGGCCTGATGATCGGCGTACAGGCGATCATCGCGGACATCGTGCCGCCCCGCGAGCGCGGCCGGTTCATGGGCCTGATCGGCGCCGCCTTCGGACTGGCCTCGGTCGCCGGCCCCCTGTTGGGCGGCTACTTCACCGACCACCTCTCCTGGCGCTGGTGCTTCTACATCAACGTCCCCTTCGGGCTGGTCACCATGGCCGTCGTGGCCGTGGTCCTGCAGCTGCCCAGGCCGACGGCCAAGCCCCGCCTCGACGTCCTCGGCGCGCTGCTGCTCGCCGCCGCGTCCACCTGCCTGGTGCTGCTGACCAGTTGGGGCGGTACCGAGTACGAGTGGGGCTCGAAGGTCGTCCTCGGTCTCACCGCCGGAGCGGTCGCCGCCACCGTCCTCTTCCTGATCGCCGAACACTTCGCGCCCGAACCCCTGATCCCGCTGCGCCTGTTCCGTGACTCCGTCTTCAACGTCACCGGTCTGGTGGGCCTCGTCATCGGCATCGCCCTGTTCGGCGCCGCCAGCTACCTGCCGACCTTCCTCCAGATGGTCGACGGCGCCACCGCCACCGAGTCCGGGCTGCTGATGCTGCCGATGATGGGCGGCATCGTCGGCGCCTCGATCATCTCCGGACAGCTCATCAGCCGCACCGGGCACTACCGGTCCCACCCGATCCTCGGCAGTGCCCTGTCCGTCGTCGGCATGTGGCTGCTGTCCCGGCTCGACGCCGACACGCCCCGGCTGCAGTACAGCATCTGGATGGCCGTCCTCGGCGCCGGCATCGGCATGGTGATGCCCGTGCTGGTCCTCGCCGTGCAGAACTCCGTACGCCCCGCCGACCTCGGCACCGCCACCAGCGCCAACAACTACTTCCGGCAGATCGGCGGCAGCGTCGGCGCGGCCGTCTTCGGCACCCTCTTCGCCGACCGTCTCACCGACGCCCTGGCCGACCGCGTGCCCGCCGAGGCGGGCGCCGGACTCCCCGACGCCGAGGCCATCACCCCACAGCTCGTCCACTCCCTGCCCCCGGCGCTGCGCGACGCCTACATCGGGGCCTACGCCGACGCCATGCCGCGGATCTTCCTCTACCTGGTGCCGGTGCTCGCCCTCGGCCTGCTCATCGCCTTCTTCCTCAAGGAGAAACCCCTGGTGTCCCACAACGCCCCCGTCACCGAGCAGCGAACCGGTCAGACCGTGCAGCCCGTCGCCCCCGTGCCGCAGGCCCGGTCGCCGTACGCCGCCGGCATCCCGGTCTGCGGCACGGTGCAGCACCCCGACGGCACCGTCGTGCCCCGCGCGGCGCTCACCCTCATCGACGTCGGCGGTCAGCAGATCGGCCGGGGAGCCAGCGGCGACGACGGACGGTACGCGCTGGCCACGCCCGGCCCGGGGTCGTACGTTCTGATCGCGGCGGCCGGCGGCCACCAGCCGCAGGCGGTCTCCGTGACCGTCGGCGAACGCCCCGTGGAACTCGACGTCGTCCTCGGCGGCGCCGGCCGCCTCGCCGGCAGCGTGCTCACCGCCGACGGCAGCCCCGTGCGCGACGCCATCGTCACCCTCACCAACGTCCACGGCGAGGTCGTCTCCACCACCCGCAGCGGCCGGGAAGGCGGTTACGTCATCACCGAGCTGGTGGCCGGCGAGTACACCCTCGCCGCCAGCGCCCCCGCCTTCCGCCCGGCCGCGCTGCCGGTCAGCGTCCAGGCCGCGCGGGAGACCCGCCAGGACGTCGAGCTGGCCGGCGGCGCCGTGCTGCGCGGCACCGTGCGCGCCAGTGCCGGACGGGTCGTCGAGGACGCGCGCGTGACGCTCCTCGACGCGGCCGGCAACGTGGTGGACACCCTGACCACCGGCCCGGACGGCACTTTCCGGTTCGTCGACCTGTCGTCCGGCGAGTACACCGTCATCGCAGCCGGCTACCCGCCCGTCGCCACCGTGCTCCAGGTGGCCGGCGGGGGCCGTACCGAACGCGACCTCCAGCTCGGGCACGAGGACTGAGACCGGACACCGGCGCGCGGACGCGCGCCGGTGTGTTCGCGTGCCACCGATTCCCCCGTTGCCGCACACGCCACCGGCCACCGCCGTACGGTGGGTGACGGTGGCACAGATCATGGGAGCCGTGGGCGAGGCCTGAGCGTGGTCAGCACCCTCGCCCGCGAATGGGGCGCGAGCCGCACAGGACGGGCAAGACCGTCTGGTTCGAACTCACGCCGCCGCGTCGCTGAGCCGTCCCGAGCGGCCGGTCGCCGGTGCCGCCGGGAGTCCGAGTCCTTCGCACGTCCAGTGAAGGAATGGGCGGGGCGCTTGTGGCCGTGCTCCGTGCGCGGTAGACCGTACGAGCCCGTCACCGCCGACGGGCCGTACGTCGTCGCACCTGGGGAGACGCGCATGAGCGTGACGAGTCGGTACCGGAACGCCTGGGAGAGCTTCTGGAGCGAGGCACCCGAGGGCCCGGGGGCGGTGTTCTGGGACGCGGAGCCGATGCTGACCGCCGGGCGTCACCTGGCCCACTTCGAGCCGCACGTCGTCGACCCCGGCCTGCCCATGATCGACCTCGGCTGCGGCAACGGCACCCAGACCCGCTACCTCGCCGAGCGCTTCGGGCACGTCGTCGGCGCCGACCTGTCCGCCGCCGCCCTCGGCCACGCCCGCCGCGCCGACCCCGCCGACCGGGCGGCCTACCGGCAACTGGACGCCGCGGACAAGGCGGAGGCGGAGACACTGCACGCCGAGCTGGGCGACGCCAACGTCTACGTACGGGGCGTCCTGCACCAGTGCGAGCCGGACGACCGGCAGCCACTGGCCGACGCCCTCGCGGCATTCCTCGGCGCGCGCGGCCGGGCCTTCCTGGTGGAGCCCTCCCAAGCCGCCGGGACCGTCCTCATGGGGCTGTTCCAGGGGCCCGACGGCCCACCGGCCAAGCTCGCCCCGGTCCTCCGGCACGGCCTGACCCCCGGCGTGGTCCCCGACGACGCGGTACCGGAGCACCTCCGTGCCGCCGGACTCACCGTCCTGGCGAGCGGTGAACTCCCGCTGGTCACCACCGAGTACACGATGGACGGGACGCGGATCGAGCTGCCGTCGGCGTGGGTGGTGGCGGGCAGGGCGAAGTGACGGCGGCCGAACGCCCCACACCAGGCATTGGTCTGGGCCGGTGAGAGTTTTCCACAGGCCTGGCTGGGGGTCGGCGCCACCGCGTAACGTGGCGCAGCATGAAGATCCTCATCAGTGCCGACATGGAAGGCGCCACCGGTGTCACCTGGCCGGCCGACGTGCTGCCGGGGACTCCGCAGTGGGAGCGGTGCCGGTCGATGTTCACCTCGGACGTGAACGCGGCCGTGCTGGGCTTCCTCGACGGCGGGGCCGACGAGGTACTGGTCAACGAGGCGCACTGGACCATGCGCAACCTGCTCCTGGAGCAGCTCGACGAGCGGACGCAGATGCTCACCGGCCGGCACAAGGCACTGTCCATGGTGGAGGGCGTCCAGCACGGGGACGTGGACGGCATCGCCTTCATCGGGTACCACGCGGGTGCCGGCATGGAGGGCGTCCTCGCGCACACCTACCTCGCCAACCAGATCACCGGTGTCTGGCTGAACGACGTACGGGCCAGTGAGGGTCTGCTCAACGCGCACGTCGTCGCCGAGTACGGGGTGCCCGTGGTGCTGGTCACCGGGGACGACGTGGCCTGCGAGGACGCGCTCGGGTACGCGCCCGAGGCGCTGAAGGTCGCGGTCAAGGACCATGTGTCGCGGTATGCCGCCGTGTGCCGTACGCCGGCCAGGACCGCCGCCGACATCCGGGCGGCCGCCAAGGAGGCGGCGGCGCTCGCGGTGCGGCACGAACCGGTGAGCGGCGGGCCCTTCACCGTCGCCGTGGAGTTCGACGCCGAGCACCTGGCGGCCGCCTCGACCGTCGTGCCGGGTGTGGCCCGTATCGGCGAGCGCAAGGTGGCGTACACCCACGACACCATGTTCGAGGCGATCCGTGCCTTCAAGGCGGTCACCACGATCGTCTCGGCCGCCGTGGAGGAGCAGTATGGCTGAGCAGCAGTCCGGGCAGACGGGCGCACAGGCGCTGGACGAGGTCGTGCGGTTCACGTCCGACCTCATCCGGATCGACACGACCAACCGGGGCGGCGGCGACTGCCGGGAGCGCCCGGCCGCCGAGTACGCCGCCGCGCGGCTCGCCGAGGCCGGGACCGAGCCCACGCTGCTGGAGAGGACCGAGGGCCGGACCAACGTCGTCGCCCGCATCGAGGGCACCGACCCGTCGGCCGGCGCGCTCCTCGTGCACGGGCACCTGGACGTGGTGCCCGCCGAGGCCGCCGACTGGAGCGTGGACCCGTTCTCCGGGGAGATCCGCGACGGGGTCGTGTGGGGTCGCGGCGCCGTCGACATGAAGAACATGGACGCGATGATCCTGGCCGTCGTGCGCGACTGGGCCCGGCAGGGAGTACTGCCCCGGCGGGACATCGTGATCGCGTTCACGGCGGACGAGGAGGCCAGCGCCGAGGACGGCTCCGGCTTCCTCGCCGACCGGCACGCCGCCCTGTTCGAAGGCTGCACCGAGGGCGTCAGCGAGTCGGGGGCGTTCACCTTCCACGACGGCGCCGGACGGCAGTTCTACCCCATCGCCGCCGGTGAGCGGGGCACGGGCTGGCTCAAGCTCACCGCGCGCGGGCGGGCCGGCCACGGGTCCAAGGTGAACGGGGAGAACGCGGTCACCCGCCTCGCCGCGGCGATCACCCGCATCGGCGACCACGAGTGGCCGCTGCGCCTCACCCCGACCGTCCGCGCCGCGCTGAGCGGACTCGCCGCCGTCTACGGCATCGAGACCGACCTGGACGACGTCGACGCGCTGCTGGAGAAGCTGGGACCCGCGGCCAAGTTGGTCGAGTCCACCGTCCGCAACAGCAGCAACCCGACCATGCTGGAAGCCGGTTACAAGGTCAACGTCATCCCCGGGGAGGCCGTCGCGTACGTCGACGGGCGGTTCCTGCACGGCTGCGAGGACGAGTTCCGCGCCACCCTCGACCGGCTCACCGGCCCGGACGTGGACTGGGAGTTCGCCCACCGCGAGGTCGCCCTGCAGGCGCCGGTGGACTCGCCGACTTACGCCAGGATGCGCGCGGCCGTCGAGGAGTTCGCCCCGGAGGGGCACGTGGTGCCGTACTGCATGTCCGGTGGGACGGACGCCAAGCAGTTCTCCCGGCTGGGGATCACCGGGTACGGGTTCGCGCCGCTGAAGCTGCCCGAGGGCTTCGACTACCAGGCCCTGTTCCACGGCGTCGACGAACGCGTCCCCGTCGAGGCGCTGCACTTCGGCGTCCGCGTCCTCGACCGGTTCCTGCGCACCGCCTAGCGGACAGGCCCCGGGCCCGCCCGACGAGTAACTGCCCGACGAGTAACTGGAGGAGAAGTGGGGGAGTCGGTGCAGACTCTGTCGTACGGATCGTGGCCCTCGCCCGTCGACGCGGCCCTCGCCGCCGCGCACGACGGACGGCCGGACGACGTGGGCCTCGTCGGCGACGAGGTGTGGTGGACCGCGCCCCGGCCCGCCGAGGGCGGCCGGCGCACGCTGGTGCGGCGGTACCCCGACGGCACCGAGGAACCGGTGCTGCCCGCGCCGTGGAACGTGCGCAGCCGCGTCCTCGAGTACGGCGGCCGGCCCTGGGCCGCGCACATGACCGGCGCCGGGCCGCTGGTCGTCTTCGTGAACTTCGCCGACCAGCGGCTGTACTCCTACCGGCCGGGCGGCGGCGAACCGCGTCCGCTGACGCCCGTCTCCCCGGTGGGCGGCGGACTGCGCTGGGCCGAGCCGGAGCCCCGTCCCGAGTACGGTGAGGTGTGGTGCGTCCTGGAGGAGTTCACCGGCGACGGGCCCACCGACGTGCGCCGGGTACCCGTCGCGGTGCCGCTGGACGGCTCGGCGGCCGACGACCGGGCCGCGGTGCGCGAACTCACCGGCGAACGCCACCGGTTCGTCACCGGGCCCCGCCTCTCGCCCGACGGGCGGCGCGCGGCCTGGCTCGCCTGGGACCACCCGCGCATGCCCTGGGACGGCACCGAGCTGCTCGTGGCGGAGGTCGGCCCCGACGGCACCTTTCTGGACGCCCGATCCGTCGCCGGCGGGCCCGAGGAGTCGATCGCCCAGGTCGACTGGGCGCCCGACGGCGCCCTGCTGTACGCCTCCGACCGCACCGGCTGGTGGAACCTCTACCGCGACGGACGGGCGCTGTGCGCGCGGGAGGAGGAATTCGGCGGACCGCTGTGGAAGCTCGGGCAGCGCTGGTTCGCCCCGCTGGACAGCGGCCTGATCGCCGTCGTGCACGGCCGCGGCGCCACCGCCCTCGGCATACTCGACCCCGAGACCGGTGAAGTCGTGGACGCGGTGGGCCCCTGGACCGAGTTCGCCGCGACCCTCGCCGTCCACGGCGAGCGCGTAGTGGCCGTCGGCGCGAGTCCGCGCAGCGCCTTCGAGGTGGTCGAGCTGGACACCCGAACCGGCCGGGCCCGGGTGATCGGCGCCCCGCACGAGGACGCCGTGGACCCGGCGTACTACCCCGAACCGCGCAGCCGCACCTTCACCGGTCCCGATGGCCGCGAGATCCACGCCCACATCCATCCGCCGCACAACCCCTGCTGCCGTGCCCCGGAGGGCGAGCTACCGCCGTACGTGGTCTGGGCGCACGGTGGCCCCACCAGCCGGTCGCCCCTCGTCCTTGACCTGGAGATCGCCTATTTCACCTCCCGCGGCATCGGCGTCGCGGAGGTCAACTACGGTGGCTCCACCGGGTACGGCCGGGAGTACCGCGACCGGCTGCGCGAGCAGTGGGGCGTGGTCGACGTCGAGGACTGCGCCGCCGTCGCCCTCGCCCTCGCCGAGGAGGGCGCCGCCGACCGGAAGCGGCTCGCCGTGCGGGGCGGCAGCGCGGGCGGCTGGACCGCCGCCGCCTCCCTGGCCACCACCGACGTCTACGCCTGCGGCACCGTCATCTATCCGGTCCTCGACCTGACCGGCTGGGCCACGGGCGGGACCCACGACTTCGAGTCGCAGTACCTGGAGAGCCTGATCGGACCCCACGCCGAGGTGCCCGACCGGTACCCCGAGCGGTCGCCCGTCACCCACGCCGACCGGGTCACCGCACCGTTCCTGCTGCTCCAGGGGCTGGACGACGTGATCTGCCCGCCCGTGCAGTGCGAGCGGTTCCTCGCCCGCATGGCGGGCCGGGGGGTGCCGCACGCGTACCTCGCCTTCGAGGGCGAGGGACACGGATTCCGGCGGGCGGCGACCATGGTGCGCGCCCTGGAGGCGGAACTCTCCCTGTACTCCCAGGTCTTCGGCCTGAACGTGCCGAACGTCCCCGCCCTGGAGCTGACCCGATGAGACCCCTGAACCGGCCGGCCCGGCTCGCCCCCGGCGCCCGGGTGGCCGTCGTCGCGCCCAGCGGGCCCGTGCCCGAGGAGCGGCTGGAGGCGGGCCTGGACGTGCTGCGCGGCTGGGACGTCGACCCGGTCGTCGCACCGCACGTCCTGGACCGGCACCCCTCCTTCGACTATCTCGCCGGCACCGACGCCGACCGGGCCGCCGACCTCCAGGCCGCCTGGTGCGACCCGTCCGTGGACGCCGTGCTGTGCGCCCGCGGCGGGTACGGCGCCCAGCGCATGGCCGACCTGCTCGACTGGGAGGCGATGCGCGCGGCCGGGCCGAAGGTCTTCGTCGGCTTCAGCGACATCACGGCGCTGCACGAGGCGTTCGCCACCCGGCTGGACCTGGTCACCCTGCACGGACCGATGGCCGCCGGGGTCGACTTCCTCAAGAACGCACGGGCGCAGGAGCACCTGAAGGCCACCCTGTTCGCACCGGAGACGGTCCGCGTGATCGCTTCCGGCGGCACGCCCATGGTGCCGGGCCGGGCGCGGGGCGTCACCCTCGGCGGCTGCCTCGCCCTGCTCGCCGCGGAACTGGGCACCCCGCACGCCCGCTCCTCCGCGCACGGCGGGCTGCTGTGTCTGGAGGACGTGGGGGAGGAGACGTACCGCCTGGACCGCTACCTCACCCAGTTGCTGCGGGCCGGCCTGCTCGACGGGGTCGCCGGGGTGCTGCTCGGGTCCTGGCAGGAGTGCGAACCTCCGGAACGGCTGCGGCCGATGCTGGCCGACCGGCTCGGCGGCCTCGGCGTGCCGGTGGCCGAGGACTTCGGCTTCGGGCACTGCGAGGGCGCGCTGACCGTCCCGTTCGGCGTGGCGGCGGAACTCGACGCGGACGCGGGCACCCTCACGCTGGACGAACCGGCCCTGCGCTGAGGCCGCGTCCCGCACCCGCCCGTCGTAGGCTGGCGGAATGCCGCACAACGCGTCCCGCCACCTCGCCGAGGGCCCCCGCGTGGGCATCAGGCACTTCGCCTACGAGGACGGCGCCGAGTTCACCGCCCGGGCCAGGGAGAGCAAGGACCTGCACCACCCGTGGCTCTTCCCGCCGGACAGCGTCCAGGCGTACGAGGCCTACGCGGGCCGGCTGATCGGGGATCCCACCAAGGCCGGATTCCTCATCTGCGAGAAGGACGCGGGCAGGCCGGACGGTGGCTCCATCGCAGGGTTCGTCAACATCAACAACATCGTTCACGGCGGCTTCCTCAGCGGCGCGCTCGGCTACGGCGCGTTCGCCCACGCGGCCGGGCGGGGGCTGATGCGCGAGGGCCTGGACCTCGTCGTGCGGTACGCCTTCGGACCGATGCGGCTGCACCGGCTGGAGATCAACGTGCAGCCGGGCAACGCCGCGTCCATCGCGCTGGCCCGTGCCTGCGGCTTCCACCTGGAGGGCTTCTCGCCGCGGATGCTGCACATCGACGGCGCCTGGCGGGACCACCAGCGCTGGGCCATCACCGCCGAGAGCGTGACTTCCGGTTGATCTTCACCGTGTCCAGGTCCGTCACCGCCGACCTCAGATCGCGGAAACCGTAGCCCAGCGCGCGCAGCGCCGTCTCCGCCCGGTCCTCGGCGACCGCGCCCGCCATCTCCTCGCCGTCCACCGCGTCGGACACCACGACGTACCGCATCGAGAAGTGCTTCAGTGGCGAGGACTCGTACGACAGCGAGCCCTCCCGCGTGAACCGCATGCTCGCCAACCCGTGGTCCGCCGCCCCGGCGAGCAGCCGGGTCCGTGCCTCCTCGGTCAGCCCCTCCCAGGTGCCCCGGACGATCACCCGGTAGGTGTGCCGCTCACTCACGTGCCGCTCCCTCGCGCTCGCCCGCCGACCGCCCGACAGCACGTCGGCCCCGCACCGACGCCCATCGAATATCGGTGGGCGCCCTGTTCAGCGGGCCCCCGAACGGCTTCCATGGGGAAGCGTGACGACGATCCGACGTGACGTACTGACGCTGCCCGCCGCCCCGCTGGGACCGGACAACCCCCTGCCGCCGCTCCGTCCGCTGGACGAGGCTCACCGCATCGACGAACGCGACCGGGCCGGCCTGCCCCGCGACATGGCCCGCCAGGTCGGCTACGAACCACTGCGCAGCCTGCTGCCCGCGCCCGTCCGGGACGGCTACGGGCGGGTGCGCGAACCTCGCGAGTTCGACGCCCTGGTCATCGAGAACGACCGGCTGCGGGCCACCGTCCTGCCCGCCCTGGGCGGCCGCGTCACCTCCCTCTTCCACAAGCCGACCGACCGTGAACTGCTCTACGTCAACCCGGTCCTGCAGCCCGCGAACTTCGCCCTCAACGGCGCCTGGTTCTCCGGCGGCATCGAGTGGAACATCGGCGCCACCGGACACACCACCCTCTCCTGCTCACCAGTGCACGCCGCCCGCGTCCCCGCCCCCGACGGCGGGGAGATGCTGCGTCTGTGGGAATGGGAGCGGCTGCGCGACCTGCCCTTCCAGGTCGACCTGTGGCTCCCGCGGGACTCGGACTTCCTGCACGTCGGCGTCCGCGTCCGCAACCCGCACGAGCGCCCCGTGCCCACGTACTGGTGGTCCAACATCGCCGTCCCGGAGGACCGCCGCGTCCTCGCGCCCGCCGACGAGGCCTGGCTCTTCGGCTACGAGCGGCGGCTGCGCCGCGTCCCCGTCCCCACCTACGACGGAGCCGACCGCACGTACCCGCGCAACAGCGCGTACGCCGCCGACTGGTTCTACGAGGTGCCGGACGGCCGGCGGCGCTGGATCGCCGCGCTCGACGAACACGGGCACGGGCTGGTGCAGACCTCGACGGACGTGCTGCGCGGCCGGAAGCTGTTCGTGTGGGGCACGGGACCGGGCGGGCGGCGCTGGCAGGAGTGGCTCACCGAACCCGGCACCGGCGGCTACTGCGAGATCCAGGCCGGGCTCGCCCGCACCCAGCTGGAGCACGTCAAGCTGGAGGCGGAGAGCGAGGTGTCCTGGCTGGAGGCGTACGGGCCGCTCGACGCGGATCCGGAAGGGGAATGGCACACCGTACTGGGGGGAGCCGAAGACCGGCTGGAGGCGGTCCTCCCGCGCACCGGCGTGGACGCGGCGTACGAGGCCTGGCGCCCCCACGCGGACGCGGAGCCGGGCGAGCGCCTGGCCACCGGATCGGGGTGGGGCGCCCTCGAAGTGCTCCGCACGGGCTGGAAGCTGCCCGGAACCCCCTTCGAGGAGACCACCCTCGGTGACGAGCAGCGGCCCTGGCTGCACCTCCTGCACGCCGGGTCGCTGCCCGAGCCCGACCCCGGCGCACCGCCCGGGGGCACGCTGGTCGCCCGGCCCTGGCGGGACATGCTGGAGACCACGGCCGCCACGCCCGTCGCCGAGTACCACCTCGGTGTCGCCCAGTGGCACGAAGGCGACCGGGCGCAGGCGGTGCGCAGCTGGGAGCGCGGCCTGAAGAACGCCGCCGCCCGCTGGCCGCTGCTGCGCTGCCTCGCCGTCGCCGACCAGGAGGACGGCCATCACGAGCGGGCCGCCGACCGGTACGCGCAGGCCTTCGACGACCTGTGCGCACAGGTGCCGGACTGGGCGGAAGGCTCCCCGCGCGCGGGCGGCGCGTCCGGTGGGGGCGAGGCGGGCGCTCGGGAGGCCCTGCCCGGTTCCGGCGGCGACACGTCGTGGACGGCCGCCACGGCAGCTCTCGGCGGCGAGGCCATCGGGGCGCTGCTCGCGGTGGGGCGCACGGCGGACGCCCGCGCCGTGTGGGAGAGGCTGCTTCCCTCCGTCCGGGCCCGTGGCCGGTTCCGGCTGACCGAGGCGGCACTGCTGGCCGCCGAGGGCCGGCGTTCGGAGGCACGGGCCGTCTTCGACGAGGGCTTCGAGGTAGCCGACCTGCGGGAGGGCGACGAGAGCATCGGCCGGCTGTGGGCCCGGCTCTTTGGCGAACCGCTCCCATCCCACCACGACTTCAGGATGCGGCCGGGCGGGGATTGAGCCCCGCCCGGCCCGGCGCTACGCCCGCCGGTCCACGTACTCGTAGATCACACCGTCCGGGTGGCGGGCGATCAGATTGCGGCCGGCGGGCGTCGGAACCGGTCCCGCGATGATGTCCGCACCCAGCGAGCTGAGGACACGATGGGTCTCCTCGACGTCCGTCACGGCGATCGTCGCGGTCACCTTGCGCAGTACCTCGAGCTGGGACTCGGGCCCGCTCATCAGCAGGAAGCAGCCGACCGCGGCGACTTGGACGCCGCCGCGTTCGAATCGGAGCGCCTGGCCGCCGGCCAGGCCTTCGTAGAAGGGGATCACCTTCTCCAGGTCGTCGACATAGATGCGCAGTGTGGCTCCCAGAATGTCCATGCCGACGAGCCTAGTTGGGAGCGGAGCGGCCGGGTCCACGGTCCCGCCCATGGAAACCGGGCCCGAGGGTACCCGCAACGCATGGACCGCATGGATCACTTGGAACACCTGGACAAGCATCTGGTCGAGGAACTGGCGCAGGTGGCACGCGAGACCGTGCGCGACGAGCTGCGTCAACAGACGCGGAAGCAGCGCCGCAAGGCCACGCTGTACGCCGCGTCCGGTGCCGCCGCCCTGTACGCCGGGGCGGCCCTCGCGCTCACCGTGGGCCTGGCCCTCGCCGTCGGCCTGCCGGACTGGGCCGCCGCACTGATCACGGCCGCCCTCCTGGGCGTCGCGGCGTACCTGCTGCGCGGTGCGGCCCGGCCGGGGTCCGTCCACCGCCCGGGACACGACCACACACTCGGTGGTGACGCGCCGAGCGCGCCGCCGAACGGGCTGGGCGTGCCGTACCCGCCGATGCCGCCGGTCGCGCCCGGCGGTGCCGGCGGCGCGACCGGCGCCCCGGGGGCGGGCACGCCCGCACCGGGCGCCACCGGGCCCGTGGCGCCGCGCCGGGACGACATCGACCCCGAGGCTCGGCAGCGCCGCGGCTGACCGGTCGCGGGACCTGACAGCACGGCACCCCCCGAACGCGGTTCGGGGGGTGCCGGCCTGCGCGGGTCAGGCGCTCTGCTGCAACTGCGGCAGCACCTTGGTGCGGTAGAAGTCGAAGAAGCCGCGCAGATCGGGACCGATCTGGTTGACGTAGACCCGGTCGAAACCGGCGTCGGCGAACTGCCTGAGCTCCGCGACGTGTTCGTCCGCGTCGTCGCCGCAGACCCGGCTGTCGCGGACCATGTCCTCGGTGACCAGGGTCTGCGCCTGCTCGAAGTGCTTCGGCGAGGGCAGCACCTGGCCCAGCTCGCCCGGCAGCAGCTCGTTGGCCCACAACCGGTGCACGGTCCGTACCGCCTCGTCCCGGTCGGTGTCGTAGCAGACCTTGGTACCCCCGCTGACCAATTTCCCGCCGCCCCCGCCCTTGCGGTACTGCTCCACCATCGAGCTGTCCGGCATCATCGTGATGTAGCCGTCGCCCACCCGCGAGGCGAGCTTGGTCGCCGCCGGGCCGAAGCCGGAGATGTCGATCGGGACGGGCTCGTCCGGGACGGTGTAGAGGCGGGCGTTCTCGACCGTGTAGTGCGTGCCGTGGTGGTTGACCTCCTCGCCGGTGAACAGCCGGCGCATGATGAGGATGGCCTCCTCCAGCATCTCCAGGCGTACGTGCGCGGCCGGCCAGGCGTCTCCGAGGATGTGCTCGTTGAGCGCCTCTCCGGTGCCGACGCCGAGCCGGAAGCGGCCGTCCGTCATCACCGCGCTGGTCGCTGCGGCCTGCGCCACCACCGCCGGGTGGATGCGCACGGTCGGGCAGGTCACGGCCGTCTCGACGGGCAGGGACACCGCGTCGGACAGGGCGCCGATCACCGACCACACGAAGGGGCTCTGCCCCTGCTCGCCGTTCCACGGGTGGTAGTGGTCCGAGATCCACAGCGCCTGGAAGCCGGCCTGCTCGGCCATCCGCGCCTGTTCGATCAGCTCCGCGGGGCCGTACTGCTCGCACGAGAGGAAATAGCCGTACTCGGGCATGGGGGGTTGCCTCCGGTATGGGGCGGGTGGGTCCGGGGGCGAGTACCCGGGCGTACGAGGGGAAACCGGGGTCCGGCGGCCGCCCGCCGGACGTTTGGGCGCCCTGGTCAAGGGGACGCGGAAGGCTCCCGAGGTACGCGACAGCCCGGAGGCGAACCGTGAGCCGACCCCGCATCGTGATCGTCGGTGCCGGCTTCGCCGGGTACCGGACGGCCCGCACCCTGTCCCGGCTCACCCGGCACCAGGCCGACATCACCCTGCTCAATCCGACCGACTACTTCCTCTACCTGCCCCTGCTGCCGCAGGTCGCCGCCGGAATCCTGGAACCGCGCCGGGTGAGCGTGTCCCTGTCGGGCACCCTGCCGCGCGTGCGGCTGGTGCTCGGTGAGGCCGACGGCATCGACCTCGACGGGCGCACCGTGCACTACACGGACCCGGAGGGCGGCGAGGGCGCCCTGCGCTACGACCGGCTGGTGCTCGCCGCGGGAAGTGTCAACAAGCTGCTGCCCATCCCCGGCGTCGCCGAGCACGCGCACGGCTTCCGCGGGCTGCCGGAGGCGTTGTACCTGCGCGATCACGTGACCCGGCAGGTGGAGCTGGCGGCGGCGGCCGGCGACCGCGCGGAGTGCGCCGCCCGGTGCACCTTCGTCGTGGTCGGCGCGGGATACACCGGCACCGAGGTCGCCGCGCACGGCCAGATGTACACCGACGCCCAGGTCCGCAGGCATCCGATGCGCACCGGCATGCGGCCCCGCTGGATGCTGCTGGACGTGGCGGAACGGGTGCTGCCAGAGATGGACGAGCGCCTCTCCCGCACCGCCGAGCGGGTGCTGCGGCAGCGGGGCGTCGACGTGCGGATGGGGACCTCCGTGAAGGAGGCCACGCACGACGGTGTCCTGCTGACCGACGGTACGACCGTGGACACCCGCACGCTGGTGTGGTGCGTGGGCGTGCGGCCCGACCCGCTGGTGGAGTCCCTGGGGCTGCCCATGGAACGCGGCCGGCTCCTCGTTGACCCGCACCTCCAGGTGCCGGGGCGGCCCGAGCTGTTCGCGTGCGGTGACGTGGCCGCCGTGCCCGACCTGAGCCGGCCCGGCCAGTACACGCCGATGACCGCGCAGCACGCCTGGCGGCACGGCAAGGTCTGCGCGCAGAACGTCACCGCGTCGCTCGGCATCGGTGGTGAGCGACGGGCCTACCGGCACCGTGACATGGGGTTCGTCGTGGACCTCGGCGGCGCCAAGGCCGCAGCCAACCCGCTGGGGGTGCCGATGTCCGGCCCGGCGGCGGGCGCGGTCACCCGGGGCTACCACCTGGCGGCGATGCCGGGCAATCGCGTGCGGGTGGCCGCGGACTGGCTGCTCGACGCGGTGCTGCCCCGGCAGGCCGTGCAGCTGGGTCTCGTACGGTCCTGGTCCGTGCCCTTGGAGTCGGCGTCGCCGGAGGTGGCCCGGGTGCCGGGACGGCCGGACAGCGACGCGGCCGGCGGCCCGGCGGACGGCGCCCGCGCCGGGGCCCGGTCCGGCGGCGATTCGGCCGCGGGGCGATCAGGGGCAGGTGCCGGGGCTGGGGAACACCGGCCTGATGGTGAGCCCGCGCAGGGGCGACGAAGTGAGTCCGCCGCGAATCAGCCGGGCCGTGAGCCCGCGAAGAACCAACCGGGTGGTGAGCCCGCCAAGGCGCAACCGGGCGGTGAGCCGTCGAAGAATCAACCGGGCCCGGAGCCGGCGAAGAACCAGCCCGCCGAGAACCGGCCCGCCAAGAAGCAGCCCGGCGAGGCGCACGCCGCCGCTGGCGGTGCCGGCCGGCACCGCCGCCCCGCCGAGGCGGCCGAGTCCCGTTCGGACCGCGCGCCGGGCGAGCCCCGCAAGGCCTCTGAGCCACCCAGGGCGGCCAAGCCCGCCGCCACGCCCAAGCCCTCCGTCATGCCCAAATCCTCCAGGCCACCCGGAGCCCGGGTCCCCGGCGCGCCCGCGCCGAGCCGCTCAGCCCGCCCGCCCGCCGACCCGGAACCCGAACCCCCGGCGAACCAGCCGCCTCCCGGACCCGACATCGCCCCCGGCCCCGTCAAGCGAACCGACGGCCGCGCCGCGGAAGGAGACTCATGAACACCGGTGAACTCGTCGACCTCGGACAGCAGTTGCGCGTCGACAGCGTGCGGGCGTCCGCCGCCGCGGGCTCCGGGCACCCGACGTCCTCGATGTCCGCCGCGGACCTGATGGCCGTACTCCTCGCCAACCACCTCCGCTACGACTTCGAGCGCCCCGCCCACCCCGGCAACGACCGCTTCGTCCTGTCCAAGGGACACGCGTCTCCCCTCCTCTACTCCGCCTACAAGGCGGCAGGCGCCATCGACGACGAGGAACTGCTCACCTTCCGCAAGCTGGGCAGCCGCCTGGAGGGGCACCCCACCCCGCAGCGGCTGCCGTGGGTCGAGACGGCCACCGGTTCGCTCGGCCAGGGGCTGCCCGTAGGCGTGGGCATCGCGCTGTCCGGCAAGCGGCTGGACCGCACCGACTACCGAGTGTGGGTGCTGTGCGGCGACAGTGAGATGGCCGAGGGGTCGGTGTGGGAGGCCGCGGAGCACGCCGGGTACGAGCAACTCGACAACCTCACCGTGATCGTGGACGTCAACCGTCTCGGCCAGCGCGGTCCGACCCGGTACGGCCACGACCTCGACGCGTACGCGCGCCGCTTCCGGGCCTTCGGCTGGCACACCGTCGAGATCGACGGCCACGACGTGGACGCCATCGACCGCGCGTACGGCGAGGCCCTGTCCACCAAGGGCCAGCCCACGGCCGTCATCGCCCGCACCCTCAAGGGCAAGGGCGTCGAGGCCGTCGAGGACCGCGAGGGCCAGCACGGCAAACCGCTGCCGGAGGCGGAGGAGGCCATCGCCGAGCTCGGCGGCCCGCGCGACCTCCGCGTCCGGGTGCAGGATCCCCCGGCGGCGCGGGCACTGCACTCCGCCGGCACCGGGGAGGTCGAACTGCCCCGCTACGACAAGGACGACGAGGTCGCCACCCGCAACGCCTTCGGCGAGGCGCTCGCCGCGCTGGGCACCGCCCGCGGCGACGTCGTGGCCCTCGACGGCGAGGTCGGCGACTCCACGCGCGCCGAGTTCTTCGCCAAGGAGCACCCCGAGCGCTACTTCGAGTGCTACATCGCCGAGCAGCAGATGGTCGCCGCCGCGGTCGGGATGGCGGCGCGCGGCTGGGTGCCGTTCGCCACCTCCTTCGCCGCCTTCCTGACCCGGGCGTACGACTTCGTGCGCATGGCGTCCGTCAGCGGCTCCGGCATCAACCTCGTCGGCTCCCACGCGGGCGTCGCGATCGGCCAGGACGGTCCCAGTCAGATGGGTTTGGAGGACATCGCGATGATGCGGGCCATCCACGGTTCGACGGTGCTGTACCCGTGCGACGCCAACCAGACCGCCCGGCTCGTCGCCGAGATGGCCGGTCTGGAGGGCATCCGCTACCTGCGCACCTCGCGCGGCGGCAGCAAGGTCATCTACGGCCCCGACGAGGAGTTCCCCGTCGGCGGCAGCAAGGTCCTGCGCTCCTCCGACCGCGACCGGCTCACCGTCGTCGCGGCCGGCGTCACCGTGCACGAGGCGCTCGCCGCGGCCGACGCACTGGAGCAGGACGGCATCCGGATCCGGGTGATCGACCTGTACTCGGTCAAGCCCGTCGACCGGGCCGCTCTGCGCCGGGCCGCCGAGGAGACCGGCTGCCTGCTGACCGTGGAGGACCACCGCAGGGAGGGCGGCATCGGGGACGCGGTCCTCGACGCGTTCGCCGACGGGCGGCCCGTGCCCCGCCTGGTCCGGCTCGCCGTCGAGACGATGCCCGGTTCCGCGAGCCCGGCGGAAGAGTTGCACGCTGCCGGGATCGACGCCGAGTCCATCGAGGCGGCCGGGCGGATGCTCGTGGAGCAGGCGATCGTCCGGTGAGCCGGGACGCCGTACGGACCGTCCGGGCCGGGCGGCGCACGGTGGAGGTGCACCGGCCGGACAAGGTGCTGTTCCCCGGGGGCGAGGGCGGCGCCGAGGAGTACACCAAGGCCGACCTCGTCGACTACTACCGAGCCGTCGCCCCCTTCGTGCTGCCGCACCTGCGGGGCCGTCCGCTGATGCTGGAGCGGCATCCGGACGGTGTGGACGGCCCCCGCTTCATGCAGAAGAACACCCCGGAACACTATCCGGACTGGATCGGCCGCGTGGAAGTGGGCAAGGAGGGCGGTACCGTCCGCCACACCGTCTGCGACGACACCGCCACCCTCCTCTACCTCGCCGACCAGGCCGCCCTCACCCTGCACCGCTGGCTGTCCCGAGTCGGGGACGTGGACCGGCCGGACCGCATGGTCTTCGACCTCGACCCGGCCGGCGACGACTTCCCGGCGGTCCGGGAGGCGGCCGGGCTGCTGGGCGAACTGCTCGACGAGCTGGAGCTGCCTTCGGCGCTCATGACCACCGGGTCCCGGGGGCTCCACGTGGTCGTGCCACTGAGCGGTAGTCACAACGTCGACGAGGTACGGGAGTTCGCTCGGGACGTCGCCGAAGTGCTGGTCGCGGAACGTCCCGACCGTCTCACCACCGCCGCCCGCAAGAAGGACCGGGGCAGCCGGCTCTACCTCGACATCCAGCGCAACGCCTACGCGCAGACCGCGGTCGCCCCCTTCACCGTCCGGGCCCTGCCCGGCGCTCCCGTCGCCACCCCGCTCCCCTGGGACCAGTTGGACGACCCCGCGCTGCACGCCCGCCGCTGGACGATCGCGGACGCCGTCGACCAGGCGCGTACCCGGCCCTGGGCCGGAATCACCGGCCGCGCCCGGAGCCTGGGCCCCGCCCGGCGGCGGCTGGATTCCGTGCGCGGCTGAGCCGGCCGCGGTGCGGGGGCCGGGTGCGGGGCACATGCCTGCGCCGGTGGAGGTTTGGCGAACACTCTTGCGGCCACACGGAGGGGGAGGTGGCCATGTCGAACACGAACAACACGTCCGAATCGCAAGGCTCACAACAGAGTTCACACAGTTACACGGAAGCGAAGTCACAGAAGTCACAAGACTCGCAGGAGTCGCGTCGGCCCCGGCCGATGGAGGTGCTGCGTGAGGCACGCGCCCAACTCGCGGACCTCACCGGCATGACAGCGGAGACCGTGTCGTCCTTCGAGCAGACGGAGGAGGGCTGGTCGCTGGAGGTCGAGGTGCTCGAGCTCGAGCGCGTGCCCGACACGATGAGCCTGATGGCGAGCTATCAGGTGGAGCTCGACTCCGAGGGGCAGCTCACGGGCTACCGACGCGTCCGGCGTTACGAGCGTGGCCGGGCCGACTCGCGCGGCGGCCGTTAGGCCGTCCGGCCGGCCCGACCGCACCCACACCCGTACACACACCCACAGACAAGAGGGAGGAACAGCTGGCATGACTGTCGTACCGGCACAACAGACCGGCGGCGGAGGCGGCAGCAGCGGCCTTTACGATGTGCTTGAGCTTGTTCTGGACAGGGGGCTCGTCATCGACGCATTCGTGCGCGTCTCCCTGGTCGGCATCGAGATTCTGAAGATCGACGTTCGCGTCGTCGTCGCCAGCGTCGACACCTATCTGCGCTTCGCCGAGGCGTGCAACCGGCTCGACCTGGAGGCGGGGCCCCGCAAGGACCCGGGCCTGCCCGACCTGGTCGGGGAGATGACCGAGTCCGGCGCCCGCGGCAAGTCCAAGGGGGCGCTGTCCGGCGCCGCCGAGACCATTTCCGACGCGTTCAACCAGGCCCGTGACGAGAGCGGCTCCGAGCGCGAGACCGCGTCCCGTCCCAAGGCCCGCAAGGCCGCGCCCTCGCGACGTAAGGAGGAGCAGGAGTGAGTACCTACGTCTACGGCATCACCGCCGTCTCGCACCCCTCGCTCCCCGAGGGACTGACCGGCGTCGGCGACCCGCCGGGCCGGGTGCGCGTCCTCAAGGCGGGCGGGCTGGCGGCCGTGGTGAGCGACGCGCCCGAGGGGCTGCGCCCCAAGCGCCGGGAACTGCTCGCCCACCAGACCGTCCTGAGCGAGGTGGGAGCGGCCGGCTGTGTGCTGCCGATGCGCTTCGGCAGCGTCGCCCCGGACGACGACGCGGTCACCTCGGTGCTCGCCGAGCGGGCGGAGCACTATCGGGAACGCCTCGGCGCGCTGGACGGCCGGGTGGAGTACAACATCAAGGCCAATCACGTGGAGGAGGCCGTCCTGCACCACGTGATGGCCGAGAGCCCGGAGATCCGGGCCCTCGCCGAGGCCAACCGGCAGCAGGGCGGCGGGAGTTACGAGAACAAGATCCAGCTCGGCGAGATGGTCGCGGCCGCGGTGAAGGACAAGGAGGCGCAGGACGCCACCGCGCTGGAGCGGGCCCTGGAGCCGGCCGCCGACGCCGTGAGCACGGGCCCCGACTCCACCGGCTGGCTGGCCAATGTGTCGTTCCTGGTGAACCGGGAGGCGGCCGAGGAGTTCCTGGCCGCCGTGGAGCGGGCCCGCACGGACATGCCGCACCTGGAGGTGCGGGTGAACGGTCCGCTGCCCCCGTACAGCTTCGTCGAGCCCGGCCCGGCCGAGCCCGCGGGCACGGCGGCCGGCGGAATGGACGTCGGAACGGAGTGAGGACGTGGGACTCATCTCCGAGGTCCTGCTGCTGCCGTTCGCCCCGGTGCGCGGCAGCGCCTGGGCCATCAGACAGGTGCTGAACGAGGCCGAGCGGATCTACTACGACCCCGCCACGGTCCGAGCCGAACTGGCCCGCCTGGAGGAGCAGCTGGAGGCCGGTGAGATCACCGAGGAGGAGTTCGACCGGCAGGAGGACGAGCTTCTGGACCGGCTGGAGATCGCTTCGCGCACGAGCGCGGGATTGGGCAACGGGACGGCACCATGAACCGAGTCGGACTGGGCCTCGCAGTAGGGGCCGGATATCTGCTGGGACGCACGAAGAAGCTGAAACTCGCGGTCGCCGTGGGCACCATGATGGCCGGCAAGAAGCTGAACCTGACGCCGAAGGGCATAGCGGAGCTGGTCAACTCGCAGCTGCAGAACAACCCCCATTTCAAGGAGATCGGGGACCAGCTGCGCACGGACCTGCGGGGCGTCGGCAAGGCGGCCTCGGGCGCGCTGGTCGAGCGGCGGATCGACGCGCTCGCCGACCGTCTGCACGGGCGCACGGCACAGGTTCGCGACCAGCTCTCCGGCGTGACGTCCCGGGCGCCGGGCGTCGGGACCGATGCCTCGCGCGACTCCGAGGCCTCGGAGGACTCGGAGCCGTACGACGAGTACGAGGAGTACGCGGACGAGGGCGGTCGCGGCGACGAACGCCACGACGCCGAGCCTCGCGACGAACGCCACGACGAGGAGCCCGACGAGCACGAGGGGCGGCGCGAGCGAGCCGCGAAGAAGGTCCCGCCCCAGGCGCGGAAGGCGGCCAAGAAGGCACCCGCGAAGCAGGCCGCTGCCGGGGCCCCCGCCGAGAAGGCGGCCACGAAGCGGGCCCAGCCCGCCAAGAGGGCGGCCGGCAAGAAGGCCGCGGGGACCAGGGGCGCCGCCCGCGGTGCCACCGGCCGGCAGTCGAAGGGCGGCGGTGAGCGATGACAGACACCCTCGGTTCCGCGGCCTCCACGGCGGGCAAGGCCGCGAAGAAGAATCCCTTCGCCGACGTGGCGCGGAGCGCGGCGGCCGACCGTCTCAAGGCGGAGGCGCAGGACTACCTCGCCGCCCAGGCCACGCGGCTGCTGACCGGCGTCGGCACCAAGCTCGGCGAGACCACCGGCAAGCTCAACGACATCGCCGAGGGCAACAGCCCCGGCTTCGCCGAGCTCGCCCTGGACGGCGGACGCAAGCTCGCCGAGGGCAAGAGCCCGGTGCGGGCCGCGTTCGAGGTGGGGGCCGGCAAGGTCAAGGACAACGTGGTCGGCGCCTTCAAGAACCTCGGCGGCGGCAAGGACCGGAAGAAGGGCGGCGGCGGTCGGAAACCGACGGTCATCATCGAGTACGTCGACGTCGGCGTGCCGCTGCGTACCGCCTACGACCAGTGGACCCAGTACCAGGACTTCAGCACGTTCGCCAAGGGCGTCAAGAGCGCGAACCGCGCCGACGACACGTCCTCGGACTGGCAGCTGAAGATCTTCTGGTCCAACCGCAGCTGGAAGGCGAAGACCACCGAGCAGGTCCCCGACGACCGGATCTCCTGGACGTCGGAGGGCGCCAAGGGCACCACCAAGGGCGTCGTCAGCTTCCACGCGCTCGCCGACAGCCTTACCCGCGTGATCCTCGTCATCGAGTACTACCCCAAGGGCCTCTTCGAGAAGACCGGCAACATGTGGCGCGCGCAGGGACGCCGGGCCCGTCTCGACCTCAAGAACTACGTCCGCCACATCACCCTCAAGGGCGAGGCCGACGACGGCTGGCGCGGCGAGATCCGCGACGGCGAGGTCGTCCGCAGCCACGAGGACGCTCTCGCGGAGGGGGACCAGGAGGCACAGCGCCCCGCGGCGGAGGACGAGGCCGGCTACGACGAGGAACCCGAGGGTGAGTACGGGGAACAGCCCGGGCCCGAGAGCGGGTACGAGGACGAGGAAGAACCCGAGGGCGAGGAAGAGGAAGTACCCGGGGACGAGTACGAGGAGGAGGACGAGGAAGCCGGAGAGGACGAGTACGCGTCCCGTGACGAGTACGACGTGTACGACGAGCACGAGGACGCCGACCGCGGGAGCCGTCGATGACCACACCCAGCCGGCTGCCCGATCCCTATGGCCAGGGACAGAGCGCCAATCTCGCCGACATCCTGGAGCGGGTGCTCGACAAGGGAGTCGTGATCGCGGGCGACATCCGGATCAACCTGCTCGACATAGAACTGCTCACCATCAAGCTGCGGCTCGTCGTCGCCTCCGTCGACAAGGCCAAGGAGATGGGCATCGACTGGTGGGAGAGCGACCCCGCACTCTCCTCGCGCGCCCGGCACGACGAGCTGACCCGGGAGAACGCCGCACTGCGCGAACGCCTGCGCGAACTGGACCCGGGCCGCGTTCCGAGGGAGGCACCGTGACCGGACTGCGGTACGTCTACGCCGTCTGCCGCCCCTTCGGCGCGGCTCTCCAGTCCCAGCTGACCGGGGTGGCGGGCGACCCGCCCCGGCTGCTGCCCCACGGCGACCTGGTCGCCGTCGTCAGCCACGTCCCGGAGGCCGACTTCAGCGAGGAGGCGCTGCGCGCCCACCTGGAGGATCTGGACTGGCTCGCCGGGACCGCCCGCGCCCACCAGCAGGTCATCGACGCGCTCACCGCCGTCACCACCCCGCTGCCCCTCAGGCTGGCCACCGTCTTCCGGGACGACAGCGGCGTGCGCGTGATGTTGGAGGAGCGCGAGGAATCCTTCCGGCGCACGCTCGACCGGCTGGAAGGGCGCGTGGAATGGGGCGTCAAGATTTATGTCGAGGCGGGCCCCGTCCAGGCCGCCGGACAGGCCGGGCCCGCCCCGAAGCCCGCCTCGGGCCGGGACTACCTGCGGCAGCGGCGCCGGCAGACGCGGGCGAGCGACGACCTGTGGAGCAGGGCGGAGGAGTTCGCGAACCGCCTGCACGAGACGCTGTCCTCCCGGGCCGACGACGCCCGCCTGCACGCGCCGCAGAATCCCAACCTTTCCGGTGCCGCCGGACGGAACGTCCTCAACGCCGCCTATCTGGTGCGGCGCGAGGTGTCCGAGGAATTCGTGGAAACAGTGGACCGGACCAAGGACGATGCCCCCGGAATCCGGGTCGAACTCACCGGGCCGTGGGCGGCTTATTCATTCGCCGGTGAGGAAGGACCGAGGGAGGGATCATGACCGTCGTCGAACGCCGCGAGATCGCCCTCGTGGACCTCCTCGACCGGCTGCTGGCCGGTGGCGTCGTCATCACCGGCGACGTCACTCTGCGCATCGCGGACGTCGACCTGGTGCGCATCGACCTCAACGCGCTGATCAGCTCGGTCAACCGCAATGTCCCGTCGCCGTTCGGAGACTGATAGACGTGACCGAATCCCGCAAGCGTCTCGACCTGGAGCCCGACACCGTCGAGCGCGACCTGATCAAGCTGGTGCTGACCGTCGTCGAGCTGCTGCGCCAGCTCATGGAGCGCCAGGCGCTGCGCCGCGTCGACGAGGGCGACCTGAGCGAGGAGCAGGAGGAGCGGATCGGGCTGACCCTGATGCTCCTCGACGACCGCATGACCGAACTGCGCGACCGCTACGGCCTGCGGCCCGAGGACCTGAACCTGGACCTCGGGCCGCTGGGACCGCTGCTGCCCCGGGAATGAGCCCCGGAGCCGGGAAGCCGCTGCCCCGGGAGTCGGCCTCCCGGGGCAGCGGCTTCGTCATCCGTCGTTCACCACTTGTACCAGCGGCCCCTTCCGCCGCCGGCCGTCGTCCCGCGGGCCAAGAAGCCCACCAACCACAGGACCAGGACTGCCAAGGCAATCCACCAGAGAATCTTCACGGCGAATCCGGCGCCGAAAAGAACGATTGCGAGAAGCAGTACGAGCAGAAGCGGAACCATAATGTTGAACCTCCTGTCGTACTGGTTTCCCGGAATTTACCGATCAGGCGTGGATCGGGCTTCCTTTCGGCACAGAATTTCTCCGTGCAGGACGCTGAACCAGCCGTCCGGCCGCTCTCCCCATTCCCGCCAGGCCGCCGACACGGCCCGCAGCTGCTCCGTCGTCGCGTGGCCGCCCCCGGTGGCTCGTTCCGTGTACGCCGACGCCAGGGTGCGGTCCGCCCACAGACCGCTCCACCACTCCCGCTCGTCGGGGGTGGAGAAGGTCCAGGTGGCGGAGGTCGCCGTGATGTCCGTGAACCCCGCTTCGAGGGCCCAGGCCTTCAGCCGCCGTCCCGCGTCCGGCTCGCCGCCGTTGGCGCGGGCCACCCGGCGGTACAGGTCCAGCCAGTCGTCCATGCCCGGGGAGGCGGGGTACCAGGTCATGGCGGCGTAGTCGGAGTCGCGCACGGCGACGATCCCGTTCGGCTTCGCGACCCTGCGCATCTCGCGCAGGGCCCGCACCGGGTCGCCCACGTGCTGGAGCACCTGGTGGGCGTGGACGACGCAGAACGTGTCGTCCGGGTAGTCCAGCGCGTGCGCGTCCGCGACGGCGAAGCCGGTGTTGGCGAGCCCGCGCCCGGCTGCCGTGGCCCGGGCCCGCTCCACGATCTCCGGGGCCCGGTCGACGCCGGTGACGTGCCCGTCCGGAACCAGTTCGGCCAGGTCCGCGGTGATGGTGCCCGGGCCGCAGCCGACGTCCAGGATCTTCATGTGGGGCTTGAGCGACCCGAGCAGATGCGCCGCGGAGTTGGCGGCGGTGCGCCAGGTGTGCGAGCGCAGCACGGACTCGTGGTGCCCGTGCGTGTAGACGGCGGTCTCCTGCGGCTTCGGCATGCTGGGCCCCTCTTCCGGCTCTCCCGACGGTGTGGTCACCGTACGACCATTGCCGGATTATGAGACGGCCGTATCACAGTGTGGTCTGAGGGAGTCAGGAAAGGAATCCGTCACCGGGCAACGGGCGGTACACCGTCAGCGCCTCGGGCAGCTTCTCCAGCGTCAGATCGCCCTCCGTCTCGGTGAGCTCGCCGTCGTACGCCATCAACGTCCCGGGTGCGACGCCGGACAACCGCAACCGGTGCACCTGCACCGCCGCGTGGGCGGGGGAGCGCGTCAGCGGACCCGCGAGCGCCGCGGACAGCAGCCGCAGGGCGGGCCGGCGGCCACCGTGCACCACCCGTACGTCCAACTGCCCGTCCGCCAGGTCGAGGCGGCGCCCGGAGGCGATGCCCCTGCGGTGGTACGTGCCGTTGCCCGCGAACAGCATCCACAGCGGACGCCGACGGCCCCGCACCTCCGCCTCCAGCGGGTGCCGGTCGGCGCGCAGCACCCGCACCGCCGCCAGCACCCCGGCCGGCCAGCCGCCGATCCGCGGCGACCAGCGCTCCCGCTCGCTGACCAACTCGGGGTACACACCCAGGCTGAAGGTGTTGACGAAGATCCCGCGCCGCCCGCCGGAGGCGAAGCGGCCCACGTCCACCCGCACGCCCTCACCGCGCTCCAGCGCCCGGCACAGATCCCGGACGTCCTCCACGCCGAGGTCGTAGGCGAAGTGGTTGAGCGTGCCTCCGGGCAGTACGGCGAGCGGCAGCCCGTGCCGCAGGGCGATCTCGGCGGCGGCGTTCACGGTGCCGTCACCGCCGCACACGCCGAGCACCCGGGCGTGACCCGCGGCCCGCTCCAGTTCCGACCGGACGTCCTCGGGGTCGCACTCCACCACCTCCGCGTCGGGCAGCGCGTCGCACAGCGCCCGCACCCGGTCGGAGGTGCCCGAGCCGACGTTGGCCACCATGACCAGGCCCGCACCCTTGGGCAGAGCCGGTACGTCGGCGCGCGGCCGGGCCGGCGGTGTGTGCTGGGCGCGCGTGGGCACCATGCCCCGCACGGCGAACGCGGCACCCGCCCCGAGCGCCGCGCCGGCCAGCACGTCGCTCGGGAAGTGGACGCCGGTGTAGACACGGGAGAGCGCGACCGCGGCTGCCACCGGAGCCACCGCCGCACCCCACGCCGGGGACTCCAGGGCGACGCCGGTCGCGAACGCGGCGGCCGAGGCGGCGTGCCCCGACGGGAAGGACGTGGTGATCGGCTGCCGTTTCAGCTGCCGGACCAGCGGCACCGGGTCGAGGACCGGCCGGGGACGGCGGACCGTGCGCTTGCCGAGGGTGTTGATGGTCAGCGAGGCCAGGCCCAGCGAGGCCAGCCCCCGGGCGGCGGCACGACGCGCCCTCGGGGTGCGGGAGGCGGCCAGCGCGGCGGCCGCCCCGAACCACAGCACGCCGTGGTTGGCGCTGCGGCTCAACCGCGGAAGCAGGGGGTCGGCGCCGGGCCAGGTGCGGGCGGCGACGGCCTCGAACACCCGCTGGTCCAGTCGCAGGAAACCCCTGCGGACCGGATGCGGGCGGGGTGTCGGGGCGGTGAGGTCCAGGTCGGGGCTCATGCCCACCGCCTACCCGTTCGACGGCCTTTCCTGCGGTCGGCGTGTCCCGTGTCACGGCACCGGGAAATGCGGTTGCCCCGGGCGTGGCCGGAGCTGAAGAATCCGGTCCCATGGGACACCTCGAAGCCGCGCACCTGGAGTACTACCTCCCCGACGGGAGGGCGCTGCTCGGCGACGTCTCCTTCAGGGTGGGGGAGGGGGCGGTCGTGGCCCTCGTCGGTCCCAACGGGGCGGGCAAGACCACTCTGCTGCGCCTGCTGTCCGCAGAGCTGAAACCGCACGGCGGGACCGTCACCGTCGGCGGCGGACTCGGGGTGATGCGGCAGTTCGTCGGCTCCGTCCGGGACGAGACGACCGTACGGGAACTGCTGGTGTCCGTGGCGCCGCCCCGTATCCGCGAGGCCGCCCGGGCCGTCGACGCCGCCGAGCACGCGATCATGACGGTCGACGACGAGGCCGCCCAGATGCACTACGCGCAGGCGCTCGCCGACTGGGCCGAGGCCCAGGGCTACGAGGCCGAGACCCTTTGGGACATCTGCACGACGGCCGCGCTCGGGGTGCCGTACGAGAAGGCCCAGTGGCGGCAGGTGGGCACCCTGTCCGGTGGCGAGCAGAAGCGGCTGGTGCTGGAGGCGCTGCTGCGCGGCAACGACGAGGTGCTGCTGCTCGACGAGCCGGACAACTACCTCGACGTACCCGGCAAGCGCTGGCTGGAGGAGCGGCTGGAGGAGACCCGCAAGACGGTGCTCCTCGTCTCCCACGACCGTGAGCTCCTCGCCCGTTCCGCGCAGAAGATCGTCTCCCTGGAGCCGGGTCCCGCGGGGGCCGACGCCTGGGTGCACGGCGGCGGCTTCGCCACCTTCCACGAGGCCCGGCGCGAGCGCTTCGCCCGCTTCGAGGAACTGCGCCGCCGCTGGGACGAGAAGCACGCGCAGCTGAAGAAGCTGGTGCTGACGCTTCGTCAAGCCGCTGCGGTGAGCCATGAGATGGCCTCCCGCTACGCCGCCGCACAGACCCGGCTGCGCAAGTTCGAGGAGGCGGGACCGCCGCCCGAGCCGCCGCGCGAGCAGGACATCAGGATGCGTCTGAAGGGCGGCCGTACCGGCGTCCGCGCCGTCACCTGCGAGCAGTTGGAACTCACCGGCCTGATGAAACCCTTCGACCTGGAAGTCTTCTACGGTGAACGGGTGGCCGTCCTCGGCTCCAACGGCTCCGGCAAGTCCCACTTCCTGCGCCTCCTCGCCGGGGACGGCGTGGCCCACACCGGGAACTGGAAGCTCGGCGCGCGCGTTGTGCCCGGACATTTCGCGCAGACCCACGCCCACCCCGAACTGCTGGGCCGCACGCTCCTGGACATCCTGTGGACCGAGCACTCCCAGGACCGGGGCGCGGCCATGTCCAGGCTGCGCCGCTACGAGCTGACCCAGCAGGCGGAACAGACCTTCGACCGGCTCTCCGGCGGCCAGCAGGCCCGCTTCCAGATCCTCCTGCTGGAACTCCAGGGTGTCACCGCCCTGCTGCTCGACGAGCCGACCGACAACCTCGACCTGGAATCGGCCGAAGCCCTCCAGGAGGGCCTGGAGGGCTTCGAGGGCACGGTACTCGCGGTCACCCACGACCGCTGGTTCGCCCGCTCCTTCGACCGGTACCTCGTCTTCGGCAGCGACGGGCGCGTGCGCGAGACGCCGGAGCCGGTCTGGGACGAACGGCGGGTGGAGCGGGCCCGCTGACGCTCACGCGGAGGCCGGGCGCCGGCGGACGGAGGTCATTTCCAGCGCAGCAGCGCACCCAGTCCGCCCACCGGCGCGTCCGCCGACGCCTTCGACGGCAGCGCCGGCGTCACCGAGATCGCCGGGGCGCCGGTCATCACCGCCGAGCGC
The DNA here is from genome assembly GCF_014649815.1 of Streptomyces mutabilis. Taxonomy (GTDB): domain Bacteria; phylum Actinomycetota; class Actinomycetes; order Streptomycetales; family Streptomycetaceae; genus Streptomyces; species Streptomyces mutabilis. Next base: position 74,700 of record NZ_BMTT01000004.1, on the reverse strand, counting down.
AGCAGGGCGTCGTCCGCGCGGGCCGACCAGGAGTTCTGCTCGCCGAGCGTCTTCAGCTCGGTACGCCGCATGGCGAGCTGGTCGGCGTCCTCCCCGATCCACACCTCGCGGTGGGTGTCGGGGGCGTCCGGGATGACCAGCAACTCGTCGATGCGGTGCTCCCGGGCGGCCTCGACCAGCGCGGGCACGCCCTCCGCCGCACCTGCCCGGCCCTCGCCGTCCGGCGTGCGGGCGGCCAGGAACCGGGCCAGGTCCTCCTGCGCGCGCGAACGCACGTGATCCTCGCGCAGCTGCTCCACCTCGTCGTCCAGCAGCCTGCTGCCGGCGCCGCGCGAGGCCTCGGCGATCCGCTCCTGCAGCCGCTTCGGCAGCCGCTCGTGCACGGACCGCCGCGCCCGGTCGTCACCCACCAGGATCAGCAGATCCGCGCCGGTCTCCTCCTGGCACACGGCGAGCGCGTCCGCGATCTCCGCCGCGTTGTGCTCCCAGGTGTTCTCCACCCGCAACTGGAAGTGACGCTCCGACCAGTCGACGCTGCTCGTGCGATGCACCGGCCACTGCCGGCCGGTCACGCCGCCCGCGTCCGAGCTCCCCAGGGCGCTGCGCAGCTCGAAGTCGGCGCCCTTGCGGTCGATGTACGCCACCACGCACACCGGGTTCTCGCCGGCCAGGTCCAGCAGCGGCGCGATGTGCGGCAGCGGCGCCCAGTCGGCGGTGGTCCCGCCGTACGGGGGCCGGGCCAGCGGCGGATCGAGGACCACCTGTCCGCCGCGCGCGAACAGGGCCCGCCCGTGCGGGTCGGTGGCATGGCGCAGTTCCTCCACCGCCTCCCGCACGGCACGGCAGGTCGCGTCGTCCGCGCCCTGCTCCGCCAGCTCCCGGGCCACCGCGGCGGCCGTGAGCTCACGCTCGTGGGGGGTGTCCTCCGTGTGCCGGGAGAGATCGACGTACACGGAGGCCCAGGGCCCCTGATGCTCGTAGAGGGGGTGCAGAAACGCGAGATCCATGGTGGCTCCCTCCCGGGTGCCGCTCGGGGGTGGTAGTGCTGCGGGGGCGGGTACCCGGACCGCATGAACGAACACGACACGCGGGACGACGCGATGACCGGAGTGGACCCCGGGCGCTTGGACGACCAGCAGCTCATGAAGGAGCTGGAGACCATCCACCGCACGCGCCACGACACCCTGCTCCACGGGTCGAACGACGCGCTGCGGGCCCACAACGATCGCATGGCGCAGCTTGAGGGCGAGTGGCTGCGCCGCAACCCGCGACGCCCGGTGGCCGCGGGCCGCACCCGCGAAGGGGCCCGGGAACGGGGCTGCGGGGGGTCGGCGGTGCCCGGCGGCTGAGCGCGGACGCGGCCCGCGCGGCTTTACCCGGCCGCAGTGCGCGCGGGCCGCGCAGGGCGGGACGACCGCAGGTGTGCCCGCCGGGGCGGCTGTATGCGCTCCCTGTTTCACGGGAAGGCGGCGGGGCGTCTCCCCGTAGGCATGGCCAGGACGGCTCGGCGTGTCCTCGCGCGGGCGAGACGGCGGGCCCGGGCCTCGCGGCGCGCTCGGGGCGCACCGCGAGGCCCGGGCCCGCCGCGGCGGTCAGCCGCTCAGCCGTCCGCCTTGGCGAACTCCGCGAGATACGTCTCGCAGAACGCCTTGAGGTCGTCCGGCTTGCGGCTGGTGATGAGGACGTTGTTCCCGTGGTCGCAGACCTTCACCTGTTCGTCGACCCAGGTGGCGCCCGCGTTGCGGAGATCGGTCCGCAGGCTCGGCCACGAGGTCACGGCCCGGCCCCGCACGACGTCGGCCTCGACGAGCGTCCACGGGGCGTGGCAGATGGCGGCCACCGGCCGGCCCCGCTCGAAGAAGTCCTTGACGAACGCCACGGCCTTCTCGTCCATCCGCAGGAAGTCCGGGTTGGCCACGCCGCCCGGCAGCACCAGCCCGCCGAACGAGTCGGCCGACGCGTCGCCCACCACCTCGTCCACCGGGAACGTGTCCGCCTTGTCGAGGTGGTCGAAGCCCTGGATCTCACCGGACTGCGTCGAGACCAGCACGGGTTCGTGCCCCGCGTCCTTCGCCGCCTGCCACGGTTCGGTCAGCTCGACCTGCTCCACGCCCTCGGGAGCGGTCAGAAATGCGATGCGCATGTGGTTCGGTTTCCTTTCCCGGCGCGCCGGGCCCGTGCCGCCCGACGCGCACGCGTCATTCGGTCAGCGGGGGCCTGCCCGGCCCGGACCGGGCATCCGGTTCCGCACGGCTGATGTCGGCGAGCGCCGAGGCGGGGTCGTGGGCCTCGCCCGCACCGTGATGTCACGGTCGGTGATCAGGCCCACGACGCCCCGCCCGTCCGCGACCACCACGTCGCCGATGTTCTGCGTGCGCATGAGCTGCGCCGCCTCGACGACGGAGGAGTCCTGACGGCAGGCGGCCACACCCGAGGTCACGACCTCCCTCACGTACTCGGTCACGGGGCCACCCTCCCGTTCGCCTACGCGCCCCGGGCACCGGCGTCTCCGGGCCCGCCGCTCTCGGTCAGGGCCACCGCCAGTTCCTGGACGTTGTCGTAGCGGGCCCTGTGCGGCAGTCGTTCCAGTCCCTCGACGAGGGCGTCCGGTGCGTTGCCGCGGCGCAGTGCCCGGGTCAGTTCCCGCGGGCCGGCGGGGAAGGCACCCCGGGTCAGGTTCCGGGCCAGCTCGAGCCGGAGGGCCTCCAGATACGTCGGTCCGCGACCTGGGGTCACCGGTCCGCGGGTGACGTCGGGATCGTCCTCGGCGGCCGGTTCCGGGTCGTGCCACTCCTCGGTCCGGGTGGGGTGCCCGGACCTGAGCAGACCCTGCAGTTCGTGCTTCATCTCGTCGTCGCGGTGGACGCTCATCCGGTCACTGCCTCGCTGCATGTCTCCCTCCAGGTCCTTCAGGGGTGCCGACCGCGTACCCGGACACCGGGGGCCGACACGGATTCATCCGGAAGGGTCTGCTCCGATTCCTGCGGACACAGTGCGTGCGGCCTCGTGCACGGCGGGTTTGCCCGCCCGGGGCGGGGAACCCGGCCCCTGCCACCACCCCCACGCCCACCCTTCATCGGGAAGGACGGATCATGGCGGTGCTGCTCGCTTTGTGCATTCCGGTCCATGCTCGGCGTGGTGCTGGCCCTGGGCCGCTACGAGGAACTGGTGCTGCCGGGCACCGCGCCGCCGTCCGACGACGCCGAGGCGGCCGGCCGTGCGGAGCCGTGACAAGGGCCGGACGGATCAGCAGCCCGACGGATCAGTAATCGAGAAGCGCCGCTCGCCCCGCCCCGTCTAGCGTGGCCCTGCCGACCCGCCCGACGGATGGAGAGACGATGAGCAGCGCCAGGAGGACGGACACACGGCCGACCGTGCCCCATGCCGCCGACAGCCACGACATGATCCGCGTGCACGGCGCCCGTGAGAACAACCTCAAGGACGTCAGCATCGAGCTCCCCAAACGCCGGTTGACCGTCTTCACCGGTGTCTCCGGCTCGGGCAAGAGCTCCCTGGTGTTCAACACCATCGCCGCCGAGTCGCAGCGCCTGATCAACGAGACCTACAGTGCCTTCGTGCAGGGCTTCATGCCGACGCTCGCCCGGCCCGAGGTCGACGTCCTCGACGGCCTGACCACGGCGATCATCGTGGACCAGCAGCGGATGGGCGCCGACCCCCGCTCCACCGTCGGCACCGCCACCGACGCCAACGCGATGCTGCGCATCCTCTTCAGCAGGCTCGGCGACCCGCACATCGGCCCGCCCAGCGCGTACTCCTTCAACACCGCCTCCGTCCGCGCCAGCGGCGCGATCACCGTCGAACGCGGCAAGAAGAAGGCGGTGAAGGCGACCTACGAGCGCACCGGCGGCATGTGCACGAACTGCGAGGGCCGGGGCAAGGTCTCCGACATCGACCTCTCCCAGCTCTACGACGACTCCAAGTCCCTCGCCGAGGGCGCGTTCACCATCCCCGGCTGGAAGTCGGACAGCCAGTGGACCGTGCAGGTCTACGCCCAGTCCGGCTTCGTCGACCCGCACAAGCCGATCCGCGAGTACACCGAGAAGGAACTGCGGGACTTCCTCTACGGCGAGCCGGTCAAAGTCAAGGTCAACGGCGTCAACCTCACCTATGAGGGCCTGATCCCGAAGTTCCAGAAGTCGTTCCTGTCCAAGGACAAGGAGTCGATGCAGCCGCACATCCGGGCGTTCGTCGAGCGGGCCGTCACCTTCACCACCTGCCCCGAGTGCGACGGTACCCGGCTCAGCGAGGGTGCCAGGTCGTCCAAAATCGGCAAGATCAGCATCGCCGACGCCTGCGCCATGGAGATCCGCGACCTGGCCGAGTGGGTCCGCGGCCTCGACGAGCCCTCGGTCGCGCCGCTGCTCACCGCGCTGCGGGACACCCTCGACTCGTTCGTGGAGATCGGCCTCGGCTACCTCTCGCTGGACCGTCCGGCGGGCACGCTGTCGGGCGGCGAGGCGCAGCGCGTCAAGATGATCCGCCACCTCGGCTCGTCCCTCACCGACACGACCTACGTCTTCGACGAGCCCACCATCGGCCTGCACCCGCACGACATCCGGCGGATGAACGACCTGCTGCTGCGCCTGCGGGACAAGGGCAACACCGTGCTCGTCGTCGAGCACAAGCCGGAGGCGATCGCGATCGCCGACCACGTCGTCGACCTCGGCCCCGGCGCGGGCACGGCGGGCGGCACCGTCTGCTTCGAGGGCACCGTCGAGGACCTGCGGTCCGCCGGCACCGTCACCGGACGCCACCTCGACGACCGGTCCTCGCTCAAGGAGACGGTGCGCAAGCCCACCGGAGCCCTGGAGATCCGGGGCGCGAACACGCACAACCTCCAGGACGTCGACGTCGACATCCCGCTCGGCGTGCTCTGCGTCGTTACCGGCGTGGCGGGCTCCGGCAAGAGCTCGCTGATCCACGGCTCGGTCCCGGCCGGCTCGGATGTCGTCGCCGTCGACCAGAGCCCCATCAAGGGCTCCCGGCGCAGCAACCCGGCGACGTACACCGGACTGCTCGACCCGATCCGCAAGGCCTTCGCCAAGGCCAACGGCGTGAAGCCCGCCCTGTTCAGCGCCAACTCCGAGGGCGCCTGCCCCACCTGCAACGGCGCCGGCGTCATATACACGGACCTGGCCATGATGGCCGGCGTCGCCAGCCCCTGCGAGGACTGCGAGGGCAAGCGGTTCCAGCCCTCGGTACTGGAGTACCGGTTCGGCGGCCGGGACATCAGCGAGGTGCTGGCGATGTCGGTGGCCCAGGCCGAGGAGTTCTTCGGCGCCGGCGAGGCACGCACGCCGGCCGCGCACAGGATCCTTCAGCGTCTCGCCGACGTGGGACTCGGCTACCTCACCCTGGGCCAGCCGCTCACCACGCTCTCCGGCGGCGAGCGGCAGCGGCTGAAGCTGGCCACGCACATGGGCGACAAGGGCGGCGTGTACGTCCTCGACGAGCCCACCACCGGCCTGCACCTCGCCGACGTCGAGCAACTGCTCGGCCTGCTCGACCGACTGGTCGACGCCGGCAAGTCGGTCATCGTCATCGAGCACCACCAGGCCGTCATGGCGCACGCCGACTGGATCATCGACCTCGGCCCCGGCGCCGGCCACGACGGCGGCCGTATCGTCTTCGAGGGCACGCCCGCCGACCTCGTCGCCGACCGCTCCACCCTCACCGGCGAACACCTCGCCGCCTACGTCGGCGCCTGACCCTGGCCACGGTTCCCGCAGCGCCGTACCGCAGACGTACGGCGCTGTGGGATCGTGGTGGAGTGACGACGTTGGAGGACCTGGCGCGGCTGCGCCGCGCCCGCGACCTGATGGACCGGGAGTACGACGAGCCGCTCGACGTCGCGGCGTTGGCGCGGGTCGCCCTCATGTCGGCGGGCCACTTCTCGCGCAGCTTCCGCGCTGCCTACGGCGAGACGCCCTACAGCTACCTGATGACGCGCCGCATCGAGCGGGCCAAGGCCCTGCTGAGGCGGGGCGACATGTCGGTCACGGAGGTGTGTTTCGCGGTCGGCTGTACTTCGCTGGGCTCGTTCAGCTCCCGCTTCACCGAGCTGGTCGGCGAGAGCCCGAGCGCCTACCGGGCCCGCGACCACGCCGACGGCGCGGCCGTCCCGGCCTGCGTCGCCAAGATCTACACCCGGCCGGTCAGGAACGGAGAAGCCAGGCCCGCGCCCGGGCCCCTAGCGTGAGGCGCATGGACATCAGCCTCTCGCAGTGCTTCATCGCAGTGGACGACCACGACAAGGCGCTCGCCTTCTACCGGGACGTGCTCGGCATGGAGGTCCGCAACGACGTCGGCTTCGAAGGGATGCGCTGGGTGACCGTCGGCTCCCCGGCCCAGCCCGACGTGGACATCGTCCTCGAACCGCCGCTCGCCGACCCCAACGCATCGACCTCCGACAAGGAAGCCATGGCGGAACTGCTGGCCAAGGGCCTGCTGCGCGGCGTCATCTTCAGCACCGACGACGTCGACGCCACCTTCGAACGCGTCAGCGCGGCGGGCGTCGAGGTCCTCCAGGAGCCGGTCGACCAGCCCTACGGCGTCCGCGACTGCGCCTTCCGCGACCCGGCCGGCAACATGCTCCGCTTCCACCAGCCGCACAAGCGATGACCACCGCCGCGCGGCCGCCGCGGGACCGAGCGGCCGTGCGGCCGAGGTGACCGCAGGGAGCATGCCGGACACCGTCGCGCTCCGGGACGGACCCCGGAGCGACGGGGGTGAGGCGGGCGGCAGCCGCGCGGGTGCCCCGACGGGAGGCCGGCGAAGAGGGGGTGTTTGGCGTGGGGCGGCGGGGCAGGCGCAATTCAGTGCTTCGGACAGGAGGCACGTCCGTGGGAGCGGCGGGACGCCGCCACCGACGCGTCGGTCCGTACGCCGGACGTCCTCTCCCACGGTGACCGCCCGACTCAAGGGCCGTGCCGTCGCACCGGTGAGGCCCCCCGGAGGTTCCCCGGGTGCCGCCCGTGCCGACCGGGCCTCCGCCCGGCGCGACGACAGGACCCCGCGCCCCGCGAGGGAGTTGCGACGCACCATGCCGATCCACGCCAGCGTGAAGCACCCGCACGACGACGCACCCGACACCGCCGACGCCTTCCGCAGGCTCACCACCCTCCCCGACGGCCCGGAACGCGACGCCGTCCGCGACCGGATCGTCGAGGCCTGGCTCCCCATGGCCGAACGGCTCGCCGGTCGCTTCCGCAGCCGCGGCGAGAGCTACGACGACCTGCGCCAGGTCGCCGCCCTCGGCCTGGTCAAGGCCGTCGACCGGTACGACCCCGAGCGCGGCAACGCCTTCGAGAGCTACGCCGTGCCGACGATCACCGGCGAGATCAAGCGGCACTTCCGGGACCACATGTGGACCCTCCACGTGCCGCGCCGGGTGCAGGAACTGCGCAACCGCGTCCGCTGCGCGGGGCAGGACCTGTCCCAGACCATCTCGGGTCGCGGGCCCACCGTCGCCGAGATCGCCGAGCACGCCGACATGAGCGAGGAGGACGTCCGGGTCGGCCTGGAGGCCCTGGAAAGCTTCACGGCCCTGTCCCTGGACGCCGGACTCCCCGGCGGCGAGGACGGTTACTCCCTCGGTGACGCCCTCGGCGCCCCCGACCCGGCCCTCGACACGGTCGTCGATCGCGAGGCCGTCAGGGAGCGCCTGGCCGCCCTGCCCGAACGCGAGCGCGCCATCCTCTACATGCGCTTCTTCGACGACATGACCCAGAGCCACATCGCCGAACAACTCGGCATTTCCCAGATGCACGTCTCCCGCCTGATCAGCCGCTGCTGCAACCGGGTGCGGGAGCAGGTTCTGCGGGATCCGGCGACCTGAACCGAGGAGGCCGGTGCGGGCAGCAGGCGTTGACCCGCTGAGCGGGGACCCGGAGCGGCCCCACCTCCCGCCTCCCGTCACCCTCGCCCGCGCGGCCCGACCGCTGCCGCAGGTACGGTACGAAGGTAGGTGACGGGCTCTCGGGGACCGTCGTGATCGCCCTGCCTCGTCACCGACTTGCCCGGCCGCTGCCGCGAGGTGCGGCACGAGCTTCCGGCGGGGCGGGTGCCGCTGATCGCTCCGCGACCGCACCGGGTGGTCGATCGGCTTCTGCCGAAGTGGCGCCCGGCCGACCTGACCTCGCGCCGGCGCCCGGCCCGGGTGGGTCCCGCTGCCCGGTCCTTCCTCGCCGGCCGAGCGCTGCCGCGGGGTGGGGGACGGTGAGGGCATCGGCGATCCGTCCGCGACCGCCCCGGATGGCGACGCGGCCCCGCGCGTGCCCCGTGCCGTGCCGCCAGGTCCGGCGTGCACCCGCGTCATCCCCTCTCGTCCGGCATACGCCCTGCCGTGTCGTCCGGTCCGGTGTGCGCCGTGCCTCGGACGGCCACACCGGTGAGTACGGCGCCAAACCTGCCCCGTCACCCGCTCGGGCGCTTCGTTCCCGCGAACGGCGCATGGCGGCGCGCGGGTTCGCGCCGGGCGGGCTGTGATGGCCGAGGGGCGCGAGTGCCGTGCCCCCGCAGCCGCCGCTCGAAGGAGCCCGACCCATGCGCCGCACCGCCCGCGCCCTGTCCACCGCCGTCCTGGCCAGTGCCGCCCTCGGCGTCTTCGCGGCGCCTGCCCCGGCAGAGCCCGGCGTACCCCCGCCGCCCATCGGCGTCGCCGAACCCGTCGCCGAGGTCAGCCCGGCCGGCGTGACCCCCGGCGGCACGGTCACGGTCTCCGTGACCTGCGCCCCGACCGGCGGCTCCGCACCCGCGACCCTCGACGCCACCTCACCGGCCTTCGACGGAGGTACGGTCGTGCTGCGCAAGGTGGGAGATGAGCACGAGGCGACGTCCGGACCCGCCTACCGCGGCACCGCCCGAACAGCAGCCGCCGAGGACTTCGGGAGCGACCCGGAGGCGGCGGGCTCCGAGGACGAGTGGACCGTCGACGGAACCTGCCCAGGGGCCTCCGGCGAGGAGGGCGACCCCTGGAGCGCGACGATGACCGCACCGGAGGCACCGATGACCGTGCCCGAGGAGCCGATGACCGTGCCGGAAGCGCCACTGACGGTGCCCGAGGAACCGATGACGGCACCGGACGAGCCGATGGCCGCGCCGGAGGAGGGCGGCGGCGCCGTCGCACCGCCCTGCCCGCAACCGACGGCCCCGCACGCCGGAGCCTCCTCCCGCGGTACGTCCTGCGCCACCGAACCCGCGTGCCCCGAACCCGCCTCACCGCACGGCGAAACCTCCGCGCAGCGGAGGAACTGCGGCGGGACGACCGCGGAGCACGGTGTGCACGCCGGCGCGGGGGGAGCCTTCACCGACTCGGTGCCCGCCCTGGTGGCCGGCGGCGTCCTGATCGCCGGGGCGTGCGGCGCGGCCGCGCACCGACTGCTCCGGCTCCGGCTGCGCGGGGACGCCGCGCACTGACCCGCACCGCGCCCGGCCCGCGTGTGATCCGTACCCACCGGGGCCACAGCCTTGGCCGGGCGCCCCGATGGGTACTTGGAGCAACGACCGGACACGGTGTGCCGGCGGCGACGGCACACGGCACCACGGACTGCGCGGAGGCACGCATGCGGCGGACGGACCCCGTGGGGCACGGCCCCGAAGGCCATGACCCCGTGGGGCACGGCCCCGTCCGCTACGGCCCGCACCTTCCCGACGACGGACTGCCCGTGCTGCCCGAACTGTCCGCCGTCCTCGCCGCCGCGGCGGGCCGCGCCCACGAGGAACCGGCCGGCGGCGCACCCGCCCTCCTGGGGGCCGCCTGCGGCTACTGGGACCGGCGCGGTCTGCCCACCGACCCCGGCCACGCGGCCGCCGCCCCCGGTGCCAACGCCCTGCTGCTGGCACTGACCGCCGCGCTCGGCGGCGACGTCCTGGTGCCCCGACCCTGCGCCGCCTGGTGGGCGCCGTACGCGCGGCTGCTGGGCAGGCCCGTCTTCCACGTGCCGACCCCGGCCGAGTCCGGCGGTGTACCCGACCCGTACGCACTCCTGGAGACCGTCCGCCGGGTCCGCGCCGAGGGTGGTGACCCCCGCCTGCTCGTCCTGTCCGTCGCCGACGACCCGACCGGCACCGTCGCGCCGCCCGAACTGCTGCACGAGACCGTGGAGGCGGCCGCCGGCGAGGGACTGCACCTGGTCAGCGACGAGACCTGGCGCGACACCCTGCACGATCCGCACGCCACCGTGATCCTCAGCCCCGCCGAGATGCTGCCCGAGCGGGTCACCGTCGTCTCCGACCTGGCCGGCGCGCTGCTGCCCCCGGCCTGGCCCGCCGCCGTCGCCCGCTTCCCCGCGTCCGCCGCCGGAGACGGCCTGCACGCGCGCGTGCTCGACGTGCTCACCGCGCTCGGCGCCCGCGTCGCCGCGCCCGTCGCCGCCGCGGCCGGGTACGCGCTCGGCGAACCCGAGCCGGTCACCGCCCGCCGGTCCGCCGCGGTGCGCCTGCACGCGCGCGTGGCCGCCGCCGCGCACGCCGCCGTCGTCGCCGCGGGCGCCACCGCCCGGCCCCCGCAGGCAGGCCGCCACCTCTACGCCGACCTCGGCCCGCTGCGCGACGCGCTCGCCGCCGAGGGTGTCGGCGACGCCCAGGAACTGGAGGACTTCCTCACCGACCGGCTCGGCATGCCCGCCCCCGGCGGCCACCGCTTCGGCGACGACCTGCCGGCCCTGCGCGTACGGCTCACCACCGGCCCCCTGCTCGGCGGCACCGGCGGTGAACGGCGCGCGGAATGCCTCACCGCCCCCGACCCGTTGGAACTGCCGCAGGTGCAACGCGCCCTGATCGCCCTGAAGTCGGTCTTCGGTGATCTCCGCGACGCTCAGCGATGGGAGCCTCCTCGATGACGCAGCAGCCCCGGTCGGCCACGAGCACCCCCGCCCCCGCCACCACCGAGGACGACGGCGCGCCGCCGGCCGCGTCCTCCCCGGCGCCCTCGTACCCGCCGCTCGCCGACCCCAGGCCGCCGGCCGAGCACCGCGTGTGGCCGCGCACCTTCCACGACCGGCTGACCGCACCGCTGCCCGGCCTCAAGGGCTTCGCGAGGTTCGCCCGCGAAGGAGCGGTCAGACCCGGCCCCGAGGGTCTCGCCGACATTCCCCGGCTGCCGTACGAGCCCGGTCCGCTGCCCCGCGTGGACGCCCGCACCGTCGCCGTCACCTGGGCGGGACACGCCAGCTGGGTGGTGCGGATCGGCGGGCTCACCGTGCTCACCGACCCGGTCTGGTCCCGCCGGATCCTCGGCACCCCGGCCCGCGTCACGCCCGTGGGCGTACCCTGGAGCGCCCTGCCCCGCGTCGACGCGGTCGTCATCAGCCACAACCACTACGACCACCTGGACGCCCCGACCCTGCGCAGGCTGCCGCGCGACACCCCGGCCTTCGTACCCGCCGGGCTCGGCCGCTGGTTCCACCGCCGCCGCTTCACCCGCGTCACCGAGCTGGACTGGTGGGAGGCGTCGGAACTGAACGGCGTCCGGTTCGACTTCGTGCCGGCCCACCACTGGTCCAAGCGCACCCTCACCGACACCTGCCGCACCCTGTGGGGCGGCTGGGTCCTCACCGCGCCCGACGGCCGGCGCGTCTACTTCGCCGGCGACACCGGGTACGGCCACTGGTTCGCCCGCATCGGCCGCCGCTACCCGGGCATCGACCTCGCCCTGCTCCCCATCGGCGCCTACGACCCCCGCTGGTGGCTGCGGGACGTCCACTGCGACCCGGAGGAGGCGGTGCGGGCCGCCCAGGACGTCGGTGCCCGGCGGATGGCGCCGATGCACTGGGGCACGTTCGTGCTGTCCGCGGAACCGGTCCTGGAACCCCTCACCCGCGTACGCACCGCCTGGCAACGCGCCGGCCTGCCCCGCGAGCACCTGTGGGACCTTCCGGTGGGCGGCTCCCGCGTACTGGAGTGACCCCGTGCGGGGGAACCGCACGCCACCGCCGCGTCCCCGCCCCACCGGCGGCTACGCCTTGGCGGGCCGCCGGAACCGCCGCCACAGGCCCGGCGCCGTGCTGACCACGACGGTCAGGACGATCGCCGCGGCCACGCCCTCCCACGGCTCGCTGAACAGCGCACCGCTCAGGATGCCGATCAGCTGGTACGTCACCGCCCAGGCCAGGCAGGCCGGGAGGTTCCCCCGGGCGAAGCGCCGCGGCGGCCACTTCGCCAACAGGCAGGCCAGCATCACCGGTATGCGGCCCGCCGGCACGAGCCGGGACAGCACCAGCACCGCGACGTCGTGCTCGGCGAGCTTCTCCTGCGCCTGCTCCAGCCGGTCCTCGGGCGCCCGGGACCGGATCGCCTCCAGCCAGCGCGAACCGTTCCTGGAACCGACCCCGCGCCGCCCCAGCCAGTACAGCGCCATGTCCCCGCAGAACGCGGCGAGGGACGCCGTCGCGAAGACCATCAACATCGAGTAGGGCAGCGTCTGGTGCATCGCCACCACGGCCGCCGAACTCACCAGCGCCCCGGTCGGCACCACCGGCACCAGCGCCCCGATGAACACCAGCAGGAACAGCGAGGGATAGCCGAACGCCTGCTGGGTCGGCTCGGTCGGAATGCTCGTCACGGCGGCACTCAGCGAGTTCACCGCGCGACCTCCACGCGCACACTCGCACCGTGCCCCAGCCGGTGCACCGCCACCCCCGGCGCGCGCAGTGCCGCCAGGCGCACGAACTCGTCACCCGGCGTGTGGAACTCGTGCGGGCGCACGGCGTCCATCCCGATCGGCCAGTACGTGCCGTAGTGCACCGGCACCGCCGTGCCCGGCGCCAGCCGCGCCAACGCCTCGGCCGCGCGCCCCGCGTCCAGGTGCTCCGCGCCCAGGAAGGGGCCCCAGCCGCCCACCGGCAGCAGCGCCGCGTCGACCGGCCCGACCTCCTTCTCCATGCCGTCGAACAGGCAGGTGTCCCCGGCGAAGTACGTCCGGGCCTCGCCCTCGACCACGTAACCGAGGGCCGGGGAGCGGTGCGGGCCGAGCGGCAGCCGACGACCGTCGTGCCGGGCGGGCACCGCCCGTACGCGCAGGTCACCGATGGTCATCTCGTCGCCGGGCGCCACCTCGGTCAGCTGCAGGTGGCCGAGCCGGCGCATCCCCGGCACCGCCCGCGGCGCGCCCCGGGGCACGAGCAGGCGCGTGCCCGGCGCGAGCCGCGCGAGCGACGGCACGTGCAGATGGTCGGCGTGCAGATGGGACACCAGCGCCACGTCCGCGCGCCAGGCCTCCGGCGGTGGCACCGCACCCCGCCTGCGGCGCAGGTGCGCGAGCCGGCGGACGAACAGCGGATCGGTGAGCACACGGATGTCCGAGTCCTCGACCGTGCAGGTGGCGTGACCCCACCACGTGAGCTCCACCGGCACCCCTTTGCCTCCTTCGCGCGACTCCCCGAAGCCTACGTCCAGGAGTAGGGTCGGCGGCGAAACGGGAGGTGAGGGGGACACCATGGGGCTGCTGAGGGTGACGGCGATCGCGAGTCTGACGCCGCTGGAGCAACTGGACGACGACCCCTTCCTGGTCGACTCGCGCAGCCAGCACGCCATGTGCGCCCGCTGGGCCGCGGAACGGGGCTACGTCGTCGCGCGGGAGCTGCTGGTCCGCGGACTGCGGGCCGACCACGCCGCCCTGTGGGACGGCGTCCGCCCGGGACACGACCTGTTCGTGGCGCCCAGTCGCCGGGTGCTGGCCAGCGCGCTGTCGTCCGTGGACGAGTTCACCGCGGAGTGCGCGCGGCGCGGCGTCCGGGTCGAGACGGTCGGCCACGCAGAACCGGCGTACGACGCCCGGATGAAGGCGTGTGTGCATCGGCGCCTGTCGATGCCGACGGCCGGTTACGACGGCCGCTGACACCCGGCCGCGGGGTGTGCGACACCCGGCCGCGGGGTGTGCGACACCGGGCCGTGGGGAGTGAACCGGACCCGGGGGGACAAACGGACGTCCCGGAGCGTTGTGGCAGGGTGGGCAAGGCCCGCGCCGACGACGGGCCGGGACGTGAGGTGTGCGGAGCGTGGGTGGAGGGCGTTGGCGCCGGGTCGCCAGTCAGATCGGCCGGAGTGTCGCGGTATGGGCCGTGTCCACCCTGACCATGCTCGTGCTCGCCGGGATCCTGCCGGACTTCCGGCTCCAGTCGCCCGACGGGGACAGCGCCACCGACATCGCCGTTACCGCGGCGGTCGGCGCCGGAGCCTTCGGTCTGCTGTCCGCACTGGTGTGGCCGCTGTTGGTACGGCTGCTGCTCCTGGTGCCGGCACTGGTCCTGGGCCTGCTGGTCTTCTTCCTCAACGGCGGACTGCTGCTCCTCGCCATCGACATCAATCCGGCCGGTCGCGGCGGCGTCGCCCCCGAGACGGCGGTCGTGGTGGCCGCCGTCATGTCCGCCGTCGCCTCGGCCACCGGCGGTGCCCTGGCCGTGCGCGACGACGACGCCTACCGGCGCCGGCTCTACCGCCTCGCCGACCGCCGCCGCAGATCCGGCCCGCCCTGCCCGGGCGGCCCCGGCACCGTCTTCCTGCAACTGGACGGCGTCGGCCACGACGTCCTGCTGGACGCGGTCGACGCCGGCGCCATGCCCACCGTGGCCCGCTGGCTCGGCCGCGACGGCTCCTCCGCGACCCACCGCCTGGCCCCGTGGCGCACCGACTGGTCCAGCCAGACCGGCGCCAGCCAGCTCGGCATCCTGCACGGCTCCAACCACGACGTCCCCGCCTTCCGCTGGTTCGAGAAGGACAGCGGCGAGGTCGTGGTCTGCAACCGCCCCACCAGCGCCGCCCAGCTCCAGCGCCGCGCCATCGAGCACACCGGCGACGGCGGGCTGCTGACCTTCGACGGCGCCAGCCGCGGCAACCTGTTCAGCGGCGGCGCCGACGAGCAGGCCCTCGTCCTCTCCATCGCCACCCGCCGCCGCAGCAAGGAGCACCGCTCCCGTTCCGGCTACTTCGCCTACTTCTCCGACCCGGCCAACGCCGTCCGCACCGCGATGTCCTTCGTCGCCGAGGTCTGCCGGGAGATCGGCCAGTCCACCCGCGCCCGCGTGCACAAGGTCCGCCCGCGCGTCTCCCGCGGCGGCCTCTACCCCTTCGTCCGCGCCTTCGCGACCGTCGTCGAACGGGACGTCGTGGTCGCCGCGGTGATGGGCGACATGCTCGCCGGCCGCACCGCCGTCTACGCCGACCTGGTCGCCTACGACGAGGTCTCGCACCACTCCGGACCGGGCAGCCGGGACGCCGCGAAGGTCCTCCAGCGGCTCGACCGGTCCCTCGCGCTGATCGAGAAGGTTGCCGAGCACGCCCCCCGCAAGTACCGGATCGTCGTCCTGTCCGACCACGGCCAGAGCCCCGGCGAGACCTTCCGCGCGCGCTACGGCCTCACCCTCGGCGACCTGGTCCGGGCCGGCTGCGGACTGCCCGTGCCGCGCCGGGCGCAGCGCACCCGCAGCGGCGCCGAGGCCCGCAACACCGTACGGGCCGCCCTGCACCGCCCCGTGGAGGAGGGCGCCGAGCAGCAGCGCCCCGCCGACACCCCCACCGGCCGTCGCTCGGAGCCGATCGTGCTGGCCTCCGGCAACCTGGGCCTGGTCTCCTTCCCGGACGTACGCCACCGGATGACCCGCGAGGAGATCGACGCCCGCTACCCCGCCCTGCTGCCGACCCTCGCCAACCACCCCGGTATCGGCTTCCTGCTGGTCCGCAGCCAGAGACACGGCGGTGTGGTGCTCGGCGCGCGCGGCGCGGAGATCCCGCTGGACCGGCTCGACGAGGAACCCGGACCGCTCGCCCCGTTCGGACCCGGCGCCGCCGACGCCGTACGCCGCACGCACTCCTTCCCGCACACCGCCGACATCATGGTCAACTCCTTCCACGACCCGGTCGACGGCGAGGTGCTCGCCTTCGAGGAGCAGATCGGCTCCCACGGCGGACTCGGCGGCGCCCAGTCCCGCGCCTTCCTGCTGTCACCCGTCGTCCTGTCCGCGCCGGCCGAGGACGGCACGGAGGTCGTCGGCGCGGAGCACGTCCACCGGGTGCTCCGCCGCTGGCTGCGTGAGTCGAACGGCCCGCAGGTTCCCGTGGAGGATCCCCGGCCGGAGACCGGCCGCGGCGGACCTTTTCCCGTCCCGGACCCGGTCGTGCAGGACAAAAGCGCCTGATTTGGAGCCGTGCCCGGCCGTGCCGGACCATGGGCGCCGCCCCGGCGATCCCGGGCACCAGTTCCAAGGAAGGCGCACCACCCCATGCACGTCACCGGGACCGTCCCCCCACCGGCTCCGGCCCCGCAGGAGACCCCCGCGGCCCCCGGTTCCGCCCCCGCGGCCGAGGGCGGCAGGCACGCCCGCCGCTTCGGGCTCCCCGTCGCCACCGCCCTGGTCATGGGCAACATCATCGGCGGCGGCATCTTCCTGCTCCCGGCCTCCGTCGCCCCCTTCGGCACCGTCAGCCTGCTCGCGTTCGGCGTCCTCACCGTCGGCGCCATCGCGCTCGCGCTGGTCTTCGGCCGGCTCGCCCAGCGCGACCCGCGCACCGGCGGTCCCTACGTCTACGCCCGTGAGGCCTTCGGTGACTTCGCCGGCTTCCTCGCCGCCTGGGCGTACTGGATCACCACCTGGGTGTCCAACGCGGCCCTCGCCGTGGCCGCCGTCGGCTACCTCGACGTCCTGATCCCGGTGGGCGACCACCGCTGGACCGCCTGCCTGGCCGCCCTCGTCATCCAGTGGCTGCCCGCGCTCGCCAACTTCGCCGGCACCCGCTACGTGGGCGCCGTCCAGCTCGTCGCCACCGTCCTGAAGTTCGCCCCGCTGCTGCTGGTCGCGGTCGGCGGCCTGTTCTTCTTCGACGCCGACAACCTCGGCCCGTTCAACGCCACGGGCGGCAGCGGCATCGGCGCGGTCTCGGCCGCCGCCGCGATCCTGCTCTTCTCCTACCTCGGCGTGGAGTCCGCCGCCGTCAGCGCCGGCGAGGTGAAGGACCCCCGCCGCACCGTCGGCCGGGCCACGGTCATCGGCACGGCGGGCGCCGCCCTCGTCTACCTGCTGGGCACCCTCTCGGTCTTCGGCACGGTCGCCCACGACCGACTGGTGGACTCCACCGCCCCCTTCTCCGACGCGGTCAACGCCATGTTCGGCGGCACCTGGGGCGGCTGGGCCGTGGCGCTCGCCGCCCTGGTCTCGATGACCGGCTGCCTCAACGGCTGGACCCTGCTCAGCGCCCAGACGCCCTACGCCGCCGCCAAGGACGGCCTCTTCCCGGCGGCCTTCGCGCGCCGGCGGCGCGGCGTCCCGACGACCGGCGTCGCCGTCACCGTCGTCCTCGCCTCCCTGCTCACCGTCTACAACTACGCCGCCGGCTCGGCGAAGGTCTTCGAGGTCCTGGTCCTCGTCACCACCTTCACCGCGACCGTGCCCTACCTGCTGGCCACCGCCGCGCAGATCTTCCACCTGGTCTCCGGACAGGGCGAGAAGGTCGACCGCGCCCGGTTCGTCCGCGACGGCGTGATCGCGGCGGTCGCGGCCGGCTTCTCCCTCTGGCTGGTCGCCGGCGCCAGCTACGCGGCCGTCTACCAGGGCGTCCTCTTCCTCTTCGCGGGCGTGCTGGTCTACGCGGTGATGGCGGCCCGCAGGCGGCGCGCGGAGGGGCCCGCCGCACCGTAATTCGGCTGCGCGCGGGCGGCCGGGGACCGACACTGGTGCGGTCCCCTCCCGACATCCCTCTTCCGAGGAGCCCCTGCGTGCACGCAGCCGTCACCGTCACTCCCGCCCGACTCCCGGAACTGCTGCTCGGTCTGGCCACCGTGCGGCCGGTCTTCCTGTGGGGCGCACCCGGCATCGGCAAGTCCTCCCTGGTGAGGAACTTCGCCGACTCGCTGGGCCTGGAGTGCGTGAGCCTGCTCGGCACCCAGCTCGCGCCCGAGGACCTGATCGGCGTACCGCAGATCCGGGACGGGCGGTCGGTGTTCTGCCCGCCCGAGTCCATCGCCCGCGACGAGCCGTACTGCCTGTTCCTGGACGAGCTGAACGCGGCCACACCGGACGTGCAGAAGGCGTTCTACTCGCTCATCCTGGACCGCCGCATCGGCAGCTACGAGCTGCCCAAGGGCTCCATCGTGATCGGCGCCGGCAACCGCGCCACCGACAACGCCCTCGCCCGCCCCATCGCCTCCGCGCTGGTCAACCGCCTCACCCACGTCCACCTGGACGCCTCCGCGAAGGACTGGCTGGCCTGGGCCGCCGAGAACGGCATTCACCCCTGGATCACGGACCACCTCACCGACCGCCCCGACCACCTGTGGTCCAAGCCGCCCAAGACCGAGGAACCGTTCTCCACCCCGCGCTCCTGGCACATGCTCTCCGATGCCCTGCACTCCTTCGGGCGGGAGCTCGACGAGGAGACCCTGAAGGTCCTCGCGCACGGCACGCTGACCCCCGCCCACGCCACCGCCTTCTGTGGCTACGTCAAGATCGTCCGCAGCCGCTTCGGCATCGAGGCGATCCTCAAGGGCGAGGCCCGCTGGCCCAACCGCCTCCAGGACCGGGACCTGCTCTACTACCTCGCCGAGTCCTTCCGCGGCCGGCTGGTCAAGGAGCTGCCCGCGAGCAAGGAGCAGATGTCGGCGAACGGCCGCCAGACCGCCTACCGCGCCAAGTCGCTGCTCGTCCAGCTCGCCGAGATCTCCGTCGAGGTCGCCCAGAGCGTCATCGCCTCCGACGCCGACGGCAACCCGGTGCTGCCCGCCTGGTTCCTCGTCGAGGCCGCCCGCGACATGCCCCGGCTGGTGGAGGCACGGCGATGAGCCGGGCCGCGGGGCCGAAGCAGCAGAAGAAGAAGGACCCGGCCGCCGAGAACTGCGCCAAGGGCGTGCGGTTGGCGTGGGCCAACCCGGCACTGGCCTCGATGGAGGTCAAGCTGTGCCGGGAGGAGGAGTGCCGGGTCGCGCCCCGGCAGGGACTCGTCCGCGTCAGCTCCAACGGCCGGCTCCACCTGCACCCCACCCGCCACGCGGAGCCCGCCGAGTGGGCCTGGGCCATCGCGCACGCGCTGATCCACCTCGGCTTCGGCCACGTACCCGCCGCGACCGGGGAGCGCGTCCAGCCCGACCGCTACGACCTCGCCGCCCGCTGCGTCGTCGTCAACCGCTTCCTGCAGACCTTCCCGGTCGGCCGCACGCCGGACGACCTGCCGCCGGCCTACCCCGACGGCGACGAGGAGCGCATCGCCGCCGCCTGGCGCCGCGAGGGCGGCATACCGGCCGCCTACGAGCACTGCGGGACCGCCGGCCACGAACCCGACCAGCTGCTCGCGCCGTGGGACACCTGGAACGGGCAGGCCCCCGACTGGCAGCTCGCCTTCGCCCACGCGCTGACCCGCACCATGTCCACCGCCCTCGACCTCGCGGGCGGCCGGCGTGACGACATGCTGGGCGGCCCCACCCGCCTGCACCCCTGGCAGCAGGCCCTGAGCTGGTTCGTCTCCTCCTACCCGCTCCTCGGCGGCATCGCGGCCGGCATCACCCTCGTCGCCGACGCCGAACTGGCCCGCGCCCACGGCATCTCCGTCGCCGCCGTCAACGCCGAGGCCGGCGAGATCTACGTCAACCCGCTGCGGCGCCTCGACGACGAGGAGTGGCGGTTCGTCCTCGCCCACGAGATGCTGCACGCCGCCCTGCGCCACGGCGACCGCTGCGGCACCCGCGACCCCTACCTCTTCAACGTCGCCTGCGACTACGTCATCAACGGCTGGCTCGTCGAGATGCAGGTCGGCACCATGCCCGAGGGCCTCCTGCACGACCCGTCACTGGCCGGCTCGTCCGCCGAGGAGGTCTACGACCGCATGGCCGGCGACCTGCGCCGCATACGCCGCCTGTCCACCCTGCGCGGCAAGGGCGTCGGCGACGTCCTCGGCGGTCCGCTGGGCTCGCCCCCCGACTACGTCGACCTCGACGGCTTCTACCGGCGCGGCCTGACCCAGGGACTCGACCTGCACCGGCAGCAGGAACGCGGCTTCCTGCCCGGCGGCCTGGTCCAGGAGATCCGCGCCCTCAGCCATCCACCGCTGCCCTGGGACGCGCGGCTCGCCCGCTGGTTCGACGAGTTCGTGCCACGCCCGGAGCCCGTACGGTCGTACGCCCGTCCCTCCCGACGCCAGGCGGCCACCCCCGACATCCCGCGCGCCGGGCGGTACTTCCCGCCCGAGGAGATCGCCCGCTGCACCTTCGGCGTCGTCCTCGACACCTCCGGTTCGATGGACCGCACGCTGCTCGGCAAGGCGCTCGGTGCCATCGCCTCCTACGCCGGGGCCCGCGACGTGCCCGCCGCCCGCGTCGTCTTCTGCGACGCGGCACCCCACGACGCCGGGTACCTGCCGGTGGCGGACATCGCGGGCCGGGTGCGGGTGCACGGCCGCGGCGGCACCGTGCTCCAGCCCGGCGTGGACCTGCTGCTGCGCGCCGACGACTTCCCGCCCACCGCGCCGGTCCTCGTCATCACCGACGGATGGTGCGACGTGCTGCGGGTGCGGCGCGAGCACGCCTACCTGATTCCGCAGGGGGCTCGGTTGCCGTTCACCGCCCGGGGACCGGTCTTCCGGGTGAGCTGAGCCGGAGTGTGATCGGATGGGGGTGGGAACCCGGTCGCGGGCTCCCACCGCCCCAGTACAGCAAGAGAATTCGAGAGGACCCGCCGTGGCAACCACGCGCTCCGCACACACCGTCTGGGAAGGCAACCTGCTCGAGGGCAACGGTGTCGTCACCTTCGACTCGTCAGGCATCGGCGAGCAGCCGGTGTCGTGGCCGTCGCGCGCCGAGCAGGCGAACGGCAAGACCAGCCCGGAGGAGCTGATCGCCGCCGCCCACTCCAGCTGCTTCTCCATGGCGCTGTCGCACGGCCTGGCCGGCGCCGGCACCCCGCCCACCAAGCTCACCACCTCCGCCGACGTCACCTTCCAGCCGGGTGAGGGCATCAAGGGCATCCACCTCACCGTGGAGGGCACCGTGCCCGGCCTCGACAACGACGCGTTCGTCGCCGCCGCTGAGGACGCCAAGAAGAACTGCCCGGTCAGCCAGGCCCTGACCGGCACGACCATCACCCTCACCGCGAAGCTGGCGTAACCGGCTAGGAGCCCGCGCGCTCCCAGCCCGCCGGTCCGGGCGCGGCCCCAGCTGCCTGGGGTCGCGCGACCGGTACACCACGTACGGGCGGGTCAGGTACTGCACCGGCGCGCTGAACATGTGCACCAGCCGGGTGTACCGCAGGAGGGCGTCAGCAGCATCCCCACCACCGCGTGCACCTGGTACAGCACCGGCACCCCACCATCAGCTCCGTCTTCCGCCGGAGGGTGAACAGGCCGCGCGACCAGGGCGCGATGGTGTGCCGGTAGTCGTAGCCGGTGCCCGAGGAGTGCGCTAGCTTGGCGACCACGCCGAGGACGATCGCCGCGAGCAGGAAGAGGTACATGACCTTGTCGTTGGCGGTCGTCGCCCGGAAGACGGGGCGTTGGTGCGCCGCCGGTAGATCAGGACGAGGATGCCCGCGACGGCGAGCACCCCGGCCGCCGTGCCGCCGTACAGGGACAGCAGGTGGTACGCGTGCTCGCTCACGCCCAGCGCGTCCGTCCACGATTCGGGAACGAACAACCCGACGAGAGGGCCGACGAGCACGAACAGGATGCCGTAGTGGAACACCGGCGACGCGATGTTCAGCAGCTTCGACTCGTAGACCTGCGAGGAACGGGTCGTCCGGTCGTAGCGGTGCCGCCGGACCAGGCCCGCGATCAGCGGGGCGCAGGCGGCGTAGGGCAGCACGCCCCGCAGGAAGACGGTCACGGGCGGCCTCCGGTGGGTGCGGGCGGCAGGGTGGCGCACACCGCGTCCAGGACGCACGCGTAGGGCGTCCCGAAGGCGGTGAGCCGGGAGCGGAGCTGGTCCAGGGCGTGGCGGTGCTCGGTGAGCATGCCGATGTTCCCGGTGCGGGAGGCGAACTCCAGGACCGCGGGCAGGAAGTCGGGCAGCTCCTCGTCGGTGAACTCCAGCCCGTGGGCCCGGTACAGCTCCTTGAAGCGGACCAGCGACATGCCGCGGTTGCGGGTGTCGCCGTCGGTCCACCAGCTCAGGTACAGGCTGTGCCGGTTCTTGAAGTCGAAGACCTCCACGTAGTGCGCCTGGAGTTCGCCCTGCTCGGTCGCCGCCGCGTGGTCGGTGAAGCCGCGCAGTTGCGGCGCGGCCTCGCGCAGCAGCGGCAGCCGGGTGCGGAAGTCGTCGTCGGGATACGTCAGACAGAGCGCCGCCGCCTGGTACAGCACCTCGAAGCCGGGCATGGGATCAGACCTCCCTTTCGTGGTCCGCGGTCTGCCGCCTGCGCAGGATGTGGAAGTTCTCCACGGGCACCAGCGGCAGCCGCTTGCGTCCCGAGTCCTGGCCGAACGGCCCGTCCCCGCCCATGCCCGGGCCGTCGACGCTGTCCAGGCTGCACGTGTCCGGCAGCGCCGACGCCTCCAGCCGGTGCGCGTCGCCGACGGCCGCCGTCGGGACCACGCGTCCGACTCCCGGCCGCCGACCAGCCCGATGCTGTGCAGGTCGGGGGCGGCGGTGCCGGGCCGGAAGAACCGCCCCGCCCGCAACAGCGCCGCGCCCGGCTCGGTGGGCGGTGTCCGTGTGTCGGTCACATGCGCTCCCTTGATCGCCCTGGCTCCCTCGAACCTAGGGGCGGGCGCGGGAGCGCACCCGTTCGCGGGGCCCGTACGGGTCAGGACGGGCCGTCCGGACCCGCGTCAGACCTTGCGCGCCACCCCCGCGTACACCGGCACGATGCCCTCCGCCTGCACGGCCACGTCCTCCGGGTCCGGCCGCCACCCGGTGACCGGGATGACGCCCGGGCCCACCAGTTCCAGGCCGTCGAAGAAGCGGGAGAACTCGCTGAGGGAACGCGGATAGAACGGCGTGCCGCTGCGGGCGAACAGGCCGGCGGCCTTGCCCACGGCCTCCGGGTTCAGGTCGGGCGTGACCTGGGAGAGGACCAGGTGACTGCCGGGGGCGAGGGCGTCGACGTACCGCTTCAGCAGCCCGTGCACGTCGTCGCCGTCGGCCGCGTCACCGAGGTAGTGCGTCAGCGCCACCAGGGACAGGGCCACCGGCCGGTTGAAGTTCAGGGACTCGCCCGCCAGCCGCAGAATGGTGTCCGGGTCGCGGACGTCCGCGTGGACGTAGTCCGTGGAGCCCTCGGCGGAGCCGTGCAGCAGCGCCTCGGCGTGCCGCAGCACGATCGGGTCGTTGTCGGCGTAGACCACCCGCGATGCGGGCGCCACGGCCTGGGCCACCTGGTGCAGGTTCGGCTCGGTGGGGATACCGGTGCCGATGTCCAGGAACTGGCGCACCCCGGCCTCGGCGAGCATGCGGACCGCCCGGTGCATGAACCGGCGGTTGGCCCGCGCACCGCGCACCGCGGTGCTGTCCGCGGCGAGGATCCTGCGGGCGAGTTCCTCGTCCACCGGGTAGTTGTCCTTGCCGCCCAGCCACCAGTCGTACACGCGCGCCGGGTGCGGCCGACTGGTGTCGACGGGGGCGGGGGTGGCGCCGGGTCCGGTCATGCGGTGTGGTCTCCTCACGAAGGCGTGGGTGCTTCGGGATCGCCGGGTCAGAAGTTCTCGCGGTACCGGCGCAGAATCTTCTCGGTGCGCTGGGTCGAAGCGGCACGCGCCGTCATGTGGTCCAGGACCTCCAGGTGCGCGGAGACCTCCGTACGGGAGTCCAGGTAGAGGGCGCCCGTCAGATACTCGGTGAAAACCATGTCGGGCAGCTCCGGCTCCGCGAAACGGAACAGGGTGAACGGCGCGTACGTCCCGGGGTGCGGCCCGTCGTCGAACTCGGCCACCTGGAGCGTCACCCGGTCCCGGACCGCGAACTCCAGCAGCTTGTCCAGCTGGTCGCGCATCACCCGGCCGTCGATGCTCACCGGCCGCCGCAGCACCGTCTCGTCCATCACCACCCACAGGTGCGGCGGGTTCGCGCGCTCCAGCAGCCGCTGCCGCTCCATCCGCAGGGACACGTGCCGCTCGACCGCGTCGCCGCCCGCGTTCCCGATCGTCCCCGCCTCCAGGACCGCGCGCGCGTAGTCCTCGGTCTGCAGCAGACCGGGTATGAAGTGCGGCTCGTAGGAGCGGACGATCCGCGCGGCGCCCTCCAGGCTCACGTACATGCTGAACCAGTCCGGCAGCACGTCGTGGTACCGCTGCCACCAGCCCGGCTGGTTCGCCTCCTCGGCCAGGGCCACGAACGCCGACACCTCGGCCGCGGGCACCCCGTAGGCCGTCAGCAGGATCTGGACGTACGGTATTTTCAGCGAGACCTCGGCCATCTCCATGCGTCGCACGGTCGCCGGGGCCACCCGGAGGACCTTGGCGGCCTCCTCGCGCTTGAGGCCCGCCGTCTCCCGCAGTTCCTGCAGCCGCCTGCCCAGGACCACCTGGCCCACGGTGGGTGCGGCCCGCCGCTCACTCACGCCACGCCTCCCCAACGCGCCCAAGTCCCAACGCAGTCTGTCATGTTCCCTTGTCAGTCTCACAGGGGCGGTCGTGGATCACCACCATTACCCGTCGGGTAATCGACCGTGCGCGACCGGAGCGCGATCGTGGAGTCACCGGGTTCCGGGCCGGCGCACTCCGGTCCGGAACCCGGCCCCCGCAACCGTGCACCGATCCCGACGGAGGGTGACTCGTCATGTCCACGAACCAGTTGGCCGTCCTCGCCCGCACCGCCGAACCGCGGCTGATGCTGCGCCGCTTCCTTGCCCTCGACGCGGTGGTGACCGGCGCCAACGCGGTCGCCTACCTCGCTTTTCCCGGCCCGCTCGGCCGGTTCCTCGGCGCCGGCTCCGGACTGCTCCTCGCCCTCGGCGCGTTCCTCGCGGTGTACGCCGGGTGCGTTGCCCTGGTCACCGCGCGGTCCCGGCCGCCGACCCTCGCGGTACGGGCCGTCGTCGAGGTCAACCTCGCCTGGGCGGCGGTCAGCCTCGCCGCCCTCGGCCTGTGGCTGACGCCCACCACGGCCGGTGCGGTGTGGACGGTGCTCCAGGCGCTCACCGTCGCCGGGTTCGCGCTGCTCCAGTACGCGGCACTGAGGCAGCGTCAGAAAACCGACGTGTGAAGGTACTTGATCGTCGCCGGGTCGGCCGGGAGCAGCGTCTCGATGGCCAGCTCGGCGACCGTCACGTCCATCGGCGTGTTGAAGGTGGAGATGGACGAGATGAACGACAGGGTCCGGCCCTCGTGCTCGATCTGCATCGGCAGCGCGAAGTACGGCACCGGCTCGGCCGGCTCATCGCCCGCACCGCTCTCCGGCACCGGGTACGCCGCCACCTCCTCGTACAGCGCCCTGAGCGGCTCCGAACGGTGCAGGGCGATCTGCCGCTCCATCTGCTCCAGCAGGTGCCCGCGCCACTCGCGCAGGTTGCGGATGCGCGGCGCCAGGCCCTCCGGGTGCAGGGTCAGCCGCATCGCGTTGACGGGTGACTCCAGCAGGTGCTCGGGGAGCCCGTCCAGCAGCATCAGGATGCCCCGGTTGGCGGCCAGTACCCGGTACGTCGCGTCCACGACCAGCGCGGGGTACGGCTCGTAGCCCCGGATCAGTCGCTCCATGCCCGCGCGCAGGGCGTCCAGCGCCGGGTCGTCCAGCGGGGTCTCCGGGTAGTGCGGGGCGTAACCGGCCGCGAGCAGCAGCGCGTTGCGTTCGCGCACGGGGACGTCCAGGTGCTCGGCGAGCCGCAGCACCATCTCCTCGCTCGGCCGGGAACGCCCCGTCTCGATGAAGCTGATGTGCCGGGCGGAGGAGTCGGCGCGCAGCGCCAGCTCCAGCTGGCTGACCCGCCGCCGCTCCCGCCAGGCCCGCAGCAGCGGACCCACGCCCTGGGCGGTGGGGGCGGTACCGGACATGAGTGCGGTCATACGCCGAACCGTAGCCGACGCTGGGCCCGTACCGGGACCGGCGGGCGCTCCTGACCAGGGCCCGCGGGGTGATCGTGTGGCAGGCTGAAGGGGTGCCGCCGCGAAGGAGAGGAGCGCGACCCATGCCCGTCGAACCGCTGTCGCAGAAGGAGATCGAGGAACGGCTGGCCGAGCTGCCGGGCTGGTCCCTCGACGACGGCCGCCTCACCCGCACCTACCGGCTGGGCTCGCACTTCGCGGCGACCGCGATGGTCGTCCACGTCTCCCAGGTGCAGGAGGAGCTCGACCACCACTCCGACCTGACCCTCGGCTACAACACGGTCTCGCTCGCCGTGCACACGCACAGCGCGGGCGGCGCCGTCACCGAGAAGGACGTGGAGCTCGCCCGCAGGGTGGAGGACCTGGCCGTCGGCCACAGGGCACACTGACGGTGTGCTCGACTACGACAAGGAAGCGGAAGTCTACGATGCCTCCCGCGGCGGCGAGCCCCGCGCCGAGGCCGCCGCACGGGCCGTACTGAGCCTCGTCCCGCCCCGGGCGCGCAGCCTGCTCGACGTCGCCTGCGGCACCGGCATCGTCACCCGTCGGCTCGCGGCCGGCCGGGAGGCCCTCCGGGTGACCGGCGTCGACCTCGCGCACGCCATGGCCCGACGCGCCGCTGGCCGGCTGCCCGGCGCCGTGGTGCTGGCCGACAGCCGCCGGCTGCCCTTCCGGGACGGCGAGTTCGACGCCGTCAGCAGCGTGTGGCTGCTCCACCTGGCGGGCAGCGGCGTGAACGCGCGGGCGATCGTCGGCGAGTGCGCCCGCGTCCTGCGTCCCGGCGGGGTGTACGTGACCACGGTCGACAAGGGCGCCTCGCACAACGTGGGCAGCGACATCGACGCCGTCCTCGCGACCCGCCCGCCGAGCACCGCGCACGACGCGGCGGAGCTCGTCGAGACGCACGCTCGCGCCCACGGCCTGGTCCCCGCCGGGCACGCCCGCTTCACCGGCCACGGCCAGGGCCGCAGCCCGCGCCGCACCATCGCCGACCTCGGGCGCGGCTGGTTCGTCACGCTGCCACCGGGCGACCCGCGCGCGGAGGAGTTCGCGGCCCGCCTCGCGGCGCTGCCCGACCAGGACCGGCCCCGGCCCGACCCGGTGTTCACACTGCGGGCGTTCGTGAAGCCGTAGGAAACCGTGACCGGCGGGCGGCAACCCGGGCGCCCCGGGCGGCGACCAAGAGACGGAATCCATCCGTCCTCCAGGAGGTTCGTCCCGTGAGGCACCCCCACAAGCACCGCAGACGCCGTCCGCTCGTCATCGGCGCGGCCCTCGCCGCCGCAGGGCTGGTCGGCACCGGCCTGACCACGCTCACCACCGACACCGCCGAGGCCGCCACCGCCCGGCAGGTCGAGGCCCTCGACCGGGGCGTGGTCAGCGTCCACACCGGCGACGGCAACCTGGTCAGCTGGCGCTGGCTGGGCACCGACCCCGACGGCGTCTCCTTCAACGTCTACCGGGCCGGCACCAAGGTCAACTCCGCGCCGGTCACCGGCTCCACGACCTTCTTCCACTCCGGCGCCCCCTCCCACGCCGACTACACCGTCCGCGCGGTCGTGAACGGCACGGAACAGGGCGACTCGGTCCATGCGATCCAGTTCCGGGCCGGCTACAAGGACGTGCCGATCTCCCCGCCGGCCGGCGGCACCACCCCCGACGGCGTCTCCTACACCTACGAGGCCAACGACGCCTCCGTCGGCGACCTCGACGGCGACGGGGCCCTCGACCTCGTCCTGAAGTGGCAGCCCACCAACGCCAAGGACAACTCCCAGTCCGGCTACACCGGCAACACGATCGTCGACGGCGTCAAACTCGACGGCACCCGGCTGTGGCGCGTCGACCTGGGCCGCAACATCCGCTCCGGCGCCCACTACACGCAGTTCCAGGTGTACGACTACGACGGCGACGGCAGGGCCGAGGTCGCCATGAAGACCGCCGACGGCACCAGGGACGGCACGGGCGTGGTCATCGGCGACTCATCGGCCGACCACCGCAACTCGTCCGGGTACATCCTCACCGGCCCCGAGTACCTGACCATGTTCGACGGGCGGACCGGCAGGGCCATGGGCACGGTCGACTACGTCCCCGCCCGGGGCAACGTCTCCTCCTGGGGCGACTCCTACGGCAACCGCGTCGACCGCTTTCTGGCCGGCACGGCCTACCTGGACGGCTCCCGCCCCTCCCTGATCATGGCGCGCGGCTACTACACCCGCTCGGTGATCGCCGCCTGGGACTGGCGGGACGGGCGCTTCACCCGCCGCTGGACCTTCGACACCAATTCCTCCACCAACGCGGGCAAGGGCTACGACGGCCAGGGCAACCACCAGCTGTCCGTGGCGGACGTCGACGGCGACGGCAGGGACGAGATCGTGTACGGCGCGATGGCCGTCGACGACAACGGCCACGCCCTGTGGACCACGCGCAACGGCCACGGCGACGCCATGCACGTCGGCGACCTCGACCCGTCCCGCCCCGGCCTGGAGGAGTTCAAGGTCGACGAGGACAGTTCGAAGCCCTCCTCCTGGATGGCCGATGCCCGCACCGGCCAGATCATCTGGGCGACGGGCGCGAGCGGCGACAACGGCCGGGGCGTCTCGGCCGACATCTGGTCCGGCAGCGCGGGCGCGGAGTCCTGGTCGTCGGCCGAGAGCGGCATCCGCAACCCGAAGGGCACGGTCGTGCACAGCCGCAAGCCCTCCAGCGCCAACTTCCTGTCCTGGTGGGACGGCGACCCCGTCCGCGAACTCCTCGACGGCACCCGCGTCGACAAGTACGGCACCTCCGGCGACACCCGCCTCCTCACCGGCTCCGGCGTGGCCTCCAACAACGGCACGAAGGCCACCCCGGTCCTGTCCGGCGACATCCTCGGCGACTGGCGGGAGGAGGTCGTCTGGCGCACGAGCAACAACACCGCCCTGCGCGTCTATTCGACCCCGCACGACACGGACCGCAGGATCACCACCCTCCTCCACGACACCCAGTACCGCACGGCCCTGGCCTGGCAGAACACGGCCTACAACCAGCCTCCGCACCCAAGCTTCTTCATCGGCGCGGGGATGGCGACGGCGCCCAGGCCGACGGTGTACACCCCCTGATCCGCCGCCGCGTCCTCACGCGGCCTCGTCCACCGGCGGGGGCTTCCCGCCGGTGACCACCGTCTTCACCCAGCCCTGCGTCAGCCGCGTCCGGGAGGCGAGCACCGTCACCGGTACGCCCCGCCGGTACGCGGCGCGCAGGGCTGCGTCCCGCCAGTCCCGGTTTCTCTTCTCCGCGGTCCTGCTCGCGACCGTGCGATCCAGCAGCACAGCCAGTCCGAGCAGCAGCAGCCCCGCCGTCCCCTCCCACTTGCGCGCCATACCCAACCCCCTGGTCTCGGCGCCACTCCCTTCCACACAACGGTCGAAGGTGGGCGGCAGGGCCACAAGGGCGTGAAACGGGCGCACTGGTCACGCGGACGGGAGGGCGCGCCGCCGGCACGCGCCCTCCCGGGCTGTCAGGCCTGCTCGCAGGCCTCGCCGCCCATCTCGAACGACGCCGGTGCCGCGTTGGTCCCCGACCAGCTCCCCGTGAAGCCGAAGCTCACCGACGCGCCGGGTGCCACCTTGCCGTTCCAGCCGACGTTCTCGGCCGTCACGGTGGCGCCCGACTGGGAGTACCCCGCGTTCCACATCTGCGTCACCCGCTGGCTGCCGGTGAACGACCAGTCGAGGGACCAGCCGTTCCAGGCGGAGGTGCCCGTGTTGGTGAGCCGCACATCGGCCTGGAAGCCGCCCGCCCACTGGTTGGTGACCGTGTACGCCACCGCGCACGCCCCGGTCGGCTCCGGGTCCGGCCCTGGGCCGGGGCCGGTACCGGCGGTGTCGCCGTAGACGATCCCGCGCCCGTTGGTCGCCACGTACACTCGCCCGTAGACGCGCGGGTCGCCAGTGATGGCCGCGCCGGTCCAGCCCCACTGGTGGGCGTCGTCGTTGACGCGGGTCCAGGTGGCGCCCTGGTCGGTGGAGCGGAAGATGCCGCGCACCCCGGCTATCTCGGCGCTGGTGTAGAGGGTTTGGTACGAGGCGCCCGGCGCAGCCTTGCCGAAGCCGATGGTGTCGGCCTCGTCGACGTTCGGCAGCTTGGTGAAGCTCGCGCCGCCGTCCGTCGAGTGCCACAGCCCGTACGGG
Source organism: Streptomyces mutabilis (assembly GCF_014649815.1). Taxonomy (GTDB): domain Bacteria; phylum Actinomycetota; class Actinomycetes; order Streptomycetales; family Streptomycetaceae; genus Streptomyces; species Streptomyces mutabilis. The sequence goes on along the minus strand of NZ_BMTT01000004.1, from coordinate 44,563 downwards.
CCGTCCGCAGTCCCGCCTGCCAGCCAGATGTCCCCCTCCCCGCCCGGCAGCGCCTTGAAGCGGACGCTGTCCCCGGCGGGCAGGCCGGTGGCCGCCGACGCGGTGAAGGTCGCGCCGCCGTCCGTGCTGACGTAGAACTTCCCGGACTTGAAGCCGTAGAAGGTGTGCGGGTCGACCCGGTCGGACTCGACGACTGCGCCGGCCGGGATGCCGCTCGACGGCTGCCAGGACGTGCCGAAGCCCGTCGTGTGGTGTACTCCGGCGCCCTGCGGGCTCCACACGAAGCGGCTGCCGTCCGCGCCGGCGGCCACGGTGCCCCCGCCACTCACGCCCGCAGGGTCGGTCCCGCCGAACCAGGTGGCGCCGTTGTCCGTGGAGAAGGCGATGTGCGGGCCCGCGTCCAGGTTCCCGGCCCGCACGACGACATCCGGGTCGGTCTCCGCGAAGTCCAGACTCGTGGTGGAGGTGAAGTTGGGGGAGGTGAACATCATCGACGGCACCTCGGTCAGGCTCGTGTGCCGGAAGCCGCCGATGTCACCGAGCGCGCTGAGCAGTGGGGCACCCGACGGGGGAGCGGCCAGGTCGTTCACCGCCGTCTCCTCCAGCCCGCGGACCATGGGCTCGATGGCGAACTCGCCGCCCTCGTCGTCCCAGTTCGTGAGGTTCTCCGTGCCGTAGATGGTCGCCCCGGTCCCGTACATCATCCGGTCCGAGTCGAACGGGTCGATCTCCAGCGCCTCCGTCATCCAGCCCAGCTTCGGCGTCTGCTCGGGCGGGCTGGGATTCGCGCCCCAGGTCAGCCACGGGGACGAGGAGACGTCCATGGTGTAGCGGTTCTCGCGGGTCGGGTACGACGTGTACTCCCACGCCTGCGTCCACGTCGCGCCGCTGTCCGTGGAGCGGTAGATCTGCGTGTCCGGCCACCAGGAGCTGTACGCCGTCGCCATCACCGTGCCGGGGTTCTGCCGGTCGACGGTCAGTCCGCTGAAGCCGAAGTAGGTGTCGGCCTCGGCGACCGGGCTGATGTCCGTCCAGGTGCCCGTCACCGTCGCGTACCGGTAGAGCCGGCCCTTGCCGCCGTCGTACGGGCCGCCCGTGTCGCTGTAGGCCAGGTACAGGTAGCCGTTCTCGGCGTCCAGGACGCCCTTGTGGGCGAGGTAGCCGGTCGGCTGCCCGGCGACCCGCTCCCAGGTCGCGCCCGCGTCGGTCGAGCGGTAGACGGCGTTCTCCTTGTCGGCGACCCCCACGTAGACCGTCTTCGTGGGGGTGCCCGCCGTACCCGTGGACTCGTCGAAGGTGACCCAGACGACGCCCTGGTTGTCGGAGGCGTAACCGCTGGCGTCGGTCGGGTCCTGTACGTAGTCGCCCGGGTTGGGGAAGGCCGTCACCTCGGACCAGGTGACGCCCGCGTCCGTCGAGCGCCACAGGCCGTTGCCGCTGGGCGCGCCCAGGTACAGCACGTCGTTGTCGTGCGGGTCGACGGCCAGGCGCTCGCCCATGCCGCGGCCCGGCATGTTGCCGCCCAGCTTGAACGGCAGGTCGGCCTTCTCCCACGTCGCGCCCCGGTCGGCGGAGCGCAGCACCGCGCCGTTGCCCGGGTCCCAGTCGTTGGTGTACGTGCCGACCGCCGCGTACACCCGGTCGGGGTCTACGGAGTCGGAGGCGACGCTGACCACACCCGTGTGGCCCCAGTCGTCCCAGCCGACGTGGTCGAGGAGGGGAGTCCAGCTCTTCGTTCCCTCCTCCCAGCGGTAGGCGCCGCCGATGTCGGTGCGGGCGTAGGCCAGGTCCTTCTCGGAGCGGTTGAAGACGATGCCGGGGACGAAGCCGCCCCCGTCGACGCGGGCGTTCTTCCAGGTGTAGGAGTCGGCGGCCACGGCGGCCGCCGCCGGTGCCCCGGCGGCCAGCGCGGCGGGCGGCCCGCCCGTGAGGAGGCCGGCCGCCAGGGCCAGCAGGACTGTGAGGATCCGGGTTCTTCGCACGGTGGCGAACCGTCCTTCCGTCAGGAACAGAACACATGCGAGGCCGGGCGGCCCTCGGCGTGGACGAGAGCCGCCCGGCAGGTGGCCCCGCCGTCCGGTGGCGGAACCTTGCACACGGAGCCGTCAAGCGCCCCGACGGGGCGCGGGGAGCTGCGCGACCAGCCACGCACGGCCCGCAGCCGAGCATCCCGCGCGACCCGCGGAGCGCTTCGCGGGGGCTATTCGAGAAGCTCCGCGTACGAACCCATGGCGAGGGCGATGTCCGCCTGCGCCCAGAACCGGTGGTACGTGAACGTGGGTGCGGCGCCGCCCGCTAGGTAGCTCTCGATCTGCGACCAGGCCGGGTCGTCCTGGTAGAAGGAGCGGATCGAGGAGAACGTCGACGACGCGTCGATCGTGTCGCCGTTCGGCATGGTCCCGGTCCAGCCTTCCGGCACGTACACCGGGTCGTCGAAGCGGTTGTAGTCGGCGCGGGTCTCCGGGACGGCGATGCCCAGCGCGGTCTGGTTGTTGCCCCACATGCCGTCCAGCAGCGCCTTGGCCGTCGACGCCGCCTCCGAGTCGCCCGAGCGGTCGGCGTAGTACGTCAGGGTCTTGGCGTACGCCGCCGCCACACCGACGTCGTTCGTGTAGTCCGCGACGGAGACGTGCAGGCCGGCGTTGGCACCGGGGGAGGACGCGTTCCAGGTGTCCGGCTGCCCCGACCACTTCAGCGTCGACGGGATCAGGAAGGTGCCGTCCGGGTTGACCGTCGTCTCCGACAGCGCCCAGTCGACCCACTTGTCCAGGACTTCCTTGGCCCGCGCGTCGCCGCTCTGCTGGTAGTACTCGGCGACCCGCTCCATGGACCACGCCTGGAAGCCGAACCACTGGTTGGACGGCGGGTCGTGGTACACCGGCTTCTCGTCGTAGTACATGCCGTAGAAGGTCGGCGTACCGGCCGGCGGGGTCGCGTACCGTCCCGCCCAGCTGTTGGTCGCGCCGCCCGCGATGGCGCCCTCGTCGGACTGGAGCCAACGGTAGAACTCGATCTGCCGGTCCAGGGACTCGGCCCAGTCCGCCGCGCCCGTCGCCGACTTCGGCTTCAGGTCGTCGTACGTGCTCAGCGCGTACGCCGCCAGCGGGTTCTGGTAGCCGCCGTGGGTGTGGCTGGAGCCGATGCGCCAGGCCCAGCCCGCCGAGGTGTCCACGGCGCCGCCCCACGCGTAGTACCAGGACAGCAGGTAGTGCGAGGAGTCCTTGCCGGTGCCCGCCGGGCAGCTCGACGGCCCCACGCAGTTACCGACCTTCTTGAAGTACTTGTCGTACATGGCGTAGCGCAGGTAGTCGCCCATCTTGGCGGCCTTGTCCAGGGTGCCGGCGATCTCCTCGCCCTTGCCCTGCTCCTCGGCCCAGACGTCCGCCCAGTACGCAGCCTGCACTGCCCGCGCGTCGGCGTCCGGGGCGTTGGTGAACTTCCACTGCTTCGCGTAGGAGGCGTCACCCGTGAACAGGTCCAGGTAGCCGTTGGGGCCGCCGTACTTGAAGGCGTCGCAGGTCGGCTGCGGCACCGTCTCCCACACCGACTCCTGCGCGCCGCGCTGGAAGGTGTTGATGTAGGAGGGGCCGGTGTCCGACGGGCCCGCCTCGCAGTTGCCGGGCGAGTTGCCGTAGCCGTAGGTGTTGTCGACGTCCTGGAGCCAGTGCATGCCGTAGACGTCGTCCGTGCCGTACGCCGACCTCAGCTCGCCGGCGATCGGGTCCGGACCGACCGACACCGTGCCGTCCAGCGGCGCCGGGTACTCGTTCGGCGTGTCCAGCTCGGGGGCGTAGGTCGCCGGCTCGGACGCGTTGTAGGACGAGTTGGTCGGCTGGTCGGCGTGTGTGGGGATCATGTAGGTCTCCATGATCTCCCAGGCGTTGTTGAACCGGTCCCAGTCGCCGGTCACCTTGCCGTACATGGCCTGGAGCCACAGAAGGTAGCTGTACGCCTCAGACGTGGTCTCGTGCCCGTGGTCCGGCGCCTCCACGATCAGCGTCTCGACCGAGTGGTACGGGATGCCCTCCGGGGAGAAGTAGCCGTTCGCCGGGTCGGTGATCTTCCCGTACAGCTCCAGGAAGCGGGCGTCGTAGTCCTTGGCGGCGGCCAGCTGGGTCACGGTGACCGTGGCCTTGCCGTGGCCGGGGGCCGTCGACTCGAAGACCGCCGAGCCGGTGCCGGAGGCGTCGGCCGCGACGGTCACCTCCTGGGCGGTGTCCCAGTTCGCCGGGGTGAAGGTGAGGCTCGCCCCGGCGGAGACCGACAGGCCGGTGTTGCCGCTCGCGCGGGCAGTTGTCACGGTGACGTTCGCGGTCGGCTGCTTCGACAGCTTGACCTCGTAGCTTCCCGACTCGCCCTGCTGGATGCCCAGTTGCCCGGGTGTGGCGACCACGGTCGGTCCCGAGGCGACCGTGATGCCGACCGGCGTCGAGGCCGCGGAGGCGCCCATGCTGTCGTACGCCTTCGCCACCAGGGAATGACTGCCCACGGTCAAGCCAGAGGTGGAGTACGTGTAGGGCGCGCTGGTGTCGGTGCCCAGCAGCGTGGTGTCGTCGTAGAACTCCACCTTGCTGATGGTGGCGTCGTCGGCCGCGGCGGCCGTGGCGGCCAGTGGAACGGCCTCGCCCTGCGAGTAGACCGATCCCGGCTCCGGGCTGGTCAGCACGGTGATCGGGGGCTGGTGCGCGCCGGCGCAGGTGGTGCCGTTGACGGTGAAGCTCGTCGGCGCGGTGTTGGTGCCGCTGTAGGTGAACTGCCCGCCGGTGGTGACGGCGGCGCCGGCCGCGACGCGGGCGTTGTACGCGGCGTTTCTGACGGTGACGGTCTTCCCGGACTGGCTCCAGGTGCCGTTCCAGCCGTTGGTCAGCTTCTGGTTGCCCGCGTAGTCGTACGTCAGCGTCCAGCCGTCGATGGCGTCGGCGCCGCGGTTGGTGAGCGTCAGCTCGGCGGTGAAGCCGGAGCCCCAGTCGTTGGTCCTGTAGTCCACGCTGCACTGAAGTGCGGCCGCCTGGGCGGGAGTCGAACCGGTGCCCAGCATGGTGAGGGGTAAGGCGACGGCCGCCAGGGCGGCCGTCCACAGCCGCCGCGCGGTGCGGCGTCTGGGTCTGTGTGCGGGGTGCATGGTGCCGGTTCCTCCTTGCGGCTCGGGGAGTGTGGGGCGGAGCAACAAGCCTTGAACCAGTGGGAGCGCTCCCATAGTGAGGAGGGGGGTCGGTGCGGTCAAGATGTGTGGAGAGTCGAAAAGATTCGACACGCACCGCCGAGAGAAAATCGGTAACTCCTCTGTTCTTTACCGTCACTTGGCGCTACCTTCATCGGCACCAGTGGGAGCGGTTCCATCAGTCGAAGTGTCCGTCGCGGCGCTTCCGAACTGCGAGGAGTCGCTCATGCGCCACCCCCCGCACCACCTTTCGCGTTCAGGACTTGGAGCCGTGGCAGCGGCACGTCCGACGCCTCACCGGCCGGCGCGCCGGCTCGCACACGCACACCCCCCGGGCCGCTCCACCGTGCCCGTGGGCCGTTCCTGAGTTCCGTCCGCGACGGCACCCCCATGCCGTGCGGAGGCGGACCGCGCCCAGTGCGCGCGGTCCCGGACGAACAGCACGCACCTCTGACCACAGCACGCGCACCCCACGAAAGAAGGAACCCGCACTCATGACCCGCAGCAGAACCGCGATGCTCGCCGCCTTGGCGCTGGTCGCCGGGGCATCCGGCACGGCCTTCGCCGCGCAGTCCGCCGGCGCCGGCGCGGCGGCCGTCCCCTGTACCGTCGACTACCAGGTGCAGAACGACTGGGGGAGCGGCTTCACCGCCGCCGTGACCGTCACCAACAACGGTGCCGCCACCTCCGGCTGGTCCCTGGGCTGGACGTTCGCCGGCAGCCAGAAGGTCACCAGCGGCTGGAACGCGAAACTCAGCCAGAGCGGCGCCGCCGTCACCGCGACCAACGAGTCCTACAACGGCACCCTCTCCACGGGCGGTTCGGCGAGCTTCGGCTTCCAGGGCACCTACAGCGGCAGCAACGCCGTCCCCGCCACCTTCACCCTGAACGGCGTGACCTGCAACGTCGACGACGGCGGTTCGACCGACCCCGACCCGACCGACCCGCCGGACCCGACCGATCCGCCGGAGCAGGGCGAGCGGGTGGACAACCCGTACGACGGAGCCAAGGTCTACGTGAACCCCGAGTGGAGCGCCAAGGCGGCGGCCGAGCCCGGCGGCGACCGCATCGCCGACCAGCCCACCGGCGTGTGGCTCGACCGGATCGCCGCCATCGAGGGGGTCAACGGCGGCATGGGGCTGCGCGACCACCTCGACGAGGCGCTGACACAGAAGGGATCCGGGGAACTCGCCGTCCAGCTCGTCATCTACAACCTGCCCGGACGCGACTGCGCCGCCCTCGCCTCCAACGGCGAGCTGGGCCCGACGGAGATCGACCGGTACAAGACCGAGTACATCGACCCGATCGCCGAGATCCTCGCCGACCCCAAGTACGCGGACCTCCGGATCGTCACCACGGTCGAGATCGACTCGCTGCCCAACCTGGTCACCAACGTCTCCGGGCGGCCGACCGCCACGGAGAACTGCGACATCATGAAGGCCAACGGCAACTACCAGAAGGGCGTCGGATACGCCCTGAACAAGCTCGGCGACGTCGGCAACGTCTACAACTACGTCGACGCCGGCCACCACGGCTGGCTCGGCTGGGACAGCAACTTCGGTCCCTCCGCCGAGATGTTCGAGACCGCCGCCACCACCGAGGGCGCGACCGTCGACGACGTGCACGGCTTCATCGTCAACACCGCCAACTACAGCGCCTTGAAAGAGGAGCACTTCAAGATCACGGACTCGGTGAACGGAACCTCCGTGCGCCAGTCCGACTGGGTCGACTGGAACCAGTACACCGACGAGCTGTCCTACGCCCAGGCCATGCGCGACAAGCTGGTCTCGCTCGGCTTCGACCAGAACCTCGGCATGCTGATCGACACCTCCCGCAACGGCTGGGGCGGCGAAGCGCGGCCCACCGGACCGGGCGCGACGACCGACGTGAACACCTACGTGGACGGCGGGCGCTACGACCGCCGCATCCACCTCGGCAACTGGTGCAACCAGTCCGGAGCCGGCCTCGGCGAGCGTCCGCAGGCCAGCCCCGCCGCCGGCATCGACGCGTACGTGTGGATGAAGCCCCCGGGCGAGTCCGACGGCGCGAGCGAGGAGATCCCGAACGACGAGGGCAAGGGATTCGACCGGATGTGCGACCCCACCTACGAGGGCAACGCGCGCAACGGCAACAGCCCCTCCGGTGCGCTGCCCGACGCACCGATCTCCGGCCACTGGTTCTCCGCGCAGTTCCAGGAGCTGATGAAGAACGCCTACCCGCCGCTGTCCTGAGCGGACTCCGGCGTAGGTGACGCCGTCGGGGTCCGGCCTCCCCGGCCGGGCTCCGACGGCACTTTTTGCGGTCACGGCAACTTCGTTTGCCTCCGTGCGGTGCGTCGTCGCACCCTGGCGGCACCGCGAACGGGAGGCTGACCACCATGGCGCACGACCACCACGACCACCACGACACCCACCACCGGCACGACACCGGACACGGACACGGACACGACCACAGCGACATGGACTGGGCCGAGATGGCCCCACTGCTCCAGGCCCAGGCGGAGCTGTACACACCGCTGTACCGGCAGGCCATGACCTGGCTGGCGCAGGAGGTGACCGAGCCCGGCCTGGTCGTCGACGTCGGCAGCGGACCCGGCGTCGTCTCCTGCCTGTTCGCCGACACCTTCCCCGGCGCCCGCGTCGTCGCCGTCGACGGGGCCGCACCCCTGCTGGAGCGGGCCCGCGACCGCGCCGCCCGGCAGGGCGCCGCCGACCGCTTCGGCACCCTCGCCGGCGACCTGCCCGGCGTGCTGGACGAGCTCGACTACCCGGCCGACCTGATGTGGGCGAGCCAGAGCCTGCACCACCTCGGCGACCAGCGCGCGGCCGTGGCCGCACTCGCCGGGCACCTCGCACCGGGCGGCACGCTGGCCGTTCTGGAGGGCGGTCTGCCCGCCCGGTTCCTGCCCCGCGACATCGGCATCGGGCGTCCCGGGCTGCAGGCCAGGATGCACGCGGTGGAGGAGGACGCGTTCGCCGAGATGCGCGCGAACACGCCCGGCTCCATGGCCGAGACGGAGGACTGGCCGGCGATGCTGACCGCGGCGGGCCTGAAGCACACCGGCACCCGCAGCTTCCTGCTGGACCTGCCGGCGCCCCTGACGGACGAGGCCCGCGCCTACGTCACCACCTCCCTGTCCCGGCTGCGCGACCGGATCGGCGACGGCCTCGACGCCACCGACCGGGCCACCCTCGACCGGCTGCTCGACCCCGCCGACGAGGCGGGCGCGCACCGGCGGCAGGACGTGTTCGTGCTGGTCGCGCACACGGTCTACACGGCGGTCCGTCCGGCCTGACCCGGAACCTTGACTTGGGGAGCGCTCCAAGTGGGTTCGCCACCCACGACTCGGTCGCCGAGGGCGACCCGGCCGGGTGGACCGAGATGGTGCTGACCAACGTGCTGGGTCCGGCCCTGCTGATCAGGGCGTCGTTCGACGCCCTCGAGGAGACGCGGGGGCGGATCGCGCTGGTCGGCAGCGTGGCCGGCTTCGTGCCCACACCCGGCAACATCTACGGGGCCACCAAGTGGGCGGTGACGGGGCTGGCCGAGAACACCCGGCGCGAGGTCATCCGGTGGGGTGTCGGCGTGACGCTGATCGCGCCCGGCCGGGTGGAGACGCCGTTCCGGGACGCCTACGGCAGCCTGCCGGACGGCGAACTGTTGACCGCCGACCAGATCGCCGACCCGATCGTCTGGGCCATGACCCAGCCCGCCGGAGTCGACGTCAACACCGTGGTCGTACGCCCGTTGGGACAGCCCGACTGAGGCACGCGAGGGGGCCCGGTCGCAGCGACCGGGCCCTCGCGGGCTTCGTCTCACTCGCCGTGGAACTCCGCCGGGTCCGGGCCGGTGCGCCGGTCCTCGTTGAGCGCGCTGATCGCCGCGAGATCCTCGGTGTCCAGGCTGAAGTCGAACACCTCGATGTTCTCCTTGATCCGCGACGGCGTCACGGACTTCGGAATCACCACGTTGCCGACCTGGAGGTGCCAGCGCAGCACGACCTGGGCCGGGGTGCGGCCGTGCTTCTGGGCGATCGCCACGATCGCCGGGATCTCGAGGATGCCCTTGCCGGAGCCGAGCGGGGACCACGCCTCGGTGGCGATGCCGTGTTCCGCGTGGTATTCGCGGGCGGCGTGCTGCTGGAGGTGCGGGTGCAGCTCGATCTGGTTGACGGCCGGGATGACCGACGTCTCGCCGATCAGCCGCTCCAGGTGCTCGGGCAGGAAGTTGGAGACGCCGATGGCCCGGATGCGGCCGTCGGCGTGCAGCTTCTCGAACGCCTTGTACGTGTCGACGTAGCGCTCCTTGGCCGGCATCGGCCAGTGGATCAGGTACAGGTCGACGTACTCCAGGCCCAGCTTCGTCAGCGACGTGTCAAAGGCGCGGAGGGTGGAGTCGTACCCCTGGTCCCTGTTCCAGAGCTTGGTGGTGACGAACAGATCCTCGCGGGGCACACCGGAGGCGGCGATCGCCCGGCCGGTGCCCTCTTCGTTGCCGTAGATCGCCGCTGTGTCGATGCTGCGGTACCCGGCCTCCAGTGCCTGGGCGACGGCCGTCTGCGCCTCGTCGTCCGGCACCTGCCAGACGCCGAAGCCCAGCTGGGGCATCTCGACGCCGTTGTTCAGGATGATCGGGGGGACCTTGCTGCTCACGAGCTCTTGATCCTTCGGTAGTGGTCAGTCGGTACTCACATGGTCAACGATCACGGGCCGTGACGCATTCCTGACCGGCGAACTCACGCTCTGTAAAGGGCTTCGACCTCGGCGCCGTAGGCGTTCTCGATGGCCTTGCGCTTCAGTTTCAGCGAGGGGGTGAGCAGCCCGTGCTCCTCGGTGAACGGCTGGGCCAGGATGCGGAAGGTGCGGATCGACTCGGCCTTCGAGACCAACGTGTTGGCGGTGACGACCGCGCGCCGCACCTCCGTCTCCAGGTCGGCGTCGTGCACCAGCTCGGCCGGGCACATCCGGGGCTTGTTGCGCATCGACAGCCAGTGGTCGACCGCCTCGGTGTCGAGGGTGATGAGGGCGGCGACGTAGGGGCGGTCGTTGCCGACGACGATGCACTGGTTGACCAGCGGATGGTCCCGGACGCGCTCCTCCAGCAGACCGGGGGAGACGCTCTTGCCGCCGGAGGTCACCAGGATCTCCTTCTTGCGGCCGGTGATGGTGAGGTAGCCGTCCTCGTCCAGCGAGCCCAGGTCACCGGTGGCGAGCCAGCCCTCGTGCAGGGTCTCGTCGGTGGCCTTGGGGTTGTTGAGGTAGCCCTGGAAGACGTTGTCGCCGTTCAGCCAGATCTCGCCGTCGTCCGCGATGCGCACGGTGACGCCTGGGATGGGCCGGCCGACGGTGCCGTAGCGGGTGCGCTCGGGCGGGTTGGCGGTGGCCGCCGCCGTGGACTCGGTCAGGCCGTAGCCCTCGTAGATCTGCACGCCCGCGCCCGCGAAGAACAGACCGAGCCGCCGGTCCATCGCCGAGCCGCCCGACATGGCGTTGCGGATGCGTCCGCCCATCGCGGCCCGGACCTTGGTGTAGACGAGCTTGTCGAAGAGCCGGTGCTGCATCCGCAGGCCCGCCGACGGGCCCGGACCGATGCCCCAGGCCTTCGTCTCCACCGCCTCCGCGTACCGCACGGCCACGCCGACGGCCTTCTCGAAGGGGCCGCCCTTCCCCTCCTTCTCGGCCTTTCGCCGGGCCGCGTTGAACACCTTCTCGAAGATGTACGGCACGGCCAGGATGAAGGTCGGCTTGAAGGCGGCCAGGTCGGGCAGGAGCGCGGCGGCGTTGAGCTGCGCCTGGTGGCCGAAGCGGACCTTGCCGCGGATCGCCGCGACCTCCACCATCCGCCCGAAGACGTGGGCGAGCGGCAGGAACAGCAGGGTCGCTACCTCGTCGCCCTTCTTGGAGTGGAACACCGGCTCCCAGCGCTCGATGACGGTGTCCGCCTCGTACATGAAGTTGCCGTGCGTCAGGACGCAGCCCTTGGGGCGGCCCGTGGTGCCCGAGGTGTAGATGACGGTGGCGACCGTGTCCGGCGTGACCGCCTTGCGGTGCCGGTGCACCACCTCGTCGTCGAGGTGGGCGCCCGCGTCGTACAGCTCCTGGACGGCGCCGGAGTCGAGCTGCCACAGGCCGCGCAGGTGCGGCAGCCGGTCGATGACGGTGGCGATCGTCATCGCGTGGTCCTCGTGCTCCACGACCGCGGCCGTCACCTCGGCGTCGTACAGCATCCACAGGCACTGCTCGGCCGAGGAGGTCGGGTAGACGGGCACCACCTGGGCGCCGATCGTCCACAGGGCGAAGTCGAAGAGCGTCCACTCGTAGCGGGTGCGGGACATGATGGCGACCCGGTCGCCGAAGCGGATGCCCTGGGCGAGCAGGCCCTTGGCGAGGGCCAGCACCTCGTCGCGGAACGCGCCGGCACTCACGTCCCGCCACCGCCCGGCGTCGTCCTTGCGGCCGAGGGCGATGCGGCCCGGATCCTCCTGGGCATGCCGGAAGACGACATCGGCCAGACCGCCCACCGGTGGTGCCGACGTCGACGGAGGACTGGTGAACTCCCGCAAATTCCGCTCCCCGTTCCTTGTGACGCACCGCACAGCGCGGTGAAAGCTACATCACGCGGAACGGGGGCGGGAGGGGTGTCAAACGCGAGCAGTGCTCATGTCCGCGCTGGTCAGCGGGAGGAAATGCGCTCACATGGGAAAAGGGCGGACACGTTCCTGACGGTTGAGTAAGTTTCGGTGCCGCAATCTCCACCGAATCTGTACGACCCGCTTACCGCCGGTACGGGGCTGTCATGAAGCCGCCTTCTCCTCCTTCAGCGCGGGCGCCGCGGAAAGCGTCACACCCGGGCCGCTTCGGGTGGCTCACCTGCCGAGGCCCGCCCGTTGAGGCGGGTGCAGGCGGTCGCCGCCCGCCAGGATCGCCGAGGCCAGGGCATCCGCCGCGCCCTGCGCCGACGGGTGGCGACGGCCGTGCACGAGTACGAAGTCGACCCGGCCGAGCTCCGGCAGTCCGGCCCGGTCGGGCACCCGTACCAGGCCGGGCGGGACGAGCCCGCGCGAGTGCGCCATCACGCCGAGGCCCGCGCGGGCCGCCGCGATCAGCCCGTTGAGGCTGCCGCTGGTGCACGCGACGCGCCACTCGCGGCCCTGCCGTTGCAGGGCGTCGATGGCGAGCGCGCGGGTGATGCCCGGCGGGGGGTAGACGATGAGCGGCACCGGACGGTCGGGGTCGAGGCGCAGGCGTTCGGCGCCGATCCACACCAGGCGGTCGCGCCAGACCGGCTCGCCCCGCGGGTCCTGCGGACGCCGCTTGGCCAGCACAAGGTCCAGTTTCCCGGCGGCCAGCTGCTCGTGCAGCGTCCCCGACAGCTCCACGGTCAGCTCGAGGTCGACCTCGGGATGGTCGTGCCGGAACCCCTCGAGGATCTCCGGCAGCCGGGTCAGCACGAAGTCTTCCGAGGCCCCGAACCGCAGTCGGCCGCGCAGCCGGGTGCCGGTGAAGAAGGCCGTCGCCTGCTCGTGCACCTCCAGGATCCGCCGCGCGAACCCGAGCATCGCCTCCCCGTCCTCCGTCAGCTCCACGGAGTGCGTGTCGCGGCTGAAGAGCTGCCGGCCGGTGGCGTCCTCCAGCCGCCGCACGTGCTGGCTCACGGTCGACTGGCGCAGTCCGAGCCGCCGGGCGGCCTGCGTGAAACTCAACGTCTGGGCCACCGACAGGAAGGTGCGCAGGTGAGAAGGGTCGTACACGCTGCAAGGCTATCGCGGTACGTGATGACAGTCAGAGCGGTGTACCGGATTCCCGATCGCTGTGCGAGGGAGCAGGATGGAGCGGGGACCCGTGAGCCCCGCGAACGCGACGAATGAGCACGACGAGCAAGTGGAGCACCGTGAGACGCCTGCGATGGCCGCGTTGGATGCCGGTCGACCCGTACATCCTGCTGCTGCTCGGGACGGTGGGCCTCGCCGCACTGCTCCCGGCCCGCGGCACGGGCGCGGACATCGCCTCCGGCGCCTCCACCGCCGCGATCGCCTTCCTCTTCTTCCTCTACGGCGCCCGGCTGTCCACCCGTGAGGCGATGGACGGCCTGCGGCACTGGCGGCTCCACGTCACCGTGCTCGCCTGCACCTTCGTCGTCTTCCCGCTGCTCGGTCTCGCTTCGCGCGGACTCGTCCCGGTCCTCCTGACCGACCCGCTCCACCAGGGCCTGCTCTTCCTCACCCTGGTGCCGTCCACCATCCAGTCCTCGATCGCGTTCACCTCGATCGCCCGCGGCAACGTGCCCGCCGCGATCTGCGCCGGTTCCTTCTCCTCGCTGGTGGGCATCGTCGCGACGCCGCTGCTGGCGGCCGCGCTGCTGGGCGGCGACGGGGGCGGGTTCTCCGCCGACTCGGTCGTGGAGATCGTGCTGCAACTGCTGGTGCCGTTCGTCGCCGGGCAGCTGCTGCGCCGCTGGATCGGGGGCTTCGTCGCCCGGCACAAGAAAGTCCTCGGGCTCGTCGACCGCGGCTCGATCCTCCTCGTCGTCTACACGGCGTTCAGCGAGGGCATGGTCGAGGGCGTCTGGCACCAGGTCAGCCCGGTCCGGCTGGCCGGGCTGCTGGCGGTCGAGGCCGTGCTGCTCGCCGTGATGCTGCTGCTGACCTGGTACGGGGCGAAGGCGCTGCGCTTCGACCGGGCGGACCGGATCGCGATCCAGTTCGCCGGGTCGAAGAAGTCCCTCGCCGCCGGACTGCCGATGGCGAGCGTCCTGTTCGGCGCCCAGGCCTCGCTGGCCGTGCTGCCGCTGATGCTCTTCCACCAGATGCAGCTGATGGTCTGCGCGGTCATCGCGAAGCGCCGCTCGCACGATTCGGAGGCGGAGGCGCCCGGGGAACCCGCCGCCGCGGGGCGCGCCACGGTCGGTACCGGCAGCCGCTGAGCCGGTGGGGCGCCGTCAGCCGCCCGCCGCCACCCCGTCCAGCGGCAGGTGCAGCACGGTGTTCCCGGCAGCCGAGGGCGGGTTCCCGGCGGCGATCTCCGCGTCGGTCAGCGCCCGGTTCCACACGTGCACCTCGTCGATCGCGCCGGTGAAGCGGGCCCGGCCGTCCACCCGCTCCCCGATGTGCACACCGAACGGCGAATTGCGGCTCACCGAGCCGGGGACGTCCGCCGCGCCGACCGTCGTACCGTCGACGAACAGCGTGAGCCGGCCCCCGCCGCGGCGCAGCGCCAGGTGGTGCCAGCGGCCGTCGTCGTAGGCACTGTCGGTGCGCACCCACGCCGAGCGCGGGGCCGCTCCGCCCTCACGCGTGGTGATCAGCCCCTGGACCCGGCCGTTGCCGGGCTCGGCGCGCACCCACACCTGGGGCTGGCGGGTGCCGACCCCGCCCATCCACAGCAGCGGCTGCTCCCCGCCGTCCGCCGAGTACCGGAACCGGAGCGACGCCGTGAAGTCCCCGGCCCCCAGCGGCAGCCGCTCGTCGTACGGCAGCCGTACGGCGTCGTCGACGCCGTCGAAGGAGAGCGCGCCGCCCACCGCGCCGTCCGTCGTCCCGGCGCCGCCGAGCACGACCGCGGGCGCTGCGCCCGGCGCGAGGTCGGGAGTGGTCGGATCGGCGCCCCGGCGCGGCTGGAGCCAGCCCTCGGTGAAGCGGGCGAAGCGGATCTCGTCGCGGGCGTCCACCGGCCCGGCCTCGTACATCAGGCCCACCGTCGCGTCGTCGACGGCCACCATGTCGGAGTAGCCGGACCAGTCCCGGGTGACGACCGTGCCGCGGTCAACGCTGTCCCAGGTCGCGCCGCCGTCGTAGGAGGAGCGGACCGACATCGTGCGGCGACGGTCGGGGTCGGCGGGGGCGGACAGCAGCATCCGGTCGCCGAGGCGGAGCACGGCCCCCTGCACCTGCGGGGTGTACAGGTCCGGCAGGGCCCGGAACGGCGCGGCGAAACTGTCGCCGCCGTCGCGGCTGACGGCCTGGGTGCGGTGTCCGAGGTCGGTGCCGTTCTCCTCCCGGCCGCTGACCAGGAGCGAGCCGTCGGCGCGTTCGGTGAGGGTGAGCTCGGACGGTTTCTGCCGGAAGGTGCCGTCGGCGGCGACGGGCCAGGTGTCGGTGGCCCCGATCCTCCAGTTCTCGCCGCCGTCGTCGCTGACCACGAGCGCCGCGTGGTTGGCGGTGACCCGCTCGCCGTCCCAGGTCTCGGCGTTGACGCCGACCACGAGGCGTCCGGCGCGGTCGCCGCCGGTCAGCTGGATGCCGTGCACGGGGCCGGTCGCGTACCAGGAGTCCCAGTCGGGCGGCTGGATCTGAGCGCTCAGGTCGCGGGGCGTGGACCAGGTGCGGCCGTCGTCGTCGCTGTACTGCAGGTGGGGCGTGCGGGCACAGGGCACCGCGCAGTTGCCGCCGTCGGTGCGCCCCTCGTTGTACGTCTCGACCAGCAGGACGCGGCCGGTGGCGCGGTCCACGACCGGGGCCGGGTTGCCGTGGGTGTCGCCGCCGCCCTCGTTGACGACCTGGAGCGGGCTCCAGGTGCGCCCGCCGTCGGTCGAGCGCTTGACGACGATGTCGATGTCGCCGGCGTCCCCGCAGTCGAGGACGCGGCCCTCGGCGAAGGCGAGCAGGGTGCCCTCCGTCGTCCGCACGATCGCCGGGATACGGAAGCAGGCGTAACCGCCGGGGTCCTGGTCGGCCCGGAAGAGGACCTGCTGCTCGAACTCCGCGGCACGGCCCTTCGGTTCGGCGTGGGCCGGCAGCGCGGAGGCGGCCAGGGCGAACAGGGAGGCGAGGGCGAGCAGGGGGGAGCGCGGACGCGTACGGGGAGGTGACGGCATGGAGCGGTCTGCCCTTCAGGCGGCTGAGCCGGTCATCAGGACATCAGTACATCAGGACGTTCCGTCCTTGATACGCCCCATTCGATCACGCGCGTGTCGCCGGACGGCGCTCACCGGAGTCCGGCCGTGCACGGGCCTGGGATCACGGCGGGGCCCCGGCGACGCAGGGGGCGCTCCCCGCCGGTCGGGGCCCCGCCGCCGTGGCGCGGGGGGCCGGTCAGCCCCGGGAGGCCGCGGCCCGGAGGGCGACGCGGTCCTCACCCGCGTACACGTTCATGGAGGTGCCGCGCAGGAAGCCCACCAGGGTCAGCCCCGTCTCGGCGGCCAGGTCCACCGCGAGCGAGGACGGCGCCGACACGGCGGCCAGCACCGGGATTCCCGCCATCACGGCCTTCTGCGCCAACTCGAAGGACGCCCGGCCGGACACCAGCAGCACCGAGCGGGACAGCGGCAGGTCCCCGTTTCGCAGGGCGCGGCCGACCAGCTTGTCGACCGCGTTGTGCCGGCCCACGTCCTCCCGCACGTCGACCAGTTCGCCGCCCTCGTCGAACAGGGCCGCCGCGTGCAGGCCGCCGGTCCGGTCGAAGACCCGCTGGGCGGCGCGCAGCCGGTCGGGCAGGCTCGCCAGCAGCTCCGGACTGACCCGGACCGGGGGAGTGTCGGCGATGGGCCAGCGGGCGGTCGTGCGCACCGCGTCCAAGCTGGCCTTTCCGCACAGGCCGCAGGACGAGGTGGTGTAGACGTTCCGCTCCAGGGTGATGTCCGGAGCCTGGACGTGCGTGGCCGTCCGCACGTCCACCACGTTGTACGTGTTCGAGCCGTCGGCCGTCGCGCCCGCGCAGTACACGATGTTCTGCAGGTCGCCCTGCTCGGCGAGCACGCCCTCGCTCACCAGGAAACCGGCCGCCAGCGCGAAGTCGTCGCCCGGGGTGCGCATCGTGATCGCCAGCGGCTTGCCGTTCAGCCGGATCTCCAGCGGTTCCTCGGCGACGAGCGTGTCCGGCCGGGTGGAGACCGCCCCGTCCCGGATGCGGATGACCTTGCGACGTTCCGTGACTCGTCCCATGTGTATCAGTCCCGGTTCTGTACGTGCTGGTAGCCGAAGCGGCCCTTGATGCAGAGGTTGCCGTGGGTCACCGGGTTGTCGTGCGGGGAGGTGACCTTGACGATCTCATTGTCCTGCACGTGGAGGGTGAGGTTGCAGCCCACACCGCAGTACGCGCACACCGTGGTCGTCTCGGTCTGCCGCTCCTCGTCCCAGGTGCCGGCCGCCCGCATGTCGAACTCGGACTTGAAGGACAGCGCCCCCGTGGGGCAGACCTCGATGCAGTTGCCGCAGTAGACGCATGCCGAGTCGGTCAGCGGGGCGTCGTGCTCGACGGAGATCCGGGCGTCGAAGCCGCGGCCGGAGACGGAGATGGCGAAGGTGTTCTGCCACTGGTCGCCGCAGGCGTCCACGCACTTGTAGCAGAGGATGCACTTGCCGTAGTCGCGGACGTACAGGTCGTTGTCGATCCGGGGTTCCTCGTCGACCCGGGCGGCGTCGGGGCCGAAGCGGTCGGGTTCCGCCTCGTACTCCTTCAGCCACGCAGCGACCGCCGGGGTCGTGGACAGGTCGACCGACGACGCCAGCAGTTCGAGGACGACCTTGCGGCTGTGCCGGGCGCGCTCGGTCTCCGTGCGCACCACCATGCCCGGCTCCGCCCGGCGCGAGCACGCGGGGGCGAGGGTACGGGCGCCCTCGACCTCCACCACGCAGACCCGGCAGGCGTTCTTCGGGGTGAGCGTGTCGCCCTCGCACAGGGTCGGGACCTCCTTGCCGGCGGCCCGGCAGGCGTCGAGGAGCGTCGACCCCTCCGGGACCCGGGCCTGCTGTCCGTCGAGGGTGAACTCCACCAGTCGGCGCGGCACTCCGAGCGGTATCGCGGTCATTCGTACGCCCCCAGACGGTCGATGGCGGATTCCACGGCGTTCCAAGCGGTCTGCCCCAGGCCGCAGATCGAGGCGTCCCGCATCGCGCGGCCCACCTCCCGCAGCAGGGCGATGTCACCGGCCGCGGCGGCACCCGTGCGCTCGGCGATCCGGTGCAGCGCCTCCTCCTGGCGGACGGTCCCGACCCGGCAGGGCACGCACTGTCCGCACGACTCGTCGCGGAAGAACTCGGCGATGCGCAGGAGAAGGCGGGGGAGCCGGATCGTGTCGTCGAAGGCCATCACCACTCCGGAGCCGAGGGTCGTGCCCGCCTCGCGGGTGCCCTCGAAGGTGAGGGGGATGTCGAGCTCGTCCGGGCGTACGAAGCCGCCGGCGGCTCCGCCGAGCAGGACCGCCCGGAGGCCGTCCCGCACACCGGCGAGGGTGAGCAGTTCGCCCAGCGTCGCACCGAAGGGGAGTTCGTAGACGCCGGGGCGGGTCACGCTGCCCGACACGCAGAACAGTTTCGGGCCGGGGGAGCCGGGGGTGCCGATCGCCGCGTACGCCTGGGCGCCCATGGTGAGGACGGGCAGTACGTTGACCAGCGTCTCCACGTTGTTCGCCACCGTGGGTTTGCCGAACAGGCCCTTCTCCACGGGGAACGGCGGCTTGGAGCGGGGCTCGCCCCGGTGGCCCTCGATGGAGTTGAACAGGGCGGTCTCCTCGCCGCAGACGTACGCGCCCGCCCCGCGCCGGATCTCGATGTCGAATGCGTAGCCCTGGCCCATGACGTCGTCGCCGAGCAGGCCGCGGGCGCGGGCCTGCACGATCGCGTGGGTGAGGCGGTCGAGGGCGCGCGGGTACTCGCCGCGGAGGTAGAGGTAGCCCTTGTGCGCGCCGGTCGCGTAGGCCGCGACGGTCATCGCCTCGACGAGCGCGTACGGGTCGCCCTCCATGAGCACGCGGTCCTTGAAGGTGCCCGGCTCGGATTCGTCGGCGTTGCAGACGAGGTGGTGCGGGTGGTCGGGCTGGGCGGCGGTGGCCTGCCACTTGCGTCCGGTGGGGAAGGCGGCGCCGCCGCGGCCGACCAGGCCGGCGTCGGTGACCTCGCGGATTACGCCGGCGGGGCCGAGGGCGAAGGCGCGGCGCAGGGCGGTGTAGCCGCCGTGGGCGCGGTAGTCGTCGAGGGAGGCGGGGTCGGTGGTGCCGATGCGGTGGAGGAGCGTGAGGGCGGGGTCGCCGGCCTGGGGGACGGCGGCTTCGGGGGAGGGTTCGGCGGGGGCGGTTTCGGGAGCGGTGGCCGCGCGGGCAGCGGCGGCGGGATTCGCGGGGGCGCATACGGCGGTGGCGTGGTGTGTGTTTCGCCCCCGCCGCCCTCTCCCTCCCCCGCTCTCGGCTTCGCTCGAGCGTGAGGTGCCCCCATCGTCCCCGGGGGCTGCGCCCCCGGACCCCCCTACGGCCTGGACGGCCTCGTCCTCGAACGCCGGACGGGCCGTCTCACCCGCCCGGATCGCCAAGGCCGCCGGGGCCCGTTCGCACAGTCCCAGGCACGGGCTGCGCTCGACCTTCACCCCGTTCTCCGGGCCCAGCCGTGCCTCCACCGCCGCGCACAGCTCGCCCGCCCCCGCCGCCGTGCACGCCAGGTCCGTGCAGACGTGAAGGACCGTGGCCGGGCGGGGGCGGACCGAGAACATGGCGTAGAAGGTGGCGACGCCGTACGCCTCGGCCGGAGGAATCGTCAAGCGCCGGCACACGTAGTCCAGGGCGCCCTCGCTGATCCAGCCGACCCGGTCGTTGACCGCGTGCAGTGCCGGGAGGAGCAGGTCGCGGGCTTCCCGGCCGCCCCGGGACCATCTGAGGTCGGCGTCGGAGCGGTCGGCGCCCTCCCACGACGACTCGGGAGCGCCGAGCAGGGCGTCGACGGCCTCGCGCTCGTCGTCCGTGGGCTTGCTGTCACCGAAGCGCAGGTCCACCGTTGCTCACCTTCTCGATCCGGATCGCCGAGGCCTTGAACTCCGCCGTCCCGGCGATCGGGCAGTTGGCCTCGATGGTCAGCTGGTTGGTGTCCACCTCGTCGGGGAAGTGGAAGCTCATGAAGGCGAGCCCGGGCCGCAGCGCGGTGTCGACCCACACGGGCGCGACCAGCGACCCGCGCCGCGAGGTCACCCGTACCTCCTCGCCGACGGCCACGCCGTAGCGCTCGGCGTCCTCCGGGCACAGCTCGACGGACTCGCCGCGCCGCAGGGGGGATGCGTAACCGCCGCTCTGGACGCCGGTGTTGTAGGAGTCGAGGCGGCGTCCGGTGGTCAGGCGGATCGGGTACTCCTCGTCGGTGAGGTCCACGGGCGGGTCGTGCCGGACGATGCCGAAGGGCGCGCGTCGGCCGCGTCGCGACGGGTCGGTGTCCCACAACCTGCCGTGCAGGTAAGTGGGTTCCAGCTCCTCGGCGCTCGGGCACGGCCACTGGATGCCCTGGTGCTCCTCCAGGCGCGCGTACGTCATTCCGTGGTGGTCCGGCGACAGGGAGCGCAGCTCGTTCCAGACCGCTTCGGCGTCCGCGTACTTCCAGTCGTGGCCGAGGCGGGCCGCCAGGTCGCAGAGGATGTCGATGTCCTCCCGGGCCTCACCCGGCGGGGTCACGGCCCGGCGCACGCGCTGGACGCGCCGTTCGCTGTTGGTGGTGGTGCCCTCGGTCTCCGCCCAGCCGGCGGTGGCGGGAAGGACGACGTCGGCCAGCTCGGCGGTCTTCGTCAGGAAGATGTCCTGCACGACGAGGAAGTCCAGTGCCCGCAGCCGGCGTACCGTCTGTTCGCCGTCCGCCTCCGACTGTGCCGGGTTCTCGCCGATGCAGTACACGGCCCGCAGCGTGCCCTCGTCCATGGCCTCGAACATCTGCGTGAGGGTGAGGCCGTGGTGCGGCTGGATGACCGTGTCCCAAGCCGACTCGAACTTGTGCCGGACCGCGGGGTCGAGTACGTCCTGGAAGCCGGGCAGCCGGTTGGGGATCGCGCCCATGTCGCCGCCGCCCTGCACGTTGTTCTGGCCGCGCAGCGGCTGGAGCCCGGAGCCGTAGCGGCCGACGTGCCCGGTGAGCAGGGAGAGGTTGATCAGCGCGCGGACGTTGTCGGTGCCGTTGTGGTGCTCGGTGATGCCGAGGGTCCAGCACAGCTGGGCGCGCTCGGCGCGGGCGTAGGCGTGGGCCAGGTCCCGGACGGCGGCGGCCGGTACGCCGGTCACCTTCTCGGCTAGGGAGAGCGTCCACGGTTCGACGAGGGCCCGGTACTCCTCGTAGCCGGTGGTGGCCCGTTCGACGAACGCCTCGTTGACGAGCCCCGCGTGGATGATCTCGCGGCCGACCGCGTGCGCGAGCGGGATGTCGGTGCCGACGTCCGGGCCGAGCCAGCTCTCCGCCCACTCGGCGGTGGAGGTGCGGCGCGGGTCGACGGCGTACATGCGGGCGCCGGCCCGGATGCCCTTGAGCACGTGCTGGAAGAAGATGGGGTGGGCGAAGCGGGCGTTGGAGCCCCACATGACGATGACGTCGGTGTGCTCGATCTCCTCGTACGAGGAGGTGCCGCCGCCCGAACCGAAGGCGGCCGAGAGGCCGGCGACGCTCGGGGCGTGGCAGGTGCGGTTGCAGGAGTCGACGTTGTGGGTGCCCATCACCACCCGGGTGAACTTCTGGGCGACGTAGTTCATCTCGTTGGTCGCGCGGGCGCAGGAGAACATCCCGAACGCGCCGCGCGCCGCCGCCAGGCCCCGGGCGGTGCGGTCCAGGGCCTCGTCCCAGGTCGCGCGGCGGAAGGGCTGGTCGCGCGAGTCGCGGACCAGGGGGTGGATGAGACGGGTGTAGGTCTTCGGTTGCCGTTTCCTCATGCGGCGCTCCTCAGCGCGAGCAGGTCCGACAGGGCGTGCACGGTGCGCAGCGTGGGCACCGGGACCCCGGTGATCTCCGCCAGTTCGACCACCGCCGCGAGCAGTACGTCGAGTTCGAGCGGCTTGCCGCGCTCCAGGTCCTGGAGCGTGGAGGTGCGGTGGTCGCCGACCCGTTCGGCGCCGGCGAGCCGGCGCTCGATGGAGACGCCGACCTCGCAGCCGAGGGCCGCGGCGACCGCCAGCGTCTCGGTCATCATCGTCTCGATGACCTGGCGGGTGCCGCCGTGCAGGCACATCTGCCGCATGGTGGCGCGCGCGAGGGCACTGATCGGGTTGAAGGAGATGTTGCCCAGCAGCTTCAGCCAGATGTCCCGGCGCAGATCCGGTTCGACCGGGCACTTCAGGCCGCCCGCGCGCATCGCCTCGCTAAGCGTCAGGCAGCGTGCGGAGACATCGCGGCCGGGCTCGCCGATCGAGAAGCGGGTGCCCTCCACGTGCCGTACGACGCCGGGCTGTTCGAGCTCGGTGGCCGCGTAGACGACGCAGCCGACGGCCCGGTCGGGCGCGAGCACCGTACTGACCGCGCCCTGCGGGTCGACAGTCTCCAGCCGGCGGCCGTCCCAGGGCCCGCCGTGCCGGTGGAAGTACCACCACGGAATGCCGTTCTGGGCGGCCACGATCGCCGTGGTGTCGTGCAGCAGCGGCTCGATCAGCGGCCCGCACGCCGCGTACGAGGTCGCCTTGAGGCCCAGGAACACGTAGTCGGACGGGCCGACTTCGGACGGGTCGTCGGTGGCGCGGGGGTGCGCGGTGAAGTCGCCGCGCGGACTGCGCACCCGTACTCCGTACTGCCTCATGGCCGCCAGATGCGGTCCACGGGCGATGAGGTGCACGTCGGCGCCCGCGCGGTGGAGCGCGGCGCCGACGTAGGCGCCGATCGCCCCGGCGCCGAGGACTGCGACTTTCATGGCGAGGGAGCTCCGTTCGGTCGAGGGATACCGCGGAACTGCCGACGAGGTCGACGAAATATTGTCTACAGTATGGAGGCAGGGTCGACAGGGTCGACAAGGCGCGCGGCAAGCTTTGTGGAGCACCAGTGGTTGTCTGCTCAACTGTCTTCTCAACCGCCCCGCGCGTCCCTACGGTTGGGAAATCATGAGTCCCCCCGTCGCACCCCCGGGCTGGAGCCGCTGGCTCGTTCCCCCCGCCGCACTCTCCGTCCACCTCTCCATCGGCCAGGCGTACGCCTGGTCCGTGTTCAAACCGCCCCTGGAGTCCGCCCTCGGCCTCAGCGGCACGCAGAGCGCGCTCCCGTTCCAGCTCGGGATCGTCATGCTCGGGCTGTCCGCGGCCTTCGGCGGCACCCTCGTGGAACGGCACGGGCCGCGCTGGGCGATGACCGTCGCCCTGGTCTGCTTCTCGTCCGGTTTCCTGCTCTCCGCGCTCGGCGCGGCGGTGGAGCAGTACTGGCTGATCGTCCTCGGCTACGGCTTCGTCGGCGGGATCGGCCTCGGCATCGGCTACATCTCACCGGTCTCGACGCTCATCAAGTGGTTCCCGGACCGGCCCGGCATGGCCACCGGCATCGCCATCATGGGCTTCGGCGGCGGCGCGCTCATCGCCTCGCCCTGGTCGGCGCAGATGCTGAAGTCGTTCGGCACCGACAGCTCCGGGATCGCCCTCGCCTTCCTCGTGCACGGACTCGCGTACGCCGTCTTCATGCTGCTGGGCGTGCTGCTGGTGCGGGTGCCGCGCCCCAGGGAACGGGCGGACGGCGGCCCGGCCGCCCTCGAAGGCGTCCAGGTCCCGGCGCGCGGAGCCATGCGCACGCCGCAGTTCTGGCTGCTCTGGGTGGTGCTCTGCATGAACGTCACGGCCGGCATCGGCATCCTGGAGAAGGCCGCGCCGATGATCACCGACTTCTTCGCCGACACCTCCACACCGGTGTCCGTGACGGCCGCCGCCGGGTTCGTGGCGCTGCTGTCCGCGGCCAACATGGCGGGCCGGATCGGCTGGTCCTCGACCTCCGACCTGATCGGACGCAAGAACATCTACCGCGTCTACCTCGGCGTCGGCGCGCTGATGTATGCGCTCATCGCCATGTTCGGCGACTCCTCCAAGCCACTGTTCGTCCTGTGCGCCCTCGTCGTCCTCTCCTTCTACGGCGGCGGCTTCGCCACGGTCCCCGCCTACCTCAAGGACCTCTTCGGCACCTACCAGGTGGGGGCGATCCACGGCCGGCTGCTCACCGCCTGGTCCACGGCCGGCGTCCTCGGGCCGCTGATCGTGAACTGGATCGCCGACCGGCAGGAGGAGGCCGGGAAGCACGGCTCCGCCCTGTACGGAACGTCCTTCGTCATCATGATCGGGCTGCTCGTCGTCGGCTTCGTCGCCAACGAACTCGTCCGTCCCGTCCATCCCCGCCACCACCTGCCCGCCGCGCCGGCCCGGAAGGAGGCCACCGATGTCCCACGACAGCAGCCAGAGTCCGCCTGACCCGCCCTCCCGGCGGCCACTGATCGCCTTCACCTGGCTGTGGGTGGGCGCTCCGCTCGCCTACGGGCTGTACGAACTCGTCCGCAAGGCGACCCAGCTGTTCACCGGGTGACGCGTGGAGGGCGCCCGGGGTGCTGACCGAAGCCGACAAGGCGGACGCCGGTTTCCTGTCGCTTCACCTGCCGTCGTACCCGTCGGTCACTGATCACACTGGTGGATCCCGTACCCGAGGCAAGCGAGGACTCCACCCATGCACCACGGCTCCCGGATCACCGCCGTCGGCCACTACCAGCCCGCCGGTGTCCTCACCAACGAGGACCTGGCGGGCATGGTCGACACCAGCGACGAGTGGATCAGGAGCCGCGTCGGCATTCGTTCCCGCCGTATCGCGGGCCCCGACGAGCCGGTCGACGAGCTGGCCGGCCACGCCGCCGCCAAGGCGCTCGCGTCGGCCGGGGCGACCCCCGCCGACGTGGACATGGTCGTGGTCGCCACCTCCACCGCGATCGACCGCTCCCCGAACACCGCCGCCCGCGTCGCCGCCCGCCTCGGCATCCCCGGGCCCGCCGCGCTGGACGTCAACGTCGTCTGCGCCGGCTTCACGCACGCTCTGGCCACCGCCGACCACGCCGTGCGGGCCGGCTCGTCGAGCCGGGCGCTGGTCATCGGCGCGGACAAGATGTCCGAGGTGACCGACTGGTCCGACCGCACCACCTGCGTGCTGGTCGGCGACGGGGCGGGGGCGGCCGTCGTGGAGGCGTGCGCGCCGGGTGAGGACGCCGGGATCGGGCCCGTGCTGTGGGGGTCGGTGCCCGAGATGGGCAACGCGGTCCGCATCGAGGGCACCCCGCCGAGGTTCGCGCAGGAGGGCCAGAGCGTCTACCGCTGGGCGACCACCAAGCTTCCCGCCATCGCCCGCCAGGCCTGCGAACGGTCCGGACTCGCCCCCGCCGACCTCGCCGCGGTCGTCCTGCACCAGGCCAACCTGCGCATCATCGAACCCCTCGCCGCGAAGATCGGCGCCGTGAACGCCGTCGTCGCCCGCGATGTCGTGGAATCCGGCAACACCTCGGCGGCGAGCATCCCCCTCGCACTCTCGAAACTGGTGGAGCGGGGCGAGATCACCACCGGTGACCCGGTGCTGCTCTTCGGCTTCGGCGGCAACCTCTCCTACGCCGGACAGGTCATCCGCTGCCCCTGAACCGGAGCCGCGATGTGGCGTGCCTCACCCTCATCGCCGGGCCCTGTGCGCCGTAGACTGTAGACGAAACACAATCGATCTCGGTGTACTCGTCGTGCTCGTCGTACCGCTTCCGAGGGGGACCGATGTTGTCCGCAGGACTGCCGCAGGGCGCGGTGCCCAGACTCGAACGGCCCGGCCCACTGCGCGACCGCGTCTACGAGGCGCTGCTGGAACTCATCACGACCCGGGCCCTCCGGCCCGGCCAGCACCTCGTCGAAAGCGAACTCGCCGGTCACCTCGGGGTCTCCAGGCAGCCCGTACGGGAGGCGCTGCAGCGGCTCAACACCGAGGGCTGGGTCGATCTGCGCCCCGCGCAGGGCGCCTTCGTGCACGAGCCGACGGAGGAGGAGGCCGACCAGCTGCTGACGGTCCGTACGCTGCTGGAGGCCGAGGCCGCCCGACTCGCCGCGGCCAACGCGTCGAGTGCGGGAGTGGCCGCCCTGGAGGAGCTGTGCGAGGAGGGTGAGGGTGCCGTCGCGGCGGACGACGTGGACGCCGCCGTCTCCGCCAACGCCCGCTTCCACGCGAAGGTCATGGAGTTGGCCGGCAACGCCGTCCTCGCCGAACTCGCCGCGCAGGTCGACCGCCGGGTCCGCTGGTACTACACGCCCGTCGCCCGGCAGCGCGGCCGGCAGTCCTGGATCGAGCACCGCCGGCTGATCGCCGCCATCACCGACCGGGACGAGCAGGCGGCGACCCGGCTGATGCGTGAGCACACCGAACACACCCGGCGTTCGTACCACGCGCGCGGCGAGTCGTAGGGGTCGCACGGAGAACGCGAGGTCAGTGGCTGTTCAGGGGCCGCCCGGCGCGATGGCCGGGCGGCCTCTCCGCATCCCCGGCCGACGCGCTTGCCGCACACCTTTGTCCACTCAGAGGGGAAAGTTCGCAGCAATTCGTGTGTGACTTCTTCCCACACCGGGCGCCCGCTGCTACGTTCCCTCCGAAAGCAAGCCAAGGAACGTGACCGGCAACCGGCACACTCAAGGCCGATCGAGGCGGGGAGGGGCACGTGAGACGCATGACCGCACGTCCCGCCAACACCCATCAGGCCCGACTGCTCCAGCTGCTGCGCGACGGGGGTCCCAACTCCCGCGCCCAGCTCGGCGACCAGGTCGACCTCTCCCGGTCGAAGCTGGCCGTCGAGGTGGACCGGCTGCTGGAGACGGGGCTCGTCGTGGCCGACGGACTCGCCGCCTCGCGCGGCGGACGGCGCAGCCACAACGTCCGTCTCAATCCCGAACTGCGGTTCCTCGGCGTCGACATCGGCGCGACCTCGGTCGACGTCGCCGTCACCAACGCCGAGCTGGAGATCCTCGGGCACATCAACCAACCCATGGACGTACGCGAGGGACCGGTCGCGGTCTTCGAGCAAGTACTGTCCATGGCCGCCAAGTTGCGTGCCTCGGGGCTCGCGGAGGGCTTCGACGGCGCCGGCATCGGCGTCCCGGGGCCGGTCCGCTTCCCCGAGGGTGTGCCGGTGGCTCCGCCGATCATGCCGGGCTGGGACGGCTTCCCCGTGCGGGAGGCACTCAGCCAGGAACTCGGCTGCCCGGTCATGGTCGACAACGACGTGAACCTGATGGCGCTGGGGGAGCAGCACGCGGGCGTCGCCCGCACCGTGCACGACTTCCTCGTCGTCAAGATCGGTACCGGCATCGGCTGCGGCATCGTCGTCGGCGGTGAGGTCTACCGCGGTACGACGGGCAGCGCGGGCGACATCGGGCACATCCAGGCCGTGGCCGACGGGCGCCCGTGCGCCTGCGGCAACCGGGGCTGCCTGGAGGCCCACTTCAGCGGCGCGGCCCTGGCCCGCGACGCCACGGAGGCCGCCCAGCAGGGCCTGTCGGCCGAACTCGCGGGCCGGCTGGAGGCGAACGGGGGCCTCAGCGCCGCCGACGTCGCCGCCGCGGCCGCCGCGGGCGACGCCACCGCACTCGACCTGATCCGCGAGGGCGGCCGGAGCACCGGCCAGGTCATCGCCGGTCTGGTCAGCTTCTTCAACCCGGGCCTGGTGGTGATCGGCGGCGGGGTGACCGGCCTCGGCCACAACCTGCTCGCCGCGATCCGCACCCAGGTCTACCGCCAGTCGCTGCCGCTGGCGACCGGCAACCTGCCCATCGTCCTGGGGGAGCTGGGCCCCACCGCCGGAGTCATCGGCGGAGCCCGGCTGATCAGCGACCACCTGTTCTCACCCGCGTAGGCACCGTCCGCCTTCACGGGCCCACAGCGTCACCCGGCACAGCGCTCTACCCAGATATGCCCTGTTCTGTATAGCCCAGTCCCGCACAGCCCTGCCCTGCTCTGCCCTGACACCGGCCCGCATGCCCGCCGAGGGGACCTCACATGGCACCAGAACCACCGCTGCTCAGCATGTCCGGCATCACCAAGTCCTTCCCCGGAGTCCGGGCCCTGGACGGCGTCGACCTCGACGTCCAGGCGGGCGAGGTGCACTGCCTGCTCGGCCAGAACGGCGCCGGCAAGTCCACCCTCATCAAGGTGCTGGCCGGTGCCCACCAGCCCGACACCGGCACCATCCGCTGGCGCGGCGAGGACGTCACCCTGCGCTCGCCCATCGCCGCCATGCGCCTCGGCATCGCCACGATCTACCAGGAACTCGACCTGGTGGAACACATGTCGGTCGCCGAGAACGTCCACCTGGGACACGAGCCGACCGCCGGCGGCTTCGTCGTCCGGGGCAGGGCGGCCAAGGAGTCGACGGCCCAGCTCCTCAAGCGGCTCGGGCACCCCGAAGTCGACCCCGGACGGCTGGTCGGGGAGCTGTCGGCGGCCCAGCAGCAGATCGTGTCCATGGCGCGGGCGCTGTCGCACGAGGTACGGCTGATCGTGATGGACGAGCCGTCCGCCGCGCTCGACCCGGACGAGGTCGACAACCTCTTCCGCATCGTCGCCGACCTCACCGCCGAAGGCGTCGCCGTCGTCTACATCTCGCACCGCCTGGAGGAGATCCGCCGCATCGGCGACCGGGTCACCGTCCTCAAGGACGGCCGTGCCGTCGCCGGCGGGCTGCCCGCCGAGTCGACGCCCACCCGCGACGTGGTGGCGCTGATGACCGGGCGCAACGTCGAATACGTCTTCCCGCAGCGGCCGGCCGCGCCACCCGAGGGTGAGCCCGTGCTGAGCGTCAAGGGGCTCTCCCGCCAGGGCGAGTTCGACACCCTCGACCTGGAGGTCCGCCCCGGGGAGATCGTCGGCCTCGCCGGACTCGTCGGCTCCGGCCGCTCCGAGATCCTGGAGACGATCTACGGGGCCCGCAGGGCGAGTACGGGCCAGGTGCTCGTCGAAGGACGCCCGCTCAGGCCGGGCAGTGTCCGCGCCGCCGTCCGCGCCGGACTCGGACTCGCCCCCGAGGAGCGCAAGGCGCAGGCCCTGCTGATGCTGGAGTCCGTCACCCGCAACGTGTCGGTCTCCGCCATGTCCCGCTTCTCGCGCGGCGGCTGGCTCGACCGGGGCGCCGAACTGGAGGCGGCCCGCGCGGCGACCCGCGAGCTGTCCCTGCGGCCCGACAACCCCTCCGCGCCCGTGCGCACCCTGTCCGGCGGCAACCAGCAGAAGGCGGTCCTGGCCCGCTGGCTGCTGCGCGGCTGCAAGGTACTGCTCCTCGACGAACCCACCCGCGGCGTCGACGTCGGCGCCCGCGCCGAGCTGTACGCGGTCATCCGCCGCCTCGCCGACGAGGGCCTCGCCGTGCTGCTGGTCTCCAGCGAGGTGCCCGAGGTGCTCGGCCTCGCCGACCGCGTGCTGGTGCTGCGCGAGGGCCGGGTCGTGCACGAGGCCCCCGCCCGCGAACTCGACGAACACCGCGTACTCGACCTCGTGATGGAAGGAAGCCCGGCGTCATGACGCAGCACGTGTCCCCGCCGCGGGACGGCACCGGCAAGGCGGCACCGGTGGACGGGCCGCCCGCCTGGCGGGTCCAGTTGGGCCGCGCCGACGTCCGCACCCTCACCCTGCTCGGCGTGCTCGCCGCACTGGTCCTCATCGGCGGCATCACCCAGCCCGACTCGTTCCTCGACACCCGCAACCTCCAGCTGGTGCTGACCCAGGCGTCCGTGATCGGCGTCGTCACCGTCGGCATGACCTTCGTGATCATCTCCGGGGGCATCGACCTGTCGGTGGGCGCCATCGTCGCCCTGGCGTCCGTGTGGGCGACCACCGTCGCCACCCAGGAATTCGGTTTCGCCGGCATCCTCTTCACGGCGATCGTGGTGGGAGTGGGCTGCGGACTGGTCAACGGGGTGCTCATAGCCTTCGGCCAGATGGTCCCGTTCATCGCCACCCTGGCCATGCTGGCCTCGGCCCGCGGCCTCGCGCTCCAGATCACCGACGGCCGCACCCAGGTCGTCACCGTGCCCAGCGTCCTGGACCTCGGCGAACGCGACTCCTACATCCTCGGCATCCCGCCCCTGGTCCTGGTCTTCGCGGCCGTCACCGTCATCGGCTGGCTGGTGCTCAACCGGACCACCTTCGGACGCCGCACCGTCGCCGTCGGCGGCAACGCGGAGGCCGCCCGCCTCGCCGGCATCGACGTCCGCCGCCAGCGGCTCTACCTCTACCTGCTGTCCGGGCTGTGCTGCGGCATCGCCGCCTTCCTGCTGATCGTCCTGGCCGGCTCCGGCCAGAACACCAACGGCAACCTCTACGAACTCGACGCCATCGCCGCGGCGATCATCGGCGGCACCCTGCTCACCGGCGGCCGGGGCACCATCGTCGGCTCCGTGCTCGGGGTCCTGATCTTCACCACCATCACCAACATCTTCGCCCTGAACAACCTGCAGACCGACGTGCAGCAGATCGCCAAGGGCGCGATCATCGTCGCCGCCGTGCTGGTCCAGCGCCGTACCGCAAGCACGCACTGAGGAAAGGGTCCACCGCCATGACGAACCTCACGAGCCGCAGAGGGCTGCTCTTCGGAGCCGCCGCCGTGTCCGCCGGTGCCGTCCTCACCGGGTGCACGAGCAACGAGACCGACGACGGCGGCGACAAGGCCGCGGACACGCAGCCGGCCGCCGACGACAAGCCGGGCAAGCCG
Source organism: Streptomyces mutabilis (assembly GCF_014649815.1). Classification (GTDB taxonomy): domain Bacteria; phylum Actinomycetota; class Actinomycetes; order Streptomycetales; family Streptomycetaceae; genus Streptomyces; species Streptomyces mutabilis. The sequence goes on along the minus strand of NZ_BMTT01000004.1, from coordinate 14,011 downwards.
GTCACCATCGGCTACGCCGGACCGCAGGCCGACCACGGCTGGCTCAACGCCGTCAACGACCAGGCCCAGAAGCGTGCCGAGAAGTACTCGGACGTCACCCTGGAGGTCACCGAGGGTTCCAACGACACCGCCCAGCAGATCGGCCAGATCGAGACCCTCATCAACAAGAAGGTCGACGTCCTGGTCGTCCTGCCCGCCGACGGCAAGGCCCTCACCCAGGTCGGGCTGAAGGCGATGCGCGCCGGCATCCCGGTCGTCAACCTCGACCGCATCTTCAACAGCCCGCAGGCCTACCGCTGCTGGGTCGGCGGCGACAACTACGGCATGGGCCTCAACGCCGCCCACTACATAGGCGAGAAGCTCAAGGACAAGCAGGGCGCCAAGGTCATCGAGCTGGCCGGGCTGGACAACCTGGAGCTCACCCAGCAACGCACCAAGGGATTCGACGACGGCCTGAAGAACTACCCGAACATCCAGAAGGTGGCCCGCCAGGCCGCCGAGTTCACGGTCGAGTCGGGCCAGGCCAAGATGTCGCAGCTGCTCCAGGCCCAGTCCCAGTTCGACGCCCTGTGGAACCACGACGACGACCAGGGCGTGGGCGCGCTGCGCGCCATCGAGCAGGCCGGGCGCGACGACTTCCTGATGGTCGGCGGCGCGGGAGCGCTTACCGCCTTCCAGGCGATCAAGGCGGACAGCGGCGTGCTGAAGGCGACCGTGCTCTACCCGCCGACCATGGCCGCCTCCGCGATCGACCTCGCCCGCGCCCTCGGCCAGGGCAAGGGGATCAGCGGTCTCGCCGAGTTCGAGATCCCCTCGACCGTCACCTGCTACTCGGCCGTCGTCGACAAGGGGAACGTCGACCAGTACATGTCCACGGGCTTCAAGTGAGGGCCGCCGCCCCGGAGCGGCCCGACCAGCCGACCGGGGCGGGGCCCACCCCCCACCGCGCCACGACGACGAGGAGGACATCCGCATGGGACAGCCGCAGCAGCCCGAGGGGGCCGGGGAGCACCGGCCGGCCGCCGGGAGCGGAACCGGCAACGGGACCGGGACCGGGGTGACGGGGGCATCCGCGACCAGACCGCCGTTGCGCGTCGGCATGGTCGGCTATGCCTTCATGGGCGCCGCACATTCCCAGGGCTGGCGCACCGCCGGCCGGGTCTTCGACCTGCCGCTGAACCCGGTGCCGGCGGCCATCTGCGGCCGGGACGCCGACGCCGTCCGCGCGGCGGCCGACCGCCACGGCTGGGCGAGCACCGAGACCGACTGGCGGACCCTGGTCGAACGGGACGACATCGACCTCGTCGACATCTGCACCCCCGGTGACAGCCACGCCGAGATCGCACTGGCCGCCCTCGCCGCGGGCAAGCACGTCCTGTGCGAGAAGCCGCTGGCCAACTCCGTCGCCGAGGCCGAGGCGATGACCCGGGCCGCCCAGGAGGCGGACGCACGCGGCCAGATCGCGATGGTCGGCTTCAACTACCGCCGGGTACCGGCCACCGCCCTGGCCCGCCGGATGGTCGCCGAGGGCCGCGTCGGCCGGCTGCGGCACGTGCGGGTGACGTACCTCCAGGACTGGCTGGTGGACCCCAAGGCCCCGTTGACCTGGCGGCTGCGCAAGGAACTGGCCGGCTCGGGAGCCCTCGGCGACCTGGGCGCCCACATCGTCGACCTCGCGCAGTACCTGACGGGGGAGCGGATCGCGGGCGTCTCCGCGCTCACCGAGACCTTCGTACGGGAGCGTCCGCTGCCCGAGGGAGCCGCCCGGGGCCTGACGGCGGGCTCGTCGGACGGCACCACGGGCCAGGTCACCGTGGACGACGCCGCCGTCTTCACCGGCCGCCTCACCTCCGGCGCCCTGGTCTCCTTCGAGGCCACCCGGTACGCCACCGGCCGCAAGAACGCCCTGCGCATCGAACTCAACGGGGAGCACGGCTCGCTCGCCTTCGACCTGGAACGGCTCAACGAGCTGGAGTACCACGACGGTACGGAGCCGGGGGAGCACGCCGGCTTCCGCCGCATCCTCGTCACCGAACCCGAACACCCCTACCTGGACGCCTGGTGGCCGCCGGGCCACGGCCTCGGCTACGAGCACACCTTCGTCCACCAGGCGCGCGACCTCGTCCACGCAGTCGCCGAGGGCCGCCGGCCCGAACCGTCCTTCGCCGACGGGCTCCAGGTCCAGCGCGTGCTGGCGGCGGTGGAGGAGAGCGCCGAGAAGAACTCCGTCTACACCCCGATCACCCCCATCGCCCCCGACGCCCTCTGAGGAGGCCGGCAGCGACATGCCACGCAACTTCACTCTCTTCACCGGCCAGTGGGCGGACCTGCCACTGGAGGAGGTCTGCCGACTTGCCCGCGACTTCGGCTACGACGGGCTGGAACTCGCTTGCTGGGGCGACCACTTCGAGGTCGACAAGGCACTCGCCGATCCCTCGTACGTGGACTCGCGCCACCAGCTGCTCGACAAGTACGGGCTGAAGTGCTGGGCGATCTCCAACCACCTCGTCGGCCAGGCGGTGTGCGACGCCATCATCGACGAACGCCACGAGGCCATCCTGCCCGCCCGGATCTGGGGGGACGGCGACGCGGAGGGCGTACGCCAGCGGGCCGCGGCCGAGATCAAGGACACCGCGCGGGCCGCCGCACGCTTCGGCGTCGACACCGTCATCGGCTTCACCGGCTCGGCCATCTGGCACCTGGTGGCCATGTTCCCGCCCGCCCCGGAGTCCATGATCGAACGCGGCTACCAGGACTTCGCGGACCGCTGGAACCCGATCCTCGACGTCTTCGACGCGGAGGGCGTGCGTTTCGCCCACGAGGTCCACCCCAGCGAGATCGCCTACGACTACTGGACCACCCAGCGGGCCCTGGCTGCGGTGGACCACCGGCCGGCCTTCGGCCTCAACTTCGACCCCTCGCACTTCGTGTGGCAGGACCTCGACCCGGTCGGGTTCCTGTGGGACTTCCGGGACCGGATCTACCACGTCGACTGCAAGGAGGCCCGCAGGCGCCTCGACGGCCGCAACGGACGGCTCGGCTCCCACCTGCCGTGGGGCGACCCGCGCCGCGGCTGGGACTTCGTGTCGGCCGGCCACGGAGACGTCCCCTGGGAGGACGTCTTCCGCATGCTGCGCTCCATCGACTACCAGGGTCCCGTCTCCGTCGAGTGGGAGGACGCAGGCATGGACCGGCTCCAGGGCGCCCCCGAGGCCCTCACCCGCCTCAAGGCCTTCGACTTCGAGCCGCCCAGCGCCTCCTTCGACGCCGCTTTCAACAGCTGACCCACGCCCCCGGCAGCAGGTCGGGACGGGGGCCGGGGCCGGGACGGTACGCCGGCCTCCGGTCCCGACCTGCCCGGATGCCGCTTTGTCCTGTGATGGGATGAAGTTCAACTATTGCGGGTCCCAGGGGTGTTGGCCCAGGACGAACGGGGCTACCGTCGCTGAAGTGTTCAGGACACTCACGCCTCCGGGGTGACAGCGCACCCCGGCGCCCGCACCGCACGTCTCCTCATGCACGTACCGCACGTACCCGCACCATCCCCTACGGCCCATTCCGTTCCCGGAGGGACTTCGTGCACAGAAGCAGACCCAAAGGCACCCACCCCACGGGGCGTCCCGGACTCCGCACCGCCCTCGCCCTGGCCATCGGCCTGATGCTGACCGTGGGCACCCCGGCGACCGTAGCCGGGGCCCAGCCGGCGGCGGACGAACCGGTCGCCGCCGAGGGGCAGTTCCAGCAGGTACCGCTCGCCAAGGGCGAGCCCGAGACGGGCGAGCCGATGTCGCTGGCCGTGCTCCCCGACCGCAGCGTCCTGCACACCTCGCGCGACGGCACCCTGCGCCTCACCGACCAGGGCGGCGTCACCAAGGTCGCCGGCAAGCTCGACGTCTACAGCCACGACGAGGAGGGCCTGCAGGGCGTAGGCATCGACCCGGACTTCGAGAACAACCGGGCGATCTACCTCTACTACGCCCCGCCGCTCGACACCCCCGCGGGCGACGCCCCCGAGACCGGCACCGCCGAGGACTTCGAGAAGTTCGACGGCGTCAACCGCCTCTCCCGCTTCGTCCTCAACCCCAACGGCACGCTGGACATGGCCAGCGAGAAGAAGGTCCTGGACGTCGCGGCCTCCCGCGGCACCTGCTGCCACGTCGGCGGCGACATCGACTTCGACGCCGAGGGCAACCTCTACCTGTCCACCGGCGACGACACCAACCCCTTCGCCTCCGACGGCTACACGCCGATCGACGAGCGGGAGAACCGCAACCCGGCCTTCGACGCCCGCCGCAGCTCCGGCAACACCAACGACCTGCGCGGCAAGATCCTGCGCATCAAGGTCGCCGAGGACGGCTCGTACACCGTCCCGGAGGGCAACCTCTTCCCGCCGGGCACCGACAAGACCCGTCCCGAGATCTACGCGATGGGCTTCCGCAACCCGTTCCGGATGAGCGTCGACGACAGGACCGGAACGATCTACGTCGGCGACTACGGGCCCGACGCCGGCTCCGCCGACCCGAACCGCGGACCGGCGGGACAGGTCGAGTTCGCCAAGGTCACCGAGCCCGCCAACTTCGGCTGGCCGTTCTGCACCGGCGCCAACGACGCCTACGTCGACTACGACTTCGCCACCGGCGCCTCCGGCGACAAGTTCGACTGCGCCGCCCCGAAGAACACCTCGCCGCACAACACCGGCCTGGTCGACCTGCCGCCCGCCCAGCCCGCCTGGATCCCGTACGACGGCGGCAGCGTGCCCGAGTTCGGCAGCGGCTCCGAGTCCCCGATGGCCGGCCCGGTCTACCGCTACGACCCCGAGCTCGACTCCTCCGTGAAGTTCCCCGAAGAGTTCGACGGCGACTTCTTCGCGGGCGAGTTCGGCCGTCGCTGGATCAAGCGGATCGAGCAGAACGCCGACGGAACCGTCGCGAAGATCAACGACTTCCCGTGGACCGGCACCCAGATCATGGACATGGAGTTCGGCCCTGACGGCGCGCTCTACGTCCTGGACTACGGCGTCTCCTGGTTCCAGGGCGACGAGAACTCCGCGCTGTACCGGATCGAGAACGCCGAGGACGGCTTCTCCCCGATCGCCGAAGTCAGCGCCGACAGGACGTCCGGTGCGGCCGGCCTGAAGGTCAAGTTCAGCGCCACCGCCAAGGACGCCGACTCACCCGACCTCGCCTACAGCTGGGACTTCGGCGACGGCACCGAGGGCGAGGGCCTGACCCCCACCCACACGTACAAGAAGGTCGGCACCTACACCGCGACCTTCACCGCCGAGGACCCCGAGGGCAACACCGGCAACGCCGGCGTCCGGATCGTGGTCGGCAACACCGAGCCCAAGGTGAAGATCGAGGTCCCGGGCAACGGCAGTCTGGCACCAATGGGCGAACCCGTTCCCTTCAAGGTGACCGTCACCGACCCGGACGAGACCGTCGACTGCTCCGAGGTCAAGGTCGTCTACAGCCTCGGCCACGACTCCCACGCCCACGAACTGACCAGCGAGATGGGCTGTGAGGGCACCCTCAACCCTCCGCCGGGCGACGGCGGTCACGATCCCAACGCCAACATCTACGGCGTCGTCGGGGCCAGTTACACGGACGGTGGGGCCAACGGCCAGGAGGCTCTGACCGGCACTGCGCGCTCCGTGATCCAGCCGCCGCACCGCCAGGCCGAGCACTTCGGCACCCAGCAGGGCGTCTCGGTCATCGACAAGAGCGGCGCCAACGGCGGCAAGACCGTCGGCGACATCCACGACGGCGACTGGATCTCCTTCAGCCCCTACAAGTTCGACGGGCAGAAGAAGCTGACCGTCCGGGCCTCCTCCGGCGGCGCGGGCGGGTTCATCGAGCTGCGCACCGGCTCGCCCACGGGCAGGCTGCACGGCTCCGCGTACATCCCGCCGACCGGCGGCTGGGAGAAGTTCCAGGACGTCGACGTGCCGCTGAGGTCGCTGCCCAAGCGCACCTCGGAGATCTACCTGGTCTTCCGGGGCGGCGACGGCGCGCTCTACGACGTGGACGACTTCGAGTTTTCCAAGGAGCCGTTCAAGGCCGGAAAGAAGGTCCTGGTCTTCTCCAGGACGGCCGGCTTCCGCCACGACTCCATCCCGGAAGGCATCGCCGCCCTGAAGGAGCTCGGCACCCCGGCCGGCATCTCCGTCACCGCGACCGAGGAGGCCGGACAGTTCACCACGGCCAACCTCGCCAAGTACGACGCGGTCGCCTTCCTGTCCACCACCGGTGACGTCCTGAACACCGACCAGCAGAAGGCGTTCGAGAACTACGTCGCGAACGGTGGCGGCTACATGGGCATCCACGCCGCCGCCGACACCGAGTACGACTGGGAGTTCTACGGCGGCCTCGTCGGCGCCTACTTCGACTCGCACCCGGCCATTCAGAAGGCCACGGTGCGCGTCCACGACCACGACCACCCGTCCACCGCGCACCTCGGCGACACCTGGGAGCGCACCGACGAGTGGTACAACTACCGCATCAACCCGCGTGAGCAGGCCAAGGTCCTCGCCACCCTCGACGAGACCACCTACGACGGCGGGAACATGAAGGGCGACCACCCGATCGCCTGGTGCCAGAACTACGGCGGCGGCCGCTCCTTCTACACCGGCGGCGGTCACACCAAGGAGTCCTACGCGGACGAGGCCTTCCGCGCCCACCTGCTCGGTGGCATGCGGTACGCGACCGGTCAGGTCAAGGCGGACTGCAAGCCGAGCAAGGGCTACCGGGACATCTTCAACGGCGAGACCCTGGACGGCTGGAAGCAGGCCGGCCCCGGCAAGTTCGTCGTCAAGGACGGCACCATGGAGTCCGAGGGCGGCATGGGGCTGCTCTGGTACCAGGCCAAGGAGCTGAAGTCGTACTCCCTGAAGCTCGACTGGAAGATGCAGGGTGATGACAACTCCGGGATCTTCGTGGGCTTCCCCGCCTCCGACGACCCCTGGTCCGCCGTGAACAAGGGCTACGAGATCCAGATCGACGCCACGGACGCGCCGGACCGCACCACGGGCTCCGTCTACTCCTTCAAGTCGGCGAACATCAAGGCCCGTGACCAGGTCCTGCGGCCGCCCGGCCAGTGGAACTCCTACGAGATCAAAGTCCAGGGCGAGCGTCTCCAGGTGTTCCTCAACGGAGTCAAGATCAACGACTTCACCAACAAGGACCCCGAGCGGAGCCTGACCGACGGCCACATCGGCCTCCAGAACCACGGAGCCGACGACCATGTCTCCTTCCGCAACATCCAGCTGAAGGAACTGCCCTCCTAGGGGCGCCTGACCCCTGGGGCGCCTGACCCCAGGACTGCTTGACCCCCTGGGGGCGTCCTGCCCCCGGGGTGACCCGCCCCTCCGGGGCAACCGGAACGGCGGCGGGCGGAGGACGCCGGACCTCCGCCCGCCGTCCCGCCGGGGCCAACGCACCCGGCACCCCCTCTTCCGGCACTCGCGTCCGGTTCGCGTACGACAAGGAGGCTGCCCATGTCCGCCGAACCGTCCCTGCCCGTCCCCTCCACGGACCCGCGCTTCGGCGTCTGGCTCATCGGGGCGCGCGGCTCCGTGGCCACGACCGCGATCGCGGGCTGCGCCGCCGTCGGGGCCGGGCTCCACCCACCGACCGGCGTGGTCACCGAGACCCCCGACTTCGCCTCGTGCGGTCTGCCGTCGCTGTCGTCCCTCGTCTTCGGCGGCCACGACACCCTCGACTGTCCGCTGCCCAAGCGTGCCGAGCACCTCGCCGCCGACGGCGTCCTGCCGCACGGGCTGCCGTCCGCCGTGCACGCCGAACTCGTCGCCGCCGACCGCGAGATCCGGCCCGGCGGCCCCCAGCCCCGTGACACGGACGACGGTCCGGACCGCACCGACGACGAGTGGATCGACGTGTTCGCCGCCGACATCCGCGCCTTCGTGCGCCGCCAGGGCCTCGCGGGTGCCGTCGTGGTGAACGTCGCCTCGACCGAGCCCGCGCCGACCGACGGCTCGCTGCCGCCCAGTTCCCTCTACGCGGCGGCCGCCCTGCGGGCCGGCTGCCCCTACGTCAACTTCACCCCCTCCACGGGCCTGCACCACCCGGCGCTGGCGCCCCTCGCCGAGGCCTCGGGCCTGCCGTACGCGGGCCGCGACGGCAAGACCGGGCAGACCCTGCTGCGCTCCGTGCTCGGCCCGATGTTCCTGCAACGCGCCCTCGCCGTGCGCGCCTGGTCCGGCACAAACCTGCTGGGCGGCGGCGACGGAGCCGCCCTCGCCGACCCCGCGGCCGCCGCCGCCAAGAACGCCGGCAAGGAACGCGTCCTCGCCGACACTCTCGGCACCGTGCCCGAAGGTGAGGTCCACATCGACGACGTGCCTTCGCTCGGCGACTGGAAAACCGCCTGGGACCACATCGCCTTCGACGGCTTCCTGGGCGCCCGCATGATCCTCCAGACCACCTGGCAGGGCTGCGACTCGGCGCTCGCCGCCCCGCTCGTCCTCGACCTGGCCCGTCTGGCCGCCCGCGCCCAGCAGCGGGGCCTGTCCGGTCCCCTGAGCGAACTGGGCTTCTACTTCAAGGACCCGGTCGGGGAGGGACCGTCGTCATTGGCCGAGCAGTACGCCGAGCTGAAACGCTTCGCCGGGCGGTTGCGGGACGGCTCGGGCGTCCAGGGGGACGATGGGGCCCCGGATGGCTTCGCCGTCGACACCGAGGCGCACCGGGACGCCGCCGGCGGGGGCGCGGCCGACCGCGGCGTAGCCGGTGGGGCCCGACAGGGTGCCGACGAGCACGGGAGGCAGCGTTGAGCCGCACGGCCGCCGCGGCACGGGCCGCGGCCGAGGCGGGCCCGCCCGCGCCGGAGCAGCGCTCGGCTTCCGGGGCCGTCGCTCCGACGGCCTCCTGCGGCTCCGTACCGCGCGCTTCCGGCCCCCGCTCCGGCCGCGCGGGCGCCTGGGCCGAACTGTTGCGCCTGCCCGCCCTGTTCACCGTGCCGGGCGACGCCCTGGCCGGCGCGGCGGCGGCCGGTGCGCGGCCCGGCCCCCGCACGCTGCTCGCCATCGGTTCCTCCCTGTGCCTGTACGAGGCCGGTATGGCCCTGAACGACTGGGCCGACCGTGCCGAGGACGCCGTGGAGCGTCCGCACCGCCCGCTTCCGTCCGGCCGCATCCGCCCGGCGGCGGCCCTCACGGCGGCCGGTGCCCTCACCGGCGCCGGACTGGCTCTGGCCGCCGGCGCGGGACGCCCTGCCCTCGCGGTGGCCGCGCCCCTGGCGGCGACCGTCTGGGCCTACGACCTCGCCCTGAAGCACACGCCCGCCGGACCGGCGGCCATGGCGGCGGCCCGCGGACTGGACCTGCTCCTGGGGGCGGCCGCCACCGGTGGCGGCACCCGGGCCGCACTGCCCTCCGCCGCGCTGCTCGGCAGCCACACCCTCGCGGTCACCGCCGTGTCCCGCCGGGAGACCACCGGCGGTTCGGTCCTCGCCCCGCTGGCCGCCTTGGCGACGACGGGCGCGCTGACGCGGCTGGTCACCGCAGGTCGCATCCGACTCCCGGCAGGCCGGCGGGCTGCAGCCGCCCCCGGCCTGCCGGGCTCCAACCCGGCCGGGCAGCCACCCGGGCCCACCGGCGCCCTCACCACCGTCCTGGGCGCCGCCTACGCCGCCACGGCCGCCCGCCCCTACTTCCACGCCACGCTCAACCCCTCACCCCCACTCGTCCAACGGGCCGTAGGCGGTGGCGTCCGGGCCACCGTCCCGCTCCAGGCGGCGCTCGCCGCCCGCTCCGGCGCGCCCGTCACGTCCCTGCTGGTCGCCGCCCTGGCACCGGCCGGGCGGATGTTCGCGAAGAGGGCAGCCATGAGGAAGGTGAGCATCACGTGAGCCCGCACACCCATCAGCCACCGCACGGGCAGGCGGCCCCCGACCCGCGCACACACAGGGACGGCGAACGCGTACCCTCCCTCCGCTTCGGCTACGGCACCAACGGTCTCGCCGACCTCCGTCTCGACGACGCCCTCGCCCTCCTCGCCGACCTCGGTTACGACGGCGTCGGCCTGACCCTCGACCACATGCACCTCGACCCGCTCGCTCCCGACCTGGCCGCCCGTACCCGACGGGTCGCGCACCGGCTGGCCGAGCTCGGGCTCGGCGTCACCGTGGAGACCGGTGCCCGCTACGTCCTCGACCCGCGCCGCAAACACGGCCCATCGCTCCTCGACCCCGACGCCGGCGACCGGGCCCGCCGCGCCGACCTGCTGCTGAAGGCCGTCCGCGTCGCCGCCGACCTCGGTGCCCACGCCGTGCACTGCTTCAGCGGCGTCACTCCGCCCGGAACGGACGAGGAGACGGCCTGGAAGCGCCTGGCGGAAGCCCTGGCCCCGGTCCTGGACGCCGCCGCGGCCGCCGGTGTGCCGCTCGCGGTGGAGCCCGAGCCGGGTCACCTCCTGGGCGACCTCGACGGCTTCCACCGGCTGCGGCGCACCCTCGGTGACCCCGAGAACCTCGGCCTCACCCTCGACATCGGCCACTGCCAGTGCCTCGAACCACTGCCTCCCGCCGACTGCGTACGCGCCGCCGCCCCTTGGCTGCGTCACGTGCAGATCGAGGACATGCGCCGCGGTGTCCACGAACACCTCCCCTTCGGTGACGGCGAGATCGACTTCCCACCCGTCCTCGAGGCCCTCGCCGCCACCGGCTACCAGGGCCTGACCGTCGTCGAACTTCCCCGCCACTCCCACGCGGGCCCCCACTTCGCCGAACGCTCCCTCCCGTTCCTCCGCCGGGCCGCGGCGGCGGCACCCCGCACGAACCGCTCGGGCGAGCCCTCCGCCACCTATGGAAGGGAGCCACACCCATGACGCAGCCGCACGCCACCCACGGCACACCCGAAACACCGTCCACGGACGGCATCCGGGCCACGGGGGCACCCTCGGGCGGGGACGGCCCCCGAGTCACGGAGGACACCTCGTCCGGCAACGGCAGCCGGGCGGAGCGCGCCTCGACCGGGGTCAGCACCCGGGCTACGGAGGGCACCTCGACCGGGGCCAGAACCCGCACCACGGAGGGCACCCCGGCCACCGACGGCCCCCGGACCCCGGACGGCACCCGTGCAGGGCAGAACCTCCCGGGCACCACCCCCGCCCACCTGCCGCCCGCCGACCTGCGCGCCGCCCTCACCGCCGAACTCGGCGGAGCCGCCCGCGCCTGGCTGGACCAGGCCCTGGACGAGGCCGCCGCCCACCCCGGCACCCACGGTTCCGTCTCGGTGTGGGAGCTGCGCCTGGCCGAAGCCGGACGCCGCTGCGGCCCCGCCCACGCCGACGCCGCACGCGTCCTCGTCCTGCACGCCGCACGCGCCGGCACCGACGCCCTGACCCGCGTCTACTCCCAGGGCACCGCCGACGAACGCCGCGCCGTCCTCCACGCGCTGCCCCACCTCGTGCCCGGCCCGGACGCCATCCCGCTCGTCGAGGACGCCCTGCGCGCCAACGACACCCGGCTGGTCGCCGCCGCCCTCGGCCCGTACGCCGCCCGGCACCTCGACGCGCACCAGTGGCGGCACGCCGTACTGAAGTGCCTGTTCACCGGCGTCCCCGTCGACCGCGTGGCGGACCTCGGCCGACGGGCCGCAGGCGACGCGGAACTCGCCCGCATGCTCGCCGACTACGCCGCCGAACGCACCGCCGCGGGCCGCCCCGTCCCCGAAGACCTCCACCGCGTCCTGGCCCTGACCGGGTCCGAGCCTCCCGCTGCCGGCCCGGTCGACCCCCACGGCAAGGAGTCCTGATGCGCATCTTCGACCCACACATCCACATGACCTCCCGCACCACCGACGACTACGAGGCCATGCACGCCGCCGGCGTCCGCGCCGTCGTCGAACCCTCCTTCTGGCTGGGTCAGCCCCGTACCTCTCCCGACTCCTTCCGCGACTACTTCGACGCCCTGCTCGGCTGGGAACCCTTCCGCGCAGCCCAGTACGGCATCGCCCACCACTGCACGATCGCCCTCAACCCCAAGGAGGCGAACGACCCGCGGTGCGCCCCCGTCCTCGACGAACTGCCCCGCTATCTCGTCAAGGACCGCGTCGTGGCCGTCGGTGAGATCGGCTACGACTCGATGACCCCCGCCGAGGACACCGCCCTGGCCGCCCAGCTCCAGCTCGCCGCCGACCACGGCCTGCCCGCCCTCGTGCACACCCCGCACCGCGACAAACTCGCCGGCCTGCGCCGCACCCTGGACGTGGTCCGCGAGTCCGCGCTGCCCACCGACCGGGTGCTGGTCGACCACCTCAACGAGACCACCGTCAAGGAGGCCAAGGACAGCGGCGCCTGGCTCGGCTTCTCCGTCTATCCGGACACCAAGATGGACGAGGCCCGCATGGTCGCACTGCTGCGCGAGTACGGCCCCGAGCGGGTCCTGGTGAACTCCGCCGCCGACTGGGGGAAGAGCGACCCGCTCAAGACCCGCAAGGTCGGCGACCTGATGCTCGACGAGGGCTTCGGCGAGGACGACGTGGACCGCGTACTGTGGCGCAACCCCGTCGCCTTCTACGGCCTCAGCGGACGCCTGAGCCTGGACGTCACCTTCCAGGACGCCACGCACGAGGGCAACTCCATCCTGCGCGGCGGTGAGTGAGCCATGCGCTTCCGGCACCCCGACGGCTCCACCGTCCACCTCGCCTACTGCACCAACGTCCACCCCGCCGAAACCCTCGACGGCGTCCTCGCCCAGCTCCGCGACCACTGCGAGCCGGTCCGCCGCCGCCTCGGCCGCGACCGCCTCGGCATCGGGCTGTGGCTGGCCAGGGACGCCGCCCACGCCCTGGTCACCGACCCCTCCGCGCTGCGCGGGCTGCGCACCGAACTCGACCGGCGCGGTCTGGAGGTCGTCACCCTCAACGGCTTCCCCTACGAGGGCTTCGGCGCCGAACAGGTCAAGTACCGCGTCTACAAGCCGGACTGGGCCGACCCCGAACGCCTGGAGCACACTACCTCCCTGGCCCGCGTCCTCGCCGGGCTGCTGCCCGACGACGTCACGGACGGCACCATCTCCACCCTGCCGCTCGCCTGGCGCACGGCCTACGACGAGACCCGCGCCGACAAAGCCCGTACCGCCCTGGTCACCCTCGCCGAACGGCTCGACGCCCTCCACGAGCTGACCGGTCGCTCCATCCGCATCGGCCTGGAACCCGAACCCGGCTGCGTCGTGGAGACCACCCGCGACGCCATCGCACCGCTGACCGCGATAGCCCACGACCGCATCGGCGTCTGCGTCGACACCTGCCACCTCGCCACCTCCTTCGAAGACCCGCACACCGCCCTGGACGCCCTGACCGCGGCCCGCGTCCCCGTCGTCAAGTCCCAGCTCTCCGCCGCCCTGCACGCCGAACACCCTTCTCACCCCGAAGTACGCGACGCCCTCGCCGCCTTCGCCGAACCCCGCTTCCTGCACCAGACCCGCACCGTCGCCCCGACGGACCCAGCCACCGCGGCCACGACGGCCACCGCCGCCCTGCACGGCACCGACGACCTCGACGAGGCCCTGGCCGACACCGGTTCCCTTCCCGACACCGCGCCCTGGCGTGCCCACTTCCACGTCCCCCTGCACGCGGCCCCCGCCGCGCCCCTCACCTCCACCCTCGCCGTGCTCAAGACCGCGCTGACCCGCCTCGTCGGCGGCCCGCACCCGCTCACCCGCCATCTGGAGGTCGAGACCTACACCTGGCAGGCCCTTCCGCCCGAGCTGCGGCCCCGCGCCCGCGCCCAGCTCACCGACGGCATCGCCGCCGAGCTCACCCTCGCCCGCGATCTGCTGACCGACCTCGGTTTGAAGGAATTGCCATGATCCGAACCACCTCCTTGGGCGCACCGGCCCCCTCCGGGGGACCGACGCCCCTCCTGGTTTTGGACGTCGTCGGCCTCACCCCCCGTCTCCTCGACCACATGCCCCACCTCAAGCAGCTCGGCCGGTCCGGCTCCCGCGCACCCCTGGGCACCGTCCTGCCCGCCGTCACCTGCGCCGCCCAGTC
>NZ_BMTT01000003.1 GCF_014649815.1 Streptomyces mutabilis | reverse complement strand
ACCTGCCCGGCCTGCGGGCTGCGGGCGGGACACCGGCCCTCCTGCACCACCTCGTCCGCACCCCGGTCCGACGTGCGACGGCCACCGCGCCGGCCGGCGGCGGGATCGTCGCGGCACTCGCCGCGGCCGCGCCCGCCGACCGGCCGGAGCTGGTGCTCGAGCTGATCCGCGGGCACGCCGCCGCCGTCCTCGGACACGGTGACGCGGCAGAGCTCTCACCGCACCGGCGGTTCCAGGACCTCGGGTTCGACTCGCTGATCGCCGTCGAGTTCCGCAATCGGATCGGTGAGGCCATCGGCCAACGGCTCCCCGCGGCACTGCTGTTCGACTATCCGACCCCGGCCGAGCTGGTCGACCATCTGCTGCCCAAGCTGGTCGCCGACGAACCGACCGGGCCGGCCGCGCTGCTGGCGGACCTGGAGCGGCTGGAGCGTGCGCTGGACGAGATCACGGTGGACGACGAGCGGCTGCATCGGCAGATCGCGGGTCGGCTGGACGTGCTCCGCAGCAAGTGGACGGCAGACCAGCAGGAAGAGAACGGCTTCGACGTCGAGTCGGCCACCGACGACGACATGTTCCGCATGCTCGACGACGAGCTGGGCCTGAACTAGCAACTTGTCTCGGTGACGGGTGCCTGTCCGGGCAGTCGTCGGCGGTGGGAGCCGGGCTATCACGCCCGGCTCCCACCGCCGAACGCTCGGATGCGTCCCGTCCCGTCGGTCCATGGCTCGGTGAGGTCGTGGTGCACGGATGCGCCCGGCTGTTCAGCGGGTCATGGCAGCGATGTCAGCTGTTCCGGTGTCTCGTGCCGGAAGACCTCGAGGAGGCTGTGTCAGGCGGCCGGTGGCTGCCAACGCCGCGAGTGCCGTCCTGACCCCGCAGCGGGAGCCGACGGTCGTACCGACCCCGTCACGGCCTCGCGACAGCCTCGGAGTAGTACCCGGCGTCGACAAGCACCTTGCTTGGGGCGACAACCGGTGTTCTTGGCGGACCGGCCGAGCATCTCGGTGAAGTCGAACGGCGGCTGACCTGCGGACCCGAAGCCTCCTTGGCGCACCGGAGTTGGGGGGCGGATGAGGTCGGCCCGAGCTTTCGGCTCGGCGGCAAAGCCCTGACGGCTGCCTGCTCGCCGCCGACGGCGGCGTCCTTCGTCGTCGGCGGCGACGGGCCCTGTCGGCGGCCTCGGCCTCCATCCGTGCGCGGGCGGCCCGCAGCTCCGGGAGCCAGCCGCTTCTCGCGGCGGTCCGGCACGGCCGGCAGATCGGTGGCCATGCCACAGCGCTACGTAGGCATGGCCACCATGCACACTTCAGGGCCGCTGCCGCACGGCACGTGCGGCAGCGGCCCCGAAGCGGCTACCTGATGGCGGGCCCCCTGGAGACGGCGGACAGCGTGGCCGCCAACTCGGCGTTCACCTCGGCCTGGTGCGCGGCCAGGTAGAAGTGGCCACCGGGGAACGTGCGCATACGGAAGGCGGCGGTGGCGGTGGAGTGCTCCCGCCATCGTTCGGCCTCCGCGACGGTTGTCTTCGGATCATCGTCCCCCACCAGCACCGTGATCGGGCAGTCGACCGTACGGTCCGGCACGGCCTGGTAGGTCTCGATGACCCGGTAGTCGCTGCGCACCGCCGGCAAGGTCATCCTCAGGATCTCTTCGTCGCCCAGGAGGTCCGCCTGGGTACCGTTGAGCTGCCGCAACTCGTCGAGCAGGCCCTTGTCGTCGCGCAGGTGCACCTGCTCGTCCCGGTGCGTGGCCGGCGCCCGCCGGCCGGACGCCATGATCGCTCGGGGCGCGGCCGGCGTGTCAGCGAGTGCGAGAGCCGTCTCGAACGCGAGCACCGCGCCCATGCTGTGCCCGAAGAAGACGGTCGGCAAGGGCCTTTCGTTCTCGAGGACCGGCGCGACGCGACCGACGTACTCGGCAACGCTGCGCATCAGCGGCTCACGCCTGCGGTCCTGGCGGCCGGGGTACTGGAGGATCACGACGTCGGCGGCGCCGGCGTGGGCCATGGCGACGGGATGGTAGAAGCTCGCCGAGCCGCCCGCGTGCGGGAAGCAGACGAGCCGTACGCGGGCACTGGCGTTGGGCCGGAAGCGGCGCAACCAGCGCTCTGCGTCGGTGCCGGGCAGGGGCATGAGGTCTCCTCGGGGCAGTCGTCAGACACGAGTACGTCCCATTCCTGACTGGAAAATCCCCAGTCCCGATGAGTAACCGTGCCAATTCCCGGTGATGCACTAGGGTGCCCCGACTTCCGTTGACACTGCGGACTTGCGGCTGTGAATGTCACCTGCAGGGACTGCTCCCGCGAAAACTCACTGGGCATAGCGGTCGTCTTTCCCGTGGCGGCGTAAGGGGATTTCATGTCGAAACGTGCTCTTATCACCGGGGTCACCGGCCAGGACGGCTCGTACCTCGCAGAACATCTGCTGGCGCAGGGCTACCAGGTATGGGGCCTGATGCGAGGGCAGGCCAACCCGCGAAAGTCACGGATCAGCCGCCTCGTATCCGATCTGTCCTTCGTGGACGGTGACCTCATGGACCAGGCCAGCCTGGTCTCGGCGCTGGACCACGTCCAGCCCGACGAGGTGTACAACCTCGGTGCCGTCTCGTTCGTGCCGATGTCGTGGCAGCAGCCGGAACTGGTGACCGAAATCAACGGCGCCGGCGTGCTGCGCATGCTGGAGGCCATTCGAATGGTGAGTGGGCTGAACACCTCCAGGTCGACCCGATCCGGCGGGATCCGGTTCTACCAGGCTTCGTCCTCGGAGATGTTCGGCAAGGTCGCGGAGACTCCGCAGAAGGAGTCGACCCAGTTCCACCCCCGTAGTCCGTACGGGGTGGCCAAGGCCTACGGTCACTTCATCACGCGCAACTACCGTGAGTCGTTCAACATGTACGGCGTCTCCGGGATCCTGTTCAACCACGAGTCCCCGCGCCGCGGTGCCGAGTTCGTGACCAGGAAGATCTCACTGGCCGTCGCGCAGATCAAGCTGGGAATGCAGGACAAGCTGGCGCTGGGCAACCTCGACGCGGTGCGTGACTGGGGCTTCGCCGGTGACTACGTCAAGGCGATGCACCTGATGCTCCAGCAGGACGAGCCGGGCGACTACGTGATCGGGACCGGCGTGATGCACTCGGTCCGCGACGCGGTACGGATCGCCTTCGACGCCGTGGGCCTCGACTGGAAGGACCACGTCGTGATCGACCCGTCGCTGGTCCGCCCGGCCGAAGTCGAGACGCTGTGCGCCGACTCCAGCATGGCCCGGGCCGCGCTGGACTGGGCACCCACGGTGAAGTTCGAGGAACTGATGCAGATCATGGTCGAGTCGGACCTGCAGCAGGCATCTCGGACGCGCGACTACGGCGAGCTGCTGGCGGCCGCCGACAGCTGGTGACACCGTGACCGGGGCGTTGTCCGGCCCCGGCCTCCGCATGCGGATGGAGATGTGGTGGTCGACGGAGCGGGTCGCGGCGGGCAGGCCCGCCGGATGATCGACAAGGTACCGCCGCGACACTGCATGCGCATGCAGTCCGGACTCGGCACGAGGGGGACCGGACATGGCACGAGGGGGACCGGCGAGTACGACCGGGCCCGGCTCGGCGTCCGGGCCGACGACGTCCCCGGCGGACACCCGGACGGCGTCGGCGTCCTGGTCGTCCGCCGGCACCAACACATCGGCAAGCTCCCCTCCCCCGCTGTCGGCCGTCCGGAGACGTCACCCCCGACCAGCTCGTGAACGTGACCGGCCGCCGCCGTCCTCGCGCCACCTGTCCGGCCGTCCGGGACTCGGAACACGTCTGCACTGGACGGCCCGCATGTGATCAGCATGCGATCACCGATCCGCCGCAGGTGCGGGCCAATGACTCCGGAGAACGCGATGCCAGTAACTCAAGCGCTGATCCTGGCCGGCGGCCAGGCGACCAGAATGCGGCCGTACACGGACGACGCGCCGAAGGCCATGGTCCCCGTGGCGGGTGCGCCGATCGTCGGCTACCAGCTCCTGTGGCTCGCCGAGCACGGCGTCAAGCACGTCATGATCAGCGGTGGCTACAAGCACGAGATGATCCAGGACTACGTGGGTGACGGGTCCCGGTTCGGCGTCACCGTCGGCTACGCCATCGAGGACCAGCCTCTGGGCCGTGGCGGCGGCCTCAAGCACGCGGCCGAGCGACTGCCCGAGGACGGCCCCTTCTTCGTCCTCAACGGCGACGTCATCTGTACCGACTCCCTCGTGGACCTGAGTCGGTACCACACGCATCAGGGCGGGGCCGTCACGGTCGCCCTGTCCCCGTACCGGTCCAACTGGGGAGTGGCCGACCTGGACAACGACCGCATCCGCGGCTTCGTCCAGTCCCCGCAGTTGCCCTACTGGATCAACGCAGGCGTCTACGTCTTCGAACCCCACGTCGTCGGGCTCTTGCCGGACAAGGGCGACCATGAGGACAGCACGTTCCCGCAACTGGCCACCGAGGGCGCCCTGATCGGTTACCGGCTCTCGGGCTACTGGCGTGGCATCGACACCGTGAAGGACGTACTCGAAGCCACCAAGGAGATCACGGGCGCGGGTCATCTCGTACCGGAGGAGTTCCGCACCACCGGCATCGACACCTGAGAGAGGACGTCCTGCTCGAAGAAGCAACAGTTCATGGATTGTGCCAGGCTATGACTGTTTCGCCAGTGGCTCGTTTTGCGAGGTTGGTGATCGTCGCGAGGCGGATCATGCTCTCGGAGTGGGCGGGTTTGGTCTGGTAGTCGCGGGCGAGGCGGCGGTGCATCATGATCCATCCGAGACTTCGCTCCACGACCCAGCGCCGCGGGACCACGGAAAAGCCTTCGACCTGCTCATTTCGCGGAACGACGTCGACGTCGATGCCGAGTGAGGCGCCGTGCTCGATCGCCTCTTTCTTGTAGCCGGTGTCGACCCATGCCTTGCTGATCGTGGGGTGGTCGGTGGCGACGCGGGTCAGGAGCTGCAGGCCGGCCTCGGTGTGTCCGAGACACTGGCGGCGGTCACTGTGATCAGCAGTAACAGGCCGTGGGTGTCGACGACGATGCTGCGGTTACGGCCGACGATCTTCTTGCCGGCGTCGGTGCCCTGGGTGTCACGGGGCACGCTGGGTGCGGTCTTCAGGACTGGGCGTCGATGACGCAGGCGGTGGGCTCGGCCTTGCGTCCCTTCTGCTCACGGACCATCCGGTGGAGATGAAGGCCGAGTTTCTCGATCGTGCCGTCGGCGGTCCAGGCGCTGAAGCACCCGAAGACGGTGGCGTGCGGAGGGAAGTCGTGGGGCGGGTAGCGCCAGGGCACCCCGGTCCGGTTGAGGAACAGGATCTGCGTTCGTGACTTCCCGCAGGTCAGCGACCTTTCCGCCGAGGTTGGGCGAGCCCTTCTGCCGCTCGGCCCCGCCAGGCCGTCAAGATCGTCTCCATCAACTCCCAACGGGCGTCGGACAGATCGCTCGGACAGGGCAGGAGGGAGGGCTGCGGGGTCATGCAGACAGTCATGCAGGTGCCCCGCAGTGGCGCCATCGCTCGAACGGGCGAGGCAGAACAGCACGCAGCGGGTCATCCTCGAACCGGACAGGAGCTATCGCTCGCAGTTGGCAAGTGGTCAGCATGAGTCCTGAAGAACCTGGGGACAGCTGCCCGGACATGCGACTCGTTGTAGGGTGTCGAAACAGCCCTTGACCTGCAAAAACGCAGGCAGGGAGCCTACTTGTGGGAGTGCCCCGATGTTCCGTACAATGTTCAAGTCCAAGATCCACCGCGCCACCGTCACCCAGGCCGACCTGCACTACGTCGGCTCGGTGACCATCGACGCCGATCTGCTGGACGCCGCCGACCTGCTGCCCGGTGAGCTCGTGCACATCGTCGACATCACCAACGGGGCCCGGCTCGAGACCTACGTCATCGAGGGCGAGCGAGGATCCGGGGTGATCGGTATCAACGGGGCCGCGGCCCACCTCGTCCACCCCGGCGACCTGGTGATCATCATCAGCTACGCTCAGGTCACCGACGCCGAGGCGAGGGCCCTGCGGCCGCGGGTGGTGCACGTGGACGGCGACAACCGTATCGTCGCCCTCGGCGCCGACCCGTCCGAGCCGGTGCCGGGATCGGACCAGGAGCGCAGCCCCCAGGCCGTGTCGTCCTGACCCACTGAACTGCGCGGACGAGGAGCGTGGCCGTGAGCGACATCGAGATCCGTGACGACCGGGCGGCGGGCCGCCTGGAGGCGATCGGCGGCGGTGAGGTCGTCGGCCGCATCGAGTACTTCGTCCTGGACGCCCCCGAGCGCGCCCTCGTCCCCGTGCACACCGTCGTCGAGCCGGCCCACGAGGGCCGGGGCATCGCGGGTTCGCTGGCGCACGAGCTGTACGCCCTCGCCGGGCACGAGCGTGTCGTCGTCGCCCCGCTGTGCCCATACGTCGTGAAGTGGGCGGAGCGTCACCCGGACGAGGCTCCCGCGGCCGACCCCGAGCTGCTGCGTGCGGCGAAGGAATGGCTCGTGGCGCATCCCGAGCGGTTCTGACGCGGGCCACGAGAGCGACGAGCCGGAGACCCAGGGGGAGACGTGCTGGCGCTGCTGCACACCTCGGCCGTGCACGTCCCGGTCTTCGACGCCCTGCGCGACGAGGCGCACCCGGGTCTGGAGCTGCGGCATCACGTCGAGGCCGAGCTGCTGGACCGGGCGCGGCGCGACGGGCCCCGGGCGGTGACGGACGCCGTCCGGGCCGTGGTGCGGCGGGCCGTCGCCGAGGGAGCACGGGCCGTTCTTTGCACCTGCTCGACGATCGGAGGTGTCGCCGAGTCGGTCGCCGCCGACGCCGGGGTGCCGGTGCTGCGGGTGGACCGGCCGATGGCCGCCGCAGCGGTGGTCGCCGGTCCGCGCGTCGTGGTCCTCGCCGCCCTGGAGAGCACGCTCACGCCGACGGCGGAGCTGATCCGGGAGGAGGCCAGGCGCGCGAGGCGTGCCGTCGAGGTACGGGCCCGTCTCGTCGAGGGCGCCTGGTCGCGGTTCGAGGCCGGTGACACCGAGGGCTACCTGCGGTCGGTGGCCGAGACGGCCGAAGCCGTCACCGGCGCCGACGCGATCGTCCTGGCCCAGGCATCCATGGCGCCCGCCCGGGAGTCGGCCGAGGCCACCGCCCTGGTACTGGCCAGCCCTGCGCCGGGACTGGCCGCGGGGGCGGCGGCAGCACGGCTCCGGTAGGCAGGCTCCGTGCGCCTGCCGGGCGTCCCCGGAGCGCATCCCGAGCCGGTCCCCGGCCCGCCCTGCGCCACCTGGTCCCAGCGTGTTCCCGCAGAGGAGTGAGTGGGGAGGCGACCCTCGGGTAGGCGGGGGACAAGTCCAGAGCCGATGTCGACCGACTGGCCGGAGGACAGCAGTCATGACGAACCCGTATCCGGATCCCGTCCCGCCCGGTCCCACCCCCGGGCCGGCCCCCGGTCCGGACCCGGAGCCCCAACCGCACCCGGACCCGGTGCCGACCCCCGGCCCCGGGCCGCAACCGACCCCTCCGCCTCCGCCCCCGGGACCCGCCCCGGAACCGACTCCCCAGCCCCCGGGACCCGGCCCCCAGCCGACCCCGCCGCCACCGCACCCGGGCCCGCCCGAGCCCTCCCCGTCGCCGATCCCGCCGGGACCGGAGCCCGTGCCCGACCCGGAGCCGGGGCCGCCGCTCACGTGACATGCCACGGGACGGACGGAGCGTGACACCACGGGAACGGGAACGGACGCAGCTGGGGCGGCGACCGGCGTGAACGCTGCCCGCCGCCCCCCTCGCCCACCCTCTACTGAACCTGTACGACCCCTACAACCCGTACGACCTCTTGCAACCCGTACGACCTCTGCACCCCGTACGAATCCCACAGACCCCCTACGACCGCACGACCCTGCGACTACGCGTCGACCTCCGACCGATCCCCGCCCCACAGCGTGTGGAACGCACCGTCCCGGTCGGTGCGCCGGTACGTGTGCGCCCCGAAGTAGTCCCGCTGCCCCTGCGTCAGCGCGGCCGGCAGCCGCTCGGCGCGAAGGGCGTCGTAGTAGGCGAGGGCCGCGGCGAAACCGGGCGTCGGTACTCCCTGGCGGGTCGCGGCGACCAGGACCTCGCGCCAGTCGTCCTGGGCCTCGGCGATCTCCTGCGCGAACGTCTCGTCCGACAGCAGGCTCGGCAGCTCCGGCCGGGCGTCGTAGGCGGCACGGATGCGGTCCAGGAAGGCCGCGCGGATGATGCACCCGCCGCGCCAGATCGAGGAGACCGCGCCGAGGTCGATGTCCCAGCCGTACTCCTCACTGCCCGCCGCGATCTCGTGGAAGCCCTGCGTGTACGACACGATCTTCGACGCGTACAGCGCCTGTTCCACCCGGTCGGCGAACGCGCTCGCCTCCGAGTCGCCGAGCGGCGACGCCTTCGGGCCCGCCAGTCCCCGCGAGGCGTCGCGCAGCGCCGCGTGCCCGGACAGGGAGCGGGCGAAGACGGCCTCCGCGATACCGGACACCGGGACGCCCAGGTCCAGGGCGATCTGCACGGTCCAGCGGCCCGTGCCCTTCTGTTCCGCCTGGTCGACGACGACGTCCACGAACGGCTTGCCCGTCGACGCGTCCACGTGCGACAGCACCTCGGCGGTGATCTCGATCAGGTACGAGTCCAGGCGGCCGGTGTTCCAGGTGCGGAAGATGTCGGCGATCTGGGCGGGCGAGTACCCGGCGACGTCCCGCAGCAGCTGGTACGCCTCACCGATCAGCTGCATGTCGGCGTACTCGATGCCGTTGTGCACCATCTTCACGAAGTGCCCGGCGCCGTCGGGGCCGACATGCGTCACGCAGGGCGCCCCGTCCGCCGCCTTGGCGGAGATCTTCTCTAGCATCGGGCCGAGCGAGTCGTACGACTCCGTGGAGCCACCCGGCATGATGCTCGGGCCGTGCAGAGCGCCCTCCTCGCCGCCGGAGATGCCGGTGCCGACGAAGTGGATGCCCTGCTCGCGCAATTCGCGTTCCCGGCGCCGAGTGTCCGCGAAGTGGGCGTTGCCCCCGTCGATGATCATGTCGCCGGGCTCCAGCAGCGGGGCGAACTCCCGGATCACTGCGTCGGTCGGGTCACCGGCCTTCACCATGATGACCAGGCGCCGGGGTCGCTCCAGCGCCGCCACGAACTCCTCGGCGGAATCGGTGGCGACGAAATCGCCCTCGCCCCCGAACTCCTCCACCAGCGCGTGCGTGCGGGACGCGGTCCGGTTGTGCAACGCGACCGTGTAGCCGTTGCGGGCGAAATTGCGGGCGAGATTGTGGCCCATGACCGCGAGGCCCGTGACGCCGATCTGCGCTGTAGTGCTCATGGAGCTGACTCCTAATGACCTTGGTGTCCGTGCGGTGACCGTGGTAACCGTGCGTGACCTTGGTGTCCGTGGTGCCGGTCGTGCCCGCCAGTATGGCCGGTTTCCCCGCCCGACCATCCTGACGTGCCGGTACGCCGGTCGCACTTCATGGCCCGGCGGACACCAGTACGCGCGGAAGGGCCCGGTGCTTCAGCGGGCGGACGTCTCATCCGCCAACCACCGTGTCTTATCCGCCACTTGCCGTGACCAACCGGCCGATTGCCGTCTTGTCATGGCCTGTTACCGGCGCTTACTTTTGCCCCTCCTGACGCAATGTCGAGGGGGATACCCATGGCCGTACGCGGCCGGCACCGCCGGTACCAGCCGAACAGGATCAACCGCGCCTCCCTGACCGTCACGGCGGGCGGCGCGGGACTGGCGCTCCCGCTCGTCGGCACCGGCACGGCACACGCGGCCGATGTGGCGACCTGGGACAAGGTCGCCGCCTGCGAGTCCACCAACGACTGGGACATCAACACCGGCAACGGCTACTACGGCGGGCTGCAGTTCACCCAGTCCACCTGGGAGGCGTTCGGCGGCACCGAGTACGCCCCGCGTGCCGACCTGGCCACCAAGGACCAGCAGATCGCCATCGCCGAGAAGGTGCTGGACGGGCAGGGCCCCGGCGCCTGGCCGGTGTGCTCGCAGCGGGCCGGGCTGACCCGGGGCGGCGCCACGCCCGACATCCGTCCGTCTTCCGACGGGCCGGCCGCCAAGCCGTCCGGGCAGTCCGCGAAGGAGGCCGCCGGGCAGCCCGCCGACAAGGCCGCCGGGCAGTCCTCCGCCCGGGGCACCGGCAAGTCGGACCCGGTGAAGGACGTCAAGCCCCAGACCACGCCGCAGTCCCGTGCGGGCCAGGCCCGGATGTACACGGTGATCACCGGCGACACGCTGTCCGGCATCGCCGACGCCCAGCAGGTGCGTGGCGGATGGCACGGCCTGTACGCGACCAACCGTTCCGAGATCGGAGCGGACCCCGACCTGATCATGCCCGGCCAGCGACTGTCGCTTCGCGGGGAAGGGACCACCACGGCGCCCCGCGCCGAGCCGCAGCAGAAGCAGCGGGAGAAGCAGAAGCAGCAGCGGGAGAAGCAGCCGAGGCAACGGCAGCAGAGCGAGCAGCAGCCGAAGAAGTCGCCGGAGAAGCCGTCCTCCGGCAGTGGCACCCGGAAGGCGGCCACGACCGGCAAGGCCACCACTCGCCAAGGTGTCGTCGCCCCCGTCGACGCCTCCACCGGCACGCCCTACCGCCAGGCGGGCTCCTCCTGGTCGAAGGGCTACCACACCGGCGTCGACTTCCCCGTGCCCACCGGCACCTCGGTCAAGTCGGTCGCGGCGGGCCGGGTGGTCAGCGCGGGGTGGGGCGACTCCTACGGCTACCAGGTGGTCGTCCGGCACGACGACGGCCGCTACTCGCAGTACGCCCACCTCTCGGCGATCTCCGTGAAGGACGGCCAGTCGGTGGCCGCCGGTCAGCGGATCGGCCGCTCGGGCTCCACCGGCAACAGCACGGGCCCGCATCTGCACTTCGAGGTGCGGACGGGACCAGGCTTCGGCTCGGACATCGACCCTGTGGCGTACCTGCGGGCCGGCGGGGTCAGGATCTGATCCGCACCCGGTGCCGGTCGAGCGCGGGCGGCGGGACGAACGGGCCACCGTAGAAGGGGCCGTACGAGAGTTGCGGGGCGAGCGGTGGGTTGCCGCCCCCGGCTGGTTCCCGGACCTCGTACGGCTGCTCGGCGGGGACCGGGACGGTGTCCGCAACCCGCGCCCCCGCCGGCGCGGGCAGTAGAACCTTACCGGCCGGCGGGGTGTCCCGCGGCTGGGCGTCCTCCGGAACGAGACCGCCCTTCGCACGGGCCGGCACGGTTTCCGCCCCGTGCACCGCCGCATCGGCCGCCACCGCCCCCGCCCCGGCCACCGCGTCAACGGCGGCGGCCTCAGCCCCTTCGGCGGCTTCCCTCGCGATCCGTTCCGTCGTCAGCAGGATCAGCCCGCCCGCGGCCACCACGCCGCAGCTCAGGGCGAGCACGGTGCCGGTCGTGCCGTAGCGGAACGTCTCGCCGAACATCGTTATGCCGACCACCGCAGCCACCACCGGGTTCACAACCGTGAGCGTGGCCAGCGGGGCGGCGAGGCCGGCGCCCCGGTAGGAGGCCTGCGACAGCAGCATGCCCGCCGTCGCGAGCACGCCGATCACGGCCAGGGACGGCAGGTCCGCGACCGAGACGCCACCGGCCCAGTCGACCGCGACGGTCTTGGTGAAGACCGAGGACATGCCGAAGGCGATGCCGGACGCGGTGGCCAGCAGGATGCTGCGCACCGCCGGGTGCCGGTGCACGGCCCGGCCGGCGATGATCAGCGCGACGATCACACCGCCGGTGACACCGGCCGTGACGACCCGCTGCGCCGTGTCCAACGACTGTGTGTCGGACGCGCCCACCAGGGTGAGCAGACCCGCGAGACCGACCGTCGCCATGAGCGCACCCCGCCAGGCCGTCGCACCGGCCTTGCGGCCCACGAACAGCGCCGCCATGGGCAGGGCGAACACGATGGTGAGCGCGCCCAGCGGCTGCACCAGGCTCAGCGGACCGAGGGCGAGGGCCACGACGTGCAGGAGGCCGCCGAGACCGTTGAGCGCGACCGCCGCCCACCAGTCGAGGCGGCGCAGCGGAGCGTACTGGGCACCCGGGGAGGACGCCGCCACCTGCTCCTGCACGATCGCTCCGCCCGCGTACGCCACGGCGGAGACGAGCGACAGCAGCACGGACAACGCGAGGGCGCTCATCAGCTGCTCCTCTGCGTGAGGCGAGGGCTCTCGGCCCGGCGCGGCGAACGGTCGTCTTCCATGGACAACACGATGCCGTCCCAGGAGCTTCCCGTCGTCGTCCCTGAGCATTCATTGGGTCATACTGCCGATGGAGTACGACGGCGGCCCCGTCCTCCCCTGGGTGGGCGACCAGGGGCCCCGGGCCCCTGCCCCGCACCCCTAAGGGCCTTGGTATCACTGCTCTGTGAACCCTGACCCGGACTCCGACCCCGCCCCAGCCGCCATCCGCTCGCTCGGCGGCTTCTTCCCGCTGCACACGTCGCGGCCCGTGCCGCCCCGGCCGCTCCCCACCCTCGCGGACGCCTACGCGCCCGGTGACGACGAACACCCGGGGCCGGACCCTCGGCCCCGGCTCGCGAAGGACCCGCTGGCCTTCCGCGTCCGGAAGGTAGCCGCCGCGCTCCGCGTCCCCGAGACGCGGGTCGCCGCCTCCGTGGCCCAGCAGGGGCTCGCGGCCCGCCTGTGGTCGGTGACCCTCGGGTGCGCCGCACTCCACGGCCACGTCCCCGACCTCGCCCCGCGGCTGCTCCACTGGGACCCCGACGCCACCGCCCCCGACGACCTGTGGCTGGAAGAGGTGCGCCCGCTGCCGGGCGACGCCGGCACCGTCGCCGACGTCGTCCTCCATACCCACCTCGCCCCGCTGACGGTGGCCGTCCACGCCCGGTACCGCGTGGCGACCGGGCTGCTGTGGGGCAACGCGGCCTCCGCACTCGCGGGCGCCGGCCGGGAACTCCACCGCTGGGCCCGCCGCAACGGCCGTAAGGACACCGCGGACCGCGCCCGCGACCTGACCGCCGATCTCCTCGCGCACCCCCTCCTCGCCGGGACCGGCACCCTCACCGGCACCGCCTTCCGGCGCCGCAGTTGCTGCCTCTACTACCGGGTGCCGGGTGCAGGGGTCTGCGGCGACTGCTGCTTCTCCCGGCCGCCCGAGCCTCCCCGGTCATCATCGCCCCCGCACCCTTCCCCGGGCGCCCCGTCTGGGTGACCATGAGGGAACCAGCCGCCGAGCACGGGAGGTTCCGGGTGCGTGTGGGACTGCTGACCCGCGAGTACCCGCCGGACGTGTACGGCGGCGCGGGCGTGCACGTGGAGTTCCTCGCCCGCGAACTCGGCCGCCTGGTCGACCTGGACGTGCACTGCTGGGGCGAGGGCCGCACCGACGGAGTGCTGCGCCACCGCTCCTGGTCCGCGCTCGACGGGGCGAACGACGCGCTGCGCACCTTCTCCGTGGACCTCGCCATGGCCGCCGCCCTCCAGTACCGCGAACTCGTCCACTCCCACACCTGGTACGCCAACCTCGGCGGCCATCTCGCCAAGCTCCTGTACGGCGTCCCGCACGTGCTGACCGCCCACTCCCTGGAGCCCCTGCGCCCTTGGAAGGCCGAGCAGTTGGGCGGCGGTTACGCGCTGTCGAGCTGGGCCGAGAGCGCCGCGATCGAGGCCGCCGATGCCGTGATCGCCGTCTCCGGCGCCATGCGCGAGGACATCCTCGCCTGCTACCCGGCGCTGGACGCCACCCGCGTGCACGTCGTGCACAACGGTATCGACACCGCCCTGTACCGCCCCGACCCGGGCACCGACGCCCTGGACCGGATCGGTCTGGACCGCTCCCGCCCGTACGTCCTGTTCGTCGGCCGCATCACCCGTCAGAAGGGCGTGCCCCACCTGCTGCGCGCGGTGCGGGACATCGACCCGGCCGTACAGGTCGTGCTGTGCGCCGGTGCCCCGGACACCCCCGAGATCGACCAGGAGTTCCGCGACCTCTTCGCCGTGCTGAGCCGGGCCCGCGAGGGCGTGCACTGGATCCCGCGCATGCTGCCGCGTCCCGAGGTGATCCAGTTGCTGACCCACGCGGCCGTCTTCGTCTGCCCGTCCGTGTACGAGCCGCTCGGCATCGTGAACCTGGAGGCGATGGCCTGCGGCACGCCGGTCGTGGCCTCCGGGGTCGGTGGCATACCCGAGGTCGTCGCGGACGGTGAGACGGGCTTACTCGTCCCCAGGGACGGCAGCGGGGACGGGGACCGCGACTTCGAGGCGCAACTCGCGCGGGCCCTGGACTCCGTCCTCGGCGACCCGGAGGCCGCCCGGCGGATGGGCGAGGCGGGCCGGGCCCGCGCGGTGCAGGAGTTCGGCTGGGACGCGGTCGCCCGCCGGACCGTCCGGCTCTACGAGGAGATCCTCAAGCAGGCTTAGGCCGCCCCGCCCGGGGCAGCCGGGGTGAACCAGGGTGAGGGGAGCGGCCATGCGTCGTGGAGGTCCTTCGGTGCTCGGAATCGTGCTCGCGGGCGGGGAGGGCAAGCGCCTGATGCCCCTGACCGCGGACCGCGCCAAACCCGCGGTCACCTTCGGCGGCACGTACCGGCTGGTCGACTTCGTGCTGTCCAACCTGGTCAACGGCGACATCCTGCGGATCTGCGTGCTCACCCAGTACAAGTCGCACTCCCTGGACCGGCACATCACCACCACCTGGCGGATGTCCAGCCTGCTCGGCAACTACGTCACGCCGGTCCCCGCCCAGCAGCGTCTGGGCCCGCGCTGGTACCTGGGCAGCGCCGACGCGATCCTCCAGTCGCTGAACCTGGTCCACGACGAGCAGCCCGAGTACGTCGCGGTCTTCGGCGCCGACCACGTCTACCGGATGGACCCGCGCCAGATGCTCGCCCAGCACATCGAGTCCGGCGCGGGCGTGACCGTCGCCGGCATACGCGTCCCGCGCACCGAGTCCTCGTCCTTCGGCGTCATCACCCCGGGCTCGGACGGGCGTACCGTCACCGGCTTCCTGGAGAAGCCCGCCGACCCGCCCGGACTGGCAGACGACCCGGAGTGCGTCTTCGCCTCGATGGGCAACTACGTCTTCACGACCAAGGCCCTCGTCGAGGCCCTGCACCGGGACGCCGAGGACGGACACTCCGTGCACGACATGGGCGGCTCGATCCTGCCGCGGCTCACCGACCGGGGAGAGGCCGCGCTGTACGACTTCGGCGCCAACCACGTACCGGGGGAGACCAGCCGGGACCAGGGCTACTGGCGGGACGTGGGCACCCTCGACGCCTACTACGACGCCCACATGGACCTGATCGCCGAGCGGCCCGCCTTCAACCTGTACAACCGGGACTGGCCCCTCTACACCCACTCCGCCCAGCTCTCGCCGGCCCGCTTCAACGCGGGCGGCATCGCGGGCGAGTCGATCATCAGCGCGGGCTGCCTGGTGCGGGGCCAGGTCACCCGGTCCGTGCTCTCGCCGGGCGTGGTGGTCGACCCCGGCGCCGTCGTCCAGGGGTCGGTGCTGCACGACAACGTGCGCATCGGGCGGGGCGCGGTCGTGCGAGGGGCGGTGCTGGACAAGAACGTGGACGTGCCGCCGGGCGCGACGATCGGCGTCAACCCGGAACGGGACGCCGAGCTGTACACGGTCTCCAAGGGCGGCGTGATCGCGCTGGGCAAGGGGCAGCGAGTCGGCTGACGGCCGGGCGACGGGTGCGCTGACACGGGCGTGTGCGACGGGTGGCCCGGTGGACGTACGACGAGCCCGGGCCGCGCGGTACACGCGTTGAGTCAGGGGCCCTTGTCATGTCCCTGGACGCCCGGCGGAATCCGTGCTGTCATGCCTCTGCACCACCGAGTTACATCGATGTATGACATCGATGTCCTGAGCCATCAGCCACCACCCGTTCTCGAGGAGAGGGTCAGTGCGCACCAAACGACTCAGAGACCGACTGGCATTGCTGCTCGCCGCCGCACTCGGCGTCGCCGGGCTCGCCGCCGTGCCGAACGCGAGCGCGGCCGACGACGGCGCCGCCGAGATCCACGGTCTCAAGGGCGAGTACTACACCCAGTCCGCCCCCGGCGCCTTCGACTTCCACGAACTCAAGGCCACCGGCTTCGACCCGCAGCTCGACTTCGACACCCTGGAGCCGCGCCTGAGCTTCGCCACCGGACAGTCGGACGACGTCAGCGTCCGCTGGACCGGCAAGCTGGTGCCGGAGAAGACGGGAGCCCACACCTTCTCCGTCATCGGCGACAACGGCTTCCGCCTGTGGATCGACGGCCGGCTCGCCATCGACCACTGGGTCGACGACTGGGACCGCGAACAGTTCGCCCAGCCCCTCGAGCTGACGGCGGGCCAGTCCTACGACATCAAACTGGAGTACTTCGAGCACTACGGCGGCTCCAACCTGCACCTGCGCTGGACCGAGCCCGGCGGCAGCAAGGAGTCCGTCCCGCAGTCCGCGTTCCGCCTGCCCGACGGCTTCGACTACGACGGCGCCACCTCGACCACCGTCCTCGGCACCGGCCGCACCCTCAGGCTCGACTTCCCCCGCCCGCTCGCCGCGGCGCCCGCCGGCCTCACCGACCACCTCGAAGCGGTGATCGGCGGCGCCCAGTGGCCCCTGGGTCAGGCGAAGGTCGACCCGGCCGACCCGACCGCCCTCCTCGTCGCCCTCGACCAGCCGGTCGTCGGCAACAAGAACGGCGACGCCCCCGGCACCGCCGACGTCCGCTACGACGGCGAGGGCGGCCTCACCGACGCCGAGGGCAACGTTGTCAACGCCTTCTGGAGCAGCGGCGGCAACAAGTCCACCTACGAACTGCGCACCGACTGGGCCGACGAGGTGGGCCCGGACAACGCCCACCCCGAGTACCCGCGCCCGCAGCTGACCCGCGATGACTGGCGGAACCTCAACGGCCGCTGGCAGTTCGCCGCCGCCGAGGCCGGTGAGCAGCCACCGGTCGGCAAGAACCTGAAGGAGCGCATCCTCGTCCCGTACCCGGTGGAGTCCCAGCTCTCCGGCATCCAGCGGCACGAGGACCGCATGTGGTACCGCCGCACCTTCACCGTGCCCCGCGACTGGCACATCGGCCACGGCCAGCGCCTCGAGCTCAACTTCGGCGCCGTCGACTGGCAGTCCGAGGTGTACGTCAACGGCGTCAAGGTCGCCGACCACAAGGGCGGTTACGACAAGTTCAGCGCCGACGTCACCGACGCGCTCAAGCCCGGCCGCACCCAGGAGCTGATCGTCGGCGTCTACGACCCGACCGACGCGCGGGGCGCCGAGAACCCGCCGGTCGGCAAGCAGAGCCTGGACCCGAGCGGCATCTGGTACACGCCCAGCTCCGGCATCTGGCAGACGGTCTGGATGGAGCCGGTCGCCCGGGACCACGTCGAATCGCTGAAGCTGACCCCGCACATCGACGGGGCGGCGGGCACCCTGACCGTCGAGCCCAAGGGCGTGCGCGACGGCGTACGGGTCAAGGCGACGGCGTACGAGGGGCACCGCAGGGTCGCCACGGTCAGCGGCCGCACCGGCGAACCGCTGGTCCTCGAGATCCACGACCCGCGCCTGTGGTCGCCCGACGACCCGTTCCTGTACGACCTGAAGGTCACCGTCGGACACGACCGCGTCGAGAGCTACTTCGGGATGCGTACCATCGCCGTCGAGAAGGTGAACGGCGTGCCGCGCACGATGCTCAACGGCGAACCGGTCTTCATGATGGCCACGCTCGACCAGGGCTTCTGGCCGGACGGCCTGCACACCGCGCCCACCGACGAGGCCCTCGCGCACGACCTGAGGCTGCACAAGCAGCTCGGTTTCAACTCCGTGCGCAAGCACATCAAGGTCGAGCCGGACCGCTGGTTCTACTGGGCCGACAAGCTCGGCCTGCTGGTGTGGCAGGACATGCCCTCGATGACGCCGGGTGTGAACCCGAACGCCGCCTCCCGGGCCGAGTTCGAGGGTGAGATGCAGGAGATGATCGACGAACACGTCAGCCACCCGTCGATCATTATGTGGGTCACCTTCAACGAGGGCTGGGGCCAGTACGACATCAAGCGCGTCGCCGAACAGGCCAAGGCCTGGGACCCGACCCGCCTCGTCAACAACCAGTCCGGCCTGAACCTCGGGGCCGACGGCGGCGCCGGCGACATCATGGACGAGCACGGCTACCCGAGCCCCGCCCTGCCGCCCTCCCCGGACGGCGAACGCGCTCTGGTCACCGGCGAGTACGGCGGCCTCGGTCTCGCGGTGCCCGGACACGCCTGGTCCGTGCAGCAGTCGTACGTCGACGTCGACCCGGAGACGTACACCGACGACTACCTCACCAAGCTCGACGAGGTGCGCGCCCTGGTCTGCCGGGGCAGCAACGGCGCCGTCTACACCCAGATCTCGGACGTGGAGGGCGAGCTGAACGGCCTGACCACCTACGACCGCAAGGTCCTCAAGCCGGACGTGGAGCGGGTGAAGGCCGCCCACGAGGCCCTGATCCACGACGCGTCCCAGCCCGCGCCCGCGGGATGCCCGACCGCCTGAGCAGCCCGCACGGCCGACCGTGAACCGGCGTGCCCGGTTCACGGTCGGCCCGCAGCCGTCCGGGTGGGGAACCCCGCGGCGGCCGGCACCGCCTCCGCCGGCCTGAGCACCGCGACCCCATGTGTCACCTCAGTCCCGCCCCTCACGCAGGGGCGGGACTTTAATCTGCTGTTAACTGTGCGTAGCGCGATCGTACTTGACCGTAATCGGCGAAGGGCGATTGACTGCTTGTTCACCCGACGTCCTGCGAGGCACGCCCTTGACTTCCGAACCGCTCGCTCCGCTCGACCTGGCGTTCTGGAACATCGAGTCCGCCGAGCACCCCATGCACCTCGGCGCGCTCGGGGTCTTCACGGCCGACTCGCCCACCGCGGGCGCCCACGCCGCGGACCTGCTCGCGGTCCGCGCCCCCGCGGTGCCCGGCCTGCGGATGCGGATCCGGGACACCTGGCAGCCACCCCTCGCGCTGCGCCGGCCGTTCGCCTTCGGTGGCGCGACCCGGGAACCCGATCCCCACTTCGACCCGCTCGACCACGTCCGGCTGCACGCCCCGACGACGGACTTCCACGCCCGGGCGGGCCGCCTCATGGAACGCCCGCTGGAACGCGGCCGGCCGCCGTGGGAGGCGCACGTGCTGCCCGGCGCGGACGGCGACCGCTTCGCCGTGCTCTTCAAATTCCACCACGCCCTGGCCGACGGACTGCGGGCCCTCACCCTCGCCGCCGGCGTCCTCGACCCGATGGACCTCCCCGCTCCCGGGCCCCGCCCGGCGGAGCCACCGCGCCGCCTGGTGCCGGACGTGCGGGAACTGCCCGGACGGCTGCGCGGCGCCCTGTCCGACGCCGGCCGCGCCCTCGACATCGGCGCCGCCGCGGCCCTGTCCGGCCTCGATGTGCGCTCCGCGCCCGCGCTCGTCGCCGCCCCCTCCGGCACCCGCCGCACGGCCGGCGTCGCCGTGGACCTCGACGACGTGCACCACGTGCGCAAGACCACCGGCGGCACCGTCAACGACGTCCTGATCGCGGTCGTCGCCGGCGCCCTGCGCCGTTGGCTGGACGAGCGCGGCGACTGCAGCGAGGGTGTCGCGCCGCGCGCCCTGATCCCCGTCTCCAAGCGCCGCCCGCGCACCGCCCACCCGCAGGGCAACCGGCTCTCCGGTTACCTGATACGGCTTCCGGTCGACGAGCCCGACCCGCTGTCCCGCCTCGGCACGGTCCGCGCCGCCATGGACCGCAACAAGGACGTGGGGCCCGGCCGGGGCGCCGGGGCCGTCGCCCTGCTCGCCGACCACGTGCCGGCGCTCGGCCACCGGCTCGGCGGGCCGCTGGTCTCGGGGGCCGCCCGGCTCTGGTTCGACATCCTGGTCACCAGCGTGCCCCTGCCCAGTCTCGGCCTGCGCCTGGGCGGCCACCCGCTCACCGAGGTCTACCCGCTCGCGCCGCTGGCCCGCGGCCACGCCCTGGCCGTGGCCGTCTCGACGTACCGGGGACAGGTCCACTACGGCCTGGTCGCCGACGCGAAGGCCGTGCCGGACCTCGACCGGTTCGCCCGGGCCCTGGCCGAGGAGGTGGAGACGTTGCTCACGGCCTGCCGTCCCTGACCCCGGCGGGTTTGGATCCGGGCCCGGCGCTGAATAAAATCCGCTGTTCGACAGCGGTCGCCTCCCGGAGCGCCGCGACGGTGATCAGGGAACGGCGACGGCGATGACGGTGACACAGGACGATTCGGCGACCACGGACGAGGTGACCGCGTCCGCACACGGCCCCGGCATCGACCCCGAACGGCTCGCCGTCTGCCTCGACGTGCTGAGGGAACTCGACGAGCTGGACGTCGACCACCCGGACGCGATCGCGGTCCGCCGCGCCACCTCGCACATCTACCGCATGGTCAAGCAGCGCCGCCGCCAGGAGCGCCGGGCCGCCAAGACCGCCCACGACAAGGCGGTCACCGAGGCCACTGCCACCGGCTCCGCCCAGCGCATCGACGACGAGACCGAGGGCATCCTGCCCTCCTCCCGCACGGAGGAGGGCACGATCGCGGGGATACTCCAGCGCCCCCGCTCCTGCTACGTCTGCAAGAAGCGGTACACCGAGGTCGACTACTTCTACCACCAGCTCTGCCAGGACTGCGCCGCCGAGAACCGGACCCGCCGCGACGCGCGCGCCGACCTCACCGGCAAGCGCGCGCTGCTCACCGGCGGCCGCGCCAAGATCGGCATGTACATCGCGCTCAGGCTGCTGCGCGACGGCGCCCACACCACGATCACGACCCGGTTCCCCAAGGACGCCATCCGCCGCTTCAAGGCCATGGACGACTCCGCCGACTGGATCCACCGCCTGGAGGTCGTCGGCATCGACCTGCGCGACCCCGCCCAGGCCGTGGCCCTGGCCGACCAGGTCACCGAGCAGGGACCGCTCGACATCCTGATCAACAACGCCACCCAGACCGTGCGCCGCCTGCCGTCCGCCTACGCCGCGCTCGTCGAGGGCGAGAGCGCCCCGCTGCCGGCCGGCGAACTGCCCGCCCACCACGTCATCGGCGCCTTCAACTCCGGCGCGGTGGACGGCCTGGCCGCGCTGCCCGTCGGCACCTCGGGCCTGGACGCGCAGAAGGTGGCCGATCTCGCGCTGGTCGCGGGCAACGCCAGCGTGGTCCGGCACCGCGAGGGCACCGCCATCGACGCGGGCGGACTGGTCCCCGACGTCGTCGACACCAACACCTGGGTCCAGACGATCGAGCAGATCTCCCCGGTGGAACTGCTCGAGACCCAGCTGTGCAACTACACCTCGCCGTTCATCCTCATCAGCAAGCTGCGGCCGGCGATGGCCGAGGCGGCGCGCAGGGCGGCCTCCGGGCGCGCCTACGTCGTCAACGTATCGGCGATGGAAGGGGTGTTCGCCCGCGGCTACAAGGGCGCCGGCCACCCGAACACCAACGCGGCCAAGGCGGCCATGAACATGGTGACCCGGACCAGCGCCCAGGAGATGTTCGACACCGACCGCATCCTGATGACCTCGGTCGACACGGGCTGGATCACCGACGAGCGTCCCCACTACGACAAGCTGCGCCTGGCCGAAGCCGGCTTCCACGCCCCGCTCGACCTGGTCGACGGCGCCGCCCGCGTCTACGACCCGGTCGTGCGCGGTGAAGCGGGCGAGGACCTGTACGGCGTCTTCCTGAAGGACTACGCGCCCGGCAAGTGGTGAGCGCGGCGACGGGCGGGCGGCGTCGATTCCCTGGCCCGTTCGCCCCGGCCGCGGCTACCGTGGGGCGAGCGCCGGTGTGCCCGGTGCGCCGGTCACGCGTACTTCGTGGTTCGATTCCATACAGACCCGCCCGAGGGCCTGCCGCCCGTCGGGGGCACCGCGCGACCTCCTGAACCTCGGGCACACCGCGCGCACGACCCCTGGATCTCTGGCACGGCGCGCGCGGCCCCCTGGGCTACTGGCACCGTGCGCGCGGCCTCCCGGACCGCTGGGCACCGCGCGCACGGCCCTCCGCGCGCCTCAGTCGACGGCCCCCAGCCGCGAGTTCCGCGCCGCCGTCAGCTCCAGCACCGTGCGCCAGTCCTCCAGGACCCCGGCGTCGAACACCGCCGTGCGGGCCTCCTCGTCCGCCTGGCGGAGGCTGACCAGGTCGTCGTCGTGGGACCAGGCCTCCGGATGGGCGTGACGGCGCAGCAGGCGGGCGACGCGGGCGCCGAGCAGAGGGCGCACCGCCTCGGCGGTTCGCCCGGCCGGATTTCCGGGCCACAGCAACCGTCCCACCGGCGAGACCAGACCGGCCACCTGGAGCTCCTTGTCGGCGGGGCGGCGCCGGCGCAGCAGCGCGGCGGTGCGCAGCGCGTGCCCATGCAGGTCCACCGGCCCGCTGCCGTACTCCGCGGCGGGCCGTTCGCCCCGGCAGGCGTACAGCAGGTCCATCAGCTCGTCGACGCTGCGCAGTTCCATGCCTCGGTCCTCCCACGAGACAGCCGTTGCCGACCGGCAGCAGACCATGGCCAGCTTGCGCCGCAGCCAACGGCGATTTAACTGCGCGACCCGGCACCGCCGACATGCGAAAGTGCGGTCGCCGATATCGGCCGAACGGGTGAGTTACGTGCGGTGCACAAGTGGAAATGGCAGGGCATAACGGGGTCAACTGTCCGATGAATGAAGGGCAATGGATCCCCCAAGTTTTGAGCCCCATAGAGCGCGCCCCCGCTCATTTGGTTAATCTGGAGCGGACGGACGTCAGCACAGGGTCCAACCCACACCCAGGGTCCGTCACGGGACGAGCCGGTTCACAGCGGCCTGCTCTCGCACGAGTTGCCGGCGCCACCGCGTCCGAACTGCCTTCGACCCACACCCGAGGGGACGCCAAGACGCCGGGCGGAGACTGGCCGGCAGGCCCCG
This sequence comes from Streptomyces mutabilis, assembly GCF_014649815.1. Taxonomy (GTDB): domain Bacteria; phylum Actinomycetota; class Actinomycetes; order Streptomycetales; family Streptomycetaceae; genus Streptomyces; species Streptomyces mutabilis. The sequence continues at coordinate 513,499 of NZ_BMTT01000003.1, read as the reverse complement.
AGGGTGACCCGACACATAAGGAGTGCGCGGTGACACCGGAGACGACGACGAGTCCAGAGCAACGCCCCAAGGAACGCGCCGAGCGTTCGGGCCGCCGGCCCGGCGAGATCGGCAGCCTCGACGTGTGGGCCAGGTCCGCCCCCATCCGCCTCGCGGGCTACGAGGAGGACCTCGCCGAGCCGCACATCCTGCCCAGCGTGGACTGACCCGCCGCGCCCGCCGCGAGCATGGGCGTGCGAGACTCACGCCCATGCCGATCAGAGAAGCGACGGCCGACGACTGGCCGCACATCTGGCCGTTCTGGCACCGCATCGTCGCGGCGGGCGAGACGTACGCCTGGGACCCGGACACCTCCGAGGAGGACGCCCGGGCCCTGTGGATGAACCCCGCCAAACGCGTCTACGTCACCGAGGACGACGCAGGCGCCGTCGTCGCCTCCGCCTACGTCACCCCCAACTACGGCGGTCCCGCCGCCCGCATCGCCAACGCCGGCTTCATGGTCGACCCCGACCGGGCCGGCCGCGGCACCGGACGCGCCCTCGCCGAGCACATCCTGGCCGCCGCCAGGGACGACGGGTACCGGGGCATGGTCTTCAACGCGGTCGTCGAGACCAACCCGGCCGTGCGGCTCTGGACCTCCCTCGGCTTCACGATCCTCGGCACGGTGCCGGACGCCTTCGAGCACCCGCGGCACGGGCGGGTGGGCCTGCACATCATGTACCGGGCGCTGTAGGGCGCCGCTCAGTCCAGGGGCGCCGTCCGCCGCCAGGGGCGCAGCGCCTCGATCCGCTCTGCCAGCTCCAGCAGCGCCGCCTCCGACCCGGGCCGGCCCACCAGCTGTACGGCCGCGGGGGCGCCCGAGGGCAGGGTGCCCACCGGCACCGTCAGCGCGGGCCAGCCGGTCAGGTTCCACGGCGGCGTGAAGGGCGAGTACACCGAGTCGGCCACGATGTTCCGCAGCCAGCCCCGCTCGTGCCAGGGGCCGGCCTCGGGGGAGCGGCGGGCCAGTGCCGGAGTGAGCAGGACGTCGTACTCGGCGAAGAAGGGCTCCAGCCGCTCGCGCAGCGCCCGCCGGCCGGTTCCGGAGGCGGCGGTACGCACGAAGGGCCGACCGAGGGCGGCGTGCACCCGCGTCCGCCGGGCCAGCAGCCGCCGGTCCAGGTCGCGCGCGTCCACGGAGGTACCGGCCGTCCAGTGGGTCAGGGCGGTCACGCCCAACGACGCCGGGTAGGGCGGATCCGCCCGCCGCACCTGGTGCCCCGCCCGCATCAGCACCCCGGCCGCCTCCCGCACGGCGTCCGCGTACGGGCGGGAGACGGTGACGCCGGCGAGGGGACTGCGCAGGGAGGCGGCGATCCGCAGGGCGCCGGAGTCCTCGCGGGGTGCCGGCCCGCCGTCCGCGAGGACCGCCAGCATCAGCCGGGTGTCCGCCACCGTCGTGGCCAGCGGCCCGTTCTCGGACATGCCGAACCAGTCGCCGTCGCCGATGCCGGCGGGCACCACGCCGTGAGCCGGCTTGATGGTCACCAGGCCGCAGTTGGCCGCCGGTATGCGCAGCGAGCCCATGCCGTCGTTGCCGAGCGCCAACGGCACCATCCCGGCGGCCACCGCCGCCGCGCTGCCGCCCGAGGAACCGCCCGCCGTGCGGGCCGGGTCCCACGGGTTGCGGGCGGTGCCGTGCACGCCCTCGGTGGTGCCGAACACGCACAGTTCGGGCACGTTGGTCAGCCCCACCACCACCGCGCCGGCCGCCCGCAGCCGGGCCACGGTGATGTGGTCGGCCCCGGTCGGCGTGTCAGGCGTCGCGGCGGAGCCGACCCGGACGGACTCGCCGCGCACGGCGAGGTTGTCCTTGACCGCCACCGGCACCCCGGCCAGCGGGAGTTCGCCCAGATCGCCCCGGGCGCCCACCTCGTCGGCCTCGGTGAGCGCCGCCTCGGCCCGCACCGCGCGGAAGGCGCCGACACGTCCGTCGAGCCGCTCGATCCGGGCGAGGTGCTCCGCGACCACCTCGCGGGGCGTGGCCCGCCTCTCGCGTACGGCGGCGGCGATCTCGGCGGCGGTCCGGCCGGCCCAGTCGGTCACAGGGGGCTCCTCGGGGTGCGGTGAGACGGGACTACTCGCGAGTACGCAGGGAGCACTCTGCCCGTCCTGACACCCCCGCGTCGAGGGTGCGGCGACCACGGACCCGTGCATCCCTGCCGGGCCGGCCCCGTGCTGTCCCGGTCGATCAGCCGCCGCACCGGGGCCCGGACCGTCCGGGCCGGGCCGCCGTCCAGGAGGGCGGTCAGTCGGAACTCCGCCCTCTCGCAAGGCAGGGCGGACAGCCACGGCTCGACCATCCGGCTTCCCGCTTCGCACGGGCCCTACAAATCACAGGTCCACCACGGCCGAGCCCGGCGAGGGGGCCGCACGGTTCGAAGCAGGCGCCGTTGGGGAGCTGTACACACGTCCGCTCCCGCAACCGTCACCCACCCCCGGTAACCACCCGCCCCACCGACCCCGGAGCACCCGCATGCATGACGACCGCGATCTGGTCGAAGCCCGCCTCAAGCGTGTCCTCGACGAGCGCGTCCGCCCCGCCGTGTACCCCGAGTCCGTACCACTGGACGTGGCGGTCTGGAACGCGCCCGGCGAGCCCGTGCCGGTCGAGGAGGGACTCGCCGCCGAACCCGAACCCATCGAGGTGGGCGCCCGCTGGGGCGCACCCTGGGGCACCAGCTGGTTCCGCGTCACCGGCACCGTGCCCGAGGAGTGGGCCGGGAGGACCGTCGAGGCGATCCTCGACCTCGGCTTCGACGAGAACATGCCCGGCTTCCAGTGCGAGGGCTTGGTCTACCGCCCCGACGGCGCTCCCGTGAAGGGCCTCAATCCGCGCAACCAGTGGGTGCGCATCGGGGCGCCCGTCGAGGGCGGCGAGGAGGTCCGCCTCCACGTCGAGGCGGCGTCCAACCCCGTCATCTTCGGCCCCCGCCCCTTCGTGCCCACCCAGCTCGGCGACAAGGACACCGCGGGCAGCGAGCCGCAGTACACCCTCGCACGCATGGACCTCGCCGTCCTCGACGAGACGGTGTGGGACCTCGTGCTCGACCTGGAGGTCCTCGGCGAGCTGATGGCCGAGCTGCCGGTGGAGTCACCGCGCCGCTGGGAGATCCTCCGCGCGGTCGACAAGGCGTTGGACGCCATCGACCTCCAGGACGTGAACGGCACGGCGGAAGCCGCCCGTTCCCGCCTCACCGACGTACTGTCCGCCCCCGCCGTCCCCTCGGCGCACCGCATCAGCGCCGTCGGTCACGCGCACATCGACTCGGCGTGGCTGTGGCCGCTGCGCGAGACCGTGCGCAAGGTGGCCCGCACCACCTCCAACATGACCGCCCTCCTGGAGGACGAGCCGGACTTCGTCTTCGCCATGTCGCAGGCCCAGCAGTGGGCGTGGGTGCGCGACCACCGGCCCGAGGTGTGGGCGCGGGTGAAGAAAGCCGTGGCCGACGGACGGTTCGTGCCGGCCGGCGGGATGTGGGTGGAATCGGACACCAACATGCCCGGCTCGGAGGCGATGGCCCGGCAGTTCGTGCACGGCAAGCGGTTCTTCCTCGACGAGTTCGGCGTCGAGAACGACGAGGCGTGGCTGCCGGACACCTTCGGCTTCGCGGCGGGCCTGCCGCAGATCATCAAGGCGGCCGGCGCCAAGTACCTGCTGACGCAGAAGATCTCCTGGTCACAGACGAACAAGTTTCCTCACCACACCTTCCGTTGGGAGGGCATCGACGGTACCCGGATCTTCACGCACTTTCCGCCCGTCGACACCTACAACTGCTCCATGAAGGGCAGCGAGATCGCCCACGCGGCGAGGAACTTCAAGGACAAGGGCGTCGCCCGGCACTCCCTCGCCCCCACCGGCTGGGGCGACGGTGGGGGCGGCACCACCCGAGAGATGGTCGCCAAGGCGGCCCGGCTGCGCGACCTCGAAGGCTCGGCGACGGTCGAGTGGGAAACCCCGCAGGCATTCTTCGAGAAGGCCGAGGCCGAGAACCCCCGGCCGCCCGTCTGGGTCGGCGAGCTCTACCTGGAGCTCCACCGTGCCACCCTCACCAGCCAGGCCAGAACCAAGCAGGGCAACCGCCGCAGCGAGCACCTGCTGCGGGAGGCCGAGCTGTGGGCGGCGACGGCGGCCGTCCGCGCCGGGTTCCCCTACCCGTACGAGGATCTGGACCGCATCTGGAAGACGGTCCTGCTGCACCAGTTCCACGACATCCTGCCCGGCTCCTCCATCGCCTGGGTGCACCGCGAGGCACGGGCCACCTACGACCGGGTCGCCGCCGAACTGAACGGCATCATCGACGCCGCCCAGCGCACCCTGGCCGGCGCGGGCGACACCCCGCTGGTCTTCAACTCCGCCCCGCACAGCCGGGCCGGCGTCGAGGCGGGCGCGGCCGCGGTCCCCGCCACCGACGGCCGCACCGACCTCACCCCGCGCCCGGACGGCGGACACGTCCTCGACAACGGCCTGCTCCGCGTCGAGATCGACGAACGCGGACTGGTGGTCTCGGCGTACGACCTCGCCGCCGACCGCGAGACCATCGCGCCCGGGGCGGCGGGCAACCTGCTCCAGCTCCACCCCGACCTGCCGAACATGTGGGACGCCTGGGACGTCGACGAGTTCTACCGCAACACGGTCACCGACCTCACCGACGCCGACGAGGTCGCGCCCGGCGACGACGGAGCCTCGGTGCGGATCACCCGCTCCTTCGGCTCCTCCCGCGTCACCCAGGTGCTGACCCTCGCGCCGGGGGAGCGGCGGCTGGAGGTGGACACAGAGGTCGACTGGCACGAGACGGAGAAGTTCCTCAAGCTCGCCTTCCCGCTCGACGTGCACGCCGAGCGGTACGCGTCCGAGACCCAGTTCGGGCACTTCCACCGCCCCACGCACACCAACACCAGTTGGGAGGCGGCCAAGTTCGAGGCCTGCAACCACCGCTTCGTCCACCTGGAGGAGCCCGGCTGGGGCGTGGCCGTCGTCAACGACTCGACGTACGGGCACGACGTCGCCCGCACCGTCCGCACCGAGGGCGACGCCGGTACGACCACCACCGTGCGTGTCTCCCTCCTGCGCGCCCCGCGCTTCCCCGACCCCGAGACCGACCAGGGCGTGCACCGCTTCCGGCACGCGCTGGTGCCGGGCGCGGACATCGGCGCCGCCGTGCGCGAGGGCTGGCGGATCAACCTGCCCGAGCGGCGGGTCACCGGTGCGGGGGAGGTCGCGCCGCTGGTCACGGCCGACCGGGACGCGGTCGTGATCACCGCCGTCAAGCTCGCCGACGACGGCAGCGGCGACGTCGTCGTCCGCTTCCACGAGGCTTACGGCGGCCGGGTGAGGTGCACCCTGACGGCCGGCTTCCCGGTCGTGGGCGTGGCGGTCACCGACCTTCTGGAACGTCCGCTCGCCGGGGAGGGGGAGACGGCGGTCGAGGCGGACGGCGACCGGATCGGCGTGCGGCTGCGCCCGTTCCAGCTGATGACGCTGCGGCTCAAGCGCGCGTAGCGCCTCGACGAGGTCCCGGCCCGGCACCGGCGCCCGCCGGTCCGGGCCCTCGTCCTGACCGCTGGTAGGTTCACGTCAATCGCGTCGGCGGCAGGAACTCCCGCACGTAGGTCCGCTCCCAGCACGCGCCCGTCTCGCGCAGTTCGCGCCAGGTCGTGTACCGGTAGCGGTACAGCCTGGCGCGCACGAAGCGCGGCGGCGCGTCGGGAGGGAACGGCGACCGGCGCAGCAGCTTCAGCGTCGCCCGGTCGTTCTCCAGCAGGCGCTCCACGAAGGTGCCGAACCACGACCCGGCGTACGCGGGCGACAGCGCGACGAACCACATCAGCCAGTCCAGCCTCAGGTGGTACGGCGCGAACTGGCGCGGCCAGCGCCGTGGATCGCCGGGCTTGCCCTTGAACTCGTACTCCCGCCAGTCCCCGTCCGCACGGGCCACCTCGTCGGCGGTGCCCTCGATCACCACCTCGTGCCGGATCCGGCTGACGGTCCCGAAGGCGCCGTAGGTGTTGACCAGGTGGAGGGAGTCGAAGGAGCGGTTCATCACCTGGCGCCGGGAGATCATGTTGCGGACCGGCCGGTGGCTCAGGAAGACCAGCAGCGCCGCCACCGCCAGGACCACGACCTCGTACCAGAGCGGCGCGGCGGCCACGGACGGCGGATCGGCCGGGAACCGCACCGCCGACAGGGCCAGCACGATGGTGATCCAGTTCAGCCAGGAGAAGTTGCCCGAGAGCACCAGCCACAGCTGGGTCACGATCATCAGGGCCGCGGCGGTCGAGGCGACGGGCTGCGGGGTGAAGAGCAGGAAGGGCACCACGAGCTGCGTGACGTGGTTCGCGGCCGCCTCGACCCGGTGCAGCGGCCGGGGGAGACGGTGGAAGAACCAGCTCAGCGGTCCCGGCATCGGCTGGGTCTCGTGATGGTGGTCCAGACACGTCAGCTTCCGCCAGCACTCGTCGCCCCGCATCTTGATCATCCCCGCCCCGAACTCCACGCGGAACAGCAGCCAGCGCAGCAGGAACAGCACGACGATCGGCGGCGCCACCTCGTCGTTGCCGAGGAAGACGGCGACGAACCCGGTCTCCAGCAGCAGTGACTCCCAGCCGAACGAGTACCAGGTCTGCCCGACGTTGACGATGGACAGGTACAGCATCCACGGCACCAGCCACAGCAGCATCGCGCCCCACAGCGGCACCAGTGAGTCCAGCCCCGCCGCGAGCGCCGCCGACACCCCGCAGCCCGTCCACGCCACGACCGCGAAGAGGCGGTCCGAGTAGCGCAGCTGGAACAGGCTCGGCGCCCGCTCGAACGGCACCCGCTCCACGAACCGCGGCACGGGCGTCAGGCCGCGCTCCCCCATCAGCGGGCGGAACTGCAGGGCCGCCGTCAGGAACGCGACCAGGTACATGATGGCCAGACCTCGCTGGAAGACCAGCCGGGCCGTCCAGTACTCGGGTGCGGTGAACCACTCCACGGCCGCGCTCCTCTCGTACGATCACGCTCTGTCTACCCCGCTCGGCCACAAGCCCCCTGCCCACGGGCGGCGGACCAGGAGTCGAAGAATCGGGCGAACCCTGGCAAGGTAGGGCCCATGGCTGATCGGGCAGCGAGTGCCCTGCCGCTCCCGGACGACTGGCCCGCCCACCCGGACCCGATCCTGGCGCTCAACCGCATGGGCAGCTTCGACTGGGACCTGGACACGGGACTGTTCCACATGGACGCCCAGGCGCACGAGGTGTTCGACCTGCGCCCCGAGGAGTACGACGGGCGCCCCGAGTCGCTGTCGGTGCGCGTTCCCGCGGCCGAGGGCAGGCGCCTGGACACGATCGTCGCCCAGGCCATGAAGGACGGCAGCGAGAACTACGGCACCTACTTCCGCCTGCGCCGCCGCGACGGCACCCTGCGCTGGACCCGCACCCAGGGCTACATCCGCCGGGACGAGACCGGCCGCCCCCGCCGCATCATCGGCATCGTCCGCGACGCGACCCAGGAGGTCGCCGACATCGAGGCCCACCGGGAGCAGGCCGCGCAGGACGAGGCCCGCCGCCGGCTCACCAACGTCGTCCAGCTCGCCACGGCCGCCCTCGCGCACGCCCGCACGGTGGACGAGGTCATCGAGGTCCTGCGCGACACCCACGGCCTCACCCGGCTGGGCGCCACCAGCCTCGTGATGGGCCTGGTGGAAGCCGGCCGCATCCGGCTGGTCGCCGACGGCCCCGACAACAGCTTCGTCCCCGGCACCCGCGTCACCCGGATAGACGAGCCCTACCCGATGAGCGAGGCCGTACGGACCCTCAGCCCTCGCTTCATCGAGTCACCGGAGGAGTTCGCCGAGCGCTACCCCCTGCTGTGGCGGAACATCACGCACCTGAACATCACCGCGGCCGCCTACCTGCCGCTGATCGCCCAGGCCCGGCCGATCGGCGCGATCGGACTGCTCTACAGCGACCGGCAAGGGTTCTCCCCGGAGGACCGCAACGTCCTCGTCGCGCTCGGCAGCGGCATCGCGCAGAGCCTGCAGCGGGCCATGCTCTACGAGCAGGAGATGGACCTCGCCGAGGGACTCCAGCAGGCCATGCTGCCGCGCACCATCCCGAGCGTGCCCGGCTGCGACGTCGCCGTCCGCTACCGCGCGGCCACCATCGGCGGCGCCTTCGGACGCGACATCGGCGGCGACTGGTACGACCTGATCCCGCTGCCCGGCGGCAGGGTCGGCGCCGTCATCGGCGACGTCCAGGGCCACGACACCCACGCCGCCGCCGTCATGGGCCAGCTGCGCATCGTGCTGCGCGCCTACGCAGCCGAGGGCCACCCGCCGGCCACGGTGATGGCCAGGGCCTCCGTCTTCCTCCACGAGCTCGACACCGACCGCTTCGCCACCTGCCTGTACGCGGAGGCCGACCTGGCCACCGGAGTGGTCCAGGTGGTCCGCGCCGGGCACATCGACCCCCTGCTGCGGTTCGGCGACGGAAGCTGCCGCCGCGTCCCGGTGGAGGGCGGACTGCCGCTCGGACTGTCCGCCGAGTTCGGGCGCCTCGCCTACCCGGTCTCCACCGTCGAGCTGGACCCCGGCAACACCCTGCTGCTGTGCACCGACGGCCTGGTGGAGCAGCCCGGCGCCGACCTCGACGAGGGCATCGAGGTCCTCACCGCGCTCGTCGCCTCCGGCCCGCGAGACGTTCGGGACCTGGCGGACCGGCTCATCGACGTGGCCGAGGAGCGCCGCGGTGACGACGACGTGGCGCTGCTCCTGCTGCGCCGCCACACGGTGGGCGCCCCGAGGACCTTCGGACGGCTCCAGCAGCACGTCCCCCCGGGCGACCCCGAGGCACTGACCGATGCCCGGCACATGATCCGCACCGCCGTCCGCGCCTGGGGGGCCTCGCGGCAGAGCGACGAGATCGAACTGGTCGCCGACGAACTCGTCACCAACGCCCTCATGCACACCGAGGGCTCCGCGATCGTCACCCTGCGGCTGCTGACCGGCACCGACCGCCGGCTCCGGGTCGAGGTCGAGGACTCCTCTAGCGCGCTGCCGCGCCGCCGCGAGGCCGGGGACGACGGCGTCTCCGGACGCGGACTGCTGCTGGTCGAGACGCTCGCCGACGTGTGGGGCGTGGAGGCGCGCGGCGGGGGCAAGTGCGTGTGGTCCGAGTTCCTGGTGTCCCACCCCACGGGCTGAGTCCCGGCCGGGTCCCACTGGCACCGCCGGTCACCGGTGGCACTCTGGACGTATGCCAGAACTGCCCGAGGTCGAGGCGCTCAGGGACTTCCTGACCGAGAACCTGGTCGGCCGTGGGATCGTCCGCGTGCTGCCGGTGGCCATCAGCGTCCTGAAGACGTACGACCCTCCGCTCACCGCCCTGGAGGGCCACCGGGTGGCCGCCGTGCACAGGCACGGCAAGTTCCTCGACGTCGAGACCGCCGGCGGCCCGCACCTGGTGACCCACCTGGCCCGTGCCGGCTGGCTGCACTGGAAGGACAGCCTTCCCGGCGGGCTGCCCCGCCCGGGCAAGGGCCCGCTCGCCCTGCGCGTCGCCCTGGAGGCGGGAGCCGGCTTCGACCTGACGGAGGCGGGCACGCAGAAGCGGCTGGCCGTGTACGTCGTGGCCGACCCGCGGGAGGTGCCCGGCGTGGCCCGGCTCGGCCCCGATCCGCTCGCCGACGACTTCGACGAAGGGCGCTTCGCCGACCTCCTCCGGACCGAGCGGCGGCAGCTCAAGGGAGCCCTGCGCGATCAGAGCCTGATCGCGGGTGTGGGCAACGCGTACAGCGACGAGATACTGCACGCGGCGAGGATGTCCCCGTTCAAGCTGGCCGCGTCCCTCACCGACGAGGAGACCTCGCGGCTGTACGCGGCCCTGCGCGCCACTCTCACCGAGGCCGTCGAGCGCTCCCGGGGAGTCGCGGCCGGCCGGCTGAAGTCCGAGAAGAGGAGCGGGCTGCGGGTCCACGGCCGCACCGGCGAGCCCTGCCCGGTGTGCGGCGACACCGTGCGCGAGGTGTCCTTCAGCGACTCCTCGCTCCAGTACTGCCCGACCTGCCAGACCGGCGGCAAGCCGCTGGCGGACAGGAGGCTGTCCCGGCTGCTGAAGTGACGGGTGTCCCCCGACGGTGGTTCTTCGACGGTCAACCGGTCGGGAGAGTCACCAGACGCTCCCCGTCCGCCGTCCGCACCTCGTAGCGGGCGATCTGGTCGGCGTGCAGGGCGGCCCCACCGCGCATGGTGTTCGGCCGGGCGTCGCGCCCGGGGACCGTCCAACTGGTGACCGTCTGCTCCGTGCCGTCGCGGCCGACGGCGACCAGCAGGCAGGGCCGCGGGCCCGCCGCGTCCTTGACCGTGAGCTCCACGCCGGTGCCCCAGGTCTCGTCCTCGGCCGAGAGTTGCGCCCACACCCCGGACCGTTCGCCGGTCGCGGTGACCCGCACCGCCGACGTGTCGGCCCCGCCCGCGTGGAGCACGGCACCGGGACCGGCCACGGCGCACACGACCGCCGCGGCCAAGGCGTACAGCAGGCGCCTGCGGTCCGCCCGCCGACGCGTGGCGATCTCGGTCAGCAGCCGGTCCAGCAGGCGCGGGCCGGGCCGGGGCATGGGATGGACGAGGCGTGGCGTCGCCTGCCGGTACAGCATCAACTGGCGGGTGACGGCGCCGAATTCGGTCACCTGCGTCGCGCACCGCGGGCATTCCATGAGGTGGTCCTCGAAGCGGAACGCGTCGGCCTCGTCCAGCACGCCGAGCGCGTAGGCGCCGACGTCACGATGCCTTTCCGTGGACCTCATGCCGAATCCTCGTGCCGTGGGTGCGGGTGGGGTTACTCCTTGCTCCCACCCGTACGCACCGGACAGTCGAATCACTCAAGCCACGTACGGAATCGCGACCTAGGGGTTCGGAACGACGGAGCCGGCGGACTGGGCCGCGCGGAATGATTCTCCTGCGCCGGCCGGACTCCCCGGGGTACCGGCCGGTCGTCTAGAAGAGGTGGATGGCGAGGTGGCCGAGCGGCAGCCCCAGCTGCCAGGCCGGCGTCCACACCTTGGGCCCCTCGTCCTCGCCGGTCACCGACGCCCCGCCGGGCACCGCGTTCAGGTCCGGGGCGAGCAGTTCGGTCTCCTCGAGCCAGCGCCAGGCGGCCCGGGCCAGGTCCAGGTCCGGCGAGTGCCGCCCGGCGGCTTCGGCGTCGGCAGTGACCTGGGCGAGGCGCTCGCGCACCCACTCCTGCCACGGCTGGTCGTAGGCGGTCAGCGACAGCCAGGTCTCCAGCCGGGTGATGACCCGGATGCCGCTGAGCTCGCCGTCGGTGTCGGACAGGAAGACGGTGAGCGCCAGCGCGTCGCGTCCGGCGCGGAACTCGAAGGACGTGGGCGGCATCAGGTCGCCGGTCCGCAGCAGTTCGTCGGCGATGTACTCGGCGTACAACCACGCCATGGGGACGGTCAGTTCGCCCCCGCCGGCGTCGTCCGTGCTCTCTTGGCCTCTGTGCAGCATCCCTTCCTGCCTTCCTCCGGTGCGTTCGCGTCGCCCGACCCGGGTCGTGGGCCCCCGTCCGGAACACGGATGAGGACAGCCGATTACTCAACCGGGGTCCTGGGCAAGGCGCTTTACGGAGGCTTGACCATACGATCGGTTTCACCGCAGGTCGGCGGCGTATCCCGGTAGCACCCTGCGCAGGGCTCGCAGCGCGTAGTACGCGCGGGACTTCACGGTACCGGGTGGGATGCCCAGGGCCGCCGCGGCTTCCGCCACACTCGCCCCCTGGAAGTACACCAGCACCAGAACTTGACGGTGTTCCGGAGTGAGTGTCTTCACAGCCTCGCGCACATCCAGGGCGGCGGCGGCCCGTTCGGCGTGATCGGCGCAGACCCGGGCGTTCTCCAGCACGGCGTCGCCGACCTCCGCGGGCCGCGCCTGCCGGGCCCGGCGCGCGTCGATCGCCAGGCGCCTGGCCACCGTGAGCAGCCAGGGCCGTACTGAGTCGAAGTCGTCGGCGCGCAGGGCCTCGGGGTGCTGCCAGGCGCGCACCAGGGTCTCCTGCACGAGATCCTCGGCGCGCTGCCGGTCTCCGTCGCTGAGCCGCAGCAGCAGCGCGAAGAGCGGCCGGCCGTGCTCGCGCTGCAGTGCGGCGAGCTCGTGCTCGGCGGTCGTCTTGCTCGTCCTGTCGATCAGGGTGGTTCCGGCCGTCATGGCCGTATGGCACCGCAGGGGGCCGTCCGGTGACAGGGCGCGCGCACGGGTGTGCGACGGACGGTCGATCGCGTCGACGAACGGTTCGACGAACGGTCGGCGCACCCGGTCCGAACAATTCACGCACTTCGTCCGAGCGGTCGGCGTACCCGGTCCGAGCGGCGGAACACCCCGTTCGCGCACGCCGGACGGGCTAATGAGCGTGTCGGAGCCGCCCGGGACCCCGCGAGCCCATTACCTGTTTGTAGGTAAATGTGACTTTCCCTCGGTGTGTGCGACCCCAGCGGAGTGAACGGATGATCACACGCAGTCGGCAGGCGGCCCTGGCCCTGACCGCCCTTCTCACCCTGGGCGCGGCCTGCCAGGCCCGCGACCACGAACCGCCGAAGCCACCGGCTCCGGCCCCGTCCGCCGCGGACACCGGCGCCTTCACCCTGGTCGCCTCCGGCGACGTCCTGCCCCACGACTCGATCATCGACCGGGCCCGCTTCGACGCGGGCGGCAGGGGCTACGACTTCCGCCCCATGCTGGCCGGTGCCCGACCCGTCGTCTCACGCGCCGACCTGGCCCTGTGCCACATGGAGACCGTGTACGGCGCGAACGGCGACTACAGCGGCTACCCCCTCTTCAGGTCCCCGCCGGAAGTGGCCGAGGCGCTGGCCGCCACCGGCTACGACGGCTGTTCCACCGCCTCCAACCACAGCGTCGACGACGGAGCCGACGGCATCCGCCGCACCCTGGACGCCTTCGACCGCGCCGGTGTACGGCACGCCGGGACGGCGCGCTCGGAGGCCGAGGCGCACACCACGACCGTCCTGCGCGCGGGCCGGGCCGAGGTCGCCCACCTCGCCTACACACTCCACACCAACGGCCACCCGCTGCCCGACGGGCAGCCCTGGGCGGTCGACATGATCGACGAGGAGCGGATCGTCGAGGACTCCCGGGCCGCCCGGGAGGCCGGCGCGGACGTCGTCGTCGTGTCCCTGCACTGGGGCACCGAATGGCAGGACGAGCCCGACCGGGACCAGTTGGCGCTGGCCCGTAGCCTGACCGCCGCCCGTACCGGCGATCGCCCCGACATCGACCTGATCCTCGGCACCCACGCCCACGTTCCCCAGGCGTATGAGAAGGTCAACGGCACCTGGGTGGTCTACGGGATGGGCGACCAGATCGCGGGCGAGATGATCAACGACGCGGGCGAACGCGACCCGCGCGGCAACCAGTCGACCATCGGCCGCTTCACCTTCACCCCGCCCGCCCGGCCCGGTGAACGCTGGCGGGTGGCGAAGGCCGAGTTCGTCCCGCAGCTCTTCGACGTCGACGCGGGACGGGTGGTGAACCTCAACCGCGCGCTGGAGGAGGGCGCCGAGGTGCGGGCCGTGCGCGACCGCATCCGCGACGTCGTGCTCAGCCGGGGCGCGGCCGAGGACGGGCTGGTGATGGGGGAGTAGGGCGGGGCCGCCGCGCGTGTCAGGCGTCGTCCACGTGGTCCAGCGCCGTCAGCATCGCCCCGAGCACCCGCCGGCAGGTGGCGACGTCGGCGTCGGTGAGGTCGCCGCCGACGTCGCGCAGCAGCCGGTGCTCCCGGTCCAGCACGGCGGCGATGGTGTCCTGTCCGGGGCCGGTCAGCCGGATCAGCGACGACCGTCGGTGCGCCGGGTTCGGGATGCTCTCCACCAGGCCCAGCGCCGCGCCCTCGTTGACCATGCGCTGCACGAACTGACGGCTGATCGCCTGGGCCCGGCCCATCTGCGGCACGGTCATCGGCCCGTTGCGGTGCAGCAGCGTCAGCACGGCACGGACTCCGACGGACAGGCCGTCGGCGGCCAGGCCCTGCTCGACACTGCGCTGCGCACGCCGGTAGAGGGGGCCGACCAGATCGTAGACCTCGGTGAGGCGCCGGGCGAGCGCGTCCGGCGGGAGGGGGGTGTCGGTGTCCTTCACCCCTTCATCATGACACCTGGGTTGCCAAATCGGGCCCGAAATGACACCTTGGTTGTCATGAATGCTGCTTCGGATCTGCGCTTCTTCACCTCCTCGGACGGGGAACTCGCCTACGGTGACGCCGGGGCCGGGGACCTGGTCGTGCTGCTGCACTCCGGATTCGTCGACCACCGCGTGTTCGAGGCCCAGATCCCGGCTCTCGCTTCCGCCGGATACCGCGTGATCGCGCCCGATGTCCGCGGTCACGGTGCCTCGGCCAACGCCACCCGGCCGTTCCGCTGGGCCGACGACCTCGCCGCCCTGCTGCGCCACCTCGACGCCGGGCCCGCGGCGTTGGTCGGTGTCTCCATGGGCGGGGCCATCGCCACCGACACGGTGCTGGAGCACCCGGAGCTGGTCCGTGCGGTGGTGGTCTCGGGAGCGGCCACCAGCGAGTTCGAGTACACCGACCCCTGGGTGCGGCAGGTGCAGGCCGAGCAGGCCCGCGCGCTGGGGGCGAGTGACGTCGAGGGCTGGGTCGCCGCCTTCCTGCGCTTCGTGCCCGGCGAGCACCGCACCCTCGACGACGTCGACCCCGCCGTCCTGACCCGGCTGCGCGAGATGGCCCTCGGCACCCTCGCCAAGCACACCCCGGACGAGGAGAACCACCACGTGCCGATGACCGACACCTGGTCCCGCGTCCCGAAGATCGACGTCCCGGTCCTCACGGTCAACGGCGCGCTGGACGCGCCCGACCTGATCGCCGAGGCGGAACGGCTCGCCCGCACGGTCCCGGACGGCCGCTGCGCCACTGTGGAAGGCACCGCGCACTACCCCAACATGGAGCGCCCGGACGCCTTCAACGCGATCGTCACCGGCTTCCTCGGCAGCCTCTAACGCCGCCGCGCCAGCTCCGACTTCCGGTACGAGTACCCGAAGTAGATCACCAGGCCGACCGCGAACCACACGGCGAACCGCGCCCAGGTCTGCCAGCGCAGGAACGTGATCAGCCAGATCGAGAAGACGATGCCCAGGGCCGGCACGAACGGCATCCACGGCGTCCGGAAGGTGCGCGGCAGCTCCGGCTGCCGGTAGCGCAGCACGATCACCGCCGCGCACACCACCACGAACGCCAGCAGGATGCCGATGTTGGTCAGCTCCGCCGCCTCGCCGATCGGCAGGAACCCGGCGATCAGCGCCGACGCGACCCCGACGATCCAGGTCACCCGGGTCGGCACGTGCCGCGTCGGGTGCGTCTTGGCGAACCACTTGGGCAGCAGCCCGTCACGCGACATGGCGAACCACACGCGGGTGACGCCCAGCATGAACGTGAACATCACTGTCAGGATGCCGATGATCGCGCCCACCGCGATCACGTCCGCCAGACCGCTCAGCCCCACCGACTTGAACGCCGTCGAGAAGCCGCTCTCCGGGTCGACTTCCTTGTAGTTCTGCATGCCGGTCAGCACCAGACAGGCCGCCACGTACAGCACCATCGAGATGATCAGCGAGTAGATGATCGCCTTCGGCATGTGGCGCTGGGCGTCCTTCGACTCCTCGGCCGCCGTCGACATCGCGTCGTATCCGAAGACCGCGAAGAACACCGTCGCCGCGCCCGTGAACGCCCCGCCGACCCCGTACGGGAAGAACGGGTCGTAGTTCGTCGTGTCGATGTGGAAGATGCCGACCGCGATCACCAGCAGCACCACCAGCACCTTCAGCACCACCACGACCATCTCGAACCGGGCCGCGTTCTCGATGCCCAGGTTCAACAGGTACGCGATGAGCAGGCAGAGCAGCGCGGCGAACAGGTCGACCTTGTGACCGTCGCCGGTGCCGGGCGCGCCCAGCATCCAGTTCGGGATGTCCGCGCCCATCTCCCCGACCAGGAAGCTGAAGTAGCCGGAGATGCCGATCGCGACCACCGCCACGATCGCCGTGTACTCCAGGAGCAGGTCCCAGCCGATGAACCAGCCCGCCAGCTCACCGAGGACCACGTAACCGTAGGTGTAGGCGGAGCCCGCCTTCGGGATCATCCCGGCGAACTCGGCGTACGACAGGGCCGCCGCGGCGCTCGCGACGCCCGCGACGAGGAAGGAGACGAGGACCGCCGGTCCCGCCGTGCCGTTGGCCACCGTGCCGGCCAGGGTGAAGATGCCCGCCCCGATGATGCCGCCCACGCCGATAGCGGTCAGCTGCCACAGCCCCAGCGTCCGCTGCAGGCCCGTTCCCCCGCCGCCCTCGGTAGCTTCGATCTGCTCGATCGGTTTGCGGCGGAGAACGCCCTCGCCCGTACGGAACCCGGCCATGCGCCTCACCTCTTTGTGGACGGCAAACGGCTGACGGTGGATCATGATGACTCACACACGCCCGCGACGGAAGCGACGACGCACACGCCACTCCGACAGGAGTCACGGCACCACGGTCACCGGCCAGCGCCCCGCCTTCACCAGCCGCACCGCGACCGAGCCCACGATCCGGTGCCCGGCCTGCTCGGAGGCGCCCACGACGACGGCGTCGGCCTTCAGATCGTCGGCCGCCTTCACCAGGCCGTTGTACGGGTCGCCGCGGAAGGTGTGGAACTCCCAGCGCACGTCGAATATCCCCTTGACCCGCTCGGCCGCCTCCCGGATGTGCGCCACCAGGTCCTCGGCGATCTCGTCGGTCGTCCCCGCCACCGGCGCCCCGAGCGCCGTACCCGCCGCCAGCACCGGCTGCACGTACACGACGGCGAGCAGCGCGCGCTGCCGCCGGGCCAGACCGCCGGCGTAGGCCGCGGCCCGCAGCGAGGAGTCGGACCCGTCCACCCCGACGACGATGACCTTCGGCCCGTCCGTGCCCCGCTCGAACCGCTGGGCGTGCTGCTCCGTCACGCGGCGAGGTTATCGGAGTCACTCCCGATCTTGGCCCGTGCGGGTGGTTCCGTGCAGCCGCACCGGTGTTTCTCAAGTGCGCCGGACCCCCGCCGGGCGACTGATGAGTCATGCAGAAGGATCAGTTGTTCACCCGGCGTCGCGCACTGCTGGCCGGCGTCACGGCAGTCGGAGCGGTCGGCACCGCCGGCGCGTTCGCGGTGGGCTCGGGGGGTGGACCGGCCCCGTCGGCCGCGCCCGCCCCGGGCCCCGCGGCGCACCGCCCGCTCAAGCCGTCCGCCTACCGCCTCCAGCCTCTGACCGGATACGGCGCGCCCCGGGACGCGCTCCGGCGGCCACCGGTGCGCAGCGAGCCGATCCTGCGCATCTCCGGCCGGGGCCGCGTCATGATGCTCACCTTCGACGACGGCCCCGACCCCCGCTACACCCCGGACATCCTGGACACGCTGGCCGAGTACGGCGTGCGCGCCACGTTCTTCGTCTGCGGGGAGATGGCGGACTACAACCGGGACCTGCTGTCCCGCATGGCCGACGAGGGACACGTCGTCGGCAACCACACCTGGTCCCACCCCCTGCTGACCCGGCTGACCCGGCGCCGCATCCGCACCGAGATGGAGCGTACGAGCGAGGTCGTCGAGCAGGCCTATGGCGAACCGCCCCTCTGGTTCCGGGCCCCCTACGGGGCGTGGAACCGCGCCGCCTTCCAGCTCGGCGCGGAGCTGGGCATGGAACCGCTCGCCTGGACCGTGGACACCCTCGACTGGACCACCCCCGGCACCGGCACCATCGTCGAGCGGGTCGAGGACGGCGCCGCCCCCGGCGTCGTGGTGCTCTCGCACGACGCCGGGGGCGACCGCTCGCAGAGCGTCCGGGCCCTGCGCAGGTACCTTCCCGAGCTGCTGGACTCCGGCTACCACCTCACCGTCCCCCGCCGTCGGTTCGTCTGATCCCCGGCGCGCCCGCGGGCCGGGGCCCGCTCAGCGGACCTCGGTCATGCGGGCGAAGGCCACGACGTTCCCCTCGTAGCCGTTCTGCTTGGAGAAACCCCCGCCGCAGGTGATGACCCGCAGTTCAGGGCTTCCCTTGGACGCGTACACCCGGTCGCCGGGGAAGTCGTCCTTCGCGAACACCTCGATGCCGTAGATCTCGAAGACCGCCGTCTTCCCGTCCTGGCGGTGCACCTCGACCTCGTTCCCCTTCTTGAGGGCCCCGAGTCCGTAGAAGACGGCTGGCCCCTGCTGGTTGTCGACGTGGCCGACCACGACCGCGGTGCCCTTCTCGCCCGGGGTGACCGCGCCGGTGAACCAGCCCGCCAGGTTCGGGTCCTCGGGGGGCGGCGCGTCGATCCAGCCCTCGGCGTCGAGACCGACCGACATGACCGGCGCGTCGACCTGGATGGCGGGGATGCCGACCCGGTCGGGTACCGAGTACGGCAGCGGGGCGAGACCCGTGGCCGCGCCGTTGTCGTCCGCGACGCGGGTGTCCGAGGCGGCGGCCGACGTCGGCTGCGGCGGACCCTGGTCGAATTCCCCCGAACCGTTCCGGATGAGCGCGAGTCCGGTCAGCAGAACAAGCGCTATCACGCCCCAGGGAGCGCGCTTCCTGCGCCGCTCCTCCTCTTCGGCCCACTCGGACGCGTCCATTGGCCATCCCCTCTCGGCCCGGCCGTCGCCGTGTCGTTCGCGCATACGGGCACGCTAAGCGCCACGCGCCCGACCGGCGACGGGGCGGTGGCGAACGGGTGGCGGGAGCGTCCTTCGGTGAGCCATCCGGGATTCGGCCGAATGGAATTCGCTGACGGTGCGTGACCTGCGGCGATATCGGCCCGCGCGGTTTCGGCCCCGTACACCGCTCACCAGGACGGACCATTCCCGAAATGCGGCCCCGGGCAGGGCAACTGAGGGTCATTCCGGGAGGCGCTTTCTCGCCGATCGACCGGGGACGGGTCCCGGGGCGTCTTCCGCGGAGGATCACATGCGCAACACTCGTGCCCTCGCGGCAGCCGGCGCCGCGGTCGCTGTCCTCGGGCTGGCCGCCCCCACGGCCACCGCGGGCGGCGACCACAACCAGCCGAGCAACATCGTCGCCCTGCCCAGCGTGATCGCCCGCGGCGGCCAGATGACCGTCACGGTCGACGGTTGCCCCCAGGGTGGCACAATGACCTCGGACGCCTTCCGGACGACCCACCTGACCCCGGTCAGGGGAGCCAACGAGACGTCCAAGGGCACCGCCACCATCAAGCAGGACGCCCGTCCGGGCTCGTACGACATCACCGTCAACTGCTCGGGCAGGCGCCTGACGCGTCCGGCCGCCTTCACCGTCATCGGCGGCGTCCGCGGTGGCATCGGCGGCAGCAGCACCAGCGGGGCGACGTCGGCCGACATCGCGATCGGCGGCGGGCTCGTCGCCGCGGCCGTCGCCGGCGGCGGCCTGTTCTGGATGCGCCGACGCGCCGAGCGCCGCATCTGACCCGCCCCGGCACGTCACCGTACGGGACCCGCCTTCGGAAGGTGGGCCCGTCCGGTCTCTCCTTCCCACCGCGCGTCGGCGTCGCACGGCCGGTTCGCGCACCGTCCCGACAGGACTTCGCCCCGGGCCCTTCGCGGGTCCGGGGCGAAGTCCTGTCGGGGACGTTCAGGTCGCGTCCTCGCCGGAGCGGCGGCGCGAGAGGTGGTACGCCGCGCCGACCGAGCCCGCGATGAGCAGGGCGCCGAGCCCGATCTCCTTCACGTCGAACCCCGCGACGCTGCCGCCCTCACCGGCGTGGACGCCCTTGTCGGGGTGGCGGGGGTGGTGCGTGGGGTGGCCGGAGTGGCCGCCCGCGATGGTCAGGTTCAAGGTCTCGGACCTGCCGTCACAGGCGAACTTCACCTCGTAGACCGCCCCGCGCCTCGCGTCCCGGTCGACCTGCGCCGTCGCCGAGTACTCGTGCCGCGGGATGGTGACCGTGTCGAAGACGGGCGACGACACGGTGACGCGCCCCTTGCAGCCGCCCGCCCCGCGGCCCACTCCCAGCGTCACCTCGTCGCCCGGTGCCACGGTGGCCGGGGAAAGGGTGAAGCCGTACGTGCCGCCCGGGGCTGCTCCGGCCGGTACACAGGCGGAGAGGGCGGCGACGCCCAGCAGTGCGACCGAGGCGGCGGGTATCGCGCGCATGGTGAATCCTCCGGGTCCCCGAGGAGCGGCGGGCGGACCTGTTCCGCTCGCGCCAGGAATGCACCTCGATGCCCGAAACGCTAGGAAGCCGGAGGAGCCGGCGCGATCGCAGTCGCGCGAATGGGGGCAGATGTGTGGGCCGCTCAGGGGACACCGACGGCGTGTCGGGTGTCCCCCGGCGGTTCCCCGGTGCCGGGTCTCAGTCCTTCACCCCGGGGAAGAGGTTCAGGAACGGGTCGGTCGACGCCGCCACACCGCGGCTGAACGGTGCGTCGAAGTCCCAGATGAGGAAGAGCAGGAAGGCGATCAGCGCGGAGAACAGCCCGGCGAGGATGAGTTCGCGCGCCGTGCGCTGGATCTGCAGGGCGAAGACCATCCCGACCGTGACGACGCCCCCCGTGATGAGGCCGAACCACACCACGCCCGGCATCGTCGCCCCGGTCGACTCCGCCCGGGCGATGCGGGCCTGGTCCGCGACGGCCACCTGGTCGACGAGCGGCTGGTACGCCTGGGCCTCGAAGTCCGACTTCGGCTCGTAGTCCGTGACGTCCGCGCGGACGCGGTCGAGGAGCTCGGTGCCGCGCTCGGTCACCTCGCCCCGGTCGGCCATCACCTTCCACTCGGTGGTGACGACGTGTCCGACATAGGCGTTGACATCCTCCCGGATGCGGTCGCGGACGTCGGGCGGATAGGCCCGGACGCGTTCCGAGATCTCGTGCAGCGCGACCGCCTCCGCCTGGACGTGGTCCTGGGCGGCGCTGCGCGCCTCCCAGACACCCGCGATGGCCAGACCCAGGACGATGGCGTACACCACCCCGATCCACATCGTCATGTACTCGATGACGTCCGGGGTCTCGGTGATGTCCTCGTCGTCGGACGCCCGGCGGTGCCGCACGACGGTGATGATGACCACCACGACACCGGCGGCCACCATCGCGAGGGTGAGAACAAGCCATTCCGGCAAGACAGGCTCCAGGGGATCAGCGCGCACGGAGCGCGGCCACGGCGACCACCGCGGGCACCGTGATGAGCAGGACGAAGACGAGCGGCGAGGTGGCCCCGCGGGACGACCGCTGCTGCGGCCGGGCTGTGCGGTAGCGCGGGTAGTGCACCGGGCTCAGTGTCGGCCGGGGCGTGGGCGTGACCGACGGGGTGGGCGCGGGCGGCGCCGGCCGCTCCGGTACGGGGGCGGGCGCCGGCGGAAGGGTCGGGGTCGGTGTCGGCGTGGGCCGCTGCGGTGCCGGTCGAGGGGGCGGCGCGGGAGGCGGCGGCTCGGGTCTCGGGGCGGGCGGCGCCGGTGGCTCCGGTTCGGGCTCCGGTGCGGGTGGTGGCGGTGGCGGTGGCGGGGGAGTGGGCTTCGGTGGTGGTGGCGCGGGCGTCGGTGGCGGGGCGGGCGGAGGCGTCGGTGAGAGCTCGGGGCACGCCGGGAAGGTGGGCCAGGTGCCGCTCCCGGCGATCGCCACGGCGTCGATGCCGCCCGGCCCCGTCGAGGCGTACGCGCAGGCGTCCGCCCGCGCCGGGCCGACCGGTGTGCCGACGAGCGTGAACGTCAGCGTCACCAGGGCCAACACGCGTCCGGCGCAGGCGGATCGGGTCGGTTCGGGTCCATGCACGAGCAGATCATGAGGCCCGCACGAGCCGGAACAGTCCCGATTACCGGACGATTGACCCGAAGGGGGTAAGGGGGTCGGTCGGGGGTTTGACCAGCGCAGCTCGGCTCGTGCCCAGGTCGTACCCGTGTACGGCGCCGCCGGGCCGGGCCGACCCGGGAAAGAAACCGCGCCCCGATTGAACACAACCGGCGCCGGCGTGCGTACCCAGTGTCGTGCGGCGGCGCGACGCCGCCTCCAACACCTTCGTGACGATCGGGGATTGACGATGAAGACCTCCTGGCGGAGCGCCTCACTCGTGGCGAGCGCTGCGGCGGTGCTGGCGCTGACGACGGCGTGCGGCCAGGACGGCGGCGGTGCCACCGGCAGCCGGAACGTGAGCGCCACGGCGGCGCCCGGAGACGTCGGCGACATCGGCGCCGGGGCCGGCGAGGGGCTGGGCACCGGCACCGGCGCGGGCGCGCAGGCGTCGGCGAACGCGCTGGAGCCCGCGGGCAAGCTGTCCGTCTCCACCGACGCCGAGATCGGTGAGCTGGTGACCGACGGGGCCGGACGCACCCTCTACCGTTTCGACGAGGACACCGCCAAGCCGCCCGAGACGACGTGCGAGGGCGACTGCGCCACCGCCTGGCCGCCCGTACCCGCCGACGACGCGCTGGCCGGCGAGGGCGTCGACAAGGCGCTGCTGGGCGAGGTCGCCCGGCCCGACGGCACCAAGCAGCTGACCATCGGCGGCTGGCCCGCCTACCGCTACGCCAAGGACGCGGCCGCCGGCGACGTCAAGGGCCAAGGCGTGGGCGGCAAGTGGTACGCGCTCGCCGCCGACGGCAAGAAGGCCAAGGCGGACGACCTGCCCGGACTGTCCACCCGCGACGACCCGAAGCTCGGCGAGATCGTCGTCGACCTGAACGGTATGACCGTCTACCGCTTCATGAAGGACGAGGCCTGGCCGGAGCCGGTGTCGGCGTGCACCGGCGAGTGCCTGGAGAAGTGGCCGGTCGTGGCGCCCGTGGAACCCGACGACACCGAGGGCGTCGTGAAGAAGGACCTGATGACCTTCACCCGGCCCGACGGGGCCGAACAGCAGACGGTCGACTGCTGGCCCGTCTACACCTTCGCCGGTGACAGGAAGCCCGGCGACACCGACGGCCAGGGTGTCGGCGGCACCTGGTACGCCGTCTCGCCCGACGGAAAGCCGGTCGGCGCGCCGAAGAAGTAGCGGCCTCCCGCCCGTCACCCTCCGGCGCGCGACCGAGGGCCGTCCCCTCCGCACCCAGGCGCAGGGGACGGCCCCGTTCGCGTGTCGTGCCGTGGCCCCCGACTCCTCGGCTCGCTCCGGCTCGTCCTGGCACCTGGCACGTGCCCCAGGCAGTGACCGGGAACGGACGGTCAATTTCCGGTTCGGCTCGCCCGTTTGGCGGGCGATCAGTAGCCTCAGCTCGAACACCGGATCGCCTATGCCTTGGAGAGCTAGATGGAGCGTCCCGCCTGGGCCCCTCGCAGCATCGACATCTCGGTGCCCAGCGTGTCCCGGATCTACGACTTCTACCTGGGCGGTTCGCACAACTTCGAGGTCGACCGGGAAGCGGCCCGCAAGGCCATGGAGTTCATGCCGGGACTCCCCAAGATCATGCAGGCGAACCGGGCGTTCATGCGCCGCGCCGTGCGCTTCGCCGCCGCCGAGGGCATCGACCAGTTCCTGGACATCGGCTCCGGTATTCCCACCTTCGGCAACGTCCACGAGGTGGCCGCGGGCAGCCGCCCCGGCTCCCGCGTCGTCTACGTCGACCACGATCCGGTGGCGGTCGCGCACAGCCAGGCCGTGCTGGCGGGCAACGACGACGCGGACGTGGTGGCCGCCGACCTCCTGAAGCCGCAGGAGATCCTCTCCAGCCCCCAGGTGGAGCGGCTGATCGACCTGAATCGGCCGGTGGCGCTGCTGTTGGTTGCCATACTGCACTTCGTGGAAGACGCGGACGACCCGTACGGGGCGGTGGCCGAGCTGAGCGACGCGCTCGCACCCGGCAGCCTGCTCGTCCTCACGCACGCCTCGTACGAGGGGATCCCCCTGCCCGCCGAGCGGGCCGGGGGCGCGGTGGACGTGTACAAGGACATCCGCAATCCGCTGATCATGCGCTCGCGCGACGAGATCGCGCGGTTCTTCGAGG
The DNA here is from genome assembly GCF_014649815.1 of Streptomyces mutabilis. Classification (GTDB taxonomy): domain Bacteria; phylum Actinomycetota; class Actinomycetes; order Streptomycetales; family Streptomycetaceae; genus Streptomyces; species Streptomyces mutabilis. The sequence continues at coordinate 489,542 of NZ_BMTT01000003.1, read as the reverse complement.
GGTACGACATGGTGGAGCCCGGGCTGGTGCCGATGCCGCGCTGGCGGCCGGAGGGGGCACCGGAGGAAGAGGACCCTTACGCGTTCTCCGGGTTCGCCGGCGTGGGGCGTACGGCGTGACGGCACAGCCGGGCGGGCCGGAGGACAGACTGCGACGGTTCGCGACCATCTGGAGCCGGGCGGTCTTCCCGGTGACCTCGACGTCGTCGACCCGGCCCGAGTTCGAGGAACAACTGCTGCCGCTGGCCCGCAGACTGCGCCGAGCGCTGCGGGCCCGGAGCTTCGACGCCGACGAGGCCCAAGCGGTCGGCGCCGCGCTCGTCGACGCCCACTGCACCGACCCCGAGGCGCTCGCCCGAACCCTGGACTGCGTGGACGCCTACCTGGTGCTCTACTGCGGCGAGGACGGCGACCCCGAGGACCTGCGGGCCCGTTCGGCCCGGCTCCAGCACGCCATGGCGGCCGGGTTCGCCGGGGCACTGCGCGCCCGGACCCTGACCGAACAGGAGGCCATCGCCCAGGCCGCACTGAAGGCGCAGGGCGTGGTGGCGGAGGCCCTGCACGCCAGCGAGGCCCGCTTCCGCGCGGTCTTCGAGGGCGCCGCCATAGGCATCGGCATCGCCGACCTGGACGGCAACGTCCTCCAGGTCAACGGGGCGCTGATGCGCATGTTCGGCATCACCGACCGGACGATGCGCGGCCGCAAGGTCCGGGAGTGGTCGCACCCCGACGACGCGCCCCAGACCTGGCGGCTCTACGACGAGCTGGTGCGCGGCGAGCGCGAGCACTACCACGTGGAGAAGGCCTTCTACCGGCCCGACGGCACCGTCCTGTGGACCAACCTCACCGTCTCCCTCCTGCGGGACGCCGACGGCGTCCCGCAGTACCAGCTCGCGTTGATGGAGGACACCACCGAGCGCCGGCTGCTCAACCTGCGGCTGCGCTACGAGGCCACGCACGACGCGCTGACCGGCCTGCCCAACCGCAGCTTCTTCTTCGAACGCCTGGAGAAGGCCCTGAACGCGGGCCCCGGACAGCGCTTCGGCCTGTGCTACCTCGACCTCGACGGCTTCAAGGCCGTCAACGACAGCCTCGGCCACGCGGCCGGCGACCGCCTCCTCGTGGAAGTGGCGGACCGGCTGCAGGCCTGTGCCACCGCGCCCGGCGAGATGGTCGCCCGGCTCGGCGGCGACGAGTTCGTGGCGCTGACCACGGGCCCCGACACCCGGCACGAGGTGGACGAACTCGCCGGGCGCATCATGAACGCGTTGCTGGCCCCGGTCAGTGTCGACGGCCGCGAACTGACCGTGCGCGGCAGCATCGGCGTCGTCGAGGGCCCGGCGGGCGAGCGCAGCCCCGCAGAGGTGCTGCGCAGCGCCGACATCACCATGTACCGGGCCAAATCGGCGGGCGGCAACCGGTTCGAGCTGGCCGACCCGGAGGCCGACGCCCGGGTCATCACCCGCCACGGCCTGACGACCGCGCTGCCGGCCGCCCTGGAACGCGGTGAGTTCTTCATCGAGTACCAGCCGCTGGTCCACCTCGGCGACGGCAGTGTGCGCGGCGCCGAGGCACTGGTGCGCTGGCTGCACCCGCAGCACGGCGTGCTCGGCCCGGACCGCTTCATCCCCCTCGCCGAGCACACGGGGCTGATCGTTCCGCTCGGCCGCTGGGTCCTGGAACAGTCCGTGCGGCAGGCCCGCGACTGGCGGGAGCGCCACGGCGGTGCGACCACCGCCGGGCCGTTGCGCATCAACGTGAACCTCTCGCCGTGCCAGCTCACCCACCCCGGCCTGGTCCAGGACACCGTCGACATCCTGGAGCGGACGGGCGTCGCCCCCGACGCGCTGTGCCTGGAGGTGACGGAGTCGGCCCTCATCGGCGCCGACGACGACCTCCTGAAACCGCTGCGCCGCCTGGCCGAGTTGGGAGTGGACATCGCCCTCGACGACTTCGGCACCGGTTACTCCAACCTCGCCAACCTGCGCCGGCTCCCGGTGAGCGTCCTCAAGCTGGACCGCTCCTTCACCCAGAGCATGCAGCAGTTCCCGGCCGACCCCGTCGACCTCAAGATCGTCGAAGGCATCGTCGCCCTGGCCCACAGCCTCGACCTCACGGTCACCGTGGAGGGCGTGGAGACCGGCGCCCAGGCCGAGCAACTGCGCATACTCGGCTGCGACACCGCCCAGGGCTGGTACTACGCCCGCCCGGGGCCACCGGAGCGGCTGCACGAACTGGCGCTGGTCGACGCGACGGCGTAGGTCCCCTGGGTGCCTGATCACAGGCGCCCAGGGGAGCGTCCCCCAAGGGGGCGCGGGGGCTGTGGCATCATGCGGCTCCGCCGCGCGGGTGCGAGCGACCACGGATCACCCGCACCCCCGAACGGCGCTGAGCACAACGGCGCTGCCGGGCACCTCCCCGCGCTCATCTTTCCAACAGCATCCGCTGCAACTCCCGGGCCGCCCGAGGCGGAGCCACATCGCTGCGATGCGCCAGCGCGATGGTCCGGTGCAGCCCGGGACGGGCCAGCGGAGTGACCCGCAGCCCGCGTCCGGAGCGCGCCGCCACCATCCGCGGCACCACCGCCATTCCCAGCCCCGCCCGCACGAACCCCAGCACCGCGTCCATCTCCCCGCCCTCCACGGCGAAGTCCGGCTCGAAACCCTCCGCGCGGCAGGCCGCCACCGTCAGCTCCCGCAGGTCGTACCCGTGCCGGAACATCACCAGGCGCTCTCCCTCGAGGTCGGCGATGCGTACGGCGCGCCGCCCGTCGCCCGGCCGGGGGGCCTCCGGGGACGACACCACCACCAGGTCCTCCCGCAGCAGCTCCACCGTCGTCAGCGCCGGCGACGCGGTGGGCAGCGGAAGCACCACCAGCGCCAGGTCCAGCGCGCCCCGGGCCAGCTCCCGCACCAGGTCGTGCGAGCCGCCCTCCTCGATCATGAGCCGGATGCCGGGGTACCGGTCGTGGAAGGCGCGCAGCACGTCCGGCAGCAGCCCGGTGCACAGGCTCGGCGTGGCGCCCAGCCGTACCCGCCCGCGCCGCAACTGGACCAGCTCCAGCACCTCGTGCCGGGCGGTGTCCGCGTCTGCGAGGATGCGCCGGGCCAGCGGGAGCAGGGCCTCCCCGGCGTCGGTGAGGGTGATGTTGCCGCGTGCGCGCTGGAACAGATCCGCGCCCAGCTCCCGCTCCAGCGCCTTGATCTGCTGGGACAGCGACGGCTGAGCCACGTGCACCGTCTCGGCGGCCCGGGTGAAGTGCCGGGTCTCGGCGACTGCCACGAAGTACTGGAGCTGCTGCAACTGCATGAGGTCAGCTTAAGCCGTCGATAGCCGCAGCCTATGGAAACAAGGCGGACCATGTCTTGGACCGATGGCACCTCGCCCCGTAGCGTCTAGTGACATGGCTCTGGCAACGCGGACGGACCGACGGCCGTCCATGGCGCGCACCGTGTGGGACTCGACCGTCGGCAAGAAGACAGTGATGGCGGTCAGCGGGCTCGTCATGCTGCTCTACCTGGTCGTCCACATGATCGGGAACCTGAAGATCTTCTTCGGGACCGGTGAGTTCAACGGGTACGCCCACTGGCTGCGCACGGTCGGCGAGCCGTTCATGCACTACGAGTGGACGCTGTGGCTGGTCCGCGTGGTGCTGGTCGTCGCCGTCGTCGCCCACGCCGTTTCCGCGTACCAGCTCAGCCGCCGCGACATCAAGGCGCGGCCCAGCAAGTACGTGCACAAGAAGAAGCGGGCGAGCTACGCGACCCGCACCATGCGCTGGGGCGGGATCATCCTCGGCCTCTTCATCGTCTGGCACATCCTGGACCTGACCACCGGCACCGTGCACTCCGGCGGCTTCGAGACGGGCAAGCCCTACCAGAACGTCGTGGACACCTTCTCCACCTGGTACGGGAACGTCATCTACATCGTCGCCGTGCTCGCCGTCGGCATGCACGTCCGGCACGGCTTCTGGTCCGCCGCCCAGACCCTCGGCGCCGGCAGCCGCACCCGCGACCGCGCCCTGAAGACCGTCGCGAACGTCCTCGCGCTGCTGCTCACGGTGGGCTTCGTAGCCGTACCCGTGGGCGTCATGACCGGAGTGGTGAGCTGACATGACAACCTACGCCGACTACACGACCGGTGAGCCGGTCGCCGACACCAAGGCCCCCGCCGGGCCGGTCAACGAGCGCTGGGACACGCGGCGCTTCGAGGCGAAGCTGGTCAACCCCGCCAACCGGCGCAAGCAGACCGTCATCGTCGTCGGTACCGGCCTCGCGGGCGGCTCCGCGGGTGCGACCCTCGCCGAACAGGGCTACCGCGTCGTCCAGTTCTGCTACCAGGACTCCCCGCGCCGGGCCCACTCCATCGCCGCGCAGGGCGGCATCAACGCCGCGAAGAACTACCGCAACGACGGAGACTCCATCCATCGGCTGTTCTACGACACCGTCAAGGGCGGCGACTTCCGTTCCCGCGAGTCCAACGTGCACCGCCTCGCGCAGATCTCGGTCGAGATCATCGACCAGTGCGTGGCACAGGGCGTGCCGTTCGCCCGGGAGTACGGCGGCCTGCTCGACACCCGCTCCTTCGGCGGCGTCCAGGTCTCCCGCACGTTCTATGCCCGGGGCCAGACGGGGCAGCAGTTGCTGCTCGGCGCCTACCAGGCGCTCAGCAGGCAGATCGCGGCCGGCGGCATCGAGATGCACCCGCGCACCGAGATGCTCGACCTGATCGTCGTCGACGGGCGGGCGCGCGGCATCGTCGCCCGGGACCTGATCACCGGGAAGATCGGCACGTACTTCGCGGACGCGGTGGTCCTGGCGAGCGGTGGCTACGGCAACGTCTTCTACCTGTCGACCAACGCCATGAACTCCAACGCGACCGCCGTGTGGCGGGCGCACCGGCGCGGCGCGTACTTCGCCAACCCCTGCTTCACGCAGATCCACCCGACCTGCATCCCGCGCACCGGCGACCACCAGTCCAAGCTGACGCTGATGAGCGAGTCGCTGCGCAACGACGGCCGGATCTGGGTGCCGAAGGCCAAGGGCGACGACCGCCCGCCGAACAAGATCCCCGAGGACGAGCGCGACTACTACCTGGAGCGCATCTACCCGTCCTTCGGCAACCTCGTCCCCCGCGACATCGCCTCCCGCGCCGCCAAGAACGTCTGCGACGAGGGCAGGGGAGTGGGGCCGGGCGGCCAAGGCGTGTACCTGGACTTCGCCGACGCGATCAAGCGCATGGGCCGGGAGGCGGTCGAGGCCAAGTACGGCAACCTCTTCGACATGTACCAGCGGATCACCGACGAGGACCCGTACAAGGTACCGATGCGGATCTACCCCGCCGTGCACTACACGATGGGCGGACTGTGGGTCGACTACGACCTCCAGACCACGATCCCGGGCCTGTTCGCCATCGGCGAGGCCAACTTCTCCGACCACGGCGCCAACCGACTGGGCGCCTCCGCGCTGATGCAGGGCCTGGCCGACGGCTACTTCGTCCTGCCGGCCACCATCAACGACTACCTCGCCCGCAACCCCCACAAGGACGAGGTCGACGACGCTCACCCGGTGGTGCAGGAGGTGCTGGCCGAGACCGAGGACCGGCTCAACCTGCTCCTGTCCGTGGACGGCGACCGCACCCCGGACTCCTTCCACCGCGAACTCGGCGAGCTGATGTGGGAGTTCTGCGGCATGGCGCGCACCGACTCCGGACTGCGCAAGGCCCTGGAGCGGATCCCGCAGATCCGCGAGGAGTTCTGGCGGCGCATCAAGGTCCCGGGCACCGGCGAGGAGTTCAACCAGTCGCTGGAGAAGGCCAACCGCATCGTCGACTACCTGGAGCTCGCCGAGCTGATGTGCCTCGACGCTCTGCACCGCGCCGAGTCCTGCGGCGGCCACTTCCGCGAGGAGTCCCAGACCCCCGACGGCGAGGCGGCCCGCAAGGACGACGAGTTCGGCTACGCGGCGGCCTGGGAGTTCACCGGCACCGGCGAGGCTCCCACCCTGCACAAGGAAGACCTGGTCTTCGAGTACGTCCACCCCACCCAGCGGAGCTACGCATGAAGCTCACCCTGCGCGTCTGGCGGCAGAAGAACGCCGACGCCGAAGGCGCCATGTCCACGTACGAGGTGGACGGAATCTCGCCGGACATGTCCTTCCTGGAGATGCTCGACACCCTCAACGAGGAACTCATCCTCGAAGGCGAGGAGCCGGTCGCCTTCGACCACGACTGCCGCGAGGGCATCTGCGGCGCCTGCTCCCTGGTCATCAACGGCGATGCCCACGGTCCCGAGCGCACCACCACCTGCCAGCTGCACATGCGGTCCTTCGAGGACGGCGACACCATCGACGTCGAGCCGTGGCGGGCCGCCGCCTTCCCGGTCGTGAAGGATCTGGTCGTCGACCGGTCGGCCTTCGACCGGATCATTCAGGCCGGTGGCTACATCACCGCGCCGACCGGCGCCGCCCCCGAGGCCCACGCCACACCGGTGCCCAAGCCGGACGCGGACTTCGCCTTCGAGCACGCCGAGTGCATCGGCTGCGGCGCGTGTGTCGCCGCTTGCCCGAACGGTGCGGCGATGCTGTTCACGTCCGCGAAGGTCAACCACCTGAACGTGCTGCCGCAGGGCGCACCCGAGCGGGAGACGCGGGTGCTGGACATGGTGGCGCAGATGGACGACGAGGGGTTCGGCGGCTGCACGCTGGCCGGCGAGTGCGCGACCGCTTGCCCGAAGGGCATTCCACTGGTGTCCATCACCAGCATGAACAAGGAGTGGCTGCGGGCCACCCGGAAGGCGGCGAAGCGCTAGCACGACCGAGTACGACCGAACGTTCGCCGGAAGGTGCGGACGGGCGGGGCCGGGAGAGGTGCTCCTCCCGGCCCCGTCTCGCTTGCGCGCCCGGCATTCAGCAAGCGCACACCCGCTCTCCCGGCAGTGGTCACGCGCAGTACAGCCGGCATCGGAAGAACTGTGGCGGACCCGCCCCGCGGTCCACGGAACCGCCTTGCGACCAGGAGAGCACCCATGACCGGCGTACTGACCGCTGACCGCCCCCCGAAGCCCACAGCGCCCCACCGCTACACCGTCACCCTCGCCCGGGACGAGGAGGACGTGCGGGCCGCGCAGCGACTGCGGCACGACGTCTTCGCGGGGGAGATGGGTGCCCTGCTGTCGAGCCCGCAGCCCGGACACGACATCGATCCCTTCGACGCGTACTGCGACCACCTGCTGGTGCGCGAGGAGACTACCGGGCAGGTCGTCGGCACCTATCGCCTGCTGCCGCCCGAGCGTGCCGCGATCGCCGGACGGCTCTACGCGGAGAGCGAGTTCGACCTGACGGCGCTGGACGCCATCCGGCCCGGCCTGGTCGAGGTCGGCCGCTCCTGCGTGCACCCCGACCACCGCGACGGTGCCGTCGTCGGGCTCATCTGGGCCGGCATAGCCCGCTACATGACCGAGCGGGGCCACGAGTGGCTGGCCGGCTGCTGCTCCGTCCCACTCGCCGACGGCGGCGCCCTCGCCGCCGGCACCTGGAACCGGGTGCGGGCCAAGCACCTCGCGCCCGAGGAGTACCGGGTGCGGCCGCTGCTCCCCTGGCTCCCGCGCGCCTCGGCGCCCGTCGGCCGCAGCGAACTCCCGGCCCTGCTGCGCGGCTACCTCCGCCTCGGCGCCTGGGTCTGCGGCGAGCCCGCGCACGACGTGGACTTCGGCGTCGCCGACCTGTACGTGCTGCTGCCGATGAACCGGGTCGACCCGCGCTACCTGCGGCACTTCCTCTCGCTCGTCCCGGCCTGATGAGCGCCTGGCTGCCCAGCGCGCCCTGCACGCCGGGGACGTGTGTGGAGCCACTCACGGCCGCGAGGGCCCTGCCGAGTGCCGTCCTGCGGCTCACGGCGGTCGTCGTGCTGCTCGTCGCCGGCGTCGCGGTCGTCGCCACGCCGCTGCGCACCCGCGTCCCCGCCGTCCTGGTGCGGTTCTGGTGCCGCTGGATCGTGCGGGCCGCCGGTGTCCGGGTCCGTTTCACGGGTGCCGCCCCGCCCGAAGGCGGACTGCTCCTCGTCGCCAACCACGTCTCCTGGCTCGACGTCCCGCTGCTCGCCGCCGTGCGCCCCGCCCGGATGCTGGCCAAGAGCGAGGTCCGGTGCTGGCCGGTGGCGGGTACGCTGGCCGCGCGCTCGGGCGTGCTGTTCATCCAACGGGACCGGCTGCGGGCGCTGCCCGACACGGTCGCCGTGATCGCGCGGGCACTGCGCGCGGGTGCCGCGGTCGCCGCCTTCCCCGAGGGCAGCACCTGGTGCGGACGCGCCCGGGGCCGCTTCCGCCGGGCCGTCTTCCAGGCTGCGCTGGACGCCGGGGTGCCGGTCCAGCCGGTCCGCATCCGCTACCTGAGCGGGGAGCGGGCGGTGGGCACGGCCGCCGCGTTCGTGGGCGAGGACACCCTGCTCGCCTCCGTGTGGCGGGTGGCGTCGACCCGGGGGCTGACCGCCGAGGTGGAGGTGCGCCCCGCGGTCCCGTCGGGTCGGCACCACGACCGCCGCTCCCTCGCCCGGGCCGCGGAGCCGCCGGGTCGAGCGGCGTCGGTGGTCCGGCACGGCCACTCCGGGAAAGCACATTCGAAAAGTTTGCGCACTTTGTGATGTATGTGCCGTTTTCGTACGGCTGATGCGGACATCCGGAAGGCAGGCACTCCGGAAGGAGGGTGATGCCAGATGATCACCCGTGAAGAGATCGCCCACGTCTTGGACCATCCGGTCTACGACGGGGACGGCAACAAGATCGGCGACGCCAAGCACGTCTTCTTCGACGACATTACGGGGCGCCCCGAATGGGTGAGCGTCAAGACGGGGATGTTCGGCTCCAACGAGTCCTTCATACCCATCCGTGACGCCGCGGTGGTGCAGGACCACCTCGAGGTCCCCTACCGCAAGGACCAGATCAAGGACGCACCCAATGTCGACGTCGACGCGGGCGGCCATCTGTCCGAGTCGGAGGAGCACCGGCTCTACGACTACTACGGCATCAACTGGGACAGCGTGCTCTCGGAGGCCGAGCGCACCGACGACGGCCGCTTCGCCGCCGGCCCGGGACCGGCGGGCACCGCCCAAGCGGCGGGAGCCGCGGGTGCGGCTGGCCCGGCCGGCGCCGCCGGCACGGCGGGCGGCATGGCCGGCCGTCAGGAGGGCGCGGACCGCACCGGCATGCGCGGCGACGACGCCATGACCCGCTCCGAGGAGCAGATGCACGTCGGCGTCGAGCGGCGTGAGTCGGGCCGGGCCAGGCTGCGCAAGTACGTGGTCACGGAGGAGGTCCAGCAGACCGTTCCGGTCAGCCACGAGGAAGTCCGGGTGGAGCGCGAGCCGATCACGGAGGACAACCGCGGTGAGGCGCTGTCCGGCCCGGAGATCAGTGAGGCCGAGCACGAAGTAACGCTGCACGAGGAACGCCCCGTCGTGGAGACGGAGACGGTTCCGGTGGAGCGTGTCCGGATGACCACCGAGGAGCACACCGAGGACGAGGTCGTGCGCGGTCAGGTACGCAAGGAGCGGATCGAGGCCGAGACCGAGCGATTCACCGACGACGAGACGCGGCGGGGCCGCGAATAGTCGTCCCGGCCCCTCACCGCCCGGCGGGGCGCCGGTGAACCGCCTTCACCGGCGCCCCCCGCCGTACAGCGCCTCGGTCAGATACCGCGCCGTGGCGCTGCCGTCCGCCCGGGCCACGTCGGCCGGCGCTCCGGCGGCGACGATCCGGCCGCCCGAGTCGCCGCCGCCCGGCCCCATGTCGATCACGTGGTCGGCGCCCGCCACCACGGTCATGTCGTGCTCGACGACGACCACGGTGTGCCCGGCGTCCACCAGGCCGTGCAACTGGCGCATCAGCACCTCGACGTCGGCCGGGTGCAGGCCGGTCGTCGGCTCGTCGAGCAGGTACAGGGTGTGGCCGCGCCGCCCCCGCTGGAGTTCGCTCGCCAGCTTGATGCGCTGCGCCTCCCCGCCGGACAGTTCGGTGGCCGGCTGGCCGAGTCGCAGATAGCCGAGCCCCACGTCGAGCAGCGCGGCCAGGCTGCGGGCCACCGCCGGGGTGTCCGCGAAGAACTCCGCCGCGCCCTCCACCGTCAGGTCCAGCACCTCGGCGATGTTCCGTCCGCGGTACGTCACTTCGAGCGTGCCCGGGTTGTAGCGCGCCCCGCCGCAGTCCGGGCACGGCGCGTACGTGCTCGGCAGGAACAGCAGCTCCACGCTGACGAACCCCTCGCCCTGGCAGGTCTCGCAGCGCCCCCCGGACACATTGAAGGAGAAGCGGCCCACGCCGTAGCGCCGCTCCCGCGCCTGGTCGGTGGCCGCGAAGATTTTGCGCACCACGTCGAACAGGCCGGTGTACGTGGCCAGGTTGGAGCGCGGGGTGCGTCCGATCGGCCGCTGGTCGACGGAGACCAGCCGGCCCACTCCCGGCAGGTCCTCGGTGATCTCGCCGATGAGCGTCGACTTCCCGGAGCCGGACACGCCCGTCACCGCGGTGAGCGCGCCGAGCGGGAACCGGGCGGTCACCTCGCGCAGGTTGTGCCGGGTGACCGGACCGACCGTCACCGAACCCCGCGGCGTGCGCGGCGCACGGGCGGGCGCGGGGGAGCGGTCGAAGAGATGACGGGCCGTCGCGGACCGACCGACCCGGGCCAGCCCGTCGACCGGACCGCTGTACAGCACCCGCCCGCCGTGCTCGCCCGCCCGTGGACCGACGTCCACGATCCAGTCCGCGCCCCGCATCACGCCGAGGTGGTGCTCCACCACGAACACCGAGTTGCCGGCCGCCTTCAGCCGCTCCAGCACCGTCAGCAGCGCCTCGGTGTCCGCCGGGTGCAGCCCCGCCGACGGCTCGTCCAGGACGTAGACGACACCGAACAGGCCGGAGCGCAGCTGCGTCGCCAGCCGCAGCCGTTGCAGCTCGCCCGCCGACAGCGTGGGCGTCGCGCGGTCCAGGCTCAGATAGCCGAGGCCCAGTTCGACGACCGGCGCGATGCGGGAGGCGAGGTCCCCGGTGAGCACCCGGGCCGTCTCGCCGTCCGTCGGCAGCGCCTCGGCGAGCTCGGTGAGCGGCAGTGCGGCCAGCTCGGCGATGGTGCGCCCGCCGACGGTCACCGCCAACGCTTCGGGGCGCAGCCGACCGCCGCCGCAGACCGGGCAGGGCGCACTGGTGAGGAACCGTTCCGCCTTCGCCCGCAGCGTGGCGCTCTTCGTGTCCGAGAAGGTCTTCATCACATACCGCCGGGCGCTCGTGTACGTGCCCTGGTACGGCCGCTGGATGCGACCCGCGTCCCGCACCGGGTGCACCGTGACCACCGGCTGCTCGTCCGTGAACAGGATCCATTCCCGCTGCTCGGCCGGCAGCTCGCGCCACGGCCGGTCCACGTCGTACCCGAGCGCGTCGAGGACGTCCCGCAGGTTCTTGCCCTGCCAGGCGCCCGGCCACGCGGCGATCGCGCCGTCCCGGATCGACAGCGTCGGGTCCGGGACCAGCAGTTCCTCGGTCGTGCGGTGTACCCGCCCGAGGCCGTGGCACTCCGGGCACGCCCCGGCCGCCGTGTTCGGCGAGAAGGCGTCGGAGTCGAGCCGGGGCGCGCCCGGCGGGTAGTCGCCGGCACGGGAGAAGAGCATCCGCAGGGAATTGGAGAGGTTGGTGACGGTGCCGACCGAGGAACGGGACGTCGGCGCCGTGCGGCGCTGCTGCAGCGACACAGCGGGCGGGAGCCCCGTGATCTCGCCGACCTTCGGCGCGCCGACCTGGTGGATGAGCCGGCGCGCGTACGGCGCGACCGACTCGAAGTAGCGCCGCTGCGCCTCCGCGTACACCGTCCCGAACGCCAGCGACGACTTGCCCGACCCCGAGACACCCGTGAACACGGCGACCACGTCCCGGGGGATGTCCACGTCCACACCCTTGAGGTTGTGCTCACGGGCGTCGCGCACCCGGACGTACGGGTCGTGGGGGCTGTGCATCGCGGGGAACTCCGTACCGTCTTCGGCCCGGGGCGGGGCCCGGGGAGGGGGACAAACCCCGCGATTCTATGCCGGTACGGCCACCGGCTCCGCGCCGGTGACGCGGGCGAGCCGCCGGTAGGAGTCCAGCAGGGCCTCGCGGTCGTACGTGCTCGTGGTCACCAGCACCTCCTGGGCCCCCGTGTTCCCGACGAGCGACTCCAGCTCTTCGGCGACCTGTTCCTCGGTGCCGGCGAGATGACCGGCGAGACCGGACTCGTACAGGTCGCGTTCCTTGGCCGTCATCGTCCGGGCCCGGGCCTCCTCGGCCGGGGGCAGGGGCGGGAAGGAGCCGCGGGTGCGGGCCTGCGCCATGGACCAGGCCTCCGGGACCAGGAGCCGCCGGGCCGCCTCGGGGCTGTCGGCCACGGCGATCGTGCCGGACACGACGACGTACGGCTCCGGGCTCCACCCGGAGGGGCGGAACGCGGCGCGGTAGCGGTCGATGCCCCGCAGCATGCGGTCGCGGTCGCGCAGGTCGCCGATGACCATCGGCAGCCCCGCCCGGGCCGCGACCGCCGCGCCCTCGCCCATCGCCAGCACGAACGGCGGCACGGTCAACCCCTCCGCCGGGCGGGCGTGCGCACCGGTCGGGGAGGTGCCACGGAACCAGCCGAGCAGCTCGGCCAGTTGGGCGTCGAAGTCGTCGGCGTCGTCCTTGTCCCGGCCCAGCGCCCTGCGCACGCCGTCGGTGAAGCCCACCGAGCGGCCCAGCCCCATGTCTATCCGCCCGGGAAACAGCGACTCCAGCACACCGAACTGCTCGGCGACGACCAGTGGCCGGTGGTTGGGCAGCATCACGCCGCCGGTGCCGACCCGGATGGCGCGCGTGGCGCCGGCGACGGCGGCGGCCAGCACGGTCGGCGCCGAGCCCGCCACCCCGGGCACCCCGTGGTGCTCCGCCACCCAGAACCGGTGGTAGCCCAGCCGCTCCGCCTCCCGCGCCAGTTCCACCGTGTCACGCAGAGCCTCGGCGGCGGTGTGTCCCTCGCGGATGCGGGAGCGGTCGAGTACGGAGAAGCGGGTGGACGCGATCACTGAGCTCACACCGGGTTCAACGCCTGGGCGGCGCCAGGATTCCCGCGGCGCGTTCTAGGGTGGGCGGGTGACCCGCAGCGAGAAGCCCCCGGTGGCCGTGTTCGACCTGGACAACACCCTCGCCGACACCGCGCACCGACAGCGGTACCTGGAGCGCCGGCCCCGTGACTGGGACGCCTTCTTCGCCGCCGCGCCGCACGACCCGCCGCTCGCCGAGGGCATCGCGCTGGTGCGGGAGAGCGCCGAGGAGTGCGAGATCGTCTATCTGACCGGGCGGCCCGAACGCTGCCGGCGCGGCACGCTCGACTGGCTGGCCGCGCACGGCCTGCCGGACGGGGCCGTGCACATGCGGGGCAACGCCGACCGGCGGCCCGCCCGGCGCACCAAGCTGGAGATCCTGCGGCGGCTCGCCCGGACCCGCGAGGTCAGGGTCCTGGTGGACGACGACGATCTGGTCTGCGCCGACGCCGAACGGGCCGGGTTCGCCGTGGTGCGGGCCCGCTGGGCGGCCCGGTCGGCCGAGCTGCGGGTGGCGCAGGAGCGGGAGGGCCGCGCCTGACCGCCCGGGTCCTCGCCGACGTCAGTCCGTCTCCTCCAGGCGGAAGCCGAGCTTCAGGCCGACCTGCCAGTGCGCGATCTCGCCCTCCTCGATCTGGCCGCGCACCTGGGTCACCTCGAACCAGTCCAGATTGCGCAGGGTCCGCGAGGCACGGGTGATGCCGTTGCGGATGGCCTGGTCGACGCCGTCGGGCGAGGTACCGACGATCTCGGTGACCCGGTAGGTGTGGTTCGACATGCGGGTGCTCCCTTCCGCGGGCGGCGGTGTGCCGTGTCATTCCACCGTGCCCCAAGCCGCGACGTGGCGCGAGGCGTCGGGAACCGGTGGAGCGACCGACCGTCACCCCTTGACCTCGGCATTGGTCCATACCAAAATTCCAGACACCCGTTCGAGCATCGGGCTCGTCTCCCCCCACGTCGGGTCTCCCTTCGCGTGCGCCGGACATCCCCGTCCGCGTGCGCCCCCTGTCCGTCAGACTGAAGGACCCTCCGTGAGTCGTCGCCTCCTCGCCCTCGTCTGTGTGTCCGCCTCCCTCGCCAGTGGCTGCGGCCTGACGTCGCAGGACGGCGCGGACGAGCGGCGCACCGTCACCGTCTGGCTGATGAAGGACAGCGCCTCCCAGGACTTCCTGAAGCGGTTCACCGAGGGGTTCGAGCGGGATCACCCCGGCCTCGACCTCGACATCCGGATCCAGGAGTGGACCGGGATCGGCGACAAGGTGCAGACGGCCCTGAAGACCGACCGCACCGACGGGCCCGACGTCATCGAGGTGGGCAACACACAGGTCCCGCAGTACGCCGAGGGCGGTCGGCTCCAGGATCTGACGCTGGAGTCGATGCGGGACTGGGGCATGGAGGACTGGCTGCCGGGCCTCGCCGAACCGGGGCAGTGGATGTCCCGGCAGTTCGGCATCCCCTGGTACGCCGCCAACCGCGTGGTCATCTACCGCAAGGACCTCTTCGAGAAGGCCGGGATCACCGAGCCGCCCCGCACCCGCGAGGAGTGGCTCGCCGCGACCGAGAAACTCGACTCGGGCGGTGACCAGGGCATCTACCTGGCCGGGCAGGACTGGTACACGCTCTCCGGCTTCATCTGGGACGAGGGCGGCGAACTGGCCGAGGAGAAAGGCGGTACCTGGAAGGGCGCCCTGGACTCCGAGGCCGCCCTGCGCGGAATGGACTTCTACCGTGAACTGCAGGCCCTGGGCGACGGACCGGTCGACGCCGACGAGGAACACCCGCCGCAGTCGGGGGTATTCGCGAAGGAGCGCGTCGCGCAGATCGTCGCGGTGCCGGGACTCGCCCGGTCCATCGTGCACGAGAACCCCGAACTCAAGGGCAGACTGGGCTTCTTCCCGGTGCCCGGCAGGACCGCCGACAAGCCCGGCGCCGTCTTCACCGGCGGCTCCGACCTCGTCGTACCGAAGAACACCGACGAGCACGACGGAGCCCTCGCCGTCGTCGAGGCGCTGGTCGGCACCAAGTGGAACACCGACCTGGCCCGCACCATGAACTACGTCCCGAACAAGAAGTCCCTCGCCGACGCCGTCGCGGGTGAGGAGGGGGTCGCCGCCATGGCGGCCGGTGCCGCACAGGGCCGCGCGACCCCCGGTACGCCCCGGTGGGGCGCGGTGGAGGCGGACAACCCGCTCAAGGAGTACATGACGAGGGTACTCACCGGGGGCGACGCGGAGTCGGAGGCCCGGAAGGCCTCCGACCGCATCACCGGGCTGCTGGACCTGGACGCCTGACCCGCGCGCCCGCGGGTCAGCGCACCACGCTCAGCGACAGCGCGAACCGGTCCCCGCCGTCCGTCCACCAGTGGGTCAGTTCCAGCCCGGCCCCCGCCAGTTCGTCGCGCACGCCGTCCCGCCGGAACTTCGCGGACACCTCGGTGCGCAGCTCCTCCCCGGCCGCGAAGTCCACGGTCAGGTCGAGCTCCTGGATCTTGACCGTCTGCGCGGTGCGCGAGCGCAGCCGCATCTCGATCCACTCCCGTTCCGCGTTCCACAGCGCCACGTGCTCGAAGGCGGCGGGCGCGAAGTCGGCCACCAGCTCCCGGTTGATCACGGACAGCACGTTCTTGTTGAACGCGGCCGTCACCCCGGCAGCGTCGTCGTACGCCCGGACCAGCACCTGTTCGTCCTTGACCAGGTCCGTGCCCAGCAGCAGGGCGTCGCCGGGCGAGAGCAGGGCCCGGACGGCGGCCAGGAACGCGGCGCGCTCGTCGGGCAGCAGGTTGCCGATCGTGCCGCCGAGGAACGCCACCAGCCGGGGGCCCGGCGTGTCGGGCAGCGTCAAGTCTGCGGTGAAGTCGGCGATCAGCGCGTGCACTTCGAGGCCCGGCCGCTCGGCGACGAGCGCCCGGCCGGCCTGGGTGAGGGCGCTCTCGCTGACGTCGACCGGGACGTAGCCGCGCAGCCCGGTCAGCGCGTCGAGCAGGAACCGCGTCTTCTCCGAGGAACCCGAGCCCAGCTCCACCAGGGTGCGGGCGCCGGTCGCCGCGGCGATATCGCCGGCCCGGTCGACGAGGATCTCCCGCTCGGCCCGGGTCGGGTAGTACTCGGCCAGCGAGGTGATCTCCTCGAACAGCTCGCTGCCGCGCGCGTCGTAGAACCACTTCGGCGGCAGCCACTTCGGCGTGCTCGTCAGCCCGGCCAGGACGTCGTCGCGCAGGGCGGCGTCCGCGGCGTCCTCGGGCAGCGTGCGGGTGAGGCGGAACGGGCTCACGTGCGGGGCTCCTTCGGGGAGGCGAAAGCGTTTGCGAGGGCGTCGCCGCCCGGGTCCTTCAGCGGGGTGAGCAGCACGTCGGTGCCGCTCGCCGCGAGCAGGGTGCGGTCGGGGACCTCCTGCCAGCGCGGGTCGTCGTCGTACGGCTCCGAGGCGACGACCGTGCCGCCGCCTGGCCGCCTCAGGTACCACAGGGTGTCGCCCCAGGTGGTGGCCGTGACGCCGGCGCCGTCGGTCAGCAGCAGGTTGAGGCGGGATGCGGGGGCCGCCGCGGCGACCTCCGTCACCGTCTCGGCGAGCGCCCTGCCCGGGTCGTCCCCGGCCCGCAGCCGGGCCAGCACCAGCGCCCACACCAGCGCCGAGTCGTTGCGGGCCTCCAGCGCCAGCAGGTCCTCGGGCGGCAGCGTCCCGGACACCCGGGCCAGTGACCCCGGCCAGCCCGCCACCGCGCCGTTGTGACTGAACAGCCAGACCCCCGAGGCGAACGGGGCGGCGGCGGCCTCCGCGTCGGCGCCCGAGAGCGTCGCGTCGCGCACGGCGGCCAGCAGCGCGCCGGTCCGCACCACCCGGGCCAGGTCGGCGAAGGACTGGTCCGCCCAGACGGGACCGGCCCGCCGGTAGCGCGCCGGCACCGGGTCGCCCCCGGCGTACCAGCCGACGCCGAACCCGTCGGCGTTGACCGTGCCGTACCGCTGGTGCCGGGGCGCCCATGACTGGCGGTACAGACCGTGCGGCGGCGCCACCACGAGCCGGCCGATCAGTTCCTCCGGTCCCACGTAGGCCAGGTGACGGCACATCAGCAACCCTCCGCCGAACGGGCGGTGCGGAACCCGGAGAAGATCTGCCGCCGGATCGGGTAGTCCCAGTTGCGGAACGTGCCCCGGCAGGCCACCGCGTCCACCGCGAAGGACCCGCCGCGCAGCACCTTGTGGTCGGGCCCGAAGAACACCTCCGAGTACTCCTTGTACGGAAACGCCCTGAAGCCCGGGTACGGGGCGAAGTCGCTCGACGTCCACTCCCAGACGTCCCCGATCAACTGCCGCACACCGAGCGGCGACTCACCGGCCGGGTAGCTGCCGGCGGGCGCCGGACGCAGGTGGCGCTGGCCGAGGTTGGCGTGCTCCGGGCCCGGGTCCGCGTCGCCCCACGGGTAGCGCATGGCGCGGTCGCCCGCCGGGTCGTACCGGGCGGCCTTCTCCCACTCCGCCTCGGTCGGCAGCCGCCGCCCGGCCCAGCGGGCGTACGCGTCGGCCTCGTACCAGCACACGTGCACCACCGGCTCGTCGGCCGGCACCACCTCGGTGACCCCGAAGCGCCGCCGCAGCCACTGTCCGCCGTCCCGGCGCCAGAACAGCGGGGCGGTGACGGAGTGCCTGCGGACGTGGTCCCAGCCCTCCGGTGCCCACCAGCGCGGGTCGTCGTAGCCGCCGTCGTCGATGAACGCCTGGTACGCGCCGTTGGTCACCGGTGTGGTGTCGAGGTGGAAGGGCGCCACCTCGCGCCGGTGCGCGGGGCGTTCGTTGTCCAGCGCCCACGGCTCG
Source organism: Streptomyces mutabilis (assembly GCF_014649815.1). Classification (GTDB taxonomy): domain Bacteria; phylum Actinomycetota; class Actinomycetes; order Streptomycetales; family Streptomycetaceae; genus Streptomyces; species Streptomyces mutabilis. The sequence goes on along the minus strand of NZ_BMTT01000003.1, from coordinate 471,643 downwards.
GTCGACGTGCCCATCACGAACGGGCCGCCGGGCACCAGGACCTCGGTGGGACCGGTGAACAGCGGTACCGGTTCCGGGTCCGGCGCGGTCAGGGCCGGGGGGCCCTTGCGGAGCTGGTGGGTGATGAGCATGGTCTCGTCGTGCTGCTGCTCGTGCTGGGCGATCATCCCGAAGGCGAAGCCCGCCTCCGTCAGCCGAGTCCCGTGGAACGCGGTGCTCTCCAGCACGTCCAGCGCCCGGCCGCGCACGTCGGCCGCGTACCGGCGGGCCTCGTCGGGCGGGAGCAGCGGCAGTCCGGGCCGCTCGGCGCGCGGATGCTCGAAGGCGTCGTACAAGCTGTCTATCTCGGGGCGGATCGCCTCGTGCCCGGCGACGGCGCGCAGCAGCCACTGCTCCTCCTGGTTGCCGATGTGCGCAAGGTCCCACACCAGCGGGGACATCAGCGGCGACACCTGGGCGGTCAGGTCGGGACCCTCGACGCAACTGGTCAGCAGGGTGGTGCGGTCGCGGGCGGTGACCAGCGTGGCCAGGGCCCGCTCGCGCAGGATCTCGGCGTCGACGGGCGGCTCGGCGGCGGTGTTGTCGGCGGTGGTGACGGTGGCGTTGTCCATGGCGGGGTCGGTCATGGGCGGGTCTCCCTCCCGTGCGGGCCACGGCCCGCGAGGTCCGGCGCGTCCAGCAGGTCGTCGGCGGGGCAGCGGCCCCGCAGGACGTAGCGCTCCAGGTACCCGGCGACGGCGTCCGTGGTCCCGGTGGTGGCGCCGAGCCGGGGCAGGGCGGCCAGCGCCGCGGTGAAGCAGGTGACGGCGGCCTCGCGCAGCTCCGGATCGGTGAGCGCGTACCGGGCCGCGTCCCGGTAGAGCGGATTGTGCGGGGCGGGCAGCCCGAGCGCGCGCTCGGCGAGGGGCTTCACCGCCCGGTAGGCCGTCTCGGTGGCCTCCGCGTCGTCGAACAGCGCCGCCGTGACGGCGAGCGGCACGATCCAGCCGTCGTCCCCGGGCTGTGCGTCGATCATGCGCAGCTCCAGATGGCCACGCGGTCTGACCGGCGGGAACAGCGTCGTGAGGTGGTAGTCCAGATCCTCCCGCGTGGGCGCTCTCGGCGTCCGGTTGCGGATCCACTCCCGGAAGGTCATGCCCTCCGGCACGTCCCAGGGGCCGCCGTCCCGGCGTACGCACATCACCGGGGCGTCCAGGACGTGCCGGGTCCAGGCGCCGCGGGGGTCGGAGTCCAGCGGGGGGCCGCCGGCCCGGCCGGTGCCGATCTGCGTCCAGCGCAGCTGACGGGTGGACCGCCAGCCGGTGGGCCGGTCGCGGGCAAGCGGGGAGTTCGCGAACGCGGCCAGCAGTACCGCGCCCAGATGATGGGCCAGCCACCACCGGCGCACATGCCCGAGGGGGCTGGGCTCCTCGTGCCCGGCGTCCAGACACACCTGCACGGAGGCGGAGGTGCACATCATGAAACGCCCGGCGGGGCCGGTGCGGTCGAGGCACGCCTCCATGGCGTCGTAGCGCGGCTGCCGCAGGAAGCGGCGGGGCGTGTGCCAGGGGTCGTGGCCGAGGCCGACGAGGGCGAGACCGTCCTCGCGCAGGACCGCACGGACGGCGTCGAGGTCGGCGGAGACGGCGCCGACGCACTCCGTCAAGGATGCGGCGGGCAGCGAGCTGAGCTCCAGCTGGCCGCCGGGTTCGACGGTCAGTGCGGACCTGAGGGGCACGGTCCGCAGGGCGGCGTAGGCCGCTTCGAGCCGTTCGGGTGCCACGGGGAGCCGTGGCGCGTGCATCTCGTGGACAAGCCATTCCACTTCGACGCCGAGGCGCCGGGGCGGGCCGGTCTTGAAGCAGATGCCGTGGACCAGTGCCTCGACCTCTGCTTCGGTGACAGTGGTGCGTGGCTGGACACAGCCACTTACCGCATCGGACATGTCGGGATCCTCCTGAGATTCCACCATGTCGCCGACCCGTTCGCAGCGGGCCGGGTCGGCACACTCGTCCCACCCAAGACCCTCGTGGGGCTCCGCACAAGGGTGCATAACGGGACGTTCCAGCTCGGCAACCTTTGCGTCCCGTCCGTTTCCGGGGGCGTTCCCCGTCGTTCCCCGGCCGGGAAACTCCGTTGCACCGCAGCACCAGCATCACCCAGGATCACCGCATGAGCACGACGGGGGAGACCGCGCGGCGCGCGGCCATGGCGTCCACGGGGGTGTCGCCGTGAGCGCGCGCCTGCGGGGCATCGCACAGCAGACCGAGCGGGTCGTGACGGCGGGGTACTACCGCGCATCCGACGGGCGCGAGGTGTCCGTCGCGGCCGCGGTCGCCGAGGCACGCGAGGGCACCCGGATGTACGGGCCGGAGCCCGTGGAGCCGGCCCCGTACACCCCGGCGCGGACGGTTTTCGAAGTGACCGGCGAGAGCAGCCTGGAGGCCGCCCGCCGCCTGGGCGGCGAGGTCGCCGTGCTCAACTTCGCCTCCGCCCGCAACCCGGGCGGCGGCTACCTCAACGGCGCCCAGGCCCAGGAGGAGGCCCTGTGCCGGGCCTCCGCGCTGTACACCTGCCTGCTGCGCACCCGCGAGTTCTACGACCACCACCGCGCCCACCGCGACCCGTTCTACACGGACCGCGTCATCCACTCGCCGGCCGTCCCCGTCTTCCGTGACGACCGCGGCCACCTGCTCGACGAGCCGTACACGGCCGGATTCCTCACCGCCGCCGCGCCCAACGCGGGGGTGGTGCTCCGCACGGCCCCGGAGCGCGCCGCCGAACTGCCCGCCGCGCTGGCCGCGCGCGCCGAGCGGGTGCTGGAGACGGCCACCGCACACGGGTACCGGCGACTCGTGCTCGGGGCCTGGGGATGCGGCGTGTTCCGCAACGACCCCGCGCAGGTCGCGGGCGCGTTCCGGACGCTGCTCGGCCCCGGCGGGCGCTTCTCGGCGGCCTTCGAGCGGGTGGCGTTCGGCATCCTGGACCGCACGCCGGGCGGCACGGTCCGGGAGGCGTTCGCGCGCGCCTTCCCGGAGGGCGCGGGCCGTCCCGCTCAGGCCCAGCCGTAGCGTTCCCGCAGCCGCTTCCGCACGAGGTCGAACCGCATCCGGTCCAGGGCGCACGCCTCGCGGCGCATTCCGGCGTCGTGGAGCCGCAGCACCCGGTCGACGTCCACCCAGGAGTCCCGCCCGGAACGGTCCCAGGGTCCGCTCCCGATGGGCACCCACTCGCGGTCGCCGTCGTGCCGCCGGCTCGACAACTGCACCGCCAGCAGCGTTCCGGCCGTCTCACGGGCGACGACCAGCACCGGCCGGTCCTTGCCCCGCCCGTCGTTCTCCTCGTAGGGCACCCAGGTCCAGACGATCTCGCCGGGATCGGGGTCGCCGTCGTGCGCGGGGGAGTACTCGGTCCGCACCCGGCCCACGTCGCGGGGATCGGCCTCGGTGGTGGCGAAGGGGTTGTACTGGCCGGGAACGGCGTCTTCCGTGGGGTCGATGAAGGAGCTCACGGCCGTACCGTACGGGACGCGGGCGGACGGACAACGGCAGGTGCGGACCGCGGGAGGTGTGGACCGCGGCCCCGCCGCACCTGCGGCCGTACCGGTCGGCGTCGTCGCCGCCCGGGTGGCAGGCTGATCACCGGGCGCCGTACCCCCGGCCCCGGCCACCGGCCGTACGAGTACAGAAAGCCAACGTCATGACCGACCAGCTCACCGTGAGCGTCCTGGGCACCGGCATCATGGGTGCCGCGATGGCCCGCAACCTCGCCCGCGCCGGACACACCGTCCGCGTCTGGAACCGCAGCACGGACAAGGCCGAGCCGCTGGCCGCCGACGGGGCGCACGTCGCCGGCAGCGCCGAGGAGGCGGTGCGGGGTGCCGACGTCGTCCTCACCATGCTGTACGACGGTCCGGCCGCCCTCGACGTCATGCGGCGGGCCGCACCCGGTCTGCGTCCCGGCACCGCGTGGGTGCAGTCCACCACCGCCGGCGTCGACGCGGTCGCCGACCTGGCGGCCTTCGCCGACGAGCACGGCCTGGTCTTCTTCGACGCGCCGGTGCTGGGCACCCGGCAGCCCGCCGAGGCCGGGCAACTGCTCGTGCTGGCCGCGGGACCCGTCGACGCCCGGGACGCGGTGACGCCCGTGTTCGAAGCCGTCGGCTCCCGCACGGTGTGGACCGGTCAGGACGGTGCCGCCGGCAGCGCCACCCGGCTGAAGCTGGTGGCCAACAGCTGGGTCCTGGCCGCCACCAACGCGGCGGGCGAGGTCCTGGCGCTCGCCAAGGCGCTGGGAGTGGACCCGGACGGCTTCTTCGACGCCATCGCCGGCGGCCCGCTCGACATGGGGTACCTGCGTGCCAAGGCGGCGATGATCCGGGACGGCGCGCTGACCCCTGCCCAGTTCGCGGTCACCACCGCCGAGAAGGACGCCCGGCTCATCGTCGAGGCCGGCGAGGCGAACGGCGTCCGCCTCGACCTGGCCGCCGCCGGCGCCGGGCGACTGGCGCGCGCCGCGGCACAGGGGCACGGTGACGAGGACATGGCGGCGGCCTACTTCGCCAGTTTCGAGGAGAAGGCGTCCGACTGAGCGCACCCGGGTACCGGGTGACCGGAACGAGCGAAACGCCGACGTAGCCTCGGCACAGACCGAGAACGAAGGAGTCACACCATGTCCAAGCCCCCACTGCCGCCCGAGGCCGTCGAACTGCTGCGCCGCCCCAACCCGTGCGTCATGGCCACCGTCCGTTCGGACGGCGCCCCCGTCTCCACGGCCACCTGGTACCTGTGGGAGGACGACGGCCGGGTCCTGATCAACTTCGACGCCGGCCGGGTGCGCCTGAAGCACGTGCGCCGCGACCCCCGCGTCACCCTTACCGTCCTCGCGGACGACAACTGGTACACGCACGTCACCCTCATCGGCCGCGTGACCGACATCCGCGACGACGAGGACCTCGCCGGCATCGACCGCCTCTCCAGGCAGTACACGGGCAATCCCTACCCCGACCGGGTCCGGCCCCGGGTCAGCGCCTGGGTCGAGGTCGAGCGCTGGCACGGCTGGGGCGCGATGAAGGACAGCGACCAGGCGTCCACCTGAGCGACGGCCACGACCTCCGGGTCCGCGCCGGCCGGGTCCCCGTCCACGGTTCATCGGCCCCCGCACGTCACGGACGCGGGTGCGGGGGCGTGTCCGTGACGGCGCCGCCTGGACCAGCTAGTCTCTGCGCCCGGTGACGGCCACGGTGACGCCGAGGCCGATCATCGCCAGGCCGCCCGCCCCGCCGACCGCGGACAGCCTCCGCGGGGAACGCGCGAACCAGTCCCGCGTAGTGGCCGCCAGCAGCCCCCACAGGCTGTCGCAAGCCAGCGCGACGGCGTTGAAGACCAGTCCGAGCACCAGCATCTGCACGGCGACGCCACCCCGGTCCCGGTCGGCGAACTGCGGCAGTACGGCGGCGAAGAACACGATGGTCTTGGGGTTGGTCACCCCGACGGTGAAGCCCTCCCGGAAGGTGCGCCGCCGGTCGTGGCCCGCCCCGGCGTCCCCGGCGAACGCCGCCCGCAGGCAACCGCGTTCGCGCCAGGCGCTGACGCCGAGGTGGACCAGGTAGGCGGCGCCCGCCAGTTTGAGCGCCGTGAAGACGACGGCCGACCGCTCCACGACCGACCCGACGCCCGCGGCGACCGCGACGACCAGGACGTAGGAGCCGAGCGTGTTACCGGCCACCGTGGTGAGCGCGGCGCGGCGGCCCCGGGACAGCGCCCTGCCGACCACGAACAGCACGCTGGGGCCCGGGATCACGATGATCAGGAACGACAGCGCCGCGAAGGCGAGCAGACGGTCGGGGGACACCATGGCGCCATGAAAGCACGGGGCCCGGGCGGCGTTCCACGGGATTTCCACGGGCGTCGACAGCTCCGTGGGCCTCGTCTAAGATCCACCGCGCGGCATCGCGTGTCGGTCACCGTCCGGGTGAGGCATGGAGGCGCCGTGGAGATGCCCGTGGAGGCATTGACCGTGTCAGTCGAGTTCAACCACACCATCGTTCTCTCCCGGAACCGGGAGGAGTCCGCCCGCTTCCTCGCCACCGTCCTGGGGCTGGAGGTCGGCGAGCCCGCCGGAATGTTCCTTCCGGTGACGACCGCCAACGGCGTCACCCTCGATTTCGCCACCGTCGACACCGACATCCCCGTGCAGCACTACGCGTTCCTCGTCTCCGAGGACGATTTCGACGCGATCCTCGCCCGACTCGTCGGGGACGGCGTCCCCATCCAGGCCGATCCGCACGGCCGGCACCCGCGCCGCATCAACCGCAACGACGGTGGGCGGGGCGTGTACTTCAGCGACCCGTCCGGGCACGGCATGGAAGCCTTCACCCGCCCCTACGGCAGCGACCCGGCCTCACCGCTCAACGGAGTCACGGAGGACGTCCCCGGCGCCCGCTGACCGCGGTCGTCGCCGACGGCTTCGGCCTGGTCACGGGCCGCCCCGCTCCCGGGGAGCGGATCCACCGCGGGACCCGTGACCGGGTCCCGTAGCCGGAGATCATCTCCCGGGGCGGTCGGCTGCCCGACCGTCCCGGGAAGCCGGCGGCGCCGTTCGCGCGCCGCCTCAGGGCCCGCCGACCTGGGCGGCCGGCCGGTTCCGCCGGGGCAGCAGCAAGGGCGTCGTCAGCAGGAGGACCCCGGCCAGCGCGATCGCCGTACGCGGCCCCGTGAGACCGGCCAGCAGGCCCCACACCGCGGTCAGCGCCGCGGTCGCCAGCTTGGCGCTGACGGTCCAGGCGGTCAGGGTGCGGGCCACCCGGTCCGCCGGGGTCAGTTCGAGGCGGCGCGTGGCGAGCACCGGGTTGAACACGCCCGCGCAGGCGATCAGCCCGAACTCGACGGCCATCACGAGGACGAGTCCGGCGCTGCCCGGACCCACGAAGGCCAGCCCCACCGACCAGCACACGCGCAGCACCCCGCTGCCGACCAGCACCCGGTGCTCGCCGAACCGCGTCACGAGCCGGCGGGCCAGCCGCGAGCCGAGCAGCCCGCCGGCGCACGGCACCGCGAAAGCCAGACCGTACTGCCAGGGCGCGAAGCCCAGTTCGCCCAGCATGAGCACGGCGAGCAGGGGCGCGGTCGCCATGATCAGACCGTTGACCAGGAGCGTGTTGAGGAACAGCGGACGCAGGCCCGGGGAGGTGAGGATGTACCGCCAGCCGTCCAGCAGGTCACCCGCCCGGGGTCGGACCGGGCCGGTGCGGACGGGGCGCGGCTCACCGCCGCCGAGGGCCCGGACGCCCAGCGCCGACAGCAGGTGACTCACCGCATCGACCGTCACCGTCACCACCGGGCCGAAGAGCCCGATCGCCGCCCCGCCGGCCGGGGGCCCGAGCATGGTCGCCGTCCAGGTCGTCGCCTCGAACCGGCCGTTCGCGGTCAGCAGGTCCTCCGGCCGTACCAGAGCCTTGAGACAGGACCCGGCGGCGGCCCTGAACATGATGTCGGCCGTGGCCACGACGACCGACACCACCAGCAACTGGGCGAAGGAGAGCCGGTCGAACGCGTACGCGACGGGCACGCTCAGCAGCACCGCGCACCGGACCAGGTCCGTCGCGACCATGACCGGCCGCTTGCGCCGGAACTCCACCCACGGCCCCAGCGGCACCGCCACCAGCGCGCCCACCGCGAGTCCGGCCGCCGCGAGCACCGCCACCTGCTGCGGCCCGGCGCCCAGCACCACGACCGCGATCAGCGGGAAGGCGTCGAACGCCAGCCGGGTGCCGAACGTGCTGACGGCGTACGCCGCCCACAGCCACCCGAACGGCCGCCCCAGCGACCTTCCGCCCCTCACCGCACCCGACACCGACACGCCCGACATCCAAGCGAGCGCGGTACCCGCGGATCAAACAACGGGTCGGGGGCGGCGTACAACCCGTCGTTGTACGCCGCCCGCCCGCCCCTACCGCACGAGCAGTTTCCGCAGCGCCCCGGCGACCTCGCCCGGTGCCTCCTCCGCCATGAAGTGGCCGCAGCCGACGGTCTCGTGGCTCAGGTCCGGGGCCCAGGCCCGCCACAGCGCGGCGGCGTCGTAGCCGAGGGCCGCGCCCCAGTCCTGCTGGAGGACGGTCACCGGCATCCGCAGCCGGTTCCCGCCGTCGCGGTCGGCCCGGTCGTGGGCGACGTCGATGCCGGCCGAGGCCCGGTAGTCGGCCACGATGGACGGCACCGCCGCGCGGGACGCCTCCAGGTAGGCGGCGCGGACGTCGGCGGGCAGGGCGTCCGGGTCCCGGGTCCAGACGTCGAGGAAGTGACCGAAGAACGAGTCCGGCGCCGCGCCGATCAGCTGCTCCGGCAGCCCGGGCGGCTGGGCCATCAGGTACAGGTGGAAGCCCACCGCCGCCGACGTGCCGTGCAGCACGTCCCACATGTCCAGGGTCGGCAGCACGTCCAGCGCGGCCAGGTGCGTCACCGCGTCCGGATGGTCCAGCCCGGCCCGCACGGCGACCAGCGCGCCCCGGTCGTGCCCGGCCAGTGCGAACCGCTCGTGCCCGAGCGCGCGGGCGAGGGCGACGACGTCGGCGGCCATGGTCCGCTTGGCGTAGGCGGTGCCGTCGGGGTCGACCGGCTTGTCGCTGGCGCCGTAGCCGCGCAGGTCGGGGCAGATGACCGTGTGGTCGGCCGCGAGTTCGGTGGCGACGTGCCGCCACATCAGGTGGGTCTGCGGGAAGCCGTGCAGCAGGACGACCGGGCTGCCGGAGCCGCCGACGGCCGCGTTCAGGGCGACGCCGTCGGCGACCGTGACGCGGTCGTAGGTGAAGTCGGGGATGGTCGGTGCCATGGCTGCTCCGTGCCTCTCGTCGCACGCCGAGCCTGTTCCACGGCGCGCTGGTGACTGTTCCGAGCCTCCCGGGCGCGAATCAGCAACGGATCAGCACGCGTACCGTGGGCGGTGGCGAGCAGCGGTACGTATCGGAGCGGGCGGAACATGGAAGCGGTCACGTTCGGTGTGCTCGGGCCCGTCACCGCGGAACGCGCCGGCGCCGGACTCGCGCTCAAGGGCCCCAGGCACCGCGCGGTGCTGGCCCGGCTGATCCTGGCCCGGCGGCGCGTCGTCCCGCTCGACCGCCTGGTCCGCGACCTGTGGGACGAACCGCCGCCGCGGGCCGTGGGCGCGGTGCGGACCTTCGTCGGCGACCTCCGCCGCGCACTGGAGCCCGACCGTCCGCCGCGCACCCCGGCCCGGCTGCTCGTCACCGAAGGCCCCGGGTACGCCCTGCGCGCGGCTCCGGACGCCGTGGACGCGTGGCACTTCGAGGCGGCCGTCGCCGAGGCCGACCGGCTGCCGGCCGCTCAGGCCCCGGACCGCATCCGGGCGGCCCTCGGACAGTGGCGGGGACCGGCCTACGCCGAGTTCGCCGAGGAGGCGTGGGCACGGGGCGAGCGCTCCCGCCTCACCGAGCTGCGGCTGCGCGCGGTCGAACGCCGGGCGGAGTTCCTGATGGACCTGGGCAGGGAGGCCGAAGCGGTCCCCGACCTCGACGCCCACCTGACCGAACACCCGTGGCGCGAGGAGGCCTGGCGGCTGCTCGCCCTTGCCCTGTACCGGACCGGACGCCAGGCGGACGCCCTCGCGGTGCTGCGCCGCGCCCGTGACCTGCTGGCCGGACACCTGGGCGTCGACCCCGGGCCCCGCCTGCGCCGCCTGGAGGCCCGCGTCCTCGCGCAGGACCCGGACCTGGACCCGCCCGGCGAGCCCGTGGAGGCGGCGGCCCGGTTGTGGGCCCGCGCGACGGAGGCCTACGACCGCACGGTCGCCGCCGGCGCCCACGCCCGGCTGGAGTCCACCGTCGGCCTGCTGCGGGGCCTCGCGGTCACCGGCGGCGGCGGTCTCCAAGCGGCCCGCGAGCAGCGCGTGGCGGCGATCGCGGCGGCCGAGGAGACGGGCGACGCCGAACTGACCGCCCGGGTGATCGGCGCCTACGACGTACCCGCCAACTGGACTCGCGGCGACGACCCCGAAGCGGCCCGGCGGATCGTCGCGGCGGCCGAGCGCACCCTTGCCGCCCTGCCGGACGACCCCACCGCCGACGCGGCCCGCTGCCGCCTGCTGGCCACCGTCGCCCTCGAGTCCCGGGGCGTCAGGTCCCCGCGCGGACCACGGGCGGCGCACGAGGCCGAGCGCATCGCCCGCCGCCTCGACGACCCGGCGCTGCTCGCCTTCGCCCTCAACGGGACCTTCATGCAGTCCTGCACCACCGCCGGACTGGCCCGCCGCCGCGACGCCATCGGCGCCGAACTCCTCGCGCTCTCCGCCCGGCACGGTCTGGTCAACCACCTGGTCCTCGGTCACCTGATCCGGCTCCAGGCACGCCCCGCCCTCGCCGACCTCACCACCGCCGACGAGCACGCCGCCGCCCTGGACCGGCTGTCCGAACGCCACGAACGGCCGCTCGTGAACGTCTTCACCGCGTGGTACCGCGCCCTGCGCCACGCCGTCACCGGCAGCCCGTACGACCGTACGGAGGCCGCCTACCGGTCCGCCGCCGCGCGCCTCGAGGGCGCGGGCATGCCGGGCCTGGAACGCGGACTGCTGCCCCTCGCCCTGCTGGGTCTGCGCCTGTCCCGCGGCCGCCCGGCCGACGTGGACCCGCGCGCCGACTGGGGCCCGTACCGGCCCTGGGCCGAACCGTTCGCCCGCCTCGCCGACGGCCGGGCCGCCGAGGCCCGCACGGCCCTGCGGTCCCTCACACAGCCGCCGCCGGACCTGCTGTACGAGGCCCTGTGCTGCGCGGAGGCCGCGCTCGCCCTCGAACTCGGAGACCGCGCGGCACTGGAGCGGACGTACGACAGGCTGCTGCCCGCCTCCGGCGAGATCGCGGGCGCGGGAAGCGGGCTGCTCACCTTCGGGCCGGTCGACACGTGGCTCGCCGCGATCCGACGTGCCCTCGGCCCGTGAACCCGCGGTGGGACGTAACGGGCGCCGGGCTGGCCGTCACCGGGTTGCCCCGGCCCCCGTCGGGTACCCGGCGTCCATGAAGTGGCAGCAGGTGCAGGACGGACCGTCCGCGGTGTACGTGGTGGTGCTCGACCCCGGCGAGGACGCGGTCACCGAGCTCACCGCGTTCGCGCGCGACCGCTCGCTCGGGGCCTCCCAGGTCACCGCGGTGGGCGCCTTCTCGGAGGCGGTCGTCGGCTGGTTCGACCGGCAGGCCAAGGACTACCGGCGCATCCCGGTGGGGGAGCAGTGCGAGGTGCTGTCCCTGATCGGGGACATCGCCGTCGCCGACGACGGACCGACCCCGCACCTGCACGCCGTACTGGGCCTCAGCGACGGCTCCACGCGCGGCGGCCACCTGCTGTCCGGCCGGGTGTGGCCGACGCTGGAGGTCGTTGTACGGGACAGCCCGGCGGAACTCGCCAAGACCCACCGCCCCGAGATCGGGCTCGCCCTGATCGACCTGGAGGCGCGACCATGACACGGCGCATCCGGGACGTGATGTCGCCGGCCCCCGTGGCCGTCGAGCCCATGACCACCGTGGCGCGGGCGGCCCGGCTGATGCGCGAGGAGGACGTCGGCGACGTTCTGGTGACCTACGATTGCGACCTGTTCGGTGTGCTCACCGACCGCGACATCGTGCTCCGGGGCGTCGCCGGCGGCCGCGATCCCGAATCCACCACGGTCGGCTCGGTGTGCACGCCCCCGCCCGTCGTCACCCTCGAACCGGACGACACCACCGACCGTGCGGCCGAGCTGATGCGGCACCACGCCGTCCGGCGGCTCCCGGTCGTCGAGCGGGGCGGCGTCCCGGTCGGCGTGGTCACCCTCGGCGACCTCGCCGCCGCCGACGACCCGCACTCGACCCTGGCGGACATCAGCAGGGCCGCGCCCGGACCACTGACGATCCCCGCACCCGGCCACGCAGGAGGCACGGCATGAGCGACCGGCGGCACCCCCACGGGGCCACGGGACCCGGCCCGCGCGCGAGGTCCGGCGCGGTCGGCCGCCGCCGCCCGCGCACCGGCACCGAACCGGTCACGGCACAGAGCGCGCTGGGGCTCCGGCTGCTCCTCTCGGCCGTGTTCCTGCCGCTGTTCCTCGCCGGTGCCGCGTACTTCGGCGTGTGGGCCGCGGACGCCGGTCCCGGTGACAGCCCAGGACGCGGCGGTCTGGTCGTCCTCGCCGTCGTGTGCCTGGCGTTCGCCCTGCTCGCGGTGTCGGACCTGCTGGTCGTGACCCGCCGGTTGCGCCGCGAACGCGCCGGAACGGTCCCGCACTGATCGAGAACCCGGAGGAGGGGACGGAGGAGGAAGCGACATGGCTCCCCTGGCACGAACCCCCGCGTCCGGCACCGAGGACCGCCGCGCCCCCACCCGCACCGCGCGGCTGCGCAGCCGCATCCCCGAACCCGACGAGGAACCCGACCTGCTCGGCCAGTACCTGGCCCGGATCGGCGCCACCCCGCTGCTGACCGCCGACGACGAGGTGCGGCTGGCCAAGCGCATCGAGGCCGGCGTCCTGGCCAGGGAGGAACTGGAGGCCGCCGACACCGGCGAACCCGCCCCGACGCCCGTCCGGCGCCGCGCACTGGAGGAAGCCGTCCACGACGGCCAGGCCGCCAAGGACCACATGGTGCGGGCCAACCTGCGGCTCGTGGTCTCGATGGCCAAGCGGCACGCCCACCGCGGCCTGCCCCTGCTGGACGTCATCCAGGAGGGCAACCTCGGCCTGATCAGGGCGGTGGAGAAGTTCGACCACACCAAGGGCTTCAAGTTCTCCACGTACGCCACCTGGTGGATCCGCCAGGCCGTCGAGCGGGGACTGGCCACGCACGCGCGTACGGTACGGCTGCCGGTGCACGTCGTGGAGCAGCTGCAGAAGCTCGCCAAGGTCGAACGGAAGCTGCGGGCGAGCCTCGACCGCGAGCCGACCGCCGACGAGGTCGCCGCCGAGAGCGGCATCGACGGGGACAAAGTCGTCTGGCTGCGCCGCGTCGGACGGGACGCCGTCAGCCTCGACACCCCGGTCGACGAGACCGGCGAAACCGTCGTCGGCGACCTCATCCCCGACGCCGAGGTGCTCCAGGCCCCCGAGGTCGCCGAGTTCCAGGCGCTGGCGGCGGAACTGCGGGAGGCCGTCGGCACCCTCGCGCCCCGCGAGGCGCTGATCCTCAGCCTGCGCTACGGCCTGCACGACGGCCGCCCCCGCACCCTGCACCAGGTGGCCCAGCACGTGGGCCTGACCCGGGAACGCGTCCGCCGGCTGGAGAAGGCCTCCCTCGACCACCTGCGCGCCCCCGAGACCCGGGACCGGCTCCTCGACTGGGCGAGTTGACGGGCCCGGGGCCTACGTGCGCAGCCGCGCCCCCTGCCGCAGCAGCTCGTGCTGGACCATCCGGTAGGGCAGGCCGCGCGGCCCGCTCCCGTGCCGGACGGTCAGCGCCGCACAGACCCCGGCCGCGTGACCCGTGGCCATCGCGATGGGCATCACCCGGTACGACGAGTGCGCCACGTGCGTCCCGGAGATGCAGCGCCCGGCCACCAGCAGCCGCTCCGTGCCCCGGGGGACCAGACAGCGCAGCGGGATGTCGTAGAAGCTGCCCCGTGGGACCCGTTTGAGGAGGGTGCCGGAGCCGCGCGGGTTGTGGATGTCGACCGGATAGGCGCCGTGCGCGATCACGTCCGGGAAGGTGCGCGCGGCCAGGATGTCGTGACCGGTGAGCTGGTAGTCGCCGAGGACGCGTCGGCTCTCCCGCACGCCGATGTGCGTGCCGCTCTGCGCGACGTACGACTCCTCGAAGCCCGGGACGCGGGTGCGCAGGAAGCGGTCGATCTGGGCCATCTGGCGCCGTGCCGTGTACTCGGCGCGGGTGAGGTCCCACACGCTGGTGCCGAGGACGCGGTTGACCCGGGTGCTGTTGACGGCGACCTCGCGCGGATGCGGGGTCGCGAAGAAGAGGATGTCCTCGCGCGGCAGCCGCAGCTCGCCGGCCGCCCTGGCCTCCTCGATCAGGTCCCACAACCCGTGCACGCCACGCCACTGGTCGGGATTCTCCCGCACGTACTCGGTGAAGTCCGGCCGGGAGAAGTCCGCGACGCGGAACATCAGCGTCATCGGCTGCACCAGCCCGTCCTCGGGCCGGCCGATCTCGAACGGGGCCCCGCACGAGGCCGCCACGTCGCCGTCGCCCGTGCCGTCGACGACCACCCCGGCGTCGATCACCACCGGCCCCGACTTGGTCTCGAACACCACGCGCCAGCCGGAGCCGTCGTCCAGCGGCAGCGCGCCGGACGCGAACGCGTGGAAGAGCATCCGCACCCCCGCCTCGTCCATCATCTCCAGCAGGGAGAACTTGAAGAGCTCCGGGTCGAAGGGGACCGTGTACCCGGTCTTGGGGGAGGGCGGAAGGCAGCCGCCCCGGCCCGTCAGCCGGTCGAGCAACTGCCACAGCACGCCCGCGACGACCGGTTCGCCCTCGCCGTGGTCGGTGGGCAGCAGCCGGGAGGTGTCCCCGGCCTCGGTGAACGCCGCCTGCTTGTGCTCGTTGTGGAACGACATCAGCGGCATCACCAGCGCCGCGGTCGCGTTGCCGCCGAGGAAGCCGTACCGCTCGACCAGGACCACGTCGGCGCCCGTGTCGGCCGCGCCGACCGCGGCGGCGAACCCGGCGGGGCCGCCGCCCACCACCAGCACGTCGCACCGCCCCCCGTGCCGCGCGGACCGCGGCGGCAGGGTGACCTCACGGGGTTCGCGGGGTTCTTCCAGTACCGGCATCGCTCTCCTCGGGCGGTCAGGCGTGCAGGGGGCGCGGCTCGGCGACGTACGGTTCCTCTTCGGCCGCCGTACCGTCTTCGGTCCCACCGCCCTCACGCAGGGCGTCGAGCAGGGAGCCGCAGCGCACGCAGGTCTCCCGGGCCGCCGCGGACAGCTTCCTCATCCGCGACCGCAGGTCGTCCCGGCGCCGCGGGTACTCGTCCCACATCCGGTCCACCTCCGCCAGCAGCAGCCCGGCCTGCTCCCGCGCGACTCCCACCAGCGCCGGGGCGCCCAGCCGGCGCGCGAAGTCGAAGACCTTGCCGGAGTAGGGCAGCGGCAGCACCGGCACACCGCTGAGCGCCGCGAAGATCACGAAGTGCAGCCGCATGCCGACGGCCACGTCCAGGTGGCGCGTGAAGCCGAGGACCTGCCCGGGGCTGTAGTCGCCGTGCAGGATCCGGCCCTTGTCCGGCGCCGTCATGTGGGACAGCACGGCGTGCGCGTGCCGTACGTCGTGCCGCTCCATCGGCAGGAACACCACGTGCGCGTCCAGCCGCCGCACGAGGAAGTCGGCGACGTCGGCGAGCAGCGCGTGGTAGTCGCCCTCGTCCAGTTTCTCGGCGGCCCGGCCCGGTTCGCGCACCGACATCCCCACCAGCCGGGCGCCGGCGGGGATGCCCTCGTCGCGCATCATGGTCTCGGTGAACGGTTCGGGCCCCAGCAGCAGGGCCGGGTCCGCGGTGACCGTGACCTCGCGCTCCAGGCCGACCTCCTCCAGCACCAGCCGGGACTCCTCGTCCCGCACCACGACGTCGTCCATGTCCGCGAGCACGGTGCGCACCGCTTCCCGGTCCTCCGCCTCCGTCAGCGGCCCGGCGCCGACCGCGTAGGCGAAGGTGGGCACGGAGCGGGTCTGCGCGGCCCGCACCAGCCGCAGGTAGCGCCTCGCCTCGCCGTCGTAGAGGATCCCGCCGCCGCCCAGTACCAGCAGGTCCAGGCCGGGCAGCACGTCCAGGACGTGGTTGCGGCTGACGCCCTCCCAGGGCACCACCTCGTCGGCGTCCGGGTGATGGGCGCGGGTGTGCTCCGCGTTGCGGCTCATGACGACGAGGCGCGCGTCGGGCCGCTGGGCGCGCAGGCAGCTCAGGACGCAGGTGAGGATCGCCTCGTCGCCGGTGTTGAAGCCGCCGTAGGAACCGAGCACGCCGATGCGTGGACCCGGCCGGGCGGGGTGCGGATGGGAGGGGGCAGTGGTCATCCGGGGGCTCCCGTCAGGTCGCGATGGGCCGGCCCGCCGGCCTCGGTGCGCCGATCCCGCAGATCGGGCACGGTGCCGGGTTGCCTGTGCCGTCTCGCGGAAACACCCTGACGAAGAACCCGTTCGTGACCCCGCCCCCCGCACCGCGTCCGTCCCCACCGCATCAGGAGCACCAGTGAACGTATCGCTCACGGTCTGGCTGCTGACCGTCGCGGGCCTGTGCGTCCTCGTCGCCGCCGACTTCTTCATCGGCCGCAAGCCGCACGACGTGTCGATCCGGGAGGCGGGGATCTGGACGGCCGTCTGGGTGGTCCTGGCCTGTCTGTTCGGTGTGGGGCTGCTGGCGGCCGCCGGCGGCGCTCCGGCCGGCGAGTTCTTCGCCGGGTACGTCACCGAGAAGTCGCTCAGCGTCGACAACCTCTTCGTCTTCGTCCTGATCATGGCGAAGTTCGCGGTGCCCTCGCAGTATCAGCAGCGGGTGCTGATGGTGGGCGTCATCGTGGCCCTGGTACTGCGCGCCGCGTTCATCGCGGCCGGCGCGGCGATCACCTCGGCCTTCTCCTGGGTCTTCTACATCTTCGGCGCCTTCCTGATCTGGACCGCCTGGAAGCTCGTCCAGGACGCCCGCAAGGGCGGGCACGACGAGGAGTACGAGGAGAACAAGCTGCTCAAGTCGATCGAGCACCGTTTCGGCGTCGCCGACCGCTATCACGGCACCAAGCTGTGGATCGAGGAGAACGGCAAGCGCGTCATGACGCCGATGCTGGTCGTGATGCTGGCGATCGGCTCCACCGACGTCCTCTTCGCCCTGGACTCCATCCCCGCGATCTACGGCCTGACCCAGGACCCGTACATCGTCTTCACGGCCAACGCCTTCGCCCTGATGGGTCTGCGCCAGCTGTACTTCCTCATCGGCGGCCTGCTGAAGAAGCTGGTCCACCTCTCCTACGGGCTGTCGATCATCCTGGGCTTCATCGGCGTGAAGCTGGTGCTGCACGCCCTGCACGAGTCCGGGGTCCACGTCCCCGAGATCAGCATCCCGTTCTCCCTGGGCTTCATCGTGCTCGTCCTCGCGGTCACCACGGTGACCAGCCTGGTGGCCGCGAGGAAGCAGGAGGAGCGGAACGTGTGACCAGCGCCTACTGGATGGTCCAGCCCACGCTGCCGACCCCCGAGCTGTAGATCGCGCAGACACCCGAGGACTCCCCGTACTGCCCGGGTGCCAGCGTCACCCACTGGCCGGACACGTCCGGCGCCCATCCGCAGACCACCTCGGCGCGGAAGGTGATGGTCCGGTCGGTGTTGTTGCTGCAGCCGGCGATGCCGTGGTCGAACCTCGCAGGTGTCAGGGTCGCCCTCCGGGTGTTCGCCCGCTTCGACGCGCCGGGGTCGCGGCCCCGGCGCGCAGGCGCCTCAGCAGCCCGCCGGGGTGGGCCTGCCGCGGGAGATGACGCGGGTGCCGTGGCCGTCGACGACGCGGGCCTGCAGCGAGCCGCAGGCGCACCGGGTCCACAGGGTGCCGCCCGCCGCGGTGTGGTGCGCGGACAGTACCTGGAAGGGCTCGGCACCGTCGGGCCACCCGCAGTGCGGGCAGGCGACACCGGTCGTGCTGGACATGGCTTCTCCTCGTGTGTGTCGGGGGTGCCGCGTGGGGCGGTGCGTCGGACGGCCGGTGCGCGGCGCGTGATCACCGTCCCGTCACTGCAAGGGTGCGGCCCCGAGTCCGTTCACGTCCAGGTTGACTTTACGGACTCGACCGTGAAGCGTGAACTTCATGATTGACCTGCGCAGGCTGCACGTCCTCAGGGCCGTCTCCCACTACGGCACGGTCACCGCCGCGGCCCGCGCCCTGCACTTCACGCCCTCCGCCGCTTCCCAGCAGATCCGGTCGCTCGCCCGCGACCTGGGCGTCGACCTGCTGGAGCCGCAGGGGCGGGGTGTGCGGCTGACCCCGGCCGCCGAGAGCCTACTGGCGCACGCCGACGCCATCGAGGCCCGCTGGGACGAGGCGGAGCTCGATCTGCGGGCGGGGGAGGGGGTGCCGGCCGGGCCGCTGCGGGTGGCGGGGCTCTCGGTGGCCGTCGCGGTGCTGCTGGCGCCGATGGCCGCGCGCCTGCGTGAGCGGCATCCGCGGTTGTCGGTCCTGATCAGGGAGGTCGAGGTGGTGGAGAGCTTCGACCTGCTCTTCGAGGGGGAGGCGGATGTGGCGGTGGTGGAGGCCACCCCGGCCAACCCGCCGGCCGCGGACGCGCGCTTCGATCAGCGGCCGCTCCTGGACGACCCGTTCGACCTGGTCGTCCAGGAGAGCCATCCGCTGGCCGGACGGGACGGTGTCGACCTCGCCGATGTCGCGCACGAGCCCTGGATCGCCCCCATGGCCGACAGCCCTTGCCGGACGCACGTGATTTCGGCGTGCGGCGCCGCCGGGTTCACGCCCGACGTGGTCCATCTCGCGCGGGACTGGAACGTGACCGCCCACCTGGTCGCCCACGGACTCGGCGTCGCGCTGGTCCCGAGGCTTGCCCGGCTGACCCCGCGGCTGCCGATCGTGCGGGTGCCCTGCGACGGCAGGCCGCACCGCAAGCTGCTGACCTGTACCCGCCGTGGTGGACACCGGCGCCCGGCGGTGGTGGCGGCGATGGAGGAGCTCCGTACGCTGGCCGCCACGGCGGTCGTCTGACGCACGTCGGGACCGGAGCCGTACGCGGCTCCGGTCCCGTGGGTGTGCGGCGCTGCCGTCAGGCGGCGACGGCGTCGCCGGCGTGGCCGTACAGGCGGGCGACGACCTCGGTCAGCTGGGCGGCGACCTCGGCGTCGTCGGCCGGGTGGGTCTCGGCGAAACGGGTCACCGAACCGGGGATGGACAGCTTGATGTCCTCGATCACCTTGCCGCCGGCGATGCCCACGGCCTTGCGGGTGTCGTCCTGCGCCCACACGCCGCCGTACTGGCCGAAGGCGGTGCCGACGACGGCGGCCGGCTTGCCGGAGAGCGCGCCCGCGCCGTACGGACGGGACAGCCAGTCGATGGCGTTCTTCAGGACGGCCGGGATGGTGCCGTTGTACTCGGGCGAGAACCACAGGAAGGCGTCGGCGGCCTGGGCGGCCTCGCGCAGCTTCACGGCGGCGGCCGGGACGCTGCCCTCGACGTCGATGTCCTCGTTGTAGAAGGGGATGTCGGCGAGCCCCTCGAACACCTGAACCTCGGCACCCTCCGGTGCGAACTTGGCGGCCGCCTCGGCGAGCTGGCGGTTGTGCGAACCGGCGCGAAGGCTGCCGATGAGCGCAAGGATGCGGACAGACATGAGTACTCCCACTGACGGAGCAGGCGCTGCGCGGGCAGGCGCTGCTGAAACACTGCCGTAACGATCCGGACCGGGGTCCGTTTAATTTCTAACATCTCAAACGGACCGCGGTCCAGTTTCCTTCCCGATGCTTTACGCTGGCCTCATGTCCGCCGTCCCGCCGCCCTTCCCGAAGCCCGAGGAGACCGTCGGCCCGCCCGAATTGCTGCAACTCGGCACGGGGATCGAGGAGGACGAGCCCTGCCTGCGCGCCGACGCCGCGCGCAATCGGGCCCGACTGCTGGAGGCCGCCGCACGGCTGGTCGCCGAGCACGGCGCCGCCGCCGTCACGATGGAGGCGGTGGCCGCGGCGGCCTCGGTGGGCAAGGGCACGGTCTTCCGCCGCTTCGGCGACCGCACCGGCCTGCTCATGGCGCTCCTCGACCACTCCGAGAAGAAGTTCCAGGCCGCGCTCCTCGGCGGCCCGCCGCCCCTGGGCCCCGGGGCCCCGCCCGTCGAGCGGCTGCGCGCCTTCGGCTGCGCGATGCTGCGCCGCTCCATCGACGAACTCGAACTGCAACTGGCCGCCGAGCCGAGCGCGGAACGCCGGTACACCTCCGCACCGCGCCGCTTCCTGCGCGGCCACGTGGCGCTGCTGCTGCGGCAGGCGGTCCCGGACGCGGACAGCGAACTGCTCTCCCACACCCTGCTGGCCTACCTCGACGCCGCCCTGGTCCACCACCTCACCGAGCAGTGCGGGATGCCCCCGGAGCGTCTGCGGGCCGGCTGGCTGGACCTGGTCGCACGGGTGACCCGCACCGAGCGCCCGGCCTGAGGCGACGGCCAACCCCCTCGCGCCGGTGGAGAATTCGTCCGGGCGGGACGGTGCCGACCCGCGCGGCGCGCCGCACCCGGCCTCTGCCAAGATGCCGTACGTCATGGTGCAGATACCGAAACCGCCCGCCCCCGAGCCCCCGGCACCGCGCTCCGTCCCCACGAGCGCCGATGTGGCCCGCCTGGCCGGCGTCTCGCGCGCGACCGTCTCCTACGTCCTCAACAACACCAGCGCCGTCCGGATCAGCGAGCCCACCCGCCGCCGCGTCCACGACGCCGCGAGGGAACTGGGGTACGTCCCCCACGCGGCCGCCCGCTCCCTGCGTGCCGGGCACAGCCGAACCGTCCTGATGCCCGCGCCGTCCTTCCCGGCCGGCCCCCTCTACAGCCGCTTCCTCGACGAACTCACGGGGGCCCTCGGCCGCCTCGAGTACACCGTCGTGCAGTACGGCAGCGTCGGTCTGCGCGGCGACGAAGCGGCCCGTGCCTGGGCGGAACTGCGGCCGGTCGCCGTACTCGTACCCGGCTCCGGACCGGGGCCGCAGGGGGTGGAGATCCTCAAACGCGCGGGCGCCCGCGCGGTCGTCACCCTCGGCCACGAGGCCGTCGACGGGGCGCACGCCCTGCTCATGGACCACGCGATCGTCGGGCACAGCGCGGTCCGCCACCTCCACGACCGCGGACGCCGCAGGATCGGCGTCGTCGTGCCCGTGGAGGACGGCCTGAAGATCTTCTCGGCACCACGCCTGGCCGGTGCCCGCCGGGCGGTGCGCGACACCGACGCCACCGTCACCGAGCTGCCCCTCGCCTACGACGAACGAGCCGCCGCCCGGCTGGCCGCCCGCTGGGACTCACTCGGTCTCGACGCCGTTTTCGCGTACAACGACGAGTACGCGATGCTGCTGATGCGTGCCCTGCAGGACGAGGGCGTCCGCGTGCCCGCCGACACCGCCGTGATCGGCGCCGACGACCTGATGCTGGGACGTCTGCTGCGGCCCCGCCTCAGCACCGTCCACCTGGAGCTGCCCTCCGGCCGCGACCTGGCCGCGCTGGTCGACCGCGCGGTCCACGACCCCGGCACCGCGCCCGAGCGGCACGAGGTGCTGGGCGCGGCGGTGGTGCACCGGGAGTCGAGCTGACGGGCGGAGGGACCGCCTACTTGCCCTCCGGTCCGGCCTGCGCCTGCTGCTCGGCGACCGCCTTGCGGACCTCGTCCATGTCCAGCCGACGGGCCTGACCGATCACGTCCGTCAGCGCCTCCTCGGGCAGCGCACCCGGCTGCGCGAACACGGCCACCTGGTCCCGGACGATCATCAGCGTCGGAATCGACTGGATGCCGAAGGCCTGGGCCAGCTCCGGCTGCGCCTCGGTGTCCACCTTGCCGAACACGAGGTCGGGGTTGGCCTCGGCCGCCCTCTCGTAGACCGGCGCGAACTGCTTGCACGGACCGCACCACGACGCCCAGAAGTCGATCAGGACGAACTCATTGTCCGTGACCGTCTGGTCGAAGTTCTCCTTGGTGAGCTCCACGGTGCTGGTCATGGGTGATCCCTCTTCCTGGGTTCGGGGCGTAAGCCGTCGGCACAACACTGCCGACCTGGTGGGTATTCCGCGCACGTACCCATGTGGCCACGTCGCACACCACCCACCAGACTGACCCCATGACGCAAACGGATTCCATCGCGTACGACGTCGTCGTGATCGGTGCGGGCCCCGTGGGGGAGAACGTCGCCGACCGCACCCGCGCGGCCGGGCTGACCACCGCGATCGTGGAGAGCGAACTGGTCGGCGGTGAATGCTCCTACTGGGCGTGCATGCCCAGCAAGGCCCTGCTGCGCCCCGTCATCGCCCGCGCGGACGCCCGCCGCCTGCCCGGCCTGAGCGGGGCGGTGCGAGAGCCCCTGGACACCGCGGCGGTCCTCGGCCGCCGCGACGAGTTCACCAACCACTGGAAGGACGACGGCCAGGTCCAGTGGGTCGAGGGCATCGGGGCCGACCTGTACCGCGGACAGGGGCGGCTCGCCGGCCCGCGCACGGTCGAGGTGGCGGCGCCCGACGGCACCCGCCGGGTGCTGGCCGCCCGGCACGCCGTCGCCGTCTGCACCGGCAGCGGCGCCGCCCTGCCGAACCTGCCCGGACTCGCCGAGGTGCGCCCCTGGACCAGCCGGGAGGCCACCGCCGCCGAGAGCGCGCCCGGCAGGCTCATCGTGGTCGGCGGCGGGGTCGTCGCCGTCGAGATGGCCACGGCCTGGCAGGCCCTCGGTTCCAGGGTGACGCTCCTGGTGCGCGGCGACGACGGTCTGCTCGCCCGCATGGAGCCGTTCGCCGGGGAGCTGGTCGCGGACGCGCTCACCGCGGC
The DNA here is from genome assembly GCF_014649815.1 of Streptomyces mutabilis. GTDB lineage: Bacteria > Actinomycetota > Actinomycetes > Streptomycetales > Streptomycetaceae > Streptomyces > Streptomyces mutabilis. The sequence continues at coordinate 449,187 of NZ_BMTT01000003.1, read as the reverse complement.
CGGCGTCGACATCCGCACCGGCACGTCCGTGGAGTCCGTGACCCGTGAGAACGGCACCGTCGTCGCCGTCACGGACGCCGGCGACCGCGTCGAGGCGGACGAGATCCTCTTCGCCACCGGCCGCGTGCCCCGCACCTGTGACATCGGCCTGGAGACCGTCGGCCTGGAGCCCGGTTCCTGGCTCTCCGTCGACGACAGCCTCCGGGTCGAGGGCCACGACTGGCTCTACGCCGTCGGCGACGTCAACCACCGCGCCCTGCTCACGCACCAGGGCAAGTACCAGGCCCGCATCGCGGGCGCAGCCATCGCCGCGCGTGCCTCCGGGGACCCGGACCTGGAGTCCGGCCGGTGGGGCGCGCACGCAGCGACCGCCGACCACGATGCCGTGCCCCAGGTGGTGTTCACCGACCCCGAGGCGGCGTCCGTCGGTCTCTCCCTGGCCGAGGCCGAGCGGGCGGGGCACCGTGTCCGCGCCGTGGACGTCGACCTCGCGACGGTGGCCGGCGCGAGCCTCTACGGCGACGGCTACAGGGGGCGCGCCCGGATGGTCGTCGACCTGGAGGACGAGATCGTCCGAGGCGTCACCTTCGTGGGTCCCGGCGTCGGCGAACTGATCCACTCCGCGACCGTCGCCGTCGCCGGCCAGGTACCGATCGGCCGCCTGTGGCACGCGGTCCCGTCCTACCCGACGATCAGCGAGGTCTGGCTACGCCTGCTGGAGGCCTATCGCGACAACTGACGACCCGCAGCCGCCCTGATCCGCGCAGCCGGGGGCACCCGCCGTCCCGCCCGTGGCGGCGGGCGGTCGTACTGCTGGGCGATGGGGAGGGTGGGCGCAGCGGCACCCCGCGACGCCCCCCGGCCGCACCTCGCTAGGCCGGGTCGGGCAGCCCGAAGCCCAGGGCAGCCGCCGCCCGCTCCGGCGTGACCTGCCCCCACAACTCAGCCATCGCCCGCGACGACGCCAGCGACCGCGTCTCCGCCCGGTCCAGATACAGCACACCGTCGAGATGATCCGTCTCGTGCTGCACGATCCGCGCCGGCCACCCCGCGAACACCTCGTCCACCGCACGCCCGTGCTCGTCCCGCGCCCGCAGCCGCACCTCGGCGTGCCGCGCCACCACCGCCTGCCAGCCCGGCACGCTCAGACAGCCCTCGAAGAACGCGGCCCGTCCGTCCCCGACGGGCTCGTACGCCGGATTCACCAGCACCCGGAACGGCTGCGCCACCCGCCCCCGCGCCACCCGCACCTCCTCCGGCACCGGCGCCGGATCCTCGATCACCGCGATCCTCAGCCCCACTCCCACCTGGGGCGCCGCCAGACCGACACCCGGCGCCGCGTGCATGGTCAGGCGCAGCGCCGCGACGAACCGTGTCAGCAGCGGCGGCGCCAACTGCCCGTCGAACGGCTCGGCCACGCGCCGCAGCACCGGATCACCGGCCTCGACGATCGGCAGCGGCCCACCGACGGCGAGCAGTTCATCGACGCGCTCGGCAAGAGGTGTGCGATCACTCGGAGTTCCCATCACGCCAGGATTCCATGACGCACGCCCCCTCACTCCCCGGCGTGTGACGTACGCCACTTCAGAGGTCGGGAACCTCACGCTCTCCGGTCCCGACCACTGGGACCACCCCGTCCCCCACGACGCCCCGGAGCGCCATCGATGACGACCACGTCCCCGACCTCCACGGAAGAGGCACCAGGAGCGGGGTCCCCGCCTCCGAGACCCGGCGGATGGTCCACGCTGCGCCCGCTCGTCCTGCGCCTGCACTTCTACGCCGGCCTGTTCGTGGCCCCCTTCCTGCTGGTGGCGGCGGTCACCGGGCTCCTGTACGCCGCCTCGTTCCAGGCGGAGAAGATGGTCTACGCGCACGAACTGACCGTCCCCGACGTGGGCGAGCGCAAGCTGCCGATCTCCGAGCAGGTCGCCGCGGCCCGGCAGGCGCATCCCGAGGGCACGGTGTCCGCCGTACGCCCCTCGCCCGAGGCCGACGCCACCACCAGGGTGCTGCTGTCCGGCGTCGAGGGCGTGGACCCGGACCACACGCTCGCGGTATTCGTCGATCCGTACACCGCGAAGGTGCGCGGCGCCCTCGAACAGTACGGCTCGACCGGCGCGCTGCCCCTGCGCACCTGGATCGACGAGTTCCACCGGGACCTGCACCTGGGCGAACCGGGCCGCCTGTACAGCGAGTTCGCCGCCAGCTGGCTGTGGGTGATCGCGGGCGGCGGCCTGGTGCTGTGGTTCTCCCGCCGCCGGGCCCGGCGCAAGCTGCGCGGCACCAGTGGCCGGCGCCGCACCCTGGGCCTGCACGGCACGGTCGGCGCCTGGGTGGCGGCCGGGTTCGTGTTCCTGTCGGCGACCGGCCTCACCTGGTCCACGTACGCCGGGGCGAACATCGCGGACCTGCGCGTCTCGCTCGGCCAGACCACCCCGTCCGTGTCGGCGTCGGCCGTCGGGGGCGGCGAGCACGCGGGCCACGGCGCGGCGTCGGGCGCCGGCGGGGACGCCGGGCACGGAGTCGGCCTCGACAAGGTCCTGGCGGCCGCGCGCGCCGAGGGCCTGGGCGACCCCGTGGAGATCGTCCCGCCCGCCGATGCCTCCTCCGCGTACGTCGTCCAGCAGGTGCAGCGCAGCTGGCCCGAGAAGCAGGACTCGGTCGCCGTGGACCCAGCGACCGGCCAGGTGACCGACGTACTCCGCTTCGCCGACTACCCGGTGCTCGCCAAGCTCAGCCGCTGGGGCATCGACCTGCACACCGGCAGCCTGTTCGGTCTGCCCAACCAGATCGCCCTGATGCTGCTGGCCGCCTCCCTGATCCTGCTCATCGTCTGGGGTTACCGCATGTGGTGGCAGCGCGGCCGGGGTTCCGCCTTCGGCCGCCCCGTCCCGCGCGGCGCGTGGCAGCAGGTCCCGCCCACGCTCCTCGTCCCGCTGCTGGCGGCGGTCGCCGTCCTCGGCTACTTCGTGCCGCTGCTCGGCATCCCCCTGGCCGCGTTCGTCACCACCGACGTCGTACTCGGCGAGGTCGCCCACCGGCGGGGGCGGCGGACGCACCCGAGGGGTGCCACGGTGAAGAAGTGAGCGGCACGGCGAAGCGGTGAGCGGCGGGCGGGAAAGCGGTCCCCGCCCGGACCGCCACCGTACTTACCGCTCACCGCTCACGCGGGGTGGCCGCTCAGAGCCCCGCGAAGTCGCCCGACAGGGCGGCGGCGATCCGCAGCTGCGCGTCGGCCTCCTCCTGCCGTCCCTGCCGTTCGAGCGTGCGCCCCAGCATGAGCCGGGCGTACTGCTCGACGGGGTCCCTCTCCAGCAGGGACCTCAGCTCGGCCTCCGCGCGCCGCAGTTGGGCCGAGTGGTAGTAGGCGCGCGCCAGCAGCAGCCGCGGCCCGGTCTGCTCGGGCACTTCCTCGACCAGCCCGCTCAGGACGCGCGCGGCGGCGGCGTAGTCCTTGGCGTCGAAGAACATCCTCGCGCGCTCCCAGCGCTCCGCCGGCGTTCCGTGGTCGTAGTACGTCGTGTCCACTGGTGACCTCCTTCGACGCACTCCAACCGTTCCAGGTAGTTGAACATTCCACCACCCGGGTCACGGGTTCGAGGGCTAGGGGCCGGTGCCCGGCACGGTGCGGGTGCTTCCGATTGCAGTATGCGAGGGCATGTTCCGCCGGATCACCGGGCAGTGACAGGTTGTTCAACGCCGAACACCTCAGGGGGGGAGCGTCCGTGGCCAGAGGCGGAAGGGAAGCCACTGCCGTGCCGGAGGGTGCCGATGACACCCCGCTGCACCGGGCCATCGGACCCAAGCTGCTGATCCTCTTCGTGGTCGGCGACATCCTCGGTACCGGCATCTACGCCACCACCGGTCAGGTCGCGGGCAAGGTCGGCGGGGCGCTGTGGCTGCCGTTCGTCATCGGCTTCGTCGTGGCCATCCTGACGGCGGCCTCGTACGTCGAACTCGTCGGCAAGTACCCGAAGGCGGCCGGGGCCGCGCTGTACACCCAGAAGGCGTTCCAGGTCCCGTTCCTCACCTTCATCGTCGCCTTCATGGTCGTGTGCTCGGGGCTGTCGTCGGCGAGCGCGGCGGCCCGCGCCTTCAGCGGCGACTACCTCGGCGAGTTCACGGACCTCTTCCCGCCCACCCTCGTCGCGATCCTCTTCATCCTCGCTCTCTCGGCGCTCAACCTGCGCGGCGTGTCCGAGTCGGTGAAGACGAACGTGGTCCTCACCCTGGTCGAACTCACCGGCCTGTTCGTCATCCTCGTCGTCGGCGCCTGGGCGGTCCTCACCGGCGAGGGCGAGCCCTCCCGGCTCGGCGAGTTCCAGGCGGGCGGCACCGGCTACGCGCTGATCACCAGCGTGCTGGGGGCCACGGCCCTCGGCTTCTTCGCCTTCGTCGGCTTCGAGGACTCCGTCAACATGGCCGAGGAGACCAAGGACCCGGTGCGCACCTTCCCGCGCGCCATCTTCACCGGCGTCGCCGTCACCGGGACCATCTACGTCCTGGTCGCACTGGTCTCCTCGCTGCTCGTCGACTACCGCGTCCTGGAGGGCTCCAGCGGCCCGTTGCTGGAGGTGGTCAGGGCCGGCGGGCTGGACTTCCCGCCGAAACTCTTCGCGCTGATCGCCTTGTTCGCGGTCACCAACTCGGCGCTGATCAACATCATGATGGCGTCCCGGCTCTGCTACGGCATGGCGAACGAACGCATCCTGCCCCGCGCCCTGGGCAGGGTCCTCCCGCGGCGCCGCACGCCCGTCGTCGGCATCGTCTTCGTCTCGCTCCTCGCTGTCGGCCTGGTCTCCACCGGGGAGATCGCGGGCCTCGGCGACACCACGGCCTTCCTGCTCCTGTGCGTCTTCGCCGTCGTCAACATCGCCGTTCTGGTGCTCCGCCGCGACCGGGTCGAGCACAAGCACTTCCGTACGCCGACCGTCCTGCCGGTGCTGGGCGCGATCACCTCCCTGATCCTGGCCAGCCCGCTGTCCGACCGGCCCGCGGACGTCTACATCCGGGCCGGCGTGCTGCTGGCCATCGGCATCGCGCTGTGGGTGCTGAACAAGGCGGTGATGAAGGCGCGCGGCGAGACCCACACCCCGCGCGCCCCGCGTCCGTGACGCCGAAGTGGGTCGGCGGGCGCACGGGGGCGGCCGAGGGCGGGGTCGTGGAGTGACGGCATGGAAGCGATCCTGGTCAGTGCGTGTCTGCGCGGGGTGCCCTGCCGGTTCGACGGTCGCCACAGGGCGTCGCGGGAGGTCGAGGACGCGGTGGCAGGCCGCGCGGTCGTGTCCTTCTGTCCGGAGGTCGCGGGCGGGCTCGCCACGCCGCGGCGGCCCGCGGGACTGGTGGGCGGCGACGGACACGACGCCCTGGACGGCACCGCGCGCGTCGTGGAGGACACGGGCAGCGATGTGACGGAGCAGTTCGTCGCCGGCGTCCACCGCGCTGGTGCCCGGGGACGGGGTGACGGCCGCGCTGCCCGAGCGGAACGGCATCACCGTACGGGCGGCACCCACGGTCTGACGCCGGCCGGCCCGCCGGTGCCCCGTGGCGGGCACCGGCGGACCGGCCGGTCCGTCTCATCAGGCGGCGAGCGGGTGCAGGACGAACTCCTCCCAGGAACCGGTGATGTCGGCGGAGCGGGCGCGCAGCGCGTACTGGAGCGTCCCGGTGTAGCTGTTCTCCATGGTCACGAAGAGACCGTTCAGCGTGGACTGGAGCGCGTAGCGGTCCAGGCTCTCGCTGTAGTACAGGACGAACCGCTCCCAGCCGCCCACGCTCGTGGAACGGGCGCGCAGCACGTTCTGCGCGCTGCCCGTGTAGTTCTTCTCCACCGCCACGTAGCGGTTGTTCGCCAGGGACTTCAGGGCGTACGTCTGGGTGGTCTCGTCCCACTCGAAGGCGAAGCTCTCCCAGGAGCCGCCGAACTCGGTCGAACGGGCCCGCAGGACACCGGTGTTCGGGGCGGCGTAGTTCACCTCGGTGGCCGCGAACCGCCCGTTGGCGACCGACTCCACGGCCAGCAGCTCGGGCTCGGCGGCCGCGTCCTCCGCGGCGAGCGGCGCCCGCCGCGCGTCCGCCTCCTCGCCGATGCGCGCCAGGTCGGCGGCGTCAACCGCCTCCCAGCCGGCGGGCACGCCGGCCGGCCGGTCGGCCGACGGAGCCGCCGCGGCCGCCGGAGCGGACAGGGCGGAGACCGCCAGCAGGGCGCTGAGGGACAGAACGACGGAGGTCATGCGTCTCACGGGAATTCCTCGGCTTTCTTCACATGGAATCGGGGCGGCGAGGAAAGGGCCCGCGCCGTGCGGGCGGTAATCGCAACCCGCGCGCGGCGACGTGATCCCCGGAATTCTCTGCCCCCCAACGACCGCGTCCGCGCCCCTCCCCGGACGCGTCGGCAGCGGCTGCGCCACCTCGGCGAAGCGGTCCCAGAATAATGATCTCCAGGTGTTCTCCGTAGGGATCCGGAGCTTTTTCGTGCCGGGTCGAACGGAATCGCGCAGCATTATGCATTCCGCAATATCTGGTTAATGCGGGAGACGCTTCTCCTTGTCCTCCCGGTCACTTTGCCGACCGGCACGGCACGGTCACGCGGGCGTACGACGCCGACCGTGGCGTACGCCTCCGTCGGTACTCGCGGTTACTCCCGTCGTGGGACGCCCCGGCGGCCGTCGCCCGGCAGCGTGGGTGGTGTGGAACTCAGCCGCCCCGCACGCCGGGCCTTCCTCGTCGTCCATGTCGTCGCCTCCGCCGGCTGACTAGGGCTCTCGCTCGGGCTGCTGGCGCTCGGAGTCACCGCCGCCACCACCGCCTCCCCGGTGGCCGTGGAGGCCGGTGTCCGTGCCATGAAGCTCTTCGCCGACTGGCTCCTGCTCCCGCTCGCCCTCCTCACCCTCGTCAGCGGTGCGGTACTGGCCCTGGGGACCCCCTGGGGGCTGGCCCGGCACCGCTGGGTGTTCACGAAGTTCTGGCTCACGCTGGCGACGACGACCGCCACCGTCTTCGCGCTGCGCCCCGGGGTGAACGCGGCGGTGACCGAGGTCGCCGCGGGCGGACCGCTCCCCGACGCCGGTGACGTACTGTTCGGGCCGGTCGTCTCCCTGTCCGCCTACGTCTTCATGACGGTGCTCTCGCTCCTCAAGCCATGGGGCCTCACCGGGCGTGGCCGCAGGCTGCGCGCGTCGGCCGGCTCCGCCCGCCGGGCCGGTGGCCGCGAGGTGCCGTCCGGCTCGGTTCAAGGGTGAAGGGCCTCGCACTTCGGTACCGCGATCCACCGGCCGGATGATCGTCTTTTGGGTACGGCGGCGGCCGGGGCCCACCACGGAGGGGACCCGTCACCGAGCGTGGGGACGCGAAAAGAATGCGCCGCGAAGACCTGCCGGCACCCGAGTCGGTGACCCCGAGCGGCGAACCGACCCCGGACGAACCCGACGTCACGCCGGGGCCGCCCTCCGATGCGGGCAAGGCCACCGGCTTCCTCGACCTCCGGGTCGCCGACATCGAGCGCTGGTACCGCGAATGGAGCGTGCTGGACGCCGAGTTCCTCACGACGCCGATCTGCCGGAAGGCCGAGATCCGCTGCTGCCTGCGTGCCCCGGACGCCTACCCGATCGAGGTCGGCCAGGCCACCGGCATGCTGGAGGGCGTTGTCGCCGACCCGCCCGCGGGCCAGGGCTTGAGACGACGTCCCGCGTCGACCCCGGCCCCCTCACTCACGGCTGCGGGCGGACGGTGAGCATCTGCTGGGCGTTGCCCACGGGGCCGTCCAGGTCGTGCAGCACAGTGCTGGTGATGCCCTGGCCGGTGGGGCCGAAGACCACGGTGGTGTCCAGGCCCGTCCAGCGTCCGCGCGGCGCTCGGTGCAGGTGCAAGGTCAGGTCGACGTTCGGGAACATCCACTCCGCGGGCGACTGCCGCACCGCGATCCCGTTGGCCGTGTCGACCAGCGTCACGTAGGACGCCAGCGGGCTCGCCGCCTCGCCGGCGACCAGGTCGAGGCCGGTGGAGACCCAGGCGGTGGTGCGGCCCGGTCGGGGCGGGGCGAGCGGGCGCACGTCCAGTGAGGCGATGTAGCCGCCGGGCCACTGGGCTGCCATGGGCCAGGGTACGAGATCCTGCGGCGGGGCGAGCGGGGGCGCAGCGCCCGCGGCGACCGCTTCCGTGTCCACGTCGGCGAGCAGCCAGGCCCTTGCCCGCGTCACCGAGCGGCCCGCGATGCACACGGTCGCCTCGACCAGCTCGATGGTGCGGCCGGGCCGGAGGGTCTCCACCCGTATCTCGCACTCGTCCAGCGCCGGGCGGCCGAGGATGTCGAAGCTGATCCGGCTCAGCGACATGGCCGCACCGGCACGTCCGGTCAGATGGCGGTCCAAGGCGTGGACGATCAGGCCACCGAGCGGGCTGAAGTGCTGCTCGTCCGCGCTCCACGCGCCACCCGCGTGCGGGGTGGGCTTGTAGCGGTGCTCGTCGATGCGCTCGTAGTAGCTGTCCGGGGTGGCTGTGCTGGTGTTCAACGGGCTGCTCCGGGAACGGCGGCGACGAGGGTGAGGCGGTGGACGGCGGCACCTGGGCCAGGATAGTTCGGTCGTGAACGACGGTTTCGGCGCCCCCGTGGGGGACCCGGGCCCGCCGGGCCCGGCCGGTGCAGGACGGCCCCGTGGCCTCCCCCGAGTGGTGTGACCCGCGCACGGGGCTCAGGCTGTTGGAGGCGGCTGCAGGCGAGGCCTCCTCCCCTCCGCCCCGAGCGATCCGCGAGCGAAGGAGCACCGAGATGGCGACGAAGCGCGACGACGACGAACTCCGCAAGGGTGACAAGGTCGCCTGGAGCACCCACGGCACCGAGACCGAGGGCGAGGTGGAGAAGGAGATCACTGAACGGACCGAGGCCGCGGGCCGCACCGTCGACGCCTCCTCCGACGACCCGCAGTACCAGGTCCGCAGCGACAAGTCGGGTAAGTCCGCGGTGCACAAACCGTCCGCGCTCAAGAAGAAGTGAGGCGCCGTGGACGCCGATGAGCGCGAGGAGATCTGGGACGAGTTCCGCGAATTGGTCAACATGACGGCGGCCGACCTGGAGAAGTGGCTGGCCTCCGACCGCTCCAAGGACGCCGGACAGCACAAGGACGGTGGCGAGTCCACCGGGCACGCCTCCGGACGCCGCATCGTGGACATCCTGCGGACGAAGAAGGGCGACCTCTCGGACGACGACCACCGGCACATGCGCAAGGTCGTCGGCTACATCCGCCGCCACCTGGCCCAGCGCCCCTCGGGCGACGTCGAGGACACCCGCTGGCGGTACTCGCTCATGAACTGGGGCCACGACCCGCTGGCCTGACCGGAAGGAGAACACCCGCATGGAAGACCCGCACCAGCGTCCCGAGGACGTCAGCGACGGCACGGTGGCGGCCCTCGGCTCCCTGTCCAAGGCGCTGGAGACGACCGAGCGCGCCCGGGGCCACTTGTTCTCTTTCCACCAGCTCACCGGCACGGCCGACCTGGAACTGGACCGCGCGGTGCGATTGTTGCGTGAGGCGGGCCACCCCGAGTGGGCGGAACGGGTGGAGCGGGAGATCCTCGGACGCAACGTCATCCCCGGCCACTGGACGTTCCAGATCGTCGAGGCGTACGACCGGACGTACTACGAGGCGTTCAAGGCACTGGAACGCGAGGCCGTGGACCGGCTCGCCGAGGGCCGCGACCATCTGTACGAGGCGGAGATGAAGGAGGACCGCCGCAGCCGCGGTCACCCTGACCACACGGCGCGCCCCGACAGCCCCGGCACCCGCCCGCCGAACGGCCCGTTCACCTGACGTCCCGGGCGGCCCCGCGGGGAGGGCGATGGCTTCTATACGCTGACCGCGTGGCGACAGCGAACCAGCGCGGACAGTACGCGCGCGAGCGGGGGACCGGCACCGGGCCCGAGGCGGGCGACCTCCAGGCCCTGGCCGTGCAGATGCGGCGGATGAACGGCGAGATCAACCGCCTCGTGCAGGGCTTCGCCGGCACCCACGGCCTGCACGCCACCGACGTCCAGGCGCTCGCGGCGATCCTCGATGCGCGGGAGCCCATGACGCCGGGGCGGCTGCGCGAGCACCTGGGGCTCACCTCGGGCGCGGTGACGGCGTGCGTGGACCGGCTGGAGCGGGCGGGGCACGTGCGCCGGGTCCGGGAGAGCGCCGACCGCAGGGTCGTCCATCTGCACTGGGTGCCCGACGCCCGCGCCGCGGCCCGGACGTACTTCCGTCCGCTGGCCGACGCGGCGGCCGCCACCCGCGCACGCTTCGACGACGACGAACTGGCGGTCGTGCTGCGCTTCCTGGCGGCCATGAACGAGGAGCTGGGCATGGTGCGGTCGGACGACCGCTGACTGCCCGGCGCGTGGCGCATCCGGCGGACGGGTCCGGGCAGTAGTAGGCATGGCACGACACGGACTGCGACCCGAACTAGTTCAGTCATTGAGATTGTTTATGATCAAGCCATACTGCGCCGCTGAGGACCAGGAGACCTGAACACCGATGGCCAACCCCTCCCGCCGGGCCCGCCGGCTCATCCCCCTCGTCCTGCTCCTCGTCTGGCTCGGCATCGGCGGCACGCTCGGCCCGTACGCGGGAAAGCTCGGCGAGGTCGCCACCAACGACCAGGCATCCTTCCTGCCCCGCAGCGCCGAGTCCACCCGGGTCATCGACGCGCAGAAGGCCTTCCAGCAGGACGAGACGCTTCCGGTGATCGTCGTGTGGACCCCGGACGGAGGCGGTGCCGCCACCGCTCACGGGGACGCGGCCACCCGTTCCGTCGCGAGGCTGGAGGGTGAGCCCGGGATCGTCGGCGCCGCGTCGCCCGCCGTGCCCTCGCGCGACGGTGAGGCCCTCCAGGCCGTCGTCCAGGTCGAACCCGACCTCGGCGACCGTCTGCCCGACGTCCTGGAGCACATCGAGCAGGCCGCCGGGCAGGTGCCGGGCACCCGGGCACAGCTCGCCGGACCGGCCGCCTCCCAGGCCGACCTCTCCGACGCGTTCTCGGGCATCGACGGGCTGCTGCTCGGCGTCGCACTGGTCACGGTGCTGGTGATCCTGCTGCTCGTCTACCGCAGCGTCCTGCTGCCGCTCGTGATCATCATCAGTGCCGTGTTCGCGCTGAGCCTGGCCTGCGCCGTCGTCTACGCGCTCGCCGACCGCGACGTCGTCCGCGTCGACGGGCAGGTCCAGGGCATCCTCTCCATCCTCGTCATCGGCGCCGCCACCGACTACGCGCTCCTGCTCACCGCCCGTTTCCGCGAGGAACTGCCGCACCATCCGGACCGCATCGGCGCCGTGCGCGCCGCGCTGCGCGCCTCCTGGGGAGCCGTCGTCGCCAGCGCGGCGACCGTCGCCCTGGGCCTGCTGGCGCTGCTGCTCAGCGACCTGACCAACAACCGCGCCCTCGGACCGGTCGGCGCCATCGGCATCGTCTGCGCGGTCCTGAGCACGCTCACCTTCCTGCCCGCCGTCCTGGTCCTGCTCGGCCGGGCCGCCTACTGGCCGGCCAGGCCCGTCCGTGCCGGTGACCCGGAGGCCGGCCACCGCCTGTGGCACCGCGTCGCCGAGCGGGTGGACCGGACCCCGCGCCGCATCTGGGCGATCTCCCTCGCCGCGCTGCTTGCCTGCGCCGCCTTCGCCCCCACCCTGACCTCCAAGGGCGTACCGCTCGACGAAATCTTCGTGAACGACGCCCCCTCGGTCGCCGCCCAGCAGACTCTGGCCCGGCACTTCCCGGGCGGCTCCGGCAACCCGGCCGTGATCATCGCGGACGCCGACCGGCTCGACCCCGTCCTCGCGGCGGCCCGCGACACCCGTGGCGTGGCCTCCGCCGACGCGGTGACCGCCTCCGGCCGCCCCTCAGGCGGCGACCCGAAGGTGGTCGACGGGCGGGTGCGGATCGACGCGACGCTCCAGGCGCCGGCCGACAGCGACGCGGCCAAGAGCACGGTGGCCCGCCTCAGGTCGGCCGTCCACGACGTGCCCGGCGCGGACGCGCTCGTCGGCGGCTACACCGCCCAGCAGTACGACACCCAGCGCACCGCCGAGCACGACCGCACGCTCATCGTCCCCGTCGTCCTCGCCATCATCCTGGTCATCCTCGTCGCCCTGCTGCGCTCGCTGCTGATGCCGCTGCTGCTCGTGGCGACGGTGGCCCTCAACTTCGTGGCCACCCTGGGCGTCTCGGCGCTCGTCTTCGCTCACGTGTTCGGGTTCAGCGGCACCGACGCCTCCGTCCCGCTGTACGGGTTCGTGTTCCTCGTCGCCCTCGGCGTGGACTACAACATCTTCCTCATGTCCCGGGTGCGGCAGGAGTCGCTGGAGCACGGCGTGCGGGAGGGGATCCTGAGGGGGCTGACCGCCACCGGTGGCGTCATCACCTCGGCCGGTGTCGTGCTCGCCGCCACCTTCGCCGCCCTCGGGGTGATCCCGCTGGCCTTCCTGGTGCAGATCGCCTTCATCGTGGCCTTCGGCGTGCTCCTGGACACGCTCGTGGTGCGCTCGCTGCTGGTTCCGGCGCTCGCCCGCGACATCGGCGCCGTCGCGTGGTGGCCCGGCCGGCTCGGCCACCGCGCACCGGTCCAGGGCGAGTGACGGACCCGCCGGGGGCCCCTCAGGCCTCCGGCGTCCTCGCGAGAGGGCGCACCGTGCCCAGGAAGCGTCGTACGGCGATCTCGATGACGACCCGCTCCGGGTTCGCCCGGGGCTGCCGGTAGCGGGCCGCGTAGCGGGCCTCCGCGTCGCGGACCGCCTCGGCGTCGGGGCGCACGGTCGCCACGCCCTCCAGCGTGGACCAGCGCCTGCCGTCCACCTGGCCGACGGCGACGACGGGAGAGCCCGCCCGCTCGACGTTGCGCACCTTCGCGGTGCCCCGGCTCGTGATGACCCGTGCCGTGCGGGTGGCGTGGTCGTACGTCACCCCGACCGGGACCAGGTGCGGGGTGCCGTCGGCGCGCGGCGTGGACAGGAAGCACACCCGGCGTTCCTGCCAGAAGGTCACGAACTCGGCGTCACCCTCGTGCTGTTCGTCCATGTCCATCGACTCTCCCGGCCCGAGCCGCGGGGCACCTTCCCCCCGCTCCGGTCACCTCGGGCATTCTCACACCCTACGGGGTGCCCGAGCTGCGCCTTCCCCGCCCCGCGCCGCGCCGGAGCCCGACGTCAGGCGGCGTGCCGACCCGGTGACCGGTCCTTCTCGGCCGGCTCGGCGCGCAGGGCCGGCGAAGCCGTGTCCCGGCCGCCCCGGATCAGCCGCAGATGCCGGCGCCGGGCATGCCGGGGCGGCTCCGGATCGCCGAAGAGCCGGTCCTCCAGGTACGTCATGGTGAACAACAGCAGCCCCAGTCCGGGCAGCAGCAGGACGGCAACGGTAACCACGCCGCAAGTCCCCCTCCGCTATGGATGATGCCCTTCCGGGTGCCCGGACCGGCGCCGGTGATGGGCAGGCAGCGAGTGAAGATGACGCAACCATCGGGCAAAAGAGACAAAAAGGGGGGAAGGGATGGACCCGACGGCGAAGGGGCCGACGCCGTGGCGCGCTGACGCCGGGCTCGGGACCGCCTGACGGCCGGCGTCCTGGGGGGCGCACCGGGCGGCGAGTTGCCGGAACGGCAAAGTTCTTTGTCGTTCCGACTCCCGCCGGAGCAGCCTGCACGTACGGCGCGCGGCCGTCGCGCGCCCGGCCGAGCAGACGGCCCGTTCGCCCCGGGAGGCATCATGACCGACATCCCCGCGACGGCTCCCGCGTCGGAGTTCTGGGAAGCCCGGTACCGCGACACCGACCGCGTCTGGAGTGGCCGCCCGAACGATCTGCTGGTCCGCGAGGCGAGCGACCTCACTCCCGGTGCGGCGCTGGACCTGGGCTGCGGCGAGGGGGCGGACGCCGTGTGGCTGGCATCGCGCGGCTGGCGGGTCACCGGCGTGGACATCTCCGGCACCGCACTCGAACGCGCCGCCGTACACGCCGCGGACGCCGGGGTCGGCGACCGTGTCGTCTGGGAACGCCACGAGCTGGGCCGGTCGTTCCCCGGGGGTTCCTTCGACCTGGTGAGCGCACAGTTCCTGCAGTCCCCGGTCGAACTCGACCAGCGGGCGGTGCTGCGCGACGCCGCGCGGGCCGTGGCGGACGGCGGCACCCTGCTGCTCGTCCTGCACGCCGGCTGGCCATCCTGGCAGACGGAGCCGCCGTTCGACGCCGTTTTCCCCACCCTGGACGGGGTCCTCGCCGAACTCGCCCTGCCGGACGGCGGGTGGACCGTCGGGACCAAGGAGACCGTACGTCGACCGAGCGTCTCGCCAGAGGGCGTGGGGGGCTTCCGCGAGGACCACGTGTGGCGGCTGCGCCGGGTGTGAGGCCGCCCGCACCCCCGGTGCCGGTCACCGCGACCAGCCGACTCTGCGGGGTGGTGCGCACCCGCGCACCAGGCGCCCGAGCGGCGAGCGTCACCATAGATGTCCGATTCATTGAAAAATTTACCTTCTGGGAATTTTGAGAAGAGAGGAATGTTTTGTGGCTTGGTGGACACCTGTGGCGTGAAGGCCATTGGCTACCAGAGGGAGATGGTGAAATGCCTTCCGAGGACAAGGTGCTCGAGGAAGTCCGCACCGAGAACATCGACATCGAAGCAGTACTCGACCCCGTCGAGCCCGACGGAGTCTTCCGGGACAGCCGCGAGTGCGCCGCGCTCGCCCTGCAGGCCGGAACCACCAAGTTGCTGCTTTCCCCGCCGACCCCGCGCCCCAAGAAGGGTTGACGGACCGACGGGAGCAGTGACATGGAGCAGTCGAGCACGTCAGCCCTTCTTCAGGGAACGGTGCTGGACCTCGCTTCCGACGTGGTCTCCGCTCTTCGGAGCGGAGACCACGTGCGAGCGGGGGGCACCCTTGCGGGAGTGAGCGCGGGCGGCGGCGTCGCGCGTGCGGCGGTGCGCGTCCTGGGCGCCGACCTGCTGCTGCCCGCCACCCTGCTGGGGTGTGAGCCCGTCCCCGATCAACTCACCGTGTTCCAGGACGCCGTGGCGGCCCACCCGCCGCGCGACGACGCGGCCCCCACCGTCGTATGGAGCCACTGGGCGATGATCCGGGCCCTGCGCCGGCTGGGACGACCCCCGACCGGCCCGCTCGCCGACGACGCGGGCGCGGAACCCGACGCCCGCTGGCTCGACGACGCCGGCTGGCAGTACCTGACCCACCAGCTCGCCGTCCTCGCCCCGCTCGCGCTGCCCGGCGAGGAATGCGCGGTGATGCGCGCCGCCCGGCGCCGGCCGGTGGACGTCGCCCGCGGCTTCGTACGGGCGGTACGCCGCCGTGACTGGCAGCAGGCGGCCGGAGCAGGACGCTGGCTCACCCTCCTGGACGGGGTGCCCGCCACCCTGGGTCTCGAAGCCGGCCTCGACTTCGTGCGGCTCATGGGCGGTAGCGACCCCCGGGTGGCACTCCAGTTGGAGGCGGCCCGCCTGATGCCGGCCGGGGTGCCGCTGTGAGCGCCCGGCGGGTCGAGGAGGCCGCCCTGGACTGGGTGTGCGCCCATCGTGACCGCTTCGCACTCGGCGAGGACGCGCTGGCGGCGGACGGCCAGGTCAATCGCACCTGGAAGCCACTGGGCGAACTGGCCCAGGTGTGCGCGTCCGTCTCCGTCGGCACCCCGCCGTCCGACCCGCTGCACGCCCGGGTGACCGAGCTGCTGGACTTCGCCTGGCAGCAGACCCACAAGGGCGAGATGTTCCTGCTCATGCAGTCGTTGGAACCCTTCGCCACCTACCCGCTGGAGGTGTACGCGGCCTTCGCCTCGGCCGGCTACCGCCACCACGGCTACGAGGCGTCCGCCGCCGTGGTGGCCCGCACCCGCGGCTGGCGGCTCACCGAGCAGTACCCCACCCGGCGGCTCGGGGTCATGGAGGCCGAGCGGCGCAGCGGCTTGCGCCCGCACGGCAAGGTGCCGCAGGCGCTGGTCCGCACCTGGCTGGGCGGGCTGCCCGAGCCGTGGACCTTCGAACGCGCGGCCGGATACGCGTTGACCCACGTCGTCTTCCACCTCACCGAGTGGGGGCGCACGCCTCAGGGCGTGCCACCGGACCTGGCGGACTACCTGCGGCACTGGCTGCCGCCCTGGCTGGACACCTGCTTCGAGGCCCGCATGTGGGACCTGAGCTGCGAGCTCCTGGCGGTGGCGGCGAGCCTGCCGAGCCCGCCCGAGCCGGCCGTCCTGGAGGACGCCTGGCAGCGCGTCGCGGCAGCACAGCACGCCTGCGGCGCGATCCCCGAGGAGGGCTCCGCCCAGCACGCCGCCCCACCGGGGCAGGACGACCCCTACGCCTTCACCGACTGCTACCACTCCACCCTGATGGCCGTGTTCGCCGCGGCCCTCACCACGGCACGGCAGAGTGAAGTCGAGCGCGCCGGACAAGGAGTGCCCGGATGACGGACACCCGACTGATCCACCGCGTCGGAGTCGACGCCCTGGAATGGCTCTGGGCCCACCGCGACGGCTTCCGTCTGCAGCCCGACGTGGACCCCGAGATCGGCTTCCTGGAGCGCTTCAAGCCGATCGGCGAACTCGCCCTGATCTGCAAGGTGCTCTTCCGCGAGGACGTCGCCGGATCCCGGCAGGCACGACTGGCCCGCCAACTGCTCGATCACGTCTGGCGGGACACCCTCGACGGCGGCCGCATGCTGGTGCGAGGGCAGCGCATCGAACCGTTCTCACCCGTGCCCTTCGAGGTGTACCTGCCCTTCATGGAGCTGGGCTACAGCCAGCCCGATATCGAGCGGGCGACCGTTCTCAACCACCGGCTGGACAGCTGGGTACGCTTCCCGCTGGACGCCACCCGGCGCCTCGGCCTGTCCGCCTTCCAGCGCCGCTTCGGCCTGCCCGCCCGGCCGCCCGAGGCCGACCTGATGGGCACCACCTGGCTGGCCGGCACCCCCGAACCGTGGACGGTCGAGGGCCACACCGCCTACGACATCACCCACACCGTCTTCCACCTCACCGACTGGGGCGAGCGGCCCGACGGACTGCCGGACCCGATCGCCGACTACCTCGCCACCTGGCTCCCGGTGTGGATCGACGACTGGCTGGACCTGGAGCGCTGGGACCTGCTCGGCGAACTCCTCGTCGTGGACGCCTGCTTGCCCCGGCCCACCCTCGACGAACCCGCGTGGCAGGCCTTCGCCGCAGCGCAGCAGCCCGACGGCGCCATGCCCACCGTACGGACGATGCCCGAGGGCGACCCCGACACGGTGTTCGACATGATCTACCACCCGACGCTGGTCGCCGTCTTCGCCTCCGCGCTGGCCACCTCCCGCGCCCTCAGCGAGTTGGCGCACACCACGTCATGACGGTCCGTCCCGCGCCCTGGCCGGGCGACCCCGAAGAGGAACACCTCGCGCCGACCCCCGTACCGGGGCCGGACGACGAGGCGCCCCTGCGTGACCGGCTCGCCGAGGCCGTCGACGCCTGCGACGCACCCGACGCCGTCTTCGCCGTCTCCCGGCACGGTCGGCGGACCCTGCACAGCGGCGGCACCGCTCCACCGCCCGCCGTCCCCCGGGAAGACCTCCGCTACGAGATCGGATCGGCCTCCAAAACCCTCACCGGACTGCTGCTGACCGTGCTGATCCGGCGCGGCGTGCTCACCGGAGCCGAACCCGCCGCCGGCTGCCTGGACCCCGGCCGCCCGGTCGGCCCGCACCCCGTGACCCTCGCCCACCTCATCACCCACACCGCAGGACTCCCGGCCCTGCCCGCCGACTTCGTCCCCCGGGCCCTGCCCGCCTGGCGCACCAACCCCTACGCCCGCTACCCGGCCGAGCGAGTGACCGCCGCCTTCCTGCGCCACGGGCCCGGGCACCGCCCCGGAACCCGCTGGCACTACTCCAACTACGGCGTCTCCGTCCTCGGACACGCCGTCGCCGCCGCCACCGGCACGGCCTGGGAGGACCTGATCACCGGGCAGGTCCTGCGCCCCCTCGGCCTGAGCGGCACCGCCCTGCGCGCGGAGGACGGAAGGACCGACGCCACAGGCCACCGCAAGGACGGCCGGACCCCGGTCCCGCCCTTCGACGCGGGCGGCTTCCAGGCGGCCGGCGCCGTCCGCTCCACCCCGCACGACCTGCTCACGTTCCTCGAAGCGCACCTCGACCCCGCCCGCTCACCGGCCGCCGCCGCGCTGCGGTCGGTGCGCGTGCCGGTGCTCCGCCGCGGGCTGGGACACCGACACGTGCACACCGTGACGTGGTTCCGGCACCCCACCGACGGCGGGCCGATGTACTTCCACAGCGGCGCCACCATCGGCCAGCAGGCGTTCCTCGGCTTCCGGCCCGACACCGGCACGGCCCTGGCCGCGGTCTGCACCCGGCGGTTCCGCGCCCGGGACCCGTTCGTCGCCACCGCCTACGCGCTCCTCGCCGAGCAATGACGAAGGCGCGGCGCCGCATCCCGCAGGGCCCCGCGCCGACGCCTCACGACGGCTCACCGTCGGTCAGACACGCTGCCACAGGGCCGGCGTGGCCTCGGGCGACCAGACACCCTGCGCCTGGTGGTTCTGCAGGCACCGGTAGCGCAGCCCCGCGTGGGACACCGTGGCCCCGACCTCGTAGACCCGGCCCGCGGCCCACGCGTCCGCCGCCTCGTTGTCCTGCGGCGCGGGCGTGTCGGCCCCGGCGGAGGTGGTCCTCAGGGTGAGGCCGAAGTCGCTGAGCAGCGGATTGAGCGGCTGGTAGAAGGTGGTCCCGCCGTTCGTGCAGTCACCGGAGCCGCCGGACGTAATGCCCTGTGCCTGGGTGCCCGCGACGAAGGGGCCGCCGGAGTCGCCGGGTTCGGCGCAGACCGTGGTCTCCGTCAGCCCGTCGACGGTGCCCTCCGGGTAGCTGACACTCGTGTCGTGCTGCTGGACCGTGCCGCAGTGCCATCCCGTGGTGGAGCCGGAGCGGCAGACGGACGCGCCCACGAGCGCCTCCACCGAGCCGGCGACCTGCACCTTCCGGCCGCCCTCGCCGTAGACGTCCGGGGTGGCGGTCCAGTCGGCGTTGACGCCGACCCAGGCCATGTCCTCGCCGGGGAAGGCGGACGCCTGGAAGGTGCCCTGCCCGGTCT
Organism: Streptomyces mutabilis; assembly: GCF_014649815.1. GTDB lineage: Bacteria > Actinomycetota > Actinomycetes > Streptomycetales > Streptomycetaceae > Streptomyces > Streptomyces mutabilis. The sequence goes on along the minus strand of NZ_BMTT01000003.1, from coordinate 430,083 downwards.
CGTCGAACCCCGTGGTCGTCGCGCCGGGCTCGCCGCAGTGGCCGGCCGTGGCGAAGCCCTGCTGCTGGTCCTTGGTGACGGAGAAGCCGATGGAACAGCGGGCCCGGCCGTCGATGTAGAAGGCGTCGCCGCCGACGAGGTCCTTCAGGACCCGCGGCCGCTCGGCGAAGATTCGGACGCCGACGTCCCGGCCCGCCACCCCGGCCCTCTCGACGAGGTCCGCCGCGGCCGACTCGCTGGTGGCCTGGACCATGACCCGGTTGGTCCTGACGTCGACGTACCGGACGGGCGTCTCGCTCATCTCGGTGCGGACGCCGGCGGCGTCCAGCTTCTCCTTGACCGAGCGGAGTTCCGACAGCCCCTTCTCGACGACCGCCGCCTCGGCGCCCTGGGCCTCGATGGCGGCCGTGTCCGCGGCGTCGGTGGTGGCGACGGTCAGTTCGGCGGAGGTCGCGCCGCTCACCCAGGCCCCGGCGAAGCGGTCGCCCAGCGTGTTGCGCAGCATGCCCGCGCGGGTGCCGGCCTCCGCCTCGTTGACCAGCCTGGCCGACGCCTGGTCCGGCGTCAGCTGCAGGTCCCGTTGCATGGCGCGCAGCACCTGCGCCGGGGGTTTCTCCGCGCCCAGCGTCCGGGCGGCGGAAACCGGTCCCGGAGCGGGCGGCGGGGCGGCCGACGCGGCGGCGGGGAGTGCGGTCAGGACCAAGGCGCCGAGCGCCGTGAGGGCGGCGCGGCGGCTGCGCGCGGCATGTCTGCCGACCATGCGATGTGCCTCCTTCGAGGGCTGTGCGAGACAGCGGGTGTCGGTGGGGGACCGTGGGTCACGGTGCGGGTGCGGCGAAGTCACAGTCCTTGCCGGGACGCTCCGCGGCCATGTACGGACCGGGCGTCTTTCGCGCGATGGTGGACGCGGTGGGTGCCAAGTGCAGTACGCGGGCGCGCGGGACGGACCGGGCTCAGGCGGGGGTCAGTCCGGGGTTGCCCGCCTCGGTGACGAAGGACGCGGCCGTGGTGACGGGGGCGCCCGGGGTGCTGACGGCGGAGACCGTCCTGAAGTCCAGGCGCGCCGCCTCGCGGTCGAGTTCGGCGCGGACGTATCCGCGCTTGCCGTTGTAGAACTTCATGTGCGGGTTGGCCCGCATGTACAGGTCCCAGTTGGCGGGCTGCTCCACGCCGTCCCGGCCGCTGGCCACCGAGGTGCAGGTGACCTCGGTGCCGACGGTGGCGGACTCCGGGTCGTCGAAGTCCTCCTTGACGTCGAGGGCGTAGCCCACGTGCACGTCACCGGTGAGGATCAGCCAGTTCTCCACCCCGGTGGCCCGCGCCCCGGCGACCACCCGGTCGCGCGAGGCGCGGTAACCGTCCCAGGCGTCCATCGACAGCGGGGCGTCGGCGGTCACGTCGAACTTGCGCTGCGAGAAGCAGACCTGCTGGGGCATCACGTTCCACAGCGCGGTCGAGCTCAGCCAGCCGTCGATCAGCCACTGCTCCTGCGCGGCGCCGGTCATGGTGCGCGCCGGGTCGTCCGACTCGGGTCCGGGCGGGTGCGGCCGGTCGTCGTAGGCCTGGTCGGAGCGGTACTGCCGGGTGTCGAGGATGTCGAACTGGGCGAGCGTGCCCCAGTGCAGCCTGCGGTACAGCTGGGCGTCCGGCCCCTGCGGCAACTGGGCGGCGCGCAGTGGCTGGTTCTCCCAGTACGCGCGGTAGGCGGCCGCCCGCCGCAGCAGGAATTCCTCCGGCGGGACGGCGTTCTCCGGGATGTCGTCGGCGTAGTTGTTCTCGGTCTCGTGGTCGTCCCAGGCGACCACGAAAGGGTGCGCGGCGTGGGCCGCCTTGAGGTCCTCGTCGCTCTTGTACAGCGAGTAGCGCAGGCGGTAGTCCGCGAGGGTCACGGTCTCGCGGTTGAAGACGTCGGGCAGCACGATGTCCGTGTAGCGGCGCTCGCCACCCGCCGAGTTCACCGCGTACTCGTACAGGTAGTCGCCGAGGTGGAGGACCACGTCGACGTCGTCCTGGGCCAGGTGCCGCAGCACGGTGTAGTAGCCGTCCTGGTAGGCCTGGCAGGCGACGGCGCCCAGCTTCAGCGAGGCCGTCTCGGCGTCGGCGGGCGGCGCGGTGCGGGTGCGGCCCGTGGGGCTGATCCAGGCGCCCGTCCGGAAGCGGTAGTAGTACACCGTGCCCGGCGTCAGGCCCCGCACGTCGACGTGCACGCTGTGGTTGTACTCGGCGTGGGCGTCGGCGGTGCCCCGGAGCAGGACGGCCGCGAAGTACTCGTCGACGGCCACCTCCCACTCGACCGTGACGCGTTCCGTGCCCATCCCGCCGTCCTGCAGGAACGGCTCGGGCGCGAGCCGCGTCCACAGCAGCACCGAGTCCGGCAGTGGATCGCCGGAGGCGACGCCGAGGGTGAACGGGTCCTTGGTGATCCGGGCGGTGCGCTCGGGTGCGGCCACCGCGCCGCGGGCCGGGATGTTGGTGGAGAAGGCGAGCGCCGCGGCGGCCGCGGTGACGGTGAGGAAACGCCGGCGGGCAAGGTGCCGTGCGGCGGCGCCCATCACGGCGTCGTGCGGGGAGAAGGCGTGCTCGGCCAGTCGGCGGTGACGGCCCGTGGGCGCCATCTGCTGTCCTCTCGTACGGGGAGGGCGTCCTGCCCGGGATGCGCGGACCCCGCATGCTAAGCAGACGAAACGCCCGAAACCGGCAGGGCTTGCGGAGTGATCACACAGGAGGACGTACGCGCGTGTGGACGCCCGGCCTGCTGGGCACCCGGGACGGGCGGCGAGGGGGTGTACGGAGAGGAAGGCGGTGGGCGGAGCCGATGGCCAGGACCAAGCGCTACGGGGTGGCGGCCTCCGGTCGCTGGTGGGACGAGGAGGACAATCGCCGGCTGCCGGCCGGTGAGGTGCACGCGTGGGAGCGGGGCATGAACGAGACCGTGTGCGGCCTGTCCCTGCACCGCTCGCAGCTCTTGAGGTTCCCGGGCGTCGCCTGGACCGACGTACTCCCGGAGTCCGGCGGCGCGGCCGACGCCGTCCGCCGGGTCTGCCCGCGCTGCGCGGCCGCGGCCGCCCGAGGGGGAGCGGGCGAACGGCCGCGCCGGCGGCACATCGATCCGAGGCCCTAGCCTCGGGTCACGACGGCAGCGGTGAGCGGCTGACGCGAATCTTGGACTGTCCGTGCGGCCGCTTCTCCCAGTCCTCCATGAACCGTGCGTGCAGACTGTGCTGGGCCGCGAGCGTGAGCAGCGTGTCGGTGCGGTAGTAGAAGTCCTCGCGGAGCACTTGGTGCTCCGTGCCCTCGGTGCGGTCGAAGGTGAAGTCGAAGAATCCCGTGTCGGTCAGGACGCGACCGACGTGCGCGAGACATTCGTCGATGACGCTCAGCGGCGAGTGCGAGAAGACGCTGTGCGCGTGGACGACGTCGAAGTGGCCGTCGGGCAGGAAGTCCAGCCTGAGGTCCCCGGTGAGGGTCAGGTGGGGCAGCTTGGCCTGGAGGCCGTGTTCGGTCAGTGTCCGCTTCGCGGCGACCAGTATGTCCGGTGAGATGTCGATGCCGTAGTAGTGGCCGGTGTAGAGGTGGTCGATGAAGTGCCGTCCGCCGCGCAGGTTGCCGCAGCCGATGTCGAGCATGCGGTGCTCCGGGCGCAGCCCGTGTTCGATCAGGTAGTCGAACTGCATCTGCCCGAGCGCCAGCCAGCGGTCGTGCGTCCGGCTGCCGACCGCCGCCTCGGGGCTCCGCCGGGCGTCGAAGCTCATCACCGCCCGGTAGTAGCCGACGTGGTCCGGGTGCCTGAGCCGCAGCCAGGTGTCGCGGCCGGCGCGGCGGACGTAGGGACCGACGCGATCGGGGTGGCGCAGCGCGTACCCGACCTTGTGGGCGAGCGCGGCGCGGTTGCTGCGCAGCTTCTTCGGGGACTTGGCGTCCTTGGGCATGACGGATCGGCCTCCCTTGAGGGGGTGGGGACGGGCAGGAGCGTGCCGGACAGGGTGCCCCGTCCGGCGGCGGAGCGACAGACGGAACCCGTCATGCGTCGTCCTCCTGTCTCCGCCCCGGGTCACCCGGGTCCTGCGCGTGCGGCTCGTGCTCGTGTCGCTCGTGCCCGTGCGTTTCGTACGCGTCCAGCGCCACCGTGACCAGGGCGAGCACGTCGTCCCGCTCCAGTCCGGCCGAGCGGGCCCGTACGACCCAGTCGGCGAGGTCCGCGCGCAGGGGCGAGTCGTCCTCCGCGCCGGGCCGCGCCAGCGACCGCGTCACGAAGGTGCCGAGCCCCCGCCGCGACCGCACCAGACCGGCCTGCTCCAGGTCCCGGTAGGCCCGGAACACGGTGTTGGGGTTGATGGCGGTGGCGGCGACGACCTCCCTGGCCGTCGGGAGTCTGTCCCCGACCCGCAGCACGCCCATCCGGAGCGCCCGTTCGGTCTGCCGCACGATCTGCACGTATGCGGGTATGCCGCTTCGCCGGTCGATCCGGTACTCGACCACGTCATCTTTCCCTGCTTTGACTAATGCATTGGTACAAGTGTGATCGGGTGCTCCGGGAGTGTCGACCCGGTGCCGCCGTCCGGGCGGAAGTCCCCCGGATGGCGGCGCCGAGTTGACAGGCGGACGATTGGTGGTGGGGCCAGGGAAAGGAGGAGCGTCATGTTCGAGGCAAAGACGCTCGACAAGCCGGACGAGCGGCGCGATTTCCCGCGCGGGCACATCGAGGCCGTGCACATGGAAGGGCTCGACTTCGCCGTCGCGACCTTCGAGCCGGGCTGGCGCTGGTCGGAGTCCGTGGCGCCCATCGCGGGCACCGACAGCTGCATGATCCACCACAACTGCTACGTGGTGGAGGGGCGGATGTGCGTCCGCATGGACGACGGCGGCGAGAGCGAGGTGGGCCCGGGCGACGTCTTCGTCTGCTCGCCCGGCCACGACGCCTGGGTCGTGGGTGACGCGCAGTGCGTCGTGTACGACTTCGCGGGCGCCATGGCGAAGGAGTACGCCAAGGCCGACTAGGAGTGGTGCGACAAGCCGTACGCGACGAGGAGGGGCGACCGTCGCCCCGATCGCCCCTCCTTTCGTCCCCCGATCGCTCAGGCGGCCAGGGTCACCGCCCCGACCGCCGGTGTACGCAGCACCCGCCGGGCCGTCTCCAGGCTCGTCCCCAGCGTCACCGCCGCCGACACCGCGGCCATCGCGATCCACACGGCGAGGAACCGGTCCGGCAGCACCGCGTCGGTCCGCACGACCGTGAACGGCACAACCCCGGCGAGCGCGGCCACCGTGCCGAAGAACACGCCGGTGAGCGTCAGGACCACGCCCTCGGCGCCGACCACGCCCAGCACCTGCCCCGGTGTCGCCCCCGCCAGTCGCTGCTGCCCGAACTCCCGGGAGCGGTACGTCGTCGCCGCGTACAGCGAGTTGACCAGCATCACGCAGACGAACACCGCGATGATGCCGACCACCGTCAGGTTCAGCGTCTCCAGGTTCTTGGCGTCGACCGACTTGACCAGGCCGGATGCCTTCACCGCGTCGCTCTCCACCGCCTGCATGGTGACCGTCGCCGTCGACACCGCCGTGAAGAGGATCAGGCACACCAGGATCCCGGCGAGGTGATCCGCCCGCTCCCGCAGGTTGCGCACGGCCAGCCAGCCGCTCGCGCCGTTCAGCGGCAGCCGGTCGAGCACGCCCTTCAGCAGCCGCGGGGACAGCAGCGCGAAGCCGACCGACAGCAGGATCGCCCCGTAGGCCGGCGGTGCCATCAGCGCCTCGTCGGTCGCGGGAAACAGGAAGGTGGCGCCGGCGCCGACGGCACCGGTGGCCAACGCGGCGCAGGCCAGGAACCGCTTGACGCCGGTCCGGGCCCGGCCGCCCCGCCTCACCCGTCGCACCGCGAGGAACGCGGCGCCCGCCGACGCCAGCAGAGTGATGTCCACGCCGCTCAGCAGCGCGACGGGCCCGAAGGAGTACTCGACGGACCCCGCCACCTGGCCACTGTCCTGGAACATCTCCAGCAGCGCACGCCCACCGAGCATCGCCGGGCCGATCGCCAGCGCCGCGCCCACCAGGGCCACGGCCACCGCCTCGCCCACCACCATCCGATTGATCTGCGCCGGGGTCGCCCCGGAGCAGCGCAAGAGCTCCAACTCGGCGGTGCGCTGGCGCACGTTCACCGTCAGCGTCGAGGCCACCGCGAAGAACACCAGCAGCGTCCCGTAGCCGCCCACCACCCCCGCCGCCGTGCCCAGCGTCTCCGAGCTGACCGGGTCCACCCCGCCCTGGCCGGCCGTGTCGTGCATCGAGTTGAACGTCATGGTGATCGCCGCGCCCAGGAAGGCGGACAGCAACGTGGCGAGGAACCGTCCGGGGCGCCGCCGGATCGACCGCAGGGCCAGTACCAGCATCGCTCACACCCCCACAGGCACGTCGTCGCCGAGGTGCGCCAGCCGCTCCGCGACCGCGTCCGGCGTCGGGGCGTCCATCCGCCCCGCGAGCCGCCCGTCGGCGAGGAAGACGACCGAGTCGGCGTAGGAGGCGGCGACCGGGTCGTGCGTCACCATCACCACGGTCCGGCCGTGCACCCGCACCGCCTCCCGCAACAGCAGCATCACCTGCCGCGCGCTGCGCGTGTCCAGCGCGCCCGTCGGCTCGTCCGCGAAGATCACCCGGGGCTCGGTGACCAGGGCACGGGCGATCGCCACCCGCTGCCGCTGGCCGCCGGAGAGCTGGTCGGGACGGTGACCGAGCCGGTCCCCGAGGCCGACGGCGGTCAGCATCTCCCGGGCCCGCTTCCGGTCGACGCGGCGCCCGGCGAGCTTGAGCGGCAGCACCGTGTTCTCCGCGACCGTCAGCGTTTCCAAGAGGTTGTACTGCTGGAACACGAACCCGACCCGGCCGCGCCGGAACCTGGTCAGCTCCGCCTCGCCGCCCCCCGTCAGCTCCTTGCCGTCCACGCGCACGACCCCGCTGTCCGGCCGGTCGAGCCCCGCAGCGCACTGCAACAGCGTGGACTTGCCCGACCCCGACGGCCCCATCACCGCGGTGAACGTGCCGCGACCCAGGCTCAGCGTCACCCCGTCCAGCGCGGTCACGGCGTTCTCGGCCGTGCCGTAGGTCCTGGTGACCTCGACGAGACGGAGCGCCTCGCGGGCGGGGCCCGGGTCGTGGTCGCCTCGTGCGCCGGTGCGGAACATCGTCATCACCTTCCGTACGGCACGCCCCGTGCGGTGCCTCGCCGACGACGCTACGGAGCGCCGACCCTGGGCACACTGGGCGCAGGACCCGTGCCTGGAGGTGTACTCAGTGACACCCTCACCCCTCCACCAGCACCACCTCCAGAGTGCGCGGACCGTGCACCCCCTCCACCCGGTCCAGCTCGATGTCACTGGTCGCCGATGGGCCGGAGATCCAGGTCAACGGGCGCGTCGGGTCGAGCCGTTCGAGGGCCTGGGGAACGGAGGAAACCACCTGGTCCGGCACCCGTACGACGCAGACGTGGTGGTCCGGGACGAGGGTGATGCGGCGGCGGCCCTGGTCGGGGGAGCCGTCCAGGACGATCGTCCCCGTCTCGGCGACGGCGACGGCGCAGCCCGTGACCACGCTGTCGACCCGGTCCAGTTCCTGCGGGGTGTTCGCCGCGCGGTCGTGGATCCGGGTCGCGTCGACCGCCTCGAGCCAGTACGCGGGCAACTCCGGCGGAACCACCACGCTCCCCGAGCCGTGCTCCCCCAGGAGCCGCATCAGCAGCTCGGGCAACTGCCCGTCCGTGGACCGGTGCACGATCGCCCGGTAGTCCGCCAGGTTCTCGGCGAGCAGTTCGACCGTCTCCGCGGTACTCCGCCGCCCGTGCTCGCGCAGATAGCCCCGGACGAGCGGAGCCTCGTCGGCCGGCACGTCCGCGAGTGCGCGCCGCACCCGGCCCAGGATGCGTTCCCTGCTGCTCACTTCGCTCCGTCCTTCCCACCGCGCGTGCGCTGCCACCAGTCGCGGAACGGCTCCGCGGGAACCTCGGGAAGATCCCGGCTGCCGCTCCACGCGCGGCCCGGTCCGGGAAGCGTACGGGGATGGAGCCGCCGGGTCCGCGACGCCAGCCGCTGGCCGGTCCGCAGCGCGCCCGGGTGCGTGAACGCCCACTGCGCCGCCCGCATCGCCGCCCGCTCGGCGGCATGTCCCCTGGCCGGTTTCAACACCACCCTGTTGCCCCGCCGGACGGCCGGCCCGCCCTGCACCACCCGCTCCCGCAGGTGCACCAGCACCTCGGGGATGTCGATGGCTACGGGGCACACCTCGTAGCAGGCGCCGCACAGCGAGGACGCGTACGGCAGGGAGGCGTCGATCTCGCTGCCGGTGCCCCGCAGTTGCGGGCTGAGGATGGCGCCGATCGGACCCGGGTACACCGAGCCGTAGGCGTGGCCGCCGGCCCGCTCGTACACCGGGCAGACGTTCAGGCAGGCCGAGCAGCGGATGCAGCGCAGCGCCTGGCGGCCGACCTCGTCGGCGAGGGTGTCGGTGCGGCCGTTGTCCAGCAGCACCAGGTGGAAGGTGCGCGGACCGTCCTCGTCGGTGGTGCCGGTCCACATGGACGTGTACGGGTTCATGCGCTCGGCCGTCGAGGAGCGGGGGAGGGTCTGGAGGAACACCTCCAGGTCCTGCCACTTCGGCACGATCTTCTCGATGCCGACGACCGAGATCAGCGTCTCGGGCAGGGTCAGGCACATCCGGCCGTTGCCCTCGGACTCCACCACCACGAGCGTGCCGGTCTCGGCGACCATGAAGTTGGCGCCGGAGACGCCGACCCTGGCCCGCAGGAACTTCTCCCGCAGGTGCAGCCGCGCCGCCTCCGCGAGTTCGGCCGGTGTGTCGGTCAGGCCCTCCGGAGCCGGGCGGCCCCACTCGCTCATCTCGGAGCGGAAGATGTCCCGAATCTCGCCCCGGTTGCGGTGGATGGCCGGGACCAGGATGTGCGAGGGCCGGTCCTTGCCCAACTGCACGATCAGTTCGGCGAGATCCGTCTCGTAGGCGCGGATGCCCTCCGCCTCCAGGGCCTCGTTGAGACCGGTCTCCTGCGTCGCCATCGACTTGACCTTGACGACCTCGGACTCACCGGTCTCCTTGACCAGGCGGGCGACGATCGCGTTGGCCTCCTGAGCGTCGGCGGCCCAGTGCACCGTCCCGCCGGCCGCCGTGACCGCCTCCTCCACCTGCACCAGATAGCGGTCGAGGTGGCGCAGCGTGTGGTCCTTGATCCGCTTGCCTGCCTCGCGCAGCGCCGCCCAGTCGTCCAGTTCCGCGACCGCGCGGGCCCGCTTGTCCCGGATGGTGTGCGTGGCGTGGCGCAGATTGCCGCGCAGCGTCGGATTGCGCACCGCCGTGCGCGCTGCCTCGGGAAAGGCCGGCATCCCCACGAACGTGCCGCTCATACGGTCACCGCCTCCTCCGTGCCGGCCAGGATCTCCGCGATGTGCACCGGCCGCATGCCCGTGCGCAGCCGCGTCATGGTGCCGCCGATGTGCATCAGACAGGAATTGTCGGCCGCGCACAGCACGTCCGCGCCGGTCGACTCGGCGTTGCGCACCTTGTCCGCGCCCATCGCCGCCGACACGTCCGCGTTCTTCACGGAGAAGGTGCCGCCGAATCCGCAGCACTCCTCCGCCCCCGGCAACTCCACGAGTGCCAGCCCCTTCACCGCCTCCAGCAGCCGCCGCGGCCGGTCACCGAGACCGAGGCTCCGCAGCCCGTGGCAGGTCGGGTGGTACGTCACCGTGTGCGGGTAGTACGCCCCCACGTCCGTCACCCCCAGCACGTCCACCAGGAACTCCGTGAGCTCGTACGTCTTCGGCACCACCGGCGCCAGCGTGGCCGCGAGCGTGTCCCCGCGCCCCTCCGCCCGCGCCCGCTCGCCCATGCGCGGATACAGCTCCCGCACCATCGCCCCGCACGAGCCCGACGGCGTCACAATGGCGTCGTACTCACCGAAGACCTCCGCGAAGTGCCGGGCCAGCGGCTCCGCCTCGTGCCGGTACCCGGTGTTGTAGTGCGCCTGCCCGCAGCAGGTCTGGCCCATCGGGAAGTCGACCTCGACGCCCAGTCTGGTCAGCAGCTTGACGACGGCACGGCCCGTCTCCGGAAAGAGCGTGTCGTTGACGCAGGTCAGGAACAGGGCGACACGCATCGCGGCTCCTTGTGATCGATTGGAACTCGGTGATCATCGGATGAAACGCAGGTTAGCCCGCAAGGGGAGGCCGGGTAAGACCCCGGTCACCGGTAGGCGAGTCGGGCTTCGGCCGCCCGCCAGCGCGCCGTGCCGCCGCGCGGCTCGTACCGGGTCAGCGACTGGGTGCGCACCAGCAGCCGGCGCATCCCATCGAGGTCGCCGACCAGCCCATGGGCGCGGGCCTGCACCAGGACGTTGCCGAGCGCGGCGGCCTCCGTCGGGCCCGCCACCACCGGCAGCCCGCAGGCGTCGGCGGTCAGCTGGCACAGCAGCGCGTTGCGGGTGCCGCCGCCGACCACGTGCACGACGTCGACCGGGTGCCCGGCCAGCCGCTGCGCGTCCTCGACGGCCCTGCGGTGGGCCAGCGCCAGCGAGTCCAGGATGCAGCGGGTCACCTCGGCGGGCGACGCGGGTACCGGCTGCCCCGAGGTACGGCACGCCTCGGCGATCCGCTCCGGCATCCGTCCCGGCGCGAGGAACGCCGCGTCACCCGCGTCCACCACCGACCGGAGCGCCGGCACCCGGGCAGCCGCGAGCAGCAGTTCGCCCAGATCGGGGTCGCCCCAGGCCCGTACACACTCCTGGAGCAGCCACAACCCCATGATGTTGCGCAGGTAGCGGACGGTGCCGTCCAGCCCGAGTTCGTTGGTGAAGTTGGCGGCGCGGCTCTCCTCCGTCAGCACCGGAGCGGTCAGCTCCAGCCCGGCCAGCGACCAGGTCCCGGTGCAGATGTACGCGAACCGCTCGCCCGAGGCCGGCACGGCGGCCACCGCGGACGCGGTGTCGTGCGAACCGACCGCCGTCACCGGCACCGGCCCCGGCAGTCCCGTCTCCTCCAGCACCGTCGGCCGCAGCACGCCCGCCGGATCGCCGGGCCGCCGCAGCGGCGCGAACAGGCCGAGGTCGATCCCGAGCCGGTCCGCGACGTCGCTCGACCAGTCGCGGGTGCGCGGATCGATCAGCTGGGTGGTGGAGGCGTTGGTCAGCTCCGTGCCCTGCTCGCCGGTGAGCCAGTACGTCAGCAGGTCGGGGATCAGCAACAGCCGACGCGCCTGGGCGAACTGGGCCGTACCGCGGGCGGCGACGAGCTGGTACAGGGTGTTGAAGGGCGCGTACTGCAGCCCGGTCGCCGCGTACAGCTCCCCGGCGGGCAGCGTGGCCCACACCTTCTCCGCGACGCCCTCGGTGCGGGCGTCGCGGTAGTGCACGGGGTTCCCGAGCAGCGCCCCGTCGGCGTCCAGCAGGCCGTGGTCGACGGCCCAGCTGTCCACGCCGACGGAGTCCACCGGGCCGGCCGCCCGCAGCCCGTCCAGGACACCGGCGTACAGCGCCAGGACGTCCCAGCGCAGCCCCTCCGGCGCACGGACCGGCCGGTTGGGGAAACGGTGCGCCTCGGTCAGCTCCAGCCGGTCCGGGTCCACGCGGCCGACCATGACGCGCCCGCTGGACGCGCCGAGGTCGACCGCGGCGTACGCCTTGACGTCCACGGCAGTGCTCATCGCAGGAACGCGGCGGCGACGCCGGCGTCGACCGGGACGTGCAGGCCGGTGGTGTGGGTCAGGTCGCCGCCGGTCAGTGCGAACACGGCGTTCGCGACGTGCTCGGGCAGCACCTCGCGCTTCAGCAGCGTCCGCTGGGCGTAGAACTCGCCCAGCTTCTCCTCCGGCACCCCGTACACGGCCGCCCGCTTGGCACCCCAGCCGCCCGCGAAGATGCCCGAACCGCGCACCACGCCGTCCGGGTTGACACCGTTGACGCGAATGCCGTGCTCGCCCAGTTCGGCGGCGAGCAGGCGCACCTGGTGGGCCTGGTCGGCCTTGGTGGCGGAGTACGCGATGTTGTTCGGACCGGCGAACACGGCGTTCTTGGAAGCGATGTAGACGATGTCGCCGCCCATCTCCTGCGCCGTCATCACCCGGGCCGCCTCGCGCGAGACGAGGAAGGAGCCGCGGGCCATGATGTCGTGCTGGAGGTCCCAGTCCCCGGCGGAGGTCTCCAGCAGCGGCTTGGAGATGGAGATGCCCGCGTTGTTGACCACCAGGTCGACCCCGCCGAAGGCGAGGACGGCCGCCCGGAAAGCCTCGGCGATCTGCTCCTCGGACGTGACGTCGACGGTCACCGCGACGGCCTTGTCCGCCCCGCCCAGCTCCTCGGCCACCTGTGCCGCGTTCTCGGCGTTCAGGTCGGCGACCACCACGCACGCGCCCTCGGCGACCAGCCGCCCCGCGATCGCCTTCCCGATCCCGCTGCCCGCACCCGTGACGAGCGCGACGCGCGTGGCGAGCGCCTTGGGCTTCGGCATCCGCCGGAGCTTGGCCTCCTCCAGCGCCCAGTACTCGATGCGGAACTTCTCCGCCTCCTCGATCGGCGCGTACGTCGACACCGCCTCCGCCCCGCGCATCACGTTGATGGCGTTGACGTAGAACTCGCCGGCCACCCGGGCCGTCTGCTTGTCCTTGCCGAAGCTGAACATGCCCACGCCCGGCACCAGCACGATCGCCGGGTCGGCACCGCGCATCGCGGGGGAGTCCGGCTCGGCGTGCCGCCGGTAGTAGGCGGCGTACTCCTCGCGGTAGGCCGCGTGCAGCTCCTTGAGCCGGGCGACGGTCTCGTCCAGCGGCGCGGTGGGCGGCAGGTCGAGCACCAGCGGCCGCACCTTGGTGCGCAGGAAGTGGTCCGGGCAGGAGGTGCCGAGCGCGGCGAGCCGCGGGTGCTCGGCACGGGCGAGGAAGTCCAGCACCGCGTCCGTGTCGGTGAAGTGCCCCACCTGCGGCCGGTCCTGGGACGCGAGGCCACGGACGTACGGCGCCAACGCCGCCGCCCGCTCCCGCCGCTGCGCCTCGGGCAGCGCCTCGTACCCGTCGATCACCGCGCCGAACGGCTCGGCCCTGCCGCGCTCGGCGAGGAATGCCTCGGCGGTGCGGATGATGTGCAGCGAGTTGCGCTCGCACTCCTCGGAGGTGTCGCCCCAGGCGGTGATGCCGTGCCCGCCGAGCACACACCCGATCGCCCGCGGGTTGGCCTCCTTCACGGCCGCGATGTCCAGCCCCAGCTGGAACCCGGGCCGCCGCCAGGGCACCCACACCACGGTGTCGCCGAAGCACTCGGCGGTCAGCTTCTCGCCGTCCGCCGCGCAGGCCAGCGCGATCCCGGAGTCCGGGTGGAGGTGGTCGACGTGGGCGGCCTCGACGAGCCCGTGCATCGCCGTGTCGATCGAGGGCGCGGCGCCGCCCTTGCCGTGCAGGCAGTAGTCGAACGCGGCGACCATCTCGTCCTCGCGCTCGACGCCCGGGTAGACGTCTTTGAGCGCCCGCATCCGGTCCAGCCGCAGCACAGCGAGCCCCGCCTCGGTGAGCGTCCCGAGGTCACCGCCGGACCCCTTGACCCACATCAGCTCCACATCACCTCCGGTGACGGGATCGGTGGCGGTTCCTTTGGCGGAGGCGTTGCCGCCGGCGTAGTTGGTGTTGCGCGGATCGGAGCCGAGCCGATGGGAGCGGACGAGGAGTGCGGAGGCTTCAGAATGAGATGCCATGACGGTGCCCTTTCGATCGAGGGGTGGTGAAGCGCCTTCAAGGGCGCGGGGAACTGCGCGACCAGCCACGACCGGCCGCAGTCGCGGAACGACGGAAACCCGGCAGACGCCTACGCCCCCCATCCGGCCTGCTGCCCACCGACCCGCTCGGCGACGACCTTCTCGCCGTACCCGGAAGCCGCGTACGCCTTGAGGGGCTCGGGTTCCAACCCCATCTCCTGACGCACTTCACGAAGAAGCGGCCGCACGTCCGTGTCGTACGCGTCCATCAACACGGCGTTGGCCTCCAGCACGTCCCCCGAAGCCTGCGCGGCTCCCAGCGCCTCCGCGTCGACCAGCAACGCCTTCGCCGTCGCCTCCTGGACGTTCATCACCGACCGGATGATCGCCGGGATCTTCGCCTCGATGTTGTGGCACTGGTCCAGCATGAACGCCACGTCGGACGTGAACCCGCCCCCGCGCACCACCTCGTACATGATCCGGAACAACTGGAACGGGTCGGCCGCACCGACCATCAGGTCGTCGTCCGCGTAGAACCGCGAGTTGAAGTCGAACCCGCCGAGCTTCCCCTCCCGCAGCAGCGTCGCCACGATGAACTCGATGTTCGTGCCCGGCGCGTGGTGCCCGGTGTCGACGACGACCTGCGCCTTCTCGCCCAGCTTCAGACAGTGGGCGTACGCCGTGCCCCAGTCCGGCACGTCCGTCGAGTAGAACGCAGGCTCGAAGAGCTTGTACTCAAGCAGCATCCGCTGGCCCTCGCCGAGCCGCTCGTACACCTCGGCCAACCCCTCGGCCAGCCGGTCCTGCCGGGAGCGCACGTCGTCCTGTCCCGGATAGTTCGTCCCGTCGGCGAACCACAGCTTCAGGTCCCGCGACCCGGTGGCGTCCATGATGTCGACGCACTCCAGCAGGTGGCCGACGGCCTTCCTGCGCACGGCCGCGTCGGGGTGGCAGATGCTGCCCAGCTTGTAGTCGTCGTCCTGGAAGGTGTTGGAGTTGATCGCGCCGATCCGCACGCCCCGCTTCTCGGCGTGCTCGGCCAGCGCGGCGTAGTCCTCGACCCTGTCCCACGGAATGTGCAGCGCGACGGTCGGGGCCACGCCGGTGAACTCGTGCACCTTCGCGGCGTCGTCCAGCTTCTCGAACGGGTCGCGCGGCACGCCCGCCTGGGCGAACACCTTGAACCGGGTGCCGGAGTTCCCGTACGCCCACGACGGCGTCTCGACTGCCTGGGTCTTGAGCGCGGCCTTCACCGCGGCGAGCTCGGTCACTTCGGCGCTCCTGTGACATCGGGTCGCTGCCGGTCGGGGACCGACTGTGCACGACTATGTATGAAACGATTCAGTACGTGAAGCTATGAGTCGCCCGAAGGGGTGTCAACCCTTCTGCTCATCCCGGTTTTCCGTGACTCGGTCGTGACCTTCGGCTATCGAAACTTTTTCGACCCGGACCCATTGACGTGACATGCCCCGCCTGCCTAACGTCCCGGCAACCCAGTTGAAACCTTTCACGGCGCCGTGAGGGCCGTCCCGCCCGGCGTCGTCGAGGAGCCCCCATGACCCACCCGTCCGACACGGGTACGGCCCCGGTTCTGGCGCTCAGGGACGTCTCCAAGTCCTTCGGCGCGGTCCGCGCCCTGCGGGACGTCTCCCTGGAACTGTTCCCCGGCGAGGTGCACGCCCTCGCCGGTGAGAACGGTGCCGGCAAGTCGACCCTCATCAAGACGCTCGCCGGAGTGCACCGGCCGGACGCCGGCCAGGTGCTGCTCGACGGTGCGCCGGTCGTCTTCCACGGGCCCGGCGACGCCCGCGCCGCCGGTATCGCCGTGATCTACCAGGAGCCGACCCTCTTCCCCGACCTGTCGATCGCCGAGAACATCTTCATGGGCCGGCAGCCCGGGCGTGCCCTCGGCCGCATCGACCACAAGGCGACCCACGCCGCCACGGCCGGACTGATGCGGCGGCTCGGCGTAGAGCTCGATCCCGACCGCCCCGCCCGTGGCCTGTCCATCGCGGACCAGCAGATCGTGGAGATCGCCAAGGCCCTCT
The DNA here is from genome assembly GCF_014649815.1 of Streptomyces mutabilis. GTDB lineage: Bacteria > Actinomycetota > Actinomycetes > Streptomycetales > Streptomycetaceae > Streptomyces > Streptomyces mutabilis. The sequence continues at coordinate 414,305 of NZ_BMTT01000003.1, read as the reverse complement.
CCTTCGACGCCCGCGTCCTGATCATGGACGAGCCGACCGCCGCCCTCACCGGAAGCGAGGTCGCCCGCCTCTTCGGCGTGGTGCGCGCCCTGCGCGAGCAGGGCGCCGCCGTGCTCTTCATCTCCCACCGCCTGGAAGAGGTCTTCCAGATCTGCGCGCGGGTCACCACGCTGCGCGACGGGGCCTGGATCGCCAGTGAGCCGCTGGCCGGGATGACCGAGGACGACCTGGTCCGCCGCATGGTCGGTCGCGACCTGGACGAGCTCTACCCCAAGCAGGAGGTCAGCCCCGGCGAGGTCGCCCTCAGCGTGCGCCGCCTGACCCGGGAGGGCGTCTTCACCGACGTCTCCTTCGAGGTGCGGCGCGGTGAGATCGTCGGCCTCGCCGGACTGGTCGGCGCCGGCCGCACCGAGGTCGCCCGCGCCGTCTTCGGCGTGGACCGCTGGGACGCCGGGGAGGTGGAGGTCGACGGCAAGCCCCTCGTCAACGGCGCCCCGTCCACCGCCATGGCCGCCGGTCTCGCCCTGGTCCCCGAGGACCGGCGCGCCCAGGGCCTGGTGATGGACATGTCCATCGAGCGCAACATCGGCCTCACCGGGCTCCGTACGACCGTGAAGGCGGGGCTGATGGACCGGGGCGCCGAGCGCAGCCGCTCCCTCGACTGGGCCGTCAGGCTCCAGGTCAAGTACGCCCGCATCGCCGACGCCGTCGCCACCCTCTCCGGGGGCAACCAGCAGAAGGTCGTCCTCGCCAAGTGGCTGGCCACCGGCCCCAAGGTGCTGATCGTCGACGAGCCGACCCGCGGTATCGACGTCGGCACCAAGGCCGAGGTGCACCGGCTGCTGAGCGAGCTGGCCGCCGACGGCGTGGCCGTCCTGATGATCTCCTCCGACCTCCCCGAGGTCCTCGGCATGGCCGACCGCGTCCTGGTGATGCACGAGGGCCGGCTGACCGCGGAGATCGCCCGCACCGACGCCACCGAGGAGACCGTGATGGCCGCAGCCACGGGGAGGGCCGCCGCATGACCGACGCCCCCGCGCCCCCGCACGTCATGGGGAGGGCCGCCGCATGACGGTCACCGCACCCGACCGGGCCCCCGTCACCGATGTGCCGAAGGCCGGCGCCACCCGGCTCGTCGACCGCATCTTCAAGATGCGCGAACTGGCCATCCTCCTGGTCTTCCTGGTGATGATCGCCGTCACGCAGGCCGGCAACAGGGAGTTCCTGTCCGAACAGGGCGTCAAGGACCTGCTGCTCAACGCGACCATCCTCGTCCTGGTCGCCACCGGCCAGTCCCTGGTCGTCATCACCCGCAATGTCGACCTGTCCGTCGGCTCCACCCTCGGCATCAGCGCCTTCGCCGCCGGCACCTACCTCCAGGGCGGCGGCAACAGTGTCGTGGCGGTGTTCCTCGCGGTGCTGATGGGCGTCGGCTTCGGCCTCCTCAACGGCCTGCTGGTCAGCCTCGGCCAGGTGCCCGCCCTGGTCGTCACCCTCGGCACCCTCTACATCATCCGCGGCATCGACTCCATCTGGGTCGGCTCCCGCCAGATCACCGCGGCCGACCTGCCCGGCGGCTTCGTCGACTTCGGCTCGGGCGGCATCTCCGCGGTGCCGTGGCTGGCGCTGATCGCTCTAGCGGTGCTCGCCGCCACCGCGTACTACCTGAAGCACTTCGGCAGCGGACGCGAGCTGTACGCGCTCGGCTCCAATCCGGAGGCCGCCCGGCTGGCCGGCATCCCGGTGCGCAGGCGCGTCCTCACCGCCTACACCTTCTGCGGCGCCCTCGCCGGACTCGCCGGTGCCCTCTACCTGGCCCGGTTCGGCAACGTCGACTCCGGCACCGGCACCGGTTACGAACTGACCGTGGTCAGCGCGGTCGTGGTCGGCGGCGTCGTCTTCACCGGCGGCTCCGGCAGCGTCTACGGCGCTGCCCTCGGCGCACTCCTGCTCACCTCGATCAACAGCGTGCTGCCCGCCCTCGGCGTCAGCTCCGTGTGGGTGCTGGCCATCAACGGCACGCTGCTCATCCTCGCCATCGCCGTCGACCGGATCGTCGCGCTGCGCGTGGCCAAGGCCCTGAAGAAGAGGAACGCCCGCCATGGCTGACCGCTCCCTGATGCGCGCCGTCCGCTGGGACACGGTCGTGGGCGCGCTCCTCCTCGTCGTCCTGCTGCTCTCCTTCGGCTTGGTCGACGGTTTCGGCAACGGCCTGAATCTGTCCTTCCTGATCGGCAACACCCTGCCGATCGCCCTCATCGCCCTGCCGATGACCCTGCTCGTGATATCGGGCGAGATCGACCTGTCGGTCGCCTCCACCGCGGGCCTGTCCGGCGCCGTGATGGGCGCCCTGTGGAACCAGGGCATGGCCATCGAGGCGATCATCCCGATCTGCCTGCTGCTCGGCGTCGTGTGCGGCCTGGTCAACGGGCTGCTCGTCACCCGGCTCGGCCTGCCCTCCCTCGCCGTCACCATCGGCACCATGGCCGCCTACCGGGGCATCGCGCAGATCGTGCTCGGCTCCGACGCGGTGACCGACTTCCCTTCCCAGTACCTGGACTTCGCGGCCGGACGCGTCGACGGCACCTTCGTCCCGTACGCCTTCCTGCCCTTCCTCGTACTGCTCGCCATCGCCGTGGTCGCCCTGCACGCCACGCCGTTCGGCCGGTCGCTGTTCGCCATCGGCGCCGGCGCGGAGGCGGCGCGGTTCGCCGGCATCCGGGTCAGGCGGCAGAAGCTGATCCTGTTCACCCTGACCGGCCTGATGTCCGCCCTCACCGGTGTCTTCTGGGCCCTGCACTACGCCAGCGCCCGCTACGACAACGCCACCGGCCTCGAACTGTCCGTCGTCGCTGCCGTGTTGCTCGGCGGCATCGACTTCGACGGCGGCAAGGGGACGCTCGGCGGCGCGATCGCGGGGGTGTTCCTGCTCGGGGCGCTGCAGAACGTGATGAGCCTGCAGGACGTCTCCGCCCAGTCGCAGATCGTCGTCACCGGCGTCCTGCTCGTGCTCTCCGTGCTCGGCCCCCGGGTCGCACGGCAGCTCTCCGTCGCGCGGGCCGGACGCAGGGTGGCAACGGCGCTCCCGTCCAAGACGCATGCGCCGACCCCGTGACCCGCCCCGCCCACCCTCGTAAGGAACCCGCCATGCGCAAGCAGTCCCTGAGCCGCACCTGCGCGGCCCTCGCCGCCGTCACCTCCCTCGCCCTGGCCGCCACCGCCTGCGGCGGCACCACGAAGGAGGACGTCAAGAACGAGGACGCCTCCGCCGCCACCGCAGGCAAGGCCGACCCGAACGCCCCCACCAAGAAGGGCCTGACCGTCGGCTTCCTGCCCAAGCAGGTCAACAACCCCTACTTCACCGTCGCCGACAAGGGCGGCGAGAAGGCCCTGAAGGAACTCGGCTCCAACTACAAGGAGGTCGGCCCCTCCAGCGGCACCGACACCGCCGGCCAGGTCTCCTACGTCAACACCCTCACCCAGCAGCAGGTCGACGCCATGGCCGTCTCCGCGCAGGACCCCGGCGCCCTGTGCACCGCGCTCAAGCAGGCCATGAAGAACGGCATCAAGGTCGTCACCTACGACTCGGACACCAACCCCGAGTGCCGCAACGCCTTCGTCTCCCAGGCGTCCGCCGACGACCTCGGCCGCACCCAGGTGCAGCTGCTCGCCGAGCAGATCGGCAACAAGGGCGAGATCGCGATCCTCTCCGCCGCGCAGACCGCGACGAACCAGAACGCCTGGATCGAGATCATGAAGGACGAGCTGAAGGACCCCAAGTACAAGGACATCAAGCTGGTCAAGGTCGCCTACGGCGACGACGACGCCCAGAAGTCCTTCCAGCAGACCCAGGGCCTGCTCCAGGAGTACCCGGACCTGAAGGGGATCATCTCCCCGACCACCGTCGGCATCAAGGCCGCCGCCCAGTACCTGTCCGGCTCCAAGTACAAGGGCAAGGTCAAGCTGACCGGCCTCGGCACCCCCAACGACATGCGCAACTACGTCAAGAACGGCACCGTCGAGGCCTTCGAGCTCTGGGACCCCGCCAAGCTCGGCGAACTCGCCGCGCGCACCGCCGTCGCGCTGGCCTCCGGGCAGATCACCGGCAAGGAGGGCGAGACCTTCCGGGCCGGCGCCATGGGCGAGTACACCATCGGCGAGGACGGCGTGATCGACCTCGGCAAGCCGACCGTGTTCAACGCCGAGAACATCGACCGGTACGACTTCTGACGTACGTTCCGACACGAGGGCGGTACTTCATGCAGCGCGTCTGTTTCCTGCTCAAGGTCCGTCAGGACCACATCGCGGAGTACCGCGAACGCCACGCCGCCGTGTGGCCGGAGATGTGCGAGGCACTGACGGCCACCGGCTGGCACAACTACTCGCTCTTCCTGCGCGACGACGGCCTGCTCGTCGGCTACCTGGAGACCGAGGACTTCGCCGCCGCCCGGGCGGGGATGGAGGCCACCGAGGTCAACGCCCGCTGGCAGGCTCAGATGGGTCCCCTCTTCGAGTCCCTCGACGGCGACCGCCCCGACGAGGCGATGAAACCGCTCACCGAAGTGTTCCACCTCGCCTGAGACCCGGCCCGAAACCCTTGCCCGAGAACGGAGACACCCCCGTCATGCGACGCCGCACCCTCCTCACCGGCGCCCTCGCCGTCCCCGTCCTGGCGACCGCCGGCACCACCGCACGGGCAGCCGCCGCCCCCGGCCCGTCGGTCATCCCGGCCGGACGCACCACACTCGACAGCCGGGCGATCTACTTCGTCTCCTACGACGGCCTGGTCAACAACAACTCCTTCCAGAAGAACGGCATCCTCACCCACAAGGGCCACCAGTACGCCGCCTGGTACACCGCCGACCGCAACGCCGTCGTCGGCCGCCGCGCCCTCGGAGCGGGCACCTGGCAGACCGTGCGGGTCGGTCACACCCTCCGGTACGACGACTCGCACAACGTCATCTCCATGGGCGTCTCCCGCACCGACGGCCGCCTGCACCTCCACATGGACTCCCACAGCGACGGCTTCACCTACGTCAAGTCCGCCGCCCGCCTCCTGGACGACCCCACCGAACTCAGCTGGACCGCGAGCCGCTTCGGTGCCCCGCAGTCCACGCTCGACGGACTCACCCTCACCCCGCAGTTCACCTACCCCCAGTTCGTCGCCGCCCCGAACGGAAGGCTCCAGCTCAGCTACCGGGCCGGCGTCTCCGGCAACGGCCGCAACGCGCTCGCCGAGTACGACGGCCGCCGGTGGACCGAGCTGGGGGAGTGGTCCAGCTCCGCCGGCACCTACCGCAGCGAGCACGGCTCCTCGACCGCCCGCAACATGTACCTGCACGGCATCGACTACGACCGCAGGGGCCGCCTGCACGCGTTCTTCACCTGGCGCGAGCGCAGCGGCGCCGTGATGTGCTCCGGCGGCGGCATCACCAACCACGACACCGGATACGTGTACTCCGACGACCGGGGCCGCACCTGGCGCAACGACGCCGGCACGGTCGTCGGCACCACCGGCGGAGCCGACCGGGTCTCCGTCACCGACGCCGGGCTCGTCGTGGACCCGCTGAACCCCGACCACTCCCTGATGAACCAGGAGAGCCAGAGCACCGACTCCGCCGGCCGGCCGCACGCGATCATCTCCTACGTCCCGGGCCGCTTCGGCCAGTGCACCACCGACTACGTCGCCGACCGCACCGCGCACGGCCGCGCCTTCCACCTCCGCAAGGACGCTTCCGGCGCATGGCGCAAGACCGAGATACCGGTACCGCTGAACTCCAGCCAGCGCACCCGGCTGGTCCTGGACCGGTACGACAACGCCTACGCGGTGTTCCCGTACGGCAGGATCGCGGGCGCCTCCGCGGCGTCCGGGTACACCGACTGGCGGCTGCTGTACGACGGGTCCGGGCTGAACGCCTTCGGCGAGGTGCTGGTCGACGAGACACGCGTCGCCCTGGACGGCGTGCTCTCGGTCATGTACCAGGAGAGGTCGAGCGGCACCACACCCTCGGCGCTCCACGTCGTCGACTTCCGGCTGCCCGCCTGACGGAGGTTCCCACGGAGGTCTTCCCAGGACGGCGCGGGTAATGTGAAGGCCTCCCGGCCGCCCGCGTCCCTGGCGCACGCTCCCCAGCCCGACCCTGGAGGTCCCTGCCCGATGGCCCATTCGGTGGGTATCAAGGACGTCGCCCGCGCCGCCGGAGTATCCGTGGGCACCGTCTCCAACGTCATCAACCGCCCCGACACGGTCGCGACCGAGACCCGCGCGCGCGTGCTGTCCGCGATCGACCGGCTCGGCTATGTCCGCAGCGAGTCCGCGCGCCAGCTGCGCGCGGGCCGCAGCCGGATCATGGGGCTGCTCGTCCTGGACATGGGCAACCCCTTCTTCGTCGACGTCGCACGCGGCGCCGAGCGGGCCGCACGCGATGCCGGTCTCGGCGTGATGGTCTGCAACAGCGCACAGAACCCGGGGGAGGAGGCCGAGTACCTCTCGCTCTTCGCCGAGCAGCGGGTGCGGGGCGTCCTGCTCACCCCGGCCGACGCCACCGGCCGCAACATCGAGGGCTTCCGGCGCCACAACATCCCCTTCGTGCTGGTCGACCGGGTCGCCGAGGGCACCACCGAGTGCTCCGTCTCCGTGGACGACGTCGCGGGCGGCGCCCTCGCGGTGCGTCACCTGGTGGACGCCGGGCACCGCTCCATCGCGTACGTCAGCGGCCCGCCCGGCCTCAACCAGGTGCGCGACCGCCGCACCGGCGCCCTGAACGCCCTCGCCGAGGCCGGCCTCGGCCCCGACGCCCTGCGCGAGCTGCCCACGGAACGGCTCGACGTCGCCGCCGGCCGGGACGCCGGTGCCCGCCTGCTCGGCCTCGCCGACCGGCCCACCGCCGTCTTCTGCGCCAACGACCTGCTCGCCCTCGGTGTCCTCCAGGCTCTGTACGCGGCCGGCGTCGGCGTCCCCGACGACCTCGCGATCGTGGGCTACGACGACATCGAGTTCGCCGCCGCCGCGGCCGTCCCCCTCACCTCCGTGCGCCAGCCCGCCGTCACCATGGGCGCCATGGCCGCCGAACTGCTCCTGGAGGAGACGGAGCTGGAGGGCACGGACCGGGCCCACGCACACCGGCGGGTGGTCCTCCAGCCGGAACTGGTGGTGCGGCGCTCCAGTCTCGCCGCCCGCTGACCGTCCGTTCAGCACGGATTCCGGTCCTGGGGGTCGGTCTCCGCAAGGACGTGTGCTGAACTGGGACACGGCCGAAAGATCCGTTCGCACGGTCCGACCGTGCGATCCGTCCGTCCCGGGAGCCCCCGTTGAGCGTCAGCTACCGCCAGCCCGGCGTCGTCCTCACCGACCGCCGTTTCACCGTGCCCCTCGACCACGCCGACCCCGGCGGGGAGACCATCGAGCTGTACGCCCGCGAGGCCGTCGCGAGCGACAAGACGGACCGGGACCTGCCGTGGCTGGTCTACCTCCAGGGCGGCCCCGGCTTCGGGGCGAACCGTTTCATCGGCCGTCCCGCATGGCTCGGCCGCGCCCTGAAGGAGTACCGCGTCCTCCTCCTCGACCAGCGCGGCACCGGCGCCTCCACGCCCGCCAACCGCCAGACGCTCCCGTTGCGCGGCGGCCCCGCCGAGCAGGCCGACTACCTCACCCACTTCCGCGCCGACTCCATCGTCCGCGACTGCGAGACCATCCGCCCGCAGGTCACCGGCGGCGCCCCCTGGACCGTCCTCGGCCAGAGCTTCGGCGGCTTCTGCACCGTCGCCTACCTGTCGCTCGCCCCCGAGGGCCTGAGCACCGCCCTGATCACCGGCGGCCTGCCCTCCCTGGACGCCCACGCCGACGACGTCTACCGAGCCGCCTACCCCCGCATCGAGCGCAAGGTCGCCGCGCACTACGCCCGCTACCCGCAGGACGTCGAGCGCGCCCGCCGCATCGCCGACCACCTGCTCACCCAGGACGTCGTCCTGCCGAACGGCTACCGGCTCACCGTCGAGGCCTTCCAGTCCCTCGGTATCCTGCTCGGCGGCAGCGAGGGCAGCCATCGCCTGCACTTCCTCCTGGAGGACGCCTTCGTCCGCACCCCGCGCGGACACGAGCTGTCCGACGCCTTCCAGGAGCAGGCGCAGGCCCTGCTCTCGTACGCGGGCCACCCGCTGTACGCCCTCGTCCACGAGGCCATCTACGGCCAGGACGCACGCCCCACGAACTGGTCGGCCGAGCGGGTCCGCGCCGAGTTCCCGCGGTTCGACGCGGCCAAGGCCCTCGCGGGCGACGAACCGCTGCTGTTCACCGGCGAGTCGATCCACCCATGGATGTTCGACTGCGACCCGGCGCTGCGCCCGCTGCGCGAGACCGCCGAGCTGCTCGCCGCCCGCACCGACTGGACCCCGCTCTACGACCCCGCCCGCCTCGCCGCCAACGAGGTGCCGGCCGCCGCGGCCGTCTACCACGACGACATGTACGTCGACACCGCCCACGCGCTGACCACGGCCCGCACGATCCGCGGCCTGCGCACCTGGGTCACCGACGAGTTCGAGCACGACGGCGTCCGGGCCGGCGGCCCCCGCGTCCTGGACCGGTTGCTCGCTCTCGCCCGCGACGAGGCCTGAACGGCGCCGGGTTCGAATCCCGGGTGGGATGTAGGTGGCACGGGTTAGTGTGCGGTCATGACGGAGCCGACGATCACGCAACTGGAGCCCATGCCCGGCGACTGGCGGCGCGCCCTGGCCGTCGTCGCCCACCCGGACGACCTCGAGTACGGCTGCTCGGCGGCGATCGCGGCCTGGACCGACGAGGGCCGCGAGGTCGCCTACGTCCTCGCCAGCCGGGGCGAGGCGGGCATCGACACCCTGGCGCCCGCCGAGGCCGGCCCGCTGCGGGAGCGTGAGCAGCGGGCGAGCGCGGCCGTCGTCGGGGTGAGCGAGGTGGAGTTCCTCGACCACCGGGACGGCGTGATCGAGTACGGCACCGCACTGCGCCGGGACATCGCCGCCGCGATCCGCCGGCACCGTCCCGAGCTGGTCATCACCCTCAACCACCGCGACACCTGGGGCGGCGTCGCCTGGAACACTCCGGACCACGTCGCCGTCGGGCGGGCCGCCCTCGACGCCGCGGGGGACGCCGGCAACCGGTGGATCTTCCCAGAGCTGGCCGAGCGGGGGCTCGAGCCCTGGGACGGCGTGCGCTGGGTCGCGGTCGCCGGTACCTCCTCACCCACGCACGCCGTGGACGCCACACCGGGCCTGGAGCGCGCGGTCCGTTCCCTGCTGGAACACCGCACCTACATCGAGGCGCTGACCGACGAGGACCCGGAGACGTACGTGCGCGGCTTCCTCGTAGGGTTCGCCGAGACCGCGGGGGAGCGGTTCGGCGGGAAGCCCGCGGTGACCTTCGAAGTCTTCGGTCGGTAGCACGTGGTGGGGGAAAGCGTGTCGGGGGAGCACATGGCGGGGAACGGCCTCGGGGAACATCGGTACGACAGTTATCGGTGAGAACGATCTTGTTCAGGGCGCGAGTGCGCTGACCCTGTTCTCGTACTCGCGGCGGGCCTTGCGCTGGGCCGGGACTGCGGGGAGGCCCTGGCCGCCGTCGAGCGGTTGGCAGCGGGCGAGGAGCTTGCGGTGTACGGCGGGGACGGCGCTGACGCGCAGGGTGTAGCCCTGGCCGCGCCGTACGGTCGCCCCTCGGTCGAGCGCGGCGCGCTCGGCGGGCTCCAGCATGGTGGCGCGGAGGTAGTCCGCGATCTTGCCCGGCATGTCGAGGGTGACCGGCAGCTCCGGGGCGGGCGCGTCCTGCTCGCCGGCGGTGTGGTCGGGCAGGAGGTCGGCGACGGCGGTACGGATCGCGCCCCGGCTGACGCGGTGGTCGCGGGCGAGGGCGGCGATGGAGCGGCCTTCCAGGTACGCGGTGCGCACATCGTCGGCCTTCGCGGCCGCCACGGCGGGGCGGCGTCCGCCCTTGCTGCCCTTGGCCTCGGCGGCGCGCAGCCCGTCGTACGTCAGCTCGCGCTGGAGGTCGCGCTGGAGTTCGCCGGCAGCGGCGAGGGTTTGCACCATGAACTTCACGGTGGACAGCAGCTCGCCGGTGCGCGGGTGGCGGGCGGTGAGGTCCATCGCGGAGAACGCTCCGTCGTGGATGCGCAGGGCGAGGCGGTCACGGTGCAGGACATCGAGCACGTCGAGGATGTGCTGGTCGCCGCGCACGAGGCGGAACATCTCGGAGATGTGCACGGTGTCGCCCGGCCGCCGATACATCAGCAGTTCGCCGAACATCGGGCGCTGGAGCGGGTGAAGGCGGCTGGAGGTGCCCGGGTCCTCCTCGGAGACGACCGGGTCCTCGATCCCGGCCTCCTCCAGGACGAGGTCCTGCCGGGCGGTGGACTGCTGGTCGGTCGAGACCCGCTTGTAGACCAGGTTCGCCACCGTGGGGCCCCGTCCGTACGGAGGATCGGACCCTATCTGTCGTCAAATCCCGTCAGCAATCACCATCGGATCTGATTGGATTCGCGCCGCCTCGAACGGGTTCATTGGACGTCTCGTCTGCCTGTCGTCAAACGATCGTTTGACGACAGGCACGAGCTGGCCGACAAAAAACCTGGGGATCCGGTAGACGCGACCCAGGACCGGTCGGCGAGGCCCCGGGCTCCACAGTGGGGCCACTCACCGGACCGGCTCCGCAACGCCCCGCTCCTCGATCGATACTGCCGCCCTCCGCTACTCGGTGATACCGTATAGCAGTACTCGGTAGCACGTAGTACTGAGAGGCTGAGGAGCACCCGCGATGGACGACCTGACGGAGATGTTGAAGGGCACGCTCGAAGGGTGCGTGCTCGAGATCATCGGCAGCGAGGAAACCTACGGGTACGCCATCACCCGTCAGCTGAACGAGCTCGGCTTCACCGACGTCATCGAGGGGACGGTGTACACCATCTTGCTGCGGCTGGAGAGGAACGGGCTCGTCCAGGTGACGAAACGGCCATCCGGGGTCGGTCCGCCGCGCAAGTTCTACGCGCTCAACGACGCCGGACGCGAGGAACTCGCGAAGTTCTGGGCGAAGTGGCAGTACCTCTCATCACGCATCGACAGACTCAAGGAGGGCGGGAGATGAACTTCTGGGAGAAGGTCACAGGCAGCGATCTCACCAGGGAATGGAAGGCGTTCGAGGCCCGGGTCGATGTCCTGCCGGACGACTACCGGGCGGCGTGGGGGCAGATCATCGCCCACCTTTTCCCCTACGGGGACTTCACCGGTCGCAACCTAATGCCGATCCTCGACTCCGCCCTGGGGCTGCTCGAAGTAGCAGCGGCGGACGGCCAGAGCGTCCGCGAGGTGCTGGGCGAGGACATCCAAGGCTTCTGCACCGCGCTGGCCGGCGGAGCAGGGGCCCGGACGTATCGCGACCGGTGGCGCGAGCAGTTGAACAGGAACGTCGCGAGGAAATTGAGCCGGCTGGGAGGCTGACGTGAGCATTCAGGACATCATCGAAGGCAAGAAACAGTGGCGGGCGCACGTGGCTAGGGTTAGGGCACTCCCGCCGGACTACCAGATCGTCTACAAGGAGATGCAGAAGTACCTGTTCAAGGTCGGCCCGATCAGCCTGTCTGACGGGCCCCTGCTCCCCGGGATCGTCGACTTCTTCGAGGAGGGCGTCGCCGGAGGCAAGGGGGTTGTGGAACTCATCGGCACCGACGTCGCCGCGTTCTGCGACGACCTGGTCAAGGACTCCCCTACCTACGCGGATATCTACCAGGCATCCATCAACGCGGAACCCGGCACTGACGAGAAGTGACGCCCGCCGCCCGGGTGCGGGCCGAAAACGAGGGCACTGCGTAACCGTCGAGCAGCACCCTCGCGCTCACTCCTCGCCCTCTTCGTCCTCATCCAGCTCGGGCGCCTCCGGGTCGCGCAGCGGACGCAGGGCACCGGCGGCAGGAACGCTGGCAGTGAAGCTGTAGCGGCCGAGCAGGTTCAGGTTGCGGTGCTTGAGCGGGGAGAGCCGGGCGATGTCCTCTTCCCGGATCTCGTTTCCCTCGGCGCGGAGTTGGGCGACGGCAGCGTCGATGTACTTCGTGGTCCAGAGCACAATGGCGTTGAGGACCAGGCCGAGCGCGCCGAGCTGGTCCTCCATCCCGTCGCGATACGCCTGGTAAATGGTGCCGCGCTTGCCGTGGCACACGTCCCGGGCCAGCTTGTTGCGGGACTCTTGCACGGTGAGCTGCCGGTTCATCTGCCGGCGGCGGCGTCGAAGGTGCTGCGGGGGGCCCGGACGGTCGCCACCGGGGCGTTCCACTTCCGGCACCTCGCCGGCTTCGCGCGCCTCGTCCTGGTCAACGGCACGGTCGGCACCGCCGCCGTGGCCGAGGGACGTCCGCGGTCGGTCACCTGCGTCAGCGTCGTCGACGGTCTCATCACCGGCCTGTACATCCTGGCCGACCCGGACCGGCTGGCCCGCCTGGACGTGTCGGGCCTGCAGGCCTGACCGAGTCGGCCACGCCCCGGGCGCCGTCGAACCGGAGCTTCACCCGGGGCGTGGCCGAGGGGCCGTGTGGCCATGGCGAGGGGCTTGTGGGATGGCGTGGCCGTGGCCGTGGGGGCGCCGGTGCCGCGGCGTGCCGGCGGTCCGTATGCTCGACGTCATGCGAGATCACACGGCGGACCAGGCGGAACTGCGCGGCGACTGCGGGCGTTGCTTCGGCCTGTGCTGCGTGGCCCTGCCCTTCGCCCGGTCCAGGGACTTCGCGGTCGACAAGGACGCCGGAAAGCCCTGCACCAACCTCCAGGACGACCACCGCTGCGGGATCCACGCACGGCTGCGGCAGACCGGCTTCACCGGCTGCACGGTCTACGACTGCTTCGGCGCCGGGCAGCGGGTCTCGCAGGTCACCTTCGGCGGCCAGGACTGGCGCAGCGGACCGCCGGAGCGCACCCGCCGCATGTTCGACGTGTTCCCGGTCGTCCGCCAGCTGCACGAGCTGCTCTGGTACCTGACCGAGGCGCTGACCCTGCCCGCGGCCCGCCCGGTCCACGCCGACCTGCGCCGGCTCCTGGCCGACACCGAGCGGCTCGCCGAGGGGACCCCCGAGGAACTGGCCACCCTGGACGTGGCCGCGCACCGGCAACGGGTCAACGTGCTCCTGCTGCGCACCAGCGAGCTGGCGCGGGCCGGCACCCGCGGCAAGAAGAAGAACCGCCGGGGCGCCGACCTGATGGGCGCCCGCCTCAAGGGCGTCGACCTCAGCGGCGCGGACCTGCGCGGCGCCTGTCTCATCGCCGCCGACCTCACCGGCGCCGACCTGCGGGGCGCCGACCTGATCGGCGCGGACCTGCGCGACGCCGACCTGACGGACGCGGACCTGACGGGAGCCTTTTTCGTGACCCAGCCGCAGCTCACCGCGGCCCGGGGCAGCGCCGGCACCAGGCTGCCGGGCTCAGTCACCCACCCGGTGCACTGGACAGCGGGAGGCTGAGGCGGCGTTCTCGGACAGGGGCGCGCCGTCCGTCGCCGCGGGCCGGCCGGTCGCGGGCCGCCGCTCCAGGTGGAGCCGCAGTCCCTCCGGCATGAGCGTCAGCCGCTCGGTCACCCGGAGCCGGTAGTCCGGCTCCGGGCGCAGTTCGTAGCGGCGCAGCAGCAGCCCGAGGACCAGCGTCGCCTCGTGCAGCGCGAACTGCCGCCCGATGCACGCCCGGGCGCCCGTGCCGAACGGTTTGAAGGTGTGCGGGGCGCGCGACCGTACGGCCTTGGCCTCGAAGCGGTCCGGGTCGAACCGTTCGGCGTCCGGACCCCACACCTGAGGGTCGCGGTGCAGCATGCCGGTCAGCACCAGCGCCCAGGCCCCGCGCCGCATCGGATGCGTACCGTCCAGCACGGTGTCCCGGCGGGCCTCCCGCGCGAAGGCGGGCGCGGTCGGCCACAGCCGCAGCGACTCGTCCAGCACCCGGCGCACGTAGCGCAGTTTGGCCACCTGCTCGTAGCCGGGCGCCTCGGTGCCGCCCCAGACCCGGTCCACCTCGGCGCGGGCCCGGGCCGCCACCTCGGGGTGTCGGGCGAGGTAGTGCAGGGCGAAGGAGAGCGCGCCCGAGGTGGTCTCGTGGCCGGCCACCAGGAAGGTGATGACCTGTCGGCGGACGTTCTCCGCCGACAGCCGCTCGCCCGTTTCCGGGTGGGCCGTCTCCAGCATCCGGTCGAGCAGGTCACCCGTGCCGCTCCCGCCGCCGGTGCGGCGGGCGCGTACGAGGTCGTCGACCGTGCGGTTGAGGTAGGCGATATCGGCGGTGTTGCGCCGGCTCGCGCGGCGCAGCAGCCAGGGGGCCAGCGGCGCGGGCACCGTGTTCAGACGCTGTGCGTAGTTGAGCGTACCGACCATCGCGGTCGCGAAGGGATGCGGGCGGGAGCGCTCGAAGGAACCGAAGTCGTGCCCGAACCCGGTGCGCGAGATCGTCTCCAGCGTCAGATCCGTCATGTCACCCGGAACGTCCACCGACCGGCCCTCGGCCAGGGCCCGGTCCCAGTGGTCGGCGAGCCGTGCGGCCACGTCCAGCATCATCACGTGGTAGCCCGCCATGGCCTCCCGGCTGAACCCGGGGGCCAGCACGTCGCGCGCGAGCTGCCAGTTGGACTCGTGGTTGTACGCCGTGAACAGTCCGTCCCCGGCGACCGGCCGCAGGTTGGCGACGCCCAGACCCACGTGCTTGGCGAACCGCGTCTCGTCGGCCAGGTCGGCGGCGAGCGCGGCGCCCCACACGAACACGAACTCCTTGCCGAACGCCCGCCGCCGGAAGATCGGCCCCAGTTGCCGGGCGTAGCGCAGCGAGTCCTGCATCGGGGTGCTCCGGCTCGCCCCGACCACGTCCCCGAGCAGCGGGAGCCGGTAGGGCGGGCGGGGGATGCGGTGCAGTTCGGGCCAGCCCAGCTCGGCGCTGCGGAAGCCCTTCGGCAGCCCGTCCGGTGCCAGGCGGTCCGTCGTCCGGGCCATGACGCGATCTCCTCCGACGCAGCGGCGTGTTGCACGTGCCGGGCAAGCGTGTTGTACATGGATTCAATAACGCGCCTCAGTCTCGACCCGTAGTTGAATCGGCGTCAAGTAAGGTGCGGGCATGGCCGCGAACCAGGGCGAGCGCACCCGCCGCAGGCTCAGCACCGAGGAGCGCCGGGAGCAGCTGCTGTCGGTGGGCGCGCGGCTGTTCTCGGAGAGTCCCTACGACGACGTGTGGATCGAGCGGGTCGCCGAGATCGCCGGGGTCTCCCGAGGGCTGCTGTACCACTACTTCCCGAACAAGCGGGACTTCTTCGCGGCGGTCGTCGAGCGCGAGAGCGAGCGGATGCTGCGGATGACAGCGGCCGTGCCCGGTGTGCCCGTCCGGGAACAGCTCGCGGCGGGCCTCGGCGCGTACCTGGACTACGTCCGGGCGCACGCGCACGGCTATCGCGCCTTCCACCGCGCCGACGCGACCGGGGACCGTGCGGTGCGCAGGGTCTACCGGCAGGCGCTGGCCGCGCAGGAGCGGCAGATTATCGCCGCCCTGGCCGCCGACCCGGAGTTCGGTCCGGCCTTCGGGGAACGGGCCGACGTGCGGCTGGCGGTGCGGGGTTGGCTGGCGTTCACCACCGCGGTCTGCCTGGAGTGGCTGCGGGACCCGGAGCCGGCCCTGGAACAGGTACGTGACCTGTGCGCACGGGCCCTGCTCGGTGCCATCGCGCCGTGAGCGCTCCCGTTGCACTTCGAGACGCGCCGTCAGGCCGGTGAAATGCGCCGTCCGGCGCGCTGAAAGGCCTGGCAAAGATCCGGCGTCCTGACTGGCGCGCACTTCGATCTCCGATAGGTTAGGTGAGGCTAACCTAATGAGTGACGATTGAGCTGACGACGGAGGTTGGGATGGGTGACAGTCACACCTGGACGGCCGCGCCCGCCGCTGCGGAACGGGCCCGCTCCGTGCTCGCCGCCGCCTGGTCCTGTGCGGTGACCGCGGAGGGCGGACGCGAGGAGCTCGTCGGCGCGCACGGCGTCGCCGACGACGGCCGGGTGCTGCTGCACGTGCCCGAGGACAGCGCACTGCTCGCGGCGGCGATCTGCGCGCCCCGCGGGGAGCCGACCGCGGTGCTGGAGTTCGCCGACGTGGCGCCCGTGCCGGTCCGGGGCCGGATCAGGGCCCGGCTCTGGCTGGCGGGCTGGTTCGCCCCGGAGGACGGTCACCTGGCGCTCCGTCCCACGCGCGTGGTGCTGCGGCAGCCGTCCGGTGCCGTGGTCGTCGACCTCGACGAGTTCGCCGCCGCCGCCCCCGATCCGTTGGCGCTCGCCGAAGCCCGGTTGCTGACCCATCTCGCCGACTGCCACGGCGACGCGGTGGAGCGGCTGACCCGGCTCGTCGACGCCGACAGCCTGCACGGCGCGGTTCGGGTGCGGCCCCTCGCCGTGGACCGGCACGGACTGACGCTGCGCATCGAGCGCGTCCGCGCCCACGGCGACGTGCGGCTGCCCTTCCACGCGCCGGCCGACGACATCGCCCAGCTCACGGAGCGGATGCACGTACTTCTGGCCCAGGCCGGCACGGCCTCCTGCCCCCGGACCCCGCAGCGCCGGCGCACCGACGGCTACGGCTGAGGCGGGCGGGGCCACCCGCCGCGGACGCGCCGGCCACGTGGGGAAACCCGACGCCCCGCGGCACGGCACCGCGAGCCGCGGCCCCCGCTGTTCCGGCGGCGTTACGGTCGTACGGCCGTCGTTCCTCCGGCGTTCTCAGGAAGAACGCCGCGCGGCGGCGCCGCGCTTCCGCTTCCGCAGCCGGGACCGCACCCGGTCGCGCAGTAAGGTCAGCCGCGGCCTGCGTTCGCGCTGCTCGCGCGTGTGCCGGTCCAGTTCCTCCAGGAGCCGGCGCGAACGGTGCTCGGTGTCCATCTCGTCGATGATGCGGTTGACCTCGGTCAGCACCGCGCCCTGCAACTGCCACTGCCGCTGGTCGCGCCGGACCTCCTCGAGAAGCAGCCCGGCCAGCCGGTCCCGGGTGACCGCGGCCTGCCGCAGCTGGGCGGACAGCCTCTCCTCGGCGGACTCGGCGTCATCGCTGACGCTGGTGGTGACCAGGACCGCGAAGCTGACCACGGCGTCGGCGATCTCGGACAGGAGCTGCTCGATGGTGGCGCCCGTCTCGGGCGGGAACAGCGGATCGGGTTCCCGTTCCTTGGCGAGGTCGGTGAAGGTGCGGGCGAGGACCCGCATCACCACGGTGCAGATCTCCAGCGTGTCCAGACCCGAGCGCAGCACCACCCGGTGGAGCAGCCCCTCACGCACACGGGGATTGAGCCGCAGGCTGTCCTCCGCCTGCCGGAGGTCCTCGTCCACCTCGCCGATCTCGTGGTCGAGGCGGCGGGCCTCGTGCAGCCGGGCCGCCGCCTCGAGGAACGCCGTGCTGCCCGAGGCCTCCTCGCCCATCCGCAGCATCAGCTGCCGCATCCGCCGGGCCAGCCCTTCGATCGACTCGCCCGCCTGCTCCACCCACACCGGCGGCGCCAGCACCAGGTTGAAGGCCAGGCCGACGATCGCGCCGATCAGCGTCTCAACCACCCGCGCCCAGGCCAGGGATCCGTGCGAGGTCACGCCCAGCACCAGCATCGCGCTGATCGCCACCTCGGCCACGAACTCGTGCGCCCGCACCAGATGTCCGACGCCCAGCGCCGCCACGATCACCAGGGCCAGACTCCACCAGCTCAGTCCGACCAGCTGACTGAAGGCGATGGCGACCAGGACGCCGGCCACCACGGCGTTCACCCGGCGGAAACTCATCTTGAGCGTGGCGTACAGGGTGACCTGGACGACCAGCAGCGCGGTGAGGGGCGCGGTGAGCGGCGCCGCCGACTTGTCGGGGGTCAGCCGCACGGCGATCACATAGGCGATCGACGCGGCGGTGGCCGAGCGCAGCGCCTGCACGACCATGGGGTCCCTGAGCCACTTCACCCGCCGCAGGGCCGACGCGGCTCTCTCACGTACATCGCGCATCCTCGGGCTGTTCCCTTCCCCAGGCGCCTCGAACGCATCCGGACAGGACGGTAACCGGACGAAGGGGGTGGGGAGGGATCTCACGCGCCGTGCGCCGCCGTGCTTCCGCGATCGTCAGGCGGTCACCTTGGCGAGGAAGGCGGACAGGTTGCCCAAGGTCCGGGCGACCTGTTCCTCCAGGGTCAGGCTCTCCTCGAAGCGGGCGCCGCCCTCCGGGGACTTCTTGCCGCGCAGATACAGGGAACAGGCGAGGTCGGTGCACATGTACAGACCGACCGAGTTGCCCTCCCGGCCAGCCGGGCCCGCCTTGCGCGCCGTCATCAGCGACACGCCGCCCCGCGGGTGCGTCGTCAGGCACAGCGCGCACAGGCTGCGCTGGAAGAAGCCGCTCCGGCCCGGTTGGAAGCGCAGGGCCACACCGGTGAGGCGCCCGTCCCGTTCGACGACCAGATAGCTGCGGTCGGGCGCCCCAGGATCACGCCAGCCCAGGAAATCAAGATCGTCCCAGGGGCGCTCGGCGAGGTCACGGGGGACGGCCATGCGCTTGGCCTCGCCTTTCGAGCAGTTGATGAAGGAGCCTCGGATGTCCTGCTCGGTGAGTGGTCGCATGATCTTCCCATGCCTTCTGCGTCGGGAGGGCGGAAACGGAAACCTAGGATCCCTAGGTTTCCGCCTAGCGTAGATAGCCGTGCGGGAGGTGTGCCAGCGAATTTGCCGGCGGGCGTCACCCCGACGTTTCGCAGGTCGGCGCGGGTGGTACCCGCAGGCGTTCGGACGGCCGGAACGACCGGATGCCGCAGCGACCGCAGAAAGGGAGTGCGCCGTGACCGACCACCGCCTCGAAGGACCGGGAGAGAACGGCGACCCCGTCCCGCGGGACATGCCGGACCAGCAGGCAGGGACCGGTGACGACCCTTGGGAGGCCGCCGCGCCCACACGGGACCAGTTGGAGCAGGGGCAGCGCCCCGAGGGAGCAGAGGAGGCCGACGACGACGCCGGTACCGGCGACGGCACCGACGTACCCGACACGGACGAGGCGGGGACGGGCCGTCAGGGTGCCCCGCACTCCGGCGCCGTGCACCCGGAGCACCCGGTGCCCGACGAGTCCTCCGGCTGAGGACGCTTACCCGGTTCCTCGCGGAGACGGGCGGCGCTCAGCCGACCTTGCGCCCGCGCAGCGGCTCGGTGGCCGCTCCCGCGCCCTCCTGGAAGCCCCGCAGGAACTCCTCCAGCACCTCCGTGGCCGTGAGGACCGGACGCCAGCCCAGTTCCGCCCGGGCGCGCGTGCAGTCCAGCAGCGGCAGCCGCAGCACCGCGTCGAACAGGTGCGGGGAGGCGGGCAGCAGGTGCAGCCCCCACGCGGCGGCGATCGCGGAGCGGGCCGCGGTGCGGGGCAGCCGCACCCGGCGCACGCCGGTCATCTCGCCCAGCAGTGCGGCGTCGACCGGAGGCTCGGCCGCGAGGTTGAAGGGGCCCCGGGCGGCCCCGGAGCGCACCGCGAGGCGGTACGCGTTCGCCGCGTCGTCGGTGTGCAGGGCCTGCATCCGCAGGCCGGGGACGTCCGGCAGGAACGGCAGGAGGTCCGGCCGCGCCAGCGGGCCCGGCAGGAACCTGCCGCCGAAGATCCGGCGCTGTTCGCTGGCCGACTCCCGCTTGAAGAGGAAGGCGGGCCGCATCCGCACCACCCGGATCCCCGGGTGGTCGCGCTCGAAGGTGTCCAGGGCCCGTTCCAGATAGGCCTTCTCCCGGCAGTACGCGGCGTCGGGCCAGCCGTGCGTCGGCCACGACTCGTCCACCGCGCGGTCCTTCGGTCCCGGTGAATAGGCGCCCACCGACGAGGCGTGCACCAGCGCCGGCACTCCGGCCGCGGCCACCGCCTCGAAGACCCGGATGGAGCCGAGTACGTTCGTGCGCCAGGTCGTCGCCGGGTCGTGCGTCGGCTGGAAGGCCCAGGCCAGATGCACCACGGCGTCGGCGCCGGCGAAGTGTCCGGTCAGGTCCGCCCGGTCCGAGGCCAGGTCGACCGCGGCCCATTCCGTCCTGGCGGGCGACCACTCGGGAATCCGCCGGGCCAGGCCCAGCACGGAGGCGACCTCCGGATCCTCCGAGAGCAGCCGTACGACGCTGGTGCCCACGTTGCCGGTGGCGCCCGTGACCACGACCCTCGTGCCCGTTGTGCTGCTCACCTTGCGCTCCTCTCGGCGACTTTGCCCGTGCGGACGTCACCGGGTACCCGCCCCGCGGCCCGGGCACGCAGGACGGCCGAAGGAGGAGCGGGCAAGAAGAAGCCCCGACCGCGACGGGGGAATCACGGTCGGGGCGGTTCGAGGTGGGTACGGATGGCGGTCGCCTCTCGGCGAAGGGCTCCACAGGGCTTCAGCCGAACGATCTTCCCTGTGGGCGATAGGTGAGGCCCGGGGACACTGTCCCATCCGTACCCACGCCCTTTTCAACGGGAGAGGGCCTTCCGGTGTTCCACCGTCTGTCGCGCTTTGGGGTGATGTGTGTCACTGCGATGGTGTGTCGGCACCACGGGGCGGGTCACCGCGACTGGGCTCGGGAACGACCTCGGCCCACAGGTTCTCGGCCTGGAGCAGCAGCGTGCCCAGTACCGCCGTCCGCGCCGCTCCCTGCCCGGCCTCTTCCCGCAGCCCGTCCTGAAGCCGCCGGTGCAGTTCCTCCATGGTCGCGTCCGTCGCCTCCTCGGGCCGGGGGTCGGCGGCCTCGCCCAGCAGGCGGTCGGCCTCCGCACGGCAGGAGTCGCCGATCAGCCGGAGCAGGCGTGCGTACAGGTCCAGCACCGGGCCCTGCGGCGGGGCCGGTGTCCGGTTCTCGTCGGCGGCCACGGCGAGCGTCCGGGTCAGTGCCGAGATGTTCCCGGTGACCCGGCTCCAGCGCTGGTCCTCCTCCTCGGGCGGGACGGCGGCGGTGGGCGCACGGCGCAGCGCACGCAGCGGACCGGAGGTCAGGCGCAGGCTCTCCCGGCTCCAGGACCGCGCCGACTCCAGCGCCTTCAGCCGCCGCTGCAGCCGCGCGGCGTCGTTCGACCAGCCGGCCGCGGTCTGCGCGTCCCACTCGGATTCCGGCAGGTCGGCCGCCACCGTGTGCAGGACGTCGCCCGCCTCCCGGGCCAGCCCCGCGAGGTTCTCCCGTACGTCGCGCAGGTGGATCGGCGGCAGCACGAAGGCGTTGACCGCGACGCCGATCACCGCGCCCAGCGCCGCCTGCCCCACCCGGTGCCCGACCGCCGACGCCGAGACAGCCGTGCCGGAGGCCAGCACGAACACCGCGGTGGTGGCCGTGTAGATGCCCTGTCCGCCGAAGCGGGACCAGTTCGAGATCAGCATCAGCACCGGCAGGGACAGGGCCAGTGCCCCCGTGGTGTCGTCCGTGATGGTTTGCGCCGCCGACGCCATCAGGGCCCCGGCGCAGATCGCGGTGAACTGCTGCCCGGCCTGCCGCACCGAGCTGTAGACCGTGGCCTGTACCAGGACCAGCGCCACCCAGGGCGCCATCAGCGCCATCGGATCGTCCAGCCAGACGCCCGCCACGGCCCAGGCGATCAGCGCGGCGCCGGCGGCCTTCAGGGACTGCACGACGAGGTCGCGTTCCCGGCCGGGCCCCCGCCAGGCGGCCCGGATCGCGCGCCCGACGGCACAGGCCTCCCACCACGCCGCAGCCAGTGGCCGCCGCCCCCGGAACACCTCGCGGACCGTACGTGTCACCGCGGTCATGCGCCGGGCATCCGCTCGACCGGCCTACCCGCCCCGGAGCGGGATACGACACGGTGGCTCATGCGAACGGGCTCTCCTTCAGCGAGGCCAGCAGGTCGGCCGGGTCGGCGTAGACCGCGTCCGCGCCGGCCTCCTCCAGGTCGGCGCGGGGCAGACCGCCGCACAGCACACCCACGCAGCGCACCCCGGCCCGACTGCCCCCGCGCATGTCCCAGACGGTGTCGCCGACGAACACGGCCCGCTCGACCGGTACCCCGGCCAGCTCCAGGGCGTGCTCCACCGGCTCGGGCGCCGGCTTCCCGGCCGCCACGTCGTCGGCGCTCGCGGTCGCGTCGATGGCGTCGTCCGCGTCGATCGCCCGCCGCAGCGCACTCAGCTCCGCGCCGCCCGCCGAAGTGGCGAGGACCACCTTCCAGCCGTCGCCGGCCAGGCGGCGCAGCAGCTCCCCGGCGTCCGGCAGCGCCGGCAGGCGGTCGAAGTACTGCCCGTACAGCGCCTTGTGCGCGGCGCTGAGCTGCGCGTCCTGGTCCGTGTTCCGGTCCTCGCCCAGCAGATGCCCGATGAGGTCGGTCGAGGCCAGTCCCACGGCCCGGTGGACGGCGTGCATCGGCACCCGGTGACCCGCCTGCCGGAACGCCTCCCACCAGGTCGTCACATGCAGGTGATTGGTGTCGACGAGGGTCCCGTCGACGTCGAACACGGCTGCCCGTTCCATGCACCGTTCCTTTCCTGATCGTGGCTCGACCTGCGTGTACCACGTCAGCGGCCCGCCACTCCGGCCGGAATGCGGCCCTGACCGGTCCAGGCGAGCAGGTCGTCCAGCGGCCAGGTGGTGACCACCCGCTCCGGGGGCACCCCGCACTCCTCGGCCCGCGCGCACCCGTGGATCTGCCAGTCCAGCTGGCCGGGGGCGTGGGCGTCGGTGTCGACGGAGAACAGCACTCCGGCGTCCACGGCCCGGCGCAGCAGTCGGCGCGGCGGGTCGAGCCGCTCGGGCCGGCTGTTGATCTCCACGGCCGTGCCGGACTCCGCGCAGGCGGCGAACACCTCGTCGGCGTCGAACTGCGACTCCGGCCGCCCCCGACCGGTCAGCAGCCGCCCGGTGCAGTGCCCCAGGACGTCCGCGTGCGGATCGCGTACGGCCCGCACCATGCGGCGGGTCATCGCGCGGGCGTCCATCCGCAGCTTGGAGTGGACCGACACCACGACGACGTCCAGCCGCTCCAGCAGCTCCGGCTCCTGGTCCAGCGAGCCGTCGTCGAGGATGTCGCACTCGATACCGGTCAGCAGCCGGAACGGCGCCCAGGTCTCGTTGAGCTCCGCCACCACGTCCAGCTGCTCGCGCAGCCGCTCGGGCGACAGGCCGCGCGCGACCGTCAGCCGCGGCGAGTGGTCGGTCAGCGCCGCCCACTCGTGCCCCAGCGCCGCCGCGGCCCGGCCCATCTCCTCGATCGGGCTGCCGCCGTCAGACCAGTCGGAGTGCAGGTGGCAGTCGCCGCGCAGCAGCTCCCGCAGCCGCTCACCGCCCTCGGCGAGCGGTGCGTCCGCCTCGCCCTCCAGCTTCTCCAGGTATTCGGGCACCTGCCCGGCCAGCGCCTCGCGCGCCACCTGCGCCGTCCTGGGTCCCACGCCCTTCAGCGATTCCAGCGAGCCGACGCGCTCGCGCAGCTCGGCGGGCGGCAGTTCACCGAGCACCCGGGCCGCGGTGCGGAAGGCCCGGACGCGGTACGTCGGCGCCTGGGACCGCTCCAGAAGGAACGCGATGCGCTCCAGCGCCTCGACGGGCTCCATCGACACCTCCTCCTCCGGCACGTCCAGGGTTCCCCAGCGCCCCCGGAACCGCACCACGGGCCGGGCGGTTTGTCCGCGCCGTTCCCGGGTACTGCGACGCCCCGCGCCACCGCCGGCCGCCGCCGGGCGTGACGCGGGGCGCGGAGCCGAGCAGCGCCGAAGAGGAGGCCGTCATGTCCAGTCCCAGCCCGTCCGACGCCGAAGTGGCCGTCATCACCGGCGCCGACTCCGGCATCGGCCGCGCCACCGCCGTACGCCTGGCCGAGGCGGGGATGGACATCGGCATCACCTGGCACACCGACGAGGAGGGCGCGGAAGGGACCGCCGAAGAGGTCCGTGCGCTGGGCCGCCGGGCCGAGACCGCCCGGGTGGACCTGACCCGGCTGCCCGAGGCCGCGGACACCGTCGACGGGCTGTGCGAGCGGCTCGGCCGCGTCGACGTGCTGGTCAACAACGCCGGCACGGGCACCGCCACTCCTTTCCTCGACCTGGGCCTGGACGATCTGCGGCGCGTCCTCGACGTGGACCTCGCCGGCCCGTTCCTGTGCGGGCAGAAGGCGGCCCGGCGCATGATCGAACAGGGCGGGGGCGGCCGGATCGTCAACGTGACCTCCGTCCACGAGCACCAGCCCCGGGTGGGCGCGGCCCCGTACTGCGCGGCCAAGGGCGGCCTCGGCCTGCTCACCCAGGTCATGGCGATCGAGCTGGCCGAGCACGGCATCACCGTCAACGCGGTCGCGCCCGGCGAAATCGCCACGCCCATGACCGGTCAGGAGGACACCGACCCGCACACCGAGCGCCGCCCCGGCGTGCCGCTGGGCCGGCCCGGCGACGCCCGCGAGGTGGCCGCGGTGATCGCCTTCCTCGCCGGCCCCGACGCCTCGTACGTCACGGGCGCGTCCTGGAGCGTGGACGGCGGCATGCTCCGGATGGGCCCGATGGCCGGATCCCATCTGAGAGGCGACGACTGGCGTCGTCCCTGAAGGTCCGTCCCGCCCGGTGGTCCGCTCGCCCAGCCACTACCGCGGGTCGCGTCCTACCCTCGATGCATGACCGAAATCGACACCCCGCACATCGGCAGTCCGCGGATTCTCGTGCTCCGGGTGCAGCCGGGCACTCCGCCGTTCCGGATCGTGGAGATCGACGGCCAGGTGGTCGGCGAGGCCAGGGCGGTCACCGACGTACTGGAGGCCGCCGCCGCCTTCGGCATCACGGTCCACGACCTGGACGATCCGGACGTGGTCCGCTGGGTGGGCGGGGACAAGTTCACCTGGACGTTGCACTGACGCCGGTCCAGGGTCTCAGCCGACCGTCCACTTCTGGTTGGCGCCGCCCGTGCAGGTCCAGATCTGCAACCGGGTGCCGTTGGCCGAACTGTTGCCGGTGGCGTCGAGGCACTTGTCGGCCTGCGGATTGACGATGTCGCGCGCCCCGGTGACGACCCACTGCTGCGCCGCGCTGCCGTTGCAGTCCCACAGCTGCACGACCGTGCCGTCCGCCGTGCCGCCGGCGTCGACGTCCAGGCACTTGCCCAGCGCCCGGATCGTGCCGTCGGAACCCACCGTCCACCGCTGGGCCGCGGTGCCGTTGCAGTCGTAGAGCTGTACGGGGGTGCCGTTGGCGGCGTTCGCCGCGGCGACGTCCACGCACTTGCCGGCCAGGCCGCGGATGGGGCCGCCCGTTCCCGAGTCGCCCGTCGTCACCGAGACGTGGTCCACCACCAGCGTCTGCGGGAAGACCGTGGAGGCGTCCGGGTCGCCGGGCCAGTAGCCGCCGACCGCGAGGTTGAGGATCAGGAAGTACGGCTTGTTGAACACCCACTGCTTCCCGCCCAGGTCGGCCGGGGTGCGCCGCTGGTAGACGTTGCCGTCCATCGACCAGGTGATCGAGTCGGGCGCCCAGTCGACGGCGAAGGTGTGGAAGTCGTCCGCGAAGGCCTGGCCGTTCGGCAGGGTGTACCCGGCGCCGATGCCGCCCGAGCCGGAGTAGCCGGGACCGTGGATGGTGCCGTGCACGGTGGAGGGTTCGAAACCGACGTTCTCCATGATGTCGATCTCGCCGGAGTCCGGCCAGTTCACCGGGGTGCCGAGCATCCAGAACGCGGGCCACATGCCCTGCCCGCGCGGCACCTTCATCCGGGCCTCGACGTGCCCGTACTGCGCCGTGAACTTCCCGGAGGTGTTGAGCCGGGCGGAGGTGTACTGGCAGGTGCCGTACCAGCACCGGTAGTTCGCCGGATTCTCCTTGCGCGCGGTGATGACCAGGTGCCCCTGGCCGTCCAGCGCCGCGTTCTTGTTGCCGGAGGTGTAGTACTGCCGCTCGTGGTTGTTGACGTTGTCGCCGGTCTCGATCTGCCACTTCGACGAGTCGACGGCCGCGCCGGCCGGCCCGTCGAAGGTGTCGGAGAACGTCACCGCGGCGGCCGCGGCGTCGGCGGCCCCGGGTTCCGCCCGGGCGGGGCCGGTGACGAGGGAGGCGGCCAGCCCGGCGGAGAGGGCGGCGGCGAGGAGGCATCTGCGGAGCAGGCGTGGACGGGCCACGGCTCTCCCTTCCGTACGGCGTCCCGGGGACGGGAGCGCCGACCGAGGTGGGGGGTAAGGGTGCCGCCTCTTGGTTTAAGGGGTGAGATGAGGGGTGGTCAATACCTTGGTACGGACCACCTCTCGTCCTCTCAGTCGCGGGGTCGGCGCGCGTGCACCGCACGGCTCATCCGCCGGCCCAGGAGCAGGTAACCGGTCAACGCTCCCGTGGTGTTGAGGATGACGTCGTCGATGTCGAATGCCCGCCCGGTGACCAGGGCACCCTGCGCGAACTCCACCATCAGCATCACCACGGCCGTCAGCAGCAGCACCCTCAGCAGCCCCCGCGTGCGCGGGGCCACGAGCGGAACCAGCACGCCGAACGGCACGCCCAGCAGCAGGTTGCCGCCGATCTGCTTCACGGCGTCCCGCAGCGCCGGCTGGTCCAGATAGGCCCGCAGCGAGCTGCCGGGACGCATGTTGGTGTGGGTCAGCGCCTCGGAGGCGGGGGAGGGGTGCAGCGTCAGCCGCGCCAGCACCACCGCGAACGCCACCATGAAGACGAACGCGCACGCCGTCGCCAGCAGGCGCAACCCAAGAACGAGCGGGCGCCGTTCGCGCCGGTCGGCGTCCCCGGCCTCGGCGGCACGGGGGCGCAGCAGGGAACGCGGCCCTGAGGCGGCACGAGCCATTCGGTCCTCCAGTCGTCAACTTCCCCGTGTGGTGCAGCGGTTACCCGCTGACACGGCGAGGATGCGGGGTGGTTCCCGCCCGTCAGGACCCGTAGGTCACCCGTACCTTCTCGAAGCCGAGGGAGTGCAGCAGGCCCTTGAGCATCGCCGTGGTGTTGCTCTCCGCGCGCGCCTTCAGCTCGCTGTCCTTCGCGGCGTCGGCGATGTGCCGGGCCGCGAGCCTCTGCACGGCCTGTTCGCCGTTGGGGTTGTCGGAGAACAGGTCGCCGAAACGGTCGAGGAGCCCGCGCTGCTTGGACACGGCGTAGGAGCGCTCGGGGTCGAGGGCCGGCTCGCCGAGCGCGGCGTGCGGCAGCCGGAGCGTGGCCGCGGTGCGGTCGCCGTCGACCGTCACGTCCTCCTCGCCCACCTTCCCGAGGTCGACGTAGGCGTCGACGGTGCCCGCGCCGACGTACAGGGTGCGGGTGCCCCGGACCGCGTCCGGCAGGAACTTCGCGTCCTTCTCCAGGTCCACGACGACCTGGAAGGTGCCGGAGGCGGCCTCGTAACGGCTGAGGTCCTGGACCGACTCCAGCAGCGCGGGGCCCGAGCGGTCGTGGGTCTCGGTGCCGAACACGTCCTTCAGCCCCGGCACGAGGCTCAGCCGGAATCCCGCGAACAGCACGACGAGGACCAGCGAGAACGCACTCAGCACCTTCGCCCATCCGGGCACGCGCCGGGGGAGCTTCCTGACGGGAGTCGTCATGGCGACGGCCCTCCTTCCTGCCTTCCGGATGCCCCCCGTCTCCACTGACAGACAGGGAGGTTGGAGCCGGGCGAGGGGAATCGGGGGCGCGGGGGCGCGTTCGGCCGTTCAGTGGGACGGCTTCAGTGGCCGGTCCGCCGCCGGACGGGACGACCAGACCGCCTCCCCGCGGGTCAGCCCCGGCAGGCGCAGCTCGGCCTCCCGCACCCGCCGGGCCGGTGGCTCACCGGTGATCAGCCAGCCAGGGGCGCCGCCCGTCGTGCCGCTGAAGTCGGCGCCCAGCGCCGCCAGCTGGGCCGTCACCGGACCCAGCGCGTCCGCCGGGACCTCCGCCTCGAAGGAGTGGTACGGCCCGTAGAGCCGGGTCCCCGCCCGCCGCAGTGCCCGGCGCAGCACGATCGGGGTCAGTCCGCGGAAGTCGGCGGCCGTGCTGACCGGCGAGCTGAAACCGGAACGGGTCAGCGTGACCCGGTAGTCGGTGACCGCGGCGCCGTCCAGGCCGGTCAGCAGGGTGGCGTACACGGTCTCCTCGACCGCCTGGTGGAATGCCCGGGGAAGCGCCACCAGCTCCGTCTCGTAGGTGAACACGCCACCCGAGCCGCGCGGCCCCGGCGCCACGCGCAGCCCGATCGTCGCCCAGTACCGGGTGCGGTCGAGCCACGGCTTCTCCTCCACCGCCTCGCCGACCCCGGCCGGACGTTCCAGGAACCGCACGCGGCCCGGCGCGAACTCCGCCTCGATGCCGAAGTCCTCGGCCAGCGTCGCCGCGAGCACCTCCATCTGGACCTCGCCGTACAGGAGCAGGGCGGTGGCGCCGGACGCCTCCGGGCGGGCGTGCAGCAGCGGGTCCTGGTCGTCCAGCGTGAGCAGGGCGGAGCGCAGTGGGGCCGCCTGCTCGGGGCGCCGGGCCAAGACCAGTGTCTGCAGCGTCGGTGGGGCGAACTGCGGTGCGCGGTCGGTCAGGTCGCCGAGCCGGTCGCCGACGCGCGGACCGCCGGGGACGCCGAGGGCCGCGATGTTCCCGGCTGTGAGTATGCCCGCCCCGCCGACCACGTCCAGGCGCGTCACCCGGCCGGGGAGCTCGGTGGTCCGGCCGTCGGCCTCGCGACGCAGGAAACGTCAGTCGCTGACGCGGGCGCACCTCACCGTCGTACAGCCGCAGGTACGCCGTCCGCTCGCCGCCGGGTCCGGGGCGCACGGCGAACACCGTGCCCCGGGGAGTCGCGGCGCCGTCCGTCGGGGGCGGGGCGACCGGGACCAGCCGGCCCAGGTCCTCGACCAGCTCGGCGACGCCCTGACCGCCGAGCGCGGAGCCGTGGTACAGCGGGTGGAACGATCCGTCGGCGGTGCGGGCGGCGAGCGCGGCGGTCAGGTCCCCGGCGGTCGGCGCGGGACCGTCCACCAGTGATGTCGGGGTCTACCTCGGCGAGCGCCTCGGCGGTCCGCTCGTCCGGCGGACGGCGGGTGACCCGGGCGCGCGCGGTGCCGGCGCCCGTGACCTGGGTGAGCGGCGCGACGTGCGGGGTCAGCAGGCGCCGGATGTCGCCGAGCAGGTCGCCGGTGCGTGCGCCGGCCCGGTCGATCTCGTTGACGAAGACCAGCGTGGGCAGCCGCAGTCGCCTGAGGGTGCGCATCAGCAGCCGGGTGCGCGCCTGTACGCCCTCCACGGCGGACAGCAGCACCGCGCCGTCGAGGACCCCCAGGGCACGTTCGACCTCGGTGACGAAGTCGGAGTGCCCAGGCGTGTCGATCAGGTTGACCTGGGTGTCGCCGACGGTGAAGGCGGCGACGGCGGAGCGGACGCTGATGCCGCGGCGGCGCTCGATCGCGCCGTCGTCCGTACGGGTGTCGCCGGCATCGACGCTCCCGAGCCGGTCGACGGCGCCGTGGTCGAACAGCAGCCGTTCCGGTCTTACCGGCGTCGACATGGGCCAGGATGCCGATGTTCAGGGTGTGCGGGGTGTGCGAGTCGCGCGGGATCTGCATGCGGGGTGGAGTCCTCGAGAACCATGGGCCGGAAGGGGCACTGGGGGTTTCCGAGGAGTCGGCGCATGCGAGGGATCCTGACCTGAGGGAACACGGACGGCGCCATCATGACGCCGTACCCCGGGTTCGCCGCAACCGGATTTCCGTGAGCTGAGGCTCCCGACCGGACACGATCACGCGAGGAGCGGTCCGTGCGAGACATCGCCGTGTTCAGCGGTAGTGCCCACCCCGAGCTGTCCCAGGAGGTCTGCGCGCAGCTGGGCGTGCCGCTCAGCCCCACCCGGGTCAGCCGGTTCGCCAACGACTGCCTGCAGGTGCAGCTGCG
Organism: Streptomyces mutabilis; assembly: GCF_014649815.1. Classification (GTDB taxonomy): domain Bacteria; phylum Actinomycetota; class Actinomycetes; order Streptomycetales; family Streptomycetaceae; genus Streptomyces; species Streptomyces mutabilis. The sequence goes on along the minus strand of NZ_BMTT01000003.1, from coordinate 384,520 downwards.
GGCCAACTGCCGCGAGCGGGACGTCTTCCTGCTCCAGCCCCTGGTCAAGCCGGTCCAGGAGCACCTGGTGGAGCTGCTGCTGATGTGCGACGCGGCCCGCGGGGCGTCGGCCGGCCGCATCACCGTCGTCATGCCGCACTACTCCTACGCCCGCTCCGACAAGAAGGACGCGCCGCGCATCTCGCTCGGCGGGCGTCTGGTGGCGGACCTGCTGGTGGCGGCGGGCGCGAGCCGGGTCCTCGCCGTGACCCTGCACGCGCCGCAGGTGCACGGCTTCTTCTCGGTCCCGGTCGACCACCTGCACGCGCTGCGGGAGCTGGCCACGCACTTCAGGCAGTACGACCTCTCCCGTACGACGGTCGTCTCGCCGGACCTGGGCAACGCCAAGGAGGCCGCCGCGTTCGCCCGGATGCTCGGTGCACAGGTCGCGGCCGGCGCCAAGCAGCGGTTCGCCGACGACCGGGTGAGCATCAGCGCCGTGATCGGGGACGTCGCCGGCCGGGACGTCATCGTGCTCGACGACGAGATCGCGAAGGGCAGCACGGTGCTGGAGCTGCTCGACCGGCTGCGGGAGGCGGGTCCGCGCACGATCCGCCTGGCCTGCACGCACGGACTGTTCGCGGACGGCGCGCTGGGGCGGCTCAGCGAGCAGCCGGACGTGCTGGAGATCGTGTGCACCAACACCGTCCCGGTGCCGGTGGACGACCACACGGAGAAGCTGCGGATCCTGTCCATCGCCCCGGCGCTGGCCGAGGCCGTGCGCCGCATCCACAACGGGGAGTCGGTCAGTGCCCTGTTCGACGCCCCGTCTGCCGGCTGACGCCGAACACCTCGTCCAGGGTCGGCCGCGGCGGCAGCACCTCCGCCAGGCCGGTGATCCGCAGCATGCGCAGGGTCAGCGGGTGGGCGCACACCAGGTGCACCTCCCCGCCCCCGTCGAGTACCCGGTGCCGGGCCCGGTACAGGAGCCGCAACCCGGAGCAGTCGAAGAACTCGATGCCGCCCAGGTCCAGCACCACCAGGGCGCCGGGGCGGCCCGTCTCCCGGTCCAGGTGCGGGACGATCTCCGCGGCGGACGCGATGTCGATCTCTCCCAGGAACTCCAGCACGGTGTGTCCCCGGTCGTGGAGCACACGCAGGTGCCGGGTGGGCGACGCGGGTTCCTGCCGCACGACGACCTCGCCTCCAGCCTTCCGGGTATCAACCGTCTGTTCCGCTCGGGAAGTTACCCCGATCGAGCGAGTTTGAGCATGTTCGATTGACATATGTCATCGAAATCTCACACCGGGGCGACCGGTCGACCGGTTACCTCCCGGCTCGTCCGGTCGTGCGGTCGCCCCGCGCGCAGATCAATCCACGACGAGCACGAGCTTGCCCGTGGTGCGGCCCGTCTCACCCAGCGCGTGCGCCTGGGCCGCGTCGGCGAGCGGGAACGTCCGCTCCACCGCCGCCCGCAGCTTCCCGGACTCCACCAGGCCGGCGATCTCCCACATGTCGGCCCGGTCGGCGTCGACCAGCATCCGCACCGCGCGCACGCCGAGCCGCTCGGCCTCCTCGTAGAACTCGTCCGAACCGACCGGCAGGATCGACACCACCACTCCGCCCGGGCGCAGCACGCGCAGCGAACGCAGCGACGTGTCACCGCCGATCGTGTCCAGGACCACGTCGACGTCCTTCACGGCCTCGGCGAAGTCGGTCTCCCGGTAGTCCAGCGGCTCGTCCACGCCGAGGGAGCGCAGGAACTCGTGCTTGCCGGCGCTGGCGGTGCCGATCACATGGGCGCCGCGGGCCTTGGCGATCTGCACGGCCACGTGGCCCACGCCCCCGGCCGCCGCGTGGACCAGCACCCGCTGTCCCGGCCGGACGTCGGCGCGCTCCACCAGCGCCTGCCACGCCGTCAGCGAGACCAGCGGGAGGGCGCCGGCCTGGACGTGGTCGATCCCGGCCGGCTTGTGCGTGAAGGTGCGCGCGGGGGCGGCGACGTACTCCGCGTGCGACCCGTGGCCGAACGGATAGGACAGCATGCCGAAGACCTCGTCGCCCGGCCGGAAGGCGGCGACCCCGATCCCGACCGCCTCCACCACGCCCGAGACGTCCCATCCCAGGACGAACGGAGGCTCGCCGAGGAAGCCGCCGTTCGCCCGGTGCTTCCAGTCGGTCGGGTTGACGCCGGCGGCCCGCACCCGCACCAGCACCTCGTTCGGGCGCGGCTCGGGGCGGTCCTGGCGCACCTCCTTCAGGACCTCGGGGCCGCCGAGGGCGTCCTGGCTGATGGCGCGCATGGTGTTCATCAAGAACCTCGCAGATCGAGAGTGGTTCCAACGGCACGGTCTGCAACCTCCGACGCGATCGTGTCATTCCGCGGAGCGTCGGGCATCCGGAGGGAAGGGGCCTTGCCCGTTCGTCGGGGCGAGGGGCCATGCCCGGTCATCGGGCGAGCGGCCTCATCCGGTCGTCGCCATCCGCACACTCCGGCCGCGTCCACGCCCGTGCCCGCCGCCCCGGGCTCTCGTCCGCCAACCGGTCGCCCGCCCTGCTTCTGTCGCCCAACTTGCCTGTGGGGCATAGGATTTGTTGGCCTGACGACCCCTGGCGGAGCGTGACGGAATCCTCACTTCCACCGGACCTGGAATTTGATCTTTTCGGCTACACAACCGATAAGCTCCCGATCGGCGCTGTGAGTTGACGCGATCGCGACGGGTCGGCTCACGGTGCGTACTCATGAGTGCGGTCCCCTTGCACACCCCCCCCGTGTTCGATCGTTTTGTTCGAAGGATGCAGATGGAACTCGCCACTCCGCCACCGGCGGCGCGGGCCCCTGTCGCCTGGTACAGCTGGTGGCTGATGCCGCTGGGCCTGGGAGGCGGGACGGTAGCCGCCACGTTCATGAGCTCGGAGCGAATAACCGCGGCCGTCGCCGGTGTGGCGGCGACGGCGGCCGGCACCCTGTGCGTACGCCTGCTCCTGCGCACCCGGGCGCAGCTGCGCCGGGCCGAGGACGCGCACCGCGCGGCGCAGGCCGAGCACTCCCAGCAGTGGCAGCAGCACGTGGCCGGCCTCGAGCGGAAGTCCTCCGCCGAGCGTGCCGCCCTGGAAGCGCAGCTCACCGAGCAGGCGCAGACGTACGAGGCACAGTTGGCGGAGCACTCCCGGACCGCCGAGGGCCGGCTGGCCGAGCAGGTCACCGCTTACGAGGCCCGCCTCGCCGAGCAGACCGAGGCTTGGCAGGAGCGGCTGGACCACCAGCTCTCCGCGGTGGCCCGGCTCGCCGACGAGCAACTGCCCGAGGCGATGCGCAGGCTGCGGGCCGGCGACGCCATCGACGACATCCTGCCCACCGTCGAGCAGTGCGCGAAGGTCGGCGCCGACCTCCAGGCCGAGCTGCGCAAGGTCCTCAGGGCCGCGCTGATCGGTGTGGAGGCGGAGTTCGACCGGTCCACCTCCGCCGAGCAGGCGGTCATCGGCGTGGGCAACCGCATCCACGTCCTGACCAGCAAACTCCGTGGCCGCCTGCACGAGATGCAGGGCGAGCACGGGCGCCTGCCGGCCGTCGCCCGGGGGCTGATGGAACTCGACCAGGCCATCGGTCCCGCGGACTGCCTCGCCGCCAGCATCGGCGTGCTCGGCGGCTCCGACCGGCCCGGGCGGCAGTGGCAGGAGCCGCAGCGCCTGCTGAGCGTGATGCGCGGCGGCATCGGCCGGATCAAGGACTTCCACCGCGTCCAGCTGCATCATCTGCCCGAGCTCGGGGTCGACGGCGGTCTGGTGGACCACCTCACGCTGATCTTCGCGCACCTGCTGGACAACGCCGCGCGCTACTCGCCGCCCACCGAGCCGGTGGTCGTCTCCGGCAAGGAGGTGCCCAACGGCGTCGGCATCGAGATCCAGGACTCCGGAAAGGGCCTGAGCGAGGAGAAGAAGCGCGAGGCCGAACACGCCCTCGCGGGCACCTCGCCCGGCCCGGGGCTCGGCGGCATCTCGGAGGACGCCAACATCGGCCTCCGCGTCGTCGGTGCCCTCGCCCGGCGCTACGGCATCCGGGTCACCTTCGCCGACTCGCCGTGGCTGGGTACGTCTGTCGTTGTCGTTGTACCCCACAAGTACTTCAGCCCGCTGCCGGCGGCCGCCACCGCCGCACCTCAGGCTCCGCAGGCCACCGACGTCACCGGCGAGGCCTGGCCGGCCGCCCCCGCAGCTCCCGCCGCCGCGGCCCCGGCTCCCGGACCGGTCGGCGCCCCGGCCCCGACCGGAGGCGACACCGTGGAAACCACCCCGGGCGGCCTGCCCCGGCGCCGGAGCAGGCGCGGCGAGCCGACCCACGCCGAGGCGCACCCGCCTGTGCCCTCATCGGCTCCGGGCTCCGTCACGTACGACGCCCGGCCCGGCCCATACGAGCGGTCCGCCGTTCCGCCGGACGCGTCCTTCGCCGGCCTGGCGGCCTTCGCCACCGCCGGGCGCGACGCCGGCCCGGCGACCGAGGCCGCACCGCCGACCGGGGCCGCCGAGGCCCGTGACACGACCGCCGGTGGCGCGTCCACCGAGTACCGCACTGAAGAGAGCGACTAGTCCCCATGACGCACCAGGGAACCGACGTGAGCTGGGCGCTCCGCGACCTTGTGGAGAGCATCCAGGAGATCCGCTTCGCGCTTGTGGCCTCCAGCGACGGCAAGGCCATCACCTCCTACGGCGCCGAAGACCCCGACGACGTGGACCGTTTCGCCGCCGTGGTGGCCGGACTGCAGGCACTGGCCCAGCCGGTCGCCGAGCAGTTCCCGCAGCACGCGGGTCAACTACGCCTCGCGATGATCGAAGTGGACGGCGGGCACCTCTTCGTGGTCCGGGCGGGCCTGGAGACGTACCTCGGCGTCCTCGCGCGCGAAGGCCTCGACCAGGGCCTGCTCGGCCATCAGATGCGCGACCTGGCCCGCCGGATGGGTGAGCTCCTCGGCACCACTCCGCGCCAGGAGGAGCACTCTGGATGAGTGCTCCCCGCCGACCGACCGATCCGTCCGGCCTCGAGCGCTACTACGTCCTCACCGGCGGGCGCAGCGGGCCGGGCGGTTCGGCGTCGACCCTCGACGTGGCGACCCTCGTCGTCTCCCGGGCCGCCCCCTTACCGGGCATGCAGCACGAGCACGAGGAAATTCTCCGGCGCTGCCGCGAACCGCTGTCGGTGGCCGAGCTCGGCGCCCACCTCCACCTGCCGTTCAACATTCTCGCGGTGCTGCTGTCCGACCTGCTCCAGGCGGGCCGCGTCGAAGCCCGTGATCCCATCCCGGCGCACGACGCCGGCCGCGGGCCCGACCTCGCGCTCCTTGAGGAGGTACTCAGTGGACTTGAAAGGCTTTGACCGACCGGGGTCACCGACGCCGGGGGAGGGGGACACCCGCTCGGTGAAGGTGATGATCGCCGGCGGCTTCGGCACGGGCAAGACCACCATGGTCCGCTCCGTCAGCGACATCAAGCCGCTGACCACCGAGGAGACCCTCACCCAGGCCAGCGCCGACGTCGACCACCTCATCGGCGTCGCCGACAAGACGCAGACCACCGTCAGCCTGGACTTCGGCAAGATCAGCCTCAACGACACGCTGATGCTGTACCTGTTCGGCACCCCGGGCCAGGAGCGGTTCTGGTTCCTGTGGAACGGCCTGTTCAAGGGAGCGCTCGGGGCGGTCGTCCTGGTCGACACGCGGCGGCTGGCCTCCAGCTTCCGGGCGATCGAGGAGATGGAGCGGCAGAAGGTCCCCTTCGTCATCGCCCTCAACGTCTTCCCCGACTCCCGGGACTACCCGGTCGAGGAGATCCGCGACGCCCTCGACATCCCTCCGCACACCCCCGTCGTGACCTTCGACGCCCGCGACCGCACCGCCAGCCGCGACGTGCTCGTCACCCTGATACGGCACCTGAAGGACCGCTCGTCCGCAGCCCTGGAGCCCCGATGACCGACGACCAGACCCCGCCCGGCGCCACCGGCGGCGGCTGCCCCGTCGCCCACGGGGAGGGCGTCACCCGGCTCTACGGCCCCGACGCGGCGACCGACCCGCACCGGATATACGCCCGTCTGCGCAGGGAGCACGGCTCCGTCGCACCGGTGCTGCTGGAGGGCGACGTCCCCGCCTGGCTGGTGCTCGGCTACCGGGAGAACCGGCGGGTGCTGGACAACCCCCTCCAGTTCAGCCGGGACTCACGGATCTGGCGGGACTTCCGGGACGGCCGCATCGAGGCGGCGTCCCCGCTGATGCAGATGGTGGGCTGGCGCCCCGACTGCGTCTCCCAGGACGGCGAACCGCACCGCAGGCTGCGCACCGCCGTCACGGACAACCTGTACGCCGTCGCCGGCCGGGGCATCCGCCGCCATGCCACGCACTTCGCCAACAAGCAGATCGACGCGTTCGCCGACGCGGGCCGCGCCGACCTGGTGGCCGACTTCTCCGAGTATCTGCCGATGCTGGTCCTGACCCGCGTCTTCGGACTCGCCGAGCGGGAGGGGCGCAGCCTCGCCGAGTCCAGCAACCAGGTGATCAAGGGCGGCGCGGACGCCCTCACGCACAACGAGCACATCGTGGGCATCCTCGGTGAACTCGCCGAGCGCAAGCGCGCGGAACCCGGGTCCGACTTCACCTCCGGCCTGATCGAGCACCACGCCGGCCTGGACGAGGACGAGATCGTCAACCACTTGCGCCTCGTGCTGATCACCGCCCACACCACGACCAGCAACCTGCTGGCGCGGGTGCTCCAGCTCGTCCTCAGCGACACCACCTGGCTGTCCGGCCTGGTGAGCGGGCAGTTGAACATGTCCTCGGTCGTGGAGGAGGTGATGTGGAACTCCCCGCCGCTCGCCGTGCTGCCCGGCCGGTTCGCCACCGCCGACCTGGAACTCGGCGGCTGCCCGGTCAAGGAGGGCGACCTGCTGATACTGGGCCTCGCCGCGGGCAACCACGACCCCGAGATCCGCCCCGACTCCGCCGTCTCGGTCCAGGGCAACGCCTCGCACCTCGCCTTCAGCGCGGGCCCCCACGAATGTCCGGGGCAGAACATCGGCCAGGCCATCATCGAGACGGCCGTCGACGTCCTGCTGCACCGTCTGCCCGGGCTGCGCCTGGCCGTGCCGCCGGCCGAACTCACCTCCACCGCCTCCACCTGGGAGTCACGGCTGGACAGCCTGCCGGTCGAGTTCGCCGTCTGACCGTGCCACCGTGCGGCGGCCGTGGGACGCCGCCGCCCGGCCGGATCCCTCCGGCCGGGCGGCGCGCCCGCCTCACACCGTCAGCAGGTCGTCCACCGAGCCCCGCCCGGCCAGTTCGGCCGTGGCCACCGGGCCCTCCTTGGCCGCCGCATACCGGCCGGTGGTCAGTGCCCACTCGTAGTTGCCGTTGATCCAGTGCTGGATGGCCTCCACGCCCATCACCACCCGGGCCCGCTCCCGAGCGTCCAGACCCAGTTCGTCGCACATCCCGGGCACCCGGGCCTCCAGGGCCACGTACTCGTCGAGGCAGGCGGTCGTCATGCGGTACGCCTCGTCGGCCGCCTCCTGCCAGGAGCAGCCCCGTTCCCGGTGCAGGACGGCGATGAGGTTGTGGCCGTCCCCGCGGCGCCGCTCGCGCTCGAAGGAGTGGATGTCGTTCATGAAGCCGATGGTGTCCGCGGCCAGGTCCCGCAGCCGTTCCATCAGGGGATGCGCCATCGCCGCGGCCGGCACCTCGAAGCCGCGGCTGCGCTCGCCCGCGTCGATGCTGTGGTGGATGCCGACCGTACGGCGCCGGAAGGCGGTGTAGTCGGCGAGGCCGAGCGTCCCGGCCCGTCCGCCGGCCGCCAGGTCGACCTCCTCGCAGTGCGCCACCAGGAACCGGCCCCAGGAGGCGGCGAACCGGGATTTCCACGTCAGGGACATGCCATCCGAGAGGTGGTCCCAGACTTCCGCCCAGGCCAGGGTGATGGGGCACTCCACGCGTGGCGCGGTACCCGCCGGGCGAAGTGGTGTGGCGATGAGCTCACGCGCCACCTCCGCTATGCGCTCCGCTCGGTCCGGACGGCCGGCGTCGAACTGGTCGTCGAAGAGGAAGGCCAAGGAGAACCAGTTCATCAGGACGACCATGTCGTCCGCCGACGCGTACGGGTACGTCCGGGCCGCTGCCCCGGCGAGGTCCCAGGACTCGTACTCCTCGAAACCGGCCCGGCTGCGCACCAGCCCCCGCTCGCGCACCCAGCGCAGATGAAGGTCGCGGGCAGGGGCCAGGTGCGGGCTGACCGGGGTGTCGAAGGGGAGGTCGAACCGGACGTCCTGAGGCATGTGCTTCCTTTCGGGAGACGGAACGCAGAGTCCCCCCGCCCTGCGAGCGGACGGCCACCGGGTCGCCCGCACACTCGAACTGGACTTCCCGGTCCGAAAGTTGAACCGAGAAGCGATACGAGGCTGCCCCGACCCGGAATGATCTACACGACGCCCCGTCGTGATCTTCGTTACTGCCGGGACGCCCCGCCACGACCGGGGACCAGTCGATCGTGACGTCGCATCAGGAGGCCCCGCAGATGACCCCGCCGCCGGCCCGCAGCGCCGGTCAGCGCCGGCACGACACCCTGCACCGTCTGGAGCACGACGTGGACGCCTGGGTGGCCACGGCCGACGGCGCCTCGGGCAGGCCGTACCTGGTCCCCCTGTCCTTCCTCTGGAACGGCTCCTGCCTGCTGTTCTCCACTCCCGCCGCCAGCCCCACCCGGCCCGGTGCCGACCCGCGCCCGTCCGCTCGCGGCGAGGTTGCGGCCGGCCGCCAAGACCGGCTTCGACCCGAGGACGCTCGCCACGCCGTACCTGTACTTGCGCGTCCGCCCTCAACGCGTCCAGGCCTGGCCCGAGGGTGACGAGTTGGAGGGACGCGACGTGATGCGCGAGGGCCGGTGGCGGCCGGCCGACTGATCCGGCCGGACCGGGATATCCGCAAGGTACGGGACGCGAGGCACGAACGCCTCGCGCCCGCAATCCTCCGGAGGAGACATGGCACTGGTCAACGCGGGCGTCGTGGTGCTCGACTGCGCCGAGCCCGAGAAGCTCGCCGAGTTCTACAAGGGGCTGCTGGGCGCGCAAGAGAGCGAGGCGACCGCGAACCGGATCGAGATACAAGGGCCGGGCGATTTCCGCATGGCGTTCCGCCGGGACGTCAACGCCACCCCGCCGAGCTGGCCCCGCCCCGAGAACTCCCTCCAGGTCCACCTGGACTTCGTGGTCGCCGACCTGGACGAGGCGGAGCGTGTGATCGTGGGGCTCGGTGGGCGCCCCGTGGAGGCGAAGGACCCGGCGGGCCCGCACGAGGAACGCGGCTTCTCGGATCCGGCGGGCCACTCCTTCACCCTGCGCGGCACTCTCGCGCCGACGGCGCCCAAGCAGGGGTAGAACCTGCCGGGCGCCGACGGAAAGGGTCTGCCGCTCGGTTCAGTCCCGGCCGCCCTTGTCGCCGACCGGCCAGACGCCGGTCGAGCGCTCGATGGCCTTGGCGCCCGTGCGGTCCACGGCACTGCGCACCGCGGCGAAGATGGCGCCCTGGATCGCGGCGGCCAGCAGGATCTCCCCCCAGCTGCGGTCCGGGTCCAGCGCGTCTGGCGCGTCGTCCTCGTGCCGGAGCACCTTCCAGGTCTTCTGGAAGGCCATGCCGGCCAGCGCGCCGCCCGCCCAGCCCAGCACGAAACCGACGGGCTTGTAGGCGAAGGGCATCGACTTCTTCTTCCTGCCCACGTGCATCTCCTTGCGTTCGGTGAGTGACATCGGTTGCCTGGTCGGTCCCGCGGTCAGGGCCTGCCCCGCACCGGGACCGTCTCCTCGGCGCGGACCGGCTCCGGCGGAGTCCCGTCGCCGAACGGCCGGCCGCCCAGTTCCTGACGGTGATGGGGCGTGAGCCAACCGGACAGGTCCGGGCCCAGGGGCACGACGGCGGTCGGATTGATGCCGGTGTGCACCTGGTAGTAGTGACGTTTGATGTGGTCGAAGTCGACGGTGTCGCCGAAACCCGGCGTCTGGAACAGGTCGCGCACGTACCCCCACAGCACCGCGTTCTCGGTCAGCTTCCAGCGGTTGCACTTGAAGTGACCGTGGTAGACGGCGTCGAAGCGGACCAGCGTGGTGAACAGCCGGATGTCCGCCTCCGTGATCGTGTCACCGACCAGGTAGCGCTGCCGCTCCAGGCGCGGCGTCAGCTGCTCCAGCCGCCGGAACACGCCCGCACAGGCCTCCTCGTACTCCTCCTGGCCGGTGGCGAAGCCCGCCCGGTACACGCCGTTGTTGACGTCCTCGTAGACGCCCGCCATGACTTCGTCGATCTCGTCGCGCAGCGCCTCGGGATACAGGTCGGGCGCGCCCGGGCGGTGCAGGGACGTCCACTCGGTCGCCAGGTCCAGGGTGATCCGCTGGAAGTCGTTGGTGACCAGCTTCCCGCTGGGTACGTCCACGATCGCCGGCACGCTCACCCCGCCCGGGTAGCCGGTCTCCCGCCGGTCGTAGGCCTCGCTGAGGTAGCGGATGCCGAGGACCGGGTCGCGGCCGTCGGGGTCCAGCGTGAACCGCCAGCTGCGGTCGTCCTGGATCGGATCGGCGACCGCCAGGGACAGGGCGTCCTCCAGGCCGAGCAGCCGCCGTGACACCAGTGCCCGGCTCGCCCACGGACAGGCCCGGCTCACCACCAGCCGGTAGCGGCCGGGCGCCACCGGCCAGCCGTCCCGGCCGTCCGCGGTGATCCGGTCCGCGAAGTGGCTCCTGGACCGCTTGAACGCCTTCCTGCCGTAGCCGCTATTGCCGGGCGTCCCGCCGTCACCGCTCATGGCCCTGCCTTCCGGTCGTCCGTGTGCTCTGGTGGACACGTTCCCCGTTTTCGGCCGTCGGCACGGGCGGGCCACTGGTGGGCCACCCGCAAGGCGGGTGTGAGCCACGCGGGTGGGGGCAGTCGGCCCCTCGTGAGTGGGACAGCATCGAAGGAAACGCCGGAACGGGAGACCGACCGCGCGGGCCGCGGCCAGGACAGCGGTACGGCCGCGGGCCAGGAGCATCGCAAGGCCGACCGCGGGACACGCATCACCGTGCTGGTCGCCCTGGCGGCCAACCTGGTGATCGCCGCCGCCAAGGCGGTGGGCGGTTTCGTCGCGGGTTCACCCGCGCTGCTCTCGGAGGCCGCGCACTCGGTCGCCGACAGCATGAACGAGGTCTTCCTCCTCGCCGCACTGCGCCGCAGCCGTCGGCCCGCCGATCGCAGGCATCCCTTCGGCTACGGCAAGGAACGCTTCTTCTGGTCGCTGCTGGCCGCCGTCGGCATCTTCGTCATGGGCGGCTGCTTCTCCTTCTTCCAGGGCGTGGAGGCCCTGCGCACCGGCGCCCAGGAGGAACTCGGCGGCTACGTCGCCGGACTGATCGTGCTCGGTGTCGCCCTGTTCGCCGAGGGAGCCTCCCTGCTGCGGGCCCTGTACCAGGTGCGGCGCCAGGGCGGGGTGACCGCCGGCCTGCGCGACCCGGCCCTGCGCACGGTCGTCGCCGAGGACGGCACCGCGGTCCTCGGGGTGACTCTCGCCATGACCGGCATGATCCTGCACATGGTCACGGGACAGGTCGTGTGGGAGGCATGCGCCTCGCTCGCCATCGGCACGCTGCTCGTCTACGTGGCCTACCGGCTGGGTCGCGAGGCACGGGACCAGTTGATCGGCGAGGCCGCCGACCCGGAGGCCAGCGGCCGGATCCGCTCGCTGCTGCGGGCCCAGCCGGAGATCGACAGTGTCGAGGCGCTGTTCACGATGAAGACCGGGCTCGACTCCACCCTGGTGGCCGCCCGCGTCGACCTGATGCCGGGCCTGGACAGCGAGCGGGTGGAGGAGGTCGCCGTGCGCATCAAGCGGTCGATCGCGCACGCGGTGCCCGAGGCACAGCAGATCTTCCTGGACGTCACCGACCGACTCGCGCGGGAGGCAGCGGAAAGCCCCGCCGCGACGGGGGAACGCGGCGGGGCCTGATCCACGTGTGCCCGGCCGACGCCGGTCCATGCACACGGAACCGGGAATCACCGGCCGCCCGGCTCAGCTCCCGCCGGCCGGTTCCAGCACGAAGACCGGGATCTCCCGTTCCGTCTTCTCCTGGTAGTCGGCGTACGGCGGATACGCCGCCACCGCGCGCTCCCACCACACGGCCTTCTCCGCGCCGGTGACCTCACGGGCCGTCATGTCCTGCTTCACCGGCCCGTCCTGGAGTTCCACCCGGGGATCGGCCTTGACGTTGTGGTACCAGACCGGGTGCTTGGGCGCCCCGCCCAGGGAAGCGACCACGGCGTACCGGCCCTCGTGCTCGACGCGCATCAGCGGTGTCTTGCGGATCCTGCCGCTCCGCGCTCCGCGGGTCGTCAGCACGATCACGGGCATGCCCGTGTCCTTCAGGGTCGTGCCCTTCGTACCGCCCGAGCTCTCGTAGAGCTCGACCTGTTCGCGAACCCACCGCGTCGGGCTGGGTTCGTACTCGCCCTCCAGAGGCATGGCATCCGTCCCATCGTCACGTCGTACGGCTGACTGGCACCGTGCTTCAACACCGTCCGGTGCCCGATCCATCCGTACCCGCCGCGGCGCCGTCGGTCCACGACCCGTCGGCACGATCACCCTTGGCGGGATCCGGCGCACCTGCCGGCCGACGGGCGGCCCCATCGCGCCACCTCCGTCGTGCGAGGACGGCCCCGCGGTGGGCACAGGTGTTCACCGTCCGGCGGCACTACGGCGATCTTCGGCCAGTCCGTCCCCCCCACCGATCTGGCCGAACTTGACGTCGTCGCATGGATGCCCGGGGCATCTAATGAAGATCGGCACGACGCACTCTTCGTCTGCGAGGTCTTCCATGACGGACACCGACACGACGACGGACGCGAACGCGACACGACCCGTCGCCTTTCCCCAGGACCGGACCTGTCCCTACCACCCTCCCGCCGCCTACGACCCGCTGCGCGCCACCCGGCCGCTGGCCCGGATCACCCTCTTCGACGGCCGCCCGGCCTGGCTGGTGACCGGACACGCCACCGCCCGCCGGCTGCTGGCCGACCCGCGGCTGTCCACCGACCGCACCCGCGACGGCTTCCCGGCCACATCCGCCCGCCTCGCCGCCGTACGCTCGCGCAGGACCGCCCTCCTGGGCGTCGACGACCCCGAGCACCGCGCCCAGCGCAAGCTGGTGCTGCCCGAGTTCACCCTCAAACGCGCCGCCGCCCTGCGCCCGCGCATCCAGCGGATCGTCGACGAACGGCTCGACGCGATGATCGAGCAGGGACCGCCCGCCGAACTCGTGTCGGCCTTCGCCCTGCCCGTGCCCTCGATGGTGATCTGCGCGCTGCTCGGAATCCCCTACGCCGACCACGACTTCTTCGAGGAACAGTCCCGCAGGCTGCTGCGCGGCCCCCGGCCGGCCGACACCCAGGACGCCCGCGACCGACTGGAGGCCTACCTGGGGGAGTTGATCGACCGCAAGCGGCACTCGCCAGGTGAGGGTCTGCTGGACGACCTGGTCCGCAAGCAGGTGGCCGAAGGGGAGTTCGATCGCGACCAGCTCATCGCCTTCGCGGTCATCCTGCTGGTCGCCGGGCACGAGACGACCGCCAACATGATCTCGCTGGGCACCTTCACCCTCCTCGGCCACCCCCGGCGACTGGCCGAACTGCGCGCGGACCCCTCGCTGCTGCCCGACGCGGTCGAGGAACTGATGCGCGTGCTGTCGATCGCGGACGGGCTGCTGCGGCTGGCCACCGAGGACATCGACGTGGACGGCACGACCGTCCGGGCCGGTGAAGGCGTCGTCTTCTCGACCTCCGTCATCAACCGCGACGAGACCGTCTATCCCGACCCGGACGCCCTCGACTGGCACCGTCCGGCCCGCCACCACGTGGCCTTCGGCTTCGGCATCCACCAGTGCCTCGGCCAGAACCTGGCCCGCGCCGAACTGGAGATCGCCCTGCGCACCCTCTTCGACCGGCTGCCCACGCTGCGCCTGGCCGCTCCACCTCAGGAAATCCCCTTCAAGCCCGGTGACACGATCCAGGGGATGCTCGAACTCCCCGTGGCCTGGTAGGAGGTTCCGGACATGCACATCGACATCGACAAGGACAGCTGCATGGGCGCGGGCCAGTGCGCGCTGACCGCCCCGGACGTGTTCGCCCAGGACGACGACGGATACAGCACCGTGCTGCCGGGGCGGGAGGACGGTGGCGGCAGCGCCCTGGTGCGGGAGGCGGCCCGGGCGTGCCCGGTCGGCGCCATCAGTGTGTCGGAGCGGGCGGGCTGACACCGGCCTGCGTCGCCCGCCGCCCGTTCAGTAAGGTTCCCGGGTGAGCGAACAGGGCCGGAACATCCAGGAAGTCGACGATCCGGCAACGAACGAGGTTCTCGGGAAGCCGTTCCTCTACGTCGTCGTCTGCGCCGCCGGCGTGGCTTCCGGCGTCGGCGGACTGATCGCCGCCGCGCGGGAACGCGGTTGGGAGGTCGGCGTCTTCGCGACGCCGGTCGCCCTGAACGGTTTCTTCGACACCGCCGCCGTCGAGGCGCAGACCGGCCGGCCGATCCGGTCGGCCTGGCGCCGTCCCGGCGAGCCGCGCCCCTTCCCGGCGCCGGACGCCGTGGTGGTCGCGCCCGCCACCTTCAACACGGTCAACAAGTGGGCCGCCGGCCTGGCCGACAACCTCGCCCTGGCCACCCTGTGCGAGGTGTGCGGCCTCGATGTCCCCGTCGCCGTCCTGCCGTGCGTCGCCGACGCGCTGGCTTCCCATCCCGCGTACCGGGAGAGCCTGACCCGGCTGCGCGGGATGGGCGTGCGCTTCGCCGACCCCTGCGCGGGCGAGGGGGAGGACGGCGCCCGCGCCGATCTCGCCTGGGAGCGGGCGCTGGACCTGCTCGAACGGCGCTGACCCGCCCCGCTCGGAGCCCGCACGAAGACGTACGCTCCCCTTTGATACTGACGATCCCGAAGACAGGAGCAGCAACGATGCAGTACGTGAAGCTCGGTTCGACGGGCCTGGACGTGTCGCGGATCTGCCTGGGCTGCATGACGTACGGCCTTCCAGGCCGGGGCACCCACGAGTGGACCCTCGACGAGGAGGCCTCGCGTCCGCTGATCCGGCAGGCGCTGGAAGCGGGCATCACCTTCTTCGACACGGCCAACGTCTACTCCGACGGCACCAGCGAGGAGATCGTCGGCAAGGCCCTCGGCGACTTCGCCCGCCGGGACGACATCGTGCTGGCGACCAAGGTTCACGGCCGGATGCGTCCCGGGCCCAACGGCGCGGGACTGTCCCGCAAGGCGATCATGACCGAGATCGACCACAGCCTCAGGCGCCTGGGCACCGATTACGTCGACCTGTACCAGATCCACCGCTTCGACCCGAACACGCCCGTCGAGGAGACGATGGAGGCCCTGCACGACCTGGTCAAGTCGGGCAAGGTCCGTTACATCGGGGCCAGTTCGATGTACGCCTGGCAGTTCTCCAAGCTGCAGTACACCGCCGAGCGGCACGGCTGGACGAAGTTCGTCTCCATGCAGAACCACTACAACCTCCTCTACCGCGAGGAGGAGCGCGAGATGCTGCCCTTCTGCGCCGACCAGGGCGTCGGTGTGCTGCCGTGGAGCCCGCTCGCCCGCGGCCGGCTCACCCGCGACTGGGACACCGCCACCGAACGCAGCGCCACCGACAACTTCGGCAGCACGCTCTACCAGGAGGGCGACCGCGCCGTGGTCGAGGCGGTCACCCGCATCGCCGGCGACCGCGGGGTGCCGCGCGCACGGGTCGCCCTGGCCTGGTTGCTGCACCGGGACACGGTGACCGCGCCGATCGTCGGGGCGTCGAAGCCGGGACACCTCGAGGACGCCGTGGCGGCGGTCGAACTGGCGCTCACCGCGGAGGAGATCGAGGAGCTGGAGCGTCCGTACGCGCCGCACCCGATCGCCGGTCACTGATCACGGCGCGCCCCTGGGCGTCTCCCCGGACGCCTCAGGGGCCCGTTCCGGCCTCCAGGGCGGAGAGCGACACCGACGACTCGTCGCCGCCGACCGGGACCTCGCCGGCCGTCCACTTCACCTCGATCGGGTCGTGCTCGTCCGGCGGCGTCACGAGCAGCGCCGCCGGCGTGGCGGTGCGGGCGCCGCTGATCTGCGGACTGGAGAACGACAGTCCGGCCCACGCGCTCTTGCCCGGCGTCAGTGTGACGGTCTCCGGAGAGGCGGGTGCGCGCTCCGGGTCCGGGCCCAGGTGCTCACCGGACGCGTCGACGAAGGCGGCGCCCGGGTAGCCGTACAGGGTGCACGTGCGGTCGGAGGTGTTGGTCAGCACGATCGGGAAGTTCCGCTGTCCGGCTCCCGGGTCCACACGGCCGACCGCGGCGCGCAGTTCGGAGGTGTGGCAGCGGCCGTCGGTGCGGGCGGAGGCGGAGGCGGAACCGGCGGTGTCACTGGGTGCCGCGGTCGCCGCCGGGGCGGTACCGGACGCGGTACCGGTGCCGGAGTCGGGGGCCGTCGTGCGGGGGGCCCGGCTGGGTTGCGGGGCACTCGACGTACTGCTTTCGTCGCCGCAGGCGCCCACCAGTCCGAGGAGCGCGACCGCGCTCGCGAGCAGGGCGGTGCGGCCTACGGGCCGTGACGTGTTGGCCATCGCTGTTCCACACTCCCGTCGGGTTCTCGCTCAGGGTCGGCGCGCGGGGCGGCACCGTTCGCCCTGTGGGTTCGAGTGTCCCGCCGCACCGGCCGGGAAACGAGGGCGCGCACTCCCCGGGGGGAACCGGCCGACGCCGCTCCCCGGGCGCGCGCATCAGGCCGCTTTCTCCGGGCGCACCCCCTGGATGTGTGCGCGCCCTGGGTCACTCCTCGTCGAGCAGCCCCAACTCCGCCCAGATGGTCTTGCCCTCGGTCGTGTGCCGGCTGCCCCAGCGCTGGGTCAGCTGGGCGACCAGCAGCAGCCCGCGACCGCCTTCGTCCCAGGTCTTGGCCCGGCGCAGATGGGGCGCCGTGTGGCTGGTGTCGGACACTTCGCAGATCAGCGTGGCCGTGTCGTGGATCAGCCGCAGCCGGATGGGCGGGGAGCCGTACCGGATGGCGTTGGTGACCAGCTCGCTCACCACCAGCTCGGCGGTGAAGGACGCCTCCAGCAGGGCCCAGGCGGACAGTTGTTCGATGACCTGCTTGCGTACGGGGGCGACCAGTGACGGGTCGGCCGGGATGTCCCAGGTGGCGACCTGGCCTGGGGGCAGCCCCCGGGTGCGGGCCAGCAGCAGCGCCACGTCGTCCGCGGCGCCGCCCGGCGGCAGCAGGGCGTGCAGGACCCGGTCGCAGGTCCCGTCCAGCGACTCGGCGGGCGCGGTCAGTGCCTCGCGCAGCAGTGTCTGACCGGCGTCGGCGTTCCGGTCCCGGCTCACGATCAGCCCGTCGGTGCAGAACGCCAGCACGCTGCCCTCGCGCAGCTCCAGCTCGGCCGACTCGAACGGCAGTCCGCCTACGCCCAGCGGGGGTCCCGAGGGCAGTGCGATCTGCCGGGGCGGGCCGTCCGGCGGGACCAGGACGGGCGGCGGGTGCCCGGCGCGGGCCAGGGAGCAGCGTCGCGACACCGGGTCGTAGACCGCGTACAGGCAGGTGGCGCCGACCTCGCCGGCGCCGTTGTCACCGGATTCCTCGGACAGCCGGACGACCAGGTCGTCGAGGTGGGTGAGGAGCTCGTCGGGCGGCAGGTCGATGTCGGCGAGGGTGCGCACGGCGGTGCGCAGCCGGCCCATGGTGGCCGAGGCCTGGATGCCGTGGCCGACGACGTCCCCGACGACCATGGCGACCCGCATCCCGGACAGCGGGATCACGTCGAACCAGTCGCCGCCGACCCCGGAGCGCGCTGCCGGGAGGTAGCGGGAGGCGGCCTCCACCGCGGCGGTGGGCGGCAGCCAGCGGGGGAGCAGGCTGCGCTGCAGCGTCAGCGTCGTCTCGCGCTCGCGGGAGTAGCGGCGGGCGTTGTCGATGCAGACGGCGGCGCGGGCGGTGACCTCCTCGGCCAGCAGCCGGTCGTCGTCGGTGAAGGGGTACGGCCGCCGGTACCGGGTGAACACCGCGACGCCGAGGGTAGTGCCGCGGGCCTGCAGCGGCACGGACATCGTGGAGTGAATACCGTACTCCTCGACCCGCCGGACCCGGACGGGGTCCCACTCCCGCCACCGCTCCAGATCCCCGGAGGGCACCGCGGCCACGACCGCGCGTCCCGCGACCAGACACTCGGCCTGGGGCGAGCCGGCCGGGTAGACGTCCAGCCGGCCGGGCTCGGCCACCGCCTCCGGGCAGCCCGGGGTGACGGACTGGTGGGCCGCGCGGCGCAGGCCCACCGGAGGGGCGGGCACGGCGGGGGGATCGTCCCCGTGCTCCTGCGGGTCCAGCAGGTCGACGCTCACGAAGTCGGCCAGCGTGGGCACGCACACGTCGGCCAGTTCCTGTGCCGTGCGGGTGACGTCGAGTGTGCTGCCGATGCGCACGCTGGCCTCGTTGACCAGCTGCAGCCGCTCCCGGGCGAGGTGCTGCTCGGTGAAGTCGTGTGCGCTGACGCAGACGCCGCGCACCTGGCCGCCGGCGTCGGTGAGGGGCGCGATGCGGGCGTGCCACGCGTGGGCGCGGCTCTCGCCGGTGGCCTTGAGGTGGGCGTACATGTCGTGCCCGAGGCCGGTGGCGAGCACCTGCCGCATGTGCCGTTCGAGCTCCGCGTGCCGCGGCTTGCTGCCGATGTCGGTGGGCCGCAGCCCGCGCAGGCGGTCGGCCGGCAGGCCGAGCAGACGCGCCATGATGTCGTTGACACCGCGCAGCCGCAGCCGGTCGTCGAAGATCATCGTGGCGCAGGGCGACTGGGTGAGAGCGGCCCTGACCAGCGGGTCGTCGGCATGATCGGGGTCGTGGCGCAGCGGGGTCACGGCGAGCCAGGTACCGGGACCGCCGCCGTCCGGCAACCTGCGGTGGGCGAGCACCCACACGGACACGGTCCGTCCGTCGCGGTGCCGCAGCGCCAGAGTGCCGCTCCACCGCTCGTCACCGGGGCCGGGCACCGTGCCGTCCGGACGGTCGGCCAGCAGCCCGGCGGCGGGGCGCCCGACGACGTCGGCGGCCGAGTGGCCCAGCAGCAAGCGGGCGCCCTCGTTCCACTCCCGCAGGGTGCCGGAGTCGTCGACGACTGCGCGGGCCGTGGCGGCATCGTCGGACGGGTTGACCGGACTCATCGTCGCCACTCCATTGCGCACACCCACAGTGAACAGCGCGTCACCTGAGCCCAAGCGTAGTGCGTCCGGGGCCGGTACGGACCGGAACCAACGGTCTCGCACATCCCCGGCGGCCCACGGGCCACCGGGCGGGCCGGGCCGCACGGGACAGAAAGTGCTTTCCGTGCCCTTGACGGGCGCGTGTGGCAGGACGTCAGAATCTGTTTGTTCACGATCAGTTGTGAGTACTTCTGAGCCCTGCTGGGCCTGATGAGGGAGATCCGCCATGACGGTCACGCGCAGATCGGTCCTGATCGCCTCCGCCGCCGCACCGGCGGCCGGGGCGCTGCTGGGTGCCCCCTCGGCATGGGCCGCGGACGCGACGGGAAGCGGTGCGGGACGCGCCGCCGTCCCCCTGCGCGACGGCTGGCGCTTCCTGCTGGTCGCCCCCGACGGAGCCGCCGAGGACACCACCGGCGCCGCCGACCCGGCGTACGACGACTCGGCGTGGCGCGAGGTCGCCGTGCCGCACGACTGGAGCATCGAGCAGACGCCCACCACCGAGCACGGAACCACCAGCGGCACCGGCTTCCTGCCGGGCGGACTCGGCTGGTACCGCCTCACCTTCACGCTGCCGCCCGCCCTCGCCGGGAAGCGGATCTCGGTCGAGTTCGACGGCGTGTACATGGACTCCCGCGTCCACTGCAACGGTCGCGAGGTCGGTCGCCACCCCTACGGCTACACGGGCTTCGCCCTCGACCTCACCGACCTGGTGCACACCGACGGCCGCACCGACAACGTCCTCGCGGTCCAGGTGCGCAACCGGCTGCCGAGCAGCCGCTGGTACTCCGGCAGCGGCATCTACCGCGAGGCCCGCCTCGTCGTCACCGAGCCGGTGCACGTACGGCGCTGGGGCACGTACGTCACCACGCCGCGGGTCGACGAGGAGCGCGCCACGGTCCGGGTGAAGACCGACGTCGTCAACGCGTCGGGCACCGCGCGCGAGGTCGAGGTCCGGTCGAGGGTCGAGGACGCCGACGGGCGCACGGTCGCCCGCGCCGCCTCCACGACCGCCGTCACCGGCGAGGTGAGCGAGGTCCACGAACTCACCGTCGCCCGCCCCCGCCGGTGGGACTTCGCGGACCCGCACCGCTACACCCTGCACACCGAACTGCGCGTCGGCGGGCGGACCGTCGACACCTACCGCACCCCGTTCGGCATCCGCACCTTCCACGTCGACCCCGACGAGGGCTTCCACCTCAACGGCGCGTACGCCAAGATCAAGGGCGTCGACCTGCACCACGACCTCGGCGCGCTCGGCGCCGCCGTCAGCATCGACGCGATCCGCCGCCAGATGACCATCATGAAGTCGATGGGCGTCAACGCCTTCCGCACCTCCCACAACCCGCCCGCGCCCGAGATGATCGAGGTCTGCGAGGAACTGGGCATCATCATGCTGGTGGAGGCCTTCGACTGCTGGCGCACCGGCAAGAACCGCTACGACTACGGCCGGTTCTTCGACGAGTGGTGCGAGAAGGACGCCACCGAGATGGTGCTCGCGGCCCGCAACTCGCCCGCCGTCGTCATGTGGTCCATCGGCAACGAGGTTCCCGACTCCACCTCCACCGCCGGGCTCGCCATGGCCGACCGGATCATCGACGCCATCCGCGCCGCCGACGACACCCGCCCGCTGGTCATCGGCTCCGACAAGTACCGCCGGATGCCCGTCAAGGGCTCCGCCGCCGACCTGATGCTGGCCAAACTCGACGGACTCGGCCTCAACTACAACACCGCCAGGTCGGTGGACGACCTGCACGCGGCCTACCCGCACCTGTTCCTCTTCGAGTCCGAGTCGTCGTCCGAGACCTCCACCCGCGGCACCTACCAGGAGCCCGAACACCTCAACACCGGCGAGAACCACACGCCCGGGAAGCGCGCCACCTCCTCCTACGACAACAACCTCGCCTCCTGGACCATGAGCGGCGAGTACGGCCACAAGAAGGACCGGGACCGGAAGTGGTTCGCCGGCCAGTTCCTGTGGTCCGGCATCGACTACATCGGGGAACCGACGCCGTACGACGTCTTCCCGGTCAAGGCGTCCTTCTTCGGCGCGGTCGACACCGCCGGTTTCCCCAAGGACATGTACCACCTGTTTCGCAGCCAGTGGACGGATGAGCCGATGGTCCACCTGCTGCCGACGACCTGGAACCACCGCGAGGGCGAGACCGTCGAGGTCTGGGCGTACGCCAACGTCGACACCGTCGAACTGTTCCTGAACGGCAGGTCCCTGGGCACCCGTACCTTCGACACCAAGAAGACCGTCGACGGCCGCACGTACCTGGAGACCACCGAGGCCACCGGCGACGACAAGACCTTCACCGACGGCCCCTACCCCGGCAGTTACACCAGCCCCAACGGCAGTGCGGGCAAGCTCCACCTGACCTGGAAGGTGCCCTTCGAGCCGGGTGAACTGAAGGCCGTCGCCCGGCGGGACGGGCGCAGGGTCGCCACCGACGTGCTGCGCACCGCCGGTGCCCCGCACGCGGTGCGCCTCACCCCGGACCGCGAGAGCGTCGCCGCGGACGGCCGCTCCCTGGTCTTCGTGACCGCCGAGGTGGTCGACCGGCGCGGCGTGGTGGTGCCCGGCGCCGAGCACCTGATCGCCTTCGACGTCGCGGGCGGGTCTCTCGCCGGACTGGACAACGGGCGCCAGGAGAGCGCCGAGCGCTACCAGGCCAGTACCCGAACCGCCTTCCACGGCAAGGCCCTCGCCATCGTGCGCTCCGGCAGCCGTCCGGGCACGCTGCGGGTGACCGCCCGCGCGGACGGGCTGCGCACCGGCACGGTGAGCGTGCGCGCCCGGCGCTCCGACGACCCGGCGACCACACCGGCCCCTCAGTTCCGGCCGGACCACCCGGCGCCCGTGGACCCCCCGCACGCCGACGCGAGCTACTCCGGCCGGCCCGACACCCTGCCCGCCGCGATGCTGGACGGCGATCCGGCCACCGGCTGGTCCAACGGCTTCCACAAGGCGGCCACCGCCCTGCTGCCCGCGTTCGACGGGGCCCGCGCCGAGGACTGGGTGTCGGTCGACCACGGCCGCGGGCGCACCTACGAACGGGTCGAGGTCTCCTTCACCGTCGACGCCGCGCACAGCCTGCCCGCGACGGTGGAGGTCGCCGTCCGGGACGGCCGTGCCTGGCGCGTGGCCGAGGACGTACGGATCGACTGGGCCACCGCGTCCGACGCGCCGACCGTCATCACCTTCGGCGCGGTACGCGGCTCCGAGATCCGCCTCACGCTGACCAGCCGCCACCCCGGCGAGCCGAGGGGAGCGATCCGCATCAGCCGCCTGGAGGCGCCGGCCGCCTGAGCCGTCGTGCGGGGTCCGGACGGGAACCAGTCCCGTCCGGACCGTTGACGGGGTGTCATGTCTGCCACAAGCATGTCTGCGACCGGGCGTTGGGAGCGCTCCCATTCGGTGCACGCTCCCTCGACGTGAGCACCACTCGTACCTCCCCCGAGGAGCCCAGACGTGAAAAGACGCAGAACCGCGCTCGTCTCCCTGACCGCCCTGCTGGCGGCGGCCGTCACCGCGCTGCCCGCCGCGCCGGCCGGCGCGGAGGAGACCGAGCAGGTCAAGAACGGCACCTTCGACAACGGCACCGAGTCCTGGTGGGCCAGCAGCAACGTCACCGCGGCCGTGACCGACGGCCGGCTGTGCGCCGACGCCCCGGGCGGCACCGCCAACCGCTGGGACGCGGCCGTCGGCCAGAACGACATCACCCTGGTCGCGGGGGAGTCGTACAAGTTCTCCTTCACGGCGACCGGCACGCCCGCCGACCACGTGGTCCGGGCGATCGTGGGCCTGTCGGTGTCCCCGTACGACACGTACCACGAGGTCAGTCCGCAGCTCAGCGTCTCCGGCAACACCTACTCGTACACCTTCACCTCACCCGTCGACACCACCCAGGGCCAGGTCGGCTTCCAGCTCGGCGGGACGCCGGAGGCCTGGCGGTTCTGCGTGGACGACGTGTCCCTGCTGGGCGGGGTGGCGCCCGAGCCGTACGTGCCCGACACCGGGCCGCGCGTGCGGGTCAACCAGGTCGGCTACCTGCCGTCCGGCCCCAAGAACGCCACCGTCGTCACCGACGCGACCTCGCGCCTGCCCTGGCAGCTGAAGAACGACCGCGGACGGGTCGTCGCCCACGGCTGGAGCAAGCCGCGCGGCGTGGACGCCTCCTCCGGGCAGAACGTCCACTCGATCGACTTCGGCCGCTACAAGAAGCGCGGCGAGGGCTACACGCTGGTCGCCGACGGGGAGACCAGCCGCCCCTTCGACATCGGCAGCGCCGCCTACGAGAAGCTGCGCACCGACTCCGCGAAGTACTACTACACGCAGCGCAGCGGCACCCCCATCAGCGACGAGCTGCGCCCGGGTTACGCCCGGCCCGCCGGACACGTGGGCGTGGCACCCAACCAGGGCGACACCGACGTGCCCTGCCAGCCCGGCGTCTGCGACTACACCCTCGACGTCTCCGGCGGCTGGTACGACGCCGGCGACCACGGCAAGTACGTCGTCAACGGCGGCATCTCCACCTGGGAGCTGCTCAGCACCTACGAGCGCTCGCTGCACGCCCGCACCGGTGAACCGTCGAAGCTCGGGGACGGCACCCTCGACATCCCCGAGAGCGGCAACAAGGTGCCGGACATCCTCGACGAGGTGCGCTGGGAGCTGGACTTCCTGCTGAAGATGCAGGTGCCGGACGGTCAGCCGCTGGCCGGCATGGCCCACCACAAGATCCACGACGCGGCGTGGACCGGACTGCCGCTGCTGCCGAGCGACGACCCCCAGAAGCGCGAACTGCACCCGCCGACCACCGCGGCGACCCTGAACCTGGCGGCGACGGCCGCGCAGGCCGCCCGCCTCTACCGCCCCTACGACCGCCGGTTCGCCGCGAAGGCGCTCGACGCGGCCCGCACGGCCTGGGCGGCGGCCCTGGCCCATCCGCACGTGCTCGCCGACGAGACGGACGGCATCGGCGGCGGGGCTTACCCCGACAACAGCGTCGCCGACGAGTTCTACTGGGCGGCGGCCGAGCTGTACCTGACGACGGGGGAGCGGGACTTCGAGGAGTACGTGCTGGACTCCCCGGTCCACACCGCAGACATCTTCGGCCCGCTCGGCTTCGACTGGGCGCGGACCGCGGCGGCGGCCCGCCTGGACCTGGCGACCGTGCCCAATCGGCTCCCCGGCCGCGACCAGGTCCGCCGCTCCGTCGTCCAGGGCGCCGACACGTACCTCGCGACGCTGAAGGCGCACCCGTACGGCATGCCCTACGCCCCCGAGGACAACGTGTACGACTGGGGCTCCAGCCACCAGATCCTGAACAACGCGGTCGTCCTCGCGACCGCCTACGACATCACCGGCGCCTCGAAGTACCGTGACGGCGCGCTCCAGAGCATGGACTACATCCTGGGCCGCAACGCCCTGAACATGTCGTACGTCACCGGCTACGGCGAGGTCAACGCGCACAACCAGCACAGCCGCTGGTACGCCAAGCAGCTCGACCCGTCGCTGCCCGCCCCGCCGGACGGCACCCTGTCCGGCGGACCGAACTCGAACATCCAGGACCCCTACGCGCAGAGCAAACTCCAGGGCTGTGTCGCCCAGTTCTGCTTCATCGACGACATCCAGTCCTGGTCGACCAACGAGCACACCATCAACTGGAACGCCGCACTGGCCCGGATGGCCTCCTTCGTGGCGGACCAGAGCTGACCGCACCACCGCCCCGCCCGCCTCCCGCGGTACCGCCATACCATCGATCTGACCTGCGGTTATTTACTGGTCAGTACCCGCGCGGTACCGTGGGAGGCATGCCAGCTCTGAACGTGGAGTTCAGCGACCGCGAGCTCGAGGACCTGCGGCAGATCGCCAAGGAACGCGGTACGTCGATGAAGGCGCTCGTGCGGGAGGCCGCCGCCGCCGACATAGCCCGGCACCGGGCGCTGCAGGAGGGGGCGGAGGCCTTCCGCCGGTTCTTCTCGGCCCACGCCGACGAGTTCGCGGCCGCCTTTCCCGACGACGAACCACCGCCCGTCACGGGCGAGGGGCGGGCCGCCTGACCCATGGCAGCGGTCCTGCACATAGACGTGCCCTGGCTGCTCCAGCGCCACGAGGAAGTACTGCCGGAGCAGCCCGTCATCAACGACTTCTCCGCGCTGGTCGCCGCCGTCGCCCGGCACCGCGTCGACCCGCCCCGCCTCGGTGTCGACTCCGATGCGGCCTGGCGGGCCGCCGCCCTGCTGCACACCCTCGCCGTGCTCAAGCCGCTGCCCGCGGCCAACGCCCGCTTCGCCTGCGCCACTGCCGTCGCCTACATGTACGCCAGCGATGTCGGGATGGACCCGCCCTACGGCGCCCTCGTCGACCTCGCGCGCGACCTGATGTCCGGCAAGGCCGATGTCTACTCGGCGGCGGACCGGTTGCGCTCCTGGCAGATCTGAAGCCGTCGGCGGCCACGGCAGTCCTCGGAACCGGCCCTCTCGGGGCCACCGGCCGAGGGCGGGAGGAACGGGGGCGGCGGCCCTCCCGCGCAGGAGAGCAGCCGTCCCGCGCGGGGCCTTCCGAGAAGGGCCGCAGCCAATCCACAACGCCGGGCGTGCGCCGGGGAGCGTCCGCGGCGCACAGGTGAGTGCGCGGGTTCCACACGTGGCGCACGGAGAATTCCGAAAGCGGGCGCGAGCCGTAAGAGTCGCCGTGGAATCTGACCTTGTTGCAAAGCGGGCCGATGTGTCCGGTCGCCTTGTTGGCCATCAGTGGTTTGTGCCAGAGTGAAGCACCCGTGCGGGGGGTAAAGGCCGGGTCTCGCACGCGCGTTGATTACCCAGTCGAATTTCGCCGCGGCGAATTCACGCTCCCCACACCGCGCCAAAAGGTATACACCAATCAGGGATCTTTTTCGGCGACCGGAACTTCTGAGTCACACGCGCGTGGGAAGGAACGACCTCAGTGCCCACCCCCCACCCCCCTCGACCCGCCCATCCGCCCTCGGGCGGGGACCCCGGGGAGTCCGACGAACTGCTGGCCGCGCGGCTGCGGGACGGTCCGGAGAATGAGGCCTCCCGGGCCGCCGCACTCCTCATGGCGCGGCACTGGCAGCCCGCCCATGACTACGCGACCATCTGCCTCGCCACCTCGGCCCAGGTCACGGACATGGTCACCGGTGCCGCCTGGCACCGGGTCCTGGACCGGCTTGCCCAGGGCGAGCAGGCCACGGCACTGCGGCCGCGGCTGATGGTGGCCGTGCGGGACACGGTCCGCCAGTGGTCCGCGGACGACGGGATATCCGCCGCTCTCCCGCAGTTGCTCAAACCCGCCGGCGGACGTGGCATGCGGGCGGCGAAGTCCATGACTCCGGAAAACCGCACGCTGGCCGCCCGGGCATTCGCGTCACTTCCCGGACCGGCCCGTTGTTTGCTCTGGCACACGGAGGTCGAAGCCGAACACATAAGTGTCCCGGCCGGTCTACTCGGCATGGATACCGACAGCGCGTCGGTCACTCTCGAACAAGCGCGGGCGAAATTCCGCGAGGGTTGCCTGGAGGCCCACCGGCAACTCGCGCCCTCACAGGACTGCCGCTTCCACGGCCGGCTCCTCGACGTACCGATCCGCCGGGGCGGCGCCCTGCTGCCGGACGTCCGCAAGCATCTGGCCGACTGCCGCCACTGCCGGCACGCGGCCGAACAACTCGGTCACTTCGAGCGCGGGCTGGGCACGCTGATCGCCGAAGCGGTGCTCGGCTGGGGCGCCCGGCGCTATCTGGACTCCCGCCCGGGACGGGCGACGCTGAGCGACCTCGCCAAGGGGAACGCACGGCACCGCGGCGGACGCCCGGGCCTGCTGACCCGCATCCCCGTCCCGGTCCGCCGGCCGCCGGGCCGAACGCGCTCCGGCCGGGCCGTGCTCGGACAGTTAGGTGCCGCGTCGGCGGGAGTGCTGGCCATCGTGCTCGTGGTGAGCGTGTGGTCGTACGACGGCGGCGCCGATCCGGCCGCCTCCACCAGCGCCGTGGGGGAGGACGGCACGGCGTCCGCGACCAGCCGGCCCGAGCCGCCCGGTGCGGCCGGGCTGCCCACGGCGGCGGACCGGACGCGGCTGCGCAACGCCGCCGCGGACCTCTGCCTCGACGTCCGGGGCGAACCGAGGGCCGGCGCGGGCGCCCGTCTGGCGGAGTGCTCCGAGGCGTGGACCCAGCAGTGGACCCACGAGGACGACGGGCTGCTGCGCAGCGTCGCCGACCCGGGGCTGTGTCTGGACTCGCAGGCGGACGCCGGAGTCGTCATTCTCGGTACCTGCGCCGACGAGGGCACCGAGCGGGGCGACCACGTGCGCTACGACCTCACCGGGCAGGGCGAGCTGGTGCCACGCTGGCAGCGGCAGCTCGCCCTCGCCGCCGCCACCACCGCCCCCGGCACCGACGTCGTCGTCAAGGTGCACGACGGCTCCGACGCCCAGCGCTGGCGGACCGCCCCGGTACCGGCGGAGGGCTCCCTGTCCATCGCCCGCACCGACACCCCGGCCGCGCGGGCCGTGGAGTTGCCGGGCGACTGAGGGGGACCGGACGAGGCCCGGTGCGTCGCGGGCACTCCGCCGGGGCGCCGGGCCGCCCCGGGTGCGCGGCTGCCCGCGACGCGGGGGTGACCAGCCACCACGGGACTCAGTGGACGACGGCACCGGGCCTTGCCGGGCGCGGGGCGTGGTGGGCGTGTCCCGCAAGGGCGGCCCGGCCGCCGTTCGAGGGGCCGGGCCGATGTGCGGGGGCGGCGTCGGCCCCGTGAGCGGGCGGGGCGACCGGGGGACCCTCACGGGTCACACAGGGCCCTCGACGAGGTCGGCAGACCTTGGCGTGGCCGGCGAGGCGTGTCCCGACAGGGCCAGGGTGAGGTCGAGTTCGGCGAGCAGGCAGCGGATCACGTGCTCCACGCCGGCCTGTCCGTCGAGGCCCAGACCGTAGACGTAGGGGCGGCCGAGCAGTACCGACCGGGCACCGAGCGCCAGTGCCTTGAAGACGTCGTCGCCGGTGCGCACGCCGCTGTCGAACAGCACGGTGAGCCGGTCGCCGACCGCGTCCACCACCCGTGGCAGGGCGTCCGCCGCAGCGACGGAACCGGCCACCTGACGGCCGCCGTGGTTGGAGACCACCACGCCGTCCATCCCGGCGTCGGCGGCCAGCCGGGCGTCGTCCGGGTGCAGGATGCCCTTGAGGACGATCGGGCCGTCCCAGTTCTCCCGCAGGAACGTCAGATCCGGCCAGGACTTCGCGGGGTCGGAGAACATGCCGACGAAATGCATCACCGCCGCGTTCGGATCCTCGTGGACCGGCTTCGCGAGGCCCGCCCGGAACGCAGGGTCGGAGAAGTAGTTCGCGGTGCCCACCCCGTGCAGGAACGGCAGGTACGCCTGGTCGAGATCGCGGGGGCGCCACGACAGCAGCGGGGTGTCCAGTGTGACGAACAGCGCGCGGTACCCGGCCGCCTTCGCCCGCCCCAGGAAGCTGCGGGCCACCTCGCGGTCCTTGGGCCAGTACAGCTGGAACCAGCGCTCGCCGTCGCCCATCGCCTCGGCCACCTGCTCCATGGGCGTGCTGGAGGCGGAGGAGAGGATGTAGGGCACGCCCTGTGCGGCGGCGGCCCGGGCGGCGGCCGGCTCCGCGTCCGGATGCATGATCGACAGAACGCCGACCGGCGCGAGCGCCAGCGGGGCGGGCAGCGGGCGGCCCAGCACCTCGACCGCGAGATCACGCCGGTGCACGTCCCGCAGCATGCGCGGGACGATCCGACGCCGGTCGAGAGCCGCCCGGTTGGCGCGCGCGGTGCTGCCGTCCCCCGCGCTGCCGGCGACGTACCCGACGGGACCTGGGCCCAGGCGCCGCTCGGTGAGCTCCTCCAAGCGGGTCAGATCCGTCGGCAGGCGCGGAACGGTCCCCGTCATCCCGTTGAGGTAGATCTCGTACTGGAAGTCCGCCCAGTGCTTCGCCATCCCAGGTCCCGCCTCTCGTCGTCGAGTTCGCGCCGCCAGCACCATACCGACGAGTATGTCGGGCCCCGCCGCCAGGGGTGACGGGCATGTTCCGGGGGTGTTTCCGGCCTATTGACGAACGTACGGATCACGCCATCCGGCCAGTTCATGCCTCAAGAACCGATCAAGAACCGGCCCCTTCCGGACTTGGAACGTTCGAATTCCGTGACTTCGCGCCACTGATTCAATACGCAATGTTACCGAAATCCATGGGGTCGAGGTGAGTTTCGGTGCCGGACTCGGCAGACTCGCGCTCGCCGTTCCGGCACCCACCGGGTCGGGCCGGCCACACCCTCATCCCGAGCGGAAGGATGCACACAATGCGGAACACCGCGCGCTGGGCAGCGACTCTGGGCCTGACGGCCACCGCCGTCTGCGGGCCCCTCGCCGGGGCATCCCTCGCCTCCCCGGCCACCGCCCCCGCGTCGCTCTACGCCCCCTCGGTCCTCGTGCTGACCGTGGGGTACGGAGAGAGCGCTGCCATCACCGCACCGGTACGCGCGGTCACCCTGACCTGCGCCCCGAAGGCATCCGGAACCCACCCCGCGGCCGAGGCGGCCTGCGCCGAACTGCGCGGCACGCGCGGCGACTTCGACGCCCTGGGAGGAGACCCCGGCGTCTTCTGCACCCGCGAGTACGCCCCCGTCGTCGTCACCGTCGACGGCGTGTGGCAGGGCCGGCACGTCTCCTACGAGCGCACCTTCGCCAACGAGTGCGTGAAGAACGCGGGCAGCGACAGCGTCTTCACCTTCTAGGACCGGGACCGGCCGCCCGTGCGGCGTGACCGGCGGTTCGCTACTGGGGAGTGCGAGCCGTCACCGCACGGGAGGACGCGGTCCCGCACCGGGGGCGGCGGGCGGAGTGGGGCCGTCCGCCGTTCTCCCCGGAGGGCCGGGAGACCCGGGCTCCTGCTAGGAATCAGGGCTTCGTCGCCGTCGGCCCGTCACCGGATCCGGACGACCTCGCGCGGTGGCTGGTGTCGCACCAGGGGTAGCGCCTGCTGCGCCGGCACGTGCACAGGGCGACCCGGAAGCGGTCGGAGGACACAGTCGTCCCGTCCTCCAACTCCACCTCCACCGGTCCCTCCACCAGCAGCGGCCCCCGGCGCTGGACCTTCACCCGGCGCGGAACGTCAGACGAGGAGTTCGGCACGGACGACCACCAGCTCCTCCTCGTCGTCGGCCAGGGACAGCAGCCCGCGCTGCCGCAGCCAGTGTTCCCGGCCGCGCACCACGGGACCGAAGGCGATCCGCTGCCGCCGGGACACCGCCGCCTTGAGGCCGGCCTCGCGCAGATTCCCGACGGTCCGCTCCGGATCGCTGAGGGCGGACTGCACCAGCAGCAGCACACCGCCGGGACGCAGCAGGCCGGGAACCTCCCGGCAGATCCGGTCCAGGACGAGCCGGCCGTCGTGGCCCGCGTCCCAGGCCCGCGCCGCACCGCGCGGCCGACGGCCGGCGCCGGGCGTCGGCACGTACGGCGGATTGGCCAGCACCAGGTCGAACGTCTCGCCGCGTACGGGCGTGAAGAGGTTGCCGTGCCGGACGCGGACGCGCACCCCGGCCCGCGCGGCGTTCACGCGGGCGGCGCACACCGCGCGCCACGACACGTCCACCGCGGTCACCCGGCCGCCCCGCCGGGCCGCCGCCAGGGCCAGGGCGCCCGTGCCGGTCCCCACGTCGAGTACGGCCGCGCCCGGCGGGAGCGACTCGTCGGACAGGGCCCCGGCCAGCAGGGCGGTGTCCTCCTGAGGGGCGTAGACGCCCGGTAGCACCATGAAATTCACGGAACCCAGGTACCCCGACCGTCACGAAATATGGGACATGCCGGAAGGCGCGCGAGACGGCTCGGGCAGCGGCGTGCGCAGGGACGACCGGCCGGCCCGCCAGTCGGCGAGCAGCCGGGAGCCGAAGCGGTCCTCCAGATACCCGGTGGCGTCGATGCCGAAGGCGACGTCCCCCGCGAGGTGCGGCTCCTGCTCCAGCAGGCCGTCGATCACCTCGTGCCGGACGATCTGCTCGTGCACCGCGTCGGCCTCGACGTGCTCGTCGTAGAAGTGCTCGGCCGCGGGCCCGGCCCCGGTGCGGCGCATCGCCTCGGCCAGTCGCCGCGAGCCGGGCGACGAGGTGATCTCGACCGCCGCGAAATGGCCCACCAGGGCGCCGCGCAGGGACCGGTGCAGCCCGAACAGTGACATCATGTTCACCGTGGCCAGGCACTCGGCCGAGGCCGCGTCGAGATGCCGCCCGTACGTCGTGTCCAGGCCCAGGTCCGTCATCAGGTCCGCGAACAGCCGGGCGTGCACCCGCTCGGCACGGCCGCCGCCGTACTCGTCGAACTCCACCGCCGCCATCGCCGCCTTCGCCCTGCCCCACAGCCGCGGCAGCACCCAGGCGTGCGGATCGGCCTCCTTGAGGTGGTACAGGGACCGCTGGGCCGCGTACTCGCGCAGCTGCCACCACTCGCCCTCGTCCCGCAGGAAGTGGCTGACGCCCTTCCCGTCGACGGGTTCGACGAGCAGCGCCCCGACCGCCTCCTCCACACTGTCGTGCACCGGGGTGTCGGCCCGCAGCGCGGACAGGAAGCGGTCCTCCAGAGCGGCCCGGACACGCAACAGGTCGGGGTCCCACTCCAGGCCGGGGGACACGCCGGCGAAGCCCCGGTAGTGCAGCTCGTAGCACTGGTACAGGGTCAGTTGCAGGTCGTCGCCGTACGGCGACGCGCCGGCCACGGCCTTCGTGGCCGGCAGTGGGCCCGTGCCCAGCAGATACGCGCCGACGGCCGCGGAGAGCGGGCCCCGGGCCGTCGGCGGCAGTGGTCCTTCGCGGTCGATCTCCATGGCGTCGCGAGTACCCGCGGGGCGCCGTGGCACCCCTGCTCGTGCCGGGTGGCGCGTCACTCTCCCTCGGCGTCCTTCTGGGCGCCGGTGTTCGGTGACGTGGCGTCCCCGGCCTCGCCCCGGCGCGGGCCCTCTTCGGCCTCGGCGTCACGGGGCCTGGCCTCCTCGATCTCGCGCAGGACCTCCTCGATGGCGGTCTCGGGCTGCTTGTGGTCGGAATCGCCGTTGCGGGACACGGGTGTCTCCTCTCCTCGTACGGTCGGGTCTCCTCGTACGGTGCGGTCGCTCCGTACGGTGCGGTGCGTGGCCGGCGTGGTCCGCCCGCGCGGTCAGCTCGACGTGCCCGCGATGCGCAGGGGCACCGGGGCGGCCGGGGCGGTCGCCTCGTCGTTGTGGCGGATGACCTCAGCCCACCAGGACGGGCCGTCCTCGATGTGACGGAGCAGGACGCCCTCGCGGATCGCCCAGGGGCAGAGCGTGACCGACTCCAGGCCGGTCAGCTTCATCGCGGTGTGCCCGACCACCGCCCCGGCCAGGCTCTGCGCCGCGCGCGGCGCAGAGATGCCCGGCAGCCGGGTCCGCTCGTCGGCGGTCAGCGCGGCGAGGCGGTCGGCCGCCTCACCCAGGTCCGAGCAGAGCATCCGCCGCTCCACGAACGGACCGTGCCGCCCCGGCGGCGCCCCGCACAGCCGGCCCAACTGCTGGAAGGTCCGCGAGGTCGCCACCGCGGTGCGCGGTCCCTCCCAGCGGATCCGCGCCGCGACGTCCCGCAGCTGATGACGGACCTTGCGGCGCAGCGCCCTGACCTGCTCAGGGGCCGGCGCGTCCGCGCCGCCCGCGAGGAACTCGTGGGTCAGCCGGGCCGCGCCGAGCGGCAACGAGGCGACGAAGTCGGGCAGCCGGCCGCGGCCGAAGGCGATCTCCAGCGAGCCGCCGCCTATGTCGAGCAGCGCGAGGGGCCCGGACCGCCAGCCCATCCAGCGCCGGGCCCCCAGGAACGTCAGCTCCGCCTCCACCTCGCCCGGCAGGGTGCACAAAGCGACGCCCGTACGGTCGCGGACGGTGCACAGCACCTCCCGGCGGTTGGGTGCCGCACGCACCACGGCCGTCGCGAAGGCCAGCGGGCCGGCGGCTCCCCACCGGGCCGCGGTCCTGCTCGCGCCCTCGACCGCCCCGACAAGCCGCTCCACGGCCTCCTCGGGGACCGGATCACCGGGCTTGACCTGCTCGGACAGCCGCAGCCGCCACTTCGCGGTGTGGACCGGCAGCGGCACCCCGCCCTCCGCGTCCGCCACCATGAGCCGGACCGTGTTCGACCCCACATCCACCACGCTGATACGCATGAAGTCGCAGGTACCCATTTCCGGCCGTTCCAAGGGCCGACCCGGCCGGTACGGCCGGAAACTCACGCCCCGGTCAGGCCAGCTGCCGCCGTACCAGCTCGTGCAGCCGGCCGCCCGTGTCGGCGAGCAGCTCGGCCGGCGGGCCCTGCTGGGCGACCTTGCCGTCCTCCATCACGATCACGCGGTCGGCGTCCAGCACCGTGGACAGGCGGTGCGCGATCACCACGCGGGTGGCGTTGAGCGCCTTGGTCGACTCGATCACCCGGCGCTGCGTCTCGTTGTCCAGGGCGCTGGTCGCCTCGTCGAAGAAGAGGACGCGCGGCCGGCGGATCAGCGCCTGCGCGATCATCAGCCGCTGCCGCTGGCCCCCGGAGACCGCGCCGCTGCCCGAGACGATGGTGTGCAGGCCCATCGGCATCCGCTTGATGTCCTCGGCGAGGCCCGCCATCTCCGCCGCCGCCATCGCCTCCTCCGGCGTGTACGGCTCGGTCCCGCAGATGACGTCCAGGATCGAACCGGTGAACGGCTGCGCGTGCTGGAGCACCACCCCGCACTGCCGGCGCACCGCCGACTGGTCGAGCGCGGCCAGGTCCTGGCCGTCGTACAGGACGCTGCCCGACAGCGGCCGGTCGAAGCCGATCAGCAGCCGCAGCAGCGTCGACTTGCCGCAGCCGCTGGGGCCGACGACCGCGACGAACTCGCCCGGCCGCACGTCGAAGGAGACGTCGTCCAGCACCAGCGGACCGTCGTCGGTGTAACGGAACGACAGCCGCCGCGCCTCGATCGCCCCCGACAGCGGCCCCGGCCGGGTGCTGGCCGTGCGCACCTCGGGGGTGGCGTCCAGGACCGGCCTGATCTCCTCGAACAGCGGCAGCGCGGCCACCGCCGACACGAACGCGCCGGTCAGCTGGGTGACCGAGGTCAGCAGCATCGTCACCGACGCGTTGAACGTCAGGAATTCGGCCGCCGACATCGAACCGCGCGCGGGACCGGCCAGCAGCATGAACATCAGCAGGGTGCACAGCGGCAGGTACACCGCGCCCAGCACCGCGTTCAAGTTCTTGACCCGCCCCGCCCGCTGCTGGAGCTCACGGCTGCGCGCGAACTGCTCCGCCCACGCCGCGTACGCGTAGTTCTCGGCCGCGGCCACCCGCAGCTTGGGCAGTCCGCGCAGCGTCTGGAACGCCTGGTTGTTCAGCTTGTTGGTCAGCCGGACCAGCCGCCGCTGCCAGCGCACCTGCCACAGCCCGAGCCCCAGGAACACCGCGGCCACGACCACCAGCATGCCGATCGCGGCGAGCGCCATCGGCACGCTGTACCAGAGCAGCAGCCCCAGGTTCATCGCCCCGACGGTCACCGACTGGGCCACCGTCGGCCCGACACCCGCCAGCAGCCTGCGGATCGCGCTGATGCCCATCGCCGCGCTCGCCAGTTCACCGGTGGAGCGCTCGGTGAAGAACTTCGTCGGCAGCCGCAGCAGCCGGTCCCAGACGGCTGGCTGGAGGGTCGCCTCGATCCGGCCCTCGAGCCGCAGGATGGTGAGGTTCTGCATCAGCATGAAGGCCGCCGCGACGACACTGCTCAGCATCACCGCGAGACACACCTGAACGATCAGTTCCGTCTGGGCCTTCGGCACGAACTCGCCGAGCACCCTGCCCGTCGCGACCGGCACCAGCGCGCCGAGCGCCACCGTCACCAGCCCGGCGAGCAGCAGCCCGGCCAGGTCACGGCGCGTGCCCTGGAGGCAGAACCGCAGCAGCCGCAACGGGCTGAGCCGCCGTTCGGGCAGCGGCCGGTAGAACATCACCGCACGGGGCTCGAACTCCTCGGCGTTCGCCTTCTCCACCGGCGTCTCCCGGCCGGTCGCCGGATGGACGGCCACGTAGCCGCCGCGCCGCCACAGCAGCGCCACCGGCGCCCCCGACAGGGCCCGGTGACCGACCAGCGGTCCGACGTCGTCCCGCCACCAGCGGCCGTCCAGCCGCACGGTCCGGGTGCGCACGCGGGAGGTGACGGCGATCCGTTCCACCGGATCGACCCGGTCGCTC
Source organism: Streptomyces mutabilis (assembly GCF_014649815.1). GTDB lineage: Bacteria > Actinomycetota > Actinomycetes > Streptomycetales > Streptomycetaceae > Streptomyces > Streptomyces mutabilis. The sequence goes on along the minus strand of NZ_BMTT01000003.1, from coordinate 349,009 downwards.
TCGGTGCCGTTCTGGGCGGGCTCGGCGAGCGGGATTCCGGCCGCCCGGGCGACCAGCTTGCAGGCCGCGTACGTGGCGTCGGCGTCGGCGGCCGTACTCCGCCGTCCCGACCGCTTGCCGATGGAGGCCAGCAGCGTCCGGTCGGCCTGGGCGCGCACCGCCTCACCGGCCTTGATGCCGGCCGCCGTGCGGGTCTCGTGCGTCCGCTCCAGCTGCTCGATCCAGCGGTCCAGCGTGGTCAGCAGCCGGTACTGCTGGTCGACCATGCTCTGCCACAGCGCGGGGTCCATCAGCAGGTCGGCGGCCGCCTCGGCGCCGTACGCCGCCCCGTACTGCACGCTGCCCGGCGGCACCTGCATCCAGAACACGTCGTCGTCCGTGGGTGCCGCGGCCCGCTCGGTGGCCATCGGAGCCTGGAACAGGACGGTCAGACTGCGGCCGACCCCCAGGGCGAGGGCGTACTCCAAGGGGCTCGTCTGCGGCGGTACGTACTGCGGGTGGCCGTACTCGTCGTACGACCAGGTCTGGGTGCTCGCGGGCTGGTACAGCTCGCGCAGCCCGATGCGGTGCACCACGCAGTCCCGCAACGGACGGGCGACCAGCGTGTGCTGGGGCCCGGTGACCGGCCCGAGCAGCACCGAGCCCGCCTCCAGCCGGCCCAGGTGGTGCCACTGGCCCTGCTCCTCGGCATCCACCGCGAACAGGTCCACCGCGCCGGACGCCACCAGCCACAGCACCTGCGGCCCCTCCAGGTCCAGGCGGCCGAACCCGGCGCAGTCGAGGCGGGTGCCCAGCGAGCCGAGCGCCCCGAGGACGAGATCGCCCTGGCCTTCGTACACGGTCGTCATCTCAACGCTCCCTGACCAGGGCCGCGTAGGCGCCACCGTGCGCCACCAGCTCCTCGTGCCGGCCCCGCTCCACGACCGTGCCGTGCTGGAGCACGACGATCTCGTCGCTGTCCCGGACGGTGCTGAGCCGGTGCGCGATCACCACACAGGCGCAGCCTCGCCGGCGCAGGTTGTCCATGACCACCAGCTCGGTCTCCGCGTCCAGGGCGCTGGTCACCTCGTCGAGGACGAGGATGCTCGGCCGGCGCACCAGGGCCCGCGCGATCTCCAGGCGCTGGCGCTGCCCGCCGGAGAAGTTGCGGCCGTCCTGCTCGACCCGGCTGTGGATGCCGCCCGGCCGGCGCATCACCACGTCGTGGAGGGCCGCGTCCTTGAGCGCCTCCACCACTGCGTCGTCGGGGACCGACGGGTCCCACAGCGCCACGTTGTCACGCACGGTGCCCTCGAAGAGGAACACGTCCTGGTCGACGAAGGACACGGAGGACGCCAGCGCTCCGCGCGGGATGTCCTCCAGCCGCTGACCGTCGATGCGGATGACGCCGTCCCACGGGGCGTACAGGCCGGAGATCAGCCGGGACACCGTGGACTTGCCGCTGCCCGACCCGCCGACCAGCGCCATCTGCTGCCCGGGTCCGACGGTCAGGTCGAAGCCGGTGAGCAGGGGCTTGTCGAGGGGGTTGTAGCCGAAGGAGACGTTCTGCAGCTCGACGTGGCCGTGCAGCCGCCGGGTGGAGTCGGTGCCGCCCGGCCGGTCGTACAGCGGGTCGGTGCGGAAGTTCTCCACGTCCTTGAGCCGGGCCACGTCGGCCGCGAAGTCCTGGATGCGGCCCGCGACTCCGTTCAGCCGGGTCAGCGGAGCCGTGAAGCGGACCACCAGCGCCTGGAAGGCGACCAGCAGACCGACCGAGATGTGGCCCTCGACGGCCCGCATGCCGCCGATCCACAGGATCAGCCCGCTGTTGAGCGTCGCCAGCGTCGGCGCGACCACGCCCAGCCAGGCGCTCGGCACCCCGAGCCGCTGCTGCTCCTCCAGGGTGGTGGCGTGCTGCCCCGCCCACTTGCGGAAGTAGCCGTCCTCACCGCCGGTCGCCTTCATCGTCTCGATCAGCTGGAGGCCGGTGTACGCGGTGTTGGTCAGCCGCGCGGTGTCCGCCCGCAGCTTCGCCGTACGGGTCGCGCGCAGCCGGATGACGACCCGCATCGCGAGGATGTTCAGCAGCGCCACGCCGATCCCGACGAAGGTGAGCTGGGGGTCGTACGTGTACAGCAGCACGGCGTACAGGACGACCACGATCGCGTCCACGCCCGCCGCCGCGAGGTCGCGGGCCAGGGTCTCGGCGACGGCGTCGTTCGACTGGAGGCGCTGCACCAGGTCGGCCGGGCTGCGCTGGGAGAAGAACGTCACCGGCAGCCGCAGCAGGTGGCGCAGGAAGCGGGCGCTGGAGAGGGTGGAGGAGATGATGCGGCCGTGCAGCAGGTTCGCCTGCTGGAGCCAGGTCAGCACGACGGTGAGCAGTACGCAGGCGCCCATCGACGCGAACAGCACGCCGAGCAGCGAGGTCTGCCCGCCGATGAGGAACATGTCGATGTAGGTGCGGCTCAGCGCGGGCACCGCCGCGCCGACGGCCACCAGCAGCAGGCTCGCCAGCAGGGCGGCGGGGAGCGTGCCCGCGGTGCCGCGCAGCCGGGCCGGCATCGCGCCGAGCACGCCCGGCTTGCGGCCGCCCCGGGTGAAGTCCTCGCCGGGCTCCATGGTCAGTACGACGCCGGTGAAGGAGCCGTCGAACTCCTCCAGGGCCACGAAACGGCGGCCCTTGCCGGGGTCGTTGATGAACACTCCGCGGCGGCCGAAGCGGCGCCCCATGCCGTCGTAGACGACGTAGTGGTTGAACTCCCAGAACAGGATGGCCGGTGCCGTCACCTCGGCGAGCGCGGCCAGGTCCATCTGCATGCCCTTGGCGGTGAAGCCGTAACCGCGGGCCGCCTTCAGCAGATTGCTGGCGCGTGATCCGTCGCGGGAGACGCCGCAGGCGATGCGCAGCTCCTCCAGCGGGACGTGCCGGCCGTAGTGGGCGAGGACCATCGCGAGCGAGGCGGCACCGCACTCCACGGCCTCCATCTGGAGCACGGTCGGCGTGCGCACCGTCTTCGTCCGCGCGCTGGGCGTTGTGCGCTTCGGCGGGGCGGCGCGGCGTCTGCCCCGGGTCTCCTGTGCGGTGCTCACGGCAGCAGCCAATCGACGGGGCGCTCGTCGGCCAGCCGGATCGAACCGGTGGCCATGGTCATGGAGGTGAGTTCGAACGGGGGACCGTCCGCGGACGACCACTCGTAGCCGCTCTTCGTGGACTTCGAGGTGTCCAACCGGACCGTCACGGCCACCGGCCTGCCCTCCTTGGTGAACTGCTCGCCGAGCTGGCTGTCGCCGAGGAACGCGGCGATGGACTGCGCCGACTGCGCCGAGCGGTCCACCGACTTCACCTCTCCGTGCAGCACGCCGTACTGCTGGGCCGGCACCGACTGGACGGTCAGGTCGACGGAGGCGTGCGCGGGGATGGCGGCGGCGTTCTCGGCGGGGACGTAGACGGTGGCGTAAAGGGGGTCGTCGGCGTGGGCGACCTTCTCGACGGCGGCGACGTTCGCGCCGGTCTGGATGATCTGCCCGACCGTGGCGGCGAGCGCGCTGACCCGCCCCGCGTCGATCGTGCGGACCACGGTCTCACCCTCGCTCGTACGCACCTTCAGTACGGGGGCGTCGGCGGGCAGCCGCTGCCCCTGGCGGGCGAGGACCGCGGTGACCTGGCCGGAGACGGGGCTCTGCAGGAGGTAACTGCCCTGGCCGTGGGTGAGGACGGCGGGCGCGCTCACCGTGGAGGCCACCGAGCCGCCCACCGCCCACACGGACGCGGCGGTCATGGCGACCACGGTCACGGAGAGCACCAGCCAGCCCTGCGGGCGGGCGAAACGCACCGGCAGGTCGAGCTCCTCCGGCGACTGGAGTTTGGCGAGGGCCTGTTGGCGGAACTGCACGTCGGACGTATCCCAGTGTGTTGCGAGGAGTCGCTGGCGAACCGCACGAAAAGCCCCGGAGCCTGGATGGCTCCGGGACTCAGCGGCACGGGGGCGCGATCAGAGACCGGCGACCAGGCTGGTGACCGGGGCCGTGTTCAGGCCGGTGACGCCCTCGACGGTGCCGACGGCGGTGTTGACCAGGCCGGAGACCGGGGCGATGCCGTCCACCAGGCCGGTGACGGTACCGACGGCGTTCACGTTCAGGCCGCCGGAGACGTTGTCGAGGTCGGCGTCGGAGATCTCGACGGTCTCAACCTGGGGGGTGGAGTTCATGATGGAACTTCCCTTCATATAGCCATTTTCACAAGGGGGGAGCGGCCCCCTCTGGGGACAGATGACGGCCGCGACCGCGGGCGCCGGGTGCCCGTTTCCGGAGCCTTCCGCGGCCCCCGCGGTGCGTGGATCAAAGCACGCGGCCGGTCCGCCCTTCCAATCAATCACCCCCTCTCACCAGGGAACTTGCAACGCCGGGAGACCCAAGCGTGCAGGCGTGCGCACGCCTTCGCGGCGACTTCTTCACACGGGCCGCGACATCGACCCGTGCGACCCCCTTGCCCGTAGGGAGGCGAATCCGGCACTCCCGCCCCAAAGACGTGCGGTGCGCCGCGGGATTGTGCAGATCCGCCAACGGGGGTGACCGGGTTGGGTATTCGATGTGCAGATTCACTGAAACAGGGATTCCGCTCCGCGATCGGAACAGAGTGTCGCCGACCGAGTGCGGAGGGTGCTGATCCGTGGTGATTGCCCGGCCACGCTGAACGCCTCGTCCGGTCCGTGCGTACCAACAGCCGTCCAGGTGCCCCGGACGGCTGCCGGACCGGCGGTACGGACCCCGTCCCAGGAGGTCGAGAAGGTTGAGTCACAAGCGAATTCCGAAGCGAGGATCGCGATCGCGGCGGGTGGCGCGGTGGCGCTCGGCGCGGCCGCCGTCCTGCTGCCCCACGCCAACGCCTCCCAGGACGGCGAGTCCTCCGGCGACACGGCGGCGGCGCGGAGGACCCTCAAGGCCGCGGACGCGTCGGATCTCGCCTCGCAGCTCGCCGGCCTGCTCGGCGACGCCTTCGCCGGCTCCTACTACGACGCCGACGAGCAGCAGCTCGTCGGCAACGTAGTGCCCGGCGAAGACAACCAGGTCATCGTGCAGGCGAAGAAGGTCGGCGCCGACGTCCGCGAGGTCGACAACAGCATGGGCGAGCTGCGGACCGGCGCGCGGACCCTGAAGTCCGAGGCGACCATCCCGGGCACCTCGTGGGCGATCGACCCGCGTACCAACAAGATCCTGGTCACCGCCGACAGCACGGTTGCCGGCGCGGACTGCGGCTTCTCCCTCGCCGCCCTGCCGGTGCGCGGCGACGGTGGCGGCTGCCTCCTCGCCCTGACCGAGCGCCCGGAGGGCTTCGAAACCGAGGACCGCGCGTGCCTCGAGCTGATCGCGGACGCCGTCGCCTGCCCCGCCCCGGCCGTGGCCGTCGAGGGCGAGGACCTGCGACCGGGGGCCTTCTCCCTGGCCATGGACACTGGCCGGGTCGAGATCGGTGACGACATCCTGCGCCTGTTCGGCCTCGCGCCCGGCGAGTTCGACGGCAAGGTCGAGACGCTGCTCGGCCTCACCGTGCCCGAGGACCTGCCCTCGCTCATGTCGGTGACGGAGGCCGACCACATGTCCATCGGCGACCGCGAACTGGAGTTCCGCGTGCTCCAGCCGACCGGTTCGCCCAAGTGGCTGCGGCTCAGCGGGCGCCTGCTGCCCGGCGGCGAGGGCCGGCCCGCCCGCCTCGTCGGCACCGTCGCCGACGCCTCCACCCTGCGCCCCGACGTGACCGACGTGGCCCGGGTCCAGCGGCTGGCCGCCGCGCTGGCCACCGCCGGCACCGTGCGCGACGTCAGCCAGGCCGTGGTCGCAGCCCTGCGCAGGCCGCTGCGGGCCGACCGGATCGCGCTGGCCGAGCTGGAGAGCGACCGCCTCGTCGTCACCGTCCTCGACCCGCCCGAGCCCGAGTCCTGGCCCGAGCTGTGGCGGACGGAGTGGCGCACCGAATGGCCCGACGCGCCGGTGCGGGCCATGCCCACCCTCGCCGCCGCGCTGCGTGAGGGCCGTGCCCGGATCTGGCCGGCCGGCACCGGCGACCCTGGAACCCGCCCTCGCCGAGGTAGGCCCCGGCGGCCTCGCCGTACTGCCGCTGCCCGCCGGCGGCCGCATGGCCGGCGCGTGCCTCATCGGCTGGGACACCGCGCACGACTTCGGTCCCGACGAGCGCGCCCTGCTCACCGCCTCCGCCGGCCTCGCCGGTCAGGCCCTGATGCGCGCCCACGCCTTCGACGCCGAGCACGAGCTCGTCGGCATGCTCCAGCGCCAGCTGCTCCCGCGCCGCCTGCCGAAGCTGCCCGGCGCGGTCGCCGTCGCCCGCTACCTGCCCAGCACGGCCGGACTGGAGCTGGGCGGCGACTGGTACGACGTGATCCCGCTGCCCGACCACCACGTCGCCCTCGTCATCGGCGACGTCCAGGGGCACAGCGCCGGTGCCGCCACCCTGATGGGACAGATGCGCACCGCCCTGCGCGCCTACGCCGCCGAGGGCCACCCGCCCGACGTGGTGATCTCCCACGCCAACCGGCTGCTGATGGACATGGAGACCGACCTCTTCGCCGCGTCCTCCTGATCGTCTCCGAACTGGTCACCAACGCCCTCGTGCACACCGACGGCCGGGTCCGCCTCGACCTCGCCCTGATCAACGGCCGGCTGCGCGTCGCGGTCGCCGACGTCTCGCCCCGTACGCCCGTCAAGCCGACCAGCATCGGCTGGGAGGCCACGGGCGGGCGCGGCATCCTCCTCGTCGAGGCGATGTCGGCCACCTGGGGGACCCTGCCGGTCAGCGGCGGCAAACAGGTCTGGAGCGAGATTCCGGTGGGCCGCGGCCCGAACTGAGGTGCCGGAACCGCCCGTCCGGGTACCCGCCCCGCACACCCGACCGGCGAGCAGGAGAACGAGGGATCACATCATGACCCAGTACGTCCGCGACATCATGACCGGCCACCCGGTGACCGTGGAGCCGCAGACCTCCGTCACGGCGGTGGCCCGCATCATGCGCGACCGGGACCTCGGCGCCGTCCTGGTCACGGACGGCGACGAACTGCGTGGGCTGGTCACCGACCGTGACCTGGTGATCCGGTCCGTCGCGGAAGGCGGCGACCCGGAGCGGACCACCGTGGCCGGCGCGTGCAGCGACGACCTGGTGACCGTACGGTCCGACGAGGAGCTGAACCACGCCGTCGAGCTCATGCGCGACCACGCCGTGCGCCGGGTGCCGGTCGTCGACGACGGCCGCCCCGTCGGCATCGTCTCCCTCGGCGACCTGGCCATGGAGCGCGACCCGGAGTCGGCGCTGGGCGACATCAGCGTTGCCCGGCCCAACCCGTAGGCCCCGTGCGCCCGGAGTTTCACGACATCGCGCGCGGGGACCCGGTGGGCGATGGTGCCGGAAACAGAAGGAAGATGATGCTCCGTGACCACGGACACCAGTGAGAAACCCGTCGTCCGTCGCCTGGAGACGGGCTGGTCCGAGGCCCGCCGCCTGCGCGGCCGGGGCGTGTTGCGCACCTGGGTACCGGCCGTCGAGGACGGCAGCGTCGCACGCGCACCGCAGACGGGTCGGGAGTCGAACATCGTCCGGGGCGAAGACTGAACCGAACGGTCCCCCGGGACGGTGGAGACGACCCAGCGCGCCGGCCGTGTGCCGGCGCGGTGCACGTCCGGGCCGCGGGCCGCCGACAGCGCGGGACACGCGGGTAACGTCGGCCAAGCCCTCCCCGGCCCGTACCGCCCGCCCCCGTCCGACTCCAGCAAGGCGCACACCGTCCATGAACCTCCTGGTCACCGGCGCAGCCGGATTCATAGGCTCCCGATACGTCCGTGCGCTGCTGGCGTCCGACACGCCCGAGCAGACGCGGATCACGGTCCTGGACAGCCTCACCTACGCCGGCACCCTCGACAATCTCGAACTCGGCCGTCCCGGACTGGAGTTCCTGCACGGCGACATCCGCGACGCCGCGCTGGTCGACCAGCTGATGGCCGACACCGACCAGGTGGTGCACTTCGCCGCCGAGTCCCACGTGGACCGTTCGATCGACGCCGCCGCAGACTTCGTGCTCACCAACGTCGTCGGCACCCAGACCCTTCTGGACGCGGCCCTGCGGTACGGCGTGCAACCCTTCGTGCACGTCTCCACCGACGAGGTCTACGGCCCGGTCGAGTCCGGCTCCGCGACGGAGGAGCACCCGCTGCGGCCCAGTTCCCCGTACGCCGCCTCCAAGGCCTCGGCCGACCTGCTCGCCCTCTCCTGCCACCGCACCCACGGCCTGGACGTCCGGGTGACCCGCAGCTCCAACAACTACGGCCCGCACCAGTTCCCCGAGAAGCTCGTGCCGCTGTTCGTCACCCACCTCCTCGACGGCCGACGGGTCCCGCTGTACGGGGACGGGCGCAACGTCCGGGCCTGGCTGCACGTGGACGACCACTGCCGGGGCGTCGACCTGGTCCGGACCCGGGGCCGGGCCGGGCAGGTCTACAACATCGGCGGCGGCACCGAGCTGACCAACCGAGAGCTCACCGGCCTGCTGCTCGACGTCTGCGGGGCCGGCTGGGACCGGGTCGCGTACGTCGCGGACCGCAAGGGCCACGACCTGCGCTACTCGGTCGACTGGAGCAAGGCCCGTGACGAACTCGGCTACCGCCCCCGCCGCGACTTCCCGGCCGGGCTGGCCGACACCGTCGCCTGGTACCGGGACAACCGGGCCTGGTGGGAGCCGCTCAAGCGCCGAATCGCCGGGGAGTGAAGAACCGAGGGCCCGGCGTCTACGCTGAGTCCGTGCGACTGCTGCTCATGTCCGACACCCACCTGCCGAAGCGGGCGAGGCAACTGCCGGCGCCGCTGCTGGCGGAGATCCCCCGCGCCGATGTCGTCGTCCACGCGGGGGACTGGGTCGACACGGCCACCCTCGACCTGCTGGAGAGCCGCAGCCGCAGGCTCGTCGGCGTGTACGGCAACAACGACGGGCCCGGCCTGCGTGCCCGGCTCCCCGAGGTGGCGTACGCCGACCTCGGCGGCCTGCGCCTCGGCGTCGTCCACGAGACGGGGGCCGCGCAGGGGCGCGAGCGCCGCTGTGCCATCCGTTTCCCGGACCTCGACGTCCTGGTCTTCGGGCACAGCCACATCCCCTGGGACACCACCGCCGACACCGGCCTGCGCCTGCTCAACCCCGGCTCGCCGACCGACCGCCGTCGCCAGCCGTACTGCACCTACATGACGGCCACGGTCGCCGAGGGCCGGCTGCGGGACGTCGAACTGCACCGGCTGCCGCGGCGGTAGGACGCCCTTGAGCGAGCCGGTGGAAGGCGGACCGGGGAAACGGAAGGGGCGGCGCCCACGAGGGCACCGCCCGGTGCGGACCGGGCCGCTCCGTGTCGGGGGGAAGCGGCCCGGGCGCTTCTGGAGTGCGCTGTCACGGACCTCCTTCCGAAGGCGGTGATGCCGAGGACTGCATGCCTCATCCGTTGTCGGCCGACTACCCGTCCCGGGCGTCCCCACACACGTGTGTTCCTGACTTCCCGGCCCTCGGCCGCGCGCCCGCTTCAGCCGGCGGAGGGCCCCGTCCAGCCCGTCGCCACATGCCCGATCCGGACCCGCTGAGGGTGGTCGCCCACCGGGACGGACACCGACTTCTCGCCGGTGGCGAAGTCGATGGCGGTCACCTGGTCGGCGCCGCTCTCGGAGACCACGCAGTGGGTGCCGTCGCCGCTGACCGTGGCCCAGTACGGCTTGGCGGCGGCGACGAGCGGGCCCTCCCGCAGGGACGCGCGGTCGACGACCGTCGCGTAGTCGTCCATGGTGCCCGCCACGCACAGCTTGGTGCCGTCCGGGCTCATGGAGATGCCGTGGTGCCGCGAGTCGTTGACCCAGGTGGTGCGGTCCTCGCTGGTGGCCGGGTTCTTCGGCAGGGTCTTCGTGCGGGCGATCCGGTCGGTGGCGATGTCGTACTCGAAGAAGCCGTTGAAGAACGAGACCTGGAAGTACAGTTTGGACTCGTCGGGCGAGAACGCGGCGGGCCGTACGGCGTCGGAGTGGTCGCCGAGACCGATCGCGTCCAGGCGCTCGCGCATGTCGATCACCTTGACCTGCTCGTACGTCGCCGCGTCCACGACGGTGATGCGCCGGTCGCCCTTCGTCCAGTCCAGCCAGGGGGCGTCGAGCGCGGTGTTCACCTCGCCGATGGACATGTTCCAGATGTACTTGCCGTCGCGGGTGAAGATGTTCTCGTGCGGCTTGTCGCCCGTGCCGAACGAACCGAGCTCCTCACCTGTCTCGATGTCCAGCACGTGCACGGTGTCGGACGTGGAGGCCGACACCGCGACCCGGGTGCCGTCGGGGGAGACCGCCATGTGGTCGGAGCGGTAACCCGACACGGGGAAGCGCCAGTTGATCTCACCGGTGGCGAGATCGACGGAGACGACGTCCGCGAAGCTCGGCCGGGAGACCACCACCGACGCGCCGTCGGGCGTCGAGTACATGTCGTCGACGAGTTGGTCGTGTCCCTCGCCGACGCTGTTGCGGACGGCCTGGAAGTAGATCCACTTGATCGGGTCGGCGTTGATCTCCGCCATCCGCTCCGTCTTGTCCGGGACGACGTCGATCCGGCCGATCCTCGCGAAGTCGCCGGTGGACCGGATGACGTCCGCGGTGCCCTCCCAGTTGTTGCCGACGAACATCACCTCGCGCAGGCCGGCGGGGGTGTCCGGGGAGGACGCGGCGGTGGTCGCCGGGGCGGCGAGGGTGAGTGCGAGGGCGGCGACGGCGTGAAGGTGCCTGGTTCCGAAGGCAGGCATGCTGCTCTCCTCGGGCAGTGGGCGTGGTGGGGGCGATGGCGCGCGAAATCTGGACACAGCAGCTTTCACAGTGAACTTACTGCAAAGTAAGGAAGGGGGGCCTTTCCCACAAGAGCGCGTACACGACAACGCCCGACTGCTTCCCGACGCCGCGCTCCAGCTTTTCGGCGACGTCTCCGGGCACCTTGCCGCGACTGTGGCCGGACCCCTCAGTGAGGCCGCAGGGTCCGGCTACTCGCCACCGGCCCGGGGGCACGCATCACCCGGGCGCGGTGGGCCGCCCCGGCGGGCATCGGTCAGCAGTCGGTATCGCAGCGCGCACCCGCTCCGTACTCGCCGCGCGGCCCCTGCCGACACGCCCCGGCTACTCGTCCCAGGCCTGGATGGTGGTCTGCTCGACGATCTTGCCGTCCCGCAGCGACAGCATCGACTCGGCGAGCACCCGCACGCCGTCGGGATACGTGCACTCCTCGGTGAACGCGACGTTGTCGCCCTGCACGACGCAGCGTTCCAGCCGGTGTGTCATGTCGCGGCTGTACACGTCGTCGAGCATCTCGGCGATCTCCTGCCGGCCGTGCAGGACCTTGGGACGGCTGGGCTGGTCGTACCGGTCGACGACGCGCACCTCCGCGTCCTGTGCGTAGAGCGACACAAGGGGTGCCGCCGTCTCTCCCTCGATGCCCCGGCGCAGCGCTTCGATGTCGAAGCCGGAGCCTGCCGTGGTGCCCATGACGACCTCCTTCGAAGGCCGCGGCCAGGGGGACGGGCGACCGTGGCCCTCACCTTCGAGCTTCCTCCGTCCGGGCGTCCGAGGCAATCGTGGCCGGGCCACCGCTCAGTCGCGGCCGGCCAGGAACTGGGTCGCCGCCAGCTCCGCGTACAGCGGATCCGCGGTCACCAGCTCCCGGTGCGTACCCACCGCGCGGACACGACCCGCGTCCATCACCACGATCCGCTCGGCCGTCGTCACCGTGGACAGCCGGTGCGCGACGACCAGCACCGTGGTCGTGCGGGCCACGTCGGCCACCGTGTCGCGCAGCGCCGCCTCGTTGACCGCGTCCAGCTGCGACGTGGCCTCGTCGAGCAGCAGCAGCCGAGGACGGCGCAGCAGGGCCCGGGCGATGGCCACCCGCTGCCGTTCACCGCCCGACAACTTGGTGCCGCGGTGCCCGACCAGCGTGTCGAGTCCGCTCGGCAGCCGGGCGACCAGACCGTCGAGGCGGGTGGTCTTCACCACCGCCGCGAGGGCGGCGTCGTCCGCCTCCGGATTGCCCAGCAGCAGGTTGTCCCGCAGCGACCCGGACAGCACCGGGGCGTCCTGCTCCACGTAACCGATCGCGGCCCGCAGCGCGGTTAGATCCCAGTCCGCGAGGCTCCGGCCGTCCAGCATGATGTCCCCGGAGACGGGGTCGTAGAACCGCTCGACGAGGGAGAAGACGGTGGTCTTGCCCGCGCCGGACGGGCCGACGAACGCCGTCATCCCCCGGGCCGGCACCTCGAAGGTCACCCCGTGGTGGATGTACGGCAGGTCGTCGGCGTAGCGGAAGCGGACGTCCCGGAAGGCGACCGACGCCGGCTGCGCGGCCGGCGACGGCAGGGACGCGGGCCGGGCCGGCGGCTCGGCGGGCAGGCACAGCGCGTCCTGGATGCGGGCGAGCGCCGCCTTGCCCGTCTGGTACTGCGTGATCGCGCCGACGACCTGCTGTATCGGCGACATCAGATAGAACACGAACAGCAGGAAGGCGACCAGCGTGCCGACGTCGATCGCCCCCGTCGCCACCCGCGCGCCGCCCACCGCGAGCACTGTGATGAACGCGATCTGCATCGCCAGCCCGGCCGTGTTGCCCGCCGCTGCCGACCACTTGGCGGCACGCACGCTCTGCCGCCACGACTCCTCGGCGGCCTCGTGCAGCGCCCGCTCCTCCCGGGGCTCGGCGCCGGACGCCTTCACCGTGCGCAGCGCGCCGAGTATCCGCTCCAGCGCGGCGCCCATCACGCCCACCGCGTCCTGCGCCTGCCGGCTCGCCCGGTTGATGCGCGGCACGATCAGGCCCAGCACCGTCCCCGCCCCCGCGACCACCGCCGCGGTGACGCCTAGGAGCACCGGATCGACCAGGCCCATCATCACCAGGGTCGCCACCAGGGTGAGCCCGCCGGTGCCGAGACCCACCAGGGAGTCGGTGGTGACCTCCCGCAGCAGGGTCGTGTCAGAGGTGATCCGGGCCATCAGGTCACCGGGCTCGATGCGGTCCACGGCCGCGATCCGCAGCCGCAGCAGGTACGAGGACAGGGCGCGCCGCGCACCGAGCACCACGGACTCGGCGGTGCGCCGCAGCACGTACGAACCCAGTGCACCCAGCGCCGCGTTGGCGACCACCAGCCCCGACATGGCCAGCAACGCGCCGGTGATGGCCCGGTCGTGCGTCAGGTCGTCGATCAGCTCCCGCGCCACCAGCGGCAGCAGCAGCCCCGTGGCTCCCGTGACGAGGGAGAGCAGGGCGCCCGCGAACAGTGTTCTGCGGTGCGGCCGTACGTACGTCAGGAGCAGGCGCCAGGCGGGCTTACCGGTCTCCGTCTCAGCGGTGCTCACGGCACTCCTTCGGCAGGTGGGGCGGACGACTCAGGCTACGTGGGCCCGGTACGCCGTCGTGGCGCGCCTTACCGATCAGTTGCGCGTAGGGTCGGGGGGAACGTTGAACGGCCGAAGAAGGAGTCCAGACCATGGCGCAGGAAGTACGCGGCGTGATCGCACCGGGCAAGGACGAACCGGTGCGGATCGAGACGATCGTCGTGCCCGATCCGGGACCGGGGGAGGCCGTGGTCAGTATCCAGGCCTGCGGGGTGTGCCACACCGACCTGCACTACAAGCAGGGCGGCATCAGCGACGACTACCCCTTCCTGCTCGGCCACGAGGCCGCGGGCGTGGTCGAGTCGGTCGGCGCCGGCGTCACCGACGTGGCCCCCGGTGACTTCGTGATCCTCAACTGGCGCGCGGTGTGCGGCAAGTGCCGGGCCTGTCTGCGCGGGCGGCCCTGGTACTGCTTCGACACCCACAACGCCGAGCAGAAGATGACCCTCGCCTCGACCGGTCAGGAGCTCTCCCCGGCCCTCGGTATCGGTGCCTTCGCCGAGAAGACGCTGGTCGCCGCCGGGCAGTGCACCAAGGTCGACCCCGGGGTCTCCGCTCAGGTGGCCGGCCTGCTGGGCTGCGGCGTGATGGCCGGCATCGGCGCCGCCATCAACACCGGCAACGTCGGCCGCGGCGACACCGTCGCCGTCATCGGCTGCGGCGGCGTCGGCGACGCGGCCATCGCCGGCGCCCACCTCGCCGGAGCCGCGAAGGTCATCGCCGTCGACATCGACGACCGCAAGCTGGAGACCGCCCGCTCCATGGGCGCCACCCACACTGTCAACTCCCGCGGCACCGACCCCGTCGAGGCGGTCCGCGAACTGACCGGCGGCTTCGGCGCCGACGTCGTCATCGAGGCCGTCGGCCGCCCGGAGACCTATCGGCAGGCCTTCTACGCCCGCGACCTGGCCGGCACCGTCGTCCTCGTCGGTGTACCGACCCCCGAGATGAAGCTGGAGCTCCCGCTCCTCGACGTCTTCGGCCGCGGCGGCTCCCTGAAGTCCTCCTGGTACGGCGACTGCCTGCCCTCCCGCGACTTCCCGATGCTGGTCGACCTCCACCTCCAGGGCCGCCTGGACCTGGACAAGTTCGTCACGGAGACCATCGGGCTCGACGAGGTCGAGAAGGCCTTCGAGCGGATGCACACCGGTGACGTGCTGCGTTCGGTGGTGGTGCTGTGATGACCGCCCGCATCGAACGCCTGGTCACTTCGGGCCGGTTCAGCCTCGACGGCGGCACCTGGGACGTCGACAACAACGTCTGGCTCGTCGGCGACGACCACGAGGTGGTGGTCATCGACGCCGCCCACGACGCCGACGCCATCGCCGAGGCTGTCGGCGACCGCAGGCTGACCGCCATCGTGTGCACCCACGCCCACAACGACCACGTGAACGCCGCGCCCGCCCTCGCCGAGCGCACCGGAGCCACCATCTGGCTGCACCGTGACGACATGCCCCTGTGGCAGCAGACCCACCCCGACCGCGACCCCGACGCCTGGCTGACCGACGGCCAGGTCATCGAGGCCGCCGGCGCCGACCTGACCGTCCTGCACACCCCCGGGCACGCGCCCGGCGCGGTCTGCCTCTACGACCCGGGCCTCGGCACCGTCTTCACCGGCGACACCCTCTTCCGGGGCGGCCCCGGCGCCACCGGACGCTCCTACTCCCACTTCCCGACCATCATCGACTCGATCCGCGACCGACTGCTGGTGCTCCCGCCCGAGACGGAGGTCCGCACCGGCCACGGCGACCCGACCACCATCGGGGCCGAGGCTCCGCACCTGGAGGAGTGGATCAAGCGCGGACACTGAGCCGGGGCACGGCGACACCCGCGAGGGACACGCGTAAAAGGTGACAGAAGATGTCCGGCTTCCCGGGCACTCTCGATCACGACATCACTCGTGCGTGAGAGGAACGGGAGCCGGACATGGCAGAGTCACCGAAGAAGCCGTTGGCGGGCAGGGTCGCGCTGGTCGCCGGAGCGACCCGCGGCGCCGGACGCGGCATCGCCGTCGAACTGGGCGCGGCCGGCGCCACCGTCTACGTCACCGGCCGCAGCACCCGCGCCCGGCGCTCGGAGTACGACCGCCCCGAGACCGTCGAGGACACCGCCGACCTCGTCACCGAGGCCGGCGGCCACGGCATCGCCGTACCCACCGACCACCTCGACCCGGCGCAGGTGGCCGCGCTCGTCGACCGCGTCGCCCGCGAACAAGGCCGCCTCGACGTCCTGGTCAACGACATCTGGGGCGGCGAGAACCTCTTCGAGTGGGAGAGCCCCGTCTGGGAGCACGACCTCGACAAGGGACTCAGACTGCTGCGGCTCGCCGTGGAGACCCACGCCGTCACCAGCCACCACGCCCTGCCGCTCCTGCTGCGCCGCCCCGGCGGACTGGTCGTCGAGGTCACCGACGGCACCGATGACTACAACCGCGACCACTACCGCAACTCGTTCTTCTACGACCTCGCCAAGTCGTCGGTCCTGCGCATGGCCTTCGCCCTCGGCCACGAACTCGGCCCGCGCGGCGCCACCGCCGTCGCGCTGACCCCGGGCTGGCTGCGCTCGGAGATCATGCTCGACCACTTCGGCGTACGCGAGGAGAACTGGCGCGACGCCCTCGACCGCGTCCCGCACTTCGCCATCTCCGAGACGCCCCGCTACGTCGGCCGCGCCGTCACCGCCCTCGCCGCCGACCCGGACGTGGCGCGCTTCAACGGCCGGTCCCTCTCCAGCGGCGGCCTCGCGCGGGAGTACGGCTTCACGGACCTCGACGGCAGCCGTCCCGACGCCTGGCGCTACCTCGTCGAGGTCCAGGACGCGGGCAAGCCGGCCGAGGTCACCGGTTACCGCTGACGGGCGACAGCGGCCACCGCGCCGCGTGACCCGGCGGCAGGGCCAGGTCCTCCCGCACGGCCGTGTAGTAGCCCTCGCGGCCGGCGCGCTGCCGTTCCAGCAGAGCCTGCCAGGCTTCCGGGTCCCGCGTCTCCTCGCGCAGGAAGCGTTCCATGTCCAGTACCGCCACGACCCAGACCCGCGCCTTCTCCACGACCTCCTTGCTGCCCAGCAGGAGCAGTGCCTCCCCGGCCGGGTCCCGGGCGAGGGTGGCCTCGGTCTGGGCCGCGGCGGCCTCCCGCGGGGTGAGCGGGTGCGGGTGCGGGTCGTTGCCGAGGTGGGCGGCGATCCGGTACGTCAGCGTGACGGAGGTCTTCAGGGTCCGCGCGTAGTCCGCGTACACCGCGAGCCGCCGCTCCTCCCAGCGCGCCGCCGTCTCCCGGCGGAACCGGGCCTGGTCACTGCGGACCACGGCGAGGTACGAACCGAGAGCGCCGATCACGACGCCGATGAGCGCGGGGAGTTGCTGCAAGAACGCGGACATGCGCGCACGCTATCTGCCTTCGTGATCCTTTCGGCGGTACGGTCGGTCCCCATGACGGACTCAGGGCGTTTCACGGACCACGGGGTACTGGTCACGGGCGCGGCCCGCGGCATCGGCGCGGCCACCGCCCGCCGGCTGGCCGAGGAGGGAGCGCGGGTACTGCTGACCGACGTGGACCTTCCGGCCGCGCGGCGCACGGCGGGGGAGCTGACGGAACAGGGCCTCGAAGCCGAGGCGTTTCCCTGCGACGTCACCGACCGGGCGTCCGTCGAGGCGGCCGTCGCCCACGCCGTGGACACCTTCGGCACCCTCGACGTGCTGGTCAACAACGCGTACGCCTGCACGCCCGACGCCGCGCTCTTCGAGGACGAACCCGACGAGGTCTGGGCCCGCGACCTCGACGTCACCCTCACCGGTGCCTACCGCTGCTGCCGGGCCGCCCTGCCCCACCTGGCCGCCTCCGGACGCGGCGCGATCGTGAGCGTCGGCTCGGTCAACGGCTCCCAGGACTTCGGCAACCACGCCTACAGCGCCGCCAAGGCCGGCCTCGCCTCCCTCACCCGTACCCTCGCCGGGCACGCCGCGTCGCGCGGCGTCCGGGTCAACCTGGTGACACCGGGCACCGTGCGCACCACGGCCTGGGAGGGGCGGGACGAGGACCTGGCGGCGGTCCGGGGGCTGTACCCGCTGGGGCGGGTCGGCGAACCCGAGGACATCGCGGCGGCCGTCGCCTTCCTCGCCTCCCGGGACGCCGCCTGGATCACCGGGACGACACTGGTCGTCGACGGCGGCCTGACCGCCGTCGACACCGGCTTCCGGCAGGCTGTGCGGGAGCGGGACGAAGCGGGCTGACGGGATGCCGCCCAGGGGCCGCGACCGTGAGCGGGCTGACGGGCCCACGCCCAGCGTCCGCGACCGCGAGCCGGGCCCGGCGGACGACGCGCGGGAGCCCGGCCCACGGGACGGCGTCACATCTCCGGCGCGTCCCCGAAGTCAGGGATCTCCAGCCTGACCCCGCCCTGCCGGGCGGACTCGTGCGCGACGATGCCCGGCAGGGTGTAACGAGCCGCCACCCACGCGTTGACGGGCGGCAGGGTCCGGGAGTTGACCGCGACGACGAAGTCGTCCGCCAGGAAGTGGTGGCTGCCCTCGTGCCCGTTGCGCATCCGGTCGAACACCCGCGGCAGCCGAGCCCGGTCGTGCACCGGCGCCGACCCCGAGGTGAAGGCGGCCCGCAGCTCCGGCGCGACGTGCTGGAGGGACGGGTCGTCGGGGGACGTGGTGGGCTTGGGCTCCAGCAGCTCGCTGATGTCCTCCACCCCGTTCTTGTCCTGCCACAGCGCCACCGTCGCGAGCTGTTCCATGCTCGCCTCGGTGCCGAAGAAGCGGAAACGGGACTCCCGGATGTGCGAGGGGTAGCCGACCCGTCGGAACTCGTTCGTACGGAACGAGCCGCCGCCTGCCACCTCGAACAGCGCCGTCGCGTTGGAGACGTCGTTGTCGAACCGGCTGACCGACCGGTCGAAGACCCCGTCCCCGCGGTCGTCCACGACCCCGATCGCCGAGACGCTGACCGCGTGCGTCCGCCAGGCACCCAGCACCCCGCCCACCGAGTGCGTCGGGTAGAGCAGCGGTGGATAACTGGCGGTTTCCTTCCACCGCTCGCCCCCGCTGTACCGGTACGCCTCGTAGAAGCCCAGGTCCATGTCGTGGACGTAGTCGCCCTCGGCGTAGAAGAGGCGCCCGAAGGCGCCCTCGGCGATCTTGTCGCGGGCGTGCACGGTCGCCGGGTGGTACTCGCTGGTCTCGCCCATCATGTACGTCAGACCGGTCGCCTTCACCGCGTCGATGATCTCCGCGATCTCCTGTGTGCTGATCGCCATGGGGACCGCCGAGTACACGTGCTTGCCCGCGCCCAGCCCCTGGAGCACCAGCGGGCCGTGGGTCCAGCGCTGGGTGAAGATCGCGACGGCGTCGACGTCCCTGGACTCCAGCATCGCCTCGTAGGTGGGAAAGGTGCCGGCGAGGCCTTCGGCGGCGACGAGCCGTTCGGCCCGGTCCGGCAGCAGGTCGGTGACGTACACGGCGCGCACGCCCGGGTGGGCGTGGAACAGCTTGGCGAACTGGCCGGAGAACTGGCCGGCACCGACGATGCCGATGGAGAACGTCATGGAAGCTGTGCCCTTCACTGGTCGAGGATCAGGTTGATCTGGTCGTTGGTCTCGTCGAGGCTGCTCACCGGTTCTCCACCGCCGTAGATGTCCTGCATGGCGGGGCGCATGAGCGCCTGCACGTCCGCCGCGTAGTTGGTGATCGGGTAGGAGAAGAGCCGGAAGCCCTTCTCCTCGTCGACCGGCCGGGTGAAGGCCGAGACGTCGATGCCCCGCTTCCCGTACGCCGCGACGGCCGCCTCGGTGCCCTCGGGCGTGGCCGGGAAGACGATGCCGAGGCCGCCCACGGTGCGCTGGCACTCCTCGGACGCCAGGTACTTCACCCACTTCAGGGCGCCGGGCTTGTTGCGGGCGTTCTTGGTGACGGAGTCCGCGAGGCCGTTCATCATCGTGGCCCGCTCGCCGGTCGGGCCGGCGGGAGTCACGGCGGTGCCGAAGTCCACGCCCTCGAAGCCGTCGTACGTCGACAGCATCCACGCTCCGTCGAAGGCGGTGGCCGCCGTGCCCGCGCCCACTTGGGCGTTGGCCTGGTTGGACACGGAGTAGTCGGTGAGGGGTGCCATGTAGCCCTTGTCCGCCAGCCCGAAGTACCAATCGATGACCGACTGGAAGGTGTCGTCGTCGTACCGGTACTCGGTGCCCCACCGCTCCTTGTCCGTGTAGGTCCAGCCGGCGGAGGCGGCGAAGTGGCTCCAGGTGGTCTGGCCGTCACCGTCGCCGCCGCCGTTGGTGGCCAGGCCGTAGACCTCGACGTTGTCCTTGTCGAAGCCCGGTTCGTCGCCCCGCCTGCCCTTGTCGTCCACGGTCAGGCGCGCGATCGCCTTCTCGAACGTGCCGCCGTCCTCGGGGTTCCAGGACAGGCCGTTCAGCTCCTCGGCGCTCAGCCCGGCGTCCTTCGTCATCTTCTCGTTGTAGAAGAGGGCGATGGTGTCCCAGTCCTTCGGGACGCCGTAGCGGTGGCCGTCCGCACCCAGCCAGGTCGCGGCGAGCCCGGGCTGGTAGGCGGAGACCTCGATGCCCAGGTCGTCCAGCGGCTCCAGCACCTTCAGGTCGGCGAACTGGCCGAACTTCTGGATGTGGTCGGTGAACACGTCGGGCTGGGTGCCGGCGATGAAGCTCGCGGTGAGTTTGGTCCAGTAGTCGTCCCAGCCCATCTGTGTGATCTTCACGTCGAGCCCGGGGTTCCGCTGCTCGAAGTCCTTCGCGCACGCCTGGTACGCGGGCAGTTGGTTGGTGTCCCAGAGCCAGTAAGTCACCGTGTCCGCGGACGAGCCGGTGCCCTGGGCGCAGCCGGTCACCAGGGACAGGGCCAGCGCCCCGGTCGCGGCGGCGGTGGTACGAAAGCGCATGTCCGTCCCCTCACTTGATGCCGGTGAAGCCGATCGTGCCCACGATGCGGCGCGCGAAGACCACGAAGAGCAACAGCATCGGCAGCGCCGCGATGAGCGTGGCCGCCATCAGGCCGGACCAGTCGGTACCGGTCGTCGGGGTCTGCGCGCGGAAGACGGCCAGTGCCACGGTCAGCACGCGCGAGCTGTCGCTGTAGGACACCATCAGCGGCCAGAAGTAGTCGTTCCAGGCCGTGATGTACGTCAGCACGGCCAGCGTCAGGACGGGTGTGGCGGCCATCGGCAGCAGCATCCGGAAGAAGATCCGCACCTTCCCGGCGCCGTCCAGGAGCGCCGCCTCCTCCACCTCCCGGGGGACGCCCATGAAGAACTGCCGCAGGAAGAACACCGCGAACGGGGTCATGAACATCGTCGGCAGGGCGATGCCCAGCAGGGAGTCGACCAGGCCGAGTTCCTTGATGAGCACGAAGTTCGGCAGCAGGGTGAAGACGGCCGGCACCATCAGCCCGGCCAGGAACATGGCGAACACCGTGTCCCGGCCCCGCCAGCGCAGCCTGGCGAAGGCGTACGCCGCCATGGCGGAGAAGAGGATCTGGCAGACGGTGATCAGCGTCGAGACGAGCACCGAGTTCAGCAGGTACCGCCAGAACCTCAGTCCGCCGCCCGAGCCGCCCTGGGCGATCGCCTCCTCGGCCGACTGCAGGCCGAGCGCCCGCTCGAAGCCGCTGGTGGTCGGATCGACCGGCAAGGGGCCGGCCGGGTGGGCGGCCAGCCCGGTGTTGGTGGACAGTGCGGTGCGCAGGATCCAGTAGAAGGGCAGCAGGGTGACGAGCACGATGGCGGCCATCACCGCCCAGGCCACGATCCGTCCCGGGGAGAGCCCGCGCCGGCCGCCACCGTCACCGCGTGCCGTGACGGGGCCGGCCACGGCGGTCGTGTCGGTCATCTCGTTCTCCTCTCCGTCAGCCGAGGTCGGTCCGGCCGGCCCGGGTGAGCCGGTACTGGACGAAGGTGATGGCGCTCAGCACGACGAGCAGGGCAACCGACATCGCCGAGGCGTACCCGAACTGGAAGCGGCCGAAGGCGGCACCGTAGATGTAGAACTGGAGGACGTTGGTGGCGCCCGCCGGTCCGCCGGCGGTGGTCACGGCGACCGTGTCGAACACCTGGAACGATCCGATCACCGTCATGATCAGGACGACCGCGAGGACCGGCCGCAGCAGCGGCAGCGTGATCCGGCGGAACATCCGCCACTCGCTCGCCCCGTCCACCCTCGCGGCCTCGTACATGTCGCCCGGGATCGCCTGGAGCCCCGCGAACAGCAGGAGCGCGGTGTAGCCGACGTGCCGCCACACGTTGATCAGCGCGATGGTCGGCACGGCCCAGGTCTCGTCGGTGAGGAACGGGACGCGGTCGAGGCCGAGCGCGGCGATGATCTCGTTGCCGATGCCGAGCTGGGTGTCCAGGATCCACAGCCAGACGATGCCGGCCACCACGTTGGACATCAGGTACGGCGTGAGCACGATGCCGCGCAGCCAGGGTGATCGGGTCAGCCGTTGGAGCAGCACCGCGATGGCCAGGGCCGAGACGGTCTGCACGCCGATGTTGAGGACCACGTAGACGACCGTGACCCGCAGTGACTCCCAGAAGATGGGGTCGTTGACCATCCGCACGTAGTTGTCGAGCCCCACCCATCGGGCTGGGGTCAGCAGGTTGAAGCGGGTGAAGCTCAGGTAGACGCCGCGCAGCGTCGGCCACAGGAGGAAGACCGCGAAGCCGAGGAACGCCGGCGCGATGAACACCGCGGCGAGACGTCCGTCACCCCGGTTCCCGGCACGGCTGCTGGAAGCGATGGACATCGGCAGACCCCCTCGCGTGCGACGGCTCGTCCCGCTTTACTTTTGGGGCGGAATAATCATGGCGTCAAGAGGCGTGCTTTGATCCTTTGGGGCGAGGCCGCGGACCTAGACTGGCAGTGTTGTTTTTGTGATGGAAGAAATGCTGGACGAAGAGGGCGGTCGATCGTCATGCGTGGACAGGCCGAAAGCTGGCTTCCGCTGAGCCCCGGCGAACGCTCCGTCGCGATCGAGGTGCTGGTGCACGGTCCGCTGTCCCGGACGGAGATCGCCCGGCGGCTGGACCTCTCGCCGGGCAGCCTGACCCGGCTGACCAAGCCGCTCATCCGGGCGGGGCTGCTGGTCGAGGTTCCGGAGGCGGGCGCCGCGGCGGTGCGGCAGGGGCGTCCGTCGCAGCCGCTCGACGTGGTCGCGGACTCCCGGTACTTCCTCGGCTTCAAGATCACCGGTGACATGGTGTACGGCGTCGTGACCACGCTGCGCAGCGAGATCGTCGCCCGCCTGGACCGAACGCTGACCACCCACGACCCCGGCGAGGTCGCCGACCTGCTGGCGGCTATGGCCCGGGAACTGTCCCGCGGGCGCCCCCGGGTGGCCGGTGTCGGGATCGGCGTGGGCGGCCTCGTCGAGGACCGTTCGGTGGTCGGCGAGTCCCCCTTCCTGGGCTGGCGGGGCGTCCCGCTGGCCGCGCTCGTCGAGGAGCGCACCGGGCTGCCGGTCGTCGTGGAGAACGACACCGCGGCCTTCGTGGAGGCCGAGACATGGTTCGGCGCGGGGCGCGGCGTGGACCGGTTCGTCGTCCTCACCATCGGCGCGGGCGTCGGTTACGGGCTGGTGCTCGGCGGCAAGCGGGTGCCGTACTCCGGGGACGAGGATCGCGGCTTCGGCCGGCACTGGATCCTCGACCGCTACGGTCCGCTCACCCCGGACGGCCGGCGCGGCAGCGCCGTCTCGCTGCTGACCATCCCCAATATCCGTTACCAGGTCCGGGCCGCCCTCGGCCGGGACCTGGACTACGAGGAGATCCTGGCGTCCGCCGCCGAGGGGGAGCCGGTGCCGGCCCGGGTCGTCGAGGAGGCCGGGCGGGCCCTGGGCACCCTGGTGGCGCAGATCGCCAATTTCGTGATGCCGCAGAAGATCCTGCTCGCCGGTGAGGGGGTCGGTCTGATGGACGTGGCCGGCGACGTGGTGGAGAACACCATCCGGGACAACCGGCATCCGCGGGCCGCACCGGTCGGCCTGGAGGTCAGGGTGTCCGACTTCCACGACTGGGCGCGCGGTGCCGCCGTGCTGGCCATCCAGGTACTGGTGTTGGGGGCGGCGCACGTGTGAACGGGCGGGTCATGTGCGGCAGAACACACCGGCGGGGAACGAACTCGCCCGTGGGCCTTGACAGATGAGAAGATCGACGTGACCAGTAACACGGTCCGTTATGTCCGTTTGGCTGGCGAATACTCACATCGCCTTCACGCCCATCGCCGTATGCTTCACAACATGTCCACCACTGTTGAACCCTCCTCCGAGCGATCGGCTGCCGAGGTCAACGAGGAGATCCGGGCCCTGTGGCTCCGGTCGGGCGGGACACTGAGCGTCGAGCAGCGCGAGGAGTACCAGCGGCTTGTCTTGGAGTGGGCCGCCGCGGACCCGGAGCACGCCGCCTGACCGGCGCCCGGGTCCCCTCGGCGCCTCGCGGCAACGGCCCCGGGCACCCCGCGCGGGTGCCCTCCTCGTACTGACCCGGGATCATCCCCATGTCGCGGAGCAGTGCCGTCGATACGCCTTGCGGTCCTGCTCCGCGCGGATCCAGCGGGTGGCCACCAGAGCCACCATGCTGCCCGCGGCGACGAGCATGCCCGGGCCGACGTTTCGGCGGTCGGTGAGGCGGGACAGGAGCGTCGAACCGTCGACACCCGTCACGGGGGCCGTGGCCCCCGGTGCTGCGGCGCCCGGAGCGGTGCCACCGCCGGTGGCGCTCGGCGCGGAAGGCGCGGCTCCGGGCGCCGTCCCCTCCTCCGGTGCGGAGACGAGCAGCCGGACACCGAGCGAGGCCATGGCCTCCGGCAGCGGTTGGAAGAACGTCGTGCCCCCCTTGTCGCAGTCGCCGTTGCCCCCCGAGGTCACGCCGAGCGCTATGCCCTCGGAGAACATCGGGCCCCCGCTGTCGCCGGGTTCCGCGCAGACGTCGGTCTCGATCAGGCCGGTGACCGTGCCCTCCGGGTAGTTGACCGTTGCCTCGAGCGCGGTCACCCGGCCGTCGCGCAACCCGGTGGTGCTGCCGCTGCGGAACACCCGCTGACCCACGGCCGGTTCACCCGCGCCCGTGATCCGCACCCCCTTGCCGGCGCCGACGGCCACCACGTCGGCGCCGTCGCCCGCCTCGCCGTTCGCGTACTCCACCAGGGAGAAGTCGTCCCCGGGGAAGCTCCCGGCCACAGTCTTGCCGACCCTCCGGTCGCCCGATCCGTCACCGAACCACACCGACCCCGTCGGCCCGCAGTGCCCCGCGGTGAGGATGAAGTCGCCGCGCCCGTCGGTCACGTTGTAGCCCGTCGAGCAGCGCCCCGCCGTGGAAACGATCGGCTCGGCACCGTTCAGGCGCGTGGTGAAGGTGCCCTCGGTGCGTTCCATGCGGACGAAGCCGCCGATGTCCTCGGCGACGTCCGTCAGCCGGGACCAGTCGGACCGGGGGACCGTGCTGTCCCCGCGCACGACCACCTCGTTCGACCGGTAGTCGAGGGCCCACGCCGTGCCGGGCACCCGCGGTGCCGAACGCAGCGTCGAGGTCGCCGACTTCAGCTCGGACAAGCTGTGCCGCACGACCTTCGCCCCGGCACCGGCCCGGCGCACCTCCCGCGCCGTGCGCTCGTCGGTGACCGCCACGACCGGCCGCCCGTCGGAGCCGACCCAGTGGCCCGCCGTACGGTCGGCGCCCAGCCGGGACACGAGGCCGGCGCCGGCGTCGGAAGCGCTGCGCGCGAGCGTGTGCGGCACGGCCGGGGCGCCGGGAGGCTCGCTCGCCACGGCCCGGGTGACCATGGTTCCTCCGAGCAGCAGTCCGCCGACGGCGGCCAGCCGTGCCACTCGCCGGACGATGCGTCGTCGTGCGTGCCTCATGCATGAGCTCCCGAACCCGGACTCACGGCGTCACCGCCGCGGGGCCCCGCGGACATCGAGCGCCCTCCTCCCGTACGGGGGCGGGCCGGCCCGCGTTCACCGGGCAACCGGTCCCGTCCGGTCCGCGGTGTCCCTCCCGTTCCGTTTCCGGGGTGCACCGTCGCCGCCTATCTTGTGCCCCATGACCAGCAACGAGCAGCACCCTTCCGACGAGGCGAACCCCCTTCGGTCGCTCACGCTCGACCAGTTGCGCCGCCGTACGAGCATGAAGTGGCGCACGTACCCCGAGGACGTGCTGCCGCTGTGGGTGGCCGAAATGGACGTCCCGCTCGCCGCCCCCGTCGTGCGCGCCGTCACCGAAGCCATGGAACTCGGCGACACCGGCTACCCCGTCGGCACCGCCTACGCCGAGGCCCTGGCCGCCTTCGCGGGCAAGCGCTGGGGCTGGGACGACCTCGCCGTGGAACGCACCGCGATCGTGCCCGACGTGATGCTGGGCGTCGTCGAAATGCTCAAGCTGGTCACCGGGCCCGGCGACCCGGTGATCGTCAACCCGCCTGTGTACCCGCCCTTCTACGAGTTCGTGACGCACCTGGACCGGCGCGTCGTCGAAGCGCCGGTCGGCGCCGACCTGCGGATCGACCTCGGCGTGCTGGAGGAGGCGTTCCGGCGGGCCGCCGCCGGCGGAGGGCGCGCCGCCTACCTGCTGTGCAGCCCGCACAACCCCACCGGCACCGTGCACACCGCCGACGAGCTGGGCGCCGTCGCCGCCCTCGCCGAGCGGTACGGCGTCCGGGTCGTCGCCGACGAGATCCACGCGCCGGTCGTTCCCGTCGGCGCGCGCTTCGTGCCGTACCTGAGCGTGCCCGGCGCCGAGCGCGGCCTCGCCCTGATGTCCGCATCCAAGGGGTGGAACCTGGCCGGGCTCAAGGCGGCGCTCGCCCTCGCCGGGCCCGGTGCCGCCGCCGACCTGGCGCGGATGCCCGAGGAGGTCGGCCACGGACCGAGCCACGTCGGCGTCCTCGCCCACACGGCGGCCCTGCGCGACGGGACCGCCTGGCTGGACTCCGTGCTGGCCGGGATCGACGAGAACCGGCGGTTGCTCACCCGGCTGCTGGCCGAGCACCTGCCCGGCGTGGTCCACCGCCCCGGCGAGGCGACGTACCTGGCCTGGCTCGACTGCCGCCCGCTGGACCTCGGCGACGACCCGGCGGACGTCTTCCTCCGGCGCGGCCGGGTCGCCCTCAGCTCCGGCATCCCCTTCGGTACCGGCGGCGCGGGACACCTGCGGCTCAACCTCGCGACCTCGCCGGAGGTGATCACGCAGGCGGTGCGGAGGATGGCGGCGGCCGTGGGGTGAGGCGGGACGAGAGCCGCGGCCCGTGCCGGGCGCCTAGACTTCCCGACCATGGACGACGCCTCATCGGCCCGGCTCGGCGCCGGCAAGTACCTGCTGGTCACCACGTACAGGAAGAACGGCACCCCGGTCGCCACCCCGGTGTGGGTCGTACGGGACGGGGACGCCCTCGGCGTGTGGACCGTCGCCGACTCGGGGAAGGTCAAGCGCGTCCGCAACCGCGCCGACGTGCTGGTCGGCCCCTGCGACGTGCGCGGCCGGCCGACCGGCGACCAGGTCCCGGCGACGGCGGAGATCTGCGCCCCGGTCACCACCGGACGCTACCGTCGGCTGATCGCCCGCAAGTACGGCGTCGTCGGCCGGCTCACCCTCCTCGGCAGCCGGCTGCGCCGCGGGTCGGCCGGCACCGTGGGCATCCGGATCACGCTCACCTCCTGAGCGGACCGGCCCGCGTCGCCCGCGACGGGAGTGGCACGGCGGCCCGCTCCCCTGACGAGCGGCACGGCGGCGTGATCGATGAAGAGTGACGCCGCAGCCGATTGGAAAGGGCTTTCTGCATGAGTCCGAATCCCTGCCTGCGCGCCGCCGTCGTCGGCACCGGCCACCGCGCCCAGACCTTCACGAGGGGCCTCGCCGAACGCCCCGGTCACCGCGTCGCCGCCCTGTGCGACCCGAGCCCGACCCGGATGGCCTTCCACAACCGGCTGCTCACGGCGGCCGGTGAACCTCCCGCGGCCCAGTGGGACCCCGAGCGCTTCGCCGACCTGCTCGGTGAGGAGGGCATCGACGAGGTGATCGTCACCACCGTCGACGCCGAGCACGACCGGTACGTCGTCCCGGCGCTGCGCGCGGGCTGCCGCGTCGTCACCGAGAAGCCGATGACCGTCGACGCCGACCGTTGCGCCCGCATCCTGGAGACCGTCCGCGAGACCGGCAACTCCCTCACCGTCGCCTTCAACTACCGCTTCAACCCCGTCCACGAGAAGGTGCGGGCGCTGCTGGCCGGGGGCGCGGTCGGGGAGGTGCTGTCCGTCCACTTCGAGTGGCTGCTGGACGTGCGGCACGGTGCGGACTACTTCCGCCGCTGGCACCGGGACAAGCGCCGCAGCGGCGGGCTGATGGTGCACAAGTCCTCGCACCACTTCGACCTCGTCAACTGGTGGCTGGCCGACGAGCCGCAGGAGGTCTTCGGTTACGGACGTCTCGGCTTCTACGGCCGCGAGGCGGGCGAACGCCACGGGCTGCGCCGGGACTACGTCCGAGCCCACGGCGCCGGGCCGGCCGCCGACGACCCCTTCGCCCTCGATCTCGCCGCCAACGACACGCTGCGCGCCCTCTACCTGGACGCCGAGCGGGACGACGGGTACCTGCGCGACCGCAACGTCTTCGACGGGCCGGTCACCATCGAGGACGACATGGCGGTCCTGGTCCGGTACGCCCGTGGTGCCACGATGACGTACCACCTGACGGCCTACTCCCCGTGGGAGGGCTACCGGGTGATGGTCAACGGCAGCGCCGGACGCCTGGAGTTGGAGGTGGAGGAGAGCCGCTGGGCGAGGCCCTCGACCCGGGCGGCCTCGGAACGGGGAGCGGTGCACGGGGACACGGCCGCCGAGCACGCCGGCGGCGCCCGCCTCACCCTGCGCCCGCTGTGGAAGCCCCCGGTCGACATACCGCTCGACGTCGCCCACGAGGCACACGGCGGCGGTGACCCGCGCATGCTGGACGCGCTGTTCGGCCCGGTGGACGCGGCCCTACCGGGCGCGGACCCGAGCGCCGCCGCGCACTCGACGGCCACCGAACGCGACGGCGCGCTCGCGCTGGTCGTCGGTCTCGCCGCCAACCGGAGCTTCGGGACGGGGGCACCGGTGCGCACCGGCACGCTGCTGCCCGGTACGCCGGCCCCGTGCGGGGAGGGTCGGCCGTGAACTGACCGTCACTCAGGTCCAGGCCCGGTACGGTTCGTCGACCAGTTGGAAGACCGGCTCGCCCCGCACCGGGTCCTCGGCCGTGGACAGTCGTACCCGGTCGCCGCTGTGGATGCCGATGAGCGGGCCCATCACCCGGCCGCGCAGCACGAAGCCCTCGGCCATCTCGATCAGGGACACGTTGCGCGCCGCCGGGGTGTTGCGGTGCACCACCGTGGAGTGCCGTACCGTCCCCGTGCCGTCGCTGCGTTCGGTCCGCAGGTCGCTGCCGCGACAGACCGGGCACAGCACCCGGTGGTACATGGCCGTGCCGCACCAGGTGCAGCGCTGGAAGAGGATCGCCTCGGTGTCCGGGGCCTTGGGGTCGAGGACGCCCGTCGCGGAGCCGGCTGTCTGCTGAGCGACGTTTCCTGAGTGGTAGTACACGCTGGTCAACTCCCTGCATTCGAGCCGGAATCGGGGTGCGCGGTCACCCGGGCACGCGTGTGCGGGTGACCGCGCCACCGTGCACGTTCTCAGGTTATGGCACTGCGTGCCACGCGTAAAGGCACTGCGTACCCTTGATTGCTTGCGGTGCGGTCCTCTCGCCGAGGGTCGGTCAGTCGTCGGCGAACGCCGCCTCGACCTCCCGCACGACCTGCCACAGGGGCGCTCCGCGCCGCGCGAGGACCACGACCACGTC
Source organism: Streptomyces mutabilis (assembly GCF_014649815.1). GTDB lineage: Bacteria > Actinomycetota > Actinomycetes > Streptomycetales > Streptomycetaceae > Streptomyces > Streptomyces mutabilis. The sequence goes on along the minus strand of NZ_BMTT01000003.1, from coordinate 319,750 downwards.
CCCCCGCTCCCCGGCCGGGGGCGGTACGGGAACGCTCCCGAAGGCGGACTGCGCGTACTCGAGCGCGTGGTCCACCGCGGCGGCCGCGTCGTCCCGGCCGTCCGAACGCAGCCAGGACCGCAGCGCGTTGTTGTGCGCTGCGACCACCGCGGCCGCGATCAGGTCCGCCCTCAGGGCCCCGTCCGGCCGTCCGCCGAGGCGTCCGCGCAGGTACTCGGCGAGGGCGCGTTCGTAGCGCCACACCACCGACAGCTCGTACGCGCGCAGCCCGGGCACCTTCTTGGTGAGGTGGTAGCGCTGCACCGAGAAGTCCGGGTTCTCGGCGTACATGCGCAGCACCAGCCGGGCCGCGTCGCAGACCCGGGCCACCGGGTCGGTGTCCTCGGGTGAGGCGGCCAGGAAGGCCGTCATGTCCGCCAGGCACCGCTCGTGGTCGGGGAAGACCACGTCCTCCTTGGAGGGGAAGTAGCGGAAGAAGGACCGCCGTCCGACGCCGGCCAGCGTGACGATGTCGTCGACGGTCGTCTGTTCGTAGCCCCGTTCCAGGAACAGCCGGAACGCCGCCGCGACCAGTGCCTCCCGCATCGGCGGCCGGCCGCCCGCCGCATCAGTGGCACCCGCCGCGCCGGTGCCGTCGCCGCGGCCGGGCGCCGCACTGCTGGAGCTCATGAGGGGGAACGTAGCAGTTCACCGGCTATCTGGCACTCAGTGCAGCCCCGAGAGGGAACTGAGTGCACTCGAGCCACCGGTGGGCCGAATCGCATACGATCACACCCGGTCAGACCGGAGGAGTTCCGGCCCCGACCATGGCATCCAGCGCGTGGACGCCTGCCGTGCTCCGGGCGGCGGACTGCTCCCGGTCGAGTTGGAGGACCTCAACCCCTACCTGTCGCTGGACGCCCTCGACGAGGCGCGCAGGGACTCCTTCGTCACCGCCCTGCGGGCGGCCCTTCGGCGTTTTCTCGCGGCCTGAGCCCCTCTACCATGGCCGGCATGGACGCGTTTGTCGGCCGGCTCGACCCGGACATGTGCGTGGTGACGGCCGCGGCGGGCGGGAAGCGGTCGGGGTGTCTGGCCGGGTTCTCCTCGCAGTGCTCGCTCGACCCGGTGCGCTACGCCGTCTGGCTCTCCGAGGTCAACCGGACTTTCCGGGTAGCGCGGTCCGCCGACTTCCTGGCCGTTCATCTCCTCGCCCGCGACCAGCACGCGACGGCCGAACTCTTCGGCGGGCGGACCGGCGACGAGGTGGACAAGTTCGGGCGGGTCCGCTGGCGCGAGGGCCACGGCGGGGCGGTGCTGCTGGAGGATGCCGAGGCGTGGTTCGTCGGGCGCGTCGTGGAGCGCGTCGCCGGGGGCGACCACGTCGGGTTCGTCCTCGATCCCGTCGAGTGGGGCGGGCGGGACCGGGCCGGCGGGCCACTGCTGAGGCTGTCCGACGCCGCGGACATCGTGGCGGGCCATCCGGTGGACTGACGCCCGCTCACGGTGGACGGGCCGGTTCAGCGCCCGGCGCCGCGCTCCACCAGCGCCTCGGTGACCGCCCGCACGCTGCGCGCGATGTGCTGCAACTGCAGGAGCTCCGCCGCGTACAGCTTGATGGTGTGTTCGATGACCGACTCGGGCATTCCGAGCCGGGGCAGATCGGCCCGGGCGGTCTGCAGGGCGGTGCGCGCCACCCGGATCTCGTGCTGCACCTGGATCTGCGCATGGCGGGCGAGCAGCACGGGGTGGCGGATGAGCGCCGGATAGCCGGCGTAGCGGGCCGGCACCAGCTCGCGCAGCCACTTGGCCGCCGAGCGTTCCCAGTCGTAACTACCGGGCGCCTTCACCTGGCAGGGCCAGTCCGGGCTGGTGCGCGTGGTCGTCAGGGGCATGATCATCGCTTCCGGTGTGGCGGCGTCGGCGGGGTGGGCGACGGTGGGAGGCGGTCCCGGTCCAGGGGACGACCGGGACCGCCGCGGGCGCTCGCGCAGGCGGTGCCCGACGGAACATCCGGGCACGCCGGAGCGGGTAGGAGCCGGCGGTCAGGATGTTCACGCAGGTGCGGACGCGTCCCGGGGCGGCCGGGTCGCGATCCGTGAGCAGTATTTATATATGCCATCTGCTTTGCAAGGCGTATGAAAACATTCATGCCTGCTTTTGACTTGATTCCGGATGAACCCCGTGGTCCCCGTCCGCGCCGACCGATCGCCGGGCGTGCTCCCGGCCGGGGTGGACGGATCAGTCCCGGAGGAAGAACTGGTGCTGGTCCGCGACCTGCTCGTACTCCTCCAACCGGGCCTGGGTCCGCTCGGGATCGGCGTCGGTCATGGCCTGGAGCAGGGCCGCGCACATCACCCCGGGCGCCGCGTAGGAGTCGAAGACCAGCCGTGACCCCGTCCCCGTGGCGAAGGTGACGTCGGCCTCGTCGACGACGGGGCCGAGGGCCAGGTCGGTGATCAGCGCCACCTTCAGTCCGGCCCCGCGCGCCACCCGGACCGCGTTCAGGGTCTCCTGGGCGTGCCGGGGCATGGAGAAGGCCAGCACCCAGGTACCGCCCGCCTCGCGCGACTGCAGCAGGGCGTCGTAGGCGACGCTGCCGCCGTGGGTCACCAGACGCACGTCCGGGTGGACCCGGCGGGCCGCGTAGGCGAAGTACTCGGCGAGCGAGACGGAGATGCGCAGTCCGAGAACGGTCAGCGGCGCCGAGGCGGCCAGCTTGCGGCCGACGTCGATCACCCGGTCGGCGTCGGCGAAGTCGCGCCGCAGGTTCTCCAGATTCTCGATCTCGGCGTCGACGGCGGCCTGGAGCTCGTTGCCCCGGTTCTCCTCGGCCGGGACGCCGCCCCGGCCGCCCAGCGCGATCGACTGGAGCCGCTCCCGCAGTGCCGGGTATCCGCTGAAGCCCACCGCCGAGGCGAACCGCGTCACCGAGGGCTGGCTGACGCCCGCCCGGTCGGCGAGGTCGGTGATCGACAGGAACGCCGCCTCGGTGAGGTGCTCGATCAGGTACTGCGCGATGCGCCGCTGCCCCGGGGACAGGCGGGGCCGGTCGAACAGTGTCCTGAGCCGGGACGTGGCGGAGACCTCCGTCTCCTCGGCCGCACGTCCCGAGGTGATCGCCGATGCCTGTGCGCGGGCCTGCTGCGGCGATGGCACGGGTGCGCCTCCTTTGTCTCCCACGGAGGTCAACATAGCTCACCCCTCGTGACCGGCAGGGCGGTGTACAGGGCCGTTCCGCCGCCCCGCGACGCCGGATCCCGCCCCGCGCGACCGGCATCGCACCGGGCGGGGATAGCCCCGCGCCGACCGGGAACCCGCCGTTGCGGAAGCGACCGCAGAGCAGCACGAAAGGCACCGTCATGACCGTCCCGGAAGAGAACCGGCCGAAGACCGACACCACCGACGACGTCCTCGACCGGCGCGAGGACGAGGAGACGCCCCGCCCGCCGGGAGGCACCGGCCGGACCATGCGCGAGGCCCTTGAGGAGGCGCACGTCCAACCCGACGACTACGACGAGCGATGACCGCCCGGTGACCGCGCCACGAACGCACGCCACCCGGGCGACCGGCCACGCCACCCGGGCGGCCGGTCCCGCGCACACCCCCGGCAGGTGAACCGTATGGGCGCCATCAGCGCGCTGGAGAAGACACTCGAGAACCGCATGGGAGCACTGTGGGCGCGCGCCTTCGGCAAGGAACCCGTCGAACTCCTCGACGCCCTGCGCACCGAATGCGACAGCAAAGCCGTGGTCTCCCCGGCGGGACGGGTCATGGTCCCCAACGCCTACGACGTCGTGCTCGCCGACGTCGTCCACGACGAACTGACGCGCCGCGACGGCCGGGTGGGCCAGGTGCTCACCGACAGCCTGGCCCGGCACGCCGAACGGCGCGGCTACGAGTGGGCCGGCCCGCTGGCCGTGCACATCGCCAGGTCGGACGACGTGCCGAACGGGCGCTACCGCGTGGCGAGCGGCGTCCTGCCGCACGTGAGCGCCGACGGCTTCCCGCACGCGGAGCGGCCGCGCCTCCCGGGCGGTGGTTCATGACCGGGTGACCGGCATCGCGCCTTCGGGCACCACGAGGTCGGCGCGGGCCCGGGTGGCCGCGACCAGGTCGGCGTTTCGTTGGTCGCTGCCCAGGACCCAGGCAACCGCGTCCGCGTGGGACTTGCCGAACCGCTCGTGACGGGCCACCAGGCGCCGGATCCGTTCCGGCTCCGGGAGTTCGCAGAACCACACCTCGTCGAGCCCGGAACGCACCCGCTCCCAGGCGCCGCAGCCCAGCAGCAGGTAGTTGCCCTCCGTCACGACCAGCCGCGCCGACGGCGGTACCGGCACGGCCCCGGCGATCGGCTGCTCCAGCACGCGCTCGAAGCCGGGCGCATACACGGTGTCGCCGACGGCCTCCCCGCCGCCCGGCGCCTCCTCGCGCAGGCGGCGCAGCAGCGCCGCGTACCCGGCCGCGTCGAAGGTGTCGGGCGCGCCCTTGCGGTCCCGGCGGCCCAGCCGGTCCAGTTCGGCGTCGGCGAGGTGGAAGCCGTCCATGGGGACGTGCGCGACCCACGGTTCGCCGGTCCCGTTCAACTCCCGCACCAGGCATTCGGCGAGCGTGGTCTTGCCGGCCCCGGGGCTGCCGGCGATACCGAGGATCGCGCGCCGTCCGCCCCGGGGCAGCGAGCGGGCACGGGCGAGGAGGTCGTCGAAAGTCAGCGGCACACCGCAGAGTGTGTCACCTGATCGGACCCGCCCCGGCGGGGAACTGTGTCGGGTATGACGACGCAGCTGGGACTTCCCGACGCCATCCAGGCCTGCCTCTTCGACCTCGACGGGGTCGTCACCAAAACGGCGGTGGTGCACGCCGCCGCGTGGAAGGAGACCTTCGACGCCTTCCTGCGCGAGCGGGACGGCGCGGATTTCCGGCCCTTCACCGACTCCGACTACGACGAGTACGTCGACGGCCGCCCCCGTGCCGACGGGGTGCGCACCTTCCTCGCCTCCCGCGGTATCGACCTGCCCGAGGGCGGCCCGGACGACCCACCGGACGCCCTGACCGTGGGCGGCGTCGGCAACCGCAAGAACGAACTGGTCCTGGAGAAGATCCGCAACGACGGCGTGCAGCCCTACGAGGGCACGCTGCGCTACATCGACGCGGTCCGCGCCGCCGGCCTCGCCACCGCGATCGTCTCCTCCAGCGCCAACACCCTGGACGTCCTGCGCTCCATCGACGCCGAGCGCCTGTTCGACGTACGCGTCGACGGCGTGGTGGCCCGCGAACGGGGGCTGCCGGGCAAACCGCGCCCCGACACCTTCCTCGCCGCCGCCCGCGACCTCGGCGTCGAACCGTCCCGCGCCGCCGTCTTCGAGGACGCGCTGGCAGGCATGGAGGCGGGCCGCTCCGGACACTTCGGGTACGTCGTCGGCGTGGACCGCGTCGGCCAGACCGACGCCCTCTACGCCCACGGCGCGGACCACGTCGTCAAGGACCTCGCCGAACTGGGGGGCGACGCGTGATCACCAACCGGACGTACGCCGTCGAACCCTGGTCCGTGCGCGAGACGGCCCTCAACCTCGACCTCCTGGCCCAGAGCGAATCCGTCTTCGCCCTGTCCAACGGGCACATCGGCTGGCGCGGCAACCTCGACGAGGGCGAACCGCACGGCCTGCCCGGCAGCTACCTCAACGGCGTCTACGAACTCCACCCGCTCCCCTACGCCGAAGCGGGCTACGGCTACCCGGAGTCCGGCCAGACCGTCATCAACGTCACCAACGGCAAGCTGCTGCGCCTGCTGGTCGACGACGAACCCTTCGACCTGCGCTACGGCCGGCTCGTCGAGCACGAACGGACCCTGGACCTCAGGCGCGGCGTCCTCGAGCGGACCTGCGAGTGGACCTCCCCGGCCGGCACCACCGTCCGAGTGCGCTCCACCCGGCTGGTCTCCCTCACCCAGCGGGCCATCGCCGCCGTCTCCTACGAGGTGGAGCCCGTCGACAGCCGGACCAGGGTCGTGATCCAGTCCGAGCTGGTCGCCAACGAGAGCCTGCCCGACCCCGACGGCGACCCCCGTGCGTCCAGAGCCCTGCGGTCACCCCTGGAGCCCGAGGAGGACATGGCCGTCGGCTCCCGGCTGCGCCTGCTCCACCGGACCCGCCGCAGCGGCCTGCGGGTCGCCGTGGCCTCCGACCACGTCGTCGACACCTCGGGCGAGATCACCACCAGCAGCGAGAGCAACGAGGACGTGGCCCGCCTGACCATCACCTCCGTGCTGGAACCGGGACAGCGGCTGCGGGTGCGCAAGACCGTCGCCCACGGCTGGTCGGGCGCCCGCTCCCGGCCCGCCATGAGCGATCAGGTCGAGGCCGCGCTGGCCGCCGCCGCGCACAGCGGCTGGGACGGCCTGGTGGCCGAACAGCGCGCCTACCTCGACGACTTCTGGGCGCGGGCGGACGTCGAGGTGCACGGCGACGAGGAGATCCAGCAGGCCGTGCGGTTCGCCCTGTTCCACGTCCTGCAGGCCGGCGCCCGCGCCGAACAGCGGGCCGTTCCGGCCAAGGGACTGACCGGCTCCGGTTACGACGGGCACGCGTTCTGGGACACCGAGATGTTCGTGTTGCCCGTGCTGACCTACACCGAGCCCAGGGCCGTCGCCGAGGCGCTGCGCTGGCGCCGGGACACCCTGCCCGCCGCCCGGGACCGCGCCACCCAGCTCGGCCTGCGCGGCGCCGCGTTCCCGTGGCGGACCATCGACGGCTCGGAGGGCTCCGCCTACTGGCCGGCCGGCACGGCCGCCTTCCACGTGGCCGCCGACATCGCGCACGCCGCGGTGCGCTACACGGCGGCGACCGGCGACACCGACTTCGAACGCGACACCGCCCTCGAACTCCTGGTGGAGACGGCCCGGCTCTGGCGCTCGCTGGGCCACCACGACCACCACGGCGTCTTCCACATCGACGGCGTCACAGGTCCGGACGAGTACAGCGCCATCGTCGACGACAACACGTACACCAACCTCATGGCGCGCTCGAACCTCCTCGCCGCGGCCGACGCCTGCGAACGCCACCCCGACGACGCGGCCCGGCTCGGCGTGGACGACGAGGAGAGCGCCGCCTGGCGCGACGCCGCCGAGTCCGTGCACATCCCCTACAACGAGGAGATCGGCGTCCACGAGCAGCACGCGGGCTTCACCCGCCACCAGCGCTGGGACTTCGCCCGCACCGCCGCCGACCAGTACCCGCTGATGCTGCACTTCCCCTACTTCGACCTCTACCGCAAACAGGTGATCAAGCAGTCCGACCTCGTGCTGGCGATGTACACCTGCGGCAGCTGGTTCGACGCCCACTGCGACGAGGACCAGATCGCCCGCAACTTCGCCTACTACGAACCGCTCACGGTGCGGGACTCCTCCCTGTCCGCCTGCTGCCAGGCCGTCGTCGCCGCCCAGACCGGACACCTGCGCCTGGCCTACGACTACGCCGCCGAGGCCGCGCTGATGGACCTCGCGGACCTGGAGCACAACACCCGCGACGGACTCCACATCGCCTCGCTCGCCGGTACGTGGTTGGCGCTGGTCGCCGGCTTCGGCGGCACCCGCCGGGAGGGCGACAGCCTCCGGTTCACGCCGCGGCTGCCCGAGAAGTTCAGCCGTCTCGCCTTCCGGCTCCAGTTCCGCGGCCGGTGCCTGCGCGTGGAGGTCCGCGCCGACAGGGCGACGTACATCCTGCTGGCGGGCGAGCCCCTCACCATCCACCACCACGGGACGCCGCTGGCCGTGAGCGGGGACGGGCCCGTCACCCGCACGATCCCCGCGCCCGAACGGCGTCCCACCCCCGAACAACCCCCGCACCGACGCCCCAACGCCCGTTGACGGGACCCGCGGACCGGAACCGACCCAATCGCGCGACTGGCCGAGTTCCACCCTGCGCGGCCGTACCCCGCGCACTAGTTTGACCATGTGATCCGACTTCCGGGTTCCCGCTCAGCGGCGGCAGGAGGTGAGGACCGGACGACCCCGCGACGAGCGGGCGTGAGGGGTGCACGATGACCGACGGCGCGAACGCCATGCTCGCCGGCAGACGACGGGGCGAGCCGGCCGCGCCGCCCGGCACCCCGCGACGCCTGCGCGGCGACGCCCTGCTCGCCGCGGTGGCCGCCGTGTTCACCCTCGCCCAGCTGGCCTTCGTCCACCCGTGGATGGGCCTCGGCTGGGACGAGATCGTGTACACCAGCCAGGTCACCACCCACCACCCCGCCGCCTTCTTCAGCGCACCGCGCGCCCGCGGCGTCTCCCTGCTGGTGGCGCCCGTAGCGTCCTGGTCGTCCTCCACCGAACTGCTGCGCGTCTACCTCGCCCTGCTCTCCGGCGCCGGTCTGTACCTCGCCCTGCGCGCCTGGAAAGGACTGTTCCCGGCCCGCGTCCTGGCCACCGCCGGCGCGTTCTTCGCCACCCTGTGGGTGACGCTGTTCTACGGCCCCCAGGCCATGCCCAATTACTGGGTCGCGATCGGCGCCCTGATCTGCGTGGGGTGCTTCCTGCGGTCCTGGCAGGGGCACTCCGGCCGGACCGCGCTGTGGGGTGTGGTGGCCGGCGCCGCGCTGATGGCGTGGATGCGGCCCACCGACGCCGTCTGGGTGGCTCTGCCGCTGCTGGTCCTGGTCCTCGTACGCCGCCGCCGGCTCCTGCTGCTCGCCCTCGTGGGCGGTCTGGCGGCCGGGGGAGTGGAGTGGGTGATCGAGGCGTACGGCTGGTACGGCGGCCTCGGGGAGCGGCTGTCGAGGGCCTCGGAGATCCAGGGCGGCCTCGGCTGGAACATCGCCGTCGACGACCAGATGCGCAGCCTGGGCGGCCGGGGTTTGTGCCGGCCCTGCACCGGGTCGATGCCGCACCCGGTGGTCACCGCTTGGTGGATCGTCCTGCCGTTCGTCGCCGTCCTGGGCGTCGTCGTCGCGGCCCGGGTGCGGCGCACCGCCCGCACGCTGATCCCGTTCGTCTGCGCCGTCACGGCCGCGGCACCCTACCTGTTCATGATCGGCTACGCGGCGCCGCGCTTCCTCCAGCCCGCCTACGCCCTGCTGGCGATCCCGGTGGCCGACGGGCTGTGGCACTTGGTCCGGACGCGGCAGGGGCGGTGGCGGCCGGTGGCCGCGCCCATGGTCGCGCTCGCGCTGGCCGGTCACCTCGCGGTGCAGTTCGCCGTCCTCGAGGGCACCGTGGACCGCAACGTCGCCAGCCGCGAGGACTGGGCCCGCGTCGCGGACGAACTGCACCGGCTCGGGGTCCGCCCGCCCTGCCTGATCACCGGGCACGAGTCCATCCCGATCGGCTACTACACCGGCTGCTCCTCCGGCTCGACCACCGGGAACAACGAGAACACCACCGCCGCCGAGATCGTGGACACCGCCCGGCGTCTCCCGGTCGCCGCCGTCACCGGCCCGGGCGGCGGCGCGCCCGGCTACGCCCGCGACTGGACCCCGCACCGCATCACCGATCTGACCGTTCGCGTCGCGCCCCGTGGGTGAAGATCATCCCGCCGGAACGGGTTAGAGATCGCTTATCGGGAAACGCGAACCGCACACCGAGACCACCGAGCCGACGCAGCGCGAGAGGGAGGCAGCGATGGGCACGGACCCGATGGCCGACGACGTCTACCAGCCCACCGGGAACAACGAGGAGCAGGAGGACGCCACGCCCCTCGACCTCCAGGACGCCGTCGACGAGCGGACCTACGACGACACGCTGGACGAGGGCTACTCCCCGCCGGAGAAGCCCCTCGGCGTGACCAAGCACGGCACCACGGCCGCGGAGCAGCACGACGGCGAGACCTTGGACGAACGGCTCTCCCAGGAGGTGCCGGACGTGACCGGGCCCACCGGGGACGGCGTGGGCGACCAGCCCGACGGCGAGGGCGAGCCGGTCGACCCCGAGGCGGGCAGCGATCGTGCCGGCCGGCTGGTCGCCCCGGACGAGGGCGCACGGACCGACACGACCAAGGAGACGGTCGCCGAGGACGTGGGGATCGACGGCGGGGCCGCGGGCGCCGAGGAGGCAGCAGTGCACGTCGTGGAGGACGAGACGGCGCTTCCGGACCGCGAGGACGACCGCGGCCGGACCGCCTGACCGATCGCTCGGACATCCCGGGCAGCCGGGACAGCCCTGTCAGCCCGTCCAGCCCGGGCCGGTGCGTCGCGCACCGGCCCGGGCCGCGTGCGGCCGGGGAACGAGGGCGGCCGCCCGGTCAGGGCAGAAGCTTGTCGAGAGCGGCGGGGCCCTCCTCGGCCAGCTTGCGCCGGGCCCATTCGAGGTTCTTCGGAGTGATGTCCCGGCCGGCCGCGAGGACCACGTCCTCCGGGGACACGTCGGTGCCGGTGCGGGCGTGGAGCAGGTCGTCCGGTGTGGCGCGGTCGTCCCCCGCGCGAGCTTCGGACGGCTGGGAGGCGTCGGGCTGTGACGTCGACATGATCAGTGCTCCTCGGATCCGGATCGCTGCTTCGGTGCCGTGCTGTTGTCGGTCCCGAATATCCCGATAACACCATTCAATGCGGAAGCGGCCCGCGCATCCGGAAGGCGGGACGCGTCTCGGGCCGTCACGGGGGCGCGGGAGTCAGGACGAGCATCGTGACGTCGTCCTCCACGTCCGGGCAGAAGCGCACGAGGTCGGCCCAGACGCGCTCCGGGAGTGTGGCGGGGTCCCCGCCGCCCCCACCGTCCCCGGTGCCTTCGGCGTCCTGGGCGGCGAGGGCGGTCAGCCGGTCGGCCAGCGGGTAGAAGGCTCCGCTGTCGTCCCTGGCCTCGACCACCCCGTCGGAGGCGAGGAAGAGCCGGTCGCCGGGGCGCAGCGCCACCGTGCACGCCTCGATCGCGCCGGCATCCGCCAGCCCGAGCCCCAGCGGCGTCCACGGGGAGACGTCCAGCTCCGTGGCGAGCGCACCGCGCAGCAGGAACGGCGGCGGGTTGCCGCAGACCACGACCCGTACCCGCAGGGCGTCGGCGGAGAACTCCAGCAGCGCGGCCGTCGCGAACAGCTCGCCGTGCCGCGCGCCCGCGGAGTCCACGAGCAGTCTGCGGTCCAGCCGTCCCGCCACCGACGTGAGGTCCGGCTGGTCGAGCACCGCCTCCCGGAACGCCCCCAGCAGCGACGCGACCGTCGACACCGCCGACAGGCCGTGTCCCTGGACGTCACCCGTAACGGCCCGGACACCGTAGGGCCCGTCCCGCACGTCGAAGAAGTCGCCCCCGACCAGGGTGCCGCGCTGGGCCGCCCGGTAGAGCCCCGCGCAGCGCACCGCCCCGACCCGCTCGGGCAGCGGCGGAGCCAGGGCCCGCTGAGCCGCCTCGGCGACCGTGCGCTCCAGATCCAGCTGGGCGTCGCGGCGGCTGCGCACGAAGGACACGAAGACGCTCAGGGCCGCGACGAACACGACGGTCAGCAGGTCGGCGTCGCCCGGGCGGTCGAGCTGGAAGGCGGGGACGGTCAGCAGCGCTATCACGGCACCGCACAGCAGGGCCGTCGCCAGCGGCCCGTACGAAAGGACGGCCAGCGGCGGGATGGCGCCGAGCAGGAAGCCGATGTCGATCCGGTCGTCGCTGACCAGCGTCGCCACGCAGATCGCCCCGGTCAGGACCGGCGGCAGCACCCGCACCCAGCGGGGCGGCGGAGCACCGCTCAGCCAGCTCCGCCGGTCCTCGCCCCGGCGCGGTGGCGCGGCCGACACCTTTCGCACACCCACCACGCTCCTACGCCGCCCCGCCTCCCGCACGCCGAGCCGGGGCGGCCGTGGGGGAGGGGCTAGAACGACGGCGCCGCCGAGGGCGACGAGAAGCTCGCGGAGGCCGAGCGGACGCTGGTGACGGGAGTCATGTGAGGGCTTCCAACATGTTCGGGACATGACAGAGTGTGGGCGGAATCCAGGGCCTGGTTCAGGTGGAGCGACGAACCGTTCCGGGAAGAAGGGGCAGGCGGCTGACCCCCGGTCACCTGCGTTCGGCCAGCAGGGACTCCGCCTCGGCGAGGATCTCGGTGACGCGCAGGCCGAACGAGGCGTCGCACGGGTGCGGGCCCGCGTCCCCGGCGGAGGCGAGGAGCGCGTCCACGGCCCGCAGCAGCGCAGACACCGGGCCCTCCGTCGCCTCGGGAAGCAGCGTCACCCCCCTCGGCCCACGCAGCTCCACCGTCGCGCCCGCCGCCGCGGGCGGTGCCGACAGGCTGAGGGTGAGCGTGCTGGACGCACCGCCGGTGTGGTCGAGGACCAGATGGACCGTGTCCCCGGACCCGGGCGCCGCGGCCGACACGCGTCGCGCGTCGCCCAGGACCGGCAGCAGCACGGACAGCGCATGCGGTCCGACGTCCCACAGGGCGCCCTTCTCCCGCCGCCACGGCGACGCGGCGAACGGGCTGTCCCCGCTGAACACCGCGCCGAGCCACTGCGCCCGCGCCGTGAACCAGTCGCCCCCGGAGCCCTGTTCGGTGATCCACGCCTCGGTCTCGGGCTGGAACCGGGCGGTGAGGAAGACCACCGAGGCGACGCCCGCCCCACCGGCCGCCTCGACCACCGCCCGCCCCTGCGCCACCGTCGCCGCGAGCGGCTTGTCGAGCAGCAGATGGCAACCGGCCCGCGCCGCACGCACCGCCATGTCGGCCTGCACCGCCGGGGGCATCGCGAACGCGACGGCCTCCACGTCCGCGAGCAGGGCGTCGGGATCGTCGTAGGCGCGCGTGCCGTGCCGTTTCGCCAGCTCCTCGGCGGCGTCGGGACGGCGCCCCCACACCCCGACGAAGTCCAGGCCGTCGTGCAGACGCAGGGCGGGGGCGTGCGCCATGTCCGCCCAGGGGCCGGTGCCGAGCAGTCCGATCCGCATACCGTCGCCTCTCCTCCGTGCCGGACCCGGCGCCGGGCCGGCCGACGTTCCGCGCGCCGACCGGCGCGCAACCGCCCGGCCGACGTCGAGCGTGCCACACCGACCGGGTGCCCGGGCAAGACCACGGACGTCCGTAGACGGCGCAACCGTGGTTCGATCCCGCTCTCGGCTCCCGACGCCGGCCTCCGGACCTCCGTGCTCGGCCCTCGGCGCGGTCTCCCGGCACCCCGGCCACCGTCCCTTCCCGTCCCGCCCCACGATCGCGTCGCACGAGACCGGTGATATTGCCGATCCCCCCGGCCGTACCGCGCCCCGACAGTGGCACGACCAGCTCATCGGTGACGCCGGCCGGTGGATGGTCCGGGACGCGACCCCACGCTCCCGGGCCGTGTGCGATCACCGGCCGACCACTCGCCACGACAGAGAGGACGACTCCCCGTGCCCCAGCACCCCCACACCCACGCCGCGCGTCCGGCGTTCCGCGGAGCGCGTCGCCGGCTCGCCGGTGTCACCGCGGCCGTGGCCGCCGCCGTGGCGCTCACCACCCTCACCGGCCCCGGCGCCCAGGCCGCCGACAACCCGTACGAGCGCGGCCCGGCGCCCACCGAGTCCAGCATCGAGGCACTGCGCGGCCCGTACTCCGTGGCGGACACCACCGTCTCCTCGCTCGCGGTCACCGGCTTCGGCGGCGGCACCGTCTACTACCCGACCAGCACCAGCGACGGCACCTTCGGCGCCGTCGTCATCTCGCCCGGCTTCTCGGCGTACCAGTCGTCCGTCGCCTGGCTTGGCCCGCGGCTGGCCTCCCAGGGCTTCGTGGTCTTCACCATCGACACCAACACCACGGTGGACCAGCCAGGCTCCCGCGGCCGGCAGCTGCTGGCCGCCCTCGACTACCTCACCGAGCGCAGTTCCGTGCGCGGGCGGATCGACAGCAGCCGGCTCGGCGTCATGGGCCACTCCATGGGCGGCGGCGGCTCACTGGAGGCCGCCAAATCCCGTCCCTCGCTCCAGGCGGCGATCCCGCTCACCCCCTGGAACCTGGACAAGAGCTGGCCGGAGGTCAGCACCCCGACCCTGATCGTGGGGGCCGACGGCGACTCGATCGCGCCCGTGTCCTCGCACTCCGAACCGTTCTACTCCAGCCTGCCGTCCCGAACGGACCGCGCGTACCTGGAGCTGAACAACGCGAGCCACTTCTCGCCGAACACGTCCAACACGACGATCGCGAAGTACAGCATTTCCTGGCTCAAGCGGTTCATCGACAACGACACCCGCTACGAGCAGTTCCTGTGCCCGCTGCCCCGGCCGAGCCTGACCATCGAGGAGTACCGGGGCAACTGCCCGCACGGCTCCTGACGGGCTTTCGGCACCGACCGGCGGCGGTCGCGGGGATCTCGCGGCCGCCGCCGGCCCGCTGTGCGGTCGCACGGCCCCCGGCCCGGGCGGCTGGGCGGCGGCACAACGTGCGTTGCCTCCGTGAGGCGCACATGCGCAGGTGACACGGCCGACACCCGGCGGGCGGCGGCGGAGCGACGGCTTCCACGTCAGGTTACGCACGCGTAACCTGACGTGGATGACCGGAGAGACGACCGTTCGTACGGCCGTGCGGATCCACGGCCGAAGCGCACAACGAGAGACGGTGCGGGCCCTGCTGGACGGGCTGCGCGCCCACAGCGGCCACCTCGTCGTGACCGGCGAACCCGGGTTCGGCCGGACCGCCCTCCTCCAGTGGGCCGCCCGCTCCTTCCGGGCCGGCTCCGTACTGCACCTCGGGCCCGCTCCGGACCGGCGCGTCCGCGCCACCGCCGAGGAACTGCTCGGCACCCTGCGGGCGGCGGCCGGCGAGGCTCCCCTCCTCGTGTGCGTCGACGACGCGCATCTGTGGGACGCCCCGGCCCGGGCCGCCCTGGGCCGCGCGGCCGAAAGCCTGCACACCGGCGGCCGCATCGGACTGCTCCTCTCCGTCGCCGGGCACCGCGCCGTCGACCCGGAGTACGCCCGCCTCCCCGTCGTCCGCCTCGACCCGCTCGCAGCGTCGCACGCCGACGCCCTGCTCGACGACGTGACCGACGGCGCCACCGCCCCGGCCGTCCGTGAGCAGTTGCTGGCCGAGGCGGAGGGAAATCCGGCGCTGCTCCTCGCCCTCGTCCGTCGGCTCTCGCCCGCCGAACTGCGCGGCCTGCGGCCCCTGCCCACGCCGCTGGCCGACGCCGGGACCCTGGCGGCGGTGGCCGGCCGGGCGCTGTCCGGTCCGTCCCCGGACGCCCAGGACCTGCTGCTGACGGTGGCGGCCGCCGTCCGGGCGTCGGACGGACCGGACGTCGACACCGGCCTGGTGCTGGACGCCCTGCGGCACCTGCGCCCCGAGTCCGCGCCCGCTCCCGCCGCGGACCCCCTCCCCGAAGCCCTCGCCGGGGCCGGCGACCGGCTGCGCTTCCACAGCTCATTGCTGCGCCGGACGGTCCACGCCACCGCCGCGCCGGACCGGTGCCGGGCCGCGCACCGCGCGCTGGCCGACGTACTGGAGGCCGGCGGCCGGCGGCTGCCGGCGCTGCTGCACCGCTCCTGGTCGCTGTCCGGCCAGGAACCCGTGACGGGGCTCGCGGACCGGCTGGCGGCGCTCGCCGCCGACGGCACGGTGCCCGCCTCCCCCCAGCTGCGCACCAAGGCGTACGCCCGGGCCGCCGAGCTGACGGCCGACGGGCCGGCCCGGGCGGAGCGGTACACGGCCGCGGCCGAGCAGGCCCTGCTCGCGGGCCGTCCCGACCGGGCACGTCCCCTGCTCGCGGCGGCCCGCGGCTGCGCCGCCCCGGCCGCGGTACGAGGACGGGCCGAACTGGTGCGCGGTCTGGCGGAACTCCGGGACGGCCCCGTCGGCGACGCCCACCAGTCCCTGCTGCTGGCCGCGTCCCTGCTGGCCGCGGACGCCCCCGCCGACGCCGCGACCGCCACCCTCGCCGCCGCCGTCGCGGCCTGGGCCGCGGGGGACCTGCCGGCCTGCCTGGCCACACTGTCGCCGGGGGTGCCGGGTCCGGTGGGTGCGCCGGGGACGTCGGGGTCGCCGGGACCGGTGGGGCGGCCGCAGGCGCCCGGCCGGTGTCCTGACCCCGTGCGCGAGCACCGCGTCGGCATGCGGGCGCTGCTCGAAGGACGGCTCGACCGGGCCGCCCCGTCGCTCGAGCAGGTGGTGGAGCGGGGTTGGACCGACGACCGGCCCGAAGGGCTGCTGCGATCGGCCTCCGCCGCCCTGCTGCTCGGGAACGTGGACGCCGCCCGCCGGGCGGGCGCGCGGGCGCTGGCGGCGGCCCGGCAGCTCGGCTCGGACGCGTTGGTGCCGCAGGCACTGGAGTACCTCGCCTACGCCGAACTGCGCGCGGGCAGGCACTCCCAGGCGCGCGTCCACGCGGAGGAGGGACTGTGCACCGCGCTGCGCGCCGGGCAGCGCAACACTGCGGCCCACCACCGGGCCGTACTGGCGCTGGCGGCGTCGATCGAGGAGGAGCCACAGGCGGTGACCCGGCACGTGGCGGCCGCGTTGACCACGGCCCGGCGCCACGGACTGGCCCAGGCGGCCACCCTCGCGGAGTGGGCGGCGGGCCGCGCCGACCTCGGCCGGGGCCGCCCCCACGACGCGGCCGACCGGCTCGGGCTCCTCGTCCTGCCCGGTCCCGGACGCGGACACTTCGCGGTGTGGCGGCTCGCCGTGCCGTGCTTCGTGGAGGCCGCCGTCCTCGCGGGACGTCCCGAGGACACTCACGAGGTCCTCACGGACTTCGCCGGCTGGGCGGCGTTCGGCGCCGACCCGCAGGCCGCCGCGCAGCTGGCCCGCTGCCATGCTCTCCTGGCCCCCCAGGACCGCGCCGACGACCTCTACCAGCGGGCGCTCGCCCGGCACGACGAGGCCGGCGGCGACTTCGAACGGGCCCGCACCGCACTGCTGTACGGCAAGTGGCTGCGCCGGCGGCGCAGACCCCGCGAGGCCCGCGCCCGCCTCGGCACCGCGCTGGCCGGCTTCGACCGGTGCGGCGCGGGCGTCTGGGCGGCGCAGGCCCGCGCGGAACTGCGGGCGCTCGGCGCCGCGCCGCAGGCCCGGGGAGCCGGAACGCTGACCCGCCTGACGCCGCAGCAACTGCGCATCGCGCGGCACGTCGCCGAGGGCGCCACCAATCGCGAGGTCGCGCTCACCCTCGCGGTCAGCACCCGCACCGTCGACTACCACCTCCGCAAGGTCTTCGCCGCGCTCGGCGTCCGGTCCCGCCTGGAACTGGCCCGCATGGTGGAGCAGGCCGAGCAGGACCAAGGGGCCGGAAGGTCGGAAAAGACCGGTGCACAACCCTAGGGACCGACCGGACGGTATGCCATCCTTCGGGGCAGGACGAGTCAGGGGGCATGCCCGGCACGGGCGGACGGCCCGCCGCGGGGCACCTCCGCAAGCCCTGGCCTGGGGAGGACCGCGATGCAGCACGCCGTACGGTCACGAGCAGCGATCCGCACCGGACTGACGCCCGTTCCACGCCCGCGGACACCGAGCGTCGCGTCCTTGATGGACGCCGACGCGCTGCGCGTCCTGCACCGGGCAGCCCGCGCCCTGCTCGACGACCTGCCCGACCTGACCGACCGGCTGGTCGCCCTGCTGCGGGAGCAGGAACCGGCGTACCGCACGGCCCTGACGATGGACCCCACGGCCACCTGGCAGGAGGCCCACCGCTCGCTGCGGCACAGCGTGACCTCGCTGCTGGATCCCAGCGGCGCCCGGGACGCGGCCCGCCGCTGCTCGTGGCGGATCGGCGCCGCCCGCGCCGCACAGGGGCTCCCGCTGGACGCCCTGCTGCACGCCTTCCGCCTCGGCGGCTCGCTGGTGTGGCAGCGGCTGGTCGAGGAGACCTCCCGTGTCGCGCCCGAGGACGTACGCCTCCTCGTCCACGTCGCGGCCGACGTGTGGAACTTCGTCGACGAGCACTGCACCCTCGTCGCCGACGCCTACCGGCAGACCGAGTGGCAGATCGGCCGGCGCCGAGAGAACCGGGCCCGGCTGCTGGCGGCCGGCCTCCTCGACGGCACCAGCCGCATCGCCGACCTTCCCGAGGCCGCCCAGGCGCTGGAGC
Organism: Streptomyces mutabilis; assembly: GCF_014649815.1. Taxonomy (GTDB): domain Bacteria; phylum Actinomycetota; class Actinomycetes; order Streptomycetales; family Streptomycetaceae; genus Streptomyces; species Streptomyces mutabilis. The sequence continues at coordinate 301,810 of NZ_BMTT01000003.1, read as the reverse complement.
TGCCCGAGCACGGCCGGTACCTCGTCGTCGCCGTAGCCGGCCAGAACCCGGCGCGGTCCGACGCCGCCCGCGCCGCCGTACCGCCGGGTGTCCGCGTCCACTGGCACGCCGGGGCGGACGTCGACTACGGCATCGTCCTGGCCGACGCGAGCGACGACGGGTTTCCGCGGCCGCCGGTGCCCGGGCGCGGACCGGGTGCCCAGGTCCCCGGCGTCCGGATCGGCATCGGCAGCGCGGTCGACGGACTGGCCTCGGTCGGCGACGCCCGCAAGTTCGCCGACACGGCCCTGGAGATATGCCCGCAGGCCGGCGGCACGGTGAGACTGGCCGACCACCTCCCCGCCGCCCTCGTCGCCTCCAACCCGGAACTCGGCGGTGCCCTCGCGGAACGGGTGCTCGGCCCCCTGCTGCGGCTGGAACCCGCCGATCGCGAGGTGCTGCTGGAGACCCTCACCACGTGGCTCGACTGCGACGGCTCCGCGCAACGGGCGGGCGAGCGCCTCTACTGCCACCGCAACACGGTCCTCAACCGCCTCCGCCGCTGCGAGCAACTCACCGGCCGCTCGCTGGCCCGCCCGGCCGACGTGGTCGAGATGAGCCTGGCCCTGACCGCCCGACGGGTACTGCGCGACTGAGCGACGGGTCTGGCGCCTGAGGGGGCTCCTGCCGCTACGCGGGCGACCCGAGTATCGGCACGGCATCGCGGCGGGCGCCCGCCGTTCGGCGCGCGGACGTGACGGCACTGCCCCCAGCATTCCCTCCGGAGAGGGCCCGCGCCGATTTACGACGCTGCGGATCACGACGTACCGGCGACCGGCCCGCGTCCCCGTCATGTCCCCGGCATCCCCACGGCCTCCCCGGGCTCCCACGGGCACCGCCGGCCCCCGCACGGGCCCGCGCCGCTACCGGCCCTGGGCATCCGCACAGACTCTCCGCCCCCGGACTGGGACGCCGCAGCGACCCGGCCCGCAACCCCTGTACGGGCACCTGTGCCCGTGCTGTCGTGAGCTCCCCCTCCACCCGTCACCGTGCCTGCCCCGGCACGGTCCCAAGGAGCCGCGATGCCCGCAGCACCACCGGACGGCGAGCCCGCGCTGCACGTCGAGAACCTCGACGTGGCGTACGGGCGCGCGCTGTCCGCCCTCCGTTCCGTGTCCTTGACCGTCCCGCACGGCGGCGTCGTCGCTCTGCTCGGTGCCAACGGCGCCGGCAAGACCACGCTGCTGCGGGCCGTGTCGGGCACCCTGCGCCTGCACCGCGGCGCGATCACGGCCGGCCGCGTCCGCTACGGCGACACGGCCCTGGACGGACGCGACCCCGTCGCCGCCGTACGCGCCGGAGTCGTACAGGTACCCGAGGGCAGGCGGGTGTTCGCCGGACTCACCGTCGACGAGAACCTGCGGGCCGGGGGACTCGGCCTGAACCGGCGGGCCCCGGCCCAGGTCCGCGAGGCACGGGACCGCGTCTTCACCCTCTTCCCGCGGCTCGCCGAGCGCACCCGACAGGCCGCCGGTCTGCTCTCCGGCGGGGAGCAGCAGATGCTGGCCATCGGCCGGGCCCTGATGGCCGCGCCCCGCCTGCTCCTCCTCGACGAGCCCTCCCTCGGACTCGCCCCGCTGATGGTGGACCGCATCGCCGAGGTGGTCCGAGAGATCAACGCCCAGGGCACCGCCGTGCTCCTCGTCGAACAGAACGCCGGCATGGCGCTCTCCCTCGCCGAGCACGCCTACGTCCTCGAGGTCGGTGAGGTCCGGCTGTCCGGCGCCGCCGGCGAACTCGCCCGGACGGACGCCGTACGCCGCCTCTATCTGGGCGAGATGCCCGAGACCGGCGAGGAAACCGAAGGCAAGGGGGCCGCGTGACCACCCGCACCACCGCACCCCCGGCTCTCGAGGTCCGGAACGTGACTGTGCGTTTCGCCGGCCTCGTCGCCCTCGACGACGTCTCCTTCACCGTCGCCCCGGGCACCGTGCACGCCGTCATCGGCCCCAACGGCGCGGGCAAGTCCACCTGCTTCAACGTCCTGTCGGGCCTGTACCGGCCGGCCGTCGGCACCGTACGGCTCGGCGACACCGAACTGACCCGGCTCGCCCCGCACAAGATCGCCGCCCTCGGGGTGGCCCGCACCTTCCAGAACATCGTCACCACCCAGGGCACCGTCGCCGACAACCTGATGCTCGGCCGCCACGCCCTGTCCCGCGCCGGCTTCGCCGCCAGCGCCCTGCGCCTGCCGCACGCCGTGCGGGAACAGCGCGCCCACCTCGCCAAGGCCCGGCAGATCGCCGAACTCACCGGCCTCGGCGGCCACTTCGAATCACCCGTCGCCCTGCTGTCGTACGGCGACCGCAAGCGGGTCGAACTCGCCCGTGCCCTCTGTCTGGAGCCCCGTGTACTGCTGCTCGACGAACCGGTGGCCGGCATGAACGCCGCCGAACGCGTCCGGATGACCGAGGTCGTCCGGGAGATCCGCGCCGAACTCGGCCTGTCCCTCGTGCTGGTCGAGCACGACATGGGCCTGGTCATGCGCCTCGCCGACGAGGTCACCGTCCTCGACTTCGGCAAGGCCATCGCCCACGGCACCCCCGACGAGGTCCGGCGCGACCCCGAGGTACTGCGCGCCTACCTCGGTACCGGCACCACCGGGGAGGAGGCGGCATGACCGGCTTCCTCGACGCCCTCCTCAACGGTCTGGCCCTGGGCTCCGTCTACGCCCTGATCGCCCTCGGATTCGTCACCATCTTCAAGGCCTCCGGTGTCCTGAGCTTCACCCACGGCTCGCTCCTGCTGCTCGGCGGCTACCTCGTCGCCGTCCTCCACGACGACCTCGGCTTCGCCGGGGCGCTGGCCCTCGCCGTCGTCGTGACGGCGGCCGTGGCCGGAGCGCTGGACCGGCTGGTGCTGCAGCGGGTCGGGGGCACCGATCCGCACGCCGCCCACGCGCAGACCATCGTCACCATCGGCATCGACATCATCCTGGTGACCGACCTGGCCAGGCGGATCGGCGGCGACCTGCTGCCGCTCGGCGACCCCTGGGGCAACGCGGTGACCGACCTCGGCCCGGTGACCGTCGCCGACAGCCGCATCGCCGCGATCCTGGTGTCCGCCGCGGCCATCGGCGGCGCCTTCGCGCTGTTCCGGTTCACGCCCTGGGGCCTGTCGCTGCGCGCGGCGGCCGAGGACGGCGAGGCCGCCGCCCTGATGGGCGTAAGGCTGACCCGCGTACGGACCGTCGCCTGGTGCCTGGCCGGCGGACTCGCCGCGCTCGCCGCGGTCTTCCTGGTCGCCTTCCCGGCGCCGGGGCTGGAGCGCACCACCGGGCAGATCGCCCTCAAGGCGTTCCCGGCGGCCATCCTCGGCGGCATGGCCTCCCCGGTCGGCGCCCTGGTCGGCAGCATGCTGATCGGCCTGACCGAGGCCTTCGTCGCCGGCTACCAGTCCGACCTGCACGTCCTCGGCGAGGGCTTCGGTGACGTCGCCCCGTACGCCGTGATGGTGCTGGTCCTCCTGGTGCGACCCGCCGGACTCTTCTCGGCGAAGGGGGCGGCCCGTGTCTGACCTCCTGAAGAGCGCCCGCCTGCGCAGGTCCGGCACGTTCCTGCTGCCCGCCCTCCTCCTGTGCGCCCTGCCCTTCTACCTCGACGCCTTCTGGTTGCGCATCGGCCTGTTCTCCATGGCCGCGGCCATCGGCGCCGTCGGGCTGGGCCTGCTCAGCGGCACCGCGGGTCAGCTCTCCCTCGGCCACGCCTTCTTCCTCGCCGTCGGCGCCTACGGCTACGTATGGCTGGCGGGCGAGCCCGGCCCGGGACTGCCGCCGGCCCTCGCCGCCGGCCTCGCCGTACTGCTCGCCGGGGCCGCCGGCGGCCTGTTCAGTCCCGTCGCGGGCCGGGTCAAGGGCATCTACCTGGGTGTGGCCACCCTCGCCCTGGTCTTCCTCGGCCACCACGTCCTGCTCACCGCGGAGTCCGTCACCGGCGGCTTCAACGGCCGCTCGGTGCCGCCGCTGGAGCTCGGCGGCTTCACCTTTGCCGAGTCCGACCCGGAGCTGACGGTCCTGGGCGTGCCGTTCGGCGCCGAGGAACGGCTCTGGTACCTCGGCCTCGCCCTGTTCGCCCTCACCTGGTTCACCGCGCGCGGCGTGCTGCGCGGGCGCCCCGGCCGCGCCCTGGCCGCGCTGCGCGACAGCGAGACCGCGGCGTCCGTGATGGGCGTGCCCGTGGCGAGGTACCGGTCGGCGGCGTTCGTCGTCTCCTCGATGTACGCGGGCCTCGCCGGCGTCCTGCTCGCGCTCTCCTTCCGCCGCGTGGTGCCCGACTACTTCTCCCTCCTCCTTTCCGTCGACTACCTCGCCATGATCGTCATCGGCGGCCTCGGCTCCGTGGCCGGAGCCACCGCCGGAGCCGTCTTCGTCACCGCGCTGCCACTGCTGATGACGCGCTACGCCGACCAGTTGCCGTTGGTGGCGACACCGGGCTCGGGCGACGGCTCGCTCGGCCCGACCGAGGCCTCCCGCTACCTGTACGGCGCCGCGATCGTCGTCATCCTGCTCTACGCCCCCGACGGCCTGCACGGACTGGCCCGCCGGATCCGCGCCCGCCTGCGGGGCCGGCCGTCCGCCACCGGCCTGCCCGGCCCCGCGCCCTCGTCCGCCACCACGGAAACCACCGCGACCACCGCACGAGCCAAGGAGCACACCCCGTGAACGTCACGCACCCAAGGCCCCGCACCACCCGGACCGCCGCCCTGGCCGCGGCACTGGCCGCCGTGCTGCTCGCGGGCACCGCCTGCAGCTCCAAGGCGGAGGGCGGGAGCACCGACGACGCCGCCGACGGCGTCGAGGCCGGTCCCGGAGTCAGCGAGAAGGCCATCAAGCTGGGCGCGCTGACCGATCTCACCGGCCCCTACGCCACCCTCGGCAAGTCCATCGTGCAGGCCCAGCAGATGTGGGCCGACGAGACCAACGCGGCGGGCGGCATCTGCGGACGCAAGGTCGACATCGTCGTGAAGGACCACGGCTACGACGTGCAGAAGGCGGTGACCGCCTATGCCGACATCTCCCCGGACGTCGTGGCCCTGCCCCAGGTCATCGGCTCGCCGGTGGTCGCGGCACTGCTCGACGACATCGAACGGGACAGCATGCTGACCTTCCCGCAGGCCTGGGCCGCCTCCCTGCTGGGCAAGGACGCCGTCCAGGTCCTCGGCACCACCTACGACCTCGACATGATCGCGGCCGTCGACTTCCTGACCCGTACCGGGAAGGTCGCCGAGGGTGACACGATCGGCCACGTGTACTTCGAGGGCGATTACGGCGCCAACGCGCTCGAGGGTTCCGAGTGGGCCGCCGAGCAGGCCGGGATGAAGGTGGTCGGCCAGAAGATCAAGGCGACGGACACCGATCTGACCGCGCAGGTCTCCGCGCTGAGCAACGCCGGGGTGAAGGCCGTCCTGATCAGCGCGGGCCCCGCCCAGACGGCGTCCCTCGCCGGAGTGGCCGCCTCCCGGGGCCTCAAGGTGCCGATCGTCTCCAGCGCTCCCGGATACTCCCCGCAGCTGATGAAGACGCCCGCGGCGCCGGCGCTGGAGGCGATGGTCCATGTCGTCAGTGCGGCACCGGCGGTCAGCTCCGACCTGCCGGGCGTCAAGAAGATGGTCGCCTCCTACGGCAAGAAGTACCCCGGGGAGCCGGTCGACACCGGCGTGCTCTCCGGGTACGACGCCGCCCAGCTGATCGGCGCCGACCTGAAGAAGGCCTGTGAGGGCGGCAGCCTCACCCGGGAGGCCGTGGTGAAGGCGCACCGTTCGCAGAAGAACGCCGACACCGGCCTCGGCACCCCGCAGAACTTCACCTTCGTGACCGAGCCGGCCAGCCGGTCCACCTACGTGCTCAAGCCAGACGCAAAGGCGGTCGGCGGCCTGGTCGGCGTGGAGGACGCCCGCAAGGCGCCCGGGGTCGACGCGTACCTGGCCGCACGCGGCTGACCCAGGTGAGTGGCCGTCAACTCGCATGTGCCCCATACGTTTTGGCGGCCACTTGCCCCACCCCCTGGTTCTCGCCTGACCCTCAGGTCCCTAGGATGTACTCTCTGCCATGCCAGTTCAGTTGGCGCCCGTACGGAGCTGGGGGAACGATGCAAGCCGACAAGCAGCTGTCCACGGAGATCGACGCCAACGTGCCGACAGCCGCACGCATGTACGACTACTACCTGGGCGGCAAGGACAACTACGCGGCCGACCGGGCGGCGGTCGGTGAGCTCGACAAGGTCGTCCCCAGCACCCGTCGGCTGGCGCTGAACAACCGGCGCTTCCTGCAGCGGGTCGTCAGGACCCTCGCGGAGGACTACGGCATCCGCCAGTTCCTGGACCACGGATCCGGCCTGCCCACGCAGGACAACGTGCACCAGATCGCCCAGCGCGTCGCCCCCGAGTCCCGCGTCGTCTACGTCGACAACGACCCGATGGTGCTGGTCCACGGCCGCGCGCTGCTGGACCAGAACGACCGGACCGCCGTCATACACGCCGACATGCGCTCGACGGAGATGATTTTCTCCCACCCGGACACCCAGCGCCTGATCGACTTCTCGCAGCCGGTCGCCGTGCTGTTCAACTCGGTCTTCCACTGCATCCCGGACAGTGACACCGACGGCCCGATGGCGGTCGTCCGCCGTGTCACCGAGCGGCTCGTGCCCGGGAGTTACGCGGTGATGTGCCAGCTGGTCAGCGAGGACCCCGGAGTACGGAAGTTCGTCACGGAGTTCATGGACCAGGCCACGCAGGGGCACTGGGGCAGGGTCCGCGAGCCGAAAGACGTCGAAGCCCTCTTCGAAGGCATGGACATCCTGGAGCCGGGTCTGGTGGAGGTCTCCACCTGGCGTCCGGACACCGATGTGGCGCCCCGCCAGCTCACCGACGAGTGGATCGAGTTCGGCGGACTGGGCCGCATCCGTTAGCCGAGGACGCCGGTGAGGCCGCGCGCGGGCGTGCGGCCCAGCTCCCCTGCCGCGTTGGCCACTTCCCGGGCAGCTGCCGCGTTGGCTACTCGGCGGGATAGCGCTGTGTCATCGTCCCGCGCAGCAGCTCGAGTGACTCGCGCGGAGTCAGCGCCTCGTCGGCCAGCCGGTCCAGCGCGACCCGGTACTCCTCGGTCTCGTCGCGGTCCTCGAGGAAGTTGGCACTCCTGATGTGCTCCAGATACACCACGTCGGGCAGGTCGGTGCCGCCGAAGCGCAGGTAGGTGACCGGGATCGCGGGCGCGGAAGCGTTCGTCACGTCCAGTGGCACGATCTGCAGCGTCACATGGGGCTTCGCCGCCATCTCGACGAGGTGTTCCAACTGCTCACGCATGACCTCGCGGCTGCCCAGCACACGCAGCAGCACGGACTCGTCGATGATGGCCCACAGCTGCGGCGCGTCGGCGCGAAGCAGCAGTTCCGCGCGGCGCATGCGCAGCTCGACCCGTCGCCGGACCTCGCTCGCGGGCGCGTTGGGCAGGCCCCGCTCGACCACGGCCTGGGTGTAGGCCGCCGTCTGGAGCAGTCCGGGGACGTACTGGATCTCGAAGGTCCGGATGGTGGCCGCGGCCTCCTGGAGGCCGACCAGACGGTCGAACCACTCGGGCATCAGGCGCTTGTCGTACCGCTGCCACCAGCCCGGCTCACCCGCGCGCCGGAGCAGTTTGAGCAGGACCGAGGCCTCGTAGGCGTCGGTGCCGTACCGGTCCAGCAGCGCCCGGACGTCCTTCTCCGCAGGGGGCCTGCGGCCCTTGCCCGACTCGATCCGCGAGAGCTTCGCCGCGCTGAATCCCAGCTCGCGCGCCGCCTGGTCCTGAGAGAGGCCGGCGTCCTCGCGGAAGCCCGCCAGCTGGACGCCGACGAGCATCTTCAACAGAGTGGGCGCCGGCTCGGCCCGGTCCAGATAGGGTTCGAGGCGGGAGATGCGAGGCGACGCGGCGGCGGACATCCTGACTCCCAGCAGACCGGCAGACTTGAGAAACCACACTATCGCATCCCGCCCGTGTCTACCGCATCCGCCCGTGGAAAACGGCTAGTTGGCCTCCGGTTGGGTGAATGCCCCCGTCGGCCGCCAGGGCGGAACTCCCGTCGGCGGCACTCCGCGGCGACCGCCGCCCGCCTCAAAGCAGGTGGTCGAACTCACCGTCCTTCGCCCCGGCCAGGAAGGCGGCCACCTCGGCGGGCGTGTAGACGAGCGCCGGGCCGTCCGGATCACGGGAATTGCGCATCGCGATGCCGCCGTCCACCAAGGCGACCTCGACGCAGTTGCCTTCGGCGTTGCTGTGCCGACTCTTCTTCCAGCGAGCCTCCAACGAACTCGCCCGCACTCCGTTGCGCACTGGTGGCACCGCGGTCTCCTTGCCGTTCGGGGAAGCGGACCGGGGCCCGTCGGTCCCCGTGCGCTCCCGTCCGATCTTTTCCGCGCAATTTCCCGTGCAATTGCACGCGAGCGCTGTCAGCGTGGATAATAGCCGTGGCGTCAACCCCTCGGTCGACGCCCTGTTCTGACGTTGCATCAGGGAGATGCCGTGTCGTCACCTGCGCATTTAAGGCTCCGGTCACCCGGCGAACCAGTGTCGGAGGCTGGCGTGGCGAGTCGGTGCGACGTGCTCCCGCACGCGGCGCGACCGGCCGTCGGTCGCAGCCCATGGCCGTCGGCCGCTCCGGACGTGAAGTCACCCGTGCCGGAGGGGCGCCCGGACTCCGCGGTGCTGCGGATCGCGTGCAGCGCGGAGGGCTTCGCCCGGGCCCGGGTCTTCACCCGGAAGACGCTGAGCGGCTGGTCCCTGGACCGGCACGCCGACGACGCCGTCCTCGTGATATCGGAGCTCGCCTCCAACGCCGTGGCCCACGCGGTGCCGTCCGCCGCGGCCGGTGCGCCGGAGGTCAGACTGGGCCTCACCCTGTGCCCCGGCCACCTGATGCTGACCGTCTCCGACCCCGGGGACAACGAACCCGTACGCGCCCCGTCCGACGGCTCCGCACTGCGGGAGCACGGGCGCGGCCTGTGCATCGTCGACGCACTCGCCGACGACTGGGGCTGGACCCCGAGACCGCCGGCGGGTAAGACCGTCTGGGCCGCGTTGACGACCCGTCCCCTCACCTGACCCGACTGCCGCGGAGGGCCCCACACCATGCGCAGCGCTCCGACACCCGAGCCGAGCCCCCGGCGCACCGACCGCCAGACGCAGCCGCCCGGCCCGCCCCGGGCCGCCGCCCCTCTCGCAGGGCTGGACGGAGTGCCCTGGAGCGACATCCAGGACTCCAGCGGTTCGGCCGCGGCCATTCCGCGCCTGCTGCGCAAGGTCGCGGGTGGTGACCCGGAGACCGCCCGAGCAGCCCTCGCCGATCTGCGGAAACGCATCTGCCAGTACGGCTTCGTCGTCGAGCAGGCGACCGCGGCGACCGTTCCCTTCCTCTGGGAACTCGCCCAGCGGCCCCAGGTGAACTGCCGGGCCCAGATCATCCAGCTGCTGAAGAACATCGCCGACGCACGGCAGTGGGAGACCACCGCCACCGTCTATCCCAAGCTGCTCAACCACCGGGAGAACCCGGTCGCATGGGAGCGCGCGGCGCGACAGGCCGTCCGTGCCCGGCGGGACGAACTGCAGCGGCTGCTCGCCGACGACGACAGCGAGATCACCAGGGCCACCACCGAACTCGCCCGCACGCTCAAAGACTGAGGCCCGCGCCCTCCACGGGGGAGAAGGCGCGGGCCTCCCTCCGGCACGCGACGCCACGGCGTGCCGGCGTACCGACCCGCGGGACGAGGTGGCGTACTCCTTGCCGACGGGGCGGGAAAGCGCGCGGGAGAAAGTGCTTGTTCCCCTCGGTCACCAGGTCGCTTTTCGATCGAACAGCTGCCTTAATCCGACCAAGGTCGGACAGGGAGCGACTGGTTTTCGTCAATTGCGTGTGGCGGCTCGCATGGTGTGAATGTTTCGTCCGGGTTCGGGCATACGGAGCGCACATCGAGAGAGGGGCGCTACGTGCTCGAACCCGACCCGAAAGTCATCAGGGAGTTGCTGACCCGGTACGCGTCACTGCGGATCGCTCAGGCGGAGAGGGAGAGCCCGGCGGCGGCGCGCGAGCTGGCGGACGTCAGTTACACGCTCTGCGTGATGATGGCGACGACCGGCATCCACGACGCGGTGGCCAAGGCCGACGCGCTGCTGCTCGCCAAGGGGCGGACGGCGGACGCGGCCCGTGCGGCGGAGCCGGACGGGGAGAGCGGCCTGTCGCTGGCCGTGTGAGACCGCCGTACCCTGGGGCTCGTCTTGGGGGTCAGGCCGTGAGGACCGGGCTGAACCGCAAGACGGGCCCTACGCACGCGGTGCCGCGTCGGCGGACCTACCGTGGAACGCGGCGCGATTCGACCGGCTGCGGGCCACCGTGACCTGCTCGTGATCGTCCGGCCGCATTCTCCCCGACCGGCGCCTGAGCGGCCGTCACCTTCGGACGAATGCGCACCGCCGGGTGGACGGACGCCTAGACTGCTCAGTCGCGCCTCCGTGCGGGGGCGGACGACACGAAAGGCACGTTGACGGGTGTTCCAGGATTCCCCCATCTACGACCGACTCGTCGCCGAACGCGGTGACGTTCCCGAGCAGGTGCGACGGGATGCCGAGCGCGTGAGCAGGGAGCTGGAGGTTGTCATGCGCCCGTTGGGCGGACCCGGCCACCTGCCCGGCGCCGAAAGGCAGCCGTCCCCGGGTGCCGGCTGGCAGCGCACTGCCCTGCTGCCCGGCCCCCGCCAGCACTGAGGGACGGCCGCGCGCCGGGACCTCACCCGACGGCGGCCGTGCCCGGACCGCCCGCGTCCACCGGCTCCCCAAAAGCGGGACGGGCCAGCCACTCGGCGATGGTGCGGGCGATCGGCTGACCCGTGTCCACCTCGACGAAGCCGAACTGCCCCGACTGGTTGCACTCCAGGAACCACCAGGTGCCGTCGCCGTCCTCGGCGAAGTCGAAGGCGCCGTAGGCGAGGTGCGCCGCGCGGAGGTAGGCGCGAACGGACTCGGCGACGCGCGGCGGCACCTCGGCCGGTCGCCACGGCTCGGGGGACGCCGTGAAGCGGACGTCGACCTCCTCCGGGTCCGGGCACGCGAGGGTCGTCTTCCGCGCGGCCAGCAACTCCGCGCCGACGGCGGTGAGACGGATGTCGGCGCGCTTGGCGACCCGGCGTTGCAGCAGCGTCGGGCCGTGGGCGACGGCGGAGAAGTCGGCCTCGGGCGGAACCCTGCTGGTCGGCACCGCCAGCGGCGGGTCCTGCGGGTGCGCGCCCGAGACGGGCTTGACGACCAGGTCCGGGTAGCGCGCGGCGAACTCGCGCGCGGCCCGGGGGAACGTCGTGATGAGGGTCGCCGGCACCGGCAGCCCGCACCGCTGGGCCAGGCGCAGCTGCCAGGGTTTGTACCGGGCCCGGTGCGCGGCGTCGGGCTCGTTCATCCAGCGTGCCCCGCAGTCGCGGAGCATGCCGTACAGCGCCTGCCCGGACTCCTCGGTCAGCCACGCGGAGGGCTCCGCGGCGCGTGCTGCCGCCTCGCCCGGCCTGCGTACCCAGACGGACCGGATCCCTCCGATGCTCACCAGACGGCCCCCCGACGACAGATGGCCCCGGAAGGAGCCGTGCACGAACTCACCCGAGAGGGCGGCGTCACCGGTCAGATCGGCGGGGTCCAGGCGGACCACCGGTACTCCCGACGCGTTGAGGTGCACGACCACCATGTCCGCGGTGACGTCCTCTTCACAGGTCAGGATCAGTACGGTCATTGTCGACGGCCCGTGTTCAGTCGTCGAAGTGAGTCTTCGAGCCCGCGGTGGACGTCGTGGTGCCCAGCTCTCTCAGCAGCGCGTGGTCACCGGCGGCCACCCGCCCGTCCAGGAGCACGTTCAACTGCAGCCCGGAGTCGTAGACGTAGGGAGTGGTGGCCTCCAACTCCACTGCGGGCCGTGCGTAGTTGAGCGCGAACGGTTGCATCGTCTCTCCCTAGTCGGTGCTGCGCCGATCAGACGACGGCTCGTTTCGCGCCGTCGCCCGGTCCGCCGACTTCCTTCGGCTTCCAGAGACTTATACGAATCGAACGGGTGAATGGTTTCCTTACGCAGCGTAGTCACGGTGCGGACCGGCGTCCCGCCGCCGGACCCGGGCGTCCCGCCGCCCGCCGAGAGGGCCGCGCGCGGAGCGCAGCGCGAGGAGCAGCACACCGACGTCGTCCAGGTAGACCGGGTCGGGGACGAGGTCCGCCGGCAGTACCAAGTAGAGGACGGCGCCCCAGAAGACCCACCGCGCACCGGTGGGCAGCCCGGCCCGCCTGAGATCCCGTCGGGTGCGGACCAGCCGTACCAGAACGGCCACCGCGGTCGCCAGGACGGCCACCGCGAGCGTCACCGCCCCGATGATCACCACTGTGGTCGTGTCCACCCCGCCCCTCCTCATGGTGTGCGGCGCGCGCCTTGCCTTCCGGATGCCCGTCCGGGGCTGCGGCAAGTCCCCGGGAACCGGTCTCTCATCCCTGTGGCCCACTCCGGTGGCACGCCTCGGTGGACGTGCTTAGTAATGGTCAGCACACAGCGCGTGTCGCATGTCGGGGACGCAGGGCGGCCGCACCCCCACCACACGGAGAGATCATGACCACCGGCTCTTCATCACCCCGTTCGCCCGAGTACGCCATATCCGCCGTGGACCTGCCCACCGGGGAGACGACCGCGGCCACCGGTACGCACCCGGTGCGTCCGCCGGGCACGCGACCCGACGGGGCACCGGCCGCGCGCGCCTCGGCCGCCCGCTCGCCCGCCCCCGAGGAACCGGCCCACCGGGAGCCCGACTTCGTTCCTCACGAACCCGTCCCGCAACCCTCTCCCCGAAATCCCGTGCGCGAGGAAGCCGTCGACCCCTTCGAGGAGATCTCCACCGAGGAGACCTCCACCGAGGGGACCTTCACCGAGGACACGTTCACAGAAGACTTCTCCTCCGAGGGGGCGGTGCGCGAGTACGGCGACCCCGTCGGCGACCTGGTGCGCGCCGCCGTGGCCGACCGGCCGCTGGAAGAGGTCGTCGACCTCATCACGATGCTGGAGGGGTCCCCCCACTACGCGCAGGCCACGATCGACGCGCTCCGCGCGGTCGGCGTGAACCGGTCGGTGGAGGACGTCACCCGGCTGGTCGGCCTGCTGACGCGGCCCCCGCGCAACTCGGACAGCGCGGACGAGGCGATCCGGGCAGCGGCGGAGTGCCGCTCGGTGGAGGACGTGACCCACCTGATGGAACTGCTGCACCGCACCCCCCTGGAACCGCACTGCGGCCAGGAGGCCGTACGGGCCGCCGCTACCGGCCGGCCCGTCGAGGAACTGGTGCAGCTGATCGGCCGCCTGGCGGAGGACGGACGGGTACGCCCGGACCGTCCCGACGCGCGGCACCTGCGGGCGGCACTGGACGGCAACGGCGAGGAGGAGGAGCCGGAGCCGGCTGCCCGCCCGGCCGGACTGGCCGGTGTGTTCGCGGCGGGGGACCGCCGGGGCCGGGAAAGCCGCCGTACCGCCCGCCCGGCCCGCCGGGGACGCGGCCGTGCGGAGGCACACGCCTCACGCGACCGCGACCACGAGGGGGAACGCGCGCAGCGGGACCGTACCGCTCGCAGGTCCGCCCGGGGCCCCGTCTGGCCCGTGTGGATCACCGTCGCCGTTCTCGCCGGGTGCGGCGTGGCCTACTTCCCGCTGCACCAGAACGACGCCTCGGCACGCGCCTACGGAGTCGCCCTCGGCCTGTCCGCGCTCTGCCTGCTGCTGGCGCTGCTGGTGACCGTGCGGCCCGCCGTACCGCTGCTCGCCGCGGCGGTCGTCGCACCGGCGGCGCTGGCCGCGGCCAAGCTCTACGGCAGCGTCACTCCTTCGTCGCGACTGACCCGGGCCGTGGACCTCACACTGGCCCCCACCTGGATCGCCGTCGCGATCGCGGTGCTGGCGTCACTGGCCGCGCTGACCGCTCTGTGCGTACGGGTGGCCTCGCAGATGCCCGCCAGGCGCTGGTCGGCCGGCCCGATGCCCCGGGCGAGCCGCGCCACGGACTGACCGGGCGGGCGCATCCACCGCGCGACGATCGCGGGTACACGAACACGGCCCGTGGTCCGCGCCGGCACCCCGGCGCGGACCACGGGCCGTGCGCTCACGCGCCCAGCATGCCGGCGGGGTGCTCGTGCTCCAGCAGGGCGGTGAGCACCCGGTGCGGAGTGAGCGGAAGTTCCCGGAAGCGGATGCCGGTGGCGTGGTGGACGGCGTTGCCGACGGCCGCCGCCGAGCCGACGATGCCGATCTCACCGATTCCCTTGCTGCCCATCGGGTTGAGGTGGGCGTCCTCCTCGTCGACCCAGTGGGCCTCCACGTCCGCGACGTCGGCGTGCGCGGGTACGTGGTAGGAGGCCAGGTCGCACTCGGTGAAGTCGCCGAACGCCGGGTCCACCGTGCTGTCCTCGGTCAGCGCCATGCCCAGCCCCATCGTCATGCCGCCGACGAACTGGGAGCGCGCGGTACGGGCGTTGAGGATGCGCCCCGCCGCGAACACGCCCAGCAGCCGCGTCACCCGCACCTCACCGGTGACCGTGTCCACGGTGACCTCGGCGAAGTGCGCGCCGAACGCGTGCCGCGCGAAAGGACTGTCGGCGTCCGCGGTCCCGGAGGTGTCCGCGTCGGCGACGATGCCCTCGCCGGGCAGCGGCCCCGAGTGCCCGGCCAGCCGGCCGCCGAGCCGGACGCACGCCTCGTGCACGGACCATCCCCAGGAAGCGGTACCGGAGGAGCCGCCCGCCATCGGCGCGAACCCGATCCCGCTGTCGGCGACTTCGATGCGGACCCGGTCCAGGGGGACACCGAGGGCGTCGGCCGCGATCTGCGCGCAGACCGTCCGGGCGCCCGTACCGATGTCGGTGGCGTTGACCCGTACCAGGAAGTCCCCGTCGGGCAGGGCCCGCGCCGAGGCGGCGCACGGCGACACCAGGACCGGATACGTGGCGGCGGCCACCCCGCTGCCGACGAGCAGGGGACCCGCGCGGCGGGACCCCGGGCGCGGATCGCGGTCCGCCCAGCCGAAACGGCGGACGCCCTCGCGCAGGCACTGCACCAGGTTCCGGCTGCTGAAGGGCTTGCCGCTGTCCGGCTCCGTCTCCGGCTCGTTGCGGATCCGCAGCTCCACCGGGTCGATGCCGAGGTCGGTGGCCAGTTCGTCCATCGCGGACTCGAGCGCGTACATGCCGGGGCACTCGCCGGGGGCGCGCATCCAGGACGGTGTGGGCACGTCCAGCGGTGCGACGCGGTGCGAGGTGCGCAGGGCGTCAGCGGCGTACATGACGCGGGCGGGGACGGCCGCCTGCTCCACGAACTCCTTGACCCGGGAGGTGTGCGTCGTCACCTCGTGGTCGAGGGAGGTGATCCGTCCGCCCGCGTCGGCGCCGAGCCGCAGCCGGTGCAGGGTCGGCGCGCGGTGGCCGACGACCGCGGGCAGGTAGCGGCGCGGCAGCGCCACGGTGACCGGCCTGCCGGTCGTCCGCGCCGCCAGCGCGGCCAGCACCACGTCGGCGCGGGGCGTGCCCTTGGACCCGAAACCGCCGCCCACGTGCTCGGCGAGGACTGTGATCCGGTCCTCGGGCAGCTCGAACATGCTGGCCAGCTCCGTGCGCACGGCGGTGGTGCCCTGGCTGGACGAGTGCACCGTCAGCCGGTCGCCGTCCCACCGCGCCGTGCTGGTGTGCGGCTCCATGGGGTGGTTGTGCAGGGGCGGCACCCGGTACTCGACGTCCAGCCGGGTCGCCGAGGACGCGAAGGCGGCGTCCGGGTCGCCGTGTTCGGTGACGGCCGGGAAACCGCCGTTGGCCATATCCGGGACGTACGCCTCCGGATGGTCGGCGGTGAGCGTCACGTCGTGGTCCTCCGCCTCGTACGTGACCCGCACGGCCGCGGCGCCGGCCCGCGCCGCCTCCAGCGTCTCGCCGACCACCAGGCCCACGAACCAGCCCCGGTGCGGCACGTGCGGGCTCTGCAGCACGGCCAGCGTGGGGTCCTGCGGATCGGCGAGCCGGGGCGCGTTCTCGTGCGTGAGCACCGCGAGTACGCCGGGCAGGGTGAGCGCGGGCGACGGGTCGACGCCGGTCACCCGGCCCCGCGCGACGGCCGCCGGCACGGGCCAGGCCTGCGCACGGCCGACGGCGTCGTACTCGGCGGCGTACCGGGCGGTGCCGGTGACCTTCTCCCGCCCCTCCCGGCGCTCGACCGGAGCGCCCAGGACGGTTTCGGTGCCGGTCATGGAGTCCTCCTCGTGGACGCCGGGTTCAGGTCGTGGCCGGCGGGGCGAGCCGGCCCAGTACGTCCAGGGCCAGCCTGCGGGCCAGCGGCACCT
Organism: Streptomyces mutabilis; assembly: GCF_014649815.1. GTDB lineage: Bacteria > Actinomycetota > Actinomycetes > Streptomycetales > Streptomycetaceae > Streptomyces > Streptomyces mutabilis. Next base: position 285,418 of record NZ_BMTT01000003.1, on the reverse strand, counting down.
TGTAGGCGTTGTCCCGCAGCGGTTCGGCGGCGGCGAGCTCCAGGTCGACGGCGTGCTCGAACGCCGCCGTGGTGGGCGCCGCGCCCACCAGCGCGTCCTCGGCCCGCCGCGCCCGCCAGGGCCGGTGCGCCAGCGCCCCGAAGGCTATCCCGGCGCGGTCCACCACCCCGTCCTTCAAGTGCAGGACGGCGGCGACGGAGGCCAGGGCGAAGGCGTACGACGCCCGGTCGCGGGCCTTGCGGTACGCCGAGGGCAGCCCGGCGGTGGCGGCCGGCAGGACCACTCCGGTGATCAGCTCACCGGGGTGGATCTCCGTGTCCCGCTCCGGGTGCATGCCGGGCAGGCGGTGGAAGTCGGCGACGGGCACGCTCCGGGCGCCCTCGGGGCCGTGCAGTTCCACGCGCGCGTCGAGGGCGGCGAGCGCCACCGCCATGTCCGAGGGATGGGTGGCGACGCACTGCTCGGAGTGGCCGAGCACCGCGTGGTCGCGGTGCACGCCCTCCAGGGCGCCGCAACCCGTACCGGGCTCCCGCTTGTTGCAGGGCTTGGAGAGGTCCTGGAAGTACGGGCAGCGGGTGCGCTGCAGCAGGTTGCCGCCCGTGGTGGCGGCGTTGCGCAACTGGCCCGAGGCACCCGCCAGCAGGGCCTGGGAGAGCGCGGGGTAACGGTCGCGGACGGCGGGGTGGGCCGCCAGGTCGCTGTTGCGGACCGTCGCGCCCACCCGCAGCGCCCCGTCGGGCAGCTCCTCCACCACGTCCAGCGGCAGACGGGTGACATCGACGAGCGCGGTGGGCGTCTCCACGCCGAGCTTCATCAGGTCGACGAGGTTGGTGCCGCCGCCGAGGTAGCGGGCGCCGGGGTGGGCGGCGAACGCGTCGGTGGCCTCCTCGACGCTGTCGGCCCGTACGTAGGCGAAGGGCTTCACGAAATCACGTCCTCGACCGCGTCGGCGATGCGCGGATACGCCCCGCACCGGCAGATGTTGCCGCTGAGCCGCTCCCGGATCTCCTCACGGTCCAGCGGGACGGGTTCGCCGGAGGGGGTCCGCGGGTCGGTGACATGGGACGGGTGCCCGGCCGCCGCCTCGGCGAGCGCACCGATCGCGGAGCAGATCTGGCCCGGGGTGCAGTACCCGCACTGGAAGGCGTCGCGCTCCAGGAACGCCCGCTGCACCGGGTGCAGTTCCTCACCGTCCCCGGCGAGACCCTCGACTGTGGTGATCTCGCAGCCGTCCAGGGCGACGGCGAACAGCAGGCAGCTGTTGGCGCGCCGCCCGTCCACCAGGACCGTGCAGGCGCCGCACTGCCCGTGGTCGCAGCCCTTCTTGGCGCCCGCCAGCCCGAGATCCTCCCGCAGGAGGTCCAGCAGTACGCGGCGGTGGTCGACGGTGAGGGTGTGCGGCTTGCCGTTGACACGGAGCGTGGTGTCGGACCGGGGCGGGGAGGCGGGGGCGGTGCCCTCGTGCTGGCTGTCCATGGCGTCGATGACCTTCCGGGACGGGCCGTGCGGCTGTGCGGACCGCGTATCCACCTCGCGCCGCCTGACACGTGAGGATGCCCTCAGTACACGGCGGCCAGCGCACCGGCCCGGCGGGGATGTCCGCGCGACCACAGTCGTGAGAAGAGAGGGGGGAACGGTGGCGTGAGGCCGGGCGGAGACGGCCTCCATGGCCGGACGTGTCCCGGGGGCTGACACTCCGGGGCGTCAGTCCCCGGGGGCGCCCGAGGCGCCCCTTTCGGTGTCCCGGCCGGGTGCGGGACGGGGTGTCCGGCCGACGCCCCGCAGCCGCACCAGTGTGCGGGTCAGCCCCCGGAACGGGGACGCCGACGACTCGGACGGCGCCGGCCCGGCCGGGGCCGCGCCGGCGGACTCCCGGTACGCGGCCAGGGCCTCGGCCGCGCTCTCGGCCGCCTCCCGGTAGAGGTCCCGGGACTGCGTCATGGCCTCCAGCGCCTCGGCGTACATGGCCACCAGCTTGCGTTCGCGCTCCAGTTCCTCGGCCAGGGTCAGCAGCCGCCAGTCCTCCCGCAGCGCGGTGAGGGCCTCCTCCGCGTCCGCCGTCAGCGGTCGTGCCAGCGCGGCGAACGACGTCACCGCGGCGATGAGGCCGGCCGGCTCGGAGCCGTCCAGGAAGACGGTGCGCACGGAGAAGTCCCGGGCCTCGTAGCCGTCCGGGGCCGGCGTGCCGGGCAGCACCACGGCACCGCCGCGCGGTACCTGGACGCCGAAGTCCTCCAGCGCCCAGTTCGCCACCCGCAGCTGCTGCGGCGCGGCGCGGTGCTCGACCACGCGGTGCCGCAGCCCGGGCGGCAGCCGGTCCGCCAGCGGCACCCGGCCCCGGTGGTCCGGGGTCATCGCCTCGTGCACGACGACGTGGATGTTCCACGGACTGCGCCCGGCCTCCTTCAGCAGTCGGCGTACTGCCTTGTCGTCGTCCGGCAGGGTGTTGATGCCCCGCAGGCGCAGCCCCGTGGCGATGTCCCGGTCCCAGGTGACGTCCGGGTCGTCGGGCCAGAACACGGTGGCGGGGGAGGGCCAGGCGGTGTCCCAGGCCTCCTCGGCCTCAGCCAGCAGCGTCCACTCCTGCCCGCCGGCCGACGCAGGCGCCAGCGTCAGCCTGGCGCGCACGGTGACGGGACCCGGGGCCTTCCAGCGGGCCTCGAAGACCCGGACACCGGCGGTCCCCTCCGGCTGCTCGTCGGGCAGCTCCAGGAAGTCGTCGACGACGTGGCCGTCCTTCAGCCGCTGGAGGTGGTCCCGGACGGTGCCCTGCGCCGCGGAGCCGACGTGGCGCCCGCGGGCGGACCACAGCGTGGGGGGAGTCGAGGAGCGGGCGGCGGAAGAGGTCGGCATGAGTCCATCGGGAAGCAGGAGTACGGACATGGACAAGTATCGGCGCCGCAGGTCGGCGGAGAGCACTCGGGGTCCGCCGACCGGGCGGGGCGCGGGGCGGTGCGCGGTGCCGTCGGCGGGGCCCCGGGTGAGCCGTGGGCGAGGGTGGGCAGGAGCACGACGACCGACCGTACGGCACGACGAGGAACTGCCCGTTGAACCTGGACCTCGGCGGGCGGACCGCACTGGTGACGGGCTCCCCGCAGGGCATCGGAGCGGCGATCGCCGCCGGTCTGGCCAGGGCCGGCGCCACGGTGGGCGTCAACGGACGCGACGCCGGCCGCCTGCGCGAGAGCGTCGGGAAACTGCGGGCCGAGGTGCCGCACGGCACGTTCGTGCCGGTGGCGGCCGATCTCGGCACCGAGGAGGGCGCGGAGCGGGCCCTGGACGTGCTGCCCGACGTCGACGTCCTCGTGAACAACCTCGGCATCTTCGGGGCCGCACCCGCGCTGGAGATCAGTGACGACGAGTGGTGCCGCTACTTCGAGATCAACGTCCTCGCGGGCGTCAGGCTGACGCGCGCCCATCTCCCCCGGATGAGGGAACGGGGCTGGGGCCGGGTGCTGTACGTCGGGAGTGACTCGGCCGTGGTGATCCCGGCCGAGATGATCCACTACGGGGTCCCCAAGACGGCGCTGCTCGCGGTGAGCCGCGGCTTCGCCAAGGAGGCGGCCGGCAGCGGCGTCACGGTGAACTCCGTCATCGCCGGACCGACTCACACCGAGGGCGTCGAGGACTTCGTGTACCAACTGGTCGACCGCGACCTCCCCTGGGACGAGGCACAGCGCGCCTTCATGCGCCAGCACCGCCCGCAGTCGCTGCTCCAGCGGCTGATCGAGCCGGAGGAGATCGCCAACCTGGTGGTGTACCTGAGCTCGCCCCAGGCGTCCGCCACCACGGGAGCGGCAGTGCGCGTAGACAGCGGATACGTCGACTCGATCCTGCCGTGGGGACGAGCACGAGGGACGTCCCCGCGCTCGTCGCCTTCCGGTCCGTCAGTCGTCCGGAGACGCGCGCCGCCGGTCGGCCTCGTCCCAGGCACGCGTGTCGCGCGGCTCGACGTACGGCTCAGCGTCCGGCGGATGGCCGCCGTCGATCACCCGCTGCCGGGCCAGCTCGGCGTCGAACTCCAGGCCGAAGAGGATGGCCAGGTTCGTCACCCACAGCCACACCAGGAAGATGATGACGCCGGCCAGCGTGCCGTACGTCTTGTTGTACGAGCCGAAGTTCGCCACGTAGAAGGCGAAGCCCACGGAGGCGAGCAGCCAGACCAGCAGGGCGAGCACGCTGCCCGGCGAGATCCACTTGAAGCCCCTGACCCGGGCGTTCGGGGTGGCCCAGTACAGGATCGCGATCATCAGGGTGACGAGCACGACCAGCACCGGCCACTTGGCGATCGACCACACGGTCATCGCGGTGTCGCCGACACCGAGCGCGGTGCCCGCCTGCTGGGCCAGACTGCCGGTGAAGACGACGATGAGCGCGCTGATCACGGCGAGCAGCAGCAGCACCACGGTCAGCGCCACCCGCAGCGGCAACACCTTCCACACCGGGCGCCCCTCGGGCACGTCGTAGACCGCGTTCGCCGCGCGGATGAACGCGGCCACGTAGCCGGACGCCGACCAGACGGCACCCACCAGGCCGACCACCGCCAGCACGGAGCCCAGGCCGGCCTTGGCCTGCAACTGCTCCACCGCGTTGGTGATGACGTCCCGCGCGGCGCCGGGCGCGAACTTCTGGATGTTGTCCAGGACCTCCTGGGTGGCTGACTGCCCGGCGATCCCGAGCAGGGAGACCAGCACCAGCAGGGCCGGGAAGAGCGAAAGGATCCCGTAGTAGGTCAGGGCGGCGGCGCGGTCGGACAGCTCGTCGTCCTTGAACTCGGACAGCACGCGCCGCAGCAGCGCGGACCACGAGCGTTTCGGCAACTCGGTGGGGGAATCGGGCGCGGCACGCTCGGTGGCGGCGTCCGGACCGTAGTCGTCGGACCCCGTCCGGTCCGGCGCGCGGTCCGCCGTGTCGTCCTCGGAGTTTTTCCCGCGGTGGGGAAGGTGCGGTCGGTCCATGGCCCCCGGGTAGCCCGTCGCGACGCACCCAAGCCACCCGTGCGAGGGATACGCGCCCGGCGCGCGGACGCCACCCGAAGCGGCCCCGGTTCCACCCGTGGTCCGGCGGAGCGCGCCGTCCCCGCAATGGTCGGCGCGGGCAGGCCCGCCCACCATCCGCACCGGGGCGGGCCTGCCCGCGCCACTCCCGTCAGCCAGGCCGCCGTATGGCCGAAATACCGCAGTATGCCGCACCGCGCGCACGTTCCTCTGGAAAATGCCAAAGCGCTCACCGGATGCGTGCACTTTCCGTAGTCTCGGCGTCTCGTTCGCGGTACAGCCGTGCAGGGGAGGGGATCCGGCTTGCCCGGAATCGACGAGAGTCTGGTGGACGCCATGCGGTTGCCCGGTGCCCGGGGCGCGTCGCTGGTCGACTGGATCAGCGGGCTCGCACTGGGTGCCGTCGGCGACGCACCGGCCGGTGACTGGGAGGCGACCGCGGCGGAGACCGCCGAACTCGCCCGGCACGTCGCGGAGAACGGTTCGCTCGGCGCCGGCGGCACCGCACCGTCGGACAGGGAACCGGCGGTCGAGGACCTGATCGCCACCACCGCCGACGCCTACCACCTGTTCCGGTTCGTCAGCACCCCCTTCGACAGCACCGTCTTCCTCCACCTGTGGCTGGACCGGAACGACGGAAACCTCGCCCTGGCCCGCATCCGGCTGGCAGAGATGGCGGATCGCCTGGTGCTCGGGTGACCAGGGTGACGACCACGTGGACCACGCAGGGGACGACATCGGCGGCGCTCGGCACGCTCGCGGCCGAGGGGGCGAGCGGGGCCCTGTCGGGGGAGCGGGGCATCGTCTACCTTTCGGCGGGCCGTGTCGTGCACGTGGAGTCCGCCTTCACCCCGGACCTCGGGGCACTGCTCACCCCCAGCGGCGCCGTCCCGCCGGACGGCTGGTGGGACGCGGTCGACCGGGGCGGGACGCAGCACCGGGTCGGACACCGGCTGGTGGACAGCGGCCGGCTCGCCGCCGGTGCGCTGGAGGTCTGCCACCTGGGCGCGCTGTTCGACGCCGCGTACTTCCTCCTCGCCCACGACACGCGCGCACACCGCTTCCGGCCCGGCGCATCGCACTGGCTGGGCGCGGTCCGGTCCGTGCCGGTGGACGCCGTGGTCCGCGAGACCGGACGCCGCCGCGCCCTGCTGGACCGCATCTGGCCGGACCCCGCCATCGACACCGCCCCCCTCACTCGGGTGCCCGACGCCCGGGCCGCCGGTCTGCCGGTGCGGCGTGGCCGGACCCTGACGCAGGTAGACGGCGTCCGCACCGCCGCCGAGATCGCCTCGGCGCTCGCCTGTCGCACGTACCGCACCCTCGTCGAACTGCGCCGCCTGGCCGCCGCCGGCCTCGTCGCCCCCGCGCCGCCCGCACCAGCACCGTCCGTCCCGACGGCCGACCCGGCCGGGGGCGTGTGGGACGACCCGGACACCGCCCTGCTGCGACGGCTCCGAGACGCCCTGGAGGCCCTGTGATCCGCGCGCGCCGTCAGCGTGCCGAAAGGAGACTGCTCATGGCCGTCGAGAGCGACGTCCTGGACGAACTGCACCGCATACGCAACCGCGTGCCCCAACTGACCGGATCGCTCGCGGCCACCGTCGACGGACTCGTCCTGGCCCATGACGCGCCGGGCACCGAACCCGAGGGTCTCGCCGCGCTCACCGCCGCCGCCCTCGGCGTCGCGCACCGCACGGCCGAGGCCACCGCGCGCGGCGGCTTCCGCGAACTGCTGCTGCGCGGGGCGGACGGCTACGTCGCCACCTACGCCGCCGGTCCGGCCGCCGTGCTCACCCTGCTCGCCGACGGCCGGGTCAACGTGGGCCGGCTGCACCTGGAGGGCCGGCGCAGCGGCGCGCGGATCGGGGAACTGGTCGCCGACCGCATCGGCCAGGGCCGCGGCCGCGCCCCGGCCGCCGAGCACGTCACGTCACCCGCCGCCGGCGCCCGTCCCATCGACACCCTGCCGGTGCGCACCCCGCAGCGGCCCGCACACCGACCCAGCCCGCAGGCCGGCGCCCACCGCCGGCCGACCTGATCAAACCGATCGCGTACTGATCACGTACCGATCACGTCCGGAAAGGAACCCACGCATGGCCAACCTGGAGACCTCGCTCAAGGAATGCCTCAGCTCCATCGACGGAGCGTCGGCCGCCGCGCTGGTCGACTACACCAGCGGCATGGCCCTCGGCACGCTGGGCGGCGGCAAGGAGTTCAACCTCGAGGTGGCCGCCGCCGGCAACACCGACGTCGTGCGGGCCAAGCTGCGCACGATGGAGCTCCTCGGCCTGAAGGAGGAGATCGAGGACATCCTGATCACTCTGAACAGCCAGTACCACATGATCCGCCTGCTCAAGGGCCGGGGCGGCAACGGGCTGTTCCTCTACCTCGTGCTCGACGCGAGCCGCGCCAACCTGGCGATGGCCCGTCACCAGCTGCGCCGGATCGAGAGCGAACTGGAGGTCTGAGCCCGAACGCACGGACTGACGGGCGCGGGCCCGGGACGGGAGAGACTCTCCCGTCCCGGGCCCGCGCCCGCGCGCTCCGGACCGGCTCAGGCGCCGCTCTCCCGGAGCATGTCCTCGCGCTCGACGAGCTTCACCCGCTCGCGCCCCTGCGGCTCGCCCAGAGCCTTCTCCGCGGCGTCCAGCTTGTACCAGCCCTCCCAGGTGGTGAAGCGGACGTTCCGCTCCGCCAGGAAGGCGTCCACGGCCTCGGGTTCCGGCGACGCGGGCGTCTGCAGCCGGCCGCCCGCGTAGTCCTCCAGCAGGTTGGCGACCGTCTCGTTGGCGTCACCCTTGGTGTGGCCGATCAGGCCGACCGGACCGCGCCGGATCCAGCCGGTGACGTACGTCGACTGCAGGTGCTCGCCGGACTCCTGGATGACGCGTCCGCCCTCGTCCGGGACCGTGCCCGAGTCGATGTCCCAGGGCAGCTTGGGCAGCTGGTCGGAGAGGTAACCGACGGCCCGGTAGACCGCCTGGACGTCCCAGTCCTTGAACTCACCGGTGCCCTTGACGTTGCCGGTGCCGTCCAGCGCGGTACGCTCGGTGCGCAGGCCGACGACCTTGCCGTCCTCGCCGAGGATCTCGGTGGGCGACTCGAAGAAGTGCAGGAACAGCTTGTGCGGGCGGTCGCCGACGTCGCGGATCGCCCAGTTCTCCAGTGTCTTGGCGACCATGTCGGCCTGCTTGTTGCCGCGCCGGGTGGCGATCGAGCCGTCGTCGTAGTCGATGTCCTCGGGGTCGACGATGACCTCGATGTTGGGGGAGTGGTCCAGCTCCCGCAGTTCCATCGGACTGAACTTCGCCTGGGCCGGGCCGCGGCGGCCGAAGACGTGGACCTCCAGCGCCTTGTTGGCCTTGAGGCCCTCGTAGACGTTCGGCGGGATCTCGGTGGGCAGCAGCTCGTCTGCCGTCTTGGCGAGGACGCGCGCTATGTCGAGGGCGACGTTGCCGACACCGAGGACGGCGACCTTCTCCGCGTCCAGCGGCCAGGTGCGCGGGAAGTCGGGGTGGCCGTCGTACCAAGCGACGAACTCGGCGGCGCCGTAGGAGCCGTCCAGGTCGATGCCGGGGATCGGCAGCGCCCGGTCGGCCGTGGCGCCCGTGGCGAAGATCACGCCGTCGTAGAAGGCGCGCAGGTCGTCCAGGCTGATGTCGGTGGGGTAGCCGACGTTGCCGAAGAGACGGATCTGCGGCTTGTCGAGCACCTGGTGCAGGGCCGTGATGATGCCCTTGATCCGCGGGTGGTCGGGGGCGACGCCGTACCGGATCAGTCCGAACGGGGCGGGCATGCGCTCGAAGATGTCGATGGACACACCGGGGTCGGCGGCCACCTCGGACTTGAGCAGGGCGTCGGCGGCGTAGATCCCGGCCGGGCCGGATCCGACGATGGCTACCCGCAGAGGGCGGGGCATGTTCAGGTTCCCTTCGAGCGGTGACAGATCGACTCTTGGGGAAGCCTAAGCTGAGGCAAGCCTAAGTCGGTACGCGGGTCCGGTCTATGAGCCCATAAGTCGATCTTATGGGATGTCATGGCCTGACTTTGCCCCGGTTGCCGGGAGGGGTTTACGGGGTTTGAATCCCCGGTCACTGGGTGACGCAGGCGCGCGACAGGCGATCGCGCCCACCCACGAGGGGAGCCCCGGTGCACCGTCCGGACGACCACCCGGATCCGAACCGGTGGCTGGCCCTGTGGGTGACGCCGGTCGCCGGTTTCATGACCCTGCTGGACGTCACGATCGTCGTCGCGGTCGCCCTGCCCTCCATGCAACGGGACCTGCACGCCTCGACGGCGTCGGTGCAGTGGGTCGTGTCCGGCTACGCCCTCGCGTTCGCCCTGACGCTGGTCGCCGCCGGCCGGACCGGGGACACGTCCGGCAGGCGCCGCGTCTTCCTGGTCGCCCCTGGCCGCGTTCGTCGTCTTCAGCGCCGCGGCCGGGGCCGCACCCGGCGCCACCCGCGACGACTTCCGTGAGGCGGTGGCCCTGCCGGTCGGCTCCGGTGTCGCCGCCATGCTGCGCGCGCTGACCGTCGCGGTCCTCGACCTGCGGCGGGCACCGCACGGGCTGCGCTGGGCGGTGCCCGCCCGAGAGGTCCCGCAGCCGCGCCCACGCGGGTCAGGGCTGAGGGGGCGCCGGCGCGGCCCGGCCGCTCAGCGCCGCTTGCCGAACTTCCGCAGCATCTGCTGGGCCTGCGCCCGCCGACGCGGGTCCGCGGCGGCCCGGCGCACCTGCTCCGTCGCCCGGCGGCCTTGCGGGCTGCGCGCGAACCGCTTGATCCGGTCCAGTACTCCGGCCATGACGTTCCTCCGAGTCGACTACGGGTCCTACGGTTCCTTCGGGTCTTCCCTGCCGACCGCCTACCCCGCCATCGCCCGGTCACCCCGCGCGCCGCCGCCGGGTTTCACTCCGCCGTGCCGGGCGACCCGCAGGGCAGGACATCGCAAGCGAACGCCGAGAGGTGAGCCACAATGGCCGGCAACCAGAAGTCCAAGGCCAAGGCGGAGCAGGCCAAGGGGAAGGCCGAGGAAGCCGTCGGCCGTGCCGTCGGCGACGAGCGCAGGACGGCCGAGGGCCGCGCCGAGCAGACCAAGGGCGATGCCCGGCAGGCCAAGGAGAAGGGCAAGGACGTGTTCCGGCACTGACACCGGAACCGCGCGGGCCGCGGCACCCGGCACCGGCCGGTTCCGCGGCCCGTGTCGTGCCCGGCGGCGGGGTCAGCCGATGCGTCCCCGTAGTGTGCCGATGCAGGGCGGGTTCGGGTCCAGGTTTCCCTCGTTCAGGAAGACGCGTTGCGCCGTGCCTACCCGGCCGGTGTCACCGTGCGCCTCCTGCTGCCTCGTTGGCCGCACCCTCGCGTCCGAGAAGGCATGACCGCCGCGGCGCCCCCTCAGGTCGCCGGCTGCTCCGCCCAGATGACCTTGCCGGCCGGTGTGTACCGGGTCCCCCAGCGCTCGGCGAGCTGCGCGACGAGGAAGAGGCCGCGGCCGCCCTCGTCCGTCATGGCCGCGTAGCGCAGGTGCGGCGAGGTGCTGCTGCTGTCGAACACCTCGCAGATCAGGGTGCGGTCCCGCACCACCCGGACCTGGACGGTCTCACCGCCGTACCGGATCGCGTTGGTGACCAGCTCGCTGAGGATCAGCTCGGTCGTGAACGCCAGCTCGTCCAGCCCCCACTCGGCCAGCCGCCGGCTGACCTGGGAGCGGATCTCGCCGACCGCCGCCGGGTCGTTCGGGACCTGCCATTCGGCCACCCGGTCGGGACCGAGCGCGTGGGTGCGGGCCACGAGCAGGGCGATGTCGTCGCCCGGCCGGTCCGGGAGGCGGGCGTCGAGGACGGTCCGGCAGGTCTCCTCCGGTGACTCGCCGGCCGTCTCCAGCGCCTGGCGCAGATGTTCGAGGCCGACGTCGATGTCGTGTTCCCGGGTCTCGACCAGCCCGTCGGTGTACAGCACCAGCCGGCTGCCCTCCGCGAGGTGGAGCTCGGTCGTCTCGAACGGCAGGCCGCCCAGCCCCAGCGGCGGACCGGCGGGCACCTCCGGGAACTCCACCGTGCCGTCGGGCCGGATCAGTGCCGGCGGCGGATGACCGGCGCGTGCCGTCACGCAGACGCCGGCGACGGGATCGTAGATGGCGTAGAGGCAGGTCGCGCCGGTGACGGGGGCGCTGTCGTCGGCCGCCTCGTCCTGGTCGATGCGGCCGACCAGCTCGTCCAGCAGGCCGAGCAGCTCGTCGGGCGGCAGGTCGAGCGAGGTGAAGTTGTGCACCGCCGTCCGCAGCCGCCCCATGGTGGCCGCCGCGTGCAGCCCGTGGCCGACCACGTCACCCACCACCAGGGCCACCCGCGCCCCCGACAGCGGCAGCACGTCGAACCAGTCGCCGCCGACCCCCGCCTGCGCGGGCAGGTACCGGTAGGCGATGTCGAGGGCGTTCTGCTCGGGCATCCGCCGCGGGAGCAGGCTGCGCTGCAGGGTCACCGCCATGCTGTGCTCTCGGGTGTAGCGGCGTGCGTTGTCGATGGAGACCGCGGCCCGCGCGACCAGTTCCTCGGCGAGCGCCAGCTCGTCCTCGTCGAACGGCTCGGGCTTGACCGAACGCCAGAAACTGACCACCCCGAGCATCAGACTGCCCGCCCGCAGCGGCACGGTGATCAGTGAGTGGACGCCGTACTCCACCACCTGTGCGGAGCGTTCGGGGTCCTGTGCCTGCCAGCCCGGGGCCTCGTCCAGGCGGGGTTCGAGCACAGGCCGGCCCGTGTCCAGCGAGCGGCCCTGCGGGGAGGAGGCCACGAAGCGGATCTGCCGGCCCACCGGGTAGAGCGGGACCTCCTCGCGGATGCCGCTGAGCGCGGCGCGGCTCAGCGGGGCCGCGCTCCCCGGCTGGCCGCCGGCCAGCACGGCGTCGAACAGGTCCACGCTGACGTAGTCCGCGAACCGGGGCACGGCCAGCTCCGCCAGTTCCTCGGCGGTGCGGGTGACGTCCAGGCTGGTGCCGATGCCCACACCGGCGGCGTACAGGATGTCCAGGCGCTCCCGGGCGGTCTCGGCCCGTCCGGACAGGGCCCGCAGCTCGGTCGAGTCACGGAGTGTGGCGACGCTGCCCGCGGGTCCGCCGCGTACGTCCGTGGGCCGCTGGTTGACCGCCAGCAGCCGGTCCTTGACCAGGTGCACCTCGTCCGTGGCGACCCGGCCGGAGGCCAGCAGCGCCGCTGTGTCGTCCGGCAGCCCGAGGTCCAGGACGTACCGTCCCTCGGCGTCGGCGGGCAGGTCGAGCAGGCGCTGAGCCTCGTCGTTGGCGAGCAGCAGACGGCCGTCGGGACCGGCGATGAGCACGCCCTCCCGGACGCTGTGCAGCACGGCGTCGTGGTGTTCGTACATCCGGGTCATCTCGTGCGGCCCCAGGCCGTGCGTCTGCCGCAGCAGCCGCCGGCTGACCAGCGCGGTGCCGGCCGTCGCCAGGGCCAGTCCGACGCCCGCCACGATCAGCACCAGGGGCAGCTGCCGGTCGGCGGCGCCGCCCACGTTCTCCGTGGTGATGCCGGCCGACACCAGGCCCACCACCTCGCCGTCGGGCGTCTCGACGGGCACGACGGCCTGGACCAGCGGGCCGATGGTCCCCTCGATCTCCTCGGTCACCGTCTCTCCGGCCAGGGCGGGAGCGATGTCCCCCACGAACTGCCTGCCGATGCGGTCGGGCACGGGGTGGGTGTACCGGATGCCGTCGGTGTTCATGACGACGACGAAGTCCACGCCCGTCGCCCTGCGCGCCGCCTCGGCCCGGGGCTGGAGCACGGCGGTGGGATCGGGGCTGCGCAGTGCCTCGCGGATGCCGGGGGAGTCGGCGAACGTCGCGGCCACGGCGACGGACCGGTTGCGGGCCTCCACCTCGCTGTCGTGCCGCACCTGGAGCACGAGCGCGACCGCCGCCGCCACCACGAGCAGCAGCACGATGAACACGTTCATGGCGAAGACCTGTCCGGCCACACTGCGCCCGGACAGGGCGGAGCGCAGCGCCGCCGCGCGTCCTCGCCGTCCCGCGCCCGCCCCTCGCCGTGACCGGTCCGCGTCTCTCCGGACCCGGGCGAGCGAACCTCTGGGACGACGGGGTGACCGCTCTCCCGATCGACCCATCAGTCGGACCATGCGCCCATGTCTACACTGCCGGGCCCGAGGAGGCGAGGGGTGCCTCCGGTGACGGAAGGGCCCGGCCCGGGCCGCGCGGGACCCCAGCTCACCGGGGACTCCGGTGCCGCGAGCGGCGGGTGGCGAGCAGCAGGGCGATGTCGTCGGGGCGGTCCCTGGCCTGGCGGGCGGTGCCGGTGAGCCGGTCGGCGACGTCCGCCAGCGACCGGGTGCCCGAACGTGCCCCGGACGCGTCGGTGCCGGCGAGGGCCAGACCGAGGGCGGCGATGCCGTCGTCGATGTCGGTGCCGGGCCGCTCCACCAGCCCGTCCGTGTACAGGGCGAGCACGGCGCCGGGCTCGACCCGGAACTCGGTCAGCGGATACGGCGTGCCGGGGTCCACGCCGAGCACCATGCCGCCGGGCAGGTCCAGCGTCTCGGTGCGTCCGTCCGGGTGGCGCAGCAGCGGCGGCGGGTGCCCCGCGCGGGCCGCGCGGGCCCGTCCGGTGGCCGGGTCGAGCCGGATGTAGCAGCAGCTCGCGAACAGGCCCGGGTCCAGATCGGCCAACAGGTGGTTGACGCCGCCGAGGACCTCGTCGGGCGGTCGGTCCCCGAGGGCGAAGGCGCGTACGGCGCTGCGTAGTTGGCCCATCGTGGCCGCCGCCGGCACGCCGTGCCCCTGCACGTCGCCGATGACCAGGGCCATGCCGTCGCCGGAGGCGACGACGTCGTACCAGTCCCCGCCCACGTCCATGCCCTGGGTGCCGGGCAGATAGCGCCCGGCGGTCTCCAGCAGCGGGTGCGCCGGGAGCCGGCGGGGGAGCAGTGCCCGCTGCAGCCCCCGGGCGAGCGCGGTCTCGGACTCGTACCGCCTGGCCTTCTCCATCGCCTGGGCGATCACCCCGGCGAGGGCAGTGAGCACCGCGCGCTCCTCGGTGCCGAAGCCGCGGGCCCGGTCGAAGCCGAGGATGCAGGAGCCGACCGGGCGGCCGGAGGCGATCAGCGGCAGGAAGGCGCGGGCGCCCTCCGTGGCGTCCAGCGGGATGCCGGGGTAGGCGGCGGCCAGCGCCTGCATGGAGTCGAAGAAGAGCGGACGGCCGCTGGTGAGCGTCTCCACCCCGGGCAGCCGGGCGTCCAGTGCCACCCCCTCGAAGGGCGCGAGGAAGCCGGGCGGGAAGCCCGTCTCCCACGCCAGGTACAGGTGCCGCTCCTGGAGCAGGTAGATGGCGAGCCGGCGGCCGCCGAACGCCGGCAGCAGTTCCCGTACGACCACGGCGGAGACCTGGCGGGCGGTGACCGCCTCGGTCAGGGCCAGGGCCAGGACGATGGGCCGGTACACGGGTGGCGTGGTGGCGACGCCGGCGGGTGCGGGTTCCTGGGTTCCGGGCACCGCTTCCGGCGTGCCGTGCTCGGCAGTGAGACCGGCGGACGCGTCGGCCACCCGGTTGGCCGGACGGACCGTTCCCGTCAGGAGGTCCCGGCCGGGATGCACGGAGACCGCGAGCCAGTCACCTTCGTAGGGCTGCGGGGTGGCCCGGCGGCTGTCGTCGGGCGGGCGCCGGACGTGGAAGTGGACCGGGTCCGGCGAGAGCAGGGCGCCGCGCAGGTGGTCCTCGTAGCCGGCCTGGTCCAGCCAGGGCACGGCTTCCCACAGGGAGTGGCCGAGCAGCCGGGACCGGGGCAGGCCCAGCAGCCGGGCGGCGCGCGGATTGGCGTAGACGATCGTGCCCGTCCGGTCCAGGCAGAACACGCCGTCCGGCAGCAGGTCGGCGGCGGCGTCCGCCACGGTGCCGTCCGAGGGCTCGCGTACGACACCCCGTACGGGGCCGCCGGCGAGGGGCGCCGCCGGCGGCCTCCACAGTTCCACGAGGCGCAGCGCGCCGTCGGCGGCGCGCACGTACAGGGGCAGCGGGGGCGGTCCGCCGTCGGCGGTCTGCCGCAGCGCCGCGGCGACCCGGTGCCCGTCGTCGTGAGCCAGCGCGCCGGTGAGCGCGTCGAGGGTGATGAGGGGGTCGTGGGCGTCCTCCGCCACGCCGAGCAGGTCGCACAGCGGCTGGTCGACGGTGACGGCGCCGGTGGCGGGGTCCCAGGCGAAACTTCCGGCGCGCTGCGGGTGCCGTGCGGACGGCGGCGGCCGCAGGCACAGCGGTTCTCCGTCCCAGACCGCGGGCGGCGCCCCCCGGTCCCCGGCCGACCGCTCGAGCCCCGCGCCGAGCTCCCGAGCCAGTTCTTCCATCCGGTCCACGCCCTCCAGCAACTCGGCGGTGTCGGAGACGGAGGGCCGCAGTACGGTCAGGACGCCGTACGTCCGCGCCGCACCGGCGACGGGCACGTACAGGGACCCGAAGGGGAACGGCAGGCCGGCCGCGAACTGCGGGTAACGGCGCATCGTCTCGACCGCGTTGGGCAGCACCACCCGCACGCCGAGCCGGTAGGCCTCGGCCATGGGGAACGCGCTGTCGTTGTGCAGCCGCCACCAGGGTCGGAAGAGCGGCCCGGGCAGTCCGGCGAGTACGGCCAGCCGCAACAGGCCGGGCGTGCGGGAGGGCAGGTAGACCCCGCCCGCGTAGCCACCGGCGGCGCCGATCGCCCGCGTGGAGGCGTCGACGAGCAGCGCCGTCAGCCTCCTGGGCGTCCGGCCTGCGTCCTCGGCGCCTGCACTCATCGGCCCCACCTCGTCCGTGCGCCGTCACGCGGGCGACACAGCAAGAATGCGCCACCCCACCTGGGTGCCGCACGCGGTCGGGCCGCACGGGTGACCGTGACGGGGCGTTGACCTCGCGGACGGGAGTCCGTAACCTCCTCCGCGACATTCGGAAATCGTTCCGAAACTTTCGGAGTGCGGCTTTCCCCGAGCGGCTCCGAACGGCTCCCACACCGATTCGAGGAACGGGATGGCATGCGCATGACTTTGCTACGTCTGTCGAGAGCGGCCACCGCCGCGCTCGTCGCCGGGGCGGCACTGACGGCCGCGGCGCACTCCGCCGAGGCCGCAGAGGCCGCCGACACGCTCGGCTCCGCGGCAGCGGCCCAGGGTCGCTACTTCGGCACCGCCGTCGCGGCGAGCCACCTCGGCGAGGCCGACTACGTCTCCACGCTGAACCGCGAGTTCAACTCCGCGACCCCCGAGAACGAGATGAAGTGGGACGCCACCGAGCCCACCCGCGGCACCTTCACCTTCTCGGCGGCCGACCAGGTGGTGGACCACGCACAGGCCCAGGGCATGGACGTCCGCGGCCACACCCTCGTCTGGCACTCCCAACTGCCGTCCTGGGTGGGCGGCCTGGGTGCGGCCGACCTGCGCAGCGCCATGAACAACCACATCAACCGCGTGATGGGCCACTACAAGGGCCAGATCCACAGCTGGGACGTCGTCAACGAGGCGTTCCAGGACGGCGGCAGCGGAGCGAGGCGCAGCTCGCCCTTCCAGGACAAGCTGGGCGACGGCTACATCGAGGAGGCGTTCCGCACCGCCCGCGCCGCGGACCCGGCCGCCAAGCTCTGCTACAACGACTACAACACCGACGGCGTCAACGCGAAGAGCACCGCCGTTTACACCATGGTCAAGGACTTCAAGTCGCGCGGTGTACCCATCGACTGCGTCGGCTTCCAGGGCCATTTCAACAGCAACTCCCCGGTCCCCTCCGACCTTCGGGCCAACCTCCAGCGCTTCGCCGACCTCGGCGTCGACGTGCAGATCACCGAGCTCGACATCGAGGGATCCGGCGCCGCCCAGGCCGACAGCTACGCCCGCGTGGTCGAGGCCTGCCTCGCCGTGGACCGCTGCACCGGCATCACCGTGTGGGGCGTCACCGACAAGTACTCGTGGCGCAGCAGCGGCACCCCGCTGCTGTTCGACGGGAACTACGCCGCCAAGCCCGCTTACCACGCCGTCCTGTCCGCACTCGGCGGTTCGGGCGGCGGCGGGAACCCGGGCGGGGGTACGGCGACCTGCACCGCCACCTACACCAGGACCGCGGACTGGAGCAGCGGCTACAACGGCCAGGTCACCATCACCGCGGGCAGCGAGCCGATCGGCTCCTGGGCGGCGACCGTCACCTTCGCCTCGCCGCAGCGGGTCCAGGCCACCTGGAACACCACGCCGACCTGGAGCGGCAACGTGATGACGGCGCGCCCGAGTTGGAACGGCACCCTGGCGGCCGGCGCGTCGACCAGCTTCGGGTTCACGGTGGCGAAGAACGGCAGCGACGCCGCGCCCGTCGTGGGCGGCTGCACCGTTTCCTGACCCGCCCGGCGCACCGGGCCGCCGTCACCCCGAGGTGTCGGAGGCGGCCCGGTGCGCCTCGTGGCGACCGCCGCCGTGCCCGCGAGCGACCGGGACGGCGTCCTTTCCGGCGCAGTCGGTCCAGGGCTGTCCGAAAAACGGCGCGTCCGGCGGAAGTTGGGGCAAAGGGGCTTTGACAGGTGCCCCGGTGCGTATCGTGAAGGGCCGGGGCCTGCGCTTTCCCTACCCGGCCCCGGACCGGACGGTGAAACTCTGTATGACTCCGGCGCACAGACCCGATGCCGCGGACGCCTCGGTCGTGTCCTCGGTGGTGGAGTTCAGGGGCGGATCGGCGATGATCCCGGCCTCAAGGGACGTCGTGCACGGCTTCGTGGACCGGCTCGGGGAGCGGGGTGTGGATCTGGCCGACAGCTTCCTGGACGCCGCCCGCCTGGTCGCCAGTGAACTGGTGACGAACGCGCTCCGGCACGCGCCCGGGCCCTGCCGGCTGGAGCTGACCCTGGTCGACGACGGCGTGGAGATCGCCGTGTCGGACACGGGGGAGGGGTACCCCACGTTCTTGCCCCGCGATCCCCTGCGGGTCGGCCGGCACGGGCTGGAGATCGTGACGCGCCTGTGCGACGAGGTCATCACCAAGCCGAACGCGACGGGCAAGACGGTCTACGCCCGCCTGCCGCTGCGCTGACGCCGGGACTCAGGCGGCCAGGGCCTGCTCGACGGTGGGGAAGCAGTCGATGAGGGTGTCGACCCCCACGAGCCGCAGTACGCGCTCGACGGCAGGCCGGGGTGCGGCGAGCCGGAACCAGACGCCGCGGGTCTCGGCGGCCTGGTGGGCGGAGATGAGCACGTTGATGCCGCTGGAGTCCAGGAAGGCCACCTCCCCGAAGTCGACCACCGTGCCCGGCGCCGTGCGCACGCAGGACAGCAGCACGTCGCGGAGCTGACTGCTGCCGTCGAGGTCGACCTCCCCGGCGATGCTGACGACGCTGACGCCGTCGCCCGTGGTGGTGCGGGTTATCAGCAGCCGCTCCGGTACCGCCGCTCCCTCGATGTCCGCCACGCTTTCCTCATCTCCCACATGTGCCCGGCCCGTCGTCGGTGGCTCGATGTTAGGCCCTGCGCGGCCGGCGCGGGCCGGTTGCGCACAGGCCGGGGCGCCGCGGGACCCGTGGCTTCGGGTTCGGCGCGCGAGAAGGCGTTCCTCTGACTACGGTCGAGGTGTGGTGGCTCACACATTCGAGGAGCTCGTGCACAAGCGTCGCGCGGCGGACCAGGCACGCCACCGGGTCGAGACGCTGCGGGACTCGTACGGGCCTCCCACACAGCATCAGTGGACCCCGCGGCAGTCGAACACCTACGAGACCGCCGTACGGGCCTGGCGCGACCTGGACCGGGACGCGCAGACCGCGATGACGGAGTACGTGAAGGAGGGTGGTCAGTCCCGGCACAAGATCGAGGCGAAGGTCCGCAAGGCCGTCCAGGACGGAGGTCAGGGCACCTGACCGACGGTGGCTGTCCGGCCCGTGAACGTGCCTTCGGGCCCGTCCGACTGTTCCGGAACGTCCGGCACGTCGGGGAGTCCCGCATCCGATCGGGTGCGGGACTCCCCCGCTGTTCGGGAGCGTGGTCACCCGCCTCAGGTCGAAGCCCGTCCGCCGGCCCGCCCGGACTCACGGGGTTACGAGCCTTGTGGCCGGGTCGGCTCGCCGGTCCTTCGCACCGGCTGGGGCGCCCGGGTCGGCCGGCGGTTCGGACCGCCCGGCCATCCGTGGTGCCGGCCCGGCCTGGCGTCGTGCGTGCCCGTCGGCGCCGGGCGAGCGCCGTGCGTGCCCGTCCGTGTCGGGCGTGTGTCACGCCCGCCCGGCCATCGCCTCGCCCACCAGAGCACGCGCCGCGTCCAGTGCCGCCGCCCGGTCCTCGTGAACCAGGCCGATGCGGGTGCGGCGGTCGAGGAGGTCGGACTCGTCGAGGGCTCCCTCGTGGCGCAGCGCCCAGACGAGTTCGGCGCCGGTGACCGGGTGGTCCGCGAGGACGCGCTCGCCGAGCCGGGGGTCGCGGGCGGCGAGGGCGTGGACGGCCGGTGCCTCGGTGCCGTAACGGTGGACCAGGCGGCGCGGCGCCCGCAGTGCGGACAGGGCGTGCGGTGCGGCGGCGCCGACCAGTGGCAGCGCGGCGGTGGGGGACGGGCCGGCGTCGAGGCGGCGGGCGGCGACGGCGGCGTCCACGGCGTCCTCGGCCATGCGCCGGTACGTGGTGAGCTTGCCGCCGACCACGGTGATCACGCCCTCCGACGAGGTGAGCACCGCGTGCCGGCGGGAGATGTCCGCCGTGCGGGGAGCACCGTCGGACCGGTCGGCGGACGTCGTGTCCAGCAGCGGACGCAGACCCGCGAAGGCCCCCACCACGTCCTCGCGGTGCACGGGCGCGTCCAGCACGGAACCGAGCACGTCCAGCAGGAAACCCACGTCGGTCTCGGGCACCTCGGGAACGTCCGGGACGTCCCCGTCCACGGGCTCGTCGGTCAGACCGACGTAGACCCGCCCGTCGCCCTGGGGCAGGACCAGGACGAAGCGGTTGGTCTCCCCGGGGACCGGCACGTGCAGGCCGGCGGGCAGCGGGCCGAGCCGGTCGGAGCGCAGGACCAGGTGGGTGCCGCGGGAGGGCCGGACACGGATGCCGTCGACGAGGGCACCGGCCCACACGCCGGAGGCGTTGATCACCGCGCGGGCGCGGATTTCGCCCTCCTCCCCGGTGAGTTCGTCGCGTATCCGGGCCCCGGCCGCGGTCAGTTCCAGTGCCCGCGTCCGGGTCAGTACCCGGGCTCCGCGCGCGGCGGCGGTCCGGGCGAGCGCGGTCACCAGGCGGGCGTCGTCCGTGAGCCGGCCGTCCCAGGACAGCAGCCCGCCGCGCAGCCGGTCGGAGCGCAGGGCGGGGGCCAGGTGACGGGTCTCCACGGCGGACAGCCGACGGGGCGCGGGCAGCGTGGCCCGCGCGGTGCGCGCCGCCAGCCGCAGGGTGTCGCCGGCCCGGAACCCGGCCCACGCCAGCGCGGCCTGCCCCCGGGAGACCAGCGGCGTCAGCGGCAGCACGAACGGCTGGGCGTGCACCAGGTGGGGCGCGGTGCGTTCCAGCAGCACCCCGCGCTCGACCGCGCTCTCGTGAGCCACGTCCAGCTGCGCGGAGGCGAGGTAGCGCAGGCCGCCGTGGATCAGCTTGGAGCTCCAGCGGGAGGTGCCGAAGGCCAGGTCGTGGGCGTCCACGGCGATCACTCTCAGACCCCGGGCCGCGGCGTCCAGGGCGGCCCCGGCGCCCGTCGCGCCGAGCCCGACGACCAGGACGTCCACGACGGGGCCCCCCACCGCCTCGGTGAGCTCGCGCGAGCGCCGCGCGGCGGACAGGGAGGCCCCGGCGGCGGGGCTGCTGCTGGTCGGGCTCATGGTGCGAGGGTCCTCTCCAGGATGGTGCGCAGTTCCCCGAGGAAGGCCGCGGGGGTCAGTTCGGCTTCCTCCTCGTCGGTCATGGTGCGGAGCGACAGGGCGAAGGACTGGACGATCAGCAGTACGGACCGTGCCTGCCGTCCGGTGTGGGCCGGGCGCACCGACCCGTCGGCGTGCCCCTCGGTCAGCGCGCCGGCCAGCAGCCCCAGCAGAGCCTCCTGGCTCGCACCGCGCCGGTCGAGGACGTAGGGCAGCAGGAGCTCGGGATCGACGTCGACGATCTTGCGGAAGAGCGGATGCGCGCGGAACGCCTCCACCCCGGTCACCAACCCCTCGACGATGCGCGGGCGGGTGTCCAGGTCCGGCCGCGGCTCGGGGATGGCCCCGGTGGCCACCGCGATCCACTCGCGGGTCATCAGGTCGCCGACCAGGGTCCGCACGTCGGGCCAGCGCCGGTACAGCGTCATCCGGGAGACGCCGGCGCGGCGGGCCACGTCGGTCATCGTCGTGCGGCGGACCCCGACGGCAAGCACGCAGTCGCGCACGGCGTCCAGCACCGTGTCGTTGTCCGAGGTGTTCTGCCGTCCCGAGTCGTTGTGACAATTAGGCGTCATGTGTAACAGTGTAACGCCCGTGAGGCCGCAAGAGACGGCATCCCCGAACCGACCGCGAGGACGACAGGCCATGGACATGCTGTGGAACGGCTGGGGCGACCCGGCCAGGGCGACGCCGCTGCCCGACACGGTGACCGGTGTGCTGCGCGAGCTGCTCGGCGTCAAGCCCCGCGACACCGCCCCCGTCCCGCTGGAGAAGATCGGCGTACCCGCGTCACCGCTGGACGACGCCGCCCGCCGCGCGCTGGAGACCGCCGTCGGTGACCGTCCGGAACGGGTGCGCACGGACGCCGAGACGCGGGTCCGCCACACCCGCGGCAAGTCCACCCCCGACCTGCTGCGGATGCGGACCGGCGACGCCGCCGACGCCCCGGCCGCCGTCGTCCTCCCGGACGGCCACGACGAGGTGCTCGCCGTGCTCGACGCCTGCGCCCGGCACGGCCTGGCCCTCGCCCCCTTCGGCGGCGGCACCTCCGTCGTCGGCGGCCTCGCCCCCGAGGGCCGGTCCGGACCCGCCCGCTTCGTCGCCCTCGACCTGCGGCACATGAACCGCCTGCTCGACCTCGACGAGGTCTCCCGCACCGCCACCCTGCAACCCGGCCTGCGCGCCCCCGAGGCCGAGGCGCTGCTCGCCGAACGGGGCTACACCCTCGGCCACTTCCCCCAGTCCTATGAGTGGGCCACCATCGGCGGTTTCGCCGCGACCCGCTCCAGCGGACAGGCCTCGGCCGGCTACGGACGCTTCGACGAGATGGTCCTCGGCCTCACCCTCGCCACCCCCGAGGGTGCCCTCGACACCGGCCGCGCCCCGCGCTCGGCCGCCGGGCCCGACCTGCGCCAGCTGGTCCTGGGCTCCGAGGGCGCCTTCGGCGTCATCACCTCGGTCACCGTGCGCGTGCGCCCCCTGCCGGAGGTCCGCCGCCACGAGGGCTGGCGCTTCGCCTCCTTCGACGCGGGCGCCGCCGCGCTGCGCCGCCTCGCCCAGGACGGTCCGCGCCCGACGGTGCTGCGGCTTTCAGACGAGACGGAGACGCTGATCGGCCTCGCCCGGCCCGACGCAATCGGCGCCTCCCTGGAGCGGCAGGACGCCGGCTGCCTCGCGGTCGTCGGCTTCGAGGGCACCGGGGAGGACACCACGCACCGCCGCGAGCGCGCGGCCGCCGTCCTGCGCGAGTGCGGCGGCACCTTCGCCGGGGACGAGCCGGGGGAGCGCTGGGCCCACGGCCGCTACTCGGCGCCGTACCTGCGCGACTCGCTGCTCGACGCCGGGGCGCTCGCCGAGACCCTGGAGACGGCGACCTACTGGTCCAAGATCCCCGCCCTGTACGCCGCCGTCCGCGACGCCCTCACCGGCACCCTCACCGAGGCCGGCACCCCGCCGCTGGTCATGTGCCACATCTCGCACGTCTACGAGAACGGCGCCTCCCTCTACTTCACCGTCGTCTCGGCCCAGGGCGAGGACCCCCTGGCGCACTGGAGCCGCGCCAAGCACGCCGCCAACGAGGCGATCCTCACCGCGGGCGGCACCATCACCCACCACCACGGCGTCGGCACCGACCACCGCGACTGGTACGTCCGGGAGGCGGGGCCCCTCGGCGTGGCGGCCCTGCGCGCCGTCAAGCGGAGCCTGGACCCGGCGGGACTGCTCAGTCCGGGGGTCCTGCTGCCCGGCGACCGACCCGCGCCCACGACGCACTCCCACCACCCGTGAGACGCACGACGCACCCCCACCCGTGAGACAACTGTCCGGCACCACTCGTCAGCCCGGAGGCACATCGATGCGACAGTTCACCGCCGTCGTCAACCCGACCGCGGGCGGCGCCACCTCGGCCGCCGCGCTGCTCGAAGTCGCCCGGCTGCTGCGGGCGGCGGGTGCCGGGCTGGAGACCGAGTACAGCCGCAGCCTCGACCACGCCCGGGAGATCGCCCGGCGGGCCGGGGAGCGGGACCGGGTGGTGCTCGCCGTCGGCGGGGACGGCATGGCCGGCGGAATAGGGGGCGCCCTCAGCGGCACCGGGGCACCGCTGGGTCTCGTCCCGGCCGGCCGCGGCAACGACTTCGCGCGCGCCCTGGGCCTGCCCACCGAGCCCGCCGCCCTCGCCGAGGTGCTGCTGCGGGGCGAGCCGCGACCCGTCGACACCATCGAGGTCACCTCGGCGCTCCACGACCGCACCGTCGTCCTCGGAAGCGTCTACGCCGGTGTCGACGCGCTCGCCAACCGCCACGCCAACCACGCCCGCCTGCTGCGCGGCACCGCCTCCTACTACTCGGGCGCGCTGCGCGCCGTCGCCGGCTGGCGCGCCACCCGCTACCGCGTCACCGTCGACGGTGAGGAACACACGTTCACCGGCTACACCACGGTGGCCGCCAATTCCGGTTACTACGGCTTCAACCGCCGCATCGCCCCCTCGGCCCGGGTGGACGACGGCCTGCTGGACGTCGTGATGATCCACCGGGCGCCCCGGCGGCTGTTCTTCGCCCTCATGAACGAGCTCGGGTCGGGCGCGCACGTCCGCCGCCCCCAGGTCCGCGTCCTGCGCGGCCGGGAGGTCCGCATCGAGGCCGACCGCGCCGTCCCCTACGGAGCCGACGGCGAGGTCGAGGCCGTCGTCCCGGTCACCGCCAGGGTGCTGCCCGGGGCGCTGCGCGTCCTGTGCTGAACCCGCCGCCGGGACGGCCACCGCCCTCGGTGACCGGCCCGGCGGACGCGGCACTCAGCCCCGGGGGGTGGTGAAGCGTTCCCAGACCCGGTGGGAGCCCAGCAGTTCGGTGACCTGCTCCAGCGCCGCCGTGCCGGAGTCGGCGACGACCACACCGGGAGCGTCGGCGGGCACGCCGGAAGCCTCCAGCGCGACCTCGCCGCCCGCCCAGACGCCGATCGCCTTGCCGTGCCGGAACGCCTCCGAGACCAGCAGGCTCACCCGCGGGTCGGTCGTCGTCCCCGGCGTCGCGGGCGCGGGCCCGGCCTTGTGATCCCGCGGGGTGTACGCGTCGCCGCCCATGTCCGGCGCCCCGGCGAGCAGAACGGCGTCGAACTCCACGGAGCGCGCGGTGACATAACTGCGCTGGACCGTCAGCGCCGCGTCGCCCGAGCCCAGGGTGCCGCCGGTCGGTGCCACCACCAGCGGCACCATCCCCGCGTTCAGCACCGCCTGCCGCACGGCGTTCACGCCCTCCAGGTCGGCGCCGCCGGTCACGATGCCGATCACCCTGCCGTCGGTGGGCCAGGTGCGGCCTACCTGCGACAGCGCCGGGCTGGGCTCGACGTCGGCCAGCGGCACGGTCGGCTGCGGGGCGGGCAGCCCGAGACCCTCGGCGACGCCCGCGCACAGCTCGGGGTCGATGTTGGCCAGGACCTGGAGGGTCCGCTCCCGGACGGCCTGCTCGTAGCACTTGCCCAGCTCGAAGGTGTACGCGCCGATGATGTGCTCGCGCTCCACCGAGCTCATGCTCAGCCAGAACCGCCGCGGCTGGCTGAAGTGGTCCGCGAACGACTCCGGCGCTTCCCTCACCTTCGTCGCCTCCGGGACCCGTACCGGCACCTCGACGTACGCGCCCTCGGCCGCACCGGCCGTGAACGGGCAGCCGCCGTCCAGGGAGTTGGGCCGGTAGGGCGCCACCCCCCGGTGCACGGCCGTCTGGTGCATGCCGTCGCGCAGCATGTCGTTGACCGGCGCCTGCGGGCGGTTGACGGGCAGCTGCGGGAAGTTAGGTCCGCCGAGACGGGTGATCTGCGTGTCCAGGTACGAGAACAGCCGGCCGGCGAGCAGCGGGTCGTCGGTGATGTCGATTCCCGGTACCAGGTGGCCCACGTGGAAGGCGACCTGCTCGGTCTCGGCGAAGAAGTTGGACGGGTTGCGGTTGAGGGTCAGCAACCCCACCGGCTGCACCGGCGCCAGTTCCTCGGGCACGAGATTGGTCGGGTCCAGCAGGTCGATGCCCTCGAAGGTCTGCTCCGGGTTGTCGGGGAAGGTCTGGATGCCCAGTTCCCACTGCGGGTACGCGCCCGCCTCGATGGCGTCGGCGAGGTCCCTGCGGTGGAAGTCCGGGTCGACGCCGTTGATGAGCTGCGCCTCGTCCCACACCAGGGAGTGCACGCCCAGCTTCGGCTTCCAGTGGAACTTCACCAGCGTCGTCTCACCCGCGGCGTTGACCAGCCGGAAGGTGTGGACGCCGAAGCCCTCCATCATCCGGTAGGAGCGCGGGATGCCGCGGTCGCCCATGAAGAAGATGGTGTGGTGGGTCGCCTCGGTGTGCAGCGAGACGAAGTCCCAGAAGGTGTCGTGCGCGCTCTGCGCCTGCGGGATCTCCCGGTCGGGATGCGGCTTGGCGGCGTGCACCACGTCCGGGAACTTGATGGCGTCCTGGATGAAGAAGACGGGGATGTTGTTGCCGACCAGGTCGAAGACGCCCTCGCTGGTGTAGAACTTCGTCGCGAACCCGCGGGTGTCCCGCACGGTGTCCGACGACCCCCGGGAGCCGACCACCGTGGAGAACCGCGTGAACACCGGCGTCTCCACGTCCGCCGCGAGGAATCCGGCCTTGGTCACGGAGGCCGCCGTGCCGTAGCTCTGGAAGACGCCGTGCGCGCCCGCGCCACGGGCGTGCACCACACGCTCCGGGATGCGCTCGTGGTCGAAGTGCATGACCTTCTCGCGCAGGTGGTGGTCCTGCAGGAGCACGGGACCGCGCGGCCCCGCCTTCAGCGAGTGGTCGGTGTCGTACAGCCGCGTGCCCTGAGCGTTCGTCAAGTAGGCGCCGGACTGCGCCACCCGGGCCTGGTCGGCGCCCGTGGGCTGGCCGGTCGGCGAGACGGTGTCCGGGCCGCTCTGGTCCGGCTTCGGTGGCAGCGGCTCGCGGGGCTCGACGGGTTCGGCGACGGGCGGCGACTCGGCCCCGGGCTTGCCGGGGATGCCGTCCGCCGGACCGCCACCCTCGCCCTGCAGGCTCTCGGTGACCTTGTGGGCTACCCGCTTGAGGGGGTTGGCCTCGCTCATCAGCCTCTTCTCCGTTCTGGGCGGGCCGCTGCACGCGGCCGGTCGTGTTCGGGTACCCGACTGCCGTGGTGGGCCGTGACCGCGTACCCAGCGAGCGGGACTCAAGGCATGGGCGCGAGGGAACGGACGCGGTCGTCTCAGGTGACGGACTCCCCGTCGTGCACGCCGCCCTGACAGCGTTTCGTGAAGGAGCCCGTCCCCGACTGGTCGACCGAGATGATGATCACTCCGCCGCCCTGGATGCACTCGGTCGCCGTCACGTCGGCCGGAAGGTGCGCGGTACGGGGCACGGAGGCCCCGGCGGGAGCCGCGCACAGCACCGGCACGGTCAGGGCCGCGACCACGGCCCACGTGGACTTGCGCATGAGTGGGGCTCCTTCTCGCCGGTCCCGTTCCAGCGTCACCGGGCACGATGCGGTCCGCCACTTCAGACGCGCGCACGAGGGAGGGCCCCGACCTGTGGTGCCGGTCGGGGCCCTCACTCGTACGCCTGCCTGGAGCGCAGGACGACGTCAGTCCGCCGTGTGCGTCACCCGCACCGGTTCGAACGAGACTCGGGTGCGCCCGCCACCGTCCGCCCATACGACCTCCACCTTCCGGTCGCCGGGCACGACCTCCGTGACGGTGTCCGCCAGGGGGCCGGGTCCCGGCTCGCCGGTGAGCGCGGCCAGGCAGACGTGCAGGGAGCTGCCGCCCGCGTCCCCGGTCAGCCGGGGCAGCTCGGCCCACGGCGTGTACGCGGTGCCCTGCGGGGCGCGGACGGTTTCGGGCTCGGGGCTCCAGCCGTGCAGCCCGTGCAGCGCCGAGACCAGGGGTTCCTCGGGGCCGGTGGCCCATCCGGTGTGAGTGAGGCGTGCACCGGGCGGTGCCCCGGTCACGCGGTGCACCCGCAGCTCGTACGGTCCCTTCGCCACGGTCACGCTCTCCACCCGCAGCCCCGGCACCATCGGGGGGCCGTCGGTGAACACCGGCCGGTGCCAGGACGCCGCCCAGCCCCAGCCGTCCCCCTGTCCCGCGCCGAGCGGGTGGATGCGACGCCGCACACTGCCGCGGCCGTTCACCTCCACCGAGAGGTGGTTGTCCGCGACGTTCGTGCCGGCGGTGGGGCCGGTCCGGGTCGAGTAGGCATGCCGGCCGTAGTGCGGGTCGTCCGCCGCGGCCGACTCGCCCTCGTGCGGCCGGACGTGGTCGCTGCCGTGGTTGTGCAGCCGTACGATCCCGTCGGCGCGCGTCGCCTGGACCAGCAGCCCGGGCGCGGACAGGGCGAGCACGCGGTCCGCCTCCTCCACCGGGGCCGCCTCCTCGGTGGCCGTCCACAGGGGGTGGCCGGCGGGCGCCAGGAGCGACACGAACGCCTTCGACGCCCAGTACGGGGAGGCCGGGCCCGAGTACGACTGGAGGGTGGCCTCGTGCGGCCCGTGCCAGCCCAGGCTGAGCAGCCCGTCGTCGGTCAGGGCCCCGCGCTCCAGGAAGTACCGCAGGTTCCCGCTCACCAGCCGCCGCGAGACGCCCGGCGACAGCGGTGTGTACCCGGTGACCGCGCCCAGACCCACCGCGGCGGAGGCCGCGAAGCGGTAGGCGAGCGAACGGCCGTAGTGCAGCGGCGCCCCGTCTGCGCCGAACATCAGCGCGTAGCCGTCGAGGTGCGTGCGCAGCCGCTCCCCGTACCGGGCGGCGACCGGTCCGGTGTCCCCGGCCAGGTGGGCGTCCAGCACCGGGTACAGGTGCAGCGCCCAGCCGTTGTAGTGGTCGAAGGCACGACCGTCGCCGTCCGCGTACCAGCCCTCGCCCCGGTACCAGCCCTCCAGCAGTTCCAGCGCCCGGCCACGGGCCGCCGCCGTCTCCGCGTCCCCGCGGCCGACCGACTCCAGGAACCCGGCGACCGTGTACGGGAACAGGTACCAGTTGTTCGGCGCCGGCACGTGCCTGAGCGCCCCACGCAGCCATGCCTCGACCCGGTCCTGCACCCCGGCGTCGAGGTTCTTCCACAGCCAGGGCGCGGTCAGCCGCAGCCCGAGCGCGACCGACGCCGACTCGACCATCGGCTGGCCCTGCACGTCGTGATCGAGGATCAGCGGCCAGGACTCGGTGTCCTCGCGGCCGGGCGTCCGGGTGCCCGAGTCGAGGCCGCGCGCATACCGGTCCAGCCAGCCGTGCGGGTCGTCGCCGTCCGCGCCCGCGACCCGGAAGGCGGCCGCCAGGAAGGTCCGCGCGAAGCCCTCCAGACCGTCGGAGCGCACGCCCGAGCGCGAGGGGCGTCCCGGCAGGTCGAGCAGGGCACAGCCCGGGGTGCCCCAGCGCCACGCGGCCCACAGCAGCCCGTCCGCGACGGCTTCCCAGTGGGCCCGGGTGCAACCGGTGTACGGGCTCGGCGCACGGTCCTCGGTGGGCAGTTCGAAGGGGATGCTCATGCCAGGAACGCCAGCCTTTCGCGTCGTACGGGATGGAGGAAACCGGCGCCGGACGCCCAGCGGGTCGTCTCGGCGAGCGCAAGGTCGGCCAGGCGCCGCCACTCGTTGCCCTCGGAGCCGGCGAGGTGCGGGGTGATCAGCGCGTTCTCGCAGTCCCACAGGGGGTGGTCCGGCGGCAGGACCTCGGGGTCGGTGACGTCCAGCACCGCCCGGACGCGGCCCGCCCGGACGGCGTCCGTGAGCGCCTCCTGGTCGACGACCGCACCCCGGGAGGTGTTGATGAGCACCGCGTCGGTCCGCATCGCGTCGATAAGCGCCCGGCCGACCAGGCCGTGGGTCGAGGGCAGCAGCGGGGTGTGCACGCTGACCGTGTCGCAGCGGGCGAACAGATCGGGCAGCCCCACGAGTTCGACACCGAGTTCGGCGGCGTCCGCGTCGCTCACGTAGGGGTCGTGCAGGAGGACGTCGACATCGTGCGGACGGAGCAGTTCGACGACCCGGCGGCCGATCAGCGACGCCGACAGGATGCCGACCGTACGGCGGTAGTTGCCCACGCCGCGCGGGGTGCGCAGCCAGTTGCCGCGCTGCCGGGTCGCCCGGTAGTCGCGGGCCCGCTCCAGCACCCGCTTGCCGGTGAGCAGGATCATGGAGAGCGTGTACTCGGCCACCGGCAGCGCGTTGGCCGCGGCGGCCGAGGAGACCTCGATCCCCCGCTCCCAGCACGCCTCGGTGACGTGCCCGCGGACGCTTCCCGCCGTGTGCACCACGGCCCGCAGCCGCGGCGCGGCCCGCAGCACGTCCTCGTCCAGCACCGGGCAGCCCCAGCCGGTGATCAGCAGGTCCACGTCGGACAGCACGGATCCGGCCCGCGGCGTGGACAGGTCGTCCAGCACCGGGAAGGGTGCGAGATCGCAGATCCGGCGGAACGCGGCGAGGGACTGCGGGTCGAGGACGGCCGAGGCGGCGTCCCGGGACATGGCCACGGCGGCGCGCGGCCGGGAACCGGGAACGGGGGCGTGCGAAGTCACTTGACGGCTCCGGCGGTCAGCCCGCTCCGCCAGAAGCGCTGGAGCAGGACGAAGGCGAGGATGAGGGGCAGTACGGCGAGCAGCGAACCCATGATCACCACGGGGTAGTACTCCGGCGAGACGGACGCCGCGCTGTTCCACTGGTACAGGCCGAGACTGACGGGATACAGATCCTGGTCGGACAGCATCACCATGGGCAGGAAGAAGTTGTTCCAGATCGCGGTCAGCTGGAAGAGGAAGACGGTGATCAGGCCGGGACCCAGCATCCTGAGCGCCACCCGGGCGTACGTGGTCAGCTCGCCCGCTCCGTCCACGCGCGCCGCCTCCAGCACCTCGTCGGGCACGTATCCCCGCGCGAAGATGCGTCCGAGGTAGACGCCGAACGGGTTGAACAGCACCGGGATGAACACCGCCCAGAAGGTGTTGACCAGGCCGGCCTCGGACGCCATCAGGTAGAGCGGCAGCGCGAGCACCGTCTGCGGCACCATGACCGCCGCCAGGACCAGGCCGAACAGCTTCTCCCTGTGCCGGAAGCGGTACTTGTCGAAGGCGTAGCCGCAGGCGACGCTCACCAGCGCGCCGACGGCCGCGCCCACCACGGCGTACAGCAGGCTGTTGACGTACCAGCGGCCGTACAGCCCGCCGTCCATGGCGAACAGGTCCTGGAGGTTCTGGACGAAGGAGAAGTCGCTCAGCGACAGCAGGTCGCTGCTGAAGAGCGCGTCCCGGGTCTTGGCGGAGGCGAGCACCAGCCACAGCACCGGCAGCAGGGTGTACAGCACGGAGATCGCGACGACCGCGTTGACCGTCGCCCGGCCCAGCAGCTTCGGGCGGAGCGGGGAGCTGTCGGGGGTGCTCATCGGGCCTCCTCGGCGACGTCGGCGCGGCTGGTGAGGCGGGTGACGCCGTAGGAAAGGGCGATCGTGCAGACGAGCAGGACGACCGAGGCGGCCGCCGCGAGACTGTAGTTGTTGCGGGTGAAGGCCGCGTCGTAGATGTACATGCTCGGCGAGAACCGGGAGCTGATCATCGGGGACGACTGGCTGAGCAGCATCGGCTCGGTGAAGAGCTGGAGCGCCCAGATCAGCGTGAAGATCGAGACCATCACGATGGAGGCCCGCACCAGGGGCGTCTTCACCTGGAGCGCGGTGCGCACCGGCCCCGCGCCGTCGACCACGGACGCCTCGATCACCTCGCGCGGCACGGCCTGCAGCGCGGCGTAGAAGACCACCATGTTGTAGCCGAGGTTGCTCCACAGCGCGATGTTCACGATGGACGGGATCACCGTGTGCACGCCCAGGAAGTCGATCGTGATGTCACCCTTGGCGAACAGCTCGATGACCGGGCTGATGCCGGGCGTGTACAGGTACAGCCAGATCAGCGCCGCGATGATGCCGGGCACCGCGTGCGGCAGGAACAGGCCGAGCTGGGCGAAGGCCCGCAGCCGGACCACGCCGGAGTCCAGCAGCAGGGCGAGGGCGAGCGCGCCGACGACCATGAGCGGGATGTAGATCAGGCAGTACAGGGCGACCGTGCCGAGCCCGCCGAGGAAGGTCGGGTCGGTGAGCACGGCCGCGTAGGAGCGCAGCCCGACGAAGATCCTGCGTTCCGGGCCGAAGCCGAGGCCGGGCTGGTCGTCGCTGAAGAAGCTCAGGTGGACCGCCGTGCCGACGGGGATCAGGAAGACGGTGACCAGCAGGGCGAAGAACGGCGTCATCAGGACGCCGGCGGCGGTCAGTTGCCGACGTTTGGCGGCTCTGCGGGCGCGTAGGCCCGACGCGGAGGGCGACGGGGCGGTGGCGTGGGAGGCGCCGGCCGGCACCCGGGTGCGGGTGGTCGCGGTCACGGGGGTGTCACCTGCCTTTCGTCGGCTCAGGTGCTGTGCTGGGTGGTGGACAGGCCGAGGGCCTTGAGGTCGGGCATCGTGCCCTCCTGGGCGGTGCGCAGCGACTCGACGAGAGAGCCCTGACCGCCGCTGACGCGGGCGAAGGAGTCCTGCATGACCTTCTGGGTGGCGCTCATCCGCGGCCCCCACAGCCACTGCTCGCCGATGTTCTCGGCCTCCCGCTCGAACAGGGTGTAGATGTCCTGACCGCCGTAGTACGACCGGTCGAAGGCCTCGCGGCCCACGGAGACCAGCCCGGGCGCGGCCGGGTACTGGCTGCTGGTGCCGCTGGACAGCCGGGCCCGCAGGGCGTCGGGGTGGGACACCTGCCACTCGATGAACTCCATGGCGGCCTCGGGGTGCCGGCTGTCGGCGGTGACGGCGAACGTGGAGCCGCCGTGCGTGCCCGCGGCCGGGTTCCCGGGGTCCCACTGCGGCAGCGGCGCGATCCGCCACTGGCCCTTCTGCCCCGGCCGCGCGTTCATCTGCGCACCCGCGTCCCAGGCGCCGCTGAGCCGGGTGAGGACGAGTCCGTTGCCGATCTGCGCGTCGGACTGACGGCTCTCCACGGCGTTCATGAAGACGTCGTCCCGGTCGATCAGCCCCTGCCAGTAGTCCGCCACCCGCCGGGACGGCGCGTCGGCGAGGGAGACGTTCCAGGCGCCCTTCGACGTGTCGAACCACTGGGCGCCCGCCTGCCAGGCGTAGCAGGCGAACTGCGTCATCCCGTCGGTGGGGAACAGCACCAGCCGGCGGTCGGGGGCCCTGCGGCGCACGGTCGCGGCCTGCTCGGCGAACTCGTCCCAGGTGCGGGCCGGCCGGAGCCCGTGCTCGTCGAAGAGGTCGGCGCGGTAGTGCATGACCATGGGCTCGACGTCCAGCGGCACGCTGAACACCCGGCCCTCGAAGGTGGTCAGCCCGAGCGCCTGCGGCAGCAGCTTGCGGCGCAGGCCGTCGCCGACCAGGTCGGTGATGTCACGGGCGACGCCGTCGATGGCGTACCCGGGCACCTGCGGATACTCGATGGTGGCGACGTCGGGCGCGTTGCCGGCCCGGGCGGCGTTGCTGAGCTTGGCGTAGCCGCCCTGCCCGCCGGAGGGGATCTGCTGGAAATCGACCTGGACGGTGCGGTGCGTCCGGTTGAAGGCGTCGACCACCTCCTGGCTGCCGCGCAGGGCGGACCAGAAGGTGATGCGCGTGGTGGTGCCCGTGCGGGCCGACGATGCGCCGTTCCCCCCGCTGCAGGCGCTCACGGCTCCTGCCAGGGGTGCGGCGGCCATCGCGGCGAGCACGGAGCGACGGCTGGGTCGTCCGGGCATGGCGCCTCCCGCGGCTCCTGCGGGCCCGCGTGCGTGCGGACTCGACTGTTCGGGACACGGGAATCCTGAAGGCTCCGGCACAAACGGTCAATAGATCGATCAGAAGAAAATGAAGCGTTCAAACGCTCATTCATTGGAGGGGATCGTGCCGGGCTCCGCGCCCGTGTCGCCCACGTCCCCGTCCGCGGTGTCCACTCGCCGGGTCGAGCCGCGCACCATCAGCCGCGGCAGCAGCTCGACGCGGCGCGTGGGCCCGGGTGCGCTCTCCCGCAGACGCCGGAGCAGCAGCTCGGCGGCGATCCGTCCGACCTCCGCCCTCGGCGGCGAGACGGCGGTCAGCGGGGGAGTGGCGAGACCGGCCACCACGTCGTCGTACGCCACGACCGAGCAGTCCCGGGGCACCCGCCCCCCCTCGGCCGCCAGCCGCTGCACGATCATCAGCGCGTCCACGTCGCCGTGCAGCACGACCGCGCTCGCCCCCGTCTTGTGCAGCAGCACCGGCAGCTCGGCCGTCTCGTCCGCCGAGTAGGGTCCCTCCGGCCCCGACTCGGGAGTGCTCAGCGCCCAAGCCCACTCCTCCACCAGTGGATGCGCGCCCGCGATCTCGGCCAGCGCGGACCGCAGCGTGCGGGCGGTCGGGCTGTCGTCCCGGGTGGCGAACACGATGCGCCGGTGCCCGAGCTCCACCAGGTGCTCCACTGCCAGGTGCGCGCCGTACCAGTGGTCCGAGCACACCGAGTCCAGCAGGTGCGGCGCGCTGCCGCGCCGCGGCCGGCGCTCCATGAGGACCGTCGGTACCTGAAGCCCGGACAGCCAGGCGTGGTCAGCCTCCTCGACGGCCAGGCTGTTCCACCGGGGAGCGAGCAGCAGGCCCCGGGCACCGTCCGCGAGGGCCCGCTCGACCAGCGGGCGTTCGGCGCCCGCCGCCTGGGGCGCGATGTGCAGCGCCAGGCGCACGCCGGCCTCCTCCAGCACCGTGCGGGCCCCGTGCAGCGTCTCGGTCAGGTACGAGTGCCGTTCCGGCACCACCACCGCCACCCGGTCCCCGTCGGCGGCCTCCCTGGCGGGTGCCTCCTGGGCGGGCAGCGTCGACCGCACGACGCCGTGCCCGCGGCGCAGCCTGCCCTCGCGCGTCAGCTCCTCCACGTCGCGGCGCACCGTCACCACGGAGACCTGCAACTCGTCGGCGAGATCGCGCACCCGCGCGGTACCGCGCGCCTGGACCGCCGCCAGGATCCGCTGCCGCCTGAGATCGACCGGCTCCCGCATCAGGCCTCTCACCCCCGGAATGTTCGTTTGAGCGATTCCGCGTCATCATAGCGATCGCTCATGCCGGGTGCCCGCGCCTCTCCGCCCCGGACGACCGCGCCGGTCGAGAAGAAGCGGCCGCCCTACGGCTCGGGGTCCGCGGGAGCGGCCCCAGCGGCCCCGGATCCAGATCCAGGTCGCCGCGGTTGAGGCCGTGCTGCGCGCACAGGTCGTCCATCCGCTCGTCGAGCAGCATCAGCGCCGTGCCGAGCCGCTCCTCCTGCTCCGCGCTCGGCGTCCCCCGGCGAAGCGGCGCACCGCCTGGCGCTCCATGAGCTGGCGCGACAGCTCCACCACGGGGTCGGGGTGCGCGCCACCTCCAGCACGTCCACGTTGACGATCCAGCCGTCGTCCTCGCTCCGGCGCACCGCAGAGACTCCCTCGACGCGGTGCCGGATCAGCTCGGACAGGGCGTCCGCGGCGCGTTCGGCGGCGTCCCGGGCGCCCCGCACGGACGGCTCGCGTGTGGTCGTGGAAGTCGTGCCGCGCCGTCGCCCGCCAGGTTCCGTCATGCAGCGCACTTGGGCCGCGGGCCCCGGTCCGGGCGTGGGCAGTTACCCCATGCGTGGCGGTGAGGGGTGGGCGGGAGCGGCAGCGCCCGTGGCGGTCAGGCGCCCCGGCGCGCGCCGGCAGTGCAGGAAGAGGTGGGGTTCCGGCCGGGCCTGAGGGTGGGCAGGGGTGAACATCGTCGCCTCCTGCGCCAGCACCTCCAGGCCGGCCTCCTCGGCCACGGCGGTGAGGGCCTGCGCGGTGAAGCTGGTCACCCGCACCGGCTGGCCCATGAAGGTGGCGTCGACCCCCTCGACGTCCAGCGGCACCGTGGCCAGGACCAGGTAACCCTCCGGCTTCAATGACCGCACCAGGCGCCGGACCAGCTCCGTCTGCTCCCGCCGGTCCAGCTGGAGCAGTGAGAAGTACACGCAGACCGCGTCGAACGAGGCGTCCGGGAGCCGTACTCCGCGGATGTCCGCGCACTGGAAGGTGGCCGACGGCACCTGCCGCGTCGCCAACTCCACCATGACGGGGGAGACGTCGACGCCCAGGACGTCGTGCCCGGCGTCGGCCAGGGTCTCGGCGGTGGGCCGGCCCGTGCCACTGCCCACGTCCAGCACCCGGCTGCCCGGCGCGAGGCGACCGAGCAGCCACTCCAGGGAGCGCCGGTGCGTCTTCGACCCGGCGAAGGCCTTCTCGTAGTCTGCGCCCAGCGCGTCGAACGCGGCGGCGGCCTGAGGCCGTTGCTGCTCCTCGCTCACGACGTTCCCTCCCTCGGGCGAGCCGGTGCCGCGGGCATCGTTCCACCGGAAGCGGGCCGCCGACAAGGCCCCTCCGGGTGATCCGCGGCGAACCTCCCCGGGCCTTCCAGCGCCCACCCCCGACCCGCCGACCGAACCGAACGCGCCACCGCTCTACAGGAAGTGGCGCGATTCAACTATTGCCATTCCGATTGTCCGGGCGCAGCCTAATTTCCGAGCCGCACTGGGAGCGCTCCCAAGGGGCGCTCTCGGTCCGGAACCCCCATGTTGTCCCCCCACGCGAGAGAAGGACGTCATGACTTGTCATGATCACGCCAGGCCCACACCGGGTAACACCACGCGAGCCCGGCGAGCGTCGACCCTCGTCCTCGGCGCCCTCACCGCCGCCCTGCTCGCCCTCGTCCCCTGGAGCGGCACCGCCGTCGCCCACGGCTCGGTCGTCGACCCCGCCTCCCGCAACTACGGCTGCTGGCTGCGCTGGGGCGACGACTTCCAGAACCCCGCCATGGCCCAGGAAGACCCCATGTGCTGGCAGGCGTGGCAGGACAACCCCAACGCCATGTGGAACTGGAACGGCCTGTACCGCAACGGCTCCGCGGGCAACTTCGAGGCCGTGGTCCCCGACGGCCAGCTGTGCAGCGGCGGCCGTACCGAGGGCGGGCGCTACAACTCCCTGGACGCCGTCGGAGCCTGGAAGACCACGGCGGTCGCGGACGACTTCACCGTCAAGCTGTACGACCAGGCCAGCCACGGCGCCGACTACTTCAAGGTCTACGTCTCCCGGCAGGGCTTCGACCCCACCACGCAGCCCCTCGGCTGGGACGACCTCCAACTGCTCACCACCACGGGCAGCTACGCACCCAGCCAGAACTACGAGATCCCGGTGAGCACCTCGGGCCTGAGCGGCCGGCACGTCGTCTACACGATCTGGCAGGCGTCGCACATGGACCAGACGTACTTCCTGTGCAGCGACGTCGACTTCGGTTGATCCGCGTCACCCCGTCCCCCCACCCCCGCCGGGCGCACCGCGTCCGGCGGGGACACCGGTCGGTGTGACAGCCCCGGTGAACCACCACGTGGCCGCTTCGTGCTGCGGTATACGTCCAGGCATGGAACCGATGGACTACTACGACCTCGGCACCCACGGCCGTCCCGTCACGACCTCCTCGCCCGAGGCGCAGCGATGGTTCGACCGCGGTTTGGTGTGGACGTACGCCTTCCACCACGAGGAGGCCGTCTCCTGCTTCGAGGCCGCCGCCGCGGCCGATCCGGACTGCGCCATGGCCTACTGGGGCATCGCCTACGCCCTCGGCCCGAACTACAACAAACCGTGGGAGGCCTTCGAGACCGAGGAGCTGACCCGGACCGTCGACCGCACCCACGCCGCCGTCGAACGCGCCCACGAGAAGGCGGTCAGGTCCGCCACCCCGGTCGAACGCGCCCTGATCGGTGCCCTGCGCGCCCGTTACCCGCAGGGCCGGGCCGTCGAGGACTGCTCGGTGTGGAACCCGCCGTACGCCGAGAGCATGCGCGCCGTCCACCGACTGGCCCCGGACGACCTGGACGTGACCACCCTGTACGCCGACGCGCTGATGAACCTGACCCCCTGGCAGCTGTGGGACCTGCGTACGGGGCGTCCGGCCGAGGGAGCCCGCACCCTGGAGGCGAAGGAGGTCCTCGAGCGGGCCCTGGCCGCGGACGGCGGACGCGAGCATCCCGGCGTCCTGCACCTCTACATCCACCTGATGGAGATGTCCGCCACTCCTCAGGCGGCGCTCACCGTGGCCGACCGGCTGCGCGGACTGGTCCCCGACGCCGGGCACCTCAACCACATGCCGTCGCACCTGGAGGTGCTGTGCGGCGACTACCGGCGCGTGGTGTCGGACAACACCGCCGCGATCGCCGCCGACGAGAAGTACCGAGCACGGGCCGGCGCGATGAATTTCTACACCCTCTACCGCTCGCACAACTACCACTTCAAGATCTACGGCGCGATGTTCCTCGGCCAGTACGAGACCGCCATGGACACCGTCGCGCAGTTGGAGGCGTCCGTCCCCGAGGAACTGCTGCGAGTCGAGAGCCCCCCGATGGCCGACTGGCTGGAGGGCTTCCTCGCCATGCGGGTGCACGTCCTGATCCGCTTCGGCCGCTGGACGGACATCCTCCGGCTGCCGCTGCCCGCCGACCCGCGCCTGTACTGCGTGACGACCGCGATGATCCACTACGCCCGCGGGGTCGCCCTCTCGGCCACCGGCAGGGTCGACGAGGCCGAGGCCGAACGCGTGCTGTTCCGCGAGGCGGTCGCCCGGGTGCCCGGGACACGCACACTGTTCAACAACACCTGCGCAGACATCCTCGCCATCGCCTCCGCCATGCTCGACGGCGAACTGGAGTACCGCAAGGGCGACCACGCCGCCGCGTTCGCGGCCCTGGAACGGTCGGTCGAACTGGACGACAACCTCCCCTACGACGAGCCGTGGGGCTGGATGCAGCCCACCCGGCACGCCTACGGCGCCCTGCTCCTGGAGCAGGGCCGCGTCGAAGAGGCCGAGGCGGTCTACCGTGCCGACCTCGGCCTGGACGACACCCTGCCGCGCGCCCTGCAGCACCCCGGCAACGTATGGTCCCTGCACGGACTCCACGAGTGCCTGGTGCGCCTGGGCAGGGAGGCGGAGGCACGAATCGTGGCGCAGCAGCTCGGGCTGGCCACGGCACTGGCGGACGTACCGGTCGACGCCTCCTGCTTCTGCCGCCTCGGCACGGTCCCGGAGGCCGGCGCCACGGGCGGCTGCTGCGCCACGGAGGGCTGACCGGCCCAGGGCGGCGGAGACCGGCCTCAGCGTGGAGGACTGGCTCAGCGGGGGGCGGACCGGTCCAGGGCGGCCGATGGGACTGGCGCAGGGGGGGCGGGGCGCCAGGAGAAGCCGGCCGGCAAGGACGGAGAGGGAGACGGCGGCCAGTGCCCCTCGGGTGGTCTATACGATGTCGCCTCGGAACAGGGACTGCGGCGGAAGGAGGCGGGCCGTGACGGATCACCGGCGCCCGCGGCGGCGAGGCCAGGGCGAGCTGGAGGCACTGGTGCTGTCGGCGCTGCGCGAGGCGGACGGCCCCGCGACGGCCGGCTGGGTGCAGGAGCACCTGGGCGGCGACCTCGCCTACACCACGGTGATCACGATCCTGACCCGCCTGCTGGAGAAGGGCGCGGTCGACCGTGAGCGCGTGGGCCGGTCCTTCGCCTGGACACCCGCCTCGGACCAGGCGGGTCTGGCCGCCCGGAAGATGCGCAAGGTCCTGGACGCGGAGAGCGACCGGGGAGCGGTGCTGGCCAGCTTCGTGACCGGCCTCGACGCGGACGACGAGCGGCTGCTGCGAGAGCTGCTGGGGCACCTGCCCGACGCGGGGGACGGCTGACGTCGCATGGGGGTCTTCGTCTTCCTGCCGCTGGTCCTGCCGCTGACGGCGTGGCCGATCGCCCGGCTGGCCGAACAGCATCTGCACCCGCGGACCGCCACCAGGCTCCTGACCGCGGTGGCCGCGGTGATGGCCCTGTGCAGCACGGTGTGCCTGGCCCTGGTGATGGTGGTCGGTACCGCTCAGCTGCCGGGCAACCCCCTGCCAGACGGCTGGTCCGACCCCGAGGTGCGGGCGGCGGTGCCGTACGACGAGGTCGTCGGCAAGGCGGCGATCCCCGCGCTGTGCGCCGTGGTCGCTGCCTCGGCCCGGGCCCTGTGGCGGCACGGCAGGGTGCGCCGCCGCGCCCACCGTGCCCTGGCCGGCCTGCCGGGCACGGGGGTGGCCGTGCTGCCGGACGACGTGCCCTACGCGTACGCGCTGCCCGGCGGGCGCCGGGACCGGGTGGTGGTGAGCACGGCCCTGCTCGACCGCCTCGAACCGGCCGAGCGCCGCGCGTTGTTCGCCCACGAACGGGCTCACCTGGCCGCCCGTCACCACCGCTTCCTGCTCGCCGTCCGGCTCGCCGCACTGGCCAATCCGTTCCTGCGGCCCCTGCGGACCGCCGTGGCCTACACGGCGGAGCGGTGGGCGGACGAGGCGGCCGCGCGGGCGGTCGGCAACCGCCGCGCGGTGGCGACGGCCATCGGCAAGGCGGCCCTCGTCTCCCGGGGCACCCCGGTCGCCACGCTCGCCGGGCTCGCGGCACCCGGCCCGGTGCCGCGTCGGGTGGCGGCGCTGCTGGGCCCCGCTCCCGCGGTCCGCACCTGGCCCTCGCTGTTCACCTCGGTGGGCCTGGCGGCGTGGGCCGCGGCCGCCGGGACCGCCGTGTCGGCGATGTCGTCGGCGAACGCCGCCGTCACGATGTTCCTCATCCTCGGCGCCGCGACGCCCCTCTGAGCGGCTCTCAGCTCCCGGAACAGAAGCAGGTCGCAGGCTCAGCAGCGCAACGTCTTCAGTCGATCGGCCAACCCGGGGCCGGGCCGGCTCCGGATTCCCCGTGCCGACCTGGACAGGGTGCTCGCCGACTAGGAGATGCTCACCGGCATCCTGACCTACCACGTCGTGGGCCGGAGGGTCGCGCCGAAGACCTGGAGAACGGCTCCTTCGAGACGCTGCAGAAGTCGAAGCCGACCACGTCCGGCTCGGAGGAGGCCGGCCAGCGCCGACGTGTACGTCATCGACACCGTCCTCGTGCCCGAGAGCTGACGCACGGACGGACAGTGCCGGGGGCGGTCGGGCGGACGGCCGCCCCCGGCCGCCCGTTGGCCCTGTGGTAGCTTGCGGGAGCCAGTCGAACCCACCTGGTGGGTCAGGGAATCCGGTGCGAATCCGGAACTGACGCGCAGCGGTGAGGGGGACGGGCGGGACACGGGCCACTGGCGGCACAAGCCGTCCGGGAAGGCGTCCCGTCCGGTCGAACCCGAGTCCGAAGACCTGCTGGCACCCGCGCCGCGTACGGCGCGGGCCGCACCGTACGAACGGGCTTCGCGCATGAGCCCTCGACGCCAGAGGATCTTCCTTGTCCGCAGCGTGCCCCGTCGGCTCCGACCGTCCCACCGGCCCTCGCCGTCCCCTCCGCTCCCTCGTCCCGTGGCTGCTGTCCGGCGCCCTGCTCGCGTCCGGCTGCGGGGCCGGCGCGGCCCACCACGACGCCGCCGCACCAGCCGCGGCCAGCGGATACCCACGCACGGTCGACGACTGCGGACACGAGGTGAAGGTCACCTCGCCACCCCGACGGGCGGTCTCCCTGAACCAGGGAACCACCGAGATCCTGCTCTCGCTCGGCCTCGCCGACCGCATGGCGGGCACCGCCACCTGGACCGACCCGGTCATGAAGGGCCTGCAGAAGGCGAACGCCGGCGTGCCCAGGCTCGCCGACGACATGCCGTCCTTCGAGACCGTCCTGGACGCCGACCCCGACTTCGTCGCCGCCTCCTTCGCCTCCACGCTCGGCCCCGGCGGCGTCGCCACCCGCGAGCGGTTCGCCCAGCTCGGCGTACCGGCCTACCTGTCCCCGTCCGACTGCGCCGGCAAGGACAACAGCGGCGACGGCGACGGCGTCCGCGACGAGCCCCTGACCATGGACGCGGTCTACACCGAAGTCCGCGACCTGGCCCGGATCTTCGACGTGGAGGAGCGCGGGGAGAAGCTGGTCGCCGGCCTGAAGGCCCGGATCGACAGCGCCACGAAGGGCATCGACGCCTCCGGCGTCACCGTCATGTACTGGTTCGCCAACTCCACCTCGCCGTACCTGGCGGGCTGCTGCGGCGCCCCCGGCGTGATGACCCGCGCGGTCGGCGCGGAGAACGTCATGGACGACACCCGCCAGGAGTGGCCGCAGGTCGGCTGGGAGACCGTCGCCGACCGCGATCCCGACGTCCTCGTCCTCGGAGACCTCACCCGCAGGTCCCAGACTGCGGAGACCGCCGCGAAGAAGATCGAGTTCCTGGAGTCCGACCCCGTCACCAGGAACATGACCGCGGTCAGGAAGAAGCGGTACGTGCTGCTCAGCGGGCAGGCCATGAACCCCACCGTCCGCACCGTCGAGGGCGTCGAGAAGCTCGCGGCCGCGCTGCGCGCCTACGGCCTCACCAAGTGACGGCCGTCGGCCGGGTGGCCCCCGGCACCCCCGGCACACGTGCGGCCGGCCGCCGGCACCCGGCGTGGGCGGCGGCCGGAATCGTCGCCCTGTGCGCCTCCGTCGCCGTCGCCGTCACCATCGGCCCGGCCGACATCGGCGTCGGCGACGTGTGGTCCGTGGTCGTCGCCCACCTCGGCGGTGGCACCACCGACGTCACCCCGATCCGGGACGGCATCGTCTGGGACCTGCGGCTGCCCCGCACCCTCCTGGCGGCGGTGTGCGGCGCCGGACTCGCCGTGTGCGGGGCCGTGCTCCAGTCCCTGCTGCGCAACCCGCTCGCCGACCCCTTCGTGCTGGGCGTCTCCTCCGGCGCCTCGACCGGCGCGGTGCTGGTCGTCGTACTCGGCGTCGGAGGCGGCGCGCTGTCCGTGTCCGGCGGGGCGTTCGCCGGGGCGGTATGCTCCTTCGCGCTCGTGATGCTGCTCAGCCACAGCCTCGGCGGCACCACGGACCGGGTCATCCTCGCCGGCGTGGCGGCGATGCAGTTGTTCTCCGCGCTCACCTCGTTCGTCGTGATGACCGCGGCCGACGCCGAGACCACCCGCGGCGTGCTGTTCTGGCTGCTCGGCTCGCTCGGCGGCGCCGGCTGGACGGACGTGTGGACCGGTGCCGGAGTACTGGTGCTGGTACTGGCCGTCTGCCTCGGGTACGCCCGGACGCTGGACGCCTTCGCCTTCGGCCAGGACGCGGCTGCCACGCTCGGCGTCCGGGTTACCCGGACCAGGCTGGTGCTGCTGTGCGCCACCGCGCTGCTCACCGCCACGCTGGTGGCCTCTGTGGGCGCCATCGGCTTCGTCGGCCTGGTGCTGCCGCACGCGGTGCGGGCGCTGACCGGCCCGGGGCACGCCGGGCTGCTGCCGGTGTGCGCGCTGGCCGGGGCGGTCTTCCTGGTGTGGGTCGACACCCTGGCCCGTACCGTCCTCGAACCGCAGGAGGTTCCCGTGGGCGTGGTCACCTCGCTGATCGGCGTGCCCGCCTTCGTCCTCGTGCTGTACCGCACCAGGAGGGCACGGTGACCCTGAGGGCGGAACGGGTCTCCCGCGCCGCCGGCGGACGGCTGATCCTGGACGGCGTGAACCTGAGCCCCCGGCCCGGCGCCATGACCGGACTGCTGGGCCCCAACGGCTCGGGCAAGTCCACCCTGCTGCGGCTTCTGGCGGGCGTGCTCGCCCCCGCTTCCGGTGCCGTCACGCTGGACGGGCGGCCGTTGGACCGGATGGGCCGCCGGGACGTCGCCCGACGGGTCGCGGTGGTCGAGCAACAGGCCGACACTCAGGTCGAACTGACCGTGCTGGACGTCGTACGCCTGGGCCGCATCCCGCACCGGCGCGCCTGGGCGCCGGCGTCCGCCGTCGACGAGGAAGCGGTTGCCGAAGCCCTGGCACGCACCCACCTGACGGGACAGGCGGACCGGCTCTGGCACACCCTCTCCGGCGGTGAACGCCAGCGCGTCCAGATCGCCCGCGCCCTCGCCCAGCGGCCGCGCGAACTCCTGCTGGACGAACCGACCAACCACCTCGACATCCAGCATCAGCTCGACGTACTGGCCCTGGTCGCCGCCCTGCCCACGACCAGCGTCGTCGCGCTGCACGACCTCAACCTCGCGGCGATGTACTGCGACCACCTCGTGGTGCTGTCCGAGGGACGGGTCGTGGCCTCGGGCGGCCCCGCCGAGGTCCTGACCGTGGACTTGGTCGCCGAGGTGTACGGGGTGCGCGCCGAGGTGGCCGGCACCGGACCCGGCGGACGCCCGCACGTCCGGTTCCTCGGCACGCTCACGGGCGGGCCGACGGGAGGATGACCGGCCTCGCGGTCCACTGGCCGCCGACGTGAACGCCGCCCGTCGCACCCGCGGGTGACCCGTGACGCGGTGGGGAGGCGGAACCCTCACCCCTGCGTTCGGTCAGTCCATCAACCCGGCGGCGAGCGCGGCCCCCAGCTCCCAGCAGGCCTCCAGATCGGCCTTGCCGGGCTCGCCGGCCACGGTCACCGCCGGCGCCCCGCGCTGCCAGCCGAGGCCCGTGGTGACCGCCTCGATGCCGCGCACTGCCCCGGTGGTGTCGCTGCCGCCGTGCACGTAGTAGCCGAACGGTCGGCCCCGCGTCCCGTCCAGGCAGGGGTAGTAGACCTGGTCGAAGAAGTGCTTCAGCGCTCCGGACATGTAACCCAGGTTGGCCGGCGTGCCCAGCACGTACCCGTCGGCTTGCAGCACGTCGACCGCGGTCGCCGCCAGCGCCGCGCGCCGGACCACCCGTACGCCCTCGATCTCCGGGGCGGTCGCCCCGGACACGACGGACTCCAGCATCGCCTGACAGTTCGGCGACGGCGTGTGATGCACGATCAGCAAAGTGGCCACACCCGAAGCCTGCCGTCCGATGCCCCGCGGGT
The DNA here is from genome assembly GCF_014649815.1 of Streptomyces mutabilis. GTDB lineage: Bacteria > Actinomycetota > Actinomycetes > Streptomycetales > Streptomycetaceae > Streptomyces > Streptomyces mutabilis. The sequence goes on along the minus strand of NZ_BMTT01000003.1, from coordinate 241,315 downwards.
GCAAGGAACGCCACCCGGCGCAGCGGCGGCCGGCCTCGGCGGCCACGACCCTGCCGGCTCGTCCCCTCCCTCGGCTCACACCTCGGGAGCCCCCGTCTCCGTCAGCTCCCCGTCGGCCGGCCGCAGCCACCGGTCGACGCCGATCTCGTGCAGGAACCGCTGGTCGTGACTGACCACCACGAAGGCGCGACACCAGCCCCACGCCGGCGGGTGATGACGCCGGTGCCGCACGGGTGGACTGGCGGCCGTTCGCGTTCGACGATGAATCGGGAGGACAGGGAGGTGAGGTCGATGACCGTGTCCGAAGCCGCGCTTCGCGGCGCCCGGGTCTCCCTCACGTCCCGGGCCACGGCCTGACCCAGACGAGCGCAACCCAGGAACGGATCCTCATCCCCGTCATGTCGCACACCTGGAACACCCGCGCCGAGACCGGCGCCGACATCCCCGCCATCCGTGACATCGTCCGCGCCGCCTTCCCCACGCCCGAGGAGGCCGCCCTCGTCGACGCGCTGCGCGCCGACCCCGGGGCCTGGATCGACGGCCTGTCCCTCGTGGCGGTGGACGACGACGACCGCCCCGCGGGTCACGCCCTGCTGACCCGGTGCCACATCGGCGACAGCCCTTCTCTCTGCCTGGCACCCGTCGCCGTGCTCCCCGACCACCAGGGCACCGGCGCCGGCTCCGCGGCCGTCCGCGCGGCACTCGCCGCGGCCGGCCGCATGGGCGAACACCACGTCGTCGTGCTCGGACACACCGAGTACTACCCCCGGTTCGGCTTCGGCCGTGCCTCCGCCCACGGCATCGGCATCGGCATCGACGTCCCCGACGAGGCCCTCATGGCCCTCACCCTGGACGCCGGCCACCCGCTGCCGGCCGGCACCGTCCGTTACGCGGCTCCCTTCGGCATCTGACCGCAGGACCGCCTTTCCGTCCGGCGAGCCGCGGTGTCCCCGCACATGATCCACGGGGCGGGGGAGGGGTGGGCCGGTTCGGTCGTGGTGGCCCGCGGCCGACGCCGTACACGGCAGCGGGGCCGCTCGTCCGGACCGGACGAGCGGCCCCGCTGTGCGGGGTGTCGGGAGCCTCAGGCGACGGGGGCCGCCGGGTCCTTGTCGGCCGGGGCGGCAGCGGCCTCGCCGGCCTCTTCGGCGAGGCGCTCCATGCCGCTGGTGGTCTTCAGCGGCTTCTCCTTGATGAAGACCACGGCGACCAGCGCCAGCAGCGCGAACGGGGTGGCCACGAGGAACAGGTCGGCGGTGGCGACGCCGTAGGCGTGCTGCACGATCTCCCGCATCGGGGCGGGCAGCGCCTTCATGTCCGGGACGGCCCCGTGGCCGCCGCCCGAGCCGCCCTCGGCGGCACCGGTGGCGCCCGCCTTCTCCAGGCCCTTGGTCATCTCGCTCGCGACCCGGTTGGCGAGGATCGCGCCCAGGACGCTGGTGCCGATCGTGCCGCCCATGCTGCGGAAGAAGGACAGCACGGAGGTCGCGGCACCCAGCTCGGCCGCGGGGACGTCGTTCTGCGCGGCGAGCACCAGGTTCTGCATCAGCATGCCGACGCCGATACCGAGGACGGCCATGTAGACGCTGAGCAGACCGAAGTGGGTGTCGGCGTCGATGAGGGAGAGCATCGCGAGGCCGGAGGTCATGATGACCGCGCCCGCCACCAAGTAGCCCTTCCACTTGCCGGTCCGGCTGATGAGCTGCCCGGCGACGGTGGACGACACCAGCAGACCCAGGATCATCGGCAGGCTCATCAGACCGGCGACGGTAGGCGACTTGCCCAGGGACACCTGGAAGTACTGCGAGAGGAAGACGGTCCCGCCGAACATGGCGACACCGACCAGGAGGCTGGCGACCGTGGTCAGGGTGACCGTGCGGTTCTTGAAGATGCCGAGAGGGATCACCGGCTCGGTGGTACGGGCCTCGACGAGGACCGCCAGGCCCAGTAGCACCACACCGCCGACGACGAGCGCGGCGGTCTGCCAGGACGCCCAGTCGAACCGGTTGCCCGCCAGGGAGACCCAGATGAGCAGCGCGCAGACACCGGCGACGATCAGGAAGGCGCCGAGCCAGTCGATCCTCACCTCGCGCTTCACGGTAGGCAGCTTCAGAGTCCGCTGCAGCAGGAAGATCGCCAGCAGCGCGAACGGCACGCCGATGAAGAAACACCAGCGCCAGCCCAGCCAGTCGGTGTCGACCAGCACGCCGCCGATCAGCGGCCCGGCCACGGTGCCGACGGCGAAGACGGCACCGAAGATGCCGGAGTACTTGCCCAGTTCGCGCGGCGGGATGATGGCGGCCATGACGACCTGCGCGAGCGCGGTCAGGCCGCCCGCGCCGATGCCCTGGACGACCCGGCTGAAGATCAGCAGCGTTGTGTCGTGCGAGAAGCCCGCCAGCAGCGAACCGATCACGAACATCAGCAGCGAGAGCTGGAGCAGCAGCTTCTTGTTGAAGAGGTCGGACAGCTTGCCCCACAGGGGCACGGTGGCGGTCATCGCCAGCAGTTCGGCGGTGACGACCCAGGTGTAGGAGGACTGGCTGGCACCCAGGTCGGCGATGATCGTCGGCAGCGCGTTGGAGACGACGGTGCCCGCCAGGATGGCGACGAACATGCCGGCCATCAGGCCGGACATGGCCTGGAGTATCTGGCGTTGGTTCATGGAGGTCGGCGGCGCGTCGGCGGGCGCCTGAGCTGCGGTCACGGCATCTCTTTCGGTGGTGGACTGACGATTCGCGCCGGCGCCCGGCGCGCTGGAGGTGGTGCGGAGGCTGTGCTGCGGGCGGTTACGCGGGAGGGGCCGGGAGACCGGCGGCCAGGAGGGAGAACACCTCGTGGAAGACGTCGAGGAACGCGGCTTCCTCCTGGTGGGCCGACCAGTGGTCCACGCTGGTGCGCACCGCGGTACCGGCCACCGCGGCCAGCAGCCGCGGGTAGATGCCGCCGCCCGCGTCGCCGAGGCGCTCGGCGATCGCTTCGGCCAGCTCCGCCTCGGCCGCCATGTGCGCCCCGACGCCCCGGGCCAGCAGGTGCGGTGAGGCGTGCAGCACCTCGGCGTGCAGCCGCCACAGCTCGTGCTGCTGCTCCGCCTCGGCGAGCTCAGCCGCCAGGGCCCCGCGCAGGACCTCCAGCGGGGAGAGGCCCGCCGGTGCGTCGAGCACGGCACGCCGCATGCGGGCGCCCGCGTCCGCGTCGATGACGACGAAGGCGTCGTCCCGCGTGTCGAAGTAGTTGAAGAAGGTGCGCACCGAGACTCCGGCCGCGGCGCTGATCGCCTCCACGGTGACCTTCTCCGCCCCGTGCTCGGCGGCGAGCCGTACCGCGGCCTCGGCGAGAGCGGCACGCGTGGCCCGCTTCTTCCGCTCCCGCAGGCCGCCCCCCGCGGCACCCTTCTCCCTCATAAGTTGCATGGTATGCAAAGATGCACGACATGCAAAATGGCGGCGGGCGCCGGACCTCGAAGGGGTCGGCGCCCACCGTCGTGAGGTGGTTCGGCTCAGCCGGCCAGCCGCGTCAGTGTCTCCTCGAACGGGACGGCGCTCCCGGCGGCTCGGTTGTGCGGCAGCCGGGCCAGCGCCGCCGCCATGCCGCAGGTGCCGCCCCGGAGAACACCAGGCCCGCGCCGACCGCGCCGGACAGCCAGTGGGCGGGACGCCAGGCGCGGCCGGCCAGGAACCCCAGGGCGACGAGCGAGCCGGCGGCGAGGCGCACCTGCCGGTCCATCGGCCACGGCGTACGGGCGGCGGCCGGCCGCTCCACGGAGTGGCCCGCCGCCGCCCAGGCGCTCGTGCCGCCTTCGAGGGTGGCCGCTTCGACGCCTCGCGCCGCCAGCCGGGCGCAACCCCGCGCGGACCGGTTCCCGGAGGCGCACACGAGCAGCAGCGACCCGCGCGCGGTGGCCGCCGTCAGTGCGTCGGAGGCCTCGTCCAGTCGGTCCAGCGGTACGTTGTGCGCCCCTGGCAGGTGGCCGCCGGCGTACTCGCCGGGGGAGCGGACGTCGACGACGGTGAACTCGTCCAGGCGATGCGCCGCCTGCTCCGGGGTCAGGGCGGTGGCCGGTGCGGTACGGGTGGTCATGGCTGAACCTTTCTCGTTGGTGCGACCCGCGGGTAAGATACCCGTGGGGGTATATGGGCCCGGTGGAGGAGGAAGCGTGGAACTCGACATGTCGGCCGACGAGCTGAAGTCGGCACTCAACCGGCTGCGGCGCGCCCAGGGGCAGCTCGCGGGAGTCATCCGGATGATCGAGGAGGGGCGCGACTGCGAGGACGTGGTCACCCAGCTCGCCGCCGTCTCCCGGGCCCTGGACCGGGCCGGATTCTCGATCATCGCCACGGGGCTGCAGCAGTGCATGACCGGTGACGACCCCGAGATGCGGGACTCGGCCCAGATGCGGGCCCGCCTGGAGAAGCTGTTCCTCTCCCTGGCCTGACCGGTCAGGCCCGCCGGGCCGGTCACGGCACCGCGGCGACGCACATCGCCAGGGCGACGGCGAGCAGCACGGCGCCGAACACGCGCCGCAGCGTCCCCTTGGACACCTTGGCGGCCAGCCGTCTCCCGTCCCACGCGCCCAGGACGGCCGTCGCGAGGAACGGCAGGAGCAGCGTGAGATCCAGGTGTACGCCCGAGTACGCCCGGGCCGCCAAGGCCACCAGCGCGTTGGCCGTCACGACCAGCAGGCCCGTGCCCACCGCCGCGCCCATCGGCACGGCCAGCACCGTCACCAGCGCGGGTACCGCCAGGAAACCGCCGCCGACCCCGAGGAACCCGGTCACCGCTCCCAGCCCGGCCCCGGCCACCGCCGCCCGGACGCCCGGCACGGAGCCGCCCTCGCGGGGTTCGCGGCGGCGCAGCATGCGCAGTCCGGCCAGTGCGGCCAGCGTCGCGAAGGCCAGCGTCAGTACCGTCCCGCAGATCCGCGCGGACAGCGCGCCGGCCCCCGCGGCGGGCAGCAGTCCCGCCGCGGCGAACGCCAGCCCGGCCCGCCAGCGCACCGCACCGGCCCGTGCGTGGGCGACCAGTGCGGTGACCGACGAGACGATCACGACGACCAGGCTCGCGGTGGTCGCCGCGGCCGGGGTGAAGCCCAGCAGGTAGATCAGCGCGGGGACGGTGAGGATGCTCCCGCCCGCCCCCAGCGCGCCCAGGGACAGGCCGGCCACGGCACCGGCCGCCAGGGCGAGGACGAGCACGGTCATGCGGCGCGGCCGTCCGACGGCGTGGCCAGCGGCAGTCCGGCGTCCGCCGCCGCCGCGAAGCCGTCGTCGACCGCGACCACCTCGCGGCCCGCGGCGTCCAGGACGGACGCGGCGACGGCCGCGCGCATGCCGCCGGCGCAGTGCACCCACACCGTGCCCGGCGGGACCTCGGCCAGGCGCCGGTGCATCTCGTGGACGGGAATGTGCACGCTGCCCTCGACCCAGCCGTTCGCCCGCTCGCTGTCCCGGCGCACGTCGACCACCACCACGTCGGCTCGATCGTGCCGTGCCGCGGCCAGTTCGGCGAACGTGGCCCGCCGGAACGAGGCCGGCCGGGCGCCGTCCACGACCCAGTCGGCCGGGGAGCCGACCGCCGCCGCGGCCGGCCGGTCGATGCCCACCCGGGCCAGCTCCCGCTGCGCGCGGGCGACGTCCGCGGCACTCCCCGCGAGCAGTGTCACCGGCTTGCCCCACGGGATCATCCACGCCAGATAGGTCGCGAGCCGTCCGTCGACCTCGAAGTTGAACGACCCGGCCACGTGCCCGGCGGCGAAGGCCACCCGGTCGCGCAGGTCCACGACCCACTCACCGGCGGCCAGTCGCCGGGCGATCTCGTCGGCATCGGCACGGCGGGGCTCGGTCAGGTCCACGGGGGCGGGTCCGTCCGCGTTCGCCGGAGCCATGTGCGCGTAGTAGGCGGGCACGTCGTCCAGTCCCGCCAGCAACTTTGCCACGAAGGTCTCCACGTCCTGCGCGAGTGCCGGGTTGGCCGCCTTCTCGGCGCCGATGGTGCTGTGCTCGCCGCCGTCCCGGGAGGAGGAGCAGAAACTGCCGAATCCGTGCGTCGGCAACACGGCCACCTCGTCGTCCAGCCGGTCCGCGAGGCGGTGCGCGGAGGCGTGCTGCGCGCGGGCCAGTTCCTCGGTCAGCCGGGGCTCGACCAGGTCCGGTCGGCCCACGCCGCCGATCAGCAGCGAGCCACCGGTGAAGGCGGCCACCGCCCGGCCCGACTCCTCGAGGACGTACGAGGTGTGGTGCGGGGTGTGACCGGGTGTGGCCACCGCGCGCAGCTCCAGGTCCTCGTCGACCGGCTCCGCGTCCCCGTCGGCCACCGCCGCCCGCGCGTACGCCACCTCCGCCCCGGCCGGCACCAGGTAGCGCGCGCCGGTGAGGCGGGCGAGCTCCAGGCCGCCGGTGACGTAGTCGTTGTGGACGTGGGTCTCGGCGACGGCGGCGATCCGCACCCCGCGCCGCGCGGCCTCGGCGATGACCCGGTCGATGTCCCGCGGCGGGTCCACGACCACGGCCGCGCGGGCACCGCCCGCCAGGTAGCTGCGGTTGCCCAGGCCCTCGGTCTCCAGGGCGTCGACAAAGAACACGGCACACTCTCCTTTCCGATTACCCCCTGGGGTATCCATCGCCACGGTAACAGATATACCCAGGGGGGTATCGAGTGGGGAGTGTCGGTGTCGGCCCCGCTCGCGCCCCCTCCGTGGCGGCGGCCACAACCGGTGCAGGCTTGTGCAACGACTGCGTGTCCGACGGAAGTTGGGGTACACGGTGCCTCAGCACGGTCGGCACCGGGGTCGGCGCCGGTGGCGGCCGTGCCATTCCGCAGTCGGCCCCGTCCGGTGACCGACGTGACCCGAACGGTCCTGCCGGGTACCCGACCGCTCTGCGCAGGGTTGGGATGTGCACGGGCACCTCCGTGCCCGCGTGGCCCGATCGCTGTCCCGACGCGGAAAGGACCCCCGATGTCCGTCGACACGCAGCAGGCGCCCTCCGGGCTCACGGACGAGGAGCTGGCCGGCCTGGACGCCCACTGGCGCGCCGCGAACTACCTCTCCGTCGGTCAGATCTACCTCATGGCCAATCCCCTGCTCACCGAGCCACTGCGTCCCGAACACGTCAAACCGCGCCTGCTCGGTCACTGGGGGACCTCACCCGGCCTCAACCTGGTCCACACCCACCTCAACCGGGTGATCAAGGCCCGTGACCTCGACGCGCTCTGCGTCTGGGGACCCGGGCACGGCGGTCCCGCCGTCCTGGCCAACTCGTGGCTGGAGGGCTCCTACACCGAGACCTACCCGGACATCACCCGGGACGCCACCGGCATGGCCCGGCTGTTCGAGCAGTTCTCGTTCCCCGGCGGCGTGCCCAGCCACGTCGCACCCGAGACGCCGGGCTCCATCCACGAGGGCGGCGAGCTCGGCTACGCGCTCTCGCACGCCTACGGTGCCGCCTTCGACCACCCCGGACTCGTGGTCGCCTGCGTGATCGGCGACGGCGAGGCGGAGACGGGGCCGCTGGCGACGTCCTGGCACTCCAACAAGTTCCTCGACCCGGTCAACGACGGCGCGGTCCTGCCGATCCTGCACCTGAACGGCTACAAGATCGCCAACCCCACGGTGCTCGCCCGTCTTCCGGAGGCCGAGCTGGACGACCTCCTGCGCGGTTACGGCCACGACCCGATCCACGTAACCGGCGACGACCCGGCCGCCGTCCACCGCGCGATGGCCCACGCCATGGACACCGCCCTCGACCGCATCGCCGCGATCCAGTGCGCCGCCCGTGAGGACGGCGCGACGAGCCGCCCGCGCTGGCCGGTGATCGTGCTGCGCACCCCCAAGGGCTGGACCGGCCCGGCCGAGGTCGACGGCCTGCCCGTGAAGAACACCTGGCGCGCCCACCAGGTCCCCCTGTCCGCGGTACGCACCAACCCCGACCACCTGCGTCAGTTGGAGCGGTGGCTGCGCTCCTACCGGCCCGACGAACTCTTCGACGACACCGGAGCGCCACGCCCCGCAGTCCTGGCCGCCGTCCCCGAGGGCCACCGCCGCCTCGGCGCCACCCCCTTCGCCAACGGCGGTCTCCTCCTGCGCGAGCTGCCGATGCCCCCGCTGGAGAAGTACGCCGTCCCCGTCGACGAACCCGGTGCGACCACGCACGAGCCCACCCGGGTCCTCGGCGACCTGCTGCGGGACGTCATGGCCGCCACCGCCGACCGGCGCGACTTCCGCCTCGTCGGCCCCGACGAAACCGCTTCCAACCGTCTCCAGGCCGTCTACGGCGCCAGCGGCAAGGCCTGGCAGGAACGGACCCTGCCCGTCGACGAGGACCTCGACCGGCACGGCCGCGTCATGGAGATCCTGTCCGAACACATCTGCCAGGGCTGGCTGGAGGGCTACCTCCTCACCGGCCGGCACGGACTGTTCTCCTGCTACGAAGCCTTCGTCCACATCGTCGACTCGATGGTCAACCAGCACGTCAAATGGCTGCGTGTGACCCGCCGCCTGCCCTGGCGCGCCCCCGTCGCCTCCCTCAACTACCTGCTCACGTCTCACGTCTGGCGCCAGGACCACAACGGCTTCTCCCACCAGGACCCCGGCTTCGTCGACCACATCCTGAACAAGAGCCCCGAGGCCGTACGGGTCTACCTGCCGCCGGACGCCAACACCCTGCTCTCCGTCGCCGACCACGCCCTGCGCAGCCGCGACTACGTCAACGTGATCGTCGCCGGCAAGCAGCCCTGCTTCGACTGGCTGTCCATGGAAGAGGCCCGGGTGCACTGCTCGCGCGGCGCCGGCATCTGGGACTGGGCCGGCACCGAGGACGGCAGCCGCGAACCCGACGTGGTGCTCGCCTGCGCGGGCGACGTCCCCACCCAGGAGGTGCTGGCCGCCGCGCAGCTCCTGAGGCAGCACCTGCCCGAACTCGTCGTGCGCGTGGTCAACGTCGTGGACATCGCCCGGCTGCTGCCAAGCGGTGAACACCCGCACGGCATGAGCGACTTCGAGTACGACGGCCTGTTCACCGCCGACAAGCCGGTCATCTTCGCCTACCACGGGTATCCCTGGCTGATCCACCGGCTTGCCTACCGGCGCACCGGCCACGCCCACCTGCACGTGCGCGGCTACAAGGAGATCGGGACCACCACCACGCCCTTCGACATGGTGGTCGGCAACGACCTGGACCGCTACCGCCTCGTCATGGACGTCATCGACCGCGTTCCCGGCCTGGCGGTACGCGCGGCGGCCGTACGGCAGCGGATGGAGGACACCAGGCTGCGCCACCACGACTGGATCCGCGAGCACGGAGTGGACATGCCCGAGGTCGCCGACTGGACCTGGGACGGCTCACAGTGACCGCGACGCCCTCGACCTGGGACTACGACCACTACGACCCGGCCGAGGAGCGGCTGCGGGAGTCGCTGTGCACGCTCGGCAACGGCTACTTCGCCACCCGCGGCGCGCTGCCCGAGTGCGTCGCGGACGACGTGCACTACCCGGGCACCTACGTGGCCGGCTGCTACAACCGGCTCACCTCCGCCGTCTCGGGACGCGAGGTCGAGAACGAGGACATGGTCAACCTCCCCAACTGGCTGCCGCTGCGCTTCCGGACCGCCGGAGGGGACTGGCTCACGCCGGACACCGCCGAGGTGCTCGACCACCGGCAGACCGTGCACCTGGACTCGGGCGTGCTGGAGCGCCTCACCCACTTCGGCATCGGCGAAGGGCGCGTGCTGACCGTGCGCCAGCTGCGCCTGGTGCACATGGCCGACCCTCACCTGGGCGCGCTGCGCACGGAGTTCACCGTGGACGCCGGTGCGGTGGACCTGGAGGTGGAGTCGGCCCTCGACGGCGGTGTCACCAACGCCGGGGTGCCGCGCTACCGGGACCTGGACGGCCGGCACCTGACCCACGTGCACACCGGCGTCACCGACGACACCTCGGTGTGGCTGCGCTGCCGCACCCGCACCTCGGACATCCGCGTCGGACTGGCGGCCCGTACGACGGCCGGCGCGACCGTCACCCCGGCCCGGGAGCACCTGCGGGTCACCCAGCACACGACCCTGCGCGCCCGGCCGGGCCGCACCGTCACCGTTGACAAGGTCGTCGCCCTGCACACCTCACGCGACCCGGCGATCAGCGATCCCCTCCAGGCCGCCATCGACCGGGTGGCCGCCGCCCCCGGCTTCGACGACCTGCTGACGTCCCATCGGACCGCCTGGGGCCAGCTGTGGCGCCGGGCCGAGCTCGACGTCCCCGGCGAGGCGGGCAGCATCCTGCGCCTGCACCTTTTCCACGTGCTGCAGACCCTCTCCCCGCACACCGCCGACCTGGACGTCGGCGTACCGGCGCGCGGGCTGCACGGGGAGTCCTACCGCGGACACGTCTTCTGGGACGAACTGTTCGTCCTGCCCTACCTCAACCTGCACTTCCCGGAGGTGTCCCGGGCCCTGCTGCACTACCGGCACCGCCGCCTGGAACGGGCCCGCGCCGCGGCCCGCGCGATCGGGCGGCGCGGCGCGCTGTACCCGTGGCAGAGCGGCAGTGACGGCCGCGAGGAAACCCAGCAGCTCCACCTGAACCCGCACTCGGGCCGCTGGCTGCCGGACCACTCGCACCTGCAGCACCACGTGGGCTCGGCGATCGCGTACAACGTCTGGCAGTACTGCGAGGCCAGCGGCGACGCCGAGTTCCTGCACACCAAGGGCGCCGAGATGCTGCTCCAGATCGCGCGCTTCTGGGCCGACTCCGCCACCTGGGACGAGCAGACGGGACGGCACCGCATCCGGGGTGTCGTCGGCCCCGACGAGTACCACGAGGCGTACCCGGGCGCCGACCGGCCGGGCCTCGACGACAACGCGTACACCAACGTCACCGCGGCCTGGGTCCTCGCCCGCACCCTGGAGGTGCTGCGCGACCTGCCCGAACCCCGCCGCCGCGAACTCGTCGAGCGCACCGCCCTGGACGACGGCGAACTCGAACAGTGGGAGAGCGTCTCCCGCACCCTCCACGTCCCCTTCCACGGGGGTGTCGTCAGCCAGTTCGAGGGGTACGGCGGCCTCGCCGAACTCGACTGGGCGGGATACCGGGAGCGGTACGGCGACATCCGGCGCCTCGACCGCGTCCTGGAGGCCGAGGGCGACAGCGTCAACAACTACCAGGCGTCCAAACAGGCCGACGTCCTGATGCTGGGCTACCTGTTCTCCCCGGCCGAACTCCGCTCGCTCTTCGAACGGCTGGGGTACCGCTTGGACGACGGGACCTGGCAGCGCACCGTCGACTACTACCTGGCCCGCACCAGCCACGGCTCCACCCTCAGCGGCCTGGTGCACGGCTGGATCCTCGCCCGGGCCCGCCGCGCCGAGGCCTGGACCTACTGCCAGGAGGCACTGAAGGGCGACGTCGCCGACCTCCAGGGCGGCACCACCGGTGAGGGCATCCACCTCGGCGCGATGGCGGGCACCCTCGACCTGGTCCAGCGGGGCCTGACCGGACTGGAGACCCGCTCGGGCGCCCTGTGGCTGGACCCGGTCCCGCTGCCGGCGCTGTCCTCGTACGGGTTTTCCGTCCGCTACCAGGGCCACTGGGGCGTGCGGTTCCGGCTGGAGCACGGCCGGCTGGAGATCGCCGTGCCCGCCTCCGGACCGCTGCCCATCGACGTCCGGCTGCCGGACCGCGAGGTGCGGCTCGAGCCCGGCGACACCTGCCGGCTGGCGCTCCCGGACTGACCGGCGGGGCGGCGGGCCCCGTCAGCCGGACAGGGGGTAGCTCACCGTGCGCGGGAACCCGTCCGGCCTGCCGTCGGTGTAGGTGAGGGTCATCCGGGTGTAGTGCCGCTCACCCGGACCGTCCTCCGATGCCCGCGGCTGGTCGAGGCGGACGGTCACCGGGTAGGAGCGGAACGTGCCCGCGGCGCAGTAGGGGTCGCAGTCGTTGACGGCGTTGGTGCCCCGGCCCACCGCGGCGTTCGCGTCCCAGCGCAGCCAGTGCACGGAGACCAGTCGGCTGTTGCCGTCACCGCAGGCGAGGACGAACGCCTCGGGCCGTACCTGGGGCTGGGAGGCGCAGTCGATCAGCACCGGGTCCTGCGTCTGCCGGCTGTGCGCGGCCCGGTCGGTGGCCGTGTGCTGCGCCGACGATGCCGCGTAGGCCGTGCCCATGGGTACTGCGAGCGCGACGGCGGCACAGAGCGTGATCGCTGCCCTCATAGGGTTCCTGCCCATGTCTGCTCCCGGCCGTCTCGGGGTCACTTTCTCCGCCCGGTTCCCCGTACTCGACCGTACGACCGCCTCCACGAACGCACCACTCGTACGGAGCAGCGCCCCGGACCGCGGCGCGTCGGCCGGTGTCAGCCGGACGCGTCCAGCAGTCCGGCCACCAGACGGCGCGCGTACCCGGCGTCGAGCCCGTCGGGACGGAACAGGATGCGGTACATGACGGGCGCGACGACGCGGTCCATCACCGCCTCCGTGTCGGGCACCGCCTCCCCGCGGCCGGCCGCGCGGGCGAGGACCACGTCGATCTGTTCGGCGGCGTAGGCCGAGCACTGGCCCGCGTTGGTGCCGTCCGGGTCACCCAGCAGGGCGTCACGGATGTAGGCGCGGCCCGGGGGAGAGGCCATCTCGTCGAAGAACTGCTCGGCCCAGGCCGTCAGGTCGGCGCGCAGGCCGCCGTGGTCCTCGGGGGCGGTGTCGGGGCGCAGCCGTTCGACGGCCACGTCCGACAGCAGCTCCTGGAGGTCGCCCCAACGGCGGTAGACCGTCGACGGGGTGACCCCGGCGCGGGCGGCGACCAGCGGCACTGTCAGCGCGTCGCGGCCCACCTCGGCGGTGAGTTCGCGTACGGCGGTGTGCACCGACTCCTGGACCCGGGCACTGCGCCCGCCGGGGCGGGCCATAGGTCGGGGACTCATGCCCACACCTTAAAGCAAACACCTTGCGTCAAGCGGTGCTCCGTTCGTAGGCGTGGCCGACCCGCACCACGGTGGCCTCGTCGAACGGGCGCCCGATCACCTGCATGCCGATCGGCAGTCCTGCCCGGTCGGCGCCCACCGGCACGGTCAGCGCGGGGACGCCGGTGATGTTGGCCGGCGCGGAGAGCCGGACATACGCGTCCGAGACGGCCTCCACGGTGCCGTCGGGCCAGGGCACGGACGCCTGTCCGGCCGGTACCGCGGTGAGCGGCACGGTCGGTGCGACGACGACGTCGACCTGCCGGAGCATGCGCGCCCACTCCCGCCGCATCAGCGTCCGCGCCCGCTGGGCCCGCAGGTGGTCCCCGGCGGACATCAGCTCCCCGGCCTCCAGCAGTACGCGGACGTCGTCCTCGTACCGGTCGGCGGCGGTGCGCAGGGTCCGCTCGTGGTAGGCGCTGGCCTCGGGCACCATCAGGCCCCACTGGATCGCCTGCACGTAGCGTGCCATCGGGATCTCCACGTCGACGAGACGGGCGCCGAGCTCCGCCAGCCGCCGGACCGCGCGCCGGACGGCGGTCTCGACCTCCGGGTCGACGTGGTCGAAGTAGTAGGTGCTCGGCACGCCGACGCGCAACCCGGTCAGGTCGCCGTCCCGCGCGGGCCGGCGGTGGCCGGTCACGGGGGCGGGCGTCGAGGCGGGATCGCGCGGATCGTGGCCCGCCACGGCGGCCAGCACCAGCGCGGCGTCCTCGACGGTGCGGGTGATCGGGCCCACTTGGTCCAGCGACCACGACAGGGACGTCACTCCGTGGCGGGGGACGAGGCCGTAGGTCGGCTTGAGGCCGACGACGCCGTTCAGCGCGGCGGGCACACGGATCGATCCGCCGGTGTCGGTGCCGAGGGCGAAGGTGGCCGCGCCCGCCGCCACGGCGACGGCGGAACCGCCGCTGGAGCCGCCCGCGATCCGGGCCCGGTCCCGGGCGTTGCGCGTCTGGGGCGTGGTCAGCCCGTAGGCGAACTCGTGGGTGTGGGTCTTGCCGACCAGCACGGCACCGGCCTCCGCCAGTCGGGCGGCGACCGTGCTGTCGGCCTGCGCGCGGTGGCCGGCGCGGACCCGGGAACTCGCGGTGGTCGCCGTACCGGCCACGTCGATCAGGTCCTTCAGGCCCATGGGGACACCGTGCAGCGGCCCGCGGACACGGCCGCTCGCCACCTCCCGCTCGGCCGCGCGCGCCGCGGCGCCGGCCCGGTCCGCCGTGATCGTCACGTACGCGCCCAGCCCCGGCTGCACCTCCCGGGCGCGTTCCAGCACCGAGTTCACCAGGTCGACCGGGGAGAGCCGCCGGCCGCGGATCGCGTCGGCGGCCGCGGTCAGGGACAGCTCATACGGCCGCACGGCGCACCCCTTCCTCGTCGGCGTGGAAGGCCGCGGCGGGGGGCGTGTCGCCGAGGTCCAGCTCCCGCAGCACCGAGACGACGGTGTGGATGTGCCGGGCGGTCGCCGCGACAACGGCTCCGCGGTCCTCTTCAGGGCTGGGCACGGGGATCCCTTCCTTCTGGCACTCACTCGCTTAACGCTAATGGTTTGCGTTAGAAGACCCTAGGCCCTACGGTGTCCAAACGCAAATCAATAGCTTTTAGCTGCCTCGACGAAAGACGGCACCGACATGCAGACCCCCTCCTGGACCGTGGGCGACACCGCCGTCCACCGCATCGACGAAACCCTCCTGCCGCCCGCCACCGGACCCTGGCTGCTGCCCGGCGCCACCCCGGACGTGGTCACCCGCGAGCGATGGCTGCACCCCGACTTCGCCGACGAGGACGGCGTCCTGCGGCTCGGCAGCCACAGCTTCGCCCTGACCACCGGCGGGCTGCGCGTCCTCGTCGACACCGGCATCGGCAACGGCAAGACGCGCGCGAACCCCGCCTGGCACAACCTGCGCACGGACTACCTGGAGCGGCTCACCGGGGCGGGCTTCCACCCGGACACCGTCGATCTGGTGATCCTGACCCACCTGCACACCGACCACGTCGGCTGGAACACGAGGCGGACGGACGCCGGCTGGGTCCCCACCTTCCCCAACGCCCGCTACGTCGTCTCCCGCGCCGAGCGCGAATTCTGGGCCGGGTACGCCATGGACGAACCGCGGCGCCAGATGTTCCGGGACTCTGTCGACCCGGTCGAGGACGCCGGGCTCCTCGACGCCGTGGAGGTCCCCGCCGAGGGAACCGACCTCGCACCCGGCCTGCGACTCCTGCCGACCCCAGGACACACACCGGGCCACGTCACCGTGCGGGTGGGCGAACCCGGCGCCGGCGCGATCGTCACCGGGGACTGCGTCCACCATCCCGTGCAACTCGCCCACCCCGCACTGGGCAGTTGCGTGGACATCGACCCGGCGCGCGCCGAGTCGTCCCGGCGCTCCCTGCTGGCCTCGCTGGCCGGTACGGACACGCTGGTGCTGGGCACCCACTTCCCGCCCCCCACCGCGGGCCGGGTCGTCCGCCAGAAGGACGCGTACCGACTCAAGCCCGTGCCCGGCCGATTCGTGCGATAAGGCGCCGATTGCATCCACCGTGTGGTCCGGCGTCCGGTCCGCAACCGCCGTCGCCGCGCCGGTGTCTCTTCCCGTCGAGAACGGCGACCCACCAAGTGGAGGACCGCGGTATGCACACCATGACTGCCCCGACCGCCGCCGACCCGGCGCGCTCCCGCGACACCGGCGGCGACTTCCTGCTCCAGCCGCCCAACCCCGCCGGACGCGTCCCCAGCCGCATCGACCCCGTCGACCTGCGCCGACTGGACCTGCTCGCCCTGCTGACCGCGGCCGGCATCGCGCCCTCCGCCGGGGACCGGGCCGCCATCGAACGGCTCAGCGAGCTCCCCGGCAGTGTGCACACGGCGCTGCACCGGTGGCTGGAGCAGGCGTACGGGTTCTGCCGGTGACGGGCGGCCGGGGCGCTCCGGGGACGGTCAGAAGTCGACGGGGTCCCGTACCAGCGGGCAGGTCATGCAGTGCCCGCCACCGCGGCCCCGGCCCAGTTCCGCGCCCACGATGGTGACGACCTCGACGCGGGCCTCGCGCAGCAGGGCGTTGGTGAGGGTGTTGCGGTCGTAGGTGAACACCACGCCCGGTTCGATCGCGACGGCGTTGTTGCCGCTGTCCCACTGCTGGCGTTCGGAGGCGTGGGCGTCGCCGCCCGTCTCCACCACCCGCAGCGAGGACAGTCCGAGCGCCTTGGCGACGACGTCGACGAACGGCGCCGTGCCCTCGTCGACGACGTCGAAGCCGGGGGCCCGGTCGCCGGGGCGCAGCGAGAAGGTGTGCACCGCGTCCACGATGCGCGGGTAGAGGGTCACCACGTCGCGGTCGGCGAAGGTGAACACCGTGTCCAGGTGCATCGCGGACCGCAGCTTCGGCATCACGGCCACGACGACGTGCTCGGCCGCGCCGCTGCGGAACAGTGACGCGGCGACCTGGGTGATGGCCTGGCGGGAGGTGCGCTCGCCCATGCCCATGAGGACGACACCGTTGCCCACCGGCATGATGTCGCCGCCCTCGAAGGTGGCCTGGCCCCAGTCGAGTTCGGGATCGCCCCACCACACCTTCGAACCCCGGAAGTCGGGGTGGAAGGTGTAGATCGCCTTCATCAGCAGGGTCTCGTCGTGCCGTGCGGGCCAGTACAAGGGGTTGAGTGTGACCCCGCCGTACAGCCAGCAGGTGGTGTCGCGGGTGTACAGGGTGTTGGGCAGCGGCGGCATCAGGTATTCGCGGGCGCCGGTGGACTCGCGGGCGAGGGCGAGGTACGGGGAGCGGGAGTCCTCGGGCAGGTCGCCGACGGCGAGTCCGCCGACCAGGTACTCGGCCAGCTCCCTGGTCGACAGGGTCTCCAGGTAGGCGCGGGTGGCGTCGATGAGTCCGACGCCGACCTGGTTGGCGACGATCTTGCGGTCCAGGACCCACGCCTTCGCCTGGGGGATCGCCATGATCTGCGCCAGCAGGTCGTGCAGCTCCACCACCTCCACCCCGCGCCGGCGCAGTTCGCCGACGAACGCGGCATGGTCGCGCTGGGCGTTCTCCACCCACATCACGTCGTCGAAGAGCAGGTCGTCGGAGTTGGTCGGCGTCAGCCGCCGGTGCGCGAGGCCGGGCGAACACACCAGGACCTTGCGCAGCCGGCCGACCTCGGAGTGGACGCCGAGCGCGGGCTGCACGGCGCTTTCGTTGCTGGTCACACGGCCTCCCTGAGAGGTGCGGGACGGGGGACGGAGGGAAGGGGCTCACAGGCTGATCCATCCGGCGGCCAGCGCGACGACGCCCAGGACCGCGCCGGCCGCGGAGACGCGAGGACCACGAGTTCCACCGGGGAGAACAGCCGCCTGCCCCGCGCGACCAGCGCTCCCGCCACGCCGGTCTCCTCGGCGAACCGCCCCGGCAGCGAGAACACCCCGGCACCCACCATCGACCCGACGACCATGGTCGTCAGGGTGAACAGCGGTAGCTTGGCGGCCGGCGGGGCCTCCCCGTCGGTGCCGGAAGCAGTGGCCTGCGACATGCCGTTCCTCGTGGTCGCCCAGCGATCTGCGACCACTGTGCCTCAGCCGGTGGCTTCGGGCATCCTGTTCGTTTCGCGCAGATCCGCGCCTCGCCGGGCGAGCGTCCGGACCCCCGCGACGATGAGGGCGACCCCGAGCAACTGCGGCAGGACCCACCAGCCGGCCCGTACCTCCTCGCGGTAGAGGACCACGCCGAGCATGAGACTCACCGCGACGTCCCCCAAAGTGAGGGCGGGCTGGGAAGCGACCAGGGGGCCGCCCTGCATGGCGTGCTCCAGCAGGAGCACCGCGGCCACACCGGCCGCGGCGAAGCCGTACGTCTGCCACGTGGTCAGAAAGCCGGTCAGGCCGTCGGCGTCCAGGACGTGCATGGAGTCCTTCATCAGAGCCGCCGTCAGCGCGTAGCACACCGCGGTGGCCGCACCGAGGCAACCGGCGCGGACCTTGCCGACGGGGCGCCTGAGACCGGCCGCCGCCAGCAGCACCGCCGCTCCGGCACAGGCCACCAGCGTCGGCAGCCACCGGTCAAGAGGCACGTCGTCCCGGCCGGCGTCCGGCGCGGCCGACGCCAGCGCGACTCCCAGTCCGACGACCACCCCGCCCACGGCCAGCCACAGGGAGGGGGCCAGATGGCGGCCGGTCATCAGCGAGGCCAGCAACATCGCCAGCGGAAGCTCCAGCACGAACAGCGGCTGTACGAGTGACAGCGGCCCCGTCGCCAGGGCCACCGCCTGCCCCGCACCGGCGACGACCACGGCCAGCATGCCGCCGAGCCAGACCGGCCGCCGCAACAGGTCGACGACGAGCCCCGGGCGGAAACCCTGGGACTGGGGCACGGTCAACGCCGCCCGGCGCTGGAGCACGGTGGCCAGCGCGTTGCTGAACGCGGCGAGGAGCGCGAAGAGCACCGGCAGTACAACACCCATCCACCGATACTCGCCCCGTTCTCCTCCGGCCGCGCGCGGCCGCACGGCGAGGGAGGACGGGGTCACCACCCGGCGGTGCCGGGTGCCGCGGCCGTCAGTCCCGGTCCTGTGCGGCCGGCGTCTTCGCCCCGGCGTCCGGCTGCTTCGCCGCCTCGGGCACGTCGGTGGCGGTGTAGTAGACCGAGGTGCCCTGCTTGGTGCGCTGCGCCTGGTTCCTGGCGACGAGCCCCTCGAGAGTGGTGCGCACGACCGTGGTCTTGATGGTGCGTTCCGAGTTCGCCCGACCGAGTGCTGTGGCGACCTCGGCGGCGGAGCGCGGCTCACTCTGTTCGGTGAGGTGGGTGCGCACCAGCTCGACCAGTGTGGGCTGGGCGGCGGCCTGCTTGGCGGGCGCGGTCCCCGACGACGGCTTCTTCGCCGCGGGCTTCCCGGCGGCCTTAGTGGACGACTTCGCGGCCCGCTCGGGGGCGGACTTCGCGGCCGACCTCGACCTGGTCGCGGACTTCGCGGCCGGCTTGGCACCCGGCTTCGGGGCGGCGGCGCGCTTGGGGGCGGCGGCGGCCTTGCGGCCCCGCGTCCGCTTGCCGGCGGCCGGCTCCGCGGCGGCGCCGTCACGGGGTGCGGGCACGCCGGCCGAGTCGGTCGCGGCGGCGGGCTCCGGCGCGGTCGCCGGCTGGGACTGCGCCGAGGTGATGCCGAGCGCCTGCTGCATGTTCACCAGCAGGGCGTGGTCGTGCTGCAGCGCGGCAAGCTGCTGCTGGAGGGCGGTGATCTCCGCGCCGATGCGTTCCTGCTCCTTGATGTTGCGCTCCAGGTCGTCGGTCACCTGGACGCTGTACTGCGAGGCCAGTTCGGTGGCGGGCTGCGTCGTACTCTCGGACATGCTGTTGACTCTCCTCGATTCGCGGCCGTGAAGGCTCGGGAGGAACGTTGGGACATCGGGCGCGGGACATGGGGACCATGTCCGATCGGCGCCCGGCCGGTATACCACGTATGGCCGTCACCGTGGTATGTCCCGCCTCATTTCCTCGTGTGTGCGTTCGGATCGCGAACACCCCCCGCTCACTGACCCTCGGGCACCTCCACGATGTTCCCGTCCTTGTCTACGGTGTGCGTCTGCCAGTAGGTGTCCCACTCGTCGCCGACGTGCTCGGGCACCTTGCCCTTTGGGTAACGGGTGTAACCCTCGGGCGGTTCCTCGCCGTTGGGGACGCACGCGCTGCCGGTGCCGCCGACGGCGAGGACCGGGTACTCGCCACCGCCGCAGGTCGCCTCCTCCGTGGAGCAGCCGGTCAGCACCGCGGCGGCCGCCGCGCAGGCCAGTGCGAGCCCCACGACGGGCCATGTGGCGTTTCGCTCTCCGCGTACGGCTGACGGACTGTGAACTCGGCCGACGACGTGCACGTTGGGCTCCCTCTGGACGGCTGACACGGCAAGCCTCCCCCGACGGGAGGGGCGTCTCATGAGTACGGGTACTCAGACGCGCGGGCGTACTACTCGACCCGGCCGGACTTGACCCGGCCGGCCAGACGATCCACCTTCTGTGCCGCCGCATGCGCCTCCCGTTCGGCCCGGTCCAGGGCATGAGCCGCCACGCGTTCCCGTTCTTCGGACTCCCGCTGTTCCCGTTCGGCCCGCTCCAGTTCCTGTCGCGCCTGCCGCAGCCGCTGCTCGGCCCCGGACATCTCCTCGCGTGCCCGGTGGAGTTCGTCGCCGGTCCGTCGCAGCGAGGCGTCGGCGTCCGCGTGTTCCGCCCGTCGGTCACGCGCCTGCCGCGCGGCCCGTTCCGCGGCCTGCTCGGCACGGGTGAGCTCTTCCTGCCGTTTGCGGCGCCGTTCGGCGAGTTCGTCTTTCGCGCGGCCCGGGGGAGGCGCTTTCGGCCGGGAAGGCCGCTCGCGTGGCGCGGGTTCGGCCGGGACGGTGCCGGAGGGGAACTCCGACGGCGGGGTGAGGGCGCCCTCCAGGTGCCCGCCGGCCCATCGCGCGGCCGCGTCCGAGTCCGCGAGGACGGCTTGCAGGGTCGACTCGACCTCCCGCCGCGCCGCTTCGGACAGTCGGTGCCCCGCCTCGTCGGCGAGTTCGGCGGCCTGCCGGGACAGCGCGGAGACGACGGTCCGACGCTGCGCGGAGAGCTCCTTGAGACCGTCGGCGTCCAGGGTGCGGTACGCCTCGCGCAGCGCCTGCCCCAGGTCCAGGAACCGCCGGCTCTCCTCCGGCCGGAAACGTGTCAGCAGGTTCGCCGCCCAGGCCGCGAGCGTGGGCCGGCGGGCCGCGCGGATGCGGCGGGCGTCCTCCCCGCGGCCCGCCGCCCTGGCGGCCGCCGCGTGTTCCGTGCGGCGCGGGACGAAGTCGGACGGCGGCGTCGTGTAGAGCTCGTCGAGCACCGACTCGACCGACTCCGCGTCGCGGTCGTCGTCCGCCCCGCGGTGTCCGTCCTCGCGCCGCATGGTCCTCCGCCTCCTTTCTACGTGTGTGTGCTCCGGCCGCTACGACCGCGCGTGTCTCGCCGCCGTCTCCTCGTCGTCGTACACGAGGAGTCCGTCCGTCCGCAGCCGCGCCCCCGGGGTGGGGGAGTGGGCCGTCAGGCGGCCGTCGTGCATGAGGTGCTCCACGGGGGTGTCGCGGGCCAGCACGGCGAAGTCGGCGATGAGACGCCGGTGGCACCGCCACCACACCGCTTCGCCGCACATCACCGCGGTGCGTTCCCGCGCCGCCCGGTCCAGCAACTCGTCCATGGCGGTGACGAACTCCGGAGAGCGGGTGTGGCCGGCGTACCCGCGGAACGACACGTTGCGCCACACCACGTCGGGCGAGTCCGGCGCCGGCCTCCGGAAACCGCCCAGCCGCTGCTCCCACCGGTAGGCGAACCCCTCCTCGGGCAGCCACCGGGCGAGCCGTTCCCGCAGCAGGTCGGCATCGCGGCGGCTGCCCGGCGCCGTCCTGACATCCACCACGGCCGAGACACCGGCACCCCGCAGCAGCTCGGCCAGTGCGGCGCGGCCCGCGGTGCCGTG
The DNA here is from genome assembly GCF_014649815.1 of Streptomyces mutabilis. Lineage (GTDB taxonomy): Bacteria > Actinomycetota > Actinomycetes > Streptomycetales > Streptomycetaceae > Streptomyces > Streptomyces mutabilis. The sequence goes on along the minus strand of NZ_BMTT01000003.1, from coordinate 219,912 downwards.
CCCGAACGTGACCAGGTGAGGACGGGACATGTGGTCGGAGTCCCCTCGCCGCGCGCGCTCAAGCCCCCTCGGCGCGGACGCGCGCCGACGCCGCAGAAAACGGGGCCAGGCCACAGGTTGCCTAAAGGATTTAGGTAAATGCATAATAGATTCAGGTAAACGGAGGGATGGTTATGGTTCGGGTGGGGCTGACCACGGAACGCCTGGTGCGGGCGGGCGCGGAGCTGGCCGACGAGGTCGGCTTCGACCAGGTGACGGTCTCCGCGCTGGCCAGGCGGTTCGACGTCAAGGTCGCGAGTCTCTACTCGCACGTGCGCAATTCCCAGGACCTCAAGACCCGCATCGCCCTGCTCGCCCTGGAGGAACTCGCCGACCGGGCCGCCACGGCCCTGGCCGGAAGGGCCGGGAAGGACGCCCTCGCCGCCTTCGCGGACGTCTACCGCGACTACGCCCGGGAGCACCCCGGCCGCTACGCCGCGGCCCAGCTGCGGCTGGACCCCGAGACGGCCGCGGCGAGCGCGGGCGTCCGCCACGCGCGCATGACCCGCGCCGTGCTGCGCGGCTACGACCTGACGGAACCCGACCAGACCCACGCGGTGCGGCTGCTGGGCAGCGTCTTCCACGGCTACGTCAGCCTCGAGACGGGCGGCGGCTTCAGCCACAGCGCCCCCGACACCCAGGAGACCTGGACCCGGATCGTGGACGCCCTCGACGCCCTGCTGCGCAACTGGCCCACATCCTGAACCCCGTACCGAGACGCCACCCCGGCCGGAGACGACATGCACAGCCAAGACGACTGGATCACCACCCCGATCACCCCGGACCTGGTCCGCGGCGCCCTCGACCTGGAGCGCACCGAGCACGGTCTGCTGCCGCACCGGCTGCCCGCCCGGGCCCGCGCCCAGAACACCGACGGACAGCTGGCCATGGCCGAGTCCCAGCCCTCGGGCGTACGTCTGGCCCTGCGCACCCGGGCCACCGTCCTCGAACTGGACACCCTGCCCACCAAGCGCGTCTACGCGGGCGTTGCGCCGCGCCCGGACGGCGTGTACGACCTGCTGGTCGACGGACGTCCGGCGGGTAGCGGCAGTGTCGCGGGCGGCAGCACCCTGACCATCGACATGACCACCGGAACGGCGTCCGTCGAGCCCGGCCCGGTCGGCACCCTCCGCTTCGCGGACCTGCCCGGGGGCGACAAGGACATCGAGATCTGGCTGCCGCACAACGAGACCACCGAGCTCGTCGCCCTGCGCGCCGACGCCCCCGTCGAACCGGCCCCGGACGCGGGCCGCCGGGTGTGGCTGCACCACGGCAGCTCGATCAGCCACGGCTCCAACGCCGCGAGCCCCACCACCACCTGGCCCGCGCTGGCCGCCTCCCTCGGCGGCGTCGAGCTGATCAACCTGGGCCTGGGCGGCGGCGCCCTGCTCGACCCGTTCACCGCGCGGGCCATGCGTGACACCCCCGCCGACCTGATCAGCGTCAAGGTCGGTATCAACGTGGTCAACGCCGACCTCATGCGTCTGCGCGCCTTCGGCCCCGCCGTGCACGGCTTCCTCGACACCGTCCGCGAGGGCCACCCCACGGCCCCGCTGCTGGTCGTCTCACCCGTCCTGTGCCCCGTCCACGAGGACACCCCCGGACCGCTCGCCCCCGACTTCAGCGGGGTCGCCGATGGGCGACTGCGCTTCGTGGCCACCGGCGACCCGGCGGAACGCGCGAGCGGGAAGCTGACCCTGAACGTCATCCGGGACGAGTTGGCCCGGATCGTGGCCCAGCGGGCGGCCGACGACCCGAACCTGCACTACCTCGACGGCCGTGAGCTGTACGGCGAGGCCGACGCGGCCGAACTGCCCCTGCCCGACAACATCCACCCGGACCCCGCCACCCACCGCCGCATGGGCGAACGCTTCGCCGAGCTGGCCTTCACCGGCCACGGCGCCTTCACCGGCTGATCGTCAGCTCCGTACGACGCCGGCGAAGCGCCGGGCCACCTCGCGCCAGACGGCCTCGGCGGCAGGCTCGTCGCGCTCCGCCCGGCGGCACAGCTCCGCCGGGTCGAGCCCCCGGGCCCGAATGCGCTCCGGGTCCCACGACCGCATCCGGTCCGCACCCGCCTCCGGGTGGAACTGCACGCCCCAGGCCCGGTCACCCATCCGGAAGGCCTGGTGGGCGCAACGCTCGCTCTCCATCAGCCAGACGGCGCCCGGTGGCAGGGCGGTGATCGCGTCGACATGGTGCTCGATGGCCGTCACCCGCTCCGGCAGCCCCGCCAGGAGCGCGTCGTCGCCGGCCCCGGACCGCAGGGTGAGCGGGGTGCTGCCGAACTCCGGTGCGCCGTGCTCGCCCCGGACCGTGCCGCCCGCGACATGGGCGAGGAGCTGCCCGCCGAGGCAGATCCCGAAAACGGGGGCACCCCGCTCCAACGCCTCGGCGACCAGCGAACGGGTGGGCGCCAGCCAAGGCGCGCGGGCGTCGTCGTCGGGCAGGTAGCCGCCCCCGAGCACCATGACGCCGTCGTGCGCCAGGTGCCGGGGGAGCGGCGCACCGGCGTACGCGTGCACCACGTCCAGGGACAGCCCGTCCGCGTCCAGCCAGTCACCGAACCGGCCCGGCCCGCCACCGGGACCGTTCTGCACCACCAGCAGCCGCGACATCGCCCACCCCCGCCTCATGCGCTCGGACAGAACCTGACTGCCCGGCGCATGGTGGTCCGCAACCCTCCGATCGCGTCACAGACTCGCGGCACGGTGCGTGGGGTCGCCGTCGAGGAGCGTCGACAGCACCGGAACGCCGGCCGGTTCGGTGGCCGGCACGGTGAGCGGGTCGGCGGCGAGCACGGTCAGGTCGGCGCGGTGACCGACGGCGATCCGTCCGGTTTCGTGCTCCTCGCCGGCCGCGTAGGCCGCGTTGACGGTCATGCCGCGCAGCGCCTCCAGCGACGTGAGGGCCTGCTCCGGGCCGTGCGGCGCCCGGCTGAGGTCACGGGTCGGGCGGCGGTGGCGGGCGTCGGCCATGACACCCAGCGGCGGGTACGGAGCGATGGGCCAGTCGGAGTCGAGGGCCACGACGGCGCCGGAGTCGTGCAGGTCGCGGCAGCGCCAGGCCCGCGAGGCGCGCGGTTCGCCCAGGCGCCGCTTCACACGGCGCCGATCGCGGGCCCTGGGCGGCGTGGACCTCGCCCTGCCGGCCGGCCTCGCCGTCGCCTAGTCGCTCCACGCTCTCCTGGCGCGCGGTGGGAAATACCGGGCGCGGGCGGCCTGACACGGAGTACGGCCCCTCGGATGCCCGATGGGAAAAGCGTCTTCGGCGGAATCGTCACCGAGCACCGCGCCGGGGAGTCCCGGCCGCTCCCGGAGGTTCAGCGCCGCGACAGGTAAAGGCCCAGCGCCTTGTGCAGCACCTTGTTGAGCGGGTAGTCCCACTCGCCGAGGTACTCGACGGCCCGACCGCCGGCGCCGACCTTGAAGCGCAGCAGCCCGAGCAGGTGGTCGTCCTCGTCGAGGGTGTCGGTGATGCCGCGGAAGTCGTAGACGGACGCGCCGAGTTCCAGGGCGTCGCACATCATCCGCCACTGGATCGCGTTGTTGGGCTGCACCTCGCGCCGACGGCTGGTCGAGGCACCGTAGGAGTACCAGGCGTGCTCGCCGACGGTCAGCATCGTGGCCGCCGCGAGCACCTCACCGTCGTGGTGGGCGAGGTAGAGCCGCATGCGGTCCGGGTCCTCGGCCGTCAGCGCCGTCCACATCCGTTCGAAGTAGTCGAGCGGTCGCGGGACGAATCGGTCCCGTTCGGCGGTCTCGACGTACAGCTCGTAGAACGCCTTGAGGTCCTCGCGGTCGCCCCGGACCACCTTGACGCCCGCCTTCTCGGCCTTCTTGACGTTCCGGCGCCACTGCTGGTTGAAGCCGTTCTGCACCTGCTCCTGCGACCGTCCGGCGAGCGGCACCTGGCACACGTAGCGGGGCTGCCCGGCGGCGAAACCGTCCTTGCCGCCCGGTTCGCTGCGCCGCCAGCCCATCCGGCGCAGCCGCTCGGCGACGGCCTCCGCCCCGGGCTCCCGCTCGGTGGGCTCCACGTCTCCCAGCCGCCGGGCCGCCGGGTCGGCGATCGCCGTCTTGACCGCCTCGGCGCTCCAGCGCCGGGCCACCACCGGTGGCCCCATCTTCACCGAGAAGGCACCCCGCCGCTTCAGGTGCGCGAGCATCGGCTCGAGCCACCGTTCGAGGTCGGGCGCGTCCCAGTCGATGACCGGGCCCTCGGGCAGATAGGCCAGACACCGCTTCGACTTCGGCAGCGGCCGCAGCAGCACCAGTCCGGCCCCCACCAGGTCGCCGCGCTCGTCGAACCAGCCCAGGCTCTCCGCCCGCCAGTCCGGCTTCACGTCACCCCACGCGGGGGTCTGCAAGTGGCTCACGGACGGCCGGGCCGCGACGAAGCGCAGATGCTCCTCGCGGGTGATCGGCTTCAGGTGACAGCTCATGGGTGGTGTCCCTCTGTTCGGCTTCGGCATCGGCAGCGTGAGGTGGGGGAGACGGCCGAGGGCGCAGGCGCGGTCGGCCTCCCGCACATCACAGGGAACCCCGACGGTGGCCGATCCGCGCGCTGTCGCCCCGCCGCCCACCCGTGTGCTGCGCCCGGCGCGCGGGAGAGAGTGCCCGGTGTCAGCCTGGAGGGCCAGGGTGGTGCGGGCGGGACGGACGGGAGCGGACAGCCATGGCACGCGCGATCTGGACAGGCGTGATCACGTTCGGGCTGGTCTCGGTGCCCGTCGGCCTCTTCACGGCGACCGAGGACCACACCGTCCACTTCCACCAGTTGCAGCGCGGTACCTCCGACCGCGTCCGCAACCGGCGGGTCAACGAGCGCACCGGCGAGGAGGTCGCCACCGGCGACATCGTCAAGGGCTACGAGGTGGGCGATGGCGAGTACGTCGTCGTCGAGCCTGACGAACTGGACGAGATCGCACCGGGCCGCTCACGCGCCCTGGAGATCACCAACTTCGTCGACCTGGACCGGATCCCACCGGTCTACTTCGACCGCACCTACTACGTGGCCCCGCGCGGCAAGGAGTACCTCAAGGTCTACGGGTTGCTGCGCACCGCCCTCGCCGAGGCCGGGAAGGTCGGCATCGCCACCTTCGTCATGCGCAACCGCCAGTACCTGACCGCGCTGCGTGCCGAGGACGAGGTCCTCGTGCTCCAGACCCTCCACTGGGCCGACGAGGTCCGCGACCCGGTCCGGGAACTGCCCGAGCTGCCCACGGGCAGGGCCGGCCGGGGCAAGGAACTCGACATGGCGCTGCGCCTCGTGGACGCCCTCAGCGGCCCGTGGGACCCCGCCCGCTACCAGGACACGTATCAGGAGAAGGTCCGCGAACTGGTCCGGGCCAAGGCGGAGGGCAAGGAGGTCGCCGTCGCGGAGGAGGCGCCGCGGGCCACCGACGTCGTAGACCTGATGGAGGTGCTCCAGGGCAGCCTGGAGCGGGCGAAGGGCACGGGCGGCGAGCAGTCGGCCGGCAAGGCGAAGGGCGCCGGGGACGGGCGGGCCGGCAAGGCGAAGGGCGCCGAGGGCGGGCGGGCCGGGAGGAGAAAGGGATCCGGGGGCGAACGGCCCGCCGGCGGATCGAAGGCCACCGGCCCCTCCCGCGGGAAGCCGCCGAAGCGCGGTGAACTGCGGGAGCTGAGCAAGGCCGAGCTCTATCAGCGGGCCACCGAGCAGGACATCGCGGGACGGTCGAGGATGAGCCGCGACGAGCTCATCGACGCCCTCACCGGAGCCGGCGGCGGCCGTCGGCGCAGAACGGCCGCCGCCTGAGCCTCGACCGGCTCAGTGGCTGTCGCCGGACTTCCCGCCGAGCCTGCCGTGGAGGTCGGCGCGTGGTTCGTCCGACCGGTGATCTCAAGGGCTGCCCGTCGTGCTCGGGTGCACCCCTGCGGCAGGACGGGGCGCGTGGAAAGGACGCGTGAGCGCCGCACGACCACAACTCTACCCTGACGTTAGAGTTGAGATGGGCGGGCCGCCGGGAGGCGGCACCGTCAGGAACGAGCAGCGTCAGGAGCGCCGGCGTGAACGGCAAGCACATGCAGATAGGCGAGGTCGCCACCCGCACCGAGTTGTCCCTGCGCACCATCCGGCACTACGAGGAGACCGGCCTCGTCGTCCCCTCGGCCCGTTCCCAGGGCGGCTTCCGCCTGTACACCGACGCCGACGTCTCCCGGCTGATGGTGATCCGCCGGATGAAGCCGATGGGCTTCACCCTGGACGAGATGCGGGAACTGCTGGCGGCCACCGACCGGCTCGACACCGGCGACCTGACCGACGCCGAGCGCGAGGAGTGCCTCGCACGGGTGCGGGGCTTCGAGGAAGCGGCCCGGCAGCGGGTGGCCGATCTGCGCACCCAGCTGGCCCGGGCCGAGGAGTTCGCGGGCGCGCTGCGCGAGCGCCTCGCGCACAGCGACGCGCCGGCCGGAACGCCGTAGGGCGTACACGGGCCGACGCGTGAGGGGGCCGTCCGGGCTCAAGCGGTGCTGAGCATGCCCTCCCGCAGGCGGGCCAGCAGGCGGGAGATCAGCCGGGACACGTGCATCTGCGAGACGCCGAGGCGTTCTCCGATGTCCTTCTGGGTCAGCTCCTCGACGAACCGCCAATGGATGATCTGCCGGTCACGCTCGTCCAGCTCGGCGATCATCGGGGCGAGCGAATGGAAGTCGTCCACGAGCGCGAGCGTGGCGTCGTCGGCGCCGATGAAGTCCGCCAGGGCCGACTCCCCGTCCTCGCTGCCGCCGATGGCCGCGTCCAGCGAGGCGGAATTGTAGCCGTTGGCCGCGAGGCGGGCCTCGACGACCTCGTCCTCGGGCAGGCTCATCAGCTCGGACAGTTCCTTGGTGGTGGGGTTGCGGCCCAGCCTGCTGCGCAGTTCCTCGGTGGCGCGGGCCAGCTGCACCCGGGCCTCCTGGAGCCGCCGCGGCACGTGCACCGCCCAGGAGGTGTCGCGGAAGAAGCGCTTGATCTCGCCGACGATGTACGGCACGGCGAACGAGGTGAACTCGACCTCACGGGTCAGCTCGAACCGGTCGATGGCCTTGATCAGGCCGATCATGCCGACCTGGACGATGTCCTCCATCTCCTCCGGGCCGCGGCTGCGGAAGCGGCCGGCCGCGAAGCGGACCAGTGACATGTTCATCTCGATCAGCGTGTTGCGCGTGTACTGGTACTCGGGCGTGCCCTCCTCCAGTACCGTCAGCTGCTCGAAGAACAGCTTCGACAACTCCCGCGCGTCCTTGGGCGCCACCTTGGACGGGTCCGCGACCTCCGGCATGCCCGTGGTGGTGTGCGCGATGGTCTGTGCGGTCGTCGTCGCCATTATGTGCCCTCCCAGTCGATCGGCCCCCGTCACCGTCGGCTCACCCGCCGACGACAGTCCGCCTACCCCGGGCCATGGCTCTCATGCCTGCCCGACACCGACCGGATCGACGAGACGTCACAGACCCGCACAGAAGGGGATATGAGGGTCACAGGCGCACATAGAAACGGACAGTGGTGCCTTCTTCCGCCGTATGTGTCCGGACCAGATCGGCGACGTGATGCACGAGCAGCAGTCCACGGCCGCCGATCTGCCCCGGCTGCGGGGGCCGGCGCCCGGCGAGCGGATCGGTCAGCCGGCCCGCGTCGCGGACCTCGCACACCACCTGTCCGGCCTCGGCCCACACCGCGAGCGTCCCCTGACCACCACCGTGGACCACGCTGTTGGTGGTCAGCTCCGCCACCGCCAGTTCGACGTCCTGCAACCGCTCGGACAGCCCGAGGGACCTGGCCCGGTCGACGGCGAAGCGGCGCGCCTCGGGCAACTCCCCGGTACCGAAGCCGAGGACGGCGGCGCCCGGCGCGGGCCCGAGCGGCTCGTTGTACCGGGCGACCACCGCACGCCAGTCGTAGGACCCGCTGGCCCGCTCGCGTCCCCGGTCGATGACCGTCGGGTGGGTGACCAGGGCGTCGGCCAGGACGTCCGCGTCCAGCCGGGTCGCGTCGTACGGGCACAGGATCGTCGCCGCACGGCCCGCGAACGCCTCGTTGATCAGCGCCTCGTGCTGCGCGCACGCCGGGTACTCCGCCGCGCTCCGCCCGGCCCAGACCGGCTCGCCGATGATGCGCACCCGTCCCCGGGGGTGCCTGTCGGCGAACGCCCGGAGCACACCGGGGATGATCCGCCCCGGGTTCCGCCCGGCCTCCGTCATGTCGAGGAAGGAGATGTCCCGCGCGTCCGCGCCCAGCCCCGTCCGGATCAGCTCGAGGTTGCGGCCGGGCACCGCCACCGCCACCGGCTCGCCGGCGGCCAGCCCCTCCCGCACGAACGTCACCGTCCGGTCGGCGTACTCGTCCTCGGAGCCGTAGAACAGCGCCGGGTGCGAGAAGGTCTCCTCGATCACCACTGTGCTCATCGCGGTGCCACCTCGATCCGCTGCAGCGACGGCCAGAACAGCCGCAGCACCCGGGGCAGTTGTGGCGGCGGCTGCTCCACGACGACCCGCCCGCCGGGCAGGTTCATGGCGGTGACGGCGAGCGCCGCCACGCCGGCCACGTCGACGAACCGCACGCCGGACAGTTCCACGTAGGACACGTCGGCGTGCCGCCGGGACAGTTCGGTGAGAGCGTTCTCCCAGGACCGGCGGGTGGTCACGCCGATCTCTCCGCTGGCACGGATGCCGGGGCGGCCGGACAACGGACCCACCTCCAGCACGGCCCCGCCCCGCTCCCGGGACGGTCCGCCCGTGGGGCCTGTGGCATCCACACTCGGTCTCCTTCGGAAATCCGCCGGGTGTCCGTCCGCGTCCCGGGTGCCTTCTCCGGCCAGGCAGCCTATCGCGAGGTGGGCGCCGTACGCCGGACTGGGGACAACACATGCGACGGGGGAGCGAATCGGGGAACAAGACAGTGAGCGCGTCCTCGGAAGGGAAGGCGAACCATGTTCGAAGCCGACAACATCCGTGACTGGCGGGGCCAGGACGTCGTCGACAGCGGCGGCCGAAAGATCGGCACCCTCGAGTCCATCTACTTCGACACCACCACCGACCGGCCCGCGTTCGCGGCGGTCACCATCGGGCTGCCGACCCGCCGGCGTCTGGTGTTCGTTCCGGTCGACAAGGCCACGGTCGGCCCGGGCTACCTGAAGGTCACCTACGACAAGAGCGTGGTCAAGGACGCGCCCGGGATCGACCCCGACGGCGAACTCGCGGCCGAGGGGGAGGGCGCGGTCTTCGCCCACTACGACCTGCCGTACGAGCAGGGCAGCCGGGGAGAGCGCAGGCTCGGCCGGCGCTGAACCGTCCGAGGAGCCTTCCCGAGGGGAGACGACGACCATGAGCCTGATCCTGCTGCTGTTGCTGGTGGCGCTGGTCCTCGGGGTGATCGGACTGGCCGCCGGAGGGCTGTTCTACCTGTTCGTCATCGGCGTCGCGGTGCTGGTCGCCGACCTGATCCTCGTCGGGGTGCTCATCGGGCGCCGCGGACGGCCCGGGCGCTGAGCACGTACCCGGGCGCGCATGCGGGGGCCGACCGTCGGAGCCGGTGCGGCGCGGTCGGCCCCGTGCGGGGCCCGGTGTCCTAGCCGAGTTCCGCCCCGCGCTCCGCCGCCTCGGTCTCGGAGGTCGCGGTGCCCGTGGCCAGGGTGCCTCCGGCGCTCTCCAGGTGGGCCCGCACGAACCACTGGAACTGCTCCAGATCCCTGAGCTGACCGATCAGGAGGTCCTCAGTGGCGGGGTCGATCTTCCCGGCCTCCTCGGCCGCCGCGCGCATCCCCTCGACCACTCCGGTGTAGACGATGTCGAGCGCGCCGAGATGGGCGATGGCGTCGGCCCGTCCGATGGAGTAGTCGTCCCACTTCCGTTCGGAGACCAGGGCCCCGGGCGTGCCCTGCGCCACCCCGCCGAGCGCGGCGATGCGCTCGGCGACGTCGTCGGCCATCTCGCGCACCTGGTCGACCTGAGGGTCGATCATCTCGTGCACCGCGATGAACTGCGGTCCCACGACGTTCCAGTGCACGTGCTTGAGGGTCAGGTGGAGATCGTTGAGGGCGTGCAGACGCATGCGCAGCACGCCGATCAGCCGCCCGGCGGCCTCGCGCTCGATGCCGGGGACCGTGTACTTCGGGGTCAGGTCGTGCGTCATGGCGGACTTCAGCTCCTCATGCGGTTCGTACGTCGTTGCACGTGCACGAATGCCCCGCATCGGCGACGGCAGACGTGCACGGCCGTGGAGGACGGGTATCCCACGCGGGGCGGGCCAATCTTCCGCGCCCCCCGCCGTGCCTTCCGGGGCGGGCGGCGACGAGGGCACCGTCAGGACGGCGGGGCCGGCAGCGGCATCGCTGCCAGCGCGCGGGCCGCGTGGACCAGATTGGACGCCATCGCCCGGCCGGTGGAGGCGGACCAGTCGTGTCCCCGGTCGTCGTCCAGGTAGTCGGGGCCGGGGCCGGGGCCGAGGTGCCAGTAGGTCCACGCCTGGCCCGGGACGGTGTAGCCGATGTCCGTGAGCGCCCCGCTGATCTCGCTGATCACATGGTGGGCGCCGTCCTCGTTCCCGGTGACCAGTACACCGGCGACGCGGTTGTAGGCGACGGGACGCTCCTCGTCGTCGGTCTCGGACAGCATGGCGTCCATGCGTTCCAGGACCCGCTGGGCGACCGAGGACGGGCGGCCGAGCCAGGTCGGCGACGCGATGACCAGGATCTGCGACGACAGCAGCTTCTGGTGCACGCCGGGCCAGTCGTCGCCCTCGCCCATGTCGGTCTCGACCCCGGGTTTGAGATCGAGGTCGACGGCTCGTACGACGTCCACCTCGATGCCGTGGCCCTTGAGCGCAGCGATGACCGTGCCCGCGAGGGCCTCGGTGTTCGAGGGCCGGGGGGAGGGTTTGAGGGTGCAGTTGATGACGAGTGCGCGCATGCCAGTCCCTGTTCCCCGCGAGGCGGCTCGCGACCGTCGTACGGCGACAGCGTTCACCCGCCCGGCCGCACGGCGGTGGCGGGCGGGTGCGATGCGGTGCGGCGGGGGCGCTCAGGGCGCCGCGATGCCGTCCAGCCTGCCCCGCTTCGCGTCGTCGACCAGTGACGAGAACTGGTCGACGCTCATCTGCACGCGCTGGCCGAAGTCGTCGGTCAGGACGATCCGTTGCTCGGCGGGGGCGTCCGGATCGACGAACAGCTGGGGGCAGCCGCAGTCGCAGTTGCCGCAGAACGTCGCGACGGGCTCCAGCCCGTGAGGTTCGGTCATGCTCCTTCGCCTTCCGTGGGGAACGAGTGACCGCACCGGCGGTCGTGGGGACTGCCGGTGAGATACCCGGTACGGCGGACGCGGACGCCCACCCTGCGCCCGACGCGGGAGCACGGCGGACGGCCACCGTGCGCCGGTGCACCCCGCTCCGCCTCCGCCGCCTCGACTTCCACGGGGACATGCCGGGAACCGGACGGGCCCGCCGTCCGACCGTACGTGCGTCGCGACACGGCGTGGTCGCAACGACGGGGTGACGGGGTATGGCGCGGGTCACGCCCATCGGATTGAGTGGGAAGCCGGACCGGAATCCGTACTCACCGGTGATCACGGAAGCCCGGATGCGAGGATGAGGCCGCCATGAGAGCAGGGTGGTGCTGTCGCACGGTGCGGGCCGCGGTGTTCGCGGCCGTCTGTGTGCTGCTCGCCGCCCTGGGCCACCTCCTGATGTCCGGTGCGGCGGTGCCCTGGTGGGCCGTGGTGGCGGGCGCGTCGGCGTCGGGCGGAGCCGCCTGGTGGCTAGCCGGCCGGGAACGCGGCCCCTTCGCCGTCGTAGGGCTCGCGGTGGCAGCCCAGGCCGTCCTGCACGCCTCCTTCTCGCTCGCCCAGGCGGGGGCGCACCTCGGTGCCTACGGCGACACGTCCCTCGTAGGCCGGTGGCTGGACGTCCTGCTGTGCCGGATGCCGTCGGGGCCGGGCGCTGCGCCGATGCCCACGGGCGCCGCCGTCCACGGCGGCCACGCCGTGCACCCCCCGCACGATGTGAACGGCGCGGACGCCGTCGGTCACGCCATGGGGAGCATGTCCCCGTCGGGGATGCTCGCCGCCCACCTGGTGGCCGCGCTGCTGTGCGGACTGTGGCTGGCCCACGGCGAGCGCGCCGCCTTCCGCATCGTGCGGTCCCTCGCCGCCCGGCTCGTCGCTCCGCTGCGCCTGCCGCTGCGGCCGGCCGCGCCGCCGCACCGGCCCCGGGCCGGTCACCGCCGGGCAGCCTCGGACCGGGCACCGCGCCGTCTCTCCACCGCCCATGCGATCACCTCCAGAGGGCCGCCCGCCGGGGCCGCTGTCGCCTGACGACAGCAGGCTCCCCGAGGCCGCCGGCGAACCGCCGAGCCGTCGAGTCGACGGCGCCGCGCCCCGGGCCCCGGCCGCGCGCTCCGACGCCCGGCCGTAACCCCGTCACCGGTCCTTCCGTGCCGCCTGCCCGTCCCGCACGGGCGAGCCCGCCCGGAGGCCGGACTCCCGATCCCGACAAGGACGGACACAGGTGATCACTCCTGCCCTGCCCCCTTCACGCCGGCAGCCGGACACGGACGCCGAGGAGGCGTCCATCACGGCCTGGGCGCTCGCCGCGGGCGCCGGCGACCCCGACGCGGTCGAGCACTTCGTGCGCGCACTGCACCGGGACGTCCACCACTACGTGACGTTCCTCGGCGCCGACCCGCAGAGCGCCGACGACCTCACCCAGGACACGTTCCTGCGGGCCCTCGCCAGCCTGCACCGCTTCGAGGGACGGTCCTCGGCCCGCACCTGGCTGCTCTCCATCGCCCGCCGCGCGGTGGTCGACAACATCCGCTACAACTCCTCCCGGCCGCGGCCGGCGGCCACGGACGACTGGGAGTCGGCCGCCGAACGCACCCAGCCGCGCGGTCTGCCCGGCTTCGAGGACGGCATCGCCCTCGCCGACCTGCTGGCCACACTCCCCGACGAGCGGCGCGAGGCGTTCGTCCTCACCCAGCTGCTCGGGCTGCCGTACGCGGAGGCGGCCGATGTCAGCGCGTGCCCGATAGGGACGGTGCGCTCACGGGTCGCCCGCGCCCGTACCTCCCTCATCGAGTGGCTGAACGACGCGGAGCGCCCCGTGCCGGTGACCACCGCCGCGTGACGGACCGAGGCGGGGACGGGCCGGGTGACCCGGTGCGCCGCGCCCGTCCCCGCCGGGCCGCACTTCGGCTACCGTCGGCCGCATGGCTGACGAGTGCTTCCGGCATCCGCGGCTCGCGGCGATCCACGACGCCCTCGACCCCGATCGCGGCGACCTGCTCCCGTACCTGCGCATGGCGGAGGAGTTCGGGGCGCGGCGGGTGCTGGACATCGGCTGTGGCACAGGGGTGTTCGCCCTGCTGCTGGCCGACCGCGGCATGGAGGTCGTCGGCGTCGACCCCGCGGGCGCGTCCCTCGCGGTGGCGCGCAAGGCGGGCGGTGACCGGGTGCGGTGGATCGAGGGCGACGCGACCTCGCTCCCGGGGCTGCGGGCCGACCTCGCGACCATGACGGCGAACGTCGCGCAGGCCATCACCGGGACGCGGGCGTGGCACGGAACGCTGCGCGGTGCCCACGAGGCACTGCGGCCCGGAGGACACCTGGTGTTCGAGACCCGGGACCCGGCCCGGCGCGCCTGGGAGGAGTGGAACCGCGAGCGGACGTGGCGAGTCACGGAGATCCCCGGCGTCGGCGCGGTGGAGAGCTGGTGCGCGCTGACGGAGGTGCGGTGGCCGCTGGTGAGCTTCCGCTGGACGTACGTCTTCGCCTCGGACGGCGAAGTGCTGACCTCCGACTCGACGTTGCGCTTCCGCGAGCGGCACGAGGTCGAGGCCGACCTCGACGCCCGGGGATTCGTGCTGGAGGAGGTGCGGGACGCCCCCGACCGCCCGGGCAGGGAGTTCGTCTTCGTCGCACGACGCCCCGGGACCGGCCGGGACACGGGGCACGCCGCGCGCGTCGGTCCCGGCTGACGCGGCACCCGGCCGAGCCATGGGCGGTCGGTGTTCCGTCGGGGCCGGCACCGGAAGGGCGAGCCGGAAGCCCCGCGGGCACCCCGCCGCGCCACGGGCCGCCACCGCCCCGTCGGAAACCGGCAGCCGGCCCGGGCCTCTCCCTGCCCGGTGGAGCCCGTGACCCGGCGCTCCCGGGCGGCCATCCTGACCGCATGGCCCGCTTCCAGCACACCGTGACGCTCGCCCCCGTGCCCCGCCGCTGGCTGGAGTCGTGCCTCGGCATGCTCCACGACCTCGCCGAAGGCACTGAGGCCGACGGAGCGCTGCTGCGGCTGCCCGACGGACGCCTGCTGCCCGATCTGGTCCTGGACCAGGGGCGCCATCTGCGACCGGGCGCTCGCTACCGGGCCACCGGCGCGGAGGACGGCCGGCCGGAGACCGACCCGACGGTCACGGTGCTCGCCTGGGACCGCCGCCGCGAGACGGCATTCGAGATCGTCACGCAGGACGACGATCCGGCCCACCGCGCCCGGCTGGTCTGCGTGCTCGGCATCAGGAGCGTGGCCCGGCCGCGCGAGGCGTGGCTGGCGGCAACGCTGCGGACGAGCGGGGGCAAGGGGCCGAGGTACCTCGGCGGCACCGGACGCCTGCACCTGGACCTCGGCGACTGGTGGCCGTCGGCGTCCGGACGCGGCCGCCCGTCCCGCGCGCCGCTGAGCGGGACCGGGACGCACGCACTCGCCCGCGCCACCGTGACGGCCGTGCCGCGACCGGCTCCGGACGGGCGCTGGCGGGTGACCGTGAAGGCGCGCCTCAGGGGCCGTTCCTTCGCGCGTCCCCTCCTTCCCGTCGTGATGGCCGTGGTGGGACGCCGCGCGCACCGGGCCTTCGCCGAGGCATTGGACGGTGCCGCCGAACAGTGGAACGCACAGGTACCCGGGCTGGTCCACAAGGAAGGGGAACTGCTGCGGGCGGAGTTGGCCCGCGCACTGCTCGCCCCTTGAGACGTCCCCACGCGCCGGCCCCCTGCCGGTCGCGCCCGCGAATAGAGTGCCTGGAATGAACTCCACAGCCGTGCGCGGCGCCACGATCGAGTACGACGACTTCGGCCCCTCGACGGGGCTACCGCTCCTGCTGATCCACGGGCATCCCTTCGACCGCACCCTGTGGGCGCCCCAGGTGATGCCCCTGACGGCGGCCGGATACCGGGTGGTCACCCCGGACCTGCGCGGCTACGGCCGCAGCAGTGTGACCCCCGGCAAGGTACTGCTCGCCGACTTCGCCGACGACCTCGCCGCGCTCCTCGACCACTTGGGCATCGAGCACGCGGTGGTCGGCGGCGTATCCATGGGCGGCCAGATCACCATGGAGTTCCAGCTGCGCCACCCGGAGCGGGTACGGGCGCTCGTCCTGTCCGACACCTCGGCACCCGCGGAGACCCCGGAGGGCAGGTCGTTCCGCAACCGGCTTGCCGACCGGCTCCTCGCCGAGGGCATGGACGGTTACGCGCACGAGGTCATCGACAAGATGCTCGCCGCCTACAACGTCACCGCCATGCCGGACGTGGCCGCCCGCGTCCTGAAGGCGATGTGCGCCACCGACCCCGAGGGTGCCGCCGCGGCGCTGCGCGGCCGGGCCGAACGCCCCGACTACCGGGACGTCCTGGCCTCCGTGGAGGCACCGGTCCTGATCGTGGTCGGCGCGGACGACGTCTACACCCCCGTGCCGGAGGCCGAGGCCATCCAGCGTCTCGTCCCGCACTCCACCCTGGTCGTGATCGACCGGGCAGGCCACCTCCCCGGTGTCGAACAACCCGAGCGCTTCAACGCCGCGCTGCTGCACTTCCTGGCCACGCGGCTGTGACCGCCGGCGTCGGGCGGTCCGGCCGGACCGCGACGTCCGGGACTCGTCGTGCATGCCCGGCGCCCCCGTGGTGCTCCGGGGCGCAGAGGGCGCACATAGCCGGTGAGTGAGCCCTGTACGCGCCCCCGCGGCGGTACGGACAATGCGCAGTGGCCGTGATCACGCGGCGGGGACGCGGCGTCGTCGTACCGCCGCCCGCCGGGGAAAGCAGGTCGATCGCCATGCTGTTGCATCTGCCCACAACCGTGTCCGAAGTGCAGGAGTGCATGGCGGAGGGAGCGGTGCCCATCGGCGGGGCCACCCTCGTGTGGGCCGACTGGCAACGGGACGGCTTCCCCGCGCTGGCCATGTCGCTGCGCGACCTGCCGGAGGCGACCGTGATCGAGCCCGAGGCGCTGGGGGCCGCCGTGGTTCTGCACCGCATCGACGACCGCGTGCCCGAGGTGTTGCGCCGGGCAGCCGGCACGGTGGGCACCGGAGCCGTACGCCGGACCGCCACGGTCGGCGGCAACATCGTCGGCAGCAGCCTGCGCTGCCTGCTGCCCGCCGCCCTGGTGCTGGACGCCCGACCCACGGTCCTGGGGCCGGACCGGGCCTACGAGACCGACCTGGCGGAGGTCGTGGCCAAGCGTCACCTGCTGCTCGGTCTGCGCTGGCGCACGCCGGCGACCAGCGGCTACCGGAAGGTGCCCGCCGAGGCCGGCGGCCCGCCGCCCCTGGTGGTCGCCACCGCCGTGCACGCCGACGACGAGGGCCGGCACCACCTCCGGGTGGCCGTCCGCGACGGCTACGAAGTGCTCAGCGAGTCCGCTTCGTGCGACGAGGGCGCCGATCAGGTGCTCGGCGCACTGGAGCGCACGGACATCGGCGCACTGCGTTCCGCGGCCCGGGACGTGGTGCGGGAGCAGGTCGCCGACATCCTGGACTCCCTCTCCGACCGCTGAGCCGAGCCGGCCGCCGGCCGCCGGTCGCCGGCCGGCGGGACCGGCGGCCGGCGTACGACGTCAGCCGTTGGCCAGTGCCTTGACGCGGTCGAGCGCCCCGTTGAACTTGTTGTGGTCCCCGACGGTCGGCCCCGACGAGGTGTACTGCCACATCGTGTGGAAGTCCCACCCGGCCGGGAGCTCGCCCACGCTCGAGGCGTACCGGGCGACCCACAGCGGGTTGGTGTCGCCGAAACCGCTGTAGTTCCCGGTGCACTGCTTCCACCAGTTGGTGGAGGTGTAGATGGCGGCGTGACGGCCGGTGCGCTGCTTGTAGCGGTCGAGGAAGTCGCCGATCCAGTCGACCATCTGACTCGCCGTCCTGCCGTAGCAGGTGGCGCCGTACGGGTTGTACTCGATGTCCAGCACGCCAGGCAGCGTGCGGCCGTCCTTGGACCAGCCGCCGCCGTGGTCGACGAAGTAGTCCGCCTGTGCGGCACCGCCGGCGCCGTCGGGGATCCCGAAGTGGTACGCGCCGCGGATCATGCCGGTGTCGTACGAACCGCCGTACTGCTGGGAGTAGTAGGGGTTCCGGTAGGACGTGCCCTCGGTGGCCTTCACATAGGCCCACTTCACCCCGCTGTTCCAGAGGGTGGACCAGGCGACGTTGCCCTGATGGCTGGAGACGTCGACGCCCTCGGTCTGGGCGGCCCGCGTACCGGCGGGCACGCCTTGGACGCCCTCGTGGGCCAGGACGCCCATGCCCATGTGGGCGGTGCCGCGGACGGGTGTCACGCCCGTCCCGTCGGCCGACGCGGGGACAGCGGACAGGGTCAGGAGGAGTGACTGGGAAGCGAGGAGGACGCCCGACGCGAGCAGGCGGCGTGAGTGGCGGGACGCCACGGCTATGGGTTTGCGCATGGCACCCATCCGATCCGCTGTCCCGCCCGGCCGCATCCCACAGTCACCCAGACGGTGTTGGCAGGCCGGGTGCCGAGCCCCAGCGGCTCGTCACGTCGGTTGGTCAGCGCCCGACGCTCATGCCCGAGGCGACAGCGGGGCCCCACGAAACATGCGCCCCCCGCTGCCCCGGAGCGGCGGCCGGAACGACGGCCTGACGCTCCGGCCCGCCGCGCCGCGGCCCCCCGCACCCCGCGCACCACGACGACCAGCGCGCCCCCGCGGCCACGACCAGGGCGAGCACACCCAGCAGCGCACGGTCGGAGACCCCGTCCCCGAGCCCTGACATGCGCTGCTCCCAGGCGAACTCGGTCTCCACACCCGGCAGCTACTCGATCATCACGACGGGCGCGTCCGGCTTCCCCGCGGCGTACGGGGCGCCGGCGCCCCGGCGGGCGAGCGAAAGCAGCGCGGGATCGGCGGGCGGGGCGGCGGACGGCGCGTCCGAGGCCGAAGTGGTGGCGGGGCGGTCGGCGGACTTCCCGCCACCGCCCAGCGCGACGGCGGCGACGACGGCGGCCCCGAGGACGAGGGCGGCCAGGACCACCCGCAGCCGGCGGCGCGGCGCCGGGCCGCTGCCGGTGGCGGAACTCGGCCGGGGCTCCTTGGGCAGGCGTATGCGGCCCTTTGCCGGCAGCGGCCGGGAGCTCATGCGGGACCACGCCCACGCCCTGCCGATGCGTGCCGCCGTGCGCATGTGCGGCATGCCGCACAGCGGCGACGGCACCCGGCAGCTCGTCGAGGACCTGCGCGTCTCCCTCGACGCGGCGGAGGGCGACGACCCGGTCGCGGCCTGCGCGAGGGTGGGCGAGCGCATCCACCGGCTGGTGCGCCGGACGCGGGAGCGGCCCGGACCCGACGTCACCTCGCGGATACTGACCCACCCGGCGGGCTGACCGACGAGGAGACGGTCCAGGACCTGATCTCCGTCGTCGCCGCCCAGCAGCCCACCGCCAACTGGATCGGCAACACCTTCAGCCTGCTGCTCACCGACGAACGCTTCGCCCTCAACGTCTCGGGCGGCCGGCTCAGCGTCGGCGAGGCGCCGGACGAGGTGCTGTGGCTGGAGACGCCCACGCAGAACTCCATCGGCCGCTGGGCCGTGAACGACACCCAGCTCGGCGGCCGGCCGATCCGGGCCGGCGACTGCCTCGTCCTGGGCCTGGCCGTGGCCAACACCGACCCGCAGTTGTGGCCCCGAGGCGCACGTCGGCGCCGAGGACTCCGCGCACCTGTCGTTTCAGCGACGGTGAGCACCGGTGCCCGTACCCGGCACCGCTGCTCGCCGACGTCATGGCCCGCACGGCGGTCGAATCCCTGTTGGGACGCCTCCCCGACCTGGTATTCGCGGTGGACCCCGACGAGCTGACCTGGCGGTCCTCCATCTGGATGCGTGGACTGACGTCCCAGCCGGCGCTCTTCACGCCCGTGGTCCCCCGACGGCCGGGCGACGCTCGCTCAGGCCGCGGCGGGCGTGAACCGCACCGGCAGCGACTGCGGACCCCGGGTGAAGACCCCCCGCTCCACCAGGTCGAACCCGTCGGCCGGCCGCAGGTCGGGCATGGCGTCCAGCAACTGACCGACGCCGGTGACGACCTCGGCCTTCGCCAGCAGTGCCCCCACGCAGAAGTGCCGCCCGAGGGCGAACGCGAGGTGGTCGGCGGCGGCCGAGAACGCGGTCGTGGTGGTCAGGTCGTCGCGGAGGATGTCGAAACGGTCCGGATCGCGGTAGCGGTTCTCGTCCCGGTTGGCCGCGCCTATCAGACAGGTGACGGTGGCGCCCGCCGGTACGGTCCCGCCGCTCAGCTCCACCTCGGTCGCCGTCTGCCGCATGATCATGTGGACGGGCGGCGTGTAGCGCAGCGTCTCGGCGAAGGCACGGGGGATCAGGCTGCGGTCCTCGCGCACGGCCGCCAACTGCTCCGGATGGGCCAGCAGGTTGGCGAAGATGCTCGCTATGGCCTTGTCGGTGGTCTCGCCGCCCGCCGCGAGCAGCAGACTGCAGAACGCCTTGATGTCCTCGTCACTCATCCGCACGCCGTCGACCTCGGCGGCGCACAAGGTGGACAGCAGGTCGTCACCGGGGTTCTCCCGGCGCTCCCGGATGATCGGGAACATGTACTCGGCGAACTCCACCCGGGTGCGCGCCCCCGCCGCCGCCACCTCGGGGTCGCCGGAGAGGTTGCCGAGGAAGGCGATGACCGTCGTGTACCAGCCATGGAAGCGGTCGTGGTCGGCCTTGTCCAGGCCCAGCATGTCCGCGATGACGTTGACGGGCAACCGGGTCGCGTAGTCGGTGACCAGGTCGGCGCGGCCGGTGTGCCGGAAGGCGTCGATGAGTTCACGGGAGTTGCGCTCGATGACCGGCAGGAACTTCTCCTGCAGCTCGGCGCCGCGGAAGGCCGGGGCGACCAGTGCCCGCCGGACCGCGTGCTCGCGCCCGCTCAGCTGGAGGATCGTCCTGCCGTGCACCGGCTCGATCTGCCAGTCGTAGTTCTCCGTGGTGAACTGCCCGGCGAGGTCCTTGAAGACGCGCTCCACGTCCTCGTAGCGCGACACGATCCAGCTCTGGGTGGCCTCGTGCAGGATGAGCGGCGCGCTCTCGCGCATCACCCGGTAGGCGGGGTAGGGATCCGCCGCGAACTCGGGGGAGAGGATGTCGGGGACCTGCTGGGCGGTGGACATGGGGCTCCTCGGTCGACAACTGCCTTACGGACTCAGGCTATTGGCGACCCGCCGGGCCCGACAGGCCGCGCGGGCCGCTCGGTGCGTCCCGCGCGGGCGAGTCGTCTCCCGCCCCGGACGCCGGTGTCAGTCGAACGGGGTGAGGAAGTCCCGGGTCCGCAGCGGCCGGTCGACGATGCGGGTGTCGCCGATCCAGCCGTAGAAGCCCTGGCCGAACTCCCCGTCGAACTGGGTGGCACCCAGGACGAAGGGCTTGCCGAGGGTGGCGATGCCGGTAGAGGGCGCCGTCGGATTGCGGGCGATCTTCGAGCCGTCCACGTACACGACGGTGCGGCGGCCGTCGTTCACGACGGCGACGTGCATCCAGCGGCCCACCGGCACGGCGTGGCTCCAGGACGTGGGGTCCGCGTCCTGGCGGTGCGGGTAGACGACGAACTGGAGGAACCTCTCCGGTGACAGGTTGAGGCTGCACGTCGGTTCCAGCGGGGACCAGCCGGTGGTCTTGCCCGCGTCTCCGTTGCGTCCCTCCCAGCTGAGGATGCCCATCCAGCTGTGATCACCCTCGAACGGCGCGGGGAGCCGTACGAACGTCTCGATGGTGTACCCGCGCAGGAACTTCTCGCTGTTCAGCGGAGCTCGTCGGCCGGTACGGAGGACGGCGCCCCGATCCGGACCCTTGCCGCCGTCGAACCGGAGGCTGGCGTGCGAGGGCTGGCCTGGATGGTGGTCCGGTGACCAGGTGAGGGCCTCGGGGCCGCTGGAGTGCAGACGGCCGACGGTGAGGTCGTTGCCGTGACCGGAGAGGTCGCGCACGACGGAACCGTCCGCGACCGGGCCGCCGTCCGGGGCGGTCGTCATGCCGGAGGCGTCGAACCGCCAGTAGGCGACGGTGCCGCGCGGCATCACGGCCGAGGCGGGCCGCGGCTTCGGCGGCACGACGGGGGAGAAGCCGCGGAAGCGGTCGTCGAAGTCGATGCTCAGGCTGAACCGGTCAGCGGCGCCGGTCAGTTCGACCGTCTCGGCCTCCAGCGGGGTCCGCCGGGCGGGATCGCGGGACAGGAACCAGGGTGCGAACGTCTCCACGTCGATCACCCCGCGCACGACGTCGAACCCGTAGGTGCGGATCATGCCGGCGCCGCCGTAGTAGCGGTCCTGGTAGTTGGTGATGTGGATGTGGACATCGTTGTCGGCGTCGTTGCGCAGGACCGTACGGCCGGGCGGCCAGTAGTGTCCGCCGAGCGCCAGGAAGATCTGGTCGTTGCCGCGGATCAGACCGTCCCACAGCCGCTGTCCGTTGCCGGAGAGCCGGGCCGAGCCCTCGTCGTCCGCGAAGGCGAGGTCGTGCGTGGTGAGCACGGCGGGCAGGGTCGGGTGCGCGTCGAGCACGCCCTGCGCCCATACCGTGCCCTTGTCGCTGATCCTCCAGTCCAGCGCGAGGACCAGCCAGTCGCGGCCCGCGGCACGCACGACGTGGTAGCTGTTGTAGCCGTCGGGCGAGGCACCCTTGAAGGTCGGCATCGAGGCGTAGCGCCCGGGCCCGAACTCCCGCAGGTAGGCGGAGTCGCCGCGCTGGTCGTCCGTCGACGACGGGATGTCGTGGTTGCCCGCCAGAACGCTGTAGGGCACCTTGCCGTGCAGTGTGCGGAAGGTCTGGGCGGCGCGGCGGATCTCGTCCTCGGTGCCGTGCTCGGTGACGTCGCCGAGGTGGGTCATGAAGGCGATGTTGGCCTCGGACCGGTCGGCCACCAGGTAGCGGAAGGTCTCCCGCAAGGGAGCGGGGTCGGTGCTGTCCGCGTCGAACAGGTACTGCGTGTCCGGCAGGACGGCCAGCGTGAAGCGCGGGCTGTCGGTGTCGAAGCGCCGTCCGCCGGACACCTCCGCGGCCTGCGCGGGTACCGCTGCCACGGTTCCGGTCGCCGCCGCGGCCACCGAGCCGGCCACGGCCGCTCTCAGCACCGTGCGTCTGCCCGGGTTCTCGTGCTGTTCCGTCGTGCTCATCTGCCCTCCAGGAGCGGGAAGTTCACCGTGCGCGGCTCACGGTGCTCACGGGCGTTGACCGTGTGCTGACGGTGAGCTGAACGCCGCATGGTGGGCGGCGGGCCACTGGAGGGGCCGGTGGGGCGGACGGGTCAGGCGTCGCCGGTCACGGAGGCGCGCAGCCGGGCGCTGGCCATCCGCATGTGCTCGGCCATCGCGCGGTCCGCGGCCTCCGGGTCACGTGCGCGGATCGCCTGGAGCACCGCGTCGTGCTCGCACAGCGTGCCGCTGACGGTGCCCTCGATGTCGCTCACGCGCTCCATCCACACCTGGAGCAGCGCCCGGATGCTGTGCAGGATGTCGCTGAGGACGCTGTTGCCCGCGATGCGGGCCGTCTCCAGGTGGAAGGCGATGTCGGCGTCGATGAAGGCCGGGACGTCACCGCCCGCGTCGCGCATGTGCTGGAGGTGC
Source organism: Streptomyces mutabilis (assembly GCF_014649815.1). Lineage (GTDB taxonomy): Bacteria > Actinomycetota > Actinomycetes > Streptomycetales > Streptomycetaceae > Streptomyces > Streptomyces mutabilis. The sequence continues at coordinate 197,049 of NZ_BMTT01000003.1, read as the reverse complement.
TCCTCCAGCCGCACCACGTCCTGGTCGGTCGCCCGCTCCGCCGCGAGCCGCGCCGAGACCCCCTCCATGTACGTGCGTACCTCGACGAGGTCCTGGGTGCGCCGCTGGCCCAACATCAGCCCCCAGTTGATCGCCCGGGGCAGGAACTCCGAGGTGCCCTCGCGCACGTAGGAGCCGGAGCCCGGCCGGATCTCGATGATGCCCAGGACGTCCAGCGCGGAGAGCGCGCCGCGCACACTGGAGCGTGCGACGCCCAGCGCCTCGGCCAGCTGCCGCTCGGCGGGCAGCCGCGTACCGGGCCGGATGTCTCCGGCCGAGAGGTGGTCGAGAAGCCGCTTGGCGACCTCGCTGACGGACGACTCGCGCACCACGGGGCGCAGCAGCTGCGCGAGGTCGGGCGCTGCGGCGGAGCTCTGCTGATCAGGCTGACTGGTCACGGTCACCAGTCAACCAGATGCCCTACTCACCTGGCTGAGCAGGCAGTTCACCCCTGGCTCGGCCGTGGTTTGTCAAGAGGCCGGCTGTCGGTGAATCTATGATCGTCGCCACACTGGTAAATTGGTGACCAATTTGAATCCGAGGCATAGCGTGAGGGCGAACCGGCCGGCCGTCCCCTTTGTGACGGAACGCCGGGCACGACCCACCCCGGACAGAGCTGTCCGGGCGAGCCGAGGAGTCGCCCATGGGTGCCCAAGCGCCATCCGCGGCAGTCGAGAGAACTGCCGTCAAGAAGGTCTCAGTCCGCCTCGTCCCGTTCGTGGCGCTGATGTTCTTCGTGAACTACCTGGACCGCACCGCCGTCTCGTTCGCCGAACCGAACGGCATGGGCCAGGACCTCGCCCTCACCGCCGCCCAGTTCGGCTTCGCGTCCGGGATCTTCTTCCTCGGCTACATCGTGCTCGAGGTCCCCAGCAACATGGCCCTGCACCGCTTCGGGGCCCGCCGCTGGCTGGCCCGGATCATGGTGACCTGGGGCATCGTCTCCCTGTTGTTCACGTGGGTCAGCAGCAGCGGCCAGCTCTACACCCTGCGCTTCCTGCTCGGCGTCGCGGAGGCCGGCTTCTTCCCCGGCGCGATCCTGTTCCTCAGCCAGTGGGTGCCCTCCCGCCACCGCACCAAAATCCTCGGCCTGTTCTACCTCGCCCAGCCGCTGACCACCGTGTTCGGCGCCCCGCTGGCGGGCTGGCTGATCGGCCGCCACGGCCTGTTCGGTCTCGAGGGCTGGCGCGTGATGTTCCTGTTCGTCTCGCTGCCCGCGATCGTTCTGGGCGTCGTCGCCTGGTTCTACCTGATCGACAAGCCCGGCGACGCCAAGTGGCTCACCCCGGCCGAACGCGACTGGCTGACCGCCGAGCTTGCCGCCGAGAACGCCCAGAAGACGGGCCACGAGAGCAAGCACGCCAAGGGCGACCTGAAGAAGGCCTTCGGCAGCGGCCGGGTGTGGACCCTCGCCGCGGTCTACTTCGGCTTCGTCTACGGGCTGTACGCACTCGCCTTCTTCCTGCCGACCATCATCAACGGCTTCCAAGAGCAGTACGACACCACGTTCAGCGTGATGGACAAGGCCTGGATCACGGCCATCCCGTACCTGCCCGCCGCCGTCGTCCTCTTCTTCTGGACCCGGCACGCGACCCGCCACGGCACGCGCACCTGGCACGTCGCCGGCCCGGCCGTGGTCGGCGGTGTGTCCATCCCCCTCGCCCTCTACATGGGTTCGCCGACCGCCACGGTCGCCGTGATCACCGTGACCGCGTGCGCCGTCTTCGCCGCCCTGCCGGTCTTCTGGTCCGTGCCCTCCCGGTTCCTGACCGGAGCCGCCGCCGCGGCGGGCATCGCCCTGATCAACACCGCCGGGAACATCGCCGGATTCGCCTCCAGCTACATCACCGGCTGGCTCAAGGACTGGACGGGCGGCTACTACGTACCGCTCTACCTCGTCGGCTTCTTCATGCTGCTGTCCGCAGCCCTGATGATCCGGCTCGCCGCCCGCGACCGCACCGACGCACCGGCCCCCGACCCCGAGCACCAGGCCATGGAGGCCCTTCGATGACCCGCCTGTTCAACGATCCCGCCGCCTTCGCCGACGAGGCGCTGGAAGGCTTCGCCGCTGCGCACCGGCGCTGGGTACGGCCCGTCACGGGTGGCGTGGTGCGGGCGACGGCCACCCCGGCCGGGCAGGTCGCCGTGGTGATCGGCGGCGGCTCGGGACACTACCCGGCATTCTCCGGACTGGTCGGCCGGGGCCTGGCGCACGGGGCCGCGGTGGGCAACGTCTTCGCCTCGCCCTCCGCCGAGCAGATCCGCTCGGTCGCCAGGGCCGCCCACGGCGGCGCCGGGGTGCTGCTGATGTACGGCAACTACGCCGGAGACGTCCTGCACTTCGGCCAGGCCGCCGAGCGGCTCGCCGCCGACGGGATCGAGACCCGGACCTTCGCCGTCGCCGACGACATCTCCAGCGCCGCCCCCCACGAGTCCGCCGAGCGGCGCGGCATCGCCGGTGACCTCCCCGTCTTCAAGGCGGCGGCCGCCGCGGCCGAGCAGGGCCTCGCCCTGGACGACGTACTGCGCGTCGCCGAACGGGCGGGCGCCCGCACCCGCTCCTTCGGCATCGCCTTCTCCGGCTGCACCCTGCCCGGCGCCGACCACCCCCTGTTCACGGTCCCCGAGGCCCGCATGGCCGTCGGCCTCGGCATCCACGGGGAGCCCGGCATCGGTGAGGAGCCCCTGCCGACCGCCGACGGGGCGGCCCTGCTGCTGGTCGACACGCTGCTCGAGGAACTGCCCGAGGACGTCGACGAACCCGCGGGACAGCGCGCCGCCGTCATCCTCAACGGCCTCGGCTCGGTCAAGTACGAGGAACTCTTCGTCGTCTACCGCAAGGTCGCCGCCCTCCTCGACGAGGCCGGCGTGGAGATCGTCGACCCGGAGGTCGGCGAACTCGTCACCAGCTTCGACATGGCCGGAGTCTCCCTCACCCTCACCTGGCTGGACGAGGACCTGGCGGAGCTGTGGCGTGCCCCGGCCGACACGCCCGCCTTCCGCAAGGGCGCCCTCGACGCACCCGTTCCGGATGCCCGGGAGCCCTTGGACGATCACGCCGCGGACACCGCCGTGCCCGCCGCATCCGAGCCCTCCCGGCACGCCGCCGTCACCGTCCTGGCCGCCCTTGAGGCGGTGGCCGCGATCGTCGGCACGCACGTCGACGAACTGGGCCGCATCGACGCTGTGGCCGGCGACGGCGACCACGGCATCGGCATGCAGCGGGGCTCCGCCGCCGCCCGCACGGCCGCCGCCCGGGCACAGGCGCTCGGCGCGGGCGCCGGCACCGTCCTGGCCCACGCTGCCGACGCCTGGGCCGACCGGGCCGGCGGCACCTCGGGCGCCCTGTGGGGCACCGTCCTGCGCTCCCTCGGCACCGCCCTCGGCGACCAGGACGCGCCGGACGCGTCCCGCGTGGCCGCCGGGGTGACGGAGGCCTCCGCCGCGGTACGCCGGCTCGGCGGGGCCGAGGTCGGCGACAAGACCATGGTCGACGTCCTCGTGCCCTTCGCCGACACGCTGGCCGACGCCGTGGCCGGCGGGCTGGCCCTCACCGAGGCCTGGGACCGTGCCGCCACCGCCGCCACCGAGGCGGCCGCCGCCACTGCCGGGCTGCTGCCCCGCAAGGGCCGGGCCCGCCCGCACGCCGAGAAGTCCCTCGGCACGCCCGACGCGGGCGCCCACTCCCTCGCCCTGATCACCCGCGCGGTCTACGGCGCCCTGCTGGACGGCCCCCACGACGACCACGCACTCGACGACCGCCCGCACGAAGACCACCTCCACGACCACCACTGAGGAAGACCGAGATGACCGACAAGCTCCGCATCGTCGTCGGGTCCGACGACGCCGGTTACCAGTACAAGGAAGCCCTCAAGCAGGACCTGGCGAACAGTGCTCTGGTCGCCGAGGTCACCGACGTCGGCGTCGACGCCGACGGGCACACCGCCTACCCGAAGGTCGCCATCGCCGCCGCCGAGATGGTCGCCCGCGGCGAGGCCGACCGCGCCCTGCTGGTGTGCGGCACCGGGCTCGGCGTGGCCATCGCCGCCAACAAGGTCAAGGGCATCCGCGCGGTCACCGCCCACGACTCCTTCTCCGTGGAGCGGGCGATCCTCTCCAACAACGCGCAGATCCTCACCTTCGGCCAGCGCGTCGTCGGCCTCGAACTGGCCCGCCGCCTGGCCGCCGAATGGCTCACCTACCGCTTCGACGAGAGTTCGGCGTCGGCGGCCAAGGTCCAGCTGATGTGCGACTACGAGTCCGCCGCGGGCGACGGGGCAGCCGCCTGATGTCCACCCCGGCACCCTCGTCACCCGTCCTGCTGGGGGTGAGCCTGAAGATGTACTTCGGCCACCACCAGACCCTCAACTGGGCCCGCAAGATCGCCGCCCTGGCCGACCGTCACCCCGCCGTCACCTCCGGCGCCGCCCGCCTGTTCGTCCTCCCGGCCTTCCCGACCCTGGTCCCGGCCGCCGGCATCCTCGCCCCGTACGGCGTCGCCCTCGGCGCCCAGGACATCGCCACGGAGGACACCGGCCCCTACACCGGCGAGGTCGGCGGCCCCCTCCTCAAGGAGATCGGCTGCCACTACGCCGAGGTCGGCCACGCCGAGCGCCGCCGCCTGTACGGCGAGGGCGACACCGTCATCGCGGCCAAGACCGCCGCCACCTTGCGCAACGGCCTCACCCCGGTCCTGTGCGTCGGCGAACGGGACCGGGCCGATGCGGCCGAGGCCGCCACCCGCACGGTCGCGGAGGCCGAACGCCTGCTGCACGGCCTGGACGGCGCCGTCGTCCTCGCCTACGAACCCCAGTGGGCCATCGGAGCCCCCGAGCCCGCCTCCGCCGAACACATCGCGACCGTGTGCACCGCCCTGCGCGACTGGCTGGACACCCGCCCGCGGCACGCCGGCTCCACCGTCATCTACGGCGGCAGCGCGGGCCCCGGCCTCCTCACCCGACTGAACGGAACCGCCGAAGGGCTGTTCCTCGGCCGGTTCGCCCACGACCCGGCGGGCGTCGAGGCGATACTCGACGAGATCCGCACCCCGGCCCCGGCGGCGGTGGCGTGATGGCGTACGGCATCAGCACCTACGCGTACTTCTGGCGGATCTCCGACCGGGCGCCCGAGCCGATGCCCCTGCCCGCGATGCTCCGGGACACGGCGGCACTCGGCGGCGAGGTCTTCCAGATCTGCGACTACGCCCCGGTCGAGTCCTACGACCGCGCGCGGCTCGCCGACGTCCGCGCCACCGCCGACGACCTCGGCCTGACCCTGGAACTCGGCACCCGCGGCATCCGCCCCGAGCACCTGCTGCAGTACCTCGACACGGCTGGCGAACTGGGTGTCACCCTGGTCCGCTCCATGCTCAACACGGCCGACCACCGGCCCGACACCGCCGAGGCGGTCGCCCTTCTCAAGGAGGCGGTGCCGCGCTACGCCGACGCCGGCGTCACCCTCGGCCTGGAGACCTACGAGCAGGTCGCCACCGACGACCTGGTGAGCGTCGTGCGCGCCGTGGACGACCCGCACCTCGGCATCGTCCTGGACCCGGGCAACAGCGTCGCCCGGCTGGAGCGCCCCGTGGACGTGGTGGCCGCCACCGCGCCGTACGTGGTCAACATCCACGTCAAGGACTTCGCCTTCAGCCGCCGCGACGGCTGGGTCGGTTTCACCTACACCGGCTGCCCGCTCGGCGAGGGCCTCCTCGACCACGACGGCATGATCGCCGCCGTCCGTCCGGCCGAGCGCGGCATCAACCAGATCGTGGAGCACTGGCTCCCGTGGCAGGAGGAGGGCTACGACGCCACCGCCCGGCTCGAACACCAGTGGACGCAGCACAGCATCAACACCCTCCTGAGGAGCAAGTAATGGCCACCGAGATCCAGATCCAGGCCGACGTGAAGACCGTCGCCGTCATCGGGGCCGCCGGCAAGATGGGCCAGCGCGTCTCCAACAACCTGGTCGGCAGCGACTTCCGGGTCCTCTTCAGCGAGGCGTCGCCCAAGGGCCAGGAGCTGATCCGCGACCTCGGCCGCGAACTGACCGAGTCGAAGGACGCCGCCGCCGAGGCCGACGTCGTCATCCTCGCCGTGCCGGACGTCGTCCTCGGCAAGGTCTCCGAGGAACTGGTGCCGCTGATGAAGCCCGGCACCGTCGTCCTCACCCTCGACCCGGCCGCCGCGTACGCGGGCCTGCTCTTCGCCCGCGAGGACATCCACTACGCCTGCGCCCACCCCTGCCACCCCTCGGTGTTCCTGGAGCGCACCACCAAGGAGGAGTGGCAGGACACCTTCGGCGGCATCGCCGCCCCGCAGGAGGTCGTCGCCGCCTACGAGGGCGGGGACGACGCCAAGCAGGAGCTGGCCGAGTCCGTCATCCGCGTGATGTACGCGCCGGTCGTCGACGTCCACTGGGTCACCGTCAAGCAGCTCGCCGTGCTGGAGCCCACCCTCGTCGAGACCATCGCCTGCATGGTCGGCGCCCTGCTGACCGAGGCCCTGCACGAGACGGTCCACACCGTCGGCGTCCCCGAGAAGGCCGCCCGCGCGATGCTGCTCGGCCACACACAGGTCGCCTTGGCCAACACCCTCAAGGGCTCGAACCCGTTCTCGGACGCCTGCCTGATCGCCATGGACTACGGCCGTGAGTCGATCGTGCGCGAGGACTGGAAGAAGGTCTTCGAGGACGAGGAGCTGGACAAGGTCATCACGCGCATGCTGAAGATCAAGGAGATCAAGCGCTGACGCACCCGACGGGTGCGACGCCGGAGGCCGCCGAGCGGTTCTCCGGCGTCGGCGTGCCAACGCCCGCGTGCCGAACGCGGCCGTCACCCGCAGCAGTTCGGCCGAACCGACCGCGATCTCGCGGGTCTCCGCGCCCCGCCCGAACAGCCGGGCGTCCCGCTCGCCCCCGATCACGGCGCGGTCGCCGTCCACCCGCAGCCAGGAACCCTCACGCAGCCCGAGCACGGGCACGTCGTTCTCCTCCAGGAACTCCGTCAGCCGTTCCTCGCGGGTCTCGCCCTTGTGCGTCGAGGCGGGGTCCGGGTCGAGGTAGTGCGGGTCGATCTGGAGGGGACCAATCCCAGTGCCTTGAAGGACTGGGGCTCGACGATCGGCATGTCGTTCGTGGTGTGCAGCGAGGGCGCCGCCATGTTCGTACCGGCGCTGCCCCCATGTAGGGCAGCCCGCCGCCGACCGCCTTGATCAGCGCCTCCCGCCGGCCCGTCCGGTTCAGGGCGCTCAGCAGCCGGAAGGAGTTGCCGCCGCCGACGAACACGGCGTCCGCCTCGCCGAGCCGGGCCCGCGGGTCGCCGCCCTCGTGCACGCCCCGCACGTCGATGCCCGCGCCGGCGAGCGCGCCGCGCACCTTGGCGGTGTAGGAGTCGTGGTCGGCGAGGGCGTACGGCACGAACGCCAGCCGCGCAGCGCGGGGCAGGAAGCCGTCACGGTGTCGAGTGCGTGTTCCAGGTAACCGCGGCCGTACTGGGTGGAGTCGGACAGGAGCAGCAGAATCACGGGGTTGTCCTCGTCGACGGGGGGTGGATCGGTCAAGGGGTACGCGGCGAGTGCGGACGGCGCTGGTGCTGCGGTGGATGCGTCAGGCGCCGTTCCAGCAGCCGGGCGGCGCAGCGCAGCACCTCCAGGCGGTCCTCGGGCCCCTGTAAGCGCTCCTTGGCGGCACCGAGGCTGAGGCTGCCGAAGGCCGCGCAGCCGAGGAAACACCGGCACGGCGACCGTGCCGATGCCGACGTCGTACTCGCCGACGGTTCAGGCGTACCCCTGGGCCCGCACCCGGCGGAAGTCCTGCTCCAGCTGGTCGGGGTCGGTGACCGTGCGCTCGGTGAAGCGGGCCATGGGGCGCCCGCTCGTGGGCGAGGAAGTCATAGTCGAACTGGGCGGTGTGGGCGACCAGCACCCGGCCCTCCAGCAGGGCGCCGATGCGCTCGGCCACCTGCTCGAAGGCGGTGCCTCGCGCAGCCGCTCGGCCGTCAATAGGTGTTTTTGATCCGCCGGCTGGTCATCCCGTGAGCGCGGCGAAGGCACCCACGGGATGTGCTCACCTGGTGAACCGGGAGGCTGGATGCCGTTGCGTGGTCCAGGTGCCGGTCATGGTGCCGGGATCAGACGCCAGAGCGACGTGGTCTCAGCCCTTCGCGCTGTGTGGAGTGGGTCCGCAGCGTCCTTGGAGCGTGGGTGCCGAGGTTTGGTGTCGACCTTGTCGACAACGCGAAGTTGTGCTGCCTGGATACCGTCGAGCAGCTGCTGACGTGTCCGCAGGCCCAGGTGCTCTGCCAGGTCGGACAGGATGAGCCAGCCCTCCCCGCCTGGTCGGAGGTGGGCGGGCAGTCCGGCGAGGAAGCTGTGGAGCATGGTGCTGTCCAGGTCGTAGACGCCTTGTTCGATGGGGCCGGTCGGACGGGCGGGGAGCCAGGGTGGGTTGCAGACGATGAGGTCGGCGCGGCCTTCGGGGAACAGGCCGGGGCCCGACACCTGGATACGGTCGGTCAACGTTAGCCGGTGGACGTTCTCCTTGGCGCAGACCAGGGCACGTGGGCTGATGTCGGTGGCCACGACGTGCTGGATGCCGCGGTGGGCCAGGACCGCAGCGAGGACGCCCGTTCCGGTGCCGAGGTCGAATGCCGTACTGCTGGCGGGACTGTGCCGGGTCGCCGGCGGCAGTGGCGTGTGGGCGACCAGGTCAACGTACTCACCTCTCACGGGTGCGAACACGCCGTAGTGGGGGTGGATGCGAGTCCCGAGCGCTGGCACCTCGATCCCTTTCAGGCGCCACTGGTGAGCGCCGATCACTCCCAACAGTTCCCGCAGAGAGACCGCCATGGGACCCTTTGAGGGGCCATAAGCTTCCAGACACGCCTGGCGTACATCGGGCGCCCGGCGCAGCGTCAAGGTGTAGTCGTCGTCCAACAGCACCAGGAGCTTTCCGAGGACACGGGCGCGGTGACTGCTACTGCGTCGGTGCAGGTGGAAGTTCTCGCTCGGGGACGTGCTGGATCTGGGCGGCTTGCGGTCGATGCGGCGGCCCATTGCCTGCAGGAGTTGCCGGGCGTTGTGGTAGTTGCCTCGCCAGAGCAGGGCCGTTCCTTCGCACGCCTGTCGGTAGGCGTCGTTGGCCTTCAGCCGGTCGTCGGCGACGACGGTTCGCTGGGGAAGAGGGGCGGCGTTCTCGGAATGCCAGCGGGCGGACTGGTGGGTGTGGTTTTCGATCCAGTGGATGGTGGACACCACGTACTCCTCGTGGTCGAACATGCAGGGGCACGGAGAGCACTTCGACGAGGAGCAGGCTGAACACACGCCTGTCTATGGGACAGGCGTGTGCGTTGAGGCAGGCGGCCGTTACCGCTCGCGCGTCGAAGCGCGAGAGCGGACGTCCCAGACAACCATGCCGAGCATCAGAGTCAGCCCTTCCGGAGGAGTGGCAGAAGGCTCGCACAGGTGCTGTTCGGCTGCCAAAAGCACCAGTCAGGCCAGGTCAACGGTCACCAGCCGATCATGCGCTCGACTTTCCAGCGGCGGCGCAGGACGACGAAGCCCTTGGTGCCCTTGGGCCGGGTGACGATCCGCAGGGTGAGCCAGAGGCGGTCGCGGGCCCAGTCCACGAGGTCGCCGGCGTAGCCGCGGTCGGCCCAGACCTGGGTGATCTGCGGCTGGGTGAGACGCAGACGCCAGAACACATCTCGTGCGGCGTCGCGGCGGCGGCGACGGGAGGCAGCGGGCATGGCGGGCTCGGCAGAGGTGATCGGCGGCGAGGGCTATGTGGAGAGTTGGGCGAGGGTGGCGCGGACGCCGGTGAGCTGGGCGGTGGCGAGCTTGGCCCGTTCGTCGTCGGGGTAGCGGGCCAGGTGCGGGTCGAGCGTGCCCGTGATCACCCGGGTGAGTCGGCCGAGGATCGGGCGGAACTGGCGCTTGTCGTATTCGATCCAGTCGGCGGGTCGTCGGAGAACATGTAGCCGTCCGGGCGGGTCCATGTGAGCGGGTCAGGTTCTCCGCGGCGACGACGTCGCGGACGTGCCGGATGCCGCGGCCGACCTGCGAGCGGGTCAGGCGAGTGGCGGCCATGAGCTGGTAGGTGTGCAGGCCGGCGGGGCGTGCTTCCATCAGGGCGACGCGGACCAGGTCGCCGTAGTGCTCGGCCAGCGGCCGGGCCTCCCGGCGCCGGGACACGGCCACTCCTCGCCTTCGAGGAGCTGCACGAGCTGCTCGTCCAGGGTGACTCGCCGTTGTCGAGGACTCCTTCGAGCCAGTCCGCCGCCGCACGAACCCGGCCGATCTGCCGCCGGGTTGGTCCAGGTGGGCGTCGACGTGTTCTAGGCTGCAGCTGAGGGTGTACCAGGGTGCGTACGGTGACGCCGGCGTCCTCAGCCGCCTCCTCCACGGTCTTTCGCGAGCGGAGCATGCTGAGGAACGTGTCGCGATCCGTCTCGGGGAGTCCTCGGCGGCGGGTGGTGTCGTTGTTGTGGGCCAGACGGCGTCGCACACAGCGGCCGCCGGCCCGCCACCCTGCGAAAGTTCCGCAGGTGGTGGCGGGCGCCTTGCTTGAGGCGAAGGTCACTTGCTGTTCTCCCGGCCGGCGAGGATCTGACGGCCCCGGTCGGCGATGCCCTTCACCGTGGGCGCGGACAGTCCGACCTTGTTGGCCAGGACTGTCTGACCGCCGCGGCCCATGGTGTCGATGGCCCGAGCGAAAGCGACCTGTATGACTCATGGTGTCCCCTGGCCCAACGGGGAGGAAGTCCAGGGGGACCGCCTGCCACGACAGCGCGAACCCTGAAATGCGGGCTGGCATTCAACGCCAGAAGGGGGCCGGGGCCACAGCCCAGTGCACGCGAGTGTTGTCCGACATAACGGCCTTCCCCGCACGCGGTTACGGCCAGTCAGTGCCGGACGACCGTCATGGACCACGCTCTGCACGGCGGGGACCGGTTGCTCGCGCCGATGTGCCGTCCGGCCCGTTATGATCCTAGCCACGCTCGGTCAGCGGATGCTGGGGTTCAGCGTCGATGAGCAGCACGCCACGCCCCTCAGTGCGGGATGGGACCGGTGTCTGTGCTGTCGAGTCGTCGGACAGGGCGATGCGGACGGTGATGCGCCTGCCGACCAGATCCCGGCGGGCTTCGAAGCTCTGGGCCAGCGCCATCACGATCTCCAGCGAGAGGGCGTACGAGGTGCGGCCGGCGGCCGCGGGAAGACGAGCGTGACGTCCAAGGCGTCGCGGTTGCCAGCCCGGCGGTGAACGTGCGCCCGGTCGCGGGTGCCCGTGGCGCCGGCCCTCCCGTTCGCGGACGCGGACGATGTGGCGCGGCGAGCGGGGCCGTGCGGCCGAACGCAGCGACGTGCCCCACGCCCTGGTCCCGACGCGGTAGCGCTCCGCCAGCCCTGGAGCACGGGCCCTCCGGGTCGGCGGACGTGCAGGTCAGCCAGCCCCGTGCGGTGGCCGGGTCTGTGGTCGACGGGCACAGCGTGAGCGGGGCAACAGGCGTGATGCCGCAAGAAGGGCTTCCCGAGCGGTCCCGCACATTGGGCATAGGACCAGGCCGGTGAGGTCGCTGCATCTCCGGAGCCTTGCTGACGCCTTTCATGCCGTCTGCTGGTGAGGGGTACGGGTGACTTCGACGCTGGTACGGGTGCCCCAGCGGTTGACGCGGTGGCAGGTGGCCATCGCGTAGAAGTACATCGGGCGCAGGACCAGGGCCCGCCAGGCGGAGGCGAGCGGGGCGAGGGCGAAGAGCAGCAGGAGTTGGCGCAGGCGCATGTCGGTGCGGTGGACGGTGAACAGGCGCAGGGTCATCAGATAGCTCATCGCGGTACCGATGACGACGCCGGCGAGCAGGAGGGTACCGGTGTGGGCGCGCAGGCCGGGGTCGGCGAGGACGGAGGCGGGGATGGCGAGGCCGAGGACGATGTGAACGTACTCCGCGACGGTGGACCAGAAGACGACGCCGTTTATGGGCATGTAGCGCAGCCACCATAGATGGCGCAGGGTCGTACCGCGCATCCAGCGCATCTGCTGGCGCTGATAGTGCGACCAGCGTTCGGGGGCGAGGGTGAAGACGAGTGAGGAGGGCTGATGGACGGTGTCGCCGGCCAGCAGTCCGTAGAAGGTGAGCATGGAGTCGTCGTTCATCTGCATCGGTCGGCCCCTGAACGTCTCGTGCTCGTAGACGCCGGCCGCGTCACGCACGATGTGCGCCCGGTAGAAGGCGAGGGTGCCGGAGTTGATGGTGACGCGACCGAGCACGGACTGAGCGGAGCGCAGGCCTCGGGTGAAGGGCAGGTAAAGCAGGTTGATCATCCGGGTCAGCACGTTGGCGTCGTGGTTGAGGACAATCACCTGGCCCGCGACCGAGGAGACCTTCGGATTGGCGAAGGATTTCAGGCCCTCGGCGATCGCTTCGGGGTCGAGGAGGGAGTCGCTGTCGAGGGTGACGAAGATGTCGGCGTCGTCGGTGGCCAGGACGTGCATCTGTGCGTGCCGCTTGCCCCGGTTGGGGGTACGGTCCCAGGTGACCTTGACCCCGCGGGCCGCGGCCCGCTCGAAGAGTTCGGCGCGCACGTCGTCGTACGTCATAGGCGAGCCGTCGTCGTGGACCGAGCCGTCATCGACGACCCGGATGCGGTCCACCGGCCGGGTCTGGACGAGCAGGGAGTGCAGGCAGCCGCGCAATGCGACGGGGTCCTCGTTGTAGACCGGGATCTGCACGGTGACCTTCAGCAGGCCGAGCGCCGTCTCCTCATCCGGCGGGATGGTGCGGGGCCGCTCCAGCCAAGACAGCGGCACCCACCACAACAGCAGGAACGACACCAGCCACGGCAGTACCATCCCCTCGTGCCCACCCATGAGCGTGACGACCGTGCTGTAGACATGGGCCACCCCCCAGGCCAGGAAGGCCGTCAGCGGGACCGCGCCTAGCACGATCACTGCCGGGGACGAGGCGTGCCAGGCCCGCGGCAGCGGCGCCACACCCGGCCACCGTTTCGGCACAGAGCTGATGGGCGCCGGTTCGCGGACAGCCGAGGACCGCCCCCGCACACGGGCGAAGGTGCACGGTGTCACTGCTCTACCGGCCCCTTGCCACGCCGAAAAGACGCCCGGACCATGATCGCGCCCACCAGTACCGCGGTCGCACTGGCCATCACCAGCCAGATCTGTCCGGTCGCCAGCCCTGTGGCCGCCAGCGTGCTGCCGGGACCCACGATCGACCCGTACGGCATACCGCCTCCTCGAGAGGAAACATCCAGTACGTCCTATATAAGCCCTTTCTGCTTTCTGGGCTTCCTGGCTCCTCCTACGGAGGTACCACTTCCCGACTTGTCTGCGAGTCGTCGTGGGGCGCCGGTGTTCGCGATGCGCCGGCGACGGGATGGGAAAGCTCGTCCCCGGCGCGTGTGCCGGTCAATCGACGGGCCTCGTCACGTTCGCGCCGCGACACCGGTACGTTTCGTAGCACTTGGCGTCGGGGCAGTTCGGCGGGTTGGCGGCGTTGCTGAAGGCGTTCAGTGGCGGCTTGATCCTGTCTCGCTGTCCGGGGTTGTTCCACCAGGCGGGCCGGAAGCCGGCGGAGTCGTAGCCTGACTCGCCAGGCCAGTCGAGGGCTTCCCGCTCGGCGCGAAGATCGTCTTCTACCGGCAACTCGCCAAGGGCGCTGCACGGGGTGAGTTACAGGGTCGAGAACTCCCCGGTCCGCTGGCCGTCCGGGCCCAGGTCACCACGGCCACACACAGCACGCGGTAGGTCTTGCGGCTGCCTCGCCCCGCGCGCTCGACGCCCCGGGCCTCCTGACACACTGCTGGGCGCGCCACCCGCTCAGGCCCCAGGAGGACTTCGTATGACCGAGCAGCCGCTGGACCGTGCCGCCCGGATCGGGCGCCGGTTCGACACGCTTTTCGCGGAGTACTTCGACACGCTCGGCACGACCCTGGACGCCCCCTCCTTCAGCCGCTTCACCCCGGACTGCGTCGGCCTGCTGCGCGACCTGTCGCTGCGCGGCGGCAAACGGATGCGGGTCGTGCTGCTGCACGAGGCCGCTCGCCTGGTGCGGGACGACGCGCCGTCCGAGGCACTGGACGCCGCCGCGCTGAGCGTCGAACTCCTCCAGACCCACGGCCTGGTGCACGACGACCTCATCGACGACAGTGCCACCCGTCGGGGCGGGCTCACCACCTACTACGCCTACCGGGAGCGGTTCCCCGAAGATCCGCGGGCGGCGCTCGGCCTCACCGTGCTCGCGGGTGACCTGGCGCTCGCCCTGAGTCTGCGGGTGCTGCTGGACTCCGGGCTGCCGATCGGGGTGCGGCAGGCCATGGTCGAGATCCAGACCCGGGCCGCGGCCGACACCTTCGTAGGTCAGATCGCCGACCTTGAGCGGGACTTCGCCGACCCGGTGCCCGACGTGGAAGTGCTGCACGACGTCGCCGACCACAAGTCCGCCCGCTACTCGGTGCTCGCGCCGATGCGCCTGGGCCTCCTGGCGGCGGGCGTCGAACCGGGTGCCCACGAGGACGAGCTGCGCCGGTACGCGCGACTGGTCGGTATCTGCGGGCAGATGCGCGACGACTGGCTGGACCTGTTCGGCACCGAGGAGACCACGGGCAAGCCGACCGGGGGCGACATCCGTGAGGGCAGGCGCAGTTACGCCGTCACGCGCCTGCTGGCCACCGTGGCCGGCCCGGAACGAGCCACGGTCGAGGCTGCCCTCGGGAACCGCTCCTGCCCGCCGGACACCATCGCCGAGATCCGGGACATCGGCGAACGACACGGCGTGGCATCCCTGTTGGAGGCCGACATGCGGCTCCACGCCGACCGGGCCCGCCTGGTGGCCGAGGGCTGGCGCGGCCGGTGGCGGGCGGAGGCCGTCGACTTCTTCGAGCGGGTGCCGATGTGGAGCGTCGAGCGGGCCGGTTGACGCGACGTGTCACGGTGCGCGGCGGTGGGTGGAGCGACCCGCCCGTTGTCAGTGGCTGCCCCTACGGTTCAGACAGTGGGGCCCGCGGACACGCCGCGGGACCGACCGGGGAGAGGTCTGCCATGTCGAGGACGTACCTGGAGCTGTCGCAGGACGACGGGAGCGCGCACAAGTTCTACGAAGTCACCGTCCAGGGACAGGTCGTGACGGTGCGCTACGGCCGGATCGGCGCCGCGGGACAGACCCAGGCGTCGACCTTCCCCACCGTCCGGAAGGCCGAGGCCGCGGCGGCCAAGAAGATAGGCGAGAAGGTGCGCAAGGGCTACGAGGCCGCCGTGCAGGGACAGCGCGCCCCCCGCGCGGTCACCCGTCGGCAGGTGTCCTCCGCGCCGTCCACGGCCCGCGCGGTCGCACCGGTCCTGTGGCGGTTCCGCACCGGCTCCGCGGCGTTCGGCATCCACATCGACGAGGACAAGTGCTGGGTGGGCAACCAGGCGGGCGACGTCTACACCCTCGCCCACGACGGGGAGGTCCTCGCCCGCTTCCGGCTGCCGGACGGTGTCAAGTGCCTGGTCGCCGACGACTTCTGGATCTACGCCGGCTGCGACGACGGCCGGGTCTACGACCTGTCGTCCAAACTGCCCTTCGCCGCCTACGACATCGCGGCCGACGTGGACATCTTCTGGCTCGACATCCACGAGGGCGTGCTGAACGTCGCGGACCGTGCCGGACGGCTCACCGTGATCGATCACGAGGACGAACACCAGTGGGCGCGCGGCGGACGCGGTGAGCACGCCTGGATGGTGCGCGCCGACGACCGGGCCGTCTACCACGGGCACACCCGCGGCGTGACCGCCCACTCCCCGGACGGCGGCACCGAGCTGTGGCACACACCCACCCAGGGCGCCGTGCTCTTCGGCTGGCAGGAGGACCACGCGGTCTACGCGGGCACCGCGCGGCACACGGTGCAGCGGCTGTCCAAAGCCACCGGCACCATCGAGGCGACGTACCGGTGCGACAGCCCCGTCTACTCGTGCGCCACTTCGCCCGGTGGCCGCTTCGTCTTCGCGGGGGACTCGGCGTCCTCGGTGTACTGCTTCGACCGGGACGGCACACGGCTGTGGAAGCTGGGCACGGGCGGCGGCTCCGCCCTGTCCATGCAGTACCGCGACGAGCGGCTCTTCCTCGTCACCACCGACGGTTCCCTGGTGTGCGTGGACGCGAGCGAGGCGGCGGTCACGGCCGCTCAGCAGGGTTCGGTGCCCTTCGCCCGCGACGTGAAGCTCGCCGCCACCCTGCCGACGTACGCGCCCGCCACCACCGCCACCGCCGTGACGACCGTGACCGCGGCGCCCGCGGGCTCCGTCGTCGTCGAATGCGTGCAGGAGAACGGCCGAACCCGGATCCACGTGGTGTCGGAAGGGTACGACCGGTCGTGGAACGTCCAGTTCCCGAGGGCGATCCGGGAGCCGGGTGCGCGCTATGCGGTCGACGCGCTGCATGCCGCGTCGGGCGGCTTCTACCGGGTGCGCGGGGACATCAGGCGCCTTCAGTGAGGGGCGCGGCGTCAGGCGATGGAGGCCGATATGACCGCCGACACGGCGAGGTTGCAGGACGCCGTGACCCACACGGCCGGGTGCGGCTCCGGTTCCACCAGCGTCGCGCCCAGCCGCCCCGGCGTGATCAGGTCGACCACCAGGAAGGCCACCGCCATCATCACGAGCCCGAGCAGCCCGAAGGCCGCGGTCGACACCAGACCCTTGCCGAAGTCCTCGTACGTCGTCCAGATCGAGGTGAAGACGATGCCGCCGATGCCGAGCAGCGCTGAGCTGAGGACCATGGCCGCGTTGCGGTTGCGCTGCTCCCAGATCTGCCGGCCGAGCTTTCCGGGCGTCAGCACGTCGACCAGGACGATGCCGAGCACCAGGAGGACCAGACCCAGACCGCCGTAGGCGGTGGCGCGGCCGAGTCCGTTGAGAATGTCGCTCATGGGATTGCCGGCTCCGTGGTGTGAGAGATCGTGAGTGATCGTGGGCAAGGCGCTGCAAAATGTAGCGCACCCGTTCGGCCGCTCGACCCCTGCGGTGGGGCTGTCCGACGATCCGTCCGGGCCCCGGGTCAGGAAGCCGCGGCCAGCGCCCGGTTGCGGCGTACGGACGACCAGAACGACGAGCCGATCAGGACGACGCCGATGAGGCCCGTGATGATCTCGTTGATCTCGTACTGGATGGTGACCAGGAGGATGACGGAGAGGGCGCCGATGGCGTAGTGGGCGCCGTGCTCCAGGTAGACGTAGTCGTCGAGGGTGCCCTGACGGACCAGGTAGACGGTCAGGGACCGGACGTACATGGCGCCGATGCCGAGGCCGAGGGCCATCAGGACGATGTCGTTGGTGATGGCGAAGGCGCCGATGACGCCGTCGAAGGAGAACGACGCGTCCAGGACCTCCAGGTAGAGGAACATGAAGAACGCCGCCTTGCCGGTGAGGGCCACGGCCGCACGGGGCCCGCCACCGCGCGCGGCCTCCTCCTCGACCGCGCGCTCGCGCTCCTCCTCCCGCTCGAGCCGCTCCTCGAAGAAGCCGGAGAGACCGCCGACGACCATGTAGGTGATCAGCCCGCCGATACCGGCGAGCAGCACCGTCTCCGCCTTGTCGGCGTGAATGCCGCCGTGCTGGTGGGCGTGGGCGCCGAAGGTGATCGCCGAGACCAGCAGCACGATCAGGGCGATGCAGACCGACAGCATGTCGACCCTGCCGAGCTTGGCCAGCGGACGCTCCAGCCGGCCCAGCCACTTGATGTCCCGGTCCTCGAAGACGAAGTCGAGGAAGATCATGAGGAGGAACATGCCACCGAAGGCGGCGATGGACGGATGGGCGTCCGTCACCAGCTCCTGATAGCGCTGCTTGTCCGTGAGCGCCAGATGGACCGCGGACCACGGACTCAACCGGGCGCTGACCGCGACGATCACCACCGGGAAGACCAGGCGCATGCCGAAGACGGCGATCAGGATGCCGACGGTGAGGAAGATCCTCTGCCAGAAGGCACTCATCTTCTTCAGGATCCCGGCATTGATCACCGCGTTGTCGAAGGACAGCGAGATCTCCAGTACGGCGAGGATGGCCACGAGACCTAAGGCGGTCCACCCGTCGTACAGCACTCCCAGAACCAGTCCGAGGGCGGTGACGGCGAAGGCCCAGCGGAACGTCTTCAACAGCACGGGCTGATCACTCACTCCTGTTGTCGAGCTGCGCGTCGTCGAGCCGCCGGAAGGCGGCGTTCCTTGCCAGTGCCCACCACCCACGTTGTCTACCACGATCGTTCGCCGTCACCGGGGCAGGCCGGGCACGGCGGCGGCCCCGGCACCCGGCGGTCACCGAAATGGATCGGTTCGTTTCCTTGAGAGGTTCGTGTTTACGGGAGTAGGTTCACCGCCATGACCGCATCCCGGGATCCGGCCGTCGCCTCGGAACTGCGCGGGGCCGGCCTGCGAGTGACCGCCGCCCGCGTCGCGTTGCTCGAGACCGTCCGGCGGGGCGATCACCTCGAAGCCGAGACGATCGCCACCGGGGTGCGCCGGCGCGTGGGCCACATATCCCTCCAAGCCGTGTACGAGGCGCTGCACGCGCTCACCGCGGCGGGGCTCGTGCGCCGCATCCAGCCGCCCGGCAGCCCGGCGCGGTTCGAAGGACGGGTGGGCGACAACCACCACCACGCCCTGTGCCGGTCCTGCGGTGCCCTTGCCGACGTCGACTGCGCCGTCGGTGACGCGCCCTGCCTGACCGCCTCGGACGACCACGGCTTCTCGATAGACGAGGCCGAGGTCATCTACCGGGGCCTGTGCCCCGACTGCTCCACCACCGGCAGTTCCCCAGCGCTTTGACCCGCCCCGTTCGGAAGGATTTTCATGTCCGAGAACCACGACGCCATCGTTACCGACGCGAAGACGGAGGAGACGGGCGGCTGCCCGGTCGCCCATGAACGTGCCCTGCACCCCACACAGGGCGGCGGCAACCGTCAGTGGTGGCCGGAGCGGCTGAACCTGAAGATCCTCGCCAAGAACCCCGCCGTGGCCAACCCGCTGGGCGACGACTTCGACTACGCGGCTGCGTTCGAGTCGCTCGACCTCCAGGCCGTCAAACGCGACATCGCCGAGGTGCTGACCACCTCCCAGGACTGGTGGCCCGCCGACTTCGGCAACTACGGCCCCCTGATGATCCGTATGGCCTGGCACAGTGCGGGCACCTACCGCATCAGCGACGGCCGCGGCGGCGCGGGCGCCGGCCAGCAGCGCTTCGCCCCCCTCAACAGCTGGCCGGACAACGGCAACCTCGACAAGGCCCGCCGCCTGCTGTGGCCGGTCAAGAAGAAGTACGGCCAGAGCCTGTCCTGGGCCGACCTGCTGATCCTCACCGGCAACGTCGCCCTGGAGACGATGGGCTTCCAGACCTTCGGCTTCGCCGGCGGCCGCGCCGACGTGTGGGAGGCGGAGGAGGACGTCTACTGGGGCCCCGAGACCACCTGGCTCGACGACCGGCGCTACACCGGCGACCGCGAGCTGGAGAACCCGCTCGGCGCCGTCCAGATGGGCCTGATCTACGTCAACCCGGAGGGCCCCAACGGCAACCCGGACCCGATCGCCGCCGCCCGTGACATCCGCGAGACGTTCCGCCGCATGGCCATGAACGACGAGGAGACCGTCGCCCTGATCGCCGGTGGCCACACTTTCGGCAAGACCCACGGCGCCGGCCCGGCCGACCACGTCGGTGACGACCCCGAAGCCGCCTCCATGGAGGAGATGGGCCTGGGCTGGAGGAGCACCTACGGCACCGGCAAGGGCGGGGACGCCATCACCTCCGGCCTGGAGGTCACCTGGACCAGCACTCCGACCCGGTGGAGCAACGGGTTCTTCAAGAACCTCTTCGAGTTCGAGTACGAGCTCGAGCAGAGCCCGGCCGGCGCCCACCAGTGGGTCGCCAAGGACGCCCCGGAGATCGTCCCCGACGCGCACGACCCGTCGAAGAAGCACCGCCCGAAGATGCTCACCACCGACCTGTCGCTGCGCTACGACCCGATCTACGAGCCGATCTCCCGCCGGTTCTACGAGAACCCGGAGGAATTCGCGGACGCCTTCGCCCGCGCCTGGTACAAGCTGACCCACCGTGACATGGGGCCCAAGTCCCTGTACCTCGGCCCGGAGGTCCCGGAGGAGACCCTGCTGTGGCAGGACCCGCTGCCGGAGCCCGAGGGCCAGACCATCGACGCCGAGGACATCGCGGTCCTCAAGACCAAGCTCCTCGAGTCCGGTCTGTCCGTCTCGCAGCTGGTGTCCACCGCATGGGCCTCCGCGTCCACCTTCCGCGGCAGCGACAAGCGCGGCGGTGCCAACGGGGCCCGCATCCGCCTGCAGCCGCAGCGCGGCTGGGAGGTCAACGAGCCCGACGAGCTGGCCCAGGTGCTGCGTGTCCTGGAGGGCGTCCAGCGGGAGTTCAACTCGGGCGCCGGTGCCAAGAAGGTGTCGCTGGCCGACCTGATCGTCCTCGGTGGATCCGCCGCCGTCGAGAAGGCGGCCAAGGAAGCCGGGTTCCAGGTGGAGGTCCCCTTCGCCGCGGGCCGCGTGGACGCGACGGAGGAGCACACCGACGCCGAGTCCTTCGAGGCCCTGGAGCCGACCGCCGACGGGTTCCGCAACTACCACGGCAAGGGCAACCGCCTGCCGGCCGAGTTCCTGCTGCTCGACCGGGCGAACCTGCTCACCCTGAGCGCCCCCGAGATGACCGTCCTGGTCGGTGGTCTGCGCGTCCTGGGCGCCAACTACCAGCAGTCCCAGCTCGGCGCGTTCACCCGGACGCCCGGCTCGCTGACCAACGACTTCTTCGTCAACCTGCTCGACCTGGGCATCACCTGGAAGTCGACGACCGAGGACCAGGCCACGTTCGAGGGCCGCGACGCCGCCACCGGCGAGGTCAAGTGGGCCGGCTCCCGCGCCGACTTGGTCTTCGGCTCCAACTCGGAGCTGCGGGCGCTCGCCGAGGTCTACGCGAGCGACGACGCGAAGGAGAAGTTCGTCCACGACTTCGTCGCCGCCTGGGTCAAGGTCATGAACCTCGACCGGTTCGACCTGGCCTGATCCGCGGGCGTCCGGGCCGGCCGAGACCGCCGGCCCGGACGCCCGCGGCCCTACGCGCTGCCGTAGGAGGTGTCGCGGTACGCCCGCGGTGACACCCCGAGCACGTCCCGCGTGTGCCGGCGCGTCGCCGCCCCGGAGCCGACGCCTGTGTGGGCGGCGACGCGGTCGACCGGTTCGTCGCCCGCGCCGGCGGCCGCCGCGCGCGGTCGAGACGCCGTCGGCCGAGCCACTGCGTGGGTGTCACCCCCGTCTCCTGCCGGAACCTTCGGTTCACGGTCGGCACGCTCATCGCCGCCTGTCGCGCCAAGTCCTCCATGGGAGGCTCGTCCGGCCGCTCCAGTCCAGCTGCTCGAGCGCGCCGCTGCGGCCCTCCTCACCCTCACCGTCCGTCGTGGACCGGGCCCGCCCGGTGCGGCGGCGCCCTCGCCGCTCCGAAAACGCGGTGGACGCCCGCGGGGCTCGATGCTGGAATTGCGTGATGCGTGGTGGTGCCTCAGTGATCGTGGACCGGGGACGGTTCCAGGACGCGATGACGCCCTGGGACGACGAGGACTGGCGGGCCGCGGCACTCGACTGGGTGGCGGACGGCCTGGGCGCGTGCGGCCTGCGGCCGACGGGGGAGTGGCGGCTGCGGCTGCGGCCGTGGTCCGTCCTGGCGCGGCTTTCCGTAGCGGGGCGCGACGCGGTCTGGTTCAAGGCGAATCCGCCCGCCAGTGCCTTCGAGGGCGCGCTCACCGCGGTGCTGGCCCGCTGGGCGCCCGGGCACACCCTGGAGCCGCTGGCGGTGGACGCCGACCGCGGCTGGTCGCTGCTGCCCGACGGGGGACCGCTCTTCAAGGACGTACTCGACCGTCGGGCGGCCGGTCCCGAAGCATGGGAGCAACTGCTGCGCCGGTACGCGGCACTGCAGCACGACCTGACGCCGCGCGCACGGGAGATCGAACGGCTCGGCGTCCCCGGCGTGCCCGTCACCGCCCTGCCCGGCGTCTTGGACCGGTTCGACGACACGCCGCTGGAGCCGGCAGAACGGCGCGGACTTCGCAGCCTCCGTCCCCGCCTCGCGGACTGGTGCGCGGAACTCGACGCCGTGGGCATCCCGGACTCCCTCGACCACGCGGACCTGCACGACGGCCAGCTCTTCCACCCAGTGCCGGGCGCCTTCACGGTTGTCGACTGGGGCGACGCCGTCGTCTCCCACCCCTTCCGCAGCCTGACGGTCCCCGTCCGCAGGGCCTGCGAGCGGCACGGTCCGCAGGTACTGCCACGTCTGCGGGACGCCTACCTGGAACCGTGGACGGGAGCCGGCCGCACCACCCGGGAGCTGCGGCGTGCGGTGAGCCTCGCCTGGCGGCTGAGCGCCCTGAACCGGGCCGGCGCGTACGGCAGGGTCTTCCCCGAGTCCGGCGCCGCCGGTGCCGCGGTGGCCGAGGAGGGGGCCCGCGCCCTGCTGGAGCTGTGCGAGGACCCGCCCCTCTAAGCGACCGGCTGCTCCCCGAAGACCCCGCCGCTCCCGGCGCGTGCCGACCGGGGCCATCGCCGTTGTCAGTGGCGGATGCGAGGCTGCGAGGCATGGATGAGGTGGAGTTCATGCGGGGACGGGTCTACGGCGCCGAACACGACGACCCCGGGCCCAGGGCCGGACGCGTCTACGCGCAGCTGGTGGGTGGCCCTCTGGACGGCCTGCTGTTGGACATCACGGACCTGACGGAGCAGGAGCGCGTACGCGGAGTGTCCCTGCCGACCGAGATAGGCCGCTACGGACCGGGCGGCCGCTCCTCGTACGCACCGAGGCCGGACGAACCGCGCCGTTTCGACTGGCGGGGCGACGCGCTCTGACGTCACACCGCCACGAGCGGCGGCGCCTCCGTCTGCGCGAACAGGGCCGCGAGCAGCCAGTCGTGTGCGGAACCGGGCGTCGGTTCCGGTCGCCGCCCCGGCACCGTGATCACCTCGGCCACCAGGTCCCAGTAGTGGTCGAGCCGCGGGTCGGCCGCGAGCTGCCCGGCCAACCGGCGGCGGAACTCAGGGCTGTCCCGGACTCCGTACGCGCTCGTGTACGCGTCGACGAAGCCGTCCAGCGCCTCGCCGGGCCGCGGCTGTCGGCCCCGCCGCATGTGGACACCGGCCAGCTCGTACGCCTCCGCCAGCCCGGCGTACAGCACGGCGGACCCCTGGGCGCCGGCGGCCCGGTGCGCCTCGGGCTGGGGCTGTGCGGTGCCCGGGCACGGCGCGAGCGTGAGGGCGTTGAGGCGAGCGAAGGCGAGGATCTGGGCCGGGGCCGGGTCATCGGGCGGGTGCGGCACCGCGACCTCCAGGAAGGCGCGGACGGACCGGGCAGGCATCCGCGGTGGCAGCCAGCCGCGCCAGAACCGGACCAGCGGGGCCGTGCTGGGCGGGACGGTGACGGCACCGATCACCCGCAGCCGGTCGGCGCGCTCCTCGGGAGCTGACTCCTGCACCAGACGCAGCGCCGCCTCCCGCCAGCGCAACGCCCGCATCTCCGTGCCGAGTTCGCGCAGCCGCCCGGCGACGGCGTCCTCCAGGGCGCCGCCCTCCGCCCCGCCCTCGCCGCCCGCGGCGTCCTCCTCGTCGAGGATCCGGCGCACCTCGGGAACCGACAGTCCGAGCGCACGCAGGGAGCGGATCAACCGCAGCCGGCCGAGCGCCTCGGGGCCGTAACGCCGGTGCCCGCCGGCGCTGCGCGAGTCCTCCGGCAGCAGGCCGCGGTCGGAGTAGAACCGGACGGTCTTCACGGTGGCGCCCGCCCGCTCGGCCAGTTCCCCGATACCGCACAGACCGTCGTACGACGTGAGCACTTGAACCTCCCTCAGGGGGAGTTCCTACCGTACCGGCGAGCGCGGGCCGGTGAGCGGCCGGTCCGCCGAGGCACGGAGGAGAGACCATGACCGCTTTCGTCCTGGTGTCCGGCATGTTCACCGGCACTCACGTCTGGCAGGACACCGCCGCGCGCCTGACCGCCGCCGGAGCCGAGGCGCACCCGGTGGCCCTCACCGGGCTCGACGGACCGCCCATCGCGACGGGGACCGGCATCGACCTTGAGACACACATCACGGACGTACTCGCGGTGATCGACTCGGTCACCGCGACCACCGACCGGAAGATCGTGCTGGTCGGCCACGACTACGGTATCCACCCGGCTCTCGGCGCCGCCGACCGGCGGGCGGACCGCGTCGAGAGGATCGTCTACCTGGACTCGGCCATGCCGCGGGACGGCGTGCCGCCCGTGGCCGCCGTGCCGGACCAGTCCCTGCGCGAGCGGCTGGCCGACGAGGCCGGGGACGCGGGGGACGGCGGAGCACTGCCGCCTCCGGCCCACGACGAGTGGGGCCGGTGGGGCAGCACCGCGGGCGTGCCCGCCCCGGCCCTGGACCGGCTCACCGCCCTCGCCTCGCCGCAACCTCTGGGCACCCTGCTCCATCCCCTCACGCTGACCGGCGCCGTGCACTCGGTGCCCACCACGGGCGTGCTGTGCACCGGCAACGGCACGAGCATCGAGATGGTGCAGATGCTGGTGGGCTTCGGCGACCCCGCGCTGCGGACCCTGGTCGACCCCCGGGTGACCTTCTTCGAACTGGCCACCGGACACTGGCCGATGCTGTCCTGCAGCGCCGAACTGGCGGACGTACTCCTACGGGCCGCGGCCGGCGAGGGGCACCGGCTGGCGCCCGTCGACGCGGCCGAACCCCCTCCGCACCTGCGGCCGTTCCTGCTGGACGTCCCCGAAGTGCCCCGGGAGCGGCACGGGAACGTCGACCTGTATCTGCCCGACGGCGAGGAACCGCATCCCGCGGTGCTGTTCGTGCACGGCGGCCCGGTCCCCGCCGACGCCCGCCCCACACCGAGGGACTGGCCGACCCTGACCGGGTACGCCCGGATGGCGGCCGGCGGCGGGGCCGTGGGCGCGGTCGTCGACCACCGCCTGCACGATCTGGCCGACTACGAGCGGGCCGCCGCCGACGTGGCCGCCGCCGCGGAACTCCTCCGGGCCGACCCACGCGTTGACGCGGACCGCATCGCGCTGTGGTTCTTCTCCGGCGGCGGCCCGATCACGGCCGACTGGCTGGACGCGCCCCCGGCCTGGCTGCGTTGCCTGGCGGCCACCTACCCGATCCTCGCGCCCCTGCCCAACTGGGGGCTGTCCGGCACCCGCTTCCACCCGGCGCGTGCGGTGGCGAACGCCGGCACGCTCCCCGTCGTCCTCACCCGCGCGGGACGGGAGGTGCCCCAGATCGCCGCGACCGTCGAGGAGTTCCTGGCCGCGGCCGAGGAGTGCGGGGCGGACGTCGACGTCGTCGACGTGCCGCAGGGCCACCACAGCTTCGAGACCGCCGACCCGACCGACGAGTCCCGTGATGCCGTGCGCCGCGCGATGCGTTCCGTACTGGACCGCGTCGGCCGGCCCGGCAAGGCGTGACCACGCGGCAGCCGGGCACGACCCGCCGGGACTTTGTCCCGCCTGCGGAAGAAGAGACGAGATCTTGCGTGAAAGGGGTTACAGGTTCGGACCAACGCCGCTAACTTCCTTGGCATGAGCCGGTCATAATAGAGCTCCTCCGGCCGGCCTCGACGGCGCGACGGCGCGCGCCCGTACTCCCTCACGGCAGGCCCTCATGCCTGCCGCCACCCCACACCTTCGGGAGAACCCTGTGCGCACGAGACCGCTCGGACACAGACGTGTCCGCTTCTTACTGCCGGCCCTGGCGTGTGTCATCGGCCTGGCGCTGCCGACGGGCCCGGCGGCAGCCGCCCCGGCGGACCCCGGCGGCGGGGCCGAGGCCGCCGCGGCCGAGGAGTTCCAGCAGGTCACCCTCGCCAAGGGGGTGGCCGAGACCGGCGAACCCATGACCCTGGCGGTCCTGCCGGACCGTTCGGTACTGCACACCTCGCGCGACGGCACGCTGCGGCTGACCGACGCGGCGGGGGACACCGCCGTGGCCGGCAAGCTCGACGTCTACAGCCACGACGAGGAGGGCCTGCAGGGCGTCGCCGTGGACCCGGGCTTCGCCAGCAACCGGTTCGTCTACCTCTACTACGCGCCCCGGCTCGACACACCGGCCGGCGACGCGCCGGCGGACGGCTCGGCTTCCGACTTCGCCCCCTTCGACGGCGTCAACCGGCTCTCCCGCTTCGTGCTGCGCACCGACGGCACCCTGGACGCGGGCAGCGAGAAGAGGATCCTCGACGTCCCCGCATCCCGCGGCCTGTGCTGCCACGTCGGCGGCGACATCGACTTCGACGCGGCCGGCAACCTCTACCTGTCGACGGGCGACGACACCAACCCCTTCGCCTCCGACGGCTACACCCCCATCGACGAGCGCGCCTCACGCAACCCCGCCTACGACGCCCAGCGCTCGTCCGGCAACACCAACGACCTGCGTGGCAAGATCCTTCGCATCAAGGTGAACGCCGACGGCTCCTACAGCGTCCCGTCCGGCAACCTCTTCCCGCCCGGCACGGCCAGAACCCGCCCCGAAATCTACGCCATGGGCTTCCGCAACCCGTTCCGGATGAGCGTCGACAAGGCCACGGGCACCGTCCACGTGGGCGACTACGGACCGGACGCGGGCACCGCCAACGCCTCCCGCGGCCCCGCCGGACAGGTGGAGTTCAACCGCATCACCGGGGCCGGCAACTTCGGCTGGCCCTACTGCACCGGCGACAACGACGCCTACGTCGACCACGACTTCGCCACCGGCGGCGCGGGCGCCACCTTCGATTGCGCGGCTCCGAAGAACACCTCGCCGCGCAACACCGGCCTTACCGACCTGCCGCCCGCCCAGCCCGCCTGGATCCCCTACGACGGCGGCTCCGTACCGGAGTTCGGGGGCGGCTCCGAGTCACCGATGGGCGGGCCCGTCTACCGCTACGACTCCGACTCCACCTCCGACGTGAAGTTCCCCGAGGCGTACGACGGAGACTTCTTCGCCGGGGAGTTCGGCCGCCGCTGGATCAAGCGCGTCGAGGCCGGCGGTGACGGCACCGTGCAGTCCATCAACGCCTTTCCCTGGAGCGGCACCCAGGTGATGGACATGGCCTTCGGCCCGGACGGCGCCCTCTACGTCCTCGACTACGGCACCGGCTACTTCAACGGCGACGCCAACTCCGCCCTTTACCGCATCGAGCACGTCACCGGCGGCCACGCCCCCGTCGCCCAGGCCACCGCGAACACCACCTCCGGCAAGGCGCCCCTCGCGGTGACCTTCTCCTCAGCCGGCAGCTCCGACGCCGACGGCGACGCCCTCACCCACGCCTGGGACTTCGGCGACGGCGCCACCTCCACCGCGGCCAACCCCACACACACCTACACGGCCGACGGCCAGTACACGGCCACGCTGAAGGTCACCGACACGACCGGTAAGTCCGCCACCGCCTCCGTCCATGTCACCGTCGGCAACACCGCGCCCAGCGTGCGCATCGACCTGCCCACCGACGGACGCGTCCACGACTTCGGCGCCGCCATCCCCTTCAAGGTGACGGTGACCGACCCCGAGGACGGCGCCGTCGACTGCGCCAAGGTGAAGGTCACCTTCATCATCGGCCACGACAGCCACGGCCACCCGCAGACCTCCGCCACGGGCTGCACCGGCACCCTCCAGACCCTGGCGGACGGCGAACACGACCCGAACGCCAACATCTTCGGCGTCATCGACGCCGAGTACACCGACAACGGCGCAGGCGGCCAGCCCGCCCTCACCACCCACGACCAGCACATCACCCAGCCCCGCCACCGCCAGGCCGAGCACTACGGCGACTCCTCGGGCGTCCAGGTCGTCGACCACGCGCCCGCGCACGGCGGCAGGACCGTCGGCCACATCGAGAACGGCGACTGGATCTCCTTCCGGCCGTACGCCCTCGACAACGCCACCGCCTTCACCGCCCGGGTCTCCTCGGCCGGGACCGGCGGAACCATCGAGGTGCGCGCCGGCTCCCCGACCGGCACCCTGCTCGGCACGGCGACGGTACCGGTGACCGGCGGCTGGGAGACCTTCCAGGACGTGACGGCCGCCCTGAGCAACCAGCCGTCCGTCTCCACCACCCTCCACCTCGTCTTCAAGGGCGGCGCGGGCTCCCTCTTCGACGTGGACGAGTTCTCCTTCACCACGGGCCAAGACGGCGCGCGCACGGGCCCGGTGCGGGGTGTGAACGGCAAGTGCCTGGATGTGGACGACGCCGGCACGGCGGACGGCACGCAGGTGCAGCTCTGGTCGTGCAACCAGTCGTCCGCGCAGGAGTGGACGGTCGGTGGTGACGGGACGTTGAAGGCGCTGGGGAAGTGTCTGGACGTGTCCGGTGGCGCGAGTGCGGACGGTACGCGGATCCAGTTGTGGACGTGCAACGGGACGGGTGCGCAGAAGTGGGCGGCGGAGCCGGACGGTACGGTGCGCAATCCGCAGTCGGGCAAGTGCCTGGACGCGTCGGGCGGTACGTGGAACGACGGGACGCCGGTCCACCTGTGGACCTGCCACACCGGACCCAACCAGAAGTGGACCCTGCCGTAGCAAGGAGGCGACCTCCCATGCGCAAACATCCGAAAGCAGCCCTGGCCCTGTTCGCCGGCGCCCTGCTGTGCGCGGCACCGCAGGCCGGCGCCCTGCCCGGCCTCACCGCCGCCGCCGAGGCGGCCCCGGGCGCGGCGGAACAGATCGCGGCCGACCCGCCGTACGACGTGCTCGTCTTCTCCAGAACCGCGGGCTTCCGCCACTCCTCGATCGACGACGGCATCGCGGCCCTGCGGGATCTCGGCGCGGCGAACAACTTCACCGTGGACGCCACCGAGGACCCGGGGGCCTTCACCACCGGGAACCTCGCCCGGTACGAGGCGGTCGTCTTCCTGTCGACGACGGGCGACGTGCTCGGTGACGCCCAGCAGACTGCGTTCGAGAGCTACGTCAACGCCGGCGGCGGATACGTCGGCATCCACGCCGCCGCCGACACCGAGTACGACTGGCCCTTCTACGAGGGGCTGGCGGGCGCTCTCTTCCACTCCCACCCCGCCGTCCAGCCCGCCACCGTGGAGGTCGAGGACCGGGCGCACGACGCCACCGCGCACCTCGGCGGCACCTGGCAGCGGACCGACGAGTGGTACAACTACCGCACCAACCCGCGCACCACGGCCCACGTCCTGGCCTCGCTCGACGAGTCCAGCTATTCGGGCGGCAACATGAACGGTGACCATCCGATCGCCTGGTGCAAGGACTACGAGGGCGGCCGGGCCTTCTACACCGGCGGCGGCCACACCGACGAGTCCTACGCCGACCCCGCCTTCCGCCGGCACCTCCTCGGCGGCATCCGCTGGGCGGCCGGCGTGACCAACGCCGACTGCCGCCCGGAGAGCGGCTACACCTCTCTCTTCGACGGCTCCGGCACCACCGGCTGGCAGCAGGCCGGACCCGGCGGGTTCACCCTCGCCGACGGCACCCTCACCTCACACGGCGGGCTGGGCATGCTCTGGTACTCCGCCGAGGAGCTCACCGGGGACTACTCCCTCAAGCTGGACTGGAGGGCGGCCGGGGATGACAACTCCGGTGTCTTCGTGGGCTTTCCGGCCTCCTCCGACCCCTGGTCGGCGGTGGACAACGGCTACGAGATCCAGATCGACGCCACGGACGCGGCCGACCGCACCACGGGCGCCGTCTACGGCTTCCGGTCGGCGGACCTGCCCGCACGCGACGCCGCGCTGAACCCGCCGGGGGAGTGGAACACGTACGAGATTCGTGTCACCGGTGAGCGACTGGAGGTCTTCCTCAACGGCGCGAAGATCAACGACTTCACCAACACCGATCCGGCGCGGAGCCTGCGGCAGGGACACATCGGCCTCCAGAACCACGGCGACGGCGACGAGGTGGCCTTCCGCGACATCCGCGTCAAGCACGCCGGTACGCCGGGACCCGATCCGCGCACGGGCCCGGTGCGGGGTGTGAACGGCAAGTGCCTGGATGTGGACGACGCCGGCACGGCGGACGGCACGCAGGTGCAGCTCTGGTCGTGCAACCAGTCGTCCGCGCAGGAGTGGACGGTCGGTGGTGACGGGACGTTGAAGGCGCTGGGGAAGTGTCTGGACGTGTCCGGTGGCGCGAGTGCGGACGGTACGCGGATCCAGTTGTGGACGTGCAACGGGACGGGTGCGCAGAAGTGGGCGGCGGAGCCGGACGGTACGGTGC
Source organism: Streptomyces mutabilis (assembly GCF_014649815.1). Lineage (GTDB taxonomy): Bacteria > Actinomycetota > Actinomycetes > Streptomycetales > Streptomycetaceae > Streptomyces > Streptomyces mutabilis. The sequence continues at coordinate 166,773 of NZ_BMTT01000003.1, read as the reverse complement.
GCAATCCGCAGTCGGGCAAGTGCCTGGACGCGTCGGGCGGTACGTGGAACGACGGGACGCCGGTCCACCTGTGGGCCTGCCACACCGGACCCAACCAGAAGTGGACCCTGCCCTGACCGCATACTGAGGGCAGCAGACCCGGTGCGTCCCGCTCACCCGATGAGCGGGACGCACCCGTTTCCCGCGGCATTCGATCCCGCATCTTGACGTGTACGCGCCTTCATGGGTTCATGGGAGCGCTCCCACACAGTAAGCGCTTCCGCAACGCATCCACTTCCTGGAGGCACCGTGCGCACGACACCACGCGAACCCCGGCAGAGTCTCTTGGCCCGCCTGATCACCGCCCTGGCCGCCCTGGCCGCCCTGATCGGTCTGGCCGTCCTCGGCGCCCTCTCCCCGGCCGCCGCCCTGGCCCAGTCGCCCGGCACCCGGGCCGCCACCGGCCTGCACATCAGCGACGGCCGGCTCCTGGAAGCCAACGGCAACGACTTCGTCATGCGCGGCGTCAACCACGCGCACACCTGGTACCCCGGCGAGACCCAGTCGCTGGCGGACATCAAGGCACTGGGCGCCAACAGTGTCCGGGTCGTCCTCTCCGACGGTCACCGCTGGAGCGAGAACAGCCCCGCCGACGTCGCGAACGTCGTCGCCCAGTGCAAGGCGAACCGGCTCATCTGCGTCCTGGAGGTGCACGACACCACCGGCTACGGCGAGGACGCCGCCGCCGGCACGCTCGACCACGCCGCCGACTACTGGATCGGCCTCAAGGACGTACTGACCGGCGAAGAGGACTACGTCATCGTCAACATCGGCAACGAGCCCTGGGGGAACACCGACCCCGCGGGCTGGACCGAGCCGACCGTCGCGGCGGTGAAGAAGCTCCGCGACGCCGGATTCCAGCACACGATCATGGTGGACGCGCCCAACTGGGGCCAGGACTGGCAGGGCGTCATGCGGGCCAACGCCCGGAGCGTCTTCGACGCCGACCCCACCGGCAACCTGATCTTCTCGATCCACATGTACAGCGTCTACGACACCGCCCAGGAGATCACCGACTACCTGAACGCCTACGTCGACGCCGGACTGCCCATCCTCGTCGGAGAGTTCGGCGGCCCCGCCGACCAGTGGGGCGACCCCGACGAGGACACCATGATGGCCACCGCCGAACAGCTCGACCTCGGCTACCTGGCCTGGTCCTGGAGCGGCAACACCGACCCGGTCCTGGACCTCGCCCTCGACTTCGACCCGAGCCGGCTCAGCTCCTGGGGCGAGCGCATCTTCCACGGCGCCGACGGCATCGCGCAGACCGCCGAGGAGGCGACGGTCTTCGGCGGCGCCCCCGGCGACACCGAGGCACCCACCGCTCCGGGGAAGCCGACGGTCTCCGCCGTGACGGACACCTCCGTCACCCTCGGCTGGGCCGCGTCGACCGACAACACCCGAGTCACCGGTTACGACGTCGTCCGGGTCGACGACGGCACCGAGACCGTGGTCGCCACCTCCGCCACCGACTCCGTCACCGTGCCGGGCCTCACCGCCGACACCGCCTACACCTTCGCCGTCTACGCCCGTGACGCGGCCGGCAACCGCTCGGCCCGCTCCGCCACCGTGGACGTCACGACTCGCGACGGCGGCGGCACCCCCGGCACCACGTGCGCGGTGACGTACCGCGTCGTCGGCGAGTGGCCCGGCGGCTTCCAGGGGGAGATCGCCGTTCGCAACACCGGGACCGCGCCCCTCGGTCCGTGGACGCTCACCTTCACCTTCCCGGACGGCCAGACCGTCACCAACATGTGGGGCGGGACCGCGACGCAGACCGGCGGCGCGGTGAGCGTCACCCCGGCCTCCTACACCGCCACCGTCCCGGCCGGCGGGACCGTCACCCTCGGGTTCACCGCGGCGAAGGGAGCCGCCAACACCGCCCCGGCCGCATTCAGCGTCAACGGGACCGCCTGCGCGTGAGGGATGCCTGTGAGCGGTGTCACCACGACACCTCGCGGACGTCGGCCCGGCTCTGCGGCCGGGTCGTGGCCGTGATCTCCGACCGGTGGCGGCTCGCCGAGAACGTCACCGTCAGCGTCTGCGGGCCGCTCTGCTCCGTACTCACCGTGAACCCCCGGTTCGGCACCGCCGAGATCAGGCACACCCCGACGTCACCGAACCGCACGGTCGCCTTGCCGCCCTCTGACGGCACCGTGTAGACGCCGGCGCCGCCCTCCTCGCACCCCGTGCCGCCCCCGACGGTCGGCGTCATCGGCGGAGCGGTGCGGGCGGTCGGTGTCGGTGTCGGCGGCGGGCTCGGCTCGGGCGGCTTCGCACTGCTCCGGGACGGCGCCGGGCTGGGCCCGCGGCTGGTCGCCGACGGGCTCGGCGAGGGCTCCGCGGTCCTCGAAGGGCTGGGCCGGGGGGACTGCGGCGGCTCACTCGGCGCCGACTGAGCGACCGGCGCGGTCGGCCGCGTCGAACCCACCACGAAGTGGATCGTGATGATGACAGCCGTGACACTGGCCGCGGTGCACGACAGCCAGATGATCAGGTAGCGCAGGAGGCGGGACACGACACCATAGTGACGGACCGGCTAACGTGCCTGCCCATGGCCTCCGTACTGGTCGTCGAGGACGACCCTGTGATCCGGGCCGCGCTGATCGAGGTCCTGACCGGACACGGCTACGCGGTCAAGACCGCCCACCAGGGTTTCGAGGCGCTGCGCGACATCACCCAGAGCCCGCCGGACATCGTGGTGCTGGACCTCGGCCTGCCCGACCTCGACGGTCTCGACGTGCTGCGCATGATCCGGGGCATCTCCCGCGTCCCGGTCCTCGTCGCCACCGCCCGCGACGACGAGAGCGAGATCATCCGGCTGCTCAACGCCGGGGCGGACGACTACATGGTCAAGCCGTTCTCCGGCGGCCAGCTCGCGGCCAGGCTCGCCGCCGTGCTGCGCCGGTCCGTGCCCGCCGACGTCCGGGCGGCGCGGCGGCCCGTCCTCCAGGTCGCCGACCTGCGGATCGACCGGACCGCGCGTACCGCGCACCTCGCCGGCCGGGAGCTACCGCTCACCCGCCGTGAGTTCGACCTGCTCGCCTACCTCGCCGCCAACGCCGACCAGGTCATCTCCCGGCAGCGGATACTGGCCGAGGTGTGGCAGCAGCCGTACGTCGAGGACCAGACGGTCGATGTCCACCTCTCCGCACTCCGCCGCAAAATGGGAGAAAAGGCGCGCAAGCCCCGCTACCTCCACACCGTGCGCGGCATAGGCATCAAGTTGGTCAGCTCGCCATGAGACGTGCCCTCGCCGGGATCGCCCTGGCCGTCACCTCGATGGTGGCACTGTCCTTCCTCATCCCGCTCGCCCTCCTCGTACGGGAACAGGCCCGGGACCGGGTCACCACCGCCGCCGAGCAGCGCGCCTCCGCCCTGTCCCCGGTGCTCGCCCTCACCACCCGGCGCGCCGACGTCCAGCAGGCCGTCGCCGAACTCGGCTCCGCCGACCAGCTCGTCGTACGGCTGCCCGACGGCGGCTTCGTGGGCACCCCGCACGCTCCCCGCGATGCGCTCGACCGGGCCGTGCGCGGGCGCGAGACGCTGGCCGTCGACACGGAGGACGGCTGGGTCTACATCCAGCCCGTCGTCCTGCGGGGCGACCGGGTCGCGGTCGTGGAAGCCTTCGTGCCCGCCGCCGACCTCACCCGGGGCGTGGCCGCTTCCTGGGGGGTGATGGCGCTCCTCGCGCTGGGTCTGGTCGGCGGCTCGGTGCTGGTCGCCGACCGGCTCGGCGCCCGAGTGGTGCGCTCCTCCCGCGGCCTCAAGCGCGCCTCACTGGCCCTCGGCTCCGGCGACCTGGACGTGCGCGTGGAACCCGACGGCCCGCCCGAGCTGCAGGAGGCCGGCGCGGCGTTCAACACGATGGCCGACCGGGTCGTCGACCTCCTCGCCGTCGAACGGGAACTGGTCGCCGACCTCTCGCACCGGCTGCGCACCCCGCTGACCGCCCTCTACCTGGAGGCCGACCGAATGGGCGCGACCCCCAGCGCCCGGCGGGTCACGGAGGCGGCCGGCCAGCTGGAGAGCGAGCTGGACTCGGTCATCGCCGCCGCCCGGACCCCGCTGGCGTCTGCGCACCTGGCAGGTGCGGGGGCGGGCGCGGCGAAACCGTGCGACGTCGCCGAGGTGGTCGCGATGCGCCTGGACTTCTGGTCGGTCCTCGCCACCCAGCAGGGCCGGCCCTACGAGCGTTCGCTCACCCCGCGCCCGTCGCCCGTCGCCTTCCCCGAGGACGATCTCGCGGCCGTCGTCGACGCCCTGATCGGCAACGTCTTCCGACACACCCCCGAGGGCACCGCCTTCGCCGTACGCGTGGAGCGGGTCGACCGGCACGTGTTCCTCACGGTCGACGACGCCGGACCGGGCGTGGCGGATCCTGAGGCGGCGCTCACCCGGGGGGTCAGCGTCGGCGGTTCCACGGGTCTGGGTCTGGACATCGTGGCGAGGGCGGCGGGCACGGCGGACGGCGAACTGACGATCACCCGCGCTCCGCTGGGCGGCGCGCGGGTGCGGGTGTCATTCGTACTGGCCGGCGCGGACCGCGCAGGGGGCCGGTGACCGGCGTCAGCGGCCGGCGCCGAAGTTCTGCGTCCACCAGGGGCCGCCGTCGCCGAAGTGGACGCCGACGCCAAGCTCCTCGAAGGAGCAGTTGAGTATGTTCGCGCGGTGGCCGGGGCTGTTCATCCAGGACTCCATGACCGAGGCGGCGTCCGCCTGCCCCCTGGCTATGTTCTCGCCCAGCGTCGACCACTGGTATCCGGCGGCCTCGACCCGGGTCGTCATCGTGGAGCCGTCGGGGCCGGTGTGGGACATCACACCGCTGCTCGCCATGACGTCGCTGTAGTCGTCGGCGGCCCGGGTCAGCCGGTCGTTCGCCGTGACCGGCGAGCAGCCCGCCGCGGCCCGCTCCTCGTTGACCAGCGCCAGGACCTGCGCCTCGGGCCCGCCCGCCCCGCCGGAACCGGAGCTTGAGCCCGCACCGGAAGCCGCCCCGGTGCCGCCCGCCCCCGTGTCGCCGCCACCGCTCGCCGGCCGGACGCTGCCGCTCTTCGCCGTCGTCCTCGCGGGAGCCTCCGACGCGGCCTCGGCCTTCTTGACCGGGCTGTGGGAGGGGCTGGCCGACTTCGTCGGCTTCTCCTTCGGGCCCACGCTCGCGCTCGGCGAGCCGCTCGCCGTGGCGCTCGGGCTCACCGGGCCGGAGACGAGCGGCGCCGCACCGCCTGCTGCGTCCTCGGCACCCGGCGCCTCTCCGGCACTGTTCGCGGTCACCCGGTCCGCGGCCTTGCCGTCCTCACCGTCCGCGACGGCCAGGGTGATTCCGACGCCCGCCGTCACGGTGACGGCGCCCAGGGCCAGCACGGCACCGCGTCTCCTGAGCCCGCCGCGGGGGCGGGCGTGGGAGCGGGACGGGCGAGCGGCTCGGCGGGAACCCATGCAGGACACCTCGGTCTGTCGATCGGCTGGCACGGCCCCGTGCCCGGTGGACGCGACCGCGTCCACCGGGACTGTGGGGGGTGTTCGAGAGCCTAGGACGCGTCGGGCGCGCAAACGCCGTTCGAGGGTCATCTTCAAGAAGCCCTAAAAGAGCCGCCAAACTCCGCTGAGGTCCCGGCCCTGCCGAGCGGTGTAAATCGGGGCCGTGAGTGGCCCGGCTCACATGGCGTACCGGAGGTGGCGCCGACACCATGGTCTCGTCACCCGGCAGGCTGAAGGGATCAAGAATGTTCCGCAAGGTGCTGGTCGCCAACCGCGGGGAGATCGCGATCCGCGCGTTCCGTGCGGGCTACGAGCTCGGCGCGCGCACGGTCGCCGTCTTCCCGCACGAGGACCGCAACTCGCTGCACCGGCTGAAGGCCGACGAGGCCTACGAGATCGGGGAGCCGGGACACCCGGTGCGCGCGTACCTCTCCGTGGAGGAGATCGTCCGCGCGGCCCGCCGTGCCGGAGCCGACGCCGTGTACCCGGGGTACGGGTTCCTGTCCGAGAATCCCGAACTCGCCCGCGCCTGCGAAGAGGCCGGCATCACCTTCGTCGGACCGAGCGCGCAGATCCTCGAACTGACCGGTAACAAGGCCCGCGCCGTGGCCGCCGCCCGTGAGGCCGGCGTACCGGTCCTCGGCTCCTCCGCGCCCTCCACCGACGTGGAGGAACTCGTCCGCGCCGCCGACGACATCGGCTTCCCCGTGTTCGTCAAGGCCGTCGCGGGCGGCGGCGGGCGCGGCATGCGCCGCGTCGAGGAGCCCGCCCAGCTGCGCGAGGCCATCGAGGCGGCTTCCCGGGAAGCGGCCTCCGCCTTCGGCGACTCCACGGTCTTCCTGGAGAAGGCGGTCGTGGAACCCCGCCACATCGAGGTCCAGATCCTCGCCGACGGCGAGGGCGACGTCATCCACCTCTTCGAGCGGGACTGCTCGGTCCAGCGCCGCCACCAGAAGGTCATCGAGCTGGCGCCCGCCCCGAACCTCGACCCCGCGCTGCGCGAGCGAATCTGCGCCGACGCCGTGAACCTCGCCCGGCAGATCGGTTACCGCAACGCCGGCACCGTGGAGTTCCTCGTCGACCGCGAAGGCAACCACGTCTTCATCGAGATGAACCCGCGCATCCAGGTCGAGCACACGGTCACCGAGGAGGTCACCGACGTCGACCTCGTCCAGTCCCAGCTGCGCATCGCCGCCGGCGAGACACTGAGCGACCTCGGCCTCGCCCAGGAGAATGTCTCCCTGCGCGGCGCCGCCCTGCAGTGCCGCATCACCACCGAGGACCCCGCCAATGGCTTCCGCCCGGACACCGGGCAGATCAGTGCCTACCGCTCACCCGGCGGCTCCGGCATCCGCCTCGACGGCGGCACCACCCACGCCGGCACGGAGATCAGCGCCCACTTCGACTCGATGCTGGTCAAGCTCTCCTGCCGGGGCCGGGACTTCACGACGGCCGTCAACCGCGCCCGGCGCGCCGTGGCGGAGTTCCGCATCCGCGGTGTCGCCACCAACATCCCCTTCCTCCAGGCGGTGCTGGACGACCCGGACTTCCAGGCCGGTCGGGTCACCACGTCCTTCATCGAGCAGCGCCCGCACCTGCTCACCTCCCGCCACTCCGCCGACCGCGGCACGAAGCTGCTCACCTACCTCGCCGACGTCACGGTCAACAAGCCGCACGGCGAACGCCCCGAACTCGCCGACCCGCTGACCAAGCTGCCACCGCTGCCCGCCGACGCGGGTGAACCCCCGGCCGGCTCCCGGCAGCGGCTCGCCGAACTCGGTCCGGAGGGCTTCGCCCGGTGGCTGCGCGAATCGCCCACCATCGGCGTCACCGACACCACCTTCCGGGACGCCCACCAGTCGCTGCTCGCCACCCGGGTCCGCACCAAGGACATGCTCGCCGTCGCCCCGGTCGTCGCCCGCACCCTGCCCCAGCTGCTGTCCCTGGAATGCTGGGGCGGCGCCACCTACGACGTCGCGCTGCGCTTCCTCGCGGAGGACCCGTGGGAGCGGCTGGCCGCCCTGCGGGAGGCCGTGCCCAACATCTGTCTCCAGATGCTGCTGCGCGGCCGCAACACCGTCGGCTACACCCCTTACCCGACCGAGGTGACGGACGCCTTCGTCGAGGAGGCAGCCGCCACCGGCATCGACGTCTTCCGCATCTTCGACGCCCTCAACGACATCGACCAGATGCGCCCCGCCATCGACGCCGTACGCCGGACCGGCACCTCCGTCGCCGAGGTGGCCCTGTGCTACACGGCCGACCTGTCCGACCCGAACGAGCGGCTGTACACGCTCGACTACTACCTGCGGCTCGCCGAGCAGATCGTGGACGCCGGGGCCCACGTCCTGGCGATCAAGGACATGGCCGGGCTGCTGCGCGCCCCGGCCGGGGCGACCCTCGTGTCCGCCCTGCGCCGGGAGTTCGACCTGCCGGTGCACCTGCACACCCACGACACCACCGGCGGCCAGCTCGCCACCTACCTCGCCGCGATCCAGGCCGGCGCGGACGCCGTGGACGGAGCCGTGGCGTCCATGGCGGGCACCACCTCGCAGCCCTCCCTGTCGGCGATCGTCGCCGCCACCGACCACACCGAGCGGCCCACCGGCCTCGACCTCCAGGCCGTCGGCGACCTGGAGCCGTACTGGGAGAGCGTCCGCAAGGTCTACGCCCCGTTCGAGGCGGGCCTCGCCGCACCGACCGGCCGGGTCTACCACCACGAGATCCCCGGCGGCCAGCTCTCCAACCTGCGCACCCAGGCCATCGCGCTCGGTCTCGGCGACCGCTTCGAGGACATCGAGGCCATGTACGCCGCCGCCGACCGGATGCTGGGCCGGCTGGTGAAGGTCACGCCCTCCTCGAAGGTGGTCGGCGACCTGGCCCTGCACCTGGTGGGCGCGGGTGTCTCACCGGCGGACTTCGAGGCGGAACCGGACCGGTTCGACATCCCCGACTCCGTCATCGGCTTCCTCCGCGGCGAGCTGGGCACCCCGCCCGGTGGCTGGCCCGAGCCGTTCCGCACCAAGGCGCTGCGCGGCCGTGCCGACGCCAAGCCGGTGCCGGAACTGTCCGCCGACGACCGCACGGGGCTGGCCAAGGAGCGCCGGGCGACCCTGAACCGGCTGCTGTTCCCCGGACCGGCACGCGAGTTCGACACCCACCGTGCCTCCTACGGCGACACCAGCGTCCTGGACAGCAAGGACTTCTTCTACGGGCTGCGTCCCGGCAAGGAGTACACGGTCGACCTCGACCCGGGCGTGCGGCTGCTCATCGAACTCCAGGCGGTCGGCGACGCCGACGAGCGCGGTATGCGCACCGTGATGTCCTCGCTCAACGGGCAGCTCCGCCCGATCCAGGTCCGCGACCGGTCGGCGGCCTCCGACGTGCCGGTCACCGAGAAGGCCGACCGGTCGAATCCCGGCCACGTCGCGGCGCCGTTCGCGGGCGTGGTCACCCTCGCGGTCGCCGAGGGGGACGAGGTCGAGGCCGGCGCCACCGTCGCCACCATCGAGGCGATGAAGATGGAGGCCACGATCACCGCCCCGAAGGCCGGCACGGTGAGCAGGCTCGCCATCAACCGCATCCAGCAGGTCGAGGGCGGCGACCTCCTGGTGCAGCTCGGCTGACCACGGTGGCGGCCCCGACTCGGACCGGGGCCGCCACCGCCGCCTCACGCCTCCTTCGGAGCCGCCTGCTGCACCACCTCGAACGACCACAGAGTGGACCCGCTCGCCGCGGGCTTCGGCCGCTCGCCGCCCTCCGCGCCGCCGCCCTGGTGGGCGGCCTTCATGGGGCCCTCCATCCATGCCTGGAACGACGCCTCGTCACGCCACCGGGTGTAGACGAGGTAGTTGTCGGTGCCCTCCACCGGACGCAGCAGCTCGAACCACTCGAAGCCGTCGGAGCTCTCGACGGAGTGTGCCCGCGAGGCGAAGCGCTTCTCCAGCGTCTCGCGCTGCTCGGCCGGGACGGTCAGTACGTTGATCTTGACTACGCTCATGTCCCCATCCTGCCGCATGCCCCCCGCACCACCGTCAGCACGGCTCGCGCCAGACCCCCAGCTCCGGCCGCTTCAGCATCGAGGACAGCCCGAGCCTGCGCGAATCGGGACAGAAGCGCCGGGTCGGCCCGCTGTACTCCACGTGGAAAACGGCCTTGCCCGCCGCCACGAACGGGGTGAGCCGCGCGCACTCGCCGTACTGGGCGCACTGCTCGTTGACGGCGAAGTCGAAGTCGTCCACGAGCTGCGGAATCTGCGACAGATCGTTCTTCAGGCCCACCGCGAGACCGCGTTCGTGGGCGATGGCGGCGATCATGCGGTTGTACGCCAGCTGGTCCCGCGCGGTCAGCGGGAAGCCGGTCTCGTCGCCGTAGCCCTCCACCAGGTCGGGTTCCACCGCGTCGAAGCCCTTGTCCCGGCACATGTCGAACCGCCGCTCCATGATCGGCCGCAGCACGGAGCGCCGGCGGATGTCCAGCCAGCGCTCGCCCCGCCAGCCGTTGGGTTCGCCCAGCACCTCGCGGGGGAAGGCGTCCCGGTCGGGACGGAAGTCCTCCCAGGCGCCCACGTTGATGTAGCAGATCACCTTGCGGCCGGCCCGGTGCAGCCGGGCCACGTCGTCGGCACCGTTCTCGAAGCCGTCGATGTCGTAGACCGGGACGTCGGCGGACGGGTCCACCCGCCCGTCGAGCTGCCACTGCCAGGCCAGGCCGGGCCGGGGCTGCCACACTCCGGTCGCCGAGGGGCCCGGCGGCGGAGTGCCGTCCGTACCGGAACACCCGGCCACCACCGCCACGGCCAGCGCGGTGAGCAGCGCGGCGCACGCCCGTACCCCGCGCCTCATGGCTCCACCCCGGTCAGTACGGGTGTCAGCCGCGCCCACGGGTTCGGCGGCCCGCCCGTGACCGGCCCGGACACCGCGGCCCCACGCTCCCGCGCGGTGCGCACGGCGAGCGGGGACAGCGCCTCGGGGACCCCGTACACCAGGTGGCAGAACCGCTCCGGCCGGTACCGCAGCGTCCAGTCCGGCCGGCTGAACGCGGACACGTAGACGGACCAGGGGCCCTCGAAGGTGACGACCAGATCGGCGATGCGGGCGTAACCCGGTGCGGGGTGAACCCCGGGATTGAGTACGACGGGCGCCGAGCCCTGCCGGCGCAACGCGCGAACCAGGGCCCGGTAGGCGGGGAGTTCGGTCGCTGCCGAACTCACCTGGTCCAGGAAGCATCCGTCGGCCCCGTACCACTGGCGGTGCCGCAGGGCGTCCTCGGCGACCTCGGCCGCTGCCCGCGTACCGAAGTCCGTGTCGACGTAGCCGAGCAGCCGGGCGCCCGCCGTACGCAGCGCGCCGGCCACCGCGGCGAAGGCGGGATCGGGCGCTTCGCCCGGCCCGTTCGCGGGGTTGAGGACGACCCCGTACGTGCGGTCGGCCGCCGTGATGAGCCGGTGCCAGGCGCCCGGGTCCTCGGCCGGGTGGACGTACAGCGGGATCAGCAGGCTCACGACGGACGGTCGCCTTCCGGGGCACGGGACGGTGGCCGGGCGTCGGCCGACCACAGCGCGGCCAGCGACTCGTCCAGCGTGTACGACGGCCGCCAGTCGAGGACGGCCCGTGCGGCGGTGATGTCGGAGCACTGCCAGGACACCTGGTCCGAGCGTGCGGAACCGGCGCCCTGCTCCTCGATCCGGCCGCGGAAGCCGGCGATGTCCGTGAGCGTCCGCACCAGCCGCCGCACCGGCACGGCCTCACCACCGCCGACGTTGAGCACGGGCGGCAACGGGCCGGGCGCGGTCACGGCGCGCTCGGCCGCCCGCGCGACGTCGCGTACGTCGACGAAGTCCCGGAACGCCGACAGGTCTCCCAGCGGCACCACCGCCTCCGGGTCCTGGCCGGCCGCACGGAGCAGTCCGGTGACCCGGCCCGGCAGGCCGGTGGAGGGCGCGCCGGGGCCCACCGGGTTGCCGACCCGCAGGACCACCGCGTCCAGGCCCGAGGTGGCGACGGTGACGGTGCCGGCCAGCTTGGTGGCGCCGTACACGGTGAGGGGCCGGGTGGGCGCGGACTCCGCCACGGCGACCCGACCGGTGCCCGGCCCGTACTCGGCGGCGGAACCCAGGTGCACCAGGCGGGCCGCTGGACGCGTCCGGCGCAGTGCCGCGCACAGCACGGCGGGGCCGCGGGCGTTGAGCTCGGCTAGCGCCACGGGGTCGCCGCCCGTCGCGCCCGCGCAGTTGACGACGGTGTCGACGTCCGCCTCGGCCAGCGCCCGCGCGAGCCGTTCGGCCGAGTCGGTGGCCAGGTCGACGGGTACGTCGGCGGCGGGGGAGCGGCCACCGCCGAGGACCCGCGCGCCGGGCAGGGCGCGCAGTCGCTCGGCGACGTGGCCGCCCAGATAGCCGGTGAAACCCAGGACGAGAATGCGCATGCGGTGCTCAGGCTCCCTTGAGCAGCAGGGACTTGCGGCTGGTGAACTCCGCGTTGGCCCGGTCGTAGTCGTCGGGACGGCCGATGTCGAGCCAGTAGCCGTCGAAGTCGTAGGCGTGCGGCGGATTGCCGTCCTTGAGCAGGTCCAGCACCAACTCGTCGAAACCCAGCGGAAGTCCGGCGGTGTAGCCGTCGAGGGTCGACCGGGTCAGTCCGTACACGCCCATGGAGACGCGGTAGTCCATGCTCGGCTTCTCGGTGAAGGCGACGACCCGGCTCGCGTCGGTGGTCAGCACGCCGAAGTCGATGTGCACCTTCCTCGCGTACGTGGCGATGGTCAGCGGCGCGTCCGAGGAGCGGTGCCGGTGCAGGACGTCGGCGTAGTCGAGGTCGGTGAGGATGTCGCCGTTCATGACCAGGAAGTGCTCCGGCAGCCGCTCGCGCATGGTGAGCAGCGGCCCCATAGTCCCGAGCGGGCTCTCCTCGGTGGAGTAGTCGACGGTCAGGCCCCACTGCGAGCCGTCGCCGACGTAGGCGCGGATGATCTCGCCGAGGTGGCCTATGGCGATGGTGCAGCCGGTGAATCCGGCGCCGGCGAGCTGGCGCAGGACGATCTCCAGGATGGCGTGCTGGTCGCCGATGGGCACGAGCGGCTTGGGCAGCGCGGTGGTGTAGGGCCGCAGCCGGACGCCCTTGCCGCCGGCCAGGATCACTGCGTGCATGGAATTCCCCCTCGGGTCACGTGCCGGTCGTAGTCGGATCGCGCGGTCAGATGTTGTAGATGCCGGTCTTGTAGCGGGCGAGGTTGGCCGGGTCGCGGAAGAACTCCACGGTGTGCGCGAGGCCCTGCACCAGGTCGTGCGCCGGGGACCAGCCGGTCGCCGCCCGCAGCCGGGTCGCGTCCGCCACCAGCCGCATCACCTCGGAGTTCGCGGGCCGCAGCCGCTGCTCGTCCTCGCGTACGTCGAGCGCGGTGTCCATCACCTTGCCGATGAGCGCCACCAGGTCGCCGACCGAGATCTCGCCGCCGGTACCGGCGTTGAAGGTACGGCCCACCACCCGCTCGGCGGGCGCCGTGCCGACCGCGAGGAACGCCTGCGCGGTGTCCTTGACGAAGGTGAAGTCCCGGGTGGGGCGCAGGTCGCCGAGGGTGATGGTCCGCTCGCCGGCCGCCACCTGGCCGATGACGGTCGGGATCACCGCCCGCATGGACTGCCGGGGACCGTAGGTGTTGAACGGCCGCAGCGTCACCACCGGTGTGTCGAAACTGGCGTGGTAGCTGTCCGCCAGCCGGTCCCCGCCCGCCTTGGAAGCGGCGTACGGCGACTGGGTGTTGATCGGGTGGTCCTCGGTGATCGGCACGGTCCGCGCGGTGCCGTAGGTCTCACTGGTGGAGGTGTGCACCAGCCGGGGCGTGCCCTGGGCGCGAACCGCCTCCAGCACGTTCAGGGTGCCCGTGACGTTGGTGTCCACGTAGCTGTGCGGTGCCTGGTAGGAGTACGGGATCGCGATGAGGGCGGCCAGGTGGTAGACGCAGTCGGCGCCCTCGACCAGACCGCGGACCGAGCCGGGGTCGCGTACGTCGCCGAGGACGATCTCGACCTGGCCGAGCACGTCGGGCGAGAGGGTCTCCAGCCAACCGTAGGAGGAGAAGGAGTTGTACTGCGCCATGGCCCTCACCCGGTGCCCGGAGGCCACGAGTGCCTCGGTGAGGTGGGAGCCGATGAAGCCCTCGGCTCCGGTGACGGCGGCGAGCGGTGTGGCGGTCACGCGGGGTCCTTCCGGTCGGTGGTCGGTGGTCGGTGGTCGGTGGGTGGCGAGGCGCGGTGGGGAGCTCGCGCGGGTTCGGTGGTGGTATGGCGGTTCCGCCGCGGCCTCACGCATGCGCCGCCGGCCGACCCAGCAGCCGCAGTACGCACGCGGCGAGACAGAGCCCGGCGACTCCGCAGCACAGGGTCAGGGCGGTCGCCGGGTCCGGCGGCAGCCCGGCCAGGACGACCGTGCCGGCGCCGGCGGCCGCGGCGAGACACAGGAGGGCCGGCGTCCAGGCCACGCCGAAGGCCTGGAGCAGCAGGGAGGTCCACAGCACCGCCGCGAGAAGGAGCAGCGTGACGGGATCGGCGTCCACCAGCAGCGCGGCGGGCACCAGCGGACCCAGGTAGGCCAGCAGGCAGCCGGCGAGGACGGCGGCGGACCGCACCCGGAAGCCGGCCGGGGTGGCCGTGGCCCGCAGCGCCGCCACCGACAGACCCCGGTACCGGTACAGCAGCCACTCCGCCGGTCCCATGCTCAGCGTCAGCACGACCACCGCCCACGGGTGGTGACGGCCCGCCAGGAACACCAGTGCCCCGGCGGCCAGCCCGAACAGGCCGTACGGCAGTGAACCCAGCGGGTGCGGGCGGGCGGGGTCCGCGGCCGGCGCGGTCGCGAGGGCGCCGCGCAGCGCCCACCCCGCCGCGGCCACCGAGCCGAGGAGCGACAGCAGGGGCAGCACCGCCCGCAGGACGTCGCCGGGCTCCCACCACGGCAGCGTCGCCGCGCCGGCGATCACCGGTGCGAGCGCGGCCAGCAGGAGCCGTTCCCGGCCCAGCACCAGCAGTACACCGGCCGCCGCGAGATACCCCGACTGGACCGCCACCGTCAGGGCCGACGCCCCGGACCCGGCGAGGGCCACCCCGGCCGCGGTCGCCGCGGCGGCACCCACGGGCGCTCCCTTCGCGAGGGTACGGCCGGCCTCCCGTCGCCCCGTCGCCAGGCGTGCGTACGCCCGGTGGCCGAGCGCCTGGTTCCACGCCCAGGAGAGGAGGCCGGCCACCACCAGGGCCCGCACCGTCCCTTCCGCGGGCAGCAAGTGCCCGGCGAGCGCGTAGGCCAGGCCCGGCAGCGCGAACAACGCCCCCCGCAGTGCGCACCGCACGTGGTCGGGCCGCCAGGGGTCGGCGGGGCGCGGGGGGTCCGGGAAGGTGCGCGGCACGCGCTCGTACAGGGCCGTGGCGAGCGAGAACAGGTCGCGGTGCCCGTACCGGTCCGCGATCACCTCGCCGGTCAGTCCCTCGGACTCCAGCAGCGCGGCCACCTCGTAGGCGTGGACGGCGGGCGCGATGCGGTCGGCGAGCTCGGCGGCCAGCCGGTCGACCGCGTCGCGCCGGACGGCGTGGCCGGGACGGACGAGCGCGAGAGTGTGCCGGTCGGACTCGCGCGGGCGGGGGGCGCGCTCGCCCGCGAGCCGGAGGGTCAGCGTGTCCTGTTCGGGGCCGCCCGGTTCGAGGCCCATGGGACCGCTCATCCGGTCGCACTCCTCACCGGTGTCCCGGTCGCCGTCGCGAGTGCTCCGTCGGCGATCGCCGTGCGCGGGGCGGCGCCGCCGAACGCCGAAAGCTCCAGGTAGATGGAGCGGAAGGTGTCGATGGTCCGGCGGAGGGTGAACTGCTCGATCACCCTGAGCCGGGCCGCCTCGCCCATCGCCCGGCGCCGCCCGGCGTCGCGCAACAGCTCCAGCGCCGCGGCGGCCATGGCGGCCGGATCGCGCGGCGGCACCACGAGCCCGGTGTCGCCGACCGCCTCCCGGACGCCGCCCACGTCCGTGGAGACGGTCGCCCGCCCGCACGACATGGCCTCGATCAGAGTGAACGGGAATCCCTCGCTGATGCTGGACAGCATCACGACGTTCCCGGCGGCGTACGCGTCCTTGATGTCCTCGACCCGGCCCTCGAAGGTGACCGCGTCACCGTGTCCGAGCTCCGCCGCCAGCGCCTCACAGCGCTCCCGGTAGGCCTCACCGCCGCGCGGCGTGCCGCCGAACAACCGTAGCCGGGCATCGGGCAGTTCGGCCCGCACGAGGGCGAAGGCGCGGATCAGGGTCTCCAGGTCCTTGATCGGGTCGACCCGTCCGGCCCAGCTGAGGACCGGCTGCGCGGGCTCGGGGCCGGCGGGCGGGAACGCGGCGGGGTCGACACCGTTGTAGACCGTGCGTATGGACTCCGGTGCGGCGCCGCCCCGCTCCTCCCACAGCCGGTTGTAGCGGTTGCCCGGGGTGATCAGGGCCGCCCGGCGGTAGGTTTCCTCGGCCAGCAGCCGGAAGAAGCCGAGCAGCAGTGCCTTGACCGGCCAGCGGTAGGGGCCGGTGCGGTAGCCGAGGTAGCGCTCGCGCAGGTAGACGCCGTGCTCGGTCAGCAGCAAGGGCACCCCGTGCCGCTCCAGTGCGGCCAGGCCGGGCAGGACGGCGAGACCGCCGCTGACCGCGTGCGCCACGCCCTGTCGGGGGCACGGCGCGGCCAGCGGTCGCAGAGCGTGCTCCAGGAGCGCGGTCGCGGTCACCGCGTCGTGCAGGCTGGGCCGGGCCTCGCGCACGGGCAGCCCCGGCCGGTTCCATACCGCGGTGAGGACGGCGATCGCCCGGTCCCCGCGCAGGAACGGACTGAGCCCGCCGTCCGCGGCGACCCGCGCCAGCCGGTACAGCGCGGGGCCGAACCCGTCCTCGGCGCGCGGATCGAGCAGCGCGCTCACGAACCGCTCGTAGTCGGCGGCGAGCCGGTTGCGCCGCCGCCCGCGGGGCGCGGCTCCCTGCGGCGCGGGCCCCCACATGGGGACGGAGACGACCCGGCCGACGTGCGCGGGGACGTCCCAGACAAGTGGTTCGCGGCCGGTGCCGGTGACGGCGATGACGTCGAAGTCGAGGTCGGGCATGCCGGTGACGAGCTGATCGCACCAGACGCTCACGCCGCCGTGACTGTGCGGGTAGGTGCCTTCGGTGAGCAGGGTGACGCGCGCCGCGCCGGAGCGTCGGGCGCCGTGGGGAACGTGCATGGATGTGCTCCACGGCCGAGGTGGGTGTGCGGGCCTTGGGTGGGTGCGCTGGCCTTGAGTGGTGGTGCGGTGCTCAGCGTTCCGCGCCGTACGGCACCGGTTCGGTCACGCCGGCCGGCACCCGGGTGCGGGGTGCGGTGGTCACGACGGGTTCCGTGTCGACCGTGGAGCCGGCCGGTGCGCCGGGAACGGCGGCCGAGGGCGGCAGGGTGAGGGCGAGTGTCCCGCCGGGTGCGGGCGTCCAGCCGGAGAGCGTGCCGGCGTAGGCGTCGCCGAAGTCCGTGTCGCCCTGGCGGGTGCCGACGGGCATCGTCGCCGTCACGGCCACGCCGTCCGGCGCCCGCACGGTGACGGCGTCACCGACGCGGTAGGCGGTGACGCGGCCGGCGTCGACCGCGCTCCGCCAGGCGGCGCGGCGCTGCATCTCGGCGCCGATGTCCGCCATGCGGAGGTTCACCACGGGGGCGCTGTCGGCGAACAGGCCGTTGTAGCCCTCCAGTACGCCGTCCAGGACGGGGTAGGCGATGCGGTCCTCGGCGAGGTTGGACTGGTGGATGAAGTGCGGTCTGGGGTCGTTGGACAGGACGTGTCCGAGCGCGATGCGCGTCTCCAGCGGCACGATGTGCTCGGCGTAGCCCGTGGCCGGGTCCAGTGGTGCGGCCAGGCAGGTGGACGTGGCGGGATTGTCCTCGCAGATCCCGCTGCCGCCCTGGGCGCGGCCGGTGTAGATCCAGTTGTACTCGTCGACCTGCTCGGCCGCCCGGCCCGCGTTGTAGAAGACGTTCATCGGGTAGCGGGAGACCGTCGTGGCGCTGCCGACCTGCCGCTGCACGGGGTCGCGGGAGTTGTCCGAGGCGAGCCAGGCGATGCCGATGTCCGTGAGAGCGGGGCCCAGGTTGGGGTTGTCCTCGGGCTGCTGCGGGGCGACCTTCAGACCGGAGTGCTCGCCGGTCACCAACTCATCGTTCTCCAACGGCAGCCCGGCGCTCTCGCCCCAGACCCGGTTCGTGGCGATCTCGTCGGCGATCTCGCTCCGGCTCATCCACTGGGTGCTGCCGTCGGCATTGGTCGCGCACTTCCAAGGGACGACGACCGTGTCCTGCCGGCAGCCCAGGAAGGCATGCGTGTAGGTGTGATTGATCCAGCGGAACCGGCTCCGGTCGGCGATCAGCTTGTCGGTGAGCGGGTCCGCGCCGCCGTTGTCCTGGCGGTGGTCGACGCTGCCGGAGCCGTTGTAAGCCAGGTCGAGTGTGAAGTCCCGGCTGTCCTGCCAGGCGGTGGCGTGGTCGACATCGGCCGGGACCATGCGGATGGGGTCGGGTGTCCCCTCGCCCGGCGGGCAGTCCACGTCCCCCGGCGTGCAGTTGAGCTCGGTGTCCCAGCGGTCGTCGGCCGCGAAGACGTCGTCGACGTGCACGGCGAAGTAGTTGCGGTCGGCGCCGAGGTGGACCCCGCCGGTCATCCACTCCACGATGCCTCGGGCGAGCAGCCGGAACTGCTGCTGGTGCCGGTTGTAGACGAAGGTGACGACGAGTTCGCGCCGCCCGTCGTGCCGGTACTCGCCCACCAAGGAGCCCTTCGTCGCCCGGCCCGGGATGGCCGCCTGGACGTAGGGCACGAAGTCGGCACCCGGCGCGGGTGTGGAGAGGTAGGCGTAGGACTCGTCCACGGTGGGGGAGTTGTCCTCGAACGAAACGGCTCCGTCCAGATACCCGAAGGGGCCGACCAGCCCCGCCTGTGTCACCTCGGCCCGGACGCCGTCGACGCCCCCGGCGTACCCGGCGCCGACGGCGGGCTGGAGCCCGACCTCGGGCCGTGCGTAGGTGTAGGCGTCGACCTGCGGGATCGCGTACGTCCGCTCGTAGTCGGCGAGCGCGGTCATCTCGGCGGAGCCCGCCGGGAAGGGGTTGTCGTTGGGCAGGACGACGGCCTGGTACCTGGCGCGCGGTCGTCCGTCCACGGTGTCCGCGAGGAACCCGGCGTCGATCACGGGCCGGCCGGCGTCCCGCAGGTCGACCTCGGTGTACGGCGTGCCCGCGGTCTCCAGTTCGGCGGCGATGGCGTCGGTGGCCGGCCCTCCGTCGCTCACGACCAGCACCCGCAGGTCGATGCGCGGGGCCGGTGCGTCGGCGTGGACCGGCCCGGCCGGTAGACCGAGCGACGCGATCAGCGCGCCCGCCGCGAGCGCCGTGGTGCGTATGGTCCGCTTCATGCGGTGAGATTCCCTCCCCCGGGCAGGGGTGACCTGGCTCCTGCCGGAGCCCGCCCCACCCCGTGACCACGCCGCCGCCCCCCTGAGACGCCGGTCGTCGACGTTTCCGTCGGATCACATAGTGATGCGTGTGTGGAGCTTTTGTGTGCCCGTCGCGGAACTTGACGGAAAAGAGCATGTGTCCATTTGCCCGGGACAGGCAGGGACCCGGGCGTGTGGCGAACACCGGGCGCAGCGCGGCGGATCGTGCCGTCGGGCCCGTGCGCTGCCGAGTGCCGGAAAGCGGTGGCGGCGGAATGGCCGCCTCCGTGGAGTGTGGCCGTCAGTGGTCTCGACCAGTGCGTCGGCCGGGGGCGGAGCGAGTTCAAGTCAATGTGAACGCGGTCGCGCCGGCGGCGGCCGGACTGCCGGGCCGGCCGCCGTCGGTGGTCAGGGTGCGCTCAGGTGTGGGGTCAGGCGCACAGGACGCGGGTCTCGGGCGTGTACACCGGGCCGCCGTTGACGCTCGTGCTGTCGCTGAACTCGGCGTAGAAGTACGAGTAGAAGCCGATGTTGCCGTTGCAGCCGGAGTCCGCGGCGACCTGGAGGGTCAGGGTGACGGTACGGCTCTGGCCGGGCGGAACGGTGGCGCCGTAGTTGGTGCCGAGGTCGGCGGGTCCGGTGCCGGAGCACGGGACCGCGCTGGTCTCCGAGGCCAGGCTGCACGCGGTGAAGGCGTACTTGAGGTCGGGCCGCTGGGTGGTCAGCCAGGTCGGGTCGATCGTCTGGTACACGAACCAGATGTCGTACGTCTTGTTGTTCTTGACGGTCATCGACAGGTTCACCGTGCCACCCGGCTGGGTGGTCGCCGCGTCGGTGGTGAACGTCAGCTCGGCCGGGGCGGGGTCGGCCGCGCTCGCGGAGGGTGCCAGGCCGAACAGGGTGAGGGCGAGGGTGATGACCGTGGCGAGACCGAAGCGTCTCGTTCGTGTGGATCGCATGGCCCGGGAGACTAGGCACGGCCCCGGCGCACCGTCTGCACCGTACGGACCGCGGAGAACGCGGGTCGGCCGGAAGTGTGTGTTCGGTGAAGGGCACGTGACGGCGTCTTCACGCCGTGTGGCGGTCGGTGTTCGCCCATGACAGGACACGGGCCCGGCCTGTGCCGTCCCGCACCGGACCGTCGGTCGGACGCCCCGGCGGCAATGGCGGATTTCCGGTGTCCGTCGGCTGCCCCGGCGACCCCTCAGCGCGCCGGTCCGACGAAGGCGCCCGCCCGTGCCGCGGCGGCCGCGGCGTCGGCGGCACGGTCCGCGGCCGCCTCGTCGAGCGGCTCGGCGGTGGTGAGCAGGCGGTAGTACAGGGGTGCGGAGACGGCACGGATCACCTCGCGCGTGTCGGTGCCCTCGGGCAGTTCGCCCCGCTCGACGGCCTGCCGGGCGCAGGGTTCCCACTCCGAGACCCGGATCTCGTAGAACCGGTGGAGGGCGGCAGCCGCCTGGGTGTCGCAGGTCGCGGCGGCGATCACCGACTTGAAGAGCGCGCCCTGGCGCGGGTCGGCCAGGGTGCGCTGCACGAGACGGGCGTTCGCGCGCAGGTCGCCGAGGAGGGTGCCGGTCTCCGTGCGGGGGAGTGACTGCTCCGCCATGTCGGCGAGCAGGTCGGCGACGAGACCGACCGGGGTCCCCCAGCGGCGGTAGACCGTGGTCCTGCCGACCTCCGCGCGCAGGGCCACGTCGGCCAGGTCGAGGCCGGCCAGCCCGTGCTCGGCCAGCGCGTCGCCCGCGGCCCGCAGGACGGCGGAGCGCACGCGCGCGGTCCGCCCTCCGGGGCGTACGGTGCCCGGGCTCACGGCTTCAGGCGTCATAACGGTACTCCGGTGCCATTAGTTGCTCGTCCCTGTTAGTCTCTCAGTATCTTAACGGGACGATCGGCCCGTTAAGGATTGCCGCCCGCCGCACGACGCACACCGTCGCCACGGTCGGAGACGGCCCGACAAAGGGGAACGGTCATGGAATTCAGGAGACTGGGGGCCTCCGGGCTCATGGTCCCGGCGCTGAGCTTCGGCGCGGGCACCTTCGGCGGCCGGGGTGAGCTCTTCGGAGCCTGGGGCACCACGGACGCTGCGGAGGCCCGCCGGCTGGTGGACATCTGCCTGGAGGCGGGGGTAACCATGTTCGACACCGCCGACGTCTACTCCGGCGGAGCGTCCGAGGAGGTGCTCGGCGCCGCGATCCGGGGCCGGCGCGACCAGGTGATCATCTCCACCAAGGCGGGACTGCCCACGGGCGACGGCCCCGCCGACGCGGGCACCTCACGCGCACGCCTGATCACCGCTGTCGACGGGGCCCTGCGCCGCCTCGGCACGGACCACATCGACCTCTTCCAACTGCACGCCTTCGACGCGGGGACACCGGTCGAGGAAGTGCTCGCCACCCTCGACGACCTCGTGCGGGCCGGCAAGCTCCGCTACACCGGGGTCTCGAACTTCAGCGGCTGGCAGCTGATGAAGTCCCTGGCCGACGCCGACACCCACGGACACCAGCGCTACGCGGCACACCAGGTCTACTACTCCCTCGTCGGCCGGGACTACGAGTGGGAGCTGATGCCGCTCGGTCTCGACCAGGGCGTCGGTGCCGTGGTCTGGAGCCCGCTCGGCTGGGGCCGGCTCACCGGCTGTATCCGCCGCGGCACCCCGCTCCCGGCAGGCAGCCGGCTGCACGCCACCGCCGACTACGGGCCGCCCGTGCCGGACGAACTCCTGTACCGGGTGGTCGACGCCCTGGACGCCATAGCCGAGGAGACCGGCCGCACCGTGCCGCAGATCGCGATCAACTGGCTGCTGCGCCGCCCGACCGTCTCCTCGGTCATCATCGGCGCCCGCAACGAGGAGCAGTTGCGGCAGAACCTCGGCGCCGTCGGCTGGAGCCTGACCGAGGAGCAGGTGGCCGGGCTCGACGCGGCGAGCGCCAGGACGGCTCCCTACCCGTACTTCCCGTACGAACGACAGGAGGGCTTCGCCCGTCTCAACCCCCACCCGCTGCGCCACGTGGCCCCATCAAGGGCCTGACCCGTGGTTCTTCCGGCGGTGCGGGCCCCCATTGTCAGTGCCGTGCACAACAATGCGGGCAAGCGAGATCAACACCGGCCGGAGCGGGTAGGCGGTCTCGAGTCCCCTGTTCCGGAAAGGCCGCAGCCGATGCCGCTTACCGCCGTTCACGCGCCAACCGCCGACCCACGGGCGACCCGTCGCCGCGGGCCCCGCCAGTGCGGCCCGCTCAGCGCCGCCGAGGCCGAGGTCCTGCGCATCGTCGCCGACGCGCGTACCCCAGTGTTCGTGACCGTGCGCGAGGGCGGACGGCGCAGATACAGCTACTGGCGGCCACTGGACTCGACCACCGGCCGGGGCGGCTGCTACGTGGCGCTGCCCACCGCCGAGTGCGACAGGCTGCACGCCGCCGGCCGGATCGCCCTGGGCGAGCCGCTGACCGACCCGGCCCGGACCACCCACCGCGTCACCGCCGTCCGGGCCGGGACGGCGGAACCCGCACCCACGCCCGCACCCACGCCCGCACGCGCGGCGCGGGTCCGGGCGCGGGCGGCCTGAGCGGAAGGACGGTACCGGAGGAGCCGACCGCCAGGACGCCGACCCGAGTGCCATCGGCACCGGGGCGGGAGAACGCCGCCGTCCGGCCCGGTTCCCGGCGGCGCGGTCGGCCCGTGCCGCGCCGCGTTCACTGCGCCAGAGCGGACCGGAGCGCGGGATCCGACGCCGTACGCCACACCGACGGCAGCTCCTCCTCACGCGCGCGGGCCCCCGCCCGTTCCTGGCCGAGCAGCACACCCCAGGTGAACGAGGTCTCTCCCGCGGCGTGTGCGGTCACCGCCAGTTCCCGCAGTGTCTCCTGGGCAACGACGGAGTCCTGGTGGTCGCCCAGCAGTTGCTGGACCGCCTTGGTGCGCTTGCCGAGGCGCTTGACGGGCTTGCCGAGCACCGGACGCGCGACCTCCGCGGCGTAGCGCACCTTCTTCGCCTCCTTGCGCGCCTGGTGCAGCGCCGCGTCCCGGGACGGCCCCGGCGGCAGTCCCAGCGCGTGTTCCACGTGTCCGGCCAGGCGGTCGTACTCCTTCAGCACCCCCTTGGCCATCGTCCGGGCGGGCTTGCCCGCGGCCCCGGCGCGCAGGGGCGGCTGTCGGAGCAGACCGTCCAGTGCGTCCAGGAGACGCAGATAGCGGTCCGAACCCAGGGCCTCGCGGACGTGCGCCCTGCTCTCGTCGCCCCGCGACACGTCCCACACCCGCAGCCGGGCGGCGGCCGGACCGAGCACCAGGTCGCCGGGCAGCCCGGCGAGCCCGGCGCCCAGACGCTCGCGCAGCACCTCCTGATCCCGCGCCACTCCCAGTTCACCGGCCAGCCACTTCAGTTCCGCGCGTACCGGATCGGTGACCCGCCGGTCCAGCACCGAGCGGTAGGAGCGCAGGCAACTGCGCAGACGACGACAGGTGACACGCATCCGGTGCACCCCGTCGGGCAGATCACGCCGGGCCGCCGGATCCAGGGCCACCAGCGTGGCGACCTGCTGCTCCAGGTACGCGAGCACGTACCGGCCGGGGGAACCGGGAGCCGTCGAGGCGGCATGCGCGGACTTCCGCGCGCCTTCCGCCGCGGCTCCGGTGTCGCGCAGCGCCCGGACGAACTTCGAAGGGCTGTCCGCCCGGGTGATCCCCTTCTTGCGGAACCTCTTCTCCACGGTGTCGAGCAGTTCGGCCCGCACCCCGTCGGCGAGTTCGACCTCCACTTCCCGCCACTCGGCACGGCCGCCGCCGGGCAGCAGTGAGTCCGCGCGAACCTCGTCGAAGCTCAGCTCCGCCAGCACCGCGCCCTCGGCGTCCCGCAGGTGCCGCACCGCACGGGTCGACCGGATCCGCACCACCGGACGCAGCCGCGCACCCAGGGTGCGGGACAGGAGCAGCTCGCGCAGCGCCTCCGGCACGTCGTCCGACAAGGGCGCCCGCATCTCCTCCCGGGTGTCCCCGGTGAGCGGCAGCTTCAGGTGCCAGCCGGCGTCCGGCCCGCCCGTGCGGCGGCGCAACGTCGCCGAAGAACCGGCCAGCCGCAGGTCGGCGGTGTCGTGGTACACCGCGTCCAGCTCCTCGACCCCGGCCGCGGTGACCGAGGCCACGGGCCCGGCACCGCTGAGGTCCGGCAGTCCGTCGACGCCGGGGGAGGACGGCTCGTACTTTCGCTCTGTCTCGCGCTTCGACTCGGTCATACTGTCACCCTGAACGGTATCCGGCGGATCAAACGCGCGCGGCGGTGTCCGGTGGGGCGACACCTGCCCTAACCGCCGGGGGCCAGCCAGGGGCGCGGATCGGTGTAGTAGCCGTCGAGGACGACTTCGAAGTGCAGGTGGGGGCCGGTGGACAGGCCGGTCGAGCCCACCCGGCCGATCGTCGCCCCCGCCTCCACGGTCCCGCCCACGACGGTTTCCAGGGATGACAGGTGACTGTAGGTCGTCTCCAGCCGCTTTCCCTGGATGCTCCCGTGGTCGATCACCACGCGGTTGCCGTATGCGGCGGTCGACGCGGCGAACACCACGCGGCCCGCCCGGGCGGCGGCGACCTGCGTCCCCTGGGGCGCGGCGAAATCCACGCCGGTGTGCAGCTTGGTCACGCCGGTCAGCGGGTGCTCCCTCGAGCCGAAGGGCGAGGTGATGGTGAGCGGGCTCACCGGGGCGGCGAGGAGCGCTCCGGCGGCGCCGCCCGCACCGCCGGCGGCGTCGGCCCGGTCGAGGGCCTCGTAGCGCGGGACCAGCGCCTCCACCTCGGCGAGGTAGGTCTCGGCCGTCGGCGGGACACGCCCCGCCTTCGTCACGGCCTCCGGTCCCTCCGCGTACGCGGCGAGGGTCAGGTCGACGAGGTCGCCGTTGGCCCTGCCCTCGGTGCGCAGCTCGGTCACCTCCTCGGCCAGGGAGCAGTCCTGTCGGCCGAGCGCCATGATGGCGTCCGCCGGGTCGCGGGGCGAGGAGTGTCCGTTGCCGTCGTCGTCCCGGCCCCAGGTCCGCCACTCGCTGTCGGTGAAGGCGGCGATGCCCTTCTGGCCCGAGAGCTCGTCGGTGTCGTCGCTCCAGCCGGAGAGCTGGTCGATCTGCGCGGCGAGCACGGACGGTTCCAGAACCGTGCAGGCCGAGGCCGCCTTGCGCAGCCAGGGCACGTAGGACGGGTCGATGTCGACCGCCGCCGCCTTCTCCGGCTCCGCGTCCTCGGGCCACGGCGTAGGCAGGCCGCCCGTCAGTGCCAGGAACGTGGCCACGCCGGTGACGGTCACCAGACCCGGCAGGAGCAGCAACGTGAAGGGGCCGGGGCCGCGGCGTCGGCGTCTCCCCGCCCGCTCCTGCTGCTCGGGCCGCGCTTTTGGGCGTTCGCCGTCCGTCTCCCCGGCGGCCTCCACCACGCTCGGCCGTTCGTCGTTCACCCGGCCGCCCGCCGGGACGTGATGCTCACGGACGGAACTCAACACCCCCGCTCCACGGGTGTCAGGAGGCCCCGAGGCACGAGGCGATGCCCGAACGGGCAGAGCCGGCGGCACCCGACGGCCCGACCCCGCGCACTAAGGTCCCGCCCCGACCGTCGACCCCGGAGAAGACGCGAACTCCGTTGATCATCGTCGCCGAGTCGGCCTTCCGCCTGCTGGACCAGGCGGTGCAGATCCACGGCAAGGACGGACCGACCCAGGGGCACGAGATCGAGTGCCTCTTCCGCAAGCTGCGCATGCTCCGGGTCCTGACCGGCACGTCGTAGATCCAGCGCAACGGCATCGCCAAGGGCCTCGCCACCCTGACCCAGCGCCGACTGACCGCCGAGCAGGGGCGGTGTACGAGGTGGCGGAGCGTGCGGCTGCTCGCCGCGCGGGCATCGGGCGCCGCCGCGCGTCGGGGCCGGGCGGCCTCATGGAACGCCCCGACCCCCGTTTCCCGATCGTCACCCCGTCCACAGGCACCGCGTACACTCCCCGCCATGGGCGTCTCCTGAACCGACCGCACGGTCCGCAGCCACCCGCCCCGCACATGCCGGGCGTCGATCCGTCGCGCCCGCGCGCTCAACCAGGAGACAGTCACCCATGTCCGTTCGCTCCGCCTCCCCCGCCCTCGACGACCGCATCGCCCGCCTGCGCCGGCTCGCCGAGTCGGAACCCCGTCTCGAAGGCGTCCTCCTCTACGGTTCCTGGACGGTCGGCGAGGCCGACGCCCACTCCGACATCGAGGCGTACCTGTACGTCGAGGACAAGCACCTAGACGACTTCGACGCCCGGGCGTTCCTCGAACAGCTCGCCCCGCTCGAGCTGGCGTACACCAACATGTACGGCATCCTCGCGGTCGTCTTCGACGACCTGATGCGCGGCGAGTTCCACATCACGCCGGCCGGCGAGGGCATCGAGGAGGTTCCGACCTGGGAGGGCGTGGTCCACCTGCCCCGTCCCGAGGCCGCCGTCCTCCTGGACCGCACCGGCCGCCTCACCCGGGCCGCCCGCCGCCTGGCCGGGTTCCGCCCGCCGGAGCCCGTCGGCACCGCCCAGCAGCTCTGCGACGAACTCGCCAACTGGACGCTGATGCTGGCCCACGTCCTGGCCCGGGGCGAAGTTGCCCGCGCCCACGCCCTGTTGCACGCCGTCGTCGCGCCGCTGCAGCTCAAGCTGTGCCGGCTCCTGCGCGACTCCACCGCCCACTGGCTGACCCCCAGCAGGGCCCTGGAGAACGACCTGCTCGCCGCCGACGTCGACCGCTACACCGCCACCACCGCCGCCGCACGCGAGGGCGAGCTGCGCACGGCGGCCCGCGACAGCTGGCAGTGGAGCCGGGAGCTGAGCGCCGAGGCCACCGGCCGCTGGGCGGTGCGGGTTCCGGAGCAGCTGCACGAGCGGATCGCGGACCTGCTCGCGGGGCACCGTACGGGCTGACGCCCGGCAGGCGCGGTCACGAGGGGCGGACGGCGAGCAGGGCGATGTCGTCGGCGCTGTCCGCCCCCAAACCGATCATCAGCTCGTCGCAGAACGTGTCGAGGGACTCGCACGCCAGATCGGCGGCGTGCCGTCGCAGCCGGCCCAGCGCCTCGTCCAACGGTTCGTTCCGGCGTTCGACGAGACCGTCCGTGTACAGCAGGAGCGTCGAGCGGGCCGGCAGCGGGTGGCGTGCCGTGCGGCGGGGCACGTCCGGGTCCACGCCGAGGAGCAGGCCCGCTCCCTCGTCCAGAAAGCGGGTCTCGCCCTCGGCCGTGGTCAGCAGTGGCGGCAGATGACCGGCCGAGGAGTGCAGCAGCTCCCAGGGACCCGGCGCGCGGCCCTTGAGCAGGCCGTAGACGCACGTGGCGGTGGCCTCCCGGTGCAGGCTGTGGTTCGCCAGGTCCAGGCGGTGCAGGACCTCCGCGGGAGGCTCCTCACGGTCCACCGCGATGCCGCGGAGCATGCTGCGCAACTGGCTCATGGCGATGGCCGCGTCGAGGTTGTGCCCCGTGACGTCACCGATCACCAGGGCGGTGTCCCCACCGGGCACGACGAAACTGTCGTACCAGTCCCCGCCGACCTGCGCCGTTGTCGATGAGGCGGCGTAGCGGGCGGCCAGCTCCAGTCCGTCGACCCGTGGCAGCACCGGCAGCAGGGAGCGCTGCAGCCGCTCGGCGATGGAGCGGGTGTCCTGGTACAGACGGGCGTTGTCCACCCCGAGCGCAAGGCTGTGCACCAGGTCGTCGACCAGGGGCAGGTCCTCCTCGGTGAAGGGCTGCTGGCCGGGTGTACGGGCGAGGGTCAGGGCACCGAAGATCTTGCGCCGGGCCCGCAGCGGAGCGACCACGGCGCTGCCCGCACCCAGCCCGTGGAAGAGTTCGCGGTAGTTGCGGTCCAGCGCGTTGTCGGCCTGACCGGGCGACGGTGTCTCGGAGAGCAGCAGCGGACCCGCGCCGCGCAGCACCCGGGCGAGCGGACCGCGCGACTCCTCGGAGACGGCCGGGAGCATGCCCTCGTACGCGGTGGGGCGCAGGCCGCGGGGGTCACGATGGACGACACAGGCCCGCTCCACCTGGTCGTGCTCGGTGAACAGGTCCAGCACGCACCAGTCGGCCAGCCGCCGCGTCAGCAGCCGCCCGGCGTGCTGCAGGCCCTCGTCCAGGTCCAAGGCGTCGCTGAACCGGGACCCCAGCTCGGCCAGGAGGGAGAGCCGGTCGAGTGCGGACATGGCGGCGCCTTCGTCGCCCTCCGTTCCCGGGCCGGGGCCGCCCGGCCACACGTTCGCCGGAACGTCCCCGGGGGCCGACCGGACCGTGCCGCGGGCGCTGCCGACCGTCCTCGGCCCGTCGAGGGACGTGGTGGCCCGCGGTGCGAGCTGGGCGACGAAGACGGTGCGGCCGTCGGCCGTCTCCTGCGTCTGGATGAACAGCCGCACCGGAACCACCCCGCCGTCACGGTGGCGTGCCGGGAGCGGCACGGAGCGGCCCACGATGCGGGTACGGCCCGTCAGCAGCATCGAGCTGAACGCCGCCGTGTGCCGACGGCGCAGATGCTCGGGAATGAGCGTGGTGAGACGGCGCCCGACCAGGTCGTCCGGAACCCAGCCCAGCAGATCCGCCGCCGGCCCGTTCGCCGCGATGATCCGATTGCCCTCGTCGGCCGCGATGGTCGGGACACGGCTGGTCCGCACCTGATCGGGGTCCCACGGGACCAGTTCGTCGGAGCTGACCTCCGGATCGCGGGGCATCACGGACCAGGCGGTGGGCCCGCCGCCGTCCAACTGGTCGACGATCTGGTCGAAGAACCAGTCCTGGAACACCCGGCAACGCGGCAGGGCGGGCAGCGTGAGCAGCAGCTCCTCACGCGCCGCCTCCTCGGCCAGACCGAGTGTCCGGCGCAGCGCCCGGACTGCGGGTGCCGCGTCGGCCGGCAGCGACAGGAGCAGGGAACGCAGGCCGGAGTCGGAAAGCGGCTCCCGGGGCGCGGCCGTCAGACAGGCGCTGATCACGTTGTTGACGTCGTTGGCGGCGGCGAGGTCCTCGGGCGGCACCCCCGGACCGCCCCCGGACGCCACCAGGGTCAGTTCCCGCAGGACGGCGTGCCGGTGCTGCCGGCACGTCGACTCGAGGGCACTCGGTACGTCGATGAGCGTCACCGTCCGCTCGGCGGGGCACGGCGCCACCGCGGGCTCCCACCCGGACGACGGCGGGGGCGGACCGTCCGGCCACAGTTCGAACCACACCGTCTTGCCCTCGTCGCCGACGTCGACCCCGTACCGCGACGCCAACTGTTCCACCAGGGCCAGCCCCTGCCCCGTACCGGCGTACGGCGGGCAGTTCTGCGGCACCAGTCCGCGGCCCGGCCGCCGGTCGGCGACGCGCACCCGCACCCGGCCGTCGAGGCGGGACACCGTCACCTCGGCCTCGGTGCGCGCGTGCAGCACCGCGTTGGTGACCAGCTCGCTGACCAGGAGCTGAGCCGTGTCCACCAGATCGGAGGCGGCGTCGTCCAGCGCGGCTCGCACGAAGCGACGGGCCGAGGCCACGCTCACCGGCCCGTCCGGAAATCGTCGTGACACCGTCGCCGGATCGAGGGAACCCATGCCCTCAGTGTGTGCCCCGCACGGGCCGCCGCGCAGCGCGCCGTCCCGGCGGGCCGCGACCTCGGGCCGCCGCCGTCCGCCGGTCGGGTGACCGATCGACAGGCCGGTCGGACCGCGGCCGCGGTGGGCGAGCCGGGCGGGAGCCGTGATCACGGGGCCGGTCGGGTGCTGGTAGCGTCGCGTGGTCGCGGCGGCCGGAGCGAGGGAGGTGTCGGTGCGTGGGAGAGCGGCACGAGCGTGAGTGGGTGGCGATGACACCCGGTGACTTCGACCGGGAAGCGCCGCTGGTCCTCAACGTGGGCACCGGGCCCGCGACCGTGCCCGCCGAGCCGGACGAGTACGGCACCGCGCCCCTGTTCGGTGAGACGGCGCCCGTACGGCCGGCCCCGCGCCGGAACCGGCGAGGACGGCCCGCCCCAGCCCAGGAGCGGTTGTTCTGACCGTCCCCGCCGGGGATCAGCGCGGGATCACGGCGCGGGGACCTCGTCGACGAACGCCGTACCGGCGCCGCGGTACCCGGCGACCTTCGCCGCGACCTGGGCCGGGGTGAGCACCTGGTCCTTGACGTGCAGGACGTAGTCGACCTGCTGGTCGTAGGCGCGCGGAGTAGTCGAGGTCTGGCCGTTCAGGTCGATCAGCCACTGGTTGAAGTTGATCGACATCGGCCGCTCGGGCAGGTAGCGCGCGTCGTGCGTGCCGAAGTGCTGCCCGTCCACGTAGTACGTGATGGCGCTGTCGTCGATGGTGACGACGAGGTCGTGCCAGCCCTCGTAGCTGACGCGCTGCTCCGAGTGCTGGTTGACGGCCTGCCAGGGGTCGGGGGCGTAGGTCTCCCAGGAGGTCGTGTACAGGATGTTCGACGGCTCGCCCCACCCGCCGTTCGGCAGGTACTCGAAGTCGTACTCGGCGTAGTCGTCGGCCATCGGAGCCTTGAGGTCGTTGATGGTGAAGAACGTCTGCACCAGGTGGTCCCCGTCGGGCCCCGACTTCGGGGCGTCGGAGAACCTCACGCGGGCCGCGTAGGTGCCGTTCTTGAACTTCATGGCCTTGGTGAGGACCTCGGTGTGGGTCGTGGACGCGCCGGTGCCCGCTGTGGACGTCTCCAGGTTCATCACCGAGTTGCCCCCGGCGGAGACGAAGGTGACCTTGGACGGGTCCCAGGTGGCCCCGGGGACGCCCGGCCCGCCGGAGTTGGCGCGGATGCTCCAGCCGTGTGCGGCGATGTCGGGGTCGGTGTGCGAGCTGTAGTCGAAGTCGTCGAAGAGGGTCCGTCCGTCGCCGGGCGGGTCCGTCGGGTCGGGCGGATCGGTCGGGTCGTTGCCTTCCGGTGCCGTCCCCCACACCGTGGTGCCGGCGAGCTGGGCGGTGACCTTGTCCCAGTCGGCGTACGAGGTCCGCGCGCCGTCGAACGAGTAGTCGTCGCTCTGCCGGACCGGCTGCCAACTGCTCTGGTGGAAGCGCAACTGCATGTCACCCGTGTCCGCGCCGGGCGCCAGTGTTCCGGCCGCCGGGGTGAAACCGATCTCCAGGTAGCGGTCGGCGTTCGCGGTGGGGTTGCTCAGGGTGCCGAACGTGCCGGTGACGACGGAACAGCCCCGCACCGCCCAGGAGCAGGCGAAGCGGTAGGAGGCGTTCGGTGAGTCCGACTTGAAGTAGTAGCGGATCTTCACCTGACTGAGCCGCACCGTGGAGGAGCCGGAGTTGCGGACCTTGAGCCAGGGCTCCGTCTGGTCGGCGGTGGCGCCGCCCGCGCTGGTGCGGTATCGGACGGTGAGGCCGTCGGCCGCGGGAGCGGCCTGGGCGGGGAGGGCGGTCAGGGCACCGCCGCCCAGGAGAGCCGCGAGGGCGAGCGCCAGGCGGGCGCGGCCGGCGGGGGGTCGGGTACTCATGCGAGGTCCTTTCGGTTGGGCTCCCGTGTATTTGCGGGGGCGTCGGCGAGGGTGCGGGGCGTGGGGGAGCGTCTGTGAGTGCTCAGTGGACGCCACCCACTCGCGGCGGCACGGGGACGCCGGCCGGCGGGTGGGCGTGCGCGACCTCCAGAGCGTCCAGCCGGGCCCGGTGGCCTGCCAACCGGGTGCTGAAGTCCCCCCAGCCGGACGTGCCGTCCCAGACCCGCTCGGCGAGCGCGCACAGCCGGGGATAGGTCAGGTACTCGATGTGCTCGGACGTCGGCACGAACTCCGTCCACAGCTGGCCCTGCGCGCCCAGCACCCGCGCCGCGACCTCCGGGTCCGGCGTGGGCGGCGCGAGGTCCACGTCGTACACCGCGCGCAGATCGACGATCCCACCGGGCTGGGCGGGCGGTTCCTCCGGTCCGTCGCCGCGCGCGTAGTCGAAGTAGGTCGCCCGGTGGTCGGCCTGGACGACCCGGTGACCGCGCTCCGCCGCCGCGCGGGCGTGCCCCGGTTCGCGCCAGCCCATCACCGTGCACTCCATGGGTGGGAGGACGCCGTCCTCGGCCCAGACGACCGGCCGGCGGCCCCCACGCACCACGTGTTCGGCCATGCGCCCGATGAACCAGGGGTGCAGCGCACGCGGGCCGGGCAGCCCTTCGCGGGCGGCGCGGGCCCGTGCCGCCGGGCTCCGCTCCCACTCGGTGGTGGGGCACTCGTCGCCCCCGAGGTGGACGTACGGCGAGGGGAAGACGTCCATCACCTCGTCCAGCACGGTGCGGAAGAAGTCCAGGACGTGGTCGTCGGTGCCGAGGACGTTCTCGCACACGCCCCAGTGCGTCCACACGTCCAGCCGGCGCGTGGGGTCCGTGCCCAGCTCGGGATGGGCCGCGAGGGCCGCGCGCACGTGCCCGGGCACGCCGGTCTCCGGAAGGACCGTCACTCCGCGATCGGCCGCGTACGCCACCAGTTCCCCCAGCTCGGCACGGGTGTACGCCCCGCCGTGCGGCACACCGTCGAACCGGTCGCTGCCGGCCGGGCCGGCCATCGACTGCGCCCGCCATCCGCCGACCTCGGTGAGCCGCGGGTGGGCGGTCACCGGCATCCGCCAGCCCTGGTCGTCGGTGAGGTGGAGGTGGAAGACGTTCAGCTTGTGCAGCGCCAGCAGGTCGACGTAGCGCCGCAGGTAGGACACCGGCTGGAAGTGCCGGGCGACGTCGAGCATGGAGCCGCGCCAGGCGTGGCGGGGAACGTCGGTGATCTCCACGGCGGGCAGGTCCCACGGCACGCCGCGCACCGGAAACCGGGACAGGGCCTCGTAGGGCAGCAGTTGCCGCAGTGTCTGCACGCCGCGCAGCAGCCCGGCGGGGCGGGCGGCGCGCAGCAGGGCGCCCCGCGGGCTGACGGTCAGGCCGTAGCCCTCGTCGCCGAGGCCGGTCAGGGCGGGGTCGAGGGCGAGGACGAAGGCGCCGTCCGGTGCGGTGTCCAGCCGCAGCCCCGTGGCCGGGGCGACGAGCGTGCGCAGCAGGGCCGCGGCCGGTTCGGCTCCCGGCGTCACCCGCAGGTGGGTCGTGTCGTCCAGCCGGAAGCGTCCGGCACGGGTGGAGAGGCGGCGGGGACGGGGGACCAGGGCGAGTTCGGGGCGTGGCAGGTCCACGGGACGGCTCCGTTGGTCGGGGCGGTGCACGGCGGGTGGGGGGGGAGCGGCGTACGCGGTCAGCCCTTGACGCCTCCCGAGGCGAGCCCGGCGGTCACCTGGCGCTGCAGCACGAGGAAGACGACCAGCGCGGGCAGGGCGAAGAGGGTGGAGGCCGCCATGGTGGCTCCCCAGTCGGTGCCGAACGTCGACTGGAAGGACGAGAGCCAGACCGGGAGCGTGCGGCTGTCCTGCTGCTTGATGATGAGGAAGTTGGCGTAGGTGAACTCGTTCCAGGCGGTGATGAAGCCGAACAGCGAGGTCGCCATGAGACCGGGCGCCAGCAGCGGGAAGGCGACCCTGCGGAAGGCGCCGGCCCGGGTGCAGCCGTCGACCTGCGCGGCCTCCTCCAGCTCGGGAGGGATGCCGGCGATGAAACCGCGCAGCACCACGACCGTGAACGGCAGCGTGATCATGAAGTAGATCAGCGTCAGCGTCGGCAGCCGGTCGAGCATGCCGGTGTCCCGGGAGATGATGTAGACCGGGATGATCAGGGACTCCCAGGGCGCCATCTGAGCGATGAACACCGCCAACACGAACTGGCGGCGCCCGCGCCACCGCATCCGGGCCACGGCGTAGGCGGCGCCGAGGGCGACCAGCAGGGCGAGCAGCACCGCGCTGATGGTGACCAGGATGCTGTTGCGCCAGAAGAGCGCGAAGCCGTCGGCGGCGATCGCCGTCCTGAAGTGGTCGAGCGTCCAGGCGCGGGGGAGCGGGCGGGGGTCGTACGACTGGATGTCGGGGGATGGTTTGAACGCCGTCGTGACCATCCAGTACACGGGGAACAGGCAGATCAGTACGGTGAGCGCGGCGGCGGCGTCGAGCGGGAGGCGTCGGACGGCGCGGAGCGTCGTGGGGCGCGAGGTCCTCACAGCTGCTCACCCTCCTGGCGGAACAGTTGGCGGAAGTAGAGGACGAGGACGCCGCTCATCAGCAGCACCGTCAGCATCGAGGCGGCCGAGCCCAGGTCGTAGCGCTGACCCGCCAGCGCCGTCTGCACGGCGTACACCGGCAGGATCGTGGTGGCTTCGCCCGGTCCACCGCGGGTCATCACCCAGATCTGCACGAACGCCTTGAAGGTCCAGATCACCTCCAGCGACAGCACCAGCATGAAGATCGGCCGGATCAGCGGGAACGTCACCGAGCGGAAGACACGCACGCCGCCCGCCCCGTCGATCCGTGCCGACTCGTGGAGTTCGGCCGGCACCGTGACCAGGGCCGAGTACAGCGTGATCGCGGCGAAGGGCACGGACTGCCAGACGATCAGGACCACGATGATGGCGAACGCGGTCCCGCCGTGCGCCAGCCACGGGTAGCTCTCGTAGGAGTCGAGGCCGAAGCCGGTCAATGTCTCGTTGACGATGCCGAACTCGGAGTGGAACAGCCACCGGAAGACGGTCGTTGCCGCCACCACGGGCACTGCCCAGACCAGCACCAGCGAGCTGAGGACCACGGTCCTGGCCACCCGGTCCAGCCGCTCGGTCATCAGCGCGACCAGCGTGGACAGCACCATGATCGCGACCACGTTGACGGCCATGAACACGAAGGTGCGGCGCACCACCTCCCAGAACTGCGGATCACCCAGCAGAGTGCGGTAGTTGCGCAGTCCCACGAACTCCGCGTCGCCCAGGATCAGCTGGCGCAGCCGGAAGTCCTGGAAGGAGATGAGCACGGCGCGGGCCAGCGGATAGACCAGCAGGTAGAGCATGCCCAGCACGGCGGGCGCGATCAGCAGGTACGGCCAGAGGGCTCCCCGCCCGGTCCCGCCGCGCCGAACGGCGCGCCCGGGGGCGGGCGGCGCCTGGCGGCGGCCGGTGCGCGGCACGCTCCTGTCGCGGACGGTCGACACGATGCCACCTCCTCGGAGTGTCGGGACCGGTCGCGGTCAGGAATCGCTGTTGAGGGTGTCGGTGATCGTGCGGGACGCCTCGGCCGCCTCCGACTGGGCGTCCCCACCGGTCAGTACGGCCGTCATGTATTCCTTGATCGGGTTCCTCGCCTCGACCGCCGCCCATTGCGGGGTGTTGGGCGTGGCGTGCCCGTTGGCGGCGCCGGCCGCCATGGCCGCGGTGCCGGGGTCGGCGGAGACGGCACCCGCGAGGGTGGTCTTGTTCGGTACGTAGCTCATGGCGACGGCGAGTCTCTTCTGCCAGGCGTCCCCGGTCAGTTCCCGGATGAAGGCGAACGCTTCCTCCTGGTGCGCGGCGACGGCGGGGACGACCAGGTCGCTGCCGCCGGTGAAGACGGCGCCCGGTTCCCCGGCGGTCTTGCCGGGGATCGGGAAGAAACCCAGCTTCCCCTTGAGTTCCGGGTTCTTCTCCTCGATGACCTCGGCTCCGCCGGGGACGGCGATGAGCTGGGCGACCTGCCCCTTCGCCATCACCTCGGCCTGTGGCGGCCGGGCATCGTCCGAGTCCTTGGGGCCCTTGCCGAGCGCTTGGAGGCGCCGGTAGAAGTCCATGGCCCGCAGCGCCTCGGGACTGTCGAGGCCGCCCTTCCACTTGCCGCCGGACTCCACCGCGAGGTCACCGCCCTCGTCCCAGACGAAGCCGGCGAGGACGTACCAGTTCTGGCCGGGGAGGTAGATGCCCTGGGTGCCGCCCCGATCGAGCTTGCGGGTGGCGGCGATCCACTGCTCACGGGTCCTGATCCCGGCCGGGTCCACGCCTGCCTTCTCGAACAGGTCGGTGCGGTGGATGACCACCCGGTTGGCGGCGTAGTACGGGATGCCGTACTGCTTGCCGTCGTACGAGCCGGGCTCCGCGAGCCCTTCGAGCCAGTCGCTCCCGCCGAGCTCGTCCACCCGGTCCGAGAAGTCGGTGAGGCCGCCGCTCTGCGCGTACTGGGCGACCTGGGTGTTGCCGACCTCGATGACGTCGGGCGCGTCGTTGCTGGCCAGGGATGCGGTGACCTTCTCGCCGATGCCCTCCCACTCCTGGATCTGTATCTTGAGGTCGATCCCGGGATGGGATTTTTCGAAGCCGGTCTCGAACTCCTTCCGGAAGTCGGCCGAGACGCTGTCGCGCATGAGCCACACGTCGAGGGTGGTCCTGCCGCCGGCGTCGTCCGAGTCGTCCGACGACGAGCAGGCGGCGAGCGAGGCGCTGAGTACCAGCGCGGAGAGCAGGGCGAGCGAGCGGTACTTCACGGTTCACCTCTGGGAGGGCTGGAGGGACGAGCTGGGAGGAACGACGTACCCGCGCTTTACCAGTAGAGGCGTCAGTGGTTGACCAGTCGGCGTTGGTCGAAGGTGGCATGGACCAATGAGGTCGTCAACCCCCCGCGTACGAGCGGGGTTTCGGCCGAACCGTGGTCGGTGTGGCTGGTTCGTGACCGATGTGCACAGGTAAACTCAGTTGACCAGCAGACCAGTTACGGGAGTACTGCATGGAGATCGACGCCGCCGCCTCCGGTGCGGTGCTCAAGCGCGAACGCGTACGCGACGCGATCCGGGAGCTCATCGAGGAGCGGAACCCGGGGGACGCGATCCCCTCCGAGCGCACCCTGTGCGCCCGGCTCGGGGTGTCGCGCCCCACCCTGCGCGCCGCGGTGGACGAACTGGTGGTCGCCGGGCTGCTCGTGCGCGAGCACGGCCGGGGCATGTTCGTCGCCGCCGAGAAGATCACCCAGGAACTGGTCTCGGACCGGCGGGCCTTCAGTCTCCCGCAGGCCGCGGGCGCCTGGACCAGCAGACTCCTGGAGGTCCGGACGCTGCCCGCGGGCGCCCGGGTGGGCCGCAAGCTGCGCATGTCGCCGGCCGCCCGGATCCACTACGTGGCGCGCTTGCGGCTGGTCGACGGCTC
This sequence comes from Streptomyces mutabilis, assembly GCF_014649815.1. Taxonomy (GTDB): domain Bacteria; phylum Actinomycetota; class Actinomycetes; order Streptomycetales; family Streptomycetaceae; genus Streptomyces; species Streptomyces mutabilis. The sequence goes on along the minus strand of NZ_BMTT01000003.1, from coordinate 129,839 downwards.
GCCCATGGCCATCGAGTACCTTCACGTGCCGGCCGACCTGGTGGCCGACCTGACCAGTGAGGAACTGGAGGAGGGTGACCTGTACGAGCACCTGAGCGGGCGGCACGGCGTCCGGGTCAGCGAGGCAGTGCAGTCGATCGAGCCCACCGTGGTCACCCGTGCCGAGGCCGACCTGCTCGACGTGCCGGAGCTGTCCCCGGCGCTGCTCTTCGAGCGCCTGACCTCGGACACCCGCGGGCGTCCGGTCGAGTACGTGCACTCCCTCTACCGCGGTGACCGCTACCGCATCGTCTCCCGGCTCACCCTGGGGCCGCGGGACCAGGCTCCGCCCCCGAGCGACGGTCACCATCCGGGCATTCCGCCGGGCGACTTCAGGAACGGGGACCCCGTCACGCTCTCGACGCGCGGTGTCGTCCAGGGCGGAATGTAACGCCCATCGGTGCGCGGAACTGCTCGGAACGGCTTTGCATCGAGCACGTATTGACATGTATCGGCTGAGGCCGCAGAGTCATGCCCCGAAAGCGTTCGACGGTCCGACGACCCGATGCCGCGACGGTCCGTCCGTGCTCGACCGCGCTCGACAACGCCCGACAGTGCCCCGACCGTGATGCCGACCGCCCACGAGGAGTGTTGCCGTCATGTCCGAAACGCCCGCTGTCTCACGCCGACTCCTCCTGGGTGGTGCCGTCGCCACCGGCGCACTCGCGGCCGGGATGACCGCGTCGGCCCCGTCCGTGGCCGCGGCCGAGCCGGCCCCCCGCCGCGGACACGGCCAGAAATCGATGATCGGCGTCCCGTTCGCCGCCCACAGAACAGTCCGCGTCGGCGTCATCGGCCTGGGCAACCGGGGCGGCGGCATGATCACCGGCTGGGCGGCCGTACCCGGCTGCACCGTGACCGCCGTCTGCGACATCCGCGCCGACCGGGCCGAGCGCGCCGCCGACCGCCTGGAGAGCAAGGGCCACCCGCGCCCCGCCGAGTACGGCGGCTCCGCGGACTCCTACGCCAGGATGCTCGGGCGCGACGACATCGACCTCGTCTACATCGCCACGCCCTGGGAGTTCCACTACGAGCAGGGCAGGGCGGCGCTGCTCAGCGGCAGGCACGCCGTCGTGGAACTGCCCGTCGCGACGGAACTGCGCGAACTGTGGGACCTGGTCGACACCTCGGAGCGCACCCGCAGGCACCTGATCCTGTCCGAGAACTGCAACTACGGCCGCAACGAACTGGCCATGCTCAAGGCCGCGCACGACGGCCTGTTCGGGGACATCACCAACGGCCACGGCGGCTACCTGCACGACCTGCGCGAACTCCTCTTCTCCGACACCTACTACACCGACTCCTGGCGACGCCTGTGGCACACCCGCAGCACCGCGTCCTTCTACCCCATGCACGGCCTGGCCCCCATCGCGGCCGCCATGGACGTCAACCGCGGCGACCGCATGACCACCCTGAGCGCCACCTCGACCGCCCCGAAGGGCCTGGCCGACTACCGCGCACGCTTCGTCCCGAGGGACCACCCGTCCTGGAAGGAGAAGTACATCAACGGGGACCTGGTCACCTGCATGATCGAAACGGCGAAGGGCAGGACGATCCGCGCCGAGCACGACGTGAGCTCGCCCCGTCCCTACAGCCGGATCAACACCCTCGCCGGCAGCCGCGGCATCGTCGAGGACTACGCCGGACCCGCCCCGACCGGCGCCCGGATCTACGTCGAACCGGACCACAGCGGCCACACCTGGCGGGACTTCGAGGGATACCGCAAGGAGTACGACCACTGGCTCTGGCAGAAGGTCGGCGACGACGCGGCCAACAACGGCGGCCACGGCGGCATGGACTACGTGCTGCAGTGGCGCATCGTCCAGTCCATGCGCGCGGGGCTGGTGCCGGACATCGACGTCTACGACTCGGCGGCCTGGTGCTCGCCCGTCCCTTTGAGCGTGAAGTCGCTGGCCAGGGGCGGCCGTCCGGTGGAGATCCCCGACTTCACCAGGGGCGCCTGGCGTGAGCGCCGGGCGGGCCTCGACTCGGCGTCCACCGACATGCCGCCCGTCGGCTGATCCCGGGACGGAGCACAGCTCCCGCCACGGCTGCCCCATGGGAGCTGTGCTCGTCGCCCCGGAGGCCGTTTCAGCGCTCGCGCAACCGGCCCAGCCCTTCCAGCGTGCGCGCGGCGGCGCGGGCCATGCGCGGCCGGTCCCGTACGAAACGGCGAGCGGCACGCACCGGCTCCCGCCCCAGCCGTTGGAGGGCACCGCCCGGACCCGGACGCACCACGGCGCCCTCGTACACCCTCAGGTCACCCGTCTTGAACGACTCCTTGTAGCGCGCCGGCCCGCTGCCCAGGTCCACCGTCCCGATCCCCTCGGCGGCCGCCGCCTCCAGCATCCGCAACTGGAGCAGGACCCCGGGGGAGTACTTGCCGAACGCCGGGTCGTACGCCGGGAACCACCAGGACAGGACCGTGGGCGAGCGCAGCCCGAAGTGGGCCGCCACCGGTCGGTCGGCGGCGTAGAGCACGGACAGCACACCGCGGCACTCGGGGTCCTCGCCTCTCGCCAGCAGGTCCACCAGCCGGATGATCCACGCCTGCGCGAACCGGTCCCGCCGGCCCGTCCGCCGGTACTGCGCGGACTTCCACCGCATGAGCGTCCGCAACGCACCCGGATCCGGGTCGTCGAACACGAAGCGGACCGCGCCGACCTGACGGGACAGCCTCCGCTCCTTGGCGAAGGTCTGTTTGCAGAAGCCCGGCGAGCGGCGCCGCAGGTCCTGCGCGTACCGCTCGAAGCCGCCGCCGAGGTCGACGACTGGAGAGGCCAGCTCCTCGGTTGAGTGCGCCGAGAACAGGTCCTGGCCCGCTTCCAGATTGTCGAACTCGAAGGACGACAGGTCGCAGGCCCGCAGCAGCGCGCGGGCGTCGAGACGGATGCCCCGGCCCAGCACGGCACCCTGGCTGTCCGACACCCCCAGGCCGATGGCCCGCCCGCGCCCCGCCAAACCCCGCTCGTGCGGGAAGTACCCGACCGGTGACCCGTCCTCCCGCAGCACCGCCACGCGGGCCTGTGCCCTGACCGCCCCGACGGCCGCGGTGAACGCGGGATCCATGAAGGGATTCGCCGGGGCTCCTGAGGCCGCCCTGATCTCCCGCCAGATCTTCCGGTCGTCCGCACCGAGCTCTCCCGGTGCGACAACGTCTATGCGCTTGCTGGACACTCGCCTGCCTCCTGTGTCGTCTGACTGCGGACACGCGAAGGCCTGCTGGACACCGCGGCACGGGGCAGTACCCGGCCCACGCGGCGCAGGCCTCGTCGGTGATGTCGTTGCTCAGCAGCGGAACGTCTGCAACGCGGGCACGCCCCGGACGGCTTCGTCGGCTCCCGCGGCGCGCTCACGCCCCGGCGGTCGGTCGGTCGTGCCGTCCTGCCCCGCTGATCGAGCCCGCGCGGGGGCGCTCACCGGGAGGTCGTCCCCAGGACCGGCCGATCCCGCGCTCCTCGGCGACCGGGCGGCGGCCGGCCGGAGCACGGGGTCCTCGTCGCACGGGCCCGGTGCCCCGGCCAGCCCGGCCAGCCCGGCCAGCCCGGCCAGCCCGGCCAGCCCGGCCACCGCGGCGGACGCCGCCGTGCCCCGGTCCGGCGGCGGCTCCACGAACCCCGCTCGCTGCGGGGCGACGAGGTGGAGCAGCGCCAGTGCCAGCAGAACCGCGGCCGCTGCCCGTCGACGCCGCACAGCGGGCTCCTGACTGCCGATCCAGCGGGGGCTGACATGCGGGCCGACACCGGACCAGTCCCCCCCTGATACGCCCAGTCCTTCCCCCAGTAGGCCGGGGGCGACCAGCCCCGTCAAGCCCGGGTGACACGAACCGGTACGCGGGGCTCACCCCGACGGACGCAGTGCTCCGGTGCGGTCTCGCACCGGGTGTCCAGTGCGCGTGGACACCCGCCGTGGGGCGCCCTACCGAGCCAGGACCGACGCAGGTCCCATGACGATGACCGGCTCCTTGTCCGGGTCCAGGACGTTGAGCAGCGCGCGCATGTGCTCCTCACTCAGGGACACGCACGCGTTGGTCGGCCCCTGGTGATCCACGTGGATCCAGACACCGCCGCCCCTGTCCTCACCCAGCGGGCGGGTCTTGTCCAGCGGGGTGGTGCCGGGCACCCGGTTGTAGTCGATGGCGATCACATAGTCGAACGAACCCTCCAGCGGCTCGCCGAGATGTCCCGTGCCCGACACGGCGAACTCCGGGTCCTGGTCGTAGGGGAGCCGGGTGCCCGGGTCGGGCAGCCTGCCCCCGGCGTCGCTCAGGCGGAACACGCCGATGGGAGTGCGCAGGTCGCCCGCCTCGTGGTCGTCGGTCCAGCCGCGCAGTCCGTTGTGCGCGGGCCACGGACCCGCGACGGCACGCCAGCCATGCGCGGGGTGTCGCTCGTACACGACCGCCTCCGCCCGGTTCGAGCTCTCCGTCGCCCCGGTGACCACCAGCGCCTGCCGGGAGGCGTCGGGGAGCCGGGCGCGCACTGCCGGCCCGACCCCGGGCAGGAGGCGGGGGAACGAGCGCCGGGGACCTGCCTGCGCTGGCGCCGGAGGCGAGGCGGACGTGCCGGGCGGCTGCGAGTCCCCGGAGGTGGTCCCCGACGGCTGCTGGGCGCACCCGGTCCCCAGCGCTCCGGCGCACACGACGGCGCCGATCACCAAGGCCAGCGCTCTTCTGACGGTCATATCGTTCTCCGGCTCCGTGAGTGGACTACTCATTGCTTCACCACTAACGGAACCGGGTTGTGCGGCTGCTTCGCCCTCTCCCCCGTATGGCGCAGGAGCCCCCCGCGCGACCGCCCGCCGAAAGCCCCGGAGATACCGGTCCGCCACGCCGTCACCGCCTCCTTGGCGCAACATCGTTCCCGCTCGGACCCCTTACTCACTGGTGGGGCCCGGACATGCCGTGTAGCGTCAGCAGCAGATGTCGTGGTTCGCCCAGACCGCCCGCCCCGGAGTGCGGGCGGTTTGCTGTGCAATGCCGGAGGACCAGGACGACCACCTCCGGGTTCGCGCGGTGCGGACTCGATAACGGCTGAAAGGCAAAAGGCATGGCCAGCGGAACTGTCAAGTGGTTCAACTCTGAAAAGGGCTTCGGCTTCATCGCGCAGGACGGCGGCGGTCCCGACGTCTTCGCGCACTACTCCAACATCAACGCCCAGGGCTACCGCGAGCTGCAGGAAGGCCAGGCCGTCACCTTCGACATCACCCAGGGCCAGAAGGGCCCGCAGGCGGAGAACATCACCCCCGCCTGACCGGGAGACCGGAGTACGAAGCACGGTGCCCGGGAACCGCTCGGTTCCCGGGCACCGCGCCGTCGGCGCACCCACGCCGACACGCAGTCACACGAACGAGGTCACACCGCCGTCAGCGAAGGCCTCGCAGGAACGCGATCAGTGCGGCGGTGAGCTGCGCGGGCGCGTCCTCCTGGACGAGGTGGCCCGCACCGGCGACCGGCTCCCACCGGGCGCCGGGGACGGCGGCCGCGAGTTCGCGTCCCTTGTCCACCGGGATCCAGGCATCGTCCTCGCCCCAGCAGACCAGCGTCGGTACCCCGATGGCCGGGTAGCGGTCCTGGATCTCGTCGGTGTAGCGCTGGTCGGCTTGGGCGATCTGCCGGTAGAAGGCGGACTGGCCCGGTTCGCCGAGCCACGGCCGTACCAGCCGGTCCAGCACCGCCGGATGCAGCCCCGGGCTGCTGGCGGACCCCACGTACTCGCGGACCAGAGCGCCGTGCAGCGCCGGCGGCAGCTTCTCGAAGACATCGGCGTGGTCGCGTACCAGCCGGAAGAACGGCGACCCCCAAGGAGCCAGCGCCACCGGGTCGACCAGGGCCAGGGCCCGGTAGTCGGCACCGTGCAGCAGATGGGCGCGCAGCGCCACCGCGCCGCCGAAGTCGTGGGCGACCACGACGGGCTCCGCCAGACCCCAGTGACCCAGCAGCTCGGTGAAGACCCGGCCCTGCGCGGCCAGGGACACGTCCTGACCGGCGGACTTCTCCGACATCCCGTAGCCCGGCATGTCCCACACGAACACCTGGTGGTCCCGCGCCAGCGAACCGGCCACCGCGCGCCAGACGTACGAGGAGAACGGCGTGCCGTGCAGCAGGACCAGCGGCGGCCGGTCCGCCTCGCCCAGCCGGTTCCACCGGACGGTCCCGGTGCTGCCGGCGAAGGTCTCGGGCAACTTCCAGTCGGCCATCCGCGTGCGCTCCTCTCAGGGCGGGGGGAGGGTGCCCCCGTAGTGCGGTGGGGTCCTTACGGCTTGCGGGCGAGGCCGCCGTGCTCGGCGACGGGCTCCGGGGCCGGGGAGTCGGCGTCCGGACGCCAGAGGGGGACGGAGACGACTCCGGGCTCCACCAGCTCCAGCCCGTCGAAGTACGCCGTGATCTCGTCGACGGTGCGCAGGTTGTACGGAACGGCGCCGCTCTCGTTGTAGGCGTCCTGGGCCTCCTCGAAGCCCGGGTCGACGCCCCGCGAGCCGTCGTTGACGGAGAGGTAGCTGCCGGACGGCAGTGCGTCCATCAACCGGGTGACTATGGAACGCGCCTGGTCGTAGTCGGCGACGTGGCCCAGGATGTTGCTGAGGATGAGGGCGATCGGCCGTTCGAAGTCCAGCGTCCTGGCGGCGTCCCGCAGGACGCTCTCCGGGTCGAGCACATCGGAGTCGATGTACGCGGTGGTCCCCTCGGGGGTGGAGTAGAGCAGCGCCCGGGCGTGCGCGAGGACCATCGGGTCGTTGTCCACGTACACGATCCGGGACTCGGGGGCGATGCGCTGGGCGACCTCGTGGGTGTTGTCGGCGGTCGGCAGACCGGTCCCGATGTCGAGGAACTGCCGGACCCCCGCCTCGGCGACCAGGTACGTGATGTTGCGCCGCAGGAAGGCACGGCTGCCGCGGGCGATGGTGACGATGCCGGGGAAGACGGCGGTGTACGCGTCACCGGCCTCCTCGTCGACCGGGTAGTTGTCCTTCCCGCCCAGCCAGTAGTTCCAGATGCGGGCCGAGTGCGGCACCGAGGTGTCGATCTTCTGGTGTGCTGCGGGGCCGGGGTTCGTCACGGGATCGCTCATGGGGACGGTCCGTCTTTCAGCCGAGTCATGGGTGCTTCATCACAACCTACGCCGCAACGGCCTTGCCTCGCACACCGGTTCACCCTGTGCCTCCCCTCTAGAGTCGCGGTGCGCCGGTCACCGACATCACCAGCGAGTACAGGGAGGTGGTGGCCGTGATGAACAGGCGGTTGTTCCTGGGGCCGCCGAAGGCGATGTTGGACACGGGCTCGGGAACCCGCAGCCGTCCGATGAGGGTGCCGTCCGGGTCGTAGCAGTGGACGCCGTCGGCCAGCGCGGCGGCCCACAGGCGGCCCTCGTCGTCGAAACGGATGTTGTCGAAGCGCACGTCGCCCCGGGCCTCGGCGAAGACCATGCCGTCTGACAGTGTGCCGTCGTCGTGGACGTCGAAGACGTGGATCCGGGCGGCCCGGGAGTCCGAGACGTACAGCCGCTTCTCGTCGGGGGAGAGGATGACACCGTTGGGGCCGTCGAAGCCGTCGGCGGCGAGCCGCACCTGACCCGACACCGGGTCGATCCGGTAGACGTTGCACGCGCCGATCTCGGACTCCGCGCGGTGGCCCTCGTAGTCGCTGACGATGCCGAAGTCCGGGTCGGAGAACCAGACGGTGCCGTCCGAACGCACGACGGAGTCGTTGGGGCTGTTGAGGCGCTTGCCGTCGTAGCGCTCGGCGAGGACGGTCACGGTCCCGTCGGCCTCCGTGCGGGTGACCCGCCGGTTGCCCTGCTCACAGGTGACCAGACGGCCCTGCCGGTCGAGGGTGTTGCCGTTGCTGTGGCCGGCCGGGGTGCGGAAGACGCCGACCGTGCCGGTGGTCTCGTCCCAGCGCATGATGCGGTCGTTGGGGATGTCGCTCCAGACGAGCTGACGCCAGGCGGGTACGTAGAGCGGGCCCTCGGCCCAGCGGCAGCCGTCGTGCAGGACCTCCAGCCTGCTGTCTCCGTTCGCACAGTGCCCGGTGCGGAAGCGGTCGTCCAGGATCTCGTACGGGCCGTCGGCGGGCATGGGGTCCTCTCAGCGAGATGATCAGGATGGGACTCAACGTAACCCCGGTCGGTCGTCTCGCTCCAGCGGCCGTCGCGGACGGGCGCCGGTCGCTCAGGTGTCCGACCCGGCCGGTGCGGCTGTCCCGGTCAGCCGACCGGGAAGGGAAGCCTCACGGCCTTCTCGCCCGGTGCGGCCCGCTCCGCCTCGGTCGGTGCTCGCCGACCGGTGCCGACCAGGGGCGCGTCCCGGTCGGTGAACGACGGCGGGAACGCCGTCCCGGTGATCCGCTCCAGCGTCTTGCGCGACCGGGCGAGCCCTTCGGCGGACGGGCCCGGCACGTCCGGCAGGTGGGCGACCAGGTCGAGGTGGTGCAGTGTCCACTCCAGGACGTACGCGCTGAGGTAGTCGCCCGCCGTGAGCACCTCGTCCCGCGTGCTGACCCGGGCCGCGGGGTCCGCGAGCCCGGCGGCCCGGCCGGCGGCGGAACCGACGTCGTCCAGGTGGAACTCGAGCAGCCACGGCTCCTGGTACGCGGCGGCCAGACGGACGATCAGCGCGTCGAGCGGATCGTCGCCGGTCGGGGTGTCGACGACGTTCCAGTACGTCACCTCGTTCCGCGTCGGCTCCCCGGTGGCGGGGGTGGCCAGTGTGATCAGGGCGTCCTGGGCGTCGATGACCAGGTGGCACACCAGGTCCCGTACGAGCCAGCCGACGCACCCGGACGGCCGGGCGAAGTCCTCGTCGCGCAGTCCGGCGACCGCGTCGCGCAACGCCGACCAGGAGCTTGAGAAGAGATCCACGGCCGCAAGCTAGCGGCAAGCGGCCGTGCCGCGAGGGCGGTTCACGGGCCCCGGTCACGGACCCCGGCCACCGGCCGGTACTGCACCGGCCGTCCTCACACCTCCGCCGGGGCCGGTTCCTCCGGCGGGTCGACGAGCTGCTCGCGGACGTAGTTCCAGACCACCGCGATCAGCGCGGCGACCGGAACGGCGAGCAGGCTGCCCACGATCCCGGCCAGGCTGCCGCCCAGTGTCACCGCCAGCAGGATCACCGCCGCGTGCAGCCCGAGGCCCCGGCTCTGGATGATGGGCTGGAACACGTTGCCCTCCAGCTGCTGCACCACGACGATGATCGCCAGCACGATCAGCGCGTCCGTCAGGCCGTTCGACACCAGGGCGATGAGGACGGCGACGAAGCCGGCGAACAGCGCGCCCACGATGGGTACGAACGCGGACACGAACGTCAGCACCGCCAGCGGCAGCACCAGGGGCACGCCCAGGATCCACAGTCCGAGGCCGATGAAGACCGCGTCGAGCAGTCCCACGAGCGCCTGCGAGCGGACGAAGGAGCCCAGTGTCTCCCAGCTGCGCAGGGCGACGGCCGGGACGTCCGTGGCGAGGCGGCCGGGCAGCTGGCGGCCGAGCCACGGCAGGAAGCGCGGCCCGTCCTTGAGGAAGAAGAACATCAGGAAGACGCCCAGGACCGCGGTGACGACACCGTTGACCACCGTGCCCACTCCGGAGGCCACCGCGGTGACCATGCTGCCGACGCTGTCCTGGATGCGGGCCATCGCCGAGTCGAGGGCACCGGTGACCTGGGCGTCGTCGATGTTCAGCGGCGGACCCGCGGCCCACTCGCGCAGCCGCTCGATGCCCTCCAGCACGCCGTCGGTCAACTCGTCGGTCTGCGAGGACATCGGCACCGCGATCAGCGCCACGATGCCCGTGACGGCCAGCAGGAACGCCACGGTCACCACGGCGGCGGCGAGCGCGGGACGCCATCCGTGCCGTCGCAGGAAGCGGGCCGCGGGCCAGGTCAGCGTGGTCAGGAGCAGACCGACTATCAGCGGCCACACGATGGGCCACATGCGGCCGAGGACCCACAGGGCCACCGCGAGCATGGCGAGTATCAGCAGCAACTCGGCAGAGACGCGGGCGGTGGTGCGCATCGCGGCGCGTGTCCTCGCGGAACTCAATCTGGCAGACATGGGGATCACCTTATGGGGACGCCCGTTGCCCGCCGGCGCGGTACCCGCGTCGGCGAAGGGGGGACGCCCGGCGGGCCCGCGTCCCTCAGGCCGGTGTCACTCGACCTTGACCCAGTCGAGCGTGCGCTGAACCGCCGCTTTCCAGCCGGCGTAACCCTGGGCCCGCCGGTCCTCGGACCACTGGGGTTCCCAGCGCCTGGACTCGTGCCAGTGCGTGCGCAGTTCGTCGGTGTCCCGCCAGAACCCCGTGGCCAGTCCCGCCGCGTAGGCCGCACCGAGTGCGGTGGTCTCCGCGACGACGGGGCGGCTGACCGGGACGCCGAGGACATCGGCCTGGATCTGCATGCAGAGGTCGTTGGCGGTCACACCGCCGTCGACCTTGAGCACGTCCAGGTGGACCCCTGAGTCCTGTTCCATGGCCTCGACGACGTCACGGCTCTGGTAGCAGATGGCTTCCAAGGTCGCCCGCGCCAGGTGCGCGTTGTCGTTGTAGCGGGCGAGGCCGACGATCGCGCCCCGGGCGTCGGAGCGCCAGTAGGGGGCGAACAGGCCCGAGAAGGCGGGGACGAAGTACATTCCGCCGTTGTCCTCGACGCCGCGGGCGAGTTCCTCGCTCTCGGCCGCGGTCTTGATCATCTTCATCTGGTCGCGCAGCCACTGCACGGCGGACCCCGTCACCGCGATGGAGCCCTCCAGCGCGTAGACCACCGGGTTGTCGCCGAACCGGTAGGCCACGGTGGTCAGGAGCCCGTGGCGGGAACGGACCAGTTCCGTACCGGTGTTGAGCAGCAGGAAGTTCCCGGTGCCGTACGTGTTCTTGGCCTCCCCGGGTGCGAAGCAGACCTGGCCGACGGTGGCCGCCTGCTGGTCACCCAGCACCCCGCCGATGGGGACGGCGGCGCGCAGCGGCCGGGAGGTGCGGGTCGTGCCGTAGGCCTCCGGGTGGGAGGAGGGGTTGATGGTGGGGAGCATCGACCGGGGGATGCCGAAGAAGCCCAGCAGTTCGTCGTCCCAGTCGAGCGTCTCCAGGTCCATCAGCATGGTGCGGCTCGCGTTTGTCACGTCGGTGGCGTGGATGCCGCCGTCGGGGCCGCCGGTAAGGTTCCACAGCACCCAGGTGTCCGTGTTGCCGAACACGGCGTGCCCCGCTTCCGCCGCTTCGCGGACGCCGTCGACGTTCTCGAGGATCCACTGGATCTTGCCGGCCGAGAAGTAGGTCGCCGGGGGCAGTCCGGCCTTGCGTCGGATGACGTCGCCCCGGCCCGAACGCTCGAGGTCGGCCGCGATGGTGTCGGTGCGGGTGTCCTGCCAGACGATGGCGTTGTAGTAGGGGCGGCCGTTGCGCGGGTCCCAGACCACCGTGGTCTCGCGCTGGTTGGTGATGCCGATCGCCGCCAGGTCGGCCCCGGACAGGCCGCTGTGGCGCAGCCCGTTCTGCATCACCGAGTTGGTGCGTTCCCAGATCTCCACGGGATCGTGTTCCACCCACCCCGACCGGGGGAGGATCTGTTCGTGTTCCAGCTGGTGCTTCGCCACCTCGTTGCCGCCGTGGTCGAAGATCATGAATCGGGTGCTGGTGGTTCCCTGGTCCACCGCGCCGATGAAGTCCGCCATGGTGTGCCGCCTCTCCGGCCGGTGTGTCGGTCCTACGGCGCCGGTACGCGCCCTGTCGGCTCGGGCTCCGCGGCCGGCAGGAACCGGCCGATGAACACCTTGTACAGTCCCGCCCCGAGCAAGCCGCCGATCAGCGGTGCGATGATCGGCACCCAGAAGTAGAGGTTCCCGTACTGATCCCGCCAGGCCCCGCCGTATCCGGTGAGGAAGCTGGCCAGCCGGGGGCCGAAGTCACGGGCCGGGTTGATGGCGTAGCCGGCGTTGGTGCCGAAGGCCATGCCGATGGCGACCACCACCAGGCCGATGACGAACGGGGCCAGGTTGGCACCCGGCGGTGTGTTGAGCATGTCCGTGATGGCCATGATCAACAGCAGCAGGATGGCGGTGCCGATGACCTGGTCCCGGAAGGCGCCCCACTCGTGGACCGGCAGCGCGGTGTTCCCGTTGGCGGGGAGGGTGGAGAACACGGTCTGCGTCTTGATGGTGTGGCCGGGATCGGCCTTCGCCAGTGCCTCGGAGTAGTTCCAGCGGACCAGGAGCGCGGCCACGAAGGCGCCGGCCGTCTGGGCGAGCGCGTAGGGAGCCACCTTCCGCCACGGGAAGTTCTTGAACACCGCGAGGGCGAGGGTGACCGCGGGATTGATGTGAGCACCGCTCAGTCGCGCGGCCACGTAGACGCCCAGGGTGACACCGAGTCCCCACGCCCACGCGATGCTGTCGTGGTCCCCGAGCCCGCCCTCGGGATCGGTGAGGGCCCCGCCCGCGGCCACCTGCGCCACCACTCCGCACCCGAAGAGGATGAGGATCATCGTGCCGGCGAATTCCGCCGACAGTTCACCGAGCAGACCTGACCTCTTGAGCCGTTCAGCCATGGAAGCTCACCTTCCGCCGGCTGGACCGGCGTCGACTGTCCGCGTCTCTCAGTCGACACATTAAGGCGATAAGCGACAAGCCGCACATAGAGTGCGGCCGGCCGCCCGTCGCGCGCCGCCCCGCAGCGGGGCCCGTCTCAGGGACCGACGGGCAGTCGGCGCTTGTGGTCCGTCGCCCGGTAACGGGTGACGATCTTCTCGAAGGCGTCCTCCTTCACCGGCTTGCCCTCCAGGAAGTCGTCGATGTCGTCGTAGGTGACACCGAGGGCGTCCTCGTCGGCCTTGCCGGGGGCGAGGGACTCCAGGTCGGCCGTCGGGACCTTCCCCACCAGCTCGGCGGGTGCGCCCAACGCCTCGGCGACGGCACGCACCCGGCGCTTGGTGAGGCCGGTCAGCGGGACCAGGTCGGCGGCGCCGTCACCGAATTTGGTGAAGAAGCCGGAGACCGCCTCGGCGGCGTGGTCGGTGCCCACGACCAGCCCGTTGTGGGCACCGGCCACCGCGTACTGGGCGATCATGCGCTGCCTGGCCTTGATGTTGCCGTGCACGAAGTCCTGGTGGCGGGCGTCGCGGAAGGCCACGTCGGCGTCGAGCAGGGCGTCGAGCATGGCGTCGCTCGCGGGCTTGATGTCCACCGTCAGCACGTGGTCGGGCCTGATGAAGGAGAGCGCGAGCTGGGCGTCGTGCTCGTCGGCCTGGACCCCGTGCGGCAGCCGCATCGCGTAGAAGGTCGCCTCGTGCCCCTCGGCCCGTGCCCGCTCCACGGCGAGCTGGCACAGCCGCCCGGCGGTGGTCGAGTCGACACCACCGCTGATCCCGAGGACCAGGCAGCGCAGGCCTGTGGAGGTCAGCCGCTCGGCCAGGAAGGCCACCCGGCGTTCGATCTCCCGGTCGGTGTCGAAGGTCTCCGTGACCTCCAGCTCCCGGGCGATCTCCAGTTGCAGGGCGATGGACGCCGGCTCGCTCAATTCCGCTCCTTGTTCGATGTGCGGGGACTCCTCACTCAGCGTACCCAGTGGCGTCCGGCGGATACGGGCCGAGTGGTGGGTGCGGCGCGACGTGCGGGGTGGCCGGCGGCCACCCCGCACACCCGAGGACCGGCCGGGGTCAGCTCAGCGGCTGCACCCGGATGTCGCGGAACCGGACCTTGTTCCCGTGGTCCTGCAGCCGGATCGCCCCGGCCGCCGGTGTCTCGGTCCGGCCGCCCGCGGTCGGACCGTCGAGGACCACGTCGTCGTGGACCTTCTCGCCGTTCCACACCACCGTCACCCGCGCGTCGGCGGTCTTGCGGCCGCTGTCGTCGTAGCGGGCCGCGCGGAAGACGATGTCGTACGTCTGCCATGTCTCCGGCGCGGTCGCGGCGTTGGTGTCGGGTGCCTTCTTCAGGTAGAAGGCGCCGGCCTCGTTGGTCGCCGGGGTGGTGTCCCCGTACGAGTCGAGTATCTGCAGCTCGTAGCGGTCCTGGAGGTAGATGCCGCTGTTGCCGCGGTCCTGACCGGTCACGTCGGGCGGCAGCTGCGGGACGCGGAACTCCACGTGCAGCTTGAAGTCCTGGTAGGCGTCCTTGGTGCGGATGTCGCCGCAGCACACCTCCATCGACTCCTCCTCGGCCAGCGGCCACGCCACGGGCCGCCCGTCCGTGTGCTGCCACTGGGCCTGCGAGGCGGCCGTGCCGTCGAAGAGGTCGACGCGGGCGCCCCTCGGGTGCACGGTGATCAGGTCGAGGTTGACATGACCGGTGTCACCGGGGTCGTAGCGGTAGGACACGGTGTTGTGGCCGGCCCGCAGGCGCAGGGGCTCGGTCCGTGTGGACCAGGTGTCCCAGTCCCCGGTGGACGGGAGCTGGGTCTGCCGCACCTTCTTCCCGTTGGCGTACAGGGAGAGGGACTTGGTGCCCTCGAAGGGGTTCGGTCCGTTGGAGTAGCGCAGGCCCACGTCGTACGTGCCGGACTTGGGGACCTTCACGTCGAAGGTCGTGGCGACCTTGCCCTCGGTGGCGTAGCGGTCGACGAAGCCGCTGCCGGAGTAGCCGACGTGGTCGGTGTTGATGCCGGCCTTGCCGGTGAGCCGCGCCTCCTCGGCCTCGAAGAGGGTGGCCGGCGGCGGCTGCTTGCCGGGCATCTCGTTGAGCGTGTACCAGGCCTCGGTGCTCCACAGCGACTCACCGGACGCCGAGGTGAAGGGCCGCGGCGAGCGTACGTGGACCACGCGGTCCGGCTTCAGCCCGTCCAGCCGCAGCCGCACGGTCCGGCCGTCCTTCGAGAGGGCAGCCGAGCGTACGGTCAGCTCCTCCTCGGCGATCTTCGGGCCGCCGTAGTCGGCGGTCGGGGTGTAGTGCCACTGCTGGACGTCGTAGCGGGCCGCCAGTTCCCCGGCGGTCGCGTCGGACACCGGCTGGGTGTACGTCAGGTCGAAGCCGCCGGGCACGGCCCGCATCTTCTGGATGTCGAAGGTGTCGCCGCCGTTGGGCGTCAGCTTCTGCAGGCCGAACTTCAGCTTGCCCGCCTGGCCCCAGTTGCCGTCGGCGCCCAGGCCGCCGGCGTAGATCGCTCCGTCGGGTCCCATGGTGATGCGGTTGACGCCGGCCTCCATACCCTGCGTGTAGCGGAAGACGGCACCCTGGTACTGGCCCTTCACCTTCTCCAAGTAGGCGCGTTGCAGACCACCGTAGGTGACGTCACCGATCAGCATCTGGCCGGCGAAGGTGCCCTTGTTCAGATACAGCGGGGTCGAGGGCGAGTTGCCGATCTCGTTCTGCGGCAGCCACAGCACCGGCTCGGTGACGGGGGAGTCCTCGAAGGGGCCGGCGGGCTCGGTGTAGTGGTTGAAGAAGCGGTCCTGCTTGATCTGAACGAGCTTCGAGGCCGGCAGCCATCCGCCTTGGTTGTCGGTGACGAAGAGACCGCCGCCGGGGCCCCAGCCGATGCCGTTGGGGGTGCGCAGCCCGCCCGCGATCGGGGTGATCTTCCCCGTCTTCTTGCTTATCTTGTACGTGGTTCCGCGGTTCGGCGCGGGCTGCGGGGTGGTGGTCGCGCCGCCCAGGTCGATGGCGACGGACAGGTTCACGTAGAAGTGGCCGTCGCGGTAGAGCAGGCCGAAGGCGAACTCGTGGAAGGTGCCTCCGTAGGGCCAGGTGGCGACCGTGCGGTATGCGTCGGTCACGTCGTCGTCGTTCTCGTCGACCAGCCGGGTCAGTTCGTGCTTCTGGGAGACGTAGAGCGACCCGTCGACGTACTTGATGCCCATGGGCTCGCGCAGCCCTTCGGCCACCTTCTTCACAGTGACCTTGTCCCGGCTGGTCGCGCCGGTGACGTTGTCGAGCAGGTACACCTCCCCGGCAACGTTGTCGGTGCCGCCCCAGGTGCTGAGCGCGAGGCGTCCGTCGGGCAGCCAGTCCATGCCGGTGACCTGCGGTTCGAATCCTTCGGGGCGCAGGTCGGTGAGGGTGAGGTCGGGGCGTACCGAGGTCAGCGGCAGCCCGTCGCCGGGCGTGTCGGTGCCGGCCTCGCACTCCTTGCGGCCCGGCGCCGTCACGCGGACGACGCCGGCGTCGGTGGTCAGTGCCGAGTTGGGTACGACGGTGAACCCGGTCTCCCCCGGGGGCCGCCAGGAGAGCGTGAGCTGCTGCTCGCCGCCTCGGTCGAAGTGCTCGATACGCAACGGGTGGGATCCCGCGGTGAGGTCGAGCGCGCCGTCCTTCGGCTCGGCGCCGTGCAGACCGTCGTGGTCGATCACCGTGGTGCCGTCGAGGCTCAGCCGTGAGCCGTCGTCGCTGGTGAGCCGGAAGGCGTAGGTGCCGTCGCGCGGAGCGATCAGGTAACCGGTCGCCTCCGAGACGAAGTTGTCGGCGATGCCGCCGAAATCGGCCGTGCTGGACCAGTCGACCGTCGGCATCAGCTTGTCGTGGTTGGGGGTCTGGCCGGGTTTGAGGGTGCAGATCTTGCTCAGGGGCGTCTGCACGTCGAACACGCGCAGGGTGACTCCGGGTTCCTGCGGCGGGACGTCCGCGGCGGCGGACGCGGCGGTCGCCGGGACGGCCAGCAGGCCGCCTGCCGAGACGGCCGACGCCAGCAGGAGTACGAGGTGTCTTCGGGCACGCCGGAACAGGCGTGGGCGCATTGGTCCTCCGGGGTGTGGGGACCGGACCGTGCCGGAAATCGCTCCGGTCTTCGTGCGGTACGACTGCGGTTCCGCCGCCAAGGTAGGAGACTTCTGCTTGACATGTCCATACTTTGTCATCGACGTGTTCAAAGTCGCCGCCTCTTCGCACGCTTCACCGGAGGCGGCGACTCCCGGCGGACCTACTTGTTCTCGACGCGCCCGATCGGGTTCGGCCCGGCCGTCAGCTCGTCGCACGCCGCCTGCCAGGCACCGTCCCCGGGGTGCAGCGCGCTGCGCAGATAGGCCCAGGTGAGCCGTTGGACCGCGGACACGCGCTCGGGATCCTCGTCCGTGGTCTCCGCGACGTCGTACCCGGCGATCCCGCCGAGTCCGTGTTCGGCGTCGAACAGGGTGAGCAGCGACTTGGGGCCCGGCGAGAGGGAGTAGGGATCGGCGTGCCACCCTGGCCCGCGGACCGTCAGATGCGCGGAGTCGTCCTTGTCCCCGGCGACCACGAGCGTGGGCGTCGTCATGCCGGAGAAATCCATGGTGTCGAGGAACGAGAGGCTTGCCGCCGCGGCCTCGCTGAGGGCCTCACCGCCCCGGCCGGGCGCGGCGAGCAGGACGCCCGCCTTGATCCGGGGGTCGGAGAGGTCCACCTCCGCTCCGTCGTGGGCATCGGTGAGCCGGGCGCCCAGGAGGAGGCTCGCCGTGTGTCCGCCCATGGAGTGCCCGGCGACGGCGACCCTGCCGCGGTCCAGCCGCCCGGGAAGCTGCGGGACGGCGGCTTCCAGCACGTCGAGCCCGTCGAGGATGCGTGTCATGTCCTCGGCCCGCGACCGCCAGTGCAGCGGTGCCCCGGGAGTGTCCGGGGCCAGTCGCAGGGACCTGGAGCTCAGGTGGGTGGGCTGGATGACGACGAAGCCGCGCGCCGCCCAGTGGTCGGCGAGGGGAGCGTAGCCGTTCAGTGAGGAGAGGTGGTTCGAGTACCCATGGCCGTGCGAGAGGAGGATGACCGGCAGGTCGCTCCCGGTCACGGGTGCGGAGACCCGGACCTCCAGGTCCACGGCCCGGCCGGGCGCGGACAGGACTACCGGGGCGACGGAGACGACGGGGGTGGGGGAGCCGGCGAGGTCGCCGGTGGGCAGCGGTGTGCTCATGGGGTGTCTGTCCGTTCGACGGCCGCTGTCGGACGGAGTCGTCCGGGCGGCGGAGAGAGGAGGGGGCGGTGATCGCGGTGTCTCCGCCCTCAAAGCGGGACGCCGTCCCGTTTAAATATACGGAACGGTGTCCCGTTTGGTCAACGGTGATGTGTCCGGGGGGTGGGCTGGTGCGGCTCGCGGCCCCCGGCGCCGACTCTCAGTCGCGACGGCCCGTGCGAACGCGGCGGTGGCTCCAGGCCAGCAGGGCGAAGAGGATGAAACCGGAGACGATCAGGCTCGCGCCGGTGGTCCATCCGGAGTACGGCACCTGGGGCAGGAGCCCCCAGGCCACGCCCGCGCCGAGGAGGAGCAGCCCCGCCGTGACCGAGCCGGCGACACGCCAGGGGGAGGAGACGCTCTCCTCGGCCGCGCGCATCGCCTGTCTGCGGACGGGGCCGACGAACCGGTCCAGCGCCGGGACGGCACGCGACAGCAGTACCATCCCGGCGAACACGAGCAGCAGGCCCGGCCCGGGCAGCACCAGCAGGGCGACCCCGACCGCCACCAGTACGGCACCGAGGGTGCCGAGGGCGGCTCGCCGGATCGTCTCGACGCTGCGCGCCATCTCGCGCACCTCCCCGCGTTCGGCAGGAGTTCCGATTGCCTGGGTCTGGTCAACTTTAGGCACGCATCCGGGCGCGGGCGACTTCGTCCGGCAGGCAGGCTGCCCTCATGAACATGGCGGAAGTGGTGCTCATCGGAGGGCGCGCGGGTGTCGGCAAGGCGATGGTGGCGTGGGAGGTTTCGGTGCTGCGGCGAGCCGGGTCCGGCCCCGACGCGGTCGCCGAAGGGGACTTCACGGGCCAGGTGCGTCCTGCCCCGGAGGGTGATCCTCACCGGTCGGGGATCACCGAGAGCAACCTGACGGCCGTATGGGCGAACTGCGCCCGCCTCGGCCACCGTCGCCTGATCTACACCAACACCGTGAGCGTGCTGCCCGAGGTGGCGGACATGTTCCGGCGTGCCATGGGGGCGCAGGTGCGGATCGTCCGGGTCCTGCTCACCGCCTCCGACGACACCGCGCTCGCGCGCCTGGCGGGGCGGGAACTCGGCTCGGAACTGGAGCGGGAAGTGGCCGGAAGCGCCCGCAAGGCGCGGCTCCTGGACGAGCGGTCGCCGGCGGACACCGTGCGGGTGGTCACCGACGGGCGCCGCGTCGTGGACATCGCCCGCGAGGTGGTGGCCGTGACGGGCTGGGCGGTGGGCGGGTGACCTTTGCTGTTCAAATTTGACTAGAGTGGGGGCTATGGCCGAGAAGACGATCCCAATCCTGCCGTGCCGGACCCTCCAGCCCGTTCTCGACTTCTACACCGCCCTCGGATTCGCGGTGACGTACCGGCAGAAGAGTCCCAACCCGTACGCCGTCGTGGAGCGCGGCGGCATCGAGCTGCAGTTCTTCGGAGTGAAGGATCACGAGCCGGCCGGGTCACTGAGTACCTGCTACGTCCTGACCGACGACGTGGACGGACTGCACGCCGCCTTCCGCACCGGGCTCAAGCAGGCGTACGGCAGGATCCCCACGCGCGGACTGCCGCGCATCGGCCCGCTCAGGGACATGTCGTACGGGGTGCGGCAGTTCCTCCTGTCCGATCCGGGCGGCAACTGCGTCCTAGTCGGGCAGCCCACGATCGACGACCGGCACCATCGACGCGCCCCTGAGGAGACCTTCGCCCGCGCCCTGCATCACGCCGCTCTCCTCGCGGACTCGAAGGAGGACCCGGCGGGCGCCGCGAAGGTCGTCGACCGGGTGCTGCACCTCGACGACGAGCGGCCCACGCCGGTGCAACTCCTGCGGCTCCTCGTGCTGCGCGCGGACGTCGCGGGGCGACTCGGCGACGAGCGAACCAGGGCGTCCGCGCTCGCCGACGCGGACGCCGTCCGTCTCACCGACGGGGAACGGGAGTCGGTCCGCGAGGACCTCGAACGCCTCGAGGAGCTGCGCGGCTGACGCCTGTTCACCACGACCGCACGAGGAGCTGGCGACCTTCCCCCAACCCCTCGTCCACGCCGCGGACTTGTACGCCCCATCGACGTACGAGGGCAACGCTGATACACCTGCGTCACATGCACCACCTCCACCCACCGCCCAAGGAGGAGCATGTGAGAGCACGTCGCGCGGCCGTCCGAAGCGCCTCCGCGCTCATCGCCACCCTCGCCCTGACCGCCGGCCTGGCCGGCCCAGCCGTCGCGGCGCGGGAGGCCGAGGCCCCGCCGGTCGCCACCGCGACCGACCCCGTGACGCACGAGGAGAACGACCGCGTCCCGGAGGGCTCGGCCTGGACGCAGCACTACTTCCCGTCCTCCGACCGCTCCGGCACTCAACTGCACGCCGACGTCCTGCTGCCCGAGGGACTGTCCCGGAAGGAGAAGGTGCCGGTCATCCTCTCCGTCGGCCCGTACTTCGCCCACTCGGGGCAGACCGGCCCCGAGGGCTGGGCCCACACCGGCCCCTCGGCCCGCTTCAACGACTTCATCGAGGGCACCGACCTGTTCGACGAGGGCTACGCCTTCGTCATGGTGGACCTGCGCGGCTTCGGCGGCTCCACCGGTTGCCTCGACTGGGGAGGACCCGGCGAACAGGCCGACGTCAGGGCCGCGATCGACTGGGCCGCGAAGCAGCCGTGGTCCACCGGAGCGGTGGGCATGTACGGCAAGTCCTACGACGCCGTCACCGGCCTCATCGGCAACAACCTGGACCAGCGCGCGCTCAAGGCCGTCGTCGCCCAGGAACCCCTGTGGGACATGTACCAGTACATCTACTCCAACGGCGTTCCCCGCCCGAACGTGACCGGCACCGCCGGCGCGTACAACTCCATCGCCACCATCCCCCCGATGGCGGACGACGACCCGCGCTACCGGGCGAACGCCCGCTACGAGCAGGACCACCCGGAGTGCCTGACGGAGAACTCCGCCGGGTACCGAATATCCGACCAGCGGGACGGCCACTGGACCTCCCGCGACCTGGCCCGGATGGCCAAGGGCAGCGACACGCCGCTGTTCGTCACACAGGGCTTCATCGAGAACAACACCAAACCCGAGGAGATGCAGGAGTACCTCGACAACCACGAGGGCCCCGAGCGCGGCTGGCTGGGCCAGTGGGACCACGTCCGCGGCGGCGACCGCACCCCCGACGGACGCCTCGCGATGGGCCGCGAGGGCTGGTACCAGGAGACCCTGTCCTTCTACGACCAATACCTGAAGGGCATCAGGCCCGACGTCCGCTACCCGGCCTACGCCGTCGAGGACTCCACCGGCGCCTGGCGCGCCCAGCGTACCTGGCCGGTCACGGAGCGGTCGGTCACCCTGCCGCTCGGCGGCGGCTCGTACGTGGACGACGGCGGCGTGACCGCCCGGGCGGCGCTGACCGCGTCCGGCGGTCCGGCACCGCGGCCCCCCGCGCCGCCGGCCGGCCGGTGGGACATGGAGAACGCACCGGCGACCGAGTACGTCGCCCCTCGGGGACTCGCCGAGGAGTCGGCGAAGCGGCAGCGGGACGGTGAGGTCGGCTCCAGCTTCTTCGTGTGGTCGAAGCCGCTCGAGAAGCCGGCGCGCGTCACCGGCACCCCGCAGGTATCCCTGACCGCAAAGGGCGAGGGCAACGTCATGCTCAAGCTGTACGACGTCGCCCCGGACGGCACCGCCGTCATGTTCGACGAGCAGGTCTCCCTGCTGGACTCGGACCGGCTGACCGTCGACCTGAAGGCGACAGACTGGACGCTGGCGGCGGGGCACGTCCTCGCCGTGGAGATCGGCTCGATCCAGACCGGCTCCTGGCGGGACACCCCCTCCGGCGAGACCGTCGAGGTCCGGGGCGCCAGGATCAGGCTGGCCCTGGACGACCCGGCCGACGACGTCGCCACCCCCGGCGACCGCTCCCCGTTCCTCGACACGTACCTGCGCCAGTACACGGTGGAACTGCCGGCCGGCCCGGGGACGTTCACGGTGGTCCCGGGCGGCCGCCTGTGACCGGATCCGGGCCCGGGTAGTCCGGGGAAGCGCGCAGCCGGGCCGCCGCGACCGTCAGGGCGGCCCGGCCCGGCCCCGGCTCGACTCCCGGCGACCGTCGTCCGCGCGGCCGGGACGGACGGCGCGTGACGCATCAGTGGGGCCCCGCCCTCCGGTGCGTCACGCGCCGCGTGCCGGTCTGCGCATCCGGCCGCGGGCCACCAACTCCAGCACGACGGCGATCGCGACGGCCTCCACCGCCAACAGTTCCAGCAGTACGAACAGGTGCACCCGCGCCCGCCTGCAGGGGAGAGGCGCTGCCGAGGAGCATGCCGATGCGTGATCACGGCACCACCCTGGAGGCGCTGCTGCGTCTCAGGGACGGCTGGTCAGGTAGCCGCCCATGGTGGTGAAGTACTCCGTCGCGGACAGCTCGCGCCCGTCCTCCGTCCGGACCCGCGTGATGGCCAGACCGTGGTTGCGGCCGGTCCGCGCGTCGGCGCCGGCGACGATCACCACGCCGTCGCCCTCACGGTAGAAGATGCGGCCGGGAGTACCGCCGTAGCGGCCCTGGGACACCACCGCGGCGAGCACTTCCAGTCGCCTGCCCCGGTGGAAGGTGAAGGCGCTGGGGTAGGGCTCGGACTGCGCGCGGACGAGGCGCTCCAGATCCTCGGCCGGCCAGCCCCAGTCGATCCGGATGTCCTCGCCGGACCGTTTGTGGAAGAAACTCGCCCGGGACCGGTCCTGCTTGGTGAACTCGGTCTGACCGGCGGCGATGAGATCCAGTGCGCCGATGGTGACCGGGGCGATGAGGCCGACGGTCTTGTGGAAGAGGTCGGTCGCCGTGTCCCTCGGGCCGACCGGCACCGCCTCCTGCCGGACGATGTCCCCGGCGTCGAGCTCGTCGTTCATCATGTGCGCGGTGACGCCCACTTCGGACTCGCCGTTGATCAGCGCCCAGATCAGCGGGGAGAAGCCGGCGTACTTCGGCAGCAGCGAGTCGTGCACGTTCAGCGTCCCGTGGCGTGGCAGACCGAAGATGCGCGGGGGAATCCACGTCCGCCAGTTGTTCGCCACGATGATGTCGGGGTCGGCCTCCTCGAGGCGCTCGAACAGCTCATCGTCGTCGGGGCGGTTGCGGATCAGCACCGGGACGCCGTGTTCCTCGGCGAGGTCGGCGACGGAGTCGCTCCAGATCTTCTCGTAGGCGTGCTCGCTTCTGGGATGCGTCACGACCAGCACCACGTCGTGTTCGGAGTCCAGGAGCGCTCGCAGGGTGCGGTGCCCCCAGGTCTGGTAGCCGAACATGACGACCCGCATGGGGACTCCTTCAGACAGGGGACAGCCCGGCAGTAAAGCAAGGCTTACCTTAGTCCAGAACGACCATGCGTGGCACCCCAGTTGGTTGCGGAAGCTTGAGGCCCGCCCTATCGACAGTCCTCGTTCAATCAGCTTAGGCTCACCTAAGTTTTCGGCGGCCGCAGGATGGGAGTGACATGTCACAGGTTCTTCCTGATGACGCACCACTGATCCACGACCTCATTGGCATCGGCTTCGGGCCGTCCAATGTCGCCATGGCGATCGCACTGACCGAGCACAACGCACGCGCCGACGGGCAGGGGACGATCACCGCCCGCTTCTTCGAGCAGCAGCCGCGCTTCGGCTGGCACCGCGGCATGCTGATCAACGACGCGACCATGCAGGTGTCCTTCCTCAAGGACCTGGTGACGCTCCGGAACCCGGCGAGCGAGTTCAGCTTCCTCTGCTACCTCCAGAGCAGGGGACGGCTGATCGACTTCATCAACCACAAGAACCTCTTCCCGCTGCGGGTGGAGTTTCACGACTACCTCGAGTGGGCCGCCGCCAAGGTCGACGACCTGGTCTCCTACGGCCACGAGGTCGTCGGCGTCGCGCCCGTCGAGCGGGACGGGACCGTGCGGCACCTGGAGGTGACGGTCCGTTCGGGGGAGGGGCTGGAGGTCCACCGGGCCCGCAACCTCGTCATCGGCACCGGGCTGCGTCCCCTCGTGCCCGAGGGCGTCGAGCGCGGCGACCGCGTCTGGCACAACTCCGAACTGCTCGCCAGGGTCGACGCGTTGGAGGGCACCACGCCCTCCCGGTTCGTCGTCGTCGGCGCCGGGCAGAGCGCCGCGGAGAACGTCGCCTACCTGCACCGCCGCTTCCCCGACGCCGAGGTGTGCGCGGTCTTCGCCCGCTACGGCTACAGCCCCGCCGACGACAGCGGCTTCGCCAACCGGATCTTCGACCCCGCGGCGGTCGACGAGTACTTCGCCGCGCCCGCCGGCGTCAAACGCCGACTGATGGACTACCACGGCAACACCAACTACTCCGTGGTCGACATCGACCTGATCGACGACCTGTACCGGCAGATGTACCGGGAGAGGGTCCTCGGCACCGAGCGGCTGCGGTTCCTCAACGTCTCCCGGCTGACCGACGTCAAGGAGACCCCGGAGAAGGTGCGTGCCACCGTCACCTCGCTCGTCACCGGGGAGGAGACCCTGCTGGACGCGGACGTCGTGGTGTTCGCCACCGGCTACAGCCCCGCCGACCCCCTCGGCCTGCTGGGCGAGGTCGCGGACCGTTGCCTGCGGGACGACGAGGGCCTGGTCCGGGTCGAGCGCGACTACCGCATCGCGACGGACCCCGGCCTGCGCTGCGGGATCTACCTCCAGGGCGGCACCGAACACACCCACGGCATCACGTCGTCCTTGCTGTCCAACACCGCCATCAGGGTCGGGGAGATCCTGCAGTCGCTCCGCGACGGCGTCGGGCCCGCTTCCGGCGCTGCCCGAACGGTCGCCGACGGGACCGGCAGTACGGCGCGTTAGTGTACGTCGCCATGACCACGACTGCGGCCCGGCGCCCCGCGCCCCCCGGGGAGACAACACGGGCCCGCCGACAGCGGGTTGCGGGACTGGGCGTGCTCGCGGTGTTCGTCGTGGTCGCGGCGGCGGCGTCCCTGGCCGTCGGCGCGCGCGCGTTGAGCCCCGCCGACGTGTGGCACGGGCTGCTCGCGGAACCGGGCTCCGACCAGCGGCTCACCGAGGTCCGGCTCATCGTGCAGACCGTGCGGGTGCCCCGCACGGTGCTCGCGGTCGTGGCGGGCATCGCGCTGGGCGTCGGCGGCGCGCTGATCCAGGGGTACACGCGCAACCCGATCGCCGACACCGGTCTGCTGGGCGTCAACGCCGGAGCGTCGTTCGCCGTGGTGTCGGGGATCGCCCTGTTCGGGTTCACCAGCCCGTTGCAGTACGTCTGGTTCGGCTTCCTGGGCGCGGCGGTCGCCGGTGTCGTGGTGTTCGGACTAACGAGCATCGGCAGGGGCGCCGGCAACCCGCTGACGCTCGCTCTGGCCGGGCAGGGCGTCACCGTGTTCCTCGCGGCGATGACCACGGCGGTCGCCCTGTCCGACAAGGACTCGCTGAACGCCCTGCGGTTCTGGAACGCGGGCTCGGTTGCCGGTGTCCGGTTCGACGTCATCTGGCCCGTGGCCGCGTTCATCGGGGCCGGCCTGCTGCTGGCCCTGTCCACGCTGCCCGCGATCAACCTGCTGAACCTGGGCGACGACGTGGCCCGGGGCCTGGGGCTGAACATCGCACGGAGTCGGACCGTCGGCATCGTCGCCGTCACCCTGTTGGCGGGCGCGGCGACGGCGGCCTGCGGCCCCATCGCCTTCCTCGGGCTGATGGTGGCCCACGTGGCCCGGTACCTGACCGGGCCGGACTACCGCTGGCTGGTGCCGTACGCGGGGCTGCTCGGGGCCGTGGTCCTGTTGGTCTGCGACATCGTGGGACGCCTCGTGGTGCGGCCGGGCGAGCTGGACGCGGGAATCGTCGTCTCTCTTCTGGGCGCACCGTTCTTCGCGGTTCTGGTGTGGCGTGGAAAGTTCAAGAGCACGTGAACGGGGCGGACGTGAAAACGCAGCAGACGGACGCTAGGCCGTCCCTGACGCCGGGCGTGCGGCTCGGCAGTGTGTCGTTCGTCTGGCGGCCCTGGCTGGCCTGCGTCACGCTGCTGCTGGCGGCGGGGGCCTTCCTGCTCTTCTGCCTGTCCATCGGTGTCGGTGACTTCCCCATCGCCCTGCCCCGGGTGGTCGCCACCGTCTTCGGCGGCGGCGAACAGGTCGACGAGTTCGTCATCATGGACCTGCGGATGCCGCGTGCCCTCGCGGGCATCGTCGTCGGGACCGCGCTCGGGGTGTCCGGTGCGATCACCCAGTCCATCGCGCGCAATCCGCTGGCCAGCCCCGACGTACTCGGCATCACCAGCGGCGCGAGCGCGGTCGCCGTGTTCCTGGTGACCGTGTCGGGCGGCACCGCCGCGGCGATCACCGACTCCGTGGGACTGTCGGCCGCGGCGCTCGCGGGCGGTCTCGGCACCGGTCTGCTGGTGTACTTCCTGGCCTGGCGCAGGGGCATCGACGGCTTCCGGCTGATTCTCATCGGCATCTCGGTGACCGCCATGATGCAGGCGGTCACGACCTGGCTGCTCGTCACCGCCGACATCAGGGACGTGGCCCGGGCCCAGACGTGGCTGGTCGGCTCGCTGGACAACCGGACCTGGGGCGAGGTCTCGCTCGCCCTGTGGTGCACGCTCGTCCTGCTGGCCGTCGTGTCGTGCGTCGCCTTCCAGTTCAAGCCCCTGCACTTCGGCGACGACGTCGCCGCGGGCCTCGGCGTGCGGTACGCGACGGTGCGGGCCGTGCTGCTGCTGTGCGCGGTGCTGCTGGCCGGCGCGGCGGTGAGCGCGGCGGGACCGGTCCCGTTCGTCGCGCTGGTCGCGCCGCAGGTGGCGATGCGCCTGGGCAGGCATCCCACGCCGCCCATGGTGGCCTCCGGCATGGTGGGGGCGCTGCTGCTGACCGGCTCGGACCTGGTCGCCCGTGCGGTGCTGCCGGTCTCCCTGCCGGTCGGTGTCGTCACCGCCGCGATCGGCGGCCCCTTCCTCGTCTGTCTGCTGGTGCGGGCGAACCGCCGATAGCCGTACGCGATCGCTGGTGCACCGACAGCTGGTAGAAAGTAAGGTGAGCCTAACAAGGGGGCCTTGTGGTCGTTCAGTCCATCACGGGAGTGAAGCCCGGCGTCGACGGCGCCTCGCGGCTGGCAGCCAGGGGCGTCACGGTCGAATACGGTGCTCGGACCGTCCTCGACGAGCTCGACGTGACCGTCCCGCCCGGCGTCGTCACCACGATCATCGGTCCCAACGGCTGCGGAAAGTCCACCCTGTTGCGCACTCTGTCGCGGCTGCTGAAGCCGGCCGGCGGAAGGGTCGTACTGGACGGCGAGGACATCGCCACCCTCCGCACCAGGGACGTGGCGAAGAAGCTCGGCCTGCTGCCGCAGGCACCGGTGGCGCCGGAAGGGCTGACGGTGTCCGACCTGGTCACCAGGGGCCGTCATCCGCACCAGAGCTGGCTGCGTCAGTGGTCGTCGGACGATGCCGACGTCGTGGCGCGCGCGCTGGCCATGACCGGCGTGTCCGACCTCGCCGACCGCCCGGTCGACTCCCTCTCCGGCGGTCAGCGGCAGCGCGTGTGGATCTCGATGACCCTGGCCCAGGGCACCGACCTGCTGCTGCTCGACGAGCCGACCACCTACCTGGACCTCGCCCACGCGATCGACGTCCTGGACCTGGTGGACGACCTGCACGAGTCCGGGTGCACGGTGGTCATGGTGCTGCACGACCTCAACCTGGCCACGCGCTACAGCGACAACCTGGTCGTGATGCGGGACGGGGCGATTCTCGCGCAGGGGCACCCCCGTGACGTGATCACCGCCGAACTGCTGCACGAGGCCTTCGGGCTGCGCGCCAAGGTGATCGACGACCCGGTCGGCGACCGGCCGCTCATCGTGCCGATAGGGCGGGCCCACGTCGAACTCGGCCGTTTTGAACCGGAGTTGCAATAGTAAGGGTAGGCTAACCTCACTCAGGCGCGATAAGGTTTGCTGCCCTAAGACGGGGGCGCAGTGGACAGCGCGACAGCAAGGGATCCCCGGATGCTCCTCCAGAGAACGACGCGTATCAGGCCCTGGCGACGACTGGCGGCGGCACTGTCCGCCGCCGCTCTCGGTGTCGGCCTCCTCGCAGGGTGCGGTTCCGACTCCGACGACTCGGCGGACACGACGGGCGGCGACGCCCCCGCCGGCGTCGGCGGCACCTTCCCGGTCACCGTGGAGCACGCGTTCGGCACCACGAAGGTCACCGAGGCTCCCAAGAGGGTCGTCTCCGTCGGCTACACGGACGACCAGACCGTCCTGGCATTCGGCATCAAGCCGGTCGGCATGGTCGACCAGTACCCGAACCCGGCGGGCCAGAGCCCCGACATCAACACCCAGTGGCTCTGGGTGAAGGACAAGTGGGGTGACACCAAGTCCGAGGTCGTCATGAAGAACGGTGACGACGGCCCCAACTACGAGAAGATCGCCGCCCTGCGCCCCGACCTGATCGTCGCGGTCTACTCCGAGATCGACCAGGCCGGCTACGACAAGCTGTCCAAGATCGCCCCGACGGTCGCCCGTACCAAGACCGAGAAGGAGCCCTTCAGCGCGCCCTGGCAGGACAACGCGCTCCACATCGCCAAGGCGCTCGGCAAGGCCGAGGAGGGCGAGAAGATGGTGGCCGACATCCAGGCCAAGCTCGACACCGCCAAGAAGGGACACCCCGAGTTCGCGGACCGGACCGCGGTGGTGCTGTCCTGGTACGAGAAGTCGGTGGCGCCCTTCACCTCCACCGACGTGCGCGGACGCCTCGTGACGGGGCTCGGGTTCACGTACCAGACGGAGATCGACAAGGTGGCGGGCGGCGACTTCTACACGAGGCTCTCCCCGGAGCGGGTCGACCTGGTCGACGTCGACCACGTCTTCGTCATCAACGACCAGGCGGACCAGGACGCCTTGAAGAAGTTCGAGCTGTTCGCCAACCTGGACGCGGTGAAGAACGGCAAGGTGTCGTACCTGCTGGACAGCGAGGGCCCGGCGGTCGGCGCGGCCATCTCCCAGGGCACCCTGCTGTCCATGCCGTACGCCATCGACGAACTCGTCAAGGCGGCCGGGCAGGGGTGAGGCGCACCGACACACGCGTCGCCCCGGCGATCCTCCGGACGGCGACCGGACGCGAGGCCGCCCGATGGGTCGGGACGCACTGCCGCGAGGCGCCGTGGCTGACGACCGCCACCGTGCTCACCACGGTGGCGGGGGCGGCGCTCCAGGTGCTCCCGGTGCTGCTGCTCGGCCGGGTGGTGGACGCCGTGGTCGAGGGCGAGTCGCAGTCCGTCCTGGTCACGATCGGGGTCTTGCTGGTGGCCGCCGGGCTGCTCGGCGCGGCGGCCGCCGCGGCGTCGACGTACCTGATCGGACGGCTCGGCGCCGACCTGCTCGCCCGGCTGCGGGAAGGGGCCGTGCGGGCGGTGCTGGGCATGCCCAGTGCACGGATCGAGCAGGTCGGCCGGGGCGACGTGCTGTCCCGGGTCGGCGACGACGTGGCCGTCATCTCCAAGGGCATCCGCACCGCCGTCCCCACGGTGTTCTCGGCGGGAGTCCTCGTCGCCATCGCGACGGCCGGCATGTTCGGGCTGGACTGGCGGCTCGGTCTCGCGGGCGCCGGCGCGCTGCCCGCGTACGTGCTGGCCCTGCGCTGGTACCTGCCCAGGTCCGCGCCGCTCTACCGCAAGCAGCGCAGGGCGCAGGCCGACCGCGCGCAGGCCCTGATCAGCGGGCTCAACGGCATCGACACGGTCCGCGCGTACCGGCTCGAGGAGGCGTTCCGCGAGCAGGTGACCCGCGAGTCGTGGCGGGTGCGCGACCTCGGTATCGAGGTGTTCCGCTTCTTCGGCCGGTTCGTCGGCCGGGAGAACCGCGCCGAGTTCATCGGTCTGTCCCTGATCGTCGTGGTGGGGTACGCCCTGCTGGAGGCCGGTGCCGCGACCCTGGGCGAGGTGTCGGCGGCCCCGCTGCTGTTCCACCGGCTCTTCACCCCGCTGGGCGCCATCATGTTCACCTTCGACGAGGCGCAGAAGTCGGGCGCGAGCCTGACCCGGCTCGTTGGCGTGCTGGGGGAGGAGGCGGCGGACCGGCTGGTGGGCGACGCGTCCGTCACCGCGGCGGACACCGGGCCGTACCCGGTGACGGTGAAGGGGCTGACGTTCCGCTACCCCGGCACCGAGGAACCCGTCCTGCGGGACGTCTCCCTGACCATCCCGGCCGGCGGCTCCCTCGCCCTGGTCGGGGCGACGGGCGCGGGCAAGACCACGCTGGCCGCGCTGATCGCGGGCATCGGGACTCCCGAGACGGGGTCGGTGCGCGTGGGGACGACCGACCTGGCCTCCCTCGACGAGGCCGGGGCGCGCGCCCTGGTGAGCATCCTGACCCAGGAGACGCACGTGTTCTCCGGGTCGCTCGCCGACGACCTGCGGCTGGCCGCGCCGGAGGCGACCGACGCCGAACTCACGGCCGCCCTGCGCACCGTGGGCGCCGACGCGTGGGTCGACGACCTGCCCGAGGGGCTGCGCACCGTGGTCGGCGAGGGCGGCGAACGCCTCGACGTCACCAAGGTCGCCCAGATCGCCTTGGCCCGGCTGGTTCTGAGCCGCTCGCCGGTGGTGGTGCTGGACGAATCGACGGCGGAGGCGGGCAGTGAGGGCGCCGCCGAGCTGGAACGAGCCGTGGTGGCCGCCTGCGCGGGCCGCACCACCCTGTTCGTCGCGCACCGGCTCACCCAGGCGATGGCGGCCGACCGGGTCGCCGTGCTGGACGCGGGGCGGGTGGTGGAGGAAGGCACGCACGAGGAACTGGTCGCCCTGGGCGGGCGGTACGCACGGCTGTGGCGGGCCTGGCGGGAGGGGAGCCAGGCGGCCTAGTTAGGTGACCCTAAGTTAGGTTAGCCTGCTTCATTCCTTGGAAGGGGCGTTGAGTCTTCGATGATGGAACCGAGCGCTCGTCACATACCGCTTACTCCCGAGCAACTGGCCGACATCCGCCGCCGCACCGGCGACTTCCCCGACCGCACCATCGCCGAGGCCTGCGCCGTCGGACTGTCGTACTGGGCGGCCGGCCGCAGTCCCGACGGCTTCGACCTCACACCCGGCACCCTCTTTCCGGACGTACTGCGATGGGTCGACAACGGCGGCTCCCCGAGCGGCGGTCGGGACGTCGGAGCCGACGGCCGGAGCGTCCTGCTTCCGGAGGGCGTCGCGCTCGACGACGCCCGCCTAGCCCTGGACGACCTCGCCGACTTCCCGGACCGTCCCGTCGGCACCATCGCACCGGCCGGTGCGGCGACGCGGAGGGAGGAGCTGGCCCGGTGGAACGACACCGGCGCCGACCGCGTACGCCCGACCCTGGTGGAGATGTTCCGCGAGCAGGCGCGGCTCAGGCCGGACGCCGTCGCCGTCGTCGACGAGCGGCGGACACTGACCTACCGGGAGACGGCCCGGCTCTCCGCCCAGTTGGCCCACCGCCTGCTTGAACTCGGGCTCACCGCGGAGCAAGGGGTCGGCATCTCCCTGGAACGCTCCGCGGACATGGTCGTCGGACTGCTCGGCTTGCTCCAGGCGGGCTGCGCGTTCGTGCCGCTCGATCCGCACTGGCCGGCCGCCCGCCGATCCGTCGTCATCGAGGACGCCCGCGTCGCCGTACAGCTCAACGCCTCGGGAGAGCACGCCGCCGGCGAACCGGAGGCGGTGGCCGTGGACCTCGCCGACTGGTGTCACTGTTCCCTCCCCGATGAGCCCCCGCCAGTCACCGTCCCCGGCGGCGCCCTGGCCTACGTAATCTTCACTTCCGGCTCGACCGGACGCCCCAAGGGCGCCATGATCCGGCACGAGGCGATCAGCGAGCGCCTGCTGTGGCAGGCCCACGAAATCCTGGGCTTCGGCCCCGAGGACGCGTCGCTGTTCAAGGCGCCGCTCTCCTTCGACATCTCCGTCAACGAGGTCTTCCTGCCGCTGGTCTGCGGCGGCCGACTGGTTATCCTGCGGCCCGGCGGCGAGCGCGACCCGCACCACCTGCTGGGCGTCATCGCCGAGCAACGCGTCACCTTCACCTACCTCGTGTCATCCATGCTGGACGTGCTGCTGGAGATCGCGGGCGACTCCGGGCGCCTCGACAGCCTGCGGCACGTCTGGTGCGGCGGCGAGGTGCTGACCCCGGAGCTGTACGAACGGTTCCGCACCCGGCTCGACATCCCCATGTACCACGGCTACGGGCCCGCCGAGACGACGATCGGCGTCTCCCACGTCGTCTACCGCGGCGCGGCCGAACGCCTGTCGACGTCGATCGGCAAGGCCAACCCCAACACCCAGCTGTACGTGCTCGACGACGAACTGCGCCCCGTCCCGGTCGGCGTCGGCGGCGAACTGTACGTCGGCGGGTTCCTGCTGGGCCGCGGCTACGTGAACGCGCCGGGCCTGACGGCGTCCCGGTTCGTCGCGAACCCCTTCGCCGACGACGGCTCCCGCCTCTACCGCACCGGGGACCTCGCCCGCTTCACCCGCGACGGCTCACTGGACTTCCTCGGCCGGGCCGACAACCAGATGAAGATCCGCGGGATGCGGCTGGAGCTCGAAGACGTCGAGGTCGGCCTCGCCGAGCATCCCGGCGTCCGGCACACCTGCGTCGTCGCCAGGAAGAACACGGCGGGCGGCACCTACCTCGTCGGCTACGTGATCCCGGCCGCCGGGCACGACGGGTTGCGGGCCGCCGACCTCAAGGCGTGGGCCGGCGAACACCTGGTGGAGTACATGGTGCCCGCCCACATCGTCGTAATGGAGGCGTTCCCGCTCACCGCGAACGGCAAGGTCGACCGGCACGCGTTGCCCGAGCCCGAGCTCACGACGGCATCGATCCCGCCCGCCACGGAGAAGGAACGCGCGGTGTGCGAGGCGGTCGCGGCACTGCTGCAACTGGACCGCGTCGGCGTCGACCAGGACTTCTTCCAGCTCGGCGGCGACAGCATCCTCGCGATCTCGCTGCTCGGCGCCCTGCGCGGGACGGGGCTCCACGTCACGGCACGGCAGATCCTCACCCACAGCACTCTGGGGGCGCTCGCCGCGGTGGCGAGCCGTGAGGACACCGCGTTCGTGGACCACCGCGACGTGCCGACCGGCACCGTGGTGGGTTCCCCCATCGTGCAGTGGCTCGGCGAGATGACGGACGAGATCGACGGCTTCGTGCAGTCGGTGGTCCTCAACACCCCGGCGGAGCTGACCGCCGCCGCCCTCGACGAGGTCCTCGCCGCCCTGGTCGCGCGGCACGACATGCTGCGCGCCTGGCTGGTGCGCGGCGACCGCTGGAGCTTCGACATCCCGGAGGCGGACGGCTCCGCGCCACGATGGCGGGAGAGCGACCGGCCGCTCGAGGAGTGCGTCGCCCTCGCCACCGACGGACTGGACCCCGACCACGGCGCCATGCTGAGCGCCGTCTGGCGGCGCGAGGCCCGCCAGCTCGTCCTGGTCGCCCACCATGTCGTGATCGACGGCGTCTCCTGGCGAATCCTGATGGAGGACCTGGCCACCGGCTGGCGCCAGTGCGTCTCGGGAGTACCCGTCGAACTGCCCCCGACCGGCACGTCGTTCCGGCGCTGGACGCAGCTGCTGGAACGTGCGGCGTTCGACGCGGACAGTGCCTACTTCCGACGCGCCCTGCCGGGCCCGGACGAGCCGCTCGCCAGGCGAACGCCGAACGAGTCGGACACCGTCGCCCGGGAACGGGTCCGGACCGTTTCGGTGGGGCCCGAGGTCACGGCCGCCCTGCTGGGCGAGACGCCCGCGAAGTTCCACGCGGGCGTCAACGACGTCCTGCTGACCGCGCTCGCCGTCGCCCTCGCCCGCCGACGGCGCGACCTCGGACAGGACCAGACCTTCGCGTACATCGAACTCGAAGGCCACGGACGCGAGCCGCAGTTCGTAGCGCCGAGCGCCGGCTTCGAGCCCGAACTGTCGAGGACCGTCGGCTGGTTCACCACCCTGTTCCCGGTGACCGTGGACCCCGGACCCGCCACCGACCCCACCGCCCCCGAGTACCTGGCCACCGCGCTCAAGGCGGTCAAGGAAGACCTGTACCGAGTACCGGACAACGGCGTGTCCTACGGAGCCCTGCGCTACCTGGCCGACAGCGAGTTCGGCGCCCCAGCGCCCCAGGTGCTCTTCAACTACCTTGGCCGCTTCGAGGCGGGCGCGCCCGGAAACTGGCGACTCCCCGACACGACCGGCCGGCTGGGTGAACGGCGAGACCCGAGGATGCGCCTGCCGCGCCCCCTGGAGTTCAACGCGATCGCCGAACCCGACCCGACCGGCGGGTACCGACTGGCCACCACTCTGTCCTGGCCCGAGGGGATGTTCACCGAGGAGGACATCGAAACCCTGGGCGCCTACTACCTCCAGGCCCTGACCGGGCTCGCCGCCCTCGGACACGGCGGCCACTCGCCCAGCGACTTCGCCCCGCTGGTGCTCACGCAGGCCGACGTCGACGCCCTGGACGGACCGGGCCTGCGGGACATCCTGCCGCTCACCCCGCTCCAGGAAGGCCTCTATTTCCACTCCGTCTACGACGACGCCTCGACGGGTAGCTACGTCGAGCAGCAACTGCTCACCCTGGCGGGCGAGGTGGACTCAGGCCGGCTCGCGGCGGCGGCCACCCGCCTGCTCACGCTCCACCCGAACCTGGCCGCCCGTTTCGTGCCCCTCGCCGACGGCCGGGTGGTCTCCGTACTGGACAACGGTGCCGAGGCGCCCTTCACCACCCTCGACCGCCCCGGCATCACCGCCGACGAGATCCGCGACCTCGCCGAGCGGGACCGCCGTGCCGGGTTCGACCTGGCGACCGGCCCGCTGATGCGGTACACGCTCGTTCGCGGGGGCCCCGACGGCGATGTACTGGTGCAGACCGTGCACCACATCGTGGCCGACGGCTGGTCGGTGATGCCGATGCTGCGCACCCTGCTCGTCGAGTACCACGCGCCGGGGACGGTGCACCCGCTCGGCGGCTTCCCCGACCACGCGCGCCGGCTCGCCCGACGCGACGACGAGCTCGGCGTCCGGGTGTGGCGCGAACAGCTCGACGGACTCGCCGGCCCTTCCCTCGTCGCTCAGGGGCACACCCCGTCCGACCGGTTCGCCGACACCTCGGTGGAACCTGCGGACGACATCGAAGCGGCCGCCCGGTCGGCCGGTGTGCCGCTGAGCGTGGCCGTGCACAGCGCCTGGGCGGTGACGCTGGGCGGCGTCCTGCGCCGCACGGACGTGGTGTTCGGTTCCACGGTGTCCGGACGCGACGCCGACGTGCCCGGCGTCGGGGACATGGTGGGTCTGTTCATCAACACCGTTCCCCTGCGCGCCCGGTGGTCCGCCACCACCACCGCGGGGGACCTGCTCGCCTCGGTGAGGGAACACCAGGGCGCGGTGCTGCCGCACCAGCACGTCTCGTTGTCCGCCCTCACCCGTGCGGTCGGCTCCGGCACCCTGTTCGACACCTTGGTGGTCTTCGACGTCGCGACCGACGTCGAGGGTCTCCGGGCGCCGGACCACACGCTGGCGGTCACCCGCATCGAGAACGAGGGCGCACCCCACTACCCGTTGACCCTGGTGGTGGAACGCACGCCCGACGGCCGTGCCCGCTTCAACCTGATCCACGACGGCGAGCTGCTGCGCGAGTCGAGCGCCCGGCACATCCTGCACACCTTCGTCCGGACCCTCACGGGCTTGCTCAGCCGGCCGGACGCCCTCGTCGACGACTTGGTGTCCGAGGGAACCCGGCGTCCCGTACCGGTGCCCCCGACCACCCTGGCCGGGCTGTTCGACACCGCCGCGGACCGCGCCCCGGCCGCCGTCGCGGTCACCCAGTGCGGTCTCGACGGCACCACCCGGTCCCTCACCTACGGTGAACTCGTCGCCGCGAAGGACGCGTTGGCCTCCGCCCTGCGCGCAGCCGGAACCGGGCCGGGCCGACGGGTCGCCGTCGCCGTCCCACGCTCCGTGGAACAGGTCGTCGCCCTCGTCGCGATCGTCAGCGCGGGCGGCGCGTACGTGCCACTGGACCTGGCGTACCCAGACGACCGACTGGCGTACATCCTCGCCGACGCCAACCCGCAGGTCGTCCTGGTGGACGCGGGGCAATGCGACCGCTTCACCCGGCTGCTGTTCCGGACGGGCGTGTCCGCGCGCGTCCTCGTGCAGGGCGACGAGCGGCAAAGGGCCGAGGGGCAGGAGACCGAGCGGCAGCGGGCCGCCGGGAACGACCCGGGCGCCGGGCCCGACTGGCACGATCCCGCGTACGTGATCTACACCTCCGGCTCGACCGGCAGGCCCAAGGGCGTCGTCGTCCCGCACTCCAGTGTGGTGACGCTGCTCGCCAACACCCGGCACGACATGGATCTCGGCCCTGACGACGTCTGGGTCCAGTTCCACTCCTTCTCCTTCGACTTCGCGGTCTGGGAGCTGTGGGGCGCGCTGGCGCACGGCGGTCAACTGCTGGTGCCGGAATACGGGTTGACCCGTTCCCCGGTCGACTTCCACCGGCTGGTCCGCGAGCACGGGGTGACCGTGCTCAACCAGACGCCGTCGGCGTTCCACCGGTTCATGGAGGCCGACCGGCAGACCGGTGAGCCGCTGCCCGCACTGCGCCGCGTCATCTTCGGCGGCGAGGCACTGGACCTCGGGCGGCTGCGGGGCTGGGTCGCCCGGCACGGCACCGACTCGCCCGAGCTGGTCAACATGTACGGCATCACCGAGACGACCGTCCACGTCACCCATCGGGTGCTGACCGACGCCGACTTCGCCACCGGCGACGACGTCAGCCCCATCGGCGGCCCGCTGCCCGGCCTGGTCACCTACCTGCTCGACGACCGGCTCCGCCCGGTCCCATGGGGGGAGGAGGGCGCCATCTACGTCGCCGGTGACCAGGTGTCGCTCGGCTACCTCGGGCGGCCGGGGCTCACCGCCGGCCGGTTCGTGGCGAACCCGTTCACGGACGACGGTACGCGCATGTACCACACCGGCGACCTCGCCCGCCGGGCGCTCGACGGCGAGCTGGAGTTCACGGGCCGCGCCGACGACCAAGTGCAGCTCAAGGGATTCCGCATCGAACTCGGCGAGGTGGAGTCCGCGATCAGGGAACTCGACGGCGTGCTCGACGTGGCCGTCACCGTCGCGGACGCCGGCGACCACCTGGTCGCCCACGTCGTGGGCCGGGTGCCCGGGAACCTCACCGAGACCCTGTCGGCGAAGCTGCCCGCGTACATGGTGCCGAGCCGGGTGCTGCCCCTGGACGCCCTGCCGCTGACGGTCAACGGCAAACTGGACCGCACGGCACTCACCGAGCGCGCGGCCCGGGAACACCCGGAGGGCGAGCCGCGGCGCGTCGACGGCGGCCCGGACGAGGACGCCGTACTCGCCGCCCTGGTGGAGATCTTCACCACCACCCTGCCCGGAGCACACGTCGACGCCGACACCGACTTCTTCCGCGCCGGAGGGGACAGCATCGTCGCCATCACCGTGATCAACCGCGCCCGGGCCCTCGGTCTGCCGGTCGCGCCGAGGGACGTGTTCCTGTTCAGGACGCCGCGCGCGATCGCGGGACACCTGGCGCAGGGGAAAACCGGCGAACGACGGGCCACGGCGGCCGCGCCCGTCCGCCACGAGGACGGCCCGCTCCCGCCCACGCCGATCATCCTGCGCCAGCGGGAACTGGGCGGCTCGCTCGGTTGGTTCGCCCAGGCCAGGGCACTGCCCGCGCCCGAGGGTACCGGGTTCGCCGACGCCGAGCGGGCCGCGCGCGCCGTCGTCGCCGCCCACCCGGCCCTGCGGCTGCGGCTGCGCGTCGACCACGGGGTCTGGTCCCTGCGCACCGAACCCGCCCGTGAGGTCACCGTCGACCGGACGGACACCGACGCCACGTCCGCCGCGAACCAGGCCGCCGGACGACTCGACCCCGAGACCGGGCGCGTCGTCGCGTTCTCCTGGCTGGAGGCGAGCCGGACCCTGGTGGTCACCGTCCACCACCTCGCCGTCGACTCGGTCTCCTGGCTCATCCTGCTGGACGACCTGACCACCGTGATGCGCGGCGCACCCCTGGCACCGCCCACCACCTCCTACACCGCATACGCCGAAGCGCTCGCCTCCCGGCCCACCCACGACGCCGGCGACCTGGACCACTGGATCACCACCCTCCGGGCACCCGCGCCGCTCCCCACCGGCGGCCCCCGGCGCGACACCACGGCAGTCCTCGCGCCCGACCTGAGTGAACGCCTGACGAGGACCGCGCCGGTCGCCCTCGGCGTCGGCATGACCGAGCTGCTCTGCGGCGCCCTGCGCGTCGCACTCACCCGAGTCCAGCCCGAGCCCACCGACCTCGCGATCGACCTGGAGCGGCACGGCCGGGTCCCCGCCCTCCCACACCACGACTACACCCGCACCGTCGGCTGGTTCACCGCCGTCGCGCCCGTGCGACTCACGGCGCACACCGATCCCGTGGCGGCCGCGAAGGAGGCCGACGCACGCTGTCCCGGCGAGGACGCGCACGTCGCCTACGGCCGGCTCAGGTACCTCGACCCGCAGACGGCGCCGCTGCTGACCGCACGCCCGCAGGTGCTGTTCAACTACCTCGGCCGGGGCGCCGAGTCCCGGGTACCGCACCTCACCACCGGCGACCAGGGCAGCCCGTACGCCGTCGAGGTCAACGCCTGGACCGACGACGCCACCGGCAGCCTGCATGCCGCCTTCACCCTCGCCGCGGACATCCCCGACGAGATCACCGAGCACTGGCACCGGGCACTGGAACGCCTCGCGGACGCCGCCGCGACGGCCGAGCGCACGGCACCGGTCACCCCGCTCCAGCGCGGCCTGTTCTTCCAGGCCCAGCTGGCGGGACCCGCCGGGCACTACGTCGCGCAGAGCTGGTACACCTTCGACCGGCGCCTCGACCCCGGCGCGCTGGCCGACGCGATGGCGTACGTGATCGCGCGGCACCCCGTCGTGGGCGCCGGCTTCACCACCGACGAGGACGGGAATCCGGTCCAAGTGCTCGCGGCGGGCCGGAGGATCGACGTCCGTACGGTGGCGGCGGCGACGGACGCCGAGGCCGAGGCCCTGCGGACGCGGGACCGGGAGGCCGGCTTCGATCCGGGGGAGCCGCCACTGATCCGGCTCACCGTGGTGCGTCTGCCCGACGACCGCGACGGCCTGCTGCTCAGCTACCACCTGCTGCTGTGGGACGGCTGGTCCCGCGAGATCGTGCTGCGGGACCTGTTCGACGCCTACCGGGCCGTACTCGACGGACAACTGCGGATTCCGGTCCCGGCCACTCCGAGCTTCGAGGACCACGCCCGGCGACTCGCCGCCGAGGACCCCGCCGACGCGGAACGCTTCTGGGCGCGGCACCTGTCCGGCCTGTCCGGACCGACGCTGCTCGCCGG
The DNA here is from genome assembly GCF_014649815.1 of Streptomyces mutabilis. Taxonomy (GTDB): domain Bacteria; phylum Actinomycetota; class Actinomycetes; order Streptomycetales; family Streptomycetaceae; genus Streptomyces; species Streptomyces mutabilis. Next base: position 90,594 of record NZ_BMTT01000003.1, on the reverse strand, counting down.
ACCGGCACCCGCGCTCCCGGACGACCTGCCACGAGCCCTCGTGCACACGCTGTCCGCCGAACGATCCGACCGGCTGCGTGACGCCGCGCGGACGCACGGCGTCACGCTGAACTCGGTGCTGACCGGCGCGTTCGGCCTGCTGCTCGGCGCGCACACCGGCCGGGACGAAGCCGTGTTCGGCGTGACCGTCTCCGGCAGGGAGGGCGAGGGGCTGTCCGACATCGTCGGCGTCCTGCTGAACACCGTGCCGATGTGGACACGGCCACGGCCGGGTGACACGGTCCGCGCGTACCTGACGGCCGTGCAAGCGGCCCGGGTCGAGGCGATGGAGCACGAGCACCTGGGGCTCGGCGAGATCCAGCGGGCCAGTGGGCACGACACGCTCTTCGACAGCCTCTTCGTGCTGCAGAACTTCCTCGACCTGGACGCCTTCGCCGAGATGAACGCCCGGCACGGCATCACCTCGGCACAGGCCGACGACTCCACGCACTACCCGTTCACCTGGGTCGTCACCCCCGGCGACCGGCTCACCGTCAAGCTGGAGTACCGCGACCACGACAACGCGCACGCACGCCGTCTTCTCGACGACTACCTGGGCGTGCTCGACGACCTGGCACGGTCGACGGGCCCGGTCGGGGCACTGCCGGGGGTGGGGCCGCGGCCCACGCCCGCCGCGCGCACGGACGTCGGCACGGACACCGTCGTCGACCGGTTCGACCTGGCCGCGGACCGCGCCCCGGGACGGGTGGCGCTCGTGGCCCACGGTTCGGCGATGACCTTCGCCGGACTGAGGGACCGCAGCCGGGCCGTGGCCGGGGTCCTCGCCCGGCGCGGCATCGGACCCGAGACGACCGTGGGCCTCGCCCTCCCGCGCTCCCTCGACTCCGTCGTGGCGCTCTTCGCCGTACTGCGCGTCGGCGCCGCGTACGTGCCCCTGGAGCTGGACCACCCCGACGAGCGGATCGCCGCGATCGTCGCGGACGCCCGCCCGGAGATGATCCTCACGGTGAGCTCCGTGTCGCCCCGGCTGACCGGCGACCTGATCGAACTGGACCGCCCGCTGCCCGAGGCCGAACCGTTCACCACGTTCGACCCCGACGACCCCGACCGGCTGCGGCACCCCGCGTACACGATCTACACCTCCGGGTCGACCGGGAAGCCCAAGGGCGTGGTCACCGAGTACGCCGGACTGACCAACATGCTGGTCAACCACCAGCGCCGCATCTTCGGGCCGGTGCTGGCCGAGCACGGCCACCGGGTCTTCCGGATCGCGCACACGGTGTCGTTCGCGTTCGACATGTCGTGGGAGGAGCTGCTGTGGCTCGCCGACGGCCACGAGGTGCACATCTGCGACGAGGAGCTGCGCCGTGACGCGCCCCGCCTGGTCGCCTACTGCCTGGAGCACGGCATCGACGTCGTCAACGTGACCCCGACCTACGCGCAGCAACTGGTCGCCGAGGGTTTGCTCGACGACCCGGCCCGCAGGCCCGCGCTGGTGCTGCTCGGCGGGGAGGCCGTTACCCCCGCCCTGTGGCAGCGGCTCGCCGACACGGAAGGGACGGTCGGCTACAACCTGTACGGGCCCACCGAATACACCATCAACACCCTCGGCGTGGGCACCTTCGAGTGCCAGGATCCGGTGGTCGGCGTCGCGATCGACAACACCGACGTGTACGTCCTCGACCCGTGGCTGCGGCCACTGCCCGACGGGGTCCCCGGCGAGCTGTACGTGTCGGGCGTCGGCATCGCGCGCGGCTACCTAGGACAGCCCGCGCAGACCGCGCACCGCTTCGTCGCGTGCCCCTTCGGCGCTCCGGGCGAGCGCATGTACCGCACCGGGGACCTGGTGGTCCGGCGGCCCGACGGCAACCTGATGTACCTGGGCCGCACCGACCAGCAGGTCAAGATCCGGGGGCACCGGGTCGAACTCGGCGAGGTCGAGGCCGTGTTCGCGGCGCACCCGGCGGTGCGGTTCGTCGCCGCGGTCGCGCAGCCCGACCCCCAGGTCGACGGTGCGTACCGGCTGGCCGCCTATCTCGTGCTGCACGGCGCCGACCTGGCGGCGGTCGCCGCCGAAGTGGGCGCCGGGCTGCCGGACTTCCTGCGCCCCACGCACTACGCCCAGGTCGACGGCATCCCGCTGACCGTGAACGGGAAGGCCGACACCAAGGCGTTGCCGGAGGCCAAGCCGCTGGGCGCGCTGAAGACGGCGGGGGAGCGCGGCCCGGCGACGGAGACGGAGACCGTGGTGTGCGAGTTCTTCGCCGAGGCACTGGACCTGGACGACGACGAGGTGAGCGCAGTGAGCGATTTCGTGTCCCTCGGCGGACACTCCATGCTGGCGGTGCGGCTGACCGGGCTGCTCCGCCGCGAGTACGGTCCGGTGATCACGATCCGTGATCTGTTCACCCTGCGAACCCCGGAAGCGATTGCCCGCCACCTCGATGACAACTGCTGACACGAAGCGGCCCCGCCCGGGGGCCGACATCCTGCGCACCGCGCTGCGCCGCAATGTGGGCGCCATGGCCGGGGGCACCGTCCTCATGGGCCTGTACCAGGCCGGTGAGACCGCCTTCCCCATCGCCCTCGGCCTGATCGTCGAACACACGATGCGGGCCCGGAGCCTCGGCTCCCTCGGCGTGTCGATCGCCGCCCTGGCCGTGATCATCACGACCGTGTCGCTGTCGTGGCGGTTCGGTATGCGCGTCCTGCAGAAGGCCAACACCACCGAGGCGCACCGTTGGCGCGTCCGGGTGGCGGAGTGCGGACTCCAGCCGGTGGCCCGGGACGTCGACCTCAAGTCCGGCGAGGTGCTGACCATCGCCACCGAGGACGCCGACCAGACCGCGGACATCATCGAGGTGGTGCCGCTGCTGATCAGCTCTCTGGTCGCGGTGCTGATCGCGGCCGTCGCGCTCGGACTGGCCGACCTGCGGCTCGGCGTGCTCGTGATCGCCGGTACGGTCGCGATCCTGACGGTCCTGAGCGTGACGTCCAGACGGATCGGCTCCAGTACGCGCGAGCAGCAGGCCCGGGTGGCGCGGGCCGGCGCCAAGGTCGCCGACCTGATCATCGGCCTGCGCCCGCTGCACGGCTTCGGCGGCAACCACGCGGCGTTCCGGTCCTACCGGAAGGTCAGCACGGAGGCGAAGCGTCAGGCGGTCACCGTCGCGAAGGTGAACGGCGTCTACGCGGGCACCGCGTCGGCCCTCAACGCGGGCCTCGCCGCCGCCGTGACCCTCACGGCCGGCTGGCTGGCGTTCGCAGGGCGGATCAACATCGGCGAACTCGTCATGGCCGTGGGGCTCGCGCAGTTCATCGTGGAGCCGCTGAAGCTCTTCTCCGAGATGCCGAAGTACGTGATGATCGCGCGGGCGTCCGCGGAACGGATGGCGTTGGTGCTGACCGCGCCCCCGGTGACGACCCCGGGAGCGGAGCGGCCGGCCCCGGGCTGCGGGCTGGAGGTCGACGGCGTGTGCCACGGGGCGCTGCGCAAGGTGAGGTTCCGGGTCGCCGCCGGGGAGTTCGTCGCCGTCGCCGCCTACCAGCCGCGTGCGGCGGCCGACCTCGCGGCGGTGCTCGCGCTGCGTGTGCCGCCCGACGCGTACGAGGGTGCGGTGAGGGTCGGGGGCCGGGATCTCGCGGCCCTGTCGGTCGATGCGGTCCGCGAGCACCTGCTGGTCAACCCGTACGACGGGGAGATCTTCGCGGGCACCCTCCGTACCAACATCGACCCGTCGGGCACCAGCCGCCTGCTGCCGGAGGCCGTCGAGGCGTCCATGCTGACCGACGTCGTCGCCCTGCACCGCGAGGGCCTCGACCACCCCGTCCGCGACCGGGGAGCGAACCTGTCCGGCGGGCAGCGCCAGCGTCTCTCCCTGGCCCGCGCCCTCGCCGCCGACACCGACGTCCTCGTCCTGCGCGACCCGACGACGGCCGTCGACGCCGTCACCGAGCAGCTCATCGCGCGCAACGTCGCCAGGCTGCGCCGAGGGCGCACCACCCTCGTGATCACCAGCAGTCCCGCACTGCTGGACGTCGCCGACCGGGTCCTCGTCCTGGACGACGGAGTCGTCACCGCCGAGGACTCGCACCGCAACCTCCTCGCCACCGATGAGGACTACTGCCTCGCTGTGGCCCGGTGACCACCGGGGCGGTGACGTGTGCCACCTGTTTCTCTCCGTTTCGCGTGTTTGCGCTCGCGTAGACGGGAAAGGGGCTCTGTGATCACCGGTGGTGACAATCCGGTGCACAGCGTCCGGATCACGAGAAACAGGGAGGTATCGATGTCCTCGAAGCGACGTCGCAAGAAGAAGGCCCGCCGCAAGAACGGCGCCAACCACGGCAGCCGTCCGCAGAGCTGAGAACGGCGGGCCGCACCGGGTGGGTGGCCGGCGCCGCCCACCCCGGGGTGCCCCGGGCACCGCTCGCCCGTTCTCAGCGTTACGGGGTCACCTCGACGACCGCTCGCCGGGCCCGGCGAGAGCCCAGGCGACGTCCCGCAGCAGGGCGTGCCGCCAGCCGGCCCGGTCGTGATCCGACGGCGAGCGCCTGACCCGCACCGTCGCACCGGCCTCCTCGGCCAGCTTCTCCACCAGCGCGCAGTGGGGGAGCATCCGCCGCTCGTGCTCCCCCACGTCGAACGCGACCCGCAGGCCGGACAGGTCCGGACGCTTCCGCAGGAGTGCGGCGAGGGTACCGCCGACCGGACCGCCCAGTGGGTCCGTGAGGTCCGCCGAGCCGGGCGTCCACCAGCACGACGCCGACTGGCACGCGACCCGTGCCACCAGCTCCGGGAACCGCAGTGCCGCGTACAGGGCGCTGAGCCCGCCCAGACTCTGCCCCGCGACCACCAGCCGTTCCGCGTCGGCGGGCACCCCGGACCCCGCCACCAGCGGCAGCAGTTCGTCCCGGACCGCCTCCCACAGCTCGGGACGGCACCCGAACTCGGCCGGCCGGTCCTTGGCGGGCAGGAACACGAGGGTGGCCGGCGGCATGTCACCGCCGGCGACCGCCGATTCGAAGGCGGTCATCGCCGGGTGCAGGTGCAGCCAGTCGTCCCCGTCGAGGAGCAGTACCACCGGTCCGCCGCCACCCACCGGGTGGACCCGCACCGTACGCCGCCCACCGAGCCGTCCCCCGGCCCACCGCAACCGGGTGCGGGGCAGGGGCAGTACGTCGGCGGCGCCGACGACCGGCCAGTGCGGCTGGGCGGGCGCGTCAGGAGTCGCCGCGATCGACCGGTCCCCGCCCGCACCCTCCGGGTTGAGGGGATCGGCGTACGCGGCGCCGTCCACGAGGAACTGATACGTCACGCGCAACCGCACGGGCATCCGTACCTCGGCGTACCAGCAGTCCGTGTCGCCCCACCGGCGCAGTGGCACCGGCTCCGACCAGCTCTCGAAGACGACGCCGGCCGCCTCGGAACCGCGCCGCAGGAACAGCGTCGTCCAGCCGTCGCCGTCGCCGTCGTACACCGACGCCGGCGTGCGCGCGGCCGCCCAGAAGGCGTCGGTACCGGGTGCGCCGCGCAGTCCGTACGCGGCGAAGGCCTCTTCCCCCACCAGCCTCATCAACGTCTCCTTGTGGAGCGGAAAGCGGGAAAGCTAAGCTCGATTTCGATTAGGCGAGCCTAACCTAATGCACCGGGAGGTCCCGCGCATGAGCACCAACCCCTTCGACGACGCCGACGGCCGTTTCCTCGTCCTCGTCAATGACGAGGGCCAGCACTCGCTCTGGCCGTCCTTCGCCCAGGTGCCCGGGGGGTGGACGACGGTCTTCGGCGAGGACTCCCGCGACGCATGCCTCGCGTTCGTCGAGGCCAACTGGACGGACATGCGCCCCCGTTCCCTCGCCCGCTCCATGGACGCCTGACGCCCGACGTCGCGCACCCGGCTCACGAACGCCCGTTTCCTCACCATGGACCCCGACCACCCGTCGCCCATGACCTGGGCATCTGGCGGTGCCGGATCGTCGGGCTCGAGAGAGGGAAGGGAACTGACGACCTGACGGCAGGCCCGGTCACTCCGGCCAGGAGGAGTTCTCGATCACGTCGACGAAGTCCGTGTGCCGGAATCCGGGGACGAAGTGCTCCAGCACGTCCGCGTTCACCGTGCCGAACGTGGTGTCGGGGCGGTGCCTGAAGCCCTCGGTGAACGCTCGCGGGATCTGCTTCTCGAAGTCCGACCGGGCGGGCGGAAGTGAGGCATGCCGGACACGGGCGTAGGGTGGCTGGCGTGGATTCGACCGTGGCCCCCGGGTCGCGGAACGCAGCGCCTTGAACCGGCCGGGCCGGACACCACTCCCACCACGCACCAGTGGTATCCGAGCGCCCCGGCCGCGTCCGACACAGATGCGGGAGGAACAGCGATGGGTACGGTCACCACCTCTGACGGCACGAGCATCTTCTACAAGGACTGGGGACCGCGCGACGGCCGCCCGGTCGTCTTCCACCACGGCTGGCCGCTCACCGCGGACGACTGGGACAACCAGATGCTGTTCTTCCTCTCCCACGGCTACCGCGTGATCGCCCACGACCGGCGCGGCCACGGGCGATCGAGCCAGCCCCCGACGGGGCACGAGATGGACACCTACGCCGCCGACGTCGCGGCGCTGACCGACGCGCTCGACCTGGAGGGCGCCGTGCACATCGGGCACTCCACCGGCGGTGGTGAGGTCGCGCGCTACGTGGCGCGCGCCAAGCCGGGCCGGGTGTCCAAGGCGGTGCTCGTCGGCGCCGTACCACCGGTGATGGTCCAGTCCGAGACCAATCCCGGTGGTACCCCCATCGAGGTCTTCGACGGTTTCCGCGCGGCCCTGGCCGCCAACCGCGCGCAGTTCTACGTCGACGTACCGTCCGGCCCCTTCTACGGCTTCAACCGGGCGGGCGCGAAGGTCTCCCAGGGGCTGATCGACAATTGGTGGCGGCAGGGCATGACGGGCGCGGCCAACGCCCACTACGAGTGCATCAAGGCGTTCTCCGAGACGGACTTCACCGAGGACCTGAAGCGGATCGACGTGCCGGTCCTGGTCGCGCACGGCACGGACGACCAGGTCGTGCCCTACGCGGACTCGGCGCCGCTGTCGGTGGAACTCCTCAGGAACGGCACCCTGAAGTCCTACGAAGGACTCCCGCACGGCATGCTCTCGACCCACCCGGACGTGCTCAACCCCGACCTTCTGGACTTCGTGAAGTCGTAGTCCACGCCGTTCTCCGGTGGAGGGCACATCATCTCCACCATGAATGTTGAATGCGCAACTTTCATGTCGGGCTGGGAAGGGACGGCACGGTGAGCAACACGGAGACACGTCCCGCCGAGATGCGGTGCGGCGCGTCGGTGGACGAGGCGCCCGCCGCCGGCGTAGAAGTCCTCACCGCCCGGAACGTCCCCCTCGGCGGTCCGCGCGCCATGAACGTGCGGCGCACGCTGCCCCAACGGGCCCGGACGCTGATCGGAGCCTGGTGCTTCGCCGACCACTACGGCCCCGACGACGTGGCCGAGTCGGGCGGCATGGACGTCTCGCCGCACCCGCACATCGGCCTGCAGACGGTCAGCTGGCTGTTCGGCGGGGAGATCGAGCACCGGGACAGCCTGGGCACCCACTCCTTCGTCAGACCCGGCGAACTCAACCTGATGACCGGCGGCTTCGGCATCTGCCACTCCGAGGTCTCCACCCCCGGCACCACGGTCCTGCACGGGGTCCAGCTCTGGGTGGCGCTGCCCGAGGAGCACCGCGACACCGGGCGGGACTTCCAGCACCACGCGCCCGTCCCGGTGGTACTCGACGGCGGCACCGTGCGCGTCTTCCTCGGTTCGCTGGCCGGGGACACTTCCCCCGTGACCACGTTCACGCCGCTGCTGGGCGCCGAGGTGACGCTGGTCCCGGGCGGCACCGTGTCCCTGGACGTCGACACCGCCTTCGAGCACGGGGTACTCGTCGACATCGGTGACGTACGCGTCGACGGCACGACCGTGCGGCCGACCGAACTCGGCTACGTCCCATCGGGCCGCGGAACGCTCACCCTGACCAACGCGACGACCCGGGCGGCGCGGCTGGTACTGCTCGGCGGACCGCCGTTCCCCGAGGAGATCGTCATGTGGTGGAACTTCATCGGACGGTCGCACGACGAGATCGTGCAGGCGCGCGAGGACTGGATGAGGGGGGACCGCTTCGGCGAGGTGCACGGCTACGACGGGGCTCCGCTGCCCGCGCCGGAGCTGCCGAACACGCCACTGAAGCCGCGACGGAGGGTGCGCTGCCCGCTGCGGAGCAACTGCGGCATCGAGAAAGCCATGGTTCAGGTCCCTCGCCAGCCCGGCACCCTTGTCGCCGCCCGCCACCAAGGCTCGTCGTCACCGCCGCGGACGCGCTGATCGAGTGACGGCCGTCGTCGCCGTACCCCGGCGTGCGACCGCTGTCCCGGCGGCGGCCGCCGGTACGCCGGTGTGGCCCGCCGGGCCCTCGGCCGGCACACGCCCCGGGAGCCGGAGCGGACGGACCGATCGAGCCACATTCACTTCGCCTGTTTTGAGTCCGTGACGCCGGCTCGGTCCGGCAAGTACCGCCCCGGCCGTCGCGCATCCGCCCTCACGGACTCCCCGGGAGCAGCCAAGGCGCACCCCGTCCTTCGCGGGCATCGCGGTGCCCCGGTGTGCGACGGACGTGTTCCGGCCTGTTCCCGCATCGCCAGGGATCGCGTGTCGGGCGTCCAGAGCGGCGTGTTGGCATCGCTTCGCCCCCGTCCGACGGGGCTGAGTGCTTCTGGGGCGGCGCCCCGGGGCAGACGGCTTGGGGACTGGGGGACGAGCCCGGTGGTCCGTGGGGGCGACCGGGGAAGGCAGGGGGGTTGCACATGGTCCGTGTTCTCGTGGTGCACGACGCCGCGCTGTTGAGGTCGGCGCTGGTACAACTGCTGCGGTCCGCCGACGGTCTCGAGGTGTCGTCCATGCCGGCTCGCGGTGACAAGCCGGACGACCACGACTTGCCCGTGGACGTGTGCGTGGTCGACGGGCACTGTCTGGAGGGCCCGCGGGACGAAGTGGCCCGAGCGTCCTTCTGGGCCCGGTGCGGGACGCGGCTGGTCGTCCTCGCGGCACCCGAGCGGCCGGGGGTGTTGCGCAGGGCCTTCGACGCCGGCGTGCTCGGGTTCCTGGACAAGGACGCGCCCGCGCGGCGGCTGATCGACGCCGTGCACATGGTGGCCAAGGGGGAGCGCTTCGTCGACGAGCGGCTCACGGTCGCGTTGTTGCGGGCCTTGGAGATGCCGCTGACGGCCCGTGAGCTCTGCGTCCTCAGCGAAGCCTCACGGGGCTCGTCCGTCGCCGAGATCGCCGTCGGCCTGCACCTGTCCCGGGGGACGGTCCGCAACTACTTGGCCAGCGCGATCCGGAAGGTCGGGGCGCGCAACCGTGTGGACGCGATCCGCATCGTCCAGAACGCCGGCTGGTTGTGAGGACGGCCGGGGGCGTACGGACACCCGGCTCGCGAACCTCGCACCCTCAGGTACGGCTCCAGTGCCCCACCAAGTCGCGGTAGAGGGGGGAGCGTTCGAGCAGTTCCTCATGTGTGCCGTACGCCGCCCGGCTGCCGTCCAGCAGCAGTACCCGGTCGGCCCGGACCGCCGAAGACATGCGGTGGGCCACGACCAGCAGCGTTCCCGGACGCCGGGCCAGTGCCTTCTCGGCGTGCTCCTCCGACGCGGCGTCCAGGTGGCAGGTCGCCTCGTCGAGCAGGAGCAGCCGGGCGGGGGACAGGTAGGCGCGCGTCAGCACGATCAGCTGGCGCTCGCCCAGGGACAGCGCGTCGGGCCGCAGGGCCGCGTCGAGCCCGCCCAGCCGCTCGACGAGGGGCGCCGCGCCCAGCTCCAGGACGGCGGCCTCGACGGCGGCTTGGGAGGCGTCGGGGCGCAGGTACGTCAGATTGTCGCGGACCGTCCCGGTGAACACGTACGCCTGCTGGGGAGCCAGGACCCGCAGCGCGCGTAGCTCCGCCGGGAGGCGGCCAGTGACCTCCCTGCCGGCGATCCGCACGGTACCGGTCTGCGGTGTGCACAGGCCGGCGACGATCCGGGTGAGGGTCGACTTGCCGATGCCGCTGGGGCCCACGACGGCCACGTGTTCGCCGTCCTCGACACGCAGGTCCAGCGCGTCGAGAACCGGCTCCGCCCGGGCGCCGTACCGGAGGGTCACCCCGCACAGCTCCACCGCGGGAGCCGCCCGCGACCGGGCCGGAGCCGGCGGGCTGGGGATGGCCGCCCGCCACGCGAGCGGGGACGCACCGGCGACGGACGGGCTCGCCTCCGGGCCCGTGAACCGTTCCAGGACGACGAGCAGCCGGCTCCCCGCCGCGCCGATGGCGGTCATGAGGGTGTGCAGCGCCGGCAGCAGCGCCTGCGCGAGGTAGGTGAACGCCCCGAGCAGAGCGCCGGTGGTGACACCCCGTGCGCGCAGCCAGGGCACGGTCACCAGCAGGAGCAGCACGGGCAGCTGGGCCGCGATCCCGAGGGACACGGCGCGTACCGCGGCCCAGCGGGCGAGGACACGGGAGGTCGCCGCGGCACCCGCGACGAGGCGTGCTCCGTCCCTCGACACGTCCTGCTGGGTCCCGCACGCGGTGATGTCGCGCAGCGACCTCCGGACCCGCGCGGCGTGGTCGCCCAGCGCCTCGTCCGCCGCGAGGGCCCGCCGCTGGGCCGCCGCCATCGGACGCAGCGTCAGCAGGAACAGGGCAACACCCCCGGCCAACGGTGGCACGACGACCAGGAGGAGGGCCGGGTGCAGCGACAGCAGGCCGGCCAGTGCGCCGGCCGCCGTGAAGACGAACGAGCGCAGGGTGAGCACCAACCCGGCGAAGCTGTCCCGCACCATCTCCACCTGGTTGGTGAGCCGTGAGACGGCCGCCCTGTCCCCGCCGCCGGGCCGGGCCAGAGCGCGGGCCAGGGACCGGGCCACCGCCCGGTGCACGAGACGGTCACGCAGCGGTTCCGTCAGCCCGGCCAACTCGGCGAAGACCCCCCTGATCACCGGCGCTCCCAGCAGCACCGCACAGGCCGCCACGGCCAGCCAGCCGAGCCCCGCCGCGGTGTCACCGGCGAGGAAACCCCGGTCGAGGGCCTGGGCCACCCCGTAGCCGACCAGAAAGGTCTGGGCCGACTCGGCCACCGACCACGCCGCGAGCCGCGCGAGCACAGCCTTGCGTTCGGCGAGGAAACGACGGGCGGGCGGCCCGAGCCGGTGCTCGGCCCCCGATCGGCGGCGGGTGTCCGCCGCGCCTCGCCGGTCCCCGCCCGCGGGGGTCACGGCCGTGCCTCCCTCTGCAGTGAGCCGGCCCGCCCCGTGGCGGCCCCGTCGTCGCAGTCGTGTGAGGGTGCTCCGGCACCTTCCTCCCGGGCACCGAACACCGCCCGGTAGGCGGCCTCCTGCCACAGCAGCCGATGGGGGCCCACCGCCCGGACCCTGCCGTCCTCCAGCCAGACGACCAGATCGGCCCGTGCGGCCACCGACGGCCGGTGCGTCACGACCAGACGGGTGACGACGGAGGGGGAGCGCCGCTGTGCCCGCTCCACCGCGTGCTCTGTGGCGGTGTCCAGGCTGGAGGTCGCGTCGTCCATGACCAGCAGCCGGCCCGTGTGCGCGAACGCCCGGGCCAGCCCGAGACGCTGGTACTCACCGCCGGACAGCGGTGCCTCGGCGAGCGGTGTGTCGTAGCCCCGCGGCAGCCGGTGCACGAAGGCGTCGGCACCGGCGAGGCGGACGGCCGACCTGACCTGGTGACGGGAGACGACGCGAGGTCCGGCGGCCACCGCCTCCGCGACCGTGCACGCGCCCAGTTCCGGACGCGCGAAGGCGAAGCCCACCTCGGCGCGCAGGCACGTCCGGGTCAGCGAAACGAGAGGTGTTCCGTCCAGCAGGACCTGTCCCCGGTCGGGATCGACCAGTCGGCCGGCGACGGCGGCCAGGACGGACTTGCCGGAGCCGCTGCGCCCCACGACCGCGGCGGTCCGGCCGCCCGGCACCGTCAGCAGGTCCGCCCGCAGGACTTCCGTGCCGTCACGTGAGACCCGTACCCCGCGCAACTCGAGCGTGCCCGGCCCTCCCGGAGCAAGTGTCAGGGGCCCGTAGGAGAGGGCGGGCAGTCCCTCGAGACCGCGGGTGCGCTCCCGGGCCGAGCGTCCCCGGGCCACCGCACCGACCAGCGTGGCCGCGCCACCGATCCCCGCGGCCAGTTGCGCGTACCGGATGACCGCCAGCAACTCGCCGGCAGTGAGGGCACCCGATCCGAGCCTGAGCCCGCCCACGGCGGTGGCGGCCACGGTCAGCAGCGGAACGAGCACGCCGCCGGTGGCCAGCGCCCGCCCGTGCAGTCTCCACATGCGCTCACCGAGCCTGCCCAGTTCCGGCAACGGGCGCAGCACGCGCTCGCGTTCGCGGGCGGCGGTGCCGGCGGCGGCGACGGTTTCCGCGCCCTCGACGGCCTCCAGCAGCCGGGACGCGATGTCCGACTGCACCCGCTGGTAGGCCCCGACCGAAGTTCCCGTGTCCCGTGCGAACGCCCGCAGCACCGACGCCAGGGCGGGCAGCCCGACGAGGACGCAGACGGCGACCCACACATCGACGACGGTCAGCGCGACCAGGGCGCCGGCCGGTGTGACGAGTGAGGCCACGAGGGCGGCCCTGGCGGTCGGTGCGGCGCCCGCGTCCGAGGCGTTCAGGGTGAGCCGGGTCGCGACGTCACCGGGGGAGTGCGCGCGGGCGGCGTCGGGCACGGCGTGCAGGAGGCCCCGCAGTGCGCGGGAGCGGATGGCGGCGGTCCAGTCGGCGGTGCACCGGCCGGACAGGAATGCGGTGAGGCCGTCGAGCAGGATCTCGCCGACGAGCAGGGCGGCGCTCGCCGCGAGCCAGGGACCGGCGTCATGCCCGCCCAGCAGCAGGTCGAGGGTGCGGCCCAGGACGAAGGGCTGGGCGACGGCGGCGGCGGCCGCGGTGACCGAACACCCCAGTACCAGCAGTTCCGGGGCGCGCCCCGGGCCGGTGCCGGGCGGCTTGTCCACCGGAGGCGTCCGCCCCGGGACCGGAGCGATTCCCACCGGTCTGCCCCTCTCTTGATAGGCGCCGGCACGGTGGACGCGACACGCCGCGTCCACCGTGCCGGCCGGTTCGGGCGACGTCAGTTACACGTCGTCACGCTGAGGCTGCTGTCGCCGCAGAGCAGCAGGCTCGCGCGGCTGCCGGTCTCCACGTCGCCCATGGCCTCTTCCTTCGGGGTCTCCAGCGACTGCAGCTCGAACAGGTTCATATGATCTTCCTTTCGTACGACGGATTCTCTTCACGGCCCCGACGGGGGCCGGCTCATGGGCGCCGCCGGTGTCGCGGCGCGGGGAGGAACGGCAGACCGGCGGGCCGGTCGCCGTGGACGGAGGCGACGGCCAGCAGACACCCGGCCGTTCCGGTGGACAGGTCCATGGACAGACGCATCATCTGCTCACCAGGAAAGGCGAGGTGGCCGCGGTACGACATGGCGTGCCAGGTCAGCGCGTCGATCTGCCGTCGGATCGCCGCGGAGCCGGTTCCCGGGCCGGCGGCGGTCGTGCGCCCCAGGAAGAGCACCATGCCGGCCACCCCCCGGTACAAACCCGGCTGGGCGTAGAACATGGCCTGCGCCGCGCGTACGATCTCGGTCCGCGCCCGCTCGAACTGCTCGTCGGCGCGGTACGCGAGGTAGTCGTCGAGCACCATGCCGATGCCAACGCTCCCGGCGCCCAGGTACGGCATGGTGCGCCAGCCCTCGTCCACTTGGAGGGCTCCCCCCGCGCCGCGCACGCAGTGCGCAAGGTCCCGGCGCAGCGCGTCGCGCGCGAGGTCGAGCAGGCCGGCGTCGCCCGTGCGCTCGTACAGGCGCAGGAACAGCAGTGCACTGCCCGTCGCGCCGTACAGCAGTCCGGCCCGGCCGCGGCGGCCCGGCGCGTCCTCGGCCGGGTGGCGGGCACTCAGGTCGGCGCACCGTGTCGCCGCGTCGCGCAGGGCGGTGTCGCCGGTGCGGGCGGCCAGACAGTCCAGGGCGAGCCCGATCCCGGCCGTCCCGCTGTGGAGGTCCGTGGTGAGCCGGTCGAGCGGCTGCCCGATCAGGATCCGTGCCATTTCCATCGACCGGTCCCGGTGACCGAGGCGGTCGAGGACCCAGGCGGTGCCGGCAATCCCGTCGTGGAAGCCGAGCGGCATTCCCGAGGGCGGCTGAGCCGTCCGGTCGAGCAGCCACTCTTCCGCGGCCTCGTCGCGCTCCGCACCGCTCTCGGCCAGGGCGTACAGCACCCCGGCCGCTCCGTGGCCGAACGAGAGCCCGCCGCCCGCGGTGGCGAACTGGGCGACATCTCCCGGGAAGAGGCGGTCCTCACGCGAGGGCGTGGCCGACGCGCGGATGGCCGCCGTCATCGAGTCCCGGCTGCGGGGCCAGTCGCCGGGCGGGACCGGGACGAAGCGCCGGCCGGTGCGGCGGACGACCGGTCTCCTGGGAGGAGCACCGGTGATCTCGTCGACCGCCGCGTCCAGGAACGCGCGGGGCACGGGGAACTGCCGGGCGATCAGGTCGGCGAGGTGCTCCGCCTTGCGCCGGTCCAGAGCCAGCAGGCTCGTCAGCGGCAGGAAGAGAGCGAGGCGCAGACAGGCCAGCGCGTACCGATCCACGGCGGTGCCCCGTCGACCGGGAGGAGCCACGAACCCGGGGTGGGCCACGGTCTGGCGTCCCGGCTCGTCGACGTGGTGCGCGGCCTCGAAGTCCAGCAGGGCCACCCGTCCGTCGTCGCGGACCATGATGTTGAACAGGTGCAGGTCGTTGAAGACGACGCCCCGGGCGTGCACCTTCGACACGGCTCGCTCCACCTGGCGGTGGACGTCGAGCGCCCACTCGGTGTACTCGGCCAGCCGACGGTCGTCCGGTGCCGCCTCGATGAGCGGATGGCGCCGGGCGAAGAAGGTGTTGAGGGGCTTGCCGTCCAGGTGTTCGAGAACCAGGAAGTGGTGCTCGCCCACCACGAAGCGGTCCCGCACCTCGGGCGTGCAGGCCAGCCCGGACAACCGCTCGAGTGCTCGGTGCTCACGGTCCAGCCGCGCCACCGCGTCCGCTCCGTCGGCCGCCAGTCCGGCGTACGGGCGGGCTTCCTTCAGGACGACCGTCTCGCCGGTGCGGGTGTCGCGGGC
Organism: Streptomyces mutabilis; assembly: GCF_014649815.1. GTDB lineage: Bacteria > Actinomycetota > Actinomycetes > Streptomycetales > Streptomycetaceae > Streptomyces > Streptomyces mutabilis. The sequence goes on along the minus strand of NZ_BMTT01000003.1, from coordinate 75,400 downwards.
ACGGTAGACGCCACCGCCGTTCGAGAAGTGGATGGCCGACTCGACGGTGTACGGGACGCCGGTCATCGTGACCGTCGCCCGTGCGTCGAGGTGCGGCTTGAGGAAGCCGGGGACACTCACCCAGTCGGGTACCCGGAACACCGGTCCGCGGACGTCGGGCACCAGCTCGCCGGAGGGATCGGCGATGGCGGGCCGCAGTTCCCCTTGGTCGTCGTAGCAGTTGCGACGGGTGAAGCTGCCGTAGCGCACGTGCACCGGGCCGCCGCCGATCCGCAGGTCGCTCAGGATCTGCGGCCCGGGCTCGCCGTCCAGCAGGGCCGTCAGCTCGCCCACGGCCTGCTCGAACAGTGTCTCGTCCGCCGGGTACACCGTGACGAACTTCCCGCTGCCCGACCGGTCCGCGTACTTGGCGTTGCGTTGGTGCAGCAGGTAGCGGCTCGGGACGAACTTGAAGGCGACGGCGCGGTCGAGGCAGTACTCGCGTACCCGCGCCAGGACGGACTCGGCGTTGTCCAGGCAGGCGGACAGGTGGATCTTCCAGCCCTGTGCCGGCAGTACGGCGTCCACGGGACGCAGTGCGAGCCAGTCACCGATCTCGGTGCGTTGCCATCCCGGGGGCACCGGCAGGTCGGCGACCGCGTACCGGGTCCCGACGGTCGCCGTACCGGGAGCGGCACGGTGCGGCGCGTCGTAGAAGTGCGGGTCTGCGTCGCAGTACACGGCGTAGCCCTTGTTCACGCCTTCTCCCTCCACCGGTCGGTGACGGGTAAGACGTTGGCACGGGGCGCCTCACCGGCGACAGTCGCAGCTGTCACTTCTCCGACGTGCGGAACGCACAGGTAACTTGGGCGCTCACCCTCTACGGGGAGCTGCCGTCGGCGCCGGCCCGAGCGAGGCGCAGGCCGGCGAGCCCTCGAGCTCACCCGCCCACAACCTGACATCAGCAAGGTCCCCACCCATGGCCACACCAACGAACGAGCTGGCCACAGTCACGGCAAGCACCGTTGCAGTCGTTGGTTGGGCATGAATCGTCCCGGTCCGAGGGATCCGCCGTTGTCGGTGACCGATGCCCAGCGGGCCGTGTTGGAGGGCTGGATGCGGCGTCGTTCGTCGGCCCAGGTTCTGGCCTTGACTGCACTCAGTTCCAGACGGTGCTGGAAAAAGATCCGCGTTCCGCGGGGCGGTTCGGGCCGACCGCGCATGGAAACCCGACAGCCTTGCGGCCGACAAGGGGTACAGCGGCAGTCTGTGTCGCAGATACCTACGGCCGGGGCATTTGGCACACCATTCCGGAAAGGACCGGCAGCCAGACCGCCCGCCTGCGCAAGGGCTCACGCGGCGGACGACCATCCGGCTTCGACGAGAAGCACTACAAGAAGCGCCACACCGTCGAACGAGCGATCAACCGGATGAAGCAGTTCCGGGCCGTGGCCACTCGCTACGACGAGCGCGGCTACGTCTTCCTCGGCACCACCACCGCCGCAACTCTCGTCATCTGGGTCCGCGCATGATCATCTATCGCCCTGGAAGTCAGCATGTACATTGTCTCGTCGTGATCGAAAGTGTGGGCGGGCGCGTTGTCGCCGACAGGTACGTGCTCGCCGACCGGCTGGGCAGCGGCGGTATGGGCACGGTGTGGCGTGCCTGGGACCATCTGTTGCAGCGGACGGTGGCCGTAAAGGAACTCCATGCCGCAGGTGGGGGGTACGAGCAGCAGGCGTCGATGCGGCGTGTGCTGTCGGAGGCGCGGGCGATCGCCCGGGTGACGCACGTGCATGTCATCGACATCTACGATCTGGTGGAGTTCGACGGTGGTCTGTGGATTGTCATGGAACTGGTGCCGGGTGGCTCGCTGAGCGAGCGAGTGCGATCGAGCGGGCCCTTGTCACCGGTGGAGACAGCCCGCGTCGGCCTGGAAATCCTGTCCGCGTTGGGGGCGGTCCACGCGGCCGGTGCGCTGCACCGTGACGTGAAACCGGCCAACGTGCTTCTGCGCGCGGACGGCAGCAGCGTGCTCACCGACTTCGGTATCGCCGCCCTGTCCGGTCACACAGGTCTCACGGGCACGGGGGCCGTGGTCGGCTCGCCCGAGTACATGGCCCCGGAACGCCTGCGCGATCAGCCCGTCGGACCGGCCAGCGACCTGTTCTCCCTCGGTGTCACCCTGTGCTTCCTCGCCTCCGGTCGCACCCCCTTCGCCCGCGGGGACCTCACGGCCACCTCGTTCGCCGTCGCCTTCGAACCGCCCTCCGTCCACGTCCCCGGCCCGCTGGGCGACGTCATCGAGCAGTTGCTGGACAAGGACCCCGCCAAGCGCCCGTCCAGCGCGCAGCTCACAGACGCGCTGCAGTCGATCGTCGACGGCGCTCCCCCAACGGTGCAGGCGACATTGCGGCAGCCGGTGCAGCCTGCACGCGCGAACAGGCGCCGCACGGCGACCGCAAAGGCGAACCGGCACCGCATGGCAATCACAGGGGCGATCGCCGTGATGGCGCTCGTCGCCGGAGCGGGCGTGACCGCATACGTCGTCGGGGACGACTCCGAGTCCGGCAAGCCCAAGCAGACCGGGCAGATGTCCTCTGGTGACCATGCAGTCTCGCGTGTGGATGCGGTGATGCCGGTTCCGGGTGTGCAGGGCAGGGTCTGGGTGTTCTCCGGCAGCGAGTACATGGTCGTCGAGGTGGGCGGGGACCCGGCGTCGGCGCGGCGGGTGAGTGGGCCTGCCCCGATCGCGCAGTGGCGCAAGACGTTCGGCGGCCTGGACCGCTTCACGAACAAGATCGACGCAGTCCTGTCGGTTCCGGGTGACGACCATCGCTTCTGGGTCTTCTCCGGCGACCAGTACCTGCTCGTCCACACCGCGGGCGACCGCTCCGGCAAGGGCCGCCTTCAGGAACCACGCCCCCTCACCGACTGGAGCAACAGCCTCGGCGGGGCCCCGGGCTTCTCGCATCGTGTGGATGCGGTGATGCCGGTTCCGGGTGTGCAGGGCAGGGTCTGGGTGTTCTCCGGCAGCGAGTACATGGTCGTCGAGGTGGGCGGGGACCCGGCGTCGGCGCGGCGGGTGAGTGGGCCTGCCCCGATCGCGCAGTGGCGCAAGACGTTCGGCGGCCTGGACCGCTTCACGAACAAGATCGACGCAGTCCTGTCGGTTCCGGGTGACGACCATCGCTTCTGGGTCTTCTCCGGCGACCAGTACCTGCTCGTCCACACCGCGGGCGACCGCTCCGGCAAGGGCCGCCTTCAAGAACCACGTCCCCTCACCGACTGGCCGTCCCTGGGACCCTTCCGAACGGATTGAACCAGCCAGGCTGGACACTGGAACCGAACGCGGCGGGTCACGACATTCGCCGACCCGCGAGGAAGACCGAGCTCCGGGAGGTACGACCGCCGTCGATGATCGCCCGGACAGCTCCTGGAAGGTGCGCGTGGCCTTGTTCAGGGACTTCGGCTTCAAGCTCATCGTCGTCGAGCAGCTGATGTACATCGATGAGAGGCTCCCCCCGGTTCAGCCTCGCCGATCTCCTGAAGGAACATGGGTTCGGTGACGACCCCTGGGAGTGCGCAGCAGCACGGTCTGACGTACCAGGTCGTGCCCGAGGCACGCAGCTACTTCGCATCGTCGGAAATCAGCGAGGAGCTCCTGGCCGGTGTCGAGGAGCTGTGCATGGACGGCGGTAACCAGGTGTACCGAGAATGCGCCCCGGTCTGGGACGGCGAGGACGATCTGTTCGACGTCGCTTCCCTCGACGACCTCGTGCTGCTGCCTAACCTCCGGCGCGTCCTCGGATCCGACTCCTGGCCCCTGAGTTGCGGAATGTCCTCGGCGCCCGCGGCATAGTCGCCGACTAGCTATTGCGGGCCAGGAGGGTGGTGACGCAGAGCACTTCCCGTGAGGGTGCTTCAACGGGCATCGGTCGGGCAGCGCCGGGCCATGTCGAGTCCTGAGTCAGACAAGGTGGGGCCTTCGGTCATCCCGTCAGCCCCCTGCACCCCTGGGTTCGAGGCCTGTCTCCGCACCGCCTCGTACGGTGGGACGTACGCCCGCTCGGCGCTGGCCGAGGTGACGAGCCGGGGAACGAGTAGAGTGCCCTCAGGGGCGGGTCGCCATCTGACCCGAGAACAACGGCAGCGGCCGTCGCCGCCGCCCGTGACCGGTAGTGTGGGCGACGCCGGTCAGCGGTGTCCGGCGGGGGGAGGGCGTGGTGGACGGCGGAACGACGCGAGTGGGCCCGGGGCGCGGGCGGGGCGAACGGTTGACCGAAGGACTGACCGTGGCCGTGTCGGCGGCCCTTGCGCTTGTCCTGCTGGCCGGTCCGGCGATCGTCTTCGGCATGTCTTCCTGGCACTCGGTCACTGAACCCGGTACCACCACTTTCAGCCGGTTCGTGGCGCCGGTGATTCTCCTGTCTCTCGTGGCGCTGCCGTTCGTCTCGGCCGGTGCGGTGTTCCGCTCGGGCCGGCGCAGGAACAAGGAGCGACTGGGTGCAGCAGTCCCGGCGGCGCTGACGCTGCTGGGCTCGTCCGTCATTCCGCTGGCAGCCTTCTGCCTCCTCCTGGTGCACGCGAACTGACGCGCCCGTAGCGGGCAGCTCCCGTCGGCCCGGACAGCCCCTTTCCCGGGCTGAAACCGCGGCAGTTGACCAAGCTGGTCGCCGAGGAACGCCACCCGGCGATGTTTCCCACATTGTTCCGGGCGGTACCCCCACAGCTCCGCGTGGTCACTGGACGATCCGGCACTGGAAGGGACGTTGGCGTGCTGCCCCGACTCGAACGCTACCTGCTTCAGGCTTCCCGCTCATCCATTTGATCATCGGTGGCTCCGGCAACACGGCCTTCCTGGTCGGCGGTGTGTTCTTCCTGTTTCCCCAGCCTGGAACGAGTCGCCTTGTGGCTGTTCGTGGCGGGATCGCTGGGCATGTTCCGCGGCCCCCGCTCACGCGCGCCCACCCAGCCCGGGAACTTCCGTCGGGGACCTCGGCCCAAGAGGAGAGGCCGTCGATGCGGCGGCAGGTGGTTCAGGCCGCCCGCGTCCCCGGTGCGGTGCTGCCCCGTACGACAAGCCGGTGCGGGATGGTGAGGTCCGAGGGGGGGACCTCGTTGTCCGGGCTGTAGATGCGGTCGGCGAGGCACTGGAGGGCTCGCTGGGCGATCTGGCGTTTGTCGGGGGAGACCGTGGTCAGCGTGGGGTGGCTGTAGCGACCGTCCTCGATGTCGTCGAACCCGACGACCGCCAGCTCCTCCGGCACCCGCACCCCTCGCGCGTGTGCCATGTGCAGAACGCCCAGGGCGAGTTCGTCGGTGAAGGCGAACACCGCGTCGGGGGCGGCGTCCCCGTCGAGCAGTTCGGCCATGGCCCGCGCGCCGTCCTCCCGGTGCAGTGCGCCCACCGGTCGCTCCCACTGGACCTCGGGCGTGACGCCCGCGCGGCGCAGTGCCCTGCGGTAGCCCTCGGCGCGCTGTTCGGCCGTGCCGTTGTGCAGGTGCGGCTGCAGGCCGATGGCGGCGACGCGGCGGCGTCCGAGCGTCAGCAAGTGGGTGGTCGCCTCGTCGGCGGCGGCCACGTTGTCCACCGCCACGCGGTCCGCCCGTCCCTGGGGGCTGCGCTCACCGAGCAGCACCACGGGCAGCGGGCGGGCGATCTCGGCCACTTCCCGGGCCTGGAGCGCCCACGGGCTGATGATGAGGCCGTCCATCACCCGGCCTCCGTCACCCTTGAGCAGCCGCCGTTCCGCCTCGGCGTCCCCGTGTGTCTGGTCGATGATCACGGTCCACGACCGGCGTCCCGCCTCGTCCACCAGGAGCCCGGCGAGCTCGCCGAAGTAGGGGGAGTGCAGCTCGGGGATGGCGAGACCGATGATGCCGGTGCGGCCGGCCCGCAGACTGCGGGCGGCGAGATTGGGGCGGTAGCCCAGTTCGTCGATCGCCTCCTGAACCCGCCGACGGGTCTCCTCGGAGACGCGGGCGGTTCCGTTCACCACGTTGGACACGGTGCGCGCCGAGACTCCGGCGCGGGCGGCTACGTCTTTCAGGCTGCTGCTCACCCGCACATCGTGGCATGCCGTGCCATGCGCGCCAAGATCGGTTCAGGCGAGGTATTGCCACGTTGAATTCAACGATGCAACATGTGCGGGTCAGGTTCGACTGCACGTGCAAGGAGGCACCGCATGAGTCCGCACGCCTACCCCGGAATCGCCCCGGCCGACCTCGACGTTGACGTGACGGCCGACGTCGAGGCCCTGTACGCGGACGGCATCACGGCCCGCAAGGGCGCCTTCACTCCCGAGTGGGCCGATCAGCTCCGCGAAGACATCGATGCGGCGTTCCAGGAGGCCCTGACCCGGCCCGGCGGCGCCGTGGGACGCGGACCGCACCGCTACTACGTGGAGATCCACCCCGAGCAGCTGCGCGGCTTCGTCGACCTCGTGGACCACCCCTGGGTGCGCTCCGTCTGCACCGCCACGCTCGGCCCCGACTACCGCATCGTCGAACTCGGCTTCGACGTGCCGCTCGAGGGAGCCGTCAACCAGCCCTGGCACCGCGACTTCCCCATGCCGGAGGAGACCCGCGCCGAGCGGCGACTGACCTCCCTGGCCTTCAACGTGACGGCAGTCGACACCGAGGAGGACATGGGGCCCTTCGAAATCGCGCCGGGCACGCAGTGGGACGACAGCCCGGATTTCGGCCACGGCATGTTCCCGCCCCGGCCGCACTACCCGCGCTACGAGGAGCTGGCGGTGCGCAAGTACCCGCAGCGCGGCGACATCTCGGCGCGCACCGCGCTGACCATCCACCGCGGCACCGGGAACAACTCCTCCAAGTCCCGCCCCGTGCTGGTCCTCGGCGTCGACGGCCCCGAGGCCGACAACGGCGACCGGCACGACACGGCCGTCACCCGCGCCTACTGGGAGACCCTGCCCGAGCGGGTCCGCCGCCACCTCGACTGCCCGGTCGTCGACGTGCTGGAACCGGTGACGCAGAAGCACACCATCGAGGGTCTGGTCATGGGCGATGCCTGAGCTCGCCACGACGCCCGGCCCCGCCGAGGAGGCCGCCGGCGACTCGCGGGAGGTGCCCGCCGCCGTCTACGCTGTGTCGGCCGTATCGGCCCTGGGCGGTCTGCTCTTCGGCTACGACACCGGCATCATCTCCGGTGCCCTGCTGCACCTGCGCGACGACCTCGACCTGACCTTCCGTCAGCAGGAGATCATCGTCAGTGTCATCCTGCTCGGCGCCATGGTCGGAGCGCTGCTCGCCGGCCGCCTGGCCGTACGCCACGGCCGCCGCAAGGTCGTCATCGGTGTCGCGGTGGTCTTCGCAGCGGGTGCCGCCGCGGCCGCCGCTGCACCCGGCACGGGCAGCCTCATCGCCGCGCGCTTCGTCCTGGGGCTGGCCGTCGGCGGCGCCTCCAACATGGTGCCGGTGTACATCGCGGAGGTCGCGCCCGCCCGGATCCGCGGCCGGCTGATGGTGCTGTTCCAGTTGATGGTCGCCTGGGGCCAGCTCATCGCGTACGTCTGCGGCTGGGCCCTGTCGGACACCGGCGGCTGGCGACTGATGTTCGGTCTGGCGGTCCTGCCGGCCGTGGTCCTCGGCGTCGGCATGCTGTTCATGCCCGAGAGCCCCCGCTGGCTCGTCGAGCGCGGTCTGCGTGAAGAGGGAGCGACGGTTCTCACCCGGCTCCGGCCGCCCGGCACGGACGTCGGCCGCGAGATCGACGAGATCACCGAGGTGGCCGCGGCCACGCCCGCCGGCGGCTGGCGCGACCTGCGGCAGCGCTGGCTGCGCCCCGCGCTGCTGATCGCCGTCGGCATCGCGGCCTTCTCTCAGCTCACCGGCATCAACGCCGTGGTCTACTACGCACCGACAATCCTCGTCGACGCGGGGTTCGGCGACTCGGTCGCGCTGCTCACCGGTATCGGTATCGGCGTGATGCTGGTGATCGCAGGTGTGGTCGGCGCCATCGCCGTGGACCGAGTGGGTCGCCGGCGCGTCATGCTGTGGTTCCTCCCCGGCTCCGGCCTCGCCATGGCGGTCATGGCGTTGGCCTTCCTCGGCGGCCCGGAGGGCTCGGCGGCCCAGCGGTGGACAGTGATCACCGCGCTCTTCGCGTACATCCTGTTCAACGGCATCGGGATCCAGGCGGTGGTCTGGCTCATCGGCCCGGAGATCCTGCCGTTGAGCGTGCGCGGTCCGGCGACGAGCCTGGCCACGGTCACCCTGTGGGGGGTCGACCTGCTGATCGCGGTGACCGCCCTGACGGCCATCGAGGCGATCGGCCGCTCCGGGACGTTCTTCGTCTACGCACTGATGAACGTCGCGTGCATCGTGTTCGTGGCGGCGAAGGTGCCGGAGACCAGGGGGCGGTCCCTGGAAAGCATCGAACGCGCACTGAAGCGCGGTGGATCCTTCCGGAAGTCGCTCGAACTCCCCTGAGAGACCAGCACCGCTTCCGTCCGTAGCCGGCCCCGTCTTCCGTGCCCGTCCACGGCGGACGGGGCTGTGCGCGTCGACGGGCTGACCGGTCGATGACGGTACGTCGATCTGACGGCGTCCGAGACGATCAGGATCGTCTTGGGGGAGTAGCTGAGTCTCGCCCCGCCCGATGGTCGGCTGCCGGACGCCGGCGCACTCGCGGGAGTTTCGGGCACGGACATGACAGAGAACACGACAGCTGTCGGGTTCCAGGCCATCCTGGGTACTGGAAGCAGGGTGGAGGCGACCATGCTGACTGAGCTGCGCGAGCATGTGGGCAAGTTCCTGTTCGAGCGGGTGGCGGGCCCCGACGGACCGGCCACACGGGCGCGTATCCACGACACCGCGGGTCCTCGCTGGTTCGCTCCCGACCGCCCCATACGCGCTGTCCACGGCGATGCCTCGATGTTCATCGGCGGGATCAGCGCCCTGCTGCTGCAATCACTGCACCCGCTCGCCATGGCGGCTGTCGCCGCCCACTCGGGCTTCCGGGGCGACCCGTGGGGCCGATTGCAACGCACCAGCACGTTCCTCGCGGTCACCACGTACGGAACCGCCGACGACGCCCAGCGAGCGGTCGACCACGTTCGCGGCATCCACGAGCGCATCCGCGGCAGCACCGCGGAGGGTCTGACCTATCACGCCGCCGACCCGCACTTGCTCGGATGGGTCCACGCCGCCGAGACCGACAGCTTCCTCCGCGCCCATCAGCGCTACGGGGCCCGCCCCCTCGACGACGCGGACTACGACGCCTACGTCGCCGACACCGCCCGAGTGGCTGAGGCACTGGGAGTGATCGACCCTCCCCGCGACCGGCACGACCTGTCCGAGCGCCTCTCCGCCTACCGGCCGGAACTGCGGGCCACCCCTGAGGCCAGGGCCGTCGCACGCTTCCTCCTGCTGCAACCACCTATTCCCCTCGTAGCACGGCCGCTGTACGCCGGACTCGCGGCGAACGGCGTGGCCTGCCTCCCGGCGTGGGCCCGAGAGGCGTTGAAACTGCCAGGCATGCCGGTCGTCGAGGACCTCGCCCTACGCCCCGTCGGCCGTGTCCTGACAGGCGCCATCCGCTGGGCCATGACCCCGCCACCGACGAGTCCGTAACGCGGCACGGCCGCCCTGCTGGGTGGCGGGCCGTTCTCCGCCTCCCCGTCGGACCAGCCCGCCATGACGGCCGCGCAGCGGCGGACGCCGGGCGGCGCCTGCGGTCCCGACTGGTTCCGCGTCAGGGGCAGGACCCGTCCACGACGGTGTAGTAGCCGGCAGGCGACTCCCTCAGGGTGTGAGTGACGAACGTGTTGTACAGGCCCATGTTCTGGCCGGAACCCGCGGCGTAGGTGTAGCCACCCCTGGTCGTGGCGCGGCCCGCCTGCACGTGGGCGTAGTTGTCGGCCGTCCAGCAGGTGGCCGCGGCGCCGGTGGTCCTGGCCGTGAGCGTGCCGGAGAGTTGCCCGGTCCTGCCGTCGGCGTCACGGGCGGCCACCGTGTAGGTGTGGGTGGAGCCCGCGGTGAGCCCGGTGTCGGTGTAGGAGACCGCATCGGACGTGGTGATCCGGGTACCGTCGCGGTAGACGGCGTAGTCGGTGGCGCCGTCCACCGGGTTCCAACCGAGGCTGACAGTGGTGTCGGTGGCGCCGGTGGCGGCCAGTCCGGTCGGAGCGGGCAGCGTGCCGGGCTGGGGCTCGGAGTCCTCCAGGCCGAAGAACCGCACGATCCAGTAGCTGGAGCAGATCGAATCCAGGAAGTAGGAGGCCCCGGTGCTGCCGCACTGCTGGGGACCGTTGCCCGGGTCGACCGGGGTGCCGTGCCCGATGCTCGGGACGCGGTTCACCTCGACGGCCACCGAGCCGTCGCCGGTCAGGTACTCCTCGTGCCGGGTGGAGTTCGGGCCGATGACCGAGGTGCGGCCAGGGGTCTGGGACAGGCCGTGCAGCGCGGTCCACTGGTCGCGCAGCTCGTCGGCGTTGCGGGGTACCACGGTGGTGTCGCGGTCGCCGTGCCAGACGGCCACGCGCGGCCACGGACCGGACCACGAAGGGTGAGCGGCGCGGACCCGCCCGGCCCACTGGGCCGGGGTGAGGTCCGTTCCGGGGCTCATGCACGAGTAGGCGCTGATGACGTCGTCGGCACAGCCGTAGGGCAGGCCGGCGACGACGGCGCCGGCGTGAAAGACGTCCGGGTAGGTCGCGAGCATCACCGTGGTCATGGCGCCGCCGGCGGACAGGCCGGTGACATAGACGCGCCGCGCGTCCGCGCCGTAGGCGGAGACGGCGTGCGCGGCCATCTGGCGGATGGAGGCAGCCTCGCCCTGGCCCCTGCGGTTGTCACCGGTCCGGAACCAGTTGAAGCACTTGTTGAGGTTGTTCGAGGAGGCGGTCTCCGCGAACACCACCAGGAACCCGTACCGGTCGGCGATCTCGGGCAGGCCCGAGTGGTCGGCGTAGCCCTGGGCGTTCTGCGTGCACCCGTGGAGGGCGAAGACCACCGCCGGATTCGCGGGCAGGGACGTGGGCCGGTAGACGTACATGCTCAGCTGGCCGGGATTGTCACCGAAGCCCGTGACCCTGGTCAGACCGGCCGCCGCTCGGGCGGCCGGTGCCGGACCGATCAGGACCGCTGTGAGCACGAGGGCCACGACGGCCACCAGACGGGACAGCACTGCACGCCGCACGCGGTTCGCCGGACGTGACAACGGCTCGGCGGGCAACGCGGAAGAGACATGGTTCGGCGGGGTGACGGCTTCTCGCAGCGGCGGCAATCGCACGGCGGCTCCTTCGGCGTTCGGGGGACACCGGGGCGCTCCGTCGGCGTGGAACGGCGGATCTGCCCGGTGCCCGGCACCTTAGGGGTGGCTCAACACGCAACGGTATGGCACCGGACGCCACCAACCCGCCCGTCACGGTGTGCGCACGGACGGGTTGTGCCGCCCCGCTTCGTCTGCTAGTTGACTAGGACAACGGGGTCACGTCGGCAGTTGCGGGATCAGGAACTCCAGCTCGGGCCGGTCCCACGCCACCGCGGGCGGGTTTGCGGGGGCGGTTCCGGTGGGCAGGGCGCCCACACTGCGGTAAAAACCTTCGGCCGGAGGATGCGACACCACCCGGACACGGTCCAGCCCTGCCGCGCGGGCCTGGGTCTTCATGTGGTCGACAAGCAGCCGCCCGATGCCGCGGCCCTGCGTACCGTCGTGGACGAAAAGCAGGTCCAGCTCCGGCGGCACGAGGACCAGCGCATAGAAGCCGAGCACCCGGCCCGAGACATCATCGGCGTCGACGGCTACGAAGACCTGGTGGTTCTCGATGTAGTCGGGCCCGACACGGTAGCCGGAGACCATCGCCGCGTACTGGCCTTCGTAGGCACGCGAGCCGCGCACGAGCCGCGTGAGCCGCTTGGCGTCCCGGGCGACCGCCCGGCGTACGAAGGTGCCGCCTCGTACGGACGCGATACTCGATTGCACATGGAGCATCCTACGCGTCCGGGAGGGGCCGGGACCTCCGCGCTCCGCGCCGGAGGCGGCTCCCGGTGCACCAGGAGGGGCCGGGCCACCAGCCGGCCCGATCGCTGCGGTGACCTGGGTACGATGCCGCGGTTCGCGTTCCGGTCGCCGGATCGGCAGGATGGGAGCATGACCGAGATCCGCACGCCTCGTCTCCTTCTGCGCCGCTGGTTGGACGACGACCTTGCTCCACTGTCCGAGATCCATGCCGATCCGGTGGTGATGCGGAACATCGGTGACGGCAGACCGCGCTCGACCGGGCAGACCGCCGGGGACATCGAGGCGTGGGAGGAGGAGTGGGACGACGAAGGATTCGGAGTGTTCGCGGTCGAGTTCCTGGGGTCCGGCGAACTGGCGGGTGCGGTGGGGCTGTCCGTGGCCGCCGAGCCGGCCGAGGCAGCCGGTCAGGTTGCGATCAGCTGGCGGCTGGGACGGGTGTTCTGGGGGCAGGGATACGCCTCCGAAGCAGCGCACGCCGCTTTGGAGTTCGCCTTGCAGGACCGCGGTCTCGAGCGGGTGATCGCCGTATTGCGCCCGGGTGACAGTGCCTCCGCGGCTGTGGTCGACAAGCTTGGCATGCAGGCGGAAGGCGCCGTACGGCACCCGGTCCACGGCTACGACCTGCAAATGTTCGGAATCGACCTGACGCAGTACCAGGAATAGGGCGCGGGGGCCGCGGTCCGTACGGCACCGCGAGGAGGGTCACGTCCCGCCCGCCTTGGCCGAAGCCCGTGCGGCCACCTCGATCAGTCGGTCGCGGTCGCGGCGCACGTCGGCGCCGGGCAGCCGGAGGCTGAGCGCAGGCATTCGACCTACCGGTGCTGAGCAGCCCCCCGTTCGAGCCCTTCGTCAGTCCTTGCCGATGACGACCACCTCGTCCAAGGCCGTCCACCGGCGCCGCTCGCGTTTGGGCGGATTGATCCGCACGCCGTAGCCGGGACTCGTCGACGAGTCATCGTGGCTTCGGTAACCGATGGCGCATTCGCCGCGACGGCGTGCCGCGGCCACGACCGTGGCGAAATACGTCTCACTCCCCGGCAGCACGTAATCAGTCGCCGGCCGCAGGCGAACCCCGGTCCCTTCGGCGGAGAACAGTTCCTCGAACACCGCTGCCAGATGCCGGTTCTGAGAGATCTGGGACATGAGCAGGCCGATGAGCTTGCCGCTGATGATCACGTCGGCCCCGGGGCTGATGGGGGCCAGCGCCCGGTTTCGATCGTCGATCAGTTCGGTGACGAGCGGCAGTTCGCGCCCGGTGGCTTCTTCCAGTCGGCGCAGCAGCAGAAGGGTGACGAGCGTGCGATTGTCGGGATCGTCCGGCGGTTGTCCAGGAACGGGGTCGCGGCCCAGTACGATCACGCTGTCGTAGGAGTGGACGTCCAGGTGTCGCAGGGTCTCGGGACGGGTGATGTCCCCGTGGTGCAGTGCCAGGCTCAGGCCGTTCCCGCTGTCCGCGTCGGCCTCGCTCACCTGTCGGATCGTCGCTTCACCCCGTTCCGCCACCACGTCGACGGTGGAACCGGGCCGGGCGCGTCGGTGCAACTGGTCGATCATGAGTGGCGCTCGACGGTTCCAGCCCAGTAGAAGAACCCGCTCCGCCGGCGCGGGCGTCGAAGGGCGGGATGCCATCGCGGCTTGCTCGGCCAAGTCCGCACAGTCGTCCAGCCAGGCCGTGTCGTCGTCACGGGTGATGACGACGAGCAGGTCGTCCGGGGCGATCGGCGTCTCCGGCGGCGGGTTGAGCAGAGGGGTGGCGCCTCGCATCAGCCCGACGACGCTCGACGTCGAGTAGGACAGGAGAGCGTCGCCGAACGGGCGGCCGGTCAGGGACGGCTCGCTGAGCAGATAGAACTCGTCTCCGGCGAAGTCCAGGAGCTCCTGATGTACGAGGGAGATCCCGGGGCGGCGGGCGGCCTGGACGATCAGCCGGGCGGTGACGGTGTCGCTCTCCAGGACGACGCCGCCGGGTCCGGCGGCGAGACTGGCGGCCAGGCGGTACTGGTTGTCCCGGACGGCGGCGACGACGGGCGGACGTGGCTCCGCCCCGGCCAGTGCGGCCCGGAGCGCCAGCAGTGTCTTCACCACCTCCGCGTCGGCGTCGGGCTCGTCAGGGGGCATGACCAGCACGACACCGGCCGTGGCCGGGCTGCTCAGCGGCAACACGGCCGGGTCGGTGGTGGGGCCGCTGCGGCAGATGAGCCGCGTACGGCCGAAGGAGCCCACCTTCGTGCTCAGTGCCTCCTCCATGACGGTCTTGTCCCGGTCGGCCAGCACCACAACCGCCGCGCCGCGCTGGTTGGCGTTGGCGGTCACCAGCTCGCTCACCACCGTGAAGACCTGCTCCGACCATCCCAGGACCACGGCGTGCCCCTGTTCGAGTACGGTGGAACGGCCCCGCCGCAACGAGGTGAGCCGCTCCGTCAGCGCCGTCGTGATCAGGCCGACGAGCGTGGAGACGAACAGCAGAGTGACCAGCGCGAGCAGCACCGACATCAGCGCCCGCAGCGGTGTACCCGTCGCCCCGCCCAGCCGCAGTGTCTCCCCGGTGAGACGCCATACCTCCGCCAGCCGGTCCGCGAGGGACGGCGGGGCATCAGGGTCGGTCCACACCAGCACCGCACTGGTCGGCACGACGACGGCCAGGCACAGCAGCGCCATCCAGCCCACGAGAGCGGCGGCACCGCGGGCCAGGGTGCTGTCGAACCAGTAACGGGCTCTGTCACCGAACGGAGTCCGCCGCTGCCCCACCATTCCCCCCTTCCGTCTCCTCGTGCTCTCACGAGGTCACGTCACCACATGGGCGCCCGGGCCTGCCGGAGAGCGCGGACGTGGACACGCAAGTCGCAGTGTGGGGTACCGATCCGGACGGCAGACGCAGTTCGATCAGCGTTCATCCCTTCGGGTACCCGAGTCGTTCACGGCGGCGGACCAGTGATCGCGGGCCGCTCCCCCCGTCCTCGGTACCGAGCCGGATGGGCGAAGCCCGGCCGGGGCAGTCGGAGAACCTCTGTAGGTCGGTCGGTGGTGATGTGCGGCCAGAGCATCGCCGATACCCCTGGCCGAAGGCGGGACCGTGCGCCACGAAGGAGATGTCGCCCGGCAGCGCACCTCGGCGGAGGCCGACGCCCCCGTCTCCGCACCCCGCCCATGCACCGACGCGTGGGGCCCTGCACCGGCCATGCCGCCGTCGAACGGGGGAAGGAGTGGCGGCAGGACCCGGTACGAAGGCGTGGCAGCCGTCTGTGCTTTCCGAGGTCAGCCCTTCAAGGGTGGTCGGGGTGTCAAGCCTGCCCATCGGGGTGATGACGAGGCGAGCGCGGGCAGGGAGGGATCACAGTGGACGAGTCGTCAGTGCGGGCGGTGGGCTGGGCGCGCTCGCTGCCCATGAAGACCGAGCCGAAGGCGGCACGCGACTGGGCACGCAGGCATCTGGAGGCTCTCGGCTGGACGGACAGCGTCTCGCGGACGGTGGATGACGTCCTGCTGACCGTCTCCGAACTGGTCACCAACGCTCACATCCACGCCCACTCCACCGCCCGTCTCGTCATGGTTTGGGATGGTCGGTGCCTGCACATCACCGTGCACGACGACAGCGTCGCCCCGCCCAGGCCCCGCGAGCCCAGCGGCGACCGCATCGGCGGACGCGGCATGTTTCTCGTCGACGCCCTGGCCGATGCGTGGGAGGTGCGTCCGTGTCCTCACGGCAAGTCGGTGACCGCCTGCTTCAGTCCGCCGGCCACCTCGTCCGACTCCGACTGACGCGGGCGTCGGCGGTGAGCGAGCACCGCGCCGAGAACCGTCGGTCGTCAGCGGTACCCGCCTGTCACCGTTGCCTTGCCCCGGAAGCCACACCGTGCACGCGGACAGCGAATGAGAACCAGCCGCCGAGCCTCATCCACGGAACCGCGGGTATCCGCGAGACCGGATCACCGTCACACGCAGCAAGGAGAGACCCTGTGCCGTCCACCGATGTCGTCGAGCTCATCCTGCAGGACCACCGCCGCATGGAGGAACTCTTCCGCACCATGCGCAACGTCGAAGCGGACCGCGCCGCGGCCCTGGAGGAGTTCGCGGACTTGCTCATCGCGCACGCCTCGGCAGAGGAGGACGAGGTCTACCCCGCCCTGCGTCGGTACAAGAACGTCGAGGGCGAGGATGTCGACCACAGCGTCCACGAGCACCACGAAGCCAATGAAGCGCTGCTGGCACTGCTGGAGGTGGAGGACACCGCTTCCGACAAGTGGGAGGACAGGCTCGAAGAGCTGGTCACGGCGGTCAACCACCACGCGGACGAGGAGGAACGCACACTTCTCAACGATGCCCGGGAGAACGTCACCGATGACCGCCGCAGTGAACTGGGGCAGAAGTTCCAGAAGGCGCGCGCGCAGTATCTGGAGTCCGGCTGCGGCAGTGTCGAGAACGTGCGCAAGCTGGTCACCGCCGCCGACGACTGACCCACGCTTCGCCGAGAGCACGGTAGTGATCAACCACGTGGTCAGTGACCGGTGACGTCCGTAGTGCAGGCCTGGTACTGCGGTGACTCCTCGCGCCACGAGGCGTGACATTTAGCAGGTGGAGGAGGTCGCAAACCGCCGACTGCGACCTCCTCCACCTGCTCGTGACCGCTCGCACGGTGCGGGCCGGCCGCGCCATGTCCCCGGCGAACGGCTACCGTGCCGTACGTCGTCGGCCGCGGCCCAGCCATCGGGCGCCCGTCGCTGAAGTCGCCGTGCACGACGGCGGCCCGAGCCGGTGACGGAATGTCCCGGCAGGTGCTTCCGCCTCTCGGCGGGCCCGGAAGGAGCACAGTGACCGACACCCAGCACATACCGGATACCGTGGAGGGCACGCCCGGTGGAGGGGCCTTCGGTGAGCGGGCCGTACGGATACGGCGCCGGCTGGAGCGTCTGATCGGCATCGCGGCCACCGAAGGGAACGCGCTGGTCGCCCTCCGCAACGGCGACGAGATCTTCCCGGCCATGCTCGACACCATCCGCTCCGCCGAGCACACGGTCGACATGATGACCTTCGTCTACTGGAAAGGTGCCATAGCCCGCGAATTCGCGCATGCACTGGCACAACGGGCCCGGGACGGGGTCAGGGTGCGACTGCTGCTGGACGGCTTCGGCAGCCGGCTGATCGACAAGGACCTGCTGGATGAGATGGACCGGGCAGGCGTACAGGTGGCCTGGTTCCGCAAGCCGCTGTACCTCTCGCCCCTCAAGCAGAATCACCGCTGCCACCGCAAGGTGCTCGTCGTGGACGAGCAGGTGGCTTTCACCGGGGGCGTCGGCATCGCCGAGGAGTGGTGCGGGGACGCCCGCAATCCGCGCGAGTGGCGGGACACCCACGTGCAGGTGCGCGGGCCGGCCGTGGACGGCATCGCGGCCGCGTTCGCGCAGAACTGGGCCGAGTGCCACGACGAGCTCTTCGACGACCGCGACCGGTTCACCGGCCACCACCCGCAGGGCGATGCCGTGGTGCAGGTGGTGCGCGGCTCGGCCAGTTTCGGCTGGCAGGACATGCAGACCCTGATCCGGGTAATGATCGAGTCGGCCGAGGAACGCTTTCGGCTGGCCACCGCCTACTTCTCCCCGGACGCCTACTTCGTCGAGCTGCTGTGTGCCGCCGCACGGCGAGGCGTCGAGGTGGAGATCCTGTTGCCCGGACCGCACACCGACAAGCGGGTCTGCCAGCTGGCCGGGCAGCACCATTACGAGACCCTGCTCGCGTGTGGTGTGAAACTCCACCAGTACCAGCCGACAATGATGCACACCAAGGTCATCACCGTGGACCGCACGGCCGCTCTCGTCGGCTCGACCAACTTCAACCGGCGCTCTCTCGCCCATGACGAGGAAGTCATGCTCGCCGTCCTGGACGAGGAGTTCACCGCGACCCTCGACGCCCACTTCGACGCCGACACGGCGGCGAGCCGATCCATGCAGGCCGGCCGTTGGAGAAAACGCTCCCTCCTCCAACGCACCCGCGAGTATGCTGTCCAGCCCATTCGCCGCTACCTGTGACGAGCCACCGGCAGAACGGACACGACGACCGCGGTCGGCGGGGCTTACGCAGGGCGGTCCGTCCGCGGGTGCATCGTCGCGGGGTCGGCTCCCGGCTCTCGGCCGGGTCCGACCGCGGCCGCCTGTCCGCCGTTGTCAGGTGTCGCCGCGCCCCGGACGACGGGTGGCACGGACCACGCGGATGATGACGGCCGCAGCCCCGGCGGCGCCCACGGCCACCAAGAAGGCCCGGCGGGCGGCGGGGCCGCTGACCGGCGCGACGTCACGCAGCCGGTCGAATGCGCTGAGGGGGACACCTCGCAGAGCGTTGCCCGGCGGGCGACGTGGGACGCCGGGGTGGGGGCGGGTCGGAGCGGTCGCCCGCACCGTCTCCCACGCCACGCCGATCCGCCGCAACCGGCGATCGCTGAACGCGTCCCGAAGATGAGGCAGCAGCTCGTCCTCCTCGTCTCTGATGTCCTGGCGGATGAGGGTGAACGCCTGCTGGATCCACGAGGTACGCCGGGGGTCGTCGGGTGACTTCTCGACCCGCGCGATCAGTTCGTTGATCGCCTGGTGCTCGTCCTCCACGCGAGCGGTGAGCTCCTCGCCGTGGGGAGCCACACGGCGCAGGACGGGCCACAGGACCGTCTCCTCCGCGAAGGCGTGGCTGAACACCAGTTGGACGATGTCCTGCCACAGGACGTCGAGCTCTTCGTCCGCA
This sequence comes from Streptomyces mutabilis, assembly GCF_014649815.1. Classification (GTDB taxonomy): domain Bacteria; phylum Actinomycetota; class Actinomycetes; order Streptomycetales; family Streptomycetaceae; genus Streptomyces; species Streptomyces mutabilis. The sequence continues at coordinate 56,703 of NZ_BMTT01000003.1, read as the reverse complement.
CCGCCGGCCAGCCAGCGGTTCATCATCGTGTCGAGCCGGGCGTGGTCCCTGCGCTGGCGCATCAGGATACTGCCGCTGCCTCCCAGCGCTGCGGAATCGAGGCGGGTGATCGAGACGGTCATGGTCGCTCCTGACTTCAGGTAACGCCTGGGTACCCGGAGGTGCCTTCCCCAGTGCCGAGTTCGGCCGATCCGCGGAGTCGGGATCCCCGTCGAAGGCGTCCGGACCGAGTGGCTTGGACCCTGTCGTGCAACGGGGGGCTGGGGCCGCTCGGCTCGGCGAAGCTCGGCGGCCGGCCCGGAGCACACGACGGGGCCCGCCGCCGTCGCGGGCCCCCTTGGGGCCGTACCGCGCAGGTCAGGCGGGTGAGGGGTGCGTCCGATCGAGGACGGGTTCGAGGCGGACGACGATGCCCTTCGACGTGGGCTGATTGCTGACGTCCGCAACGCTGTCCAGCGGTACCAGGACGTTGGTCTCGGGATAGTAGGCGGCGGCTGAGCCCTTGGCAGCCGGGTAGGAGACGACCTGGAAGTTCTCGGCCCGGCGCTCGGTGCCGTCCGACCACACACTCACCAGATCGACGTGATCACCCTGGGCGAGGCCGAGTGCGCTGATGTCGGCCGGGTTGACGAGTACGACGCGGCGGCTGCCGTGGATGCCGCGGTAGCGGTCGTTGTCGGTGTAGGGGACGGTGTTCCACTGGTCGTGCGAGCGCAGTGTCTGCAGCAGCAGATGGCCCTCGGGCGCCCGGGGGACCACGCTCTCGTTGCGAGTGAACAGGGCCTTGCCGACCTTGTTGTTGAAGACGCCCTCGTTGACCGGGTTGGGCAGCAGGAAGCCCCCGGGCCGGGTCACGCGTGCGTTGAAGTCGTGGAAGCCCGGCACGATGCGGGAGATGCGGTCGCGGATGGTGTTGTAATCGCCTTCGAACTTCTCCCAGGGGATGCCCGCCTTGTCGCCCAGGGTGTGCCGGGCGAGCCGGCACAGAATCGCGATCTCGCTGAGGAGCATCGGGGAGGCCGGTTCGAGGCGGCCCCGGGAGGTGTGCACCTCGCTCATGGAGTTCTCGACGGTGACGAACTGCTCGCCGTCGGCCTGGACGTCGCGTTCGGTGCGTCCCAGGGTCGGCAGGATCAGCGCGGTGTCACCGCAGACGGTGTGCGAGCGGTTGAGCTTGGTGGAGATGTGGGCGGTCAGCCGGCACGAGCGCATCGCCTCCTCGGTGACGTCGCTGTCGGGAGCGGCCCGGACGAAGTTGCCGGCCAGGGCGAGGAAGACCCTGACGCGGCCCTCGCGCATCGCCTTGATCGAGTCCACCGAGTCCAGGCCGTGGGCACGCGGCGGGTCGAAGCCGAACTCTGTCTGCAGGGCGTCGAGGAAGGTGTCCGGCATCTGCTCCCAGATGCCCATGGTGCGGTCACCCTGGACGTTGCTGTGGCCGCGCACCGGGCAGGCGCCGGTGCCGGCGCGTCCCAGGTTGCCGCGGAGCATCAGGAAGTTGACGATCTCCCGGACGGTGGGCACGCCGTGCTTGTGCTGGGTGATGCCCATCGCCCAGCAGACGATGACGCGCTTGCTCTCGAGGACCTCGTCGCGTACCTTCTCGATCTCCTCACGGGTCAGTCCGGTCGCTGTGCACACGTCGTCCCAGTGCACCCTGCGGGCGTGCTGGGCGAACTCCTCGAAGCCGGTGGTGTGGGCGTCGATGAAGTCGTGGTCCAGGACGGTGCCGGGCCGGGCGTCCTCGGCCTCCAGCAGCAGGCGGTTGAGGGCCTGGAACAGGGCGAGGTCGCCGCCGGGCTTGATGTGCAGGAAGCGGTCGGCGATCTGGGTGCCGCGTCCGACGATCCCGCGCGGCTGCTGCGGGTTCTTGAAGCGCCGCAGCCCGGCCTCCGGAAGCGGGTTCACGGCCACGATCCGGGCGCCGCCCCGCTTGGCCTCCTCCAGCGCGCTGAGCTGGCGCGGGTGGTTGCTGCCCGGGTTCTGCCCGACCAGGAAGATCAGATCGGCGTGGTGGAGGTCGTCGAGGCTGACGGTGCCCTTGCCGGTCCCCAGGGTCTCGCTCAAGGCGAAGCCGCTGGATTCGTGGCACATGTTGCTGCAGTCGGGCAGGTTGTTGGTGCCGAAGGAGCGGGCGAAGAGCTGGAGGACGAAGGCGGCCTCGTTGCTGGCGCGACCCGAGGTGTAGAACACGGCCTCGTCGGGCGAGGCCAGCGAATTGAGCTCGCCCGCGAGGACTCCCAGGGCGTCGTTCCAAGTGATGGGCTCGTAGTGCGCGGAGCCCGGCCGTTTGATCATCGGTTCGGTCAGCCGGCCCTGCTGGTTGAGCCACATGTCGGAGCGGCCGGCGAGGTCGGCGACGCTGTGCTCGCGGAAGAAGCCGGCGGTCACCCGCCGCGTGGTGGCCTCGTCGTTGATGTGCTTGGCACCGTTCTCACAGTACTCATTGCGGTGGCGCCGGCCCGGCGCCGGGTCCGCCCACGCGCAGCCGGGACAGTCGATTCCGCCCACCTGGTTCATGGTCAGCAGGTCCACCCCGGTCCTGCGCGGGGACGTCTGCTCCAAGGAGTACTCCAGCGCGTGCACGACCGCGGGGACTCCGGCCGCCCACTTCTTCGGCGGTGTCACGGAGAGGCTGGTCTCCGACTCCTCACCGGGCGGGTTCTGCATGTGCTCGCCTTTCTCTCGCCGTGTCCGGCCCTCCGGTCAGCCGACGGGCCACTGGGCCACCCGGCTCCTGGGCGGTTCCGGTCGATCGTGTTGCACCCGGCCGTTGCGGATGGTGCCGCGCCAGGCGCCGCCCTCTTGCCCCAGCCCCTCCATGAACTCCTTGAACCTCATGAGCTCGCCGTGCACCAGTCGGGTGGTCAGCCGGGCGGCCCAGGACGAACGGGTGAGGATTTTCGCGGCTCCTCGCGGTTCCAGACGCATCCGGACGGTGATCGCGGTGCCGGCGAACCCCGTCGGCCTGAACTCGACCTCGCCCCGGTGCCACGGCCGCTGCTCCAGGCCGCGCCAGGCCAGGTAGGCGTCGGGGTCCTGCTCCAGAATCTCGACCGCGAAGCGGCGGTGCAGGCGTCCGTAGCCGATGGTCCAGGCGGTCACGGTGGGCCGGACCTGCTCGACGTCGCGGACCACGGCCGAGAACCGCGGGAAGGACTTGAACTGCGTCCACTGGTTGTACGCCGTCCGTACCGGCACCGCCACCTCGACCGTCTGGTCGACGTGCCGCTCGCGCAGCGGACGACGGCGCGTGCCCCCGTCACCGCCGGTGCGCGTCCCCGGTGTCCTCGGTGCGGCCCGAAGACCGTCTTTCTGCTGCGCCATCGTGGTCTTCCTTCCGCTGAGGGAACCATGCGTCCGGCCACCCGACGTCGCCCTCGTGCGTCAGGGCTTCCCTCCCGGTTCCCACATCCGGCATTTTGAGTCGTCCTCGGTGCCGCTGTGCCCTCGTGCGCGTCGACCTCCCGTGCTCCGCCGCTCGCTGTGCGCCGCAGGGCGTAGAACAGCGTGGTCGGCGCCGCCGGCAGGAACACCTCGCACAGGGCGAGCGCGACCAGCACCGCGTTGTAGCCCATGGTGCCGTCGGCGATCCGCTCGGCCACCAACTCGAGGCCTCAGCGGGTTCGCGTGGCGAAGTGTGGGCCTCCGGCCAATCCGACAGCAAGGGAGCGTTTCCTTCGATGACGAAGCCCGCACGCCCCGAGCGCAGTGATGTCGAATCCGCCTCGGCCATGGTTGTCTCCCCGTTCGGACCACGTCTCATCTAGGCGGTGTTCAGGGACGTGGCCCCGATGCCTGTCTCCCGGTCGGCCGCGTGGGCCGCCGCGTCGGTGACGCGGACGGTGCTGATGGAGATCATCGACGGCGCGAGGAGGGTGGCGGCCGAGGCCCGGAAGAAGCTGAATTCCGGGGACCTTCTCTCGGCGATCGACCGGAACGTCGAGCTCGAGGTGGGGAGCAAGTGGTACGACCACAGCCCGACGTTCCGAGGCATGACCGGTGTCCTGTACGACGCAGACGGTGCCGTCGTGCCTCCACGCAAGCGCAGCAGGTCGCGGAAACCGAGTGCGGTGGTCGGCGCCCACGGGTTCGAAGCCGGGGTCAAGAAGCTGTTGTGGGGACAGGGCGTTACGGCCGTCCCGGCGACGGTCCGCGACCTGGACGGCATTGCGAGCGTGTTCCTCACGGACCTCGCCCATGACGCGGCGATGGTCGTCCGAGAGGGCGGCATCGAACGTTTCGGTACGGTCGCACCGGTGATGCCGGGTGAGCCGGCCGCATCCTCGTTCAACAAGCAGTTCTTCGGGAGCCTGCCCGTCCGCAGGAAGGGCGGGTGGACCATCGGCACGGATCACATCCTGGCCGCCACCACGATGCAGCTGCTCGGCGGCGACCTCCGGCGAAGAGCCCTCACCGAAGCACGCGAGGCGACCGGTCCTCGGCCGCTTCCTGCCGCGGTCGGTCGGATGCGGCCTGGTCCCTCCGGCGGGCGGTGAGCAGCAGGTACTCCCAGTCGAGGGCCCCGTCCCGCAGCGCGCCGCGCGCCAGGTCGGTGAGGGCCGTGTCCAGGGCGGCGGCGCGCTCGGTGTCGTCGCCGATGTTCCGGTAGACGGCGATGATCGGTCCGTAAGCGGCCTTGAAGAAGTCACGGAATTCCGCCGGATCGCTGAACGCGTCCACGCGAATCGACCGTCGGCGTGAGACGACGTCGGTGACCCGGTCGCCGAGCAGCGCCCGTACGTGCTCCTCCTTCCCCCACAGCGGCGGCGGTTGCGATCCCGGGGGAGGGGGTGGCGCATACGGCTTGAGGGTGGCGAACATGCGACCGATGAACCCTTCGGGAGTCCAACTCAGCAGCCCGACCGTGCCACCGGCCCGGCAGACCCGTACCAGTTCGTCTGCGGCGGTCTGATGGTGCGGGGCGAACATGACGCCGATGCAGGACATCACAGTGTCGAAGGCGGCGTCCTCGAACGGCAGCGCCTCGGCATCGGCCTCCTGCCAACTCAGTACCGCTCCGCGCGCCTCCGCCTCCCTGCGCCCCACGGCCAGCAGTTCGGGAGTGAGGTCCGAGGCGACCACATCGCCGCCGGCCAGCGCGGCCGGGATCGAGGCGTTCCCGGATCCGGCGGCGACGTCCAGCACCCGGTCCCCCTCCTTCACGGCGCACGCGTCCACCAGGACGGGGCCGAGGCCCGCCACGACACGCGTCGCGAGTGCCGGGTAGTCGCCGAGCGCCCACATCGTCCGGAGCTTGGCCTTGAGCGCGAGGTCTGCCTCGCGGGTGTCCGCTGTTCCCGTCATGACGTGCTCTTCCTTCATCCGTACGGCTTGTCGGTCACTGCAGATCGGGGCCGCGCTGCACGCCGGACGGGCCCAGATGATCAAGCCCGAGACAGCGATCACGACGATGGACCGGACCGGGGAGCAGGGCAGCGGGAGAAAGTGCGCGATGATCACCGGACCGGCGATCGCGATGCCGGTGAAGCGCGCCCTGGGGTCCTGCGACGGCGAGCTGGTTCGCCGCGGCCCGCGGCGCGCACCGGCCGCCCGCCCGGGACGCTGACCACCAGCCGAGCGGCGTCGGCGGCCTGTCCAGCGGCCAGGCGGGCGGCGGAGAGGGCGACGACCGCCTGGCTGTCGGCCCAGGGTGACGCCACGGCCGCGGGAACCAGGTGCTCGGGGCGGCCTTGCCAGAGCTTCCCGGCGGCCGTGGCGGTCTGCTGGGCCCCTTTGGACCTGCGGGGAGCCGGGCGGCGAGCGTTCCCGGCAGCGTGCAGCTCAGCCGGGCCGTGGCGGGACCGGCAGAGCCGTCGTCCTCGCCCAGCCGCTCACGCGCCCGCCGCAGTCGAGGCACGCCCCGCTCGTCGTCGCGGCAGGGAAGCGCGAGCCGCGCGCGCAGGAAGGGGGCCTCAGAAGGACTGGTGGACGGGACGGCCGGATCCGGGGTGTATGGGTAGTTGTCGGCCACGGCGCTCACCACCCTGTCCGGAGGCTCGTCACGGGCAGCGCTGTCTCCAGCATCCCAGCCTTCGCACGCCCGTGCGCGGCGCACGGCCGTACTTCCTTCGGGCAAGGGACTCCGCAAGGGGACGGCTGGAGTCCTCGTCAGCGGCGGGCTGCGGCGCGCAGGGCGAGTTCGGCCTGTTCGAGGGCGGTCACCGGGCCGTCGTCGTCGAGACCGGGCACGCAGACGACCTCCCCGGCCTCGAGTGCGGCCAGCGAAGCGTCGATCACCTCGCCGACCGGAGCCCCGCCCTCCTCGTGCACCGTCGGCTCCCGACCCGGGACGGGTTCCTGGCCGCGTGAGCGGTGGAATTCGGTGGCCGTCAGGCCCGGGCACAGGACCTGGATGCGCAGGGGAGTGCCGGCCAGCTCGGCGGCGAGGGTACGGGTGAAGGTCACGACGAACCCCTTGCTGCCGCCGTACACCGCGCGCTCGGGCAGCGGACCCGGTGGCAGAGCGCCGGCGAACGCCAGCTGTGAGGCCACGTTGAGAGAGTGCCGTGGCCGCGGGAAAGCATGGCCGGCGCCGCCGCGCGCGCCAGCACCGTGACGGCCAGCACGTTGACGTCGAGCACCTTGCGCAGCAGGCGCGGGTCGAGTTCGGCGAACGGTCCGTAGCCGTTGATCCCCGCGTTGTTGAGCAGAAAACCGATGTCCTCTCCCGCTGCACGTTCGGCGACCCGGGCAAGATCTTCGGAGTCCGACAGGTCCGCCACGAGCGTCTCCACCGTCGTGGCCCCCTCCGCGCGCAGGTGGTGGGCGAGGTCGTCGAGGCGGTCCGCTCTCCTGGCAACGAGCACGATGTTCCATCCCCGCTTCGCCAGCCGTCGCGCGTACGCCGCGCCGATGCCCGAGGAAGCACCCGTCACCAGGGCCGTGCGGGCCGTACCCATTCCCGTGCTCACGGCCTCGTCACCTCCTTCGCGCCGGGGCCACGACGTGGCGCCCGCGAGCGAGTACCCGCGTCGCTGCACGGAGCACCCCTCCGTGCCGGTCGTCGGGACGGCGGCGGGGCGCGGAACCTGCGTCAACCGGTCCGCGCCCCGCCGGGCCGCGAAGTGCCGGACGACGTGTAGACGTCTCCCGCGCTGGCGCTCGGTCGACGGCGCCCTGTCTGCACGCCCGCCGGAAGGAGAACCGAGCAGTCCGGTTCCAGACCGGTACCGAAGCCGCCGACGACGGTGAACCGGTCCATGTCGATCACGGCGACCTCGTTGGTGCCCAGCTGCGACACGTAGGCCGTGGGCCGGTCGGGATGGAAGGAGACGGCGGCCGGGACGCCTTTCAGGTGCAGGCTGCGGATCCGGCGCAGTGCCGTGCTGTAGAGGGTGAGGGTGCTGGAGACGATGTCCGCCACCAGCAACCGGTCGTCGTCGACGGTGTACACCCGCAGCGGGTCCCCGCCCACCTTCCGGGTCCGCACCACCTTCATGGTCCGCGCGTCGATGGCGACCAGGGAGGAACTCTTGCGGACTCCGACGAAGAGGATCTTCTCGTCCGGACTCAGACAACTGCTCTCGGGCAGCTGACCGGGAGTCACCACGAGGGGAGGGGCGGAGGCGTCGTGGGGGCGCACGAGGCTGACCGTGTGTGACAACAGCCCCGTTACATATGCCCGTTCACCGTTCCGGCTGAGGGTGAACAGGTGCGTCTTGATGCCGTGTGCCGGAACCGCCCTGGTCGGCGCCTCATCTGTGGCGGGCGTGTCGAAGCCGAGCAGCACGGCCTTTTCCTCGCTCAGGGCGTAGAGCCTGTCCCGCTCGTCGATACCCATTCCGTGGATGCGGTTGAACGGCCGGGTGTCGATGGTGCGGGCCAGGCTTCGTGCGGCGAGGTCGATGACGAAGACCGAGGCCCCGCCCTCACCGACGGTCGAGGACATGCGCACGCCGTAGTGCCCGACGTACGCGAACCGCTTGCGGGAGTCGACGACCATCTCGTGGGGGTGGTCGGGCAGCGGGACGGTCTGCATCCGTCGGCCCGATCCGGCGTCGTAGAACCCCACCGCGTGACCGCTCTTCTCCACCACCACCAACACGTCCGTGCCGGCGGTGCCGGGTAGGGCGGAGGCTGTTGTGGGCAGCCCGGACGTCAACGCTCCTGCCCCGGCTGCCGTGATCACTGTTCGGCGCGTCACCACAGTTGCTCTCCTCGGTCTCTCGCCTGTCCGTCTTCCTGCGCGAGGTGATGCGCCTGCCTCGCGTCCACCGACGAGACTGATGCGTGCGGGTCGTGCCGGGCAACCGGCTCGCCCGGCCCGGCAAGGCTGCTTCGCCGGTGCCGGCGGGTTTCGTTCCGCTCGCGCCGGGCGCGACGTGCCTCCGGAGCCGCACCGTGCCGTCCCCGTCGACGTGCCGTCCCTCGGTACGGCGGCCGTCGTCCTCCACCTGCGCTCATCCAGCGCGGGGGGCACGGCTGGGCGACCGGACCGAGCAAGCCGCTGACCAGAAGGCGACGGCAACCCGTTCACCGCGATCGGCCGTCGCCCGCCCGCTCGGCACGCCGTTCGGTCCACGGGTGACGGCCCCACCTTCGTCGCGGTCACCAGGCCGTCACGGCAGGAGCCGAGGGCGGAGCCGGCGGTCCGGCCCGCGGCGTGCCCGGCGGGGTGTGTGGGTTTGTCCGCCCGGGTACCCGTCCGGAGCGTCAAGTCCCGGGATGTGAGCGCACATGGTCTCCGAAACCGCGAGGATGCCCTCGGGAGACGTCACCCTGACCGGCGACCTCGTGGTCCCCGCCGAGCCGCGGGGCACGGTCCTGTTCGCGCACGGCAGCGGCAGCTCGCGTCTCAGCCCCCGCAACCGGGCGGTCGCCGCCGGGCTGCACCGGGCCGGGCTGGGCACCCTCCTGCTGGACCTGCTGACCGAGGACGAGGAGCGTGAGGACACCGCCACGGGCGAGCACCGCTTCGACGTCGCCCTGCTGGCCCGTCGCCTGGCGGACGCCGTCGACTGGCTGGAGCGGCGCCCGGACACGGCGGGCCTGGCGGTGGGCCTGTTCGGCGCCAGCACGGGAGCGGCCGCCGCCCTCATGGCGGCCGTGGAGCGACCTCGACGGGTTTCCGCGGTGGTGTCGAGGGGAGGCAGGCCGGATCTGGCCGGCGACGCGCTGCCCTTGGTCACCGCCCCGGTGCTGCTCGTCGTCGGCGGCGACGACACGACGGTTCTCGCGCTCAACCGTGAGGCGGCAGGGAAGCTGTCGGCGCCCCATCGAACTCATGTCGTACCGGGCGCCACGCACCTCTTCCCGGAACCGGGCGCCCTGGAGCAGGTCACCGAGGCCGCCGCCGACTGGTTCCGTGAGCACCTGACCGGGGGAGCGGCCGATGAGCGCTCCGGCTGAGGCCACCGGTGAACCGGAGGTGTGAGCCCGACGGCCACAGCCTTCCATTCCCAGAAGGAGACAGGCGGACAGGTCATGGGATTCCAGAATCGCAGGGAAGCCGGCCGGCAACTCGCTCTCCGACTCAGGGAGTGGGCCTCCGACCGCGAACTCGTCCGGCCCGTCGTTCTCGCGCTGCCCCGCGGGGGCGTACCGGTGGCCGCCGAGGTCGCCCACGCGCTCGACGCACCGCTGGACGTGCTGGTGGCGCGGAAGATCGGTCTTCCCGGCCGGCCGGAGACGGGCATCGGCGCCATCGTGGGCGACGACCCGCCGCTGTTCGACCAGCGTGCCCTTCGGATGCTCGGTCTGACCGAGGACCGGCTCGCTCCCGACGTGGCCCGTGAACGCGACGAACTGAACCGTCGCACCCTGCTCTACCGGGGCGACCGCTCCGCGCCCGACGTCCAGGGCCGCGCCGTGATCGTCGTCGACGACGGCCTGGCCACCGGTGCCACCGCACGCGCCGCCCTGCGACACCTGCGCCCGCTGCGACCGGACCGGCTGATCCTGGCCGTGCCCGTCAGCGCTCCCGAGACCGCCGTCGAGATGCGTGCGGAAGCCGACGAGGTCGTCTGCCTCCGGCAGCCGCCGGACTTCGGGGCGGTCGGCCTCTGGTACGACGACTTCGACCAAGTCGGCGACGACGAGGTGATCCGGGTTCTGGACGCCCGACGCACCTCGACGCGCGGCACCTGAGAAGCGGCACGGCGACTCACCGGACTTGCCGGCCGGCGCGATCGGCGGGAGCGGGAGCGGGAGCGGGAGCGGGACCGCGTCCGGGGCTCAGGGCAGCGGAGTCCCTCCCGTCGCGTTGAGGATCTCCGCGGTGACGTATCCGGCCTCCTGCGAGGCGAGGTAGACGTACGCCGGTGCCAGCTCCGCCGGTTGGGCGGGACGGCCCAGCGGACTCTGCTTGCCGAACTCGACCGTGTCCGGCAGCGTCGCCGGTATCAGCGGAGTCCACACCGGGCCCGGCGCCACCGCGTTCACCCGGATGCCGCGCTCGGCGACCGTCTGGGCCAGACCCTGGGTGAAGGTCACGATCGCCCCCTTGGTCATCGCGTAGTCCAGCAGGTGCGGGCTGGGTTTGTACGCCTGGACCGAGGTGGTGTTGATGACACTGCCACCCGCGGGAATGTGCGGCAGCGCGAACTTGGTCAGCCAGAACATGCCGTAGAGGTTGGTCCGCATCACCCGGTCGAACTGCTCCGTCGGTATCGCCTCGATGCCGTCGGGCTGCGCCATCTGGTACGCCGCGTTGTTCACCAGGACGTCGATGCCGCCGAACTCCGACACCGCCCGGTCGATCAGCGCCCGGCACTCGTCCTCCGCACGGATGTCGCAGGACACGGCCACGGCCTTCTGCCCGGCCTCCTCCACGAGCCGTGACGTCTCCCGTGCCTCGCCCTCCTCCTGTGCGAGGTACGTGAACAGCACGTCGGCGCCCTCCCGGGCGAAGGCCAGGGCCACCGCGCGGCCGATGCCGGAGTCACCACCCGTGATGACGGTCCTGCGGCCCCTCAACCGGCCCGACCCGCGGTACGAATCCTCACCGTGGTCGGGCGGCGGGTCCATCTGCCCGCTCCAGCCCGGGTGCGGCTGGTTCTGGGCGGCGAAGTCGGGGCGGGGGTACTGGTCCGTCGGGTCCTGCTGGTCGCGCTGGTCGTCCGTCACGTCGGCCTCCTGGTGTCGTCGTACGGGGAAGTCCGCGACCGTGTTCCCCGGGCGGGCCGGCCGAAAGGTGGCAATGCGGGACGCGGTCGGCGCCGGCGTCGAGAAGCGGCAGTGCTCAATGCCATGAGTCGTTCTTGTTGGACTGCCGCACGAACCGCGCGCGATGATGACGCGACGTCCGTCGTCACGGACCGGTCACCATCCTTCGCACCACGGAGAAACCTCATGAACCATGTCGCCGACCCCGGCCGCTACGACGGCACCATGCAGTACCGGCGCACCGGACGCTCGGGTCTCGACCTGCCCGTGCTGTCGCTCGGCTACTGGCACAACTTCGGCGACGACAAGCCGTTCGAAACGCAGCGGGAGATCGCCCTGCGCGCCTTCGACCTCGGCATCACCCACCACGACCTGGCCAACAACTACGGCCCGCCCTACGGCGCCGCGGAGATCAACTTCGGCCGGATCCTCCGCCAGGACCTGGCACCGTACCGGGACGAACTGGTGATCTCCACCAAGGCCGGGTGGGACATGTGGCCGGGCCCCTACGGGCAGGGCGGCGGCTCCCGCAAGTACCTCCTCGCCTCCCTCGACCAGTCCCTCAAGCGCACGGGCCTGGAGTACGTCGACATCTTCTACTCCCACCGCTTGGACGCCTCCACGCCACTGGAGGAGACCATGACGGCGCTGGACACCGCGGTGCGCCAGGGCAAGGCCCTCTACGTCGGCATCTCGTCCTACGACGCCGAGCGCTCCCGGCAGGCCGCGGCGATCCTGCGCGACCTGGGCACCCCGCTGCTGATCCACCAGCCGTCGTACAACATGCTCAACCGCTGGATCGAGACCGAGGGTCTGCTCGACGCCGCGGCCGACGAGGGCTTCGGCGTCATCGGGTTCACCGCGCTCGCCCAGGGCCTGCTCACCGGTCGCTACCTCGACGGGGTCCCCGAGGGTTCCCGAGCCACGCAGGGCAAGTCCTTCGCGGCGGACTGGCTCGACGAGGACACGCTCCGGCGACTGCGCGCCCTGAACGACATCGCCGCCCGCCGAGGGCAGAGCCTGGCCCAGATGGCGCTCGCCTGGGCGCTGCGCGACGCCCGCGTGACCTCCCTGGTCATCGGCGCCTCCCGCACCGATCAGCTGGAGCAGAACGTGGCCGCGCTGGACAACCTCTCCTTCGGCGAGGACGAACTCGCCGAGATCGACAAGCACGCGGTGGCCGACGACAGCGTCGACCTCTGGCGGCAGGCCCGCACCGGCGCCCTCGGCTGAACCACTGGCGTGCACGAGCCGCTGCCTCGTCCTCGGTGCTCGGGTGTCACAGGACGTCGTAGGTCATATGCGTGGCCGTCGATGTCGGAGTCACGCCGCGCCGCACCAGCGTGCGCCGCGTCCCGCCGGTGAACAGGGGCGTTCCGGAGCCCAGCAGCACGGGGGCGAGGTGCAGGCTCAGCGTGTCGACCAGTCCGGCGTCGAGCGCCGAGCCGATCGTGGCACCGCCGCCCATGAGCATGACGTCGAGGTCCTTGCCGCTGCGTGCCGATGCGGCCTCGGCCCGCTCGCGCGCGGCGGCGACGGCGTCCGGTAGACCGGTGGTGACGAACGTCCAGTCGAGGTCGGCGAGGCGCACGGAATCCGGTGGCGAGCTCGTCACGACGACGAACGCGGGCTTGCCGACCTCACCGGCCCCGTAGCCGGTCGTGTCGTCCCAGCCGTTCGGCCCGTCGACCACGTCGAAGAGCCGTCGGCCGAGGACGACGGCCCCGGAACGGGCCGTCGCCTCCCGCAGCAGCCGCCGGTCGTCGGGGTCGTCGGAGAACGCCCAGGTGTGCAGGGCCTCACCCCCGGTGCCCAGACCACTGTCCGGGCCGGGATCGGGGCCGGTGACGAAGCCGTCGAGCGAGATCGAGATGTCAGCGATGATGCGAGTCATACAAGGCAGACTCTCCACGCTCCCTGGACTCATCGCGCGCGCCCCGTGTACGGAGGGACGAGCCGCGGTGCCGCGCGCACGCGACGAGGGGCCGGTCACCGCGCCGGGATGGCGTCGGCCTGAGCACCCCGCCGTCGACCGGCGGGGAGTGGAAAGCCCGCCCCTGCGTTGGCCGGTGAGGGACGTGCGCGGTTCCGTCCCACCCGTGCGCTCACCGACCCGCGCGCCCACGAGGAGGGGCCGTGCCCGAGACGCGTACGCGAACGGCGGGAGCCGCCGGATGAACCGCACGGCGCCAGCCCCGCTGACGCATCCGGACGGCGAGCTGCTGCGCGGCGGACGGCCGCACCGCGTCCTGGCCGGCTCGATGCACACGACGAGTGGACCGCCGACCACCTGGACCGGGTCACCGCCTCGCCGGAGCCCTCCGCGACGCCGCCCGCCCTGCCCGGCACACCGGGCAGGGCGGGGTTCGCCACGGCCGGCTTCACCGCCGACGGACGGCCGACACCTTCCTCGCCTTCCCCGGCTTCCGCAAGGGCTTCGTCTGGATCAACGGCTTCCTGCTCGGCCGCTACTGGAACGTGGGACCGCAGATCGCGCTCTGTCTGCCCGCGCCCCTCACCACCGCCGGGGACAACACGCTCACCCTCCTCGGGTGACCGCGTGGCACTGCGCGAACACCCCGAACTCGGTCCGGTTCGGGATTACGTCCAGACCTTCGACTGAACCCCCGGGACCGGTCCGCGCCGGTACCTGGCCCGCGCTCGGCACCGCCGGGTCCGCCCGGCGTGCCCGCGTCGCCGGCAGGTGGAAGACTTGCCGTGTTCGGGGCATGCGGGGGTGCCCTCCGGCGAAAGACGGGTGGATCGGATCATGCGGGGAGAGCAACCCGTCGGAGCCGGCCGGTCCGTGCGCGCCCCCGGAGCGGTCGATGTTCCGCAGGCGTCCGGCATCTGACGGCGAAGAGCTCCTGGAGAGACTCGCGACACTGACCACGCGGGCCCGGGAGCTCGCCGAGCTGCGGCGTTCCCAGGTGGAACTCGCCATCGCCCTGCAACGCGACATGCTCCCGGCGGAGCTGCCCGTGGTCCCGGGCTTCCATCTCGCCGCCCGCTACGCGCCTGCCTACGCCGGGCTCAACGTGGGCGGTGACTGGTACGACGCCTTCATGCTCCCCGACGGCAGGGTCGCCCTCTCGGTCGGTGACGTGCAGGGCCACGCCATCGACGCGGCGGCGTTCATGGGGCAGGTGCGCGCCGGCCTGCGCGCTCTGGCCTCGGTGACGGGCGAGCCCGGCGACCTTCTCGCCCGGACGAACGACCTCGTCCTCTCCCTCGGCAAGGACCTCTTCGCCACCTGCACCTTCATGCGGTTCGACCCCGCCACCGGAGTGATGGAGAGTGCCCGGGCCGGACACATCCCCTGCGTCTGGGCCACGGCCGACGGCAAGGCGGGGGTGTCCGACGACGAAGGGGGGCCGCCGCTGGGAGTCCTGGGCGGAGTGAAGTATCCGGTGACCCGGTACCGGCTCGCGCTGGGCGGAGTGTTCGTCCTGCTCACGGACGGTGTGGTCGAAGGACCCGCCCTGAGCGTCGACGAGGGCCTGCGGCGAGTCGTCCGGCTGGCGGGCATCGCGGCCGTCGCCGGCATGGACGCCCCCGCACTCGCGGCGGCCGTGCTGAAGAACGCCGAGCTGGTGGGACACGACGACGACGCCGCCGTGCTCGTCGTGAGCCACGACGCGCGCACCGTTCCCCCGTAGGGCCGTGAGCGGGGTGCCTCCCGCCTCGCCGACGCGGTGCGGACGGTGTCTGATGGCTGCTGTGGTGGGTATTCGCGCGTGGCCCCGACCGGTCGTCCTCGCTCTCGGGACGCTGCTCGTCGCCGTCTGCTACTACGCGGCGGGACGGCTCGGGCTCACGCAGCAACTGGTCGCGGAGGGGGCCGTGGTCACCCCCATCTGGCCGCCCACCGGTCTGGCGGTGACCTGTCTGCTGCTGTTCGGCCCGGCGTGCGTGCCGGGCATCGCCGTGGGCGCCCTGCTGGTCGTCGCGTCCATCACTCCGCCGGGGCCGGCGGCCATCGGGGTCGTGGCCGGCAACACGGCCGCCCCGGTCTGCGCGTACCTGATGCTGCGTTCCGTGGGATTCCGGACGGACATGGCCCGCATCCGCGACGGTCTGGCGCTCGTCTTCCTCGGGGCGCTGGCCGCCATGCTGATCAGCTCGGGTGCGGGCGTCGGCATGCTCGCGCTCGGGGGCAAGCTGCCCGCGGGCGACGTCTGGTTCGTCTGGCTGGCCTGGTGGGTGGGCGACGCCATGGGCGTCGTCATCGTCACCCCGCTCCTGCTCCTGCTGTACCGCGCCCGCCGGGCACCTCCGCGCGGTCGGTGGGGCGAGGCGGCGGTGCTCGTGGTGGCCGCGGGCGTGCTGGTGCCGCTGTCCACGTACAGCCGGGTCAGCATGTTGTTCCTGGTGTATCCGCTGCTGATCTGGGCCGCGCTCCGCTTCCAGCTGGCGGGCAGCATGCCGTGTGCCCTCTTCGCCTCCGTCATGGCGACCGTGGCGGCCGGTGACGACGCGGGCTCCTTCGGCCGGCTGACCGATGTCGAAGTGATGGTGAAGCTCCAGGCCTTCAACGGAACCATGGCCCTCACCGCGCTGCTGCTCTCCTCCGTCATCAGCGAGCAGCTCCACACCCGGCGCTCGGTGGAACGTGCCTGTCAGGAACTGGTTGAGGCCCTGCAGCACCTGAGCGCCGGAACGCCCCCGGGCCCGCACCGGCACACCGAGGACGACGCCCCCGGTGCGCCGGGAGGGGAGGCGGCCCCGGGCGGCTCCTGACCCGGACGGGCTCACGATGTGACGCAGATCTCAGGGAAAGGTCAGGGTGCCGGGAATCGGCCAGGGCTGCGATAACCGGATACCGGACAGTTGCCGCCCGGTTGTCGAGATCAGTGGTCGTGCTGGCTCAGGGGGCTTCGAAATGAAGGTTGAATGCTGATCGTGACCCGATGAACCATGGTGAAACGGGTCAACCAGGGGTGCTGTGGGGGACCGGAACCACGGAAACCGCAGGATTTAACGTCTCGTTCATGACTGAGCTGGACGTACGGCCAGGGGCCGACGACACGGGCGACGGAGCCACCGCCGATGGCATGCGGACCAAGGGGCTCAGCGGCAACTCGGTAGGGCTGCTGGGCAGCGCGGTCATCGGGGTCTCCACTGTGGCCCCCGTCTACTGCCTGACCTCGACCCTCGGCTCGACCGCCGGTGAGGTCGGCGTGCAGATGCCGGCCGTGTTCCTCGCCGGGTTCCTGCCGATGCTGCTCGTGGCCTTCGCCTACCGCGAGCTGAACAAGGCCATGCCCGACTGCGGCACCTCCTTCACCTGGACGGTGAAGGCCTTCGGGCCGTGGGTGGGATGGGTGTGCGGCTGGGGCCTGGTCATCGCCACGATCATCGTGCTGTCGAACCTGGCCGGTGTGGCGACCTCGTACTTCTGGCTGCTCGCGGGAGAGGTCACCGGAAGCGATGCGGTGGCGGCGCTCGACGGGGACAAGGCCGTGCACATCGTGACCTGCCTGGGGCTGATCGCCATCGCCACCGTGATCAGCTATCGCGGTATGACGGCGACCAAGGGCCTGCAGTACACACTGGTCGCGCTGCAACTGCTGGTCCTGGCCGTGTTCGTCGCCATGGCCTTCAGCAAGGCCGGCGACGCGGAGTTCGCCACCTCGGCCGAGTTCTCCTGGTCCTGGCTCAACCCCTTCGCCGTGCAGTCCTTCGCCGCCTTCACGGCCGGACTCTCGCTGTCGATCTTCATGTACTGGGGCTGGGACGCCTGCCTGACGGCCAACGAGGAGACCAGCGGCAGCAGCCGTACGCCGGGCCGCGCCGCGCTCGTCGCCATGGTCGTGCTCGTCGGCTCCTACCTGGCCACGGGGATCGCCGCGCAGATGGTCGCGGGCTCCGGCGACCAGGGGCTGGGGCTGGCCAATCCCGAGACCTCGGACAACGTCTTCGCCGCGCTCGCCGGCCCGGTCATGGGCCCCGCGCTCGGCATCATGCTGTTCGTCGCCGTGCTGGCGTCGGCCGCGGCCAGTCTGCAGACGACCTTCATCCCGGTGGCCCGCACGGTGCTCGCGATGTCGGCGTACGAGGCGCTGCCCGCCTCCTACGCCGAGGTGCACCCCCGCTTCCGCACGCCGGGCCGCGCCACGGTGACCGCCGGGGTCGCGACCGGCGTCTTCTACGCGGTGATGACCCTGGTCAGCGAGCACGTACTGGTCGACACGATCTACGCGCTCGGCCTGATGATCTGCTTCTACTACGCGCTGACGGCCTTCGCCTGCGCCTGGTACTTCCGGGCCGACCTCCTGCGGTCGGGCCGTGACCTCCTTTTCAAGGGGATCTTCCCGGTGCTCGGCGGAGTGCTGCTCGCGGCCGTCTTCGCCAAGACGCTCGCCGACATGTGGGACCCCGCCTACGGAAGCGGTTCGTCCGTGCTCGGGGTCGGCTCGGTGTTCGTCATCGGGGTGGGCCTGCTCCTCCTCGGCGTGGTCATCATGCTGGTGATGAGCCGGCGCAGTCCCGCCTTCTTCCGCGGCGAGGTACTCACCAGGTCGACACCCGCTCTGGTCGCCGGGGACTGAGGGAACGGCGGGCCACTCTCCCTCGTGTGCGCGCGAGTCAGCTAGGCAAGCCTTCTCTCTCATGGCGGAGGTCCGGCGGCTGACACCGCAGAATCCCATGATGTTCCGTGCTCGCGTCGTGCGCACCGAGCGGGCCTCCCCGTCGATGCACCGGGTGACCGTCACCGGAGCGGAGCTCGGCGTGTTCCCGTGGCTGGGGTACGACCACTGGTTCCGCCTGTTCCTCCAGCTTGTCCACCAGCGCCGCCTGCGGCTGCCGGAGTTCACGGGCGCCCGTTGGTGGCAGCCCTACCTGCAGATCCCCGAGCAGGAGCGGCCGCACTGCGCCAACTACTCCGTGGCGCCGTACGCAGCCGCGTCTGTGACACCCCCGCGCCACGGCCGGCTTCGCCTCAGCGGCGGCGGCGGCGCGCGAGACGGCGGAAGGCACTCGCCCCGGCGGTGGGCGCCGGCAGCCGTCCCGCGACCGCGTCGTCGAGCAGCGTGCCGACCGTCTCGGCCGCGCACCGGCGGTTCGCGCCGATGCCGCCCGACGGCCCGCGTTTGATCCAGCCCACGACGTAGGTGCCGGGCCGGCCGGTCACCCGTCCGCGTTCGTGCGGCACGGTCCCCGAGCCCTCGTCGAAGGGCAGTCCCGCCTGCGGCACTCCGCGGTACCCGATGGCCCGAAGCGCCAGGCCCGCCGCAATCTCCCGCTCACCGGCGCCACCGGTGGCCCGTACGGACCGGATCTGCTCGTCCCCGCGCATCTCCAGGGGCTCGGAGTGGAAGCGGAAGACGATGCGACGCCTCTGCCCCGACGTGTCCGGCGGCGCGGACCAGTCGACGGCCTCACGCGGCAGGTCCCGGAACAGACGGGCCTTCTCCGTCGCCTCGGACGAATCGACCGCGGCACCGATGCGTGGATCGTGGTCGTCCACGACCAGGTCGACGCCCGGAAGGCTCTTCAGGGCCAGCAGTTCGGTGCCGCTGCACGCGGCGTGCTCCGGGCCCCGGCGTCCGAGCAGCACCACTTCGCGCACCTTGCTGCGGCGCAGCTCCTCCAGCGCGTGGCCGGCGACGGCCGTGGCGGCAAGTGTCCCGGGGTCGGAGACCAGGACGCGTGCGACGTCGAGGGCGACGTTGCCGTTGCCGACCACGACGACACGGTCCGCCGAGAGGGCGACGGCGTCCGGGGCGACTTCGGGGTGCGCGTTGTACCAGGCGACGAACGTGGTCGCGGCGATGCTGCCGGGCAGGTCCTCGCCGGGTATGCCGAGGCGCCGGTCGGTGGACGCCCCCACGGCGTAGACCACCGCGTCGTGGTGTGCGGCGAGTTCCGCGGCCGTGACGTGGAGGCCCACGTCGAGGCCGAGGTGCATGCGCACCCGGGGATGGGTGTGAAAGCGGGCGAAGGTCTCGCCGATCCGCTTCGTGGCCGGGTGGTCCGGCGCCACGCCGTACCGGATCAGCCCGCCGGGCGCGGGGAGCCGGTCGACGAGCGTGACCACGGAACGGGTGTGCAGCAGCAGGTCCTCCGCGGCGTACATCCCGGCCGGGCCGGTGCCGACGATCGCCACGCGCAGCGGTGCGAAGTCGGCCGGCAGGACGCGTTCGAAGTGCGGCGTGCCCCAGGCGTGGAAGTTCGGGCCGTGGTCCGCCGCCCCCTGCGGCACCGGCCGCCCGGACCGCTCGAAGTAGGCGGCGTTGATGCCGGCGTACTGCTGCTGCGCCCGCGGCAGCTCCTCGGCCGGGTGGACGGCGTCCACCGGGCAGGCGTCGGCGCAGGCGCCGCAGTCGATGCAGGCGGCCGGGTCGATGTACAGCATCTCGGTGCTGCCGAAATGTCGTTCCCCGGGGGCCGGGTGGATGCAGTTGACCGGGCAGACGGCCACACAGGCGGCGTCGGTGCAGCAGTTCTGGGTGATCGCGAAGGTCATGTCGTCCGCTCGCCGGGAGGTCGTCAGATGAGGTTGGCGCGCTTGTAGAAGAACAGCGCGGGCTTGGTGAGCAGGCCGACGGAGCTCAGGAAGGCCATCAGCCCCGAGCAGCTGGAGCGCATCATCGACTTGTGATGCTCGTTGGCCCTCGCCTCGCGGACCGCGCGCTCCTCGTCCAGCCCGGCGTTGGCGTACGCCTTCCGGTTCACCATGCTGGTCACGATGACGTAGGCGGCCACCGCGATGAGCAGGGCGTGGACTCGGCGACGGATCCGTCCGGCGTGCGCGAGATGCTTGCGTGTCTCGTCGCGGGCGAACTTCATGTGCCGTGATTCCTCCACGACATGGATGTTGTTGATGGTGCGGACGAAAGGCACCACCCGCTCGTCGCGCATCCAGTCCCGCTGCATGACGTCGAGGACCTCCTCGGCGACCAGGATCGCGGCGTACGCCGCCTCGCCGAACGCGACGGTCTTGAAGAGCCGGCCGAGTTCGACCGCCAAGCGGTGCGGCCGGTACGCGGGCGCCCCGAGTTTCTTCGCCCCGCGGGCGAACATGATCGAGTGGCGGCACTCGTCGGCTATCTCGGTCAGGGCCCACTGGAAGGTGTCGTCCGTCGGGTCCTTCGCGTAGATGTCCCGCAGCACCATCTGCTGGAGGATCATCTCGAACCAGATCCCGGTGCTGGCCACCGAGGCGGCCTCCTGGCGGGTGAGGGCCTTGCGCTGGGCGTCGGTCAGTTCGTTCCAGTACCGCGTCCCGTAGAGGGTGCTCCACTCCGGGCTGGCCCCGTGGAAGGTCTCGTCGAGCGGAGTCTCCCAGTCGACCTCGGTGAGCGGGTCGTAGGAGAGTTGCGCGGACGAGTCGAGCAGCCGCCGCGCGATGCTCTCCTCCGGGGTGTGGCTCTTGGTCCGTGGCCGCGAGATGTTGATGGCCATGCAGGGGCTCCTCGAGTCGAGTCGGGGACGATCCTCGCCCAGCACTGCTATTACCGTCGGTAACGCAGTCTCCTTGTTGACGGACCTTATAGCAAGGAACGCCGTGTGACTACCCGGTGGTAACCGAAGGGTGGTGCGGAGGGGCGGCCAGGGTCTCGAGCAGCCGGTCCACCGGGAGCGCGGGCGCCGTGCGTCCGCCGAAGCCGGTGGTCGCGGTGGCCGCGAGCAGGGAGTTGAGCACCGCTTCCTCGACGCCGTCGAGTACGGCTCCGAAGAGCGGGCCGAGATCCGCGTCCGCCACCTAAGCCGCCGACGCCGTACCGAAGGCGATGGCGTAGTCCCCGCTGCCATGGCTGTAGGACGCGCCCGTGCGGGCCAGCGCGAACACCGCGCGCCGCGCGACACGGGTGAGCTGCCGTGCGTCGAGCGGTGCGTCCGTGGCCACCACGATCATGCAGGAACCCGCGTCGGAGGCCGGTGCGAGACCGCCGGCGCCCATGGAGGACGCGGTGACGGTGCGGCCGAGAATCCGAAGCGTGCCCCCGAAGTTGGCCTGCACCAGCACGCCCGCGGTGAAGCGGCGGCCCGCCAGGTCCCGGACGCGGTGCCGATGCCGGCCGGCGCGCCCACAGTCCGGTCAGCCGAGGGTGAAGCGCACCGGCGTCCCCACCGAGGCCTGGGCCGCCGCGGCCAGGGCGCGCTCCGCGACGACCGCGACGACGGGGTAGCCCCCGGTCGTCGGATGGTCGTGCAGGAAGATCACGGGGCGTCCGTCGGGCGGGACCTGCACCGCGCCCAGGACCATGCCCTCGCTGGGCAGTTCACCCGCCGACGCCCGCTCCAGCGCCGGTCCCTCAGTACGCAGGCCGATGCGGTTGCTGTGCGGTGAGACGCGGTACGTGGCCGAGGTGAGGGTGCGCAGGGCGCCCGGGGGGAACCAGTCGGCGCGGGGCCCCAGCCGCACCGGCAGGACCAGCTCGGCGGGCGGTCCCGGCCAAGGGGCGGCGACGGGCACGGGGACCGGGGGAGCGGGGGTACCCACCGGGACGACCATCCCGTCCCGCAGTGGCTCCGGGCCCAGCCCCGACAGCAGGTCCGTCGAGCGGCTGCCGAGGACGGGCTCGACGGCGACGCCTCCTGCCACCGCCACGTAGGAACGCACGCCCGCCGTCGCAGCCCCCACGTCCAGGACCGCACCGGCCGGTACGCGCACCGGCAGGCCCCAGGCTGCGGGGCGCCCGTCCACGGTGACGGAGCAGTGCGCGCCGCCGACCACGACGGTGACGGCGCGGTCGGGACGCAGGGCACAACCGGTCAGAGTGGTCTCCAGGACGGCCGCGCCCAGGTCGTTGCCGAGCAGCCGGTTGGCGAGCCCCATCGCGGGCGTGTCCAGGGCCCCGGAGTGGGGCACTCCCAGATGGGCGTACCCGCGCCGGCCCGCGTCCTGCACCGTGGTGAGCGCGCCGGCCCGCACGACGGTGAGCTCGGCCGTCATGCCGCCACCGCCGCGGGTCCGGCGTCCGCCACGACGAACCGCACGCGCGTCCCCGGCGCGAGCAGCGCCGCACGCTCCCGCCCAGGGTCCCACAGCGGCCCGGGGTCGGGCATGGTCCCGATCAGCTGCCATCCGCCAGGCGTGGCGCGGGGGTAGACGGCGCTGTAGGGGCCGGCGAGGGCCACCGCACCGGCCGGCACCCGGGTCCTGGGCGTGGCCCGGCGGGGCACGTGCAGTTCCTCGGGGAGTCCGGTGAGGTAGCCGAAGCCTGGGGCGAATCCGCAGAACGCGACCCGGTACGCGTGGGCGGTGTGGAGCGCGGCGACCTCTTCCGGTGCGACCCCCCACAGGGCCGCCACTTCGGCGAGGTCCGGCCCGTCGTAGCGCACGGGAATCTCCACGACTTCCCCGTCGTCGTCAGCTGCGGGCGGGACCTGCCACTCGGCGAGCCCGCGGGCCAGTGCCTCCGGGTCCCCGACGCCGTCCAGCAGGACCGTGCGCGCTCCCGGCACCACCTCCTCGACGGGCGGCAGCGTCCCGGCGGCCCGACGGCGCAGCACTTCGGCGTGGAAGGCCGCGGTGCCCCCGGCGTCGGAGAGCTCGACGAGCAGCGCGTGCCGGCCGACGGGACGTGCCGTGAGGATCGGGCTTCGGGTCACGCGAACGCCCCGATCGAGACCCCCGACGTCTCCAGTGCCTCCCGCACCCGTGTCGCGATCCTCGCGGCGTTCGGCGTGTCGCCGTGCACGCACAGCGAACGGGGGGTGACCTCGACGGTCGTACCGTCCACGGCCTCGACCGAGCCGCGCACAGCGAACGCGAGCGCTCGCCGGACCACGGCGTCCTCGTCCGTCACCACCGAGTCCGGCTCGCGCCGGGACACGAGGGTGCCCTGCGGGGTGTAGGCCCGGTCCGCGAATGCCTCGGGGACACCCGTGAGCCCGGCGTCCGCGGCGGCGGCGAGCAGCAGGGAGCCCGGCAGGCCGAGCACGGGCAGCGCGCCGCCCGCGAGCCGCACGCCGGCCACGACCGCGCGGGCCTGGCCGGCGTCGTGGACGGTGCGGTTGTAGAGCGCGCCGTGCGGCTTCACGTAGGCCACCTCCGCCCCGGCGGCCTCGGCGAAGACCTTGAGCGCGCCGATCTGGTACGCCACCTCGGCCGCCAGTTCCTCGGCGGGTACGTCCATGGCGCGTCGGCCGAAGCCCGCCAGGTCGCGGTAGGACACCTGGGCCCCGATCCGCACACCGCGTTCGGCGGCGAGGTCGCAGACGCGGCGCATCACCGAGGGGTCGCCGGCGTGGAAGCCGCAGGCGACGTTGGCGCTGGTGACGACGGACAGGAGAGCGTCGTCGTCGGTGAGGGTCCAGCGGCCGAAGCCCTCACCGAGATCTGCGTTGAGGTCGATCACACCACGAACGTAGACGATCGTTGAACGATTCGACAAGAGGTCAATAAGGATACCGCCCTTGTTAGATCGTTGAACGATAGCTAGTGTCCGTGCATCTGCCACGCATCTGGGGCTGTGGTCCGGACCGGTGAAGCATTGGTTCTGTTCGTCCCGGATCCGTGCCCTGCCCCCTCATGCCTGAAGGCCACCGAATGATCGTTCTGCTCGGTGTGGTCGTGGTGATCCTCGGATTTGTCACGCGCCGCAACCCCGTCCTCGTGGTGGGCGTCGCCGGTATCGTCACCGGACTGCTCGGCAAGATGAACCCGCTGGAGGTCCTCGCGGCCTTCGGCCGTTCCTTCGCCGACAGCCGCTCCGTCACCGTCTACGCCATCGTGCTCCCGGTGATCGGCCTGCTGGAGCGCTACGGCCTGCGCGAGCAGGCCCGCAATCTCATCGGCCGCCTGGGCAAGCTCAGTGCCGGCCGCTTCCTCACCGTCTACCTGCTGGTCCGGCAGGTCACGGCGGCCTTCGGCCTGAACAGCATCGGCGGTCCGGCGCAGACCGTGCGGCCCCTGGTGGCGCCCATGGCCGAGGCCGCCGCAGAACGCTCCACGGGAGCGAAGCTGCCCGACCGGCTGCGCGAGAAGGTGCGGTCCTACTCCGCGTCGGCCGACACCGTGGGCGTCTTCTTCGGCGAGGACTGCTTCATCGCCATCGGCTCCATCCTGCTGATCACCGGCTTCGTGAACTCCACGTACCACCAGGAGATCGAACCGACCCAGCTGGCCCTGTGGGCGATACCGCTCGCGGTCTGCGCCTTCGTCATCCACGGCGCCCGGCTGCTGCTCATGGACAAGCAGCTGGAACGCGAGATGGCCGTCGCCGCCGCCGAGCACGACCTGCCGCTTCCCGAGGGGGCCGACAAGTGATCAAAGTCGAATGGCTGTACTGGCTGATAGGCCTCGTCTTCGTCGTCATGGCCGTCCAGATGGCCACCGACCGCAGCAACCCCAAGCGCTGGACGTCCGCCGCATTCTGGGGCCTGCTCGGACTCACCTTCCCCTACGGCACCGGCGTCGCCAACGCCACGGCCGGCAACGGCGGCTGGACCCTGCCCGCCGAACCGCTCGGCGTCGCCGTCCTGACCCTGATCGTGCTCGCCGGGTTCAACTTCCTCGGCAAGGGCGTCCCGGTCACCACCACCGGCGAGCAGCGTGAGGCGTCCGCCGCCCGGCTGGGCAGCAAGATCTTCATCCCCGCGCTGACCATCCCGCTCGTCGCCATCGTCTGCGCGTCCGTGCTGGACGAGTCCGGCCTGTTCGAATCGGGCAAGGCCACGCTTCTCGGGCTCGGCCTCGGCTGCGTCGCCGCCCTCGTCGTCGGCATGCTGATCACCGGAGAGAAGAAGGTGACCGTCCCGCTCCACTCCGGCCGCTCCATGCTGGAGGCGATGGGCTCCGCCCTGCTGCTGCCCCAGCTCCTGGCCGTACTCGGCTCGATCTTCGCCGCCGCGGGCGTGGGCGACCAGGTCGGAAGGATCGTCAACGATGTCCTGCCGGAGGACTCCAAGTACCTCGCGGTGATCGCGTACTGCGTCGGCATGTTCCTGTTCACCGTGATCATGGGCAACGCCTTCGCCGCGTTCCCCGTGATGACCGCGGCGATCGGCTGGCCCATCCTCATCCAGCAGATGCACGGCAACGAGCCCGCCGTCCTCGCGATCGGCATGCTGGCCGGTTTCGCCGGCACGCTGTGCACCCCGATGGCCGCCAACTTCAACATCGTCCCGGCCACCCTGCTCGAGCTCAAGGACCAGTACGGCCCGATCAAGGCCCAGCTGCCGACGGGCATCGCGCTGCTCGGCTGTTGCACCGTGATCATGGCGCTCTTCGCCTTTTGAGCCCCCGGGGCTCCCGTAACGGCCGGCGCCCGCTCGACCCGCAAGGAATGCTCATGACCCGTGTCCTCATCACCGGCTTCGCCCCCTTCGGCGGCGAGCGCGTGAACCCCTCCTGGCAAGCGGCCTCCCTGGTGGCCGCCGAACCGCCCGCCGGGCTCGACGTCACCGCCGCCGAACTGCCCTGCGTCTTCGGGGAGTCCCTCGACGTCCTGCGCGACGCCGTCCGCGCCCACACCCCCGACCTGGTGCTCTGTCTGGGCCAGGCGGGCGGACGCCCCGGCGTCACCGTGGAACGCCTCGGAGTCAACCTCGACGACGCCCGCATCCCCGACAACGCCGGCCGGCAGCCCATCGACGAACCGGTGGTCCAGGGCGGCCCCGCCGCTTACTTCTCCACCCTCCCCATCAAGGCGTGCGTCGCCGCGATACGCGAGGCCGGCGTCCCGGCCGCCGTCTCCAACACGGCCGGCACCTTCGTCTGCAACCACGTGGCCTACGGCCTCGGTCACCTCGTCGCCACCGAGTTCCCGCACGTGAGGGGCGGTTTCGTCCACGTGCCCTGGGCACCGGAACAGGTCACCGACGGCACCGCGCCGTCCCTGCCGCCCGCCACCGTCGCCCACGGCCTGCGCGCCCTGCTGGCCACCGCGGCCCGCACCCCGGCCGAGCGGGACCTCAAGGTCACCGAAGGAGCCACCCACTGATGCCGCTGAGCACCCACGCCGCGCCCTTCGCCCGGCTCGCCCTCGCCAACATCACCCGCGAGTACCCCAACTTCCCCGCCCACCTGATCACCTCACCCGACGAGCACCTCGCCCCCCGCTCACTGCACCCGGCCTTCTACGGCGCCTACGACTGGCACTCCTCGGTCCACATGCACTGGCTGCTCGTCCGCCTGCTGCGCCGCCACGGCGGGACGCCCGCACTGCCGGACACCGAGCAGGCCGTCGCCGTACTCGACCGGCACCTCACCCCCGGCAACCTGGCCGTCGAAGCCGCCTACCTCCGCAACCGGCCCTCCTTCGAGCGGCCCTACGGCTGGGCGTGGCTGCTGGCCCTCGCCGCCGAGTGCCGAGCCCTGCCGGGGGAGGCCGGTGCCCGCTGGGCCGCGGCGTTGGAGCCGGCCGTCGCCGCCGCCGACGGGCTGCTGGCCGACTGGCTGCCCAAGGCCACGTATCCCGTACGCCACGGCAACCACCCCAACAGCGCCTTCGCGCTGGGCCTCGCGCTCGACTCGGCGGAACTGTCGGCCGCGACCGACCGCGCGGTGCGCGAACGCCTCCTCACCTGGTTCGGTGACGACCACGACGCGCCCGCACACTGGGAACCGTCCGGGCAGGACTTCCTGTCCCCGGCGCTGAGCGAGGCCGATGCCATGCGCCGGGTGCTCCCGGAGGAGACGTTCGGGGCCTGGCTCGACCGCTTCCTGCCCGCGCTGCGCTCCGACGCCCCGTGCCCGCTGCTGGACGTACCCGTCGTCTCCGACCACGCCGACCCGCAGATCGGCCACCTGCTGGGCCTGACCCTCAGCAGGGCGGCCGCGCTGCGCTCCCTCGCGGACGCCCTGCCGGACGGGCCGGCCCGCACCCGGCTGGGCGAGGCGGCCGACGCGCACCTCGCGGCGGGCCTGCCGGCTGTGGAACGCGGTGACTTCACCACCGACCACTGGCTGGCCACGTTCGCAGCGCTGGCTCTCGACCCCATCGGCGGACGCTGATCACCGGGGGCCACTGATCACCGGCGGCCGCGGATCAGCGGTGCGTGATGCCCGTCCATGACCCGAGGGAGAGCGCCGAGACCTCCAGGTCCGAGCTGCCGAGCTCGCGGTACCGCATGAGTGCTCCTTGCCTCGTGGACGGCGGGGAGGGCCGCCGGGCCCGGCCGCACGCCGGGCCAAGCCGCCCGCTCTCCAGGTACCCCGGGTCCGTGGTCCGACGTCGGAGGGGCTCAGGTCGCCGGGCGGTTTCTGCTCCGTGCCACGCTCGTTCCCGGCTTCGTCCGGCGCGGTCTCGCGGCCGGGTGTCCGGAGGTCGCAGCGGGTGATCGTCGGTCCGAGGGCGGTCGGGGAGGGCGCCGTCAGTACGAGCCGGGCCATACCTGGCGCGTAATCAACATTGTGCACGTACACGTGTTTTGGGAGCCTCCGTTCGACTCGAAGTGCCGAGCGGACAACGGAGGACCTTCCTCACATGCTGAGAAGCCGAATACGTCGTGCCTGGCTCACGAGCGCCGCCGCGGCCACGCTCGCCTTCACCGGCCTCGCGGTGCCCGGTCACGCCGACGACCTTCCGCCGGACGTACCGGACTCCTGGATCCAGGAGCCGCGCGCCGACGAGGGCACCCCCTCGCCGAGCCCCACCCGTGACTGGACCGGCCCCGGCGACGAGGCCGCGCCCGGCGACTTCACGCTGTCGCCCGGCGCGATGAACGCCGAGACCACGCGGCGGGTCACCCGCCTCGACTCGGTGCTGCCCAAGTCGGGCGTGCAGAACCTGCTGGTCGGCGCGAACCGCGACGCCCGGCCGTGGTGCTCACGCGACCCGTTCGGCACCGCGCCGGACCCCGATCTCAAGTACTGCCTGGAGAACGACGACTCCGTCTCGCGCGAATGGATCCCGCAGGGCTTCACGGGCGTCTCCGACGCCAAGGACAACGAGCTGTGGGGCGCCGCCGGGAACATCCAGCTGTTCGCCTCCTACGACGGCTGGGACCCGGGTAGGGAGGACGATCCGGACCCGGGCGGCGACTGCACCGCGGGCGAGCTGGAGAGCAACGACGCCTGCAACCAGAAGGGCGTCCGCGTCACCTTCGTGCAGAGCCGCACGAACCCGGCCACCGGCAGCCCCGAGGTCAAGTACCGGCACGTCCTGCTGGCTTGGACGTACGTGAACTCGGCCGACCACATCTCCTTCGACGGGCTGCACGCCTCCGAGTACCCGATCCAGAAGGGCGTCCACGCCGGCGGCATCGTCTGGTACGGCAACTACCTCTATGTCGCGGATACCCGCAACGGCCTGCGCGTCTTCGACATGCGCTACATCATGGACCTGAACCCGGACGGCGACGCGAGCACGAACGACGCGATGGGCGCCGACAGCGACGGCGTGAAGACCACCGCCGACGTCCAGGACAAGACGAAGGTCGGCCGGCACAACAACGTCTGGTACAGCTTCGGTTACCGCTACGTCATGCCGCAGGTGGCCGCGTGGAGGTTCAAGGCCACCCAGAGCAACCCCAAAGGCTCCTACGCCTGCGTCTCCACCGGCGCGCCGAAGGCCTCGTACATCTCCCTGGACCGCAGTACGGTCCCGGACCGGCTGATCATGGGTGAGTACTGCCGTCCGGAGAGCGGCTACCCGTCGACCGGCCGCGTCGCCTCCTATCCGGTCGCCGACCTGGCGGGACGCTCGGTCGACGTACCCGCGCAGGGCTGGGCCAACTACCTGCCGATGACCAACGGCGGCGCACAGGGCGCGGCGGCGTACGACGGGACGCTCTACGTGAACGAGTCCAAGGGCACGGACGAGCCGGGCAGCCTGTGGCGCCACGAGTGGAGCGACGGCCAGTTGGTCCCGGTCGGCCAGGCGGTCAAGACGGCACGTGGTGCCGAGGACACGTACGTCGAGCGCGGTTCCGGACGGCTGTGGTCCGTCTCCGAGCACCGTCCGGGGGCGGCGGCCGACTGCACGGCGGACCGGGACCCGAGTGACCCGACGGGCACGGACTACTGCCAGCGCGTGCTCTACGGGCACAAGTTGACCTGGATCGACGACCGGCCGTAGCCCTGACGCACGGTGGGGCGGGCGTGGGCCGACGCGTGGCCGTCCCACGCCTTGCCGGCAGGCCGCCGCTTGCTGTCCCGTAGTCTCGTGCGTGCATACGTCGGATGCCAGGTGTGGCCACAGCGAAGGGGGCGGCGGTGTTCGCGAGGGGGACGCGGTTGCTCGCGGGGACCATGACCCTGGTCTGTCTCGTGCTCCTCGGCCCCAGCGCCCCGGTCGGTGCCCTCCTCGCCGGACCGCTGCCGGCCGGCGCCGCCGACGACGTCGTACCGAACCGGGTCATGACCTGGAACATCTGCAACCCCTGCGAGGTGAGCAACGTCGACCGGGCCGCGGACATCGCCACCCGGGCGCCTCAGGTCATCGGCCTCCAGGAAGCGTGCGTCCGCGACGTCGAGCAGATCCGGGCCTACCTGGAGAGCCTCTACGGGCTGGTCTACCACGTCGAGTACGGGACGGTGCTCCAGAAGCGGAGCCGTTGCGGGGGCACGCCGTGGAACCCGGGGGCCTTCGGACAGGCGATCCTGTCCGCGTCACCGATGACCGACCGCGTCAGCGTGGAGTACCCCGACGGCGGCTCCGAGGACCGTGGGTACATGGCGGTCACCACCGTGGTGGGCGGCCACACGGTACGGGTCTTCAACACCCACCTCGCCCACCGGCGTCAGCAGCCGGTACGGACTCACCAGACCGGGGTGCTCGCCGCGGCCGTCGCCCGGTACGACCGCGCGATCGTACTGGGCGACTTCAACGCCGTACCGGACGCTCCCGAGCTCTCCCCGCTGTGGGAACTGGCCGCGGGCTCGGACGCCGAGTGCCTTCCGTCCCCCGGTGCCACGTGCGAGCCGACCACCGACTGGAACAGCCGGTTCGACTACGTCTTCCTGCGCGGCCTCGGCTCCGTGGAACAGCGTGTGCACCCCACCCCGTACTCGGACCACCATCTGCTGCACACGGATCTGGACTCGGGAGCGCTTGAGGGAGCGCATTCGAGCGCGGGCCTGGTGACCGTTCCGGGCCTATGAGGTGGGCGGGGCCGCCGCCGGACGGCCCGGTCCGTCGTCGCCGACCGGGATGCCCAGCCGGTCCGCCACGCCGGTGAGGGCCGCTCCGAGGGGGACCGATACCCGGGCGAGGGCGTGTCGGTCGCCCCGGGTCGGGTCCCGGTTGACGATCAGCACCGGCTTCCCGGCCTCGGCGGCCTGGCGGACGAAACGCAGGCCGGACATCACCGTCAGCGACGATCCCAGCACCAGCAGAGAGGTGGCCTCCCGTACCAGCGCGCGGCAGTGCTCGACGCGCCGCGGCGGGACGTTCTCCCCGAAGAAGACGACGTCCGGTTTGAGGATGCCGCCGCAGATCGTGCAGGGCACCACCCGGAAGTCCCCGACCTGTTCGTCGGTGAGGTCCGCGTCACCGTCCGGGTTGATGCCCGCGGCCACCGGATCGAAGCCCGGATTGGCCTCCTCGAGCCGTCGGGCGAGTTCACGGCGCGGGCTGAAGGCGCCGCAGGAGAGGCAGACGACCCGGTCCAGGCTTCCGTGGAGTTCCACGACGTCTTCGCTGCCGGCGACCTGGTGCAGGCCGTCGACGTTCTGGGTGATCACACCAGCGAGCAGGCCGCGCCGTCCGAACGCGGCGACGGCCCGGTGCCCCGCGTTGGGACGGGCGCGGCCGAAGGTGCGCCAGCCGAGGTGGCTGCGCGCCCAGTACCGGCGCCGGGCCGTGGCGCCGGCGGTGAAGTCCTGGTAGGTCATGGGGGTGTGCCGGCTCAGGCTCCCGCCCTCGCCCCGGTAGTCGGGGATGCCGGACTCCGTCGAGATCCCGGCCCCGCTCAGCACGAGCACACCACCGGCTCCCAGGGCGTCGGCGACCGGCTGGAGGTCGGTGGTGCCCGGCGGCAGGTCCTCGGCGGGGGTCCAGCTCAGAGTGGGGCGCATGCGCATGCGGCCAGGGTACGGAACGGGCGCCCGAGGCAGGGCCGACGGTCACCGGCGCCGGTCACCGGCGCCATGGCGCGCCGGTGACCGGCGCGTTCCGGGGGGCGCCGTGAGCGGTGACCCGGCTCCGGGCCGCCGCATACGCGTCAGTCGTCGAGGGCTTCCAGGACGTCGGCGAGGTCGACGAACTTGAAGCCCGTCGCCTCCCGCTCGCCGTCCTCAGGAGCCATGTGGCCGTCCTGGACGACGAGCAGGCCGTCGGGGTACTTGGCGCCGAGCGGTTCGGCGAGTACGTCCGCGCCGTCGCACTCCTCGGAGCCGTCCAGCGCCTCGGACGCGGCGGTCACCCGGAAGCCGCCCTCGTACTCGTGGCCGTCGGACCGCTCGCGGTCGTAGGCGACGAAGGTGTCGTCGCCCTGGCTGGAGGCGAGGAGGTAGCCGTCCCCGTCGTCCTGCTTCAGAAGGGTCAGCCCCTCGACGTCCGCGGACACGCGGTCGCCCCCGAAGCCGGGGTCCTCGCCCGCCACACACTCGTCGGACGGTTCGTCGTACCGGGCGGGAACGCCGTACTCGCGCACCTTGTCCTGCAGCACGGGCCTGCCCCGCAGGTCGGCCGGCAGGCGCCAGATGCCGACGTCCTCCTGCCCGGCGAAGAGCGTGCCCGTCTCCGGGTCGACGACCATGCCCTCGACCTGCGGCCCTTCTCCGGGTTCGCCGCAGGGAGACCACTTCGAGCCGTCGGGCATCGTGAACGCGGCGGGCAGGTCCACGGTGCGGACCTTCCGATAGGAGACCGTGCCGCCCCGGGTCGCGGTCAGCTCCAGCAGGGCGACCCGGGTGGTGGCGTTCTGGCTGACGAGGGCGTAGGACTTGCCGGTCGCGGCGTCGGTGTACGTCGCCAGGCCGTACGCGGTGCTCTCCTCGTCGACCTCCTCCTGGGAGCCGGAGAAGATCCACGGCGCGGAGGCGTCCGTGACATCGGTGAGCGGGGCGCCGGGCCGGTCACCGTCGACACGGTAGACGCGCAGTCTGTCGCTGCCGCGGTCGCTGACCACGGCCAGGTCCGCTGCGCCCGAGCCCAGGGACATGCCGTGCACCAGGTCGACGTTGTTGAAGCGACCAGGGGCATGGTCCGCTCCGGGTGCTGCGGGCGCGGGTATCGACTGCACCTCCCGGGCGTCGAGGTCGTAGACCCGCAGACCGCCTTCCTTGGCCGTGGCGATGACGAGGCTGGCGTCCGGATCGGCCGCGTTGCGCCAGATCGCGGGGTCGTCGGCGTCGGCGTTCCCGCCCTCGTCGTCGTCGAACATCGCCGGGGTCTCGGCCCGGGGGCCTACCTCGGGCGGCGCGGCGGCACCCGCCGGGGGTACGGCCGCGACCGCGGCGGCGAATTGAGTGGCCGACGCGACGCCTGGCCTCCGCCTCCCCTCGTGAACATGTCACATCGGCCCAGTGGTGGGAGCGCCGCGGTTGTTTCGGCTGCGCCGCTCCCTGACGAAGGAGACCGTTCGTGCACGCGTTCACAAGACGTCGTTCCGGTGCCGTCGCGGTGGCGGCGACCCTGGGGCGGCGACGGAAGAGCGACCACGAGGTGAATGGCGCCGCCTCCGGTGCCCGGTGCGCGTTCGGCCCGTCCGGGAAGCCTGCCGGCCGGTCCGCGCGGGCACGATGCCCCGGCTCGGCTTGCTCTACTGCAAGTAACAAGATCAAAGTTGATTTCGGTGCCTCACCGACCACTTGAGGTAGCTCACCCCTCCCCGTGCGCCCGTGATCCCGGGTGCCCGGACGACCGACAGGAAGCAGCCGGATGAACCCGTCGTACGACCGACTCGAGCAGGCGCGCGAGGACTACGAACACCACCTTCGGACCTGCCGTCAATGCGAGGCGGACGGTGCGAAGTGCCCGGTGGCCAAACACCTCAGGCGCCTCTACAACAACCTCCTGAGATCGGCGTGACCCACCGACACCGCCGCCGACGTGGTCCGACCCCGCCCGCCGGCCACCTGGTCCGGACTCGGGCCGTCAGTCGACCCGCACGACGAACTTGCCCCGCACACCGCCCGCTTCGAGCGCCCGATGGGCCGCGCCGATCTCCTCGAGCGGGGACACGGTGTCCACGACCGGACGGATCGCGCCGTCCGCGACGTGGGCCGCGAGGTCGTTGAAGAGCGCGGTCCTCGGATTGCCGCTGAAGAAGCGCACCCGGCGGCGGCCGTGCGCGGCACTGGCCAGCAGGTAGCCGAGGGAGCCGACCGGGCGTTCCACGTCGAAGGCGATCGTCTCCATGCGGCCGGCGGGACCGGGGAGCCGTCGGTGGGCCTCGAAGTCCTTGCCCATGGTGTCGAGAAACACGTCGTACCCGCCGGCGTCGGCCGGGTCGGTGGCGCGGTAGTCGTAGGCCTCGTCGGCGCCGAGGCGGTGGACTGGGCCGAGGTTGTCCGCACGGGCCAGCCCGGTGACGTGCGCCCCCATCGCCTTGCCCAGCTGGACGGCGACATGGCCCACGCCGCCCGCCGCGCCGCGCACGAGGAGGCGCTCGCCGGGGCGCAGCCGTGCCTTGTCGCGCAGCGCCGTGATCGCCGTGGTGCCCGCGGGCAGCGCGGCCGCCTCGACGACGTCGAGCCCTTTCGGGATCCGCCCCAGCTGCCGCGGGCGGACCGCGACGTACTCGGCCGCGCCGAAGCCGGAGGTACGGGGCATGATGCCCCAGATGCGGTCGCCCACGGCGGGGCCGGTCGCGGCCGGGCCGAGCGCGACGGCCTCGCCGGTGAAGTCGAGGCCCGTGCGCTGCGGGAACCTCCGTCCCGACACGGGGCGCACACGGCCCGCTCGGGTCGGCACCTCACCACCGTTGACGCTCGTATCTCCGTCCGCGAGGTGCTGGACGTCGGCTCCGGCGACACGTACTCCCAGGACCTGCCGGGCCAGTCCTTCGACATCACCGGCGTACCCAACGGCACGTACTACATCCAGAGGGGACACCCCCGGTTCACCCCTACTCAGCCGGTCGGCTCACCCGGCGCAGAGCCAGTACCGCGTTGTGACCGCCGAAGCCGAAGGAGTTGCTCAGGACCAGGTCGCCCGCGGCCGGGAGGGCCCGCGGTTCGCCGCGGACGAGGTCCAGGTCGACGGCGTCGTCGATGTCGGCGCAACCGACCGTGGGAGGCACCACCGCGTGGTGCAGGGTGAGTACGGCGGCGACGGCCTCGACCCCGCCCGCAGCGCCCTGGAGATGCCCCAGGTGGCCCTTGAGAGCGGTGACCGGCACCTGGCGTCGCCCCAGCACGCCACGCACCGCCCGTGCCTCGGCGAGGTCGCCGTCGACGGTTGCGGTGGCGTGCGCGTTGACATGGACGACGTCCTCGATCCGGCCGCCGGCGTCCCGCACCGCCCGCCGCAGCGCCAGCGCGATGCCGTCGCCGGACGGATCCGGGGCCGCGACGTGGTGGGCGTCGGCGGACAGACCCCAGCCGGCGGCCTCGCAGTAGATGTGCGCCCCGCGGGCGCGGGCGTGCTCCTCGGACTCCAGCACGAGTATCCCCGCGCCCTCGGAGTTGACGAAGCCGTCACGGTCCTTGGCGAACGGGCGGGACGGCGAACCCGCGTTCGGGTCGCCCTCGGCCAGTGCGCGCATGGCGGCGAAGGACGCCATGATCGCCGGCGTGACGACCGCCTCGGCGCCGCCCGCGAGGGCCACGTCGACCCGGCCGTACCGGATACGGTCGACGGCCTGCCCGATCGCCTCGGTGCCGGAGGCGCACGCGCTGGTGACGGTGCGGGCCTCGCCGGTGATGTGCAGGTCGAGCGAGACCTGCGAGGCCGCCTGCGAAGGAACGGTCATGGGAGTGGTGAGCGGGGAGACACCGCGCGGCCCCTTCTCCCGCAGCTTCCGGTCCCCGCCGACCAGCACCGACGCGTCCCCGAGGATGGCGCCCAGGCTCACTCCGACCCGCTCCGGGGCGAGCCCGCTCTCGCGGGTACCGCCGTCCGCGTACCCGGCGTCGGCCCAGGCCTCACGCGCGGCCAGCACGGCGAACTGGGCGGCGCGGTTCATCCGCCGCGCGGCCTGCCGGGGCAGCAGCCCGGCCGGGTCCACCGGCACGGTCCCGGCGATCCGCACCGGCAGTCCGTCGAACTCCTCGTCCGCCAACTCCGTTATGCCGTGGCGCCCTTCGAGCAGGCCTCGCCACAACTCGCCGGTACCGACGCCCAGCGGGGTGACGGCGCCGAGCCCGGTGACGACGACGCGCCGCACTCCGGCCGCCTCGGCCTCCCGTACGGGGCGCGGGTCGTGCCGTACGACGTTGCCCTCCCGGTCGGCCTCGGCGGCCCACCGGCGTACATCGGCGTCGGTCACGCCGCCGTCCGCGTCCTGTTCGGTGTCCCGGTGCCAGGCACCCCAGCGGCGGACGTACGTCACGTGCTCGGCCTGCGGGTCGACGGCGCGAAGGCGGGTGATCCGGTCCCCGTCGCGGAACTCGACGTCGTCCAGGGCCGGCGAGCTCACCAGGGGTACCGCTGCCACGTCGAGCCGCCGCCCGGCGACGGTCACCCGC
The DNA here is from genome assembly GCF_014649815.1 of Streptomyces mutabilis. Taxonomy (GTDB): domain Bacteria; phylum Actinomycetota; class Actinomycetes; order Streptomycetales; family Streptomycetaceae; genus Streptomyces; species Streptomyces mutabilis. The sequence goes on along the minus strand of NZ_BMTT01000003.1, from coordinate 21,125 downwards.
TGCTCGCGCCGCAGCTCCTCCTCGTGGTCCACCCCGCCCAGCGGCGGACGCAGCACGGCCAGGATCACCTCCGGGGACGCGGGCTGCGTGTGCGTGACCACGTGCCACCGGTGCTGAGCCGCGTCCTCGTGGGACAGGGCGAGCAGATCTCCGGGGACGACCTCGGCGGCGGTGACCGTGTACGGGCGTATCGGTACTTCAGGCGTTTCGGGGGAGTGGGTCATGTCAGCGCATGCTCTCTTTGGTCCGAACTGTCGTACTGGCAGCGCTTATGAGTGTTCTGCACGAAGTGCGAACCGGCTATTGTTGAACCCAGGACATGTCCGTTTTGCTCATGTCTACCCAGCGGGTGACGTGAGACACATCCGGCAAAACGCCGTCTGCGGTGCGGAGTTGGCGGAGCGAGATGGATGTGTGTGAAACGTCACGCGTCCCCGAGCTGACGATCACTGAGGTGGACGACGGCCGGCCGTAACCCGTTGAGACGTCGCTCGTGGTCCCGGTGTGCTCCGGGGCGGCCGGGCCCTTCAGGAAGACTCCCCGTAGCGGGCGACCATCGCGGCGGCGCGCTCACGCGGAGCGGTCCGCAACGATTCCGGGGCCAGGGCCTCCGCATCCGTGCCGAGCTGCCACAGTGCCCACTCGGCGTGCCGCAGATCCTGGAACGTGACCTCAAGCCGCAGCCGGCCGTCCGGTCGGACTCGGCGGCACGCACGGCCACCGCGGTACTCAGCGATTCTCGCGCCGCTGTGGGTCCACGTATCGACACGGCGGTGTGGTCACTTGACAGGAAGCGCGCGCAGCGTTCCCGCCGGACTCCGCCGCAACGATCGGGAGCTCGAGCGGGCCGGTTCGGCTCAGGACCCGTCCGCCTTCGACAGTGTCTCGACCGCAGCGGTCTCACGGGTCGACGAGGCCTCCCGAGGGGAGGGAAGCGTTCGACCCAGACGGGCGAGTGGGGACAGGGCCATCAGCGCCGGTGACAGCAGCATTCCCGCGGCTGCGACCAGGAGACCGGTGCGTGTTCCCCAGGCCTGCGCGAGGCAGCCGCCGAGCAGCGAGCCCAGCGGGGCGAGCCCCATGCCGAAGAAGTTGATCGTCGCGGCCACGCGGCCCTGCATCCCGTCCGGGGTCAGGGTCTGCCGGACGGCCATGACCGTGACGTTCACCAGCTGGCTGAAGACCCCGAAGACGAAATTGACCGCGAGGAGCGCGAGAACCGTCACCACGGAGCTGCCGTGCAGTGCGGGCACGCACAGGAACACGCCGTCACCGAGTGCTGCCGCGGACACGAGCACGGTGCCGTACCCGAAGCGGTTCGGCAGGCGGGCGGCCAGCAGCGAGCCCACGAGCGCGCCGGGGCCCACCGCCGCGAGTGCCAGCCCGACGGCGGTGCCGGACAGGTGCAGCTCCCGTGGCAGGTGCAGGATATAGACGGTCATCACCGCCGCGAAGGAGAACTGGAAGGCGGCCGAGGCGAGGCAGACGGTCCGCAGCGAGGTGTCGCCGGCGACGAAGCGCAGGCCCTCGTGGATCCGGCGCCAGACCCGGGGAGGATGTTCCGAGCGTTCCGGGGCGGATTCGCGACGACGGATCCTTCGGACGGACAGGAACGACAGCGCGAACAGCACCGAACTGGTCGCGACGGCGATCGGCGCCGACAGCCAGGACACCAGCGCACCGCCGAGGGCGGGACCGCCGATCTGCGCGGCGGACCGGCTGCCCTCGAGTGCGCTGTTGCCCCGCACCAACTGGGTCCGTCTCAGCAGCCGTACCGAAGACGCCTGGTACGCCACGTCGAAGAAGACGGACAGGGCCCCTACGGCGAAGGCGAGCACGAACAGCGTCGACAGGCCGAGACCGCCGAGGAGGCCGGCCACGGCGGCGGCGCCGAGAACCAGGGCGCGACCGGCGTCCGTCAGCACCATCAGCGTGCGGGTCCGCCACCTGTCCACGCACGCCCCGGCGAAGAGTGACAGCAGCAGGATCGGCGCCTGACCCGCCGCGCGCAGGGCGCCCAGCTGGCCGGCGCCGGTGTCGAGCGTGAGGACGGCGAACAGCGGCAGAACCACCAGCGCCGCTTGCTCACCGAGTTGGGAGGCCGTCTGGCCCACCCAGAGCCTGCGGAAGTCGCCGTCCCGCCACAGGCTGGTCGGAACAGGTTGATCGGCACCGGACGCGGCGGAAGAAGAAGACGGCACGGGGGACCCCTCGGACGACCCAGGACGAGACCCGCCGACCGGCGCACGAGCGGTGCGCGTAGTGCACCGACCGTCTCCGGCAGCGGTGAGGAAAGAAGGATCGCTGTGCCGCGCGTCAAAGGGCAGCACGCGATGACCGGCCGCTCAGGGCCTCGACGTCAACGCGTGCTGGGACGACCGACCATGTCTTCGCTCCTCGGGAGTCACTCGCTGCGTGAACACTAGCTTCCTTCGGGTGGGCCGCGACACGTCTTTTCCCGCCGGTGCCGGGCGGCACCTGGCGAGGCAGGTGCCGCTGGGCCGGCTCGGGTGCCGGGTCGTCGGGTGCCAACGGCTCCGAGGGGAGTCCCCGAGGTGTTCGGGCAACCTCCATCGGGGCGCCCGGCCCACACGGCCCGGGTACGGGAGTGCAGCCCGTCGGCGTCCAGGACCAAGCCGCGCCCGGTTCCCCTGTGGAAGGTGACGTCGACGCCGTGCTCGTGTGCCGTGAGCACGTCGATGTCGACCGCGAGCCCCGCGTCCACCCGGGCGGTGTCCGGCAGCGGGTGCGCGGCTTCCTCCGGGCGTCATACCGGGAGCCAATGGGGAGGTGCTACCGCGGTAGGCGGTGGGGGACGGCCGGACCGGCTGCCGCCGTATCGCACAGAGGGACTCGGCACCGGGACCGTGCGAACGCCGGGACCGCCCTACTCGCCCGGGGCCACCAGCCCCGATTCGTACGCGAAGACCACCGCCTGGGCTCGGTCGCGCAGGTCGAGCTTGGTGAGGACGCGGCTTACGTGCGTCTTCACCGTCTGCTCGGCCAGCACCAGCGCCGACGCGATCTCCGCGTTGGACCGGCCACGGGCCACCAGGGTGAGGACCTCGGTCTCGCGTTCCGTCAGGGCCCTGAGCCGCAGCGCGGGCTTGCCCCGGGTGACGGGACGTTGCCGTGCGAAGTCCGCGATGAGCCGGCGCGTCACGGAGGGCGCGAGCAGCGCGTCGCCCGAGGCCACGACGCGTACCGCCGAGATGAGGTCGGCGGGTGGCGCGTCCTTCAGCAGGAAGCCGCTCGCTCCGGCCCGCAGCGCCTCGTAGACGTAGTCGTCCACGTCGAACGTGGTGAGCATCAGGACGCGCGGCCGGTGAGTCACCCCCGGCGAGGGCGAGAGGAGCCGGCGCGCGGCCTCGAGGCCGTCCATCTCGGGCATGCGGACGTCCATCAGTACGACGTCGGGACGGGTGCGGCGGCTCAGCTCGACGCCCTGCGCACCGTCGCGGGCCTCGCCCACGACGTCGATGTCGCTCTGGGCGGCCAGCAGCGCGGCGAAGCCGGCCCGCACCATGGCCTGGTCGTCGACGATGATGACGCGTGTGGTCACGTGAGGTCCTTCTCGGTCAGGGGGAGCAGGGCGGCCACCCGGAAACCGCCGTCCGGCAGCGGTCCCGTGTCGAGGGTGCCGCCGACGAGCCGTACCCGCTCGCGCATGCCGACGAGGCCGTGCCCCGTGTCGCCCTCCTCGAGCGGCGCGACGGACGGCCCGGGCGGCGGCCCGTTGACGACGAGGACGATGAGCCGGGCACCGTCCTCGGAAGCGGACTCCGACACCGACACCCGCGTCGGGGCACCCGGCGCGTGCCGCACGACGTTCGCCAGGGCCTCCTGGACGATGCGGTACGCGGACAGGCCCACCGCCTCGGGCACGTCGGCGTCGCAGGGGGTGAACTCCACCGGCACGCCGGCCCTCACCGTCGCCTCCACCAGTTGTCCGATCCGCGTCAGGCCCGGCTGGGGCACCAGCTCGCCCTGTGTCTCCTCGTTTCGCAGTACGCCGAGGAGGCGTCGCATCTCGCCGAGGGACTCCCGCGCGGTCGCCGCGATGGAGGTGAACTCCTCCCGTACGTCCGGCGGCAGCCCGTCGAGACGGTAGGCGGCGGTGTCCGCCTGCACCGTGATGACGGACATGTGGTGCGCCACCACGTCGTGCAGCTCGCGAGCGATGCGGGCGCGTTCCTCCAGCAGCGTCCGCCGGCCACGCTCGGCCTCGCTGATCGTCTCCTGCTCGGCCAGCCTGCGCTGCGCCTCGTACCGCTCGCGGAGCGCGGCGACGAGCAGGAGCGTGACGCCGCTGAGGATGGTCAGCAGCAGGCTCATGGCGTTGGTGCCGTGGGGCGTGACGAACCCCAGGCCGGCGTTCGCGCCCGCCGTCGCCAGCCACACCAGCAGCAGAGTCCGGCGCCGCTCGCGCAGGGCGAGGGCGATGCAGAGGCCGATGTACCCGACGATCTCCATGGGCGGGAACGGCCACAGGAGCCGCTCCTCGAAGTCGACGGTGAGCAGGGCGAGCGCCCCGGCCGCGTCTGCGGCGAAGATCACGTACCAGGCATGCAGCGGGCGGACGACGGCGAGCAGCAGTGGTGCCGACTGCGCGATGGCGAGCGTGCTCGCTATACCGCCGTTCAGACCGTAGTCGGCTGTGAGCACCTGAATGGTGGTGGGCAGCAGGGCGACACACAGTACGAACGCCACGCCCCACGGCAGCAGCCTCACCCACCAACGGGATGCGCCCGCGAGCGGCGCGCGTGGGCGCTCCTCCTCCACTGAGGTCATTGACACCACCATATGCGCGCGTGTGCGCGGGGGTGCTCCCCAGCGGCGCGTCATCCGTCCGTCCCCCTCTGTCTCGTCCCGGGAAGAGGATAGGCAGGCGGGGTGGGGCGAGGCGTCACACTGGGGAGCCAGGTCGGCGTGATACCCGGGTAGGGGGTGGGCCGGTCAACGCCATTGGGCATGCCGTATTCGCTGTGCACCCGTGCCGCCCGCGGCCGATGCGGAATCCGGCGTGTCGTGTGCCCGTGTCCACCCGGCCCCCGTCCGGGAGCCGGGCTCGGTGTGTCAGGAGACGGGAGTTCCGAGGATCCCCAGCTCGTGGATCGAGTAGCACCAGGTCGTCTTCCGTTCGACGCCCTGCACACGGACGTGGCTCACGACCTCGTCACCGGGGAGCCGGACGACGTCGTTGCCGCAGCCGTCCGGGCGCTGCGTGGACACGGTCTTCCAGGTCACGCCGTCCGTGGAGGTCCGGACGGTGCACTCCGTCGCACACGCGCTCTCCCAGGTGACGGTCACCGCCGCGACCTTCGCCGGGGTGGGCGAGCTCGCTCTGCACCCACTCGTCGTCCCAGTAGCCGGAGGCCCAGCGGGTGCCCGTCCGGCCGTCGTTGACGTGACGCGGGGTCAGCCGGTCGAGATCCTGATTCCACGCTGGAGGCCGAAGCCGTCCCCCTCAGGGCCAGGTTCTCCGCGCCTCCCGCGGAGTCCCACAACTGGAGCCTCAGGCCGGCCTGGAAGAGGAACGCGTCGAGCACGCCGTCGCCGACCTCGGGCTGGACCGAGCCCCAGGAGTTGCGCGGGGGATCGATCCGTACGGCGCGGGCCTGCCGTTGCAGTTCGTCGGACTCGGCCAGCAGCCGGTCAGAGGTCTCCTTGTCGCCGGCCTGCCGGGCCGCGAGGGCGTCGAGCATCCTCACCGTCGCCGTGCCCCACAGCTCGGTGGCGTCCAGCCAGGCGGCTGCGTCGGTACCGCGCGGCGGGCGGGGTTGTCGCGGTCCCGGTCCAGTCGGATCCATCCCCGGGGGTCGGGAACCGACCGGTGCATCACGGCACGGCCGTCGTGCGCCCGGTTCTCGGACCGCCGAGGTCCGGTGGCCACGAAGGTGTACGTGTCGTCGAGCAGTCGCAGCGCCGCCGCGTTCCAGGGGCAGCGACGGGAGCGGAACTCCGTCAGCAGTCCGCCGACCTGACGGACGAAGGCGTCGTCCGCCTCGCGGGGCATGTCCGTGAGGCGGTCGAGGGCCCACTGAATGAGCCCACCGTCGTTCTCCGCCTCGTTGCGGACGCGGTCCTGCGGCAGCAGGAGATCCGCCCCGTCCCGCAGCGCTTCCAGGTGGGCATCGAGCAGGTCCAGGGCGGTCCGGTCGGCAGGCCACGCCCGCCCCACTTTCCCGCGCTGCTCCGGTTCGTCAGCGTAGCCAGGACGTCGCCACCGGGACCGCGAGTTCGTCCACGCCCGGCGGTCCAGCAGTTCGACGGCGCGGTGGCCCGACAGGGAGCGCTGGACCACCAGCCTCCGGAACCATGGGACCTTCACGTTCTATACGATCCCTCCGCCGTCGACCATGGAGGGCGTGCGGACCGCGCACGGATCACGCGCCGGCAAAGCGGCCACATCGAGGCGTAATGCCGCCCGTCCGTGCACGGACCTTGACGTGGACCCGCGTCCTCCTCCAGCATCACGACAACCAAATCCTATTCGATTCGAGTGGGGCGCCCACCGTGAGCCGACGCAGCGAAGCCACGACCGCAGCGGTCACCCCGGCCAACCCGGCCGCGACCGTCGAGGAGGCCGGGCCCGGCGAGTGGCGGACCGCGATCGACGGACTCCGCCGCCTGCGACAGACCCTCGGGAAGGCGTGATGAGCGACCACGGCGGCCCGGCCCGCGTCACGGGCCTGGACGTCATCGACATCCGGTTCCCCACCTCCCGGCAGTTGGACGGCTCCGACGCCATGAACCCCGACCCGGACTACTCGGCCGCCTACGTCGTCCTGCGGACCGACGCCCGGGACGGCGCGGGCGGACCTCTCGAAGGACACGCCTTCACCTTCACCATCGGCCGCGGCAACGACGTACAGGCAGCGGCCATCGGCGCGCTGCGCGACCACGTCGTCGGCCTGCCCGTCGACGCCGTCTGCGCCGACCCGGGCACGGTGAGCCGCGCCCTGAACGACGACAGTCAACTGCGCTGGCTCGGCCCCGAGAAGGGCGTGATGCACATGGCGGTCGGCGCCGTCGTCAACGCGGTGTGGGACATGGCGGCCAGACGCGCCGGCAAGCCGGTCTGGAAACTACTCGCCGACGCGGAACCGGAGTGGCTCGCCGACCAGGTGGACTACCGGTACATCGAGGACGCGCTCAACCGCGACGACGCCCTGAAGCTGCTGCGCGAGGGCAAGGAGGGCGCCTTCGCCCGCGAGGCCCTGCTGCTGGAGCGGGGGTACCCCGGCTACACCACCTCTCCCGGGTGGCTCGGATACTCCGACGAGAAGCTGGTGCGGCTCGCCGAACAGGCGGTCGCGGACGGCTTCACGCAGATCAAGCTGAAGGTCGGCGCGGACCTGGCAGACGACGTCCGCAGGCTGCGCGCGGCGCGTGCGGCTGTCGGCGCGGACATCCGCATCGCGATCGACGCCAACCAGCGCTGGAACGTCGCCGAGGCCGTCGAGTGGACCAAGGCGCTCGCCGAGTCCGACCCGTACTGGATCGAGGAGCCCACCAGCCCCGACGACATCCTCGGCCACGCCGCTGTCCGCCGGGGCGTCGCACCCGTCAAGGTCGCCACCGGCGAGCACGTGCCGAACCGCATCGTGTTCAAGCAACTCCTCCAGGCGGAGGCGATCGACGTACTGCAGATCGACGCGGCCCGCGTGGGCGGAGTGAACGAGAACCTCGCAGTCCTCCTCCTCGCCGCCAAGTACGGCGTACCGGTCTGCCCGCACGCGGGCGGCGTCGGACTGTGCGAACTCGTGCGCCACCTCTCGATGTTCGACTTCGTGGCCCTCTCGGGGACCACCGAGGACCGGGTGATCGAATACGTCGACCACCTCCACGAGCACTTCGAGGACCCCGTAGTCATGGCGAACGGCCACTACACGGTCCCCACCGCACCCGGCTTCTCGTCCCGCATGCACGCTGCTTCCATCGCCGCATACCGCTACCCCGACGGCGACTTCTGGGCAGCCGACCGCGCCGCCGCCGAGCAGCAGAAGGGCAGCCACGCATGAGCGAACTGACCGGACTCAAGGCCCTGGTGACCGGGGGCGCCTCGGGCATCGGCAGGGCCACCGCGGAGCTGCTGGCCGCACGCGGCGCCGAAGTCGCCGTCCTGGACCTCGACCCCTCCGCCGTCGACCGGCCCCTGCGCGCCCACCTCGCCGACGTGTCGGACGACACCTCCGTACGGTCCGCCGTCGCCGCCGCGGCCGACGACCTCGGCGGCCTCGACATCCTGGTCAACAACGCCGGCATCGGCGCCGCCGGCACCGTCGAGGACAACGCCGACACGGAATGGCACCGCGTACTCGACGTCAACGTCCTGGGCATCGTCCGCACCACCCGGGCAGCCCTGCCGCTGCTGCGGGCTTCCGACAGCCCGGCGATCGTCAACACGTGCTCCATCGCGGCCACCGCCGGCCTCCCCCAGCGCGCCCTGTACAGCGCGAGCAAGGGAGCCGTGCAGGCCCTCACCCTCGCCATGGCCGCCGACCACGTCCGCGAGGGCATCCGCGTCAACTGCGTGAACCCGGGTACCGCCGACACCCCTTGGGTCGGCCGGCTCCTGAACCGCGCTCCCGATCCGGTGGCGGAGCGGGCGGCGCTGAACGCGCGGCAGCCGATGGGCCGCCTGGTCACCGCGGAGGAGGTCGCCGCGGCCATCGTGTACCTGGCGAGCCCGGCCGCGGCGAGCGTCACGGGAACCGCACTCGCGGTGGACGGCGGGATGCAGGGACTGCGGCTGCGCCCGAAGGGACAGTGATGGACACCGACGGCCGCGGCACGTCCCGCGAGGGACTGCCGCTGCGTACCCTCGGCCGCAGCGGCGTCCCCGTCACCGCCCTCGGCTTCGGTGCCGCGGCCATCGCCGGTCTCTACGAGGACGTGGGGGAGGACGGCGCGGCGGCCACGATCGAGGCGGCCTGGGCCGCCGGCATCCGCTACTTCGACACCGCCCCGCACTACGGTCTGGGCCTGTCGGAAAGACGGCTGGGCGCGGCCCTGCGTGGAAAACCCCGGGACGCCTACACCCTGTCCACCAAGGTGGGCCGGCTGCTCGAACCGCACGACGGCGGGGGAGACGACCTGGCCCACGGTTTCGCCGTGCCGGCCACCCACCGGCGCAGGTGGGACTTCAGCGCCGACGGCGTACGCCGCTCGCTGGACGACAGCCTCACCAGGCTCGGGCTCGATCGCGTGGACCTGGTCCTCCTCCACGACCCCGACGATTACGCGGAGCAAGCCTTCGCTCAGGCGTACCCCGCCCTGGAGGAGCTGCGCTCACAAGGTGTGGTGCGCGCCATCGGCGCCGGAATGAACCAGAGCCGGATGCTGACCCGTTTCGTCACCGACACGGACGTCGACGCCGTGCTCTGCGCCGGGCGCTACACTCTGCTGGAACAGGGCGCGCTGGAGGAGTTGCTGCCGGCCGCCGAGGCGGCCGGCAAGAGCGTCATCATCGGCGGTGTCCTCAACTCAGGGCTGCTGGCCGACCCCGGGGCCGGAGCCAGGTACGACTACGCGGCGGCCCCCGAGCACCTGCTGCGCAGGGCCGTGCTCATGCGGGACGTGACACGGGCACACGGAGTCGAGCTGCGGGCTGCCGCCGTCCGCTTCCCCTTCGGACACCCGGCGGTCGCCTCGGTCCTCGTCGGCGCGCGGTCGGCCGCCCAGGTCCAGGACACGGCCGAGCGGTACCACCGTCCGATTCCCGGCGCCCTGTGGAACGCCTTGCGGGAGCGGGAGCTGCTCCCGGCCGACGTGCCGGTACCGGAAGGACGTCCCGCTTGACCGCCGTCGTCGACGCCCACCACCATTTGTGGGACCTCGCCTCGCGCGACCAGGAGTGGACCTGCGCTCCCGGCCTCGCGCCGTTGCGGCGTTCCTTCGTCCTCGCCGACCTGGAGACCGAGACGCGGGCGGCCGGAGTAACGGCCACCGTACTGGTGGAGACGGTCAACGTCGCCGACGAGACACCGGAGTTGGCCCTCGCCGAGGCAGGCGGCCCGGTCGGCGCGGTCGTGGGCTGGACCGATCTGACGGCGCCTGATGTGGCCGACGCGCTGGAGGCACTGCGGGCCCTGCCCGGTGGCGGCTTCCTGCGCGGCATACGTCACCAGGTCCAGGGGGAGCCCGACCCCGACTGGCTGACCCGGCCGGACGTCCTGCGCGGCCTGCGCGCGGTCGCCGCCGCCGGGCTCGTCTACGACCTGGTCGTGCTGCCGCACCAACTGCCCGCGGCGACGGGTGCGGCCGCCGCCGTACCCGAACTCAGGTTCGTCCTGGACCACCTCGGCAAGCCACCCATCGCCTCGGGTGCGCTCGATCCGTGGGCGACGCGACTGCGGGACCTGGCCGCCCGGCCGAACACCGTGTGCAAACTCTCCGGCATGGTCACCGAGGCCGACCGGACGTCGTGGACCGTCGACGACCTGCGCCCGTACGCCGACACCGTGATCGAGGCGTTCGGGCCACGCAGGCTGATGTTCGGCTCGGACTGGCCGGTGTGCACGCTCGCCGCCGGCTACGGCGACGTCGTGCGCTCCGCCCGTGAACTCACGGCCTCCCTCACCGAGGCCGAGCGGGCCGAAGTGTGGTCGGGTACCGCCCGGCGCGTGTACCGGATGACCGGGAGCGGGACGCACACCGGGTGACCGGCGCGTGCGCCGCGTCAGGTCCGGTCACCGCCCCTCGAACCGGGACAGCTGGCGCTCCAGACTCCGCGTGAGGTGCTCGGCCATCGCCTCGGCGGCACGCTCGGGCCGACGGCGCAGTATCGCCCGCACCACGCGTTCGTGCTCGTCCAGGGTGGGGGCACCCGCGTCCTGCACCGCGCTCAGCCGGAAGATGTGCAGATGGGCGTGGAGCCGCTCCACCGCGTCCGCGAGCAGCGGCAGGTGCGCGGCTTCCGCGACGGCGTCGTGGAAACGCTGGTCGAGCGCCGCGAAGTCCCGGTAGGCGGCGTACGGCCCGCCGGGACCGGGGTGGGCCTGCATGGCCTCCAGCGTCGCCTCGATACCGTCGAGCTGCCGCTCGTCGGCGTGGTGGGCGGCGAGGGCGGCCGCGCGCGGTTCCAGGAGCAGCCGCATCTCGAACAGCTCTGCCACGCCCCGTCGGGTCAGCAGCTCGGTCGCCCGGTACCCGGCCAGGGACCGTTTGACGACGAGGCCGTCGGACTCCAGCCGGGCCAGGGCCTCGCGCACGGGCGTCGGCGACACGCTCAGCGCACGGGCCAGCGCCTCGATGCCGACGCGCGCCCCCGGAGCGATCTCGTGGTCCATGACCATGGCCTTGATGTCCTCGTAGACACTGTCGGACAGGACCTGCCGGACCGGCCGGGCCGACGGCTCACCCGCCCCGCCCTCGGCGCCGGGGGCATCCGGGTCGTGTGCCGGCATCCTTCTCCCTGCCTTCGGTGGGCTGCGGCCACCGGCAGTCTACTGCTCTGACCGGGAGGTTCCCGGGGACGGCGGGACGCCGAGGACCGTTTCCGCACACAGCAGTGGCGGCGCGAGCCGCTCAGGAGGCCGCGGACCCATGGTCGGTCCGCCCAAGAGCCGGCCTCCCGTCCAGCCTCCACTCGCCTTCGGGGCCCGAGCGCGTGCCCCGAATCCGAGCCGCCGCACTTCCACCGCCGATGTGGAACGCCGTCGATGTCGCCTCGACATTCCTCTGCCTCGCTCTTGGGTTCCGCTGCCCCGGGCCACGGGTGACGGGCCCGGGGCCGGTCGTGCCGGGCCTCGGCCACGGAACGTCACGGATAGATCTTCTCGCCGTTCGCCAGCATGGTGACGAACGGCTTCCAGGCGGGCCTCCTGCAGGTCGTCCGGGACGGTCATCCTGCTCTGGGAGGCGTAGGCCGCCTCCCACCGTCCGTCGGCCTTGGCCGCGTCCACCTCCCGCCGGCCCGCCGGCCGGACACGACCCTCCTCGGCCAGCCGTTCGGCCCGTTCCCGGTTCACCTGGGAGCAGGGGCTCTTCTCGGACCGTGGTGTGAACCGCTGCCGCCAGTACAGATCGTCGACCGCGTCGCGCTGACTGTCGATCCACCCGAAGCAGACGGCGACGGCGAGGGCTTCGGCGTAGGTGATGCTCGGGATGCCGCCGGCCTTCTTCGCGATCTTCACCCACACCCCCGCCGCACTTTCGTGATCCTCCTCCAGCCACTGCTCCCACTGGACTTGATCCTCGAAAGAGGTGATCGGCTCACTCAGAACCGGGTGGAAGCGCGCCCTGTTCGCCGACCGCGAGGCGCGAGCCCGCACCATGACGCCCTGCTCCCTCCCACCAGCGGCGCCCGTGTGGACCGCGACGGTGACGCGGGTATCGGAACGTTTGCCGCCCCCGCCGCTCGGGGGCATGTGATCATGAGGGCCATGGAGTCCGGGCAGATCATCTTCCTCAATGGCACTTCCAGCTCCGGGAAGTCGAGCATCGCCCGGGAACTGCTCGACATTCTGGACGACGGTGTCTACTTCCACCTGGCGGTGGACAGCTTCAACGCGATGCGTACCGAACGGGCCCTCGACCCCGAGGACCTCGACGCCGCCCTATGGCGTACCAGGAAGGGCTTTCACCGCTCGATCGCGGCCATGGCCGAGGTGGGCAACAACATCGTGGTCGATCATGTCCTGAGCGAGCCCTGGCGCCTGCTCGATTGCCTCATGGTGCTGCGTCCCGAGGACGTTCTGTTCGTCGGTGTCCGCTGCCCGCTCGATGAACTGGTCCGTCGCGAACTGGCCCGTGGCGACCGGCCCACGGGCCTCGCGGAGTACCAATACGACCTGGTGCACGGGCACGAGGACTACGACCTGGAATGCGACACCAGCACCGCGACTCCACGGGAATGTGCCGAGCGGATCAAGACGTTTCTGCCAAGTCGCCCCACCCCCACCGCTTTCACCCGCCTCCGCGAACGCCATCTGCCGAGCCGACGGCATACGTGAGGACGCCGACGGCCCGAAAGCGGCACCGAGTCCTGTCCGACGACGAAACCCGGTCCGCCGCGAGTCGCAGGGAGCGAGAGGGTGCCGATGTCGGGGAAGCGCCATGTTCACTGCGAGGGGAAGGGGGTGCGTGACGATGGCGAGACGTGTGGTCCCGCCCCGCGTGGCAGCCGCGGAGCGTGCCGCCGCCGAGGCGGGATTCGGGGATAGCCGCATCTCGGAAGCGGGCAGGCTGCTCGGCCGTGCCGCCGCGGCGAAGCCCCACGGAGCGCCGAGAGCGGCACCGGCTCCGGAGTGGGCACCGCCTGGCTGCACAGTGGCCTCGGCGCCGGTGCCCGCCTGATCCCGTTGAGCGTGCCCAGGAGCCGGCCCGTCGGGCGGCCATTGTCTTCGCGGACGGCGACCGCGGCGGCGTCCTCACGGGCGACTGGCGGCTGCTCGAACCGCAGGTCTCCTTTCCTCCGGTCCGCACGCTGAACCGAACGAAACCGCTCGGGGGACAGCCGACCCAGGGTGCCGGGCGAGGGCGAGCCGCCGTGGAGCCCGCCGCCGGACCGCCCCGGACGGTCGGTAGCATCGGCAGCCGTGGCGAACGATCGGACGGACTCGGCCTGGGGGACCTTCCTCGAGCTCGGCCGGCCGGCAGAGGGCCCGATGTACGTCCGGCTGACCCGCGCGCTGCGCGCAGCCGTGACCGGCGGGCGTATCGCCTCGGGCAGCGCCCTGCCGCCGAGCAGGACTCTTGCGGCGGACTTGGGCTGCTCGCGGTGGGTCGTGACGGAGGCGTACGCGCAGCTCGTCGCCGAGGGGTATCTGGAGGCGCGCAGCGGCTCGGCCACCAGGGTCCGGGCGCAGGCCGTCCCGGCAGCGGCAACGAGCCCTGACGATTCCGGTACGCGGTGGGAGCCGGAGTTCGACATGCTTCCCGGTGTGCCCGACCTGCGGGCGTTCCCCCGCAGACAGTGGGCCGAGGCCGTACGGGAAGCCACCGGTGCACTGACGTGGGGCGAGCTCGGATACCCCGACGCGGCCGGTCTCGCCCGGCTCCGGCAACGGCTCGCGGCGTACCTAGTGCGGGGCCGCGGCGCCTCGCTGGACGCCCGGCAACTCGTCGTCTGCGGCGGCACGCTGGACGCGGTGCTCAGAGTGTGCCGCGTCCTGCGTGCCGATGGGCACTCCCATGTGGCCGTGGAAGACCCTGGGTGGTCGCGGCTGGGCGCCACGGTCAGGGCGGCGGGTCTGGTGCCCGTCCCGGTCCCCGTGGACGGCGACGGCCTGCGGGTGGACCTGTTGCGGCACGCGCGGCAGGTCCGGTCGGTGATCGTCGCTCCCGCTCACCAGTTCCCGACCGGTGTGGTCCTCGCCCCGGCCCGCCGCGCCGATCTGGTCGCCTGGGCCCGTGAGGTCGACGGCCTGGTGCTGGAGGACGACTACGACGCCGAGTTCCGCTACGACCGCCGCCCCGTGGGCGCCGTCCAGGGCATGGCCCCGGAGCACGTCGTATCGATGGGATCGGTCAGCAAGACCCTTTCACCGGCGCTGCGGATCGGCTGGGCGGTGGCGCCACCGCGTTGGGCCGCCGTCCTCGGTGCGGAGCACGTCGGAGGCATGCCACCACCCGTCATCGACCAGGAGGCGTTCGCCCGGTTCCTGGCCCGCGGTGCCTACGACCGGTTTCTGAGAGCATCCAGGCTGCGCTACAAGCGGCGCCGCGACCACCTCCTGGGCGAACTCGCGGCGTCACTGCCCGGGTCCCGGGTGTCCGGTGCGGCGGCGGGCTTCCATCTGCTGCTGTCCCTGACGGACTGCTCGGCGCGCGCCGTCGTCGAGGAGGCGGCCCGCCACGACGTGAGGCTGGCGGACCTCGACGACTACCGCATGGTGCGGGCCGCGGACGGCGCCGGCCCGACGCTGGTCCTCGGATACGGCAACCTGGCCGACCAGGCCGTGCCCGGCGCCGTAAGACGCCTGGCACGGGCCGTCGACGCGGCCCGGCTCCGTGACCGCCGGAACTTCAGGGACGGGAGAGCCGGGGAACGGCCGGGCTGAAGGTCAGCGTGCGGCCCGTCAACCCGTCGCTGCGAGATCGAGCCTCACCCTGCTCTCGCCGGGCAGCTCCAGCTCCAAGGCGCCCAGTACTTCGTTCAGCTGCTCGACGGAACTCACCCCCACGATCGGGATCACCGGCGGGTCACCCCCGAGCAGCCAGGCCAGTACCACCTGGTTGGCCGTGGCACCGAGTTCGGCGGCCACCTCCCCGAGAACGGCCAGACGCTGACGGGTGCCAGGGTGGTCGTAGGCGGCCGGCAAGGACTTGTCCGGCCGTGTGTAAGCGCCCGAGAGCAGGGACGAGTAGGCCATCAGTGTCAAGTCCGGCTCGGTGCGTACGTAATCGAGAAGTTCGGGGCTCACATGGACGTGTCCGCCCTCCGGAAGTCCGATGTCGAAGCGCGGCTGGAGGTAGGAGTAGCGCTGCTGGACGCAGGTGTAAGCGGTCCAGCCGTTGGTCCGGGCCATCGCGCGGGCCCGCTCGGTTCGCCAGGTGGTGTGGTTGGAGCAGCCCAGTACGGACACCTTGCCACCGCTGATCAACTCCTCGAGAGCACCGAGCGATTCCTCCAGCGGGACGGACCGGTCCTCGATGTGTGTCCAGTACAGGTCGATGTGATCGGTGCCCAGGCGTCGCAGGCTGGCTTCCGCGGCCTTGCGTATCACCGGTGCCGACAGTCCCTCGGCCGTCTCCAGGCCGCTGTCGGGGACGGTGGGCCGGGCCCCCACTTTGGTGGAGATGACGACCTTGTCGTACAGGCGGCGACTCGCCAACCAGCGGCCGACGGTGCTCTCGCTCTCGTCCCCGGTCCCGCCGGGGGCCCAGAACGCGTAATTGTCGGCGGTGTCGATGAGATCGCCGCCGGCCTCGACGAACCGGTCGAGAATGGCGAAGGACGTCTTCTCGTCCACGGTGGTGCCGAAGGGCAGTGCGCCCAGGCACAGGGCGCTGACGACGGGGCCCGACGGGCCCCCGACACGGCGTCGGAGCATCGGTGTCACCTCAACTCTTTCCCGCACGTTCATGACTTGCGGGCTCGGACAGGTACGGATCCACCGTAGGAACACAACGGTCCGGTGTCCCGATCCAAAGATGCACAGAAAATGCAGACCGATTGACGCCGACCGCTGACGAGCCGATGGTGCGCGGTGAAGGGAAGGGGCGACCACCTACCGCCTCGCCGGCTACGCCGAACTCGACGACGAGCGCGCAACCTGCGCCCCCATATTCATCCGGGTCCCCTGCTCGTCACGGCACCGGCGATCACGCAGTCGTTCGGCGGACTCCGGACGGTGGGGGCTGGTCGCTGACTGGCGGTGATCGCGCAGACGACCATCGGGGTGCTGCGCGATCCCGACGAATTGCTCTCCGCCGACCACGAGGCACAGATCATCGCGCTCGTGGTGGTCGGCACATGCCTCGTCGTCTTCTGCGTAGTGACGGAGCACCGCGCCCGGGAACTGATGCTGGTGAACGCGTTCCGCGTTGCGGCACACCGGCAGGTCGGCCTGGACGAACTGGTCGCCCACCTCGACCGAAGGCCGTGATGGAGCCCGGCGATACGGGCCTGGCCTTCGCCTGACCGACCGAGCGGCTCGGAGTACCAGCAGAGGAGTGAGCTCCCTGGTCATGAGGAGAGCCGACACGTGCCGTCAAGGGCGTCTTGACGTCGGCTGTTCGGCAGATGGCGGCCTGCTCGGATCGGACGACTCGCCCTTTGGCCGTCTTGGCCTCGCACCGGCGCGGGCCCCGGCCGGCTTCTCCGCCCCCGGGGCCGCCACCGTGCGAGGCGGATGTGCGTGCCGTGGTCCGGCTACAGTCCGCGCTTCTTGTTCCAGTCGCTCACATACCAGGCGTAGACGATGTTGCCCAGACCGGCGGTGAACAGGAACAACCAGAAGTGCGCCCAGAAGGACTGACGCTTCCTGCGGCCGTACCCGCCGGCGAACGCCGCAGCCGAAGCGGCCGCCGACACGTTGTTGTTGATGATGATCGGCTGCGGCGCGTAAGGCTGCGGCAGCTGAGGGTACCCCTGCTGCCCGTACTGCGGCTGCGGTGGCTGATGAGGCGTGTTCACAGGCGCCCCCCTCTCATTCACAAGTCGACGGCCGAACCATAGCCGACCCTCCGGCACGCCATCCCCGCGCTGTCAACACGCGGACTTCACATGTGCTCCGGAGGGGCTGTCCCGAGTGGCTCGAGGCGAAGACGACCCGTATAAGATCACCCACCGGGGGTGATGGCATGATCATGAGGAACTACCGGTGGTGCGCGGCGACCGCGGCGTCGCTGCTGCTGACCGCCTGCGGCGGCGCTGAGGACGACGGTGGGAAGGGCCGGTCGGCGGTGCTCACGAAGGCGCAGGTGAGACAGACGCTGCCGGACGGAGAAGCCATGACGGGCTGGCAGGAGTCGGCTCGGCCCACTGCTGTCGCCATGAACAAGCTGTACCGGCAGCAGGCCTGCCCCATCAAGAACAACGCGGGCTGCGAGGGCTCGCGCTTCTACGGCGTTTCGACTTTCCAGCACGACGACAACGCCGCGAACATCAGCTTCCTGATCATCGCTTACGACAGCGAACAGGCCGCCCAGAAGGCGTACGACGTGCTCTGGGACGGCTATTACAGCAAGAGGGTGGGTCAGAAAGCGAAGACCTTCCCGCTCGGCCCCATAGCCGATGAGTGCGACGCCCTGCTCGGTCCCTCCGGCTTCCACGACGAACCCGGCACCATCACCCAGACCCGGGTCGGCGCAACGCTGCTGTGGATCGAGGCGGCTTCCGCGGGCAAGGGCGGCGTGGACGAGGACGGTGCCCGGGACCTGGCCGCGGTGTTCGCGGAGCGTGCCCGGCAGGCTCAGGACGGGGAGGATCCTTCCGCCGCGCTCGTAGGCTGAGCGGGCTTCCACGCCGTGCGTCCTGCGCACTGCCTGGGTCCCCCGCGGCTCGGTCCCGTCGATCGACACAGCGAACCGCGGACTTTCACAGGAGGGCTGTCGCCGGGCATGGACACGACGTGGATCACAGACGGAGCCCGGGGCAACGTCACCCCGGACTCCGCGGGGGCACGCCAGAGATGCGCGCCCGGAGCATGAAGGGACTGGCCGTGGCCTGCGTTCGGGCACGCCCTGGGCGACCGGAGTCTCGACCACCGCTGTCATGGCCTCCTCGCGAACCGGCGCGGCGCAACGGGAGCGCTGGTAAGCCACCGCCGGTGCGCATCTGACCCGGGGCGGGTGCTGAAAGAAGAGGCAGTTGCAAGCGATGACTTTGCTCAGCAACAAGAGTCCCCTGTACCGACACCCCTACCGATCACCCACCTGATCCGGTCCAGGGACAAAGCAGAGCACGCCCCGTGACAGGAGATCCCCGCATGACTGAGCCGGAACTGACAGCAGACAGCAGTCGCGGGACGGGGGTCTGGCCCCTGATCCACGCTGAGCGAGCAGCACTGGCGGCTGATCTCGCAGACTTGACGGACGAGCAGTGGGCGACACCGTCGCTGTGCAGCGATTTCACGGTGCGTGAGGTGCTGGCGCATCTCACTGCGGCGGCGAACCTCAACGGCGTGCGCTGGCTCGCCGGGGTGATCCGCTGTCGGTTCGACTTCGACAAGCAGGTGGCCATGCGTGTGGCCGAGTATTTGGGCACAACGCCGGGTGAAACCTTTGAGTTGTTCCGGCGTAGCGTCCGGAGCACGACCAAGCCCTTCCTGCCCGCCCCGGCCGTGCTGGGCGAGACGATCGTGCACGGAGAAGACATCCGACGTCCCCTGGGCATCCGTCACGACTACCCGATTGAGGTCGTTGCGCAGGTGGCCCAGTACTACCAGGGCTCGGACCTCGTGGTCGTTGCCAAAGGACGCATCGATGGTCTGGAACTCGTCGCCACAGACAGCCCTTTCACCACCGGTTCCGGCTCCCTCGTGTCCGGTCCCACGCTGGCCCTGGTGATGGCCATGACCGGCCGCGCGACGTACTGCGACGATCTCGAAGGCGACGGTGTGGAGCTCCTTCGCAGTCGCTGCGGAACAACGTGACACGACGTTGCGGCATCCGGACCGGCCTCGGACCGTGGCGACGTGGAGTCCGGGTCGGCCTGCCGTGAAGGGGCGTCGCCGTTTGACGGCGTGAGATCTGCTGGTAGGTGGTGGTGCCTTGGTCGTGAGGACCGGACCGAGATCGGATATTCGGTGTTCTGCCCGACCCGGGAGGAGCCAAGGTGGTGCCCATGACTCTGGCCACTCCCGTGCTCCGTACCGCTCGTCTGCGACTGCGACCCTTCACTTGCGCCGACGCGGACGTCCTCTTCGCGCTGCACAGCAGCACCCATGTGATGCGCTACTGGGACTCCGCGCCGTGGAGCGAACAGGCTCGCGCGAAGCGCTTCATCGCGATCTGTCAGAAGGTGGCGGACGAAGGCACCGGGGCGCGGGTGGCCATCGACCGTGCTTCCGACGGAGCCTTCGTCGGCTGGTGCGGTCTGACCGAATGGAATCCGGACTACCGCAGCGCGTCATTGGGCTACTGCCTCGACGATGCGATGTGGGGCCACGGCTACGCGACGGAAGCCGCGCACGCTTTGCTGCAGTGGGCATTCGACACACTGGATCTGAATCGAGTTCAGGCCGAGACCGATACGCGCAATGCGGCATCTGCCCGGGTCCTGGAAAAGATCGGATTCGTGCGGGAGGGAACGTTGCGAGAAGACTGCGTCGTGAACGGCGAGGTATCCGACACGTGGGTGTTCGGGTTGATCGGGCGAGAGTGGCGGCGGTCGGCAAAGTCGGCCCCAGCTCGATGAGGCGCCTCACCTCCGCTTCCGGTGAGGCCGCTTACGGGTTGGATGAGGACGCCTCGCGGACGAGCCGTCCCAGGCGCCGGCGGCGACGTCGATCGGGGACTCGTCGGTGGGCAGGCCGAAGTTCTCGTGCGGGTCGCGAACCCGAATACGTGGCCGGGATGCTCGTTGAAGGCCGTCATGAGGCGCTGATGGACGGCCTGGGCGCCGATGTTTCGCCAAGGAAGAAAAGCTCAGCGACTTTGGGAGCGCTCGAGCGCGGTGCACGCTGGCCCGCCGGGATCGGTTGGCGGGTGCCGCCACGGAACGGGCGGGACAGGCCCAGGCCACGATCGTCAGGCCGGCTGCCTCAGCGCACCGACTCCCTGGCCGTCCAGATCGTTGAGTGCCACGCGCCGTCCCATAATGGCGAGAAGCAGCGAAAGTGCGGGTCCGGTCACTTCCAGACCATCGCCAATCGTTACCTCGGCGTCGGTTGCCGTGAGGCGGAGTGGGGCCACGAGTTCCTTGGCGCCGCCGAAAGACGCCGGGGTACGAGCCTGCAAGCGAATCGCCCTGGCGACGGCGTCCCGGGGGTAGAGACGGGTGAGTCCCAATGGGCGGCGGATGTCCTCACCGTGGACGACCACCTCGACGACCCGGCTGTCGAGTGGCGCCGGAGGGGTCGACGTCCGCGCGGCCGCCCGACGAAGCCGCGCCAACGTCTCCCGCGGTGAATCACCGCGCTCGCGCGTTACACCGCGGGCGTTCTGGCGATGGAAGTCGAACCGTGCCCGGGCGAGGCCGACCACGAAGCCGAGGCGCGTCGTGCGAGCTGAGTCGACGAGGTGGGCGACGACGTCATGGACCGTCCACCCCTCGCAAAGGGACGGCTGCTCCCACTGCTTGTCATCGAGACCCTCAAGGTCATGGATCAGTGCCGCACGCTCCGCGTGCACGATCGACCAGACATCACTGATGCGTTCCGGACTTCCCATGGTCATCGTCTTCCCTCGGTGATCGGCTTGTTGCCCCGTGGAGATGCAGACTCACGATCACCGCAAAACTCATCGCGGAGAGCGGTCCCTCACCTGCATCACCGCGTCCGCGCCGCTTATCACGCAATCTCCACCTGCCAGGGCAGGAGGCCGTGAGGCTTGCACTCGCTCCGAGCGGCCAACCCAGCCACGCTCACGGCCACCGACCGGCGGGATCCGCTACGGGACGCTGAACCATTGCCTTCTCGAATGTGCGACTCGCACCGCCGCAGGCAGTTCACGGTGGCCGGCCTGGAGCAGTTCCGGCACCAGGCGCCCGCCGATGTAGCCGGACGCTCCGG
>NZ_BMTT01000002.1 GCF_014649815.1 Streptomyces mutabilis | reverse complement strand
CATGGCGGCGTATCACCCCACCATGATCCACCACCCCAGTGATCTTTGAAGACGGACCCTAGTTCAAGGCGGCTCGCTCCGCTCCCCGCGCGCGGCCCGGCCCCCGGCCGGGCCTGCGCTCCTGTCTCCGCCCCGCTCCAGCCCGGCCGGCGCCCGTGCCGCGCGCACAGCAATCAACCGCCTGACGCCAGAGAAGAGGTACGTCGTGGCTGGGGCGGTCGGCTCCACGGCTTTAGGCAGCCACTTTGGCGCGAGCCTCGAAGATCATGGCCCCAACGTCGTGCTTTACCGGGCAGGTCCACAGACTGCCCGACGCGCCGGAAGCTTACGGGGCCATGATCACTCACGCCAAAGCAGCTCCAGCCCAAAGCCGTTCCACCGACCTCCGCTGGCTAGTCACAGGCCGTCCAGGTTGGGTCCACTGTCAGTGGCTGGCACTAGTCTTTGCCATATCAAGTCTGCAGACCAGTGCTGCTGCCTGTGCAGCCACAGAGCATCTGCCACACTGGGCAGTAGGCGATGGGACCGCTGCAGCCGCGAGGCTGACGCAAGGCGGAAGGGGTGGTGATGACGGCAACTGACACACGCGAAGAGCGCTTCAAGCACACCCTAAATACCCTAGTCATACGCGAGGGAGTAGCTCCCGAAACACTGCTTGATCTTCTGGGATCTAAGCAAAGTTACAGGGATCTAATCTCGGGGACGCGTCTCCCTTCAACCTATGAAGCGACACTCCTGAGTGCCTTTTTTAAGGTACCTCCAGGCTTCTTCCTGCAAACGGAAGAGCCCACAATGGGCGTCAGTCTTCGCCTTGGCGGGATAGAGGGAATTCACGACGTTAGTGACGCCGTTTCACACGCGACGCGCCTTCTGGAAATCGATCGCCTAACCCGCGAATGGGGCTTCGCGCAGCCGGTCACCGACGTCACCACTTACGCCCCTTCCCAAGTCTGGCACAATCGCTATGCAGGTGAACGGACGGCCGCCCGGCTCCGCGGCTACCTGGGCATTGACGAGATTGATCCCATCGAGGATCTCACAGGGCTGATTGAAAGCCTGGGCTTTCCCGTGGAATATCGGACCCTACCGGATCAAGTTCACGGAATGTCGGTGCCTGAAAAGCACGGAGACACAATCGCATGGGTGATCATAATCAATTCTGATGACATCTGGTCACGCCAGCGATTCACTCTGGCGCACGAGCTTTGTCACGTATTGCAAAATGATCCAGGCCAGGTCATTGTAGATCGAGCGTCAATGCAGGATCTCCGGCCCGAGCGGATTGCCAACTCTTTTGCGCGGCACTTTCTACTTCCGGAGGAAGCACTGCTGCATAAGCTGGAGGAGTATGGCCACACTTTCACAAGGGCCGAGGCTGAGAAGTTCCTGGCTGACGTCATTCTGACGTACGGAGTGAGTCGAGAAGCAGCAATAATCGCTCTGTCCGAGTTCGCCGAGGGCGCACTAGACGAGGACGTATTCCAGCATTGCCGAACCATCCCTGTCGGCGAACTAATGCGACGATCCGGGAACTCAAATGCATGGAATGAACTAAACAGCTCCCGCGGTCTGACTTTTCCCTCAGAACGGCTCTCGCAACAGGTTCTCGACGCTTATAGCGAGCAACTTGTAAGCCTTCAGGCTGTGGCAGATGTAATCGCTGACGGATCCGTGGATGTCGCCAGCATTCAATTGCGAGAGGCCGGCTGGGAAGTCGACACTCCAGACCTCAATGGCTAGCTGCGCTGCGCTATCAGTCGCAGAGGCGGCAGGAGCCGCCCTTCATAACGCAATTGAAAGACTTTTCATCTTTCGGTTGATGCTGCATTGGAACCGTGGCAAATTTCCGCGTTATCTGAGTGAAGGCGTCGAACAGCTGATCCGCGTTGACGTTCTCATCGTGACAAGCGAGTTCTGCAAGCAGATGTCCAACATGCTTGACCGGGACAGCGTTTCGCACCGCCACAGCCATCGCTCCGCCATCGTTCGTCAGCAACAGCGTCCGGCGACCGAACGCGATAGTCCGTAGGGCACTTACAATGCTGTGCGCCTCGCCAGCATGCCTGTGGGCGGAACCAACACGGTCAACGCTCCTACCGGATCGCTCCGCCGCAGCGGCGTCGATCTCTCTCAGTTGCCGCAGCACCTGGTCGAGTTTGTCGAACGTGTTGAATGTGTCGTCTGAAGTTGGCAGAGGCAGCTCTTTGATGTCGCCGGCATCGAGGTGACGAGCGATGGAGTCTGCCCCGGTGCAGAGCAACCGGGTGTCGGCAGTCCGCCGAGCTTCCGGAACGGAAGCCAATCGCCTGATCTCAGTTGCCACTGCCTCTGTAACTACAAGCGATGTGCCGTAGAGACTCAGGACCTTACTGAGCAGGGGCGGCCGAAGAGCCAGCGAACAGAGCGTCCCGGTATCGGCCCACGCCATGTCCACTGGCGTGTGCCGCCGCGGAAGGGTCGGGACGGGGGGACGGACGCGCGGGCGTGTCCTCGGCTGGAGACTCGGCCGCCGCAGGGCCATGCCCTTCGGGGACGGGCGCTCCAGATCGTCCAACTCCCCCTCCGGCGGCTCCTGGTGTGCTCCAACGAGATGTCAAAGCATCGATCCCAGGGTAGCCCGCGCGGGGAGCGGATGCACACAGCTCCGGCGTAACCCAGCGAGTGACTCAACAACGCAGTTACGGCATGCGTTCCCCGTCGTCAGTGTCCGCTTCCTCGATTCTGGCATCACCACACCACTGACGAACGGGACACCACTTGCAGTGCTCCCCGGGCGTGCTCGACCAAGTCGTGTCCCTGTGCCATCTTTTGGCGCGCAGACGGACCTCCGCCTTGGCCATACCGCGGAGGCCGCTATCGTTCAGATCCCACGCGTAGACTCGGCTCTCCCCTGACGCGAGCACTTCCAGCTCCAAGCGCGCCTTTTGGCTTTCATATGGGCCCCGATACCCGCTAGCTATCAAATTGATCAGCCACGGTACCGCAAAAAACTGGTCAAATGCCGCTCTTTCATCTTGAGGAATTGAACGAGTGGTCGTCTTGGTTTCTCTGATGACGAAAGTGTCTTCAGCATCAAGATACAGAAGATCAGGCTTGCTGACGATTACAACATCGGCGCGAGCATCATAGCCGTAAATACCTACTTCACTTCCGATTACACGTGCCCCATCGCCAATAGGGCAGGATAGCGCATGCTGTGTGACGTACTCCCGCGCCTCCAGATATTCTTTCTCGCTGAGGTGCTGGGGGAAATGCTCGTCTATAAAATCCAGGTCGCTGGCGTCACACTTCCGGTTGCCCATGTGAGCTTTGGCCAACCATTCATGAACGTTCCGTCCGCGTTCCGAGGATGGCCCGGGATCCGAGTCTCCGGGCAGATTGCTATTAATGAGGTACCACTGAGAGGGGCACGTTTCGTATATCTCAAGGTCGCGAGCGCTTACGGAACGTGTCGCATGTCCTCGGCGGGCCTGGCCAAGGAAGCCGTCTAACTTTTCGAGAGTATTGCAGCAGCCAGCCATCTTGCATTTTCCGCAGTTGGATCCTGGCGTCACACTTCTACTGTCAACGATTTTGCTCAGTGCAGGTATAACCTGCGACTCGTACAGTGCCTTCGCCGCAGCGGGACTGTCATCGAACAAGACCTCCACCGAACCATCGCTTAGGCCAAGCTCAATAACTCGGATTCTTGTCACGTCTCCGCGCGGACGAACCAAGCCGGCTACGTGGGCGGCCGTGACAGTCCACTTGTCTGGGCTTGCTGGTGCTTTCCTGGCGGCACCAAACCGCAGCTTTCGCACCTCGCGCACGCCGCTATTTCCATCGTAAACCGGAGCCCATACATTCAGCTTTTGACCTGGATACCTCGGATTTGGGACAACTTCCGGATCGCAAATCCGCAGCTGAAGCGCTCCCAGTTCAGCCTTGCTCAAATCGTGACAGTTCAAGTAGTTTTCAATGGCTTGCGTTGCATACCGGAGTAGAGCTGAATGCAAACTATACTGTGCAAGCTCTTGAGTGATGAGTTGACTAAGCTCATCCCAAGAGTGAATGCGTGGGTCATCTTGGAGCGCAATGCTTACATCGCGTACGATTCCCAGGATGAAAGGTTGGGCGTCATCTCGCCTGTATGCCCAATCCACGGGCTTCAGTTTGTGCCGAACTTTGTACGAGCCGTAAAGACCACAGCCCCGCAGCAAGCCTTGCGCGTCCGAGGCGCTGACGCGCAACAGATCCTCAGGACCAGAGGATCTTGGCCAAGCACCCTGACCAGCCACGGCCCACCCCCTTACTGCGCAGAGTGCACAGCATGTTACTCGGATGATGGCAGAAGAGGTCAACTCGCAAGTTAGGGGACCGGCTGAGCTGGCATCCCTCTTCAGCGGACGACCAACTGACAACCGCTATGGCAAGGCACTGAGCCGACCCAGACCTGCGGTGTTCGCCGACGCGGACGCATGGGTCAGGCGTCCGCGCCCGTGCCAGATGGTGCGGGCAACCACGGGGAACGACAGGGACGAGGCCGCTGGCCAAGCGGACGCCCTTGCCGCTCCCCCACAGGTCAGCTCATCGATCGCTCGTCGACAACCCGAGCCTCTCAAGCTCATGGCCGCCGCTCTCGCCCCCACGATGTCCGTGACGGGGTTGTCCCCAACCATCCACCCGCCGCCGGCCACGGACACCTCGACGCCGAGAGTCCAGCAATTATGATCTCGCGCATGCCTCCACACCCTCACCTCCCCGCTGTCATCGACGCAGCCAACGCCTTATCCGCCGGGCTACAAAACCCTTCGCTGCTGGTGGGACTTCACCGCGACATCGACGGCTTGACCGGGAAGGACGGCAAGTCGCTTGGGCGCTCGACGAAGCAGTACGCCCTGCGGTGGGGAATCTTTACGATGTCCTATGCGGCCGTCGAAGCCTTCTTCAACGACGTCCTTGCCCTAGGTCCGTCCCGGACGCGGCATCTTCCGCTCAACCCGGACAAGCTCCGCCACGTCGGGCAGCAGCACGCGGTCCGGCTCTTCACCAACGAATGGGGAGTCCGTACGAGAATTCTGGGCAACGCCCCCGGGAACCGATCGCGTTGGAAGGCTTATGTCGGCACCCAAGAGGTGCAGTTGTACCTCACCGACATGAAGAACCTCCGCGACATCCTGAGCCACGGCGGGGACCCATACGCGGTGTCGAACCGCTCAGGAGCGTTGTGGCCCCTGAAGAGCGGCAGGCACTCGATGCGCCTCATGGGTGCTGAAGGCTTCATCCAAGCGTGCTGCGACCTCGCCTCGCAGACCGTGCTCGCCTACGGTGGGGACTCTGCCGACCTTCCCGAGTGGCCAGAGCCTGAGCGGTCGGGGCTCTCCGCGGAACGGCTTCCGTCGCTGCCGCTGTTGGACTGATCACTTCCGCCCGGCTACCTGCTCCATCGCTCACAGTTGTCCAGGTCTTTGTCCAGTGCGCAGACGACCGCCACCGTTCACGGCCGTACGCGGACGCTGCCTGACCTGGCACGGTGAACGCGCCCGTACCTGACCATACGGTCTGGTGCACAGTTGGAAAGCGTGCGCCCCGAGCAACCTACCTTGGCCGCCATGCACCGCTGCGCGGAGCAGTGCGCCTTCCGCAGAGGACATGTGCCCGGCAATCCTGCACTGGTCCGCACAACGGTCGAGACCGGGGGTGGGAGACGTGGCTCGTACGCAGTCCAGGTGTGGAGCGCTCACGGAGAAGGGCACTCGGTGCCGGCGGCTGGCGATGGTCGGTGCGTCGCGATGCAACCTGCACCGTGGCGAGTGGTCGTCGTACACCATCGAGAAGCGCAAGGAAGCCGAACGCAAGGCGAAGACACGCAAGCGTCGCAAGTGACCCAGCCGGTGTGAGGTGACATTCATGGCTGACATCAACGACAGCGGACAGCGGCGGCGCGGTACGGTCTGACACGGCCACGGCCGCCCCGCGCAGCACGGGTGGACAGGCGGTCAGACCGAACTCCTAATGCGGTGGTCACACCTACCTACGGCGCCGGACGTATCAGCCCAATCAGAAGCGACAGCAGGAACGCCCACACGGTCGTCGCTACGTCGTGGGGCCGCTACGCCATGGCCAGCATGTAGGGACGACGGATACCCGGCAGCGGCGTGGCAGCCCTGCACTACAAGCGCATGAGGTCAAGCCGTGTTCGGCGGCTAACCAACGCCGCACGGACCCGCATCAATCGCTCGGAGCCTCGGCCCGCTACGCGTGAACCGCGTCCGGCAGCACCTTCCGAAGCGCACTGCCCACTGCGGGCCCGGCCTCTGATACCTGACGCAGATCAGTACCTCTCAGGTAGCGATAACTCTGCGGCGGATGGAAGGTCCCTGCAGCGCGCAGTGCACTGAGGGACACCGGCTCGTCGAAGGGCACGGGATCCTCCAAGGTCAGACCGCTCGCCTGGGTAGCACCGTCCATGTAGGCGTCGTACTCGCGTCGAGTGATCCCTGTCTGGGCATGATGCGCCGACCAGACGTCCTTGGGGGAGCCCACATGGACCGAGGCGATGCGCGCCATGCCCACCAGAGCCATGGTGGGCGCGGTTGCGTACAGCAGAACCGGGGTTCCGGGCGGCGCGGCGACGCGCTGGCGGCGGACTTCCACCGTCTTACTGCCGGCCAGGATCGCGTTGGCGAAGCGCGGGTGGACGGACAGCAGCATCGCGCGTTCCGGATCGTTCACGTCGTTCGGTGCCCCTCTTGGTAGACCGCCTGGAACAGCTCGTTACTGATCTTCGACAGGGAGATCAGCGACAACGGTAGTCCCAGCTCCTTCGCCAGGGAGGTCAATCGCCGCAGCGTCACCGGCCTCGGGAAGATCTCGGTGTCCGAGAACCTGAGCGCCATGGCGCGACCGGAGGCGTCGGCGGCTTCTTGAACCTCAGCCCGACCATATACGCCCAGGTGTTCGAATTTCGAGAAGAGGGTGTCGGGTGTGTCGATGAGCACCTCGTCGAGTCGCGAACTGCCCACCACCATCTGTCCTTCGCTCGGAGAGTTGCCCTCGCTGACGTACCAGAGCAGGCGAGCCGGAACACTCTCTCCGCGGCGGCCCGAGGAGCGGTAGTAGACGTGCTCTCTGCTGATGCCCAGGACGTCACTGCGCGGAATGAGCATGGCGGGCACGTTGAACAGCTCGGTCGACCAGCGCGGCTTGATGGGCACCAGGAAGGACGGCAGCTTCGAGTCGATGACCTTCGCCGGCCACCACGCACGCTCCACCACGGCAGCCACCTCGGCGGGCATGCCGGGGCGGAGCGCGGTCGTGTCGACAGTCAGCTCGCGGGCGAGCCCTCCGGCCACAGCCTCCACTTCAGCTGCCGTCCCGCACACATTCACGAGGAGAGCGACGAGCCTGCCGTCATGCTCGAAGAACCCATCGTCGCCGGCCGCAGACCTGGCGGCCTCGGAGGGATACGGATCGCTGATGCGGATGATCTCTGCACCGCAGTCCCGGCCGAGCCGCTTGAGCAGGAAGAGTAGCTGCCGGGCCAGAGTCTGTTCCAGTGGGTGGCCGGCCGTGCGGAGGACGGGGACAATCAGAGTTCGTCCGTCCAGTGCCCATGTGTAGAGGGCGACCGGGTGGCCCTGACCATCGCGGAGCAGCTCGCGGCGCCATGCGACTGCGCCCTCGTTCAGCGACCGCAGCCGCTCGGCGAAGGCCGACCCGTCGTCGCCACCCGATTGGTGAAAGAAGGCGACCAGTTCATCCTCCGCACCTGGTGCCACCTCTCCGGACCGGAACTCCGTGCCCATCAGATCAGCCGGACGGTACACCTGGGCCTGCCGCAACTCGTCCACGTGCAGCGTCACGGTAGAAGGTGAGACGACCCGGACACGGGCGACCTCCCAGGCCACGTCGGTCAGGCGGGACAGCAGTGGATCACGGGTCGCCAGGACTTGCAGACCGGCGCACGACGTCTCGGCCACATACCGCAGGCGGACGCGAAGTCCAGCGTCGACGGTCAGGTCGGGCATGGCCTGTGTAGCGGCTTGGAGCAGTTCACGGCTTCGCTCGTCTACGGCCGCCAAGTCCGGGGAGAGCTTGCGCAGGCCGGTCAGCGCCGCCCGCTGGTGTTGACGTTCTGCCGTGTCCGCGAGATCCCGGATTTCATGTACCAGCTGGGGTGTGTAGGCGAGTTCGACGAGATCCGCCATCCAGCCTGCTTCCAGCGCGCGTGACTCCTCCGCGTCGGCCGTGTCAGCGAGGCCGCGCAGATCGGCGAACACTCCATGGTCGACGGTTACCACTAGGAGCGCGTCGCTCTCCATCTCCGTGAACAGGTCAGGATGGCCGAGGTCCAACCACCATCCGTCCAGGATCTCGCCGTCACGGCCCCGCCCGCGCACCTCGCCATCCGGGATGAAGCCGAGACTCCTCCACATCCCGCTCAGGTTGTAGTCCCGTCGGCACTTGGCCTTGATCCCGAGTCGCTGTGGGTACCGCTCTTTGACGCCCTCCACCAGCTGGCGGGCGATTCCCCGGCCACGCTGTTCCTCCGCCACACACAGGTGTGCGAGCCGAATACGCGCGCTCCTCTTCGGTAGTCCGAACAGCGCGTAGCCGAGCATCTCGTCCCCTTCAACGGCGGCCAGAAGGCCGCCGTCCTCCGCTGCCTTCCGGTAAGCGGGAGGTGTGAGAAGCCCCAGCGTCCTTGTGTAGCGATCACCCAGGGCTACGGCCTTGTCGATCAGCTCGTCCTGCGCAGGCGAAACAGCCACCAACTTGATCGCCATCGCTCCCCCTCCAGTTGGGCCGGTGACTGCCGGCGCAACTCCCCTGTCATTACATACAGGGGAAGCTGATCTCATTCACGGCCGTCCCTCAAGGGGGCACAAGGGGCGCACGGTACTCCGGAGACCGTCAGAAACGCCCTTACGTCTGCTTGACTCCCGCCTGCTTAGCAGCTGGCTCACGCAGCTGCTGTCGCACCTCGGCATCGATCCCCTGGCCCAGCTTGCGCTGGTGCTTCGCCGTCGAGTACTGGTAGATCAGCTGGGCTCGCTCCGAGGACTGACCCGTGCGAACCATGAGGCCCTCCCACTTGGCACATACCATCGTGGCTGGCTGCCGTCGGCCGAAGTTCGTGCCACAACCGTGCCAGATGCAGGGGTCAGCCACGGTCAACATCGGTGCCCTGCGGTCGAGTAGCCCTCCGCTTCCTCCGCTGGCGAAGTCGCAGCTCAGGTCCGAGATCGCCCAGCCTCTCTTCTAAAGCGGGTGTCGCGCTTCGGCAAGGCCGACGTCGTCACGATCATCGGAACCGGCGCCGAGAGATCCGCCGCCGAGCCATCGAAGTCAGCCAGTTCCACGCACCCCACCAGCCGCGCGACTACAACAGCACCAAAGCGGCTGCATCCCGAAGTGGCCTCCATCAGCTTGTCGCCCCTGTGGCCCCAACTGCTGTCAGTGCAACCGTTCACAGAGGATGATGCGTCTCACAACAGCACCATCCCAGGGGGATCATGAGTACCAACATCACACCGCCGCCGATGCCGGCTCAGCCGCCGCAGCCCGGCAAGAAGAGCCACACCAACGCCTACATCATCGGCGGCGCGGCCATCATTGCCGCCGCCGTCGTCGCCACAGGGATCGCCATCTCTGGCCGCAGCGACGACACAGCAAAGCCACAGCCCACCGTCACCGTGACGGAAACCGTCGAGCCCGAGGCCACAGTCGAAGAGGACACCGCAGCAGCAACCGACCAGAACACAGACGCCAAGGTCGGTGAGCAGGCCCGGAACGGCGGAGCCGTCGTCAAGGTCACCAAGGTGGCAGAGGCCGACACCATCGTGCTCGCCGGAGCCCGCAAATCCGCAGGCGCCGACGCCAAATACGTCGTCCTCAAGACCGTCGTCAGCAACGAGGGAAAGGCCAGCATGGACCTGACGTGCTCGCTGCCCATCGTTAATGCGCTCATCGACGACCAGGGTCGGCGCTTCGACACGATCGAAGATCTTTATGACATCGCCGGCAACCCAGAATGCAACGCGCAGTTGCAACCCGGCTTCGACGACGAGATGCAGTTCGTCTATCGCGTCCCAAAGGACGCG
Source organism: Streptomyces mutabilis (assembly GCF_014649815.1). Taxonomy (GTDB): domain Bacteria; phylum Actinomycetota; class Actinomycetes; order Streptomycetales; family Streptomycetaceae; genus Streptomyces; species Streptomyces mutabilis. Next base: position 851,771 of record NZ_BMTT01000002.1, on the reverse strand, counting down.
GTGGTCACAACATGGGAGTTCTCCGAGTACGACCTTGAGAACGAAGTGACACCCACCCTCGTCAACCTGACCTGACCAGCCACCATCGGGCCTCCACCCCTCAACCAGGAGTCGGGGGCCTGTCGTGCTGTCAGTACCTGCCAGTACAGGCGAGGCGAGCGTGGAGTACGCGTCGATTAGGTGGCTTCCTGCGCACTCATTCGTGTGAGCACCGCACCACAAGCGCACCAGATCGAGCGGGGAACAGCGGGGAGTAGCGGTGAGAACGATCGAGCCCGACGAAGGACGCGCCAGCTGTATGTGCAGGTCAGCGCCCCAGGAAGCGCAGAGCGCCGCAGCTTCCCAAGCTGAGAGCGTGGACCCGGCTCCACTCCCGCGACCACCCAGCCAGCGTCTTGGCAAGAGCTGCCGGCAGCAGAGGTGCAAGCGTCCACGCCTCGCTGGCAGACTGCGGACCCATGAAGCAGCCTGCCCGTCTGCCTTTGACCCCGCGTCCCATGCCCCCGCTCCGTGGCGACGAGTCGATCGTCGGCGTCCCGGACGCCACCGTGGTCGACTTCTGGCGGTTCGCCATGCCGGACCTCCGCATGAACAACACACGCGGCCTGTTCGCCGAATTCCTGGTCCACCAGGCGGTCGGCTCCCACGAGCCCCGGGTGGAGTGGGCAAGCCACGATGTCGAGACTGACGACGGACTGCGCATCGAGGTCAAAGCCGGTGCCTATCTGCAAGCCTGGGAGCAGCGCACGCCCTCTCAAATCCGCTTCAGCGGGCTCCGCGCTTGCACATGGTCATCCGAGGGCGGTTACTCGGAGGCGAAGTCGTACAACGCCGACGTCTACGTGTTCGCCGTCCAGACCGCCCGTGAACACGCTGTCTACAACCCGCTCGACACGGCCCAGTGGGAGTTCTACGTACTCCCCCGCCCAGCAGTCGCTGCCCTAGACGCGGACAGCGTCAGCCTGAGCACCGTTCGCGCGGCGGCCGGTCCACCAGTGTCCTTTGCCGCCCTCAACGACTGCATTCGATCGGCCGATCCCCGCCCCGGAACCAACGGTGGTTGACGAGCGAAGTCCGTGCCACAACCGTGCCAGATACAGGGGACAGCCACGGTCAGCACCAGTGTCCGGCGGTCTAGTACTCGCCTGCCGCCTCGACCGGCGAAGCCGCAGCTCAGCCGTAAGATCCACCAGCCTCTCTCCTAAAGCGGTGCTCATCTCGGTATGACGAGGCGGAGCCAGTCGGCGAGCGCGGTGAAGTCGGCGTCCGTGAGGCCCTTGACCGGGTCGACGCGATGGAGCAGTGACGGCCCGGAATGACTGGCGTCGACCCACAGGCGGTCCATGGCGCTGATCTCGTCGTCGACCCAGATGAACGGTCGGCCATTGGCCCACTCGACGAGGTGTCGGGTTTTCCAGTGCAGGCCGCGCGGGCCCTCGTCGGCGTGAGAGGCCGGCCACTCCACCAGGGGCAGCCTGGGCAGTCCGATGCGTGGGGAGACGACCTCGTTCGCCTCCTCCATCCAGGTCGTGGCCCACACGAGACGGCATCCCAGGGCTGTGAGGCGAGATCCGAGCCCAGGGTCGAGTCGCGTCAGCAGCGGGTTTCCCGAGGCGTCCGTGGCAGCGGTCTGAGGGCGACCGGACGACAACCCGAACGGGATCAGTGGACCGTCGACGTCGAGGAAAAGGAGGGGACGCTCCGTCGCGCTTGTCACGACGGCACGATAGCCCGGTGTAGCAGGGGAACGGCTCCCCCATCGCTGGGCCGTCCCTGGGCCGTTCGAGGCTGCTCGGCAGCGACCAATGACGCCCAACGACGACCACCAGGCGCACGGACCCGCCGCCCCTGACCAGCAAAAACCCAGCTCACCAAGATTCCCGGCAAGACCCAGGGCAAGAAGAAGTAAGCAGAACTGATCAAGGCTCCTGCCTGCGGATTATCCGCTGGCAGGGGCCTTGTTGCTGCGGTGGGGCGAGGGCGCCTGTTATTCCGCCAACGACACGATCGAGCATGCGTCTTGCGTGATCACTCGCAGAGTGCCGTCTTTTCCTGCCACTCAGGCCCGCGCAAGCATGTGATGGGGCGCGGTGGCGCTTCCAGTAGGCGATGGTCAGTACGGCCAGCAGTGGTCCCCAAAGGATCAGCGGTGCGTAGCAGACGTAGAACCAGGCGGTCTGCCAGCCGCCCTTTTCGCTGGGGTAGTCGGCGGGCAGGTCGTCGCCTCGGATGGTGGTGCCCATGAGCTGGGTGACGAGGGTCAGGACAGTACCGAGCGTGAGGACAGTGGCACCGATGGCTGCCGGGATGACCGTGACTCCTGAGGGGAAGGACCAGGCTGCCAACCGCAAGAAGAAGGGCAGCCGGGGCGGCCGTCCCGTTGCTTTCGACGCCGGTTTGCGCAAGTGGGCGCGGTCGGCGCGGGACGAGTACGCCTTGTCGGCATGCCCAGGTTCGCTTCTGTCGTTCCGCCCGTTCTGTTCCGCCTCGTCGCCCCTTTTTCCCGGGCGTGTTCCTGCTCGTCTGCGGCTTCCTAGCGGTGAAGACGCCGGCGTTCTTCCAGACCCGGAAGCGTCCGTAGACGGTCGGCCAGGGCCCGAACTCGCCGGACATCTCACGCCATTGAGCGCCTGTCCTGAATCGCCAGATCACTCGGTCGAACTGATCCCGCAGCCGCTCGGGGTACGGACCGTACTCGCCAATCGGCATGAACGGCTCGATCACTTCCACTGGTCGTCCGTAACTCGTCTGCGCGTCATGATCGTCTTGCTACCGGATCCGCCTTCCAGACGGATCCGGATCGGCGAGTTGTCAGGACGGCACGGCGGGGCAGCTGGTGCCCCGTCGTGGGACTGCCAGGTCGGTGAGGTAGCTGTCCACGGCGTCCTCCATACACGGGCCGCTGGTGACGCTGCCGTGGCCGTGGCCCTCGTAGGTGAGGAGCACGCCGCTGCGGCCGAGCTGCCGGGCCACCGAGACCGCCCACGGGTAGCCGGTGGCGGGGTCATGCAGCGCGTTGGACACCAGGATCGGCGGGGCACCGTTTACGTCCAGGCGGTGCTGCGGGTTGGCGGTCGGCGCGCCCAGACACGCCGCTGCCATGTGGATCGGCAGCAGGTAAGGCAGGTCAGGCGCCGTCATGTTCATCATGGCGACGAGCGAGGCGTACTCCTTGTAGTCGCGCACTGGCAGGTGCCAGTCCGAGCAGAAGACCGGCGTGGCCGTAGGCAGCGGCGCTGTCGAGGCGGGCGACGCGGGCAGCGGCTTGCTCGCCTCCATCCCCGCGATCGCCGTGGCCAGGCCCGCGTAGTCGGCCTCGTAGAGCTTCCGGAACGCGATCTTGTTGACCAGGTCAGAAGACGACAACGAGGTGCCCGGCTTCGCAGGGTCCTCCAGCTCGCCGCGCCCGGCCCGGGCCAACAGGCCCTGCCAGACGGTGCGGACGTCGCGGCCGTGCAGCGCGCAGTCTGCGGCACCGTCGCACCACTTCACGAACTCCTGGAATGAATCCTCTGCCGTGGCCGCCTCGGCCTGCAGGAAGTCACGGGTGGCCTGCACGCTGTGGTCCATGACGCTCTCCAGCACCATCGCGCGCATGCGGCGCGGGTAGGTTTCGGCGTACTGTGCCCCGAGCAGCGTGCCGTACGAGCTGCCATGGAAGGTCAGTTTCCGCTCGCCGAGGGCGGCCCGGAGGGCGTCCACGTCCCGGACCGTCTGGGCGGTGTCAAGGTGGTCGAACACCGGGCCGGTACGGGCCCGGCAGTCGGCACCGAGCCGCCTGTTGTACGCCATGGTGGCGTCGAAGTCCGCCTGGCTCTTCAGCTCCGGTGACGGCCGCTCGGCAAGCAGGGCGCCGGAGCAGGTCACAGGGGCGCTGCCGCCCACGCCCCGCGGGTCGAAGCTGACGATGTCGAACCTGCGGCGGATCTCGGGGCTGAACCGGCTGATACGCCCCACCACCATCTCCACACCCGAATCGCCCGGCCCGCCGGGGCCGAACACCATCGAGCCGACGCGTGCGCCGGGGTCGGTGGCCTTGCGGCGGGCCACAGCCAGGTCGAGTCTCGGCCCGTCCGGGTGGGTCCAGTCGACTGGCACCGAAAGAGTGGCGCACTCGGCTCCCGGCTTCTCCGGGTCGTCACACGGTGCCCACCGCAGGGCCCCTGCGGCAGACGGCGACGCGTGGACCGCGGGAGCGGCGGGGAGGCCGGTGATGACGGCCATGGTGGCTGCCACGGCCATGGTCGTGCCTCGCACGGCAATGCGCCGCAGTGCGGATCTGCCCCTTAACGGCATGGAACCTCCTCGTGAAGAGAGCGGTCGTGTCAGGCATGCGGACCCGGCCCGTGCACCGTCGTCACGTTAGGTGCACTGTCGACCATGTGGAGCCCCTGTCAGGGGCTTCTCCGGGTCTGATCGGGGACTGCTCAGGGGCGATCGGGGCCCCAGGGCGGAAAAGGTCCGGGTCGGGTCAGGGAAAGGGCTCTGCCGCAGTCTCGGTCGGCCCGCCAGTCGACGCCGACCTCTACGAGAAGGGAAACACCAGCGAGCGGCTGATCAACAAGCGGAGGCCGCGGCATCGGCCACCCGATACGACAAGAAGCCGGACAGCTACCTCGCCGGCCTGCTCCTACGTGCCTCGATGATCTGGGACAAAGGCCCTCGATGGGCCACCCATTGATCAGGACTCGCTACGCGCCCAAGTTGCATGTGCCGGGACACTCCGGCAGCGGGCTTGTGGGCCGCCTGCCATGCGGCGCGGAGTCGCCCGGGACTGGCGGCCGTGGAATCCTCGACGAGGAGCGGTAGCATGCGCGGTCCTCGGTTTCGGGCGGGCTGTCGGTCGGCCGGTTACGGCCACGAGAGCCGCAGTCACAGGGCCGCCAAGCATCGCCCTCGGGCCGGACTCGGTTCCGCCGTCAAGCTGAGGGAGCCTGCCACCAGAGGAGGGCATCAGCGTGTCGGCCCTGCGCTTGAGGTAGCACGCCAGCGGCCGGTGCCAGCCTGCAAGCAGATGCCGCGAAGCCAGGAAGCCGGTCCGGCTGTCAATGCCGAGCCTCAATCACCGCTGCACCACCTTGGTGGTTGAGCCCGTCGGTCATCCGGTCCAGCTCGGGGCGCGGGCGACGGTCGTTCCGTCGAGGTCAACGAAATGACGCTGGACGCCGCGTCGTACGTCTTGGATTACGACTTCGACGTCTGAGTGCGAGCGCGGCCAACCGGCGTGTCTGGCCTCGCTGCACGTTTGGTGCGTGGTCGGCCCTGGCGGATGTCACTCTTGGCCATCGACGAAGCCCGGCCGTCGGTCGGGTCCCGGGTCGCTCCCGGGCCGCCCCCGGACAGGACCGGGGATGCAGCCGCTCCACAGAGCTGGACGCCCTCGGAAGCCGACCACGCGTTCAGCACACCAGCGACGACCACTGACGATGTCGGGTGCCGCAGAAGTCACGAGCACGTCCCTCGCTCGCACGCTCGGCACAAGTGAGGGGCGTATCCACCGGGTGTTGTCAGCCCATGCTCTTCGCGCCGTCCAGGGTCTCCCGGATGATGTCGGCGTGACCGGCGTGCTGGGCGGTCTCGGCGATGATGTGCATCAGCACCCGGCGGGCCGACCACTGTGCGTCGGCCTCGAACCACGGGGCCTTCGGCAGCGGCCACGCGGCGTCGAGGTCGGGGAGGGTGGCGACCAGGTCGTCGGTGCGGCGGGCGACCTCGGCGTAGGCGGCCAGTACGCCGTCCAGCGTCTCACCGGGCAGCATGCGGAACTCGGCGTCCCGCTCGGCCCAGTCGGCCTCGGTCATGGCCGTGAAGTCGCCCATCGCGGACGGGCCCTCCAGGATGAAGTCGACCCAGCCCCGCTCGACCGACGTCACGTGCTTGATCAGACCGCCCAGGCACAGCTCGCCGGCGGTGGGCCGGAGGCCGGCCTGCTCGTCGGTGAGGTCGCGGGTGGTGAAGCGCAGGAAGTGCCGGTGCTTGGCCAGCATCTCCAGCAGGTCGGCGCGCTCGCCGGTGGCTGCCGTCGCCGTGGCCGCTTCGCGGGTGGTCTGCTCGTTGGAGGTCATGGTGTCCGCCTTCCGGGGTTCCTGCTCCGTCGGTGTAGGACCACGCTATGAGGCATCGAGGTCAGATCTTGTCCTACTTCGCGCGGGGCACCCGCGCATCTCGCGCGACCGTCCCGCCCTCAGCCGTTACGATCGCGGCCGAGGGCGGGACGTAGCGCAGCGGTCGACGCGAGCGGTCTCCAGAACCGCGAGGACGCCGGTTCGAATCCGGTCGTCCCGCCCTCTTCGAGGGACTTACGCGGGCTCCACCGGGAGCCACAGTTCGCAGGTCGCCGTCGAGAAGTCCCCCGCGCGGTCGAGGACGGCGACGATCGAGGGGCCCGGGCGCAGTCGCCACGGGTTGGACGGGAACCATTCCGAGGCGGTGGCCGCCCAGGTCGTCTGGAGGGTTTCCGGGTACGGGCCCGCGCTGCGGAAGACCACCCACCGGCCGGCCGGTACCTCGATGGCGTCGAGGTCGTCGGGGGCCGGGGTGTCCCGGGTGACGGCGACCCCGTGCAGGTAGGTCAGTTCGCTGCCCTCGGGGCTGTCGGGGGCCAGGTCGTCGCAGACCTGGAGCAGGCCCGCCGGGTCGGTGTCGCCGAGGGACTTCAGGCGGGCGTGCTCCTGCTGCGGCAGCGCGGCGATGTGCTGCTGGATGTGCGGGTTGACGCCCTCGTGGATGAGTGGGACGCGGGTGGCGTGGCCGATCAGGCGGAAGGCGGGGCGGTCGGCGAAGCGGGTGTCCATGGGGGTGCTCCCTTCGACGGTCAGGCGGAACCTGAGCTGCGGTTGTGTCTGAAGGGGGCCTCCGTCACGGCGTACGTCACGCGGAGCGGCGCCGTGGACCGTCCGGAACGCACGTCCGAACGCCTCCGTGGAGCCGTATCCGTAACGTACGGCGATGCTCAGCAGGTCGTCCTCACCGCGTACGACGTCGGCGGCGGCGACCGTCATGCGGCGCCGGCGCACGTACTCCGACAGCGGCATGCCCGCCAGCGACGAGAACATCCGGCGCAGGTGGTACTCGGTGGTGCCGAGCGTTCCGGCCAGTGCGGGGACGTCGAGTTCCTCGGTGAGGTGTTTTTCGACGAGGTCGATGAGCTTGTTGAGTGCCGAGATCACGAGGCCTCCTTTCGACATCCACCGTGGCAGGGGGCGGGGGTGCGCTTCCCGATCGTTGGGGTCCGGTTCGGTCGGGTGCGGGGGAGGGGCGTGGTCAGGGGTGCGGCATGCCGTACAGCTCCGGCAGGTCCACCAGTTGTACGTCCGGTGACGTGTCGGCGGCCTGGCGGGTCTTGTCGTTGAAGCCCGTGCCGCTGAAGCAGAGGAGCTTCGTGCGGCTGGTGTCGTAGCGGGCGGTGCGGGTGATGACGTCGCGGATGTGGCACAGGCGGTCGATGTGGGCGATGCCCGTCGTGTCGTTCCACTCGGCCTCGCCGATCGCCAGCAGGGGAGGCTTTGTACCGTCGGCGACTCCCACGACGGCGACGTCCACCTCGTGGAACGTGCGTGTCGGAGGGTCGTTCACGACGCCGTGGCCGACGTGGGCGGGGAGACCACCGAGGAGGTCGGGGTCGGCGTGATGCAGGGCCCACTCGCGGCAGACCTGTTCGAAGTGGGGGCCGAGGACGTTGGCCACGAAGCGGCGTCGGCTGGCCTTCCAGACCCGGGCCGCGTTGCCCGGGCGTTCGAGTTGGGGCCAGACCGGGCGCATCACGGCGTGGTAGAAGGCGATCAGGGGTTCCGAGATGCGATAGGTGGAGCGGTTGGCGCGGAAGGCGTCCGCCTCGCGCTGAAGCAGGCCCGGCGTCCTCCAGGACGTTGATGGGATGGGCGATGTCGGTGGCCTTGCGTTCCAGGTAGCCGGCCATGCCGCCGCGCGTGGTGTTGCCCTCGGCCACCGCTCCGAGTACCGAGAGGTAGAGCGCGGTGTCGCGCAGGTCGGGTTCCTCGGCGAGGAGGTAGCGCGCTTCGCGGAAGAGGGGCGTCTCCGGGTTCAGTACGGTGCGGATCACCCAGTCGTCGAAGTCGTCCGGTCCGGAGGGGCTGTCCCATCTCTGCGGCGCTCGCGGCTCAGCCCGCCGTCGTCAGCCGCCCTCGCCCCCGCCGCCGGCCTCGCAGCCCCTCCCACGCCGCCCCCAGCGCCAGTGACTGGGCCAGCGCCGACAGCACGATGCCGCCGACGAGGAACCACGCCGGGGCATCGCCGCCCCAGCCCGCCTCGCCGAGCCACGCCACGAAGCCGAAGGCCGGGAAGGTGAACAGGGCCGGCCAGACCCAGATGAGGGAGGCGTCCGGGTTGTTCGCGAACAGGGGTTCCAGTGCCGCGACGGCCATCGCGCCGCCGACCAGGGCCAGGTAGACGGCCGAAGCGCGGTTGGCGACGGTCAGGCGGGTGAGCGTGCGTATCCGGGTGCTGGTCTTCATCGGGTCTCGGTCTCCCCGGGGTCGTCTTCGTCCTCTTCCTGTTCCAGGGTGGGACGCGGCACGCCGGGGAGCCTGAGTACCCGTACTCAAAGCGGGGCCGGGCCTAGACCGTCAGCGGTACCTCGTGGATTTCGTCCGCCCTGTGGCCCGCGCGTTCGTGGACGCGCTGGACCGCGTCGGCCGACGGGCCCTCGGAGAGGCAGTAGATCGTGCCGGAGCCGGGGTCCGCCCACGCCCGCTCGAAGTGGACGTTCTCGTCCTTCTCCAGGGCGAGGTCCGCCTGGTGGGCCTGGTGGAGCTGGTCTGCGGTGATGCCGTGCATGCCGTGGTGCACGTCCATGAAGTGAGCCATGGCCTCGCACCCCCTTCAGGGTCTTCGCTGGGTCCTTCTTCCAGGGTGCGCGCTTACGGCGGCCGGGGCGAACCGGCCGCCGTGCCCTCGCTCAGCCGGCGCTGACGCTACGAGCGGGTCAGCCGCACTGGCAGGGGTTTCCCGACTGGCAGCCGCAGCCGCAACCCGAGCCGCAGCCGCAGGCCGCGATCAGGGGCAGGGCGCGGATCTCCGGGGGCCGCTCGGTGCGGCGTTCCCGGGTGGGGTCGGGCTGCTTCGTGCCGGGCGTGCTGGGGGAATCGGCCATGGTTCCTCCTGGAGGCTGGTGTGCCTCGGTCCATTGCACGCCCGGAGCGGCCGTCGCATCAACGGCGCACTGGGGTGACCAGGTGCGCCCCCAGGCGGCCCGAGCGGTCTCAGGCGCCCTCGACCTGCGTCGTCGGCTGGATGTCCGGCTGGAGCTCGTCCGCGTGCTCGCCGGTGACCAGGTAGACCACGCGCTTGGCGACCGCGACGGCGTGGTCGGCGTAGCGCTCGTAGTAGCGGCCCAGAAGGGTGACGTCGACGGCCGTCTCGATGCCGTGCTTCCAGCGGTCGTCCATCAGGTGCTGGAAGAGGGTCCGGTGCAGGAGGTCCATCGCGTCGTCGTCCTGCTCCAGCTGGAGGGCCAGGTCGACGTCCTTCGTGGTGATCACCTCGGCCGCCTTCGCCATCAGGCGCTGCGCGAGCTGGCCCATCTCCAGGATGGTCGCGTGCAGGTCGTGCGGCACCGCGCGCTCCGGGTAGCGCAGCCGGGCCAGCTTGGCCACGTGCTGGGCCAGGTCGCCCGAGCGCTCCAGGTCGGCCGACATCCGCAGCGAGGTGACGACGATGCGCAGGTCGGTGGCGACCGGCTGCTGCCGGGCCAGCAGGGTTATCGCCCGGGCCTCCAGCTCGTGCTGGAGTTCGTCGACCTTCTGGTCGGCCTCGATGACGGCCTCGGCCAGCTTCAGGTCGGAGTCGAGGATCGCCGTCGTGGCGCGTCCGATCGCCGACCCGACCAGCCGGGCCATCTCCACCAGACCGTCGCCGATCGAATCCAGTTCCTCGTGGTACGCGTCCCGCATCAGGGTTCCCTCTCGTGCGTCTGTTTAGGAGGCTCGCGCCGGTTCGCATCGGCTCGCACCCCTTGCCGTGCCCCCACGCTTACACGTTCCGGCCTGTACGCGTCCGTTTCCGTCACCACAAATGAACCATCCCTGGCTCCAAGGTGAACTCTGGGCGACGAGTGTTCGAGGTCGCAGTCGGATGGCTGGGGCGGGACCGTTCGCCGTGCCTAACCTGGAGGCATGGACGTGAACGCGGCGGTCGCCGCAGCGGCAGCGATCGCCGGAGTGCTCACCGGCGTCATCGCCATGCTGGCGTTCCGCTGGAGTGAGCGGGAGCAGAAGCGCCCCACGCGCACCTCGCTCCACACGGACCCGGTGCTCCCGCCCGGCGTCGACACCGTGCTGTCGGTGCTCCGCTCCTCCGCCGTCGTCCTCGACGAGGCCGACGCGGTGGTCAAGGCCAGCTCGGCGGCGTACGCCCTCGGACTGGTCCGGGGCGGCAAGCTCGCCGTCGAGCCGATGCTCCAGATGGCCCGCGACACCCGCCGCGACGGCGAGATACGGCAGGTCGAGCTGGACCTTCCGCGGCGCGGGAACGGGCGGGGGGAGGCCCTCGCCGTCTCCGCGCGCGTCGCGCCGCTCGGGTCACGGCTGGTGCTGCTGCTGGTCGAGGACCTCACCGAGGCCCGTCGCATCGAGGCCGTACGGCGCGACTTCGTCGCCAATGTGAGCCATGAGCTCAAGACGCCGGTCGGCGCGCTCTCGCTGCTGTCCGAGGCCGTGATGGACGCCTCCGACGATCCGGGGGCCGTGGAGCGGTTCGCCGGGCGGATGCAGATCGAGGCCACCCGGCTCACCAACCTGGTGCAGGAGCTCATCGACCTGTCCCGGGTCCAGAACGACGACCCCCTCGACGACGCCGAGCCCGTCCGCGTGGACGAGCTGGTCGCCGAGGCCATCGACCGCTGCCGGCAGGCAGCCGGCACGAAGCAGATCACCATGGCCGCCGGAGGAACGGCGGATCTGCACGTGCGCGGCAACCGCGGCCAGCTCGCCGCCGCGCTCGGCAACCTCGTCGAGAACGCCGTCAACTACTCGCCCGCCCGCACCCGCGTCGGCATAGCCGCCCGCCGCGTGAACGCTCCCGGCGGCGACCTGATCGAGATCGCCGTGACCGACCAGGGCATCGGCATCTCGGAGAAGGACAAGGAGCGCGTCTTCGAGCGCTTCTACCGCGTGGACCCCGCCCGCTCCCGGGCCACCGGTGGTACCGGTCTGGGTCTCGCGATCGTCAAGCACGTGGTCGCCTCGCACGGCGGGGAGGTCACGGTGTGGAGCGCCGAAGGCCAGGGCTCCACCTTCACGCTGCGACTGCCGGAGTCGGGCCCCGCCCGCGACCGTGCACAGCGGCGACCCGACCGCACCGGACTCAGCGCCGAGAACGAGCGGTCCCCCTCATCCCCCCATACTTCCCCGTACGAAACGCTTCCCGCTCCGGAGGTCCTTCCGTGACCCGTGTGCTCGTCGTCGAGGACGAGGAGTCCTTCTCCGACGTCCTGTCGTACATGCTCCGCAAGGAGGGCTTCGAGGTCGCCGTCGCGACCACCGGCCCCGACGGACTCGACGAGTTCGAGCGCAACGGCGCCGACCTCGTCCTCCTCGACCTGATGCTGCCCGGTCTGCCGGGCACCGAGGTCTGCCGCCAGCTGCGCGGTCGATCGAACGTCCCCGTGATCATGGTGACCGCCAAGGACAGCGAGATCGACAAGGTCGTCGGGCTGGAGATAGGGGCCGACGACTACGTCACCAAGCCCTTCTCCTCCCGCGAGCTGGTCGCCCGCATCCGTGCCGTACTGCGCCGGCGCGGCGAGCCGGAGGAGGTCGCCCCGGCCGCCCTGGAGGCCGGTCCCGTCCGCATGGACGTCGACCGGCACGTGGTGACCGTGGGCGGCACCAAGGTCGACCTGCCGCTCAAGGAGTTCGACCTGCTTGAGATGCTGCTGCGCAACGCCGGCCGCGTGCTGACCCGCATGCAGCTGATCGACCGGGTGTGGGGCGCCGACTACGTCGGTGACACCAAGACCCTCGACGTCCACGTCAAGCGGCTGCGCGCCAAGATCGAGCCCGACCCGGGTGCGCCGCGGTACCTGGTGACGGTGCGCGGGCTCGGGTACAAGTTCGAGCCGTAGAGCGGCCGGCGCTCCCGGGCGCCCACGCGACGTACGGCGAAGGGCGGGACCTCCAGGGAGGTCCCGCCCTTCGCCGTGCCCGCGGTGCTCAGTGGCCGGCTTCGGCGCCGGTCCCCTCGGAGGCGGTGGCCGCTCCGGTCTCGTCCGCCTCGCCGGAGGGGGTGCCAGTGGCGCCCTCCGGGCCGGTGGCGGACTCGCCGTCGGACGGAGCGCCGGAGGTTTCGCCGTCGGACGGACGGCCGGACTCACCCTGGGACGGCTTCGCCGACGCGCCGGGCGCCGCCGGGACGTCGCTCGGGCCCCACTCGGAGAAGTAGCTCTCGGCGGGGACGACGAAGGCCTCCAGGCCCACCTCGCCGGTCTTGCTGAAGGTGAAGGTGATCTTCTGCGCGTTGCCGTCCTGGACGGCCTCGCGGCTGCTCGGCAGGACGGCGGAGGCGTTGCCCTCGCCGCCGAGGATCAGGGAACCGCCCGCCGGGACGGTGAGGCCGCCGTCGGCGCCCTTCTGGCCCTTGGCGGGCTTCAGCTCAGCGGACTTGTCGGTGCCGTCCACGGTGATGGACTCGAGGGTCTGGTCCGTCCTGCCGTTGTTGAAGAAGGTGGCGGAGACCACGGCGGGGCCGGTCGACTCCAGGTCGGGCTGCGTGATGACGACCGCGTTCTGGATCTGGATGTCACCGACCGTCGTCGCAGCGTTGTCCGGCTTGATCTCCAGCGACTGGGCGTTGTGACCGGCACCGCACGCGGCGAGCGAGGCGATCGAGAACGCGATGGCGGCGGCGGCGAGGGCGCCGCGTCGAAGGCTGCTGCTCACGGCGGCGGCAACTCCTTGGACTCGAGCGAGGCGGCGGCAACGGATAAAGCCGCCCTAAGTGACTGTCAGCGGCCTCAGGCTACCGAGCCGTTCCCGGGCGGCCGCACCCGACCCTCCCCGAAGGGGATCCGCTTCGCCCGGCAGGCGGTAGGACGGGCCGCGCGGCCCACTCACTTCCGGGTGCACGGCGAGGGCGCCGGCGGACTGCTCCGCGGCTCGTTTTGCGGCCCGCACTCGTCCGCCATTCACATAAGAAGCCCTTCGTCATACCGGTCGCCGATCGGTGCGCGAATTTTCCGTGAAGGAATGCGCGGACGGACAGGAAATCGATCATCCGAGCGTCGGCCGGGGCGGCTCGTGATCAATTCCGGAATCGGCCGGAACCCCGTCCCGGCCACCGAACGGAGTAGCGGAAGTCGCACGCCTGGAACCGGACATATGGGGATCTTCGGACAGGTGAGACGGCCTCCGGATGTGTGTGACATGCGCGTTTCGCCCCGCCCGAAGAGCCGCTCCGACCTGCGAATACTTTCTTCCGCTCGCCCGGCGCAGCACGTTCATGTTGCTGTTGTCAAGCCCCGAGATATGCCCTGACCTGCGAAAACGCCATTCAGAAGACGCCGTATCCGTGTTACCCTGGATAGCCACGGAAGGGGTACCTGTCACATGACGTTCAAGGTTGGCGACACCGTGGTCTATCCCCATCACGGGGCCGCGCTGATCGAGGCTATCGAAACTCGCCAGATCAAAGGCGTGGACAAGACCTACTTGGTGCTGAAGGTCGCCCAGGGCGATCTGACGGTACGTGTGCCAGCGGACAATGCGGAGTTCGTCGGCGTGCGTGATGTGGTCGGTCAGGACGGGCTGGACCGGGTCTTCGAGGTGCTGCGCGCGCCGTACGCCGAGGAGCCCACGAACTGGTCGCGTCGTTACAAGGCAAACCTGGAGAAGCTCGCCTCCGGCGACGTCATCAAGGTCGCGGAAGTCGTACGCGATCTGTGGCGCCGCGAGCGCGAGCGCGGACTCTCCGCCGGTGAGAAGCGCATGCTCGCCAAGGCCCGCCAGATCCTGGTGAGCGAGCTGGCTCTCGCGGAGAACACCAACGAGGACAAGGCGGAGGCCCTGCTCGACGAGGTGCTCGCCTCCTGACGCGCCTCCCGAGGCGAGGCGCAGGCCGCTGCCCGCTCGGTTCAGCGCACTGAAATGCCGCGGTGCCCGATGACATCTCTGCTGTCGCCGGGCGCTGCGGCATGTCCGTACCCGGACCAGGTCCTCGTACGATCACCCGGGAGACTTCCCCCGTCCTGGCGTGCCGGGCCCGGGCTGCTGGCTCGACCAGGGTCACGGAAGGGTCCGGTCAAGGCGTCGCGCCCGGCACGGTGAGGCCATACCCAACTAGGTCGAGCACACAAACCTGACAGGAACCGATGTCTGACGAATCACGTCACTCGCCCGCTCAGATGCTTCCCCACACCCGTGCCAACACCCGCACCGCGGTCGTGATTCCGGCCGCCGGCCGGGGCGTACGGCTCGGACCGGGCGCCCCGAAAGCCCTACGCGCGCTGGGCGGCACGCCCATGCTCATCCACGCGGTGCGGGCGATGGCCGCCTCCCGCCGGGTCTCCCTGGTCGTGGTCGTCGCCCCGCCCGACGGCGCGGCCGAGGTCAAGAGCCTGCTCGACGCGCACGCGCTGCCGGAGTGGACGGACTTCCTCGTCGTCCCCGGCGGTGAGTCGCGGCAGGAGTCCGTACGGCTCGGTCTGGACGCGCTGCCGCCCGAGTACGACATCGTCCTCGTGCACGACGCGGCCCGGCCGCTGGTTCCGGTGGACACGGTGGACACCGTGATCGAGGCCGTGCGCGAGGGGGCGCCCGCCGTGGTGCCGGCGCTGCCGCTCGCCGACACGGTCAAGCAGGTCGAGCCGGCCGCCGTGCCGGGCGAGCCGGAGCCGGTGGTGGCGACGCCGGAGCGGGCGCGGCTGCGTGCGGTGCAGACGCCGCAGGGATTCGACCGGGAGACGCTGGTGCGGGCCCACGGGACGGTGACCGAGAACGTCACCGACGACGCGAGCATGGTCGAGCAGCTCGGGCTGTCCGTGGTGGTCGTGCCGGGGCACGAGGAGGCGTTCAAGGTGACGCGGCCCCTCGACCTCGTGCTCGCGGAGGCGGTGCTGGCGCGCAGGAGGCTGAACGATGGGTTCTGACACGGACGGTTCCGTCCTGCTGCCGCAGGTCGGGATCGGTACGGACATCCACGCCTTCGAGGACGGGCGCGAGCTGTGGTGCGCCGGACTGAAGTGGGAGGGCGAGGGGGCCGGGCTGGCCGGGCACTCCGACGCGGACGTCGTCGCGCACGCGGCGTGCAACGCGTTGTTCTCGGCGGCGGGGCTCGGGGACCTCGGGCAGCACTTCGGCACCGGCCGCCCGGAGTGGTCCGGGGCCTCCGGGGTGACGCTGCTGACGGAGGCGGCGCGGATCGTACGGGCGGCGGGGTTCCGGATCGGGAACGTCGCGGTGCAGGTGGTCGGGCCGAGGCCGAAGATCGGCAAGCGGCGGGACGAGGCGCAGAAGGTCCTGTCGGAGGCCGTGGGGGCGCCGGTGTCCGTGTCCGGCGCGACCACGGACGGGCTGGGCTTTACCGGGCGGGAGGAAGGGCTGATGGCGGTGGCCACGGCATTGGTCGTGCGGGTGGGCTGAGCGGGGGCGAGCCGACCCGGCGGCGGGCCGGTGGCGGCGGGCGTGCCGTGCGGGGCCGCGCCCCCGCACCCCGCGGCTCCGGGCCGGGGCGGGGGACGATCGGGCAACGACGTGGGCACGTGCGGCCCGTGGCACTGCCCCGCGCCCACTACCCTGGAGACGTGACTATTCGCCTGTACGACACCAGCGCCCGGCAGATCCGTGACTTCGCCCCCCTCACGCCGGGCTGCGTCTCGATCTACCTGTGCGGTGCCACCGTGCAGGCCGCCCCGCACATCGGGCACATCCGGTCCGGGCTGAACTTCGACATCATGCGCCGCTGGTTCGCCTACCGCGGCTACGACGTCACCTTCATCCGCAACGTCACCGACATCGACGACAAGATCATCAAGAAGGCCGCGGACCAGAACCGCCCCTGGTGGTCCATCGGGTACGAGAACGAGCGGGCGTTCAACGACGCCTACGACGCCCTCGGCTGCCTCCCGCCGACGTACGAGCCGCGTGCCACCGGTCACATCACCGAGATGGTCGAGATGATGCGCGGCCTCATCGAGCGCGGCCACGCCTACGAGGCCGAGGGCAACGTCTACTTCGACGTACGGTCCCTGCCCGGGTACCTGTCGCTGTCCAACCAGGACCTCGACGAGCTGCGCCAGCCCTCCGGGGAGGGCGAGACCGGCAAGCGGGACCCGCGGGACTTCGCCATGTGGAAGGCGGCCAAGCCCGGGGAGCCGAGCTGGGAGACGCCGTGGGGGCGGGGGCGGCCCGGCTGGCACCTGGAGTGCTCGGCCATGGCGCACAAGTACCTGGGCGAGGAGTTCGACATCCATGGCGGCGGGATCGACCTGATCTTCCCCCACCACGAGAACGAGATCGCCCAGGCCGAGGGCTTCGGCGACGCCTTCGCCCGGTACTGGGTGCACAACGCCTGGGTCACCATGAGCGGCGAGAAGATGTCGAAGTCGCTCGGCAACAGCGTGCTCGTGAGCGAGATGGTCAAGCAGTGGCGGCCGGTCGTGCTGCGGTACTACCTGGGCACCCCGCACTACCGCTCCACCATCGAGTACAGCCAGGAGTCCCTGCGCGAGGCCGAGTCGGCGTACGCGCGCATCGAGGGATTCGTACAGCGCGTCACCGAGCTGGCCGGCCACGCCGTCGAGCCCGCCGCCGAGGTGCCGCCCGCCTTCGCCGACGCGATGGACGACGACCTGGGCGTCCCGGGGGCCCTCGCCGTCGTGCACACCACTGTCCGGCAGGGCAACAGCGCGCTGGCCGCCGACGACAAGGAGGCCGCCGTCGGGCGCCTCGCCGAGGTGCGGGCCATGCTCGGTGTGCTCGGGCTCGACCCGCTGGCACCGCAGTGGGCGGGGGAGCAGGAGCAGGGCGAGGACCTGCGGCACGTCGTCGACAGCCTCGTACGGCTCGTGCTCGACCAGCGCGAGTCCGCGCGGGCCCGCAAGGACTGGGCCACGGCGGACGCCATCCGCGACGAGCTGGGACGGTCCGGGCTGGTCATCGAGGACGGCCCGCAGGGGCCCCGCTGGAGCCTCGGCTCCCGCTGACCCGGCCGGGTGCCGGAGCCCGGCCCCGTAGATCGATTGTGCCGCCCGGCCCTCCGGGCGGCACACTGCACAAGACGCACGTACGACGCACACTCCCGTAGAGAGCGGAGACAGGTAACTCATGGCCGCGAACAACCGCCGCATGTCCGGCAAGAAGGGCGCGCAGGTCGGCAGCGGCGGCAAGCGGCGCCGGGGCCTGGAAGGCAAGGGGCCGACGCCTCCCGCCGAGATGCGCAAGGGGCACGCCAAGCAGCGCGCCGCCAACGCCAAGGCGCGCCGCGCCACGGGACGCACCCAGCAGCGGCGCGGCGGCGGACGGTCGACGTCCGAGCTCGTCGTCGGCCGCAACCCCGTCTACGAGGCCCTGCGCGACGGCGTGCCCGCCTCGACGCTCTACGTCCAGCAGTTCATCGACAACGACGAGCGGGTGCGCGAGGCGCTCCAGCTCGCGGCCGAGCGCGGCGGCATCAACCTCATGGAGGCGCCGCGCCCCGAGCTGGACCGGATGACCAACGGGCTCAACCACCAGGGCCTCGTCCTCCAGGTCCCGCCGTACGAGTACGCGCACCCCGAGGACCTGGTCGCCGCCGCGCACGACGAGGGCGCGGACCCGCTGATCGTCGCCCTCGACGGCGTGACCGACCCGCGCAACCTCGGTGCCGTCGTCCGCTCCGTCTCCGCCTTCGGCGGACACGGCGTGGTCGTGCCCGAGCGGCGCGCGGCCGGCATGACGGCGGGCGCCTGGAAGACGTCCGCCGGCACGGCCGCCCGCACGCCGGTGGCCCGCGCCACCAACCTCACCCGGGCGCTGGAGCAGTACCAGAAGGCCGGGATCACGGTCGTCGGCCTCGCCGCCGACGGCGAGGCCGAACTCGGTGACCTGGAGGCCCTGGACGGGCCCGTGGTCATTGTGGTCGGCAGCGAGGGCAAGGGGTTGTCCCGGCTCGTCGGGGAGACCTGCGACTTCCGGGTGCGGATTCCGATGCCCGGCGGCGCGGAGTCCCTGAACGCCGGTGTGGCGGCGGGCATCGTGCTGTACGAGGCGGCGCGGCGGCGCTCCTGAACGGGCGTTCGGCGGCGTAACCCCTACGTGGTGTTCCGGGGGATTCGGGCAGGCTTGACGCGGTCCGGACAGATCTGGACGGTCAAGGCAGTGTCCTAACGACACGTCACTCGGTTAGATGAGTGTGGACACCAGAACACCCCGCACACCCACGGGGGACCGCTCGTCGGGATACGACGACGCTCCCGCGCTGAGCATGGTGAAGGTGCCGAGCGATCCGGCCCAGGTCATCGTCAATCACGCGACCTTCCGCGTGCAGCTCGGTGCCTCCGCCGGGCGGACCCGGTCCCCGCGGATCGCGCGGCACTTGAGCGCCACCCAGGACCCCGCCCGCATGCCCGTGACGGGCACCGCACCCGGCGCCGCCCGCCGCCGCGCCGTCGTCTGGAGCGGGCGGTCCGACCCCGACGACACCGGCGCCCACCGCCTGCTCCAGGCGGTGCGGGCCGGCGCCGGCCGCCACGCCGAGGACCCGGCCGCCGACACCTCCGCCGACGCCGGAGCCACCCAGGTCATCCCCCGCGTCGGCATCGACGGAGGCGCCCCGGGCCACGACGGCTACCAGGGCTACGACGGCTACGACGACGGGCCCGCCACCCAGACCATCGAGACCCCCCTCGTCGGCGCCCAGCGCGGCCCCGTCCCCGAGGGCACCCGGCTGCTGCCCGCCATGCGCACCGTCGGCAGCGTCCACGACGAACCCGCCTACGCCGGCGAGGACTTCACCACCGGACCCGGACAGTACGACGACGGGTACGGCTACGACGAGGGCACGGAAGAGCCCGAGCCGCGCACCCGGCGGCACGCCGACGACGACGCACGGCACGCCTACTTCCCCGGCCGCCGCATGAACCTCGGCGTCGTGCTGCTCCCGCTGCGCGTCTTCCTCGGCTTCATCTCCATCTACGCCGGCATGGGCAAGCTCTGCGACCCCGTCTACTTCGACGGCGGCGAACGCGGCTCCATGGTCAAGTGGCTCAACACCCTGCACCCCTGGGACGTCGCCGAGCCGCTGCGCCAGTTCGCCCTCGCCCACCCCGTCGGCGCCGGGCTCGTGATCGCCTTCCTCCAGGTGCTCGTGGGCGTCCTGACCGTCCTGGGCTGCTGGCAGCGCGTCGCCGCCGTGATCGGCGCCGGCCTGTCCGCCGCGCTGCTCGTCACCGTCAGCTGGAAGAGCATCCCCGTCTACGACGCGCCCGACATCATCTACCTCGCCGCCTGGTCCCCGCTGATCATCGCCGGCGCGCCCGTCTACTCCGTGGACGGCAGGCTCGCCGGCAGCGCCTGGCGACGCCTCGGCCCCCGCGCCGACATCTGGGACCTGCGCCGCTACGTGCTGCGCCGCGGCGCCCTCGTCACCTTCCTCGTCGCCGGTGTCACCCTCCTGGTCGGCTCGCTGCTCGGCGGAGCCGTCCGGGACGCCGACCGCGTGGTCGTCCCCGGACCCGGCGAGGCCCCGCGCAACGAACTGCCCGGCAGCCCGCTCCCGCAGGAGTCCGGTACCCGCGAGCCGAAGACCTCACCCGAGGCCTCCGCCTCCCCCACCCGGGGCGCCACCGGCGACGCGGCCACGCCCTCCGCGGACGCCGCGACCACGTCCGGAGCGACCCGCGACAGCACCACTGCCGGCGTCACGCCCAGCCAGACCCAGGGCACCACGGGCCAGGCCCCGCCCCGGCAGTCCACCCCGGCCGACCGGGCACCGAGCACCACGGCCGGGCCGACCGCGGGCGGCACCACGACGGGCGGCGGCAGCGGCTCCAGCGGCGGCGGGAGCGACAGCGACGGCGGCGGTGGCTCCTCCTCCACCGGAGAGCCGGGGGGCAGCCGCCTGGTGGGCGGCCTCCTGGGCTAGCCACCACCCGGCGCCGCCCACGCGGCCGTACGTACGCCGGAGGGGCCTCGCACATGATGCGTGCGGGGCCCCTCCGGCGTACGTACGGCGAACCATCGGCTGCCTGGACCGCCCTGAAAGCTCAGCGGCTCAGCGGCCGGTCGGCGCCGCCAGCTCCCGTGCCGCCTCCGTCAGGTCCTTCGCGGTGTCGATGGCACGCCAGTAGGAGCCCTGCGGGATCGGGAAACCGGCCAGCCGGCGCTCACGGGCCAGCCTCGGGAACGTCGTCCGCTCGTGGTCACCGCGCTCCGGGAGCATCGAGGCGAACGCCGACGAGAAGACGTACACGCCGGCGTTGATCTCGAAGGTCGACGGCGGCGCCTCGATGAAGTCGGTGATGTGGCCGAAGCCGTCCGTCTGCACGGCGCCCCACGGCAGCCGCGGACGGGCCAGGGCGAGGGTCGCGACGGCGTCCCGCTCGGCGTGGAAGTCGGCCATGTCGCGCAGCGAGAAACGGGTCCAGATGTCACCGTTCGTGGCGTACCAGGGCCGGTCCGGGTGGGGGAGATGCGCCGCGGCGTACTTGAGGCCGCCGCCTCGGCCCAGCGGCTCGGTCTCGACAACGGTCGTGACGGAGAGCGGCAGGTCGGCAGCCCCCAGCCACTTCTGCAGCACCTCGGCGAGATGGCCGCAGGACACCACGACGTCCGTCACGCCCTCCTCGGCGAGCCAGGCGAGCTGATGGCCGATGATCGGGGTCCCGGTGCCCGGGATCTCCACCATCGGCTTGGGCCGGTCGTCGGTGTACGGGCGCAGCCGGGAACCCTGACCGCCGGCCAGGACGACGGCTTGAACGGGGCGGCGGGACGCGGCGTTCGGATCGGTCATGCCCGAACTGTACGCGGCGCCCCGCGGGCCCGAGCGGAGTCCTCGACGTACGACCTCGTCAGCAGCGCACGGCCTCCGCGCTCATCGGCACCTCAGCGCACAGCGCCTGGGCTCATCGGCACCTCAGCTGTGCGCGGCCAGTACGCCCGAGGCGAAGGCGGTGTCGCAGACGGGGCGCGCGTACGACTGGGCGCGGGTCGGGCCGTACACCTTGACCGCGGCGCGGCCGAGGGCGCGGGCGATGGAGGCGCAGTGCCCCGCCAGCGACGGACGCTCGTTCACCGCCTGCTGGAGGTGGGTCAGGGCCACGCCCGGGTCCTCCTCCTGCAGTTCCGTCAGCAGCCGGTCGCGCAGCACCTCGTGCGGTGCGCGCTCGGCGGCCCGGGCTGAGGCGGCCTTGGCGGCGGAGGCCTCGGACGCGGCGAGCACCGAGTCCGAGGGGCCCCCCGACCAGTTGACTCGGGTGACCGCGAGGGTCCCGGAGAGCACCAGGACGACGGGCAGGACGAGGGCGAGAGAGCGGCCGATCCGGTGGGCGGGGCCCCGGCCGCGTCGCGTCTGTCGGGTGGTGGAGTGCTTCACGGAGTGCTTCACGCGAGTGAGGGTAGCGCCCGGTAATGATTTGGCGACATTTAGTCACCCCTTCAGGGGATGAGGGGCGGCGTCGAAATGGGTAAGGGGTTGACGCACACTGCTCGAAACGTCCGTTGTGCCGGGGTGCGCGTCGACAACGACAAGAGCCCCGCAGCAGGCCGCGGGGCTCTTGTCGTCAATGCGGGTGAATTCACCCGGGCGTGTGGTTTCCGCGAGCTCCGGTTTGCCGGTGCGCGCGGAGCCGGGCTCGGCCCGGAGCGGCGTCAGTCGGAGAGACGCTCACCCGTGGAGGACGAGAAGACGTGGCTCTCGCCCGGCCGCGGCACGACGTGGACGGTCGCGCCCTTCTCCGGCACCGCACGGCTGCTGACGCGGACCACGAGGTCCTTGGACTCGCCACCGACCTCGACCGTGCCGTAGATGTAGCCGTCGGCGCCGGTCTCCTCGACGACGTTCACGGAGACCGCGAGACCCGCGGGGGCGTCCTCGGAGTCCTTCGACAGGGTCTTGGCCGCGCCGCCGTTCAGCTCCACCACGTCGAAGTGCTCGGGGCGGACGCCGACGGTGACCGTGCGGTCGCCCCTGTCGGAGGCGGCCTTGAGGGCCTCCCGGCTGACCGGGACCACACTGTTGCCGAACTTCACGCCGCCGTCGGTGATCGGGACCTCGATCAGGTTCATCGCCGGGGAGCCGATGAAGCCGGCGACGAAGAGGTTGGCGGGCTTGTCGTACATGTTGCGCGGGCTGTCGACCTGCTGGAGCAGACCGTCCTTGAGGACCGCCACGCGGTCGCCCATCGTCATGGCCTCGACCTGGTCGTGGGTGACGTAGACGGTGGTGATGCCCAGGCGGCGCTGGAGCGAGGCGATCTGCGTACGCGTGGAGACACGGAGCTTGGCGTCCAGGTTGGACAGCGGCTCGTCCATAAGGAACACCTGCGGCTCACGCACGATCGCGCGGCCCATCGCCACACGCTGGCGCTGACCACCGGAGAGCGCCTTCGGCTTGCGGTCCAGGTACTCGGTGAGGTCGAGGATCTTCGCGGCCTCCTCGACCTTCTGTCGGATCTCCGCCTTGTTGACGCCGGCGATCTTGAGCGCGAAGCCCATGTTGTCGGCGACCGTCATGTGCGGGTAGAGCGCGTAGTTCTGGAACACCATGGCGATGTCCCGGTCCTTGGGCGGCAGGTGCGTGACGTCGCGGTCACCGATGCGGATGGCGCCGCCGTTCACGTCCTCGAGCCCCGCGAGCATGCGGAGCGAGGTGGACTTCCCACAACCGGACGGGCCGACCAGGACGAGGAACTCGCCGTCCTCGATCGCGATGTCGAGACCGTCGACGGCGGGCTTGGTGGAACCCGGGTAGATACGGGTCGCCTTGTCGAACGTAACAGTGGCCATGGTGATGGGCCCCCTTCTACCGGCAGGAACGTGCCGGACGATCCGTTGTAGGAAGGTGGTGTGGTGTAGTCCACACGGGTGAACTGGCACAGGACGGTACCTGGCGTTCACCTGATCTGTCAGTACCTGTGGGGCTGTGAACTTCGCCGAAACTTTCGCGTCACATCGTTCACCGGCTCTGTGTACAGTGGACCAGCCTCCGCGCGCGCCGCCGCGCGAGTGCCTCCTTAGCTCAGATGGCCAGAGCAACGCACTTGTAATGCGTAGGTCGTCGGTTCGAATCCGACAGGGGGCTCGGAAGCTGAGCGAAGGCCCCGCCGTCGGTGGACGGCGGGGCCTTCGGGCGATCGCGGGGCCGGTCGGGGTCCGGGGCGGCTACTTGCCCTCCGGCAGTGGTTCCGGATCGCGGACCGTGCCGGGCTTCGGGAGCTGGCCGTCGAGCAGAGGCCTTCGTGAACTCGGGCATCCTCCGCTCCACGTCGGCCACGGTGTAGCGGTCGCTGGAGTCGTCGCAGGTGATGGCTATGAAGGCGTCGTTCTCTGTCGTCGGTCGTGTCGTCGTCGGGGTCGCCGCCGGTCACGACCGCCAGGCCGACCGGGAGCGCGGGTCGACATGACCAAGGAGCCGGACGACACCTGAGAAGCGCCAACCAAGAAGGCCTGACCTGAATCCCGGAAATCTGCGCAGGAGACCCCCCATGTTCGGCGTCATTGACCCCGCCGCGATCATTCTGCTCGCCCTGGTGATTGCTCTGGTGGCCGCTGGGGTGTGGTGGCTCATACGCCGCTGCCCCCCTCGTAAGCGAACGCCTACGCCGTAGCCCCACCCGGCGGAGGCTTCGAGCAGCACTTCGAGGGCCACGGCGGCGTTCACGATCGCTTCGTCGTCCTAGCCGAGCGTGCAGCGCTGCTCGACGCACCACCGGGCGAAGTGCTCGAAGGCGAGCGTTCTGGCCGCCAGTTCGTTGAGCTCGACCAGCGCGTCGGTCCCGTCGGTGCCGTCGTCGGGGGCCTGGTCCACCCCTCCTCGGCCCTTTCGAGGGCGGGCAGGGTGGCGACTCCGGAGCCGCCGGGGCCGCCGAGGTCGAGGAGCAGGGAGCCGGGCTACTTGCGGTGGTGCCGGGGCGAGCCGGTCAGGTGCGGTTCGCGCTGGAGGGGCCGAAGAACTCGATCTCCGCGATGGCGACCTGTTTGTCTGCGGAGGCCGCGTGCGCCGACTCGATGGTGAAGCGGACCTTGGTGACCTCGCCGACGCGGAAGGGGCGGCGCTGGCCGCCGGCGCCCTGGTCGAGGGTGAGGTCGCGGGTCGTGGTGCTGCCGTCCTTCTTGGTGATGACCGCTTCGACGCGGTGCGGGAGGGCCGACTCGTTGAGCTGGTCGGGCTTGGTGGAGGTGCCCGGGGTGATGATCAGGTCAAGCAGCCGGGTCGGCTCGGTGAAGCTGACCTCGACCCACTGGCCCTGGCCGGACTGCGAGATGCCCGGGCCCCACCAGGTGTTGCTGCGCTTGTCGATGAGGAGTTCCGGCTCGTGGCCGGTGAAGGAGCGCGAGGCCGTGATGCGGTCCGGGGAGACCGGGGCGCGCTTGGCGAAGTGGTCGCGGGTGGCCTGGACGCCGTCGGGGATGTAGACGAAGCCGAGGACCACCAGGGTGATGACGACGGCCAGGGTGATCCAGGTGCCGATGCGGTCGAACACGCGGCGCAGGCGCGGCCGGTCGCCCGCCCAGGGGGTCTCGTTGCGCCGGCCGCCGAAGAGGCGGCGCCACCACGGGGCGGGGCGGGGTTCACCTTCGCCGGTGCGGTCCAGGGGCATCGCGCAGCGTGCGCAGTAGTGGCGGTCGGGCCGGTTGGGTGTGGAACACCACGGGCAGGGCGGCCCGTTGGCGATGTCCGGCTGGTGGCCGGGGGCGCGCACCTGGGGCCGGTCGGCGTCGGGGCGGCCGGGCAGCACCGGGGCGACCGCGGGGGGCGGGGCGGGGGCGGGCGTCTCCGGATCGGGGACGGGGACGAGGAGGGAGCGCGCGCGGTGGTTCATGGTGTCGCTGAGGGCGTTCGGGGCGGGGGCGGGAGCCGAGGTCATGGGGGTGGTGGGGGTGGTGTCCTCCGTGTCGCGGGTGGTTGTGGGGGTGGGGGCCGTGGGGGGTTGGCCGTCTGTCCGGGGAGGTGCGGGGGTGGGGGTGGGGTGCGTTGCGGCAGTGGCGGGGGGTGGCGTGGCTCCGGGGGCTGCCGGGGTCGTGGTGGCGGCGCCGGTCGACCAGGAGGGCGCGGAGGCGGCGGAGGGGGAGCGGGGGCCCGTGGCGTCGGTGTGGGCGGTCCCGGAGGGGTGAGGGGCGGTCGTGGTGCCGGGCTGGGCGGGCCCGGAGGGAGCGGGCGCCTCGGCGGATGCGGTCGGCGCGGTCGGTGCAGGGGGTGCAGGCGGTTCGGCTGGTCCGGTGGGCCAGGTGGTCTCTGAGGCTCCGGCTGGGCCGGTGGGCGCGGCGGTGGTGGCCGTTCCCGTGGTTCCTGCGGCGCCTGCGGCCACCCGCGCGGTCCTGGCGGCCCGCGCGGCCCTCGCCGCGCGTGCGGCGCTCACGGTGTCCGCGCCGGCGGGTGCCGTGCCGCTCGCTGTCGGTGCCGCGGTGCTTGCCGGTGCCGCGGTGCTCGCGGGTGTGCCGGTGACGTGGGGCTCCGCGGCGTGCGGGTCAGCGCTGTGCTGGGGCTCCGTGGTGCCGGCGGTCCCCGTGCTCGGTGCCGGGGGTGTCTCCGGGAGTGTCCTCGTCGCCGTGCCCGGCGTCGTCACCGCTCCCGGGGTCGTGTCCGGTCCCGTACCGGAGCCCGCCCCCGGACCCGTACCCGTACCCGTGCCGGTGTGCGCGCTCGGGGCGGGTGCGGGGCCGTCGGCGTGCGGCTGGCCGGGGGCGGTGGGCGCGGTCGGCCGTCCGTCCGGGGCGTCGGGGTCCGGGCCGGGTCCGGTGGGGGTCCGGTCCGCGAGGGAGGGTCGGGCCGGGGGCACGCCCGTGCCGCCGGGGCCCGGGCGGTCGAACACGTCCCAGCCGGGGTTCTGCCCGGACGAGGAGGAGGCGGCAGGGCGGGGGGCGCGGGCGGCGCCGGACTGTTCCCAGCGGAGTACGGCGCCGCACGCGTCGCAGAAGGACTGGCCCGGTTCCGCGCGCGTTCCGCACTCGGCGCAGTTCTGCGTGGTCATCTCTCCGGGGTCCTTTCGGAGGCGGTCACTTCGACGGTGTAGGGCATGTGGGCGGGGCGGGCCGCGGCGACGAGGGCGTCCAGGCGGTGCCGGTCGGCCGGGGTCGGGTCGGGCAGCCGGAGGGCGACGTGGAGGTGCGGGCGCGGGGTGCCGGGGAACGGGCCGAGGGGACGGGCGTTCCATGCGGCGCCGCCGCTCTCGGTGATGTCCGGCTCGGCGCCGAACGCGAGCCGTACGGCCTCCGCCAGCCCTCGCCGGGTGCCGCGTACGCGGTGCAGGCGGGCGGCGGCGGCGACGGCGGCGCGCAGCCGGGGCTCGGGTTCGGTGCCGTCGGTCTCGGCGCCGACCCAGGTGCCGAGCCATTGGGCGAAGTCGGCCGGGGTGAGGGCCGGGTCGAAGTAGGTGTCCAGGCAGTCGAGGACGCTGAGGATGGGCGCGAGGACGTCGTCGAGGCCGCCGACGAACCGCTGGGCGAGGTCGTCGTCGGCGAAGACGGCGGGCAGCATCGTGCCCAGGGGTAGGGAGGAGCCGAGGCCGTCGACGGAGCCCCGGTAGGGCGTCGTCGTCACGTGCCGTCCCCGATCACGCGGACCCGGTGGTCGAAGGAGAAGACCAGCGAGGGCGGTTGGAGGTCGATGCGGTCGGTGGGGTCGCCGCGCTTTCCGGTGAGGGGGTCGGCGGGGTGCAGGACGACCTCGTCGACGAGTTCGACGCCGGGGACGCGTTGCAGTACGGCGAAGACCTCACCGGTCTGCACGGGGCGGCCGAAGGGCCAGCCCTTGCCGTCGGTGCCGCCGGTGAGTGGGTCGAGGTGGCGGTGGAGGGCGTCGTGGGCCTGGCGGCGTACGCGGTCGGTGTCGACGCCGCGGAAGGCGTGGACGGTGGCGACGACGGTGACGCCCTGGTAGTAGGGCGGGCCGACGGCGAGGCGGGTGCCGATGAGGCGGCGGTCGTCGAGGTGACGGGTGATGCGGGCCAGCAGGGCGTCGCCGGGGACGAGTTGCTCGAAGCGGAGCCGGCCGCCCGGGTCGGGTACGGCCTGGGGGACGACCAGTACGCGGACCGCGTAGGCGCCGTGCTCGCCCTCCTCGCCCTCCAGGCAGGCGATGCGGGCGGTCTCGGGGGCGGCGCGGCGGGCGAGTTCCTCGTAGTCCCGCAGGGTGACCGCGCGTTCCTGGGCGCGGAGGGTGATCGGCGCCCGGAGCTTGGCCTCCTCGACGGTCTCGCCGTCGACGCCGCCGCGTGCGGCCTCGCGGTTGACGACCTCGGAGACGTACGGGATGGAGGTGCGCAGCACCTGTACGGCGCCGCGCGCCACGTTGCCCGCCCTGCCCCCGCCGGTGCGGTAGCGGCGGGCGCGGATGACGGCGCCCTTGGGTGCGACGGTGCCGTACTGGCGCAGGGTGCCGTCGGGTTCGCGGACGGCGGGGCCGAAGGCGATCTCGCCGGTGGCGGCGTCGAGGGTGATGTGGTGGTCGTCGGGGCGGGAGGCAGCGAAGTGCGGGACGACCTGCCAGTCCTGCCAACCGTCGTCGGCGGCGGTCTGGAGGAGGAGCGGCGGGTCGTCGGCGACCACGGGCGCGTGGGCGAGGCGCAGCCGCTGACCGGGCAGGCCGGTGGACTCTCCGAGGGCCTCGTCGTGGACGGTCTCGGCGTGCACGGCGCGGGTGGTGCCGCCGATGGTGTAGGCCTCGGCGGAACGGATGGTGGGCGAGGTGGTGTAGAAGGGCTGGCCGGGCAGCGGGTCGGTGACCCGGCAGCGTATCCAGCCCGCCTCGTGGCCGCCGTTGCGGGACAGGACGTGTCCGCCGGGGACGTGCAGCACGATGTCGCCTGGGCGGTTCAGGCCGCCGGTGCCGTCCTGGTCCACCTCGCAGGGCTGCCAGCCGTCCTCCGTCCAGGCCTCCCAGACCAGCGGCGGCTGGCGGGGGTCGACGCCGACGCCGTCGACGCGGCTGTCGAGTTCGAGGGCGAGGGCGCAGTCGGGGGTGGCGGCCGTGAGGCCGATGAGCATGCAGTCGCCGGGGGCGGGAGCCTCGGCGAAGCACATGAGGTCCTTGCCCTCGGCGAGGTCCGTGGTGCGGTCGGTGACGGGTTCGCCGCGGTGCTGCACCACCAGGTGGCCGAGCGCGCACGGTACGACGACCAGGTCGTGTTCGGTGGCGAAGACGACGGCGTCGTCCCGCTCGGTGCGCAGGGTGGCGACCTCCGCCCCGGACGGGATCAGGACCGCGTCCTCCTGGGGCGCGGACAGCCAGAACGTGACGTCCGTGCGGGCGGCGGAGGGCGGGAAGAGGGTGATGCCGACCAGGTCGAGGAAGGCCAGGTGGTTCTTCTCGGGGACCCGGTTGAGGCGGTAGACGATCTGGTCGGCCATGTGGGCGACCGTCTCGACGAGGGTGACGCCGGGGTCGGAGACGTTGTGGTCGGTCCACTCCGGGGCGCGCTGCTGGATGTAGCGCTTCGCGTCGTCGACGAACTGCTGGAAGCGGCGGTCGTCGAGGTTGGGGGAGGGCAGGGACATCAGCGGTCGCTTTCGGGAGAGCCCGGGAGGCCGGTGGGGCCGCCGGGACCGGATGTACCGGCCGGTCCGGCGGAGCCGCCGGGAAGGTCCGGCTCGTCGTGGGAGGGGATGACGTAGAACGGGAAGACGAGGCTGCGCGGGTTGTTGGTGCCGCGGATCGAGTAGCGGACGTCGATGTAGAGGACGCTCTGGTCGGTGCCGGTGCTGACGTCGACCTCGTGGACCTCGATGCGCGGCTCCCAGCGGTCGAGGCTGGCGTACACCTCGTGCTGGATGCGGCCCGCGGTCTGCTCGTTGACCGGGGCGAAGACCAGGTCGTGGATGGCGCAGCCGAACTCGGGGCGCATCGGCCGCTCGCCGGGCGCGGTGGCGAGGACGAGCCGGATGGCCTCCTCGACCTCGCGCTCGCCGCTGACCAGGGCGATGCCGCCGGTGGGCCCGATGCGCATGGGGAACGCCCAGCCGGAGCCGACGAACTGTTCGGCCATCAGTGGGCCACCTGCCTTCGTTTTCCTGTACGCGCCGTGGGCCCGTTGGGCCGGTACGGCGGTCGTCGTCCGGTCATGCGGGGAGCGGGTACTTCACGGTGTTGACGAACACGGCACCGAAGAGATCGACCTTGATGCCCTTGATGTTCACGTTGGCCACGGCGTTGACCGACACCATCCCGGTGGCGTTGATGGAGGTCATGCCGCTCGACGACAGGTTCATGGCGCCGCCCATCGCGTTGACGTTGACGGCCCCGCCCAGTGACGTGAGGCTGACCAGCGCCTTGCCCTTGAGGGTGAGCGGGCCGCCGCTGTCGATCACCACGGAGCGGCGCCCGCGCAGGGTGAGGCTGGTGCCCGCCTCCACCGACACCGACCGGCTGCCGGTGATGCTGACCGAGCCCTTGCTGTCGACCGTGATCTCGGTCTGGGTGCGGTCGAGGTTGATGATCAGCTTGTCGTTGCCGCTGGCGATCCGCACGCCCTGCTTGCGGCCACCGGTGCGCTGGCTGAGCAGGTCGACGCGGTTGCCCTGGCGGTCGGACAGGGTGTGCCGGGCGGCCTGCTTCTTCAGGCCGTCGTGCAGCGGCACGTCCGAGACCTTGGTCGGCAGGTCCCGCCCGTTGTAGAGACCACCGATGACGAACGGGTGGTCCAGCGCGCCCCGGTCGAAGCCGACCAGCACCTCGTCGCCGACGTCCATGGGGAAGACCCCGCCGCCGCCCTTGCCGCCCAGCTGCACGGTGCGCGCCCAGTCGCTGACGTAGGTGTCGTCCAGCCACGGGAACTGGAGCTTGACCCTGCCCTGCTTCAGCGGGTCCTGTACGTCGGTGACGATGGCGTTGGCGACGCTGGGCAGCCGGGCCGCGCTCGCGGCGTCCACGCCCCCGCCTCCGCCGCCGCCCGAGGCCAGCCCGTACAGGGAACGCCACTGGCGTCCGCTGACGGTGATCCAGGACTCGTAGTGCCTGCCGTCGCCGAAGACGTGGCGCACCGAGGTGACGGTGTACTTGCCCTCGAAGGGCTTGCCGACGTCGGAGAGGGCCACGGGGACGCCGGGCCTGAGGTCGGGGTTGCCGTAGACGGCGACCTCCAGCTCGGCGAAGGAGGAGGTGACGTCGGCGGCGAGGGCCTTGGCGGCGTGGCGGACCTCGTCCTGCTTGTCGTAGGGGTTGGCGGTCTCGACGAGTTTGGCGGGCTTGAACTTCCCGGCGGCCTGGCCGGGTGTCGAGCCGATGCTGATGCCGGGGTCGGTGGTGGCGGGCGCGACCTCGGTGATCTTCTTCTTCGTCGTGACGTTCCAGCCGCGCGACTCGACCTTGCCGACCTGGTCGGCGGCGGTGACGGCGGCCCGCAGCCGCAGGATGTCGTGGCCGGCCTGGAGGACGAAGGTGCTCTTGTCGCCGTCCGTCTTCGGGGAGGGCGCCCCGGCCGACGGCTTCGGCGTGACGAAGCGGAACTTCCCCTTGGCGTCCAGGGACATGACCATGTTGTTCTCGTCGGCGAGCCGGGACAGGAAGTCCCAGTCGGTCACGTTGGACTGGCTGATGAACCCGTACATGCCCATCGTCGGCTGGATGCGGCCGATGGACACGCCGTCCATGGTGGCGAGCTTGCGGGCGATGTCGGAGGCCTTCTGGTTGCGGTACGCGGCCACCCGGCGCTGGCGCATCATGCGGTGCCCGTAGTCGTACCCGCGGATGACGGTGAAACTGCCGGTGCCGTCGTAGTCGGCCTCCAGGCCGGTGACCTCGCCGGTCAGCAGGGGCTTGCCGATGCCCTGCCCGTCGGCGATCGGAGTGATGACGATCTTGGTGCCGAACTGCACGTCCAGCTTGCCCAGGACCAGACGGTAGGGGTCGCGGAAGGTGAGGCGGAACGCCGCGGGCACGCCGACGCCCTGGTCGACCCAGCCCTCCACGAGCATGGGCGCGATGTCGGAGGGCAGTTTCGCGCCACCGATCTTGACCTCGACGATGCTGGAGAACGCGGGACGCACCATCAGTGAGGCACCTCCTCGGTCGCGGGCAGCATCAGTTCGGTGCCGGTCGGCAGGCGGGAGGGGTCGTCGATGCCGTTGGCCTCGGCGATCGCCCGCCACGCGCTCGCACTGCCGTACTCGCTCCACGCCAGCGACTGCAGGGAGTCCCCGGCGACGACCCGGTGCACGCGCTGGGCGGTGAGCGCGCCGGAGGTCGGGTTCTGGCCCTGGGTCGGGCCGGGGATCTCCACGAGGGACACCTGGCAGGTGGCGCGGATCGGGACACCGGTGGTGCCGAAGAGGGTGTACTGCGCCTCGACGGAGGAGACGTAGGCGGTGAACCGGGCCGTGGAGAAGGAGCCCCACTCGAACACCACCCAGGGCGGCGAAGGCTGCTTGGCGGCGATGCTCTTGGCGGTCACCTCGCAGCACAGCAGCAGCGACTCCACCTTCTTCATCACGGTGTTGCCGTTGGGCTTCATCGAGGAGTCCAGGAAGACCTCCAGGGTCATCTCCCGCGGGTCGGCGCCCATGAACTCCGGTTTCGAACCGTCCCGCACGGCCATGGTCGGCGTTGCCTTCCACTGGGCGCGCTGGGTGAGGGACAGCTGCGCCGGGTTGAACTCGAAGCCGAACCTGCGCATCAGCGCGCCGGGCGTGGTGGTCGTGCCGGTGGGCGGTTCGTGGATGGCGAGGTTGGCGCGTACGAGGCTCTTGCCGGCGCCCTTGCCGCTCTGTGCCATGGCTCTCTTCCCTTTCTGTCCCTCTGCTGCGGGGGCGCCGTCAGTCCGTGAACCCGTGGTGGGCGATCTCCAGGACCTCCGTGGCCACGGCCGGGCTCGCGGGGTCGAGGCTGGGGCCCTGCCAGCTGACGGGCAGCACCTCGATGAGCCCCCAGCGGGCGACCAGCGAGCCGTCCGCGCGCAGTGCCGAGATCTGCGCGGTGGGCCGCTTGATGCCGGTCTGCACGGACGAGATCCACTTGGCGACCTTGGCCGTGTCCGGGGTGAGGGGCCGGGTCAGCCGGATGTTGGAGTACGAGACGCGGGTGGGCAGTTGCCACACGAACCCGTTGTTGCCGCCCTCCTGGCGCTGCTCGATCTCCACCTGGGACGACAGCCCTTCGCACCCGTTGAAGTAGCCGAGGCTCTCGCCGTCGATGGTGAGGGTGAACCAGATCGTGGAGCCCGGGTCCTGGCGGGGCATCGGGGGTGGCCTTTCTGTCGGTGAGCGAGCCGTGGGGCGCTGGGGTCGAGCGGCGCCCGGTCAGGCGCGGGGGTCGCGGAGTCTGCCGACGCGTTCGCGGTCCATGCGCAGTTCGGTGCGGACCAGGCGGGTCACGCGGCCGATGATGCGGTGCACCAGCTCGTCGAGCTGGAAGTCGGTGAGCTCGCGCGGGTCGAACCCGCCCGCGGGGACCGCCCTGTACGCGGGCGGCGGGTCCGTCTCCGGGGCGGCCGGGGTGCGGGGCGGGTGACCGCCGGGCGGGGTCGTGGCCGCGCTGTACGAGGGGGGCGGTCCGTAGGGCGGCGGCGGTGGGGTGTTCGACGGCGAGTGCGGGAGTGGCTGCGTGGACGCCTGCGTGGGTGACTGCTGGGACGAGGGCGGCCGGAAGTGTCCCAGGGTGGAGGCCACGGTGGCCGACGCGGCTGCGGCCAGCGCGCCGATGGCGCGGCCGGGGGCGCGCTGGACCGGGTGCGCGGGGGTGGTGGCCGCGGGTGGCGGCACGGAGGCGCCGGCGGAGTGGAGCGGCGGGTGCGGGGCAGCCGGTGGTGGGGTGAGGGGCGCCACGGGCAGCGGGGCGCGGACGGCGGCCGTGTCCGGCGGGCCGGACCGGCGCAGGGTTACGGGCTTGGCGGGGGTGCGCTGAACGGGGGTGCGCCGGCCGGGGGGAGCGGGGGCGCCGGGTGTCGGCGCGGGAGCCGTGGCGGGGGGTGTGGGCGCGAGGGGCGGGGCCGACGCCGTGGCCGACGCCGGGGCCGGTGCGGTGGTCCGCTGGACCGGGGGAGGGGCGACGGTCGCGGTGTGGGGCGTGCCGGGGCCGGGGGCCGGGGGTGCGGGCCAGGTGGGGGTGGTGGCTCGCTGGACCGGCGGGGGTGTGGGGGCGCCGGTGGTGTGGGGGGCCGGTACGGGTGCGGGTGCCTCTGTGGTCGGCAGGGGGGCGCGTCCGCCCGGCGGGGGTGTGGGGAGGGTGGGGACGCCGGGGAAGGACGCCGAGGGCGTGGGCACGGGTGTGGGTGGGGTCGGGGCGGTGGCTCGCTGGACCGGCGTGGTGGTCGGCGGGGCCGCGGGGAGGGGCCTGCTGTCGGCCGGGGCCGTGGTCAGGGGGGCGCCGAGGGGGGAGCGGCGTCGGCCGGTGGGGAGGGAGGCGGGGGCGGGGGCCGGGAGTGCGGGCGTGGCGGGCTGGGGCGACGCGGCCGGGGCCGGGGGCGCGGGCGAGGCCGGGAGGGCGCCGGCGGGTTGGGAGGTGGGTGCGCCGAGGCCCGCGCGTGGTGCCGCGGTGCTGCGCTGGACCGGGGGGACGGCGCGGGGGGTGCCGGTGCGGGGCGTGGAGCTGGGGTGGGGCGGGCGTACGGCGTCGGTGCTGGTGCCGGTGTCGGTTCCGCGTTCGGTTCCGGCGGAGTGTCGGGTGGTGGCCGTTTCGGTTCCCGGTCGGGCGAGGGGACGAAAGGTCCCTTCGGTGGCGCCCGGGAGCGACGGCCGTGCGGGAGTCGGCTTGGCGCCGGGAGTGGCGGTGCGGTCCGTGGAGCGCTGCACCGGGGGCGCGGCGGACGGGCCGGTGGGCGGGTGCGGTGCCGTGGTACGGGGCGTCGCCGCGCGTCGTTGGACGGGAGGTGGGGTGGCGGCCGCGTCGAGGGAGCGGTTCGCCGGAGGAGGGTCTGAGGACGGCCGCGGCCCGGTCATGCCGTGGACGGTCTGCGGTGAGGTGGGCGTGGTGGTGCCGGGGCGCCCCTTGCCGGCGGGGTCCGCCGGGGGCAGGCCGGTGGTGACGGGCGTGGACGGGTCCGGTGGCGGGGTGCCGCGGGGCACGGCTCGCCGGACCGTGGGCAGGGGGCTGCCGGGTGCCGCGCTGCCGGTCCCGTGAGGGGGCACACCGGCGCCGTGATCGCCGTCGCGCGTGCCGGGGGTCGCCGCTGTCGGACGGTCGTTCCCGGGTGTGGACCGCTGTACGGGGGTGCCCGTCGTCGGTGTGCCGGCGGGGGCGGGCGTTGCTCGGCCGGCGGCACCGGAGGGGCGGGTGTGCGGGGATGCCGATCGCGCGCCCGCGCTTCCGGTGGCCGTGCTGTCGGCGGCGGGCGCCCTTCGGGCACCGGCGGGGCTCGCGCCGGGGTCGGCGGCGGCCTGCGCGGGGCCGGAGGCGGGCACGGCCCGCTGGACCGGCGTGGCGGGTGTCGGCGTACCGCCGCTCGGTGTGGCCGTGCTTCGGACGTCGGACGCACCCGTGCGAGGGCCGGGCGTCGTTCGCTGTACCGGCGTACCGCCGCTCGGTGTGGCCGTGCTCCGGACGTCGGACGTGCCCGTGCGAGGGCCGGGCGTCGTTCGCTGTACCGGCGTACCGCCGCTCGGTGTGGCCGTGCTCCGGACGTCGGACGTGCCCGTGCGAGGGCCGGGCGTCGTTCGCTGTACCGGCGTACCGCCGCTCGGTGTGGCCGTGCTCCGGACGTCGGACGCACCCGTGCGAGGGCCGGGCGTCGTTCGCTGTACCGGCGTACCGCCGCTCGGTGTGGCCGTGCTCCGGACGTCGGACGTGCCCGTGCGCGAGCCGGACGTCGCCCGTTGCACCGGCGTACCGCCGCTCGGTGTGGCCGTGCTCCGGACGTCGGACGTGCCCGTGCGCGAGCCGGACGTCGCCCGTTGCACCGGGGCGTCGGCGACGGAAGTGCTCGCCGCCCCGTCGCCGGCCCCGTCGCCGGCCCCGTCGATGCGCGGCGCCGGGGTGCCGCCGGATGCGGGTGTCGCCCCCCGCCGGTTCACGACTCGTTGGACCGGCGCGCCGGACGCCGGGGCAGTGTGCCCGGAGCCGGAGCCGGAGCCGGAGCCGGAAGCAGCTGCGAAACCGGAGACGGAAGTAGCCGCGAAACCGGAAGAGGATCCGGAACCGGAAGTGGAGCCGTGCCGGGACGCGAGGCCCGGCACCGGAGCGCCGCCCGCCGACCCGCCCGCCGACCCGCTTGGGGACGCGGCTGTCCCCCGGAATCCGGCGGTGTCCGTTGGCCGTGCGGGCGAAGGACGGGATGAGCCCGCCGCCCGCTGGACGGGCCCCCCGGTCGGCGCGACCGCACGGCCACCGGACGGTCCCGTCCCGGGCACGGAACGGTCGGCGGGTGTGACCGGGGCTGAAGAGGACACAGGGGCTGGCGGGGCTGGAGAGGACCGAGGGGCGACCGGGGCCCGGGAGGACGAAGGAGCATCCGTAGTCGAAGGAGACGCCGGGGCGGTCGGGGCGGAGGGGGAGGCAGAGGCCGAAGCAGCGCCGTGATCCCCTCGTTCGCCGTCCGGCGACGACGGCCCATCCCCCGCCCCGGGGGAGCCGGACACGTCACCGGTCGCCCCTCGGCTCGCGGGCAGGGCCCGGCGCTGCACGGCCGCCGGAACGGACGGTGCCTTGGTGAGGGATTCCCGGGCCCGGGACGCGGCGGGCGGCACGGGCGTCGCACGGACGCCGTGGGCCCCCCGCACCACCGCGCCCACCGGAGCCGCGGGCGCCGAGGACGCCGACGGCCTCGCGGAGGGCGACCGCTGGACCGGCGGGAGCGGAACCGGGGACGACGCGGGCGTCGCGGCGGGCGACGGGGACTGCCCGCGCCCCACGGGCGCGGTGGTCGCACCCGACACCGGCTCCCACGACGCGGACGTGGCCGTCCCCGAACCCGCCCCCGGTGATATCGCCCGCAGCGGCGCGACCGGCATCCGCCGCACCGCCGGTTCACCGCCCGGGGACGCCGACGGCAGACCCCGCGAGGGGCGTTCGGCTCCCGTGGCGGGCCGTGCCGGCTCGGCGAACGCGCCCGAGAGCAGGCCGTGGCCGGCCGTCGGGTCCAGGACCGCGGGGGACGGTGCCGCGCTGAACGACGGGTTCTGCCACGTCGGCAGCCGCCCGCCGAACCCGGAGTCCGCGACGCCGGTCCGGCCGCCACCCGTCGCCCGCTGGATCGGCGGGAGGGCCGTCCACGCGGCGGCGGCCACCGCACCCGACGGGCCCGCCACACCGGGCACGTCCACCCCGGCCGACGTGCCCGCGGCACTCCCGCCCGCGGGCGTGTCCCCGGGCGCGGTCGTGCTCACGGCCGCGGCGTGGCCCGCGGAACCCGCCCCGCCGTCACCCTTGCCGGTGCCGCCGTCGCGTCCCCGCAGCCGGTCCAGGAATCCCACCGATCAGCCCTCCGCCGCGCCGCGCGTCACGAGGGACGCGATCTGCTCCGTGTACCGGCGCCGGTCCTGGTGCTCCAGGTCCAGGATCGCGTCCAGGCCCCAGTGGAAGTGGTAGGCGACGTACGCGATCTCCTCGTGCAGCCGGTCGGTCGCGTACGTCACGATTCCCCCAGGCGGCTCCCGCCGAGTTCCACCTCGAAGGGTTCCGAGCAGTGCGGGCACTGCACGGCCGCGCGGGTGTGCCCCTCCGCGTTGATCTGGCGGTAGAAGTCCTGGAGGAACGCCAGGTCGGAGGCGAACATGTTCTCCACGATCCCGTCGTGCACCATCGTCAGCGTGCCCAGCCGGGTGATGACCCGGCCGAGCAGCACCACCGACAGGTACGCGGGGTTCTCCTGCACGCGCACGTCGCGCAGCGGGACCAGTTCGTCCCGTGCCGTCGACAGGCGCATCACACCGTCCCGGTGGACGGTGCCCGACTCGTCGACGTAGCCGCGCGGCAGCTCGAAGGGGAACTCGGTGACCAGTTCCCGGCGGGGTGCCGGGTCGGCCGGTGCCTCCGTCGGCGCGGCGGCGGGAGCCGAACGGGGGAAGTCCGCTCCCGCCGCCGCAGTCTGGGGTGGTGCCGCGGCGGGTGCCTTGGCAGCCGTACGCCGCATTACTCGATGACCAGTTCTTCGAACACGATGGTGACGGTCTCGGTCAGGGCCGCCGCCTCGCCCGCCTTCACCGTGCTCGTGTCGATCTTGCTGCACCAGGCGTTGCGCAGGTTGTACCGCTTCACCGGGTTGTCCTGGAAGTCCATCATGATGATCGACGCGTTCTTCCGGGCGGTGCTCATCTGGCCGCGGATCGAGTCGTTGATCCACTGGGTGAACGACGCCGACTGGGTCATGCCGCGCACGACGGTGCACTGGCCGTTCTTCTGGACGCCCGGCAGCAGAGCCACCTCGGCCCGGCCCTGCGCGCTGTTCTGCTGGTAGGTGATGACGTCCTGTTCGAGGGTGAGGCCGCTGACCTCGGCGAGGTACTCGACCATCACACCGTCGATCTGGAGGCCGAAGTTGTGTGAAGTGAGGGCGTCACCCGGCTGGAGACTCATGTGTTCGCTGTCCTTCTGGGGATGGGAGGGGGCTTACGGGGAGTGGGCGGACGCGCCTACTCCTCCAGCTCCCCGCTGCCGCTGGAGAACTGGGCCAGCCGGAAGATCACGAACTCGGCGGGCTTGACCGGCGCGATGCCGATCTCGCAGATGACCCGGCCGAGGTCGACGG
Organism: Streptomyces mutabilis; assembly: GCF_014649815.1. Classification (GTDB taxonomy): domain Bacteria; phylum Actinomycetota; class Actinomycetes; order Streptomycetales; family Streptomycetaceae; genus Streptomyces; species Streptomyces mutabilis. The sequence goes on along the minus strand of NZ_BMTT01000002.1, from coordinate 814,012 downwards.
ACTCCGGCGGGTTGGTCTCCTCGTCGCACTTGACGTAGTACGCCTGCTCGGGGCTCTGGCCGAACAGGGCGCCGTTGCGCCACTCGTTGACCAGGAACGCGGAGACGTTGCGGCGGATGCGGGCCCAGAGGTTGTGGTCGTTCGGTTCGAAGACCACCCACTGGGTGCCGATCAGGATCGACTCCTCCAGGTAGTTGAAGTACCGGCGGATGTTCAGGTAGCGCCACGCCGGGTCGGAGGAGAGGGTGCGGGCGCCCCAGACGCGGATGCCGCGGCCCGGGAAGGCGCGGATGCAGTTGACGCCGATCGGGTTGAGCAGGTCCTGCTCGCCGCGGGTGATCTGGAGTTCGAGGTCGACGGCGCCGCGGACGACCTCGTTGGCGGGAGCCTTGTGCACGCCGCGCTCGGAGTCGTTGCGGGCCCAGATGCCGGCGACGTGGCCGCTCGGCGGGATCATCCGGGACTGGCCGGAGGCCGGATCGAAGGTCTTGATCCAGGGGTAGTAGAGGGCCGCGTACTTGGAGTCGTAGCCTGCCGTCTCCTGGCGCCAGACGCGTATCTGCCGGGCGTTCAGTCCGGGCGGCGGGTCGATGACGGCGACGCGGTCGCCCATCAGCTCGCAGTGGGCGATCAGACCGAGCTGGACCGCCTTGACGGCCTCCAGGTCGATCGCGCCCCGCTGGTAGGCGGCCATCAGGTCGGGCACGGCGACCATGGAGACCTCGTCGACGGCCTCCAGGCCACCGAAGCCGGTGCGGTCCGCGGAGTCACCGAGGTACTGCGCCGGGCCGGGGTGCGAGACCTCGCCCTTGGCCGCCGGGGCGGCCGTGTCGACGGGGGCGGCGGGCGGCGCGGGCAGCGTCAGGGTCTGGTTCTCCGGGCGGGCCAGCTGCGCGGACGGCGCGGCCTCCGTCACGGTGATGAGCGCGGAGCGCTCCTTGACCTGGGTGACGACGTAGGCGCGGTTGCCCTTCTTGGCGCTCACGTCGAAGGTCTCGACGGGCTTGTCGCCGTCCTTGACGATCAGCTTGAAGCGCTCGGCGGGGCCCTCGCCCTCGGGGTCGGCGACCTCGACGGACAGCGGACCGTGCCGGCCGGCGGCGGTGGCCGTGACGGCGAACGTGCCGAGCTGCCTGGGCTCGGCGGCGGGGAGAGCGGCGGGGGCGGCCGTGCCCGTGACCGCGGCGGGCGCGGCGGCCGAGCCCTCGCCGGCGGCGTCCTCGGCGGAGCCGCCGACCCGGACGACGTACGCGGCACTGCCGCCGTTGTTGAAGAACCCGTAGACGGAGTGCGCGAGGAAGTACCCGTCGGTGAAGTCACCGAACGCCGCGACGTACTGCGTCCAGTTGGTGACCAGCGTGGGCTCGTTCAGCGGGCCGGTCGGCGCGAGCCCGACGAAGGCCGCGACGGAGGTGCCCACCCCCTCGATCGGGCGCGAGCCGCTGGCCACCTCCTCGACGTAGACGCCGGGCGACAGGTAGGACGGCATGCTCTGCTCTCCTCGGGGTACGAGACAGTACGCCCCTCACCCTCGCGCGCGCGTTGCGCCCGCCGAAACGGCCCCGGGGGCCGGAGCGGGGGCACCGACACTGCCCCCTGCCGTGCCCGTTGGGGCAGGACGGCCGTCACGGGAGAGACCTTCGCAGGAGCGGCCCGCACGGCGAAGGCACCTTCAGGGGGACGGCGGAACGCCGGCCGCACCGCATGCCCCTGGAGCTGCCCTCGCGGACCTGTCGGCAGTGGGGGCGCGCCGGTGAGGGTGGGTGGTCAACCGACCGGTGTCGAAGGGAGCATCGTGCGCGCGCACGGAACGCGGAGCCGGCCGTCCGACGAGCGGGACACGACTCGCCGCGCCATCCCGCCGAGCGCACCGGTCCAACGGATGCTGAACCTGCAGCACATGGCGGGGAACGCGGCCGTGGCCCGGGCCGTCGAGACGCAACGGCACCGGCACGGCCCGGGATGCGGGCACGAGGCCCCGGCCGTGCAGCGCCGGGAGGCCGTGGGGCACGAGCACGGGCCGGGGTGCGACCACGGAGGGGCCGGGGAGGACACCGCGCCGGAGGCCCAGCGCAGCCTCCTCGAGGCCGCCAAGGCCACACCGAGCAGCCCGCTGCCGGGGGAGTTCCTCGCGCAGGCGAAGTCGTTCTACCGGAACGACAGGCTCTCCGAGGGCCGCGTCCACGACAACCCGACGGCCCAGCGCGCCACCGCGGCACTGGGCGCTCAGGCCATGACGGTCGGCAAGGACATCTTCCTCGGCCCGGCCGCGGTCGGTAACACGGAGATCCTCGCGCACGAGACCAGCCACCTCGACAAGAACCTCCGGGGCATCCGCGAGACGGGCGACGACAACGGCGCGGGCGTGACCGTGACCGACCCCGGGCAGGGTTCCGAGCGTGCCGCGGAGGCCGACGGCGCCGCCTTCCGGGCGGGCGCGAGCGTCGCCCCGTCCGTCGTCGCGCAGCGGGCGGAGGAGGAGTAGCGGGATCGCCCGGGGCGGTGAGGTCTCGTGGTGTCCGCCCTTTCGGGCAGCAGGCCCTGCCCCGGCGGCTCCTGACGACTCGGCGACTCCCGCTTAGCGTCGAGGCGTGAGCCTTTGGACTTCCCTGGAGCCCGCGTCCGTCACCGTCGATCCCGGGAGCAGTACGCGTGTGCGCCTTCGGGTGCGCAACACCGGCGACGTGGTGGACGAGTACCGGTTCGAGCCCGTGGGGGACGTGGCGCCCTGGACAACCGTGGAGCCGCAGACGCTCAGGCTCTACCCCGGGACCACCGGCACCGTCGAGGTGACGTTCGCTCCGCCGCGTACGCCGGATGCCGTGGCGGGGCCGAATCCGTACGCCGTGCGGATCACGCCGACGGAGCATCCGGAGGCGGTGACGGTTCCGGAGGGCAACCTGACGATCACGCCGTTCACCGAGGTGCGGGCGGAGTTGGTGCCGCCGACGGTGAAGGGCCGGTTCCGGGGGCGGCCGCGGCTGGCGGTGGACAATCTCGGTAATACGAAGGTCACGGCGTCGGTTTCCGGGAGTGATACCGGGGATCATCTGTCGTACGAGATCCGTCCGGGGAATGTGCAGATCGAGCCGGGGCGTGCGGCGTTCGTGGAGACGACGCTCAAGCCGCGGCAGGTCATCTGGTTCGGGTCGAAGGAGGAGCGGCCGTACACGTTGGCGGTGCGGCGGTCGGGGGTCGATCCGACGGAGGTGGAGGGGACGTATGTCCAGCGGGGATTCCTGCCGCGCTGGCTGGCGACCTTCTTCGGTTTCGCGCTGGCACTGACCATCGCGTTCGTGATGATCTGGATCGCGTACAAGCCGCAGGTCCGCAGCAGTGCCACCGAGCAGGTGGAGCAGGCGGGCGCCGCCCTCGCGCCGAGCCCCAGCGCGTCGCCGGAGACCCTCCCCAGCTCCGCCGAGGCGGCCCCCGAGGTACCGCTCGCGCCCGAGCAGCCGGCATCCGAGGAACCGAAGAACGACGGAGGCGGAGGCGGTGGCGGCGGTGGCGGCGAGTCCAAGGGGCCCGAGAAGCCCAAGCCGGTGGTGCCCGCCGAGAACGTCCTGCTGCGCAACGCAACCACCGGTATGTGCGCCGAACTCCCCGGCCGTGGGAAAGGGGAGATAGACGGCCCGGTCCAGCAGGCCGTCTGCGACGACACCGACGGGGACAACCAGATCTGGGACCTCGAGGTGAAGTACGAGAAGGGCGGCCCCGGCGGGGCGGCTCTCTTCCAGATCCGGAACGTCAAGGACGAGTTCTGCATGGACCTGGGCGAGCACGGCTCCCGGCCCATCACGACGCCCGTCTCCGAGTTCCACTGCGACGGCACGCTCGCCGACAACCAGCTCTGGTGGATCGACAAGCAGCCCAGCGGCGCCTACTGGATCCGCAACTTCGTCAGCGAGAACAGCTGCCTGGACGTGTCCAACGCCAACGGCGGCGGCCTCTTCGCCCGGCTGACGATCTACACCTGCACCAACTCCGACGACCAGGAGTGGGAGATCGTCCCGGTGGAGAAGGACTGACAGCGATGGTCGCTGCGGCTACGCCCGGGGTCTGACGGTCACCAGCCGCCTTCGCCGGGCACCAGCCGCCCGGCCTTGCGGTACTCCCGGCGGGCGCCCTCCAGGAGGTCGTCCGCCGTCACCGTCCCCCCGCGTCCGGCGGCCAGGTAGGCGGCGGTGACCACCGCGCTGCGGATCGAACCGCCGGCCAGCTCGAAGTCCCGGGCCAGCGGCTCCGGATCGATGCCGTCGGCGGACGGTACGTGGGTCAGGCCGTGCCGCCACAGCGCCAGCCGCTGCCCCGGGTCCGGGAACGGGAAGTCGACCACCAGGTCCAGGCGCCGGGTGAACGCCTCGTCGATGTTGGCGCGCAGGTTGGTGGTCAGCAGCGCGATGCCGTCGAAGGACTCCAGCCGCTGGAGCAGGTAGGCGCTCTCCATGTTGGCGTACCGGTCGTGCGAGTCCTTGACCTCGGAGCGCTTGCCGAAGACCGCGTCGGCCTCGTCGAAGAGGAGGACGGCGTCGGTGCGGTCGGCCTCCGTGAAGATCCGTTCCAGGTTCTTCTCGGTCTCGCCGACGTACTTGTCGACGATCGACGACAACTGGACGACGTAGAGGTCCAGGCCCAGGTCGGCCGCGACCACCTCGGCCGACAGGGTCTTGCCGGTGCCGGACTCGCCCGCGAACAGGCCGAGCACGCCCCGGCCGCGCCCGCCGCCCGCGCTGAGCCGCCAGTCGCCGAGTACGCGGTCGCGGTGGCGGGCGCGCAGGGCGAGTTCACGCAGCTGGGTGAGGGGTTTGTCGGGCAGGACCAGGTCGTTCCAGTCCACGGCGGGCCGGATGCGCCGGGCGTGGCTCTCCAGCCCGGAAGCCGACTGGCGGCGGGCGGCGAGCCGGACGTGGTCGGCGGTGACCGGGCCGCCGTCGAAGGCGGCTAGGGCGCGGGCGGCCTCGGCGGCCCGCCGGACGCGGTCGCCGCCCAGGCGGTACGGGGCGACGGTGGCGGCCAGGTCGAAGGCGTCGGCGTCCGTGCCCAGGGCGGCCCGCCAGGCGGCCGTTCCGCCGGCCCGGCGGGACGGCGCCTCCAGGACCAGGGGGTCGTTCGGCGACCAGTGCGGGTCGTAGGGGCGGGGGTCCGTCAGCAGCACGGTCACGTCGCTCGCCGCGGTCAGCGCCCGCACCAGCGGGCCGGGCCGTTCGGGCAGGCCCGGCACGACGATCAGCCGGCCGCCGAGGCGGGCCTCCCGCAGCAGCTCGGGGACGTGGTCCCCTGGGTCCGGGCAGTGCAGCGCGTCGAGGCCGGCCAGCCGCAGGGCGGAGGCGATGGCGGCCAGGCCGTCGCCCTCGCGCTGTTCCCGCAGGTGGACGGTGTGCGGGCCGGCCAGGAGGCGGGTGGCGAGCCGGTGCGCGAAATCCTCGGCGGCGGCGTCGGCGGGCAGCGGCTCCGGCATCGGGTGCAGGCGGCCGAGCAGGGCGGCGTCCGGGGTGTCGTCACCGAGGAGGTGGCCGATCAGCCGGTCGGGGACGCTCAGCGAACGGGTCAGGAACGGGCGTTCCGGCTCCTCGACGTCCAGCAGGCCGAGGGCACGCAGCGGTGCCGAGGCGTGCAGCCGGGCGCGGGCCGCCGCGGCGTGCGCGGGTACGGCGCACAGGTCGAGGGCGAGGCCGACGGTGGCCCGGCGGCGGCTCACGTCGTCGTTGAGGTAGCCGTAGAGCGGCTCGAAGGTGCGGTCGACGTCGGGGGCGAGGGCGGCGAGCAGCACGGCGACGTCCAGCTCGGTCAGCCCCGCCCGGACTGCCAGGGAAGCCAGCCGGTCGGCCGTCCGGCCGTCGGTCGTCTGCGTGCCCTGGTCGGTGGCGGGGCCACCGCCGAGGCCGGCGCCGAGGCCGGGGTCCGCCCCGGGGCCGTCGTCGCCGGTGGCCGTGGGCGGCCAGGTCCGCAGCAGGTGCCGTACCGCCTCCTCGGACAGGTAGAGGCCCCGCAGCGGGTCGTCGGCGGTGGGATCGCCGGCGGCACGCCGTTCGACCAGCGCGGTCACCCGCTCCCGCAGCACGGCCAGCCGGGTGAGGAGGGCGGGGGCGGCGGCGGGGGCGCCGCGGGAGGCGGTCGGGCCGCCTGGGTCCTGGCCGTACCGGGGGGTATCTGTGCCCGGGCGTTCGTCGTGCACGGGGTCCGTCGCGGGCCCGTGATCGGGGGCCGGACCGCCGGAGGTGGTGTGGGGGGCGGTCACCGGGGGTCCGCGGGGCGGGCGGCCGGGTTCTTGCGGGCGGCGGCGCGGGCGGCGCGGGCGGCCGCGACCTGGTGGGGGCGGTGGGAGCGCCCGGTGGGCTCCGTCGTGTCGTCGGCCAGGTCGCGCACCCGGACGGTCGCGCCCTCGGTGACCGGGGGCCCGGCGTCGTACTCCGGGAAGGCGGGGAAGGGCGCGGTCACCACCAGGTCCAGGGACGGCTTGAGCTCGCCGCCCAGGGCGGACCAGATCTCGGCGAGGGAGCGGGACTCCGTCTGGATGCCGGCCACCGTCAGCGGCACCGACAGGCCCAGAGCCCGCAGGGAGCCGGGGAGTTCGGAGGGGGCCAGGAGCTCGCGGGGCAGCAGGGTCGCGAGTACGGCGGACAGCAGCCGGTGCTCGTCCTGCGGGGTCTTCGTCCACGCCGTCACCAGGTACGACAGCCGGAACCAGCGCGGTGGCTGGCGGCGCCGTACCACGATGTCGTCCTCGTCGCGCACCGCCATCTGACCGCGCTGCCGACGGGCCACGTCCTCGCGGATGTCGTACAAGTAGGCGTTGACGGAGGGAGCGTTGCGCCGGGCCGCCCAGTCGCGGGTGGGGGCCTCGAAGGACACGTCGATGCCCGATCCCGTCAACGCCCCGCCGGAAAGGAGGTTCTTGAGGACCTCGTCCACCTCGTGGATCACTCTCGCGCTCCCGCCCTGCCCGCACTGCCGTTCCGCCCGGCCCGCCGTCCGCCCCGATCGTGCCCCGGGCGGCACACCGCGCGCAGGCGCGCCGGGGACGGCGTCCGGGCAGGCCGCTTTGCCCCATCGGCCCCTACGGGCCGCGTTCGACTGCCTGTTCGGTCAGATGTAGCCTTCCCGCAGGGCATAGGCCACGGCGTGCGCGCGGTTGCGCAGGTGAAGTCGCGTGGTGAGTCCGTGCATGACGTTCTTGACGGTCCGTTCGGAGTAGGACAGCTTGCCGGCGATCTCACCGGTGTCGAGACCCTCGGCCACCAGTCGCAGGACGTCCACCTCGCGGGGCGCGAGGCCCAGTGAGGGGGCGCCGGGACGGCCCGCCGCACCCCGGTGCAGGGTGCCCACCTGGCTGATGAGCCGCCCGATCAGGTCGGCGGGCAGGTCGCCGTCGCCGCGGGCGGCGGCCAGCACCGCCTGCACCAGCCGGTGGGCGGTGGCCTCGTGGCGCCACACGATGGCGCCGACACCGCACTCGACGACGTCCAGCAGTTCGTTCTCGCGGATCGTGCCGACCACGAGCACGGCACGCGCGCCCTCGCTGCGCACGATGCGCCGCAGCCGGGTGAGCGCCGTCTCGTCCAGCGCGTCCTCGATGAGCAGGGCCACCGTGCCGGGGCCGGACTCCTCGCGCAGGTCGATCTCCGGGTGCCGCCGCAACTGGCTGACCGCTCCCTCGCGGCTGATCGGGTCCGGAGCGGACACCGCCACCGGGACGCGCCGGTCGGTGACACCGGTGGTCCGGCCGGTGCCGAGAGCGAATGCGGCGGTGGTCCGGGGTGAGTTGAACAACCGTTTCCCCCATGTTCTCGAGCCCGCCGTCCGGCACTGGCCGGTAGCGGATGAGCGTGTTCCACACTTCTGTGACTGCTGGGACCGCGCAATCGTGGACCACCACGAGGCACACCACGAGGCCACGACGACAACCGTCGCCAACGCGCCTCGGGCAGACGTTTCAGCAGGTCAGAGGATCCTGCGCAAGGGAGCGCGGGTTCGTGGCCGTGGGCGGGCAGCACCGTGAGCCTCGCCACAGCCACCGTCCGGCCCACGGAACACCGTTGCCACGCGTGGGCCACGTCACACCACGCCCGACCGCATTCGTACGTCTCACAGACCGGCGGAGCACCAACCACCACAGGAGGCACCCGATGACCGGATCGCTCCGTGAACGCGACGACGCCCGGGCGCTGGTGGCGGCGGAGACCGAGTGCGCCCTGGCCGGCACCGGGGGTCTCGTCCTGTTGCGCGGCGCCACCGGGACCGGCAGAACCGCCGTACTGGAGCACGCCGCGCGGCACGCCGCGGACCGCGGCCTGCGGGTCCTGCGTGCGCGCTGCTCGCCCGAAGGCACGGCGGTGCCCTTCGCCACGGTCCGACAACTCCTCTGCCCGGTGGCGGAGTTCACGGACCTCGCGCCCGGCGGCGACGACCGCGGCAGCGCGGCCCGGCTGTGGCGGCTGCTGCGGTCGTACGCGGACGAGGGTCCGCTGATGATGGCCGTCGACGACGTCCACCTGGCCGACGACCCCTCGCGCCGCTGGCTGTTGGAGGCGGCCCGGCGTCTGGACCGATTACCGGTACTGCTGGTGGTCACCGAGCGCAGCCAGTACGACGTAGACCCGCGGCCGGCCGGTCTCACCCAGACCCTGTCCCCCTCCCTCGTGCGCACCCACACCCTCGCCCCGCTCGGCGACGGGGCGGCGGCCGGCCTGGTCCGGGACGCCTTCCCGGGGGCCGGGCCGCGCTGGACGGCGCAGTGCGTACGCGCCGGCGCCGGCAGCCCGCTGCTGCTGCACGCCCTGCTGGACGACCTGGGCGGCGCCCCGCGCCCGGACGGCTCCGCGCCCGACGGCGTTCCGCCCCTGCCCGCCACCTGCGCCGAGCTCTACCCCGGCAGTTACCCGGCGGCCGTCTCCTGGTGGCTGAACAGCGCCGGCACCGCGACGGCCGACGTGGCCCGCTGCCTGGCGGCACTGGAACAGGCGTGGCCCAAGGGCCCGGACGGCGACCGGGCGGGGCTGCCGGCGGAGGGGGACGCCGGTGATCGGGGTGGGCTGTTCGGAAGCGCGGACGCCGTTGGTCGGGATGGGCTGCTCGGTAGCGCGGACATCGGTGGCCGGGGTGGCCCGCGTGCCGGGACGGACAGGGACGGCTGGGGTGGCCCGCGTGCCGAGGCGGACCCCGGTGATCCGGTCGTTCTGCTGGCCGAGGCGGCCGGGGCCGACCCCGCCCGTGTCGCCGGGTGGCTCGCCGCCATGACGCGGCTCGGGCTGCTGCGGCGGGACGCCTCCGGCCGCCCCCGCTACGCCCACCCACTGCTGCGCGACGCCGTGCTCACCGGCTGGCCCCGCCCCCGCCGGGAGGCGGCGCACCGGGCGGCGGCCGAGGCGTCGCTGCGCCGGGGCGGCCGGGTCGAGGCGGTCGCCCGGCACCTGCTGCGGACGCCGGCCGTCACGGAGCCCTGGGCGCTGCGCGTGCTGCGGGACGCGGTGACGGTCGCCGTGCACGACGCCCGGCCCGCGGACGCCGTCGCCTACCTGCGCCGGGCGCTGGACGAGCCGCTCGCCGACGACCTGCGGCAGCGGCTGCTGACCGAACTGGGCTCCCTGGAGTACGCGTCGGCCGACGCCCCCGCCGCCATCGCGCGCCTCGCCGAGGCCCAGCACCTGCCGGCCGACCCCCGCAACCGGGTCCGTACGGCCGTCGCCCTCGGCACCGCCCTCGCGTCCCGCGGCGAGATCCGTACGGCCATGGAGGTGCTGCGCCGCACGGAGGGCCGGCTGTCCGGCCACCCGGGCCTCACCCGCACCGTGCAGGCCGCCGGCGCGCTGCTGTCCGACCAGGACCTGGCGACCCGCCAGGAGGTGTACCGGTGGCTGTGCGAGACCGGCGAGCACGCGCCGGAGCTGCTCGGCACCACCGGACAGGCGCTGCTGGTGCGGTACGGGGCGACCGCCGGGCTGATCTCGGCGCAGGAGGCGATGACGCGCGTACGGGCCCTGCTCGCGCAACCCGGCGATCCGCTGGCGGAGCCGTTCCTGCTGGGTACGGCCGCCGCGGTCGCCCAGTGGGCCGACGAACTCGACGAGGCGGAACGGCTCGTGGAGCGCGGGCTGGCCGGGCAGCACCCCGCCCTGCTGCACCCGATGCAGCACGCGCTCCTCAACACCCGCGCCGACATCGCCGCGGCCCGCGGTGACCACGCCCGCCTGCTCGCCGACGACTTCCGCGCCGACGCGGGGGCTCCCCGTACCGCGCCCACCAACCGGGACGCCCACGCCCTGATGGCACTCGTCCACACCGGCCGGACCGAAGCGGCCGGACGGCTCGCGCGCGCCTTCGACCTGCGCCGGGCGCCGGAGTCCTGGGAGCTGAACCGCTTCCTGTACGCACGGGGCGTGCAGCGGGCCGCCGCCGGTGACGTGGTGGGAGCGCTCCACGACTTCCTGGAGTGCGGACGGCGGCAGGCGGCCCGCGACGTGGTCAGCCCCGTCGTCACCCCGTGGCGGACGGCGGTCGCGGAGTGTCGGCTGGCGCTGGGCGGTGGCCAGGACGCGCTGGCCCTGGCGACGGAGGAACTGCGGCTGGCCCGGGTGTGGAACACCCCGCGCACCGTGGGCCGTGCCCTGCGCGTACTGGGCTCAGCGACCGGGGGCCGGCGCGGTCTGGAGCTCGCCGAGGAGGCCGTACGGACCCTGCGGGACGGGCCCGTCGACACCGGCACGGAACTGATCGAGGCGCTGCTCGCCCAGGGCCGCCAGCTCCTCGCCGCCGGCGAACGCGGCCGTGCCCGGAACCGCCTGCGCGAGGCGGCGGACCTGGCCGAACGCAAGGGCGCCGTACGGCTGCTCGCCCTGGCCGGGCAGGTTCTGCGCGACAGCGGCGCCAGGAGCCCGGTGAGCGCCGGGACCGGCCCCGGGGCGCTGACCGGCAGCGAGCGCCGGATCGCCGAACTGGCCGCCGCCGGACGCACCAACACCGAGATCGCCGACCTGCTCCACCTGGCCCGGCGCACCGTGGAGACCCACCTGACCAGCGCCTACCGGAAGCTGCGCATTCGCCGCCGAACCGAACTGCCGGCCGCCCTGGCCCCCGACCGCCCCCACGGCACCCGCTCTCTCCCGCAGGACTGAGTCCACCGGGCTCGGCCCGGCGGCCTCCAGGGACTGCCGAGGGCTCACGGCGTGCGAAGCGTCCGCCCGATCTCCAGTTGTACGGCTTCCAGCGGGTCGCCGTCCTCGACGTTCCACAGGCAGTTCTGCAGGACGCGGCCGAGGGTCCAGGCGCGGGCCCGTTCCCGGTCGAGTCCGAGGACGTCGGTCATGGCGTCGAACCGCCATAGGGTCTCGTCCGGGTCGTAGCGGTTGTCGAGGGCCGGCATCAGGTCGAAGGCGGGGTCGCCGGCCAGCGGCTTGGGGTCGATGGCCAGCCACGGGGCGCGATCGGAGCCGAGGACGTTCTCGTAGTGCAGGTCCCAGTGCAGCAGCCGGTCGCCGGGCTCGCCCGCGACCTCCCGCACGGCGGCCGCGCAGTCGGCGACCAGGCGCCGGTCCGCCGGGTCGGGGACGCGTTCCAGGGCCCGGGGTGTCCGCTCCAGCATGCCGCGCGCGATGTCTCCGAGGCGGCGCACGCCGGGTGGCGCCGGGGCCGCGGTGAGGTGGGCGAGCAGCCGGGCTACGACCAGGACGGCCTCGCGGGAGTCCGCGACCCCGTTGAGCGTGCGGGCCGGGTCCAGCCGCTCCAGCAGCATGGTTCCGGTGGCAGCGTCGTGGTCCAGCAGCCTTACCGCCCCGTCGCCGTCCCACAGGCGCAGTGCGACGGGCTCGCCCTCGGTCTCCGCGTCGAGGATCTGGAGCTTGAGCACGGCCGGGGTGCCGTCGCGGCGGACGACGGGCAGGACGAGGGCCGCCCAGCCGTGCATGGCGGGCCCGTCGAGGCGCAGCTGCCAGCGGTCCAGGAAGCCGGCGGCCAGCGCGGGCAGCGCGTCGACGAAGGCGCGGCCCGCCTCTCCGTTGTACTTCGCCTGCGCGGCGGCGAGCGCCTCCGGTACGTCGATCACGTCGGCCGACGCTACCGGTGGTCGGCCCGGGGGGCACGGCATTTATCGGCTTCCGAGTGCTCCCGCACCCGGCGGTCAATACACCTAGGCCACCGGTTCCGGCACCGGCCGGTCGGCCGGGGCGCCGTGCTTCGGGGCCTTCGCCGTCACCATCAGGCCCGCGACCAGGCCCGCCAGCAGCATGATGCCGGCGGCCAGCCAGATGGCGACTGTGTAACCGTGGACGATGCCCTCCCGGACGACCTGCTCCCGCTGGGTCGGGTCGGTGAGGTGGGAGGCGATCCAGGAGGTGCTGGTGCTGGTGGCGATCGTGTTGAGCAGCGCCGTGCCGATGGAGCCGCCCACCTGCTGCGAGGTGTTGACCGTCGCCGAGGTCACGCCGGAGTCCTGCGGGGCCACTCCGGCGGTGGCGGTGGAGAAGACCGGCATGAAGGTCAGGCCCATGCCGAGGCCCATAAGGATCAGTGCCGGAAGGATCCGGGAGGCGTAGGCCGAGTCCACGGTCAGCTGGGTGAGGATCACCATGCCGCCGGAGGCGAGGAGCATGCCGGGGACCATCAGCATGCGCGGGCCCACGCGGCGCAGCAGCCGGGCCGAGATCTGGGTGGAGCCGACGACGATCGAGGCGGTCATCGGCAGGAACGCCAGGCCGGTCCTCACGGGCGAGTACCCGAGGATCTCCTGGAGGTAGTAGGTCATGAACAGGAACAGCCCGAACATGCCGATGACGGCCAGCATCATGGTCAGGAAGCACCCGGCGCGGTTGCGGTCGCGGATGACGTGCAGCGGCAGCAGCGGCACCGGCGCCCGGGTCTGCCACCACACGAAGGCCGCGAGGAGGACGACGCCCGCGGCGAACAGCGCCAGCACCAGCGGATCGGTCCAGCCGCGCGGCTGCGCCTCGCTGAAGCCGTAGACGAGGGCGACGAGCCCGCCGCAGCCCAGCAGCACGCCGGGCACGTCGAGGCGGGCGCCGGGGCGGCCGGGGCGGTCGTGCAGCAGCACGAAGGCGCCGACCACGGCGGCGACGGCGACCGGGACGTTGACGTACAGGCACCAGCGCCAGTTCAGGTACTCGGTGAGCACACCGCCGACGATGAAGCCGATCGCGGCGCCGCTGCCGGCCAGCGCGCCGTAGATGCCGAAGGCCTTCCCGCGTTCCTTCGGGTCCGTGAAGGTCGTCGTCAGCAGGGACAGCGCGGACGGCGCCAGGACGGCGGCGAAGACGCCCTGGAGGGCGCGGGAGCCGAAGAGCATCGCCGGTGTGGTGGCGGCGCCGCCGATCGCGGAGGCGGCGGCGAAACCGATCAGTCCGATGACGAAGGTGCGCTTGCGGCCCACCAGGTCGGCGACCCGCCCGCCGAGCAGCAGCAGACCGCCGAAGGCGAGGGTGTAGGCGGTGATCACCCACTGCCGGTTGCCGTCGGACATGCCCAGGTCGCGCTGGGCCGACGGCAGCGCGATGTTCACGATGGTCGCGTCCAGGACGACCATCAGCTGCGCCAGCGCGATCACCACCAGCCCCCACCAGCGGCGGGGGTCGGCGTCCGCGGGCGTGGCCGGCTCACCTGTCCGGGCGTTCATCTGGCCAGAAGACCATGCATCGGGGCGTATCGCATCCCACCGGCGGCCGTCCGAGCCCGTCCGCCGAGCGTGTGGTGGGCCTCGTGCACGGTGACCTTGGCGCCCGCCTCGGCGGCGGTGATGGCCGCGGTCAGTCCGGCCGCCGGATGTGGCATGAGGCCGCAAGGAGGCGGTTCGCGCAGGTCGGCGCGGGTTGTCAGTGGCGGGGTGCAGCATGGAGGGCATGGCGAGGAGAGCGGCGGGCGGCGGCGGTGCGGGTTCGGCGCCGGGTACGGCATCGGTGCGGGAGGCGCGCCGCCCCGAGCTGCGGCTGCCGCCACTGGAGCCGTACGACGGCAATGGGCTGGAGCCGGACGGGGACTACGACGGGCTGGAGTTCCGGGAGACGGACCTCACGGGCCAGGACGGCGTGGGCGCCCGCTTCATGGACTGCGCGCTGACGGGGTGCGCGCTGGACGAGGCGTCCCTGCCCCGGGCCCGGCTGCTCGACACCGTCCTCAATAGCGTCCGGGGCGTCGGGGTGAATCTCGCCGAGGCGACCCTGCGCGACGTCGAGCTGCACGACGCCCGCCTGGGCGGTACCCAGCTGCACGGCGCCGTGCTGGAACGGGTCCTGATCCGCGGCGGCAAGATCGACTACTTGAATCTGCGCCGGTCCCGGCTCAAGGACGTGGTCTTCGAGGGCTGCGTCCTCGTCGAGCCGGACTTCGGGGGCGCCCGCCTGGAGCGGGTCGCGTTCGTGGACTGCGCCCTGAAGGAGACGGACTTCAGCGCGGCGACCCTCACGGACGTCGACCTGCGCGGCGCCGCCCCGCTGGAGCTGGCCCGGGGCGTGGACCGGCTGTCCGGCGCGGTGATCAGCCCGGCCCAACTCCTCGACCTGGCCCCCGTACTGGCGGCGGAGCTGGGGATGCGGGTGCTGGCACCGGAGTAGCGAGGACCCGTGTCCGGGGGCGCGCGGTGTTCAGGGAACGCGCGGAAAGCGGGCCTGGAGGGTCCAGATCGCCGGGTTGTCCGCCAAGTCCTCGTGCATGTCGCTGAGGTCGGCGATCAGGTCGTGCAGGAAGTCCCGGGCCTCCCGGCGCAGTTCGGCGTGCGAGAAGGACAGCGGGGGCTCGTCCGCCGGCATCCACTCCGCCTCGATGTCGACCCAGCCGAAGCGGCGTTCGAAGAGCAGGCGGTCGCTGGACTCGGTGAAGTCCAGCTCCGCCCGCTGCGGCCGGGCGGCGCGGGAGCCCGCCGGGTCCCGGTCGACGCGCTCCACGATGTCGCACAGGGCCCAGGCGAAGTCGAGCACCGGCACCCATCCCCAGGCTGTGGACAGCTCCCGGTCCGCCTCGGTGTCGGCGAGGTACACGTCGCCGCAGAACAGATCGTGTCGCAGGGCACGGACGTCCGCGCGACGGTAGTCGGTCTGCGGAGGGTCCGGGAAGCGGGTGGAGAGGGCGTAGCCGATGTCGAGCACGCAGGTGATGGTGTCACGGTCGCGGACCCGGCCGGTCGCCGCTCCCCGGTTCCGGCGTCGGTTGCGGCGGTCGAGGCGCGGCGACCAGGCCGTGGCTGTCGTGGTTCGCGGCTCTCACGGTCCACAGCTCTCATGGTCCACAGCGACTCGAAGCAGTCGGTGCTGTCGGTGGGCGACGAAGGCGGGAGCAGCGAGGCGACGGGGACGGGAGCAGCGAGGCGAAGGGGACGGGGGCAGCGAGGCGACGGGGACGGGAGCAGCGAGGCGAAGGGGACGGGGGCAGCGAGGTGACGGGGACGGGCCGTCTCACGACCGGTCCGGCCTGCCGTCCCCGTACAGCCAGTCCTCCCAGACCCCCGAGAAGTCCTCGTCCGGCGCCGACTTCTCCACGTACGCGGTGAAGTCCCCGGTGTCCGCGTTGCCGTGCCGGTGCGCGGCGGCCCAGCCCCGCAGGAGGTCCAGAAAGGCGTCGTCGCCGACCGTCTGGCGGATCTTGTGCAGGACCATCGCGCCGCGCTGGTAGACGGGGCTCGCCGAGATGTGCTCCGCGTCCGGCGGCTCAGCGGGCGGGAACGCCCAGATCGAGTCGTTCGCGTCCTCGTCGCCGTAGTAGGTGCCGTCGTAGAGCGCGTCGAAGGTCTCCTGGGCGGTGTCGCCGCCCTCGTCCTCCTCCCACAGCCACTCGGCGTAGGTGGCGAATCCCTCGTTGAGCCACATGTCGCGCCACGTCTTCGGGCTGACGGAGTTTCCGTACCACTGGTGCGCGAGCTCGTGGACGAGCAGGACGGTGTCGGGGGCACCGGGGAAGTAAGGCCGGTTCTGCGTCTCCAGGGCATAGCCGGCGTCCTCCACCCGGTCGACGATCGCCCCGGTCGAGGAGAAGGGGTACGGGCCGAAGTTGTCCCGGGCCCATCCCATGATCTCCGGGATCCGCCCCAGTGCCTCGCGGCTCGCGCCGGCCTGCCGCGGGTCGACGGCCGTGTACACGGGCACTCCGTCGTCGGTGGTGGAGCGGTCGGTCTGCCACTCCCCGACGGCGACCGTCACGACATGACTCGCCATCGGCTCGGCGACGTGCCAGGTGGACGTCGTACGGCCGCCGCGGGTCACTTCGCCCGTCAACTCGCCGTTGGAGACGGCACCGAGTCCCTTGGGCACGGTCACCCTCAGGTCGTACGTCGCCTTGTCGAAGGGGTGGTGGCTGCCGGGGAACCAGGCCATCGAGCCGGTGGGCTGGCCGAGCCCGACCGCGCCGTCGGCGGTGGGCAGCCAGCCCTCCTTCGAGTCGTCCGGGTCCTTGATCGTCACCGGTTCGCCGGAATAGCGGACGGTCACGCGGAAGGTCTCCCCGTCCTCCAGCTCGTCGGCCGGGCGGACGGTCAGCTCCTGACCGGCCCGGTTGAAGCGGGCGTCCCGGCCCTCGACGGTGACCTCCTCGACATCCAGGCCCTTGAGGTCGAGGTTGAAGGCGGACAGGTTCTGGGTCGCGCGGGCGGTGATCGCCGCCGTCCCGGTGAGGTGCTCGTCGTCGGGGTCGTAGGTCAGGGTCAGGTCGTAGTGACCGATGTCGTAGCCGCCGTTGCCCGCCTTGGGGAAGTACGGGTCGCGCACGCCTGAGCCACCGGGAGCCCCGTCGACCGAGCCGCCGCCGCTGCACGCCGCGAGTGCGGTGGCGGTGGCGGCGGCTACGAGCAGGCGGGTGGTGCGCACGTCGTGATCCTATGGGGCGTTTCACGTGAAACGCCCGTTGGGACCGGCTGTTGGGCCGACCGGGCGGGCTCGCGCCTGCCGGGAGGGCGTCAGTTCGGCGCCGGACGGCGTCAGTTCAGCGCCGCCGCGCCCGCCTGCGCGTACTTCTCGTCCAGGGCGCCGGACGGGGCGCCCGCCACACCGATGCCGGCGATCGGCGCCTTGCCGGACGTGACCGGGACGACATCGCCCAGGAACAGGGTGCCGGGGATGTCCTTCAGGTTCAGCGGCCCCGCGGGCCCTGGCCGCCCTGCCCCTCACCCTCTTCGACGACCAGGCCGTCCTGGACGTCACCGACGACGGACACGGCTTCGAACCGGCGGCGCTGTCCGACGCCCCCGTCGGGGCGCGCGGACACGGGCTGCCCGCGATGCGCGCCCGGCTGCGTCAGCCGGGCGGCACCCTGACCGTCGAGTCGGCACCGGGCGAGGGCACCGCCCTGTTCGCCGCCGTACCCCTGGAAGCGCCCCGCCCCGACCCGTCGGATACCGCGGGAGGGTCCTCGGTGACCGCTTCGGCCGTTCCGTACGGGGGTTCCCCAATGCGCTTCGGCCGTTTCGCGCGAGGCTCCTCGGTGACCGCTTCGGCCGATCCGCACCAGGCCCCTCGGTGACCGCTCCGGCCGACCCCCAGGAGGCCCACGATGAACCCTCCGGCGGACAGCGTGCCCGCCCCCGTCCGCATCCTGGTCTGCGACGACCACGCCGTCGTACGGGCCGGACTGCTCGCCCTGCTCGACAGCGCCCCCGGCATCGAGGTGGTCGGCGAGGCGGGCACCGGCCAGGAGGCCCTGGCCCTCGCGGCGCGGCTGGCGCCGGACGTGGTGCTGATGGACCTTCAGCTCGGCGCCGGCATCGACGGCGTGGAGGCCACCCACCGCCTCACCAGCACCCCCGCGACCGGCTCCGGCCGCGTCCCGCACGTCCTGGTGCTGACCACGTACGACACCGACGCCGACATCACCCGCGCCATCGAGGCCGGCGCGACCGGCTACCTGCTGAAGGCCGAGCGCCCCGAAAAGCTCTTCGCCGTCATCCACGCCGCCGCCGCACGACGCTGTCCGGGCCGGTGGCCGGCCGGGTCATGGCCAACATGCGCAGCCCGCGCCCCTCCCTCACCGACCGTGAACGCGACATCCCGGCCCAGCCCGTCACCGGCCTCGGCAACCGGGAGATCGCCCGCGCCCTGTTCATCAGCGAGGCGACGGTGAAGACGCATCTGCGCCGCTTCTACCACAAGCTGGGCGTCGACACCCCGCGCGGGCGCGGATGTGGTGGCGAAAGAACGGCGCCTGCTGTCCTGAGGCCGCCGCCGGAACGCCGAGGCCGCTGCCGGAACGCCGAACCCGCCCCCGGAACGCCGAAGGCCCCCCGGCCGGACGTCCGGGGAGCCTTCGTAGGAACGCGCGAGCGAACGTCAGACGTTCACGCCGAAGTCCTGGGCGATGCCCACGAGACCCGAGGCGTAGCCCTGGCCGACGGCGCGGAACTTCCACTCGGCGCCGTTGCGGTAGAGCTCGCCGAAGACCATGGCGGTCTCGGTGGCCGCGTCCTCCGACAGGTCGTAGCGGGCGATCTCGGCGCCGCCGGCCTGGTTGACGATGCGGATGTAGGCGTTGCGCACCTGGCCGAAGTTCTGCGAGCGGTTCTCCGCGTCGTAGATCGAGACCGGGAACACGATCTTCTCGATGTCGGCCGGGAGGGCGGCGAGGTTGACGTTGATCGCCTCGTCGTCGCCGGCGCCCTCACCGGTGCGGTTGTCACCGGTGTGGACGATGGTGTTGTCCGGCGTCTGCTTGTTGTTGAAGAAGACGAAGTGGGCGTCGGAGTAGACCTTGCCCTGCGTGTTGACCGCGATCGCGGAGGCGTCGAGGTCGAAGTCGGTGCCGGTGGTGGTACGGACGTCCCAGCCGAGGCCCACGGTGACTTCGGTCAGGCCCGGAGCCTCCTTGGTGAGCGAGACGTTGCCACCCTTGGACAGGCTTACAGCCATTGTTGGGAGTCCCTTCCCTCGTTTACGTACGGCAAGAAAGCTACAGCTACCCCCATGAACGACGAGGGGGGTCCACAAGGTTCCAGCTCTCTTTACTTTCTTTACCGAGGCCGGGGCCGAGGATAATGGGGTGACGTGGACCGGACGGGGACGGGAACATGGACGGCATGTCCGGTCCCCATGTCATCCGCGGCTCCGTCTCCCTGCCCGAGGCCGAGCTCGTCTGGCGTTTCTCGCGCTCCTCGGGGCCGGGCGGGCAGCACGTCAACACCACGGACACGGCCGTGGAGCTCCGCTTCGACCTGGCGCGCACCGAGGCGCTGCCCGAGGTGTGGAAGCGGCGCGCGCTGGAGCGGCTGGCCGGGCGCCTGACCGACGGGGTCGTCACCGTCCGTGCCTCCGAGCACCGCTCCCAGTGGCGCAACCGCGAGGCCGCCGCCGTACGCCTCGCGTCGCTGCTCGCCGAGGCCACCGCGCCCCCGCCCAAGCCCCGCAGACCCACCCGCATACCGCGCGGCATCAACGAACGCCGGCTGAGGGAGAAGAAGCAGCGCTCGGAGACCAAGCGGGGACGCTCCCCGAAGAACTGGGACTAGCTGGTTCGCGGACTGCGCCCAGCCAGTCCTCGGCGGTCACCGCCCCAGCCTCAGCACGCCCACGACCTCCCCCTCGCTGGTCTCCCCGTCGGGCCGGAAGCCCATCCCCAGGTAGAAGCCCTCGGGACCGGACGACCCCCGGTGCCACGTCACGTAGCACTCCTCGCCGCCGCGCCGACGGACCTCCTGGGCCACCGACTCCACCGCGAAGCGCCCGTAGCCCCGCCCTGCTCCCCGGCCGTGATGTTCAGCCACCACAGCCCGGAGCGCCGCACGCTGCCGTCCTCGTACCAGTCGATGTCGAAGAAGGCCATGAGGAAGCCGACGGGACGGTCGCCGTCGAGGATCAGGCGGGGCCAGGCGACGCCGGGATGGAAAGAGGCCTCGGCGAGGGACTTCACCACCGGTTCGACGGCGAATTCCTGGTCGGGGCGCACCCGGATGCCGAGGGCGGCCTCGAAGTTCGCGGGAGTGATCTCTTCGAGGCGGAGCCCTGTGCCGGTCGTCATGCGCGCACCCCAGGCGGGCGCCGCCGGGACCGGCGAGCGATCACCGCTCACCCCAACTGCCGGTACCGTCCCCGGAAGTACGCCAGTGGCCCTCCGTCCGCGCTCGGCAGCGAGGCGGTCAGCACGCGGCCGATCACCAGGGTGTGGTCCCCGGCGGACACGCGCTGCTCGGTGCGGCACTCCAGGGTGGCCAGCGCCCCGCCCACCAGGGGCGCGTCGGTCGCCTCGCCCCGCAGGTAGGGGATGTCCGCGAAGAGGAGCCGGTCGCTGACGCGGCCCTTCATCGCGAAGCGGCCGGCGATGTGCCGCTGGCTCTCGGACAGCACCGAGACCGCCCACAGTGGCTGCTCGTCCAGCAGGTCGTCCATGCGGGAGCCCTCGCGCAGGCTGACCAGGACCAGCGGCGGGTCCAGGGACACCGACATGAAGGCGGTGGCCGTCATCCCGACGTCCTCGCCGCTCGGCGCCTGCGGGTCGTCGGGGTCCAGCGGCTCCTCACGCGCGGTCACCAGGACCACGCCCGAGGCCAGCCGGGACATGGCGGCGCGGAACTCCTCGTTGCTCACCCCCTCAGCATGCCCGGCGGCGGGCGACGGCAACGGGAGCGTGGGGGACGCGGGGGACGTGAGGGAGGGAGTGTTCGGCACGTCATCACGCTAATCGCCGGGGCGACGGCCCCGCATCGGGCCCCGGGCCGAACCGGGACCTAGGACCACAGAACGAGCCGACAGGAGACGTGCGCATACCTACGAAATTTGCTTTCAGTAAACGCACGGGAAAAACGCAGAAACTTCACTCAATTGTTCACCTTTCACTGTGACTTGAGTCACAGGAGGTGGCAATTGTTGACCCTGTGTACCGAGTGGGCAGCGCGCTGTGATTCAGTGGCGGGGAACCGGAAGGGCACCATCAGCAAAGGCGCCGAGGCAACCCTTGATTCGCTGCGAGGTCTCGGGGGGAGGGCGAGCATGGAGACCGAGTCGGAGCCCTACGTCCGTCTTGCGTCCCTGCGGCAACTGCACCAGGTCATGGCCGACATGAACAAGGCCCGCAGCCTGGCCGACACCCTGCAGGCCGTCGCCGACGGCGTCGTCCAGGCCCTCGGGTACGAACTGGCGTGCGTCAACCTGGTCCGGCCCGACGGTGACCTCGTCGTCGCCGCCTTCTCCGGCAACCAGGCCGCCGAGGCCCTCATCACCGGCCGGGCGGGCTCCCGCGAGTCCTGGGACCGGCGGCTGAACATGGGCGAGCAGTGGGGCGACCTGATCTTCATACCCCACACCGAGGGCTGGGTCCTCGACGACGACGACGTCCCGCAGTGGTACACCGACGGGCCCGCGCCCCGCTTCGAGGACGAGTGGCACCCCTCGGACCGCCTCTTCGCCCCGATGTACGCCCCCGGTCCGCAGGGCGGCGGCAACAGCGGCGAGCTGATCGGCGTCCTTTCCGTGGACCGGCCGCGCAACGGTCGCCGCCCCGGCGCCTGGGGCCGCGAGGCTCTGCAGATGTACGCGTTCCAGGCCGCCATCGCGATCAGCAACGCCCGGCTCCGCTCCAACATGCAGCGCGCCCTGGTCCGCCTCGAGCGCGACCAGCAGGCGCTCAGGGCCAGCGAGGAGAGCTTCCGCCAGGCCTTCGAGTACGCCCCCTCGGGCATGGCCATCGCCGAGATGGGCGGCGACCAGCACGGCCGCATCCTGCGCACCAACGACGCCCTCTGCCGCCTCCTGGGCCGACCCGCGTCCGCGATGCGCCGCTACGCCTTCTCCGACCTCGTGCACCCCGAGGACATCGGCACCCTGCTGCGCACCTCCGCCGAGGGCGGCCGGGCCGAGTTGCGCCTGGGCCGCCGCGACGGGACGTACGTATGGGTCTCCCTGCGCAACAGCGTCGTCGCCGACGCCGCCGACGGGCCGCGCTTCCTGCTCACCCACGTCGAGGACATAGAGGAACGCAAGCGCCGCGAGCTCCAGCTCGCCCACCGCGCCTCCCACGACTCCCTCACCGGACTGCCCAACAGCGCCGAGCTGCGCTCCCGCCTCGCCGCCCGGCTGTGCCGGCGCCCGCAGTCGCCCCACGCGGGCGTGGTGGACGCGATGGACGCCGCCTACGGGGACTCCGCCGTCTTCGACACCGGCGGCCACACCTTCGACTTCGGGGTGGCGACCGCCGAGCCGTACGGCGCCTACGACCACCATGTGCACGCCGTGGCCCCCGAGGACGGCCGCGACGACGGCACGAAGGGGCTCGCGGTCCTCTTCTGCGACCTGGACGGCTTCAAGTCGATCAACGACCGGTTCGGGCACAACGCCGGCGACGCCGTGCTCATCGAGGTCGCCCGCCGGCTCAGCGGGGGCGTGCGCGACGGCGACACGGTCGCCCGGCTCGGCGGCGACGAGTTCGTGATCCTCGCCAACGGACTCGGCCGGGCCGACGCCCAGGACCTCGCCGTACGCCTGCGAAACGAGATCATCCAGCCGATCCGCGCCGAGGGGCGGGCCGTCCGCGTGGGTGCCAGCTTCGGCATCGGTTGGGCCCACTGCGGCATGACGGCGGACGAGGTGCTGAAGTCAGCTGACGAACGGATGTACGTCGAGAAACGATCTCGTCCCAAACAGCACCGCCGAGCTGGATGATCACCAGGTCAGAGCGCTGATGCGGTCTGAGTCACCCTTTCGGGTCAGTGGGAGCGGGTAGGCTCGCCCTCTCACACCCATACCGCACACGCACCGCATCTGGTTAGGAGACCAAGGGATGACGCCCGGCAACAACGGCGCGAGCACGCCCGAGGACGACGACCCCTTCGGCTACCTCTACGCCGACGGGCAGGCCAACGGGGCCCAGCCGCCGTCCGGTGGCTACGGCTACCCCAACTCCGTCAACCGGGTGCGTCCCGTCGGCACACGGCAGTACGGCGGCGCGGCGCAGGGCCAGGCGGCCCCGACCGCCCCCTACGGCCAGGCCGCCCCGCAGCAGGGCGCCTACGGGCAGCCCAGCGCGCACTACGCAGCGCCGGAGACGCTCCCCGGCGGCGGCGCCCCGAACGGCCCGCAGCAGCCGGGCCGCGGTGCGGGCGGCGGCGGGCGCCGCGGGCCCAACACCAAGGGCCTGCTGATCGGCGCGGTCGCGGTCGTCGCCGCGGTGGTCGTCGGTATCGCCGTCGCCATGACGAGCAGCAGCTCGGAGGACGACAAGGGCGGCGACGAGGCCGGTGGCACCACCGCTCCCACCCAGTCGCAGTCCACCGATCCCAGCCCCTCGGCCGGCGACGGCGCCGAGCCGGAGGCCGAGCTCCCGGCGGCCGACGCGAAGTCGCTCAAGCTGTCGCCCGGAGTGGCCACGGCCTCGGAGATCGAGGGCGCCCGGTCGGACGGCGGCGTCTACGTGGCCAATCTCAACCAGCCCGGCGCCTCGGTCACCTGGACCGTGGACGGCATCCCCGAGGACGGCCTCTACACCCTCTTCGCCGGCTACAGCGCGGCCGGCGAGGACCAGTCGATGACCCTGACGGTCAACGGCAAGGAGTTCGGCAGCAAGCTGAACATGGGCAACTTCACCGGCGCCAAGGACGGCGACTTCGCCAAGGGCTGGACCACCACCTACGCCTGGCCCACCCTGAACAAGGGCACCAACACGATCACGCTGTCCTGCGCGGACGGCGACAAGTGCAACGTCCTGCTGGACCAGTTCTCCCTGAAGAAGGGCCAGGTCAAAAACTAGGCGCCGGGCCGAGGGACAGGGCCGGTCCGGAACGAGGGCCGGCTGGTCGGGCCCGGTGAGCCGGGACCACGGCGCGCCCGGCGGGCGGCACGGCCCCCGGCGCCTCAGGCCGCGCCCGCCTCCGCCGTCACCGCGACCCCGCGGCCCAGCAGTTCCTCGTACGCCTCCCGGTCGAACTCGCCCGCCACCGGCGCCAGCACCGTCGCCGCCGACAGGGCGACCGCGCGGGCCAGCCGGTCCGGCCAGGGCAGGTGCTCCACCAGGCCGGAGAGCAGCCCCGCGACCGCCGAGTCGCCGGCGCCGGTCGGATTGCCGTGGACATGGGCGGGCGGGGCCGCGCGCCAGCGCCCCTCCGGGGTCTCCGCGAGCAGCCCCGCGGCCCCCAGGGAGGCGACCACCGAGCGGGCGCCGCGGCGCCGGGCCGCCTGGGAGGCCCGCAGCGGCTCGTGCGAGCCGGTCAGCTCGGCCAGCTCGTCGGCGTTCGGCTTGATCAGATCGGGCCGGGCGGCGACCCCCCGGCGCAGCGGCTCGCCGCTGGTGTCCAGCAGCACCGGCACGCCCGCCGTCCGGGCGGCGCGCACCAGCCCGGCGTACGCGCCCACCGGGACGCCCGGGGGCAGGCTCCCGCACAGGGCGACGGCCGAGGCGCCGTCGAGGAGATCCTCGTACGCCTCCTGGAAGGCGTTCCACTCGGCGGGTGCCACCACCGGGCCCGGTTCGTTCAGCTGGGTGGTCTCGCCGGTGAGCTCGTCCACGACGGCGACGGTGCGCCGCGTCGTCCCCGCGACCGGCACCAGCGCGTCCGCCACCCCGGGCACGCCGGTGAGCCCCGCGCGCACGACGTCCCCGGTGACGCCGCCCGCGAAGCCGGTGACGGTCACCTCGTGTCCGAGGGCCGCCAGCACCCGGGCCACGTTCAGGCCCTTGCCGCCGGGGCGCTCGGTCACCTCGGACACCCGGTGGGAGGCGTGGGGCCGCAGGCCCTGGACGCGGTAGGTGATGTCGAGCGCGGTGTTGAGTGTGACGGTGAGGATCACCGTGCCGACCTCCCCCGATCGTCTGCGGCTGGCGTGTGCCCATGGAGCTGTGCTCCACGACACGATCATGCCAAAAGCGCGCCGGTCGGCCCAGTCCCCGCAGCGGCCGTCGTGGACCGGCCCCGGGAGGACTCCGGGACGGATCAGCCCAGTTGCGGAGCGACCACCCATTCGCCCCGACGCATGACGCCCACCAGGTCGAACGCGTCGTCCAGGACCACCAGGTCGGCGTCCTTGCCGGGCTCCAGGGAACCGATCCGGTCGTCCAGGCCGAGCAGCCGCGCCGGGTTGGCGGAGATCGCCGCGACGACGTCCCCGACGGGCAGGCCGTCCACCGTCACCGCCCGCTTGAAGGCGCGGTCCAGGGTGAGCGTCGAGCCCGCGATCGAGCCGCCCTCCACCAGCCGGGCCACCCCGTCCGCGACCTCGACCTCCATCGGGCCGAGCAGGTAGCGCCCGTCGCCGAAACCGGCCGCGTCCATCGCGTCGGTGATGAAGGCGACCCGGGCGGCGCCCGCGTGGTGGAAGGCCAGCCGGAGCGCGGCCGGGTGCAGGTGCGTGCCGTCGTTGATCAGCTCGACGGTGATCCGCTCGTCCTCCAGGAGCGCCGTGATCGGCCCCGGGGCGCGGTGGCCGAGCGGCGGCATCGCGTTGAACAGGTGCGTGGCGACGGTCGCGCCCGCGTCGATGGCCTGGAGGGTCTGCTCGTACGTCGCGTCCGTGTGACCGACGGCCGCGATCACGCCGTGCTCCGTGAGCAGCCGTACGGAGTCCAGGCCGCCCGGCAGCTCGGTGGCGAGCGTCATCATCCTCGCGTGGCCGTGCGTGGCGTCGACCAGCTTGCGGACCTCGGCCGGGTCCGGGTCGCGCAGCAGCTGCTCGTCGTGGGCGCCCTTGCGGCACGGGGAGATGAACGGCCCCTCGAAGTGGACGCCGGCGATGTCGCCCTGCTGGGCCAGCTCGGCGAGCATCCCGGCCTGCCGGGCGAGGAAGTCCAGGTCGCCGGTGACGGCGGAGGCGACCACCGTGGTGGTGCCGTGCCGGCGGTGGGTCTCGACGCCCTGGAGGACGTCCTCGGCGGTGCCGCCGGTGAAGGAGGCGCCGCCGCCGCCGTGGTTGTGGATGTCGACGAAGCCGGGGACCACCCAGTGGCCCGACACGTCGACGACGTCCGCCCCGGGGGGCGCCGTGTCCGCGATCCGCGTGCCGTCGACGATCACGCGGCCGTCGTCCACGGTCCCGGTGGGCAGTACCACCCGGGCACCGGCGAGAACCTTGCTTGGGGCCATCAGGTGGTTACCTCCGGGGAAGTCGCGGTCGTAGTAGTGGTGCCGGCGGCGCCGGTGGTGGCGCCAGCGGGGTCGGTGCCGGCCCGGTCGGGCGCGGTGGGGGCGGGACCGACCGGTTCCGGACCGACCGTTTCGCTACCGTGCGGGCCGGTGCCGAGCAGGTCCCAGGCCATGAGCCCGGCACCCAGGCAGCCGGCGGTGTCCCCCAGCGCCGCGGGAACGATTTCCGGCAGCTTCTGGAAGGTGACGCGCCGCCGGACGGCGTCCCGCAGCGGTGAGAACAAGGTTTCCCCGGCCTCGGCCAGGCCGCCACCGATGATCAGGACGCGCGGGTCCAGCAGAGTGAGCGCGGTGACCAGCCCGTCGGCGAGCGCGTCCACGGCGTCCTGCCACACGGCCAGTGCCCGCGCGTCCCCCGACTCGACGGCCTCGGCGCAGTCGGCGGCGTCCGCGGCCGGGTCGCCGCACGCCTCGGCCCATGCCTGGCTGACCGCCGACGCCGACGCGAACCGCTCCAGGCAGCCGCGCTGCCCGCACGGGCACGGGATGCCGCCGGGGCGCACGACGACGTGGCCGATCTCGCCCGCGAACCCGTGGGCGCCCGACTCGACCCGGCCCTCGACGCCGATGGCGCCCGCGATGCCGGTGCCCAGCGGGACGAAGAGGAACCGGTCGGCGCCCCGCCCGGCCCCGATCCGGCCCTCGGCGAGCCCGCCGGTGCGCACATCGTGCCCGAGGGCGACCGGGATGCCGCCGAGCCGGTCGCCGAGCAGCGCCCGCAGCGGTACGTCGCGCCAGCCGAGGTTGGCCGCGTAGACGGCGGTGCCGTGCTCCTGGTCGATGATGCCGGGGACGGCCACACCCGCCGCGACGGCGGGCTCGCCGAAGCGGTCGGCGCCCAGGGCGCGCAGCTCGGCCGCGAAGTCCAGGATGCCCGCGACGACCGCCTCGGGCCCGCGGTCGCGGCCGGTGGCCCGGCGTGCCTGGTGCAGAAGCTCACCGCCCGGCCCCGCCAGGGCGGCCTTCATCCCGGTGCCGCCCACGTCGAGGGCGATGACATGTCTCACGGGGACAGTGTGGCCCGTTGACCCGGGAGAGGTCTAGTCCACTGCCGTGGTGTAGACCTTGATCCGGTAAACGGACAAGCGCACAAGCGCGAACGAGCGAACGACGGCGGCAAGCAGTGCACGACGCGTCTCGTCGGCAGGGTTGGGGAATCAGGGTGCAGCGGCGTAGGACAGGAACGATCGCGGTGGCGTCCGCACTGGGCATGACGGCGGTCCTCGGCGGCTGCGGTCTGACCGGCGGCTCCGGCGAGGTGACGCTGAAGCTGGTCGCCGCCGACTACGGCGACAGCAAGGCCAACAGCTCCCAGGTCTACTGGGACGAACTGGCCACGGCCTATGAGGCCAAGAATCCCGACGTGAACGTAGACGTCACCGTTTACTCCTGGAACGACGTGGACCGAAAGGTCCGCGAGATGGTCGAGGACGGCAAGGCGCCCGACCTGGCGCAGATCGGCGCCTACTCGGACTACGCGGACCAGGATCTGCTCTACCGGGCCGACGACGTGCTCTCCATCCCGGTCCAGGCGAACTTCGTCTCCCAGCTCTCCACCGCCGGCCGGGTCAACGGCGTCCAGTACGGCCTGCCCTTCGCGGCCTCCACGCGGGTGCTGTTCTACAACAAGACCCTCTTCGCCAAGGCCGGCGTCACCCCGCCCAAGAGCTGGGACGACCTCGCCGACGCCGCCGAGGCGCTGGAGGCGGAAGGCGTGAAGTACCCGTACGCGCTGCCGCTGGGCCCCGAGGAGGCGCCGGCCGAGACGATGCAGTGGATGCTCAGCGGCGGGGGCGGCTACACCGACGACGTCGGCACCTACGCCATCGACTCGCCGCAGAACGTCACCACCTTCACCTGGCTCAAGGACGAACTGGTCGACAAGGGCCTCACCGGGCCGGTCGCCCCCGGCAAGCTCAACCGGGCCGACGCCTTCGCCGCCTTCGCGGCCGGCGACGTCGGCATGCTCAACGGCCACCCCACGCTGATGAAGACGGCCTCCGACAAGGGCGTGAAGTACGGCATGGTGCAGACCCCCGGCATCGACGGTGCCTCCGAGAACACGCTCGGTGTCACCGACTGGATGACCGCCTTCAAGAAGAACGGCCACCAGGAGGAGATCGGCGACTTCCTGGACTTCGTCTACAGCGACGAGAACGTCCTCGCCTTCTCCCGCCTGTACGACCTGCTGCCGGTGACCACCTCCGCCTCCCAGGTGATGAGCACGGCCGAGGAGGACGAGAACCTCAAGCCCTTCCTGGACGAGCTGCTGCTCTCCGAGCTCTACCCGGTCGGCAAGACCTCCTGGGCCTCGGTCAGCGCGGACATCAAGAAGCGCATCGGCCAGGCCGTCGCCCCCGGCGGCAACCCCAGAGAGGTGCTCGGCCAGATCCAGGCCACGGCGATGCGGGCGGGCAGCGTCGAGTAGCGGGCGAGCGGGGGAGGGGCCGCTGTCGGTGGCGGGCGTTACGGTGCCGTACATGGACCTGGGACAGAGGGAGCTGGACATCCTCGCGCTGGAGCGCCGGAGCTTCTCCGGCCCCGGCGCGAAGGAGCGAGCCGTCCGCGAGGAGCTGGGCCTGGCCCCCGTCCGCTACTACCAGCTCCTCAACGCCCTCCTGGACGACCCGCGCGCTCTCGCCGCCGATCCGGTGACGGTCAACCGCCTGCGCCGGGTGCGGGAGTCGCGTCGTTCGGAGCGGTGAGGCGGCGGTGAGGCGGCGGTGAGGTTGCCTTCCGCCCCGGCGGGATAGGTTCGCGGTATGGGCAGCCACCAGGACTCCACCCGTGACGACTCCCCGGACCACCTGCCGACCCCCGCGACCGGGGCCGGACGCGAAGGGCTCGACGCCCTCCTCGCCGGCCCCGGCCGCGCGGTGGTCGCGCTCGACTTCGACGGCACGCTGGCCCCGATCGTCGCCGACCCCGACCGGGCCCGCGCCCACCCGGAGGCCGTACCGGCGCTCGCGGCCCTCGCCCCGAAGGTCGCCGCGATCGCGGTGATCACCGGCCGTCCTGCCGAGGTCGCCGTCCACCACGGCGGCTTCGCGGACGTCCCCGGCCTCGACCACCTCGTCGTCCTCGGCCACTACGGCGCCGAACGCTGGGACGCCGCCACCGGCACCCTCACCACCCCCGACCCGCACCCCGGCGTCGCCGCCGTCCGCGCCGAGCTGCCGGGCCTGCTGGAGCGGTCCGGCGCGGGGGAGGGCGCCTGGATCGAGGAGAAGGGCCACGCGGTCGCCGTCCACACCCGCCGCGCCCCCGACCCACAGGCCGCCTTCGACTCCCTGCGCGCCCCGCTGACCGACCTGGCCTCTCGCAACGGCCTGATCGTGGAACCGGGCCGCATGGTCCTGGAACTGCGCCCACCCGGCATGGACAAGGGCGCCGCGCTGAGGAAGTACGTCCGCGAACTGGACGCCGCGTCCGTCCTCTACGCCGGCGACGACCTCGGCGACCTCCCCGCCTTCACCGCCGTCGACACCCTCCGCACCGAGGGCACCCCCGGCCTCCTGGTCTGCAGCGGCAGCGACGAGGTCCCGGACCTCCGCGAACGAGCCGACCTGGTGGTGGACGGCCCGGAGGGCGTGGTCCGCCTGCTGCGCGCCTTGGCCACCCACCTCGCCTAGACCGCCGTCCCGCAGTCTGCGGGCATGCGTGCACCCCACGCCCCCGCAGCCGCGGGCACACGCGCCGCCTGGGGCGGCACGGGTGGGCGCAGGCGGCCCCCGCGACGCCGGGCCTCGCACCCACCCCCGTTGCCGGTCACCCGGCAACGGGGCTCACCCCCTCAACGCCTCCAACTGCTCCAGGAACCACCGCGCCGGCGGCAACGCCGTCCCCGCCGCGGCCAACCGCTTCGACCGCTCCGCCCGCTCCCCGGCCCCCACCGACAACGCCTCGTGCAAGGCCTCCGCCGTCCCGGACACGTCGTACGGGTTCACCACCACCGAGTCCTCACCCAGCTCCTCGTACGCCCCCGCCTCCCGCGACAGCACCAGCACACACCCCTCGTCGGAGACGACCGGCACCTCCTTCGCGACGAGGTTCATCCCGTCCCGGACGGGATTGACCAGCGCCACGTCCGCCAGCCGGTACGCCGCCAGCGACCGCGCGAAGTCGTCCTTCACGTGCAGCACGACCGGCGTCCACCCCGCCGTACCGAACTCCGCGTTGATCGACTCGGCCACCCGCCGCACCTCGGCGGTGTAGTCCCGGTACACGGCGAGATCCTGCCGCGACGGGTACGCGAACGCGACGTGCACGACCCGCTCCCGCCACTCCGGCCGCCCCGCCAGCAGCTCCCGGTAGGCCAGCAGTCCCCGCACGATGTTCTTGGACAGCTCGGTCCGGTCCACCCGCACGATCGTGCGGCGCGCCCCGCCGTCGGGAGCCGTACCGATCTCCTCCCGCAGCGCGGCCATCCGCTCGTCCACGTCGGCCTCGTGCGACCGCTTCCGCAGGAACTCCGCGTCCGCGCCCAGCCCGTGCACTCCGATCCGCGTGTCACCGACCCCGCCCACCAGCGCCTCGCAGCACGCGGTGAAGGCGTCCGCCCAGCGCCGGGTGAGGAACCCGAGCCGGTCCGCGCCCAGCATCCCCCGCAGCACCTGCTCGGCGATGTCGTCGGGGAGCAGCCGGAAGTAGTCGACCGGCGCCCACGGCGTGTGCGAGAAGTGGCCGATGCGCAGGTCGGGCCGCAGTTCGCGCAGCATCCCCGGCACCAGCGTCAGGTGGTAGTCCTGCACGATCGCGACCGCGCCCTCGGCGGCCTCCTCGGCCAGCGCCTCAGCGAAGGCCCGGTTGTACTTCTCGTAGGAGGCCCACTTCAGCCGGAACTCCGCGTCGAAGACCGGCTCCAGCGGTGTCTGGTACAGCATGTGGTGCACGAACCACAGCACCGAGTTCGCGATCCCGTTGTACGCGTCCGCGTGCACGTCGGCCGGCACGTCCAGCATTCGCACGCCGTCCTCGCCGACCCCGCGCCGCACCGCCTCGCGGTCGCCGTCGCTCAGCGCGGAGCACACCCACAGTGCCCCCGCGTCCGGCCCGATGGCCGACAGTCCGGAGACCAGCCCGCCACCGCCGCGCTTCGCGTCGAGCGAACCGTCCTCCCGCACCTCGTAAGAGACGGGCCCCCGATTGGAGGCGACCAGCACCTGAGCAGCACCGAAGCTTGAAGCCATACGCCTCAACCTAGCCCGGCCCCGAAAACCTCAAACGTGCCCGGGGATCACTTCGGCGGCGATTCGGTCACACCGCTTGTGTGAGAGATGTGAACGGGCCGAGGATATGAGGTGCGCATTTCAACTTCCTGGGGGGTGGGCCGCGTGCCCGTACCTATACGCCTGCGCGGACTCGCGGCCTGCGTGGCACTGGCCGCCGCCGCGTCGGCGCTGGCCGGCTGCGGCGACGGAAGCACCGGTAGGGAGGCGGACGAACGGCCCGCGACGGCCACCGCCGCACAGAGCAGCCCCACCCCTGCGGCGTCCGCCACCATAGAGCCCTCCACGCCGGCCGCGGCCGAGCCCCCGTCGCCGGCCGCCGCCACGCTGCCGGACCACACCGGCCGGGACGTCGCAGGGGCCGTGCTCGCGGCCAAGGCGGCCCACGTCGACTACACCGTCCG
Source organism: Streptomyces mutabilis (assembly GCF_014649815.1). Taxonomy (GTDB): domain Bacteria; phylum Actinomycetota; class Actinomycetes; order Streptomycetales; family Streptomycetaceae; genus Streptomyces; species Streptomyces mutabilis. The sequence continues at coordinate 782,342 of NZ_BMTT01000002.1, read as the reverse complement.
GCTGCAGGGCACCGGGCGGCAGGCCTCCACGTGGGACCTGGACGATGAGGTCTGCGAGCAGACCGACGGCCCCGACGGAGTGACGTTCACCGTCCCCCGCGACGGCCGCGACTGCGCCGGTCGCCTGCTGCGCACACCGGAACCGGTCCCCTCCCCCGCTCCGGAGAGGACGAGGGACACGGGCACCGGCGGCACCGGCGGCGGCACCGGCGCCTGCGAGCTCACCAGCCCCGCCGGCAACTGCTACGCCGACGGCCAGTTCTGCGCGAAGAAGCACCGCGGACTGAGCACCCACGGCCGTGGCGGCGAGTACCTGACCTGCGAGCCGGACTCCGGCGGCTCCTGGCGCTGGTCGGACGGCGTCACCGGCTGAGCCCTTCGCTCACGCCACCCTGCGGGCCGCGTACTCGGCGATCCCCGTCATCGGGGGCCGCTCCTCCGTGTCCACGGAGTACGTACGCGGCTCGAAGCCGTCGGCGCCCCGCTCGAACTGGGTGAGACAGGGCCGGACCAGGTGGCCGCGGGCCAGCCGGAGCTGGGCGGTGCGGTAGATCGCGGCGGACATGCGGCCCAGCGCCTGGCCGTCCTGGTGCCGGTGCCTGCGGACGCCGACGTCGACCTGGGCGAGGGCGTCCAGGCCCACCAGGTGCAGGGCGTCGACCAGCATCCCCAGCTCGACGCCGTAGCCGACGGGGAAGGGCAGCTGTTCGAGCAGCGAGCGGCGGGCCGCGTACTCGCCGCCGAGCGGCTGGACGAAGCCGGCCAGCCGCGGCCAGTGCATGTTGAGCAGGGGGCGGGCCATCAGCTCGGTGACCCGGCCGCCCTGACCGGGTGCCGCGCCGAGCGGGCGGTCGTACATGGCTTTGACGAGGTGCACGTCCGGGTCGGTGAGCAGCGGACCCACGATGCCGGAGACGAAGTCGGCGCGGAACTCGCGCAGGTCGGCGTCGACGAAGCAGACGATGTCGCCGCCGGTGACCAGCAGCGAGCGCCACAGGACCTCGCCCTTGCCGGGCACCGCCGGGATGCGCGGCAGGACCGCGTCCCGGTGCACGACCCGCGCGCCGGCCGCGGCGGCCACCGCCGACGTACGGTCCCGCGAGCCGGAGTCCACCACGACCAGCTCGTCGACGAGCGGGACCCGCTCCATCAGCTCCCGGCGGATCACCGAGACGATGTCACCGACGGTCGCCTCCTCGTCGAGCGCGGGCAGCACCACGCTGACCGACTGGCCGGTGGCGTGCTTGGCGGCCAGGAGCTGCTGGAGGGGCCGGTCCGTCACGGACCAGGAGCGTGCGTCCAGCCAGCGCTCGACTTCTTCCAGCACGGTCGGTGGCTCCCTCTGTGATCCATCTCGCGGTTCGGACGACTGTCTCAACGGTCATGGCCGTCGGTTACAGTCTTGAACAACGCGGGCGACCATCGCATGCCGGGGTCGCCGCGTGACCAACAACTGAACACCGCTCATCCAGAGGGGCAGAGGGATACGGCCCGATGAAGCCCCGGCAACCCTCCAGTCGGTTCTTGTCACACGGACGTGGCGAGGCTCCCGGCTAGGGAAGGTGCCAAATCCGTCTCACGGCGAGATGCGTCGTGAGGAAGATGAGGAGAAAGGGCCTCGCCTCACATGGCTGTGCAGACTGTCGACAGCACCACCGACACCGCCGCTTCCACCCCCTCCGCCGCTTCCCCGGTCGACCTCGGTCCCGCCGCGGCGCTCTCCTGCCGCGAGTGCGGCCACCGCGTGCCGCTCGGTCCGGTCTTCGCCTGCGAGGAGTGTTTCGGCCCGCTGGAGATCGCCTACGACTTCTCGGCGTACGACACCGAGGAGCTGCGGAAGCGGATCGAAGCGGGCCCCGCGAACATCTGGCGTTACGCGCCGCTGCTGCCCGTCCCCGCCGACGTGGCGACCAAGCCGAACATCAACCCGGGCTGGACCAAGCTGGTCAAGGCCGACAACCTGGCCCGCGAGCTGGGCGTCGAGGCCGGCAAGCTGTTCGTCAAGGACGACTCCGGCAACCCGACGCACTCCTTCAAGGACCGTGTCGTCGCCCAGGCCCTGGAGGCCGCCCGCGCCTTCGGCTTCACCACCCTCTCCTGCTCCTCCACCGGCAACCTGGCCGGTGCCGTCGGCGCCGCCGCCGCCCGCGCCGGCTTCCGCTCCTGCGTGTTCATCCCGCACGACCTGGAGCAGGGCAAGGTCGTCATGGCCGCCGTCTACGGCGGTGAGCTGGTCGGCATCGAGGGCAACTACGACGACGTCAACCGCTTCTGCTCCGAACTGATCGGCGACCCGGCCGGCGAGGGCTGGGGCTTCGTCAACGTCAACCTGCGCCCGTACTACGCGGAGGGTTCCAAGACCCTCGCGTACGAGATCTGCGAGCAGCTCGGCTGGGAGCTGCCCGAGCAGATCGTCGTCCCGATCGCCTCCGGCTCGCAGCTCACGAAGATCGACAAGGGGCTGCAGGAGCTGATCAAGCTCGGGCTCGTCGAGGACAAGCCGTACAAGATCTTCGGCGCTCAGGCCGAGGGCTGCTCGCCGGTGTCCACCGCGTACAAGGCCGGGCACGACGTCGTACGCCCGCAGAAGCCGGACACCATCGCCAAGTCGCTGGCCATCGGCAACCCGGCGGACGGGCCGTACGTCCTCGACATCGCGCGCCGCACCGGCGGTGCGGTGGAGGACGTGACCGACGAGCAGGTCGTCGACGCCATCAAGCTGCTCGCCCGCACGGAGGGCATCTTCGCGGAGACCGCCGGCGGCGTGACGGTGGGCGTGACGAAGAAGCTGGTCGACAGCGGCCTGCTCGACCCGTCGAAGACGACCGTCGTCCTCAACACCGGCGACGGCCTCAAGACCCTCGACGCGGTGGCCGGCACCGGCCTCACCGCCACCATCCGACCGAACCTGGACTCCTTCCGAGAGGCTGGCCTCGCATGAGCGTGACCGTTCGTATCCCGACCATCCTGCGCACCTACACCGGCGGGCGGGCCGAGGTCAGCGCCGACGGCGCGAACCTCGGCGAGGTCATCGCCGACCTGGAGAAGAACCACACCGGCATCGCCGCCCGCGTCCTGGACGACCAGGGCAAGCTGCGCCGCTTCGTCAACGTCTACGTCAACGACGACGACGTCCGCTTCGAGCAGGGGCTGGAGACCGCGACGCCGGACGGCGCGGGCGTCTCCATCATCCCGGCGGTCGCCGGCGGCTGATACGCCTCGTAGTGCCCATTGCCCCCTCCGTGAGAGAAGCGGAGGGGGCAATTCCATGTGATTGAGCGCGGTAGAGTTGGGGAACGCGCCTCCGATCGAAAGATGCGGAGCCCCCAATTCCTGCTTTGCGCCCGACAAGATGCAGCCAAAGTGTCGGCGCATTTCGCGGCTTTTGTTCCCTTTATAGCACCCGACTTGACCCGTATTCAGGTGAAAGTTCGCCACATTCCGGGCCGGGTGCGTCCAGATTTCTCGTCCGATTGACCTGTTGCAGACGGCAGTTGGACAGATACATTCGGCCGCGGTCGACGCGTTCCGGCGCACGCCCCCAGTCGTGGGGGGTGAGGTCTGACCCGGATCCGCGAAGTGTGGATCTGTGCAAGGGCCAGTAATAGGGGAGTTAGGCATGGCTCAGGGCACCGTCAAGTGGTTCAACGCGGAGAAGGGGTACGGCTTCATCGCGGTCGACGGTGGTGCGGATGTTTTCGTCCACTACAGCGCGATTCAGATGGACGGCTACCGCACCCTCGAAGAAGGCCAGCGGGTCGAGTTCGAGATCTCGCAGGGTCAGAAGGGCCCGCAGGCCGACATGGTTCGCCTCAGCGCCTGAGACGTTCGGCCACCGCAAGCGAACGGTTCTTCTCCGAAGGGCCCGCACCTCACCCGGGGTGCGGGCCCTTCGGCCTGCCCGGACGGACGGCCCGGTTCCCTGTTCGCGGGTGGCTGAGCGCGCGGCCCGATCCGCGGTAGGCGCTTGCACTCTATGGGGGCGAGTGCTAATCATTGGCGTTAGCACTCTGAAGGTGAGAGTGACAACGAAGGACCGGGTCGGTGAGGCCCGCAGGCCGGGTGGGGAAGGAACCACGAGGCCGGCGAGCCGTCCGTCGCGGGCGCGGGCGCGGTCCGAAGGAATCACCCCCAGTCCTGGAGGGACCACTTCACATGGCCAAGATCATCGCGTTCGACGAGGAGGCGCGGCGCGGCCTCGAGCGCGGCATGAACCAGCTCGCGGACGCCGTCAAGGTGACGCTCGGCCCCAAGGGCCGCAACGTCGTCCTCGAGAAGAAGTGGGGCGCGCCCACGATCACCAACGATGGTGTCTCCATCGCCAAGGAGATCGAGCTCGAGGACCCGTACGAGAAGATCGGCGCCGAGCTGGTCAAGGAAGTCGCCAAGAAGACGGACGACGTCGCCGGTGACGGTACGACCACCGCGACCGTTCTCGCCCAGGCCCTCGTCAAGGAAGGCCTGCGCAACGTCGCGGCCGGTGCCAACCCGATGGCCCTGAAGCGCGGTATCGAGAAGGCCGTCGAGGCCGTCTCCGCCGCCCTGCTCGAGCAGGCCAAGGACGTCGAGACCAAGGAGCAGATCGCCTCCACGGCCTCCATCTCCGCCGCCGACACCCAGATCGGCGAGCTCATCGCCGAGGCCATGGACAAGGTCGGCAAGGAAGGCGTCATCACCGTCGAGGAGTCCCAGACCTTCGGTCTGGAGCTGGAGCTCACCGAGGGTATGCGCTTCGACAAGGGCTACATCTCGGCGTACTTCGCCACCGACATGGAGCGTATGGAGGCGTCGCTCGACGACCCGTACATCCTGATCGCCAACTCCAAGATCGGCAACGTCAAGGACCTGCTGCCGCTCCTGGAGAAGGTCATGCAGTCGGGCAAGCCGCTGCTGATCATCGCCGAGGACGTCGAGGGCGAGGCCCTGTCGACCCTGGTCGTCAACAAGATCCGCGGCACCTTCAAGTCCGTCGCGGTCAAGGCCCCGGGCTTCGGCGACCGCCGCAAGGCCATGCTCGGCGACATCGCCATCCTCACGGGCGGCGAGGTCATCTCCGAGGAGGTCGGCCTCAAGCTGGAGAACGCGACCCTGGACCTCCTGGGCCGCGCCCGCAAGGTCGTCATCACCAAGGACGAGACCACCATCGTCGACGGCGCCGGCTCGACCGACCAGGTCAACGGCCGCGTCAACCAGATCCGCGCCGAGATCGAGAACAGCGACTCGGACTACGACCGCGAGAAGCTCCAGGAGCGCCTGGCGAAGCTGGCCGGCGGCGTGGCCGTCATCAAGGCCGGTGCCGCCACCGAGGTCGAGCTCAAGGAGCGCAAGCACCGCATCGAGGACGCCGTCCGCAACGCGAAGGCGGCCGTCGAGGAGGGCATCGTCGCCGGTGGTGGCGTGGCCCTGCTCCAGGCCTCCCAGGTCTTCGAGAAGCTGGAGCTGTCGGGTGACGAGGCGACCGGCGCCAACGCCGTGAAGCTCGCCCTGGAGGCTCCGCTGAAGCAGATCGCCGTGAACGGTGGTCTCGAGGGCGGCGTCGTCGTGGAGAAGGTCCGCAACCTGACCGTCGGCCACGGCCTGAACGCCGCGACCGGCGAGTACGTCGACATGATCGCCGAGGGCATCATCGACCCGGCGAAGGTGACCCGTTCCGCACTGCAGAACGCCGCCTCCATCGCCGCGCTGTTCCTCACCACCGAGGCCGTCATCGCCGACAAGCCGGAGAAGGCCGCCGCGGCCGGTGCTCCGGGCGGCATGCCGGGCGGTGACATGGACTTCTGATCGACCGGTTCCGGTTGATCGACCGTCCAGCACGGACCGAGGGCGGCACTCCCCGACAGGGGGGTGCCGCCCTCGGGCGTTCCCGGGACCGTTCCCCTAGTCGGCTTCGCCCTCCGGGCCGTCCGCCCCCTGCGTCCCGCCGGTCTTGTCGGGCACCAGGGCGAGGCTGATGATGTGCCGGACGCGGCCGTCCCCGACCCCGTGCCCGGTGCGGCGGGCGACCACGGCCTCCAACTCCTCCACCAGTTCGGCGAACTCCTCGGGCGTCGCCCACACCGCGCCCTGCCGGTACAGGACGCCCTCGCGGGCGGGTTCGGTGTCCTCGCGCGCGAGGTAGCGGTCGAAGTCGGCCATCATCGCCCCGGTGAAGACGGTGAAGGCCTGCCGGTGGTCCTCCTTGGACATGGCGGTGCGGGCGTCCTCGTCGACGAGGGCCTCGTCCTGCCGGACCCGGTAACTGCGCTCGACGGTGCCGCGCACGCGTCTTTCGTGCACCACCTCCAGGATGCCCGCCTGGGTGAGGGTGGCGACGTGCCGGTACATGGTGGCCGGCGAGACGTCGGGCAGCCGGTCGCGCAGCTGGGCGGTGGTCAGCTCGCCGGCGCCGACCAGGGTCTGCAGGATGCGCATCCGGACGGGGTGGAGGAGGAGGTTCGCGGTGGCCATACAGCTATGGTCTCACATCTGATAACGTTCTCGTCGTTGAGAGTAATCGATAGCGGTCGGTTGGTGGACGAGAGGGGCGGAGCCTTGCCCGAGATCGACATGACGGTCGCCGCGGACGACGGGACTTTGCTGGCCGGCACCCTGACGCTGCCGTCCGGCCCCGGTCCGCACCCCGCCGTCCTGCTGCTGCACGGCTCGGGCCCCCTGGAGCGCGACGGCAACACTCCGAAGCTCGTGATGGACCTGGGCCGGCCCATGGCCGACGCCCTCGCCGCCGCGGGCATCGCCACCCCGCGCTACGACCGGCGCGGAGCCGGGGCTACCCCGGCGACTGGCGGGCCGCCGGCTTCACCGGCAACCCTGAGGACGCCGCCGCGGCCCTGCGCGCCCTGGCCGCCCCCCGACCTCCGGGCCGACGCGGTCGGCGTCGTCGGCCACGGTGAGGGCTCCGAGCCCCGGCCCCGTGACGCAGGCCCGGATCATCGGCGTGCAGACGGTGGCGCTGCTCATGGTCGCCGGCCGCCGGTCGACGGCCGCGCAGGGCTGTGACCTGCGCCACTGATGGTGGGCGGCCGGAATGGGCGGGGCGGGCGGCCCGGTTGACACCGGCAGGTTCATGCGTATGCACATACCGCCCGGTACCTCCAGAGGAGCCCCCACGTGACCGTCACCGCCGCGGACGCCGCCTCGCGCGCCGCTCAGATCCTCGCCCGCCCGGCCACCATCAACGGCCTGACCGTGCCCAACCGCATCGCGATGGCCCCGATGACCCGGATGTTCTCGCCGGGCGGCATCCCCGGCGAGGACGTGGTCTCGTACTACTCCCGCCGCGCCGCCGCCGGTGTCGGCCTGATCGTCACCGAGGGCACCTACGTCGGGCACGACTCCGCCGGGCAGAGCGACCGCGTGCCGCGCTTTCACGGCGAGGAGCAGCTGGCCGGCTGGGCGAAGGTGGCCGAGGCGGTGCACGCGGCGGGCGGCACGATCGTGCCGCAGCTGTGGCACATCGGCATGGTCCGCGAGCAGGGCGACCAGCCCTTCCCCGACGCCCCCGCCGTCGGCCCCTCCGGTCTGCGCGTCGGCGCGGACGAGGCCACCGGCAAGGCGATGACCCAGCGCGACCTGGACGACGTCATCGGCGCCTTCGCCCGGGCCGCCGCCGACGCCGAGCGCATCGGCTTCGACGGCGTGGAGATCCACGGCGCCCACGGCTACCTCGTCGACCAGTTCCTGTGGGCGGGCACCAACCGCCGCACCGACGCCTACGGCGGCGACCCGGTCTCCCGCACCCGTTTCGCCACCGAGATCGTGGCTGCCGTGCGCGAGAAGGTCTCCCCCGAGTTCCCGGTGATCTTCCGCTACTCGCAGTGGAAGCAGGACGCCTACGACGCCCGCCTCGCCGAGACCCCCGAGGAGCTTGAGGCCATCCTCGCGCCCCTCGCCTCGGCCGGCGTCGACGCCTTCCACGCCTCCACGCGCCGCTACTGGCAGCCCGAGTTCGACGACTCCGACCTCAACCTCGCCGGCTGGACCAAGAAGCTCACCGGCAAGACCGCCATCACGGTCGGCTCGGTGGGACTGGAGGGCGAGTTCCTCAAGTCCTTCCAGGGCGAGGGTGCCGGGCTCGGCAGCCTCGACAACCTCCTGGACCGTTTCGAACGAGACGAGTTCGACATGGTCGCCATCGGCCGCGCGCTGCTCCAGGACCCGCAGTGGGCGGACAAGGTGCTCTCCGGCCGCTTCGACGAGCTCGCGCCGTTCGACGCGGCGGCTCTGAAGACCCTCAGCTGACCCGGCCGGGCCGGGCCGGGCCGGGCCGGGCCCGACCCGGCCCGCTCCGGCGGCGCACCGCGGCGTAGGGTCCGTGGAATCACCAACTACTGCCGTACGTAAGTCCAGCGGCGTCCAGTGAGGGAGTGATCCATGACGAACCCAGAGGCCCTTGAGCCCGTGGTGCGCACCGCCGCCGGTGCGGTGCGCGGACGACGGGAGGACGGCCTCACCGTCTTCCGCGGCATCCCGTTCGCCGAACCCCCCGTGGGAGGGGACCGGTTCGCCGCCCCGCGCCCCGCCGGCCCCTGGGACGGCGTGCGCGAGGCGTTCGCCTTCGGCCCGCCGCCCCCGCAGGACGCGGGGATCGCGGGACCTGCCGCCGCCCTCCTCGAGGGCGACGACTGGCTGACGGTCAACGTCTGGACCCCCGCTCCCGACCCGGCGGCACGCCGCCCGGTGATGGTGTGGATCTACGGCGGCGCCTACCGGATCGGCCACGCCGGCAGCCCCGGTTACGACGCCCGCCGCATCGCCGAGGACGGCGACCTCGTCGTCGTCACCCTGAACTACCGCGTCGGCATGGAGGGTTTCGCCCGCATCGAGGGCGCCCCCGCGAACCGGGGCCTGCTCGACCAGGTGGCCGCGCTGGAGTGGGTACGGGACAACGTCACCGCGTTCGGCGGCGACCCGGAGCAGGTCACGGTCTTCGGCGAGTCGGCGGGCGCCGGCTCCGTGGCCTCCCTGCTGTCCATGCCCCGCGCCGTCGGCCTCTTCCACCGCGCCATAGCCCAGAGCGTGCCCGGCACGTTCTTCTCCGACGAACTCGCCCGGGACATCGGCACCGTTCTCGCCGCCGAGCTGGGCCTGCGCCCCACCGTCGCGGACCTGGCGGCCGTCGACCCGGCCGAGCTGGTCAAGGCGGGCCGGACCCTCGCCCCACGGATGCCCCAGTACGTGGACCGCTGGGGGCAGGCCGCGCCCACGGTCACCCCGTACTCGCCGGTCGTCGACGGCGACGTCCTGCCGGTGACGCCGTGGCAGGCGCTGGCGTCCGGCGCGTCCCGGGACGTCGAGCTGATCGCCGGCCACAACCGCGAGGAGAACCGCCTGTTCACCGCCATGGCGGGCAAGCTCGGCCAGATCACCGGCGAACGCGCGTCCAAGGCGTTGCGGCTTTACGCGCCGGGAGGAGAGGACGCCTACCGTGCCGCGTACCCCGGCCGGCCCGCGAACGACCTGTACGAACGCGTCCAGACGGACTGGCTGTTCGCCATGCCGTCCCTGCACCTGGCCGAGGCCCACCTCGCGGGCGGCGGCCGCTCCCACGTCTACGAGCTGACCTGGCCGGCCCCCGGCAACGGCGGCGCCCTCGGCGCGTGCCACGCCCTGGACGTGCCCTTGCTCTTCGGCACATTCCGGGCCGACCTCGGCCCGTTCCTCTTCGGGGACGCCGAGCCGTCCGCCGAGGCGCTGGCCCTCTCCTCCCGCTTCCGCGCCTCCTGGACGTCCTTCGCCCGCACCGGCGACCCCGGCTGGCCCGCGTACGACACGGAACGGCGCCTGGTCCAGGTCCTGGACGCGGAGCCGACCGTCGTGCCCTACCCGGAGGAGGCGTCGCGGCGCCTGTGGGAGGGCCACGAGTTCGCTGCGCTGCCCCTGCTGGAGCCGTAGGGCTCGTGGGGGGTGAGGCCGGGGCACCGGCCTCTCCGGCGAGGAGCCGGCCGGTCAGGCCGGCTGTGAGTCGCGCTCCTGCGGGCCCGGGCCGGCGGGCGCGGGGTGGCCGGCACCGGAGGCGAGGAGGGCGGCGAGGAGCCGCTTGCGGTGGCGGCTGCGGCGCACGGCGGTGACGAGGACGATGACGGCGCAGATGCCGATCCCGAGGGCGGGGAGGGCGATGACCAGGACCAGTCCGCCGGCGAAGGTGGCCAGGACCCCGGTGCCCCCGAGGGCGTACCGGGAGAGCGCCTGGGAGGAGCAGGTAACCGTGTAGTCGCCCGCCTGCGACACGTCGATGACTTGGACCACGTGCCAGGCCTCGTCGCCGGTGAGGAACACGTCGGTTCCCGGCTCGGTGAGACGTGGTCCTCCCGGCCCGGTGATGTCGCACCGGGGGCCGGGCGAGCGGCCGGGGTACTTGGCCCAGATCGCCCTCTCGGCCCCCGGCTCGAGCCGCAGGGTGACGGTGTCGCCGTTGGCGAACTGGTGGTCGGTGTCCACCGTGTCGGTCAAACTGGCGAACCGGTACACGCCGAAGGCCACACCCAGCACGGTCAACGCGACGGCGATCGCCGCCGCCGTGACGTACCAGTGACGGCCGGGCCGGCACTCGTTCGCCGTTATCCGCGGCGGCGGGAGGGGCTGCATCGGCACACCCTAGCCCGCCCTGCATCCCGGTCGGCGAGCCGCCCGGCCGCGTCGACGAGGGTGTGCGGTGCGTGGCCGGCGTGACCGCCGACGTCGCCGGCCCCGGGGCCTCCCGGCTTCCAAGTGGCCGTGGGGGCCGCCCGCTTCCTGGTCAGTGTCGTGCTTCCGCGAGCCGAGTAAAGGGCGTTCCCTGCGGTCGCGTCGGCTGCGCCGATGCCCCTCCGGGTCGCCCTTGACTCGGTTCGCTCCAGCACGGGTGAGAAGCGTGCGGGCGGCCCGGGGAGAGTGGTGGCCCGGCCGGTGAGTTCCTTGCATGGTTGCGTGGGCGTCCGGCGTGTGGGGGCGCGTCGGCGTCTCGCCGGCACGCCGGGGGCTGAGCGGCTTGCGGTGGTGAGTGGTGAGTGGCGGTGGGGGGCGGGTGGTTTGTGGTGGGGGCGGGGGTGGTGGTCTCGAAATGGATGACACTCCGGGGCGGAGTGTCATCCATTTTCGAGGGGGTGTCCCCCCCCCGGGCGCCGCCGTCGGGGTCTTGTCGCCCGCCCGGGGCCGCGCCGCCGAGACGGCGTGGCGCGTGCCGCCACCGGAGCTGACGCGCTCCCGTGCGCCGGGTGGGTACGCAGGCGGCGTGGGGGACCGGCGTGGCTGGGCCACCACTTTTCCGCGCCGCTCGCTCGCGAGAGGAGGTTGTACGTCTGCCGCTGGTGGCGCACGACGGTGGGTTCATCCTCCAGCCGCCCGGTGCCGACACCCTCGAAGTACACCAGTGGCGGTGCACTCTCGAAGTCCATCAGCTTGATGGCATGTGGCCGAGTGCCTGGGCCATCACCTCGCGGCCTCCGGTCACCCGTCGTAACGCTGCTTCATCCAGTACGACCCACGACTGAGGCTCTGTTGGATCGGCGAGGAGACGGGCCCGTTCCATCCGGGCCGCAACCAGTTCCTCGATCACCTCGTTCGGTGCCGTGGGTTGGTAGGCACGGCAAACCGCCCGTGTACATGCGGGCGTCTGCAGCAGTCCGGGGATCAGCAGGGGCGCGTACTCCCTGATCTCCGTGGCGACGGCCTCCGCCTCCGCCGCCTCCGCGAAGTGCTCGGGATACCTCGACTTCGCCGAAGCCGCGCAGTTGCACCGGAAGAAGTCCTCCGTCCCGAGGACGTCGTCCAGCATCCGCGCGTACTCCGGTTGCATCCTCCGCAACCGGACTCCAGTTGTCCGATGAACGAGCCGCTGACGAACAGCCGCCCGCCCAGCTCCTCCTGGCTGAACCCGGCCTTCTCGCGGGCGTGACGCAGCTCCGCGCCGAGCAGGGCGCGAGGGGACGACGAGGGGTCGAGGCCCTTCGGTCCAGGCACGGTGACGGGACTCCCGGTCGTACGACGAGGGTTGTTGGGGCGCCCTGTATGGGCAGGTTAGAGCCGCGACCGCCACGCTGTGTCGCGAATCGGGAACTCTGTGTGGAGGTGAGGAAGCGTGCGGTCGACCGAAGAAGTCGTCGAAAGCCTGCGGCAGGCCCTCGTGGATGCCGGCATCGTGCTGCCGTCGCTGTGCGTCGATCCGGTGACCGGTGCGAGCGAGGAGCCGTTCGCGCTGGTGGACCTGGGGCGTTGCAACGTCCGGGTCGCGGAGCGGCTGGCGTCGGTGGTGCGGGGCGAGCGGCCGGCCGTCGGTACCCACGCCGTGGACGCGCGGGACGGGCGGGTGGGGGAGGTCCTGGCGCACGACGGCGGTGACGTACGGCTGCGTCCCGTCGGCGGCGGCCGGGAGTGGGACTGTCCGGCCGCGTCGCTGGTGGCCGCGCGGCCGGAGGAGGTGATGCGGGCCCGGCTGCGGCGGACCAACCACGAGAGCGCGCGGTCCTAGCGGGCACCGCGCCGCGTTGCCGTCAGGCGGGTGGCCAGCCCCGCAGGGCCATGTCCGCCACCCGCTGGAGGTCCTCCTGGGTCGCGCCGCCGGCGGCCTGGACGGCGATGCCGTTGGCGACGGTCATGAGGTAACGGGCGAGGCCCACGGGGTCGGAGTCGGGGGGCAGGTCGCCGTCGTCGACGGCCTGCCGGAAGCGGTCGCCGAGGCGGGTGACGCCTTCGTTGCGCCAGTCGGCGAGCAGGTTCCGGACGGGAAGCCCCGGGTCGCCGGCGGCGAGGGAGCCCTGGACGCCGAGACATCCGGGCGGGCAGCCGGGGCGCGTGCTGGTCCGGACGGCGCCGTTCAGGAACGCGGTGGCCACCTCGCGGGCGGTGGGCTCCCGCAGAGCCCGGGCCACGTACGCGGCGGGGCCCTCCTCGTAGCGCGCCAGGGCCTTGCGGAACAGGTCCTCCTTGTTGCCGAAGGCCGCGTACATGCTGGTGCGGGTGATGCCCATGGCGCTGGTCAGGTCGGTGAGGCTGGCGCCCTCGTAGCCCTGCTTCCAGAAGACCCGCATGGCCCGTTCGAGCGCCTCGTCGGCGTCGAACCCCCTCGGCCTGCCGACCGGCCCCTTACGTCGCGTCTCCATGGCCCCCACTCTACGCCTTCGGTACCGGTCGGTGCGGATTGTGTTACGGTCGATTTCAGTACCGAGCGGTACTGAAATCTCGTGGAGGGCACTCGTCATGGGACAGCTGGAAGGCAAGACCGCCGTCGTCACCGGCGGCGGCACCGGAATCGGCCTCGCCACCGCGGTGCGCCTGGCGGCCGAGGGGGCGCACGTCTTCATCACCGGCCGGCGCAAGGCCGAGCTGGACGCGGCCGTGGAGGCGATCGGTCCGGACAGGGCCACGGCGGTGGCCGGGGACGTGACGGACCTGGCCGACCTGGATCGCCTCTACGAGGCGGTCCGCGCCCGGGGCCGGGGGCTGGACGTGGTTTTCGCCAACGCGGCGACCGCCTCGCTGGTGCCGCTGGAACAGATCACCGAGGAGAAGTACGACCAGATCTTCGGCGTCAACGTGCGGGGCGTGCTCTTCACCGTGCAGAAGGCACTGCCGCTGCTCAACGACGGCGCGTCGGTGATATTGAACGCCTCCACGGCCGGTGACAACGGTGCCGAGGCGTTCAGTCTGTACGCCGCATCCAAGGCCGCCGTCCGGTCCTTCGCGCGGGGTTGGGCCAATGAACTCAAGGGCCGCGGCATCAGGGTCAACGCCGTCTCCCCGGGACCGGTCGACACTCCCGGGATCAGGAACCTCTTTGGTGCGCAGAACGCGTCCGACGTCCGGACGAAACTCGCCGGGGACATCGCCATCGGGCGGATGGGGCGTCCGGAGGAGGTCGCCGCGGTGGTGGCCTTCCTCGCCTCCGGGCAGAGCAGCTTCGTCCTCGGGGCCAACTGGTACGTCGACGGTGGTGAGAACCAGATCTGACCCGGTGAGAGCCAGATCCGGTGGGGCGACCCGCTCAGATCCCGCCCATCGGCTCGATGTCCACCCGTACCGGCGTCCCCCACACCCGCAGCACCTCGTAGTCGGTGAACTCGTGGACCAGCCGGTACGCCATCGCCGCGCGGGGAGCCCGCAGTTGGGCCGCGATGTACAGCTCGGCCTCGCGGCGGTCGCGGCGCGGGGTGCCGCACAGTTGCCACGCCTGGCCGTTCCACAGCTCGGGCAGCCAGCGCTGCTGGGGCTGCGGCCGGTCGCCGCGGACGCCGTAGCGGGACTGGACCGGCTCGGTCGAGGGCCGGGCCGGGAGCGGGCCGCCGTTGTACTCGGCGCGGCGGGCGGTGCGGCGGCGGGTCTCGCAGAGGAGGCAGAGGTCGGGGGCGGCCCTGTCGACCGGGCCGTTCGGGTGCTCGGGGCAGCGGGTGCTGGGGGCCGTCGTCCCGACGCTCTCCTCCAGCAGGTCCAGCGCCCGCTTCAGGTCCGCGCGGACCTCGTGCAGCTTGGCGTCCGGGGTGTCGGTGCTCAGGGCCTCGCCGTGCTCACCGAGGAGACGCAGGGCGCGGCCCAGGGCGGTCAGCTGGGCGTGGTTCATGTTCCTCAGGGTCGCACACGGGGCGGGCCGCGCCGTCGGGCAGACCGAAGAAGTACGTCGCCAGGAAGCCGACCGCGTACCCGGTGAGCAGCCCGCCGCCGTACACCCCGGCCGTCACCGCCCAGCCCCCGCCGCCCGCGAGGAGCGGGAACAGCGCCCAGCCCGACGGGCCGATCGCCGTCGCCCCCACGTCGGTGCCGAGCATCGCGAACAGGCCGACGAAGGCGCCACCCGCCGCCCCACCCACGCAGGCGGTGAGGAAGGGGCGCCCGAGGGGGAGGGAGACGCCGTAGATCAAGGGCTCGCCGACGCCGAGCAGGCCGGCCGGCAGCGCCGATCTGATCGTCGTGCGGAGGGTGGTGTCGTGGCGGAGGCGGACGTAGACCGCCGCCGCCGCGCCGACCTGACCCGCGCCCGCCATGGCCAGGATGGGGAGCAGGACCGTGTGGCCCTGCTGCTCGATGAGGGTGGTGTGGATGGGGATGAGGGCCTGGTGCAGTCCCAGCATCACGAGGGGGAGGAAGAGGCCGCCGAGGACCAGGCCGGCCAGGGCGCCCGTGGTCGTCAGGAGCCAGTTCGCCGCCGTGCCGATGGCCGTGGCGACCTCGCCGGCCGCGTACATGAGGACGTAGAGGGTGACGAGGCCGGAGACCAGGACGGTGAGGGTCGGGGTGAGCAGGACGTCCAGGGTGCCGGGGAGGCGGGCACGGCACCACCTCTCGACGTACGTGCCGAGCATCGCCGCGGCCAGTGCACCGAGGACGCCGCCCTGGCCGGGGGCGAGTGCCGCCCCGAACGCCGTCACCTTCGCGACGCCCGGGTAGACGACGACGGCGGCGACCGCGCCGCCCAGCACGGGCGTGCCGCCGAACTCCTTCGCCGTGTTGTGGCCGACGAACACCGCGATCAGCGCCATGAAGGCGGAGGAGAGGGCGGCCAGGGCGGGGGTGAGAGCCGGGAGCCAGCGCAGGTTCGTCAGCAGACCGGCGACGCCCGCGACGATGCCGCAGCCGATCAGGGCGGGGATGAGGGGGACGAAGATGTTCGCGACGCGGCGCAGGGCCGTCTTGAGCGGGGTCGCGTTGCGGGCCTTCCGGCGCGCCTTCAGTTCTGCGCCGCGCCGGGCGAGGGCGGCCGCCGTGCCGCCCGGCGGCCGGTCGGTTCCGGCGCCCGCTACGCCGTCCGGTGACCCGTCCGTCCCGCCGCCCGTCCCACCGTTCGGTGACCGGTCCGTCCCGATGCCCGTCCCGCCGTCGTCCTTTCTCGCCAGCAGCGCCTCGAAGGCCTCCGTCACCCGGCCGACCACCCCCGGACCCAGCACCACCTGGTACGAATCGCCGTCCTCCACCACCCCGAGCACCCCGGGCAGCGCCCGCAGCGCCGCGTCGTCCACCCGGGAACGGTCGGCCAGGCCCAGGCGGAGGCGGGTCATGCAGTGGGCGACGGAGGTGACGTTCGCGGGGCCGCCGACCAGGGGGAGGAGCGCTACGGCCGTGAGGTGGGGGTCCTTGTGCACTCCCCGAGCGTGCGGTCAGGCCTTCGCCGTCGCCAGCGCGGCACGCAGGTGGCCGCCCGAGTCCTCCAGAAGGCGGGCGGCCGTCGGGCCGTCCACATCGGCCAGCAGGGTCAGGATCGCGTGCTTGACCTCGCCGTCGGTCGCGGTCAGGGCGCGCTCGATCTCGTCGTCGGCGGCGCCGGTGGCGAGGGCGACGATACGGCGGGAGCGGGCGCGCAGCTTCTCGTTGGAGGCGCGGACGTCCACCATCAGGTTCCCGTACGTCTTGCCGAGGCGGATCATCGTGATCGTCGACAGCATGTTGAGGACCAGCTTCTGCGCCGTACCGGCCTTCAGGCGGGTCGAGCCGGTGATCAGCTCGGGTCCGGTGACGACCTCGACGCCGTGCTCGGCGGCGGCGGCCAGGGCGCTGCCGCTGTTGCAGGCCAGCCCGACGGTCAGGGCCCCCCGCGCGCGGGCGTGCTCGACGGCGCCGACGGCGTAGGGCGTGCGGCCCGACGCGGAGACGCCGACCACCGTGTCGTCGGCGGTCAGGCCGAGGGCGTCCAGGTCCGCGCGGGCCAGCCCGGCCGAGTCCTCGGCGCCCTCGACCGAGGTCACCATGGCCTGAGGGCCGCCCGCGATCAGGCCGACGACCTGACCGGTGGCGGTGTTGAAGGTGGGCGGGCATTCCGAGGCGTCCAGCACACCGAGCCGGCCGGCGGTACCGGCGCCCGCGTAGATCAGCCGCCCGCCGCGCGCCATACGGGCGGCGATCGCGTCCACGGCCGCGGCGATCTCCGGCAGCCGCTCGGCGACGGCGGCCGGGACGGCGGTGTCCTCGCCGTTCATCACACGGGCGATCTCCAGGGTGGGCATCCGGTCGATCTCGGCCAGCTCGGGACGGAACGCCTCGGTGGTCAGCGTCGCCAACTGGGAGCGAAGGTCGGGGTGGTGGGGGATTGAGGTCATGACGGAGCGGCTCTCTTCGGTCACTTGTCCAGTGTCGGTCGATCCAGCTTGCCCAAGGGCGCGGTGCCGCATCGCCTGCGGCTCCGCCGCGCGGGCGCGATCAGCCACGGACGGCCCGCAGCCGTCCACGACGATCAACCCCTACGGTCTCCCGCGCGCCCCGTGCCGATGAGCCAACGCCTCGTAGGACGCCGCCAGCGCCGGCGCAGCCGATTCGTACGTCCGCTGCGCCACCCCCACGAACAGGCAGTCCACCACCAGCAGCTGACTCGTCCGCGACGACATCGCCGCCGGCCGCAGCTCGCTCTCCCGGGACGTCGACGTGGTCAGCACGTGGTCGGCGTACTGGGTGACGGGGCTGTCGGGACGCCCGGTGACGGCGACGGTCGTCGCACCGCGCTCGAAGGCGACCCGCAGCGGTTCGATCACGTCCCCGGTCGAACCGGAGTGCGTGATGGCGATGGCGACGTCCCCGGCCCGCAACTGCACCGCGTTGGTGACGGCGAGGTGCGGATCACCGGGCGCGTGGGCTATCAGCCCTATGCGCAGGAGCTTCTGGGTGAGGTCCTGGGCGACCAGGCCGGAGGCGCCGAGGCCGTACACGTCGGTGCGGCGGGCGGCGGCGAGCGCGGTGACGGCCGCGCCGAGCTGGACGGTGTCCAGGCCGGCGGCGGTGTCGGCGAGGGTCTGCTGCTCGTCGTAGGCCAGCTTGGCCACGACGTCCGCGATCGGGTCGTCGACCGCGATGTCGGTGGTGATGGCCGGCGCGCGGCCGGACTGCTGCTGTGCGGCGAGCCCGGCGAGCGCGAGGCGCAGGTCCCGGTAGCCGGGGTAGCCGAGCAGCCGAGCGGTGCGTACGACCGTCGCCTCGCTGGTGCCGGTGAGCTCGGCGAGGCCGGTGACCGTGAGGGCCGCGCAGCCGGCCGGGTCTCCCGCGACGGCCTCGGCGACGCGCTGCATGGAACGGGTCATCGACGGTGCCAGCGTGCGGACTTTGGCCGCCAGTGCGCCGGGTGCGGGAGGAGAGGCGAAAGTTTCCTTCACGTCATCGGTCACTTGTGAAAGATATTTTCGTTTCGGTGCGGGGGTCAAGAGCGCGCACAATGGGTGCATGGACCCCATCAGCCCCCTGGAGCAGGCGCTGCACGCCGCGCGCGCCCTCGTGCTCGCCGACCTCATGGCGGGCCAGGTCGCCGAACCGGACGTCGTGTCGCTGGTGGAGAAGTCCGTCGCGCAGCGCCGCTGGTGGGTGGAGCAGTGGCCCGAGGGCGCCGAGTTCGTCGCCGGGCTGGTCGCGCAGGACGTGCAGGACGCGCTGCTGGAGCGGTACGGCCGCTGGCCGCTGTGCCCGGTGTGCGGCTCCGGCGACCCGCACGCGCTGGACGTCGAGCCGGAGCTGGGTCCCGACCCGCACTGGGTGTGCGCGAAGGCGGGCGTGAAGGTCGCCGCGGTCGGCTCGCTGGGCGGGGCCGGCGGCGGCCCGCAGCCGTCGTGAACGGACCGAGGACGACCCGGTGACCGTCTACATCGATCCGCCGACCTGGCCGGGCCACGGCCGCATGTGGTCGCACCTGGTCAGCGACGTCTCGTACGCCGAACTGCACGCCTTCGCCGAGGCGCTTGGCGTGCCGCGCCGCGCCTTCGAACGCGACCACTACGACATCCCCGCCGATCGGTACGCCGACGCGGTGTCCGCCGGTGCGCTGGAGGTCGGCAGCCGCGAGGTGGTGCGGCTGCTGCACGGGGCGGGACTGCGCCGGCGCAAGGGCGCCGGCTCCGGCGCTCAGCCGCGCAGTTCGTAGGTGAGAAGTTCCTCGTCCTCGGCGACCAGGCGGTAACCGGCACGGGTGACGACCGCCTGCGAGCGGACGTTGGTCCGCTCGATCTTCGCGCGGAGCGCGGTGCCGTTCCGCCGTGCCGGTGACCATGCCGACAGCGCGCGCAGTGCCTCGGTGGCGTAGCCCAGGCCGCGGGCGTCCTCGGCGAGGTCGTAGCCGATCTCGGCCCGGCCCTCCTCGTCCGGCGGCCCGTGGAAGCCCATGGCGCCGACCGCGCGGCCGTCCTCGCTCCGTACGAGCACGAAGAGACCCCACTCCGGCTGGTGCGCACCCGCCTCGTACGCCTTCAACAGCATTCCGGCGGCGTCCCGGGTGCCCTGGTAAGGGCCGCTGTCGACCCACGCGAACCCGCCGTCGCCACCGGCGGCGAGGTCGGTGGCGGACGCGGGGGTGACGCCCTGGAGGGTGAGCCGGCCGGCGGGGATCACGATGGTGTTCCTCCAGCGCCATTCGGTGACCGGGGCGCGTCCGGGCAGCTCACCGCGGCCGGTGGCCCACAGCAGGGTGCGCCAGGGGTCGGTGCCGGGCTGGACGTGCGGGAAGATCCGGGCGAGGACGTCCGCGCACAGCTCGGCGGGCGGCTCGTAGGCGAGGCCCAGGCCCTCGGCGATGTCGTGCGTGTGGACCAGTACCTCGGTGACCCCCATCGCGGCGAAGCCCTCGCGGTTCGCGCTGCGGAAGGGGTACGGGTGGAAGGCCCGGACCTCGCGCGGGGTGGTGCGCAGGGTGGCGGCGAACAGGGCGCCGGTCGTCTCGATGACGTGCAGGACGTCTTCGTTGCCGGTGCCGTCGTCGAGGGTGATGTCGAAGGGGACCCATGCCTGCGTGGCGCGTCCGGCGAGCTGGCCCGCGTAGGCGATGAGGACGCCCGCGAGGTGCTCGGCCGTCTGCCGGCAGTCCCACTCCGGCCGGCCGGCCCGCACCGCTGTCCAGTCCCGGTCCGTCGCCGTCCGCAGCAGCGCCACGGCGCCCGCGAGGGCCTCTTCCACCTGTTCCCCGCCCATGGTCAGCATGCGGGGCAGGCTACGGGGCCGGTTCGCCCTCGGGCGACAGCATTTCCAGTTCGCCGGTCAGGTTGCAGCGGGCGGTCGCCTCCCACTCGCGTCGGCCGTGCGAGGTGTGGAACAGCCGGGGGAGTTCGAGGAGTTGGCGGAGGATCGCGGCGCGGCCCTCGCGGAAGGCGTCGTCCGGGACGAAGTGGTACTCCTGTCGTACGGCCGCCGTGTACGCCGCGTACGCCGACGGCGGCGAGGCGAGGATCGCCAAATCCGCGTCGCACAGCACCTGCCCGTCGCGGTCGTCCCCGGCCGGGGAGTGGGTGACGGTGAGCCTCACCAGCCGGGCCACCTCGGCGGTCTTCCCCGCCGGGACCCCGGCCTCGGGCAGGGCGCGCTCGGCGAGACGGGCGGAGCGCTCCTCGTTCTCGGAGCGGTCGGGGAGGTAGACCGCGTCGTGGAACCAGGCCGCGAGGCGCACCACGTCCGCGTCGTCGGCGTACTCCTCCAGCACGTCGACGTGGTCGAGCACCGCCGTGAGGTGCGCGAGCGTGTGGTAGCGCCGCTGGGGTTCCTGCCAGCGGGCGATCAGGTTGTCGGCGTACGGCGCGGGGTCGGGGCCGGAACCGGGAGCGCGGGCTCCGTCCAGGGCGCGGGCGAAACGGGAGCGCAGGGCGTCGGGGTCGGCCATGGGCCCATTGTCCCAGTGGGGAGACCGGTAGCTGCGGTGATAGCCTCTAACTGAATCTTGACCTCGCAGGCACGCAGGAGCGGAAAGGGCGGCGGCCATGACGCAGGCGCGTACCGGGACCCCGCGCGAGCGCTACCGCGACCAGGTGCGCGCGGAGATCAAGGAGCACGCGCGGGAGCAGATCGCCACGGCCGGTGCGTCCGCCCTCTCCCTGAACGCGATCGCCAAGCGGATGGGCCTGAGCGGGCCCGCCCTCTACCGGTACTTCGCCGGCCGCGACGAGCTGATCACCGAACTCGTCAGGGACGCCTACCGGAGCCTCGCCGACACCTTCCGGGCGGCCGCCGCCTCCGGCGCCGACCTGACCGGGCTGGCGCGCACCATGCGCTCCTGGGCGCTCGCCGACCCCCAGCGGTACTTCCTGGTCTTCGGCACCCCCGTCCCCGGCTACCACGCGCCCGCCGACGTCACCCGGATCGCCTCCGAGACCATGGCCGTCATCATCGACGCGTGCGCCGCGCTGCCGGACGAGGGTGACGGGCCGACGGCGTTCGACGCGCACCTCGACGGCCACCGGCAGTGGGCGGACGGACATCCGGCTTCCGCGGCAGCCCTGCGCCGGGCCCTGTCCTTCTGGACCCGGCTGCACGGCGTCCTGTCCCTGGAGCTGGCCGGTCACTTCACCGGCATGTCCTTCGACCCGGCGCTCCTCTACGCCGCCGAACTGGACGGCCTGTCGGCGCACTGACCGCGGGGTCGCCGCGCCCCTAACGTGGAGCCATGACGACTCCTGCTGACGTGCACGACGTACGCGACCCCGAACGGCCCGGGCGGCTGCTGGCCATCGAGCGGGACGAACTGGTGCCGCTGCTGCGGTCCCGGGCGGACGGCGACTTCGCGCTGCCGGTGGCCGCGTGTCCCGGCTGGTCCGTGCGGGACGTGCTGGCGCACTGCTCCTCCGCGCTGATGAGGGCGGTGGAGAACCGCTTCGAGGACGGCGTCTTCTCGCCCGAGTCCAACGACCGCGACATCGCCGAACGCGCCGACTGGACCAACGCCCGGGTCGTCGACGAGCTGGCGCGCGGCATGACCGAGGCCGGTCCGGTGATCGGCCGCGCGGGCGGCGCGCTGGACCTGCTGGCGCTGGGCGAGTGGGTGCACGCGGGTGACGTGCGGGTGGCCCTCGGCGAGCCGGGCGCGTACGCCGGGCGCGCACTGCCGGAGGCGCTGGCGCTGCTGGGCACGCTCACCCGTGACCGCGGCCACGTACCGCTGCACGCCGACCTCGACGACGTGGACGAGCCGCTGAAGCTGGGCGGGGCGAGCGGTGAGCGGCCGCCGGGGCGGTTCATCGGGGACGCGGCGACGCTCGTGAGGCTGTACGCGGGCCGGCCGGTGGACGGCGCGGCCGGCTACGAGCTGGCCGGGGCGGAGGCGGCGGAACTGAACCTCTTCGGCGGCTGAGGCCGGGTGGCGGCGCGGGGGAGTCCTGGCCGGCCACGGGAGCGTAGGCTGGATTGGACTAGACCTGTAGCAGGCCGACGAATGGGGTCCCATGAGCAAGCGTGCAGTCCTGGAGGTGATCGCCCTCGATGTCGAGGACGCGGTCGCCGCCCAGGCCGGAGGCGCGGATCGCCTCGAACTGGTCACCGACATGGCGGCCGACGGACTCACCCCGCCGACCGAGACCGTCGCCGCGATCCGCGCCGCCGTCGACATCGACCTGCGGGTGATGCTGCGGCTGGCGGACGGGTTCGCCGCCGGGGACGTCGAGCGGCTCGTGGGGGTCGCCGGGCGGATGCGGGAGGCCGGGGCGACGGAGTTCGTGCTCGGGTTCCTCGACGCGGACGGTGACGTCGACATCGCGGCGGTGGAGCGGGTCGCCGGGGCGCTGGAGGGGTGCCGGTGGACCTTCCACCGCGCGATCGACCGCGCCGCGGACCGGGACGCCCTGCGCAAGCAGCTCGCGGACTTCACCGGGCTGGACACGTACCTCACGGCCGGGTCGGCGGGCGGGGTCGACGACGGGCTGAGCGTGCTGCTCGCGGAGGCGCGGCGGCGGGGGGAGCCGGGGTACGAGCAGCAGCTGCTGGTGGGCGGTGGGCTGCGGCTGGAGCACGTACCGGGGCTGCTGGAGGCGGGGATCGACGGGTTCCACATCGGCGGGGCGGCGCGGACCTCCGGGTGGGACGGGCCGGTTTCGGCGGAGGCGGTAGGGGAGTGGCGGCGGGTGCTGGGGGGCTGAGCGTCGGCTGGGGGTGCACCCGCGTCGGTGCTCGCTTGAGGGCGCGGCCCGGTGCGGGCGGTCGTGCCTCCCCCAGTGCCTGAACGGCCTGGGAGGTCGCTGGGGTAGCTGTGGCGACCACCGCAACTACCCCAGCTGCGGCGGCAGCTCCGTCGCGTGCGTCACGATCAGTCCGGACACCGCACGGGTCAGGCACACGTACAGCCGCCGCAGTCCCGTCCGTTCGTCCGGTTCGCCGTCGATCACGGCCCGTGGCTCGTCCAGGACCACGTAGTCGTACTCCAGGCCCTTGGCCAGCGAGGCCGGGACCAGGGTCAGGCGGGTGGCCCGCGTCGTCTCCTCGCCGGGGCCGACGAAGCCGACCCCCGCCGCCCCGAGCGCCGACGCCAGCTCCGGCACCCGCGCGTCGGCGGCGATCAGACCCACCGACCCCTCCCGTTCCAGCAGCTCGCGGCAGGCCGCCAGCACGTCCGCCGTTCCCTCGGCCTTCTCACGGACGTCGAAGAACCCCGGGTTCTCACGGATCGACGCCACCGGCGTCAGGCCCGGTGCGATGTGCGGCAGCAGCCGGGACGCGTACGCGATGACGTCCGTCGGCACGCGGAAACCGGCCGTCAGCTCCTCGACCACGGCTCCCTGCTTGCCCAGGTGGGTGAGCGCCTCCGTCCAGCTGCGGGTCGCCCACGGCGTCGTGCCCTGCGCCAGGTCGCCCAGGACGGTCGCCGAGCCGGTGGTGCAGCGTCGGCCCACCGCGCGGTACTGCATGGGGGAGAGGTCCTGCGCCTCGTCGAGGACGACGTGCCCGAGGGAGTGGGTGCGCTCGATCAGGTCGGTGGCCTCGTCGATCAGCACGGCGTCCGCGGGCGACCACTTGGCCGACTTCACCGAGCGGGCCGGCTTCACCCACAGCACCGCCTTCTGCTCCTCCTCGGTGAGGATGCCCTCGGCGTGCTCGGCGAGGAAGTCCGCGTCGGTCAGGAGGCGCAGGACCAGCTTCGCCGGGTCGACCTGCGGCCAGGCGGTCTTCACGACCGCCTTGACGGCGGCGTTGCGCGCCACCGCGTTCTGCACCCGGTCGTCCGGCGCCTCACCGGCCCGCTCCATCTGCACCAGCACGGCGTGCGCGATCCGCTGCGGAAGGGCCTCGCGGGCGGCGCCGTAGCGGATGTCGCGGGCGAGCAGCTCGCGGACGATCTCCTCCAGCTCGTACGCCGCCACCCGCCAGCGGCGCGAGCCGCGCACCACCACGACGCCCTCGGTGGGCAGGGCGACGTGCGAGTAGAGGGCCCGCCGCAGCACCCGCGCCATCCGCGCGTCGCCCTTGGTCACCGCCGCCGTCGCCTCGTCCGCGCCGCGCACCTCGACGTGCGCCACCAGGTCGTCGACGGTGGCCTGGCGGACCGTCAGCTCGCCGAGGGCCGGGAGGACCTGCTCGATGTAGTGCAGGAACGACTTGTTCGGCCCGATCACCAGCGTCCCGGTCCGGGCCAGGCGCTCGCGGTGGGCGTAGAGGAGGTAGGCGACCCGGTGCAGGCCGACGGCGGTCTTCCCGGTGCCGGGCCCGCCCTGCACACAGACCGACCCGGACAGCCCGGCGCGCACGATGTCGTCCTGCTCGGGCTGGATGGTCGCCACGATGTCCCGCATCGGGCCGACGCGGGGCCGCTCGATCTCCCGCTGGAGCAGTTTGCTGGTTGTCGCGGCCTCGGTGGGGTCCGACAGGTGCTCGTCCTCGTACGCCGTCAGGTCGCCGCCGGTGTAGCCGAAGCGGCGGCGCAGAGCGACGTCCAGCGGGTTCTTCTTCGACGCCTGGTAGAACGGCTGCGAGACCGGCGCCCGCCAGTCGATCACCATCGGGTCGCCGTCCGCGTCGTGCACGTGCCGGCGTCCGACGTAGAAGCGCTCACCCTCCGCGCCCTCCGCCCGATCGGCGCCGGGTGCGTGCAGGTAGTCGAGCCGGCCGAAGAACAGCGGGGTCTCGCTCAGGTCGGCGAGGGCCTTGATGCGCTCCTCGATCTGGTTCTCCAGCACGGCGGCGTTGACCCAGTTCGCGGTGACGTCGGTGATGTCGAGGGACTCGACGTCCTCCCGCATGGCGCGCAGGGCGGAACGCGAGGCGGCGAGGTGGGAGCGCTCCTCGGCGAGGGGGTCGTCGTGGACGGGCGTGGACAAGGGGGTGCCTCCGGATGACCTGCGGTGTGGTGGGCGCGGTTCCGCGCGCGGTGGGCCGGCCGGTTTCCGTCCGGTCGGCGGCGCTCCGTGGGGAGGCGGGCAAGAGCGGAGATTCTAGGGGAGCGGCGGCGGCGCGGGCCAACGGTTTTTCCGTGCCCCGCCGTTCCGCCCCGTCCGCCCCCTAGGGGATCGCGTACTCCGCTCTGGGGTATGCGCTCCCTCCACGGTCGTAGCGGCAGGCGGCGGGGGTTCGGCCCGCAGACCGATGCCGGTCGGGGGCGGGCAGTCGCACCATGGAGACATGAGCGCAGCAACCATCTCCCCCGCCCCGGGACCGGGCCGCGCGTCCGGTGCCACGCCCGTGGCCGGCAGCCACCGGCACCGGCTCGGTGACGCTCTGCGCGCCGTGCGGGTGTTCACGGGCGCCGCCTTCGACGTCGTCATCCTCGGCGAGTACGGCGAGGAGGCAGGCGTCCGCCGCCGGTGACGCCGCGTCCCTCGCCGGTGACTCCGCGTCCCTCGCCGGTGGCGCCCGCGTCCACCGGTGGCGCCGCGCCCGCCGCCGCGCGGAGTGAGTAGGCACGCATACCGGTCTGAGTACGCACGCCGGTGCGCGGGGCACGCCCGCGCGGCTTGACTTGCCGCATGAACCCACAGCGCCCCACGGCATGGCCGGCGTACCCTGCCGCCCGGCGGAACCCACGGGAGCAGCGGGACCGCACGGCGTGGATCGCACCGACCGTCGCCACCGTGCTCCTTACGGTTCTGGTACCGGCGGCCGCGTTCCTCGGCCTGCTGTCGGTCATGGCGACCGACAGCTGCGGCACCGACTGCTCGCGGGCGCTGACGACCTCGCTGACGCTGATCCACGGGACCCTGTTCTTCGGCGCCTTCCTCACCCACGGAGCCTGGGTCACCGCCTGGGCGCTGCCCTGGACCCGGCGCTGGTCCGCCCTGCGGATCTGGACGGCCGCGCTGTCGCTGCTGCCGCCGGTGTTCGTCCTGATCCTGGTGTTCACCCTCCCCGGGGCCTGATCGACCAGCTCGACGAACCGTCCCCGGGGCCCGGCCGGACCTGACCCGGCCGGGGTGTCCGCTCAGCTCTCCGTCAGCAGCTCGTCCGCGTCCACGATCCGGTACGCGTACCCCTGCTCCGCCAGGAAGCGCTGGCGGTGGGCGGCGAAGTCCTGGTCGAGGGTGTCGCGGGCGACGACCGAGTAGAAGTGCGCCTGGTGACCGTCGGCCTTCGGGCGAAGCACCCGGCCGAGCCGCTGAGCCTCCTCCTGCCGGGACCCGAAGGTGCCCGACACCTGGATCGCGACCGTCGCCTCCGGCAGGTCGATGGAGAAGTTCGCGACCTTCGAGACGACCAGGACGCTGATCTCGCCCTGCCGGAAGGACTCGAAGAGCTTCTCCCGCTGGGCGTTGGAGGTGTCGCCCTTGATCACCGGTGCGCCCAGGTGCTCGCCCAGTTCGTCGAGCTGGTCGATGTACTGGCCGATGACGAGGATCTGCTGCCCGGCGAAGCGACGCACGATCGCCTCGGTGACCTTGCGCTTGGTGTCGGTCGTCGCGCAGAAGCGGTACTTCTCCTCCGCCTCGGCGGTGGCGTACGCGAGCCGCTCGGAGTCGGTGAGGTTGACCCGGACCTCCACGCAGTCGGCGGGCGCGATGTAGCCCTGCGCCTCGATCTCCTTCCAGGGCGCGTCGAAACGCTTCGGCCCGATGAGGGAGAACACGTCCGACTCGCGGCCGTCCTCGCGGACGAGGGTCGCGGTCAGGCCGAGGCGGCGGCGCGCCTGGAGGTCGGCGGTGAACTTGAACACCGGCGCCGGCAGCAGGTGCACCTCGTCGTAGACGATCAGTCCCCAGTCGCGGGAGTCGAACAGCTCCAGGTGCGGGTACACGCCCTTCCGCCGCGTCGTCAGAACCTGGTACGTGGCGATCGTGACCGGCCGGATCTCCTTCTTCGTGCCGCTGTACTCGCCGATCTCGTCCTCGGTCAGCGACGTGCGCTTGACCAGCTCGTGCTTCCACTGCCGGGCGGAGACCGTGTTGGTGACCAGGATCAGCGTCGTCGACTTCGCCTGCGCCATGGAACCGGCACCGACCAGCGTCTTGCCCGCGCCGCAGGGGAGCACGACGACACCGCTGCCGCCGTGCCAGAAGTTCTCCACGGCCTGCTTCTGGTACGGACGCAGCGCCCAGCCGTCCTCGGCCAGCTCGATCGGGTGCGCCTCGCCGTCGACGTACCCGGCCAGGTCCTCGGCGGGCCAGCCGAGCTTCAGCAGCGTCTGCTTGATCTGGCCGCGCTCGGAGGGGTGCACGGCCACCGTGTCGGGGTCGATG
Organism: Streptomyces mutabilis; assembly: GCF_014649815.1. Lineage (GTDB taxonomy): Bacteria > Actinomycetota > Actinomycetes > Streptomycetales > Streptomycetaceae > Streptomyces > Streptomyces mutabilis. The sequence goes on along the minus strand of NZ_BMTT01000002.1, from coordinate 755,055 downwards.
CGGGCGCCGACCAGCGGCGCGATCCGCTTCGACTTCAGCACCTCCTCCAGCACCGGCCGGTCGGTGGTGGTCAGGACCAGCCCGTGCGCCGGGTGCTTGGAGAGGGTGAGGCGGCCGTAGCGGTCCATCGTCTCGGCGATGTCGACGAGCAGTGCGTGCGGCACCGGGTAGCGGCTGTACTCGACGAGCGCGTCGACGACCTGTTCGGCGTCGTGGCCCGCCGCCCGCGCGTTCCACAGGCCCAGCGGGGTCACCCGGTAGGTGTGGATGTGTTCCGGCGCGCGCTCCAGTTCGGCGAACGGCGCGATGGCCCGACGGCAGTCGCCGGCCTGCTCGTGGTCGACCTCGAGGAGCAGGGTCTTGTCGGACTGGACGATGAGCGGACCATTCACGGGCGGCACCCTTTCGCGTGCGTACGGCCGACAGCGACTCGACGGATCGGCCAAACGTCCAGTGTGCCTGATCGCGCGGCCGGGCTACCTGCAACTGATGTTGCCGATCAGGGGGCCTTCGATGGTGACCCCCTCCGTGACCGGGGACTCCACGCCGGTGGGCGGCAGCGGCAGGGGAAGTGCGGCGGCCTTGGGAGCGAGCGCGCCGAACAGCGCGGCGGCGGTGATCAGGGCGGCGACGGAGACGGCCACGGCGGAGCGGGCGGCGGAGCGCGCCGTGTCGTGCGCCGTGTCGTGTGCGCTGTCGTGTGCGGTGGTGTCGTGGTCCGGATCGCGGAGCTCGGAGCGCATGAGGTGCCTTTCGGGAGACCGGGAGAACCGGGAGAACGCGGGAGAACCGCGGGGAGGGGCTAGGAGCGGACCGGGCCCAGGGGGGCTGGGACCCGGCCCGCCGGCACGGGACGTACCCGAACGAAGGGGTCAGGAGGCGATCAGAGGGTCAGACCTCCGCCGAGGTCGATGCCGACCGCGGCGGCCTCGGCGGCGAACGCCGCGATCAGCGTGGCGGTGGAGGTCAGGACGGTGGCGACTCGACGTACGGCACGCATCGGATGATTCCTTTCGCGTTCGGTGAGCAGGACACCCGGTGGCTGCCCGACCGCCGAAAAATCGATGCGGAATATGAAAAAAGCTCCCTCGCAGGTGCTAATCACCCGGCGTGGCGTGCATGATCCCGCCGTTACCCCCGAAAGAAGGGCGCACCGGGGCGCGTTCAGGGCGCGTCGTCGGCCAGTTCGGCCACGCCGGTGATCCGGTGCAGCGGATACGTGCGCACCTCGTCCGCCGTGTGGTCGTACGCCGTCACGAAGCCGCCCTCCACCCGGATCGGGGCGATGACGCGCTGGCTGGCGGCGCCCTCCGCGTTCACGTAGCCGATCCACAGCGCCTCGCCGGTCAGCACGGCCGCCTGCACGGTGGCGAGAGTCTCGGCGGCACTCGTGCGGGGCAGCTCGCCGCCCACCGCCGGGCCGCCGTCCGCACCGTCCGCGTGCCCCGGTTTGCGCGGGGCCGTGGAGGCCAGGTCACCGGCCCGGATGGCACGGATCGCGGCCGTCAGCAGCGTGTCGTCGGGGACCGGCGGGCCGTCCGGAACGGGCTCCGGCGCCGCCCGCGGCGGCGTGCGGCGGGCGTCGGCGCGGGCGATCAGCACATCGCCCGCGGCGGACTCCGCGGCCGGCGCGAACCCCATCGCGCGCAGCCCGTCCAGCAGCGCCGCCGGGTCGGTCTGCGCGGCCAGCACGGTCGGTGCGAGGCGGCGCAGACCGAGGCCCGTGGCCCGCTTGTCGGCGAGGATCTCGTCCAGCGTCGCGTCGTCGTCGCAGCGCACGTACGCCGAGGCCGCGCCCACCCGCAGCCGCCCGTGCCGGCGGGCCACGTCGTCGATCAGGTAGGTGAGCGGCTGCGGTACCGGCGTACGCGAGTGCCGGGACAGGAAGGCGTGCAGGTCGGCGGCGGTCCGGCCGGCGTCCAGCGCGCGGCGCACCGAGCCCGGCGTGAACCGGTAGACGGTCGCCCCGCCCTTCGACTCCACGTCCGCGAGCACCCCCAGCACGTCGGCCAGCTCCCGCTCCAGAGGCCCCGGCGCCACCGCCGTCAGGTCGGCCTGGAGCAGCACGTGGTCCAGCGGCTCGGGGAACAGCGGTGCGAGCAGCCGGGCCGCGGCCGCGGTGGCGGCGCCCCGTTCGGCGGGGGTCACGGGGGCGGGCGCGAGGGGCGCGCGGTGGTGGTGCACGGGGAGCTTGTCGCCGGGGCCCACGGGCTCCGGCTGAGCCGCCGGGTGCGCGGGCTCCGGCGCGCCGATCAGCGCCCGGCCGGGCGCCGCCAGCGCTCCTCGCCCGGTGACGCCCAGCAGCTCGGCCTCGGTCAGCGTCCACCGGGCGAGCCGGCTGCGCAGGTCGTCCTCCCGCTGCTCCCCCTGCTCCCGCTGCGGCCCGCGCAGGGGCCGCTCCCAGCGCAGCCTGGCCAGCACCGACTCCGCGTCGGGCGCGGCACCCTCGGGCAGCCCCGCCAGCAGGGCCAGCACCCGGTGCCGTACCTCCGGCGCCGCCGAACGGTCCAGGTTCGGCCCGAGCGCCGAGAGCGTGCGGTCCTTCGCGTCCCGCCCGCCGACCAGCCCCGAGGTGCGGGTGGCCGTCAGCCACGACTCGGCCAGCCGCGCCCAGCGCTCGGCGGGCGGCAGCTCGCGCCACTCGTCGTACGCCGGGGTCGCCGCGTACCGCTCGTCGGCCTCCCCGTCGGAGGCGACCAGTCCGGCCGCGTAGGCCAGCTCGACCCAGAAGGCGGCGACCGGCTCGGGCACGTCCAGGGCGACGGCCGTCCGCTTGAGGTCGCGCACGCTCAGCCCGCCGGCCCGCAGCACCGCCGGGCCGCCCTCGTCCCACTCCTTCAGCAGCTCCTCGACGGTCGCCAGCGCCGCCAGCGCCTGCCCGGCCGCGGTGGCGTCCACCACCTGTGGACGGTGCGTGGCCGCCGCCTCCACCGGCGGCGGCACCGGCTCGGGCGTACGGTGTGCCCGTCCCGCGCGCAGGTGCAGGGCGACCTCCCGGGGCAGGACGACGGTGCCGGGAGCCGTCGGCAGCAGCAGACCCCGGTCCAGCAGCGCCCGCAGGTGCGGCGCCGGATCGTGGGTGACCTGACCGTACGGCGGGCCCCACACCAGGCGGTCCAGCACTTCCCGGGACTCCCCGGGCAGCGCGGCCAGGAGCGCCGCCGTCCGCGTCCGGTCGGCGAACAGCTCGCCGAGCGCGGACACCGCGGAGACGGAGTCGTGGGTCGAGGCGAGACCGACCGCGGCGAGGATCTCCTGGATCCGCCCCGGCGACATCCCCGCCGTCGCCTCCCGCACGGTGGGGCCGAGCCCCGTCGGCGAGGGGTGCTGCGGGGAGGGCGCGAGCAGCTCGCGGGCGGTGCGCACCAGCCGCAGCCGGTCGTCGGCGCCCCACACCAGGGCCTGTTCGCGCAGCAGGGCCACGGCCCGGGGCAGGGCGGCGGTGACGGCCGGGTCCCCCTCGTCACCGGCCATGAGCCCGAGCAGCTCCTCGTACGGCGCCGGGTCCGCCGCCACCGCCAGCGCCTGAGCCGTCTGCAGCGCGAACCGGTCCAGCCGCTCCAGGGCCCGGACGACCGATGCGCGGGTGCCGGCGCGGGTGGCGAGCTGCGTGAGATCCGTGGGGACGGGGGTGACGAGGTCGGGACGGCTGCGCAGGAGGGCGGCCAGCGAGACGTCGTCCCTGACGCGGAGCGCCTCCGCGAGGGACCGGGGGGCCGCGGACTTCTCCTCGGTGCTCATCCGGCCCACGTTAGCGGGTGGGTATGACGGTGGGGTGGCGCGTGGACCGGTGAGGTGTGCGGTGGTGTCCACCGCGCACGGGAGGATTCGGTACCTTCGTCCGACGGGGTACCACAACACACCGCCCCGGAGGGGTCTGTGGGGATCGAGAGCGACCAGGTCGTCTTCGAGTATCTGAGCCGCGTCGGCGACGTGGCCCAGCAGCGGCAGCTGCCGTCGGCCACCCGCATGCGGCTGGTGTCGGAGCTGCGCAACGAGATCGACCGCAGCCGGGCGAAGACCACCGTGGACAGTCCCGCCGCCGTGCGCCGCATCCTGGACCGGCTGGGCAGCCCCGACGACGTCGTGGACGCGGCGGGCGGTACGAGCGGTGACCGCCGGCCGCCGGTGCCGCCGCCCACCGCCGTGCCCGAACAGCCGGACGGCGGGCCGCGCGAGAAGGAGAAGCGCAGGGGGCTGCGCCGCGCCGTCCCGCGCCCCACCGCGTCCGAGGCCGCACCGGCCCCCTCCCCGGCATCCACCGCCTCCCCGCCGCACCTGGCGGGCGCCCACGAGCTGGGCGACAGCGCGGCGCGGCGCGACTGGTGGCGGGTGGACAGCGGTCCGTACGGGGGGATCGGCGACCAGGCACCCGGGTTCGTCGGCGGGGTGGAGATCCCGGACCTGCTCAAGCCCCCGCCGGGGGAGCGGGACGAGGCCGAGCGGAAGGAACGGGAGCAGCGGGCCGCCGAGAAGACCGAGACGGTGGAGGAGGCCGCCGAGCCGGTCGCCGCGGAGACGGTCGCGGTCCGGCGCCGCCGACTGCCCCGCCTGTGGCCCGAAGGCGGCTGGAACAACCCCCTGCTGCTCCTGGCCGCCGCCCTGCTGATCGCCGGTGCCGTCTTGGGCAGCCTGATCCCGATGGGCCTGGGCTGGCTGATCGCCTACCTCTCCCGGCGCCTGACGCCCGCCCAGTCGAAGTGGGCCGTGCTGGGCCTGCCCGGCACGGTCGCCGCCGCCGGGGCCGTCTGGCTGTGGGGCCGCACGGAGGGCCGCTGGGGCGACCCCATCGCCGAGGGCCAGATGAACGACGTGGTCGCCGAGACCTGGCCCTGGGTCCTGCGCACCGCGGCCGTGGCCACGGCCCTGTACCTCCTGTGGCGGGCCCGTCGGCCACGGGGCTGAGCGGTGGGACGCGGTGCCCGGACGGCGCGGCGGCGGACGGCGGGCCGTCTCCCGGCGGGCCGGCGCCGGCCCGCCGGGAGGCACGCGCTTCGCCGCCCCGGGCCACGCGGGCGGCGAGCGGCGGTACGACCCGGCCGGGGAGCGACAGCACCCATCGGGCGCCCCGGCGCGCCCGGCCTGGCCCCGGGCCGGGGCCCGGCAGCTCTCCCACCGACGTGAGCCCGTCCCGCGCCTGCCGCCCGTTCGGCCCGCCCGGCACCGGGCTACCGCCCGGCAGGCCCCGTCGGCTCGCCCGGCCCGGGCGTACCGTCCCCTCTGACCGCACCGGCTCCCCCGGCACCGGCTACCGCCCGGCACCGGCGCACCGTCCAACCGCCCGCACCGGCTTGCCCGGCACCGGCGCACCGCCCCGACGGCCCCGTCGGCCCGCCCGGCACAATGGAGCCCATGGCCTCCACGACCCGCCCCGCGCCCACCGTCGGCTTCGATCTCGACATGACGCTGATCGACTCGCGCCCCGGCATCCGCGCCTGCTACGTGGCGCTGACCGAACGGACCGGGACGTACGTCGACGCCGACCTGGCCGTCACCCGGCTCGGGCCGCCGCTGGCCGAGGAGCTGGCGCACTGGTTCCCGGCCGAGGAGATCGAGGCCGTCGCCGACCTGTACCGGGAGATGTACCCGACGTACGCGGTCGCCGCCACGCCCGCGCTGCCCGGCGCCCGCGAGGCCGTCGCCGCCGTCCGCGAGGCGGGCGGGCGGGCGATCGTCGTCACCGCCAAGTACGAGCCGAACGCCAAGCTGCACCTGGCGCACCTCGGCATCGAGCCGGACGCCGTGATCGGCGACCTGTGGGCCGAGCAGAAGGCCGTGGCGCTGCGCGAGCACGGCGCGGACGTGTACGTCGGCGACCACCTCGGCGACGTCCGCGGCGCCCGCGCCGCGGACGCCCGCTCCGTGGCCGTGGCCAGCGGCCCGTGCAGCGCCGAGGAACTGCGCGCGGCCGGTGCCGACGTGGTCCTCGGCGACCTGACGGAGTTCCCGGAGTGGCTCGCTGACTACCGCGCGGCCGGCGCCGACGGGGCGGACGCCGCCCGGGCCTGACGCCGGCCCGCCGCGATCGACTGGAAGACCCCGGCGCCGGCGATGAGGAAGCCCACTCCCATCAGCATGCTCAGCACGAACATGTAGGTGGGGAACGGTGTCGTGCCCAGCAGCAGCGGGGCCACCGTGACCAGAGTGGCCACGGTGCCGATGAGGAAGACGATCGCTCCGGCGCGGATCAGTCGGTCACCGGGCCCGGCGGAATTCGTTTGGGTTTTGTCACGCACCCGACCAGGGTAGTTCCCAGCCCTGAGGAACAGCCGGGGGACGTCTTGTCACCGGGCTGAAGACCATTAGCCTGGGTACCGGCGGGTCGGACGACCCGCCCAAGTGCTATCAAGAGCCGTTTCCGAGCAGTTTCCCGACGAGTACGAGGACGAGGACAGACGTGCCTACCGGCAAGGTCAAGTGGTTCAACAGCGAGAAGGGCTTCGGCTTCCTCTCCCGCGACGACGGCGGTGACGTCTTCGTGCATTCCTCGGTCCTCCCCGCCGGAGTCGAGGCACTGAAGCCGGGGCAGCGAGTGGAGTTCGGCGTGGTCGCCGGGCAGCGCGGTGACCAGGCACTCTCCCTCACCCTGCTGGACCCGGCCCCGTCGGTCGCGGCCGCCCAGCGAAAGAAGCCCGACGAGCTGGCGTCGATCGTCCAGGACCTGACGACCCTCCTGGAGAACATCACCCCGATGCTGGAGCGCGGCCGCTACCCCGACAAGACCGCCGGCAAGAAGATCGCCGGCCTGCTGCGGGCGGTCGCCGACCAGTTGGACGTCTGACCGCCTCGCCCTTACGGGAACGCCAGCGCGTCCGGGCCGAGGGCCGGTACCAGGCCCTCGGCCGCCGCGCGGGTCAGCAGGCCCCGGATCGCCGCGTAGCCGTCCTCGCCGAGGTCGGCCGTGAACTCGTTGACGTACAGCCCGATGTGCTGGTCGGCGACGGCCGGGTCCATTTCCTGCGCGTGCTCCATCACGTACGGCCGGGACACCTCCGGGTCGTCCCAGGCGGCCCGGACCGAGGCGCGCACGGACTCGGCCAGCCGCGTCAGCGTCGCCTCGCCCAGCGACCGCTTGGCGATGATCGCGCCGAGCGGGATCGGCAGCCCGGTGGTCTGCTCCCAATGCTCGCCCATGTCGGCGAGCTTGTGCAGCCCGTAGTTCTGGAACGTGAAGCGCGCCTCGTGGATCACGAGCCCCGCGTCGACCTTCCCGTCCCGCACCGCCGGCATGATCTCGTGGAACGGCATGACGACGATCTCGCCGACCCCGCCGGACACGGTGTCCGCGGCCCAGAGGCGGAAGAGCAGGTACGCGGTCGACGTCTCGCTCGGCACGGCGACCGTACGGCCCCGCAGGTCCGTGTCCGCCTCCCTGGTCAGCACCAGCGGCCCGCAGCCCCGGCCCAGCGCGCCGCCGCAGGGCAGCAGGGCGTACTCGCCGAGGACGTACGGCAGCACGGCGTACGACACCTTCAGCACGTCGAACTCGCCGCGCTCGGCCATGCCGTTGGTGACGTCGATGTCCGCGAACGTCACGTCGAGCGCGGGGGCGCCCGGGACGCGGCCGTGGGCCAGGGCGTCGAAGACGAAGGTGTCGTTGGGGCAGGGGGAGTACGCGATCCGAAGCGGCTCGGTCCGCAAGGGCTCAGTCGTCATGTGGGTTCCAACTCGTGAGGACGGGTGCGAGCTTCCCGAAGGCTTCCGTCAGGGCCGCCAGCGCGTCGCCGATGCGCCAGGCGGCACGGTCGCGCGGGCCGACCGGGTTGGAGACCGCGCGCAGTTCCAGCACGGGCGCCCCGTGCGCGGCGGCGGCCTCGGCGACGCCGAAGCCCTCCATGCCCTCGGCCAGGGCGCGCGGGTGGCGGGAGCGCAGCAGCGCGGCGCGTTCGGCGGTACCGGTGACGGTGGACCCCGTCAGGACGGTGCCGGGGCGGGCGCCGGTCGCGGCGGCGACGGCGGCGACGAGAGCGGCGGGCGGGTGGTGGGTGACGGTGCCGAAGCCGAGTTCGGTCACCGGCAGGAAGCCGTCGGCCGTCTCGGCGCCCAGGTCGGCGGCGGTGATCTCGTCGGCGACGACGAGCGAGCCGAGGGGCGCGTCAGGTGCGAAGCCCCCGCCGATGCCGGCCGAGACGACCAGCCCGTAGGGGGCGCCGTCGAGCGTCGCGGCGGTGAGGGCGGCGGCGGTGGAGGCGGCGGCGAGGGCGGGGCCGACACCGGCCGCCAGGAGGTCCCATCCCTCCGGGAGGCGCCGCAGCGTCACCCCGGGGCGGGGCACCTCGGCGCCCGGATCCGGGAACGCCCGAGCCACCGCGTCCCGTTCGACGGGGACCGCGGTGGCCACGAGGACGCGCACGGGGGACGTGGTCAGTCGTCCTTCTTCAGCCGGAAGGACCACAGACCCGTGGCCTCCTGACTGTCGTCCTTGCCGTCGCCGACCTTGATGGTGACGAGCGTCGAGTCGCCCTGGGCGCCGTACTGGGCGTTGAAGAACACGCTGCCCGGCACGGTGCGGTAGGTGTTGTCCGTGTCGTCGGTCAGCTGCTGACCGTTCATCAGGATCGTCCAGCGCTCGTCCGCGACCTCCGGGTCCACGCCGAAGCGGACGGTGTCGTCGGGGTTGACCGTGATGGAGTCGACGTCGTCGTTCTGGAGGCACTTCTGGATCTCGGCGGTCTCCAGGGTCTTGCCCTCGCCGCCACAGGTGGCCTCGGAGCTGACCGAGTCGCTCCCGACCGTGACCGTCGACATCGGGGTCGGCTGGTCGCAGGCGGACAGCAGGAGCAGTCCGGCGGATACGGCGCCGGCGGCGGCGACGGCGCGGCGGCGTCGCACAGCGGATTGCAACGTGGTCATGGTGCGAAGGCTATACGGCGCCCCCGGCCCGCCCCCCACCTGGGTACGGCGTGGCGTGATCACGCCACCCTCGCCCGGCCCGGCCCCTTGTGCCGGGCCGAGTCGGTCAGCCCCCGTACGGTCGTCAGCCACCCGGCGGCGATGATCGCCGCTCCCACCGCGAGGCCCAGCGTGCCGTTGAGCGGCAGCACGATGCCGACCGCCCCGCCCAGCACCCAGGACACCTGGAGCAGCGTCTCCGAACGCGCGAACGCCGAGGTGCGGACCTGCTCCGGGACGTCCCGCTGGATCAGCGCGTCCAGCGACAGCTTGGCCAGCGCCTGCGCGAACCCGGCGACCGCCGCCAGGCACGCCACCAGCACCGTGGTGAAGAACACCGCGGCGATGATCCCCGTACCCAGCACCACCGCGACCACGGTCACGATGATGATCTCCGGGGCCCGCGACCGCAGCCACGCCCCGACCGCCGTGCCCAGCGCGTTGCCCGCGCCCGCCGCGACCCCCACGATGCCCAGCGACACGGCCGCGCTCTGCCCGGACAGCGGATGCACCCGCAGCAGGAAGGCCAGGAAGAAGATCAGGAAGCCGGACAGGCAGCGGATCGCGGCGTTGGCGGCCAGCGCGTGGGTCACCGCCGGGCCCACCGTGCGCAGCCCGGGACGCTTGACGGGCTTGCGGTGCGGGCCGTGCAGGTGCCGTTCGTCGGCGGCGAGCAGCGCCCGGTCCTCGCCCCGCGCCGAGTCCACCTTCCGCGGCAGCGTGAACGACAGCACCGTTCCCGCCACGAAGATCACGAAGGCGCCGTACAGCGGCCAGCGCGGCCCCACCGCCTGCAGCCCCGCAGCGATCGGTGCGGCCACCCCGGTGGCGAGCAGCCCGCACAGCGTGACCCGCGAGTTCGCCTTCACCAGGGAGAACCGGGGCGGCAGCAGCCGCGGCACCACCGCGCTTCTGACCACGCCGTACGCCTTCGAGGCGACCAGCACGCCGAGCGCCGCCGGATACAGCTCGATGCCGCCGCTGATGACGGCCCCGGACAGCACCAGCGCGAGCAGCGCCCGCGCGCCCATCGCGGCCGCCATCGCCGCGCGCCGGCCGTGCGGCAACCGGTCCAGGAGCGGGCCGATCACCGGCGCGAGGAGCGTGAACGGCGCCATGGTGATGGCCAGGTAGAGCGCGACCCGCCCGCGCGCCTCGTCGGTCGGCACGGAGAAGAAGACGGTGGAGGCGAGGGCGACGGTGATCATCACGTCACCGGCGCCGTTCACGCCGTGCAGCTCGATCAGCTTGCCGAGGCCGGACTCGCCGGCGCCGTGCGCGTGCGTCGCCTTCCGGATGCCGCGCGCCGTTCCGGTCACCGGCAGGCGCAGCGCCCGGCCGACCGCACGGAACCGGGAGCCGGGACCGCGCCCCCGGCTCCCGCCCTTGAACTCCGTACGTGCGGCTGCCACCCCGTCATAGTGCCCCGGAAGCCGGGGCTGTAGCGTCGATACGGCACGTATGGCGGCCATCGAGTCGGGTGACGGCGGTGCCGCCGCCGGGCCGGCGCGACCGGGGAACGTCAGGCCGTACCCCGCCGAAACTCCCGTCGGTGTAGGCCCAGCGCACATGAGCAGGTAGCGTGCGTAGCGCGCCGTGGCGAACGTTCTCGGCCGCGCGCCTCACGGGCATCCCGCAGAATGGATGACGTAGGTGCGCCCGAGCGCGATCGGGCGCGGACGTCGACGCGGTCCACAGGTCCGCTCCGTCCGCCCCTCGCAGGCAGGGGCGCACTCGTGAGACGGCGTATGGAGAGAAGCGATACCTGTGAGCGCAGCGACAACGCGAAGCCGCACCCCTGACCGCCTGTGCGCCGAGGCGGTCGACCTCGCCCGCTCCGCCGCCGAGGAGGCCGCCGCACCCGGCGTCGTCGGCGAGCACGAGGGCATGGTGTCCGAGGGCGACCGGGTCGTCACCCACCACTTCGCCTGCAAGGAGCTCGGCTACCGCGGCTGGCGATGGGCCGTCACCGTGGCCCGCGCCTCCCGCGCCAAGATCGTCACGGTGGACGAGGCGGTGCTGCTGCCCGGCCCGGACGCCCTCCTCGCCCCCGAGTGGGTGCCGTGGAGCGAGCGGCTGCGCCCCGGCGACATGGGCCCCGGCGACCTGCTGCCCACCGACGCGGACGACCTGCGGCTGGAGCCCGGCTGGACCGGCGAGGACGAGCCGCCGCCGAACTCGGCCGTCTCCCACGAGATGGCCGACCTGGTGGAGGCGGAGGACGCCGAGCTCACGGCCGGACCGCCCGCCGAACTGTCGGCGGTCCCGGCCCGCGGCACGATCTCCGCGGTCGCCGAGGAACTGGGCCTGCGCCGCTCCCGGGTGCTGTCCCGCTACGGGCTGCACGTCGCCGCCGACCGCTGGGAGGAGTCCTTCGGGCCGAAGACCGCGATGGCCCAGGCGGCTCCCGCATCCTGCGTGAGCTGTGGCTTCCTGGCGCGGATCGGCGGGTCGCTGGGGCAGGCCTTCGGGGTGTGCGCCAACGAGTTCTCCCCGGCCGACGGGCGGGTCGTGTCGCTGGCCTACGGGTGCGGCGGGCACTCCGAGGCCGCGGTGATGCCGAAGCCGCCGCGGGTGGCTCCGCCGGTGATCGACGAGACGCGGGTCGATCCGTTCCCGCTGCGGCCGGCGGCGGACTCCGGGTCGGTGTCCGTGGCCGAGGACGAAGCGGCGGATCTCGGGCACTCGTAAGGTTCGGGGCGTTTCGCGTCCGCGGGTGCGGGTGCGGGTGCGGGTGCGGGTGTGTCGCGACTCGTGTCCCCGGGGCCGCGCCCCGGACCCCCTTTCGGCCTCGACGGCCTAGTCCTCGAACGCCGGACGGGCTGAAGTGCCCTGACCGGCGTCGGATCGGCGAGGGCGGGACCTCGCGGTACCTTCGTGGTCCGTCGATGAGGAGAGTCACCGTGAGCATGTTCGTGCGGCCTGCTGTCGAGGGCGCGGATCCGTTCGGTACGGCACGTCTGCGGCGCGGGGTGCTGGACGCCTGGGCGACGAGCCCGGCCAGGTTCCGTGAGGACGCCAACGCGGAGGAGGACCTCGTCCTCGGCGGCTACCGCGACCGGCTGGTCGTGGAGCTGGCGCAGAACGCCGCCGACGCCGCCGCCCGGGCCGGGGCGCCCGGCCGCTTCCGGCTGACCCTGCGAGACGGTGTCCTCGTCGCCGCCAACACCGGCGCCCCGCTGGACGCGGCCGGCGTCGAGTCGCTGTCCACGCTGCGCGCCTCCGCCAAGCGGGACGCCGGTCAGGGCGCCGTCGGCCGGTTCGGGGTCGGCTTCGCCGCCGTCCTCGCGGTCACCGACGAGCCCGCCGTCGTCGGCCGGCACGGCGGGGTGCGCTGGTCGCTGGCCGAGGCGCGGGGACTGGCCGGCGACACCGCCCTGCACAGCCCCGGCCTGGGCGACGAGATCCGGCGGCGCGACGGACACGTCCCGCTGCTGCGGCTGCCGTTCCCCGCCGAGGGCAGCGCCCCGAGCCCGTACGACACGGCCGTCATCCTCCCGCTGCGCGACACGGCCGCAGCCGACCTCGCCGAACGGCTCCTGCACGACGTCGACGACGCACTGCTCCTCGCCCTGCCGGGGCTGGAGGAGGTCGTGGTGGAGGTCGGGGACGAGACGCGCACGCTCGCCCGCCGCGCCGAGGGTCCGTTGACGGTTGTCGAGGACTCCCGGGAGGGCACCACCCGCTGGCGCACCTCCGTCGCGCACGGCCCGCTCACTCCCGACCTCCTCGCCGACCGGCCGGTCGAGGAGCGGCTGCGCCCCCACTGGTCGGTGACCTGGGCGGTGCCCGTGGACGCCGACGGCGGCCCCGAACGCCCCCGCACCAGCCCCGTCCTGCACGCGCCCACGCCCAGCGACGAACCCCTCGGCGTGCCCGCGCTGCTCATCGCGTCCTTCCCGCTGGACTCCACCCGCCGGCACGCCGCGCGCGGCCCGCTGACCGACTTCCTGGCCGAGCGGGCGGCGGACGCCTACGCCGGACTGCTCGCCGACTGGAGCCCGGTCGCCGCCGGCCTCATCGACCTCGTGCCCGGCCCGCTGGGCAAGGGCGAGCTGGACGGCGCGCTGCGGCAGGCGATCCTCGAACGGCTGCCCCGCACCGCCTTCCTGCCGCCCGCCGCCGCACCGCGCGAGGACGAACCCGACCTGCCCGAGTCCCTGCGCCCCCGCGACGCCGAGGTGGTGGAGGGTGCGGGCGCCGGCACCGTGCGGGTCCTGGCCGAGGTGCTGCCGACGCTGCTGCCCGCCGGTCTCGAGCGCCGAGTGGAGCTGCGCACGCTCGGGGTGGCGCGGGTGCCGCTGACCGACGCGATCGACCGGCTGGCCGGCCTGGAGAAGGCCCCCGCGTGGTGGCGGCGGCTCTACGACAGTCTCGCCGGGGTCGACCCCGACCGGCTGTCGGGGCTGCCCGTGCCGCTCGCGGACGGACGCACGACCATCGGCCCCCGGCAGGTGCTGCTGCCCTCACCGGACGCAGCCTCCCTGGACGCGGAGGTCCTCACCCGCCTCGGCCTGAAGGTCGCCCACCCGGACGCCGCGCACCCGCTCCTGGAGAAGCTCGGCGCCCTCCCCGCCACCCCGCGCGCCGTGCTCACCACCCCGCAGGTGAGGGCCGCCGTCGCCGCCTCCCTTGACGACGAGGGCGGCACCAACTGGGAGGAGGACACCCTCGACGCCGACGACCTGGCCGAGACCGTCCTCGGACTGGTGCGCGACGCCGGACTGGAGCCCGGTGACGAGCCCTGGCTGGGCGCCCTCGCCCTTCCCGACGAGGACGGCGAACTCTCCCCGGCCGGTGAACTCGTCTTCCCCGGCGGCCCCTTCGCCCGGGTCATGCGCGAGGACGAACTCGCCGCCGTGGACGCGGAACTGGCCGAGAGGTGGGGCCCGGACCCGCTGGCCGCCTGCGGTGTCCTCGTCACCTTCGCCCTGGTCCGCGCCACCGACGTAGTCCTCGATCCGGACGAACTGGAGCCTCGCGAAGGGGACTTCGCCGAACCGGACGACGCGGGGCTGCTGGACGCCGTGGACGTGTGGAGCGAGGACGTCCTCGACCGCTTCCCCGACAGCCCGGTCCCGCCGGTCGCCACCGAGATCGTCGCCGTGCGCGACCTGGACCTCGTGGACGACGGCCGCTGGCCCGAGGCCCTCGCCCTGCTGTCCCGGCCGCCGCTGCGGGACGCGCTGGTCCAGCCGGTGCGCATCCTCCTGCACGACGGCACCCACGAGGTCGTACGGCCCTACACCGCGTGGTGGCTGCGCGGGCACCCGGTGCTCGGCGGACGCCGCCCGGCCGGACTGCGCGCGGCCGGCGGCGACCCGCTGCTGCGCGGCCTGTACGACGAGGCCGACGCGTCCGGCTTCGAGGACGAGCAGGTGCTGCGGGCGCTGGGTGTGCGCACCTCGGTGGCCGCCCTGCTCGACGAACCCGGTGGCGCGGCCGAGCTGCTGGACCGCCTCGCCGACCCCGACCGCCCGGTCACGGCCGCCCAGCTGCACGCCCTGTACGGTGCGCTGGCCGACCTGGATCCGGAGCAGGTCACGCTGCCGGACGAGGTGCGGGCCGTGGTCGACGGGCGGGTGGAGGTGGTGGACGCCGCCGACGCGGTGGTCGTCGACTCGCCTGACCTGCTGCCCTTCACGTCCGGTGTGCCGCTGCTGCCGGTCCGGCCGGCCCGGGCGGCCGAGCTGGCGGAGCTGTTCCAGGTGCGGCGGCTGAGCGAGTCCGTCACCGGTGCGGTGGACTCCGAGGGCACCGAGCACGCCGTGCCGGAGCCGGTGCGGGTGCTGCTCGGGGCACGGACCCCGGCGTCGTACGTCGAGCACGAGGAACTGGTCGTCGACGGCGTGGAGATCGACTGGCGGGTCACGGACGACGGTGTGCTGCACGCGGCGACGCTGGAGGGGGTGGCGGCGGGGCTGGCCTGGGCGGCGGGGCAGTGGCCGCGGCGGTTCGAGGTCGCGGCGCTCCTGGAGGACTCCTCGCGCACGGAGGAGTTGGCGCGGGACCGCTGGTTCGACTAGGTGTCCTTTTTCGTGTGAGCACTTGGTGCGGTTATGTCATCGGGGCGCTCAACTGAGCGCCCCGATGACAACAGGGGTCGAAGTGCTCACGCTTTCCCGGCGACAGTCCCCTGCGACGGGACCTCCGGCTGGGTGTTCTGCCCGGGGAGGCGGCGGTCGACCCACCGCCACGCCAGCTCCAGGACCGCCGCCGCCGTCACGGCGATACCGACGGCGGCCCACGGCATCGTCACGCCCACGAGCTTGAGCGCGAAGAAGTCCTGCAGCCACGGCACCGCCAGCACCACCACGAAGCCCAGTCCCATCGCCGCCACCAGCAGCACCCGCCACCACGTGTACGGGCGGGCGATGATCGCCAGCACCCACATCGACACCAGGAACAGTGTCAGCGTCGCCGCGCTGGTCTCCGCGTCCAGCGCGCCCGGACCGGAGTAGTGCTGCCGGGCCACGAGGTACGTCGTGAAGGTCGCCACCGCGGCCACCACCCCGCCCGGGATCGCGTACCGCATCACGCGCCGCACGAAGTGCGGTTTGGCCCGTTCCGTGTTCGGGGCGAGGGCCAGGAAGAAGGCCGGGACGCCGATGGTGAGAGTGGAGAGCAGGGTCAGGTGGCGGGGCAGGAACGGGTACTCGACCTGCGAGCAGACCACGAGGATCGCCAGCAGCACCGAGTACACGGTCTTCACCAGGAACAGGGTCGCGACCCGCGTGATGTTGCCGATGACGCGGCGTCCCTCGGCCACCACCGACGGCAGCGTGGCGAAGCTGTTGTTCAGCAGCACGATCTGCGCGACCGCCCGCGTGGCCTCCGAACCGGACCCCATCGCCACGCCGATGTCGGCGTCCTTGAGCGCCAGGACGTCGTTGACGCCGTCGCCGGTCATCGCGACCGTGTGCCCGCGTGACTGGAGGGCGCCCACCATGTCCCGCTTCTGCTGCGGGCCGACCCGCCCGAACACCGTGCCCTCGTCCAGGGCGCCCGCCATCTCCTCCCGGTCGGCGGGCAGTCGGCGCGCGTCGACGGTCGCGCCGGACAGTCCGAGCTTGGCGGCCACCGCGCCGACCGACACCGCGTTGTCGCCGGAGATGACCTTGGCGCGGACGTCCTGGTCGGCGAAGTAGCGCAGGGTGTCGGCGGCGTCCGGGCGCAGCCGCTGCTCCAGGACGACCAGGGCCGTGGGCGTCACTTCCCGGGCCACCTCGGGGGCGTCGAGGTCCCGCCGGGCGCGGGCCAGCAACAGCACCCGCAGGCCCTGCTCGTTGAGCCGCCCGGTCTCGGCGAGGGCGGGGTCGTCGTCCGCCAGCAGTACGTCGGGCGCGCCCAGCAGCCACGTGCTGGAGACGCCGTCGCCCTCGCTGAAGGCGGCGCCGCTGTACTTGCGGGCGGAGGAGAAGGGCAGCGACTCGGTGCAGCGCCAGTCCTCGGGGGCCGGGTACGCCGCGATCACGGCCTGGAGGGAGGCGTTCGGGCGCGGGTCGGACTCGCCGAGGGCGCCGAGCACCGTACGCACGTAGTCCTCGTCGGCGCCGTCGAGCGGGCGGAGTTCGGTGACGTCCATGCCGCCCTCGGTGAGGGTGCCGGTCTTGTCCAGGCAGACCGTGTCGACACGGGCCAGGCCCTCGATGGCGGGCAGCTCCTGGACGAGGCACTGCTTGCGGCCGAGCCGGATGACGCCGATCGCGAAGGCGACGGAGGTCAGCAGGACCAGGCCCTCCGGGACCATGGGCACGATGCCGCCGACGGTCCGGGCGATCGAGTCGTCCAGCTCGTTGTCCTTGGCGAGCAACTGGCTGAGGATCAGGCCGATCGCGGTCGGCACCATCATCCAGATGACGTACTTCAGGATCGTGGAGATGCCGGAACGCAGCTCGGACTGGACCAGGGTGAAGCGGGACGCCTCCTCGGCGAGCTGTGCGGCGTACGCCTCGCGGCCCACCTTGGTCGCCCGGAACGCACCGCCGCCCGCGACCACGAAGCTGCCGGACATGACCCGGTCCCCGGGCCGCTTGACGACCGGGTCGGCCTCGCCGGTCAGCAGCGACTCGTCGATCTCCAGCCCGTCCGACTCGACGCACACCCCGTCGACCACGGCCTTGTCTCCGGGGCCGATCTCGATGACGTCGTCCAGCACGATCTCCGAGGTGCTGATCTCGGCGGCCGTCCCGTCCCGGCGCACGGTCGGCCGGACCTCGCCGATCAGGGCCAGGGAGTCCAGCGTCTTCTTCGCCCGCCACTCCTGGACGATGCCGATGCCGGTGTTGGCGAGGATCACGAAGCCGAACAGGCTGTCCTGGATCGGCGCGACGATCAGCATGATCACCCAGAGCACGCCGATGATCGCGTTGAAGCGGGTGAAGACGTTGGCGCGGACGATGTCGGTCAGCGACCGGCTGCTGCGCACGGGCACGTCGTTGACCTGGCCGCGCGCCACCCGTTCGGCGACCCCGGCCGCCGTCAGGCCGGTCGCCGGGGTCGGGGCGTGCGCGGGGTGCGCCAAGTCGAGTCGGTCGTCCGCGTCGAGATGCGTCATGCGTTCGACGGTACGTGCGGTTCTGGGGCGTCACCCGCCGAATGTGCGGAAGTTCCGACCGGGGTAGGACGGGCGGCCGCGGCGAATGATGCCGTGGTACTACGGCCCGGGTCCAAGTGCCGGCTCCCGCTCGGGCATGAGCGTCAGGCGGTGTCCCGTGCGGCCCGCTTGAGGGCGGCGTCGCGCTTGCGCACGTACCAGATGCCGATCAGGCCGAGCCCGCCGCCGGCCAGGCACGTCCACACCCACCAGGTGTGCCCGCGGTCGTCGAACCAGCCGTAGAACGGCAGCTGCACCAGGAAGAGGACGAACCAGAGGACGGTGCCGCCGACGATGGTCGGAACCACGGGGCCCTCCAGGGGCGCCGGTGCCTCGTGCCTGGGTGTCCACTTCGTCATGCGTACAGCTTACGAGGCGGCCGGAGGCGGCCCTGCGGCGTGGCGCCACCTCGGTTCTACGCGCGGAGATAGCAAACCGGGGCTCATACGTTCATACTGAACCCGTTTGTCTCTGACCGCTTTCATTCGTAGGAAACGCCAACAAGGCCGTGGGGGAACCTGTTGGTGATGAGGTCCACCCATGCCCACCTCGGCCTCCGCCAAGGTCCCCCCGTCCCCCGAGTCGCCGGAAGACCGGCGGCTCCCGCAGAACGGCCTCGACCGCTACTTCAAGATCTCCGAGCGCGGCAGCACTCTGCCCCGCGAGATCCGGGGCGGCTTCGCCACCTTCTTCGCGATGGCCTACATCATCGTGCTGAACCCGATCATCCTGGGCAGCGCGAAGGACATGTACGGCAACCAGCTGGACAACGGTCAGCTGGTCACCGCGACCGCCCTCACGGCGGCCTTCACCACGCTGCTGATGGGCGTCATCGGCAACGTGCCGATCGCGCTGGCCGCCGGCCTCGGTGTGAACTCCGTCGTCGCCCTCCAGCTCGCCCCGCGGATGTCCTGGCCGGACGCCATGGGCATGGTGGTGCTGGCGGGCTTCGTCGTGATGCTGCTGGTCGCCACCGGCCTGCGTGAGCGCGTCATGAACGCCGTGCCTCACGGCCTGCGCAAGGCCATCGCCATCGGCATCGGCCTGTTCATCATGCTGATCGGCCTCGTCGACTCCGGCTTCGTCACCCGCATGCCCGACGCCGCGCAGACCACCGTCCCGCTCCAGCTCGGCACGGGCGGCCACCTGCTCGGCTGGCCGGTGCTGGTCTTCGTCCTCGGTGTGCTGCTGACCCTGGCGCTGATCGTCCGCAGGACCCCCGGCGCGATTCTGATCTCGATCGTCGTCATGACCGTCCTGGCGATGGTCATCAACCTGATCGCCGACGTCCCCTCCTGGGGCCTGACCACCCCGGAGTGGCCCGGCAACCCCGTCGCCGCCCCCGACTTCGGCCTGGTTGGCGAGGTCAGCCTGTTCGGCGGGTTCGAGAAGGTCGGCATCCTGACCGGGGTGCTGTTCGTGTTCACCGTCCTGCTGTCGTGCTTCTTCGACGCGATGGGCACGATCATGGCCGTCAGCGACGAGGCGAAGCTGACCGACGGCGAGGGTCAGATGCCGGGCATCAACAAGGTCCTGTTCGTCGACGGCATCGCGGTCGCCACGGGCGGCGCCAGTTCCGCGTCGGCGACGACCTGCTTCGTGGAGTCCACGGCGGGCGTCGGCGAGGGTGCCCGCACCGGCTTCGCGAACATCGTAAGCGGCGCGCTGTTCGCCCTGGCCCTGTTCCTCACGCCGGTCGCCACGATGGTGCCGTCCCAGGCGGCCACCCCGGCGCTGGTCGCGGTCGGCTTCCTGATCCTGGCCGGTTCGATCAGGGAGATCGACTGGAGCGACTTCACGATCGCCATCCCGGCCTTCGTGACGATGCTGATGATGCCGTTCACCTACTCGATCACCAACGGCATCGGCATGGGCTTCATCGCCTTCTCGGTGCTGCGCCTGGCCGCCGGTCGGGGCCGCGAGGTCCCGGTCACGATGTACGCGGTGTCGGCGGTTTTCGCCTTCTACTACCTGATGCCGGCCCTGGGTCTCACCTGACCGGTGGGGTCAGGTGGCCCCGTGGAACCGTTCCGTCTCCTTCACGGCGGACTGGAACCGCTCGTCGAAGCCATCGCGGATGAGCGTCCGGACGACATGGTCCTGGACGCTCATTCCTCTTTTGGCCGCACGGTGCCGGAGCCGGTCGAGCAGCTCCCCGTCCATCCGCAGGCTGAGCACGCTGGTCCCCATGGCCACGAGAGTCACCCCCACGCACCGGGTGATGCTCCGTTTTCCGGCAACGGCTCACTCGTACGGGTGAACCGCGGGTTTCAGTGGCGGGCGTCACGGGCACGCGGGTGGTTGTGCGGTGGTATTTCGCCAGACTAATGAGTTACGCTAAGGAACATGCCGGACCTCAACCATGGCGACGACGCCGCCGCCGTGAACTCCCTGCGCTCCGCCGTGATGCGGCTGTCCCGTCGGCTCAAGCACCAGCGCGTCGACGAGTCGCTCAGCCCGACCGAGATGTCGGTGCTGGGCACCCTGTCCAACTGCGGCAGCGCGACCCCGGGCGAGCTCGCCCGCAAGGAACACGTCCAGCCGCCGTCGATGACCCGCATCGTGGCGCTGCTGGAGGCGAAGGGTCTGGTCCGGCTGGAGCCGCACCCCGAGGACCGGCGCCAGAAGGTCGTGACGCAGACCGAGCAGGCCGTGGTGATGCTCGAGGAGAGCCGCCGCAAGCGGAACGCGTTCCTGGCCACGCTGGTCGAGGGACTCGACGAGGAGGAGTGGGCGACCCTGCGTGCCGCCGCCCCCGTGCTCGAGAAGCTGGCGCACGTGTAAGCAGACCGACGAGGAGGCGAACCCTTTGAGTACGGGACCCGGAACAGCTTCCGCCCCCGCACCTGACGGCCACGACGACCCGACCACCCCCGACGCCCCTCGCAAGACGTCGATGTTCGCCTCCCTGAGGGTCAGAAACTACCGCCTGTTCTTCATGGGACAGGTGGTCTCCAACATCGGCACCTGGATGCAGCGCATCGCCCAGGACTGGCTGGTGCTCAGCCTCACCGGTTCCTCGGCCGCCGTCGGCATCACCACGGCCCTGCAGTTCCTGCCGATGCTGCTCTTCGGCCTCTACGGCGGCGTCCTCGTCGACCGGCTGCGCAAGCGGCCCACGCTGCTGGTCACCCAGTCGTCGATGGCCGTGACCGCGCTCTTCCTCGCCGTCCTCACCCTGACCGGTCACGTCCAGGTGTGGCACGTCTACGTCGCGGCCTTCGCGATGGGTCTGGCCACGGTCGTCGACAACCCGGCCCGCCAGTCCTTCGTCTCCGAGCTCGTCGGCCGGGACCAGCTCCAGAACGCGGTCAGCCTCAACTCGGCGAACTTCCAGTCCGCCCGCCTGGTCGGCCCCGCCGTCGCCGGCCTGATGATCACCGGGGTGGGCACGGGCTGGGCGTTCCTCGCCAACGGCCTGTCCTTCGTCGCGCCGCTGAGCTGCCTGCTGCTGATGCGCGCCCGCGAACTGCACGCCGTCGAGCGCGCGCCGCGCGGCAAGGGCCAGCTGCGGGAGGGCCTGCACTACGTGGCCGGCCGCCCCGAGCTGATCTGGACCATCGTGCTGGTCGGCTTCATCGGCACCTTCGGCTTCAACTTCCCGGTGTTCCTGTCCGCCTTCGCCGACGACGTCTTCGACGCGGGTGCGGGCGCCTACAGCCTCTTCAACACCCTCATGGCCGTCGGTTCCCTCGCCGGCGCCCTGCTCGCCGCCCGGCGCGGCACGGCGCGGCTGCGCGTGCTGATCGCGGCGGCGCTCGCCTTCGGCGCCCTGGAGATGGTGGCGGCGACGGCCCCGCGGTTGTGGCTGTTCGCCCTGCTCATGGTCCCGATCGGCGTCTTCAGCATGACGGTCAACGTCACCGCCAACACCAGCATCCAGATGTCCACCGACCCGGCCATGCGGGGCCGTGTCATGGCCCTCTACATGATGGTCTTCCTCGGCGGCTCCCCGGTCGGCGCCCCGATCGTCGGCTGGGTCACCGACGCGTACGGCGCCCGTGCGGGCTTCGCCGCGGGCGGCGCGGTGGCGGCGACGGCGGCGCTCGTCATCGGCCTGGTCCTGGCCCGCGTCGGCAACCTGCGCCTGTCGGTCGGCTGGCACCGGGGGCACCCGCAAGTGCGGTTCGTGCCGCGGGAACGGCGGAAGGAACTGGCGCCGGCGGCGTAGGGGCCGGGAGGTACGGGTCTGACAGGGTGATGCCATGAGACTCTTCGCCGCCGTACTGCCCCCCGAGGACGTGGCCGCCGCCCTCGCCGCCGAGGTGGCGGCGCTGAGGAGGCTGCCCGGCGCGGAGGGGCTGCGCTGGACCGGGCGTCCCGGCTGGCCCCGCGGCGGAGTCGCTGATTGGCACCTCACCCTCGCCTTCTACGGCGAGGTCGACGACGACCTCGTACCGGACCTCTCGGCCCGCCTGGAGCGGGCCGCCCACCGCACCGCACCCTTCCCGCTGGCGCTGCGCGGCGGCGGGCAGTTCGGGCACGGCCGGGTCCTGTGGACGGGAGCGGACGGTGACCTGGCGACGCTGCAGCTGCTCGCCGACCGCGCGGAGTCGGCGGGGCGCAAGTCGGGCGTCGAGATGGGCGCGCACCGGCGCTACAAGCCCCATCTGACGGTGGCCCGCGGCCGGGTGGCGTTCGACGTGCGGCCGTACGTCGAGGCCCTGGACGGCTTCGCCAGTCCCGCCTGGACGGTGACCGACCTCGCGCTGGTGCGCAGCAATCTGCCGAGGTCCGGGGTGCCGGGCGAGCAGCCCCGTTACGAGACGGTCGCCCGCAGCCCGCTCGGCGCGTCCGGTTAGGCTCGGGGACGTGGACCCGAAGACCCGTAACCGGATCATGGCCGGTGTGCTCGTGCTCATGCTCGTGGTGGTGGCGGTGGCGGCGGCCCTCGGCTGACCGGGCCGTGGGCGGCCGCCGCCCCGCTCACCACGTCACTGCGCTACCAGGCGAACGCCTCCGGAGAGGGCCCGGGTCCCGGGAAGATCTCGTCCAGCCCGGCCAGCAGCTCGTCCGACAGCTCCAGCTCCACGGCCCGCAGCGCCGACGCGAGCTGATCGGCCGTGCGCGGGCCGACGATCGGGCCGGTCACGCCGGGCCGGGTCAGCAGCCAGGCCAGCGCGGCCTCGCCGGGCTCGACGCCGTGCTTGTCGAGCAGGTCCTCGTACGCCTGGATCTGTGCCCGCTTGGCGGGGTCGGCCAGGGTGTCGGCCGCCCGGCCGGAGGCGCGGCGCCCGCCCTGCACCTCCTTCTTGAGGACCCCGCCGAGCAGTCCGCCGTGCAGCGGCGACCAGGGGATGACGCCGAGGCCGTAGTCCTGCGCGGCCGGGATGACCTCCATCTCGGCGCGGCGCTCGGCCAGGTTGTACAGGCACTGCTCGCTGACCAGGCCGATGGTGCCGCCGCGCCGGGCGGCGGTCTCGTTGGCCTGCGCGATCTTGTAGCCGGGGAAATTCGACGACCCGGCGTACAGAACCTTGCCCTGCTGCACCAGCGTGTCGATGGCCTGCCAGATCTCGTCGAAGCCGGTGGCGCGGTCGATGTGGTGGAACTGGTACAGGTCGATGTGGTCGGTCCGGAGCCGCTTCAGGCTGGCGTCGACCGCCCGCCGGATGTTCACGGCGGACAGCTTGTCGTGGTTGGGCCATGCCTCGCCGTCGGCGCCCATGTTGCCGTACACCTTGGTGGCGATCACGGTCTTGTCGCGCCGGTCGCCGCCCTTGGCGAACCAGTTGCCGATGATCTCCTCGGTGCGGCCCTTGTTCTCGCCCCAGCCGTACACGTTGGCGGTGTCGAAGAAGTTGATGCCGGCGTCCAGCGCCGCGTCCATGATGGCGTGGCTGTCGGCCTCGTCGGTCTGCGGACCGAAGTTCATCGTCCCGAGGACGAGCCGGCTGACCTTGAGTCCTGTGCGTCCCAGCTGCGTGTACTCCATGGTCCCCAAGCCAACGGCTTGGAGTGCGCTCCAGGCAAGCGGGTCGGGTGGGTCAGTCGCGGGGGAAGGTGTCGGTCCTCAGGGTGAGGCCGAGGACGGTGTCGGTGAGGTCCAGTTCCTGTCCGAAGGCGACGCGGGTCTCGGTCGTGTAGTCGCCGTCCTTGGGGTGCGTGAAGACGTGGCAGCGGCCCTGGTACGGGTCGGCGATGAGGTAGAGGGGGACCTCGGCGGTGGCGTAGGCGAGCTTCTTGGGGCCATAGTCGTTGGCGGCGGTGCCCTGGGAGATGACCTCGGCGACGAACTCGACGTCCTGGTATCGCCGGTGGCCCGTTTCGTCATGCTCCGCGCCGTCGCGGAGCTTGGCCACGTCCGGGCAGAAGCCGTTCATGGGGCCCGGGAAGTCGATGCGGACGTCCGAGAGGACCAATACGTCCATACCGAAACGGTCCTCGATGGCCCGTACGATCCGGCGGATGATTGCCCAGTGCGTGTCGCGCTGCGGTGTCATGTGGACGTTGCCCTCGACGATCTCGACCCGGAATCCTTCGGGGACGGGCATCCGCTCCAGCCGCTTGAACCACTCGTCCAAGCACTCCGTGTTGGCGTCGGCCATGGCGATCCTGTCGTCTACGACGGTCATCGTGGCGCTCCTCCCCGGCTGCCCCGACGACGGTTACAGCCGCGCGGTACAAACGATACGCACGGCGACCGGGGCACGGGAGGACGCGCATATGCCAGAGCGGGACCGCACCGACCACCTCGTCACCCTGGTCCGGCGCCACCTCGGCCACGACGCCGTGCTCGGCGTCTACGCGCACGGCTCCGCCACCCTCGGCGGCCTGCGCCCGCACAGCGACCTCGATCTGCTCGTCGTCGTACGGAACCCCACGACGCACGCGCGACGCGCCGCACTCACGGAAGAGTTGCTGACGGTGTCCCAAGGCGCAGGGCGCCGCCCCGTCGAGCTGATCGTCGTCGTCCACGGCGACGTCCGGCCGTGGCGCTACCCGCCCCGCCGCGACTACCTCTACGGCGAGTGGCTGCGCGCCGCCTACGAGCGCGGCCACGTCCCCGGGCCCGAGGACGACCCCGACCTGGCCCCGCTCCTGACCATGGTGCTGCGCGCCGACACCCCGCTGCACGGCCCGCCGCCCTCCTCGACCCCGTCCCGCACACGGACCTGCGGCGGGCGATCGTCGCCGGGTTGCCGGAGCTGACGGCCGAGCTGGAGCCGGACACCCGCAACGTCCTGCTCACCCTCGCCCGGATCTGGAGCACGCTCGTCACCGGCGGGATCCGGTCGAAGGACGCGGCGGCCGACTGGGCCCTCGCCCGGCTGCCCGCCGGGTACCGCGAGCCCTTGGCCCACGCCCGCGCCGTCTACCTCGGGCACGAGCACGACGAGCACTGGGACGAAGGCGTGCGCCCTTGCGCCGACCACATGGTCCGGGCGATCCGGGAGACCTACGGGGAAGCGGCCGAGTAGGGCCCGCCCAGCCCCCACCCCTCGCCCATCGCCTCCGCGAACGCGCCCGCGATGAGGTGCTCGCCACTCGCGTTGGGATGCGTGCCGTCGTGGGTGTCGACGTGGAAGTCGTACGACTGAGGCGGCGGGACGAGAAGCAGGGAGGAGCCCGGTTCGTCGAGGTCGGCGACCGTCTTCGCCAGGAGTTCGTTGAAGCGGTGGACCTGCCCGGCGAACGTCTCGTCGGCGTCCACCCGGACGTTGTGCAGCACCGGCATCACGGCCATGCGGACCCGCGGGTTCGCCGAGCGGGCGTCCGCCACGAAGGCGTGGACGTTGTCGGCGGTCTGCTCGGCGTTGGTGTAGAAGCCGAGGTCGATCAGGCCGAGCGAGACCAGGAGCACGTCCGCGCGGCAGGACCGTACCGTCTCGCCGATGACCGGGGTCATGTGGTGCCAGCCCTCGCCCCAGCCCGCCAGGTGGGCGCGGGGGAAGTCCGGGTCGGCGTAGGCGTACGAGGTCGGCTCGTCCGTCGACGGGTCGTGCAGCGTCTCGCGCGGGCCCACGAACGTGAAGGGGCGACCGCAGGAGTCGCGCAGGTGCCGCCACAGCCGGTAGCGCCACGTGTGTTCGCCGGCGCTCCCGATCGTCATGGAGTCACCGACGAACATGAACCTGAGCATCCGCTCATCATGGACGATGGGCCCGACCGGCGCGATGTGAGTCCGGCCACGCAGGGTGACCGCCGACGTGAACGCCCGTGCGGGATGGCAGGCTTGGCGCATGCGCCGATCTCTCGCCGTCCTCGCCTCGGCCCTCCTCGCGGGCGCGTTCGCCGTGCCCGCCTCCGCCGCCGACGGGGACGACGGGAGCGACGGCTTCACGATCAAGGACCCGCGCATCACCGAGTCCAGCGGCCTCGCCGCCTCCCGCCTCCACCCCGGCGTCTACTGGACGCACAACGACCAGGACAACGGCCCCTACCTGTACGCCGTGGACGGCTCCACCGGCGAGACCGTCGCGCGCGTCGCCCTCTCCGGCGTGGGCACGCCCCGGGACGTCGAGGCGATCTCCATCGGGCCGGACAACCGGATCTTCGTCGGCGACATCGGGGACAACGACGGCGTGTCCTGGCCGTACGTGTGGATCTACGAGCTGCCCGAGCCGACGGAACTGAGGGACCAGACGGTCAAGGCGACGCAGTACGTCGTGAAGTACGCGGACGGCTCCCGCGACGCCGAGTCGATGGCCGTCCACCCGACGACCGGGCGGGTCTACATCATCGACAAGCACGAGGACGGCGGGCATCTGTACGAGGGCCCCGAGAAGCTCTCCGCCTCCGGCGCCAACGTCTTCCGGCCCACCGCCCCCGTCGAGCTCTGGGCCACCGACGCCGCCTTCTCCCCGGACGGGAAGACGCTCGCCGTGCGCGGGTACCTCGGGGGCGTCTGGTACGACTGGAACGGCGGGAAGATCCAGCGCAAGGGGCGGATCAGTGTGCCGCTGGGGCAGGGGGAGTCCGTCACCTACACCCCCGACGGGGAGAAGCTGCTGCTCGGCATGGAGGGCGTCAACAGCCCGGTCAAGGCCGAGGACGCGCCGGGCCGGAGCAGTGGGTCGGGCGGGGGCGGGTCCGGTGCCTCGGGCGGGGGCGCCGACGGGGCCGACGGTCCGGGCGGGGACACGCTCAAGGTCGGGGCGGTCGGGCTGCTCGTGGCGTGCGCCGTCCTGTTCGGACTACGACGGCTGTTCCGCGGCCGCTGACCCGTCCGTCGCCGGCCCGTCCGCCGCGCGCCGCGCGGCCACCAGCACCTCCAGCCCGTCCAGGATGCGCCGCAGCCCGAACTCGAAGTGGTCGAAGCCGGTGCCGAAGGCGTCTTCGGACAGGGAGGCCAGCACGGGGTAGCGCCCGCTGGTCATGGCCTTCACCAGCGCCGGCTCCTGGGCCCGCCAGAACTGCGCGTCCGTCATCCCGGAGGTGCGTTCCGCCTCCTCCTGGTACACCTGCGTGCGGGCGGCCCCGACCACGTACCCGTCGATCATGACGATCGTCGACACCAGCTCCGGGTCGGTCAGACCCATCGGCCTGATCCGGGCGAGCACCTTCTCCATGCCGTCCAGCGCGGCCGGGCCGAGGACCGGGCGGGACTGGTTGACCTCCAGCAGCCAGGTGTGCCGGCGGTAGAGGGCGAGCGTGGCGTGGCCGAGGGCCTCCAGCGCCGAGCGCCAGTCGCCGTCGCCGAGGTCGTCGGGGTCCTCGGAGGGGCGCTGCACGCGGTCCAGCATCAGGTCGAGCAGCTCGCCCTTGCCCGGGACGTAGCGGTACAGGGACATGGTGCCGGTGCCCAGCTCCGTGGCGATGCGGCGCATCGAGACCGCGCCCAACCCGTCCCGGTCGGCGACCTCGACGGCCGCCTCCACGATCCGCTCCAGCGTCAGCCCCGGCTTGGGCCCCCGGCTGGGTCGCCGGCCGCTGTCCCACAACAGTTCCAGGGTGCGGTTGATGTCACCGCTGCCGCTGGTCTCCGTACCGCTCGCCATGGGGCCAGTCTAGGTGCGCGGACAGAAACTGGGTACGGCGTACGCGCAAACGGGTACGGTGTACTCAGTTGTGGAGTGAAAGGGGGACCGACCATGAGCGACGGGCACGCGGTACGGGCCGAGGGGCTGGAGAAGCGGTACGGCGACAAACGCGCCCTCGACGGCTTCGACCTGGCCGTCCGCGAGGGCACCGTGCACGGGCTGCTGGGGCCGAACGGCGCGGGCAAGACCACGGCCGTGCGCATCCTGTCCACGCTGATCCGGCTGGACGGGGGACGGGCCGAGGTGGCCGGCCTCGACGTCGCCCGGCAGGCGCGGGAAGTACGGGCGCGGATCGGCCTGACCGGCCAGTACGCGGCCGTGGACGAGGTGCTGACCGGCCGGCAGAACCTGGAGATGTTCGGGCGGCTGTTCCACCTGGGCGGCAGGCGGGCGCGGGCGCGCGCCGTCGAGCTGCTGGAGCAGTTCGACCTGACCGACGCCGCCGACCGGGGCGTCGGCAAGTACAGCGGCGGCATGCGGCGGCGTCTCGACCTCGCCGCGTCGATGATCCTCGCCCCGTCCGTGCTGTTCCTGGACGAGCCGACCACGGGTCTGGACCCGCGCAGCCGGGGCGAGGTCTGGGACTCGGTCCGGTCGCTGGTGGCGAGCGGCACGACCGTGCTGCTGACCACGCAGTACCTGGAGGAGGCGGACAAGCTGGCGTCCCGCATCACCGTCATCGACCGGGGCCGGGCCATCGCCGACGACACCCCGGACGGGCTGAAGAACCTGGTCGGCGGCGACCGGATCGAGGTCGTCGTGGCCGAGCGGTCCGAGATCGGGCGGGTGGTGAAGACGGTCGCCCGGGTCTGCGAGGGCGAACCCGAGACCGACGAGGGGACGCTGCGCGTGCACGCCCCGGTCACCGACCGGGTGTCGGCCCTGACCGAGGTGGCGCGCACCCTCCAGGACGAAGGTGTCCGGGTGGAGGACATCGGGCTGCGCAGGCCGAGCCTCGACGACGTGTTCCTGCGCCTGACCGGACACCGCACGGACCGCACGGACCGCACGGACCGTGCGGACCGTGCGGACGCCGCGGAGAAGGACGCGGTGGCGGCATGAGCGCCCTCGACCTGACGCCGGCCCCGCCCGAGCGCGGCCGGCTGTACTGGCTCCTCGCCGACTGCGGCAACATAGTCCGCCGCGGCCTGACCCACTACCAGCGCCAGCCCGTCAACATCGCCTGGCAGCTGGGTTTCCCGATCCTGTCCGTCCTCCTCTACGGCTATGTCTTCGGCAGCGCGATGACCGTGCCCGGCGGCGGGGACTACAAGGACTTCCTGATGCCGGGCATGTTCGTGATGACCATGGCCTTCGGGTTCATCAACACCGCGACGGTAGTCGTCCACGACTCCACGAAGGGCGTCATCGACCGGTTCCGCTCCATGCCGATGTCGTCGTCGGCGGTGGTGGCCGGGCGGGGGGTCACGGATCTGGTCGTCGCCTGCGCCGAGCTGGCCATCATGATGCTGACGGCGTTGGCCATGGGCTGGCGGCCGGACGGCGGCTGGGGATTCCTGGCCGCGTTCGGACTGCTGCTGTGGCTGCGGTTCGCGCTGATCTGGATCGGCGTGTGGCTGGGGCTCCTCGTCCCCAACCCGGAGGCGGCGGGCGGCCTGTTCGCGGTCGCGTTCCCGCTGACGATGATCTCCAGCATCTTCGTCGCCCCGCAGCTCATGCCGGACTGGCTGGGCTGGGTGGCCGCCTGGAACCCGATCTCCTCCACGGCCGCGGCGGCCCGCGAGCTGTTCGGCACGCCGGTCGGCGGCGGCGACTCCTGGGTCGAGCAGCACGCGCTGCTGATGGCGGGGGTGTGGCCGGTGGTGCTGACGGCGATCTTCCTGCCGCTGGCAGTGCGACGCTTCCAGCGGCTCAGCCGGTAGGCGCGGGGGAGCAGTGAGGGGCGCCCGGCTGATCGCCGGGCGCCCCTCACCGTCGTACTGCGAGCGTGTCGCGTCAGAGCTTCTCGATCACGTAGTCGACGCACTTCGTCAGCGCCTCGACGTCCGCCGGGTCGATCGCCGGGAACATCGCGACGCGCAGCTGGTTGCGGCCGAGCTTGCGGTACGGCTCGGTGTCCACGACGCCGTTGGCGCGCAGCACCTTGGCGACCGCGGCGGCGTCGATGTCGTCGGAGAGGTCGATGGTGCCGATGACCTGGGACCGCTTGGCCGGGTCGGAGACGAACGGGGTGGCGTACTTGGCCTCCTCCGCCCAGGTGTACAGGCGGGTCGAGGAGTCCTTGGTGCGGCCGGTGGTGAAGTCCAGGCCGCCCTGGCCGTTCATCCACTCAAGCTGTTCGTTGAGGAGGAACAGGGTGGCCAGCGCCGGGGTGTTGTACGTCTGGTTCTTGCGGGAGTTGTCGATCGCGGTCGGCAGCGAGAAGAACTCCGGGACGTGCCGGCCGCTCGCGTGGATCCGCTCGGCGCGCTCGATCGCCGCCGGGGAGAAGACGCCGATCCACAGGCCGCCGTCGGAGGCGAAGGACTTCTGCGGGGCGAAGTAGTAGACGTCGGTCTCGGCGATGTCGACCGGCAGGCCGCCGGCGCCGGACGTCGCGTCGACCAGCACGAGGGAGCCCTCGTCGGCGCCGACGACCCGCTTGACGGGCATGGCGACGCCGGTCGAGGTCTCGTTGTGGGTGAACGCGTACACGTCCACGCCGGCCTCGGCCCGCGCCTCGGGGTGCGTGCCCGGGTCGGCGGAGACGACGGTCGGCTCGGCCAGCCAGGGCGCCAGCTTGGCGGCCTTGGCGAACTTGGAGGAGAACTCGCCGAAGCTCAGGTGCTGCGACTTGTTCTCGATCAGGCCGTGGGTCGCGATGTCCCAGAACGCGGTGGAGCCGCCGTTGCCGAGGACCACCTCGTAGCCGTCGGGGAGCCGGAACAGCTCGGAGATGCCCTCACGGACCTTGCCGACCAGGTTCTTGACGGGCGCCTGGCGGTGGGAGGTGCCGAGCAGGGACGTACCGGTGGCGGCCAGGGCGTCCAGCGCCTCCACCCGCACCTTGGAGGGACCCGCGCCGAATCGACCGTCCGCGGGCTTGATGTCAGCAGGAATCTGGATCTCAGCCACGTGCCGGAGCGTATCCCGTCGGCCAAACCGGACGGAGACATGTCCGTCCGATGAGACGAGATCTCCGCCTTGCGGACCTGTGCCAAGCCACAAGCGCTCATGCTGGAGGGCATGACCGATCTGGAGGCAGCACTGCGCAGGGCCGTACGCGGCGAGGTCGGATTCGACGTCACGTCCCGGGCGCTGACCACCATGGACGCGTCCAACTACCGGCGGGTGCCGCTCGGCGTGGTGGCACCCCGGGACGCCGACGACGTGGCGGCGGCGCTGGAGGTCTGCCGGGAGCACGGGACGCCGGTGGTCGCGAGGGGCGGCGGCACGTCGATCGCCGGGCAGGCGACGGGCACGGGCGTCGTCCTGGACTTCACCCGGCACATGAACCGGCTGCTCTCGCTCGACCCCGAGGCCCGCACCGCGGTCGTCCAGCCCGGCCTGGTCCTCGACCGCCTCCAGGAGGCCGCCGCCCCGCACGGCCTGCGCTTCGGCCCCGACCCCTCCACCTACAGCCGCTGCACCCTCGGCGGCATGATCGGCAACAACTCCTGCGGCTCCCACTCGGTGGCATGGGGCACGACGGCGGACAGCGTGCGGGAGCTGACGGTGCTCACGGCGCGGGGGCGGTCCCTGCGGCTCGGGCGGGACTGGGCCGGGGCGCCACAGGGCCTGCGCGAGCTGGTCGACGGCGACCTGGCGCGTCTGCGCACCGGCTTCCCGGACCTCCCCCGCCGCATCTCCGGCTATGCGCTGGACGCGCTGCTGCCGGAGAACGGCGCGGACGTGGCCCGCTCCTTCTGCGGCTCGGAGGGCACGCTGGGCGTGCTGACGGAGGCGGTGATCGGGCTGGTCGAGGCGCCGAGGGCCCGTGCGCTGGCAGTCCTCGGATACGCCGACGAGGCGGGGGCGGCGGAGGCCGCTGCCGGGCTGCTGCCGCTCGGGCCCCTGACAGTGGAGGGCATGGCGGTGGACCTCGTCCCGTCCACGCGGGGGCTGCCGCGGGGCGGGGCGTGGCTGTTCGTGGAGACGGGCGGCGATTCGGAGGCCGAGGCGCGGGCGCGCGCGGAGGCGGTGGTGCGGGCGGCGGACGTCGTGGACACGCTGGTGGTGACCGACCCGGCCGGTCAGCGGAGGCTGTGGCGCATCCGGGAGGACGCGAGCGGCACGGCGACGCGGATGCCGGACGGTGCGGAGGCGTGGCCCGGCTGGGAGGACTGCGCGGTGCCGCCGGCCCGCCTGGGCGGCTACCTGCGGGACTTCCGGGCGCTGCTCGCCGCCCATGACCTGCGCGGCACCCCGTACGGCCACTTCGGCGACGGCTGCATCCACGTACGCGTCGACTTCGACCTGCTGACGGAAGCCGGGGTCGCCCGCTTCCGCCGCTTCTCGGAGGAACTGGCGGACGTGGTCGTCGCGCACGGCGGCTCGCTCTCCGGGGAGCACGGCGACGGGCAGGCGCGGGCGGAACTGCTGCCCAGGATGTACGGCGAGGAGACCGTCGCCCTCTTCGAGCGGGCGAAGGGCGTCTGGGACCCGGACGACCTCCTCAACCCGGGCATGCTGGTCCGCCCGGCCCCGCTCGACGCGAACCTCCGCTTCTCCGTCCTGCCGCGCGAGCCGGTGCACGTGGAGTTCGGCTACCCCGCCGACGGGGGCGACTTCTCGGCGGCGGTGCGCCGCTGCGTCGGCGTCGCGAAGTGCCGTACGACGTCGGTGACCGGCTCGGGCGTGATGTGCCCGTCGTTCCGGGCGACGGGGGAGGAGGAGCACTCCACGCGGGGCCGCGCCCGCCTGCTGCACGAGATGCTCGCCGGTGAACTGGTGACGGACGGCTGGCGGTCGACGGAGGTCCGCGACGCCCTCGACCTGTGCCTGTCCTGCAAGGGCTGCCGCTCCGACTGCCCGGTCGAGGTCGACATGGCCACGTACAAGGCGGAGTTCCTGCACCACCATTACGCGGGCCGTCGCCGCCCCGCCGCCCACTACGCGATGGGGTGGCTGCCGGTGTGGCTGCGCTGGGCGTCGCGGGCGCGGGTGGCGCCGGTCGTCAACGCGCTGGCGTCGGTGGGGCCGTTGTCGGCGGTGGCGAAACGGCTGGGCGGGATCGCGGGGGAGCGGGAGGTGCCGCGGCTGGCGGGGGAGACGTTCAGCCGGTGGTGGCGCGGGCGCGGCGGGCCGCGCGGAGAGGGCGAGTTGGTGGTCCTCTGGCCCGACACCTTCACGGAGCACCTCTCACCCTCCGTGGGCCGGGCGGCCGTACGGGTGCTGGAGGCGGCGGGGCTGCGGGTGGTGCTGCCGCCGACGCTGTGGGGGCGTGCGGTGGTCGGGGACGGTACGTCGAGGTCGGCTCTGGCACTGTTGGCCGCCCGCAGGGGCCGGGTCTGCTGCGGACTGACGTACGTGTCGACGGGCCAACTGGACCGCGCCCGAGCGGTGATGCGCCGCACGCTGGACCTGATGGCCCCGGTGCTGGAGACCTCGGCACCGGTCGTCGTCCTGGAACCGAGCTGCGCCGCCGCCCTGCGCACGGACCTGCCGGAGCTGCTGCACGACGATCCGCGAGCCGCTCGGCTCGCGGCCCGCGTCCTGACCTTCGCGGAGGCACTGGAGTGTCACGCCCCCGACTGGACCCCGCCCGCCGTGGACCGTCCGGTCACCGGCCAGACCCACTGCCACCAGCACGCGGTCCTGGGCGACGCGGCCGACCGCCGCCTGCGCGAGGCGGCGGGCCTGACCGGCGAGCTGGGCGGCGGCTGCTGCGGCCTCGCGGGCAACTTCGGTTTCGAGGACGGCCACTACGAGGTCTCCGTCGCCTGTGCCGAGGACCAGCTGCTCCCGGCGGTGCGCGAGGCGCCGGCCGGGGCGGTGGTCCTGGCGGACGGCTTCTCGTGCCGGACGCAGCTGGAGCAGCTGGCGGGGGTGCGGGGGCGGCATCTGGCGGAGGTGCTGGCGGAGGGGCTGGAGCAGCGGCCGGAGTGACGGAGGCCATGGCCGGTGGAACTCGACCTCGGGGCGGGACGCCGTGGGGCCGTCGAGCAGAGGCTGGGGGATGCCGCGCAGGTGGAGTTCGAAGAAGGCGTGAACACAGTCGGGCTTGCCCTCGGGTCCGGACCAGGGGAGCAGGCGGGGTTCGCGCGGTGCCGTCATGCCGCTGCCCCCAGCTCGTACGGGGCGGGGAGGACGACACACGGGCGTACGGCCACGGTGCCCGTGCCGTCGAGGGTGGGGGGCAGGCCGTAGGGGCTGCGGTGGGTGGGGAGGGGGACGATGCCAATAGTGGACGAAGAAAGCGGTGCGGTGAGGGTTGCCGGGCGCGGGCCGGTGCGGCGGTGAGTGCCTCGGGGTTCGAGAAGCGGGGCCGCCCAGGTGACGAGGCGGCCGATAAGGTACGGCATGTCATCAGCTCCTCAGGGGTCTCAGCTGGTGGCCGCGCCCCCGGACGGCTCCACCCGTCGCGGGGGCATTCATCTGGAGTAGCCAGCGCGGTCTACCGCGGTCGCGCGGTCTACCGCGCCGTATTAGCGTCCACCGCATGACTCCCGAGCTCGACACGCACCCGGCCCGTCTGGCGGCAGGTCGCCGCTGCCATTGAGGCGCGTATCGCTGACGGCACCTACTCCGTGGGCAGCCGGGTTCCATCGGTGGTCGAGCTGTCGGCCGAGTTCGGCATTGCCGCCTCGACTGCGCAGAAGGCGCTGGCCCACCTCAAGGCGGAAGGGCTGATCCGGGCCGAGGTCGGCCTCGGTTCCTTCGTCGCCGAGCGGCCGGGAGGCAGTGGCGCCGACCCGGCTTGACCGGAACCGTGCCGGACAGCCGCTGCGTGATGTCTGTATGGACGGTTCGGGTGGTCGAGGGGGAGGGGCGCGGCGGCGCGTCGGTGAGCGGGAGTGGTTCGTGGTGGGCGGTGCGGCCCTTGTCGCGCTGGCCGCCGTCACGGGTGCGGTGATCGCGGGCGACTCCGCGACCGACGTCACAGCGCCGCACGACTGCCGGACCTCGGTGCACGGCACCGCGCCGGTGACACAGCGGCCCGCGTCCGAGACCACCCCCGCCGCCGACTTCGACGGGGACGGTCACCCCGACCTGGCCTTCGGCTCGCAGGGGGACGTGGAGGGCGGGGCCGGAGGCGGCAGCATCGAGGTGGCGTACGGGGAGGGGGACGGGACGGGGCCGACACGCTGTCAGCACCTCACGCAGGACGACCCCGGCATACCGGGGAAGAACCGAGACGAGAGCTTCTTCGGGTCCGACGTGGTCGCCCGCGACCTCGACGAGGACGGGTACACCGACCTCGCCGCCGCCGTCTTCGACTGGAGGCCGAGCGTGATCGTCATGTGGGGCTCGGCGACCGGGGCTGTCCCGCGCCACCCGGGTGCCGGGGACGGACACCAGTCACGTCTCCTGGGACATCGACCCGATCCTGGACGAGCAGCTCGCCGCGGGTGACTTCGACGGCGACGGGCACACCGATCCGGTCTCGGGCTGGGCTCCGGGAAGGGGCTGCTCAAGGGGCCGTTCGAGAGGGACGGCACCCCGGCGGAGACGGCCGCCGTCCCGGCCCCGCGCCGGCCCGCGGGGAACGTCGACTCCGCGAACTACGTCGACCTCGTCGCCGGGGACCTCGACGGCGACGGCGCCGACGAGCTGGTGACCGTCCACGACGCCTGGTCGCCGGACGCCACTTGGTCCTAGACGCCATGGCCGGTCGGCTACTTCGAGGGCGGCCCGAACGGTCTCACCCAGCCCGACGGAGCGGACCTCCCCGACGCGGCGACGGCGGCCGTCGGTGACGTGGACGGCGACGGCTGCGGCGACCTGGTCCTCAGCCCCCGGGGCGGCGACGCGAGCCGCGGCTCGGTGACGGTGGTGTACGGGTCGGAATCGGGGCCGAGCAAGCGCAGGACGACGATCGACCGCGACACGCCGGGCGTGCCCGGCGAGGAGCCCCAGGACGAGGACGCCGGCTTCATCTCCCTGGACACCGGGGACGTGAACGGTGACGGATACGCGGACTCGGCGGCCGGGGCGCCGCGATGGGACCCGTACGCCGAACCGGGCCCCGAGCAGGTGCTGTTCCCGGCGGGCGGCCCGGACGGACTGACCGGCGAGGGCGCCCGGGTCTTCGAAGGCGGCACCTTCCCCGGCTCGGGCGAGCGAACGGGCTTCGGCTCGGCGGTGGCCCTCACCGACCTGGACGGCGACCGCCGTGCCGAGCTGGTGGTGGCCGAGCTGGGCGGCGACGCGGCCGACGGCTCCGCGTGGCTGTCGCCCGGCACGGGCGACGGGCCGTCCGCCGAAGGTGGCCCGGACGAGGCGGCTGCCGTCGTCGGCCGCTCTCCGGATCACTGCCCGAGGCGGTACTTCAGGTGGGTGGCCAGGGGAGTGTGCACCACCCGAACCGGTTCGAGGTCGCGCCGGACCGCGCCCGGTCCCTCGAAGAGCCGCAGTCCGGCTCCGAGGAGCGTGGGGACCACGTGGAGCTGGAGCTCGTCGATGAGGCCCGCCCCGAGGTACTGCCGCACCGTGTCCGCGCCGCCCGCGATGTCGACGTTGCGGTCTCCGGCGGCGGTCTTCGCCTGCTCCAGGGCGCTGTGGATGCCGTCGGTGACGAAGGTGAAGGTGGTGCCGCCCTTCTTGACCAGGGCGGGGCGGGGGCGGTTGGTGAGGACGAAGACCGGGGTGCGGAAGGGCGGGTCCTCGCCCCAGAACTCCTCGCCCGTGTCGTACATCATCCGGCCCATGACCACCGCTCCCGTGGCGTCGAACCACTCCCGGAGCAGCTCCGAGTCGCGGTTCTCCACCCCTCCGGTCATGCCCTGGCGTTCCCGCCAGCTCGCCAGGTTGTGGATCCAGGCGAAGATCGGCTCGCCGCCGTCACCGCCCGGGTTGTCGAGGGTGACGTTCGGGCCGGCGACGTAGCCGTCGAGGGTGCTGGCCAGGTCCGCGGTCACGGTGGTGGTCATGGGGGGTGCTCCCGGGGTGGTGGAGTGTGCTGCCTTCACCCTTGCGTCGATCGGGGGCCGGCGCTTTCGACACGTCCTGCGAAAGCGATTCAGGCAGCCGTCTCGCCCCGCACCAGCGGACGGCACACCGGTTGGACGTCCTCGGGCAGGTCGTCCGGTCGGCACCAGCGGGCCTCCAGGATCTCGAGCGGGTCGATGCGCAGATCACCGCCGAGCAGACGGGCCTCGTAGGCCACCTCCAGGCGGGTGCGCAGGCCGCTGTTCAGCATGACCAGGCGGCCCACCTCCACATCGAGGCCGGTCTCCTCCCGCACCTCGCGGACCACCGTCCGCCGGAAGTCCTCACCCTTGCGCGCGAAGCCGCTCGGCAGCCCCCACTGGCGGCCCGGCGGCCACATCCGGTGCTTCAGCAGCAGGACCCGGCCCCGGTCGTCGCGCACCACGCCGGTCACGCCGACCACGTACTTCGTGTGCAGCAGCCACATCACACGGCTCTGGACCGGGCGCAGGACGCGCCACAGGCGGGCAATGAGTCGTCTCACAGGGCGGACGCTACCTCCTCGGCGGGCGGGCCGATCCGGGGGAGGGCGCCCACGGATCGGATGTCCGTTGACAGCGGCGTTCCCCGCCCCCGACAGTTGCATGGCAGGAGTACGCGCCTGTCCTGGTCCACTACTGTGGACCGTGCCGTACAGCTCGATGAACGAACCCGTCCCGCTGACCGTCCCGGAGCACCCGTGAGTACCCCCAGCGCTACCCCCGGCACCCCCACCCCGGCCGCCCCCGCCTCCACGGCGGGCCCCGGGGCAGCGCCCGCCACCGGTCAGGCCACCGGCCGGTCCCCCGCGCCGGACGGCGCGCAGGGCGGGCGGTGGGGGTCCCTCGGGCCCGTCGGTCTCGTCCTGGCCGGCGGTCTGTCCGTGCAGTTCGGTGCCGCGCTGGCGGTGAGCCTGATGCCGCGGGCCGGTGCGCTCGGCGTGGTGACGCTGCGGCTGGCGGTCGCCGCCGTCGTGCTGCTGCTCGTCTGCCGGCCCCGCCTGCGCGGGTACTCGCGGGCCGACTGGGGCACGGTCGTCGTCTTCGGCATCGCCATGGCCGGCATGAACGGCCTCTTCTACCAGGCCGTCGACCGCATCCCCCTCGGCCCCGCCGTCACCCTGGAGGTGCTCGGCCCGCTCGCCCTGTCCGTCTTCGCCTCGCGGCGCGCGGTCAACCTGGTCTGGGCCGGGCTCGCCCTGGCCGGCGTCTTCCTGCTCAGCGGCGGCGGCTTCGACGGCCTCGACCCGGTCGGTGCCGCCTACGCGCTCGCGGCGGGGGTCATGTGGGCGGCGTACATCCTCTTCAGCGCCCGCACCGGCCGCCGTTTCCCGCAGGCCGACGGGCTGGCCCTCGCGATGGCGGTCGGTGCGGTGCTGTTCCTGCCGCTGGGCATCGCCGAGTCGGGCGCCGAGCTGATCGACCCGATGACGCTGGCGCTGGGCGCCGGGGTCGCGCTGCTCTCCTCCGTACTGCCGTACACCCTCGAACTCCTCGCCCTGCGCCGCCTGCCGGCCCCCACCTTCGCCATCCTCATGAGTCTGGAGCCCGCCATCGCCGCGGCGGCCGGTTTCCTCGTCCTCGACCAGGCCCTGTCCGCGACCCAGGCCGCCGCCATCGCACTCGTCATCGCGGCGAGCATGGGGGCGGTGCGGACCCAGATGGGACGTGGGCGGGCGAAGGCGGCCCCGGACCTGCACCCGGGGAACTGATCACGAGCGCCGCCCCGGCCGGACCGGCGTTCGACCGCACCGCATAGGCTGCGGACGGGTCATCTCATCGGGATCATGGGGAGGGAACCGATGAACCACACGGCCGACGTCTTCCAGCCTTTGCAGGACGACGATCCACACGCGGTGGGCGGCTACCGCCTGGCCGCCCGGCTCGGCGCCGGCGGCATGGGGCGGGTCTACCTTTCGCACACCCAGGGCGGCCGCCCGGTGGCCATCAAGGTCGTACGGTCCGAACTGGCCGACGACCCGACCTTCCGGCGGCGTTTCGGCCGGGAGATCAAGTCGGCCCGGAAGGTGAAGGGCGCCTACACCGCCGAACTGATCGACGCCGACGCGGACGGCACCCCGCCCTGGCTGGCCACGCTGTACGTGCCGGGCCCCGCCCTGTCGGACGTCGTCGCCCGGGGCGGCCCGCTGCCGGTGGGGGCGGTGCTGTGGCTGATGGCGGGGGTCGCCGAGGCGCTGCAGGCCATCCACGGCGCGGGGATCGTGCACCGCGACCTGAAGCCGTCGAACGTGCTGCTCGCCTCCGACGGGCCCCGCGTCATCGACTTCGGCATCTCGGTCGCCGCCGACAGCACCGCGCACACCGCCACGGGCACCGCCATCGGAACGCCCCAGTACATGGCGCCCGAGCAGGCGTCCGGGGGCGACGTCACGGCGGCCACGGACATCTTCTCGCTCGGCCAGACGGCCGCGTTCGCCGCACTGGGGGAACCGCTCTACGGGGACGGGCCCGCGGTCAGCGTGCTGTACCGGATCGTGCACTCCGAACCCGACCTGTCGGGGCTGCCCGAGCGGCTCCGCCCGCTGATCGCCCGGTGCATGGCCGCCGACCCCGGGGAGCGGGCCACCGCGGCGGAGGTCGTCGAGTGGTGCCGACGGGAACTGGGACGGGACGTCGGGGCAGGGAGCGGGCCGGATGTCTGGCGGGCGGTCGCCGGGCCGGAAGTGACGGTGCCGCCGCCCGCTCCGGCCCCGGAGCCGGCACCGGATCGCACCGCGGCGCACACGCGGCCGTGGACCGCCCCGCAACCGGTGGCCGTCCCGCAGGGACCCGCCACCGCACAGGGGCGGGGTGCGGCACGGTCGCCGGGCGCCGCCCAGTGGCCCGCCGGTCCGTACGGCACGACCGCGCCGCAGCGGCCGGCCGGGCCGGAGGAACGAAGGCGCCGCAG
Organism: Streptomyces mutabilis; assembly: GCF_014649815.1. GTDB lineage: Bacteria > Actinomycetota > Actinomycetes > Streptomycetales > Streptomycetaceae > Streptomyces > Streptomyces mutabilis. The sequence continues at coordinate 715,605 of NZ_BMTT01000002.1, read as the reverse complement.
GAGACGCGTCGCCCTGATCGCGGCCGCCGCCCTGGCCGCGGGCGGGCTCGTGATCACGGCGGCGTGGACCGTCCTGGACGTGGCGTGGGACGGCGTCCGGGACCGCGCCCGGGACGCGGCGGCGTCCGGAGCACCCTGGACGGGGGCGGAGGCGGACGAGTCGTCCGCGCCCGGGGACGGTGAGTCCGGATCGGCCGCCGCGACGGGGTCGGGTCCGTCGACCGCACGGGGGACCGACCCGTCGGCCACGTCCGGATCGGTGGCCGACGGCTCCGCCGCCGGGACGGCGACGCCGCCAGCCCGCGCCTACGGCCCCCGGTCGGTGGACGCGGACACCTCACTGAGCCTCAGCGACGGGAAGACGCGCGAGGACCGCAAGGGGGACATCCGCTTCGACTGCGAGGACGTCGGCTGCGCGCTGGAGAGCGACACCAGCGTCTTCACGCTGATGTTCGGCGAGCCGGGTGCCACGTACGAGCACTGCGACCTGATGACGGCCGGCCAGAGGAGCCACCGTGTCCAGCTGGCCGCGGCGTCGGCCGGCACGGAGATCTGCGTCCGGCACCGCAACGGGGACATCGCGCTGCTCGTCGTCCAGACGAAGTCGACCGCAGTGCCGGAACTCGCCTTCCTCAACGCCGATCTCACGGTCTGGCACGCGAAGAAGGACTGAGAAGTCGGCGGTGGGCCCCGTGGCGCGGGCCACGGGCGCGCCCGCGCGTGCCGCCGTGCCGCTGTACGCGGTCGGGGCGGAGCACTCGCTGCTCGCCGCCCAGCCCTGCGCCTGTACCGCGGTGCCGTGCAGCGACGACTTGGTGCAGGAGATCAGGCCGCTGCGCCAGGTGCCGCCCGTGGCGAGGGGGACGGTCCACGGCCGGGTGCTGCCGGAACAGTCGAGTGACTTCCACGACTGCGCGTACCCCACCTGTACCGACAGTTCGGCGGGTTGAGGCCGCGCCCGGGGCGGGGCGCCGCTGGATCGGGGGCGCCGCGGGCGCGGGGAGGGGGTGCCGATGGAGCGGAAAGCGAAATTTTCAATGCAAGCATGCTTGATTGTTTCTGGATCTCCCTGCCATGCTCCACCTCACACCGCCCCGCACGCCGCGTGCCCGAGGGGAGCGCCCCGTGTCCGACCCGACGCCCGTCATCGACGACCTGCGCGAGGAGAGCGAGGAACTCGACGCGCTGGTCGCCCGGTTGAGCCCCGAGGAGTGGCGGTTCGCCACCCCCGCGCCCGGCTGGACGATCGCCCATCAGATCGCACACCTGGCCTGGACCGACCGGGCCGCCCTGGTCGCCGTCACCGACGAGGACGGCTTCGGTGCCCTGGTCGAGCAGGCCCTCGCCGCACCCGACCGGTACGTCGACGACGGCGCCGAGGAGGGCGCCCGACTGGAACCCGCCACGCTGCTGGCCACCTGGCGGGACGGACGCGCCGCCCTCGACAAGGCGCTGCGCGCCTCGTCCCCCGGCGCCCGCTTCCCCTGGTACGGCCCGCCCATGGCCGCCGCCTCCATGGCCACCGCCCGCCTGATGGAGACCTGGGCCCACGGCCTCGACGTCGCCGACACCCTCGGCGTCACGCGCCCGCCCACCGCCCGCCTGCGGCACATCGCCCGCATCGGCGTCCGCGCCCGGGACTTCGCCCACGCCGCCCACGGACTCACCCCGCCCGCCGAGCAGTTCCGCGTCGAACTCACCGGCCCCGGCGGCGACCTGTGGACGTACGGCCCCGAGGACGCCCCGCAGCGCGTCACCGGCCCCGCCCTCGACTTCTGCCTCCTGGCCACCCAGCGCGCCCACCGCGCCGACCTCGCCCTCACCGCCGAGGGCCCGGACGCCGACCGCTGGCTGGACATCGCCCAGGCCTTCGCCGGACCGCCGGGAGCCGGACGCCCGCCGAAGGGAACCGACCAGTGAGCGTGCTCCGCATCGGCAACGCCTCCGGCTTCTACGGCGACCGCTTCGACGCCGTGCGCGAGATGCTCACCGGTGGCCCCCTGGACGTCCTCACCGGCGACTACCTCGCCGAACTCACCATGCTCGTCCTCGGCCGCGACCGGCTGAAGAATCCGGACGCCGGGTACGCGCGCACCTTCCTGCGGCAGCTGGAGGAGTGCCTCGGCCTCGCCCACGAGCGGGGTGTGAAGACCGTCGCCAACGCCGGCGGGCTCAACCCGTCCGGACTCGCCGACGCCGTACGGGCGCTGGCCGACCGGCTCGGCATCCCCGTGCGGGTCGCGCACGTCGAGGGCGACGACCTGACCGCCGCCCATCCGGGGACGCTGGCCGCGCACGCCTACCTCGGCGGCTTCGGCATCGCCGAGTGCCTGCGCGCGGGCGCCGACGTGGTCGTCACCGGGCGGGTGACCGACGCCGCGCTGGTCACCGGGCCCGCCGCCGCGCACTTCGGGTGGCAGCCGGCGGAGTACGACCGGCTGGCGGGCGCGGTCGTCGCCGGGCACGTGCTGGAGTGCGGGGCGCAGGCGACCGGCGGCAACTACGCGTTCTTCCGGGACGGTGACGTACGGCGGCCGGGCTTCCCGCTCGCCGAAGTGCACGCCGACGGGAGCTGCGTCGTCACCAAGCACGACGGCACCGGCGGCTTCGTCGACATCGGCACGGTGACCGCCCAACTGCTGTACGAGACGAGCGGCGCCCGGTACGCGGGCCCCGACGTCACCGCCCGGCTGGACACCGTACGGCTCACCCAGGACGGGCCCGACCGCGTACGGATCGACGGCGTGCGGGGCGAGGCGCCGCCGCCCACGCTCAAGGTCGGCCTCAACCGGCTCGGCGGCTTCCGCAACGAGGTCGCCTTCGTCCTGACCGGACTCGGCGTCGAGGCCAAGGCCGCGCTGGTCCGCGCCCAGATGGAGCCCGCCCTCGGTGAGGTCGCCGACGTCCGCTGGGACCTCGTCCGCACCGACCGGCCCGACGCGCCCACCGAGGAGACGGCCAGTGCCCTGCTGCGGCTCGTCGTACGCGACCCCGACCCGGAGAAGGCCGGCCGGGCGCTGAGCGGAGCCGCCGTCGAACTGGCCCTGTCCAGCTACCCCGGCTTCCACGTCCTGGCCCCTCCGGCCAAGGGCGCCCCGTACGGCGTCTTCGAGGCCGTCCACGTCCCGCAGGACGCCGTGGACCACGTGGCCGTCCTGCACGACGGACGCCGGGTGCCGGTGGCGCCCGCGAAGGACACGGCCGTACTCGAAGCCGTACCGGAACCACCTCCGCCGCCACCGCTCCCGCCCGGCCCCACCCGCCGCGCACCCCTCGGCCTCGTCGCCGGTGCCCGCAGCGGCGACAAGGGCGGGGACGCCAACGTCGGCGTCTGGGCGCGGACGGAGGAGGCCTGGCGGTGGCTCGCGCACGAACTGACCGCCGACCGCTTCCGCGAGCTGATCCCCGAGGCCCGCGACCTGCCCGTCACCCGGCACGCCCTCCCCGGCCTGCGCGCCCTGAACTTCGTCGTCGAGGGCCTCCTCGGCGAGGGCGTCGCCGCACGGGCCCGATTCGACCCGCAGGCCAAGGCGCTCGGCGAATGGCTGCGCGCCCGGCACCTGGACATACCGGAGGCCCTGCTGTGACCGTCCTGCCCTCCGCCCTGGACCCCGCCGCCCCCGACCACCGGGCCAACCGCGAGGCGATGCTCGCCAAGCTCGCCGACCTGGACGCCGAGCACGCCAAGGCCCTCGCGGGCGGCGGTGAGAAGTACGTCGCCCGGCACCGAAAGCGCGGCAAGCTCCTCGCCCGCGAGCGCATCGAACTGCTCCTCGACCCCGACACGCCCTTCCTGGAGCTGTCGCCGCTGGCGGCCTGGGGGAGCGAGTACACCGTGGGCGCCTCCCTCGTCACCGGCATCGGCGTCGTCGAGGGCGTCGAGTGCCTGATCACCGCCAACGACCCGACCGTGCGCGGGGGCGCCAGTAACCCCTGGTCGCTGAAGAAGGCACTGCGCGCCGACGACATCGCCCTCGCCAACCGGCTGCCCTGCGTCAGCCTGGTCGAGTCCGGCGGCGCCGACCTGCCGTCGCAGAAGGAGATCTTCATCCCCGGCGGCGCGATCTTCCGCGACCTCACCCGGCTGTCCGCGGCCGGCATCCCGACGATCGCCGTCGTCTTCGGCAACTCCACGGCCGGGGGCGCCTACATCCCCGGCATGTCCGACCACGTGATCATGGTCAAGGAACGGGCGAAGGTCTTCCTCGGCGGGCCGCCGCTGGTCAGGATGGCGACCGGCGAGGAGAGCGACGACGAGTCACTGGGCGGAGCCGAGATGCACGCCCGCACCTCGGGACTGGCCGACCACTTCGCCGTCGACGAGCCCGACGCGATCCGCCAGGCCCGCCGCGTCGTCGCCCGGCTCAACCACCGCAAGGCGTACCCCGATCCGCCGCTCGCCGAGCAACCGAAGTACGACCCGGAGGACCTGCTCGGCATCGTCCCCGGCGACCTCAAGGCCCCCTTCGACCCGCGCGAGGTCATCGCCCGGATCGTCGACGCCTCCGACTTCGACGAGTTCAAGCCGCTGTACGGGACGAGCCTGACGACCGGCTGGGCGAGCCTGCACGGCTATCCGGTGGGCATCCTCGCCAACGCCCGGGGGGTGCTGTTCAGCGAGGAGTCGCAGAAGGCCGCCCAGTTCATCCAGCTCGCCAACCAGCGCGACATCCCGCTCCTCTTCCTGCACAACACCACCGGCTACATGGTCGGCAGGGAGTACGAGCAGGGCGGCATCATCAAGCACGGCGCGATGATGATCAACGCGGTCAGCAACAGCCGCGTGCCCCACCTCTCCGTCCTCCTGGGCGCCTCCTACGGCGCCGGACACTACGGCATGTGCGGCCGCGCCTACGACCCCCGCTTCCTGTTCGCCTGGCCCAGTGCCAAGTCCGCCGTCATGGGCCCGCAGCAGCTCGCCGGCGTGCTCTCCATCGTGGCCCGCCAGTCGGCCGCCGCGAAGGGACAGCCGTACGACGACGAGGGCGACGCCGCGCTGCGCGCCATGGTGGAGCAGCAGATCGAGTCCGAGTCGCTGCCGATGTTCCTGTCCGGGAGGCTCCACGACGACGGCGTCATCGACCCGCGCGACACCCGAACCGTCCTCGGCCTGTGCCTGTCCGCCGTCCACACCGCACCCTACGAGGGCGCACGCGGTGGCTTCGGCGTCTTCCGGATGTGAGGGACCCATTGTGATCAGCACTGTCCTCGTCGCCAACCGGGGCGAGATCGCCTGCCGCGTCTTCCGCACCTGCCGCGAGTCGGGCATCCGGACGGTCGCCGTGCACTCGGACGCGGACGAGAACGCCCTGCACGCGCGCGTGGCCGACGCGGCGGTGCGGCTGCCGGGCGCCGCCTCCGCCGACACCTATCTGCGCGGCGACCTGATCGTGAAGGCGGCGACCGCCGCCGGCGCCGACGCCGTCCACCCCGGCTACGGCTTCCTCTCCGAGAACGCCGACTTCGCGCGCGCCGTCACCGACGCCGGCCTGACCTGGATCGGGCCGCCGCCGGAGGCGATCGAGGCGATGGCGTCCAAGACCCGCGCCAAGGAACTGATGGGCATAGCGCCCCTCACCGACGTCACCGAGACCGACCTGCCGGTGCTGGTGAAGGCCGCGGCCGGCGGCGGCGGACGCGGCATGCGGGTCGTACGGCGCCTCGCCGACCTCGACGCCGCACTGACCGCCGCCCGCGCGGAGGCCGCGAGCGCCTTCGGCGACGGCGAGGTGTTCGTCGAGCCCTATGTGGAGGGTGGCCGCCACGTCGAGGTGCAGGTCCTCGCCGACACCCACGGCACGGTGTGGACGCTCGGCACCCGCGACTGCTCCCTCCAGCGCCGCCACCAGAAGGTCATCGAGGAGGCCCCCGCACCGGGCCTGAGCGCCTCGCTCACCCAGGACCTGTACGGGCAGGCCGTCCGCGCCGCCCGCGCGGTCGGCTACGCCGGCGCCGGGACCGTCGAGTTCCTGGTCGCCGACGGCAGGGCGCACTTCCTGGAGATGAACACCCGCCTCCAGGTCGAACACCCCGTCACGGAGGAGGTCTTCGGCGTCGACCTCGTCGCCCTCCAGCTGCGGGTCGCCGAGGGCCACGCCCTGGAGGCCGACCCCCCGCACGCGCGCGGCCACGCCGTCGAGGCCCGCCTGTACGCCGAGGACCCGGCGAACGGCTGGGCCCCGCAGACCGGCCGTCTGCACCGCCTCGCCGTCCCCGACGGCATCCGCCTGGACACCGGTCACACCGACGGCGACGACATCGGCGTCCACTACGACCCGATGCTCGCCAAGGCGGTCGCCCACGCGCCCACCCGCGCGGAGGCCGTCCGCCGCCTCGCAGGCGCCCTGGAACGGGCGGCGATCCACGGCCCGGTCACCAACCGGGACCTTCTCGTACGATCCCTGCGGCACGAGGAGTTCACGTCCGCCCGCATGGACACCGGCTTCTACGACCGCCACCTGGCCGACCTGACGTCACCCGCCCCGGACCCCCTCGCGCCCCTGGCCGCCGCCCTCGCCGACGCCCACGGCCGCTCCCGGTTCGGGGGCGGCTGGCGGAACGTCCCGTCACAGCCCCAGGTCAAGCGGTACACCATGGCGGGCGAGGAACACGAGGTCCGCTACCGCCACACCCGCGCCGGCCTCACCGCGGACGGCGTACGCGTCGTCCACGCCGACGCCCGCCTCGTCGTCCTCGAATCCGACGGCGTACGGCGCCGCTACGACGTCGCCCGCTACGGCGATGACCGGGTCCACGTCAACACCACCACCCTCACCGCCCTGCCCCGCTTCCCCGACCTCACCGCCCAGCACGCCCCCGGCTCCCTCCTCGCTCCCATGCCCGGCACGGTCGTCCGCGTCGCGGAGGGCCTGACGGAGGGCGCGAGCGTCCGGGCCGGGCAGCCCCTCCTGTGGCTGGAGGCGATGAAGATGGAACACCGGATCACCGCCCCGGCCACGGGCACGCTGACGGAACTGAAGGCCGTACCCGGTCAGCAGGTCTCGGTCGGCTCTCTGCTGGCGGTAGTTCAGGAGGCATAGGGGGGCGGGGCCGCGTCGAATATGCGGCTCCGCCGCGTGGGCGCGAACAGGCACGACGAACCCGCACCCGAAGGAGCACAGTGACCACCCTCATGGAATCCGAAGAGCACAAGTCCCTCCGCGAAGCGGTAGCCACCTTCGCCAAGAACCACCCCCGCACCCTCGACACCGACAACCGGCAGTTGTGGCAGGAAGCCGCCAAGCTCGGCTACATCGGCGTCAACCTCCCCGAGACCTACGGAGGAGGCGGCGGCGGCATCACCGAACTCTCCCTGGTCCTGGAGGAGATGGGCGCCGCCGGCAACCCCCTGCTCATGATGATCGTCTCCCCGGCGATCTGCGGCACCGTCATCTCCCGTTTCGGCACCGACGCCCAGAAGCGGGACTGGCTCCCGTCCCTCGCCGACGGCACCCGCCTGATGGCGTTCGGGATCACCGAACCCGACGCGGGCTCCAACAGCCACCGGATCACCACCACCGCCCGCCGCGACGGCACCGACTGGCTCCTGACCGGCCGCAAGGTCTTCATCAGCGGCGTCGACATCGCCGACGCCACCCTCATAGTCGGCCGCACCGAGGACGCCCGCACCGGCAGGCTCAAGCCCTGCCTGTTCATCGTCCCCCGCGACACCCCCGGCTTCGAGCGCCGACAGCTCGACATGGAACTGAACGCCGCGGAGAAACAGTTCGAGCTGACCCTCGACGACGTACGGCTGCCCGCCGAAGCCCTCGTCGGCGACGAGGACGCGGGGCTCCTCCAGCTCTTCGCCGGGCTCAACCCCGAGCGCATCATGACCGCGGCGTTCGGCATCGGCATGGGCCGATACGCGCTTTCCCGCGCCCTGGAGTACGCCCGTGAGCGCACCGTCTGGAAGACCCCCATCGGCGCCCACCAGGCCATCGCCCACCCCCTCGCCCAGGCCCACATCGACCTCGAACTGGCCCGCCTGATGACACAGAAGGCCGCCCACCTCTACGACGCCGGTGACGACACGGGTGCCGGTGAGGCCGCCAACATGGCCAAGTACGCCGCGGGGGAGGCCTGCGTGAAGGCCGTCGACCAGGCCGTGCACACCCTCGGCGGCAACGGCCTCACCCGCGAGTTCGGGCTCGCCCACCTGATCACGGCCTCGCGCGTGGCCCGCATCGCCCCGGTGAGCAGGGAGATGATCCTCAACTACGTCTCCCACCAGACCCTGGGCCTGCCCAAGTCGTACTAGACCGCGTTCTGGACCTGTTGGAGGATCCGTGTCCCGCAGCGAGTACGCAGACGTCCCGCCCGTCGACCTGCCCATCCACGAGGCCGTGCTCGGCCGGGCCGCCGAGTACGGGGACACCCCGGCGCTGATCGACGGCGCCGACGGCACCACCCTCACCGACGAGCAGGTGGACAGGTTCCACCGGCGCGTCGCCGCCGGTCTCGCCGAGGCCGGCGTCCGCGAGGGCGACGTCCTCGCGCTGCACAGCCCCAACACGGTCGCCTTCCCGCTCGCCTTCCACGCCGCCACCCGCGCGGGAGCCTCGGTCACCACCGTGCACCCGCTCGCCACGGCGGAGGAGTTCGGCAAGCAACTGGAGGACTGCGCGGCCCGCTGGATCGTCACCCTCTCGCCCCTGCTGGACACCGCCCGGCGGGCCGCCGGACTCGCGGGCGGCGTCCAGGAGATCCTCGTCTGCGACAGCGCGCCGGGCCACCGCTCGCTCATCGACATGCTCGCCTCCACCGCCCCCGAACCGTCCGCCTCCACCGCCCCCGAACCGTCCGTCGCCATCGACCCCGCCGAGGACGTCGCCGCCCTGCCGTACTCCTCCGGCACCACCGGCACCCCCAAGGGCGTCATGCTCACCCACCGGCAGATCGCCACCAACCCCGCCCAGCTCGAACCGGCGATCCCGGCCGCACCGGGCGAACGGGTCCTCGCGGTGCTCCCCTTCTTGTGGCGCGAGCTGAGGGAGCGCCCGTGACCCTCGTCGCCCGCACCCGCACCCGCGGCGTCGAGACCCTCACTCTCGACTCCCCGCACAACCGCAACGCCCTGTCCGCCGCCCTCGTCACCGACCTCGCCGCCGCCCTCACCGCCGCCGGCGAGGACACCGACGTACGCGCCGTCCTCCTCACCCACACCGGCAACACCTTCAGCGCCGGTGCCGACCTGCGCGACCCGCCCCACCCCGACGCCCTGGTCGCACTGCTCCGACAGGTCGTCGAACTGCCCAAACCCGTCATCGCCCGCGTCGCCGGACACGTCCGCGCGGGCGGCCTCGGCCTGCTCGGCGCCTGCGACATCGCGGCCGCCTCCACCACGTCGACCTTCGCCTTCACCGAGGTCCGCATCGGCGTCGCCCCCGCCGTCATCTCCCTGCCGCTCCTGCCCCGCACCGGCGCTCGCGCCCTCGCCCGCCACTACCTCACCGGCGAACGCCTCGACGCCGCCGAGGCCGCCCGCATCGGCCTGGTCACGGCGGCGGGCGACGACGTGGACGCCGTACTGGCACCCGTCCTCAACGGTGTGCGCCGTGCCTCACCGCAGGGCCTGGCCGAGACGAAACGGCTGCTCACGGCTAGGGTGCTGGAGGCCTTCGACCGGGACGCGGACCGCCTGACCGCGCTCTCGGCCCGGCTGTTCGCCTCCCCGCAGGCCCGCGAGGGGATGACGGCCTTCCTCGAACGACGGGATCCGGAATGGGTGGTGTGAGCGGCGCCGTGCACGCAGCCGACCGCGCGGAGCGCGTTCCCAAGCAGGACCGCAGCCGGGCCACCCGGCAGCGGCTCCTGGAAGCCGCCGTGGCCTGCCTCGCCGAACACGGCTGGGCCGGCTCCACGGTCGCCGTCGTCGCCGAACGCGCCGGCGTCTCCCGGGGCGCCGCCCAGCACCACTTCCCGACCCGCGAGGACCTCTTCACGGCCGCCGTCGAATACGTCGCCGAGGAACGCTCCGTCGCACTGCGCGCCCTCTTCCCCGAGCGCGCCGGCGCCGACGACCGGCACGCCGTGATCGCCGCGCTCGTCGACCTCTACACCGGCCCCCTCTTCCGCGCCGCCCTCCACCTGTGGGTGGCCGCCTCCGACGAGGAGCAGCTGCGCGGCCGGGTGACCGAACTGGAGGCCCGCGTCGGCCGCGAGACCCACCGCATCGCCGTCGACCTCCTCGGGGCCGACGAGAGCCGCCCCGGTGCCCGCGAAACCGTCCAGGGCCTCCTCGACATGGCCCGCGGCCTCGGCCTCGCCAACCTCCTCACCGACGACGCGGCCCGCCGGGAACGGGTCGTGGAGCAGTGGGCGCGGCTGCTGGACGGCGTACTGGACGGCGTACTGGACGGGACGCCGGGCCGACACCATGGGTGACCGGTTCCAGGCGATCGTCGACATCGACGCGTGCGGGGCCGACGCATGTCGGCTGGCCGGGCGGGTGCTGGAATGGCTGGTCGCCGAGGGCGTCGTCCTCGCCGAACGCACCCGGTGCGTACCCGGACAGCCCCTCGGACACCCGCCCGGCCCGCACTGGGAGCGGGCGGTCACCGACGACTGGGACCTCGCGCCCTCGGACGGACTCGCCGTCCACACCCGGCGCACCGGCTTCACCAGCGGGGCGGACATGCCCGGCGCGGCCCACTGTCCGCACTGCGCCGCACCCACACCACTGGACGGCCCGGACGACGACACGGCCTGGCAGCGCTTCAGCACCGCCATGCGGATCTGGCACGACACGGGCGCCGCGACCGTCGACTGCCCCGCCTGCGCCACCGCCGTCCCCGTCCAGGACTGGACGTGGGACGAGGCACCCGTCGCCCTCGGCCACCTCGGCTTCGAGTTCTGGAACTGGCCCGACCTCACCGCCGGCTTCCGCGCCCGCCTCACCGCACTCCTCGGCGGCCACCGCACGGTGTACGTGTGGGGCCGCTTCTAGGCGGTGGGACGATGGCGCACTGAGGCGTCGCCTGGGGGGTGTCTACTCCGGGGGCGTGGGAGTGTCGTGGGTGCGGTACATGGCCTGCACATCCATTTCCAGCTGGATGGTGGGACCGACGACCGCGATACCGCGGGCCAGCATGGAGCGCCAGTTCAGGGTGTAGTCCTCCCGGTGGAGTTCCGCCTTGGCGAGGGCCGCACAGCGCAGCTCCTGGTCGTAGCCCCCGTTGACCATCCCGAGGTAGGTCGTGTCGAGGCCGACGGAGCGGCTGGTGCCGTGCATCGTGAGCGTGCCGTGCAGGGTCCACTTGGACCCGCCGCGGTAGGCGAACCGGGTACTGGTGAAGTCGATGTGGGGGTAGCGCTCGACGTCCAGGAAGTCGGCGGAGCGCAGGTGGTTGTCACGGGTGTTGTTACCCGTGTTGATGCTGGCGGCTTCGATGCGTACCGAGACCTGCGAGTCGGTCATTTCCGGTGCGACGCGGATGCCGCCCTGGAAGCGGGTGAACCGGCCGTGGACATGAGCCATGCCGACGTGTTTGGCGATGAACCGGATCGCGGTGTGCGGAGGGTCGAACAGCCAGGTCCCGGCTGTCGGAAGCTCCAACTGGCGCGCGGGTGCGAGGCTCACGCGTGTCGGCGCCGGAGCGACCCCGGCCGTGATGTCGACGGTCTCGCGGGCGGGTGACAGGCCCTCGGCGGCCGTCATGACGCTGTAGGAGCCCGGAGGCAGCGTCGCTATGAAGTAGCCGTTGGGATCCGTGGTTCCACGTGTCACCACCCGGTGGCTTTCCACCGCGCTCACGGTGACCTCGGCCCCGCCCATGGGCTGCCCCAGGGGATCGACGACCTGGTAGCCGAACGCCCCGGCGTCGGGTGGCAGGGGGACCGACATGCTCGCTCCGGCACCGGAGCCACCGCGCGAAAGTCGGCGTCGTAGCAACCTGAGGGCCATGGAGTTCACCTTTCTTCACAGGGGTACCGCGACGCGGCCCACTCGGTCGGCGATGTTCGCAGTCGCCAAAGTGGGTGGCGACGGGAGGGCGTATGCGGAGGCGGCGGTTCACTGGTGATCATAAAGCTAGGCGGCCCATGTCATCGCACCTCGGCTTCGCTGCTTTGCAGCAGTGCTGTGGCGAACGGCACGGAAGGCTGCCGCGATTTTCACCAGCGGTCCTGATCTCCACCACGGACCCGACACGAGCTCGGTCTCGTGGGCGACGAGGGCGACGAGCAGGCACATGCACCGCGCGCCGTTCCGGAACTCCGGTCGCGTGGGGGCGTCAGGGGGCGAGCCGCTCCACCCGCCATCCCCCGTCCGCCCGAGCCACGTACCGCAACCGGTCGTGCAGCCGGTTCTCCCGCCCCTGCCAGAACTCCACCGTCTGCGGCACCACCCGGAACCCGCCCCAATGCGGCGGCACCGGCACCCGCTCGCCCTCCGGATACCGCGCCGCCAGCTCGGCGTACGCGGCGTCCAGGGCCTCCCGGCCCGCCACCACGGACGACTGGGCGCTGGCCCACGCGCCCAACTGCGAGCCGTGCGGCCGGGTCCGGAAGTACCCGGCGGTCTCGTCCCGGCCGGTGCGCCGGGCCGTCCCTGTCACGACGACCTGCCGGGCCATCGGATGCCACGGGAACAGCAGCGACACGTGCGGGTTCTCGTGCAGCTCACGGCCCTTGCGCGACCCGTAGTTGGTGTAGAAGACGAACCCCTGCTCGTCGAAGTGCTTCAGGAGCACCGTGCGGGAACTGGGCCGGCCCTCAGCGTCCGCCGTGGAGACGACCATGGCGTTCGGCTCGAACAGCCCGCCCTCCGTCGCGGCCTGCTTGAACCAGCGCGCGAACTGCTCCACGGGCGTGGCGGCCAGATCGGACTCTGAGAGCCCCTCGGCCCGGTACTGCTTGCGCATCGAGGCGAGATCGAAGGGGACGGCATCGCGGTCGGTCACACCGGCCATCCTGCCGTATCACCGCGCCCCCCACTGCGTCCCTCGTCACCATGTGGCACCCAGTGCCGCGACCCCTCCCCAAAGGTGGCACTCAGAGATATCGTGCTGGTCCCGTCCCGGTTGGATGACCCTCGGCCGAACGGGGCATCACAGGGGTGACCGCAGACCAGGACCGCGAGTCGTCGTACGACCGCGGATCCCCAGGACCCGGTGATCCGAGACGGGCCGGTCGCCACACATCACGATCACGAGGAGCCGCCTGATGTCCGACTTCGTACCCGGACTCGAAGGAGTCGTCGCGTTCGAGACGGAGATCGCCGAACCCGACAAGGAAGGCGGTGCCCTCCGCTACCGCGGTGTCGACATCGAGGACCTCGTCGGGCACGTCTCCTTCGGGAACGTATGGGGCCTGCTCGTCGACGGCGCCTTCAACCCCGGCCTGCCGCCCGCCGAGCCCTTTCCGATTCCCGTGCACTCCGGCGACGTCCGCGTCGACGTCCAGTCCGCCCTCGCCATGCTGGCGCCGGTCTGGGGCCTCGAACCGCTCCTCGACATCGACGCCGAGCAGGCCCGCGCCGACCTGGCCCGCGCCGCCGTCATGGCCCTGTCCTACGTCGCCCAGTCCGCCCGGGGGCAGGGCCTGCCCATGGTCCCGCAGCGCGAGATCGACAAGGCCCAGTCCGTCGTCGAACGCTTCATGATCCGCTGGCGCGGCGAACCCGACCCCAGGCACGTCGCCGCCGTCGACGCCTACTGGACCTCCGCCGCCGAGCACGGCATGAACGCCTCCACCTTCACCGCCCGCGTCATCGCCTCCACCGGCGCCGACGTGGCCGCCGCCCTCTCCGGAGCCGTCGGAGCCATGTCCGGCCCGCTGCACGGCGGCGCCCCCTCCCGCGTCCTGCACATGATCGAGGAGATCGAACGCACAGGCGACGCCGAGGCCTACGTCAAGAAGACCCTCGACGCGGGCGAGCGTCTCATGGGCTTCGGCCACCGCGTCTACCGCGCCGAGGACCCCCGAGCCCGCGTCCTGCGCCGCACCGCCCGCGAACTGGGCGCCCCCCGCTACGAGGTCGCCGAGGCCCTGGAGAAGGCCGCCCTGACGGAACTCCACGCCCGCCGCCCCGACCGGGTCCTGGCCACCAACGTCGAGTTCTGGGCGGCCATCATGCTGGACTTCGCCGAGGTCCCGGCGCACATGTTCACCTCGATGTTCACCTGCGCCCGCACGGCCGGCTGGTCCGCGCACATCCTGGAACAGAAGCGCACCGGCCGCCTGGTCCGCCCCTCGGCCCGCTACGTCGGCCCCGGCTCCCGCGACCCGCGCGAGATCGAGGGTTACGACACCATCGCGAGCTGACGCCGGCCCCGTACACGCAGACGACCCGCGAGTCTGGTTCCTCCGGAAGAGGAGCCGGCCGGACGTACCGGCGACTCGCGGGTCGGGTGACTGCTCGGGATTGGGCCGGCTGCACGCGTCGTTCGCGCACTGGTCCGGCACCGCACTGAGTGTGGTGGCGAGCCGCTAGCCCGCAGTCACCTCACGCGTCCGGTATTCATACATCTGCCGAACCACCTCCCTTCTCGTGTACGGCTCACCCTAAGAACTGGTCGGCCATCGAATCAACGGCTTTTTCCGCGGCCGGTACGACGCCCCTCCGGCGTCCGTCCCGATGCCGATCTCCATGGACGCGTCCGGGCTGGTCACCTACCGTTCCGCCCATGACGCAGCGGCATGGGGAACCGTCGGTGAGGCGGGCGATCGTCAGTGGTTCGGTCTTCGAGGAGCGGATCGGGTACGCGCGGGCCGTCGTGGACGGGGACCGGGTGCACGTGTCGGGGACGACCGGGTTCGACTACGCGTCGATGACGATCTCCCGTTCGGCGAGGTGCGGCCGGCCGTGACCATGATGGTGTGCGGGCTCGCGGACGAGCGGATGCGGATCGAGGTCGAGGTGGACGCGCGGCGCGGGCCGGTCGGACCCGGGCCGGGGCTGCGGATGGAGGCCGTGGAGGTGGGCCGTGGCGGTGACGGGGACGCCATGGTGGAGGGGTGGCGGTACGTGCACAACGAGGTCGTGCCGCGCGCGGCGATGGGTCCGCAGGAGGCGCGGGAGCGTGCTGCGCGGTACCGGCTGGCCAACGCCTATCTCGGGGACGTGCTCGTCGGGTGCTCCACCGTGCGGCCGCCCGAGGGGGAGGAGCGGGTGGCGACCGTGATCGCCCGGGTGCTGCCCGCGTTCCGGGGGCGCGGGATCGGCACGGCGCTCCACGAGGCGGGCATGGCGCGGGCGCGGGCGCTCGGCGCGGGGGTGGTGGAGACCGTGGTGCTGGCGGCGAACGGTGACGGGTTGCGGTTCGCCGAGGGGCGTGGGTTCGTGGAGCGGGACCGGTACGTGTTGGATGGGGAGAGCGACGAGTGGGTCGAACTGAGGCTCGCGGCGACCCCGTCTTGACGGGGGCGTATGCCGAGTTTCCGCAGTACAACGATTTCCGCAATCTTGCGGGAACCCGGTGTGTGCTGCATCACGTTCGAGTTGAATGAAGGCCAGTGACGCAGCCTGCAGGGGGTCCAGGTGAGTGCTTCCCGGCGTAGTGGGACCACCGACGAGCTGGGGCCGGAAGAGCCGGAACAGCCGGAACAGCCGGAGCGGGACGGCGCGGACCTGTTGGCCGCGCTGCTCGACGGCATGGACGCGGCCCTGTGCGCGTTCGACGCGGACGGAGTGGTCACCCATTGGAACCGCGAGGCGGAGCGGATCCTGGGCTGGAGCGCCGCCGAGGCCGTGGGGCGGCAGGGGTTCGCCGGGTGGGCCGTGCGCCGGGCGGACGCCGGGGAGGTCGAGGAGCGGCTGCTGTCCGCGATGCGTGCCCCGGGGCGGCAGGTGCACGAGTTCGCGCTGCTCACCAAGGACGGCGGGCGGGTGCTGGTGCGCACCCAGTCCGCGGCCGTGCGCGGTCCCGACGGGCGGCCCGCGGGGGTGTACTGCGCGTTCAGCGAGGTGCACGCGCAGATCGACCTGGAGCGCTCGATCGCGCTGAGCGAGGCCCTGCTGGAGGACGCGAGCTGGGGCGTCGTGCTGGTGGACGCGGATCTGCGGCCGGCCGTCGTGAACGCCCACGCGGCGCGTGCCCTGGGAGCCGGGCGTACGTCCGTACTGGGACGGCCGCTCGGTGAGCTGCTCGCGCAGGGTGTGGAGGAGCTGGAGAGCGCGCTGGCCCACGTGCTGGCGGAGGGTGCGCCGCCCGGGCCCGCCGAGGTGTGGGTGAGTGTGCGTACGCCGGAGGGTGAGCGGCGCCGGTGCTGGCGCAGCGGGTTCGTGCGGCTGGCGTCGCCGCTGGCGGAGGAGCCGGTGCCGTTGGGTGTCGGCTGGCTGTTCCAGGACGTCACGGAGGGCAGGCAGGCCGAGCAGGAGGCGGCGCTGCTGCGCTTTCGCTCCAACCAGCTGCACCGGGCTGCGCGGGCGGCGGCGGAGTGCGAGGATCCCGTGGAGGCGGCGATCGTCCACCTGGACTTCGCGTTGGCCGGATTTGCCGACCACGCCTTGATCGACCGGGTGGTGGGGGAGACGGGCCACCGGGCGGGGAACACCGAGGCGGTGGTTCCGGAGGCGGCGGGGCCGGTGCGGCTGGTGCGGGTGGCGGCGACGCCGTCGGGCGCGCCGGGGCCGAGCGTGCCGGCCGGGACGTCGGGGATGCCGGTGCGCTACGGCGAGGGGCACCCGGCGGTGCAGTGCGTGGAGCGGGCGGGTTCGGTGCGGGCCAGTGCCGGTGTACGGGCGATGCCGGCGGAGCGGGTGCGGGAGTGGGCGACGGCCCGGCAGTGGCCGGCGGACACGGTGCACGCCCTGTGCGCGGTCCTGCGCAGCCGGGGGCGGACGCTGGGCGTCGTGACGTTTCTGCGCGGCTCGGGCCGGAGCGCGTTCGAGCGCTCGGACGCGGTGTACGCCGAGGACGTGGCGGTGCGCATCGCGGCGGCGCTGGATCTGGCCGGGGCGGTGGAGGAACGGCAACGGCAGCGGTAGGGCAGCGGTAGGGGTGTTCCGGACGGTTCCCCGGATCGATGCCGTGGGTCGATGTCGTGGGTCGGGGCCGGTCGGCTCAGCGGCGGTAGAAGATCCGGTCCCCGTACTGGTCCATCACGCGGCCGTTCCACTCGTGGCCGCCGTCGACGTTGCCCGAGCGCAGCAGGGGCGGTTCGACGCCGCGGTCGGCGAGGGCGGCGGCTGCCGTGGCCGTCATGGCCTGCATCAGGGCACTGGTGACGACCGTGGAGGCGGGCGCGAAGGGCGCCGGGACGGTGTCGAGCGTGAGTTCGGCGTCGCCTACGGCGATCTTGGAGTCCAGCACGATGTCGCAATGGTCCTTGAGGAAGGTGCCGGAGGCGTGCCGCGACTTGGTCTCGGAGGCGTACGCCACCGACGTCACGCCGATGACGCGTACGCCCAGGGCGCGGGCGTTCATGGCCATCTCCACGGGCAGCGCGTTGCGCCCGGACAGGGAGATGATCACCAGGGCGTCGCCCTCGCGGAGCGGCGAGGAGTCCAGTACGACGCCGGCGAGGCCGTCGACCCGCTCCAGCGCGGAGCCGAGCGTGGCCGGCATGACGTCGACGCCGACGACACCGGGCACGGCGAGCAGGTTCATCAGCGCGAGGCCGCCGGCGCGGTAGACGACGTCCTGTGCGGCGAGGGAGGAGTGGCCGGCGCCGAAGGCGAAGAGCCGGCCGCCGCCGAGCACGGTGTCGGCGAGCAGCGCGCCGGCCGCCTCGATGGAGTCGGCCTCCTCGTCGCGGACCCGTCGCAGGAGGCCGATCGCGGCGTCGATGAACTGGCCGGCCGGCGTGCGGTCGCTCATGCGGGACCCCTTCGGTGTGGCTGCGTCGCGGATCACCGTGCGGTCTGGACCAGTGCGGTGTCAATACGGCGTGGAGCCCGGTGTGCGGCTCGTGCGGGTGGCGGGGTTCGGCGGCGCGGCACGGTTGTCGGTGGTATGCGTCAGAATTGGTCGCAGGGCCAGCGCACGCGCCGGTGGGCCGTAGCCTCCGGCAATCTCATCAAGGGGCACGTATGTCCGGACTGATCGACACCACGGAGATGTACCTCCGCACCATTCTGGAGCTGGAGGAGGAAGGTGTGGTCCCGATGCGCGCCCGGATCGCCGAGCGGCTCGATCAGAGCGGTCCGACGGTCAGCCAGACGGTGGCGCGGATGGAGCGCGACGGTCTGGTGTCCGTGGCGGCCGACCGGCATCTGGAGCTGACCGACGAGGGCCGCCGGCTGGCCACGCGGGTGATGCGCAAGCACCGGCTCGCGGAGTGCCTGCTCGTCGACGTGATCGGCCTGGAGTGGGAGCAGGTGCACGCCGAGGCCTGTCGCTGGGAGCACGTGATGAGCGAGGCCGTCGAGCGCCGGGTGCTGGAGCTGCTGCGGCACCCGACGGAGTCGCCGTACGGCAACCCGATCCCGGGCCTTGAGGAGCTGGGCGAGACCGACGGCGCCGACCCGTTCCTGGACGAGGGGATGGTGTCCCTCGCCGACCTGGACCCGGGCGTGGAGGGCAAGACGGTCGTCGTGCGCCGCATCGGCGAGCCGATCCAGACGGACGCGCAGCTGATGTACACGCTGCGCCGGGCGGGCGTGCAGCCCGGCTCGGTGGTGAGCGTGACGGAGTCGGCAGGCGGCGTGCTGGTGGGCAGCGGCGGTGAGGCGGCGGAGCTGGAGTCGGAGACCGCCTCGCACGTGTTCGTCGCCAAGCGCTGACGGTCGTCGGGCCGTCGGCTCCGCGCGGTGCGGGCCGGATTCGCGCCATGGCGCGAATCCCGCCGATTCCGGGATTCGGTGCGACGAATCGCAGCCTCCGGCCCCTGCGCGTGCAAGGCTGTGGCGCAGGGCATATGACGTGAGGGCTCTGGGCCGTGGTGCGACAGCGATGTCGCCCCGACCGGAGAGGGGGAGGGGCGTGCTGCTGAGACGGAGAGGGCCCCGGCGCCGTGTGGCGCCGGGGCCTGTCCTCCCCTGTGCTGACCCGGAGCCCCGAGCTCTCAGGGTCAATCCCCTCGGACCGTTTTCCCCGAGCGGTCCGCCTCCCGTTGAAGATCTCCCCTCGGCGGCGGCGATCAATCCCTGAGGGGGGTCACTCGAATGAGGGGTGTTGGGCGCCGGGACGGCATCTTCGAATAGGTGTTCGGTATTCTGCGGGCGTCGGACGGCCGTGCAGACGGCGGCCGGTCACGGCGACAACGACAGGCACGGCAGGCAGGACACGGTTCACAGGAACGGCCGGCCCGGCAGGGCGGGCGGTCCGAGCGGAGCTTGGGGGTGCCAGGATCCATGGCGCGACGCATCGACGTGACCGGCGCGGGGGGCGTACGCCTCGCGGCCTGGGAGTTCGGCGACCCTCCCAAGACCGACCGGTTCGACCATACGGGCCCCACGGACCCCACGGGCCACGCCGGCCATCCGGACCGGACGGGCCACCCCGGTGGGTCCCCCGCCCCGGCCGGTGAGCTGCCGGGCGTGCTGTTACTGCACGGCCTGATGGGCCGCGCGTCCCACTGGGCCCCCACGGCCCGCTGGCTCGCCGCCCGCCATCGGGCCGTCGCCCTCGACCAGCGCGGCCACGGCCGCAGCGACAAACCGCCGCGGGGCTCCTACACCAGGGATGCCTACGTGGAGGACGCCGAGGCCGCCCTGGAGCAGCTCGGTCTCGGCCCGGCCGTCCTGATCGGCCACGCCATGGGCGCGCTGACCGCCTGGCAGCTCGCGGCCAAGCGTCCCGACCTGGTCCGCGGCCTGATCATCTGCGACATGCGGGCCTCCGCACTCGGCGGGGCCTCGCAGCACACCTGGGCCGAGTGGTTCCGCGCCTGGCCGGTCCCCTTCGCCACCCTCGCCGACGTACGCAAGTGGTTCGGCGAGGACGATCCGTGGGTGGAGCGCCCGAATCCGGCCCGGGGCGAGTTCTACGCCGAGGTGATGGCCGAGTCCCCGGACGGCTGGCGGCCGGTCTTCGAGCCGGAGCACATGCTGCGGTCCCGCGAGACATGGGTGTACGACGCCCACTGGGAGGAGCTGGCCCAGGTCCGCTGCCCCACCCTCGTCGTCCGCGGCCTCGACGGCGAGCTGGGCCGCGCCGAGGCGCAGGAGATGGTCCGCGTGCTGCCGCACGGCCAGTACGCGGAGGTCGCCGACGCCGGCCACCTCGTCCACTACGACCAGCCGGAGGCGTGGCGAGCGGCCATCGAGCCGTTCCTGGACGCCCTCGGCAACGGCTGACCGCGTCCGGGGTCCTCACGGCGGTCTTCCACCGCCCGGCGCACGTTCAGCCAGATGGTCAGCGCGATCACGGGGGCGCACAGCAGGGCCGTGCCGACCATGCCGCCGAAGATCGAGACCCAGGCCGGCCCCACCTGACCGGGGGCGACGTTCCTGTAGCCCTCCCGCGGGATGGAGTACGGGAAGCGTGCCGAGGTCCACGCCCCGGTAGCCAGCATCGCGCCGAGCAGCGCGAAGGACAGGCCCAGCGTCTCGGGCAGGGTCCGCCAGTCGCCGAGCATCGCCGTGGTCAGGACGGTGACGACAGTCGCGTACGGCAGGGTGACCAGCGGCAGGGCCAGCGCGCGGGCGCGCAGTTCCACGCAGGCGTCCCTGGTCGACGCGATGGTCATCGCCACCATCCAGAACGCGGACGTGTCCTGCCCGAACTGGCTGTACATCTGAACGGCTCGCCGCGGGTGCCGGAGAGGGTGGTGGTCTTCCCGGCCCCGTTCGGCCCGACGAGTCCGACGAACTTGCCCGCGGGCGGCTCCGGATCGATCCCGCCCACGGCGACCTGCTGCCCGAACCGCTTCCAGAGCCCTTGAACCCGTACGGCGCTCACACTCACCACTCCTCCCTCCGTCAACTCGGCACTCTGAGAGGGAGAAGCGCCCCTGAAGGGGGCGCGGGGCTGCGCCGATGTGCGGCTCCGCCGCGCGGGCGCGATCAACCACATACAGCGGGCGGCCGCCGGAACACGGCAGCCCGGCGGACGAGAAGGCGCCCCCTAACGATCCCGCCCGCACGCATACGCCAACGGCGACACCAACTCCTCCACGTCCGGCAGCCACCGATTCGCCGCCGTCGGCCGGCAGGCCCACTGCACGGCCCCCCGCGTCCCGTACCGCGTGGGCGGCGCAGCCACGTACGCCCCCTCGCCGAGCGCGGTGAGATCGAGGAGCCGCGGAGACCACCCCAGCTTCCGGACCAGCTCCGGCACCTTGGCGGCGGCCCCCGGAAGGACGAAGAACCGCATCCGCCGGTCCGGCGTCAGCGTCACCGGCCCCAGCGTCAGCTCCATCCGCTTCATCCGCGCCAGCGCCAGGAACCCCGCGGTCTCCGGCACGTCGATCGCGTCGAACGTGCGCCCCGTGGGCAGCAGGATCGACGCCGTCGGGTGCTTCTGCCACAACCGGCGGGCGACGGTCGCGGTGCCCGTCGCCTGGGTCGCCCAGTCCCCGCTCGCCGGGTGCACGCCCGGGGCGGCGCACGCCGGGTCGCCGCAGGAGCAGCGCTGCACCCCGTCGGCTGCTTCCAGCCAGGTGCCGGGGACCACGTCCCAGTGGCGCTCCTCGGCATAGCGTACGGCGGTCTCCAGCAGCGACGCGCCGCGCTGCTGCGGGATCTGGGCGGCTTCGGTGGCGGGGATGGTCTCTGTCACGTGGAACTCAACTCCCGTGCTCACCGCGGGTTACGGCGCTGGCGCGCGCGGGGGAGGAGCATCGATTCCGCATCCGGGGCGCATGGGTGCATGTGCGGGGGCGCGCGGGAGGATTCGCCGCGGGAGCTGGGTAGCCACGTCTGGGGCCGACGCGGGCAGTCACCCCGGCAATCCTCGCAAGCGACCGATCTTTCGCAAGCTTCGCAAGTCTCGCATTGTCGGCACAACGACGGGGCATTGATCTTCACGGCCGGATTTTCCGGACCTTCGGGAACCGCCGGGACAGCATCGAAACCGCATGAGACCGCATGGGGGTTACGCCATGGCCGCAAGGCCTCTCGTCGCGCGGCAGCCGAACGAACGACTGCAGGCGCTCATTCAGGAAGCGGGCTGCTCGAACGCGGGCCTCGCCCGCCGGGTCAATGTGTGCGGGGTCGAGCACGGGCTCGACCTGCGGTACGACAAGACCTCGGTGGCCCGTTGGCTGCGCGGGCAGCAACCGCGCGGCCGGGCACCGGCCATCATCGCCGAGGCGCTCGGACGCAAGCTCGGCCGGACGGTCACGATCGACGAGATCGGCATGGCCAACGGCAAGAACCTCGCCTCGGGTGTCGGCCTCCAGTTCTCGCCGACGGTACTGGGAGCCATCGAGCAGGTCTGCGAGTTGTGGCGCAGCGACGTGGGGCGGCGGGACTTCCTGTCCGGCTCCTCCGTCGCCGCGTCCGCGCTCGTCGAGCCCAGCCGGGACTGGCTGATTTCCGCCCCCGACTCGCAGGTGTCGCGCTCGGCCGGGCCGCGGGTGGGGCCCTCCGACGTGGCGGCGGTGCGGGCGATGACGCAGGCGCTGGTGGAGCTGGACCACCAGCACGGCAGCGGGCACGTGCGCCCGGTCGTCGTGCACTACCTGAACAGCGTGGTCTCCGGGCTGCTCGCGGGCTCCTACCGGGAGGCGGTGGGACGGGAGTTGTTCGCCACGGTCGCGCGGCTGACCGAACTCGCCGGGTACATGGCCGTCGACACCGGCCAACCCGGCCTCGCCCAGCGGTACTACATCCAGTCACTGCGGCTGGCGCAGGCGGCCGGCGACCGCGGTTACGGCGGGTACGTGCTCGCGGCCTCCATGAGCCACCTCGCCGCGCAGCTCGGGAACCCGCGGGAGATCGCGCAGTTGGCGCGCGCCGCACAGGAGGGGGCGCGCGGGCGGGTGACGCCCCGCGCGGAGGCGATGTTCCACGCGGCGGAGGCCCGCGGGCACGCGCTGCTCGGCGACGTACGGGCGGCCCACACGGCGGCAGGACGGGCGGTCACCGCGATGGACGCGGCGGATCCGGCGGCCGGGGACGACCCGGTGTGGATCGCGCACTTCGACGAGGCCTATCTCGCCGACGAGTTGGCGCACTGCCACCGGGACCTCGGGGAGGCCGACGCGGCGGCGCGGTGCGCCCGGCAGGCGCTGGACGGGCACCCCGAGTCGCGGGCGCGCAGGCTGGCCATCGGCCATGTGCTGCTGGCCACGGCCCAGGTGCAGCAGCGCGAGGTCGAACAGGCCTGCACCACGGCGACGAAGGCCGTGGAACTCCTCGGAAGTCTGCGCTCGAACCGGGGCGCCGAGTACCTGGAGGACTTCCAGGCGCGGCTGGAGCCGTACCGCGAGGAGGCGGTGGTGCGGGAGTTCGGGGCGCGGCTGGATCTGCGGACGGCCGCGTGAACGAGGGGCCCGCTGCCGCGTGAACGGGCGGGTGACGCCTGCGGTGTGACGGAAGAGGCATGTCCAGCGTGGAGCGGTCCGGTTTTGTTACTGCGGTCACAGGGAAGGAGTTGACGCCCCGGGCAGCGTGGCAGTGGGCTCCGGGGACCCGGTAGCGTGAGCCGACGATCCCGAAGGTCCCCCATTCGTAGGAGTCCCGGTGACGCAGAGTGGACAGGGCGAGGAGCCCTCGCCGCGACAAGCGCGCGAAGGCATCGTGCTGCCCTCGGACGGTGGCGAGCCGTTGCTGCCGGGCCTGACCGGCGCGAGCGCGTCGGCCGGCCCTGCCTCGGCGCCGCCCGCCGCCCAGCCCTGGGACCAGCCGTGGGGGCCCGATCAGCAGAGCCCGGCCCCCGGACAGGGCTGGCCCACTCCGCCCGACGCCCAGCCCTGGGGGTCCCCGGAGGCCGGTTCCCAGCCGTCCGCCGCGCACGCCTGGCCCGCGCAGAGCGGCCCTGCCCAGTCCCCCGGCGCTCTGCCGCCCCAGGCGGGCCCGGGTCCGCTGCCCCCGGAGGGTGCGCAGGCCGGCCCGGGGTACGGGGGGCCTGCCGGCGGCCAGACGTACGGGGGGTCCGGCGGTGGTCAGGCGTACGGCGGATCGTTCGACGGTCAGGCGTACGGGGGACAGTCCGGAGAGCAGGCGTACGGCGGTGCGTACGGCAGCCAGGCGCCCGGCGGATCTGCCGGTGGCCAGGCTCACGGGGCGCAGCCGCCGTACGGGCAGCAGGGGCAGTACGACCAGTACGGGGCGCTCGGTCAGGCCGGTCCGCACGGGCAGCCCCCCGCGGTGGTCCAGCAGCAGGCCGCCGCCCCGCTCCCTCCCGCCGACGAGGGCGCCACCCAGTACCTGCCGCCCGTCGGGGCCGCTCCCGCCGACGAGGGCGCGACGCAGTACATGCCCCCGATACCCGCGGCGGGGAACTTCGCCGACGAGGGCGCCACGCAGTACATACCCCCCGTCTCCCCGGGCGCGCTGCCCCCGGAGAGACCCGCCCGGCCCCAGTACTCCGAGTCCACGCAGTTCCTCGGCACACCACCGCAGTACCCCGCACAGCCCACGCCCGGGTACCAGCCGGCCCCCGCCACCCCCGACGCCGAGGCCACGCAGTTCATCGCGCCGGTGCCCGGCGGCCCAGCCGCCCCGGCCTCGTTCGGCGTCGCGCCCGGCGGCGACGAAGGGCGGCAGCCCCCCGCCGAGTTCGACAGCCTCTTCCGCAGCGCCCCGGGCGCGGACGGACCGGCTTCCTCCACCCAGCAGATGCCCCGTTTCGACGAGCCGCGGGCAGCCCACCCCGGCGGCCCCTCCGCCTACGCCCCGCAGGGCCCGGGCGGTGGCGGCGGCAGGCGGCGCGGCGGTCACGACGACGGCGGCCGGGGCGGACACGGCGGGCGCGCCGGCTCGCGCGTGCCGCTGCTCGCGGCCGTGGGCGTCGGGATCGCCGTCGTCGGCATCGGCGCCGGCGCGATGATGGCCAACGGCGGCGGGGAGGAGGCCAAGGGCGACAACCAGCCCGTCTCCGCGACGGCCCCGGTGGTCTCCGAGTCCGCGTCGGCCCCCGCGTCACCGTCGGTCGACCCGGCCCGGGAGCAGGCCGTCGCGCTGGACAAGCTGCTGGCCGAGAGCGGCACCGGCCGGACCACGGTGATCAACGCCGTGGCCGACGTGAAGTCCTGCGACAACCTGGCCCAGGCGGCCAAGGACCTGCGCGCGGCCGCCAAGCAGCGCACCGGGCTGGTCACCAGCCTCTCCGAGCTGTCCGTGGACAAGCTGCCGCGGCACACCGAGCTGACCACCGCTCTCACCAAGGCGTGGCAGGCATCCGCGTCGGCCGACGATCACTACGCGGCCTGGGCCGACCGGACGGCCGGGAAGAAGGGCTGCAAGAAGGGCAAGGCCGCCACCCAGCCCAAGGAGGCCAACCGGGAGAGCGGCACGGCGAGCACGGAGAAGGCCAAGGCGGCCAAGCTCTGGAACGCCATCGCCAAGCAGTACGGCCTGACGGAGCGCGGGCCCACCCAGCTCTGACCGGCGCGCCCGGCTCGACCGGCCCACCTCGGCTCCGGCCGGCCCGGACGGCGACCCCGGCGCGGCCGGGGCCCGCTCAGACCACGTCGGCGTTCTGCAGGGTGCGGGTGGTGTCCACGGCGCCCTGGCGGGCGGAGACCAGCCGGCCCTGCCGTACGACCTGCAGGGTGACCTCGGTGTTGACCAGGCGCGGGAAGCCGACCGACGCGAGCTTGCCGGCGAACGTCCACTGGAGGGCCGGGGTGAGTCCGTCCGTGCCGACCTTCAGGCCGCCGTCGAGGGCCCGCCGGACGGTGTGGGCGCTCACCTCGCCGTCGCCGAGCGACTCGAGGACCTTCTTGAGGACGGTGTACGCGATCCAGGTGGTCTGCACCCCGGCGTCCGCCGCGTCGACGTCGTTGTCGCCGAACGCCTCCTGTTCGATCACCTTCTTCATCCCGTTCCAGGCCGGGTCGTCCACTTCCGGGTACCAGCCCGTGACGTACGCCCCCTCGTAGGGTCCGGACGTCCCGCCGCTCGCGTTGACCGTGGTCTGGTCGACGCTGCCGAGCACGCTCGCGGTCCGCACGTCGGGGTAGTCCTCGCGGGCCCGGCGGAAGGAGTCCATGAAGGTGCCGGTGCGGTCGCCGAGGACGGGCACCACGCACCCCGGGTCCACGGGATCACCGGTCGCGTGCTCCAGGGCCCGAGCGGACTGGCCGCCGTACTCGGTGGCGTCCTCGGCCGCCCGCTGGTCCTGGGCGCGCTCGTGTCCGCCCGAGGTGAGCCCCGCGTCGAGCAGGACGGGGAGCTGGTCGCCCGCGATGGTGTCGGGACGGACGAGGGTGACGGGTCCGCAGGAGTCGGCGAGCGCGCTGCCGAGGCCGGCCAGCAGCGCGGGCTGGCCGCCGTTGACCGGGTAGGACAGGGGGCTGGTGAACTCCGCGTTGGTGATGCCGTAGCCGCCTATGTACGGGATGCCGGCGCCCTCCAGCACGGGGAAGAAGGAGTCGGCGTGCTGACTGTAGGAGCCGACGACCGCGACCGCCTCCTCGTTGACGGCACGCCGGGCGCACTTGGCCGCGGTCACCCCGTCGTTGTGGTCGTTGCAGGTCAGCACGTTGAGCCGACGGCCGCCGATGCCGCCGTTCGCATTGACCCAGCGGGCGTAGGCCTGCGCGAAGGACGTCATGCCCGGCTTGTTGGTCGCGCCCGTTTCCTGCGGCGCCCAGGTCATGACGGTGATCGGGTCGTCCTCGGAACCCCCCGTGGTACCGGGGAAGACCCCGCAGCCGGCGGCGAGCGACACGCACGCCACCAGCGCGCCCGCCGACAACGCGCCGGTACGGGTGGCCCGGGAGCGGCCGCTCGGGCGGCGGAGGAAGCTGCTGCGGGTGGGACGCCTTCCGGTCATGTACCCGCACGATTCCGTCACACGGCCAACCCGGAGGTGACCTGTGGTCAATGTGCGGTGACACGGAGGTGAATTGCGGGGGTCGGTGAGCCGTCCCGAATGAGGAACGTACGATCGATGACCGTGCAAGGTTCGGAGAACTCTTCCCGTCGCGGCCGTCGCTCCTCCACCATGGGCGGCATGCCCCTCAACGACATGCCGTGGTGGCGCTGGCGCAGCAACGTGCGCTCCGCGCTGCACATGCTCTCCGCCCCCGCCTTCCAGCGGGACGTCTGGCTGGCCGGTGTGGACGGCTACGGCGACGTCACCGACGCGGTGTACCGGCTGGTGGAGGACACCTGGCTGGACCACTGGTCGGCGGAGAAGTACGTGGGCACGGTCTTCCGGGACTCGCAGGAGGCGGCGCTCGTCGACACCGCCGTGCTGCGCGTACTGAGGATCATGCACCAGGTGGGGCCGGACGCGCCGGTGAACGCCTATCTCGACCACCCGGACTGGCCGGAGGCGGTGCGCGCGGCGCGCGACGCGCACCTGCGGCTGGCCACCGGTGACGGCGAGGACCCGGAGGCGGAGCCGCGCTCGCTGGAGCTGCTGCGGATCCTGACCCGGTCCGCCTGACGGGACGGCGCTCGGGCGGCGGGCCGGGATATGGGACCCTGTCCTGCATGAACGAGCAGTCCTCCGTCGCCGTCCCGTCGGCCGCCGCCCCGGCCGGCCAGTACGTCCTCACCCTGTCCTGCCCCGACAAGCAGGGCATCGTGCACGCCGTGTCGAGCTACCTGTTCATGACCGGCTGCAACATCGAGGACAGCCAGCAGTTCGGCGACCACGACACGGGACTGTTCTTCATGCGGGTCCACTTCTCGGCCGACGAGCCGGTGACCGTGGACAAGCTGCGGGCCAGCTTCACGGCGATCGGCGACGCCTTCCAGATGGACTGGCAGATCAACCGGGCCGACCAGAAGATGCGCATCGTGCTCATGGTCAGCAAGTTCGGGCACTGCCTGAACGACCTGCTCTTCCGGGCCCGGACCGGCGCGTTGCCGGTGGAGATCGCGGCCGTGGTCTCCAACCACACGGACTTCGCTGAGCTGGTGGGGTCGTACGACATCCCCTTCCACCACATTCCCGTGACGAAGGACACGAAGGCGGACGCCGAGGCGCGGCTGCTGGAGCTCGTGCGCGAGGCAAACGTCGAACTCGTGGTGCTGGCCCGCTACATGCAGGTCCTCTCGGACGACCTGTGCAAGCAGCTCAGCGGCCGGATCATCAACATCCACCACTCCTTCCTGCCGAGCTTCAAGGGCGCCAAGCCGTACCACCAGGCGCACGCGCGGGGCGTGAAGCTGATCGGCGCGACCGCGCACTACGTGACGGCGGACCTCGACGAGGGACCGATCATCGAGCAGGAGGTCGAGCGGGTCGGCCACGACGTCACGCCGGACCAGCTGGTCGCCGTCGGGCGGGACGTGGAGTGCCAGGCGCTGGCGCGGGCGGTCAAGTGGCACGCGGAGCACCGGATCCTGCTGAACGGCCGGCGGACGGTCGTCTTCGCCTAGGCCGTCGGCGCGTCGGCGCCTGGGGCCGTCGTACTGGTCCCCCGGAACGCCGGAAGGGCGGCGTGACGCCGGCGTGTGCCGGAGTACGCCGCCCTGGGGCGGAACGGATCGGCGGCCGAGGAGTGACTCGGCCCGCGTGGTCACGGCGGTCTACTTCGGGTCGCTGTCGAACTTCGAGGTCGACCAGAAGTAGCCGAGCGCGGTGAGGGCGAGGCACCAGACGAGGGCGAGCCACCCGTTGTGGCCGATCCCGGTGCCCAGGAGGAGACCGCGCAGGGTCTCGACGGCGGGCGTGAACGGCTGGTACTCGGCGACGGGCTGGAACCAGCCGGGCATGGAGTCGACCGGGACGAAGGTGCTCGAGATCAGCGGGAGGAAGATCAGCGGCATCGCGTTGTTGCTGGCGGCCTCCGCGTTCGGGCTGACCAGTCCCATCCCCACGGCGATCCAGGTCAGGGCCACGGTGAAGAGCACGAGGAGCCCGAAGGCCGCCAGCCACTCCAGGGCGGTGGCGTCCGCGGAGCGGAAGCCGATGGCCAGGCCGACGGCGCCGACGAGGACCACGCTCATGATCGACTGCACCACGCTGCCGATGACGTGCCCGATGAGTACGGAGCCGCGGTGGATGGCCATGGTGCGGAAGCGGGCGATGACGCCCTCGGTCATGTCGTTGGAGACGGAGACCGCGGTGCCGATCGTGGTGGACCCGATGGTCATCAGGAGCAGGCCCGGCACGATGTAGGCGACGTAGTCGGAGCGGTCGCCGCCGCCGATGCCGGCGCTCATCGCGTCCCCGAAGACGTAGACGAAGAGCAGCAGCAGCATGACCGGTGTGAGCAGGAGGTTCAGGGTGAGGGACGGGTAGCGCCGGGCGTGCAGGAGGTTGCGGCGCAGCATCGTGGACGAGTCGCGCACGGCGAGGTTGAGGTTGCTCATCGGACGGTCTCCTTGGGCTGGTCGGTCTGGGCGGGGACGGTGGCGGTGCCGGTGAGGGCGAAGAAGACGTCGTCGAGGTCGGGGGTGTGCACGGTCAGCTCGTCGGCCTCGATGCCGGCCGAGTCCAGCCGGTCCAGGACGGTGCGCAGTGCGCGCTGGCTGCCGTCGCTGGGGATCTGCAGGGCCAGCGCCTCGTCGTCCCTGGCGCTCTCGTGCAGTGCGGAGGCGGCGGACCGGTAGGCGGCGGGGTCGGTGAAGCGGAGGCGGACGTGTCCGCCGGGGATCATCCGTTTCAGCTCCTCCGCGGTTCCTTCGGCGGCGATCCGGCCGCCGTTGAGCACGGCGATGCGGTCGGCGAGTTCGTCGGCTTCCTCCAGGTACTGGGTGGTGAGGAAGACGGTGACGCCGTCGGAGACGAGCTCGCGGATGATCTGCCACATGTTGTGGCGGGAGCGCGGGTCGAGGCCGGTGGTCGGTTCGTCGAGGAAGATGATCCGGGGGTCGCCGACCAGGGTCATTGCGATGTCGAGACGGCGCTTCATGCCGCCGGAGTAGGTGGATGCGGGCTTCCTCGCGGCCTCGGTGAGGTCGAAGCGCTCCAGCAGCTCGGCGGCGACCCGCCGGCCCTCGTCGCGGGAGAGGTGGTGCAGGTCCGCCATGAGGAGCATGTTCTCCTCGCCGGTGATCAGCCCGTCGACGGCGGAGAACTGCCCGGTGACGCCGATCGCGGCCCGCACGGCCTGGGCGTGGGTGGCGAGGTCGTGGCCGCCGACGCGGATGTCACCGGCGTCGGCCGTGATGAGCGTGGAGAGGATCTTGACGGCGGTGGTCTTGCCGGCGCCGTTCGGGCCGAGCAGGGAGAAGATCGTTCCTTCGGGGACGGTCAGGTCGACACCGTCGAGGACGGTCTTGTCGCCGTAGGACTTGCGCAGTCCGTTCGCCGCGATGGCCAGGTGGGTCATGACTGTTGCTCCTCAGAGGCTGCGGGCGGTGATGTCGCCGTGGGCGGTGGTCGCGTGGATGGTCAGGCCGGGGGTGCCGCCGGTGTTCCTGAGCGCGTTGTCGATGCGGCCGTAGGAGGTGCCGGCGTCCAGGGAGGCGGAGACCCCGGCGGCGGCGCCGACCGACACGTCGCCGGACTGGGTGCGCAGGGTGAGGGTGCCGCGCACGGCCTCCGCGATCCGGATGTCTCCCTTCGCGGTGCTGATCTCGGCGGGACCGCCCAGCCGACCGACCGAGACGTCGCCGGCGGCGGTGGTGAGGCGGAGGCTCGCGGCCTCGTCGACCTTGACCGGGCCGTGTGCGCCCTCGTAGCCGACGTCGCCGAGCCGTCCGACGCCCCGGAACTCGGTGGCGGCCGTCCTGGCCTCGACGCGGGAGCCGGCGGGCAGCCGGACCGTCACCTCGATGGATCCGGAGGCGCCCAGAAGCTGGTTGTTCGCCGGGGTCTCGATCCGCAGGATCCCGTCGCCGAACTCGACCCTGGTCTGCTCCGCCGCCTTCACGTCGCGCCCCTTCGAGGCGTTCGCGGGCAGGACCTCGACCGTGGTGTCGGCGCGGTCCGCGGCGATGAACTGGATGCGTCCCGCGGGGACGTCGAGGACGGCGGAGATCGGGGCCGGGGTGTCGAAGGTCTGCATCGTGCCCTCCTGTACTCATCGGTGTTTCTGACATGCGAAACGCTACGTTGCCTTTATGAATCCATCAACAGTTCTGTTGCGCTGTGGTAGAAAACATGCAGGTCAAAGGTGGTTAATCGTTGCATCGGATCGAAAGGTAACGCAACATCAGAAGGAGTGGCCGTTGCAATGGAAAGGAAGTGAACGCTATAGTGGCGTCACCAAGGGAGCGCGAAGGAGACACGATGCCGGGAGGCAGGCTCACCCAGCAGGAACGTCAGCAGATCGCACTGGGGCTGGCCGACGGCCTCGCCTACGCGGAGATCGCCAGACGCCTCGACCGCCCCACCTCGACGATCACGCGCGAGGTGATGCGCAACGGCGGTCCCACCGCGTACCGCGCCGACCTCGCGCACCGGGCCACCGAGCGTCGCGCCCATCGCCGCAGGCAGCCCGCTCCCCGGGGGTCGCAGGCGCTGCCGCAGGCCCACGGACGTGACGCCGAGGCCGTGCGCGAGTACGAGGAGACGCTGACCACGGTCTTCATACAGACGGGCACGCCGAAGATGATGGCCCGGGTGATGGCCTGCCTCTGCGTCAGCGACACGGGCAGCCTCACCGCGTCCGAACTCGTCCGGCGCCTCCAGGTCAGCCCGGCGTCCATCTCCAAGGCGGTCGCGTTCCTCGACAGCCAGGGCCTGGTCCGCCGGGAACGCGACGAGTCGCGCCGCGAGCGGTACGTCATCGACGACGACGTCTGGTACCAGTCCATGATCGCCAGCGCCCGTGGGACCCTGCAGGTGGCCGAGACCGCACGTCAGGGCGTCGGTGTCCTCGGCGCCGGCACCCCGGCCGCGGAGCGTCTGGAAAGCATCGCCCGCTTCCTCGACTTCATCTCCGAGAGCATCGTCCGCGCCGCGGACCAGGCGCGTGAGGTCCTCCACACGGCGCCCGCCACGCCCCGCGACGGCGTCGAGTGAGCCGCCCCTACATCCGGCTCAGGCTGGCCGCCGCGAACAGGACGTCCCTGATCGCCTCGCGGTCGCCCACCTGACCGGCCGCCGCCTCCGCCGGAGGCACATGGCCCGCGGCCAGCCGGCAGAACTCCACGCCGTCCAGGGCGACATGGGCCACCTCGTGGTCGGCGGAGCCCGTCGCGCCCGGCGAGTCCAGCGGGATCAGCCACTCGCCGCCGCCCGATCCCTCGATCTCCAGCCGCAGGCTGCGCCCCGGCGCCCCCGCGGTGACCAGGTGTGGGCGAGTGCCCGGTGCGGCCAGTCCGGCCCGGCGCCGTTCGGCCAGGACGCCCGGCAGCATCCGGGCCGCGAGGTCGACCATGCGGTTCAGATGGCGCGCGGAGGGAGGCTCGTACGGGTAGTCGACCGCGTCCGCGATGTCCTCCGCGTGCACCCAGCACTCGAACGCCCGGTCCAGCATGGCGTCGTGCAGCGGCAGCTCGCAGTCGCCGTACGACACGGGCATCCCGCCGGCTGCCCCGGTGAACGAAACGGTCCGGACGATGCCGTGGCTCTGCTCGCGCCAGGGCGCCCGCACCGCGCGGGTGGGCGGGTAGTGGGAGGCACGCCAGTACGCCTCCGTGCGGCCGGCCGGCGCGGAGGTGGGCGCGGCGATGTCGCCCAGCGGATCGGCGAGGCCGAGGGCGGACGCGACCAGCCCGTCGACCGTCAGCAGGTGTGCGATGACCCCGGCGACGGTGGTACGGCGGCTCGCGGCGCCGTCGGCCTCGAACCAGCGCAGCCGGACCGGGGCGTGCCACTCGGCGTCCTCGAAGTCCTGCAGCAGCGCGTCCAGCCGCGCGGTCTCGGCGTCGTACGGCGTCGCCCACTCGGGCACGGGGATGCGCGGCGGGCGCCGCTCCAGGCACCCCTCCAGGACGCGGGTGCGCAGTGCCGGGTCCAGGTCGAGGCTCTCCGGCCGCTGGAGCAGGGTCACGGCGTCGCGCAGCCGCAGCGCCTCGTCGGCACAGGGGGCGCACTCACCGATGTGCTCCTCGACCGCCGCCGCCTCCTCGGCCGAGCAGGCGGCCAGCGCCCACGCGCCGAGGAGCGACGTCAGTACGTGGTGCTCCAGCGTGAGGGGACCGCCCGGGGCCACGTCGGGCAACGTTCGCCCGGTGTCCTCGGCGGACGCGCGGGGGAGCGGTATGCGGGGGGCCGGGGCGGGACCGCCGGGCTCTCCGGGGGACGACCCGCCCGGCCCGCCGGGCTCGTCCCCGTCGTGCCTCCCGCCCGGCCCGTCGGGTTCGTGCCGCCCGCCGGGTCCGGCTGTGCTGCCTGGTCCGCTGGGCCCGGCTGTGTTGCCTGGCCCTCCCGGAGCGGCCGTGCTGCCCGGCCCGCCCCGCCACGCTGAGCCGCCTGTCCCGCCCGGCCCCGGGGCCGGGTCCGGCCGGTCGTCCCCTCGCGGGCCGCCCGGGGCCCGGTTCCGCGCCGCTCCGCCGGAGGCGTCCGGCGGAGCGGCGCCGTCGGCCGAGGGCGTGCCGGGGACGGCCGGACTCCCCGGGCGGACCGGCTTGCCCCGCTCGGCATGGCCGCCCCGCGCCTGCGTGTCCTCGTCCCCGGTGCTCCCGCTTCCCCGGGCGTCCGCGCCCCCGTCCTCGTCGTACGCCCCCTTCACGCCGCACCCCCGTATCCCGGCGGCGCTCCGGGCGTCCCGGGGGCGCCGGCGTCGCGGGCCGTGGACAGGAGCTGGAGGCCCAGGCGGAGGCGGCGGCGGGCCTCGTCCTCCGTGACGCCGAGGTCGGCGGCGGTCTGGCGGTAGTCGCGGCGCTGGAAGTAGGCCAGCTCCAGGGCGGCGCGCAGCGGCGCCGGCATGGACTGGACGATGTAGTCGGCCCGCGCGGCGACCGAGGCGCGGCGCACCTTGCTCTCCAGCTCCTCGACGGTCCCGGAGCCGTCGCGGGCGAGGGCGGCCGTCTCCGTGGTCCGCAGCCGCTGCACGGCCAGCCGGTGGGTCAGCGCGGCGATCCAGGTGCGCAGCGGGCCCTGCCGGGGGTCGTAGGCGTCCGGATGCTCCCAGACGTGCGCGAAGACGTCGCGCGTGAGATGGTCGGCGGCCCGCTCGTCGTCGAGCACGCGGTGCGCGAGCCCGTGCACCAGCGAGGCGAACCGGTCGTACAGCTCACCCAGGGCGGCGGCCTCGCCGCGTGCCAGCCGCTGCTGCATCTTGCGGTCCCAGCGCTGCGGTAGGTCCCTCTTCGCCATGCGGCCTCTTCACCCCCTGTATCCGTACGTACCTTGGGCGTCGCCCTCCAGCCTGCGGCCGGCGTCTCCCCGAATGTAGTCGGCACGTCCGACGCCACACGCTCCTTTGTGCCAATGCGCGCCCCCGGCGGCCCGCACGTGCTAAACGCCTCCCCTACCCTCTATCGTGCGACCGGATCCGACCGAACAGGATCGAAACCGTCTGGAACAAGCCTTTTCTGATCGTTCCCCGTTTCCGGGCGGGCGTTTGCGGGAACGGCCGGTGGGCAGGCGCGCGCCCAAGAAGCGTAAGCATGGCTTCCGTTTCGGGTGAATTCCGGGCTTCTCCGGACGTCCGATGTACCGGCGACTGAAGGGCATGGTGGTGACGTTCAATGTGACCGGCGGCGAGCGGGGCGAGTGGTCCGTGCTCCGGGTGTCGGGTGAACTGGACCTGGTGACGTCACCGGTGCTGCGGCAGCGCGTGCACGACGAGGTGGCCGAGGGTCGGCACAGCCTCGTCCTGGACCTCTCGGAGGTCCTGTTCTGCGATTCCAGTGGGGTCGGCGTGCTCATCGCCTCCCGGCGGCTCATCCGCTCCTGTCAGGGACGGCTGCGCCTGATACTGCCGGCCCAGGGAGCCGTCGACGGCTCCCACGTCAACCGCGTCCTCGGTGCGCTCGGGGTACGCCGGCTCTTCGACGTCCACCCCGACCTCGCCTCCGCGACCGGCGACAGGCCGCGCCCGCTGTCCGCCTGAACCCGGACTCCGCCCGGCCCGTCCGCCCGTATGCCGCCCGCGGTCGCGGCCGGCGTCGTACTCTCCGAGCGAGACGCAGACCACCGACACCGACGTGAGGCGGCCGGAGAGAACCATGATCAACAGCGAGTACGAGCGCAGGATCGCCGCACGCTTCGCCGCCTTCGACCAGGACGGCAACGGTCACATCGACCGTGCCGACTTCAACGCGGCGGCCAAGGCGCTGCTCGCCGAGTTCGGCACCGCCGCCCGTTCCGAGAAGGGACAGGCCCTGTACGGCGGCGCGGAGGCGCTCTGGCAGGGCATGGCGGGCATCGCCGACCGGGACGGCGATCAGCGCATCACCCGTGAGGAGTTCGTCACCGCGGCGGTCAAGCGGCTGCGGGACAACCCGGACCGGTTCGCGGAGATCGCCCGCCCGTTCCTGCACGCGGCCCTGGACGTCGCCGACACCGACGGCGACGGAACGGCCGCCGTCGGGGACGTGGCGCGCGTGCTCACCGTGCTCGGTGTGCCCGGGGACGCCGCGCGGTCGGTCGCCGCCGCGCTCGACCCGGACGGCGACGGCAGGGTCGGGGAGGCGGAGATCGTCCCGGCCTTCGCCCGCTACTTCACCGTCCCGGAGTAGCACGCCTCCACCCGTCCCCGCCCCGCCCCCCGGGCGGCTGTCGGCGCGGGTGTCGCGGATCGTGGCACGGATCCGTCACGGAGCGTTGATGCGGGGTTGTTCCCGCCGTGTTGTCCGTCACGGCCCGGAGTCGGTGCCACACTCCGGTACCTTGTGTGGGATGCGAGTGGTCCTGAGCGCCGGTCGTGCCGGAGTTGCCCCTGGGGCGGCTCCGGAACCGGGGATGCGCGCCTTGCCCCGCAGGGTGGAACGGCCGTCGACCGCCGCCTGTTCGACCCCCCGGAGCGAGCGTCGCACAGTATGCCGCAGAGGTACTCCTTCGCGCTGGAATATGCCCGAAGCGCTTGTTGACGTGACTGTACGTCAACCATGCTGTCCCACAGGGGATTCACGTTCCGTGATCCCTGCCCCGGCCGTTGTTCTGGCCATGCAGAGAATGGCTACGATCGTGGCCCTCATGAGGCGCGAGCCTTTGTGTCCGCCGGTTCGGATGGTGTGAGCGGTGCAGGTGCTTCAAGTGCAACTGGAGGTCCGGCCCGACCCCTCGGAAGTGGGGCGGGCCCGGCGGTGGGCGCGCTCACGGCTCGCCGGGTCCGGGATACAGGCCGACGAGCCGCTCGCCGAGACGCTGGTGCTCCTCGTCTCCGAGCTCGTCACCAACGCCGTGGTGCACACCGGTCGTTCGGCCGTGCTGCGGCTGGTGCTCCCGGGGGCGGAGGAGACCGAGGAGGCCACCGTCCGCCTCGAGGTGGACGACGCGAGCGACCGGGCTCCGGTGGCCCGCTGCGCGGACGGTGCGGCGACGGGGGGCCGGGGTCTCGCGCTCGTCGACGGCCTCGCCGACCGCTGGGGCTGGAGCCGGGAGGGCAGCGGCAAGCGCATCTGGTGCGAACTGGACCGCTGCGCCGGGCGCGAGGGCGGCGCACCCGCCTGCGGGAGCGTCGACGGCGCGGTCGCGTACGAGGGGTACGCGTACGAAGTGGTGTAGCGGCCGGCGCGGAAGTCGGACGCGCCCGGTGCACGGGACCCGCCGTCCACGGAGCCGGTGCGACGGTGCGCCGGGCTGTGCTTCCGTGCGCGTCACGTACCAACGGGGTGCAAGTGAGGAACAGCCCATTGCGGGTTGACGGATCGTGACCGCTTCCTCACGCTTGTAGTCGACGATTCGCCGCGAGGGGACGACGAGGGCTCGGTGACGGAGCCCTCGACGAGTGTGGGTCGTGTTTTCGGCGGCGGTTCCCTCGGGGGTGACGGGAGCCGGGCGGGAGCGCCGGAGTCGGGTGGCGGCGTACGGGGCCATGCTCGGGGCGATCGGCGCCGCGCCGCCGGCCGACGAGGTCCCGTCCGCCGTCCCTCACTCCCCACAGGCTGTGGACAAGTCCGACCGGAAGGTCCGCCGGTACGCGGACGGGGTGACCCCGAGAGCCGCCTGCAGGTGCTGCCGCATCGACTGGGCCGTGCCGAATCCCGAGTCGCGGGCCACCTGGTCGACGGAGAGGGCGGTGGACTCCAGCAGATGCCGGGCCCGTTCGACCCGCTGCCCGGTGAGCCACTGGCCCGGACTGACGCCGACCTCCTCGCGGAAGCGGCGGGTGAAGGTACGCACCGACATCGACTCCTGGGCGGCCATGTCCCGCAGCTGGATCGGCTCCTGGAGGCGGGCGAGCGCCCAGGCGCGGGCGTTGGTCGTGGAGGACTGCTGCGGATCGGGTACCGGCCGTTCGATGTACTGCGCCTGCCCGCCGTCGCGGTGCGGCGGTACGACCGTGCGGCGGGCCACCTCGTTGGCGACCGCCGTGCCGTGGTCCCGCCGCACGATGTGCACGCACAGGTCGATACCGGCCGCGACCCCGGCCGAGGTGAGCACGTCGCCGTCGTCCACGAACAGCACGTCGGCGTCCACCCGCACCTGCGGGAAGAGCCGCTGGAAGTGCTCGGCGGAGGCCCAGTGCGTGGTCGCCGGGCGCCCGTCGAGGTAACCGGCGGCGGCCAGGACGTACCCGCCCGTGCAGATCGCCACGAGCCGCGTGCCGGGCCGGACGTGGTCGAGAGCGGCGGCCAGCTCCTCGGTCAGCACGCCCTCGTCGTGGACCGGGCCGAGCTCGTAGGAGGCCGGGACGACGACCGTGTCGGCGGTGGCCAGGATCTCTGGACCGTTCTCGACCATGATCGCGAAGTCCGCGTCGGTCTCGACGGGCCCCGGCGGGCGCACGGAGCAGGTGACCACCTCGTACAGGCGGCGCCGCTGATCGTCCCGGGCGAGTCTGAAGATCCGCTGCGGAATGCCCAGTTCGAAGGGGAGCAGACCGTCGAGGGCGAGGACGACGACGCGGTGCGGCCGGGGGCCGGGGAGCGTGCGCTCGGAGGTCATGGCCCGATCTTAGCGAACCATGACCTTCGGGCCACTCGATCGGGCCGGTGCCGTGCCCGAAGCTCTATGACGTGCCCCAGACAACCGACGCCGCCGCAGCCGCCGTGCACGGCCCGAAGCCCTACCGCCCCCGCCGCCCCCGCATGCACCGCGCCTGGTGGGTAGCCGCGGTCACCTTCGTGACGATCATCGGCGCCGCGGCCTTCCGCTCTCTGCCCGGCATCCTCATCGACCCGCTCCACCAGGACTTCGGCTGGTCGCGCGGCACCATCGGCGCCGCCGTCTCCGTCAACCTCGCGCTCTACGGGCTGACCGCGCCCTTCGCCGCCGCGCTCATGGACCGCTTCGGCATCCGCCGTGTGGTCGCCGTCGCCCTGACCGTCATCGCGCTCGGCTCGGGCGCCACGGTCTGGATGGAGTCGGCCTGGCAGCTGATCCTCTGCTGGGGCCTGCTGGTAGGCCTCGGCTCGGGTTCCATGGCGCTCGCCTTCGCGGCCACCGTCACCAACCGCTGGTTCACCGAACGCCGCGGCCTGGTCACCGGCGTCCTCACCGCCGCCTCCGCCTCCGGACAGCTGATCTTCCTGCCGCTGCTGTCCTGGATCGTGGAGACGTACGACTGGCGCCCGGCGGCCGTCACGGTCGCCCTGGCGGCCCTCGCCGTGGTCCCCTTCGTCTGGCTCCTCCTGCACGACCACCCCGCCGACGTGGGCCTCGCGCCCTACGGCGCCGAGGAGTTCGTCCCCAAGCCCGCCCCCGTGCCGGGCGCCGCCCGCCGGGCCCTCACGGTCCTCTTCTCCGCCGCCCGCACCGGCCCCTTCTGGCTGCTCGCCGGCACCTTCGCGATCTGCGGCGCCTCCACCAACGGGCTGATCCAGACCCACTTCATACCCGCCGCCCACGACCACCACATGCCGCTGACGACCGCCTCCACGCTGCTCGCCGTCATCGGGATCTTCGACGTCGTCGGCACGATCGCCTCCGGCTGGTTCACCGACCGCTTCGAACCGCGCCGCCTGCTCGCCGTCTACTACGCCCTGCGCGGCATCTCCCTCCTCTTCCTCCCGCTCCTGCTCGCGCCCAGCGTCCATCCCCCGATGGTCTTCTTCATCGTCTTCTACGGACTCGACTGGGTCGCCACCGTCCCGCCCACCCTCGCCCTGTGCCGCGAGCAGTACGGGGAGGACAGCGCCATCGTCTTCGGCTGGGTCCTCGCCTCCCACCAGGTCGGCGCCGCTCTCGTCGCCTTCCTCGGCGGTGTCGCCCGCGACCGGTTCGGCTCCTACGACGTGGTCTGGGTCGCCTCCGGCGCCCTGTGCGCGGCGGCGGCGCTGATGGCCCTGGTGATCCGCCGCCGCCCGGCTCCGGCGCCCGGCACCGCCGCCAAGGCGCATTGACCTGCAGGGTTGGTCAGGCGGGTGATGGGTGGGTGGCCGCGCCGAGTGTGGTGTGGCAGCGGTGGTGGTTGTAGGTGTGCGGGAAGTCCGCCGGAGCTGCAGTTCGTTCGTCGTTGCTGGTGTGCGGCCCGCAGGCCTAGCCCGGCAGCCGCGACACCCGGCCCGCCTGTCTCTTCGCCACCGCCCCGGCGATCCGGGACGCGTCGATCGCCAGTTCGCGGAGCATGCCGCTGATGGGGTTGGTGAAGCCGGTGAAGTACAGGCCGGGGGCGTCCGGCGGGGTGCGGGCGCCCCGTGCGGACGGTCGGCCCCGCGCGTCGAGCACACCGAGGTGGCCGACCAGGCCCTCCAGGCCCCGGAGGTAGCCGGTGGCGGCGATCACCGCGTCCGGGGCGGTGCGGGTGCCGTCGGCGAGGAGCACCTTGCCGTCCTCGAAGCCCTCCACGGCGGCCACCACCTCCACCCGGCCGCGCCGCACCGCGTCGATCAGGCCGACGTCCTGCACCGGTATCGCGCCCTCGGCCGCCCGGGCGAGCAGGCCGCCCTCCGGTCGGGGCAGCCCGTGCGCCGACAGGTCGGGCGTACTGATCCGGGCCAGCGGACGGGCGAGCCGGTCCACCAGGCCGGCCGGCAGGTGCCGGGCGAGGACGCCGTTGTACTGCGTGGGCCAGCCGGCCGTTGAGCGGCGGACGAGGTGCGGTGCGGTGCGCACCGACAGCCGGACCCGGGCGGCGCCGCCCTCCACCAGGTCCACGGCGATCTCCGCGCCCGTGTTGCCGACGCCGACGACCAGGACGTCCCGGCCCGCGTAGGGGGTCGCGTTCCGGTACTCGGCGGCGTGCCGGAACTCGCCGGTGAACGTGGACCGGCCCGGCCAGTCCGGCACGCGCGGGGTGTGGTTGTAGCCGGTGGCGACCACGACCGCGGCGCCGGTCAGCTCACGGCCCCCGGAGGCGTGCAGCGTCCAGCCGGCGCCGTCGGGCGCACGCTCGACGCGGAAGACCTCGACGCCGGTGACGATCTCCAGCTTGTGGACGTCGGCGTACTTCTCCAGGTACCGCACCACGTCGTCCCTGGCCGGCCAGCGCCCGAAGCGGCGCGGCATCTTCAGGCCGGGCAGCGCCGACAGGCGGCGGGTGGTGTGCAGGCGCAGCCGGTCGTAGTGGCGGCGCCAGGACGCGCCGACGTGGTCGGCCCGCTCCAGGACGACGGCCCGCAGACCCCGCGCGCGCAGCGCCTGGGCGACGGCGAGGCCGCCCGGGCCGGCGCCGATGACGTACACGGGGCGGTCCGCGGGGTGTGCGGACGGCGGCTGAGCGGACGCTGTGGAGTCGGCCATGCGGCGAGCGTAATCAAGGCTCGGCTTGATGGGTCTCGGTCAAGACCGGAATCGGTTGCGGATCGGTCACGACCGCAGCGTGCGGTGGCTCGGCGGGGGGCGGATCCGGAACCGGCGGTGGGCATGGCCGCTGGGGGACATGGGCCCGGGGTCGAGATGGGCCCGGGTTCGGGCTCGGTTCGCGTCCGGTCGGCGACCGGTACGTGTCCGGGTCGGCACGCAGAAGCCCGGGCCGCGTCTGCGCGGGTCGGTTTCAATGGCCCGATGGCCTCGACACGCATGCACACCCTGCTTGCCTCCCTGCCCGAGCCCCGCGGACAGGGCCTGCACCTGCGCTCGTGGGACGCCGGCTCCTGCGCCGACGCGGAGACCTGGCTGCGCGGTTGCCTGGACCCCGACTTCCAGCGCTGGAACACCCCGCTCAAGCTGTGGACCGACCTCGCCGGCGCCCGTGAGTCGCTGCGCGCGCGGGCCCGGGAAGCCGAGGAGGGCAGGTGCTCGTCGTTCCGGATCACGGACGGGGAGAGCGGTGCGACGCTGGGCCACATCGGCGTCAACGAGATCAACCGGACGCTGAAGCTGGCCCGGGTCGGCTACTGGGTGCTCCCCGAGGCCCGCGGCCGGGGCGTCGCCACCCGCGCCCTGCTGCTCGCCTCGCGCTGGGCCTTCGCGGAACTCGGCCTCCACCGCCTGGAACTGGGCCACGCGGTGGGGCACCACGCCTCCTGCCGGGTCGCCGAACGCTGCGGTTACGCCTACGAGGGCACGATGCGCGGGGCGATGTTCGAGGCCGGCCGGCACGACGTGTTCCGGGACGCGCACCTGCACGCGCGGCTGGCGACGGACGCCGAGCCGGAGCCGCCCGGCAGGCGCTGACCGTCGCTCACGGCCACAGCAGGCGGGTGCGCCAGCCGTCCTCCGCGTCTTCCGCCCGCCGGTAGGACAGCCGTACGTGGCGGCGGCGGGCGTCTCCCTGGAAGAACTCCACCTCGTCGGGGCGCAGCCGGTACAGCGTCCAGGACGGGACCGGGGCGTCGGGCTCCCGCCCGGCCCGCTCCCAGGCCGCTTCGGAGGCGCGGGCCAGCTCCGCCGGCGACCCCAGCTCCTCGCTCTGCCGTCCGGTGAGCGCGGCGGCCAGGGCGCCGGCCGACCGCGCGTGCAGGTCGGCCCGCGCCTCCTCGGCCGGGGCGACGGCGACCGGGCCCCGCACCCGCACCTGGCGCCCCAGTACCGGCCAGTAGAAGGCGAGCGCGGCGTACGGGCGGGCGGCGAGGTGCCGGCCCTTGCGGCTGCCGGCGTGCGTGGCGAAGGACCAGCCGTCCTCGTCGGCCCCGTGCAGCATGACGACGCGTACGTCCGGCAGGCCCTCCGCGTCCGCCGTCGCCAGCGACACGGTGTGCGGCTCGCTCTGCCCGGCCGCCACCGCTTCGGCGAACCACCGCGTGAACAGGGCGAGCGGGTCGGCGGGCGCGGTGGCCGGGTCGAAGGGCGGCAGTGCGGTGACCGCGGGGTCCCACACCCGCAGTGACCTCAACAGCTCGTGAAGATCGGTCTGCTCGGTTCCCATGCCCCGATTGTCACGGGTGCCGGGCGCTCACACCGTGCCGAGGTCCGAGGAGACCCAGCGCTCGGGCCGCATACGGACGATGACCTGATCGCCGTGTTCGGCGGAGGCGAATGCTACGTAGCCGTCGACCCTGTCGGCCGGGAGGTAGCGGGCGGAGATCTCCCGCAGGTCCTCCTCGGTGGCGGTGACCGTCTCGACGACCGGCCCCTCCACCGACACGTACCGGATGGTGGGCTCCAGCCGGTCGACCATCAGCGTGAACCTCCCCGCGGCCTTGATCAGTTGGTACTTCCGGCTGTCCAGCCCGGTCATGATCCAGACGTCGCCGCCGGGCGCGTACTGGTACCAGATCGGCACGGTCAGCGGGGCGCGGTCCGATCCCGCGTCCACCGCGAGCGCGGCGATGTGGGGCTCGGCCAGGAACTGCTCACGCTCTTCGCGGGTCAGGGCCATTCCGGTCTCCTCCAGCGGGTACGGGTGTCGTTCGCTTCCTCAACGCCGGTCGGGCGGGCGGCTGTTCCCGTCGTGGGGCGCCCGCCGGAATCAGGACAGCGCCAGGCGCTGCACCAGCAGGAACGCGCCGATGCCCAGCATCGCGGCACCCGACGTACGGGTGACCGCGCGGGCGGCGGCCGGCCGGGCGCCCAGAACGGCACGGGCGGCGACACCCACCGTGAGGTACACGGCGGCACAGCAGGCCATGTGCAGCAGCCCCAGGACGACAGTCTGCACGGGCACCGGCGGGTGCGCACCCCGGGTGACCAGGAACTGGGGCAGTACGGACAGGTAGAGCAGCAGGCCCTTGGGGTTGAGCCCGCTGATCGTGGCACCGCGCAGGAAGACCCGGGCACGGGAACCGCCCTCCGCGGTGGCCGGGCCGTCGTCCCGCGCGGCACCGGGGGTGCCGGGCCGCCGCAGCACCCCCCACCCCAGCCACACCAGGTACGCCGCTCCCGCCACCGTCAGCGCCGTGAGCAGCCCCGGTGACCCGGCGACCAGGACCGCCAGCCCCGCCGCCGCCAGCAGCGTGTGCAGCGCGTACCCGGCGACCAGGCCGCCCACCGCCCACGTCACCGACCGTTCGCGCAGTCCCGCCGCGATGGCGTACGCCCAGTCCGCGCCCGGCACGCACACCAGCAGCAGGTCCAGGGCGAGGAAGGAGAGGAGAAGTGCGGAGTCCATGACGGGAAGGTTAGGAGCGGATGCCCCGAAAGTGTTCCCGAAGTTTTCCGTGGCCGGGCGCATGCGTGGAAGGATCTGCCCCGTGGACGACATGGACCGGAAGATTCTTGCCGAGCTTCAGCGGGACGGGCGGCTGACCGTGACCGAACTGGCCGCGCGGGTGCGGCTGAGCGTCTCGCCGTGTCACCGGCGGCTGCGCGAGCTGGAGCGGTCGGGGGCGATCGGTGGCTACCGGGCGGTGGTGGACCCGGCCGCAGTGGGCCTGAACTTCGAGGCGCTGGTCTTCGTGTCGATGCGGCAGGAGGACCGGGACACGGTCGCCGAGTTCGAGCGGGCGGTCAGCGAGGTGGGGGAGGTGCTGGAAGCGCAGCGGCTGTTCGGGGAGCCCGACTACCTGCTGCGCGTGGTCGCCGCCGACCTGGCGGCCTACCAACGGCTCTACGACGAGCGGCTCGCCACCCTGCCCGGGGTGCTGCGGCTGACGTCGACGCTGGTGATGAAGCACGTGGTGCGGGACCGGCCACTGCCGGCGTAGTGCGGGGGCGACTGAGGCGACGGGGTGCTACTTGGTGGGCTTCTTGCCCGTGACGCCGAGATACGTCAACAGTGCGAGACTGGGTTTGAGTT
This sequence comes from Streptomyces mutabilis, assembly GCF_014649815.1. Taxonomy (GTDB): domain Bacteria; phylum Actinomycetota; class Actinomycetes; order Streptomycetales; family Streptomycetaceae; genus Streptomyces; species Streptomyces mutabilis. The sequence goes on along the minus strand of NZ_BMTT01000002.1, from coordinate 671,649 downwards.
CGGCCTGCTTGACGCCCCAGGAGGAGAAACCTTTCTGGTGCGAGGCGGCGGCGGCCAGCATGACGACCAGGGAACCGGCGATCGCGGCGGGATTCACGTCCTTGTCGATCCTGCCCTTGGCCTGCAACTCGGCGACGGAGTCCGTGAGGGAGGAGTTCACCGAGTTCAGGACCTTCATGCGGATCTTGGAGAACCGCTTGTCGCCCTCGGCCGCGCCCAGGTCGACGACGCGGAGGATCGCGTCGTTCTTCCGCCAGAAGTCCAGGAATCCGTCGACGAGTTCCTGCGCCGTCTGCCAGCCCGCCTTGCCGGTCCACGAGCGTCCCGCCGTCAGCTCGGCCAGCGCGGAACTCTCGGCGGCCATTCGATCGGCGATCTCCAGGACGGCGCCCTCGACGTCCGGGAAGTACTGGTAGAAGGTCGCGGGCGAGGTGCCGGCCTTGCGGGCGACATCGATGACTTTGACATCGCGATAGGGGGAGGAGCTGAGCATTTCGCTGAGGCAGTCGAGCAGTTTCTGCCGGGTCGCCTGCCCACGTCGACCGGCCACGCGGCCGTCGACGGTACGCACTTGTCCTGTCATGCCGTCAGCTTACCGACGGGTGATCGGAGCGCGATTCGGCCGACTGCAAATGGGGTGCGCGGGCGCAGAGAGGCTGGTGTGCCTGGTCTGCGCGGTGCGGGCGACGCGGTTACTTTGACGGCATGGCCGAAAACGGGGCATCAGACAAGAGAGCGTCCGCTGGCCCGGAGCGGACTTCCGCGCGCCCGGAACCCCCGGAGGGCACCCCCTGCTGGGTGGACGCACAGCTGCCGGACGTCGAGGCGGGCAAGCGCTTCTACGGCGAGCTCTTCGGGTGGACCTTCGACGAACCGGAGGAGGGCGCCGTACGGGCGCGGCTGGACGGCGAGCCCGTCGCCGCACTGGTCCGCAAGACGGACGGCCGGATGCCCACCGTGTGGACCGTGTACTTCCACACCCCGGACGCCGTCGCCCAGGCCGGGCGCGTCCGGGCGGGCGGCGGTCAGATCGTCACCCCGCCCCACCCGGTCGGGGACCAGGGCATCAGCGCGCTCGCCGCCGGTCCGGACGGCGCCGTCTTCGCCCTCTGGCAGCCGGACCGGCACCCCGGCTTCGGGCGCCGGCACGAGCCGGGCACCTTCGCCTGGGCCGAGCTGTACACCCGCGACACCGAGGCGGCCAACGCCTTCTACGGCGACCTGCTCCACGACGCCCTCTTCGGCCCGGACGCCGACCCCGACTTCGGCCGGGCCCCCCTCGCCGGCGTCTTCCCCGCCGAGATGCCGCCGCACTTCCTCGTCCACTTCCTCACCGAGGACGTCGAGGCGGCGCTCGGCGCGGTGGCCCGGCTGGGCGGGCGGGTGCGGGTGCCTCCGTTCGAGACGTCGTACGGAGGGGTGGCCGTGGTCTCCGACGGCCAGGGTGCGTCGTTCGCGCTGCTGCAGCGCTGAGCCGAGGCTGTCGGGCGCAGAGCTTCTCCCGGGGGTCTGCTCCCAGGAGTCTTCTACCAGGGTCCTTTGCCCGGGATCGGGATGACACACCCCGATTGTCCCCAGGTTCGCCACCAGCGCTTCGGACAGGAAGAATCGGGGTGCGTGCCGCCACTCGGGTGCGGTGGTGAGACGCTGCACTTCGGTCGCGTACATATGTGGGTGGCGCGGCTCGTACGGGGAGGTGGCAGGCAAGTGGTGGATCAGCTGACGCAGCACGATCCGCGGCGGATCGGGCCGTTCGAGGTGCTCGGCCGGCTCGGTGCCGGCGGCATGGGGCTGGTCTATCTCGCGCGCTCGGCGTCCGGGCGGCGTGTGGCGATCAAGACGGTCCGGACGGAGCTGGCGGAGGACCAGCTGTTCCGCGTCCGCTTCACGCGCGAGGTGGAGGCGGCCCGCGCGGTCTCCGGCTTCTACACGGCGGCGGTGGTCGACGCGGACCCGCGCGCCGCGGTGCCGTGGCTGGCCACGGCCTACGTGCCCGCCCCCTCCCTCGAGGAGATAGTGAACGAGTGCGGGCCGCTCCCGGCCCAGGCCGTGCGCTGGCTGGCGGCGGGCGTCGCGGAGGCGCTCCAGTCGATCCACGGAGCGGGCCTGGTCCACCGCGACCTCAAACCCTCCAACGTCCTCGTCGTCGAGGACGGCCCTCGGGTGATCGACTTCGGTATCGCGTCCGGCGTTTCGAACACCCGTCTGACGATGACGAACGTCGCCGTCGGCACGCCCGCCTACATGTCCCCGGAGCAGGCCAAGGACTCCCGCAGCGTCACCGGCGCCAGCGACGTGTTCTCGCTCGGCTCCATGCTGGTCTTCGCCGCCACCGGGCACCCGCCCTTCCACGGCGCCAATCCCGTCGAGACGGTCTTCATGCTGCTGCGCGAGGGGCCCGACCTCGAAGGTCTCCCCGACGAGCTGCGCCCGCTCATCGAGTCCTGCATGCAGATGGAGGCCACGGCCCGCCCCAACCCGGCCGACCTCCAGTCCCAGCTCGCCCCGCACCTGTTCGGTTCCGGCTCCGACGACAGCGGTACGGCGTCGGCGTGGCTGCCGGAGCGGGCGGTGGGCCTGATCGAGAGCCGCCGGGGCGGCCGCCCCGCGCTCAAGCTCGCCACGACGGCCGGCGGCCGGGGCGGTGCCGGCGGTGGCGCCGGTGGCTCGGGAGGCGCCGTGCCCGCTCCCCCCGTGCCGCCCCCGCCCTCCCACGACCCCGTCGTACCGGCACCGCCCGTGCACGCGCCGCCGCCCGCACCCGTCGGCGCCCCCGACGCCGGCCCCGTCCGGCTGGCCGGGGTCTCGGTGCCCATCGGCCCCGGCCCGCGCGTCGCCGACATGCGCGCCGCCGCCGTCGCCGCACCACCGCCGGAGTCGGCCCTCGCCGCCTCCTGGTCCCGCCCGCGCACCGGCGTCAACGGCGCCGCCCCCGCCGTGCCGGCCGCGCCGCCCGCCCCCACCGCGCCCCCCGAGGCGTCCCCGGCGGGCTGGCGCCCCTGGCGCTTCCGCATGTCCAACGACGTCTGGGGCACCCCGTCCGTCGCCGAGGACCTGGTCTACGTCACCTCCTTCGAGGTGCACGCCCTGGACGTCGCCACCGGACGCCGCCGCTTCAAGACCAGGGACGTGGCCTGGTCGATGGCGGTGGCGGACGGCCGTATCCACGCCTCCGACGGCCCGACCCTCTTCGCCCTCGACGCCCGCGAGGGCGCCGACCTGTGGCGCGTACAGACCGACGCCTGGGTGTACTCGCTGCAAACCGAGAGGGGCACCGTCGTCACCGCCACCCGCGGCGGCGGCGTCCAGGGCTGGGAGGCCTCGGGCGGCCAGAAGCTGTGGGAGGTCACCGGCTGCCAGACCGACTTCGAGTCCCCGCAGGCGGGCGCCGCGCTCCACGACGGCACGGTGTACGTCTGGCAGGACGCCCGGCTGCGCGCCCTGGACGCCCGTACCGGCGACGAGCGCTGGTCGTACCCGATCGGCGACGCCGCATCCTGCGGCGGCGTCCCGGTCCGCGTCGCCCACGCCCCCGACGGCTACGTCTACGTCTCGGCGGGCACCCGTGTCCTCGCCCTGGAGGTCACCACCGGCCACGTCCGCTGGCACTTCGAGGCCCCGGCCGTCTTCCTCGCCCCGCCCGCCTTCGTGCCGGGTCCGGCCGTGACCGGCGGCGGCGTCTACCTCGCCGACTACCTCGGCACCGTCTACGCCCTCGACGCCACCGACGGCCGCGACCGCTGGCGCATCGCGACCGAGGCCCGGTCCTCCACCGACCCGGTCCTGGTCGCCGCGGGCCACGTCCACGTCGGCAGCGGCAAGGGCCTGTACACCCTGGACGCCGTCACCGGCACCCCCAAGTGGCGTTTCCAGGCGGGCGGCGACATCGTGGGCGCCCCCGCGGTCGCCGAGGGCCGCATCCACTTCGGCTCCACGGACCACCTCCTCTACACCCTCAAGGCCGACGACGGCCGCCTCCGCTGGAAGCTCGCCACCGGCGGCGAGATCACCGGCTCCCCGGTGGTGCGGGACGGCATCGTGTACGCGTGCAGCAAGGACCGCTGCGTGTACGCGCTGGACGCGGAGAAGGGCACGGGGACGGCCCGCACGACATGAGTCCGGGCGCCGGCGGCATCGTCGCCGGCGCCCGGACACACGTCGGCCGCGGCGGCTCCCCTCCGCGCCGCCGCGGCCGATCCCCGTGTGGAGGAAGGTCTACTTGCCGTCGCCGTCCAGGTCCAGGGCGGGCGGGGCCGGCATGTTGTTGTCCATCGTGGTGACGGTGTCCTTGGCCGGCGGTGAGGGCATGTTGTTGTCCTGCGTCGTGACCGTCGCGTCCGACGCCGGCGGGGTGGGCATGTTGTTGTCCAGCGGCGTGGCGGTCGCTTCGTCCTTCTTGTCGCTCATGCGCTTGCTCCTCTGCGGTGGTGAACGAGTGCGGAACGCCCGTCCGGGAACTCCCCCGAGGGCCACCGGACGGGCGTTCGGAGCCGCACACTAACCGGTGGGCTCTCCGGTCACCCGTCTGCCCCCCGACGCGACGGCGTGACAGGAACGAGACTGGCGGACGTCGATAAACGAATGCTGAACGCCCCCCGCGGTACGGCGCGGTGCGCTCCTCAGGCCGCCGTGGCGGGCTTCAACAGGGAGCGCACGGCATCCGCCTCCGGGGCGCCGTTCGCCTCGTAGAGGTTGAGGGCCTCCTGCCAGCACGCCCTGCCCCGGTCCACTTGTCCGAGATCGCTCAGCGCCTGCCCGAGCAGCTTCAGGACGTGACCGCGCATCCGGTCACCACCGATGCACCCGAGGGCGAGCGCCTGTTCGGCGTGTTGCGCGGCCTGCGCCGGGCGGCGAGAGGCGACGTGGGCCTCGGCGATCCTGAAGTGGGTCGATCCCGCCCAGAGGCGCTGCCTGTGGTCCTGGAAAATGGTCAGGGCACGTGAGAACTGTGCGAGGGCGTCGATGTGCCGGCCGGCCGTCGTCAACGCCACTCCCAGGGCGTAGTGGCCGTTGGCCAGGCGCATGGTGCTGCCGACTTCGATGTGGACGGCCAGGCCGTTCTGCGCGAACTCGACGGCCTTCGCGGTGTTGCCCATCCCCATGTACGCACGCGAGAGATTGCACAGGGCGGTCGCTTCGCACAAACCGTTGCCGGCCGCCCGGAACCCGTCTATGGCCCGGTCGAAGAACCTCTTGCCGTCGGAGTACCGGTGCTGGTGCAGGGCGATGAGCCCTCGGTCCTGGGCCGCCCAGCTCTCAGCGGTGGGGTCCGCCGCGTCGGCCGCGCACTCCATGGACAGGCGCGCCTCGGCCGAAGCCTGCTGGATGCGGCCCGACACCAGGAGGAAACCGGTGAGGGCGATGCGCGCCCTGCCCTCCGCACGGGTGTCTCCGACGGCCTGCGTCGCCTCGCGCATGGCCATGGCCGTCGCCTCGTACTGGCGGGAGTTCGCGCCGGACTCGGCCAGGTCGCGCGCCGCCCACAGGAGGTCGACGGCCCGGCGCAGCCTGGCCGTCCCCGAGGCCTGGCGGACGCACGCCAGCAGGGCCGCCGATTCGGTGTACAGCCAGTCCAGTGCCGACTGGCCGTCGTCGAAACGCAGGCCGGGGTACTCGGTCGACTCCAGGTCGTCCACCAGGCGGTCCCCGGGCCGTTCGATCGCGTACACCCCCGCCGCGGTCGCCAAATAGAAGTCCAGCAGCCGCGACAGCGCCGCCCCCCGCTCGCTCGGCGGATGCTCGTCCCGTTCCGCGCACGCACGCGCGTAGAGCCGCACCAGGTCGTGGAACCGGTAGCGGCCGGGCGCCGCCGACTCCAGCAGCGAGGTGTCGACCAGGGACTCCAGCAGGTCCTCCGTGTCCTCCGGGGGAAGGTCGAGCACCGCCGCCGCGGCGGCCAGGGAGATGTCCGGGCCGTCCGCCAGGCCCAGGAGCCGGAAGGCCCGCGCCTGGGCCGGCTCCAACTGGCCGTAGCCCAGTTCGAAGGTGGCCTTGACCGCCAGGTCGCCGGCCCGGAGTTCGTCCAGGCGGCGGCGTTCGTCCGCCAGCTTCGTCGCCAGCACCGAGACCGTCCAGGTGCGGCGGGCCGCCAGACGGGCCGCGGCTATGCGGATGGCGAGGGGCAGGAAACCGCACGCCCCGACCACGTCCAGCGCCGCCTCCCGTTCCGAGGCCACCCTCTCCTCGCCCACGATCTTCGTGAAGAGCGTCAGCGCCTCCTCAGGAGACATCACGTCCAGGTCGACCAGGTGCGCCCCGGCGAGGTCCACCATCCGCACCCGGGACGTCACCAGCGCCGCGCAGCCCTCCGCGCCCGGCAGCAGCGGCCGTACCTGGGCGGCGTCCCGGGCGTTGTCGAGGAGGACGAGGACGCGGCGGCCGTCCAGGACGGAGCGGTAGAGGGCGGCCCGCTCCTCCAGGAGGTCGGGGATGGCCGAGTCGGCCGTGCCGAGGGCGCGGAGGAAGGCGCCCAGTACCGTCTCCGGCTCCACCGCCCGCGCGCCCGCCCCCTGGAGGTCGACGTACAGCTGCCCGTCGGGGAAGGCGCTCCGCGCCCGGTGGGCGACGTGCACCGCGAGGGTGGTCTTGCCGACGCCGCCGATGCCGGCCAGCGCGGAGACCGCCATGACGCGGCCCGACGGCCCGTCATCGGACGCCGAGGCCAGTACGTCGCTCAGCTCCCGCACGAAGGCCGTGCGGCCGGTGAAGTCCGGGACGGTGGCGGGGAGCTGGGCCGGGCGTACCGGAGCGGGCGCCGTCTCCGCCGCCGGCGCCGACGGTTCGGACAGGGCCGGGTCGGCCTGGAGGATGCGCTGCTGCAGTTCCTGGAGCCCGGGGCGCGGGTCCACGCCGAGTTCGTCGGCCAGCAGGCGGCGCGTGTCCGCGTAGACGGCCAGGGCCTCGGCCTGGCGTCCGCTGCGGTACAGGGCCAGCATCAGCAGTTCGCGCAGGCGCTCGCGCAGGGGGTGGGCCGTGGTGAGCGCCGTCAGTTCCGAGACGGCCTCGGCGTGACAGCCCTGCTCGAGGTCCATGTCCAGGCGTCTCTCGAGGAGTTGGAGCCGCCACTCCTCCAGACGCACGCGCTGCCCCTCCGCGTAGGGGCCCGGTACGCCCGCCAGGACCTCGCCGTCCCACAGCGCCAGCGTCCGGCGCAGCACGTCACGGGCGTGGCACAGGTCCCCGCGGTCGCGGGCCCTCTCCGCCTCGGCGGCCAGGTCCCGGGCCACTCCCAGGTCCAGGGACCCCTCGCCCGGCAGGCGCACCGCGTACCCGCCCGACTCGCTCACCAGCACGCCGGGGTCCAGGATCTTCCGCAGCCGCGACGCGTACGTCCGTACCGCCGCCAGTGCCTGCGACGGCGGTTCCTCGCCCCACAGGGCGTCGATCAGCTCGGTCGCGGTGGCCGTGCGGCCCTCGCGGAGCAGCAGGGCGGCCAGCAGGGCCCGTTGCTGGGGGGAGCCGGTGGCCAGTGGTTCCTCGCCGCGCCAGGCGCGTACCGGCCCGAGCACGCCGAAGCGCAGCGCGGCCGACTTCTCGGATTCCGCCGGGGTTCCCGGATGCCGCTGCTCCGGAACCCGCGGTCCACCGTCCATGCCGTCCCCCTAGACGTCCTGAGCAACCAGGCCAGTTTGCCTTGTTCACGCCGACCACGTCAGCGGTGGGGGACGCCGATCACAGGTCCCTCACCTGCTCCCTCCCTCCTCCAGGTCCACCCGTACCGTCAGATGCCCCGTCCCGACGCCCATGGCCCGTACCGCCAGGCTGTTGACCCGGGTGAGGCGCCGCAGGCGTGCGATCGGGTCGTCGTCGGGGAGGAGGTGGGCCGTGCCCGTGTGCCAGCGACCCCGGATGCGTACCCGTACCCGCGGGTCGGCCCGGATGTTGCGGACGTACTGGGAGCGTTCGCCGAACTCCGACACCAGCCAGAAGGAGTACCCGACCCGGCGCCCGCCCACGGGCGTGCGCCGGGGCAGGCCGGAGACGCGGCCGGTGGTCTCCAGCAGGGTCTGGGCGGGCAGGCGGCGCATCACCGCGTTCAGCCGGCGTTGGAAGGCCGTGACCGCTCGGTATTTCCGCTCGGCGAAGGGCGGCTTCCGTGCGGACGGTTTCCCGGTGTTGGGCGACATCGACATCGTTCGTTCACGCTCCCGACTCGTAAGCCTCCATGCTCCCTGGAAAACCTCAGCGGGACAGCGTGTGCGGGCGGAGAGACGGGTGATGCGGTCGTGCGGGTCGTGACCTGGAATCTGTGGTGGCGGTTCGGACCCTGGGCCGACCGTCAGAAGGCGATCCTCGCGGTGCTGCGGGAGCTGCGGCCCGACGTCGTCGGTCTCCAGGAGGTGTGGGCCACCGACGCCACCGACACCGCCGACGGTGGCGGTAACCTCGCCGAATGGCTGGCCGAGGAGCTCGGCCTGCACTGCGCTTTCGCCCCCTCCGAGGCCCCCGGCCGATGGCAGCGGCGGATCGGGGACGACACGGTCGGCATCGGCAACGCGGTGCTCAGCCGCTGGCCGGTGACCGAGCGGGCGGCGCTGCGGCTGCCCGCGCCCGCGGAACTCTACGACGGGCGGCTCGCGTTCTACGCCCGCCTGGACGCGCCCGGCCACCCGGTCCCGTTTTTCACCGTCCACCTGAACTCCGGCACCCACGCCCGCGCCGTACGCCGTGAGCAGGCCGCCGCGCTCGTGGATCTCGTCGCCGCGCACCGGCACGGCACCGCCTTCCCGCCCGTCGTCACCGGGGACTTCAACGCCCCTCCCGAGTCTCCGGAGGTCCGCCTCCTGCGTGCCGGCCGGCTCCACGACGCGTGGGACCACGCCGACCCGGCGGCCCCGGCCGCCACCTGGGACGCGGCCAACCCGTACATCCCTCATCCGCCGGCGCAGGGCGCCCGGATCGACCACGTCCACGTGGGATCACCCGGGCCGGGCGGCCTCGGCGCGGTACGTGCCGTGCGGCGGGCCGGCGACGGCCCCGTGGACGGCGTGTGGCCCTCCGACCACGCGGCGGTCGTCGCCGACCTGGACGACGGGCAGGCGGTCAACCGCCCAGGAAAATCGGGTTCGTGAACGCCGCCAGCGCACCCGGCAACGGCCCCGCCGCCGCCTCGTGCCGCAACTCCGCCCGGACGTACGCCGCGTAGGACGCGGTCGTGCGCCACTCCACGATGTCCGCGCCGGACACCGGTAGCGGGGCGCTGGTGAACAGCACGCCCTGGTCCGTGACGAACCGGACCGTGCAACGCGGGGCGCCCGTCACCTCCAGGCGGACGGTGACCGGGGTGTCGTCGTCCACGCGCAGCCGCTCGCCGATGCCGGCGTGCTCGCCCCGGCCGCCGGACGCGGTGAAGGCCAGCGACACCTTCGCCGATTCGGCGACGTACGACCGCCCGGCCCGGATGCCCTCCTGGATCGCCTCCCGGGTCAGGTCGTCGGCGAGCACGACGGTCTGCGGGCGCCCGATCGGGTCCGGGGAGCGGTGGGAGTCGCTGCTGCCCATCGCCGGGATCCAGTCGCCGCCGCCGCGCCCGCCGCGCCCCTCGCGCACGGCGGCGACCAGCATGCCGTCCCAGTCGGCCAGCGCCACCTCGTCGTCGGGCGTGTAGGCCCCGTTCCACACCTCGACCGCGTCCGCCTCCCCGAACCCGAACTTCCAGTTGCAGCCGATGCAGGTGGCGTGCGGGTGGGCCGGGACGACCAGGCCGCCGGCGCGGCGGATCTGCCGGGCGAAACGGCCGAAGCGGTTGTCGCGGGCCCGGTAGCGCCAGTCGACGAAGGTGCCGGGATCGGTGCCGAGGGCCACGACGTGACCGTTGCGGGTCGTCACCTCCTCGCCCAGCATGATCAACAGGTCGTCCCCGGCCTCCGGCGCCCAGTGCGCGTGCGCCGAGTGGGTGTTGTGCTCCGAGGAGTTGATGAAGTCCAGGCCCGCCGCCCGCGCGAGCCGCGCGATCTCGGCGAGCGTGTAGCGGCCGTCGGAGTACACCGAGTGCAGGTGGCAGTCGCCCCGGTACCAGGCCCGGCCCCGTCCCTTGGCGCGCTCGGGCGGGTACACCGGCCGCGGCGCCTCGTCCTGCTCCCCGTACGTCAGCGTGATGGTGATCTCGTACGACAGGCCCTGCGGCGCCACCGTGTACGGGCCGAGCGCGACGTGCCACGTGCCCGGCCGCACCGGGCCCGGGATGTACCCGGGCGTCGCGTCGTCCGCCCGCACGAAGAACTCGGTGCGCGCCCCGCCCGACCAGCCCCTGAAGCCCCGGCCGCCGAGGTCGGTGCCGCGCTCGTCGAAGAGGCCGATGTCGAGGGCGTTGCCCGCGGTGCCGGCCGGGACGGCGGGCCGGTCGTAGGTGTAGGCGACGTGGAGTTCCCGGACCCCGGAGGGCACTTCGACGGGGACGTACACGAAGTCGGGCGAGCCGGTGGGCAGCGTGCCCCGTACCGTTCTCGTCCGCCGCTCCCGGGGTGCCGCCGATGCGAAGCTCACGGTCCCCAACGTAAGCGCCGCGGCCGCTCCCGTCACGAACACCGCGCGTCTGCCGATTCCGGCGTGGTCGTCCTCGCACATGCTGCTGCTCCCAAGGTGTCGTGAGTGACTGGCATGGGTGGTGCAGGGTGGTGCGTGCAACCCTGGTATTGAGCCGTGAACTTCCGTGCAAGAACAGGGGGTGGGCGCGTAGCGGGCCGGAAACCGGAGGGGGGTGCGCGGGGCCGGGTGCCGTGGGGGAGAGTGGACGGCCCCCGGCGCTTCGATCATGCCGCTCGTATGCTCGAAGGATGACGACTTCCGCGACCCCCGGAACCGGCTCGACGGGCCCCACCGAGAACTCCCTGCGCCGCGCCCTCAGACGCGCCCGGGACGGCGTCGCCCTCGACGTCTCCGAGGCCGCCGTGCTGCTCCAGGCCCGCGGTGAGCACCTGGACGCCCTCACCGCGTCCGCCGCCCGGGTCCGGGACGCGGGCCTGGAGGCCGCCGGGCGCCCCGGCGTCATCACGTACTCGAAGAGCGTTTTCATCCCGCTGACCCGGCTGTGCCGGGACAAATGCCACTACTGCACCTTCGTCACCGTCCCGGGCAAGCTGCGCCGCGCCGGACACGGGATGTTCATGTCGCCGGACGAGGTCCTCGACATCGCCCGGCGCGGCGCCGCCCTCGGCTGCAAGGAAGCGCTCATCACCCTCGGCGACAAGCCCGAGGACCGCTGGCCGGAGGCCAGGGAATGGCTCGACGCGCACGGCTACGACGACACGATCGCCTACGTCCGTGCCGTCTCCATCCGCATCCTGGAGGAGACCGGCCTCCTCCCGCACCTCAATCCGGGCGTCATGACCTGGACGGACTTCCAGCGGCTCAAGCCCGTCGCGCCCTCCATGGGCATGATGCTGGAGACCACCGCCACCCGCCTGTGGTCCGAGCCCGGCGGCCCCCACCACGGTTCCCCGGACAAGGAACCGGCAGTCCGGCTGCGCGTCCTGGAGGACGCGGGCCGCTCCTCCGTCCCCTTCACCTCGGGGCTGTTGATCGGTATCGGCGAGACCTACGAGGAGCGCGCCGAGTCCCTGTTCGCGCTGCGCCGCGTCTCCCGCGCCTACCACGGCATCCAGGAACTGATCATCCAGAACTTCCGCGCCAAGCCCGACACCGCGATGCGCGGCATGCCGGACGCGGAGCTGGACGAACTGGTCGCCACGGTGGCCGTCGCCCGGCACATCATGGGACCCTCCGCCTGCCTCCAGGCCCCGCCCAATCTGGTGGACGCCGAGTACGAGCGCCTGATCGGTGCCGGCATCGACGACTGGGGCGGCGTCTCCCCGCTCACCATCGACCACGTCAACCCCGAACGACCCTGGCCGCAGATCGACGAACTCGCCGAGAAGTCCCGCGCCGTGGGCTTCGAACTGCGCGAGAGGCTGTGCGTCTACCCGGAGTTCGTACGGCGCGGCGAGCCCTGGCTGGACCCGCGCCTGCGCCCGCACGTGACGGCCCTCGCCGACCCGGCCACGGGTCTGGCCCGCGAGGACGCGACCGTCGAGGGCCACCCGTGGCAGGAACCGGACGAGGTGTTCACCGCCACCGGCCGCACCGACCTGCACACCACGATCGACACAGAGGGCCGTACCTCGGACCGCCGCGACGACTTCGACGAGGTGTACGGCGACTGGGGCGCCCTGCGCGAGGCGGCGGCACCCGGCATGGCACCCGAGCGCATCGACACCGACGTACGCGCCGCCCTGGCCACGGCGGCCGACGACCCGACGAGGCTCACGGACGACGAGGCGCTGGCCCTCCTGCACGCCGACGGCCCGGCCCTGGACGCCCTGTGCAAGGTCGCCGACGACGTACGCAGGTCCGTCGTCGGCGACGACGTCACCTACATCGTCACCCGCAACATCAACTTCACCAACGTCTGCTACACCGGCTGCCGCTTCTGCGCCTTCGCCCAGCGCCGCACCGACGCCGACGCCTACACCCTCTCCCTGGAGCAGGTCGCCGACCGCGCGCAGCAGGCGTGGGACGTGGGCGCGGTCGAGGTCTGCATGCAGGGCGGCATCCACCCCGACCTGCCGGGCACGGCGTACTTCGACATCGCCAGGGCGGTCAAGGAGCGGGTCCCCGGCATGCACGTGCACGCCTTCTCGCCCATGGAGGTCGTCAACGGCGCGACCCGCACCGGCTTGTCGACCCGCGAGTGGTTGACCGCCGCGAAGGAGGCGGGCCTCGACTCGATCCCCGGCACCGCGGCGGAGATCCTCGACGACGAGGTGCGCTGGATCCTGACCAAGGGCAAGCTGCCGGCGGCGACCTGGATCGAGGTCATCGAGACGGCCCACGAACTGGGCATCCGGTCCTCGTCCACGATGATGTACGGCCACGTCGACCAGCCCCGCCACTGGCTGGGCCACCTGCGCACCCTCGCCGGCATCCAGCAGCGCACCGGCGGCTTCACGGAGTTCGTCACGCTGCCCTTCATCCACACCAACGCACCCGTCTACCTGGCGGGCATCGCGAGGCCCGGCCCGTCCCTGCGTGACAACCGCGCGGTGACGGCGATGGCCCGTCTCCTCCTCCACCCCCACATCCCCAACATCCAGACGAGCTGGGTGAAGCTGGGCACCGAGGGCGCGGCGGAGATGCTCCGCTCCGGCGCGAACGACCTCGGCGGGACCCTGATGGAGGAGACGATCTCCCGCATGGCGGGCTCGTCGTACGGCTCGTACAAGTCGGTCAAGGACCTGATCGCGGTCGCGGACGCGGCCGGTCGCCCGGCGAAGCCCCGGACCACGCTGTACGGACCGGTGCCCCAGGAGCGGCAGCGGGCGGCGACGGCGTCGGACGGTCACCTGCCGGAGCTGCTGCCGGTGCTGGACTGAGCGGTGCGCCGGGGCCGCCCGGCCGGCCCCGGCCCCGCTCCCCCTTCGCAGGCCGTGATCCCGTCCGACAACGAGGTCGGGCAGCGGGCACGCTCGGAGCTCGTCAGCGGGCGGCCGACGCGGTCGCACAGCCGCTCGGCCAGGCGTCCGTGGACGTGTCCCAGGACATGGGACACCCGCCTCGCACCCGTGGGGTCGATCGCGGTCAGCGATGCCACGAACACTGCTCGTGGTCCTTCGCCGACCGGAAGGAGGCGTACCTGCGGCACCGGACCGAGGGCCGGCAGCGGTGGTACACGGCGAGGGCGGCATCGAACGTCCGCGACGCGCGCCGATGGCGCCTCGTGCTCATCTGGTCGAGGGGCTCGGCCTCACGGCCGTGTTCCTGCGGCTGCTCGGGCTCTTCACGTTCGACCTGGCGGGTGTTTTCGCCGCCGTACTGGGTTGCGGGCTCGGCCTGGCTCGCCGTCCGGCGGCACGAGACGCTCGGCCGCGCCTGCACCTTCGCCGCCACCGAGCTGAGCGTGATCCATGAGCGGCTGGCGAAGGTCCCCGACGCCGAGGAGGCGATCAGCCGCGAGCACACGATGTGGCGGGCCTCCCGGGGAGCGGGCTGACGGCGCGGTAGCGGGGCCGGGCACGCGGAACGGTCACAGTAGGATGATCGGACCCCCGGTGTGCTCGGGGTTCTCGTAGCTGAGGAGATGCGTGCCCGTGCCAGCCCGACTTCCCTCATGGGCCTGGGTCTCCGGTCTGACCGTGGGGGCGATCGCGGCGGTGAGCGTCCTGGCCGTGCAGGCGGACCAGGGACCCCATCCCACCGCCGTGGCGACCAGGCCGAGCCCTTCGGCGTCGGCGGACGCGAAGCCGTCGCCCAAGGAGACCGCGCCGGCCCCGGTACCCGACGGCTCCGGCACCGGCCGTCGCATCGTGTACTCCCTCGACCAGAAACGGGTCTGGCTGGTCGACGCGAGCGACGCCGCACGGCGGACGTTCACCGTGTGGCCGGGCACGGTCAGCCCCGACCCGGGCACCTACACGGTCGGGAGCCGCACCGAGGGGGCCACGACCGGATCCGACGGTGTACAGATCGAGCAGATCGTCTACTTCGCCCAGGAGGACGGCGTCTCCGTCGCCTTCTCCAACGCCGTCGACGGCTCCTCGCCCCCTCCGCCCGCCTCCGGTACGAAGACGGGCGGCATACGGCTGCGGAAGGCGGACGGCGCGGCGGTCTGGGCCTTCGCGACGTCCGGTACGAAGGTCATGGTCGTCGGCTAGCGTCCGCCTCGCCGGGCGTCAGTTGGGCGACGATCAGTACGACCCCGCTGATCAGGAAGATCCGGGTCGCGGCGTCCAGCCCGTTCCAGTCCGCCGACTGCCACATCGAGAACCACTCCCCGCCGATCCCGATGAACCCGGCACCGAAGAGCAGCATCAGCATGAGAGTGCCGTAGGTGGTCATGCGCCGCGCGGCCGCGTGGTCCCGGCGTATCCACAGCCAGGTGGCGTAGATCAGCACGAGCGCCGAAACCGTCTCCCACACGATGATCGCGACGTACGCGGCGTCCTGGACGCCCTCGTTCGTGATCGCCCGCCACATCAGGTCGTCGTCCTTGAACGTCGTGTCCATAGCGAGGACGTGACGCACGAACTGCTGGTTGGTGCCGAAGTCGGTGATGTTCCCGAAAGCGACCAAGGCGATGTAGAGGGCGAGGACCGCGGTGAGGACGGTGGCGGCGAGGGGCAGGGTGCGTTGGGTGTTGGCCATGGGAGCACTATGGCGAAGTCCGGTGCGCCCGGGGCGGGTAGGGTCCGAGAAGTGATCTCTTCGAAGCGTTCCGTCGACGAGCTGCCAGGCGATCCGCGCCGCCTGAACTTGGAGTACCGCTCCTGGCACTTCGTCAGCTCGGCAGGAGACCGGAACGGCTTCGACGAATGGCACGTGTCGGTCTGGTCGAACCGATTCCTGGACCGGCCCAAGTGGTCGGCGACGGAGACCGTCCAGGACGACATCGGTTCGATGCGGTTGTTCCGGATGCGGATGGACGACCGGTTCAGTCCCTTCCCGTTCGCCGACGCGGAGAGCCATGAACGGGCTTGTCCAACCTGGTCCTCGGCGTCTACGACCTGGGCGGGGGCGGCTACCGCCAGGAGTTCCGGGACGCCGTGACGTCCGCCGACGGGGACCTCCTCGTCCTGTTCGACGTACGCCTCGACGAGGCGTGGCGGGGCTTCGGCCTGGGCCCGGTCCTCGTCTCCGAGGCGATCTGGACTCTGGCCGACGGTTGCAGCGCCGTCATCGCCGCCGACCCGCTGTGGGAGAGCGTCGGCTTCCGGCGTCGTGTCGATCCGCTCGGCCACCTCATGGATCCCGCGACCGAGGAGGCACGCGACCTGCGCAACGAGCGGCGCAAGGACCTCGACGCGCTGGCCGACGCCTACCGCGAGTCGCTCCGCCGCTGAACGGCCACGAACGAGCGCCGGGGAGCGAACCCTGACGTCCGGCCTGCCTGAGGAGCCGACCCGCCACCCGGCGGCATTCCCGGAACGCCCCCCAACCGCCGCCCCCCGGTCCTGTCCGTGGGCTGCCATCGGCTCTTGGCCCTGCCCGCGCCCTGCTCGCCGGCCCGCGCTGTACCGAGCGAGCCTGCCCACCGCCCCCGGCCTCGTCCGAGTCCCGTCCACCGGCTTTCTTCTGTCCGAGCCGTGCCCACTGGCCTCCGGTTCTGGCTGCGTCGCGCTCACCGGCCCGCACCGTAGCGATCCCTTCCAGGCTTGCGACGGCTGCGCACGTGCCATTCGTGGCCCGTGCGCGGGCCGTTGCCGTGGCTGCTGCTGGCTTCGTAGGTGGGGGCGGCCACCACTCGTGGACGAGTTGGGCAGCACTTGTCGATCACCGAGCAGTGAAATGTCGATGAGAAGCACCCCAGTGGTGTCCGAACTCGGCGATATCATTCTCCGCCAGCACCGGGCGGTGTCGCCGTCGATCGGCAACCGGTGCGAAACGCACTGACAGAGCCACTGCTGCCGTGCCGCGGAGCATGTGGCTGCACAAGACGTGAACACTCGGCTGGAAAGTGTCCTGCAGCACCTCAAATGAGCGGCCCAAGGACAGATCCCACCCAAGTGCTCACGTCTTCTTCTTCGGCTCACATGGTCACCAGGACCAGCACGGCCGTGTTCAGGGCCAGGTACCCGATGGGGAACGCGATGTTGTGGAAGACCCGCGCGCGGATGTGCGCGGCGACCGCGCCGACGAAGAAGAGGACGAGGCCGGCCGCGGCGGCGACGCCGAGGGGCCGGACGCCCAGGAGACCCGCGAGGAGCCCGGCGGCCCCGGCGGCCTTGAGTCCCGCGAGCCCCGGTAGCCACACCGCGGGCACTTCCACCTCGGCCGAGTTGGCGAGGACGAACCGCGCCCGCTTCAGGTCCGCGAGGGCGATCCCGGCATTGGCGATGATGGCGACGATGGTGACGATCACGTGAGCCGTGGACACGGCGGGCTCCTTCCAGCCGTTCTTCCGAGGGCCACCACCAGCCTCGCCGCGGGTTCCCGCGACGTCCAATACCTGCACCCATAACCTGGTGGCATGGATGTCGACACGCGTCTGCTGCGCTACTTCGCGGTCGTGGCGGAGGAGGGCAACCTGACCCGGGCCGCCGAGAGGTTGTACGTCTCCCAGCCCGCGCTGACCAAGCAGATCCGGCGGCTGGAGACAGGACTCGGGGTGGACCTCTTCACCCGGTCGCGGACCGGTATGGCCCTCACCGAACCGGGGCGGACGCTGGCGCGACGGGCCCCCGCCCTGCTGGCCGGGTGGGACGCGGCGTTGCGCGAGACGAGGTCCGCGGCGAGCCGGGCGGCCCGTGTCCTGCGGGTGGGATTCCTTGCCAGCGCCGCCAACGAGGCGACACAGCCGATCGTCACCGAGTTCGCCCGGCGTCGGCCGGGCTGGCGGGCCGACATGAGGCAGGCCGCCTGGTCGAACCCCTCCGCCGGACTCACCGACTCGGACGTCGACGTCGCGCTGGTGCGCCTGCCGTTCCCGGGCCAGGAAGCACTGCGGGTGCTGCCTCTGTTCAGCGAACCCCGCTGCGTCGCACTGGCCGAGACCCACCCGTTGGCCGCCCGGGAGACGATCGCCTTCCGCGAACTGTGGGACGAGCCCTTCGTCACGGCCCCGCCCGAGACGGGCCGCTGGCGGGAGTACTGGCTGGCAGCTGAGGAGCGAGACGGCCACCCGGTCCGCGTCGGCGCCGTCACCGAGCACCCGGACGACTGGCTCACCGCGATCGCCAACGGCTACGGCATCGCCCTCGCCCCTGAGTCCGCCGCCCGCTTCTACACCCGGCCCGGTGTCGTCTACCGTCCCCTCACCGGGGTCGGCCCCAGCCGGGTCGCGGTCGCCTGGGCCCCCGCCGACGACGACACGCCCGTCGTCCAGGACTTCGTCCGCTGCTGCCGCGACGCGCACAGCGACCGGCCCGACAGCTCGTGAACGTCTCCACACCGTTGCGGCCCTGAACCGGCCCGCCTCGTTCGAATACAGTGCTGGGCGTCGTACGTACGGACCGCGTCGGTGTCGAAGGGAGGTCCTGGTGGACGCGACCGCCGGTGCCGTCTGGGGGCGCGCCGAGCAGCAGGACTTCCGCAGCAGGGTACGCGGGACACTGCTCGGCGTGGCCGTCGGCGACGCCTTCGGCGCACCCGTCGACGGGCTGGACCTCGACGACGTTCGCCGGGCGCACGGCGCGGAGGGTCTGACCGACCCGGCGCCCGCCTACGGCCGGCGCGGCGCCGTCACCCACCTCACCCAGCTCACCCTGTTCTCCGTGGACGGGCTGATCCGCGCCCAGGTACGCCGCGACACCGGCGCCTGGCACCCGCCGACCGACCTGCACCGGGCGTACCGGCGCTGGGCCGCCACCCAGCGCGACTGGGGGCCCGACCTGCGGCGCGAGGAGGACGGTTGGCTCGCCCGCGAGGAGTGGCTGTACGCCCGCCGGGACGCGACCCGGGCGCTGCTGCTCGGACTCGGCGACGAGACGATGGGTACGCCCCAGGCGCCGAAGAACCCCGGAGAGCGCGGCGCGGAGGCCGCCGCCCGCTCGGCGCCGTTCGGGCTGCTGGTCGGCTGGGAACCGCAACTGGTCGCCCAGCTCGCCGTGGAGTGCGCGGCGCAGACCCACGGCCACCCCGACGGCTACCTGGCGGCGGGCGCGTACGCCGTGATCGTGCACGGGCTGGCGCGCGGGGACAGCATGGACGCCGCCGTGCAGCGGGCGCTCGCCCTGCTCGCCGCCCGTCCAGGACACGAACCCGTGGCCGCCGCCCTCCAGCACGCGCTGGGCGCGGTCCGGCAGGGGCTGCCGACGGCGGAACGCGTGAGCGAGCTGATCGGAGAGGGAACCGCGGAAGGGCTCGTCGGCGCCGCCGTGTACTGCGCCCTCGTCGGCGAGGACGTACGGCACGGGCTGCGGCTAGCCGTCAACCACGGCGGTCCCTCCGCCGCGGCCGGCGCCCTGACGGGCGGACTGCTCGGCGCCCTGCACGGCGAAACGGCGCTCCCGCCCGCCTGGCTGGCCGAGCTGGAGGGCCGCCCGACGATCCTGGAACTGGCCGACGACTTCGCGATGGAGATGACCCAGGGCCCCGCCCTGCACGGCCCGGCGGGCTCGTCCCCCGGGTGGCTGGCGCGCTACCCGCGGGCCTGACGGCAGTCTCCGCGGGAGTCAGGAACCGAGAAGCGCCGGTCACCGGCCACGGATAGCGTGACGGGCATGGACCTCAGCATTCACACCACCGTCCTCCCGCACGACGACCCGGACGCGGCGGTCGCCTTCTACCGGGACGTCCTGGGCTTCGAGGTGCGCAAGGACGTCGGGCAGGGCGCGATGCGCTGGATCACCGTCGGCCCGGTGGGTCAGCCCGACACCTCCCTGCTCCTGGCGCCGCCCGCGATCGACCCCGGCATCACCGACGCCGAACGCCGAACGGTCACCGAGATGATGGCCAAGGGCACCTACGGGTGGATCCTCCTCGCCACCAAGGACCTCGACGGCACCTTCGAGAAGGTGCGCGCCCACGACGCCGAGATCGTCCAGGAGCCGACCGAGCAGCCGTACGGCGTCCGCGACTGCGCCTTCCGCGACCCGGCCGGCAACCAGATCCGCATCCAGGAAGTGCGCTGAGCCCCGCCGAGGTCCCTTCAGCGGCTGGTCGCAGAGCGGGGAGGGACCGACCAGCACGCTGGTCCACGGAGGTGCGGTCTTCGTCACCTTCGAGGACGGTTCCGTGGTCTCCACGTACGCCCCCTAGGCGCCTGTCGGGCAGGCGCCGAGGGCGTACGTGGAGACCGGGCCGCGGCGGGCCGACCGGAGCCGGCTCAGTCCGTGGACGACCGGGCCGTCCCCACCACGCCTTGCGCTTCGCCCGCCGGCGTCGGGATCGCGGCCGCCGCGCCGGAGGCGTCGTCATCGCCGTCCGTGTTGACCCGCTCGATGATCGCGAGCCGTTCCGGCGTGTCCTCCGGCTTGAGGTAGCCGATCAGGACGTACAGGACCAGCGACACGGCCAGCGGGATCGACACCTGGTACTCCAGCGGCACTCCGCCCTCCACGTTCCAGTGGATCGGGTAGTTGATCAGCCAGAAGGCGAGCAGGCCGGCCGCCCAGCTGGTGAGCGCGGCGGTCGGGCCGGAGCGGCGGAAGGGCCGCAGCAGACCGAGCATCATCGGGATCGCGATCGGGCCCATCAGTCCGGCCACCCACTTGATCACGACGGTGATGATGTCCTTGAACGTCGGCGAGTCGACCTGCGTGGCCACCGCCATGGACAGCCCGAGGAAGACCACCGTGGTCAGGCGGGCCGCCAGCAGGCCGGACCGGGTGCCCCAGGCCCGCGCCCGCGCCGACAGCACCGGCGCCACGTCGCGGGTGAACACGGCCGCGATGGCGTTGGCGTCCGAGGAGCACATGGCCATGGTGTGCGAGAAGAAGCCGACGATGACCAGGCCCAGCAGCCCGTGCGGCAGCAACTGCTCGGTCATCAGCGCGTAGGAGTCCGAGCCGTCCGGCTTCTGCGACTCCACGAGCAGCGGAGACATCCACATCGGGAAGAACAGCACCAGCGGCCAGACCAGCCACAGCACCGCCGACAGCCGCGCGGAGCGGGTGGCCTCGCGGGCGTTGCTCGTGGCCATGTAGCGCTGGGCCTGGTTGAGCATGCCGCCGTTGTACTCGAAGAGCTTGATGAAGAGGTAGGCGAGCAGGAACACCGCACCGTACGGGCCGACCAGCGGTTCGGCGTGGCCCTGGAGTTCGGGTTCGTCCCAGACGCCGAAGAAGCCGCCGTGGTCGTCGAGCCTCACGACGACGGCGACGAACATCGCGACACCGGCCAGGAGCTGGATGACGAACTGGCCCAGCTCGGTCAGCGCGTCCGCCCACAGGCCGCCGATCGTGCAGTAGATGCCCGTGACGACGCCGGTGATCAGGATGCCCTGGTTGAGGGAGATGCCGGTGAAGACCGACAGCAGGGTGGCGATGGCAGCCCACTTCGCGGCCACGTCCACGATCTTCAGCAGCATCCCGGACCAGGCCAGGGCCTGCTGGGTGGGCAGGTTGTACCGGTTCTTGAGGTACTCCAGGGGAGAGGCCACGTGCAGCCGGGAGCGCAGCCGGTTGATGCGCGGCGCGAACAGGGTGGAGCCGATGGCGATGCCGAGCGCGATCGGGAAGGACCACGTCACGAAGGACGTCACGCCGTAGGTGTAGGCGATGCCCGCGTACCCGGTGAACATCACCGCGCTGTAGCCCGACATGTGGTGCGAGATGCCGGACAGCCACCAGGGCATCTTGCCGCCGGCCGTGAAGAAGTCGCTGACGTTGTCCACGCGTTTGTGCGACCAGACGCCGATCGCCACCATCACGGCGAAGTAGCCGATGAGCACGGACCAGTCGAGACCGTTCATGTGCCCCCTTCCGGGGTCCGCCTTGTGAACTCCGCTCAGCTGGTTGGCACTTCGCACGAGCGGGGTATGGGCGTGGCAGGCCGCGAAGTGCCCGCTCATCGTGGGTGCGACGACGCGGGCACGACAAGGAAGAGGAAGGTCAAGACCGAGTAAAAATGTTCGGCTCGCTGACCTCGGTTCACCTACATGAACGATTGGCGAGTCCGCCGACGGGCTACCTCAGCTCGTCCGGGCACGGCGTACCGCGCTTCAGGCCGTACGGCGACGCCAACCTGTACGTGCCCGCCTCGGGAGCGACCAGCGTCGTCCACTTGTCGCCCTCGGCGGTTTCCTCCGTCTCCGTCAGACAGCCGTTGACGTTGTCGTACGTCTTCGGCGTGCCCTCCGGGGCCTCCTCGGAGGCCTCCGTCTCACGGGGCGGGGCCAGCTTGTTGCCCTCGTCGTCGACGAGGCTCAGCCACGGTGAGTACGGCACACGGATCAGGATGCGGCCCGGCCGCTTCACGTCGATCGTCCACTCGTCCTGTCCGGCGCTCCGGACGACGGCGTCGGGTTCCGCCAGGGGCGTCGGGTCCAGCACCTGGAAGAGCTGCCAGTTGGCGTCCCCCCAGATCTGCTTCAGGTACGGCAGGCCCCGCTGGAGCAGCTCCCGCTCACGCTTGCCGCCGTCACCGTCCGGCTCGCCCTTGGGCAGCACCACGTAGTGCACGGCCCAGCGCTTCAGCCACTCGTGGTAGTTCGCCGAGTTGAGGGTGTCGTCGTAGAAGAGGGGGTTGCGCTCCATGTCGGCCTGACGGGTCCAGCCCCGGGCCAGGTTCACGTACGGCGCCAGCGCCGAGGCCTCGCGGTGGGAGCGGGCCGGAACGGCCTCCACCCGGCCCTTGCCCGCGCCGACCTCCTGCAACTCGTTGACGAGCGGTGCCAGCTCGCGCGCCCAGGACGCGGTCGGCTGGGTGTGGACGATGTCGTCGGCCGACTTGAAGCCGATCCAGCCCACGAAGCCGACGAGCGAGACCACGAGCGCGTACCACTTGCGGGACTTCGGCACCGTGAACGGCAGCGCGGCCACCAGCGCCACCCCGGCGAACAGCATCGCCAGGCGCGTGATGTTGGAACCGATCTGGGAGCTGATCAGCCAGACCAGCAGTACGGACAGGCCGTAGACCGCCGACGTGATCCGCACGGTCACCCAGGTGCTCGGCACGAACCAGAACACCAGCCCCGCGAACAGGACCGGCAGGACCGCCGAGCCGAAGGCCATCGGCTGGGTGCCGGAGAAGGGGAACAGCACGGCGGACAGCGCCACGACCGCGGCCGGCGCCAGCCCCAGCGACCACGCACCCGGACGGCGCTTCTGCAGGAACAGGGCCACCGCCACCAGGCCCACGAACAGGCCCGCGACGGGTGACGCCATGGTGGACAGCGCGGCCAGTGGAGCCGCGCACAGTCCCTTCGCCCACCGCCTGTGCCGCCAGCGGTGGGGCCAGCAGAACACCGCGGCGACCGCGCCCAGCCCGAACATCATGCCCAGCCCGAACGTCACCCGGCCCGACGCCGCGTTGCCCATCAGCCCGAACAGGCCCGCCAGTGACGCCCACAGGGGATTGCGGACCACCCGGCTGCGGATCAGGATCATCGTCAGCAGTCCGGCCGACAGCGTCCCCGCGATCATCATCGTCGTACGCACGCCGAGCACCGACATCAGGTACGGCGAGACCACGCTGTACGACACCGGGTGCATGCCGCCGTACCAGGCGAGGTTGTACGCGGAGTCCGGGTGCCGACCCACGAACTCCGCCCACGCGTCCTGCGCGGCGAGGTCGCCGCCACTGTTCGCGAACGTGAAGAACCAGGCGACGTGGAGGATGCCGGCGAGGGCGGTGACGGACAGCGCGGGGTGGCGCAGCATGCGCTCGCGCAAGGCCAGGAACGCCGCCTTCACCGCGGACGGCGCTTCCGGCTCGGCGCGGTCGCGGTCACGGCCGCCGTTCGCCGGACCATGACCGGCGTTCCCGTCCTCCGCGCTCTCCCCGTCCGCGCGGGGCGCGGGTACGCGTGGTCGCGGGCCGGCTCCCGGGCCCGGATCGGCGTCGTCGGCGCGTGTCGGCTCCGCAGTGGCCACCTGAAGGCACTCCCCGTGTCCCGTCTTCTCATTTCGGCCGCGTCCCGTTCCCGCGACCGGCGGCCTGCCCCGATTCGTGACGCTAGCACGCACGCCCGCACCGTGGGTTGTTCCCATGTGGGCAGCGAACACGCCCGCGGCCGGGCGGCCGCGGGGGCGTCACATCGCTCGGGGACCGGGTGCGCGGGCGGTCAGCCCAGGCGGGTCAGCTTGTCCGTGAAGGCGGGCTCCACGAGATCCTTCTGGAGGGCGACGGGAACCTTCACCGCACCGGCCGTGCCGCCGTCGCCCACGGTCAGCGTGCCGACCCTCGTGCCGGCGGCGGCCGTGTGCGGCACCTCGTCCGCGTCGAACGTCAGCTTCACCGTCAGGCCCGGCCAGCCCACGGCCTTGACGTCCTCGGCGGCGACGACCGGCGTCCGGCCGCCGAGGCCGTCGTCGACGTACCCGACGACGTCCCCCTTCTTCAGGATCGTGGCCGACTCCAGGACGTCCTGCGCGGCCCGGATCAGCTTGTCGCTGGAGTCGAGGGCGGCGGCGAGGATAACCTTGTCCGCGGTCGCGGGCTGGCGCACCACGGCTCCGACGATGGTCCGGGTCTCGCCGCCGACCTCCTTCTTCGCAGCGAAGACGAGGTTGCCGAGCGCGGAGGTGGTGGTGCCGGTCTTGATGCCGACGACGCCGTTGTGGCCGACGAGCTGGTTCCAGTTGGGGTGGTTGTTGCCCCTGTAGTCGTCGTACGACATCTTCTGGGCCACCTCGCGGAACGCGACCGACTCCATCGCCGCCTTGGCCAGCTTCACCTGGTCCACGGCCGTGCTCACCGTCGTGTCGTTCAGACCCGACGGATCGGTGTACGTGGTGTTGGTCATGCCGAGGTCCTTGGCAGCGGCGTTCATCTTCTCCACGAACGCCTTCTCCGACCCCGCGTCCCAGCGGGCGAGCAGCCGCGCCACGTTGTTCGCAGACGCGATCAGGATGGCGTCCAGGGCCTCGCGCTGGGAGATCTTGTCACCCGCGTACACGTTGACGGTCGACTCGTCGACCGCGTCCGACTGGTCCTCGGCCGCCTGGTCGATCTCGATCATCGGGCCGTCGGCGCCGCTCTTGAGCGGGTGGTCGCGCAGGATGACGTACGCCGTCATGACCTTGGCGACACTCGCGATCGGCACCGGCTTCTGCTCGCCGGACGAGCCGAAGGTGCCGATGCCCTGCACGTCCAGCGCGGCCTGCCCGCTGGACGGCCACGGGATCTCGGGCTTGCCGCCCTCGAAGGTGAAGCTGTCCTGCGCCGTGAGGTCCAGCTCCGGTGCGGGCAGCGGACGCATGGACTGCACCACGCCGAGGATGATCACCAGGAGCAGTACCAGCGGTGTCCAGATCTTGACCCGGCGCACCGTGGTCCGCAGCGGGGTCTCCGGGGGCGGCGGGGTGTTCGTCAGCTCCGCCAGCAGGTCCAGCGGCGGCTTCGGCGGCAGCGGCTGCTGCGTCGTCCGCTCGGGCCCGACGTGCGGTACGGCGGTGGTGGTTCCGGTACGGGGGGCCTGTGGGGCCTTGGGAAGCTCGGACGGCTCGGACGGTGCCTTCGCGGATTGCGGGGGCTTGCGCGTCGCAGGGTCGTCCGGATGCCGGAGCGCGACGAACTTGCTGGTCCGCTCGGCGTCACTCTCGGGCGCGGTGGCGGCGTCGCCCAGCTTCAGCATGGTCGTCGGCTGATCGACACCGCGCTCGGAGGGCCGTACGGCCTTGAAGACGGCGGTGGGCTGATCGACGGCCTCCTTCCCCGAGGCATCGGGGCCACCGCCCTCGCGGGAGCCGGCGGCCTCACCACCACGGTCCCGCCCAGCGGTGCCGGCAACCGAGGCGGCACGCGCGTCCGCGGGCGTCTTCCCGTCGCGGGATTCCCCGTCCGCACCGTCGGTGCCGGGGCCGTCCGTACCGTCCTCAGGGGCCGTCTCACCGCCCTCGCGCCCGAGCGTGGCCTTCGCGGCATCCCGGGACTCCCCGGAGCCCGCGTCAGCGTCCACGACGGGTTCCGAGGCGGCACCAGCCTCGTCCTCGTCCGTGTCGGCGCCCACACCGGCGTCCCGCCGGGCCGCCTCCACGGCCCCCGCGCCCGGCGTGTCCTCCGCGCCGTCCTCCGTCTCCTCGCGCCGCGCACCCGAGGCGGCCCGCTCCTCGGCGGTCGCCACCCACGCCGCGACGGCGTCCTTCAGCCGCCCGCCACCCGCGGCGGCGGGGCCCGCGGGCTCGTCGGCGGCGTCGGAGTCCTCGGGGCCGCCGGAAGCGGCGGACGACCCGGTCCTCCCGGACCCACGGGGGGCGACGGGCCCCTCGGAGGAGCCGCCCCCGGCGGAGCCTTCCACGTCGGCGCCGTCCTCGGCCGGCTCCCCGGTCTCCGCGTCGCGAACCGACAGCACCCGGGTGGCCGTGTCGACCCCGCCACGCGACCCCGCGGACTCCGCGGACGCCGCGGACCCGGCGGAGGCCGAAGGCGTCGCCGTCTCCCGCGCCACCGCCACCCGCGGATCACGCGTCTCGCTCGTCTCGGTCCTGGCTTCGGGAACCGGACCCGCGCTCCCCGACGTCGGTTCTTCCGACGACTCGTGCTGCTTCGACCTGTCGGGGGACTCGCCCGCCACCGATGCCTCCTCCATGCGCCGCACGCCTCGTGCGCGCTACCGAACCCGTACCGAAACCATGTACCAGTGTCCGGTGTACGGGTGGAACCCACGCGGTAGACGAGAACGACATACCTACTGGTTCCACTACGAACCGGTCACGCACCCTCGACAGACCAATGTGAGAGGGGTCACCCTGTCTGTCATCCACGCGGGGAGGCATGGATGGGCAGGAGCCGCAGAACACTTCCGGAGGAGCTTCTGCTGCTGGCGTTGGACCCGACCACGGGTACCACCGCACAGCCGCAGTCGCTCGACCTCGGTCTGGCCGGAGCGCAGCTGGTGGAGCTGGCGCTGGCCGGACGGATAGCCCCAGACGGGGATCGTATCGCCGTGGTGGCCCCACGGCCGACAGGAGATCCAACACTGGACTGCGCGTTGGAGTTGCTGCGAAGGCGTGGCGCTCCCGTACGGGCGGTCAACTGGATCGGCGGGCCCCGCCTGGGGCTGCGCCAGACCTATCTCTCGCATCTGGAGCGATGCGGCATGGTGCATGCCGTGGAGGGCCAGATGTGCGGGGTGCTGCCGACGACTCGCTACCAGGCGACGGACACGGCGATCAGCAGGGAGATCAAGGCCCGGCTGGACTCGGCGATCCGCACCGGCGTACCGCCGGACCCGCGGACCGCGGCGCTCGCCGCGCTGGCCCACGCGGTCGGTCTCGGCAAGCACCTCTACCCGGGCAACGAAGGACGCTCGTCACGGTCCCGCCTGCGGGACCTCATCCGGCACGACCCCATGGGCGGCCTGGTGGCGCACGCGGTGATGGACGTCCAGAACGGCGCGGCGGCCCAGCCACGCCGCAGCCCGGCACCGGCCGGCCGCCAGGCCGCGGGACCGGGCGCCAGGACGGCCCCGGAACCCGCCCGCGGTGTTCCGGCGCAACCACGCCACGGATCCATGGCGCGCGCGGTGGCCCACTGAGCCGCACGAGCCGTACCGCACCACAGCACCGACGCACACGCAGCACCGCACCGCCGCACTCTCAGTCCCCGAGCCCGGTAACGGGAGCCGCAGGTCCGCGCGGGGCGGTGGGACCGACCGTACGTCCGCGACAGCGGACAGCGGGATGGTTCCGCCGCCCCGCGCGGCCATGTGCGCGAGTGGCGACCCGAACTGGCGTGTACGCGGCGCATATCGACCGTTTCCCAGCGGTAGAAAGCACCTTGGTGGCAGTCTGCTCAGCAGCAGATACGCAAAGTGGCAGGTATGAGTCACGCAGCCGGAGGTGCACGTCCCGTGGCGTCCAATGTCAATCCCACCGTCAGGCGGCGCCGGCTGGGCCAGGAGCTGCGCCGGCTCCGCGAGCTCAAGGGCATGACGGCCGAGGAGGTGGCGGAGCGACTGCTAGTCTCGCAGTCGAAGATCAGCCGCCTGGAGAACGGCCGGCGCAGCATCAGCCAGCGCGACGTCCGCGACCTGTGCGGGGTGTACGAGGTCGAGGACCAGCGGATCGTGGACTCGCTGATGCAAATGGCGAAGGACTCGCGCCAGCAGGGCTGGTGGCACGCCTTCGGGGACATCCCGTACAGCGTCTACATCGGCCTTGAGACCGACGCGGAGTCGCTGCGGACCTACGAACCCCAGATCATCACCGGCCTGTTGCAGACCCGGTCCTACGCCGAGGCGCTCATCCAGGGCGCCCTGCCCGAGACGCCGGTCGCCGACGTCGAGAAACGGGTCCAGGTCCGGATACGGCGCCAGGAGCGCATCACCGCGGAGAACAACCCGCTGCGGCTGTGGGTGGTCCTCGACGAGGCGTGCCTGCGCCGGGTGGTGGGCAGCAGACAGGTGATGCGCGAACAGCTGGAACACGTCGCGGAGATGTCGCAGCTGCCGCACATCACCGTGCAGGTGCTGCCGTTCGACGTCGGAGCCCACCCCGGCATCAACGGGCAGTACTCGATCCTGGAGTTCGCCGACACCGCCGACTCCAGCGTCGTCTACATCGAGGGCGTCACCAGCGACCTGTACCTGGAGAAGGCGCAGGACGTGCAGAAGTACACGGTGATGTACGAGCACCTGCGGGCGCAGGCCCTGAACGTGGAGCAGTCGCGGCAGCGCATCGAGGACGTCGCGAAGGAGTACGCGCGCTGACGAGGCGGCGGGATGCTACACCCCGGATACGTCATTGTGGAAGAGTCGCCTGGAATATGCCATCCGGTCGGGTGAATGACTGCTCCGCTCAGTGAGGCCAGCGAGTAGCGTCGATCACGCCAAAGATCAAGCGTCATTGGCGTAAACCGCACTCAGCAACTCGCCACCGGAGCAGACATGGCAATTCTTCAGGGCGCCCAGGAATCGTGGACCAAGTCCTCCTACTCCGGAGGGAACGGCGCGTGCGTCGAGGTCCGGTCACCGGACACGGCGGCACTCGCGGTCCGCGACTCGAAGGTCGACGAGGGCCCGGTCCTGGCGTTCCCCGCCGACGCGTGGAACGCCTTCGTGACCTCGGTCAAGGAGTAACGGCCCGGGCGCCGTCCCCGGCACCGCCGACGGAGCCCTCTCGACCAGTTCGCCGACCTTGCCGAGAGGGCTCTGTTCATAGTCCCGGCCTCCGTCACCGGGCGGCCTGTCCGCCCGGCGACGACGACGCGCGGGCCCGCCCCAGGGGCAAGGCCAACCAACCCGCGCCCTCAGTCCGCGAGCCGTGCCTCCACCGCCGCCACGACCTCGGCCGCCTCCGGCTCGGTCTGCGGCGCGAACCGGGCGGCGACCTTGCCGTCCCGCCCGATCAGGAACTTCTCGAAGTTCCAGCGGACGTCACCGCTGTGGCCCTCGGCGTCCGCGAAGCCCGTGAGCCGGTCGTACAGCGGATGCCGGCCCGCCCCGTTGACCTCCACCTTCTCGGTCATCGGGAAGGTGACGCCGTACGTCGCCGAACAGAACTCGGCGATCTCGTCGGCACCGCCCGGCTCCTGGCCCATGAACTGGTTGCACGGCACGCCGAGCACGGTGAAGCCCTGCTCCGCGTACCGCTCGTGCAGCCGCTCCAGGCCCGAGTACTGCGGAGTGAGCCCGCACTTGGAGGCCACGTTGACCACCAGTACGACCCGGCCCGTGTACTGGGAGAGGTCCGCGGACCCGCCCTGGAGGGCGCCGATCTCGACGTCGAGGGGGAGGCTGTCGTCCTTGCGCGCGTTCTGTGAGGTCGTCATGGGCGGATGCTAGCCCCGCGACATGTCACACCCCTCGTCCGCCGCCCCTCCGCCCGCCTCGACGAGCACCTCCCCGGCCGCCGTCCGCGAGTACAGCACCGACCGGCCCGCCCGCCGCCGCTCCACCAGCCCCGCGTCGAGCAGCACCCGCAGGTGGCGCCCGACCGACCCGAGCCCCTGCCCGGTCACCCCGACCAGCTGGCTGGTGCTCATGGGGGAGCCGAGCAGCGTGAGCACGCCCGCGCGGGCCGGTCCGAGCAGCGCGCCGAGGGCGGCGGGCGGGCGCCGGGCACCGTCGTCCGCGAGGGCACCCGTGCACGGGTAGACCACCGCGTACCGCTCGGGCTCCTCCCACGCCACCCAGCCGTGCCGCTGCGCAGTGACGGGGACGAGGATCAGCTCGGCGCCGGACAGGTCGCGGGGCGGGTAGGGGTTCGAGTTGATCTGGAGCCGGCTGTCGCCGAGCCAGCGGGTGCCGGGCCGCAGGGCGTCCAGCACCGCAGCCCAGCCGCCCCGGCTCACCTGCGCGGTCCGCGCGACGACATCGGCCTCCAGGACACGACGGCGCCGGTCCCAGTCCGGCCGTACCGCCCCCGCCCAGACGTCCTCCAGCAGCGCGGCGGCCCGCTCGGGCAGGTCGTCGCGGTCCAGGGCGGCGGGGAGCCGGCGCCCGAGGCAGACCGCGAGGTCGGCGCGGGCCTCGTCGGGGCGGGTCGCCCGGATCCGCGCGACGCCCTCCTCGAAGCTCTCGCCCTCGCCCGGCGCAGGGGTGAGGAAGTCGGCGATCCACTCCCGGCCGAGGCCCGAACGGACGAGCAGCGCGGTCACGGGGTCGTCCGCGAGCCGACGCCGGTGCGCGGGCAGGTGGGTGTCGAGCCAGGCGCGTTCGCCGGGGTGCGCGGCCACACCGGCGTGCAGCAGCTTCAGGCACGCGAAGGTCTCGGCGAGCGGGGAGACGACGAAGCGGCTGCGGGCGAGCGTGTCGGCGTTGATCTGCCACCAGCCCATGCGGTCCGCCCAGTCCCCCGTGAAGTTTCGCCTCCACGCGAAACGATAACGGCCGACCGCCGGTCCGCCCGAGACTCCCCGCATGCCGGTCACGCCCCGCAAGAACTACGCGGACCTGTTCAGGACCCCCGAGTTCAGCCCCCTGTTCCTCTCCACCTCCGCCGACATCGCCGCCCGGACGGTGAGCGGACTGGCGCTCGGCACGCTCGTGTTCCGGGCGACCGACTCGCCGCTGCTGTCCGCGCTGAGCATGTTCGGCCCGGCGCTCGCCCAGGTCCTGGGCGCCACGCTCTTCCTCTCCGGTGCGGACCGGCTGCCACCGCGGGCGACGCTGGCGGGCCTCTCGCTGGCCTTCGCCGCCGCCACCGCGGCCCTCGCGCTGCCCGGCCTGCCGGTCTGGGCGATGCTCGCCGTCGTCCTCAGCGAGGGCCTGATCGCCTCCCTCGGCGGCGGGGTCCGCTGGGGCCTGCTCAACGAGATCCTCACCAAGGTCGGGTACCTGGCGGGGCGTTCGCTCTTCAACATGATGAGCGGCGTCACGCAGATCACCGGCTACGCGGCCGGCGGCGTCCTGGTGACGCTGCTGTCGCCGCGCCTGTGCCTGCTGCTCGCGGCCGGGCTGTACGGTGCGGCGGCCGGCCTCGCCCTCCTGCTGACCCGCCGCCCGCCCCGGGCCGCCGGCCGCCCCTCCGTGACCGCCACCTGGCGCGCCAACTCCCTGCTGTGGTCCGCCCGTCCGCGCCGCCACGTCTACCTGGCGCTGTGGATCCCCAACGGCCTCGTCGTCGGCTGCGAGTCCCTGTACGTCTCCTACGACCCCCGCGCCGCGGGCACGTTGTTCGCCTGCGCCGCGCTGGGCATGCTGGCCGGGGACGTGACGGTGGGCCGCCTGCTGCCGGCCCGGCTGCGTCCGCGCCTGGGCGTTCCGCTGCTGGTGCTGCTGGCCGCGCCGTACCTCGCTCTCTTCCTGCGCCCGCCGCTGCCGCTGACAGCCGTACTGGTCGCCCTGGCCTCCGTCGGCTTCGGCGCGAGCCTTGTGCAGCAGGAGCGCCTGGTCACCCTCACGCCGGACGAGCTGACCGGGCACGCCCTCGGCCTGCACTCCGCCGGGATGCTCACGGCGCAGGGCCTCGCCGCGTCCCTGGCGGGCACGGTGGCCCAGTTCACCTCCCCGGCCACGGCGATGAGCGCGATGGCCGTCGTCTCCCTCGCGGTGACGCTCGCGCTGACCGTGGCGAGCCGAAGGGACGCGGGCGACGGAGGGCTGCTGCCGAGGCGGGTGCCGGAGGCGGCGTGATCCGCGGGACCGTCGCGATCCGCGGGGCCCGTCCGGCTCTCGGCCTCGATTGGGTCAAGGACCGCTCGGTGACTCCTGCGGAATCAAACCCATGCATAGGCTAAGAGACTGGGGAGGGACGCCTGAGAACAGGACAGGGCGGCTCTTGAGCGCTGCGACACCGGAGTAGTCATGACCGTGAAGAAGTCGCCGTCCAGTTCCACGATGCTGGCCTGGATGCCCGTGGCGGCCATGACGGTGGTCGCCGTCGTCGACCTCACGGCCGGCCCGGACGTGGGGCTGCTGCCGCTGGTGTCACTGGGACCGGCGTTCGCCGGTCTGGTCGGCGGCTGGCGGCGCACGGCGGTGATCGGGCTGGTCGCGCTGCTCCTCTGCTTGGGCCTCGGCATGTACAACGGGCTCTTCGACCGGCCCCGCG
Organism: Streptomyces mutabilis; assembly: GCF_014649815.1. GTDB lineage: Bacteria > Actinomycetota > Actinomycetes > Streptomycetales > Streptomycetaceae > Streptomyces > Streptomyces mutabilis. Next base: position 639,622 of record NZ_BMTT01000002.1, on the reverse strand, counting down.
GCTACACCGCCATGGTGTCGGTGGCCGGCGTCACCGGCGTCGGCATCGCGGCGGCCGTGATGCGCACGAGCCGGGAGGCGGAGCTGGCCAGCGTGCGGTCGATCGCGGAGGCGGCCCAGCGGGTGCTGCTGCGCCCGGTGCCGCTGACCGCGGGCCCGTTGCACGCGGCCGTCTCGTACACCTCCGCACTCGCCGAGGCCCGTATCGGCGGCGACCTGTACGAGGTGGTGGCCTCCCCGCACGGCGTCCGGGTGATCGTGGGCGACGTGCAGGGCAAGGGCCTGGGGGCGGTGGAGACGGCGGCGCGGGTCCTCGGCGCCTTCCGGGAGGCGGCGTACGACGAGAAGGACCTGGTCAAGCTCGGCGAGCGGCTGGAACGCAGCGTCGCCCGGGAGTTGGAGGACGAGAAGTTCGTGACCGCGATCCTCGCCGAGATCGGCCTCGACCACCAGGTCGTCCTCCTCAACTACGGCCACCCGGCCCCGATGATCGTCCGCCCCGACGGCACCGCCGACTTCCCCGAACCGCCCGCATACGCCCTCCCGCTGGGCCTGTCCGCCCACGGCGGCCCCGGCCCGGGGCCCTTCCCCGTCCCCTTCACCCCCGGCGACCAGCTGCTCCTCTACACCGACGGTGTCACGGAGGCCCGGGACGAGGAGGGCGGCTTCTACCCGCTCGCGGAGCGCGCCCACCTCCTTGAGGACCCCGACGTCCACCGCGCGCTGGACGCCCTGCGCGAGGACCTGGTACGGCACGCGGCCGGACCGCACCACGACGACGCGGCGATGCTGCTGCTGCGCTACCAGGAGCACGACCCGGCCACCGCGGCTCCGGCCGGGTGAGGTGAGGGGAGTGCTTCTCAGGCGTGGCGGGCGCCCGCGGACGCCATACCGAGCCAGGTGTGCGGGTTCCCGGCCCAGCACCAGCCGAGCTTCGGGGCCTTCCGGCTGATCCAGATCGCCGGGACCCGCCGGTCACCGGACCGCGACCCGCCGAGCGAGAAGCACTTGTTCTTCACCAGGATCTGCGGGTGGTGCGTCATCAGCGCGATGCCCTCCTCGATGGTGAGCAGGGTGCGGCCCCGTCCGGCGAGTGCGGCCATCGCGTCGTTCGGTACGGCCCCGCAGAACTCCTCCCCGCGCTCGATGTCGAACAGCAGGTGGACACCGTCCCCGCCGGGCGGCTCGGCCTCCTCGGTGGCGACGAAACGTTCCAGGGAGCCCGGCTCGAAGCTGCGGTCGACGAAGCCGGGCAGTTCGCCGCCGTGGAGGCTGGTCAGCGGCACGGTCCGTTCGATGGGCGCGAGCTCGCGGGTGACGACGAGGACGAACGGCACCCGGCCGTTCGCGGCCGGATCGTACGGGGTGCCCGCCGCGGCGCCCGCCCGCTCCACGGCCTCGGCGCGCAGCGGCGCCGCCAACTCGGCGAACTGCTCGGGGGTGCGGCCGGCGAGCGCCGGGTAGCCGAGCGAGGTGAGCGTCCGGACCTGCCGGTCGAACTCGTCCCCGGCGTCGTGGGAGAGGGAGCCGGAGGTCGTTACGGAACTCTTCCGGTCGGTCAACCGAGGTCCTCCTTCGCCTTCTTCGTCTTCTCCGTCGCGGCGGTCATCGCGACGGACTCGATGTCGGCAGGGCTGCCGGACATGATCGTGCGGACATGGCGGGTGACCATCTCGACCGGCCAGTCCCACCACGCGGCCCGCTGCAGCCGGGCGACGTCGTCGGCGTCGTACCGGGTGCGGATGGGCCGCGCCGGATTGCCGCCGACGATCGTGTACGGCGGCACGTCACCCGTGACCACCGCACCGGCGGCCACGATCGCCCCGTCGCCGATCCGTACGCCGGGCATGACGGTGACGCCGTGGCCGAACCACACGTCGTTGCCGACGACCGTGTCGCCACGGCTCGGCATGCCGGTGATCAGGTCGAGCGTGGCCTTGGCCCAGGCACCGCCGAACATGGTGAACGGGAAGGTGGAGACGCCCATCGTGGGGTGCTCGGCCCCGGCCATCAGGAACCGGGTGCCGGAGGCGATCGCGCAGTACTTGCCGATGACGAGCTTCTCCGGCCCGTACGCGTAGAGCACGTTGCGGGTCTCGAACGCGGTGGCGTCATCGGGGTCGTCGTAGTACGTGAAGTCGCCGACCTGGATGCGTTCGTCGGTGACGAGCGGCTTGAGCAGGACGACTCTCGGGTGCTGCGCGAGCGGATGCAGCACGCCGGGGTCCGGGACGGCCTCGGCGTCGCTTCCGGGACGGTGGCCGGGGTCGGTTCCGGGGTCGGTCATACGGGCACCTCGATCCGGGCCAGGGAGCCGGTTTCCAGGGCGCACCACAGCGCGCCGTCGTGCGGGGCGATGCCGTGCGGTTCGCTGTCGGGGCGGGACAGCGCGTACGAGGTGACGCGCCCGTCGACGGTGATCCGGCCGACCCGGCCACTGCCCCACTCGGTGAACCACATCGCCCCGTCGGGCCCGGCGGTAACGGCGTGCGGCCGGCACGCCGGGTCGGGCAGCGGGTACTCGGTGATCTCGCCGTCCACGGTGATCCGGCCGATCCGCCCGGCCCCGATCTCCGTGAACCACAGCGCGCCGTCCGGCCCCGCCGCGATACCGACCGGCGCCGCGCCCCCGGTCGGCAGGGCGTGGACGGTGCCGGTCCCGTCGGTGCCGATCCGCCCGATCGCGTTGTGCTGGTTGAGGGTCGTCCACAGGGCCCCGTCCGGCCCCGCCGTGATGGCGGACGGAAAGTCGCCGGGCGCCGGGTACTCGGTGATCTCGCCGTCCATGGTGACGCGGCCGATCCGGTCGGCGGCGGACAGCGTGAACCACATCGCGCCGTCCGGCCCGGCGACGATCCCGAACGGCCCGCCCTCCGGCGTCGGCGGCGCGAAGGACGAGTAGGAGCCGTCGGGCGCGATCCGCCCGATGCGGTGCGCCCGGTACTCGGTGAACCACACCGCTCCGTCGGGCCCCGCCGCGACGATGGTCGGCCCGGCCCCCACCGGGTGGACGGTGACACCGCAGCCGCCCGGGTCCCGGCGCGCGACGGCGCCCTGGTGAACGAGGGTGAACCAGAGGGCGCCGTCCGGCCCTTCGGCGAGGGCGTAGGGGCCGGCGTCCGGGCCGCTGACGGTCAACTCCCGTACAGACGCAGAGACTTCCCGAAATGCATTCATCAGTAGTCAACTTAGACCACTGACGTCGTCGGAGCCACCGACATCCCGGGAACCACCGACATCACCGAGACCACCGACGCCCCGTGAACTCTCGGTCGGACGGGCGGATCAGCGCAGTCCGGCGAAGAGATCGTTCTCGGGGACGGCCGCGCCCGTGGCGTCCTGGACACGTACGAATGTCTCCACGCCCATCAACTCGCCGAACCTCTCCTTGCCCATCTTGAGGAAGAAGATGTTCTCGCCCTGACTGGCGTGGGCGGCCAGCGCGTCGAACTTCTGACCGCTGAACGCGGTGGTGTCCACCCATGTGGTGATCTCATCGTCGGGAAGGCCGATCTCGGCCAGCGCGGCGGCCTCGGCAGGATCCGGCTCCGGCATGTCCTCACCGAACTCGCGCATGGTCTCTCCGAACCGCTGCATCATCGAGCGGGGCATCGTCGTCCAGTACACCTTCGGTGTCAGCGCGGTCATCTCCAGCGCCGCCATCGTGATGCGGTGGGCCTGGATGTGGTCGGGGTGGCCGTAGAAGCCGTTCTCGTCGTAGGTGACCACCACGTCGGGCCGGTAGTGCCGCATGAGTTCCGCGAGTCGGGCAGCGCCCTCCTCCACGGGTGTCCGCCAGAAGGATCCGGGGGCGTCGTTGCTCGGCCAGCCCACCATCCCGGAGTCCGCGTAGTCCAGCATCTCCAGATCGCTGACCTTCAGGACGCCGCAACTCGCCTCGAGTTCTTGACGGCGCATCACGGCGACGGCCGCCGGATCGTGCCCGGGATCGCCCGGCTTGACACCCCCGGGCCCGTCCCCGCAACCGCCGTCGGTACACGTCACGAGAACCGTGCGGATGCCTTCCGCCGCGTAGCGCGCGAGGACCCCTCCGGTTCCGGTGGCCTCGTCGTCGGGGTGGGCGTGTACTGCCATGAGCGTCAAGGGCCGGTCAGTCATGAACAGTCCTCCTGCACGAGTACGTGCGGTCCGATGGTCCGAGTGCGCGGCGGGGCACCGCGATTCGGGGGCCCGGATCCTGGTGGGGCGGACGGCCTTGTGGCCTCCGTGTCTCCCGCCCCGTGCGGCACCGGTCCCGGTCGATGCAACCGTGCCGGCCGGACCGGCTGTTCCCGCCACGAAGGCTTTTTCCAGGTGCCGGGGCTCAACGCGAAGGTGGTCGGTCCCGATGGAGTGCCGCGACGCGCGGGCCCACGCGGCCGGAGCCGACCTGAAGGGCATCCAGGAGACCTCGCGAACGCAGCTCCCGGAACGGACCCGGACATCGGCTCACGCAAGCGGCCCCGGACGACGAGTCCGGGGCCGAAACAGGCTCCTCGCTGGGCAAGAAACCCCAGGTCAGAGCGTTAACGCAGTGTACCCCCGGCAGGATTCAAACCTGCGCCACCCGCTTCAGGAGTTTTCCCTGGGAGGGCATGTGACCTGGGGAAACGGTGATCGCAGGCCATCTGGCCTGGGAACACTCACCTCTGTGGTTCCCACATGTTCATGGGGTTTCCCGATCTCGTGTGTGCTGGATGCGTTTCGGGTGAGCCCGCTCCAAGGGCATGGGGCCGACCGGGGACCACGTCTTCCTCTGCCGGGTCCCTCTGATCCGTGCCCTGCCACTCGTGCAGTGATGGGCGTCCTACTGGGCATGGGCGTTGCCGGTTTCGTCGGGCTCGCCGGTGGTTCGTCCGTGGCGGGAGCCCGCGTAGGCGGCGTCGCGGAGTCGGCGCAGGCGCCCGGTGGGGTGAAGTCCGGGCAGGCTATGGGCGTAGGGGTCGTAGGACACGGTGCTGGTGGCCGGAGCGGGGTGTACGGCTTCCAGGGACAGCGAGGCGAAGGTGCGCCAGGGTTCGTCGGGGGCGGCTGCGCGCAGGTCGAAGCGGACGGGCCGGCGGGCGATCTCCTGCCACAGGGTCGGCAGGGTGTCTTCCGCGGTGCCGCCCGGGTCGGGGACGGGGAAGGCCGCCAGGACGCGTTCGCGCTCACCCAGCCGGTAGGACAGCAGGGTCGAGTACGGGCCGGTCAGGGCATCGGGCCGCAGCAGAGGCAGATGGCGGCCGAACCGGCCTGGGCGGCTGGACGTGAACAGCAGGTCCAGCGTGCTGCCCCTGCCGTCGGCGTCCTCGACCCGGACGGCCAGGCCCAGGCCGTCCGGCAGCCGCCGGTGCAGCCCGAGCGCACGGGACCAGCGCACGGTCGCACGGTAGGAGCCGGGCCGGTCCAGCCATGGAACACCCCACCCCGTACCGGCGCGGCCGGCGACGGTCAGCGTCCCGGTGCACAGCACCCCGTGTGGGTGCAGGGCCGGCGCCGATCGCCACCTGGCCAACCGGGCGGCCACTCGGTGAGCGACCCGGTCAGCGATCACGCGGCCCCTCGGAACTCGGGGCGGATGACGGCGCGGACGCAGCCGTCGGTCTTCTCCTTGAACATGTCGTACGCGGTGGGCGCTTGGTCGAGCGAGAGGGTGTGGGTCGCCAGGTGGGCCGTCTCGATCTCGCCGGCGGCCAGCCGGTCCAGCAGCATCGGGATGTAGCGCTGGCCGTGCATCTGCGCGCCGCGCACGGTGAGCCCCTTGTTGATCACCGCGCCGAGCGGGAACTTGTCGACGGCGCCCGCGAAGACACCCAGGATGAACACGGTGCCCGCCTTGCGGCAGGCGTGGATCGCCTGGCGTACGGCGGTGGGCCGGTCGGTCTGGAGGCGGAGCTGCTGCTTGGCCCGGTCGTACAGGTGCATCGGCCCGTCGCTGTGTGCCTCCATGCCCACGGCCTCGATGCACACGTCCGGGCCACGTCCACCGGTGCGCTCGCGCAGTTCCGCGGCGACGTCCCTGCTGGTGTAGTCGATGGTCTCCGCGCCGACGTACCGTTCGGTCATGGCCAGGCGCTCGGGGACGCGGTCGATGGAGATCACCCGCTCGGCACCCTTGAGAATCGCGGCCCGGGCAGCCATCTGTCCCACGGCGCCGCAGCCCCAGACGGCGACCACGTCACCGGGCTTCACCCCGGCCAGGTCGGCGCCCATCCATCCGGTGGGCACGGAGTCGGAGACGAACAGGGCGCTGGTGTCGTCGATGCCCTCGGGGACCTTGAAAGCGCCGTAGTCGGCGAAGGGCACGCGGACGTACTCGGCGTGGCTGCCGCGCAGGCCGCCCATGGCGTGCGAGTAGCCGAAGATACCGGCGGTCTCGTAGCCGAAGAGTGCCTGGCCGATGCCCGGGTTGGTGTTGGTGTTGTCGCACAGGGACCACAGGTCGTTGGCGCAGTACCAGCAGCGCCCGCAGCCGACGAAGGAGCAGACGACGACCCGGTCGCCGACCTTGTGCCTGCGCACGGCGGAGCCGGTCTCGACGACCTCGCCGACGAACTCGTGGCCGATCACGTCACCGGCGCGCATCGCCGGGATGTAGCCGCCGATGAGGTGCAGGTCGGAGCCGCAGGTAGTGCCCGCGATCAGCCGCACGATGACATCCTGGTCGTTGCGCAGTTCCGGGTCCGGGACCTGCTCGACGGACAGCTTGTTCACGCCTTGCCAGCACAGCGCCTTCACAGCACTCCCTCCCCACCGGAGCGGCGGGTGAACAGTTCGATCAGCTTGCCGCCCGGCGTGGGGCGGGTGGTGGGCGGCGTGTCGGGCCGCAGCACCTCTCCCGCCTCCAGCAGGGACTTGGCGTCGCGCAACGCGCGCCGCAGCTCCTGACGCGGGTCCTGCCCGGCCAGCCGCGCGGGCACGGAGGCCGAGGCGGCGGAAACGGGCTCCTTGAAGCGCGCGGCCAGCTCGGTGCCGCGGTCGCCCGGTGCCGGCCGGATTCGTACGTCGATCCGTCCCGCGAGGTCCTCCAGGGGCGGTGACAGCTTCCCCTCGGACCCCACGTCCGTGGGCGGCCGGTTGACCGTCACGGTGAGCCAGCGGTCGCCCGCCCGCTCGTCGGCCCGGTGCGCCGGCCGGGACCGCCGTACGGCCGCCGCCCCGACGGCCGCGACCGGCACCGCCCACCACAGCTTCCTCATCGAACGCCCTCCGCTTCCGGTGTCCCGGCGGCCACCGTCCGGCGCCGGGTTTCCGTAGCCCCGCGGACGAAACGGACACGGTCACCGAGGCCGGTACTCAGCGCTGCCCCCGTCGTCACCCGTCCGACTGGAAGATGGGGCCGTTCGGCCTGCCATCGGCTGGGTGCGGGGGCGGACCCGTACCGGAGAGAACGACCTTCCACGAGGGCTGGACACACCCTGCCCCAGACACGGGGCCGGAGAGGCGGACCGTCGCCGTCGAACGGCCGACCAGGCGCTCTGTCGAGTGAGGAACGTGATGGCGACCCATTCCGAGCCGGTGGCTCCTGTCCCGGTGGCCGAGCGCCGTGGCCGGGGCCACGTGGTGGTCACCGCTGACCACGACCGACCACGAGAAGATCGGTCACCTCTACCTGATCACGTCGTTCGCGTTCTTCCTGATCGGAGGAGCGCGGTGTCGGCGCCCCGCCCCAGACCTGGCCCCGCCGCGAACTCGCTGTCGACCTGCTGCACAAGACGCTGTACGCCTTCGGCACCGGCGCGGTCGCCGACGCCCTGGCCGCCCGGTCGGGTCCCGGTCCCGGGCAGCGGCACACCGCGATGCTGCGCCCCGGCCGCCGGTCCGACGTGGGACCTCTGCCCCGGGAACGGTGACCGCCACGCCGCGCCCGCGCGGTGGTCGGGCGGGCGCGGCGTGGTCAGTCGCCGGTCGTCTTGGCGACCAGCGCGCTGTACGTCAGTTGCAGGGCGTCCGCGCCGGCCAGCGCGGTGAGCGCCCCCATGGCGGTGCGGGTGGCGCGCGGCCAGAGCAGTTGTCCGGCGGTGAGGGTCGACGCCACCCAGACGCTCATGCAGAACGGGCATGTCACCAGCTCGCCGACCGTGGCCTTGGCCCCTTCGGACTGCGCCTCCTCGTGCAGCTCGGCCGGTCCCTCAGGGCCCTGGAACGTGGTGAAGGGAGCCCTCAGCGGACTCGTCACCGACGCCTTGCTCAGCAACCGGCTCAGCCGGAACGTCGCGATCGCCGTCAGTGCCACGTCCCAGGGCTCGGGCCGGTCCGGCAGCGGACGACCGCGCATCCTGACCACCGCCGCCCACCCCGCCGTGTAGACACCGAAAGCCGTCATGGCCGCCGCGTAGCCGTGCAGCGGGCGGTCCTCTCCCGTCGAGTAGGTGCGTTCGGTGCGGCGCAGTCGTCGCCTCAGCCGCGCCACGACACCGCCATCAGTTGCCGTGCCCATGGCCTTCGTCCTTCCCTGCCCGCTCCGGTGCCCCGGCCGTTCGGTCCTCGTCCGCGCTCTCCGTGCCGTCCTCGCGGCGCAGCCTGATCTCCACGTGTCCGTCGACGACGCGGGTGTCGAAGGCGGGCTGGGGCGCGGTGGCGGGGCCGCGGACGTTCCAGCCGTCCGAGAGCCGGAAGACGCTGCCGTGCCACGGGCACTCGACGCACCCGTCGGCGACCGTGCCCTCGGACAGCGGGCCCGCCAGGTGGCTGCACCGGTCCGCCAGCGCGTGGAAGGTGCCGCCGGTCTCGCGCACCACCAGGACCGGAACGTCGTCCACGGCGCGCCGCACGGGCCGGCCGGCGGGGAACTCGTCCACGGTGCCGATCCGGTGCCAGTCTTCGCCGACGACATGGGGTACTTCCTCGGCGTGGTTGGCTCCGGAAGCCTGCCGGTAGGCGAGGTGGCCGCCGAGCATGCCTCCCAGGCCGACCGCCGTCAGCCCGAGGAAGCCGTACGCGCGGCCCGCTGTGGCCCGTCCGGTGAGGCGGCACAGGAGCGAGGCGCCGTACAGCCCCACGGCCGCCGTGTTGGCCACGGCGTGCACGAGCCCCACCCGTGTCTGCTGCCGGTGCAGCTCGGCCCAGTCGACCGCGCCCGCCAACGCGGCCGGACCGGCCGCCGCCATGCCGACCCCCACCAGGAGGCCGGCCTCCCGGGTGCGGCCGGGCCACAGGTCGAGGACGGCGGCGGACATCCAGCTGCCGATCGGCACCTGGACCATCAGGGGGTGCACAGGATGACCGAGCCATCTGCCGTGCAACGCGTCTCGAGCCCGGCCCAGCGGGAGCGCTCGCACACTCCTGGTGAGCTTGTCGATCGCCGCGTCCGCCCTGGGATCACGCTCCAGGGCGTCGAGCAGCCACAGCATCCGATTCTGGCCCATACGGCGACGACCTGGCTTTTTGCTCATGGGCGAAGGGTCCCCATGAGGGCAGGGGACAAACAGCGGCCGGGCCGGCCAGGAGGAGGCGGAGTCAGCCCTTGCCCTGCCAGGAGGAGGCGGAGTCAGCCCTTGCCCTGCCAGGCCGCAGCGTTGGCGGCGAACGCCTCCTTGGCCTCCGCTGGTGCGGTGCGCCAGGAGGGAAAGCGGCGGGCGAAGGCGTCCGCCTCAACGAGCGTGTGTCCGGTTTGGAGCAGGCGCAGGATGAGGATGGCGGGATCGATCCAGGCTGCGCCGCGTGTGGGCCAGGCCCAGTCGATGATGTGGGCGCGGTGGTCCACGAGCACGTTGTGCGGGGCGAGGTCGGTGTGCAGCAGGGTGTCGCCGGAGAAGAGGGCGGCAGTTCCGGGCGGGGCGTAGGCGGCCCAGCGCTGTTCGGCGGCCTTGATGGGAACGTCTGTGGGAGCGGTGGTCTCCTGGAGTTCCGCAAGAGCCGCAGCGACGAGGGGCAGGTCCGGGGAGCCCGGGCTGCAGTCGGCGTGCAGCCCCGGGAGGACCTCGTACCCGAGGAGGTCCCAGCCCGCCACCTCGATGTGCCAGTACAGGCGGGGGGCAGGCGCGGGGGACGACCTGCGCTCTCCCCGCAGGCCGCCGCTGACGGTGGCGCCGGCGAGCCGTCGGTGTCATCTTGTCCGCCTCCCTTCCGCCGACCGTCACCGCGGGTGCAGCTCGGCGCTCCCGGACTTGACCTGCGGAGGCACGGCACCACCCCCCGCCACCCCGGTCTCTCCGCGGGGACGCGGCAGCCGTACGCCGAGCCGCCGTGCCGTACGGCGCCCCAGGCGGGGCAGTGAGGTGTAGAAGCGGTCGGGCAGGAACACGGCGTCCGCGATGATCATGGCACCCGAGAAGACCGGCAGCCCCAGCAGGACCGCGATGCCGGCGTGCATGCCCAGCAGGACCGCGAGGAAGGGGTACTTGAGCCTGCCGAACAGTACGAACGGGAACGCGACCTGGGTGAGCACGGTCAGGTAGCTGATGGCCGCGATCGCGAGAGGGTACTGGTCCAAGAAGAGGGAGAGCGCGGGCCAGGGCTGGAAGAGTTCCAGGTGCAGTACGTAGTGGAGTGCCGTGCCGTCGGCCCAGTACGAGCCCTGGACCTTGTACAGGCCGGCTGATCCGTACAGGAAGCAGACCTGGGCAGCGATGACGAAGACGCCGCAGTTGTGCACCACGGTGGTCAAGGTGACGCGGGCGTCACGGAGTTGCCGCGCGGTCGGGCCGGGACTCTTCGCACGGGTCGCCGCACCGGCCGCGCGAGACGCCTTGCGCCGCTCGCGGCGTGCGTCCAGGGACCAGCGTCGGCCGCACGCGGTGAGCACGAGGTAGAGGGACATCAGGAGGACCAGGTTGTCGCCTCCGTCCGTCATGAAGATCGACCGGGCGTGGAACGACGTCACCACGACGGCGAACACCATGGACGTGGCCCGGGTCCGCCAGCCGAGCATGAACAGCGCGGACGTCACGAGAGCCATCCCGTAGCACAGCTCGAAGTAGGCCCGGTTGTCCGACAGGAGCAGGAAGCTGTACCACCCGGTCTGGTCGAAGAGCTGCGCGGCCAGCGCGGGTGTCCACGGGGAGTCCGGACCCCAGATCTCGTGGCGGTGCGGGAACTCGCGGAGCAGGAAGACCAGGTAGAGCAGTCCGTAGCCGATGCGCAGCACCGACGTGGCGTACAGGGATACCGGCCGGCCGGTGACGAGCGCGATCGCCGCGGAGGGGAGCTTGCGCAGCCTTTCACTTCCCATGAGAGGTCACCTTCCACCAGGGCAGGAGTCGGTTCTCGACAGGTTTCTGCGGGCTGTCCGCTGCGTTGGAGCCGGGTGCCGCGACGGGGAGAGTGATGACCCGGAGCTGAACGAAGTCGATGTCGCGGATGCTGTCGCCGCGGTGTTCGGCGATGCGGTCCGAGGCGATGTTGTTCATGTATTTCTGGAGCATCACGGCTCGCTCCGAGCGAGCGGTGTCGTCCTTCCCGTGCGATTCGGCGTAAGCGGCCCAGGCGCGGCGCAGCAGATTCTGCGCCGTGTGGCTGGGAAACGCCTGGTGTTCGATGGCCTCACTGTCCACGGCCGACAGGTCGAACCAAGGACTGACCTGCATCGATCCATCGGGGCCGGCGTGCGCGGTTCTCGCCAGGACCTGTCGGTTGACGGAATCGGGATTGGGTGCGAAAAGCCGCCAGTTCTGTTCGAAGAGGGGGTAGACCCATGCGTCGATCTGCTGGCTGTACCGCCGAGAGACGGGGTTGGGCGGTGCGACGTGGAAGAAGACGAGGGCGATGTGGACCAGAGTCACGGCCAGGCAGAGGAACACGGTCGTATGCAGGACCGCGTTGAGCAGGCGCACGCCCACGGGACGTGGTTCGCAAGCGCCCGGTTCGCCGTGGCGCTCTCGCGGCGGAACGGAGTCGCACTGCTCGAGGTCCTGCACGTCCGCTTGTCCGGTTCGGCTGGACACCGCCCACCTTGCTTTCATGTCTTCTGCCCGCGATCGGTATGCATCTGGAGACGCACCGGAGGCGCGCTGCGGAATCGATGTGATTCCGCAGCGCGCCGTCATCCGGTGAAGGGACTCATCGCAGCTCGATGGCTGTCTAGCCCTTGGCGTCCTTGTGTTCCTCGGTCTTCGGAGCGTCGCCGTAGCCGTAGCCGTGATCCGGCTTGCTGGGCATTCCTCCGTTCTCCTTGCCGGGCTTGCCGCCCTCGTCATGACCCTCTCCGTGGCCACCACCGGGCTTACCGCCATGGTCGTCCCCGCGGCCGGGCCCACCGGGCTTACCGCCATGGTCGTCCCCGCGGCCGGGCCCACCGGGCTTGCCGTTGTGGCCGCCGGTGGCGTTGCCGGCGGTGTTGCCCGAGGTGTTTCCGGCGGTGACGTTGTTCCCACCGGTGTTCCCGGCGGTGTTGCCGGCGGTGTTGCCCGCCGTGTTGCCGGAGGTGATTCCGGAGGTGGACCCCACGGTGCTCCCGCCGGTGACGAGCGGCCCGCCCAGGAGGCCGCCACCGATCAGGCCGACGGTGGTGCCGGTGGTCGTACCGGTCGTGGTGCCGACCGTCGTGCCGGTGGTGGTGCCGACCGTCGTGCCGGTGGTGGTGCCGACCGTCGTGCCGGTGGTGGTCCCGGTCGTCGTGCCGGTGGTGGTCCCGGACGTGGTGCCGGAGGTCGCGGTCGAGCAGTTGCCCGGGAAGATCCTGTTGTCGTCGAGCGTCACGGCACCGTTGCGGGCCAGCGCCCGGCCCTCGATGTTCGTCCCCGTGTTCACGCTGATCGAGGTCAGCGCCATAAGGGTGCCGACGAACGTCGAGTTGGTGCCGAGCGTGGCCGAACTTCCGATCTGCCAGTACACGTTGCACGCCGAGGCGCCGTTCGTGAGCAGCACCCGGCTGGAGGAGGCCGTCGTCAGCGCCTCGGGGATCTGGAAGACCCAGACGGCGTTCGGGTTCCCGCCGGCGTCCAGGATCAGGTCACCGGTGAGGCCCACACCGGACGAAGCGGTGTAGACGCCGGGGAGCAGGGTCTGGCCGGCACCGATTCCCGCCGCGAGGGCGAAGTCTGTGGCCTGGCTCGCGGCGTTGTTGTATGCCGTGACGAGGTCGCTCTTGGCGTCGTTGGCTACCTGGTCCGCCGCGTGCACGGCACCGAGTACCTGGCCCGGCGGGAACCCGGAGATAGCCGTCCCCGGACTCACTCCGAGATCCTGACTGAGGAGTGATGGTCCGGTGTTGGTGACCTCAGAACCTGCCAGAACCGAGAAACTGGCAGCCGTGCCGAGGGGCACGGGCGTGGCGATCGCCTCGGCAGGCGTCGGCACGACGGCGACCATCACGGCGGCAACCGTCGCAGCGAGTCCTGTGGTCAGCCATCCGGTCAAAGAGCGGCATCTGGCCGCCTGCGGGATCTTCAGCTTCATTTGAGAGGCCATTTCCTGTGGAGGGGCCGTCAGCTACCGGGCCTTTTTCCTGCCGGGAAGCTTGAGAATTGGTGGCATATTACGCAGAAGTGCGCCCGAGTGGGATTGATTGCAGGCGGGTCGTGCCCGGTTGGGGATTAAGAACTCCAATGCACGCCACTAGTCTTTAATTAATACTTAAGCCGACGGGGCTGGCTGACGGGAAGTAAAGAAACCGATGTTCCGCGGCGCGGTGCAGTCCGCGTCGAGGGGCGCCGTGGACGGCAGTCCGATGGCCGGCTGGTGGGCCAGGTGGCGGCATCCGGTCTGGATCGGCGTTCTCACCGGATACCTCTCCCTCTCCGCCACCACCACGCTGCGGCCGAAACCGCTGGCAGGCGGGGTTGTCGCATCGTTGAGCGCTGTCCTGTTCCTCTGGTGGTCCCAGCACCCGCTGCTCGGCGGCCGGGTCCGCTGGCGTGCCCTGCTGCCGGGCGCGGCCGCCACCGTGATCGGTCTGCTCGGTCTGAGGCTGGCTGGTCGGCGTGGGTGCTGTCGTCTTCGGCGGCGCGCTGGTCGGCCGATTGCTGCATGAGGAACTCCTACGGATCACCCGGGTCACCGTGGATCCGGTTCACTGGCCCGTCATTCCGCCGCAAGGTGCCGTGGCCGGGCATGTGGGGAAGGTCGGCTGGTTCCTGGCCGAGCAGGACTCGCACGAGCTGTTGTTGCTGTCGTACCGCGTGGGTCGCTGGAACCTGTTGGTGATTCCGCCGTCGACGCCGTCTGCCTCGGCCGCGTGGCTGATGGCCGCCGGGAGCGACCCCCAGGGCACGTCGACCGCGAGCCGGGCTCGTGGCGGAGGCGGAAGACCTGCGGACTGCCGCGAAGGACGGCCGTGCCCTCGGAAGCGGTCTGGAACCCCGAAGGCGGGCACGTGGTCGATCCTGCCCCGCGTCCACGGATCCCCGCAGCCGCCGCTGGCGTCCCGAACCAGGCGAAGGGGATGTGAGGATCATGGGAAGCCTCGTCACCGTGATCGTGCTCTTGGCGGCGATCGCCCTGGGCGTGCTCGTCTCTCCACCTGCTCAACGCCCAGCACGGTGAACGCATCGCCGCCTTCCACTACGGCCCGCGTGGAACGGGAAGGGGCTGACGTCACCGCTTGACGGCGGAAACAGGTGATGCTCATGACCGGATACGATCCCCCTTCGGCTGCCCGGCACGTGCCGGGTGGCGTTCACGAGGCCGTACGGCCCGGATATGCGCGCGCACCACGGAGTCGCGAGAAGGTGCGCTCGACGGTGCCTGGTGGCCACGGTCGCGCGACGTCCGTGGCGAGCTGCCCGCGCTGCGGGACGTCCTTCACCGGGAGCGACAACACCACCCGGGCGGGAAACTCATCGCCACCGGAAGCGCGCCGACCTCGCCGGAGTGAGGCCAGCCGATGATCCAGCAGGACCCGCACACCCTGGGCATCTGGGCACTCTCAGCCGAACCGATGTGCCCTCGATGTGCCCTGGCCGTCCGACGGCCCCTCCCCGGCACGGAGAAGGGCGAGGCCCGAAGACCCCGCCCGACCCTCACGCAACCCAGCTCAGGGCCACACCAGGCAGTACGGCTGGTGCCCCGCCTCGTGCAGCCGGTGGCTGAAGTCCTGCCACTCGTGCAGCAGTTGGTACACGTTGAACGCGTCCCGCGGCCCACCCCGGTCGGGGACCGTCGACCAGATGAAGGCCGCCGCGCCGACCGCCTCCTCGCCGATGCCGCGCAGGGGGTCGACGACGGTCATCGGGAGCTTCACCACCGCGTAGTCGGGGTGCAGGACGACCAGTTCCAGCGGGGGCACCTTGTGGAGGGGAACGCCCTCGATGCCGGTGAGGACCATGGCGGCCATGGTCTCCGGCTTGATCTTGGTGAACATGCCGTTCATCCCGAGCTCGTCACCGCCGAGTTCCTCGGGGCGCATCGAGATCGGGACGCGGGCCGCGGTCGCGCCGTCGGGCGCGCCGAAGTACTTGTAGGTCACCCCCACCCGGCCACCATTCCTGCTCCCCGCCCCCAGTCGGCCGACCTGTCCGTCGAGCCGGTCGGGCTCGCCCGGGGTGCCGTGTGCCTGACGTGCTTCGGTCGATTCCGCCGCCTCGCGCCGGTGCCTTCCCCGCCGGGCACGTCGAGGACCCAGGTCGTCGGTCCCCTCGCCCAGTCCGCCACCGCGATGCATATCTCCACCCGACTGCTTTTCTAGGACGCGTGGCCCCCGCCGCGCAACCCGATCATCGTGTCAGTGACCTCCCCCACGGCCGCTCGCCGAAACGTACGGTCGGACATATGCCCGTCGTAGGTCCGTCGTACATCCGCGGGACGGCCGGCAGCCCCTCTCCTCGCCGCCCGCGTGAGCTGCGTGGATGGACTCCAGTCTGGCAGACGGCACGGCGGTCGGGCGGGTTGTCTACCCTGAATGAGGTCACCCTGGGCAACCAGGGACCGCGCGGGAGCCGAGCAGGGGCCGAACTAGGTCCGGGCCGGGCCCGGGAAGTCGGAGAAGGTCGAGAAGGTCGGAGAAGTCGCAGGTCATGAGCGAACTGGCATATCCATACGAAGCACCGGCCTCGCAGGCTCTGTTCGACCGCGCGGCGGCCGTCACGCCCGGCGGTGTGAACTCGCCGGTGCGGGCCTTCGGCGCCGTCGGCGGCACGCCCCGGTTCATGGTCTCCGGCACCGGGCCGTACCTGACCGACGCCGACGGCCGCGAGTACGTCGACCTGGTCTGTTCCTGGGGCCCGATGATCCTCGGGCACGCCCACCCCGAGGTGGTCGCCGCCGTGCAGGAGGCGGTCGCGCGCGGGACGTCCTTCGGTACGCCCGCCGAGGGTGAGGTCGCCCTCGCCGAGGCGATGGTGGAGCGGGTCGCGCCGCTGGAGGAGGTGCGGCTCG
Source organism: Streptomyces mutabilis (assembly GCF_014649815.1). Classification (GTDB taxonomy): domain Bacteria; phylum Actinomycetota; class Actinomycetes; order Streptomycetales; family Streptomycetaceae; genus Streptomyces; species Streptomyces mutabilis. The sequence continues at coordinate 623,387 of NZ_BMTT01000002.1, read as the reverse complement.
TGTCGAGCGGCACCGAGGCGACCATGTCCGCCATCCGGCTCGCCCGCGGGTTCACGCGGCGCACGAAGGTCGTCAAGTTCGCGGGCTGCTACCACGGTCACGTCGACTCGCTCCTCGCCGCCGCCGGCTCCGGCGTCGCCACCTTCGCGCTGCCCGACACCCCCGGTGTCACCGGCGCCCAGGCGAGCGACACGATCGTGCTGCCGTACAACGACCTGGACGCCGTGCACGCCGCCTTCGCCGCCCACCCCGGCGAGATCGCCTGCGTGATCACCGAGGCGTCCCCCGGCAACATGGGCGTCGTGCCGCCGCTGCCCGGGTTCAACCAGGGGCTGAAGGACGCGTGCGCCGCGAACGGTGCGCTGTTCGTGTCCGACGAGGTCATGACCGGCTTCCGGACCAGCCGCGCCGGGTGGTACGGGGTGGAAGGGGTCGTTCCCGACCTCATGACCTTCGGCAAGGTCATGGGCGGCGGTTTCCCGGCCGCGGCGTTCGGCGGGCGCGCCGACGTCATGGCGCACCTCGCCCCCGCCGGGCCCGTCTACCAGGCCGGCACCCTCTCCGGGAACCCGGTCGCCACCGCCGCCGGTCTCGCCCAGCTGCGCCTCCTCGACGACGCCGCGTACGCCAAGGTCAACGCCGTGTCGGAGCAGATCCAGGGGCTGGTCACCGAGGCGCTGAACAAGGAGGGCGTCGCGCACACGCTGCAGACCGCCTCCAACATGTTCTCCGTCTTCTTCACCGACGGCCCGGTGCGCAACTACGAGGACGCCAAGGCGCAGGAGTCCTTCCGCTTCACCGCCTTCTTCCACTCGCTCCTCTCCGACGGCGTCTACCTGCCGCCGTCCTCCTTCGAGTCCTGGTTCGTGTCCACCGCCCACGACGAGCGGGCCGTCCAGCGCATCGCCGACGCCCTCCCGGCGGCGGCCCGCGCGGCTGCGGAGGCGTCCGCGTGAGCCACGACAACGACGAGCTGACCGTCGTCCACGTCATGCGGCACGGCGAGGTGGAGAACCCCACCGGTGTCCTCTACGGCCGCCTGCCCGGCTACCACCTCTCCGACCTGGGCCGACGCATGGCCGACCGGGTCGCCGAGCACCTCGCCCCCCGCGACGTGAGGTACGTCGTCGCCTCGCCGCTGGAGCGGGCGCAGGAGACGGCGACGCCGATCGCCAAGGCGCACGGGCTGGACCTCGCCACCGACGCCCGGCTCATCGAGGCCGGCAACGTCTTCCAGGGCAAGACCTTCGGCATCGGTGACGGCGCGCTGCGCCGGCCCGCCAACTGGAGGCACGTGGTCAACCCGTTCAAGCCGTCCTGGGGCGAACCGTACGTCGACCAGGTGGTGCGGATGATGGGCGCGGTGGACGCGGCCAAGGAGCGGGCGCGCGGGCACGAGGCCGTGGTCGTCAGCCATCAGCTGCCGATCTGGATCCTGCGCTCGTACGTCGAGCGGCGGCGGCTGTGGCACGACCCGCGCAAGCGGCAGTGCACGCTGGCGTCCCTGACGACGTTCACCTACCGGGGCGACCGCATCGTCTCCGTCGGCTACACCGAGCCCGCCCGCGACCTCGTCCCACCCCACCTCCTCGCCGGCGCCAAGCCGGCCAAGGGGCAGGGCAAGGCGTACGGTGCCTGAGGGCGGCGGCCCCACCGGTCCGCCGTAAGACCCGGCGGCATGTGACGCTCGTTACGGAATCCGCACGTATTTCCGGAACGCGCACGTTCGTCACGTCCTCTGACTGAGTGACCACCAGAGGACGTGACGAACGAGGTTGCGATGCGCACTTCCACCCGCACTCTCACCCGCAGGGGGATGCTCGGACTCGGCGCTGGCGCCGCGGCCGCCGTCGGGCTCGCGGGCTGCGGTACCGGCTCCCACGCGGCGTCGGACGGCCCGCACCCGGCCGGGGGTTCCGGGAAGCCCTCGTCTTCCGGCGGCGACGAGGCCCCCGCGAAGCCCATCGGCGACGGCTCGACGTCGTACACCGGCAAGCAGCCCCACCAGCCGGACGCGCCCGTGCCGCTGGAGCCGGGTCAGACGCCGCCGCAGTTCGTCGTCTTCTCCTGGGACGGTGCGGGCGAGGTCGGCAACGGGCTCTTCCCGCGCTTCCTCGACCTCGCCCAGGAGCACGGCGCGCACATGACCTTCTTCCTCTCCGGGCTGTACCTGCTGCCCGAGTCGAAGAAGCGCCTCTACGACCCGCCGAACAACCCGCGCGGCGCCTCGGACATCGGCTACCTCACCGACGGCCACATCAAGGACACCCTCGCCAACGTCCGCCGGGCCTGGCTGGACGGCCACGAGATCGGCACCCACTTCAACGGGCACTTCTGCGGCGGCGGCGGTACGGTCGGCAACTGGACGCCCGCGCAGTGGCGCAGCGAGATCGACCAGGCGAAGTCCTTCGTGAAGGAGTGGCGGACCAACACCGGCTGGACCGACCTGCCCGCCCTGCCCTTCGACTACGGCAAGGAACTGGTCGGCGGTCGCACGCCCTGCCTCCTCGGCCAGGACAACCTGCTGCCCACCGCCCGCGAGCTCGGCTGGCGCTACGACGCCTCCTCGCCCGGCGGCCGTCAGGTGTGGCCGGCGAAGAAGGACGGGATCTGGGACCTGCCGCTCCAGCAGATGCCTTTCCCCGGGCACTCCTTCGAGGTGCTCTCGATGGACTACAACATCCTCGCCAACCAGTCCGTCAACTCCACCAAGGCGCCCGCCCACAACTACCCGGGCTGGCGCGAGCAGGCCACAAACGCCTACATATCCGGCTTCAAGCGGGCATACGAGACGAACCGGGCGCCGTTCTTCATCGGCAACCACTTCGAGGAGTGGAACGGCGGCATCTACATGGACGCCGTCGAGAACGTCATCGAGCACATCGCCAGGGAGAAGGAGAAGGGCGAGGACGTCCGGCTCGTCTCCTTCCGCCAGTTCACCGACTGGCTGGACGTGCAGGAGCCGGAGGTGCTGGCCAAGCTCCGGAGTGTCGAGGTGGGGCAGCGGCCGCCCGGCGGCTGGAACGCCTTCCTGAGGGACGTCGGCGCCGGCTCCTCGACACCCACCGGAAAGGCTGCCTGAAATGCGGGTTTCCGCCCGTGAGGGGGGTGCGCAAGATCCCCGGAACGGACATGCGAAACTTTTCACATGAGTGCCGCCAGCCGCGCCCCCCTGCGCTCGACCCGCACCGCCGTCCGCGTCCGCCGTCGCGCCGCCCTTGCCGCCGGCGTGGCAGTCTCAGCACTGCTCGTGTCCGCGTGCGGCTCCGGCGGCACCTCGGGCGGCGGCGGCCAGACCGGCTTCGTCACGGGCGCCGACGGGATCTCCACCGCCAAGAAGGGCGAGCGGGCCGACGCCCCCGACCTGTCCGGCAAGACCGTCGACGGCGGACACCTCGACGTCGACGACTACAAGGGCAAGGTCGTCGTCCTCAACGTGTGGGGCTCCTGGTGCCCGCCCTGCCGGGCCGAGGCCAAGAACTTCGAGAAGGTCTACCAGGACGTCAAGGACCAGGGCGTCCAGTTCGTCGGCATCAACACCCGCGACACCTCCACCGGCCCGGCGAAGGCCTTCGAGGAGGAGTTCGGGGTGAGCTACCCGAGCCTGTACGACCCGACCGGCAAGCTGATGCTCCGCTTCGAGAAGGGCACCCTCAACCCGCAGGCCATCCCCTCGACGCTGATCATCGACCGGGAGGGCAAGGTCGCCGCGCGCACCCTCCAGGCGCTCAGCGAGGAGAAGCTCCGCAAGATGCTGGAGCCCTACCTCAAGGACTCCTCCGGCAAGTCGGAGACGTGACGTGTCCGCAGCGATCACGCTCGCCGTGGAGGGATACAACGGCACGGTGCTCAACGGCGCCCTGCTGGTGGCCCTGCCCATCGCGCTGCTCGGGGGCCTCGTCTCCTTCTTCTCGCCCTGCGTCCTGCCGCTCGTCCCCGGCTACCTCTCCTACGTGACCGGAGTCACCGGCACCGACCTCCAAGAGGCCCGGCGCGGCCGGATGGTCGCCGGGGCCTCGCTCTTCGTCCTCGGTTTCACCGCCGTGTTCGTCTCCAGCGGTGCGCTGTTCGGCTACTTCGGCGAAACGCTGCAGTCCAACCGGGGCGTGCTGACCAAGGTGCTGGGCGTCTTCATGATCCTCATGGGCGTCTTCTTCATGGGCCTGATGCCCTGGCTCACCCAGCGCGAGTTCCGCTTCCACAAGAAGCCCGTCAGCGGCCTGGTCGGCGCCCCCGTCCTCGGCGCCCTGTTCGGCATCGGCTGGACGCCCTGCATCGGCCCGACGCTCTCGTCCGTACTGGTGCTCTCCGCCGAGCAGGGCACCGCCGGCCGCGGCGCGATACTGACCGTCGCCTACTGCCTGGGCCTCGGCCTGCCCTTCGTGCTCGCCGCGGTCGCCTTCCGCAAGGCGCTCGGCGCCTTCGGCTGGATCAAGCGCCACTATGTGTGGGTCATGCGGATCGGCGGCGGCATGATGATCGCGACCGGCCTGCTCCTGCTGACCGGTGCCTGGGACAGCATCGTGCAGGACATGCAGACCTGGTCCAACGGCTTCACTGTAGGGATCTGACCGATGAGCAACACCACGACCGGCAAGACCCCGGCCGACAAGGCCCCGGCGGCCAGGACCCCGGCGGCCGGCGAGGACCAGGACCTCGGCGCCGCAGGCTCCCAGCTGACCACCGCCCCCAAGGAGGAGGCACCGAACCTCCCAACCCTCGGCGTCATCGGCTGGGCCCGCTGGTTCTGGCGGCAGCTCACCTCGATGCGGGTGGCGCTGCTGCTGCTCCTGCTGCTGTCGCTGGGCGCCATCCCCGGCTCGCTGATCCCGCAGGAGGGCGTCGACGCCCTCAAGGTGGAGGAGTTCCGCGAGAACCACGACGTCCTGGCGCCGGTCTACGACAAGCTCGGCCTCTTCCACGTCTACAGCTCGGTGTGGTTCTCCGCGATCTACATCCTGCTGTTCGTCTCCCTCATCGGCTGCATCGTGCCGCGCACCTGGCAGTTCGTCGGCCAGCTGCGCGGCCGTCCGCCCGGCGCCCCCCGGTGGCTGACCCGGCTGCCCGCGTACACCACCTGGCGCACCGGGGCCGAGCCCGAGGAGGTCCGCGAGGCCGCGCTGAAGCTGCTGCGGAAGCGCCGCTTCCGCGCCCACGCCGTCGGTGAAGCCGTCGCCGCCGAGAAGGGCTACGTGCGCGAGGCCGGCAACCTGGTCTTCCACGTCGCGCTGATCGTGATGCTGATCGCCTTCGCCTGGGGCCAGCTCTTCAGGTACGAGGGCAACAAGCTGATCCTGGAGGGCGACGGCTTCTCCAACACCCTCACGCAGTACGACGACTTCAGGTCCGGCAACCTCTTCGACCCGGACCACGACCTGGCCCCCTTCAGCTTCACCCTGAAGGACTTCCACGGCACCTACGAGCCGTCCGGCCCCAACCGCGGCACCCCCCGCGTCTACGAGGCCAAGGTCGCCTACAGCGAGGGAGCCTACGGCGAGGAGAGGTCGACCACCATCAAGGTCAACGAGCCGCTGGAGATCGACGGCTCGAAGGTCTACCTCGTCAGCCACGGCTACGCGCCCGTCCTCACCGTCAGGGACGCCAAGGGCAAGGTCGTCATGGACAAGGAGGCGACCGCCCTGCTGCCGCTGGACGCCAACGTCACCTCCTCCGGCGCCGTCATGGTCCGCGACGGCTACCGCAACGCCGAGGGCGAGAGGGAGCAGCTCGGCTTCAACGCCTTCTTCCTGCCGACCTACGGCGGCGAGGGCAGCACGATGCTGTCGACGTTCCCCGCGCTGATCAACCCGATGCTGGCGCTCTCCGCCTACCACGGCGACCTCGGCGTGGACGCGGGCTTCGCGAAGAGCATCTACCAGCTCGACAAGACCAACCTGGAGGAGTTCAAGGACTCCGACGGGGAGCTGTTCAAGAAGCAGCTCAAGGTCGGGGAGACCATGACGCTGCCGGACGGCGCCGGCACGGTCACCTTCGACGGCGTCCAGGAATGGGCCGGTTTCCAGGTCACCCGGCAGCCCGCCAGCGGCTGGGCGCTCGCGGGCGCCGTCGCCGCGATCCTCGGCCTCGCCGCCTCCCTGTTCATCCAGCGCCGCCGCGTCTGGGTGCGGGCCGTCAAGGGCGCCGACGGCGTCACGGTCGTGGAGATGGCCGGCCTCGGGCGGAGCGAGTCCGCGAAGGTCCCCGAAGAGCTCGGCGACCTGGCCGGGATCCTGTACGAGCAGGCACCCGACGCACCCGACGCGCCGAAGAACGACGACGACTCCCCCGAATCCCCCGACACCCACGTCGTACCTGCCGAAGGGGCTGAGAAGTGACTCTCGCCGCCGCAATCGATCTGGCCGCCGCGACCAACGAGGACCTCGCGAACGCCAGCAACACGCTGATCTACTCCGCGATGGCGGTCTACACGCTGGCCTTCTTCGCGTACATCGCCGAGTGGCTCTTCGGCAGCCGCAGCAAGGTCGGCCGCACCGCCGCCGCGCTCACCGCGACCGGTGCGGCCAGGGCGACGGCGAAGGCCGGGCCGGACGTGACCGTGAACAAGGCCGGCGGCACCGCCGTACTGGAACGGCCCAAGGTCGTCGTCCGCGCAGCCACCGGCTCCCGCGACGTACCGGACGGGCCGGGCGCGCACGGCGGCACCGAGAAGGGCGACCTGTACGGCCGGATCGCCATCTCGCTCACCGTGCTCGCCTTCGCCCTGGAGGCCGCCGGCGTGATCGCCCGCGCGCTGTCCGTGAAGCGGGCGCCGTGGGGCAACATGTACGAGTTCAACATCACCTTCACGACGACCGCCGTCGGCGTGTACCTGGTGCTGCTCGCACTGAAGAAGAACGTCCGCTGGCTCGGCCTCCCACTGACCACCACGGTCCTGCTCGACCTCGGCCTCGCCGTCACGGTCCTGTACACCGCCAGCGACCAGCTCGTCCCCGCGCTGCACTCGTACTGGCTGTACATCCACGTCTCGACGGCGATCTTCTGCGGCGCGGTGTTCTACGTCGGCGCGGTCTCCACGATCCTCTACCTGTTCAAGGACTCGTTCGAGGACAAGCTCGCCTCCGGCGGCACCCCCGGCCGCTTCGCCAACTCGGTCCTGGACCGCCTGCCGGCCGCCGCCTCCCTCGACAAGTTCGCCTACCGCGTCAACGCCGCCGTCTTCCCGCTGTGGACGTTCACGATCATCGCGGGCGCGATCTGGGCGGGCGACGCCTGGGGCCGCTACTGGGGCTGGGACCCGAAGGAGACCTGGTCGTTCATCACCTGGGTCGCCTACGCCGGTTACCTGCACGCCCGCGCCACCGCCGGCTGGAAGGGCCGCAAGGCCGCCTACCTGGCCCTGGCCGCCTTCGCCTGCTGGCTGTTCAACTACTACGGCGTGAACATCTTCGTCTCCGGCAAGCACTCCTACGCGGACGTGGGCCTGGGCGCCCTCCGGTCCGTCGGCTTCTGACCCGCCCGACGAACCCACGGCGATGGCCGGTTCCCGTGACCCACGTCACGGGAACCGGCCTTCCGCGTACGGACAGGCGAAAGGGCGTGGATACGAATCTGCGGAACCGCGTCCGCGCGGGGGACCACGACGCATTCGGTGATCTCTTCGACGCGTACGCACGCTCCGTCTACAACCACGCCTTCCGCCTCACCGGTGACTGGGCGAGCGCCGAGGACGTCGTCTCGCTGACGTTCCTGGACGCCTGGCGGCTGCGCGGGCGCGTCGACGAGGAGGGCGGCTCCCTGCGGCCCTGGCTGCTGGGCATCGCCACCAACGTCACGCGCAACACCCGCCGCGCCGCCCGTCGGCACGCCGCCGCCGTCGCCCGGCTGCCCCGCGACGAGTCCGTACGCGACTTCGCCGACGAGGTCGCGGGCCGGGTGGACGACACCGCGCAACTGGCGCTCGTACGGACCGCCCTGGCACGGCTGCGGCGGGCCGAGCGGGAGGTGCTGGCGCTGTGCGTGTGGTCGGGCCTGGACTACCGCGCCGCCGCCGACGCCCTCGGGGTGCCCGTGGGCACCGTGCGGTCCCGGCTCTCCCGCGCACGGACGAAGCTCGCGAGATACACGGAACCCCCCGGGGAGCGCGGACAGCTGAAAGGTGACCGCGGCCCCGCGGTCAGGCCCATCACGGAGGGAAACCGATGACCCGCCTTCCCGAACACGACCTCCCGCCGGGCCGTCACCGACTCCTCAAGGAGCACTTGATGACCGAGATCCGGCGCACGGCACCGTCCGCTCCCGCTCCGACTCCCGCCCGCGGGCCGTCCCGGTGGAAGCGGCCCGCCCTGGTGGCCGCGGCCGTCACGGCGGTGGTCGCCGCCCTCACCGTCGCCCTGCCGACCGACGAGTCCGCACCACCCGCCTCGAAGGAGGCGGTGGCCCTCCTGGAGGACATCGCGCTGGCGGCGGAGCGGACGCCGGCGCCGGCCGGCATCAGGGACGACCAGTTCGTGTACATCAAGAGCGAGGGCGGCTGGACGGTGCAGGAAGGCGACGGGCCCGCGCGGCTCCAGCCCGTCCACCAGCGCGAGGTCTGGCTGTCGGTGGACGGCTCGCGGGAGGGCATGCTGCACTCGCCCTTCGACCGGTCCGACCACGCACCGCTGGAGAAGCCGGCCCCCGGCGTCCCGTCCAGCACCGACTACCGCCACCTCCAGACCCTCCCCACCGACCCGGACGCCATGTACGAGTGGCTGGACAGCGTCAGCGAGGGGAGCGACAGCAAGGACGAGGCGAACTTCGTCCTCGTCGGCGACCTCGCCCGCGAGTCCCTGATGCCGCCCGCCCAGGCCGCCGCGCTCTACCGGGCCGCGGCGAGGATCCGCGGCGTCTTCGTCGTCGACGACGCCGTCGACGCGGCCGGCCGGCACGGTGTCGCGGTCGCCCGGATCGACGACGGGGAGCGCGTCGAGCTCATCTTCGACCGGGAGACCAAGGAGTTCCTGGGCGAGCGCGAGGTGGCCGTCGAGGACTTGTCCTGGGGCTTCGAGAAGGGCGAGGTGACCGGACGCTTCGCCGTCCTGGAGCGGGCCGTGGTGGACCGGGCGGGTCAGCGCCCCTAGGGGCGGGCGCGGGCGACGCCCGCGACGATGTCCCGCAGCCGCTCCACGTACAGGTTCAGGTTCTTGTGCGCGATGTCGGTGTCCGGATGGCGGGCGGCGAACCACAGGCCCTCCGGGAGCCGGGTGACCCACGCGCACACCTGGTCGCCGTACGACACGCGCAGCAGGGCGTACGCCGTCCGGTCCGGCCAGCGGCCGGAACCGGGGACGTCGCGGGCGTCGACGTAGGAGACGATCGAGTACAGGTCGGGCGAGGTGGGCCGGAAGTCCGTGCCGAGCAGGCGCAGCACCCGGTCGATCGGCATGCGGGACATCCGCCGGTTGGCCTGGAGCTGGGCGCGGACGGTGCGCAGGGCGTCCGTGAAGTCGTGGACCCTCGCCACGGGGACCTCGATCGGCGCGCCGCCCACGTACCAGCCCACGGACTCCGACCACTGGGACCGCGACCGGGTGTGGAACGGCACGACGGTGCGGTAGACGGGCTCACCCCCGATCTCGTGGACGACTCGCGCGGTGGCGGCCAGGACACCGACCAGGCTGCCGCCGTAGGGGCGGCAGTACGCCTCGAACGCGGCGGCGTCGGCCGCGTCCACCAGTGGCCCGCGCAACAGCTTCTGCTCGGGCAGCGGGCCGCCCGGCTCCAGGCCGAGGTCGACGGGGAAGGAGGGCAGCCGCCCGTCGCACCGCCGGATGAACTCCCGCCAGCGGCCCACGATGTCGTGGTCGCCGTCGATCCGGTCGGCGTCCGCCCGCTCGGCCTCGCAGAAGTCGACGTAGCTGCCGACCCGGGGCCGCGGCACGGACCGGCCCTCGACGCCGGCCGCGTACAACTCGTCGATCTCGGCGGGGATGCGGTAGATGGAGTAGGCGTCGACGTTGCTGTGGTCGAAGGCCATGTAGACGCTGACGCCGTCGTCGCGGACGACCGCCGTGTAGATGAGGTTGGGCCAGCGCAGCGCGTCGGCGACGCCGTCGAAGCGGTCCTGGAGGTGGCGGGCCAGTTCCGTCGCGTCCGGGAAGTCGCCGACGTCCTCGCGGTGCAGGGACACCGCGTCCGCGTCGAGGGTGAAACGCCGCATCGGGTCCCCGCTCCCCCCGCCCCACCGGAAGCCGCTGCGCAGCGTCTCGTGCCGCAGCGTCCAGGCGCGCAACGCCTCCTGGAGCGCGTCGAGGTCGACCGGGCCGGGGATGTCGAAGGCCGCGCCGAGCCAGGTCGGCACGAAGAGACCGTCGTCGCGGACCGACCGGGCCGTCCGGATGTGCGACTCCTGGATGTACGCAGGCGGCCGCGCGTCCTCGGGCAGCGCTGCCGCGACCTCGACGGTCGCCGGACTGAGCGTCCACTCGACGAGGCGCCCGGGCCGGATCTCGCAGCGGTGGATGTCGGTCAGTCGCACGAGGGGTCTCCGTTCGCAGATGTACAGACCCGACCAAGGGAATGACGAGCCCGCGGCCGTGCACCTGCTGTGTCGGCACGGTTCAACGGAACGGATGGCCCCTCGAACGACGGTACGAAGAACTGCCGTCAACCGCCGAGCAGCGCGAGGACGCTGTTCACCGCCTCGACGACGGGCTGGCCGACCGCTCCCACCGTGGCGGCGATGCCCGCCACCGCCATCAGGGCGCGGTGCCGCTGCTGCGGCTGGACGCCGGGAGCCGCGGTGATGTCCGGCAGGCAGTCGTCGAGGGACCGCGCGCTGGCCGGCGGCACCTGTGCACGCAGCTCGTCGAGCAGCTCGACCAGCTGCTGGATCGCCGCCTCCAGGGCGGGCGACGCCTCCGTCGCGGCGGGCGCCGCCTGGTTCTTGACGATGCCGGTGTTGCCGAGGCCGCCGTGCATCGAGACGCTGTCGCCGAAGTAGTAGTTGTCGCCGCTCAAGATTTCCCCATCCCTACGTTTCCCGATCCGCCGTACATGTTGACGTTGTCGCCGAAGTAGTAGTTGCTGGGGTTGACCAGGAGCTGCTCGACCTCGACGTGGAACTCCGCCTCGGGATTCTCGATGGCCTGCACGATGGGCGCGACGAGTCGGTCCAGCTGGTGCGGGTCGGAGCTGGTCACCATCGCGATGGACGGCCCGGACGTCTCCACCGCCAGGACGTACTGGGCCGGTGCCGACAGCACGGAGAACAGATCCACGATGCTGAACACCAGCGCCGCGACGGCCCCGATCCACACGAAGGTGAGGATGCCGCCGGCCATCGAGCTGTCCGCGATCGCCGTCAGCCCGGCGACGATCGTCAGCGCGAAGGCCACCGACAGGATCAGCGCCGTGCGCTTCAGGAACCGCAGCGTGGCCTCCTTGCGCCGGGGCATCATGGTGAAGGTGTACACCCGGGTGATGTTCTGCAGGGGGTACGCCGCCGCGCCGACCCACAGCAGCCGCTTGCCGACCCGCAGGTCGACGGCCCGGACGGTCCGCGGTGGCACGGCGGGCGGCGGCGGGATGTCGTACTGGCCCGGTGGCTGGGTTCTCTGGCCGGGTGGCTGGAACTCCTGGTGCGGGGCACTCTCCATGTTTTCCTGAGCCTCCGTCGGCTGAGGGGCCGTCAGTAAGTGATCCATTAACCACGCAGGGTGTCGTCGGTGCAAGTCAGATACGTGTGCAGCCGGCCGGCGCCCTTCAGGGCGGCCCGTGTGCGGGCGGTGACCGCCTGTTCCCGGGCGGCGATCGCCGTTCGCAGCCCCTCGCCGCCGCCCTCCCGCCGCAGGCCGTCCAGGACCGGACGGATCTGCTCGAACGGGTAGTGGCTGCGGCGCAGCGTGTGCACGACCCGTGCGTCGCGCACGTCGGCCGGGGCGTACACGCGGTACCCGGTCCCGCGTTCCCGTCCGGGCGTGAGCAGCCCCGCCGCCTCCCACACCCGCAGCGCCGACGTCCGTACGCCGACCAGCGCGGCCACCTCACCGATGCGCAGGCCACCGTTGCCCGGCACCGGTTCCGCCCCCTGCGCATCCAGCGCCTCCAGCGCCTCGCGCGCGGCCCGCAGCGAGCCCCGCTCCCCGTGCAGGGCGGCGTGCGCGGCGTCCACGAGGGCGAGCGCGCCGGAAACGTCCCCCTCGTGCACGGTCCGCATGATCCGCGTCGCCGTCACCGGCCCGTAGCCGTTCTGGAGCGTCCGGTACGTCAGCAACGCCTGCCGGTGCCGCTCGCCGAAGACCCGGTACCCGGACTCCGTCCGCTCGGCTGCGGGGAGGACACCGGCGTCCTCGTAGTTGCGGATCTGCTGAGTCGAGAGACCGGCCGTGCGGGCCAGGTCCACGGTGCGGAGACGGCGGCGGTCGTCGGTGGTCATCGGTCCGCAGCCTATGCGCGGCCCTCGGAGCCGGCACCCGCCGCTTCGATCATTGACGCGTCGGAGGAGTGAGGAGTACCACGAGGATCGGCGGGGACGAGAACGAGTTCGGCGCGGCGACCTCGGGTCTCGACGCCGGAACGGCGGTCGGCAGCTGTCCTACATCGCTCCTAGCGTGCGCCTCAAGACAGCCCCGACCGACCAGGAGCGAACCCATGAACCTCGTCTCGATCCGCGTCATCACGAGCGACGTCGACCGCCTCGTCGACTTCTACGAGCGCGTCACCGGAGTGAAGGCGAACCGGTACACCGAGGACTTCGCCGAACTCCGCACCGGCTCCGGCACCCTCGCGATCGGCAGCACACGGACGGTGCCGCTCTTCGCACCCGGCTCCGCCCACCCGGCCGACAACCGCAGCGCCGTCATCGAGTTCCTCGTCGACGACGTGGACGCCGTGCACCGCGACCTGACCGGATTCGTCGACGACATCGTCAAGGAGCCCACGACGATGCCCTGGGGCAACCGTGCCTTCCTGTTCCGCGACCCCGACGGCAACCTGGTCAACTTCTTCACCCCGGTGACCCCAAAAGCCGTCGAGAGGTCCACCGCGGCCACCGGCTGAGAGCCGCCCCTATGCTGGCACTGCCCGTACGGAGAGACGGATACGGGGAGGGACCGCACGCCGGGAGGCATCTGTGTCAGCGCTGGAACCCGACGATCCGCGCTCCGTCGGGGAGTACCGGTTGCTGAGCCGACTGGGCGTGGGCGGCATGGGCCGGGTCTACCTCGGCCGATCGCCGGGCGGCCGGCTCGTCGCGGTCAAAGTGGTCCACGCCGAGCTGCTGCGCAGGCCGGAGTTCCGCCAGCGCTTCCGCCGCGAGGTGCAGGCGGCCCGGACGGTCAGCGGCGCCTTCACCGCTCCCGTCGTCGACGCCGACCCGGACGCGCCCCGGCCCTGGCTGGTCACCAGCTACATCGCCGGGCCGTCGCTGGAGCGGGCGGTCGCCGAGCGGGGGCCGTTCGAGCCGGGGGCGGTGCTCGCGCTGGCGGCCGGGCTGGCCGAGGCGCTGGTGTCCATCCACGCCGCGCACCTCGTCCACCGCGACCTCAAGCCGTCCAACGTCCTCCTCGCCGAGGACGGGCCGCGCGTCATCGACTTCGGCATCGCGCGCAGCGTCGACGCCGAATCGATCACCGGCACCGGGCACATGGCGGGCTCGCCGGGATTCATGTCCCCCGAGCAGGTCAACGGGGACGAGGTGACCTGGGCCAGCGACGTCTTCTGCCTGGGCGCGGTCCTGGCCCACGCGGCGACCGGCGCCAACCCGTTCGGCGGCGGACCGACCCCCGCGCTCCTCTACCGCGTCGTGCACAACGCCCCCGACGTGGACGCCGTCACCGACCCGGTCCTGCGCGCCCTCGTCGACGACTGCCTCGTCAAGGACCCTGCCCGCCGGCCGACCCCGCGCGAGATCCTCGCCCGGATCGGCCCGTACGTCGGCGAGACCACGGTGGCCCTCCCGCTCGCCGGCCACTGGAACCCGGGCCTCCGCCCGACCGGCACGGACGCGACACCCACCGGGGCCGCCCCGGCTCCCGCCCGGCCCACCGAGGTCACCCCGCCCGCCGCCGTGCCCCCGGCGACCCGGGTGGAGGCCGTGGGGCCGTCGGCGCCCGGTGCACAGGACGTGCGCCCCGCCGCGCCGGACCCGCGCGGGGGCGACCGCGGCCGGCGGGCGTTCCTGCTCTCCGGCGCGGGCGCGATCGCCGCGCTCGGCGTCGGAACGGGATTCTGGCTCAACCGCTCGGCCACCTCACAGGGGACCGGCGTCACGCCCGCGCCGTCACCCTCGCCCTCCACCGCCGGCCCGCGCCTGCCCCGCCCCGTCGGTCGCTGGCCCCTCGACGAGACCTCCGGCGCGATCGCGCGGGACACCGCCGGCGGGCACGACGGCACCGCGACCGCCGTCGCCTGGCAGCCCGGCGGGGCCGGCGCCGCCTTCGACGGGGCCGGCAGCCAGATCGTGACCGACGGCCCGGTGCTGAAGACGGGAGCGGGCCGGAGTTTCACGGTCGCGGCCTGGGTCCGCCTGGCCGCCGTACCGGGCATCTTCGCCACCGCCGTCAGCCAGGAGAGCGGCGGCGCCAGCGGCTTCTACCTCCAGTACTCCAGCGAGGACAAGGGCTGGGCCTTCGCCCGCCCCGGCCGTCGCGCCGTCGCCCGCACCGCCCCCGCCGCGCACGTCTGGACCCACCTGGCCGGCGTCTGCGACGGCGAGGCCCGCAAGCTGCTGCTGTACGTCGACGGCGTGCAGGAGGCCGTCGTCGAGGACCCCGACCCGATGCCCGCCACCGGCGCCTTCATGATCGGCCGCGCGTCCTTCGGCGGGGAGCCCCGCGACTTCTTCCCCGGCGCCGTGCGCGACGTACGGGCCTTCGACCGGGCTCTGTCCCCGGCCGGGATCAAGACGCTGACGGGACGCGGCTGACCGCGTTCACCCGACGCGTGCAGCATCGCACTTGGACCTTTCGTGCCAAAGATGCGGCTTCCCGTGGGTGGCGTCGGCGGCCGGTACGCCGCCCCCGGCAGCGTCCGCCCCGGCTCCTGCGCCGCCGAGGCAGCCGTCTGGAACCTCCAGGGCACGTCCTCCGGCACCTACCGGATCGTCAACAAGGCGACCGGCAACTGCCTGAGCAGCTACGGCGCGCTCCACACCGGATACTGCGGCTCGCAGAGCGGCCAGGAGTGGCGCTTCGGCCCGAACGGCTCGGTGGTCGCCCCCAACACCGGCAAGCGCATGGAGGAGTCCAGGGTGGGCGGCACGGTCATGATGCAGAAGTGCGACGGCTCCGCCGTGCAGCGCTGGGCCCGCTCCTGAGGCACGGGCGTGGCCGGCCGTGCTCCGCCGCTTGCGGACCGTAGATGGCCGGATCGCCTTGTTGCTGTCGGGAGTTGGTCACCCTAGTGTGTCAAGGAGTGGTAAAAAACGGGGGCTGGGGGCTTGGTGCAGGGAAGAGAAACCGTCGACGTGCGTGTCAGCCGTCGCGTGCTGTGGCTGCGCGACGACGCCTACCCGCTGCAGAACATCGCTCGGGCGAAGACCGTCGAGATACCGACCCGTCGTACCGGCGAAACGCTGAAGTTCCTCGCCGGTGGCGTGGGAATGACCCTGTTCGGCGTCATCCTCATTGCGATCCTTGACGCACTGCCCTCGTGGGGCTTCGTTACCTTCCTCGGCTACGCGGTACGCATCTGCGGAATCATCTTCTATCTGCTCCTGGCCTTCGCCCTGTACGAGATCCTGACCCGCAAGCTGCTGTACGCGTTGGTGATCGAGACGTCCGGAAACCCGGCCACCCTGGTGGCGAGCGAGGACCGCGCGGTCGTGGACGACCTCGTCGTCAAGATCATGGACGCGATCGACGACCCCGGCGCGGAGTTCCAGGTCTCGGTGGAGAACTTCCACGTCGGCGACAGGATCCAGCAGATCGGCAACGGCAACACAGGGGTGAGGCGATGAGCGGGGACATGCACTTCGGCGACCGGGTCAGCCAGTACGGCGACAACAACACGGGCATCGTCCACAACTACGGACCCGCGGACCCCGCAGTCGCCCGCGCCCGGATGATCGAGGCCGTCCAGGACCTGCGCACGCACCTCTCGGACGCCGACCGGCAGGTGATCGACCAGTGCCTGCCGGAACTGGAGGCGGCCGACGGGAGCGACCCCACGCGTCTTCGGAACGTGCTCGCGGCGGTGTCGGGTATCGCGGTGCTGGTGGGAGACGTGGGGGCGCCCGTCGTCGAGGCCGTCCGGAACTTCCTGAACGCCCTCGGCGCATAGCGCACCGTCCGCTCGTAGGGCGTTCAGTCGGCCCGGGGGTCCTCGTCCTTCTGACGGTCCTCGCGCCCGTCCCCGTCCGCGTCCCTGTCCCCGCCCTTCTCGTCGTCCTTGCCCAAGGACTTCAGGAAGTCGGGATTGTCGTCCGGCGCCACCCACTGCCGCCGCCCGCCGCCCTGCCAGGGCGACGAGCCGGCCGGCTGCCGCTTCTTGCCGGCGATGATCCAGGAGATCGACCCGACCAGCGGGAACAGCAGCACGAGGATCGCCCACAGCGGCTTGGGCATGTGGCGGATGTCGTCGTCCTTCGTGCTGATGCAGTCGATGAACGCGTAGACGCTCAATGCCAGTGGGATCAGGAACATCAGCACCCGAAGCATGAGCCTCTCCAGCGAAGCGGTGGGGTACAGGGTCGGTACAGGGCCAGGGTAGCCGCTCGGGGATACTGGACCGCATGGCTTACGACGATCTTCGCTCCCTGCTCAGGGCCCTGGAGCGCGACGGCGACCTCAAGCGCGTCAAGGTCGAGGTGGACCCGTACCTGGAGGTCGGGGAGATCGTCGACCGGGTGAACAAGGCCGGTGGCCCCGCTCTCCTCTTCGAGAACGTGAAGGGCTCCGACATGCCCCTCGCGATGAACGTCTTCGGCACCGACCGGCGCCTGCTCAAGGCCCTCGGCCTGAAGTCGTACTCCGACATCTCGGACAAGATCGGCGGGCTGCTGAAGCCCGAGCTGCCCCAGGGCTTCGTCGGCATCCGCGAGGCCTTCGGCAAGCTCGGCGCGATGACGCACGTACCGCCGAAGAAGGTGAAGGGCGACAGCGCCCCTGTCCAGGAGGTCGTCCTGCACGGCGACGACGTGGACCTCGAACGGCTCCCCGCCCTCTTCACCTGGCCGGACGACGGCGGCTCCTTCTTCAACCTCGGGCTCACCCACACCAAGGACCCGGAGACGGGCATCCGCAACCTGGGTCTGTACCGGCTCCAGCGCCACGACAAGCGCACCATCGGCATGCACTGGCAGATCCACAAGGACAGCCGGAACCACTACCAGGTCGCCGCCCGGCGCGGCGAGCGCCTGCCGGTCGCCATCGCCTTCGGCTGCCCGCCCGCCGTGACGTACGCCTCCACCGCCCCGCTCCCCGGCGACATCGACGAGTACCTCTTCGCCGGGTTCCTGCAGGGCAAGCGGATCGAGATGGTCGACTGCAAGACGGTCCCGCTCCAGGTCCCCGCGCAGGCGGAGGTCGTCATCGAGGGCTGGCTGGAGCCCGGCGAGATGCTCCCCGAGGGCCCCTTCGGCGACCACACCGGCTTCTACACCCCGCAGGAGCCCTTCCCCGCCCTGAGGATCGACTGCGTGACGATGCGGAAGCGTCCGCTGCTCCAGTCGATCGTGGTCGGGCGGCCCCCGACGGAGGACGGCCCGCTGGGCCGGGCCACGGAGCGGTTCTTTCTTCCGCTCCTCAAGATCATCGTCCCGGACATCGTGGACTACCACCTCCCCGAGGCCGGCGGCTTCCACAACTGCGCGATCGTCTCGATCGACAAGAAGTACCCCAAGCACGCCCAGAAGGTGATGCACGCCATCTGGGGCGCGCACATGATGTCCCTGACCAAACTGATCGTGGTCGTCGACTCCGACTGCGACGTCCACGACCTGCACGAGGTCGCCTGGCGGGCGCTCGGCAACACCGACTACGCCCGCGACCTCACCGTCGTCGAAGGCCCGGTCGACCACCTCGACCACGCCTCCTACCAGCAGTTCTGGGGCGGCAAGGCCGGCATCGACGCCACGAAGAAGCTGCCCGAGGAGGGGTACACGCGAGACGGGGGCTGGCCGGACATGGTGCTGTCCGACCCGGAGACGGCGGCGAAGGTCGACCGCCGCTGGAAGGAGTACGGACTGTGACGTCGGCTTCCGCCGCGCTGCCGCAGCAGCCGGGGCGCACCAAGGCGTTCCTGCGCCTGGTGATGATCGAGCACTCGGTCTTCGCCCTGCCCTTCGCCTACATCGCCGCGCTGACCGCGATGTACGAGTGGGACGCGAACATCCACTGGGGCCGGCTGCTCCTGGTCACCGTCGCGATGGTGGGCCTGCGCACCTTCGCGATGGCGGTCAACCGGATCATCGACCGCGAGATCGACGCCCGCAATCCGCGCACCGCCCACCGCGAACTGGTCACCGGCGCCATGTCGGTCAAGCACGCCTGGACCGGCGCGCTGATCGCCCTGGTCGTCTTCCTGGGCGCGGCGGCCCTGCTCAACCCGCTCTGCCTCGCCCTCGCCCCCATCGCCGTCGTCCCGATGGTGGTCTACCCCTACGGCAAGCGGTTCACGAACTTCCCGCAGGCCATCCTCGGACTCGCCCAGGCGATGGGCCCGATCGGCGGCTGGCTGGCGATCACCGGCAGCTGGTCCTGGGACGCCGTGATCCTCGGCCTCGCGGTCGGCATCTGGATCGGCGGCTTCGACCTGATCTACGCCTGCCAGGACGTCGAGACCGACCGGCGGGTCGGCGTGAAGTCGGTCCCGGCCCGCTTCGGCATCCCCGCCGCCATCCGGGGCGCCCGCGCCTGCCACACGGTCACCACGGCCCTGTTCGTCTGGTACGCCGTCGCCACCGACGCGGGTGTCTTCTTCTGGCTCGGCCTGCTCATCGTCGCGGGCGCCTTCGGCTACGAGCACACCATCGTGCGCCCCCATGACTTGACCCGCCTGAACAGGGCGTTCTTCAGCGTCAACGGCTTCATCGGCATCGCGCTGTTCGTGTGCGCGCTGCTGGATCTGCTGGTGCGGGGGCTCACGGTCTGAAAACCCTGAGCCTGCGACTAGGCTCAGCATCATGAAGCCAGGACAGACCCAGCGCACGCCTTGGATCGTGGGGGTGTCGGGGGCATCCGGTACGCCCTACGCGGCAGCGGTGCTGCGCGCGTTGCTCGCCGCCGGTGAGAGCGTCGACCTGGTGGTCAGCCGGGCCTCGCGGCTCACCCTGCTCGACGAGACCGGCATCTCCTTCCGGGACGCCCACTGGCGGGACGACCTGCGCGCCTGGCTCGCGCGCGGGGCCGACGGGAAGCCCGACACGTTCGACGTGGACGTCTCCGGCGACCGGGTACGGCACTGGAGCGCGGGCGACCTCGCGGCCGGGCCGTCCTCGGGCTCGTACCCCGTCAGGGGCATGCTGATCGTGCCCGCGTCGACGGCCTGCGTGGCGGGCGTCGCCCTCGGGCTGTCGAAGGACCTGCTGCAGCGGGCGGCGAGCGTGACCCTGAAGGAGCGCCGCAAGCTGGTCGTGGCCGTACGGGAGACCCCGCTGGACGGCCGGACCCTCAGGCACCTGGTGACACTGGACGACGCGGGCGCGGCCGTGGTGCCCGCCTCACCGGCCTTCTACGCGGGGGCGACGCACATCCAGGACCTGGTCGACTTCGTCGCCGGACGCGTCCTCGACGCGGCGGGCGTCGGACACGGCCTCTACCGCCGCTGGAGCGGCGACCTCGGCGGGGCGCGCCCCGCCGACTGAGCACCGACCGAGCATCACGCGAGTACCACCTCCCCCCACACGTTTGTTACCCACATCGTCAGACCTCTTCAGTGGAAGGCTTCGATCGCATGGACGCGGTGGACAGGCAGCTCATCCAGGCCCTGAGGGAGAACGGCCGGGCCTCCTACGCGGAGCTGGGGCGCCTCGTCGGACTGTCGGGGCCCAGCGTCACCGACCGCATCAACCGGCTGGAGGCGGCCGGGGTCATCACCGGCTACCGCGCCACCGTGGACGCCGCCTCGCTCGGTCTGGGCGTCACCGCCCTGATCGGCATCTCGCTCTCCGACGCCGCCGACCACGAGGACGTGGCGCAGCGGCTCAAGGACCTGCGGGAGATCGAGGACTGCTGGTTCATCGCCGGCGACGACTCCTACATGCTCAAGGTGCGGGCCACCGACGTGGACGGCCTGGAGAGCATCATCCGGCGGCTGTCGGGGACGAAGGGCGTCTCCCGGACCCGTACCACCATCATCCTGTCCACCAAGTGGGAGAACAGGGTGGGCGAGCTGCCCGAAGAGGTGTAGGGCGCGGGGCGTACGGTTTACGGGGTCTGACGGCCCCTGTCGGAGAAAGAGGTATCGCATGGACGCCGGGCTCAAGCGGGAGCTGGAGCAGAAGGTCCGCTCCGGTGAGCGGCTGACCCGCGAGGACGGCATCGCGCTGTACGAGTCGGACGACCTGGCCTGGCTCGGCGGCCTCGCGCACGAGGTGCGGACGCGGAAGAACGGCGACGTCGTCCACTTCAACGTCAACCGCCACCTCAACATGACCAACGTGTGCACCGCGTCCTGCGCGTACTGCTCCTTCCAGCGCAAGCCGGGGGAGAAGGACGCGTACACGATGCGCATCGAGGAGGCGGTGAAGCTCGCCAAGGAGATGGAGGGCGAGAACCTCACCGAGCTGCACATCGTCAACGGCCTGCACCCGAACCTGCCGTGGCGCTACTACCCGCGCTCGCTGCGGGAGCTGAAGGCCGCGCTGCCGAACGTGTCGCTCAAGGCGTTCACCGCCACCGAGATCCACCACTTCGAGACGATCTCCGGGATGTCCGCATCCGACATCCTCGACGAACTGATCGACGCCGGTCTGGAGTCCCTGACCGGTGGCGGCGCCGAGATCTTCGACTGGGAGGTGCGGCAGCACATCGTCGACCACCGCACCCACTGGGAGGACTGGTCGCGCATCCACCGCCTGGCGCACGAGAAGGGTCTCAAGACCCCGTGCACCATGCTCTACGGCCACATCGAGGAGCCCCGCCACCGCGTGGACCACGTGCTGCGGCTGCGTGAGCTCCAGGACGAGACGGGCGGCTTCCAGGTCTTCATCCCGCTGCGCTACCAGCACGACTTCGTGGACATGAGGGACGGCAAGGTCCGCAACTGGCTCCAGGCCCGCACCCAGATGGCGACCGGCGCGGAGGCGCTGAAGACCTTCGCGGTCTCGCGGCTCCTCTTCGACAACGTCCCGCACGTCAAGGTCTTCTGGGTCATGCACGGCCTCCAGACCGCGCAGCTCGCCCTCCAGCACGGCGCCGACGACATGGACGGCTCGGTCGTCGAGTACAAGATCACGCACGACGCGGACGACTTCGGCACGCCGAACAAGCTGACGCGGGACGACCTGCTCGACCTGATCCGCGACGCCGGGTTCCGGCCGGTGGAGCGGAACACGCGGTACGAGATCATTCGGGAGTACGACGGTCCCGACCCGGCGCGTCGGGAGTCGCCGCAGCCGATGCGGGTGTGAGTTCCCGGGGCGCGGGTGAGTGGGCACTGCGCGACCAGCCACACCCAACCCGCACCCGACATGGATCCGCCCCCCCCCCACGGCGGGTAGTCGGACCGCATGGTCGGCACCGAGACTCCAGAGGACGCCTACACGGCAGAGCCCTTCGTTCCGGACCGCGGCGGCCTCCCGGCCCTGCGCCGGGCGGCAGCCGACTGCCGTGGCTGCCCCCTGCACCGGGACGCCACCCAGACGGTGTTCGGCGCCGGCAAGGCGACCGCCCGTCTCATGCTCGTCGGTGAGCAGCCCGGCGACCAGGAGGACCGGCAGGGAGAACCCTTCGTCGGCCCCGCCGGGAGGCTCCTCGACCGGGCGCTGGAGGAAGCCGGCATCGACCCGGCGGACGCGTACGTGACCAACGCCGTCAAGCACTTCAAGTTCACGCGGTCCGAGCCCCGCAAGCGCCGCATCCACAAGGCGCCCACCCTGCGCGAGACGACCGCCTGCGGCCCCTGGCTGGCCGCCGAACTGGCCCAGGTCGAACCCGAACTGATCGTGGTGCTCGGCGCCACGGCCGGCAAGGCGCTGCTCGGCTCCTCGTTCCGGGTCACGCGGGTGCGCGGCACGGTGCTGGAGGAGGAGATCAACGGGCGTCCCGAGCGGCTCGTGCCGACGGTGCACCCCTCGGCCGTGCTGCGCGCCGAGGACCGGGACGGGGCGTACCAAGGGCTGCTCTCGGACCTGGGAGTGGCTGCCCGAGCCCTGAGGTAATGGTTACTATTGCTATGTGTCCCTTACCTTCACGTTCGATCCCGCCCTCACCCCGGCCCTGCGCGACGGCGTACTCGACCTGTGGGCCGACGTCACGGACGCGGGCGGCTCCGTGGGCTTCGTCCCGCCCGCCGTCCGCGAGGACATCCGCGCCGAGCTGGTCAAGCACATGGTCGCCATGGCCGAGGGCCGCACCCGCCTCCTCGTCGGACACGATGAGACCGGCCGGGTGGCCGCCACCGCGTTCCTCACGCTGAACACCCATCGGCTGATGACCCACTGGCTGTGGCTCTACACGGTGATGGTCCACCCGCGCCACCAGGGCCGGGGATACGGCCGGGACCTGATGGCCGCCGCCGCGGACGCGGCCCGCACCCTCGACGGCATCGAGGCGATCCGGCTCACCTGCCGGGGCGGCCTCGGCCTGGAGCGGTTCTACGAGTCCTGCGGCTACAAGGAGGTCGGCCGGGTGCCCGGCGCGATCCGGGTCGCGCCCGGCGACGACCGGGACGACGTCTTCATGCTGCTGCCGCTGGCCTGACCGCACCCCCGTGCAAGGGCCGGAGCCCGGCATGTTTCACTGGGCAGTGCCTCTTTGTGCCAGAAACGGAAGAGTGGATTGAGATGCTCCGCTACACGCTGATGCGCCTCGGGATCTTCGTCGGCTGCCTCGTGGCCGTCTGGGGGCTCGTGTACGTCGGCGTGTTCCCGCGCGGTCTCGGCGACTCCAACGGCATGTGGATCATCCTGCTCGCCCTGCTGATCTCCGCGCCCATCAGCTACGTGGCGCTGCGCAAGGAGCGGGACCGGGCCTCGGTGCAGGTCGTGAACCGGGTCGACCGCATGAAGGCCAACCTGGACGCCAATCGCGGCCAGGAGGACGTCGCCGACGACACGGCACGGGCGCAGGAACAGACCTCGTAACGTCCGTCACACGCAGTCCGTCACACACGTACGCCCCGGTTTCCTCGTTTCACAGGAAACCGGGGCGATCTGCGTTTTACGGGCGCTGAGTCCGTCTTGCCTGTCAAAGTGAGGCTTTGGGGGTCTCAAAGCACAGGTGTTAAAGTCGTGTGCATGAAGCACGCAGCCGCGCCCCACACACCGCCGAGCCTCGCGCTCGTGGCGCGCCTGCACGTGGACCTCTGTCGGTGCGCGTCCGCGAACTGTCGCCCCTGACGTTCCCCCACATCCCGTCGTTCTCCACGTCAGCCCTGCGCGTCCGTCCCCGCGTCCCGTCCCCCTACGGAGTCTGTCCGTGTCCTCTTCATCGCCCGCGAAGTCTTCCGCCGGGTCTCCGGTCAAGAAGTCCTTCAAGGCGCCCTTCTGGGCCCAGATACTCGCCGGCCTCGTCCTCGGTGTACTGCTGGGCTGGCTGGCCCGCAGTCAGGACATATCCTGGCTGGTCACCACGCTGGAGAAGGTCGGTGACATCTTCATCGGCCTGCTGAAGCTGGCCGTCGCACCGCTCGTCTTCTTCGCGATCCTGGTGTCGATCACCAACCTGCGGAAGGTCAACAACGCGGCCCGCCTGGCGTCCCGCACCCTTCTCTGGTTCATGGTCACGTCGCTGATCGCGGTCGCCATCGGCCTGGCCATCGGCCTGGTCACCAACCCCGGCGCCGGTACCGGCCTCACCCCGGCCGACGGCGCCAAGCCCGAGCACACCGGTTCCTGGCTCGACTTCCTGACCGGCATCGTGCCGACCGACGTCATCACGCCGTTCACCGAGCTGAACGTCCTGCAGATCGTCTTCATGGCCGCCGTCGCCGGTATCGCCGCCCTCCAGCTCGGCGAGAAGGCCCAGCCGATCCTCAACCTGAGCGAGTCGATCCTCGAACTCCTCCAGAAGGCCCTGTGGTGGGTCATCCGCCTCGCCCCGATCGGCACGATCGGCCTCATCGGCAAGGCCATCGCCACCTACGGCTGGGACCTGCTCGGCAAGTACGCCACCTTCACCGCCGACATCTACGTCGGCTGCGCGATCGTGCTGTTCGTGGTCTACCCGGTGCTGCTCGCCACCGTCGCCAAGGTCAACCCGCTGCAGTTCTTCAAGGGCGCCTGGCCCGCGATCCAGCTGGCCTTCGTCTCCCGCTCGTCCGTCGGCACCATGCCGCTGACCCAGAAGGTCACCGAGCGCCTCGGTGTCCCGAAGGAGTACGCGTCCTTCGCGGTGCCGTTCGGCGCGACGACCAAGATGGACGGCTGCGCCGCGATCTACCCGGCGATCGCCGCGATCTTCGTCGCGCAGATCTTCGGCATCGACCTCGGCGTCGGCGACTACCTCCTGATCGCCTTCGTCTCGGTGGTCGGCTCCGCCGCCACGGCGGGCCTCACCGGTGCCACGGTGATGCTGACCCTGACCCTGTCCACGCTGGGCCTGCCCATGGAGGGCGTCGGTCTGCTCCTCGCGATCGACCCGATCCTGGACATGATGCGCACGGCGACCAACGTGGCCGGGCAGGTCGTGGCACCGCTGATCGTGGCCGCACGGGAGAACATCCTCGACCGCGACAAGTTCAACAGCGTCGCCATGACGCCCGTCGACGCGGACGACCCGCAGCCGGTGGCCGTCGCCGCCTGATCGCCGACCGGCGTCCCGCGCACCATCGGAACGAGCGGGACGACCAGGACGACCAAGGGCTGTCCCCCTTCCGGAGCGAACCCGTTCCGGAAGGGGGGCAGCCCGTTTTCGCGCCCGCGCCCCGTCCCTCAGACGATCAGGACCCGGCGCCCGCGCGTGTGACCTGCCTGACTGTCGATGTGCGCCGCCGCGGCATCGGCGAGCGGGTACGCCTTCTCGACCGGGATGTGGAGCCTGCCCCGCGCTATCAGGCCGACGGCCTCGGCGAGCGCGTCCGGCACGCTCCCGGCCACCCCGGAGAACCGGACACCGTACTCCGGGGCGCCGAGGTCGGCGATGGAGACCACCCTCCGCGGGTCCCCGGTCAGCTCGACGAGCTCGCGGATCACTCCCGAGCCCGCCAGGTCGAGAGCCGCGTCGACGTGCCCGAGCCGTCGCACCCGTTCGACCCAGCCCTCGCCGTAGGTGGTGGGAACGGCGCCCAGGTCCCGCAGGTAGTCCTGGTTCGCGGCACCGGCCGTGCCGATCACCGGGATGCCGCGGTCGCGGGCGATCTGCAGCACCGCCGATCCCACTCCCCCGGACGCGCCGCTCACGAGCAGTGTCTGCCCGGGTCGTACACCGACCTCGCGGATGACGCGCAGCGCGGTCTCCACCACGGACGGATATCCGGCAGCCTCCTCGAACGTAAGGCCCTCGGGCATACGGGCCCAGGCCGACAGCACGGCGAAATCGGCGTAGGTGGCGAAGCCCTCACCGAACACCGGGTCGCCGACCCCGACCCCGCCGACGCCCTCGCCGACCTCGTCCACCACCCCGGCGGCGTCCAGCCCGAGACCGGCGGGCAGCTCGAGCGGATGGGCCCCCAGGACCTGGCCCTCGCGGAGTCTCCAGTCGACGGGGTTCACCCCCGCCGCCCGCACGGCGATGCGTACCTGGCCGGGGCCCGCGTGGGGCTCCTCGGCATCCAGGAGTTCCAGGACGTCCGGGCCGCCGAACTCGGCGAAGCTCACTTTCCTCATGCCGCCGAACATAACACTAACCGTTAGTGTTTTGGAACGGTTTCAGGTTCGTACCTGATAGCGTTGGCGTATGACCGTGCCGACCGGACGCCGTGAGCGCAAGAAGGCCGCGACCCGACAGAAGATCGCCGACACCGCCCTGCGGCTCTTCCTGGAACGCGGATACGACGCGGTGGGCATCCGTGACGTGGCCGCAGAGGCGGATGTGGCCGTCACCACGCTCTTCGCCCACTTCGCCTCCAAAGAGGCCCTGGTGTTCGAGCGGGACACGGACTTCGAGCGGCGCCTCACCGAGGCGGTCACCGGACGGGCACCGGACGAGCCCCTCATGTCCGCGCTGCGCCGCGAGGTACAGGCCCTGGTGGCGCACTGCGCGGCGCCCGGCGCCGCCCCGGTCTGGCGCATGATCGACGCCTCACCCGCGTTGCGGCAGTACGAGGAGTCGATGATGCTGCGCCACGCGGACTCGCTGGCGGCGGCCCTCGCCGCCGACCTCGGCCTGCCGGGGACCACGACGGCCTGCCGGGCGGTCGCGAGGTTCGTGGTCGACGCCCGCGCGCTGGCCCGTGAGGCGGACGACCCCCGGGCGGCGGTGGACGAGATCTTCCGGATGATCGAGGCGGCCTGGGAGGCCGCCGGAGCGCGGACGTCCTGATCACGGCCGCGCGGACCGTACGCTGATGCGCATGGGTGATGGGAAGACCAAGCGGATGCCGCGGGCGGTCCGTGAGCAGCAGATGCTGGACGCCGCCGTGCGGATCTTCGGGCAACGCGGGTACATGGCGGCGTCGATGGACGAGATCGCCGAACTGGCGGGTGTCTCCAAGCCGCTGGTGTACCTGTACCTGAACTCCAAGGACGACCTGTTCAGCGCCTGCATCCGGCGCGAGGCGCGGGCCCTGACCGAGGCGGTGCGGGCAGGCGTGTGCCCAGGGCTCCCGGCCGACGGACAACTCTGGTCGGGACTGCGGGCGTTCTTCACCCACACCGCGCGGAACCCGGACGCCTGGCGGGTGCTGCACCTCCACGCCCGCACCCACGGCGAGCGGTTCGCCGCCGAGGTCGCCGCGATGCGCGAGGACATCGTGGCCTTCGTGACGCAGCTGATCGCCGCCGCCGCACGGGACGCGCACCGCCGCCCGCACCTGCCCGAGGGGGAGGTCGCGGGACTGGCCGAGGCGCTGGTCGGTGCGGCCGAGTCGCTCGCCGACTGGGCCGGCGCCACCGAGGGCGTCACCGCCAAGCAGGCGGCGGCGACCCTGATGAACTTCGCCTGGGCGGGCCTGGGCGACCTGATGGCGGGCCGGCCCTGGGTGGCGCCGGAGGACCCGGAGGCGGATCCGGAGCAGGCGCCGGTGGCCCCGTCGGTACCGGCGGCTCAGGCCGGGTAGGGCACGACCTCACCGCGCAGGTGCTGCCGCCGTCCGTCGCCGCCGCCGCGCAGCTCGAACCTCCCGTCCCCGTCCCCGTACACCACCGTCCCCGGCAGCAGCACCGGCGCCCGGAAATCCGCCCGCACCACGGCCGCGTCCGGCGTCCCGTGCTCGGCGAGACACCGGGCCACGGTCCACATGCCGTGCGCGACGGCCCGCGGGAAGCCGAACAGGCGGGCGGTGAAGGGATGCAGGTGGATCGGGTTGCGGTCGCCGGAGGCGGCACCGTAGCGCCGTCCGACGTCACCGGCGAGGCGCCACTCGGCCCTGACGGGCAGCGGGCCGGCGTTCGCGGCGGTCGGGTCGCAGTGCTGTGCGTTCGCGGCGGTCGGGTCGTGGTCCTGCGTGTCGGCGGCGGCCGGTTCGCCGTCCCGTGGCGCCGCGCTCCCGTCCACCCGGTGCCTCGCCAGGTACGTGCTGCGCGACTCCCACACGGGCTCGGCCCGCCCCCCGGCCCGCAGCTCCGTCACCACACGGGCCTCGGTGCCGCGCCGGTGCGGGGACAGGCCCTCGACGTACGCGGAGAGTTCGTATTCCCCGGTAGCGGGCAGGGCGGCCCGCCGGGTGATGCCGATCGACGTGTGGACGAGCCCGAGCAGCGGCAGCGGGAAGGCCCGGCCGCTCATCAGTCGCATGGCGACGGGGAAGCCCAGCACGTGCGGGTAGGTCACGGGCAGCGCGTCGGCGCCCGTCGGGAACCCGCACACCCTCTCGTACGCCGCCAGCCGCGCGAGGTCCACGCGCAGGCCGGGCAGCACCAGTCGGGTACGGGGGAAGTCGGCGTCCGGGCGGGGGCGCTTGAGGGGCGAGAGCAGGGCGCCGCGCAGGAGGAGCGGCGGCAGGGACGGAACGCCGGCGAGCGTGCCGGTCGAGGCGGTCGGAACGGTCATCACGCCCCCAACAGGCTCTGGCCGCAGACCCGCACGACCTGGCCGTTGACCGAGCCCGAGGCCGGGTGGGCGAGCCAGGCGGTGGTCTCGGCGACGTCGGCCGGCAGGCCGCCCTGGGCGAGGGAGTTCATGCGGCGGCCGGCCTCGCGGATGAACAGCGGGACCGCCGCCGTCATCTTCGTCTCGATGAAGCCAGGCGCCACCGCGTTCACCGTCACCCCGTGTTCCCTCAGCGCGCGCGGCGCGAGCGAGCGGACCATGCCGACGATCCCCGCCTTGCTCGCGCCGTAGTTGGTCTGTCCCGCGTTGCCCGCGAGCCCCGCGATCGAGGCCGTCGCCACGATCCGGCCGCCCCGGTTGACCGCCCCCGCCGCGAGCAGCGCGTCCGTGGTCCGCAGGACGCTCGCGAGGTTGACGTCGAGGACCGAACTCCACCGGTCGGCGGGCATGTTGACCAGTCGCCGGTCGCGGGTGACGCCCGCGTTGTGGATCAGGACGTCGAGCCCGCCGGGCACGGCGGCGGCGATGCGTTCGCCCGCGTCGGCGGCCGTGATGTCGAGGGCGAGGGAGGTGCCGCCGAGGCGTTCGGCGAGCCCGCGCGCCTCCCGTTCGGCCTGCGGCACGTCGAGGACCACGACCCGGGCGCCCTGCCCGGCGAGCATCCCGGCGACCGCCGCGCCGATACCGCGCGCGGCGCCGGTGACCAGCGCGGTGCGCCCGGCGAGGGGGTGTTCGGGGTCGTCGGGGACGGCGGCCGGGGAGTCGGTCGCGGGGCCGACCTCGATCACCTGGCCGCTGACGTAGGCGGAGGCGGGGGAGAGGAGGAAACGGAGCGTGGACTCGGCGGCGGCCGCGTCGGCGAGCCGGACCAGATTGACCGTCCTGCCGCGGCCGATCTCCTTGCCCAGCGAGCGCGTGAAGCCCTCCAACGCCTGTTGCACGGCGGCCTGGTGGTGGTCGTCGGGGTCGAGCGGAGCGCCGAGCACCACCACCCGGCCGCTCACGGCGACGGACCGTACGACGGGGTGGAGCGCGGCGTGCACCTCGGCGAGCGCGTCGACGTCGCGGACGCCGGTGGCGTCGAGGACGACGGCGGCGGGACGCCCGTCGTCGTCCGGGCCGAGGCCGGTCCGGCCCAGTACGGGCGCGAGGTCGAGGTCCGTCCTGCCGGCCGTCAGGTGCAGCAGCCCGCCGTCGAGGGCGTCGCGCCGCAGCTCCGCGGGCTGCGGCAGGCCGAGGCGGTGGGTGAGGAAACGGCCGGGTGCGGTGCCGGCGAAGCTGAGATAGCGGTCGGCCATGTCCTGTCTCCCCAACGGCTGTGTCGTGAGCGTGAGTGCCACTGCTGCTTACTCTAGAGTAAGGTTACCGTAGGTAAGCCTATGTCGCGGGTGAGGAGCAGGTCGAGATGAGCCCTCTGGAGCCGCCCCGGGCGCGTCGCGTCGCGATCATCGGCGGTGCGCGCGTCCCCTTCGCCCGCTCCGACGGGCCGTACGCCACCGCGTCCAACCGGGAGATGCTCACCGCGGCCCTCGACGGCCTGGCCGAGCGCCACGGCCTGACGGAACCGGGCGCGGTCGGCGAGTTCGTGGCCGGCGCGGTCCTCAAGCACAGCCGCGACTACAACCTCGCCCGCGAGACGGTCCTCGGCTCCGCACTGGACCCGCGCACCCCCGCGTACGACGTCCAGCAGGCCTGCGGCACCGGACTCCAGGCCGTGATCGCCGCCGCCAACAAGATCGCTCTCGGCCAGACCGAGTCGGCCGTCGCGGGTGGCGCCGACACGGCCAGCGACGCGCCGCTCGGCGTCAACGACCGTCTGCGCCGCATCCTGTTGGAAGCCCGCCGGGCCAAGTCACCCGGCGGCCGGGTCAAGGCGCTGGCGAAGATCCGCCCGGCCCACCTGGTCCCCGACATCCCGCGCAACGCCGAGCCGCGCACCGGCCTGCCGATGGGCGAGCACGCCGCGGTCACCGCCCGCGCCTGGGGCATCACCCGCGAGGCGCAGGACGAACTGGCGGCCACCAGTCACCGGCGGCTGGCTGCGGCGTACGAGCGCGGTTTTTTCCAGGCCCTGGTGGTCCCGTTCCGGGGCCTGGTCCGCGACCAGAACCTGCGCCCCGGCTCGACGGTGGAGAAACTGGCCACGCTGAAGCCGGTCTTCGGCCTGGACGCCCCCGGCCCCACGATGACCGCGGGCAACTCGACCCCCCTGACGGACGGCGCGGCCACGGTGCTGCTGGCGAGCGAGGAGTGGGCCGAGGCGCGGGGACTGGAACCGCTGGCGTATCTGACCGCGTACGAGACGGCGGCCGTCGATTTCGTCGACGGCGACGTGGCGGGCGGCGAGGACGGTCTGCTGATGGCCCCGGCGCACGCCGTCCCGCGCATGCTGGAGCGGGCCGGGCTCGGCATCGAGGACTTCGACCTGGTGGAGATCCACGAGGCGTTCGCGTCGCAGGTGCTGGCCACGCTCGCCGCCTGGGAGAAGCGGGGCCTGGCCCCGGTGGACCGCGCACGCCTGAACGTGGCGGGCTCCTCCCTCGCCACCGGCCACCCCTTCGCCGCGACCGGCGCCCGCATCGTGGCGACGCTGGCCGGGCTGCTCGCCGAACGCGGGGGCCCGGGACGCGGACTGATCTCGGTCTGCGCGGCGGGCGGTCAGGGTGTCACGGCCATACTGGAACGAACGTGACTTACTGGCAGGTAACCCCCAAGGCTGCACACCCCCGGCGCAGGACCGTCCCCGAACCCGCACCGACTCCCCACGGAAGAACCGTACGATCCCCAACCTGACCGCCGGTAACCCACATCCGCGGACCCGGCGATGAACGCCTCGGCGCGCGAGGCACGTACGTCATGCAGCAGAGCACCGCCGACCGCGCGGTCGCCCGCAGAGCAGTGCCGCCGCTGCACGTCACAGGAGCCGCCCGTGTCCACGCCGCTTCCCTCCTTCGCCGCATCCGCCGCCTACGCCGACTCGCCCGGCCCCACCCTGGTGGCGCCCGAGACACGGCGGCTGGACGGGACCGTGCGGGAGGCGTACGTACCCCCCTTCGCCCCGCCGGTGCGGCGCGGCTCCCTCGCCGACCTGCCCTTCGACAACGCGGCGGCGGTACCCGGCCAGGTGGTCCTCAGCCGCAGGGCACCGGAGGGGAAGTGGGCCGACGTCACGGCCGAGGAGTTCGCGGCGCAGGTGCTGTCGGTGGCCAAGGGCATGATCTCCGAGGGCCTGACGCCGGGCGACCGCATCGCGATCATGGCCCGGACGACGTACGAGTGGACGCTGCTGGACTTCGCCGCCTGGGCCGCCGGCCTGGTCACCGTCCCCGTCTACCCGACCTCCTCCCTCTTCCAGACCCGCTGGATCCTCCAGGACTCCGGCGCGGTCACCCTGGTCACCGAGACCACCGCGCAGGCCGCGGCCCTCGGCCCCGAACTGGACCGCATCCCCGATCTCAAGCACCTGTGGGTCATGGACAAAGGGCACGTGGAGCGGCTGGCGGAGCTGGGCGAGCGGGTGCCGGACGCGGAGGTGGACGTACGCCGCGGCATGCTCGGCCCGACCACCCTCGCCACCCTGATCTACACCTCCGGCACCACCGGCCGCCCCAAGGGCTGCGCGCTCAGCCACGGCAACTTCTTCGCCGAGGTCGACAACGCAATCGAGCTGCTCTACCCCGTCTTCAAGGCGAAGACGGGCGAGGAACCTTCGATCCTGCTCTTCCTCCCGATGTCCCACGTCTTCGGCCGCATGGTCGCCGTGGCCTGCGTCCGCGCCCGGGTCCGCCTCGGCCACGCCCCCAGCCTCAAGCCGCAGGAACTGCTCCCCGACCTGGCGGCCTTCCGCCCGACCTGCCTGCTCACCATCCCGTACATGCTGGAGAAGGTCTTCAACAGCGCCCGCGCCAAGGCCGAGTCCGGCGGCCGGGCCTCCGCCTTCGACCGCGCCGCCACCGTGGCGGAGCGCTACGGCGAGGCCATGGAGGCCCGCCAGACGGGCACGGGCCACGGCCCGGGCCGCGGCCTGAAGACCGCCCGCTCCTTCTACGACCCCCTCGTCTACCGCAAGATCCGGGCCGCCATGGGCGGCCGGGTCCGGTACGCCATCTGCGGCGGCTCCCCGCTCGGCCGCCGCCTGGCCGCCTTCTACGCCGGGGTCGGCATCGAGATCTTCGAGGGCTACGGCCTCACCGAGACCACGGGCGCCGCGACGGTCACCCCGCCGCTCAAGCCGCGCCTCGGCACGGTCGGCTGGCCGCTGCCCGGCACCCGCGTCCGCATAGCCGCCGACGGCGAGATCCTGGTCGCGGGCGACCAGGTCCTGCACGGCTACTGGGACCCCCAGGCGGGCGGCGTCGTCCAGGCCGCCCCCGACGGCTGGTTCGCCACCGGCGACATCGGCAGCCTGGACGACGAGGGGTACCTGACCATCACCGGCCGGAAGAAGGAGCTGCTGATCACCGCGGGCGGCAAGAGTGTGGCCCCGGCGCCCCTGGAGGACTGGCTGCGCTCACACCCCCTGATCTCCCAGTGCATCGTCCTGGGCGACCGCCGCCCCTACGTCTCCGCCCTCTTCACCCTCGACCCCGCCGGCCTCGACCACTGGCGCCGCATGAACGGCAAGCACCCGGTGCCACCGGAGCTGCTCGTCGACGACGAGGAGGTGCACGCGGTCCTCCAGCGCGCCGTCGACGAGGCCAACAAGCTCGTCTCCCGACCGGAGTCCATCCGCCGCTTCGCCGTCCTGCCGAGGGACTTCACCGAACGGGACGGCCATCTGACGCCCTCGATGAAACTGCGGCGCGACGTGATCATGCGCGACTTCGCGGACGCGGTGGAGACGCTGTACGACACCCCGTGAACGCCGTGTGCTCAGCGGCGGGCGATGAGGCAGGCCTGCGGCACCTTCGCGGACGTGTCGTCCTCCTGCACGCGCACGGTCCGCGACAGCACTGTGAACCCGGCCCGCTCCAGCAGCTCCGCCATCGGTTCCGGCCGCCGCCGCTCGAAGTGCAGGGCGACCGGGTGGCCGAAGGGGCGGTCGAGGTGCATCGGCTCGTCGCCGACCTGGAAGGCGAGCAGGAAGTGCCCGCCGGGCGCCAGCACGCGCCGCACCTCCCCGAAGAGGTCCGGCAGCCGCTCCCACGGCGTGTGGATCGAGGAGTACCAGGAGACGGCCCCCGCGAGGGCCCCGTCGGGCAGGTCGAGATCCAGCATGGAGCCCTGCTCGAACCGCAGGTCCGGGTGCTCGCGGCGCGCGATCGAGAGCATGGCGTGGGACAGGTCGAGGCCGAAGACCCGCAGGCCGAGCGAGGCCAGGTGGGCGGTGACCCGGCCGGGCCCGCAGCCCAGGTCGGCCACCTCGCCCTCCGGTCCCACCAGCTCGGCGAAGGCGCCCATCAGCGCCCGGTCCAGCGGCGTGCCGGCGCCTGTGGCGCGGTGCAGGCCGGCGTAGTCCTCGGCGATGGCGTCGTAGAAGGTCCGGGTGGTGTCCAGGAAGCCGGTGTCGTGGGTCATGGGCGGGACCCTAGGGCCTGCCACTGACAGCGACCGACCGTCCGCGGAATTCACCGAGTATTCAGGAAGGGAGCCCACCGGGCCCCGGAAAGGGCAGGAGCCCCATCGCCGAAACCGGCGCGGGGCTCCTTGGGTACTGCTGTCGATCAGACAGGAGTGACATTCTCCGCCTGCGGGCCCTTCGGACCCTGCGTGACGTCGAAGGACACCTGCTGGTTCTCCTCGAGGGACCGGAATCCGGTCGCGTTGATCGCGGAGTAGTGGACGAAGACGTCGGGGCCGCCGCCTTCCTGGGCGATGAAACCAAAGCCCTTTTCGGCGTTGAACCACTTCACGGTTCCGGTAGCCATAAGCCCTCCTTGGGCCCAAAGGGTTGCCCTGCTCCAGAACCAGCAAGTGTGAAGACTTTGAATGCCGCACAACTGCATACGTCTGAGAACGACGAGAGCCCGCGGTCACATGCTCCGCAGGCTCTGTACTGCAAGGGAAACCAAACTGCAACTTGCTGTGAGCCTAGCACGCAGGCCCCCTGGCGCAACAGAGGCCAAGATCACTTCACCCGAATGTTTGAACCATCCGGCCGTTCGGCTGACGCCGGGGGTCGGCCACGGGCGGAAACCGGGGGAGGGCTAGCCTCGCGATGTGGACAATTCTCGCACCCGGCCGCGCGTCGGCCACATCCAGTTCCTGAACTGCCTGCCCCTGTACTGGGGGCTCGCGAGAACAGGCACGCTCCTCGACTTCGAGCTCACGAAGGACACCCCGGAGAAGCTCAGCGAGCAGCTGGTGCAGGGCGATCTCGACATCGGTCCCGTCACCTTGGTCGAATTCCTCAAGAACGCCGACGACCTGATCGCCTTCCCCGACATCGCCGTCGGCTGCGACGGTCCGGTGATGTCCTGCGTGATCGTCTCGCAGGTGCCGCTGGAGAAGCTGGACGGTGCCCGCGTCGCCCTCGGCTCCACCTCGCGCACCTCCGTCCGGCTCGCCCAGCTCCTGCTCGCCGAGCGCTTCGGGGTCCAGCCCGACTACTACACCTGCCCGCCCGACCTGAGCCTGATGATGCAGGAGGCCGACGCGGCCGTCCTCATCGGCGACGCGGCGCTGCGCGCGAACATGATCGACGGCCCGCGCTACGGCCTGGCCGTGCACGACCTGGGCGCGCTGTGGAAGGAGTGGACGGGCCTGCCGTTCGTCTTCGCGGTCTGGGCGGCGCGCAAGGACTACGCGGAAGGCGAGCCGGAGCTGACCCGCAAGGTGCACGAAGCCTTCCTGGCCTCCCGCAACCTCTCCCTGGAGGAGGTCGGCAAGGTCGCCGAGCAGGCGGCCCGCTGGGAGGCCTTCGACGAGGAGACCCTCGCGAAGTACTTCACCACCCTCGACTTCCGCTTCGGCGGCCCGCAGCTCGAAGCGGTCACCGAGTTCGCCCGCCGGGTGGGCCCGACGACCGGCTTCCCGGCGGACGTGCGGGTGGAACTGCTCCAGCCGTGACACGGCCTCCGTGCGGGTATGGAACTCGTCCAGCCGTGACACGGCCCTGATTCCGCCGGGGCCCCGGCGGAGGCGGACCACTACCCTGCTCCCAGGTACTGGCGTCCGGGGGAGGGGTGGACGCCACGCAGCCGCTTTCAGCCGACGAACCCACCACCGTGGGGCCCTACCGGCTCCTCGGCCGACTGGGCTCCGGCGGCATGGGCCGGGTCTACCTGGGCCGCAGCGCCGGCGGGCGCACGGTCGCCGTGAAGATCGTGCACCCGCACTTCGCGCTGGACGAGGAGTTCCGCGCCCGGTTCCGGCGCGAGGTGCAGGCCGCGCGGCGGGTCGGCGGCGCCTGGACGGCCCCCGTGCTCGACGCGGACCCGGACGCCCGCGTCCCGTGGGTCGCCACGGCCTACGCGGCGGGCCCGTCCCTCACCGCGGCGGTCACGGACGGCGGCCCGCTGCCGGCCCACTCGGTACGGGCGCTCGGCGCGGGCCTCGGCGAGGCACTGGCCGCGGTGCACGACCTGGGCCTGGTCCACCGTGACGTGAAGCCGTCCAACGTCCTGCTCACCCTCGACGGCCCCCTCCTGATCGACTTCGGCATCGCCCGCGCCACGGACGGCACCGCGTCCCTGACCTCGACGGGCGTCTCGATCGGCTCCCCCGGCTACATGTCACCCGAGCAGATCCTCGGCATGGGCGTCACGGGCCCGGCGGACGTCTTCTCCCTGGGCGCGGTCCTCGCGTACGCGGCCACGGGCGAGCCGCCCTTCCCCGGGGACTCCTCGGCCGCGCTCCTCTACAAGGTCGTCCACGAGGAGCCGCGGCTCACCACCCTCGACGGGGAGCTGCGGGACCTGGTCGCCGCCTGCCTGGCCAAAGACCCGTCCGCCCGTCCGGCCCCGGGCGGGTGGCCCGGCGTCTCGCCCCCGAGGGCGCCGCCCGCCTGGTCTCCGGCGGCTGGCTGCCGGGTCCGCTGGTGGAACGGGTCAGCCGGAGCGCCGTGCGGCTGCTGAACCTGGAGGCGGCGGAGGCGGCGCCCGGGTCGTCGTCGGGGCCGGTGTCGGGCCCGGTGGGCTTCAGCCGGCCGTCGGTCACGGTCGATGGAGGGCGGCGCGGGCGGCGCGGTGGAACCCGGCGTCTTCGGACCCCCGCCCGTGATGCCCCCGCCGACGGCGCCGGCCGCGGACGTACCGGCCCCGCGCGAGGGCGATCACGCTCCCGGCAAGCTCTTCGTCTCCGTCGCGGCCACCTCCACGCAGGCGGGCGCGGACAGCCGGGGCCGCCGGCTCAGCTGCACGGTGGCCCTCGCGGTGGCCGGGGCGATGGCGGCGGTGACGGTCGGCTCGGTGTTCGTCCTCGACCTGCTGCCCGGCGAGGGCGGCAAGACGACCCCCGGCGACTCCGACACCGCCACCCACTCGCCGGCCGATCCGGTCGCCGTACCCGAACGCTACGTCGGCACCTGGGAGGGCCAGGCCGTTGCCGTCGAGGGCGACCTGCCCCTGGGCACCTTCCGCCTGACCGTCCGCGAGGCCGCGGTGGGCGAGAAGGCGGCCACCCTGCGCCACACCGACATCTTCGGCGGCACCTGCGACGACGTACTGACCCTGAAGAAGGTCACGCAGAAGGAGATCGTCACCGGCGCCGTGGGAGCCGAGGGCAACCGCGACGTCTGCGACCAGGCCCTCCACACCGTCCGCCTCACCCCGGTCGGCGACGACCTCCAGTACGCGTCGGACAGCAAGGACTCGGGGCGGCCGAAGGCGCGGTTGTCGAAGGTCGAGTAGGCACCTGCTCAGGCCCCCTGCCTCCACTCACCCCGGCACCACGACCGTCCGCAGTTCACCGTCACCGAGGTGCAGCATGCCCTTGCCCGGTGCGACCTGGCCGCCGACCATGCCGCGGGAGATGCGCAGGCCGATGAGGTCGCCGCTGGAGGACTCCTGCGGGGAGAGCAGGATGCCGCGGCGGGCCTTCTTGGCGTCCACCTGCCAGCCGGAGAAGCCGCTGCACACGTCCTCCTCGTCACCGGCGATGACGAGGGCGAGGCCGCGTTCGGCACCCCGGGACACGATCTTCTTCATCTGGCTCTCGGCGTCACAGTCCTCCAGGATCTCGCCGTCGTCGACTAGAACGGCGATCGGCTCCTCGAGGCTCGCCTCGTCGATCAGCTCCTCGAACTCGTCCTCGTCGATGTCGTCGCCGGTGAAGACCTTCAGCACGCCCTGTGTGCCGTCCAGGTGACGCAGCGGCGACTGCCGGGGCGCGGCCACGACGAGCCGCGTGCCCTGGGCGAGGAAGGACTGCGCGATGTTCATCAGCACGGTCGAGCGGCCCGACTTGGCCGGGCCAGCGATCACGAACGCCGGTACGCCGTCCGCGAGATCCGGCCCGAAGCCGACGATCTCGTCGCCGCCGATGCCGACCAGCGCCCACAGCTTGGAGCGGGAGGCCTCCGGATCGCGCAGCTCCCACGCCTCGGGGAAGGAGATCCGGCTGGGCAGGCTGTCGACGCGGAACGGACGCCGGGCACGTGGCACGTCCGCGTCTCGGGCCGCGGCCGCCTCGCCGATCGCGGTGAGCGCCGCTGCCTGGCCCTGCCCGGTGGTGTCCTCGGCGAGCAGCGCGAACTGCGTCTCCGTACCGGACTCGTTGCGGAAGGCGCGGCCCGGCGGAATCTCCTCGGGCACCTTGCGGGCCGGGATGCCGAGCGAAGAGAAGTCGCTGCGGTCCGCGAGCCGCAGACCGTACTTGTCCTCGGTGAGCGTCGCGATCCGGCCTACCAACAGCGTGCGGTCACCGGTGAGGACCAGGTGGATGCCGATGCTGGCACCCTCACGCATCATCGTCTGCAACTCGTCGGTCAGCGAACCGTGGTCCACCTCGCCCAGGGTGGGCACCCAGCCCTCCCAGCGGTCCAGCAGCACCACGATGTGCGGCAGCCGTTCGTCCTCGGCGACCGCGGCCCGCTGCTCGCCGATGTCGGCGAAGCCCTTGTCGGCCAGGAGGTTCTGGCGCCGGTCCATCTCTCCCTTCAGCCGGTTGACAAGCCGCACCACCCGCTCCGTCTGGTTGCGGCTGACGACCGCGCCGCAGTGCGGCAGCCGGGTCAGCGCGTTGAGCGCGCCGTTGCCGCAGTCGATGCCGTACAGGTGCACGTCGGCGGTCGAGTGCGTGCGCGCCAGCGAACCCGCGATGGTGCGCAGCACCTGGGAACGGCCGCTGCGCGGGGCACCGCCGATCATCAGGTGGCCGAAGTGCGCGAAGTCGACGACGACCGGGCGGCGGGCCTGGTCGGCGGGCAGGTCCTCGATGCCGTACGGGGCGGGCGGCAGCTTGCCCGGGGCCGTGGCGGCGAGGACCGGAACCTCGATGTCGTCCAGCAGCAGCGTCTCGTCCAGCGCCGGCAGCCACGGGCTGTGCTGAGCGGGGAAGCCCATGGACCGGTTGGCCTCGCGCACCGCGTCGACGAGCACCTTGAGGTCGGTGATCTCGTCGTCCTGGCGGGCCTCGGCCTTCGGTTTGGTGAGCGCGGCCCGGCCCAGGTCCTCCCAGCCCAGCGGTCCGACCCAGGGCGCGAGCGCGGCCGGATCGGCGGCCCCCGGCCGACGGCCTCCCACCCGACCCGACTGGAAGGGCACCAGGGAG
The DNA here is from genome assembly GCF_014649815.1 of Streptomyces mutabilis. Taxonomy (GTDB): domain Bacteria; phylum Actinomycetota; class Actinomycetes; order Streptomycetales; family Streptomycetaceae; genus Streptomyces; species Streptomyces mutabilis. The sequence goes on along the minus strand of NZ_BMTT01000002.1, from coordinate 584,547 downwards.
GAGTGGCCGAGCCGCACGTAGGCGCGACCCGGGGTGCTCTTGGAGATGTGCCCGGCCTCCGGCGAGTCGATGACGTCCGTCGACTCACCGCCGTCGGTCACCCGCAGCGCGATCCTCAGGTTGGTGTTGGCCCGGATCTCGGGCGACACGACACCGCTGGGCCGCTGCGTGGCGAGCAGCAGGTGAATGCCGAGGGACCGCCCTCGCTGGGCGATGTTCACGAGCCCGGTCACGAAGTCCGGCAGGTCCCGCACCATGGACGCGAACTCGTCGATGACGATGAGCAGTCGCGGCACGGGAGCGTGCGAGGGATCGCGGCGCACGAGGTCCTGGTAGTCCTCGATGTCCTTGGCGTCGGCCGCGGCGAGGATGTGCTCGCGCCGCTTCAGCTCGGCACCCAGAGACTCCAGCGCGCGCTCCACGAGGTGGGCGTCGAGGTCGGTGACCATGCCGACGGTGTGCGGCAGCTTCACGCAGTCCTTGAACGCGGACCCGCCCTTGTAGTCGACGAGCACGAAGGTCATGTTCTCGGGCGTGTTCGCTACGGCCAGAGCCGCCACGATCGTCTGCAACAGCTCGGACTTACCGGAACCGGTCGTACCGGCGATGAGGCCGTGCGGCCCGTCCTTGCGCATGTCGATGCCGAAGGGGCCGTCGTACGACTCACCGATGACGGCCATCGTCGACTGCCCGCCCATCCGCCACCGCGCGGTGATCGCGTCGGCGGTCGGCGGCTCCAGCTGGAGCACGTCCAGAAGCCGGCTGGCACCGGGCAGCGCGGAGTCCTCGGTCTCCCCACTGATGTCGCGCAACGCGGACAGCGAACGCGCCAGCCGCAGACACCAGGCCGGGGTGACGAAGTCCGGCCGCACGTCCGCGATGCGCTCGGCCCCCGCCTCCTCGACCCGCAGCCGCAGCTTCTCGGCCCGCGCCCGCTGCTCGGACTCGGCGGCATCCGCCCCGGTGTGCCAAGCCTGGAACGACGGGAAACCGCCGGCGACCTGCCGCTGTTGCCGCTGCGCGCCCTGCTGCTGCCTCGTCTCCTCCACCTTGGGCTCGGCGACGACGAACGCCTGGCACTCACCGGGCAGGAACCGCTCCTCGGCGTCGAGGCAGATCGCGTAGATGGACACGGAAGGCCCCTCGCGCAGCAGCCGTACGACACCCGGCAGCGACCGCAGCCGCCGCGACCCGTCCCACACGACGACGATGTCGGGATCGCTGAAGGTCGACGCCTGTCCGCCGTTCTGCTGGGCGGCCTTCTTGCGCGCGTCGAGGATCTGCGTCAGCTCTCCGATTCGGGCGCCGACGGTCTCGGCGTCGGTGCCGATGAGGACGTTGACGTCCTGGCCACCCGAGGGCCGGGCATGCGGCAGCCACCGGACCCAATCCCACTCGCTCCGCGCGGAGTTCTCGCTCAGCACGTAGAACTGCACGTCCATGGGGCTGTGCAGCGCGGCGGTCTGCGCGACCGCCCACCGCCCGAGGGACCGGGCACTGTCACCGGGCCCCGCCATGCCGATGACCCCGAGCCCGCGCAGCGACAGCGCGACGGGGGCGTCCTCGATCTTCCAGGTGACCTGGCGACGGTGATCGTCCTGCTCGGGATCGTCGAGCACGACCTCGGAAGGCAGCCGCCCTGTTCCCACCCGCAGCAGCAGATGGTCACGGTCGGTCCGCCGCCGCTCCCACAGCCGCGTCCGCGGCCCCGTCCCGACGGACAGTACGACGGCCGGATCGGGAATCGCGTGCCGCCGGTCGTTCCGCTCGGTGACGAGAGCGTCCTGCGCGTCCTTCTCGATCCGCGCCTTCTGCTCCTCGTACTCCTTGACCTGCTTGGCGTGCGACTTGCGCCCGTGCTTCTTGTCGTTGAAGTAGTTGGCGAAAAGCAGGATCGGGCTGAGCCCCGCCATGATCAGGTAGTACCAGCGCCCGAAAATGGCCACGGCGACGACCGCGCCGACGAGCGGCGTCAACGCCATCAGCCAGGGCAGCGGCCGCGCCTCGTACTCGCGCGGTGGCGACGGCAGCCGGAAGTTGGTCTGCCGCTCCGGCGGGCGCAACCGGGGCGGCCGGTTGTAGTCCAGCCCGATCCCGTCCTCGGACCACTTGAGCGCGGCGTCGGGAGGCGAGTAACGGGCCAGCTCGATGAGCGAGTTCCCGACGGCGATCTGCGCCCCGAGCGGCCAGGCGTCCTTGTCCCTGACGCCCTCCCCGTCGTCGTTCTCCCCCTCCTTCTTCTTCTTCCTCTTGCCCTTCCCGCTCTTCTCGTCCTTCTTCTCGTTCTCCCGCTCCGTGATGGGGGCGCCGTCGAGGGTGACACCCTCCTTGTCGGAGTGCACGGCGACCTTGCAGGTGCCGTCGGTGGCGACGGAGAGGGTGAGTGCGCGGGCGTCGAGTTCGGGGTCGTCGATACGGACGTGGGCGGCGTTCCCGCTGCCGATGTCGTACTTCCCGACGCCGAGCCGGTGCACAAACCCGGCTCCGGGGCCGCCGACGATCCGCAACTCCACGAGTCCCGTGGGCTCCCCGACCAGACATCCGGACGGATCCTGGAGACTGACGACCGCACCCTCGCGCAACGGCGATCCGATGACCGTGGCGGACGGATCGACGGCGTACCCGTCGACGTACACGAGCGGCGCGTTTCCGGTGCCCCCCTGCCGCTGATGCCCGATGGGAATGACCTGCGCGCCCGAGACGCCGACCTGCTTGGCCAACTCCTCAGCGACGTCCCCCACGGTGGACTCAGGATCGGCATCGAGCACGACGTCGGCGGTGCCCCCGCCGAACGGGTCGACGACGGTCAGAGTCAGTCGCACGCTTGTCCTCCCCAGGCGGCTCCCGCGTCCGTTTCCGCAACACGGCTCACAGTCCAGGCGACGATATCCGCTGGGTGTCGCGGCCCGGCAACAGGGAGGTGACCGAATGTTCCCGAAGGCAATGCAGGGATGTGACAGCAGTGGCCTCACCCGTAAGCTGCTGCCTCAAGAACGGACCATCACACCGGTCGTCACATACGACCGGCCTGACCGGTGCGCCGGTTCGGTCCGCAAACGAGGAGCCACGGGGGTTGGCCCTGCGGCGTTGTGAGAGGAAGCGGCTTCATGGCCAAAGACCTTGACATCACATACCAGGACATGCGGGACGCGGCCAAGCATGTCGTGAAGGAGAAGGAAAAGCTCCACGAGAAGCTCGACGGCCTCCGCAAGTACATCTCCAACCTGGTCGAGTCGGGCTACGTCACGAAGTCCTCCTCCAAGGCCTTCGACGAGAACTTCGACGAGTTCACCAAGGGCGCGAAGGACACCCTCGACGGCCTGGACGGCATGGGGGACTACCTGACCACGGCTGCCGACAAGTTCGAGCAGATCGACGACGAGCTGGCGAAGCAGGCGCGGAGCAAGTAGTGCCCGCACGGGGACCCGTCCGACGCTTCTGGCGGGTCCCCGGTGACGGCGGCCGGCTCGAGCCGGTCACTCGTCGGGGAGGGGTTGGCGGAGCAGGTACGTGTGGAGAGTGCTTCGGGGCTCCTCCGTCTCGACACGCAGCCGAAGAGCCGTCCCGGAAACGGATCAGACCCGTACGTGTCTCGAACTAGCCGTGAGCCGTCTTCCTGCGCTATCTCTTCGGGCTCGGCATCGGAGGCTGCAAGTGGTGGGTGGATGCCAGTGACAGGGGGGCTCAGTGGTTCGTCAACTCGACGTCCGCAGGTGGTTCGCCGAACTTGAGAGACCGTCCGATGTGCGCCATGCGAGCACTGTAGGAATCGAGGAGGAAGACCGAGGGTGTGGAGATCGTGACGTACACGCAGTAGCTGTGGGGTGCGGGCACGATCAACTGCAGAGCGGCCACAGGGAGAGGCGGCACGGTGATTCCGGCCTCGAGAGCGGGCAAGCGGAGGGTGCGCAACGAGGTCGACATCACGCCCGGACCGCACGGCAGCTTGGTGGCCAGCACCATGTCCTGCGGCCCCTGCAGCCCTTCCCCGAGCGGGAAGCTGATCTCTTCCAGTCGGTCCTCGGCGACGTCCGAGAAGAACTTCTTCGCGGTCGCCTGGTAGATGCCTTCGGCAGTGAACAGGCGTTGGGCCGGGCTGTGACCGCTCGGCCGTACGGTGACCGCCAGCAGGCCCATGGACAGGCGCTCACCGCCGTCCACCTCCTCGGTACCGATACACATGGCGGTGAGGAGCACGTTCTCCCTGGCACTCAGCAGTGGCAACTGGCGGCGGAGGCCATCACTTGCCGCGTCCTGCGCTGCCGAATCCGCCCCGGGCAGCAATTCGGTCATGGCTTGGCGCCAGCCGTCCGAGGCCGTCGGCTCCGGGAGACGAACGAACTCGTCCGGGACGTCGTGGTGGAAGGCGTAGTGGAAGGGCGATGCCGTGCTGCGCTCGATGTCTTCGAACCGGCCGTGAGTCTCTGCGCTCATGCGGCCGTGCCCATCTGCGAGGGGTCGAGGTGCTTGGTGAAGGTACTGCCCGATGAGCTGAGAGCGGTCGGAACGTCGAATGTGGAGGGTGACGGACCGGGGGCCACGACCTCGTCCTCGTCGACCGGTCCGAAGTAGTCCATGAAGGGACCGACCACGGGAATGTCCCCGATCTTGAACTCGCCGTCCGTCCACCGGCCCTGGTCCCACGTCCCGCTGTGCATGTTGGAACCGACCGCCAGGGCGGCTCCCGCCCATGTAGCCGCCTTGTCGACGGCGGTGCCGGCGGCGACGAAGGTCCATCCCTTGCCGGCCATGTTCAAACCGCGTGCAGAATTGGCGACGCCGCTGGGGAGTCCGCGAAGCCCGTTGAGTATGTTGCCGAACCGCACGTTACCGAGGGCTTTCATGAAGCCGGAGGACAGCCGCAGTTCTCTGCCCGCGGTGACGAGAGCGCGACCGGACTGGGCGAGCGCCGACCCGGCCAGACTGAGACCACCGGCGAAGACGCCGACGGCATCCCAGGCGATGGTTTCCCAGGTCACGTCGGCACCACCGGCCTTGGCGGCCAAGTGGAAGGCAAGTGCGAGTCCGGCGATGATGAAGGCGGCCACGCCGAGGCCGGAGAAGAAGATGGCGAGGACGCCGACCACCAGGGCGATGTCGGCCAGGATGTCGCCGATCAGCTTCCAGAAATTCGGGTCGGTGATGGTGTCCCACGCGTCCGCCAGCAGATCGCCGACGGCATCCAGTGCTTCCTCGAACCAGCCAGGTTCGGGCGGGGCGTCATCCGCGGCACCCTTGACCAGACGGGTGACGTCCGAGGCGGCCTGCCCATGCTCGGTCTGAAGCGTGTGTGCCCGGCTGCGTATCGCAGACAGCTCGCCGTTGGCGGAATTCAGGGAGTCCTTCTTCTCCTTGGATTCCTTCTCGTGCTTCTTCTCGTCCTTCTCCGACATACCCATGGTGGACGAAGGAAGGGAATCCACTGCGGCCTGGGCGGAGCTGACCTTGCGCGCTGCTTCCGCCGCCTCTTCTTCCAGTTTCCTTGCCCGTGCCTGGAATCCGTCCAGTTGCGTTTCCCAGCTACTGAGGGCTCGGTGGGCGGTGTTGAGCGACCCCAACGCCTTCTTCAGATACGGAGGGACAGCCGAGTAGGTGTCCTGGAAGGCCGTCGCTGCCTTGCCGGCCCAAATCCCCTCCGACGTCCCCATCTTGCTCAGCTCCGTCTGAGCCGTGTCGCTGCCACTGGTGACGCGGCCCACCGCCTTCACCAGGTCCCGTACGGCCTCGAGATCGCCCGGCGCTGGATCGAACCCCAGATTCGGGTACTTATCGGAACTCATCGGACTTCTCCCCGTGATTCTGAACTTGCTGAGCCGGTAAGTTACCAGCGGAGGCTGTATGCCACGATAGGGCCCCACCCCTGTACGAGCCGAAGGAGGAGGCGGCCATGGACGAACGGCATCTCGTGCACGAACTGATGAAAGCGGTCTCGGAAGAGGCACCTGAGTTCGCGGTCAGGCCCCGCTTTCCTGGCCTGAAGAAGTTCGCGGCCTTCGCGTACGTGGCGGAGAGGTTCGGTTACCGCTACCTAGGGCATGCTCCGGGTAATGCGGCTCTGAACAACCCGTATTTCCTGTTTCGGCGCACGCCGGACGCCCGCGAACGGGCTGCGGCCCTCATGGAGTCCACCCCTTCAGCTCCCGTTCAGAAGGCGCTGCCGGGTATGCGGCCGGGCCTCGGACTGACTCCGGCACCGGAGGCGCGACGGGAAGTGGACCTGCTGTATTCGCAGATGGTCGTCGATGCCAGCGGCCGGTACAGCCCACGTGTGCTGAGCAACATCCTGATTCTGCCGATCGTTATGGCGATCTTCCTTGCTTTCCCCGGTTACACGGTCGGGAACGTTCTCATTGCGGCGGCTGTATGGGGAGCCTTCTTCGTGCTCTACCTTGTTGGCCTCGGTGTGACCCGCACCAGGAGGAAGAAGCATCTTGCGCACCTGACCGCTGCAGGCGTGGAGTGGCCTCCGCGAGTTGACGTGTGAGGCTCAGGCCTTCCTATTCGAACCGGACTTCTTCAGTTCGTCATATAGTGCCTGGTCCATCTTGAGAAACTCGTCGGACGCCTTGTTGGCGAACTTGGAGACACCTTTCGTCAGCTTGGACAATTGCCCGAATCCGTAATCCCAGGATCCGGCGAAGTCATCGCAGGCGGACTGCAACTCGGAGTGGCCGACCTGACTGGAGTCGGCCCGTGACATCTCCTTCGACGCCTCCTTCATGCGGCCGCCACTGTTCTCCAAGGTGCGGGCCATCTCCTTGACGTCGTCGGAGAAGAACTTCAGGAACGACATATACAGATCCTCCGTGTGCTGCTCAGTGGTTGATCGATTGAAATCCTGGACGGTCGCAGCCTTGGCGTAGGTCCGTGCGGTCACGCTGGCCTTCCGGACGGTGCCATCTCTTGGCTCACGGCACGAAGACTGCCAACGAACGCGCCAGCTCTTCCACGTCCTCGGCGGACGAGAGCTTGGCGTTCTGCGCCTTCACCACCGCAGCCGGCAGCTTCGCGTCGCTGGGCCTCGCGTTCGCGATGGCCATGCCGTCGACGGAGAAGTACACGGCGACGACGTCACCGCTGCGTACGGCCTGGCCGTGCACGGTATGGGTGGCGCCCCGGAACGCCAGCGTCGACCGGAAGGCGAGCGACTCGTCACCGGCCTCTGCCACGGGCTCCTCGGCGGTCACGGAGTCGTAGGCGCTCGTGTTGCCGTTGGCCCTGGCGGTGAAGCCGCCGGCGCAGGCGTCCAGGGCCCCGGACAGGCCGGCCACGGCGGAGGCGGCCTTGGCGGACTCGTACGTCGTGAGCATCACGTACGTGAAGGGCTCGTTGAGGGACGAGCTGAGGGAACGCGTGAGGTCGGCCTGCGGTTCGCCGAGGGGGAGTTGGTTCATGGCGTGGGCGAGTGGGGCGCGGGCGGACTTCTCGACGGTGACCTCCTGCGGGGACTTGGCGAAGGCGTACTCGCTGTTGTCGGACGCCACGTCCGCGTCGGTCACCTTCATGCCGGAGACGTCCGCCTCGGTGATCACCAATTGCTTCAGCCGCTCTTCCGGCGTCGGTTGCTGCTCCCGCGAGGCGGTCGACGCCGGCTTCTCCGCCGAGTCCGCGTCCGAGCCTGAGTCCCCGCCGCACGCGGTGAGCGCGGCGAGGGAAAGGGCGGACAGGACGGCGAGGGCGGCCGGGGCGGCGCGCTTCATGGAGGGCTCCTCGGTGGGGCGCGGAGTGCGGGTGAGGGGGAGACGGGAGGTCGGGGAAGGACGGGAGGGTGAAGGCGCTCGGTCAAGCGTGCGGTGTTTCTGTCAGTTTGCGAAGCTCGGACGAGAGTTCGGGCACCTTGGCCCCGGCCGCCTGCGCTGCCGCGACCTCCTGGACGTAAGCCAGCGCCGCTTCCCGCAACCGCTCCTTCTCCCTGCCCTGCCGGCGGCCGACCAGCCAGACGTACACGGCGAGGGGGACGAGGAGGAGGGCGCCGTAGCCGACGGGTTCGGCGGAAGTGGCGGCCCACATGGCGCCGCCCGCGCCGACCAGGATCAGCAGACAGCCCGTTTCGTCGTGCCAGCCGCCGACGTCGGCCATCGTCTCGTACGACCGGACGGCTTCGGGTTTCGGCGGTACGGCGACCGGTGCGGCGGCCTGGGCGGTGACGGGCTCGGCCGCACCCTGGGACGGTGCCGGACCCGGCAGCGTTTCGTCGCGCAGTGCGTCGTCCGGCAGCGGCTCGACCGCCGTGTACGTCGGAATCGGTGCCGCGCCCTTCCCGTCCCCGGTCGACGAGCGGCCCTCCAGCCACGCCGGTACGTGCGTCAGCGGAATGCCGTGCGCGCGGGCCACACCGAGCACCTCGCGGTAGCCGGCGAGCGGGGCGTGGGTCAGCGCGCGCTTCCAGGCGGTGCGCGCGTGCACCACCAGCGCCACGCCGACGACGAGCAGACACCCGGCGGCACCGAGCGCGGCGAAGAGATGGTCGGTCAGCGCGGGGGCCATCGGAACGACGAAGGGAAGGAGCAGACCGGCCGTCACCGCCAGCACCCCCAGCCACGCCGCAGGCCGACGCTGTTCCGCCTCCAAGGCCCGCCGCCGCTCGGCGAGGAGCGCGGTCACCGCCGTGTCGTCGGTGTAGTCGAGGCCGTGACGCGTGCTGATGGTCCGGACTGCCGCCAGAACCCTGGCATCGGTGGCCAGTGCTGCCCCGTTCACCGGAAGCAGGTCCATCGTCTCCCCCTGCGCTGTACCGATCGTTCACCGGTCCGAGCGAAGATCATGGCACGGGCCGTCTGCGCCTTCGTGAGTGAACCGTGCAGGCATCATGGCCGCACGGTGACGAACAGCACGCGGACGGTGTCCGGCCGTGATGCGGTCGGATTCGCGCGCGCACAGTTGAACGGGTGACCGTCGAGCTGCTCTCAAAGGGGTTGAGCTGTAACGAAGTTGCAGAGGGATAACGGTGGGAGGTGCGAGGCCCGAGGGGTCGGGCGAGCCTTGAGGGGCTTATGTGCGGCTGATACGGTGCGATGGCTTGACACCCGCCTCGCTGCTGGCTATTCGCCCAGGTCAGGCGGGTGCGTCAGGGGTTGTCCCGGGACGCCACCGGTCGGGCGGACACGAGTGAAGTGTCCGAATTTACAGACGATTGCGCTTGCTTGAGCGGTGACTGCTGCTCGAGCGAGTACGCGGCAGACAATTTCTTGGGTGTACGGGGAGCGGTTGCGTGAAGATCCAGGAGCGTACGGGGGCGGGAGCGGGACGTTCCGCGGCTCCGGTTCAGCCATCGGTCGGTGACCGGCTTCCCAGCCCTCCTCGCGAGCGCAAACCCGCGCTGGCCGCGCTGGCGGTGCTGCTGATCCTGCTGGGCGCGCTGGGTGCGACGATGCTGGTGCTGCGGGCCGGGGACCGGGTCGAGGTCGTCAAGGTGACGGCCCCCATCCCGGCGGGCGGCTCCATCAGCAAGAGCAACTCGACCTCGGTGATGGTCGCGGACGACCCCGGTATCCACTACGTCAAGTGGGAACAGTTCGACACGATCAAGACGTACAAGGCCGTGTCCGCGATCCCCGCGGGTTCCGTCGTCGTCGGCGAGATGTTCGCCAAGGAGGCCAAGCTGCCCGCCGGCAAGGCGTCCGTCGGTGTGGCCCTCAAGGAGGGGCAGTACCCCTCGGACATCAAGAGCGGCGACAGCGTGGCTGCCTACCGCGTCGGCACCCGGAGCGCCGGCAGCTCGGACGCCTCCGACAACGACTCGTCGTCGTCCTCCTCCAACGCGCTCATCGCCGAGGCTCGCGTGGAGATCGTCACGAAGGACAGCGACTCCACCGTCAGCACGGGCAGCAAGTCGCTCACCCTCCTCGTGGACGAGGCCGACGCGGCAGCCTTGGCCTCGGCGGCCTCCGCCGGCGAGGTCGCCATCGTGCGCGTCCCCGGCAAGTAGAAGGCGACCAACCACCCATGGCCCTCATCGCCCTCGCCGCCGACAAGGGTTCCCCCGGCGTCACCACCGCGGCCGTCGCCCTCGCGGCGGTCTGGCCGCGACGCGTCCTGCTCGCCGAGACCGACCCGGCGGGCGGCGACCTGGTGTACCGGTCCGCCGCCGCGCACGGCGGGCCGCTCAACCCCAACACCGGCATGCTCTCGATCGCCGCGACCGCGCGCCGCGGCCTCGTCCCCGACCAGCTCTGGGACCACGTGCAGCCCCTCAGCGGCGGCCTCGAGGTCCTCGTCGGACTCGGCATCTCCGAGCAGGCCGCCGGTCTCGCGGGCCTGTGGCCCACCCTCGGCCGGGCCTTCGCCTCCCTCGCCGAGTCCCCGAACGCGCCCGCCGACGTCATCGCCGACTGCGGCCGCATCAGCGGCGACTCCCCGGCCACCGAGCTGTTCCCGCACGCCTCGTTGGTCCTGTTGATCTCCCGTACCGAGCCGGAGGCCATCGCCCGCGTCCGCGACCGCGCCGCCGCGCTGTCCAACAAGCTGCACGGCGGCCCGCGCGGCGCCGCGAGCCTCGGCATGCCCCTGATCGGCGTCGTCCTCGTCGCCGACACCAACAACGCGGCCAAACTCTCGGGCCAGGTCAACGACATGCTGGTGGCCGCCCAGACCGGCGCCCGCGTGGTCGGCACCATCGCCGACGACCCGGCCGGAGCGGACCAGTTGGCGGGACGCAGGCGCGGCCGGCTGGAGAAGTCGCTGCTCATCCGTTCCGCCCGCAAGGTCACCTCGGACCTGTACCAGCAGTTCGGCGCCGCCTGGTCCGCACCGACCGGGCCCGCCGGCACCGACATGAACGGCCACGCGGGGGCCGGCCGATGACCGCTGTCGACCACTCGTTGGTCAAGCGGTTCCGGCAGGACGCCGGTGACCGCATCGCCGAGCAGCGTCGCCAGGACCAGGTCAGCGGCGTCACGCCGATGTCCACCGAGGACGAACGGCAGTACGCGCGTGCCGTCATCGCGCAGATCCTGGAGGAGTACGCCCGCGCCGAGATCAACGCCGGGCGCACGCCGCTGGACGCGGAGACGGAGGAGGCGTACGCCGCCGCCGTGCACGCCGCGCTGTTCGGCGTGGGGCGGCTCCAGCCGCTGCTGGACGACCCCGAGGTCGAGAACATCGACATCAACGGCTGCGACCAGGTCTTCGTCGGCTACTCAGACGGGCGCGAGGAGCGCGGCGAGCCGGTCGCCGAGACCGACGAGGAGCTGATCGAGCTGATCCAGATCCTCGGCGCCTACTCCGGCCTCTCCTCCCGCCCCTTCGACTCCGCCAACCCGCAGCTGGACCTGCGGCTGCCGGACGGTTCGCGTCTGTCTGCGGTCATGGACGTCGCCCGGCGCCCGGCGCTGTCCATCCGTCGCGCCCGCATGGGCAAGGTCTTCATCTCCGACCTGGTCGGCAACGGCACCCTCACCCCGGAGCTGGGCCACTTCCTGGCCTGCGCGGTCCGGGCCCGCAAGAACATCATGATCGCGGGCGCGACCAACGCGGGCAAGACGACGCTGCTGCGTGCCCTCGCCAACGAGATCCCCCCCAACGAGCGCCTGATCACCGTCGAGCGGGCGCTGGAGCTGGGCCTCGACACCTTCCCCGACCTCCACCCCAACGTGGTGGCCTTCGAGGAGCGGCTGCCGAACTCCGAGGGCCAGGGCACCATCAGCATGGCGGAGCTGGTCCGCCGGTCCCTCCGTATGAACCCCTCCCGCGTCATCGTCGGTGAGGTGCTGGGCGACGAGATCGTGACCATGCTCAACGCGATGTCGCAGGGCAACGACGGCTCGCTGTCCACGATCCACGCCAACAGCTCGCACGAGGTCTTCAACCGCATCTCGACGTACGCCCTCCAGGCCGCCGAACGGCTGCCGATCGAGGCCAGTCAGATGCTGGTGGCCGGCGCCGTCAACTTCGTCGTCTTCATCCAGCGGCGCAACAACTTCCACAGCGGCGGACGCCTCCAGCGCATGGTCACCTCCGTCCGCGAGGTCAACGGCGTCGACGGACGCGTCCTCTCCAGCGAGGTCTTCGCCGAGACCCCCGACGGCCGGGTCGTACCGCACGCCCCCATAGCCTGCCTGGAGGAACTCATCGCCTACGGCTACCGGCCCAACGGAACGTGGGGGTGACGCACATGACCACCACGCACACCACTCTGGCCGCGCTCGACTCCCTCGGCTCCATGGGCGGCCTGTTCTCCACCACCGTCCTGTACGCCCTCGGCTGCGGCGTCGCCGTCGGCGGCGGCATCGCCCTGCTCCTGCTCGCCGTACGCGGCCTGCCCGCCAAGCCCGAGCACGAGAAGCGCCAGGCCACCGAGCGGGCCAACGAACTGATCCGCTGGGCCGGTCAGCGCGGCTCCCTCGCGGCCATCGTCGGCCTCGTCGTCCTGCTCGTCACCCGCTGGGCGGTCCTGGGCATCGCCGCCGGCGTCCTCGTCTTCTTCTGGGACCGCCTCTTCGGCGGCGCCGCCGAGGAACGCGCCGCCATGAAGCGGGTGGAGGCCCTGGCCTCCTGGACGGAGTCCCTGCGCGACACCATCGCCGGCGCCGTAGGCCTGGAGCAGGCCATCCCGGCCTCCGCCCGCGCCGCCGCGCCCGTACTGCGCCCGCACCTGGACGCCCTGGTCGACCGGCTGCGCTCGCGCACCCCGCTGCCCGACGCGCTCCAGCACCTCGCCGACGAGATCGACGACGCGTCCGCCGACATCATCGTCGCCGCCCTGATCCTCAACGCGCGGCTGCGCGGCCCCGGTCTGCGCCAGGTCCTCGGCGCGCTCGCCAAGTCGGCGCGCGAGGAGGTCGACATGCGCCAGCGCGTGATGGCCCAGCGCGCCTCGACCCGCCGTTCCGTCCAGATCGTGGTCGCGGTGTCGGTCCTCTTCGTCCTCGGCCTGTCCATCTTCAACCGGGACTTCGTCGAGCCGTACGGATCACCCGTCGGCCAGCTCGTCCTGGCCTGCGTGTGCGGACTGTTCGCGCTGGGCTTCTGGTGGCTGCGCAAGCTGTCGACCATCGAGACACCGGAGCGCTTCCTCGTCCGGGACCACTCCGACGTCCAGTTCGTCCGCCCCCGGACGCCGGGTCAGCCGCAGCACGCGGCTGCCCAGCCGGGCCAGACCGCGCAGCGCCTGCCGCAACCGTCCCAGCCGTCTCAGGCGTCTGGGGACGAGGGGGTACGACGATGAACCTGACGATGCCGGTCCTGGTCGGCGCGGTCATCGGCCTGGGCATCTACGCCCTGGTCCGCGCCCTGATGCCGAGCAGGCAGAGCCCGATCCAGCAGGTCGCCCGCATCGACGCGATGCGGGCGCGCGGGGCGGCGTACGAATCGTCGTCGCGCACGGCGAAGGACACCGGCCGCTTCGGCACGCTGCGCGCCCAGGTCGGTGCCCGCGTCGCCGAGCTGTACCTGCAGCAGGGCTGGGAGCAGCGCTCGCTGCGCGCGGACCTGGCGGTGCTGGACCGCAGCTGGGAGAAGTTCCTGGCGACCAAGGCGCTGCTGGCGGTGGGCGGCCTGTTCTTCGGGCCGTTCCTGTTCGCGATCGTGTGGACCCTCGGCTTCAACGACAGCCCGGTCATCCCCGTCTGGCTGGCCCTGCTCTGCGCGGTGATCTTCTTCTTCCTCCCCGACCTGGAGGTACGCCGGGACGCCGCCGAGAAGCGCCGTGACCTGCGGCGCGTGATCGGCGCGTACCTGGACCTGGTCTCCATGAGCCTGGCCGGCGGCCGTGGTCTGCCCGAGGCGCTGATGGCGGCGGCGGAGGTGTCGGACGGCTGGGCGACCCACCGCATCCGCAACGCCCTGTCGGACGCGCGCATCACGGGCATCAGCCAGTGGCAGGCGCTCGGACAGCTCGGCGAGGACCTGGGCGTCGAGGAACTCAAGGATCTCTCCGCCTCCCTCGCCCTGGTCGCCGACGACGGCGCCAAGGTCCGCGAGTCCCTCGCCTCCCGCGCCGAGACCATGCGGCACCGCGAACTCGCCGAGATCGAGGGCAGCGCGGGGGAGAAGTCCCAGTCGATGCTCGTGGCCCAGCTCCTGCTGTGCGCCGGGTTCCTGGTGTTCCTGATCTATCCGGCGGCGATGCGGGTGTTTCAGGTGTGACGCGGCGGCTTTCTCGGCTCCAGAGGGCCAAGAGGCTCAAAAGCGGCTTCGCTTCCAGAAACTGATACGAGAGGACAGAATTCCACATGAACGGACGGAACCTCCGCACCGGCACCACGGGCATCGTGCCCGTGGACTTCCTGATCACCTTCCTGCGCGCCCGCGTGGACCGCGCCCGTTCCGGCGAACTGGACCGCGGTGCGTCCGCCGTCGAGTGGGTCATCATCTCGGCGGTCGTCGTGGCGATCGTCGGCGTGGTGGCCGCCATCATCAACGCCGCCCTCAGCGAGGGCGCGAACAAGGTCGGCGACTGCATCAAGGGCGCGGACGCGGGCAGCACCTGCTGATCGCACGACGCGACGAACGGGGTTGACGGGGATGCCGGGGAGCATGCTGAGACGGGTGCGCCGCAGGGTGGAGACCGCGCGCGAGGCGGCGGCCACCCGCGGCGATTCCGGCATGACCGCGATCGAGTTCGTACTGCTCACCCCGGTCCTGTTCTTCATGATCTTCGCGACGGTGCAGTTCGGGCTGTACTTCTTCGCCGACCACGTGGCACAGGCGGCGGCCCAGGCCGGCGCCCGCAAGGCCCGCGCGACGGCCGACGCCCAGCCCGGCGGCTGGCGCGGCGAGGCGCAGAACGTGGTCGACAGCTACATCAGCCAACTGGGCCCCCAACTGGTCATCGCACCGAACGTGAAGACGCTCCAGCCGCAACAGGACACGGTCGGCGTGGAGATCACGGCCCGCATCCCGACGGTGTTCCCGGGGCTGGACCTGACGGTGCACGCGGAGTCGATGGGGCCGGTGGAGCGCTTCGTCGAGGACGGGGGGAACTGAATGCGTGTCACCCTGCGCGTCCTCGGCCCGACGGCGCCCGGGAACCGCCGCCGGACATCGGACGACGACGGCCTGTCCACCATCGAGGTGGTCATCCTCGCCCCGGTGATGATCCTCTTCATCCTCGTCCTGGTGGCCTTCGGCCAGCTGGTCGAAGGCCGCGGCGCCCTCGACGGCGCCGCCCGGGACGCCGCCCGCGCGGGCTCCATCCAGAAGGACCACGGCACGGCGATCGCCGAGGCGAAGAGGGCCGCCGAGGCCAACCTCGCGGACGTCTGCTCCGGCCCGGTCTCGGTCGTCCAGAAGAGCGCGGGCTTCGAGCCCGACACCCTCTTCACGGTGGAGGTCAGCTGCGAGGTGCGCGGCCTGGCGATGATCGGGCTCGACATACCCACCACCCTCTCGGCGACCTTCAGCTCCCCGCTGGACCCGTACCGGAGGACGGCGTGAGATCCCTCGTACGCGGCCGGCTAGCCCACCTGCGCGCCCACTTGGACGACCGCGGCTCGGGCGCCGGCGCGGTCATCATCTTCGCCCTGGTGTTCCTCGCCCTCTCGGCCTTCGTCATCGACGGCGGCATGTCCATCTCCAAGCGGGAACGCGCCGCGGACATCGCCGAGCAGGCCGCCCGCTACGCCGCCCAGGACATCGACCGCGAGGCCCTCTACGACGACGTGGGCGGCCCCGCCCCCATCAACTACGAGAACTGCGACGCGAGGGTCAAGGCCTTCGCCGCCGAGATGAACATGACCGGCGCGGACATCGCCGGGACGCATTGCGTGGTGGCCGACGCCGCGCAGGTGCAGGTCGAGGTCCAGCTCACCTACTCCCCGGTCTTCACGGGGATGTTCTACGGCGGCGACGTGGTCGTCCACGGGCAGGCGGTGGCGGAGAACGAGGTGGGCTGACCCACGCGCCGCCACCCTCCCGCCCCTCGCTTCCATCCCCCCACCAACGGAGGTACGACTCCCATGCGCACACGCCCGACCATCGCCGCCGCCGCCCTGACGGCAGCGGTCGCCCTGCTCCTCTCCGGCTGCGGCGGCTCGGACTCCGAGGACTCCGGCAAGGACAAGATCGCGGGAGCGGACACGGGGGCTTCGGCGTCGGCGCCGCCGTCGCCTTCGGCGAGCGAGGACGGCGTCGACCGTCCGGAGATCAAGCTGCCGTCCGACGTGAAGAACGTCTTCGAGGGCGGTGCGACCGGTGACCCGGTCAAGGACGCGGTGCTGGCCGACAATGAGCGGCGCATCAACTCGATCGACGAGGCGATCGTCGTGGACGCGGAGAAGCACCCGGCGCTGGAGTTCTACTCGAAGGACGCAGCCCTCATGTCGGCTGCCACCTACATCAAGTCCTTCTACGACAACAACCGTAGCTTCACGGGCGAGACCCGCTACTACGACCGTGAGGTCACGTTGGCGAAGGACGGATCCGCGACGGTCACGTACTGCATGGACGCGACCGGCACGTACCCGAAGGACCGCAAGACGGGCAAGGTCGACCGCTCCGTCACGGGATCGCCCAGCGACTACGTCTTCTACAACACCCGGCTGGAGAAGAACGCAGAAGGGGTGTGGCAGACCACGAGCGTGTCCTCGACCGATGCGGCGAAGAGGTGCATGTGATGCGTCGCCCCACTGCAACACGGAGGCTCCTCGTCCCCGCCCTTGCCCTCGCCGTGACGGCAGTGCCGTCCGTGGCCGTCGCCGGTGGCGGCCGTGACGCCGGCGGTGGCACGGAGGGCAACGCCACAGGCTCCACTGGGGACGGCGTCATCAGGGCCGAGACCAAGGTCACGACCAGTGTGAACGGCAGTTCGGAGCCGACCGGCACGGGCACGCTCACGCCGGAGAACAGCAACTGGACGCCACCCGCCTGCTGGTACGAGCCCGCGTTCTCACCCAAGCAGATCGAGAAGACCGTGAAGCTGTGGCGGGGACTCGACGGCCTGTTCTTCCTGAGAGGTGTCGGAGACTTCATCGGTGACTCGCTGGATTCGTACTACAAGGATGGCGAGCCCTACAAGAACTACAACCTCGACAAGCAGGGCGAGGGAATGTTCTGGGCTGCGGTGAAGAACCCCAACCGATTGGATGACCCGGAGGCCAACTCGTGCAACAAGCAGCCGTTCTGGGTGGACGAGGGCCAGGTGCCCGAGGAGCCGCTGGCCGTGTCTCCGCAGATTCTCGCCGAATACGCCTATGACGAACTCCCGGTCCCCGGCACCGAAATCGAGAT
The DNA here is from genome assembly GCF_014649815.1 of Streptomyces mutabilis. Classification (GTDB taxonomy): domain Bacteria; phylum Actinomycetota; class Actinomycetes; order Streptomycetales; family Streptomycetaceae; genus Streptomyces; species Streptomyces mutabilis. The sequence continues at coordinate 567,381 of NZ_BMTT01000002.1, read as the reverse complement.
GAAGCCGGCCGGAGCCACAAAGGTGAACCTCCCCACCTGGATCTGGCTCGACAAGGCCAGGTTCAAGAAGATCTCCGTCACCGCCAGCCTCCCCGGCACGGGCCTCTCCGCCACCACCACCGCCGAACCCGTCTCCCTCCACATCGACCCGGGCACGAGCGACGCCCGTACCTACCCCGCATCGGGCGACTGCGAGATCAACGCCGACGGCAGCATCGGCGAGCCGTACGCGGACGGCAAGGCGAACGACACCCCACCTTGCGGCGTCACCTACCTCCGCGCCTCGGGCTCCGACGGCGCGTACGCCTTGCAGGCCACCGTCACCTGGAAGATCTCGTGGACCAGCACCACGGGCGAGGGCGGCGACCTCCCGGAGGGCACGTTCGGCGCCACGCAGGACGTGACGGTGCAGGAGATCCAGTCGGTGAACCGCTGAGGACCGTCAGGCACGAGCCCGAGGAGATACCGAGTTCCGCTTACTCCGATGGTCGTCCAGGCAGCACCGCAGAGAGCACTCGGCGTCGACGGCCGTACCGTCCTGATCACCGACGGTGGCGGGATCGATGTCGGACCGGTTACACCTGTCCTTGTACAGGCGCCCGATGAGCACCGTCGGCCGCGGGCAGCGAGTCCCACGCGTCCTCGGAGCGTTCGGACAGGGGCACGCCGACGGTGAAGGACAGCGGAATGGCCAGAGCGGCCACGCGCGACAGGCTGCGCGGTGAGACGAAGCCATCGGCACGAGTGGCCACCCGGCCACTCAGGTCGATCTGCACAGTGAGCCCGGCCTGACTGAGCTTCTGAATGTCCCGCAACTTGTCGGCCATGAGGTCGATCAGCTCGTCCAGCGCACTGTCGAATCCCTGGTCGGGCGTGGTAGTGATACGGACCGCCCAGACCCGTTCGTCGGGCTGGACACGGGAACGATTCGTCGGTAGGAGGGCGGACGACGGAACGATACCGAGTGTCTGTGTGACGATGCGAGGGGTCAGGCCCTTGCCGGAGATGAGAAGGGCGGCCGTCGGGTTGTCCCACGATGAGTCCGAGATCGTCATTCTTCCCGTTACCGGTTGCTTGTGGTGGGGTGAGCTGTGAGCGGAACGTCCAGAGCAGCAACTCGGGTGATCACGTCGGGAGTCAGGGAAAAACTACTCCCGTTCCCGACGAAGCCCGTCACTCGGATCGATACTTCATATCCTTGGGCCACGAGAGTGCTGATCTCCGCCGAGTAGGGCTCGATCTGTTCCAGGAGCTTGAGGAGCTGACCATTCACTCCTCCAGGACACCTCTCATACACAGTCAGGGAAGCGGGAAGTCCTTGTGTGACCTCCGGAGGAGGAGAGGAAGTGACGTCGGGCCTGCGGACAGCCAGCTGCACGGCCGTCTCCACCCAGTCCCCTTCTTCGTAGCTCAACCACATGTTCTCCATTCCTCTCGAGTGAGCCCCTCCCCGGAGTTCCGTGCGTCGCACTATGCGCCGCCGTCCTTCCCTCCCCGCTTGTCCTCCGTCTTCACGGCATCGTTGACCTTCTTGGTGAGGTCGTCGTCGAGCTTCTTGAACTCCCGGACCACGGCGTCCGACATGTCGGCGAGGGCGTCGAGCTGCTGGGTGATGTCCTCGCGGCCGTCCTCCCAGTTGGACTCGAAGTCGCCGAGGGCGTCGTTGACGCTGCCGTCGCCGATGTCGTCCTTGTACGACTCGAAGAGCTTCTTGGTGTGGTTCAGCCGCGTCTTCAGAGACCGCAGCCGGCGCCCGTAGTCCTCCATCTCGGAGAGCGGCAGCGCGAGGTCGCTCTTGCCCTTGCCCATGGCCCGAAGCCCCCAACAGTCAGACGAAACGGAAGGTGCTGGTGACCGCGTCGAAGATGTCGTGGAACGCCTCGGCGAGATCCAGCACCGGGCTGGCCCCGGAGACGAGGACGACCTGGTCGGTGGTTCCCGGGACGGGAATGTACGTCTGGGTCAGCACCATGCGCAGCGTACGACTGTCGCCCTGGGCCACGGGCACGTCCTCGACGCCGTACGTCCGCGCCGCCATGCCCACCTCCGGCAGATCCACGGTCGTGACCGTTCGCCAGGCGTCCCCTTCACGACGAGGGGTGATCGTACGCAGGCTTTCGGCGATGGCACGGGGGTCGGTGGACAGAGCGGCGCCCTGTTTGTTCTTGGCACCGAGCACGGAGACGGTGACGGTCGCGGAGAGCGGGACGCCGTCGAAATTCTCGGCCATGCAGCCCATATAGAGTGCGCCGGAGTCGTGGGCGTCCTTGGCCATCTTGCGGAGCATTGCCGTCACATCCTTGCGGTACGGGGCCAACTCAGCCGATTCTCGGACCCGTTCGTCCACCAGCGTCCGTACCGTTGATTCACGCCCCTCTGGACGGATGTCAAACTCCCACCATGAGTCCGGAACGGCGAGGGAGAAGCTGGGCATCGCAACCACAATCTCTTTCTGTATCTGGCGTGAACAGCTAACCGATATCCATCCCGAGGTCCTCCACTGCAATCTCGGTAAGCCTGCTGTCCGGTACCTTCGGAGGCGAGTATCCCAAATCTCTGACATGCCTGAGGAATTCTGCGGGTAGACTGACGTGATGGGTGGACACATAGTGGGGAAGGTCTCCGCGCCAGATCCATTCCCCGTCGGTGTAGAGGGATCCGATGCCGGTCAGTAGCGGTCCGTCAGGACTCAACACGTCAGGTCCGGCGCTCATTTCGCTCCAGATTCCTGTCCCGTTCATCAGGTAGGAGACGATGTCCGACTCATCTCGCTCGCCTGAAGGTCGCACTGCATCTCTGATCGAGCCGTCCTCTGGGAACCCCCATCCGGGAGAGAGTTCTGAGAAGAAACCTACGGGGCGAATCATGGGTGCTCCTGGTTGTTGCAGCTATCTCAGACCATGGGCAGGAAGGTGAGCCACACCCCATCGTCCTTGATCTTGGGAGTAAACGGACCCTCTCCGAAGCTGGGGACACCTACCGCGTTGGTCGGCGCCTTGACCGGCACGCCGAGGGAATTAGCCATGTTCTGAATCACTTCGGGCTGGGCGGCGCCTGAGTGGCAGGTGAGCATGCGTACCGGTTCGCCGTTGTAGCCGGGTATGCGGTTTATCGTATCAAGCACGTGATTGGGGTGAACGTCGTGTCCCCCTGCCCTTTGTCCGGCTCGGTTTACCTGACCCGCGACCATCCGTCCATCAGTCGTGCCATGAATGATGACGTCCTGGTATCCAGGGAGTCGCTTCGCGACATCAAAGTTCCTAAGTGTCGCTGGATCGTATCCGATCGCGGTTGCTCCGGGCTTATGGTAGACAGGCATGTCGGAGGGGAGAGCGTCATCAGTGTGTCGGCTGGGAGGGGCTATGCGTGAAGAGTCCGCTTTCCACCATTTACTTTTGCCCATCATGCTGAACAGTGAGAAACGTACATTCCTCAAGTCGCGCACACCGTCGGCCAGGTTTTTGAGGCCTCCTCCTATACCTCCCATGAAGCCGGCGCCTAGCGCCTTTAGCCCGCCCGCCTTCCACAGCTTGCCGAGTTTCGCGAGGCTGGTGAAGCCCTTGGTCGCCGGTATACAGTCCAGTGCCGCCCATAGGAGGTCGCCCCAGCCCGCTTGGCCCTTGATGACTTTTCTTATCGTGTCGGCCATCACGACCAGGGCCGCCGCGAACACCAGCCACCCCAGTGGGCCGCCCACGATCATCACGATGATCCCGACGACGGCGACGACCCACTTGCAGACGGTGACGATCTCGTCCCAGTGGTCGGAGACCCAGTCGCCGATCTCCTCCCACCAGTGCCGGTTCGGGATACCGGCGTCCGACGCCTCCTGGAGCTTGGTCACCGTCCGGCGCGCGGCGTCCTCGCGCAGCCCCTTGGCCTGGGCGGCGAGCTTCCTGGCCGCGTCCAGGGCGTCCTTCGCGCTCTCGACGTTCCGCTCGGCCGTGGCCTGGCGGGCCTTCGCGTGCTGGGCGTCGCGGGTGGCACGCCGTACGTCGGCCTCGTCGGGCTTGGGGATGTCCTTGCCGCCGTTCTTGGCGGGGTCGTAGGAGTCCACCTTTTCGGTAGCGGTGCGGACCCAGTCGTTCGCTCCCGACAACGCCGTCTGGGCGGTGGTGAGTTCGTCGCGCGTCTTACGGCCGTCGCGCAGGGCCTTGTCGGCCTTCTCCTGGGCGTCCTGGAGGTCGGGCCAGAAACTCGCCAGCGCGTCGCCTGCCAGGTCGTACGACTTCTTCAGTTTCCGTAGCTTCTTCGGGACGTCCTCGAACTCCTCGGCGAACACGTCCGCCGTCTTGCCCGCCCAAGAGAGGATCTCGTCCTCCTTGGCTATGCCCTTGAGGTCGCGGAGCGCCTCCGCCACGTCGTCGGCGAAGTCGTGCAGCGTGCCGGCGAGTTTGCGTATGCGTTGCGGGTCGCCCGGGGTCGGGTCCTTCTCCAGGTCGAGTACGTGCCAGTCCGTCGGCCTGTGGGACACCGTGTTCTCCCCCGTGCACGTGCGATGCCTGCTGCTCGAAACGTGCGTACGAACTTATCGCACGGGTGGGGAGGGTCAGTGGGATGCCGTCTTGAGGTTCTGGACGAGTGCGGTGAAGGCCTCGACCGGGACGGTCACTGTGCCCTGGGAGGGGTCCTTGGAGTCACGTATCGCGACGCGGGTGGCGAGTGGGGCTATCTCCACGCAGGTGTTGCCGTCGCCTCCCTCGGAGTAGGAGGACTTCTGCCAGTCGATGGGGACGGTCACGCGTCGCGCCTCACAGTTCCTTCGCCAGGTTATGGATGAAGTCCCGCGTCCGGGCGGGGGCGAGTGCAGCCTTTTCCACTTTACGGAACAGCTTCCGGAAACGGTCGAGCTGAGATTCGGCGTCCAGGAAGGCGGTGCCGCTGGGGGAGTCGCGCAGCACGGTGTCCAGGCGGGGTAGAGGGCCGCCCACGTGCATCATGGCGGCGCTGGCACCGGCGAAGTGGTCGGTGTCGAAGGGGACGACTCGTACCGTGATGTTCTCCCTCTCCGTCTCCTCCAGGATTCTGTGCAGTTGGGCGCGAGTCACCTTGCGGTCGCCCACGCGGATGCGCAGCGCGGCTTCGTGGACGATGGTCTCGTACGGGACAGCAGGTGCGCGCTCGATGACTGCCCGGCGCTTCATCCGGTGCTCGACGCGCGGAGTCAGCTCGCTGTCGGGCAGTTCCGGGACCATGTAGCCGAAGACCGCGCGGGCGTAGTCCGGGGTCTGCAGCAGTCCGGGCACGTGCGTGATGACGACTTCGCGCAGGAACGTCGCATGCTGTTCCACTTCGGCGACGTCCAGGAAGACCGGGGGAAGGACGCCCTGGAACTCCTCCCACCAACCGTGGGTGCGGTCGGTGGCCATCGCCACGAGAGCATCGACCAAGGCGTCGTCGGAACAGGCGTAGTGGGCGGCCAATCGGCGCACACGCTCTTCGCTCACTCCGGCGAAGCCGGCCTCGACCTGACTCATCTGAGCCGAAGTCGAGCTGAGCAGTCCGGCGACCTCACGGGCTTTCAGCCCGGCGGCCTCCCGCAGTCTGCGCAGTTCCGTGCCCAGACGTACCTGCCGCGCCGTCGGTCGGCTCCTTGGTGCCACGCGTCCCCTCCGGCTCTCAACTCACCCACCGATGTACCGCTTACGAGGGTCAGATTAGGGCAACGGCTTGCGCGGGCAAAAATTTTTGCTCTACGTTCAGTGGCGTACCGCATACGCGGCGCTACTTCCGAGGTCGGAAGTGCACCGCTTCGTCATGCCCTGGCGAGGCGGCGATGCCACCGGCCGCTTCTCTCCCACCTGACCGGAGTTCACCCATGCCCGAATCCCGACCGGCAGAGTCAGCCACCCCCTGGGAGTACACCCTCTACATCCCGAACGACCTGCGCGCAGTCACCGTCTCCCGCCGCACCCTCCGGCTCATCCTCACCATGCACGGTCTCATCCGCCTCGTGGACACCGCCGAACTGATCGCTGCCGAGCTGGTCTCCAACGCCGTACGCCATACCAAGGGACCCGCCGCGCTGCGGGTGCGGTGGGCGGCCGGCGTGCTGCGGGTGGGGGCGTGGGACGCCGACCCCGAACCGCCCGAGCCGCCGGGAAAGTGGGCGTCGCTCGCGGAGGCGGAGGAGGGGCGGGGGCTCGCGCTGGTGCGGGCGTGCGCCGACGTGTGGGGGTGGCAGCCGCTGGCCAGGGGAGCCAACCGGGGCAAGTACGTGTGGTGTGACCTCGTCGCGGCGTAGGGCGTCGAGCCGTTGGCTTTCGCTCTGCGGACTGTCGATGCCGAGAGTGCGGCGGTGTTCGGGCAGCTCATCGAATCGTGCCTGGCGAATTCCCGGGCCAAGGAGATGACCGCGGAGCGGGCCGAGGATCCGTTCAGCGGTTGATGGACTGGATCTCCTGGACCTGCATGTCCTGCGTCGTCTCGAAGGTGCCGTCCGGGAGGTCGCCCGCGGTGCCGCCGGAACCCTCCCAGGAAATCTCCCAGGTGACCGATGCCTTCAGCTGGTACGGCTCGCCGTTCGAGGCGCGCCTATAGCGGATGCCGCAGGGCGGGGTCTCGTCGGCCTTGCCCTTCGTGTACGGCGTGCCGATGGAGCCGTCGGCATTGATCTCGCAGTCGCCGGAGGCGGGGAAGGTCTCGGCGTCGTCCGTGCCGGGCTCCAGGTGGAGGGCGACCGGCTTGGCGGTGGTCTCGGCCCACAGGCCCGTGTTGGGGAGTTCGGCGCGGACCTTGACCTCCTTGAAGGTGCCCTTGTCGAGCCAGACCCAGGTGGGGAGGTTCACGGTGGACTTGGTCTGAGGCTTCAGATCCACCTCTGTCTTCGGGATCTTCACCTTGTTGTACGCGTAGTCGGCGAGCATCTCCGGGGTGGGCGCGTGCGGGTCGTCCGGGACCTGGTTCGCGTCGACCCAGAACATGATGCGGCCGCAGTCCCAGGACTCAGGGTCCGAATCGTCGGGCGCCACGCCTCGCCAGAAGTAGCCTTTCTTGCCGAGGTTGTAGTCCTTGTAGCCGTCGGCGACGCTGTTCGTGGGCTTGTGCAGGTCGAAGTTGTCCGCCGGCTTGCCGTCGCGGTAGTGGTCGGTCCACAACTCCTCGCCGAACCACGATTCATGGATACCGACGTCGCCCCCACCGTCCGTTTCCACGAACTTCTTGAGCTGCTCGGGCGTGAATGCGGGTTCGTACCAGCATGCGGGAGGCTCCCAGTCGGGATCGATGGCGGTGAGGTTGCCCTGCTCGCCGCCACCGTCCCCACCGCTGACGTAGGTGATGCGAATGCTGGAGACGGAGGACGACAGCGACCCCTTGCCGTCCGTACTGCCGCTGGTCTCGTCCTTGGTGCCGCCGCCACCGAACGCCTGCGCCGACGTACTGGCGAGAACGAGCGTGATGACCGGAGCCAGCGTTCCCGCCAGGAACTTCGACTGCCACCGCATCAGGAGCACCCGCCCCTCTTCGACTCGGTGGACACCGCTTGCCACACGCCCTGGTCGTTCTTCTGCATCGTCACCGTGTAGGCGACCTTCGGGTCGGTGCCGGGAGGGTTGGCCTCGACCTTGCCCGTCTTGCGGTTCTTGGTGCGTGCTTCGCTCTCGTCCGTGCAGTACTTCAGCTGCGCCTTGGTCTCCTTCGCGAAGAGCGTCGCCTCCGGTTCGAACACCGGCAACTCACCGATGACGGTCAGTCCCTTGTCCGTGTACGACCTGATCCACTCGCGGTCCTGGGAGAGGCCGGCTTCGGTGTCGTAGAAGGCGAGCGCCTCGCTGTCGGGGTTGTCGGCGATGATGGCCGCGTAGCCCGCCCGGAGTTGTTCCTTGCCATCGTTCAGGACTGCCTGCCGGGCGGGGTCGTCGGCCGTCCAGTCCTCGAAGGTGAGCCGGAAACTGCTCGGAAGCGTGATTTCCGGACGCCCGGCGTCTGCCGCCGCAGACGCGGACGCCGACGGCGAGGAACTGCCCGCCCCCGTGTCCGCCCCCTTGATGTCCTCCGACGACGAGTCGTCCCCGCCCCCGCCGCACGCGGTCAGGAGCAGTGCCGCCGTCGCGGTGAAGGTGGCGGCGGAGATGGTGAGGGCGCTGCGGGCCACGGTTGTTCCCCCCGGGGTACGGCGTTGCGAGAGGGAACGAAGCTATCAGGGGGTGGTGCAGGGGGCCTGGGCGGTTTCTGGGGATTGTGTGGGGGCGGTGAAGGGTTGACGGCGTTACGGGGCAAAGGGTGTCAAGCGGACGGACGTTGCGATGGCGTGCTCACGCGGGCCTTCGACGCTGTCGGCGGTAGTCCATAAGATCTCTGTAGGCTCAGCACATCCCTCATACCGGACGTTCCCGCCGCCCTTCTCCGACACGGCCCACGACCCAGGACACCGCCCATGCCGCGACGCCGCACCTCAAGCTCATCAAGCTCGACGGCTCCCTCGGCGGCACCGAGGAACCGGACGCCGCAGCCGGTGCGGGTGCGACGGCGGTCGTTCGGGGACTTCGTCAAGGCGTTCCTCGCCTTCGTCGTGCTGCTCGTGCTGGTCGTCGGGGTTCCGCTCGCACTGGCCACGCAGATCGGCTGGCCGCTGCCCGACGGGGCGCCCAGCCTCGACTGGCTGCAGCGTGAGATCACCGTCCAGACCTTCCTGCACATCCTGACCGTCGTCGTCTGGTTCGCCTGGGCGCAGTTCACCGCCTGCGTGCTCGTCGAGGTCAAGGCCGCGCTGTCCGGCGTCGGGGTGCCGGGGCGGGTGCCGGGGTCCGGGCCCAGTCAGCTGCTGGCCCGGCAACTCGTCGCCGCCCTGCTGCTCGTCGGCGCGACCGCGGCCAGCCTCACGCCGGGACTGTCGCAGCTCGGGCAGAGCATGGAGGGGAACCAGAAGCCCTCCGTGGCCGCGGCGCAGCAGACGCCGGGGATCTTCGCCCAGCAGCAGGAGCAGGCCGCCGGGACGGCGAGCGCCCTCGCCGAGCAGGCCGGTCAGGCCGCCGCCCGCGCCGACGGCGGCTCGGCCGCGCACGGCGACACGAAGTACTACCGGATCCAGCCTCCCGAGGGGCGTCACCACGACTCCCTCTGGGAGATCGCCGACCGGCACCTCGGCGACGGGCGCCGGTACAAGGAGATCTTCGAGCTCAACAAGGACCGCGTGCAGCCGGACGGGTCCAAGCTGTCCGAGGCCAGCCTCATCCGGCCCGGCTGGATCATGGAGATGCCCGGCGACGCCCGCGGCGGCGAGCTGGTCGAGATGCCCGGCGAGGCGCCGAACGTCTCCGAGCAGGTGCAGCAGCAGATCAGCGACTACGCCCGGACCGGCGACCACGCGCAGGGCGGTGGCGGATCCGGCGCCCAGGACGGCGGTTCCGGCGCTCACGGGGGCGGCGACGACGCCCAGGTCTCCCTCCCCGAGCAGCGACCCGCGCCCGCCACTCCCGCCCCCAGCACCGGGCAGGACCACGCCGCCACCCCCGCGGCGGCGGGCCACTCCTTCGGGCTCCCCGAGGCACTCCTCGCCGCCCCCCTCCTCGCCGCCGGTCTCCTCGGCGCCCTCGGCCGCCGGCGCCGGCAGGCGCTGTGGCAGTCGGCGCTCGGCAGCGTCGGCGGGCGGCGCGGCATGGAGCCGCCCACGCCGACCGGCGACGCCCAGGACGTGCAGGACGCGCTGCTCGTCGGCGCCGACCCCGAGGGCGTACGCCTGCTGGACCGGGCGCTGCGCGGGCTCGCCGCCGCACTCGCCGCCGAGTCGCGACCGTTGCCCGTCGTGTACGCGGCCTGGCTGGGCGGCAACGGCGACCTGCACCTCCAGCTCGCCCAGCCCGCCGGGAAGCCGCCGGCGCCCTGGCAGCTCGGGCAGGACCAGACCTTCTGGCTGCTGGCCCGCGCCGACGCCGAGCGGTACGAGGACGTCGACACCGCCGCGCCGTACCCCGGGCTGGTCAGCCTCGGCACCATGGACGACTCCCGGCTGCTGCTGAACCTGGAGTCGGTGCCCGGCATCGTCTCGCTGGGCGGCAGCGAGGCGGACCGGACCGCCGTGTTCGCGTCGGTCGCCGCCGAACTGGCCACCAACGGCTGGTCGGACCGCATGACCATCACGCTCGTCGGGTTCGGGGACGACCTCACGCCGCTCGCCCCCAACCGCATCCGGCACCTCGACGGGTTCGAGGACCTCTTCGAGACCATGTCGGCCGAGACCCGGCAGCGGCGCGGCGCACTCGGCGCCGCCGGGCACGACTCCGTGCTCACCGGCCGCACCGGGCCCGCCCAGCACACGCGTTGGGCCCCGCACCTGGTCCTGCTCGCCTCCCAGCCCTCCGACGAGGACGCCCTCCGCCTCGCCGAACTCGCCGCCGACGCGGGGCGCCTGGGCATCGGCTACCTCGTCGGCACCGAGGGCACGGACCTCCCGGGCGCCGCCTGGGAGATGCAGATCACCGGCGAGGGCAAGCTGCTCGCGCCGCTGCTGGGGCTGGAGCTGGAGGCCCAGACGCTGCCGGCCGCCCAGCAGCGGGCCGTCGTCGAGCTGTTCACGGACGCCGACCCGGAGCACGGACCGGGTGGGTCCGACGGGCCCGGCGGTGCGTCCGGGACGGCCAACACCCCGCCCTTCCTCGTCGACGTCAGCGAGCAGGGGCGGCCCGCGGTGTACGCCCGCCTCGTCGGGACGTACGAGATCATCGGCCTGGACGCGCCCGACGGCGAGCGCAGCGCCCTGCTCCACGAGGCGCTCGCGCTGCTGCTGCTGCACCGCGAGGGCGTCCACCCGCGCGTGCTGTCCTCCGCGCTGTGGCCGCGCGGCGTGACGGCGGACGTGCGCGACGCGCTGCTGGAGCGACTGCGGGCCTGGCTCGGCACCGACCCCGACGGCACCCCGCGGCTCGGCACCGACGCCACCGGACGCCTCACCCTCGCCAAGTCCGTCGTCTCCGACCTCGACGTGCTGCGCTCCCTCTACTACGAGGCCACGCAAGGGCGTGGCGTCGGCAGCCGCCAGGTGCGCGGGCGGCTGCTCACCGACGCGCTGGTCCTGGTGCGCGGTCCGCTGCTCGCCGACCGGCCCGAGGGGCGTTACCGCTGGCTCACCCACGAGATCATCGACGCGCAGCTCCCGCTGCTCGTCGCGGACACCGGCCTCGCGCTCTCCGAGTTCCACCTGGAGAAGAACCGCGCGGAGAAGGCCATCGAGGCGCTGAACGCGGCACTGCGCACCGCCCCCGCGGACGAGCGCCTGTGGCACGAGCTGCTGCGCGCCACGCACACCACCGGTGACACCGACCGGCTCCACGCCCTCGCCGCCGACCTCGTCGGCCGCAGCGGGGCGCGCGGCGTGCCGCCGCGCACCGAGGCGCTGCTGGACGAACTGCTGCCGACCTGGCGCGAGGGCGTCGCCGCCGCCGGATGAGCGTCGATCTCGCGGTCGTCCTCGTCGCCGCGCTCTGGGGCGCGGTGACGGGGGCGCTGCTGCCGCGGGCCGCGTACCGGTTCTCCGCCCCCTCGGGGGAGGCGTGGCGCGACCGGTGTCCGCAGGAGCACGAGGTCCCGGGCTGGGTAGGCCGGGCCCGGTGCGCGCGGTGCGCGACCGGCGAGGCGTCCTACGGCCCCCGTACCGCCGCCCTCGAAACCGTCACCGCACTCGTCTGCGCCGCCCTCGCCGCCGCCACCGGGACCCGTCCGGAGCTGGCCGTCTGGCTGCTGCTCGCACCGGCGGGCGTACTGCTCGCCGTCGTCGACCTGCGGGTACGCAGGCTGCCCGACCCCCTCACCCTGCCGCTCGCCGGCGCCGCACTCGTCCTCCTCGGCGTCACCGCGCTCGTGCCCGAGCACGCGGGGGAGTGGACGACCGCCCTGCTGGGCGCCCTCGCCCTCGGCGGCGGCTACGGCGTGCTGTTCCTCGTCAACCCGGCCGGCATGGGCTTCGGCGACGTGAAGCTGGCCCTCACCGCCGGGGCCGTCCTCGGCTGGTACGGCTGGCCGACGGTCATGCTCGGCACCTTCGCCGGGTTCCTGCTCGGCGCGCTCTACGGAGGCGCCCTCGTCGTCGCCCGGCGGGCGGGGCGCAAGACGGCCATCCCGTTCGGGCCGTTCCTGATCGCGGGTGCCTTCCTCGGCGTGCTCGCGGGCGCCTACGCGGCCTGAGGATCAGCGCCGGAAAGGGCTGGCGTAGGCTGGCCCGGTCCGTCCACAACCCTTACGAACCTTGCGAAAGGGACGCCGGTGACCGAGAAGGCCGACCTTCAGCCCATCCTCGACCGCGCCGCCGCCGGTGGGCGGATCACCCCCGAAGAGGCGCTCGACCTCTACCGCGACGCCCCGCTGCACGCGCTGGGCGCCGCCGCCGACGCCGTACGCAGGCGCAAGTACGCCGGTACCGAGCACATCGCGACGTACATCATCGAGCGCAACATCAACTACACGAACGTGTGCGTCACGGCGTGCAGGTTCTGTGCCTTCTACGCGGCCCCCAAGGACACCGAGAAGGGCTGGACCCGCGACCTCGACGACATCCTGCGCCGCTGCGCGGAGACGGTCGAGCTGGGCGGCACGCAGATCATGTTCCAGGGCGGCCACCACCCGGACTACGGCGTCGAGTACTACGAGCAGCACTTCGCCGCCATCAAGAAGGAGTTCCCCCAGCTCGTCATCCACAGCCTGGGGGCGAGCGAGGTCGAGCACATGGCGCGGATCTCGAAGGTGTCGGTCGAGGAGGCGATCCAGCGCATCCACGCCGCCGGGCTCGACTCCTTCGCCGGCGCCGGCGCGGAGCTGCTGCCGGAGCGTCCGCGCAAGGCCATCGCGCCGCTCAAGGAGTCCGGCGAGCGGTGGCTGGAGATCATGGAGATCGCGCACAACCTGGGTGTCGAGTCGACCTCCACCATGCTCATGGGCACCGGCGAGACCAACGCCGAGCGCATCGAGCACCTGCGCATGATCCGGGACGTGCAGGACCGCACCGGCGGCTTCCGCGCCTTCATCCCGTACACCTACCAGCCCGAGAACAACCACCTGAAGGGCCGTACGCAGGCCACGCTCTTCGAGTACCTGCGGATGATCGCCATCGCCCGGGTCTTCCTCGACAACGTCGCCCACATCCAGGGTTCCTGGCTGACCACCGGCAAGGAGGTCGGCCAGCTCTCCCTGCACTACGGCGCCGACGACCTCGGCTCGATCATGCTGGAGGAGAACGTCGTCTCCTCCGCGGGCGCCAAGCACCGGTCCAACCGGCTGGAGATCATCGACCTGATCCGCAAGGCGGGGCGCGTCCCGGCGCAGCGGGCCACGACGTACGAGCACCTCGTCGTGCACGACGACCCGGCGAACGACCCCGTCGACGAGCGCGTCGTCTCCCACATCTCGTCCACCGCCATCGAGGGCGGCACGGCCCACCCCGAGCTGAAGCTGCTCGCCCCCAACTGAGGCCGCCGTGCTCACGATCCACGTCTGTGAAGCCTCGCCGGAGACGGCCGTCGTGGTCGACGGCGCGCATCTCGCCGCCGTCGGCCCGTACGAGGCACTGGTCGCCGACCACCCGCGGGCGCGGGTGCGCCGGTGGCCCGGCATCCTGACGCCCGGACTGCTGAACCCGTACGGGCCGGAACTGCTGGAGCAGGCGTACCACCCCGACCCGCGCGAAGCGGACCGGCTGGGCACCGAGCCGATCTCCGGGGAGCGCGCGCTCGCCCTCCTCGGCGCGAACCCGTCAGCGCGGGGCGCCAGCGCACGCCGAGGGGTACAGCGCATGCTGGCGCACGGGACGGTCGCCGTCGCCGGGGAGCTGCGCAGTCGCGCGGCGCTGGACGCGGTGCGCGGGGCGGGGCTCGCCGTGGCGGCGCGTCCGGCCACGCTGCCCGGGCCCGCGTCCTTCTCGCCGGTGCCGCTGGTGCTGCTTCCCGGGCTGGCTCCCGGAAAGCCCGCCCGGTTCGCGGTGTTCGACGTAGCCGACCGGGCCGCGCTCGTGCGGGACGGCGCGTCCACGTGCGTGGCCACCGTCGTGGGCGGCCGTCTGGTGTACCGGGGGCGCTGAGCGCGCGGTCCCACGGGGCTCGTCCGGCGGGCCTACGTGCCGAACGCCGTCCCGAACGCCCCGTCCTCCTGCTCCACGCCGCTGCACGTGGTGAGCGCGTCGGTGGCCGACGCGTCCTCGGCACACTGCTCGTCCCGGAAGGCGGCCCACATCGACACCCAGGCGATGCCCTTCTCCTCGGCGAACGCGCGGACCTCCGCGGCGTCCGCGAGGGTGAAGGTCTCGCCGGCGACGTCGTTGACGCCGAGCATCGAGGTGAGTGCCGTGTTCCGCCAGGCGTCCGCGTCCGAGGTGCCGAAGATCTCACGGAGCTGCGTGTGCGCGGCCTCGGCCGAGGTGAGGGCGTAGTCGCCCATGTCGCCGTCGTAGGACTCCCCGTAGTTCATGGTCATGAGGTTGACCGCGGAGACGCGTACGGAGTGGTCGTTGGCGGACGCCAGCAGCGCCAGAGAGTCGGAGTCCAGGCCCGAGGGCATCACCGGGAGGGTGAAGGAGACCTCCAGGCCGTCGCGTTCCTCCTGGAGCAGCGCGATCGCCTCCGAGCGCAGGGCGACGGAGTCCGTGTCGGTCAGGTCGTCGCCCTCGACGTCGAAGTCCGCCCGCGTGGCACCGGCCGCGTCCAGGGCCGCGCCGTACGCGTCCGCCAGGTCGGAGGCGCTGTCGCAGACCGCCGCCAGCTCCGTGCCGGAGGCGCCGCCGAAGGAGACGCGGACGGTGGCGCCGGACTCCTTCAGTTTCGCGATGCGCGAGGCGACGGAGGTGTCGTCGATATCCTGGACGCCGTTCCAGCGCGGGACGCAGTCGTCGCCGGAGGAGATGACGAACGCCAGGTTGTACGTCGCGGGGGAGCCCGCCGAGTCGTTGGCGGAGGCGGTGGTGGCGCTGACGTAGGGGGCGTAGGCGGTGCCCGGCGTGGACGACTCGGACGGTGCCGCGGTGGCCCGGTCCTCCGTGCCGTTCGTGTCGCTGGTGCCGCCGTCCGGTCCGGCGCATCCCGCGGTGGCCAGGGCGAGCAGCAGGGCGCACCCGGCCGCCGCCTTCCGGTAAGCCCTCATGTGCAGCACGCTCCCGTTCTCGTCGTCGGACGAGTGAACCTGTCACGCGATGCTGGGCCTTTCCTGAGAAAAGAGGCCGGGTTGCCGCCGTCTCACAGGGCGCGGACAGCCTGCGGCGCCTTTCACCGGAACCTCATAACGCGGTCCGAGTTCGCGACAGGCAAAGCTCCCTAACGTCCGGGGAATGCATTCCGAGCCTGCCTTCGATTCCCGCGCCGCCCTCGGTGAGAAGCCCGCGCGCGGGCGACGCCGCAAACGCGGCAGCGGGTCCGCGGAGGGGCCCGTGTTCGTCGACACCTCCGGACGCCGCGCACGGCTGCTGCGCCGGGTGGGTCTCCTGGTCGGGGCGGTCTGCGTCGGCTACGCGGCCGTGCTGGGCCTGGCCTTCATGGGGATCGGCACCTCGGTGAGTCCGTCCTCGCTGCTGCCCTTCGGGGGCGGGCAGAACGGTGGCGGCCCCGGCCCGGGCGGTGGTGGCGCGGGCCCGCAGGGCGGCGTCATGCCCACGGGGACCCCGCCCTCGGGTGCGCCCACCGCACCCACCGCACCCTCCGGAGCCACCACCGCGCCCTCCTCCGCCGCCACCCCCAGCGCCGCCACCCCTGGCGCCGTCGCCACCCCGAGCGCCGCCGCCACCTCCAGCGGCGCCGCCACCGACTGACCGGGACACCCCCACCGCCATGACCACGCCCACTCCCTCCTCCCCGCCCGCACGGGGCGGCCGCCGCGCCCCCTCCCGCATCGAGCGGGCCGCAGGCCGTGCCGCCGCGCTGCAACGGCCGCGGGTGCTGCTCGCTCTGCTGCTCCTGCTCGCCCTGACCTGCGTGATGCTCCTCGACGGCTACCTGCGCGCGGAGGTCGGCGGCGACCAGCGCGTGCGCACCGGCGCCGGCGCGAGCGACGTCCCCGACGAGGTCCTCGACGGCGGGCCGATCCTCACTTTCCCCGGCGGGCAGGCCACCACTCTCTCCGTCCCGGACAAGACGATCGCCCTGACCTTCGACGACGGCCCGGACCCCACCTGGACGCCCCAGGTGCTGGAGATCCTCGAGGAGTACGACGTGCCCGGCACGTTCTTCCTGGTCGGGTCGATGGTCTCGCGCTACCCGGACATCGTTCGGGAACTGGTCGAGCAGGGCAACGAGGTGGGCATCCACACCTTCACCCACGTCGACCTCTCCTACCAGAGCGACGCCCGCGTCACCCGCGAGATCGAGCAGACGCAGCTCGCCCTCGCGGGCGCGGCCGGCATCACCACGACGCTGTTCCGGGCGCCGTACTCCTCCGAGACGGACGCCATCGACAACTACAGCTGGCCCGTCTACGAGAAGCTCGGCGAGGAGGGCTACACCAGCGTCTTCATCGACACCGACAGCGACGACTGGCAGCAGCCCGGCGTCTCGAAGATCGTCGAGTGGGCGACACCGGAGGACGGCGAGGGCGCATCCGTCCTCTTCCACGACGCGGGCGGTGAGCGTGCGCAGACGATCGAGGCACTGCCCGAGTACATCGAGAAGATGAAGGCGAAGGGATACACCTTCACCACCATCAGCGGCGCCATGGCCGAGCAGCAGCCCACCGGCCGGCCCGCGGCCCCGGCTGAGGCATCCGGCACCCACGGCGGCCTCCAGGCCGCCCACCACCAGGCCACCGGCACGACCCTCTACGAGGGCAAGGCGCTCATCGCGGCCGTCGCCGTCGCCGAGTGGACGGTGCCCGCGCTCTCGGTCGGGCTGATGGTCGTGGGCGTGGCCGTCATGGGGCGGTTCGGGATGATGGTGATCCTCGCCCGCCGCCACTACGGACAGCGCAACAGACGCCGCTTCGGCTGGGGACCGCCCGTCACCGGCCCGGTCAGCGTGGTCGTCCCGGCGTACAACGAGAAGGAGTGCATCGCCAACACGCTCCAGTCGCTGGCGCGCAGCACCCATCCGATCGAGATCATCGTCGTGGACGACGGTTCGACGGACGGCACGGCCGAGATCGCCGAGTCGCTGGGGCTGCCCGGCGTCCGCGTGATCCGGCAGGCCAACGCGGGCAAGCCCGCAGCCCTCAACAACGGCGTCCGCAACGCCCGGTACGACATCGTCGTGATGATGGACGGCGACACCGTCTTCGAGCCGGACACCGTACGGCACCTGGTGCAGCCCTTCGCCGACCCGTCCGTCGGCGCGGTGGCGGGCAACGCCAAGGTCGGCAACCGGCGCACCCTCATCGGCGCCTGGCAGCACATCGAGTACGTGATGGGCTTCAACCTCGACCGGCGCATGTACGACCTGCTGCGCTGCATGCCGACCATCCCCGGCGCGATCGGTGCCTTCCGTCGGCAGGCGGTCCTGGAGGCCGGCGGCATGAGCGACGACACCCTCGCCGAGGACACCGACATCACCATCGCCCTGCACCGCGCCGGATGGCGGGTCGTCTACCAGGAGCACGCGCGGGCCTGGACGGAGGCGCCGGGCTCGCTGAAGCAGCTCTGGTCGCAGCGCTACCGCTGGTCCTACGGCACCATGCAGGCGCTGTGGAAGCACCGCGGCTCCCTGAGGGACAAGGGGCCCTCGGGCCGCTTCGGACGGGTCGGCATGCCGCTGGTCGTGCTCTTCCAGGTCGTGACTCCGGTCTTCGCGCCGCTGATCGATGTCTTCACCGTCTACTCGATGATCTTCGTCGACGTCCGGTCGGCGCTGCTCGCGTGGTCGGCGGTGCTCGGCGTGCAGCTGCTGTGCGCGGCGTACGCCTTCCGGCTCGACCGGGAGAAGTACCGGTACCTGCTGATGATGCCGCTCCAGCAGCTCGCGTACCGGCAGATGATGTACCTCGTCCTCATCCACTCCTGCGTCACCGCCCTCACCGGTGGCCGGCTGCGCTGGCAGAAGCTGAAGCGGACGGGCGAGGTGGGGACGCCGACGGGGGCCGGGTGATGGGGGCGCACCGCAAGGGTGACCCGGTAGCGAACCGGGCGCCGTCCGGGTCGGCTCCGGCGCCGTGCGCCCCGGGCACAGGCCCGGCGTCGTCCGCCGCCGCACCTACGGCCCCCGCGGCCGGCGGCCGGGACCGCTACTTCGACGTCCTGCGCGCCCTGGCCCTGGTCCGGGTCGTCGCGTACCACGTCTTCGGTTGGCCCTGGGCCGGGCTGGTCTTCCCCTCCATGGGGGTCATGTTCGGCCTGGCCGGCAGCCTGATGGCCAGGTCGCTCGGCAGCCGGCCGGCCCCGGCGGTGATCCGGGGCCGGTTGCGCCGCCTGCTCCCGCCGTTCTGGTGCTGGGGGCTCTTCGTGGTGGGCGCGATGCTGGTGCGCGGCTGGATGCCCGGGTGGCAGATCGTCTTCTGGATCGTGCCGCTCGGCGACCCGCCGGGCAGCGCGTGGGGCGAGCAGGCCTGGGAGATCCTCTGGTACCTGCGGACCTACCTGTGGTTCGTCCTGCTCTCACCGCTGCTGCTGCGGCTGTTCCGGCTCGCCCCGGTGCCGGTGCTGCTGCTGTCCCTGGCCCCGATCGTGGTGCTCTGCTACGTCGGGCAGCCGCCGGAGAACCGCTTCGGGAGCGGACTGCTGGACCTGGCGACGTACCTGTTCTGCTGGATGCTCGGCTTCGCGCACCGCGACGGCGTGCCGGCCCGCCTCAAGCCCGCCGCGGTCGTCGCCCTGTCTCTCGCGGCGCTCTCCTACGGTGCCTGGTACGCCTTCGCGCACCAGGACGAGTACGGCACCTACGACCTCGACGACATCCCGCTCGCCCAGGCGTTCTGGTCGGCCGGGTTCGTGACGCTGCTGATGTACTCCAGGGCGCGGCTCGGGCTCGGCTTCGCGGGGCTCGCCCGGTGCCGGCCGCTGGACCGGCTGGTGACCGTCTTCAACACCCGCGCGGTGACGGTCTACCTCTGGCACGAGCTCGCCCTCGTCCTGGCCGTTCCGCTGATCGACCGGTTCTGGGAGGTGCCCGCCTTCGAGGCCCACCTGCCTCTGGGCAGCCAGTGGTTCCTGTTGGGGGTGGGCTGGGCCCTGGTCGCGGTGTTCGTGCTGCTGTTCGGCTGGGTGGAGGACGCCGCCGCGCGCAAGAGACCGCGCCTGCTGCCGTGAGCCCGTCCGCGCCGGAAGGGACGCGTGCTGCAACAATGGGGCCGTGACCCGCGCTTCCCTGAACAAGCAGCCGCACGAAGTCGCCTCGATGTTCGACCACGTCGCGGAACGGTACGACCTGACGAACGCCGTGCTCTCGCTCGGCCAGGACCGGGCGTGGCGCAAGGCGGTCGCCCGGGCCGTCGACGCCCGCCCCGCGCAGAAGGTTCTGGACCTCGCTGCGGGCACGGCGACCTCCTCCCTGCCCTTCGCCCGCACCGGCGCCTACGTCGTCCCCTGCGACTTCTCCCTCGGCATGCTCCAGGTCGGCAAGGAGCGGCACTCCTGGCTGCCGTTCACCGCGGGCGACGCGACCCGGCTGCCGTTCCGGGACGACACGTTCGACGCCGTCACCATCTCCTTCGGGCTGCGCAACGTGCAGGACACGGATGCCGCGCTGCGCGAGATGTACCGGGTGACGCGGCCCGGCGGCCGGGTCGTCATCTGCGAGTTCTCGCACCCGACCTGGACGCCGTTCCGCACCGTCTACACCGAGTACCTGATGCGCGCCCTGCCGCCGGTGGCCCGCGCGGTGTCGTCCAACCCCGACGCGTACGTCTACCTCGCCGAGTCCATCCGCGCCTGGCCCGACCAGCCGGCGCTCGCCGAGCGGCTGGGCAAGGCCGGCTGGTCGAGGGTGGCGTGGCGGAACCTCACGGGTGGCGTGGTGGCGCTGCACCGGGGGTTCAAGGAGAGCTGAGGGTCGCGCAGTACGGCGGCCCCGCCCGGACGGGCCCTCCCGCGCCCGGTCCGTCCTGACCCGGCTCGTTCAGCTCCCGCCGCGGCCCTCCCCGCGGCGGTCCCGGCACGCGCGGCTCCCGGATGCCTCCGCCGCCCTCGTCCTCGCCGAAGCCGAACCACACGTACACCGCCGACTCCCGCGGCACGCGCGCGCCGGGCTGCGGGTACTGCCGTACGACGTGGTCGACGACGGCGAGGTGGAAGTCGGGCCGGTCCGGTGCCTGCAGGCACAGGCCCCGCGCGTGGGCCTCCTCCCGCGCGTCCACGGCCATCAGGCCGACCAGGCGCGGTACGCGTACGTCGGCCTTCTCGGGTACCGGGCGCACGGGCGTCACCCCCCAGCGGTACCCGGCAGAGTAGCGCCGCCGCGCACCGCCCGGAAGCCGCCGAAGTCGCTCACTGTGGCAGTCGGTTGCGGTGAGTCACCGGTGTTGCAGCGGGAGTCGGTAGCAGTGCCCCTGCCGCCGCGCGGCCGGGGTGGTGAAGACCCCGGCGAGGCGCATGCCCAGCCGCTCCGTGACCGCGATGGACCGGGTGTTGCGGGCGTCGACCATGGCGACCACCTCCGGTACGCCCGCGGCCCGCACCCGCTCCAGCGTCTGCCGGGCCGCCGCCGTGACGTACCCCTTGCCCCAGTACGCCCGCGCCAGGCGCCAGCCGATCTCGATCTCGCCCTTGGGGCCCCAGTCCTGCGGCCACGGCTGGGCGCCCGTGAAGCCGATGACCGTGCCGGCCTCGTCCACCATGGTCCACAGGCAGAAGCCGCGCTCCGCGTCGTGCCGGCGCTGGCGGGCGGTGAGCTCCTCGTAGACGGACAGTTCCGCGGGCCTCCCGCCGTGGAACTCCATGACGTCCGGATCGTCGAAGATCCGGTGCCAGGCGACCGCGTCCTCGTCGGTGGGAACGCGCAACCGTACAACGGGCAGAGCTCGGTTCACTGGGCAGCCCTTCAGCCGGGTCGTGGGTGTCGCTGAATAGACTGCCCATGACCAGTGCCGGTCGGCACGCAGATTCCGAACTTGGGGAGATCCCGCCGTGACCGTCGAGACTGAGCCACTCTCCGAGAACACCGCCGACGTGATCGTCGTGGGCGCGGGGCCGGCCGGCTCCACGGCGGCGTACCACCTGGCCAAGGCGGGGCTCGACGTCCTGCTCCTGGAGAAGACCGCCTTCCCCCGGGAGAAGGTCTGCGGCGACGGCCTGACCCCCCGCGCGGTCAAGCAGCTCGTGGCGATGGGCATCGACATCTCGGAGGAGGCCGGCTGGCTGCGCAACAAGGGCCTGCGCATCATCGGCGGCGGCTCCCGCCTCCAGCTCGACTGGCCGGACCTCGCCTCCTTCCCCGACTACGGACTCGTCCGCAAGCGCGACGACTTCGACGAGCAGCTCGCCCGGCAGGCCCAGAAGGCCGGCGCCCGCCTCCACGAGCGCTGCAACGTCGGCGCCCCCGTCATCGACGACCGCACCGGCCGCATCACCGGCGTCCACGCCAAGCTGGGCGAGGACAAGCGCGAGGTCACCTTCCACGCGCCGCTGGTCGTCGCCGCCGACGGCAACTCCACGCGGCTGTCCCTGGCGATGGGCCTGCACCGCCGCGAGGACCGCCCGATGGGCGTCGCGGTCCGCACGTACTTCACCTCGCCCCGCCACGACGACGACTACCTGGAGTCCTGGCTGGAACTGTGGGACCGCCGCGGCGCCCAGGACCGCCTCCTGCCGGGCTACGGCTGGATCTTCGGCATGGGCGACGGCACCTCGAACGTCGGACTCGGGGTGCTGAACACCTCGGACTCCTTCAAGGAGCTGGACTGGCGCGAGGTGCTGAAGGCCTGGTGCGCATCCATGCCGGAGGACTGGGGGTACACCCCGGACAACATGACCGGTCCGATCCGCGGCGCCGCCCTGCCCATGGCCTTCAACCGCCAGCCCCACTACACCAAGGGCCTGCTGCTCGTCGGTGACGCCGGCGGCCTGGTGAACCCCTTCAACGGCGAGGGCATCGCCTACGCCATGGAGTCCGGCCAGATCGCCGCCGACGTGATCACCCAGGCCCACGCGAGGGCCACGCCGGCCCAGCGGGAGATCGCCCTCCAGCGTTACCCGCGCGTCCTCAAGGACACCTACGGCGGCTACTACACGCTGGGCCGCGCCTTCGTGAAGCTCATCGGCAACCCGAAGGTCATGCAGATCGCGACCCAGCGCGGCCTCACCCACCCGCTGCTGATGAAGTTCACCCTGAAGATGCTCGCCAACCTGACGGACCCGACGGGCGGCGACGCGATGGACCGCATCATCAACGGACTCAGCAAGGTCGCGCCGAAGGCGTGAGCATCGGGCCTGAGCTGCCGGCCTGAGCTGCCGGCCTGAGCAGCGGGGCTGAGCATCAGGCCCGATCACCCCTCGGCCTGCTCGAGTGCCCTGCCCTTGGCCGCCCGGCGCGCGAACACCTCGTCGCGCCGGTCGGCCGACTGCCGCAGCGCCCGCTTGCGGTCGCGCGCGGAGGGCCGGTCCAGGTACACCTGACCGTTCACGTGATCGGTCTCGTGGGCGAGGCAGCGCGCGAAGTGACCGGTGCCCTCGACGACGAGCGGCTCGCCGTCCTCGTCGAGGCCCCGCACGACGCCCGGTCGGGCCGCGGCACGGCCATGACAGCGCCCGGCACCGACAGACACCCCTCGCCCTCGTCCAGCAGCCGGCGCCCGGCCGGGTCGAGGGAACCCGGCACCGGGTTCACGGTGTGCCCGACATGTCGGACACCTTCGTCGTCGGGGCAGTCGTACACGAACAGGCGGAGGGCGACCCCCACCTGATCGGCCGCCAGGCCGCAGCCGTCGGCGGCGTACATGGTGCGGAACATGTCGTCGATGAGCGCGGCGAGGTCGGGCCCGAACTCGGTGACCTCCCGGCAGGGCTTGTGCAGCACCTCTTCGCCGACCTCGGTCATCCGCCGCACCGACCCGCGCCGGGCCTGGGGCGCGAGCGGGGGGTAGGCGGCGGTGGGCCGCCCCTGTACGAACACGCTGGGCATGGTTCTCCTTCGGCTCGTGGACGGGCCGGTGGGAATCCGGCCCGTGCCGAGCACGGCAGGAGCGACCGCGGGGCCGCAGCCCTCGAGTGGCTGCGGCCCCGCGTGCGGACGTGTCCGCGTCGTTCGTACTCGCGGTGCGCCGGAGTTACAGCACCCGCACCGCGCCGCTCGGCGGGTCGTACGACAGCGGTGCCTGGACGACGCCGGTGGAGGAGTTCTGCGCGCCGACGAACATACCGTCGCCGACGTAGACGCCCACGTGGTACGCGCTGCCCGCGCCGCCCCAGTACAGGATGTCGCCCGGCTGGAGGTTGTCGAGGCTCACCTGGGTGCCGGCGGTCGACTGGGACTGGGAGACGCGCGGCAGGTCGATGTTGACCTGCTTGAAGGCCGCCTGCACGAGTCCGGAGCAGTCCCAGGAGTTGGGGCCGGTGCCGCCGGTCACGTAGGCGTCGCCGACCTGGGCCTGCACGAAGGCGATGACCGCGGCGGCCGAACCGGTGGCCGAGGACGAGCTGACGCCGCTGCCCGAGTTGTCGGAGGACCCGGTGTCCACGGAGGCGCTCAGGGTGGCGCGCTCGGCGGTGCGAGAGGCACGCTCGGCGGCCGCCTTGCGCGCGGCCTCCTCGGCCTTCTTCTTCTCCTCCGCGGCCTTCTTCTTGGCCTCGGCGAGGTCCGCCTCGGCCTGCTTGGCGGCCTTGGCGGCGGCCGCGTCACGCTCGGCCTGCAGCTCGTAGCTCGCGGCCGCCTGCTGCGTGACGTCCGCGGACTGGGCGACCTGAGCGGCCAGGTCGGCCGTCAGGGTGGGCAGTTCGAGGGTCTGCGTCACCGGCTCGGCCGCGTTGGCCGAACCCGACGCACCGGCCACTGCCAGGGTGCTGAGGACGCCACCGGCCACTCCGGCCCGCATCGCGATGGTCGACGCGCTGCGGCGGGGCTTCCGGTGGCTACGTATGTGAGCGGTGTGGGACATAGGGACAACCGGTATCAGGAGCTCCTCCATACCTTCAAGAAACGTGGGCTGCGCCACAGTTGTTCAATCCAGCCTCGAATCCCGGGCGTGTCGTCCCGTATTGACGCCCTAACGGACATTGCGGGCGGGCCGTAACCAGCCTGTGATCACGGTCTTTGATCGTTACGCCCGAATTGCCCCGCGCTTACCACTTGTTGAAGCAGTTGGCCAAGCCCGGTTCTCAGGCGCCTCTCATGAATGTGGCACAGGTCACGGAACGGTTGCCTCGTCGACCGCGTCCGCGGCGCGCGACCGAGCTCCGCGGTCGCCGCAGGGTGCTCGTGAATGCGTGCACGTGTCCACATCGCACCCGACCCTCCCTCTGATGTGTGAACGGGCCCTCTATCAAGTGATCGCATCACGTGCCAGTTTGCATGCACGGGAAGCATCTTGATATTGAGACGTTCGCCATGCGCCCCCTCTGGCCAGCGGTGACGATCGAAAATGTCACCTCTGGTGATCACCTGAACGCTTCCTGTGTGAAGATCACCGCTCATCCGACTTCATGATCCTTCGTCAGGTGGTGGAGATCACAAAGCTTGTACAACACCCCGTGTCGCAGATCACAGAGCGGCGGGCATAAGATGCGAGGCAGTTGGGCTTGTGACCTGCTTCACATGTTCGCGATCTTCGCCGGGACGAGCGGGGCTCGTGGGGCTGCCGGGGCGGTTGTGAGTCCAGTGCAACCGCCAGCAGTCAGTGCCGACTGAGAGGAGCGAGGAGCGGTGAACGCGTATGCGCCCATCCTCGTACTGGGAGCCCTCGGGGCAGGCTTTGCGATCTTCTCCGTGGTGATGGCCACGCTGATCGGTCCGAAGCGGTACAACCGGGCGAAGCTCGAGGCCTACGAGTGCGGCATCGAGCCGACCCCCACGCCGGCCGGCGGCGGGCGCTTCCCCATCAAGTACTACCTGACGGCGATGCTCTTCATCATCTTCGATATCGAGATCGTCTTCCTCTACCCCTGGGCCGTCACCTTCGACGCCCTGGGGATTTTCGGGCTCGTGGAGATGCTGCTCTTCGTGCTCACCGTCTTCGTCGCGTACGCGTACGTATGGCGGCGCGGCGGCCTGGAATGGGACTGAGGGGCCTTTGACATGGGACTCGAAGAAAAGCTGCCGAGCGGCTTCCTGCTGACCACCGTCGAGCAGGCCGCGGGGTGGGTGCGCAAGTCGTCCGTCTTCCCCGCCACGTTCGGCCTCGCCTGCTGTGCCATCGAGATGATGACCACCGGTGCCGGCCGCTACGACCTGGCGCGCTTCGGCATGGAGGTCTTCCGCGGATCGCCGCGGCAGGCGGACCTGATGATCGTCGCGGGCCGGGTGAGCCAGAAGATGGCGCCGGTGCTGCGGCAGGTCTACGACCAGATGCCGAACCCGAAATGGGTGATCTCCATGGGGGTCTGCGCCTCCTCGGGCGGCATGTTCAACAACTACGCGATCGTCCAGGGCGTCGACCACATCGTCCCGGTCGACATCTACCTGCCCGGCTGCCCGCCGCGGCCCGAGATGCTGATGGACGCCATCCTCAAGCTCCACCAGAAGATCCAGACCTCCAAACTCGGCGTGAACGCCGAGGAGGCGGCCCGCGAGGCGGAGGAGGCGGCGCTCAAGGCCCTGCCCACGATCGAGATGAAGGGGCTGCTGCGGTGAGCGACGCGAACAACACCGCGGGTGACGCGAACGGGGTGAACCCGGAGAAGGACCTGTCCGCGGAGAACCTCCCGGGCCAGCGCGGCCAGGGCGGCGAGGAGATCCGCGTCCAGCGCGGGATGTTCGGTGCCAACAACGGCGGCGACACCTCCGGCTACGGCGGTCTGGTCCGCTCCGTCCGGCTCCCCGGCCCGGCGAGCCGGCCCTACGGCGGATGGTTCGACGAGGTCGCCGACGAGCTCGAGGGCGCGCTGGAGGAGCAGGGGCTCCTGCCCGAGAACGCCATCGAGAAGACGGTCGTCGACCGCGACGAGCTGACCTTCCACATCGAGCGCGAACACCTGGTCCGCGTCGCCCGCACCCTGCGCGACGACCCGGCCCTCCGCTTCGAACTGTGCACCGGCGTCAGCGGCGTCCACTACCCGAACGACAAGGGCCGCGAGCTGCACGCCGTCTACCACCTGCGCTCGATCACCCACAACCGGCTGATCCGCCTCGAGGTCAGCGCGCCCGACAGCGACCCGCACATCCCGTCGCTGTTCTCGGTCTATCCGACGAACGACTGGCACGAGCGCGAGACGTACGACTTCTTCGGAATCGTCTTCGACGGCCACCCGGCGCTGACGCGGATCATGATGCCGGACGACTGGCAGGGCTTTCCGCAGCGCAAGGACTACCCCCTCGGCGGCATCCCCGTCGAGTACAAGGGCGCCCAGATCCCGGCTCCGGACCAGCGGAGGTCGTACTCATGAGCACTTCGCACGCCTCCCCTCGCGAGACCACCGAGGGCACCGTCTACACGGTCACCGGCGGCGACTGGGACGAGGTCGTCCAGTCCGCGGCCCGCGCCGACGACGAGCGCATCGTCGTCAACATGGGACCGCAGCACCCGTCCACCCACGGCGTGCTCCGCCTGATCCTGGAGATCGACGGCGAGACCGTCACCGAGGCCCGTTGCGGCATCGGCTACCTGCACACCGGCATCGAGAAGAACCTCGAGTACCGGACCTGGACGCAGGGCACCACGTTCGTGACGCGCATGGACTACCTGACGTCGTTCTTCAACGAGACGGCGTACTGCCTGGGAGTCGAGAAGCTGCTCGGTATCGAGGACGAGATCCCGGACCGGGCCACCACCATCCGAGTGCTCCTGATGGAGCTGAACCGGCTCTCCTCCCACCTGGTGTGCATCGCCACGGGAGGCATGGAACTCGGCGCCACCACGATCATGATCTACGGCTTCCGCGATCGTGAACTCGTCCTCGACATCTACGAGCTGATCACCGGCCTGCGGATGAACCACGCGTTCATCCGCCCGGGCGGACTCGCCCAGGACCTGCCGCCCGGCGCGGTGGACCACATCCGCGAGTTCGTGAAGAAGATGAAGAAGAACCTCCCGGAGTACGACAAGCTCGCCACCGGGAACCCGATCTTCAAGGCCCGTATGCAGGACGTCGGCTATCTCGACCTGGCCGGCTGCATGGCCCTCGGCGCCACCGGCCCGGTCCTCAGGTCCACCGGCCTGCCGCACGACCTGCGCAAGACCCAGCCGTACTGCGGCTACGAGACGTACGACTTCGACATCCCGACCGCCGACACCTGTGACGCCTACGGTCGCTTCCTGATCCGGCTGGAGGAGATGCGCCAGTCGCTCCGGATCGTCGAGCAGTGCCTGGACCGGCTCCAGCCCGGCCCGGTCATGGTCGGCGACAAAAAGATCGCCTGGCCCGCCCAGCTCGCCCTGGGACCGGACGGACTGGGCAACTCCCTCGACCACATCAAGAAGATCATGGGCACCTCCATGGAGGCCCTGATCCACCACTTCAAGCTGGTCACAGAGGGCTTCCGGGTGCCGCCGGGCCAGACCTACGCGGCGGTGGAATCGCCCAAGGGCGAGCTCGGGGTGCACGTCGTCTCCGACGGCGGCACCCGTCCCTTCCGGGTCCACTTCCGCGACCCGTCCTTCACCAACCTGCAGGCCATGGCGGCGATGTGCGAGGGCGGCCAGGTCGCCGACGTCATCGTGGCCGTGGCGTCCCTCGACCCCGTGATGGGAGGCGTCGACCGGTGACCACCTCTTCTTCGGAGCGGGGCGTCAGCCTGGGCATGCCGGAACTGCCCGCGCCCGCCTACCCGGACGACGTCCGGGCCCGGCTGGAGACCGACGCGCGCGAGATCATCGCCCGCTACCCGGACTCCCGGTCCGCCCTCCTGCCCCTGCTGCACCTCGTGCAGGCGGAGGAGGGACACGTCACGCGCACCGGGATGCAGTTCTGCGCGGACGTGCTGGGCCTGACCACGGCCGAGGTCACCGCGGTCGCCACCTTCTACACCATGTACCGGCGCAGGCCGAGCGGCGACTACCAGGTCGGCGTCTGCACCAACACGCTGTGCGCGGTCATGGGCGGCGACGCGATCTTCGAGTCCCTCCAGGAGCACCTGGGCGTCGGCAACGGGGAGACCACCGAGGACGGCAAGGTCACCCTGGAGCACATCGAGTGCAACGCGGCCTGCGACTTCGCGCCGGTCGTGATGGTCAACTGGGAGTTCTTCGACAACCAGAACCCGGCGAGCGTCAGGCGCCTCGTCGACGACCTGCGCGCGGGACGGCCGGTGACGCCCACGCGCGGTGCGCCGCTGTGCACCTTCAAGGAGACCGCCCGGATCCTGGCGGGATTCCCCGACGAGCGGGACGGCGCCGTCGCGGCCGGCGGCAGCGCGGGTCCCGCATCCCTGGCCGGACTCAAGCTGGCCAAGGGCGAAGTGTCCGCCGCGCGCGTGGTGCACCCGCGGGACGGCGGACCGCACGACGCACCGCAGGACCGGGCCGTGCACGACCCGTCCCCGACGGAACACCTGAGCTCGCACGACGCGCCGCAGGACACATCGGCATCCGACCCTTCCAACCCGGCAGGGCCTACCGCCGAGGAGGGGGAGTGATGACCGTGGCAGCCGAGATCAAGGGCACCAGCCCGGAGAAGCTGCTCGCACCCGTGCTGTCGGCCTTCTGGGACGAGGACGAGTCCTGGACTCTCGACGTCTACCGGAGGCACGAGGGGTACGAAGGGCTCCGCAAGGCGCTGGCGATGTCGCCGGACGACCTGATCGCGTACGTCAAGGACTCGGGTCTGCGCGGACGCGGCGGAGCGGGGTTCCCGACGGGGATGAAGTGGCAGTTCATTCCCCAGGGAGACGGCAAGCCTCACTATCTGGTTGTCAACGCCGACGAGTCGGAGCCGGGGACCTGCAAGGACATCCCGCTCCTCTTCGCGAACCCGCACAGCCTCATCGAGGGCATCGTCATCGCGTGTTACGCCATCAGGTCTTCGCATGCCTTCATCTATCTGCGTGGTGAAGTCGTCCCAGTGCTGCGGCGGTTGCACGAGGCCGTGCGCGAGGCCTACGAGGCCGGCTTCCTCGGCGAGAACATCCTGGGCAGCGGACTCGACCTCGAACTCACCGTGCACGCGGGCGCGGGCGCGTACATCTGCGGTGAGGAGACCGCACTGCTCGACTCGCTCGAAGGCCGCCGGGGTCAACCGCGGCTCCGTCCCCCCTTCCCTGCCGTCGCGGGCCTCTACGCGTGCCCGACTGTGGTGAACAACGTCGAATCGATCGCGTCGGTTCCCGCGATCCTGAACAAGGGCAAGGACTGGTTCAGGTCGATGGGCAGCGAGAAGTCCCCGGGCTTCACGCTGTACTCGCTCAGCGGCCACGTCGCGAGCCCCGGCCAGTACGAGGCTCCGCTCGGCATCACGCTGCGCCAGCTCCTGGACATGAGCGGCGGCATGCGCCCGGGCCACCGCCTCAAGTTCTGGACGCCGGGCGGCTCCTCGACGCCGATGTTCACCGACGAGCACCTCGACGTCCCCCTCGACTACGAGGGAGTGGGCGCCGCCGGTTCCATGCTCGGCACCAAGGCGCTCCAGTGC
Organism: Streptomyces mutabilis; assembly: GCF_014649815.1. Taxonomy (GTDB): domain Bacteria; phylum Actinomycetota; class Actinomycetes; order Streptomycetales; family Streptomycetaceae; genus Streptomyces; species Streptomyces mutabilis. The sequence goes on along the minus strand of NZ_BMTT01000002.1, from coordinate 537,839 downwards.
TTCGACGAGACGACCTGCGTCGTGCGGGCCGTCACCCGCTGGACCGAGTTCTACGCCCACGAGTCCTGCGGCAAGTGCACCCCCTGCCGCGAAGGCACGTACTGGCTCGTCCAGCTGCTGCGCGACATCGAGGCCGGCAAGGGCGTCATGACCGATCTCGACAAGCTGAACGACATCGCCGACAACATCAACGGCAAGTCCTTCTGCGCCCTCGGCGACGGCGCCGCCTCGCCGATCTTCTCCTCGCTCAAGTACTTCCGCGAGGAGTACGAGCAGCACATCACGGGCCGCGGCTGTCCCTTCGACCCGGCCAAGTCGACGGCCTGGGCCGACCACCGTACGGAGGTGAACGCATGACTGTGACCACCAGCGCTCCCTCCGGCGGGGGAGAGGCGGCGGTCCCGCCGGAGGACCTCGTGTCGCTGACGATCGACGGCGCCGAGATCAGCGTGTCCAAGGGCACCCTGGTCATCCGGGCCGCCGAGCAGCTCGGCATCGAGATCCCCCGGTTCTGCGACCACCCCCTCCTCGACCCGGCCGGCGCCTGCCGCCAGTGCATCGTCGAGGTCGAGGGCCAGCGCAAGCCCATGGCCTCCTGCACCATCACCTGCACCGACGGGATGGTGGTGAAGACCCACCTCACCTCGCCCGTCGCCGAGAAGGCGCAGCACGGTGTGATGGAGCTGCTGCTCATCAACCACCCGCTGGACTGCCCGGTCTGCGACAAGGGCGGCGAGTGCCCGTTGCAGAACCAGGCGATGTCGCACGGCCAGGCGGAGTCCCGCTTCGAAGGAAAGAAGCGGACGTACGAGAAGCCGGTGCCGATCTCCACGCAGGTGCTGCTCGACCGTGAGCGGTGCGTGCTGTGCGCACGCTGCACCCGTTTCTCCAACCAGGTCGCGGGCGACCCGATGATCGAGCTGATCGAGCGGGGCGCGCTCCAGCAGGTCGGCACCGGCGAGGGCGACCCCTTCGAGTCGTACTTCTCCGGCAACACCATCCAGATCTGCCCGGTCGGCGCGCTCACCTCGGCGGCGTACCGGTTCCGCTCCCGCCCCTTCGACCTGGTCTCCTCGCCTTCCGTGTGCGAGCACTGCTCCGGCGGCTGCGCGACCCGCACCGACCACCGGCGCGGCAAGGTCATGCGGCGCCTGGCGGCCGACGACCCCGAGGTCAACGAGGAGTGGATCTGCGACAAGGGCCGCTTCGCCTTCCGGTACGCACAGCAGCGGGACCGGCTGACGACGCCCCTGGTGCGCAACGCCGAGGGCGAGCTGGAGCCCGCCTCCTGGCCGGAGGCCCTGCAGATCGCCGCACAGGGGCTGCTCGCCTCGAAGGGCCGGACCGGTGTCCTGGCCGGCGGGCGGCTCACCGTCGAGGACGCCTACGCGTACAGCAAGTTCGCGCGCGTGGCACTCGACACCAACGACATCGACTTCCGCGCGCGCGTGCACAGCACCGAGGAGGCCGACTTCCTGGCCGCCCGGATCGCCGGGCGCGGCCGCGACCTCGACGGTACGGGCGTCACGTACACCGCGCTGGAGAAGGCGCCCGCCGTGCTGCTGGCCGGTTTCGAGGCCGAGGAGGAGGCGCCCGGCGTCTTCCTGAGGCTGCGCAAGGCCTGGCGCAAGCACGGGCAGAAGGTCTTCTCGCTGGCCACGCACGCCACGCGGGGTCTGGAGAAGGCCGGGGGCACCCTGCTGCCGGCCGCTCCCGGCACCGAGACCGAGTGGCTGGACGCGCTGGCGAGCGGGGTCGGCCTGGAGGACGACGGGGCCCGGGCCGCCGAGGCCCTGCGCGCCGAGGGCGCCGTGATCGTCGTCGGCGAGCGCCTGGCGTCCGTGGCCGGTGGCCTCACCGCCGCCGTACGGACCGCCACCGCGACCGGCGCCCGGCTGGCGTGGATCCCGCGCCGGGCCGGGGAGCGCGGCGCGGTCGAGGCGGGTGCCCTGCCCTCGCTGCTGCCGGGCGGGCGCCCGGCGACCGACCCCCGCGCGCGTGAGGAGGTCGCCGCGGTCTGGGGCCTGGCGGACCTCCCGCACCGCTACGGCCGCGACACGGGCGAGATCGTCGAGGCCGCCGCGCGCGGCGAACTCCAGGCGCTGCTGGTGGCCGGGGTGGAGGTCGCCGACCTGCCCGATCCGGCACGCGCGCGTACGGCACTCGCCGAGGCGGGCTTCGTGGTCTCCCTGGAGCTGCGGCCCAGCGAGGTCACCGCACTGGCCGACGTCGTCCTTCCGGTCGCCGCGGTCGCCGAGAAGGCCGGGACCTTCCTCAACTGGGAGGGCCGTGCACGCTTCTTCGAGGCGGCGCTCAAGCCCGACCAGATGACCCGCCGCCTCGCCCCCGGCGACGCCCGCGTCCTCCAGATGCTGGCCGACGCCATGGACGTACACCTGGGGCTGCCGGATCTGCGCACCACCCGCGCGGAGATCGACCGGCTCGGCGCCTGGGACGGGCCGCGGGCCGGTGAACCGCTGTACACCGCGGGGGCGCTGCCCCGGCCGGCCGCCGGCGAGGCGGTGCTGGCCGGGCACCGGCTGCTGCTCGACCAGGGTGTCCTCCAGCAGGGCGACGAGGCGCTGGCCGGCACCCGGCACGCCGCACGCGCGCGCTTGTCGGCGGCAACCGCCGCCGAGGCGGGCGTCAAGGACGGGGACCTCCTGGCCGTCACCGGTCCGGCCGGTGCCGTCGAATTCCCGCTCCAGGTGACCGAGATGCCCGACCGGGTGGTCTGGCTCCCGCTGAACTCGGCCGGCACCGGCGTCGCCTCCGACGCCGGGGTGCTGCCCGGAACCCTCGTCCGTATCGGCCCGGCCACGCTCGCCGGCGAGGCCCCCAAGGAGGTGGAGGCATGAGCCCGTACCTCGCCGCTGAAGACCTCTCGATGTTCGGCACCGATCCCTGGTGGCTCGTCGTCGTCAAGGCGGTCTTCTGCTTCGCCTTCCTGATGGTGACCGTGCTGTTCGCCATCGTGTGGGAGCGCAAGGTCGTCGCCTGGATGCAGCTGCGCATCGGCCCGAACCGGCACGGCCCCTGGGGCATGCTCCAGTCGCTCGCCGACGGCATCAAGCTGATGCTCAAGGAAGACCTCGTCGTCAAGCGCGCCGACAAGGTGGTGTACGTCCTCGCACCGATCGTCGCCGCCATCCCGGCCTTCATGGCGATCGCCGTGATTCCCTTCGGGCCTGCCGGCAACGAGATCTCGATCTTCGGTCAACGCACCACCATGCAGCTCACCGACCTGCCGATCGCGTTGCTCTACATCCTCGCGGTCGCCTCGATCGGCATCTACGGCATGGTGCTGGCCGGATGGAGCTCCGGATCGACGTACCCGCTCCTCGGCGGCCTGCGCTCCTGCGCGCAGATGATCTCCTACGAGATCGCGATGGGCGCCGCGTTCGCCTCGGTGTTCCTCTACTCGGGGTCCATGTCGACCTCGGAGATCGTCGCAGGGCAGACCGACCGCTGGTACATCGTGCTGCTGCCGGTCTCCTTCATCCTCTACATCGTCACGATGGTCGGCGAGACCAACCGCGCCCCCTTCGACATGCCGGAGTCCGAGGGCGACCTGGTGGGCGGCTTCAACACCGAGTACTCGTCGATCAAGTTCGCGATGTTCATGCTCGCCGAGTACGTGAACATGGTGACCGTCTCGGCGGTCGCCATCACGCTCTTCCTCGGCGGCTGGCGGGCACCGTGGCCGGTCAGCACCTTCTGGGAGGGCGCCAACCACGGCTGGTGGCCGCTGCTCTGGTTCGTGGTCAAGGTGCAGTTGCTGCTGTTCTTCTTCATCTGGCTGCGCGGCACCCTCCCGCGCGTCCGCTACGACCAGCTGATGAAGCTCGGCTGGAAGGTCCTCATCCCGGTCTCCCTGGTCTGGCTGATGCTCGTGGCGACCGTGCGGGCCCTGCGGAACGAGAACTACGGGTTCACCGACATCGCCCTCTACGTCGGCGGCGGCGTCCTGGCCCTGCTGGTGCTGTCGTTCGTCGTCGACATGTACCGAGAGAAGGGCAAGCAGGCCGAGCCGCCCGCCGAGGGGCCGGCCGCCTTCGACCCGATGGCCGGCGGATTCCCCGTACCGCCGTTGCCCGGGCAGGAGTTGCCGCCGGTGCCCAGGCGTCGCCCGCGCCGGGAGCGGGAGCTGGTTGTCAGTGGCGGGCCCGATACTCACAGTGACGGATCTTCGGGCGGATCTACGGATGGAAAGGAGGCGTCCGATGGCTGAGGAACCCAAGGAGACCGACCCCGGTTTCCTGAACCCCGTGGCCGGCTTCGGCGTGACCTTCAAGGCCATGTTCAAGAAGCGGCTGACCGAGCAGTACCCGGAGCAGAAGAAGACCACCGCTCCGCGCTTCCACGGCCGGCACCAGCTCAACCGCCATCCGGACGGCCTGGAGAAGTGCATCGGCTGCGAGTTGTGCGCCTGGGCGTGTCCCGCGGACGCCATCTACGTGGAGGGCGCGGACAACACGGACGAGGAGCGCTACTCGCCGGGTGAGCGGTACGGCCGCGTCTACCAGATCAACTACGCCCGCTGCATCCTGTGCGGCCTGTGCATCGAGGCGTGCCCCACGCGCGCGCTGACGATGACCAACGAGTTCGAGCTGGCCGACTCCAGCCGCGCCAACCTCATCTTCACCAAGGAGCAGCTTCTCGCCGGCCTGGAGGAGGGCATGGTCGACTCGCCCCACGCCATCTACCCGGGCACGGACGAGCAGGACTACTACCGGGGCCTGGTCACCGAGGCCGCGCCCGGGACGGTCCAGCAGGTCGTCCACTCCGAGGGAGAGGTCGTCCAGGAGGGCGACTCGACCTTCGGCGGGACCGAGCCCGCGTCGGAGGAGGTGATCCGCCGATGAGCGCGCAGCTCGCCGCCGCGGCGACTCTCTCCGCCGGCACCTCCACCGGGGAAGCCGTCCAGTTCTGGATCCTGGGCACCGTCGCGGTGATCGGCGCCCTGTGCACCGTTTTCATGAAGCGGGCCGTGCACAGCGCGCTCTGCCTCGCCGGGACCATGATCATCCTGGCGGTGTTCTATCTCGCCAACGGCGCCTACTTCCTCGGCGTGGTGCAGATCATCGTCTACACCGGCGCGATCATGATGCTGTTCCTGTTCGTGGTGATGCTCGTCGGCGTCACCGCGGCGGACTCCCTGAAGGAGACCATCAAGGGCCAGCGCTGGCTGGCCCTGGCGTCCGGGCTCGGCTTCGGCATCCTGCTGATCGGCGGCATCGGGAACGCATCGGTCAGCGAGTTCACCGGCCTCGGTCAGGCCAACGCGAACGGCAACGTGGAGGGACTCGCGTCCCTCATCTTCACCAAGTACGTATTCGCCTTCGAGATCACCGGCGCGCTGCTCATCACGGCCGCCGTAGGCGCCATGGTGCTCACCCACCGCGAGCGCACCGAGCGTGCCAGGACCCAGCGAGAGCTGGCCGAGCAGCGCGTACGCGAGGGCAAGTACCTGCCGCCGCTGCCCGCGCCCGGCGTCTACGCCCGGCACAACGCGGTCGACATCGCGGGCCTGCTGCCCGACGGCACCCCCTCCGAGCTCACCGTCAGCAAGACGCTGCGCGAGCGGGGCCAGGTCCGCGACGTGTCGACGGACGCGCTCGACGACCTCAAGGCGCTGGAGCAGCGTGCCGAGGAGCGCCTCGAGCGAGGGGCGGTCGCGCCGGCCACCTTCAAGCGGTCCGAGGAGGCGTCGAAGTGAACCCGGTCAACTACCTCTACCTCGCGGCCCTGTTGTTCACGATCGGCGCCACCGGTGTGCTGATCCGGCGCAACGCGATCGTGGTGTTCATGTGCGTCGAGCTGATGCTCAACGCCTGCAACCTCGCGTTCGTCGCCTTCTCCCGCATGCACGGCAACCTCGACGGCCAGATCATCGCCTTCTTCACGATGGTCGTCGCCGCCGCGGAGGTCGTGGTCGGGCTCGCGATCATCGTGTCTCTGTTCCGTTCCCGCCACTCGGCCTCGGTCGACGACGCCAGCCTGATGAAGCTGTGAGGGGTCGCTGAATCGTGGAGAATCTGATTGCGCTGCTGGTGGCGGCGCCCTTGCTCGGAGCGGCGGTCCTGCTGTGCGGCGGTCGCCGACTGGACGCCGTAGGCCATTGGATCGGCACGGTGCTGGCGGCCGCCTCCTTCGTGATCGGCGTCGTCCTCTTCGCCGACATGCTCGGTGCCGGCGCCGAGGACCGCACCCTGACGCAGCACCTGTTCAGCTGGATCCCCGTGGAGGGTTTCCAGGCCGACGTCGCCTTCCGGCTCGACCAGCTCTCGATGACGTTCGTGCTGCTGATCACCGGCGTCGGCTCGCTCATCCACCTGTACTCGATCGGGTACATGGAGCACGACGAGCGGCGCCGCCGCTTCTTCGGCTACCTGAACCTGTTCCTCGCGGCGATGCTGATCCTCGTCCTCGCCGACAACTACCTGCTGCTGTACGTCGGCTGGGAGGGCGTCGGTCTCGCCTCGTACCTGCTGATCGGCTTCTGGCAGCACAAGCCCAGCGCCGCCACCGCCGCGAAGAAGGCCTTCCTGGTCAACCGCGTCGGCGACATGGGGCTGTCCATCGCGATCATGCTGATGTTCCTGTGGTTCGGCACCTTCGCCTTCGGGCCGGTGCTCGGTGGCCACGGGGAGGCCGGGCTCGCGGGCGAGGCCGGTGAGGGCAAGCTCACCGCGATCGCCCTGATGCTGCTGCTCGCCGCCTGCGGAAAGTCCGCCCAGGTGCCGTTGCAGTCCTGGCTCGGTGACGCGATGGAGGGCCCGACCCCGGTCTCGGCCCTCATCCACGCCGCGACCATGGTGACGGCGGGCGTGTACCTGATCGTCCGCTCCGGAGCCATCTTCAACGGCGCGCCCGACGCACAGCTCGTCGTGACCATCGTCGGCGCGGTCACGCTGCTGTTCGGTGCGATCGTCGGTTGCGCCAAGGACGACATCAAGAAGGCGCTGGCAGGGTCGACCATGTCGCAGATCGGCTACATGGTGCTGGCGGCCGGTCTCGGCCCCATCGGCTACGTCTTCGCGATCATGCACCTGGTGACGCACGGCTTCTTCAAGGCCGGGCTGTTCCTCGGTGCCGGTTCCGTCATGCACGGCATGAACGACGAGGTCGACATGCGCCGCTACGGCGGACTGCGCAAGTACATGCCGGTCACCTTCATCACCTTCGGCCTCGGATACCTCGCCATCATCGGCTTCCCGGGTCTGTCCGGCTTCTTCTCCAAGGACAAGATCATCGAGTCGGCGTTCGCCAAGGGCGGGGCCGAGGGCTGGATCCTCGGCGCCTGTGCGCTGCTGGGCGCGGCCGTCACCGCGTACTACATGACGCGCGTGATGCTGATGACGTTCTTCGGCGAGGAGCGCTGGCGCAATGCCCCCACGCCGTCGCCCGCGAAGCCCGATGTCGAGCCCGCGGCCCAGACGCACGGCGAGTACACCCCGCCGCACCCGCACGAGTCCCCGAAGGCCATGACGATCCCGATGATCGTGCTGGCCGTCGGCTCGGTGTTCGGCGGTGCGTTCTTCAGCATCGGCGACCGCTTCGTGCACTGGTTGGAGCCCATCACCGGGCACGACCACGGTCACGCGCCGATCAGCGCCCTGACGGTCACCGTCTCGACGGTGGCCGTGATGGTCATCGGCGTCGCGGCCGCCTGGGCGCAGTACGGACGGCGTCCGGTCCCGGCCGTCGCCCCGCGTGGATCCCTGCTCACCCGCGCAGCCCGGCGCGACCTGCTCCAGGACGACTTCAACCACGTGGTCCTGGTACGAGGCGGCGAGCATCTGACGCGCTCCCTGGTCTACGTCGACCACTCCCTGGTCGACGGCGTCGTCAACGGCACGGCGGCCTCGGTCGGCGGTCTGTCCGGGCGGATGCGCAAGCTGCAAAACGGATTCGTGCGCAGTTACGCGGTCTCGATGTTCGGCGGTGCGGCGGTCCTCGTCGCCGCGACCCTGCTGATGAGGGCGGTCTGATACCGATGTCCTTTCCCCTGCTGACAGTCACGGCGGCCCTCCCGGCCGTCGGGGCCATCGCCACGGCCGCCGTACCGGCCGCGAAACGCACCGCGGCCAAGTGGCTCGCGCTGCTGTTCTCGCTGGCCACCCTCGCGCTGGCGATCGCGGTACTGGTCCGCTTCGACCCCGGCGGCGACCGCTACCAGCTCACCGAGTCGCACTCCTGGATCGCGGACTTCGGCGTCCGTTACGAACTGGGCGTGGACGGCATCGCGGTGGCACTGATCGCGCTGACCGCCCTGCTGATCCCGTTCATCATCCTCGCGGGCTGGCACGACGCCGACCCGCTGGAGACCGGCAGCAGCCGGTGGCGGCCGACCCAGGGATTCTTCGCCCTGATCCTGCTGGTCGAGGCGATGGTGATCCTCTCCTTCGAGGCCACCGACGTCTTCCTCTTCTACATCTTCTTCGAAGCCATGCTCATCCCGATGTACTTCCTCATCGGCGGCTTCGGGGACCGGGCCCACGAACACGGTGAGAAGACGGCGGCGACCCAGCGGTCGTACGCCGCGGTGAAGTTCCTCCTCTACAACCTGGCCGGCGGTCTGATCATGCTGGCCGCGGTGATCGGGTTGTACGTGGTCGCCGGGAATTTCTCCCTCACCGAGATCGCCGAGGCCCGGGCCAGCGGAGAACTGGACATGGCGACCAGCACCGAGCGGTGGCTGTTCCTCGGTTTCTTCTTCGCCTTCGCGGTGAAGGCGCCGCTGTGGCCGCTGCACACCTGGCTGCCCAACGCCATGCAGGAGTCCACCGCGCCGGTCGCCGTACTCATTACGGCGGTCGTCGACAAGGTCGGCACCTTCGCGATGCTCCGCTTCTGCCTCCAGCTCTTCCCGGAGGCGAGCAAGTGGGCGACGCCGGTGATCCTGGTGCTGGCGGTCATCAGCATCATCTACGGAGCGCTGCTCGCGGTCGGCCAGCGCGACATCAAGCGGCTGATCGCGTACGCGTCGATCTCGCACTTCGGCTTCATCATCATGGGCATCTTCGCGATGACCAGCCAGGGCCAGTCCGGCGCGACGCTCTACATGGTCAACCACGGCATCTCGACCGCCGTGCTGATGCTGATCGCCGGTTTCCTGATCTCGCGGCGCGGCTCGCGGCTCATCGCCGACTACGGGGGGGTGCAGAAGGTAGCCCCGGTGCTCGCCGGCACCTTCCTGATCGGCGGCCTGGCGACCTTGTCCCTGCCGGGTCTGGCGCCGTTCATCAGCGAGTTCCTGGTCCTGGTCGGCACGTTCACGCGCTATCCGGTGATCGGCGTCATCGCCACCTTCGGCATCGTGCTGGCCGCGCTCTACACCCTCGTCCTCTACCAGCGGACGATGACGGGCCCGGTGAAGCCGGAGGTGTCGGCGATGCCCGACCTGCGGGTGCGGGAGCTGGTGGTCGTGGCGCCGCTGGTGGCGCTGCTGATCTTCCTGGGCGTCTTCCCGAAGCCCCTCACGGACATCGTCAACCCAGCGGTGGAGCAGACCATGTCCGACGTACAGAAGAAGGACCCCCAGCCTGAGGTGGAGGCGGCCAAGTGAGCGCAACAGCCGTCCACAGCCTGTGGACAACGGCGGCGACGGCGGCCGACCCGATCGGCAAGATCGACGCGCCGAAGATCGAGTACGGGCAGCTGTCGCCCACCCTGATCGTCATCGGCGCAGCGGTCATCGGCATCCTGATCGAGGCATTCGTGCCGCGCAGGTCCCGCTACTACGTGCAGATGTTCCTGTCCGTCGTCGCGCTCGTCGCCGCCTTCGCCGCGGTCGTGGCGCTGGCGGCGGGCGGATACGGCACGACCAAGGCGGGCATCGCGGCGATGGGTGCCATCGCCGTCGACGGCCCGGCCCTGTTCCTCCAGGGCACCATCCTGCTGGTGGCGCTGGTCGGCCTCTTCACCTTCGCCGAACGGCGGCTCGACCCGCAGGCGCACGGCAACCGCGTCGACTCCTTCGCCGCCCAGGCCGCGGCCGTGCCGGGCAGCGAGAGCGAGCAGAAGGCGGTCAAGGCCGGCTTCACCACGACGGAGGTCTTCCCGCTCCTCCTTTTCGCCGTCGCCGGCATGCTGATCTTCCCGGCGGCCAACGACTTCCTGACGCTCTTCGTGGCCCTGGAGGTCTTCTCCCTCCCGCTGTACCTGCTGTGCGCGCTGGCCCGCCGCAAGCGGCTGATGTCGCAGGAGGCGGCGGTCAAGTACTTCCTGCTCGGCGCGTTCGCCTCCGCGTTCACGCTGTTCGGCATCGCCTTGCTCTACGGCTACGCGGGCTCCATGTCGTACGGCACGATCGCGCAGGTCGTCGACGGCACCGTGCAGAACGTCACCCCGGCGCTCGCCGACACCATGGGCAACGACGCGCTGCTGCTCGTCGGGGCCGCGCTGATCGTCATGGGGCTGCTGTTCAAGGTGGGCGCGGTGCCGTTCCACATGTGGACGCCGGACGTCTACCAGGGCGCGCCGACACCGGTGACCGGCTTCATGGCGGCGGCGACCAAGGTGGCCGCCTTCGGTGCCCTGCTCCGCATCCTCTACGTCGTCCTGCCCGGCCTGCGCTGGGACTGGCGGCCGGTGATGTGGGCGGTGGCTATCGTCACCATGCTGGCCGGTGCGATCGTCGCGATCACGCAGACCGACATCAAGCGGCTGCTGGCGTACTCGTCGATCGCGCACGCGGGCTTCATCCTCGCCGGTGTCATCGCGACCACGCCGGAGGGCATCTCGTCCGTCCTCTTCTACCTGGCCGCGTACAGCTTCGTCACGATCGGCGCCTTCGCGGTCGTCACGCTGGTGCGCGACGCGGGCGGCGAGGCGACGCACCTGTCGAAGTGGGCCGGGCTCGGACGCAGGTCGCCGCTGGTGGCGGCCGTGTTCGCCGTGTTCCTGCTGGCCTTCGCGGGCATCCCGCTCACCTCCGGATTCTCCGGCAAGTTCGCCGTGTTCAAGGCGGCGGCGGAGGGCGGGGCGGTTCCGCTGGTCGTGATCGGCGTGATTTCGTCGGCGATCGCGGCGTTCTTCTACATCCGTGTGATCGTGCTGATGTTCTTCAGCGAGCCGCGTCCGGAGGGCCCGACCGTCGCGGTGCCGTCACCGCTGACGGTGACGGCCATCGGCGTCGGGGTCGCCGTCACGGTGGTGCTCGGCCTGGCGCCGCAGTACTTCCTGGACCTGGCGGGGCAGGCGGGGGTGTTCGTGCGCTGACGCGGCGCTCGCCGGTTCGGACACGGCGGCGGCCCGGCATCCCCCAAGGGATGCCGGGCCGCCGCCGTGTGCGTGTGGGTCACTCGCCGCCGCGGCGCGCCTTGATGGCCGTCAGGTCCAGATCCAGCGGGAAGGGCACGCTCAGCTTCATCCGCTCACGGAAGATGCCGACGGCGACGTATGCCCCGGTGGCGGGCTCCAGCTCGAAGGCGTGGACGACGGCTAGCCCCTTCTCGTTCTCCACACGCCAGTAGTGGGTGATGCCGGCCCGGGCGTACTTCAGGGGCTTGGTCTCGCGGTCGCGGGAGACGGACTCGGCGGAGACGACCTCGATGGCCAGGGTGACGGCGTCGGCGGGATAGCGAGTCTGCTCCGGGTCGTCGACGACGTCGCCGCGCACGACGATGACGTCCGGTTCGGGCCGGTTCTGCCGGTCGATGTCGATGGTGAACTCGCGGACGACCTCGAACTCCGCCGGGGCGAGGGACTGCAGCTGCCAGTTGAAGAAGTCGACAGCGCGTGAGTGGAAGAGGGGCTGCGGACTCACGAAGACGAGGCTCCCGTCGATCAACTCCGTGTGCGGAGGCAGGTTCGGAAGCCGGTCCAGGTCGTCCGCGGTCCAGCCGCCCTCCGGCGGGACGGGCCAGTCGGGCGTGGACGCCTTCGGTGCGACGCTCATCAGTGCTCCCATGGGACGGAGTCTCGCGGGTGCGATCAGACTATCCGCCGGAAACGGACGGGTCTCCCGCGAACGTGTGAACGACTGTCGTGTCCTTGACGCGGGTGACGATCGCTACGGTGTGCGGCCTGTGGATAACTCCGGCGCTGTCGGCGCGGCCCCCTATCGTTGAGGCAGTGGTCGGGACAGGGCGGACCGGACGGACAGGACGGGACCAGAAGGCCCGGACAGGCAAGGCAGGACATACGGGGGACGAAGCGATGGGCGGGACGGGCGTGATCGGCGAGATGGCAGAGACAGCACAGGCGACGGGTGCGGACGGCGCGGCGCTGGCCGCGCTGCACCGCGTCTTCGGGTACGAGGCCTTCCGCGGCGAGCAGCAAGCGGTCGTCGACCACGTGATCGCGGGCGGCGACGCCGTGGTGCTCATGCCGACCGGCGGCGGCAAGTCGCTCTGCTACCAGATTCCGTCCCTGGTCCGGCCCGGCACGGGCATCGTGGTCTCGCCGCTGATCGCGCTGATGCAGGACCAGGTGGACGCGCTGCGGGCGCTCGGCGTGCGGGCCGGGTTCATGAACTCCACGCAGGACTTCGAAGAGCGGCGCGTGGTGGAGGCCGAGTTCCTCGCCGGTGAGCTGGACCTGCTGTACCTGGCGCCCGAGCGGCTGCGGCTGGAGGGCACCCTGGACCTGCTGTCCCGCGGCAAGATCTCCCTCTTCGCGATCGACGAGGCGCACTGCGTCTCGCAGTGGGGCCACGACTTCCGCCCCGACTACCTCGCGCTGTCCCTGCTCGGCGAGCGCTGGCCGGACGTGCCCCGGCTCGCGCTCACGGCGACGGCCACGCACGCCACGCACCGCGAGATCACCGAGCGGCTGAACATGCCGACGGCCCGGCACTTCGTGGCCAGCTTCGACCGGCCCAACATCCAGTACCGGATCGTGCCCAAGACCGATCCCAAGAAGCAGCTCCTGAGCTTCCTGCGCGAGGAGCACCCGGGCGACGCGGGCATCGTCTACTGCCTCTCGCGCAACTCCGTCGAGAAGACCGCGACGTTCCTCTCCCGCAACGGCGTCGAGGCGGTGCCGTACCACGCGGGCCTGGACGCGGGCACCCGCGCGGCGCACCAGTCCAGGTTCCTGCGGGAGGAGGGCCTGGTGGTCGTGGCGACCATCGCCTTCGGCATGGGCATCGACAAGCCGGACGTGCGGTTCGTCGCCCACCTGGATCTCCCCAAGTCGGTGGAGGGGTACTACCAGGAGACCGGCCGCGCGGGGCGGGACGGGCTGCCCTCGACGGCATGGATGGCGTACGGCCTCAACGACGTCATACAGCAGCGCAAGCTGATCCAGTCCGGCGAGGGCGACGAGGCGTTCCGCCGACGGGCCCAGTCGCACCTGGACGCGATGCTCGCCCTGTGCGAGACCGCCCAGTGCCGCCGCGGCCAGCTCCTCGCCTACTTCGGCCAGGAACCGGACCCGGCCGGCTGCGGCAACTGCGACACCTGTCTCACCCCGCCGCAGACCTGGGACGGCACGGTGGCGGCGCAGAAGGTGCTGTCGACGGTGGTGCGGCTGAAGCGGGAGCGCGGACAGAAGTTCGGCGCGGGGCAGATCATCGACATCCTGCTGGGCAAGCGCACCGCCAAGGTGATCCAGTTCGATCACGACCAGCTCTCCGTGTTCGGCATCGGCGAGGAGCTGACCGAGGGCGAGTGGCGTGGCGTCGCCCGGCAACTGCTGGCCCAGGGCCTGCTCGCCGTCGAAGGCGAGTACGGCACGCTGGTGCTGACCGAGGCCAGCGGCGAGGTCCTGCGGCGGGAGCGCGAGGTGCCGTTGCGCAAGGAGCCCGAGAAGCCGGCCTCGGCACGGGCGGCGGGCGGCGGACGGAGCGACCGCAAGCAGAAGGCCGCCGTCGCCGAACTGCCCCAAGAGCTGTTGCCGGCCTTCGAGGCGCTGCGCGCCTGGCGGGCGGAGCAAGCCCGGGAGCAGGGTGTTCCGGCGTACGTCATCTTCCACGACGCCACCCTCCGGGAGATCGCCACCGCCTGGCCCACCTCGATCGGGCAGCTCGGGGGCATCAGCGGGGTGGGCGAGAAGAAGCTGGCGACGTACGGGGAGGGTGTGCTGGCCGTACTGGCCGGGCTGGAGGGGCCGGCCGCCGTGTCTGCGCCCGTGTCGGAGCCCGCCCCGGGCCGGCCGTCGGTCGGCTCCGTCTCCGACTCCGGAGCGGACGACTGGCCCGAGGTGGAGCCCGAGCCGGACGACTGGACATAAGGAGCTCGCGGCGGGCGTCGGCGACCGGACGGCGCCGCCCGTGCCCGCTCCCTTGCCCCGCCCCTGGGAGGTCGGTTGCCCTACGCCAGCGCGGTCAGCCCCGGAGCGAAGGTGATCAGCAGGGGGAGGAGGGGCACGAGGGCGGCTGTCGCCGTGGTCAGGGCCCGGTGGCGCGGCGCCAGGCGGGGCGGCGGTTCCAGGAGTCGGTCTACCCGCTCGCCGAGGAGGCGGTGGCTGGAGGCGCAGGACAGGACGCCGCGGTGCTGGTTCAGCTCGATCAGGGCGAGCGCCGTGGTCAGGTGACCGCAGCGACGGGAGGCGGTGTCGTCGGCGGCCAGTTCGACCAGGCGGTGGGTCTGGTCGCAGAAGTGAGCGAAGAGGGGGACTCGGGGGAAGCCGGTGGCCAGGGCCGTGGACAGGTGCAGCAGCCAGTCGTGGCGGGCGCGTGCGTGGCCGCGCTCGTGGGTGAGGACAGCGTCGAGCTGGTGGTCGGTGAGACGCTGCAGGGCGCCGGTGGTGACGATCAGCTGGGGTGGGCTGCCGGGCATCCACCAGGCGTCCGGGTACTCGTCCTCCAGGACCAGGAGGGGGCCGCGGGCGGCGGGGAGCCCGGCGGGCAGATCGGGGGCGCGCTCGCGCAGGTGGGCTCGGGACCGGGCACGACGTCGGCGTGCCTCGACGAGCTCGCGGCCGAGCATGGCGGTCGTCCAGGCGGCGCCACCGGCGAGCAGCAGCGTGAGGGCCGCGGCCCAGGGCGGGCCGGCGGAGAGGTTGTACGCCGCGGTCACCGCGGGCGGCGCGGGTGCGAAGAGCTGGGCGCGGACGGTGCCGAAGACGGCGGCGGCCCCGAGGACGAGCGCCGTCAGACAGCACAGCAGGACGGTGGCGACCAGGCACTGCCACACCCACAGCGCGACCACCGGATCCCGTTCGGGCCACGCGGACCGGGTCAGCGCGCGCGGCACCGGTACCGCGGCGGTCACGGCTACGACGAACAGCAGGAGCAGGCAGAGGGTCATGCCACGGGCTCCGGATCCTGGTCGGAAGGGCGGCTCTGGCTGTGGTGCGGTTGCGGTGGGCGGGGCCTGGGCTTCGGCGGGTGGGGGCGCCGACGCGGGTGCGGACGTGCCGCGCACACCGCCCGACGCCAGTATGACGGTGACGGGCGGTGCGAGTCAGGCCCGGCGGGCAACGGATCCGGGCGGGCGGGTCGTACGGCCGCCACTCGCGTGAGTCGTGCGGCCGCCGCCCGCGCGGGAGTCGCTCCCGCGGGGCGCCGCTCCCGTGGGCACCGCCCCCGCGAGTACCGGCCCGGGTGCTACCGCCCGGTCCGCGGTCCCGCGATCCGTCCGGTCACCTCGCCGAGCCCCACCCGGACGCCGTCCGGCCCCGGCGCCCAGGCCGACAGGGTCACCACGTCGCCGTCCTCGAGGAACGTCCGTCTGCCGTCAGGGAGTTCCAGCGGGTCGCGTCCGTTCCAGGTCAGCTCCAGCAGGGACCCGCGTTCCCGCTCGGCCGGTCCGCTCACCGTGCCGGAGCCGTAGAGGTCGCCGGTGCGCAGCGAAGCGCCGTTGACGGTCATGTGGGCCAGCTGCTGGGCGGCCGTCCAGTACATGGTGGAGAACGGCGGCTCGGAGACGACGTGGCCGTTGATCGCGACGGAGATCCGGAGGTCGTAGCCGCCGGGTTCGTCCTGTTCCGGGGCCGTGTCGTCGAGGTAGGGCAGCAGCTCGTGGGTGCGTTCCGGCGGCGCCACCCGCGCCTCCTCCAGGGCGTCCAGCGGCGTGATCCAGGCCGACACCGAGGTGGCGAAGGACTTGCCGAGGAACGGGCCGAGGGGGACGTACTCCCAGGCCTGTACGTCCCGCGCGGACCAGTCGTTGAGGAGGCACAGCCCGAAGACGTGCTCGCGGAAGTCGCCGAGTGGCACCGGGTCGCCCGGCTCGGACGGCACGCCCACCACGAAGCCGACCTCGGCCTCGATGTCCAGGCGGACGGACGGGCCGAAGACGGGAGCGGTGTCGGTCGGGGCCTTGCGCTGCCCGCACGGGCGTACGACATCCGTGCCGGACACCACGACCGTGCCGGAGCGGCCGTGGTAACCGATCGGGAGGTGCTTCCAGTTCGGGGTGAGGGAGTCGGCGGCGTCGGGGCGGAAGATGCTGCCGACGTTCCGGGCGTGGTTCTCGGAGGCGTAGAAGTCGACGTAGTCCGCGACCTCGAAGGGCAGGTGGAGGGTCACCGACGAAAGGGAGTGGAAGAGGGGTTCGAGGGTTTCGCGGTGGGAGGGGACGGTCACCCAGGCGGTCAGGGCGCGCCGTACGTCGGACCAGGCGGTGCGGCCGGCCGCCAGCAGCGGGTTGAGGGTGGGCCGCGCGAGCAGGGAGGCGTACGGCGAGCCGAGCGCGTGGGCCGCCGCGCCGGCGTCGAGGACGTGGTCGCCGAGCCGGACGCCCACCGTCCGGCCCTGCGTGCCGGGGATCGAGAACACGCCGTACGGGAGGTTGTGCGGGCCGAAGGGGTCGCCCTCGGGGACATCGAAGGGGGGCATCGGGTGCTGCCTCGCTTTCGTGCTCGCCATGTGCGCCGTGCGCGCGCGTGTGTGTGCCACGTGGTTCTGGTCGGGCCACACGTTACGGGTGACATACCGGTCTTGGGCAGTGTGTCGGGAGGGAGCGGTGCGTGGCGTGGGGGAGCGTGCGCAGGTGTGCTGACGTGCGGGGAGTGGTCCAAAGGCCGGTGCGGGAGACGGCGGGAGTGGCCGGTGCGGCGGTGCCTCGGCAGTCGGCGCACGCCCGCGTGAACGCGGGGAAGTGTTGCGCTCCGCTTCCGTTTGAGTGCGGGAAGTTGTCCACAGGCCGGTACGCAATCTTGACGGAGCGGTGCGAACGGGGTGACTCTGGGCGGGTGCCGGAAGGCCTCGGGGAGGGGGCTTTCGACGGCACATCAGGGGGGCGGATGGCCATTGGGGAGGCCGGTCCGGGTTCGGTGCGGGATGGTTCGCAGCCGAGGAAGCGGCTGGAAGAGACCATGCGCGCCCGACTCGGCCGGGAATGCGTGTACGTGCCGTCGTGCCGTTTCGGGCTGTACGCGGCACTGCGTCACTGGTGCCCGCCGGGCGGCCGGGTGCTGATGTCGCCGGTCAACGACGACGTCATCTTCTTCGTCGTGCTCGCGGCCGGACTGCGGCCGGTGCAGGCGCCGTTGAACCCGTCGGACGCCTCCATCGACGTCGATGCCGTGCCCGAGGACGTGTGGGGTTCACTGTCCGCCGTACTGACGACGAACCTGTACGGGAATCCGGACCCGGCACCCGGACTGCGGGCCCGCTGTGACGCGTCGGGCATCCCGCTGTTCGAGGACGCCGCGCACGCCATCGGCAGCGAGGTCGGCGGACGGCCGGTCGGGGCCTGGGGCGACGCCTCCGTTTTCAGCCTGTCCAAGCACGTCGGCGCCAAGGCCGGAGGCGTCCTGGCGGTCGCCGACCCGGGGCTGCGCGAGGCGCTGGAGAAAGCCTGTGACGACCTGCTGCTGCCACGCCGTACGACGGCCGAACTCGCCTACGCCGTACGGCCGTACGCCGAAGCCGCCGTACGCGGACTGCGGTTGCGGCGGGCCGCCTGGGCCACGATGCGACTGCTGGGGCTGATGGAACGCGAGGAGATCCGGATGCCGCTGCGTCCGGACGAGCTGGCCCGCGCGGTCGCCTCGGCTCCCGACCTGGACGCTCACGACCCCTGGGTCCGCGTCGACATGCACGACTACCGGTTGCGGGCCGGCCGGTTCCGGCTCGGGCGCATCGGGCGGCGACTCGACCGGCTGGACGACGTCCTCGCGGCCTGCCGCTCGGGGACGGAGCTGCTGCTGTCGACGCGCTGGGGACATCCGGCGGACGGGCAACCGCGAGCGGCCGTACAGCCGTTGTTCCGAGTGCCGCTGCTCGTGGCGGACCGGGACGCGGCGGCCCGGGCGGTGGCCCGGCACGGCATCGTCGTCGGCTACCTCTACGACCCGCCGCTGGACGACTACGCGGGTGCGGCCTTCACCGATCCGTCCCCGTCGCCCGAGGGCGCGCGCTGGTTCGCGCGGCACGCGCTGCCCGTGGACCCGCTGCGGGCCCGTTCGGTGATCGCGGCGCTGGAGGAGTCCGGAGTGGGGCCGGCCGAGGTACCGGAAGGGCTGGGGCCCACCGGTGGCTGAGACCCAGGTGCACGAGACGGCCGCGGCACCCTCGGGTGGCGGGCCGACGCCGTCCGGGAGCGGGCACAGCGGCGACTCGCTCTTCAAGAACGCCTACTTCCTCATGCTCAGCACCGGCGTCTCCGCCGTGCTCGGCCTGGGCTTCTGGCTGGTGGCCGCCCGCTACTACTCGGAGGAGGCGGTCGGCCAGGGCTCCGCCGCCATCGCCGCGATGAGGCTGCTCGCCAGCATCACGGCGACCACGATGATCGGCGCCGTCGTCCGTTTCGTGCCGCGGGCCGGACGTGCGACCGGGCCACTGGTGTGGCGCGCGTACGCGGCCAGTTCCGTGGTCGTCGCCCTGGCCGCGGTCGTCTTCCTGCTCACCCTCGACCTGTGGGGCGCCTCGTACGCTCCGCTGGGCACCGCGGAGGCAGGTGCCCTGTTCGTCGCGGCCTGCGTGGCCTGGGCGCTGCTCACCCTCCAGGACGGTGTGCTGACCGGGCTTCGCAAGGCGGAGTGGGTGCCCGCCGGGAACGCCGTGTTCTCGGTCGGGAAGCTGATCCTGCTCGCCGCCTTCGCCACCACGCTGCCGGTGCTCGGCATCTTCGTGTCCTGGGCCGTGGCCATCGCCTTCTCCACCCTGCCGCTCGGCTGGCTGATCTTCCGCCGGCTCATCCCGCGCCAGGCCGCCGCCGACCACGACGTGCAGCCGCCCGAGGTCCGCGAGATGGGCCGGTTCCTGGCCGGTGACTCGCTGGGCGCGCTGTTCAGCCTGGCGATGATCAACCTGCTGCCGGTGATGGTCGCGGTCAACTTCAGTGCCGCGGAGAACGGCTACTTCTACGTGGCCTACACCGTCGGCGGCACGATGGAGTTCATGGCCATCAACATGGCCTCTTCCCTCACCGCACACGCCTCGCACGACCCGCGCCGCCTCGCCGACGGTGTCCGCGGAGCGCTGCGCCGCATGACGCTGCTGCTGGTGCCGGTCGTCCTCTTCCTGGTCGCCTTCGCCCCGCAGATCCTCGCGCCCTTCGACAAGGGCTACGCCGAGCACGGCTCCACGGTGCTGCGGCTGCTCGCCGTAGGGGCCCTGCCGCGCATCGTGGTGGAGCTGTACATCGGCGTGCTGCGCGTCCAGGGACGTACCGGGATGCTCGCCGCCGTGCAGGGCACCATGTGTGTCCTGGTGCTGGGCAGCGCGGCGATGCTGTTCACGCCGGCCGGGATCGCGGGCGCCGGGTGGGCGGTGCTGGGCAGCATGACCGTGGTCGCCCTCGGCTGCGCGCCCGGACTGCGTGCCGTCCTGCGGGGCGGCGACGGGGGCGGGCGTCGTTCCGGAGGGGCCGACGGACCGGGCGCCGTTCACGGAGGGGCCGGACTGCATGGCGGCCGGGATCCGGGTCCCGGTACCTCGTACGGCACCCGCTGGGCCCGGTTGAACGCCACCGCCGGGTACGGCACGAGCTGGGCGCGGCGGGCGGCGTACGAGCACGGACAGACCGACGAGGCGGCACGCGAGGACACGGTCGCCCTGTTCATAGGGCGACCCGGCTACGAGCGGGAGGCCCTGGAGGCGGACGCCCTCGCGGTGATCGTCCGGCGGCCACGGGATCCTGACACCGGAGCCGTGTCCGCGCCGGACGCCGATGCCGCGTCCGCGCCTGGCACAGAGCCCGCGACCGAGGGCGATGCCGCTTCCGCGGTCGGCACCGAGCGTCCGGCCGTGTCCGGCCGGGGCGCGAAGTCCGACGCGAACGACGTGCACTCGGACCTCGACGCGCGCTCGGACCTCGACGGGCACTCGGACTTCGAGGTGGACCCCGGTCCGGTCGCCACCCCTGTCCCCGAGGCCGGGTCCCGCTCCGAGTTCGGGGAGTCCGTCACCGACTTCGGCGACGACGAGGGCGACGGCGGGATCGGGCCGATCCCGGAGCGGCTCCTGCGCCCCGTACTGTGGCTCCTCCTCGGCATCGCCACCGTCATCCTCCTGGTCGCGTCGCGTGAACTGCCGTGGCTGGGCGCCGGCGTGACGGAGGCCGAGCTCACCGGACGGGAGCTGCTGCGGGAACTGCCCCTGTCGGCCCTCGTCGCCGGGGCCCTGCTGCTCGTGGTGTTCGTGGCGTCCGTGACGTTGTGCGTCGCGACCGACCCGTGGCTGCCCGGCACCGCGCTGGGTACCGCCGTACTCACCCTGTACGCGGCACCCGTCGCCCTCGGCCGGGAACCGGAGGCGGTCGGTGGGGCGTTCTATACCGAGACGGCCGGTTTTCTGGCGGAAGCGGCAGGGCTCGACGGGTCCGGCCCGCTGCTGCGCTGGGCGCCGCTCGTCCTGCAGTTGCTGTGTCTCGTACCGCTGTGGCTGCTGCTCGCGAAGGCGGGTGGCCGGCTGTCGTGGCAGGGGCGCTGGGGGGTCGTGTATCTCGCCGCGGTGGGGGGCTGGGTCTGGCGCGCGGAGCTCGCGCCTCTCGCGCCGCAGCTCCTCCTGCTGCTCGTCCTGGCCGTCCCGCTCCTGTCGCTGCGCCGCCCCGCCCTCACGACGGACACGACAACGACACAGCCCCCGCACCACACCAGACCGAACAGCATGTCCAGGGACTGATCAAGCACAGAGCCGAATCGCCTAGGGGGAACCGTCGTGCGTCCGCCAGCAACTCCACGGGAGAGATCCGTACCAGAGCCCGTGCCCGGGCAGGAAAACCCGGACGCGTCGAACAGGAAGCCCGAGACGACGCACTCGGAGGAGTCGGAGGCGACCGGGACGACCGGGACGACCGGGACGACCGGGACGGCTGGGACGGCTGGGACCAAGAGGACCACAGGAACGGCCGGAGCGGCCGGGGCGACGGGGACCACCGCCACCATGTCCGAGCACGAGGAAGATCACAAGGAAGAGCACGAGGAGGGACATCGGCGCGAGCGCGGTCACGCACACGCCCACGAAGCGACGGCGTCCCCCCGCGCCTCGCAGGAGACGGCCACCAGGACCTCGCAGGAGGTGTCCGCCCGGCCGGGGCGGGAGTCCGCCGCCCGGGAGTCCACCCCCCGGGACCGGGACCCCGCACGCGCCCACCGAGCCCCTGTCCCGGAGCCCTCCGGCTCCGCCACCGAGCCGCCCGTGACGGATCTGTCCGACCTCACCCCCGCCGCCTGGCCGGCCCGCGCGGCCGCCGCCTGGCCGGCCCTGCCCCTGCTCGTCGCGCTCGCGCTGTGGGGCTACGCGATACGGCACACCGACGTGTCCGCCCTGGACGACTTCGGCCTCGTCAGCGCCCTGCACCCCACCTTCTGGGCCGGCCTCGTCGTGCTGACCGCCGGTTTCTGGTTCACGGTCCGCGACCCGCGCCGCCCGGGCGTGTGGTCGTTCGCGTACGTCCTGGGCCTGCTGGTGATGGAGCGGGCCACCCAGGCCCTGCTCTACCCGACCCCGCTGTACGCGTGGGCGTGGAAGCACGACGCCGTCATCGACCACCTGCTGACGTCCGGCGGCCTCCAGAGCGCGGACCAGCTCGGCGACATGGCCGTCTACGACCAGTGGCCGGGCTTCTTCGCCGCCCAGGCCGCGCTGGTGCGGCTGCTGGGCGTGGACAACGCCGCCATGTACATGGCTTGGTGGCCCCTGGTCTCCAGCGTCCTGCTGCTGCTCCCGCTGCTGCTGATCTACCGGACCTACACCGAGGACCGACGGCTTGTCTGGACCGCCGTGTGGCTGTTCTGCGTCGGCAACTGGGTCGGCCAGGACTACTTCTCCCCGCAGTCCGTCGCCTTCGCCCTGCACCTGGGCGTCATCGCGGTCGTGCTGCGCCGCTACGGCCGCTCGGACGGGCGGCGCGGCAGGCAGGGGCAGGCCGTGTGGACCGTCCTGCTCAGCGTGCTGGTCACCGCCATCGTCGTCTCGCACCAGCTCACGCCCGGCATGCTCGTCGTCACGCTCGCCGCCCTGGCCCTCACCCGCCGCCACCGGGACTGGGTCCCGGTGGTCACCACGGTCGTGATCTTCCTGGCCTGGTGCTTCACGGCCGCGCTGCCCTTCCTGTCCGCCGCGCTGCCGGAGATGATCCGGTCCGTCGGTGACGTCGGCGCCAACGTCGAAACAGGGTACGGAGCGACGCCCACGGGCACCGGTGCGGTGGCGACCTCCTGGGCGGCCCGGTTGCTGTCGGGTTCGGTACTGCTGCTGGCGCTGGCCGGCGTGCTGCGCCAACGGGTGCTGCGGCACCGGGCGCTGCCCTTGCTGCTGGTCGCGGCGGCGCCGTTGCCGATGTTCGTGGCGAGCAGCTACGGCAGCGAGATGATCTTCCGGGTACTGATGTTCATGATGCCCGGCGCCGCCTTCTTCGCCGCTGCCGCGCTGCTGCCCGAGGTTCGCACGCTGGCCGCCGACGCCAGGGCGCGTAGGACCGCGGACCCCTCTCCGGCCACCTCCGCACGGCGGCGGCGCATCCCACTGCCCTCGCTGCCCCCGCTGCGGTACGGCGTGTGGTTGCCGTTGCTCGTGCTGCTCGCCGGGACCCTGGCGTTCGTGCCGAGCTACTCCGGCAAGGACCGCGTCAACTACTTCCCGCCCCAGGAGGTCGCCCTCGTCGAGCAGCTCTTCGGCCAGGCGCCCGACGACTCCATGGTGGTCGCCGCCAACCGGAACTACCCGCTCGCCTACGAGCAGTACTGGAGGGTCGACCACTACTGGTTCCTCGACGACGACCGGCGCCACGTCGACGAGATCGTCCGCGATCCTGCCGCCGTCCTGGCCCGCGACATGGCCGCCGTGGAGGCGCCGGCCCGTGCCTACTTCCTGCTCACGCAGGGACAGGTGGCCAACTCGGAGATGAACGGCCATCTGGACAAGACCCAGTTGGACCGCATCCGCAGGTCCGTCGCGTCGTCACCCCGGTTCCAACTGGTCGCCGAGAACGACGCCGGCGTGCTCTACATCCTGAGACCGGCGAGCTGAGGAGGGCGGGCCAGAAGATGACACGAGAGAAGAGGGCCATGACGCAGCGGAACGGCATGACACCGCAGGACCTCGTGATCCGCATGCTGCCCCCGTTCGGCGGCTGGCTGGCGCTCGCCGCACTCGCCCTGCCCGGCGGCTCGCCGTTGCGCGGCGCGGCGGTCGCCGCCTTCCTGGCCGTCGGTCCGGGCGCGGCCCTGGTCGGGATCTGCGGCCCGGCGCTGCGGGCCCGCCGCGCGGAGGGCCCCGTCGAATGCCGGGACGCCCGCTTCGAACGCCACTCCGACCTGCTGGAACGGCTGATGCTGGCCGTCCTGCTCAGCGTCGGCGCCGCGATGCTCGTCGCCACGGTGCTGATAGCCGCGCAAACCCTCAGCGGGGACCGTGTCCTGCTGACGCTCACCCTGCTGACCACGCTGGCCGCGTTCTGCCCGCGCCTGCGTGCCTCCCCGACGCCCAGGACGGCGCCGGGAGCGGCGCCGAGGACACGGAAGGGTTCCACTCTGTGAGGTTCGCCCGTCCCGCGCGCCGTACGCCCGGGGACTCGACGACGACCGGACAGCACCGCCGGCCCAAGGCCCCCGGGAACAGCGGGGGTCGGGGCCGGCGCCGACTGCTGATCACCTCCGTCGCGGCCACCTGCGCGGCCCTGGTCGCGGTGCTCGCCCTGCGCGACGCCTCCGGCCCGGCCGACCCGGCCGACGATCCGAAGTGCCGCCCCACCGAACTCCTCGAACCGCCCTGCGGAGCGTGGTTCGGCGCCTTCGTGCCGCACGACAAGAGCGACCTGGCCGAGAAGGTCCACGCCTACGAGGAGAACGTCGGCCGCAGGCTCGACATCGTGTACACGTACCACGACATGTCCGCGGTCACGGACACCCGCCTGGAGGGCCAGCTCCTCACCGAGCAGGAGCAGCGCGTCGGTGAGGACCGCATGCTGCTGCTGTCCTGGGAGAGCAAGTGGTGGGGCGGAACGAAGGAGCAGCAGCCGACCTGGGCACAGATCGCCGCCGGTGACCTGGACGACTCCGTGATCGACGTCCAGGCACGACGCATCAAGGACTACGGGGAGCGCACGGGGAAGAAGGTGTTCCTCTCCTTCGACCTGGAGATGGACACCCGCACCCCCGACAACGGCACCCCGGCCGACTACGTCCGGGCCTACCGGCACATCCACGACCGCTTCCGTGAGCTGGGGGTCGACAACGTCGTGTGGACCTGGATCATCACGGGCTACCTGGACCACGCCGACCTGTTCGAGAAGATGTACCCGGGGGACGAGTACGTCGACTGGATCGGCTACAACCAGTACAACTACTACCTCTGCCACAAGACGGACTGGCTGAGTTTCGCCCGGACCCAGTACGCCACCCACGACTGGATCCGCGCCAACATCTCCGACGACAAGCCCCTGATGCTGTCGGAGTTCGGCAGCGCGTCCGACCCGAAGCGTCCGGGCCGGCAGGCGGACTGGTACGCGCAGGTGCCGGCGGTGCTCAAGGACCTGGAGGGCGTCAAGGCGGCCCTCCAGTGGAACTACCGCGACCCGGGACCGCACTGCAATCTCGCCGTCGCGGGCGACCGTGCGTGGGCCAGTCTGCGCAAGGTGGCCGCCGACCCCCACCTCAACCAGCCGCTCGGCTGACCCGGCCCGCTCACCCCGCGAACTCGGGCCCCCGGACCACGGCCCGGCCCCGCCGGTACCAGCGCCACGCCACCGTCCTGGGGCCGTCGCGGTAGGGGGCGATCCGGGCGCCCTCGCCCGCCAGCCACGCGGCCACGTCGGCGACCGTGTGGCTCTGCCGCACGATGAGCCGCGCTATGCGGTACCGCTCGTCGCGGTCCGAACTGAGCGCGTGCCGCACCGCGGTGGCGGTCTCGTACCCGGCGCGGGCCGACAGCGTCCGCACCTTCGCGCTGTTGTAGCCGTGCGGGTAGGCGAGGTGGCGCACCGGATGCCCGAGGGCGTCCTCCAGTACCGCCTTGGACCTGCGCAGTTCGTGCGCCAGGTCCTGGGCGGACAGGGTGTCGAGCTGGGCGTGGGTGACGGTGTGGCTGCCGATCTCCATGCCGGAACGTTCCAGCTCCGCCACCGCGTCCAGCGTCATCATGGGTGCGGGTGGCAGCAGGCTGCGGCCGCCCGGGGCGATGGCGCCGGTGGTGAGGTAGGCGGTGGCGGGCAGCGCCCGCGCGGCCAGCGCCTCGGCGGTGGGCCCGGGCAGGTCGGCGAAGCCGTCGTCGAAGGTGAGCAGCACCGGCCGGGGCGGCAGCGGTGCCCGCCCGGCGAGGTGGTCGGAGAGCACGCTGATGGTGACGGGCGTCCGGCCGCTGTCGACGATCGCGTCGAGGTGCGCGGCGAACTCCTTCGGGCGGACGGTGAACTCGGCGATCCACGAGGGCGGGTCGTCCATGACCGCGTGGTAGAGGAAGACGGGTATGGGCCCGACCCCCACCGCCCCGTGTGCCACTGGTCCGGCGCCCACCGCCCCGTGTGCCACTGGTCCGGCGCCCACCGCCCCGTGTGCCACTGACTCGTCCCCCGCCGGTCGGCGTGCCGATGCCGATGGGCCCCCGGCCGCACTCGGCCCCCCGGACCCGCTCACCGCGCCTCCAGCCCGACCGTGCGCAGCGCCCGGCGGGCGCGCAGATAGCCGACGGGGCCGTACAGCATGCCCCGGCGCTGCAGCCGGGACAGCCGCCGCGGCCAGGGATGCGTACGGGAGTCGTGCCCACCCGGAGCCGCCGCCCCCGCGCCCGTCTCCGCCGCGGCTTCCGTGTCACCGGCAGCGGTGGCGCGCACGGCGGTCAGCCCCCGTGCGTGCGCCAGCCCGCCCGGTACCCGCGCGAGGAAGGCGGGCAGCAGCGCGGGCCGGTTCACCAGGATCGCCGTGAGGTACGCGGTGAGGCCGGCGCCGTAGCCGTACGCCTGCGTCTCCAGATCGCGCCACGTCTCCCGGTGGTGGTGCCAGACCAGCGCGCTCGGCGTGTAGCGCAGCCGCCGCCCCTCGGCCAGGACGCGGACGAACCCGTAGAGGTCGTCGCCGCCCCGCGCACGCGTGCCCGCGCCGGTCGCCGGGTCGAAACCGCCGACCGAGCGCAGCACCGCCGTACGGAAGGCCATGTTGGCGCCGGAGCCGAACCGGCCCGCGGTGAACGGGAACAGCGGCTCGTCGGCGGGCGGTTGCGCCGGGTCGTACGTCCGCGGGGTGAACCCCTTCGCGAAGCCCCCGTGGCTCTCCAACAGCACCTGGGCGGGGGTGCGCAGCCGCGCGGGCAGGATCAGCCCCGTGGCACAGCCCAGACCCGGGTCGGCGGCGAAGGGCGCGGTCAGCTCGGTGAGCCAGCGCGGGTCGGCGACCACGTCGTCGTCGGTGAAGGCGACCACCTGGCCGCGTACGGCCGCGAGCCCCCGGTTGTGCGCGATCGCCAGTCCGGGCACCGGTTCGCACACGTACCGCACCCGCTCGCCGTACTTCCGCTCGACCAGTTCCCGGGTCTCCTCGGTCACGGGGGCGTTGTCGACGACGACGATCTCGAAGTCCGGGTGGTCCTGGGCGAGCAGCGAGTCCAGGGCCCGGGCGAGCTGGTCGGCGCGTTCCCGCGTGGCGACCACGACACTGGCGGACGGCGGCACGGGCGACGGCTCCGACGGCGCCTGCGGGGGCAGCTCCCGGGCGAGCCCTGCCAGCACCTCCACGGGATCCGCGCCGTCGGGCACCTGCCCGAGTACGGTGCCGATGGGCCGTCCTGCCCGTCTGACCAGCAGGAACACCGCACCGGACGTCACCGGCGCGCTGCCCGGCCCCGGTCTCAGCTCAACGCCTCTCCAGCTCTCCGCGCTCTCCGCACGCTCCGCGCCCCCCGGCCCCCCAGTCTTCTCTCCCGTCCCGGCACCGAGATCCAGCTCGGCGACCTGCACCGGCCCGATGCTCAGGAACCGCTCCATCTCCCGCCGTGTCTCCTGCCGCGCACGCCGCCCAACGGCCATGCGCCACCCCCTCGTGGTTGCCCTCCGTGTCGCTCTCCGTCATGACCGCCGCAGCCGGGCCGCGCCCCTCAACGTGCGTACCGCCAGCGACGCCAGCCGCGGCCTCTCGCGCACGAAGCCGTGCGCGCGGCGGACCGGTTCGCGCCCGAGCCACTGCAGCGCGGCGCCCGCTCCCGGACGCGCCGCCGTGCCCTCGTACACGGGCAGTTCGCCGGTTTTCAGCGAGTCCTTGTACTCCGCCGGGCCCCGCCCCATGTCGAGCATGCCGATGCCCTCGGCGGCGGCGGCCTCGGCCATCCGCAGGTGCAGGACCAACCCCGGCGAGTACTTCGCGAACTCCGGGTCGTACGCCGGGAACCAGCACGCCAGAACCGTCGCCGAGCGCAGCCCGAAGTGGGCGGCGAGGGGCCGGCCGCCGGCGTAGAGCACCGACAGCGTGCCCGTGCACTCCGGCGCCCGGGTCCCGGCCAGCCGTGCGACGAGCCGGGTGATCCACTCCTGGGCGAACCGGTCCCGGCGCCCCGTCCTGCGGTACTGCGCCGACTTCCACCCCATCAGCGTGCGCAGCGCGGCCGGATCACGCTCGTCGAAGACGAGGCGCACGTTCCCGATCTGGCGGCCGAGCCGGCGCTCCTTGGCCAGGGTGGTCTTCAGGAATTTCGGTGACTGCGCGCGCAGCACGTTCTCGTACGCCTCGTACCCCCGTGCCACGTCGATGACGTAGGTGGCGTGCTTCTCCGCCGCGTGCGGCACGAACAGCTCCTGCTCCGCCTCCAGGTTGTCGAAGGCGAAACTGGACAGGGAACAGGCCCGCAGCAGTTGGCGGGTGTCCGGGGCGAGGTCCTGGCGCAGCACCGCGCCCTGGCAGTCGGACACCCCGAGTCCGATAGCGCGGCCCTGCCCCAGGGGCCCGCGCTCGTGCGGCAGGAACCCCGCCGCCTCGCCGCCGTCGTACACCACCGCCACCCGTGCCCGCGGCCGTACCCGGCCCACGACGTCGGTGAACTCCGGTTCCATGAACGGGTTGCGTGGCGCCGTCGACTTGGCACGCAGCTCCCGCCAGCGTTCCCGTTCCCCCTCGCCCAGCTCCTCCGGCCTGAGCACACGCACCCGTCCGCTGTTCAACCCGACCCCCCGATCAAGTCCCCCCTGAACACAAGGAAGGTACCTCCGGGGCCGTCCGGCCGGTAGGTAGCGGACCATCTTGTTGCCAACCGGTGCACAGGCCTTCAACCGGCTTTAGCCGGTGATGTGCCAGGTTTCGGACACGTTCGGGCGTCGTCGTGCGTACTCGGACGCACTCGCCGCCTCCTCGTTCGGAAGTGGTCGCGGGTGAGTCGGGCAGGTGCGGCGTCCGTATTCTCTGATCATGGACCGCACCGCATATTCACTCGTAGCCACCGACCTCGACGGCACGCTGCTCCGCGGCGACGACACCGTCTCCGACCGGTCGCTGGCCGCGCTGGCCCGGGCGGCCGGCGCCGGTGCGCGGCACCTGGTGGTGACGGGACGGCCGGCACCCCGGGTGCGGTCCCTCCTGGAACGCCTCGGCTGCACGGGGCTCGCGGTGTGCGGTCAGGGCGCGCAGGTCTACGATGCGGGCGCGCACCGGATGCTGTGGTCGGTCACCCTGGACCGGGAGCTGGCCGAGACCGCGCTCGGCAAGATCGAGGCGGAGGTCGGGCAGCTGTACGCCGCGGTCGACCAGGACGGCGTCGACGGCCTCACGCTCATCGAGCCCGGGTACCTGATGCCCCACCCGACGCTGCCCGCGGTGCGCGTCGACCGGCGCGACGAGCTGTGGGGCAAGCCGATCAGCAAGGTGCTGCTGCGCCACCCGGACCTGTCCGACGACGAGTTGGCGGCGACGGCGCGCGCGGTGGTCGGCTCCCTCGCCACGGTCACCATGTCCGGTCCGGGGACGGTGGAGCTCCAGCCGTGCGGCATCACCAAGGCGACCGGGCTGGCGCTGGCCGCCGAGCGCCTGGGAGTGAGCCGACGGCGGACCATCGCCTTCGGGGACATGCCCAACGACATCCCCATGTTCGACTGGGCGGCCCACGGCGTAGCGATGGCCGGCGCCCACCCCGAACTCAAGGCGGTCGCCGACGAGATCACCACGACGAACGAGGACGACGGCGTGGCCGTCGTCCTCGAACGGATCTTCAGTACCTCGTAGTACGGCTCGCCGCGGCTCAGTACGCGCCGAAGACGTTGTCCATCGAGCCGTACCGGTCGGCGGCGTAGTTGCAGGCCGCGGTGATGTTGGCGACCGGGTCGTACGGGTCCCAGGAGGTGCCGGGTACGTGGTACGCCTGGAAGGTCGGGTCGATCACCTGGAGCAGGCCCTTGGACGGGGTGCCGTTGACGGCGTTGATGTCCCAGTTGTTGATGGCGAGCGGGTTGCCGGAGGACTCCCGCATGATGTTGCGGTGGATGCCCTCGTACGACCCGGGGATGCCGTGCTGCGCCATGATGTCGAGCGACTCGCGGATCCAGCCGTCGAGGTTGTCGGGGTACGTCTTCGCCGTCGTGGTGGCGGTCGTGGCGGCCGCCGGGGTGGCCGCGGAGGCGCTGGTGGCGCCGATGAGCGGCAGGGCGAGCACCGCGGCGCCGGTGCCGGCGACGGCCAGCTTGCGGGCGAGGCGGCTGGTACGGGCGTGTCGGTTCAGACCGTTGGCAGACATGCTGAGTCCCTCTCCTTACGCCTGCGAGGTGAGCTGTCGGGTTCGGGCGGGGAGGTGCCCGGCCGGGCCCTGACGGGCACGGCTTCACCCCTAGCCGTTCCGGTGGTGACCGGTACGGCGACTTACCTGGGTCCCCCGCTCCTGCCTGCGAGTGTGTTGGCGGATGGCTGTGCGTCCGGGCGGTGGCAGGATTCGGCGTCCGCCCGACAGGCCGGGAACGTATGCGAGAGCACATGTCCGGAACAAGTGCAGGAATCACCCAACGCGCCTGTTGACCTTGGTCTGGGGTATTTGCGGTGCTTGATCCTTTGCGGCTGCCAAGCTTCAACTGGCTTGCGGGGCAAGGGAGGGCGCAGTCGGAGGCGGGGTTGCCTGCAGGTGGCGCGAAGTGAGCCAACTCACTGGACTCAACAAGAGTGCCAAAACGGGCATTAGGGTCAAGTGTGGGTCAATCGTCCGCAGGCGGTGAGGGCTTCGGGGTTTGGCTTCGGGATTGGCCGGCGGTCGGCCGGGTTGCCGCCGGGCGGCTCGAGGTCTCGGCCGTCGCCCCGTCCGGTGTTCGCCTGCTCGCCACGCGGGCAGGCGCTCGTGCGGGAGGGGCGGCCGAGTGGGTGACTCGCTCGGAGTGCGGGGCGTCGGGAGGGGTGATGTGATCTCCGGTGGCGACTTCTGGTCGCGGCGATGTCGGTCAATATCCGCTCATATCGACTGATCAAAAACATACCGCGCATGATCCGATACCGACCGGCCTGTAACGGTGGGCGCTAGCGGTGATCGAAACGTGACCGGATACGCTGACTTGAGTGGTGGCAGCGACCTATCGACAAACCAGGTAATCGCCAGTAGACACCAGCAGACAGGAGACCCCTCGTGACCGTCGTCGGGCCGTTCGGGCTGAGCGTGCGGGACCAGGCTCTGGAAGCCGATGTCCAGGCCGGATTGGTTGCGGTCGAGGAAGGGTTGCTTGAGGCAACCAAGAGCGAGGTGCCCTTCATCACGGAGGCCGCCCAGCACCTGGTGCGGGCGGGCGGAAAACGGTTCCGGCCACTGCTGGTGATGCTCTCGGCCCAGTTCGGCGACCCCTACGCCCCCGGCATCGTGCCCTCGGCCGTCGTCGTCGAGCTGACCCACCTCGCGACCCTGTACCACGACGACGTGATGGACGAGGCGGCCGTGCGCCGCGGAGTGCCCAGCGCGAACACCCGCTGGGGCAACTCGGTCGCCGTCCTCACCGGCGACTTCCTCTTCGCCCGCGCCTCCCAGATCCTCGCCGACCTCGGGCCCGAGGCGGTCCGCGTGCAGGCCCTGGCGTTCGAGCGGCTCGTCACCGGTCAGATCCTGGAGACGGCCGGCCCCCAGGACGGACGGGACCCGGTCGACCACTACCTGGACGTGCTGGGCGGCAAGACGGGGTCGCTGGTGGCGGTCTCCTGCCGGTTCGGCGCGATGATGTCCGGTGCCGACGAGACGGTCGTCGACGTACTCACCCAGTACGGGGAGCGGCTCGGTGTCGCCTTCCAGCTCGCGGACGACGTCCTGGACATCGCCTCCGACTCCCACGAGTCCGGCAAGACGCCCGGGACCGACCTGCGCGAGGGCATCCCGACCCTCCCGGTGCTGCGGCTGCGCGAGCGCGCGGAGCGGCTGGGGCTCGCCGAGGACGTCGCGCTGTCCGAGTTGCTCGACTCCGATCTGAGTGACGACGCCCGGCACGCCGAGGCGCTGCGCCTGCTGCGCGCCCACCCCGCACTGGAGCAGGCGCGCAAGGACACCGTCCGGTACGCCAGGGAGGCCCGGGCGGCGCTGGCCCCGCTGCGGGAGTGCGAGGCGAAGTCCGCGCTGGTGGAGCTGTGCGACGCCGTGGTGCACCGGGCGGGCTGAACGCCCGGTCTGAGTGACGTGCCTCATGGTGTGTGGTGGCCATCGCCACGGCCCGGTGTGTCCTGCGCCGCGATCATGGCCTCGGGTCTCGGGTCTCGGGTCTCGGGCCTCGGGCCTCGGGCCTCGTGTCTCGGTGCACTCGACGCCCTCGGCCCTGCCGGGCGGCGCGCCGGTGCGGGGGTCGCACCCCACCCCCTACGGGCCGGGGGAGTCGCCGCCCGTCCGTGTCATCCCGCAGGAGTACGCGGAGTTGAGCCCGCGGTCTGACGCTTCTTCCCGGCCGATTTGGTCAGATGGACACCACGGCAAACACCAATCCTCACCGATTCGGGTGAGAATGGCGGCTTACGGGTGAGACGACGAGTGCGAGGTCGCGAGACAGCCGCCGCCGACGACGGAGGTAGGGCACAGATGGCACCGATCGATTCCGACGACAACAGGACCGCCGGGGAGGGCGAGGATCTGCGCTCCGGACGGCGCAGGGCCGCGCGCTACGTCGTCCCGGTCGCGGTGATGGGAGTGGCGGCCGCGACGATCGGGCTCGTCCCCGCGATCGCCGACTCCGGGGACCCCGACCTTCCGAAGGTCACGGCGGAACAACTCATAGAGAAGATCGCCAAGTCGGACGTCGAGCAGCTGTCCGGCACGGTGAAGATCACCACGGACCTGGGTCTGCCGGACCTCGGTGGCCTGGAGAGTGGCCTGATGTCCGGCATGTCCGGTGCGCCGGGCGCGGCTGGTGGCGGGGACGGCTCCGCCGCGGACCCGTCGGCCAAGCTCACCGAGCTGGTGTCCGGCACGCACACGCTGCGGGTCGCGGCGGACGGCCCCGACCGGCAGAAGCTGTCGCTGCTGGAGAACGCCGCCGAGTACAGCCTGATCCACGACGGCAAGGACGTCTGGGGCTACGACAGCAAGTCCAACGAGGTCTACCACTCGACCGCCTCCGAGTCCGCCGGGCAGCCGGAGAAGGAGGCGCCGGCCACGCCGAAGGACTTCGCCGACCAGGCCCTCAAGGCGGTCGACGACACCACCTCCGTGACCGTCGACGGCACCGCGCAGGTGGCCGGCCGGGACGCGTACCGACTGGTGATCAAGCCCAAGCAGGAGGGCTCCACGGTCGGCGCCGTCAGCATCGCGGTGGACGCGAAGACAGGCATGCCGCTGAAGTTCACGCTCACCCCGAAGAGCGGCGGCGCCGCCGTCGTGGACGCGGGCTTCACCCAGGTCAGCTTCGCGAAGCCGGACGCGTCGACCTTCGACTTCACGCCGCCCAAGGGCGCGAAGGTCACCGAGGGCGACGAGATGACCGGGGCCCCGGAGCACGAGCGCGAGGCGGCCCGCGGCGACGTGGCCGAGGAACTGGACGGCCTGGAGGTCATCGGCGAGGGCTGGGATTCGATCGCCACCTTCGACACCGGTGGCCAGGGCCTGCCCACGGCCTCCGCGGGCGGTGACCTCGGCGGCTTCCTCGGCTCCTTCGGCGACCAGGTCAAGGGCGACTTCGGCTCCGGCACGGTCTTCAAGACCCGCCTGGTCAACGCCCTGATCACGGACGACGGCAGGGTCTACGCCGGTGCCGTCACCAAGGACGCGCTGGTGAAGGCGGCCGACGCGGCGCGGTAGACGCCGGCACGGAGCGGGGAGCGACGAGGAGAGGGAGCCGATGGCCGAACCGGCCGCCACGAAGCGGGAGCGCCCGGAGCGCACGGAGCCCCCCGGGCGCTCGGAGCACCGGGAGCGGGGGAGCGTGGAGGACGCGGTCATCGCCACCCGCGGGCTCACCAAGCGCTACCGCGGCGGACAGCTCGCCGTGGACGGTCTCGACCTGACCGTCCCGGCGGGCAGCGTCTTCGGCTTCCTCGGCCCCAACGGCTCCGGCAAGACCACCACCATTCGCATGCTGATGGGCCTGATCGAGCCGACCTCGGGCACCGCCCGCGTACTGGGCAGACCGATGCCGCGCGAAGCCCGCGCCGTACTGCCCGGGGTCGGCGCCCTCATCGAGGGCCCGGCCCTGTACGGCTTCCTCTCCGGCCGCGACAACCTGTTGCGCTACGACGCCGCCGACCCGGGCGCCGACCCGCGCACCCGGCGCGAACGCGTCGCGGAGGCGCTGGATCGCGTGGGCCTCTCGGCCGCCGCCGGCAAGAAGGCGAAGGCGTACTCGCTCGGCATGAAGCAGCGCCTCGGGCTCGCCGCTGCGCTGCTCCAGCCCCGTCACCTGCTCGTCCTGGACGAGCCCACCAACGGACTCGACCCGCAGGGCATGCGCGAGATCCGCACGCTGGTGCGCGAACTGGCCTCCGACGGCACCACCGTCTTCCTCTCCTCCCACCTGTTGGACGAGATCGAGCAGGTGTGCACGCACGCCGCCGTGATGGCGCAGGGGCGGCTGATCACCCAGGGCCCGGTCGCCGACCTGTCGGCCGGGGCGCGCGGCCGGCTGGTGGTGACCACGCCGGACGTGGCGGACGCGGCCCGGGTGCTGAAGGAGCAGGGGGCCGGTGACGTGGTCGTCGCCGAGGACCGGGTGACCGCGGAGCCCCCCGACCGAGACCTCGCCGACGTGAACACCGCGCTGGTCACGGCCGGCGTCCGGGTCCGCGGCTTCGCGGTGGAAAGGGCATCCCTGGAGGACGCGTTCGTGGCGCTGACCGGGGAGGGCTTCGATGTCGCGGGCTGAGACGCGGCGGCCGGTGCGCACCCCGAGCCCGCTGTGGACCTTCGGACTGCTCCGCAGCGAACTGTCGATCACCTTCCGGCGCTGGCGCACCCTCGCCCTGCTGGGTGTGCTGGCCGCCGTGCCGGTCCTGGTGGGCGTCGCCGTGAAGATCGAGACGAGCGACGGCTCCTCATTCGGCGGGGGAGGAGGCGGCGGCGAGGGGCCGGCCTTCATCTCGCAGATCAGCAACAACGGCCTGTTCCTGGTCTTCACCGCGCTCGCCGCGACCCTCCCGTTCTTCCTGCCGATGGCCGTGGGCGTCGTCGCGGGCGACGCGATCGCCGGCGAAGCGAGCGCGGGCACCCTCCGCTACCTCCTGGTCGCCCCGGCGGGCCGCACCCGCCTGCTGCTCACCAAGTACGCCACCGTGATCGCCTTCTGTCTCGCCGCGACCCTGGTGGTCGCCGTCTCGGCGCTCGTGGTCGGGGCGCTGCTGTTCCCGGTCGGCGATCTGATCACCATCTCCGGCACCCGGATCGGTTACGCCGAGGGCCTGGGACGCGCGTTCCTCATCGCCCTCGTCGTCGCCGCCTCACTCGTCGGCGTCGCGGCCCTCGGCCTGTTCGTCTCCACGCTGACCGGCAGCGGCATCGCGGCGATGGCGACCACCGTCGGGCTGCTGATCACCGTCCAGATCCTCGACCAGATCCCGCAGCTCGACGCGCTCCAGCCGTACTTCTTCTCGCACTACTGGCTGTCCTTCGCCGACCTGATGCGCGAACCGGTCTACTGGGACGACCTGACCAGGAACCTCGGCCTCCAAGCCCTCTACGCGGCGGTCTTCGGCTCCGCGGCGTGGGCGCGGTTCTCGGCGAAGGACATCACGGCGTGACGGCCGACGGCGCGACGCCGGGCGAGTTCGTGTGGATCAGTGACCAAGTCTCCATCGACTCCGGGCGGTGACCGGGTCCCGGAGGAACGCTTCCTCGTGGAGCGCGGTCGTGCCCTGTACGCCAAGGGCCCGGAGCGGGCGCATCAGCGCCGACGGTGTCCGGCAGGCCGGGCCGGACGTCCGCAGCAACGTGACTTCCACGCCGGCCCGGCCGGGAGCGGCCCGCCGGTGAGCGAGCCGTTCAGGGCGCCCCGGCGCGTGACACCGGGGCCTCTTGCAGCTGGAACGAGCCTGTGACACCCCGGTGACGCGAGAATCGCGGGCGAGCGGCGAAACTCGACGGTAGGTGTACGACAGGCATGACAGGCTCTGGACGGTACGGGCACGAAGCCGCCGACGGAAGCCGCCGATGAGTGGGGGAACGATGTCTCGACTCGGCCGCGACAGGCAACGGGAACACGACGGCGCCGAGCGTCCGCCCGGCCCTGCGGCGACGCCGATCGACGTCCGTGTGCCGGAGGCCGCCTCGGCCGATTCCGGCGCGCGCAGTGCTTCGGTCGACGGCTCACCGGTCTTCGCGGCGCCCGGCGAGGAGATCCACAACGCCGTCCTCGACCGCCTCCATCGCCTCGCCGTCGCCGCCGGTCACCCCGTTCTCGCCACGATCCGCGACGAGCGCATCGGATGTTCCGTTCCGCTCCGGGTCGACCCGGACGGCTCCAGCCACCTCGCGGGGGAGCCGCTGACGACGGCCTCCGAGCACAACGCCGTACGGCAGGACCGGCCCACCCACGTCCTGCGCTCGGTGGAACCGGTGCGGGAGGCCGCCTCCACGTTCCGCCTGGCGGCGGTGCCCGAGCCGCAACCGACGCCGGTCGGCGATTCCTCGCCGACCTTCACGCTGCGGGCCCTGCCCGGGGCTACGGGGACTGAGGAGAGGGCCGCGGCGCCCGGCACGGTGGTTCCTCCGACGGGGGAGTTCGGGCCGCCGCCCCGGATGGACGGTGGCGCCGCGACCGACGCTCCGGCGGACGAGGGAGCGCAGCCCACGACTGGGGCCGGCACCGGGGCCGACGCGTCGGCCGGACCCGAGGTGGCAGGCGCCGGCGCTCCGATGGCCGCCCGTGAGCCGATGGCGCCCGTTCCGGTGGCGGCCCGTGAGCCGGTGGCGCCCGTTCCGGTGGCCGCCCCCGTTCCACTCGTCGGCATCGATGCCGGTCCCGGACCCAAGCCCACCCCCACCCCCGCCCGCGGCTTCGACGCCGTGGCCGAGGCGGTGCTCGGCGACGAGCCGCTGACCGCCCCCGGTGACGCCACCGCCCCCGCGCTCCTCGCGGAGCCGACGGCCCGTATCAACGAGGCCGTCAAGGAAGGGCGTACGGAAGCCGCGGCCGCGCTGGCGGAGCAGGCCGTGGCGGACGCCTCCGAAACGCTGGGGCCGGAACACCCCGAGGTGCTCCGGCTCCGCGAACTCACCGCCTACATCGCCTACTTGTCCGGCGACCCCGACCGTGCGTTCCGCCTCTCCCTGGACCTGGCCCGGATCCACCGCCGCGCGGGCGACGCGGAGGCCGCGTACGGCAACGTCCAGAGCGCGGCCACCGCATGGCGCGCCGTACGTGACCCGGCGCGCGGCCTGGAACTCGGTCACGACCTGGTGGGCCTGTGGAGCGAGCTCGCCGCCGAGGACGGCCCGGCCGCCGAGGACGCCGAGGAACTGGCGTCGGCCCGCACCCGTATGGGCCGCCTCACCGAACGAGCCGCCCGCGTCCAGGCCGGCTGACCGGGTCCTGACCGGACGTCGACGTCGGCCCTACTGCGACAGCTCCCACATCGCGTACGCGATGGCGTCGCTGTTGCGGTCCAGGGCCGTGTCGTCGATGTTGGCCGTCGTGTCGCACGACGAGTGGTAGCACCGGTCGAACGGCTGGCCCGCGGCGCCGCCCCACTTGGCCGCCTGCGCGGCCGTCTTCCGGTAGTCGGCGCCGCTGAAGAGGCCGCCGACGGGAACGCCCGCGTTCTTGAAGGGGGCGTGGTCGGAGCGTCCGTCGCCCTGGGTCTCGATCTCCGTCGCGATGCCGAGGCCGGCGAAGTAGTCCTTGAAGGTCTTCTCGATGGTGGGATCGTCGTCGTAGACGAAGTAGCCGGGGTTGGGCGAGCCGATCATGTCGAAGTTCAGGTAGCCGCTGATCTTCGCGCGGCCGGCCGAGCCGAGGTTGCCGACGTAGTGGCGGGAGCCGACCAGCCCCAGCTCCTCGGCGCCCCACCAGGCGAAACGCAGGTGCTTGGCGGGTCGGTGGCCCGAGCGGGCGACGGCGAGCGCGGTCTCCAGGACGGCCGCCGAACCGGAGCCGTTGTCGTTGATGCCGGGACCCGAGGAGACGCTGTCCAGGTGTGACCCGGCCATGACAACCTGATTCGCGTCGCCGCCGGGCCAGTCGGCTATCAGGTTGTAGCCGGTGCGGCCGGACGCGGTGAACCGCTGGACGGAGGTGGTGAACCCGGCCGCGTCCAGCTTCGCCTTCATGTAGTCGAGCGACGCCTGGTAGCCGGGCCGGCCGTGGGCGCGGTTGCCGCCGTTCGCCGTGGCGATCGACTGCAGTTGCGCCAGGTGGGCCTTGACGTTGCCTATCGGTATGTCGGGCGCGGCGGCCGTCGAGGCGGGGGCGGTGGACTCGACGGGGTGCCCGGCGGCGGGTTCCGCACCGGCCACCGATCCGCCGGCCATCAGTGTGGCCACGGCGACGGCGCCGGCCGTCAGCGCACGCCCGGAAAGAGGGAGCTTCATGTGGGGGGCTCCGGATTCCTGGGGAGTCCCTGGGGAGCGGACTCCGCTGTGAATGGGGTGCCTGGATGGTGTGGCCGGGACTGACTTGCCGTCAAGACCGTTATCCGGCCACGCTGTTGCGCATACCGGAAGGCAGTGGTCGTGCGGCCGCGCGACCAGGCACCCTCCCCCGTCTCCCTAGTGCACGCAGAATTCGTTCCCCTCGGGATCCGCCATCACCACCCACTCCCCGCCGGGCTCCTTCACCTGCCGCAGCACGCTCGCCCCCAGTGCCTCCAGCCGGGCCACCTCCTCCTCGCGCCGCCCCCCGGCCGAGTGCACGTCGAGGTGGACCCGGTTCTTGCCGGTCTTGGCCTCCGGCACCCGCTGGAACAGCAGGCGCCGCCCCAGTCCCGTGCCGCTCTCCTCCTGGTACGGGTCTTCGGGGTGCCGTACGGCGGCCAGGTCCCGCCAGGCGCGTCGGCCGTGGGACTCGACGGTCAGCTCGGCCGGTACGGCGCCGAAGCCCAGCAGCTTCTCGATGAGCGCGCTGTTGTCCTCCACCTCGTAGTGCAGGGCGGCGGCCCAGAAGTCCGCCTGCGCGTGGGGTGCGGCAGCGTCGATGACGATCTTGAAGTGCAGGGGGGCGGGTCCCGAAGTCGATGTCATGTAACCAGTTATAGTGGTTACATGAGTGAGCGGGCAACGAGAACGCCGAAACCGTCCCCCGGACTGACGCTGCTGTCGTACGACGGCAAGCCGTACCGCTTCGACCCGGGGGCGCTCTGCCTGGAGTTGCTGACGACGGGCGGGCCGGGCGCCTATGCGCGCTGGGAGGTACTGCACGAGCCCGCGGACCTGGCGGCCTGGGTGGACCGCAGCCGGCTGCCGGACGGGCTGGACCTCGTTCTGGAACAGGCCGATGTGCGGCGGGCCCGGTCCCTGCGAGACGCCCTCTTCCTGCTCACCGCGGACCGCGCCCACGGACGTCCGCTGCGGCCCGAGCACCTGGACGCGGTCAACGCCGCAGCCGACGAGCCGCCGCTCGCCGCCCGTATCGAGGCCGACGGCACCCGCGGCTGGGCTCCCGGGGCCACGGGGGGCCGCCTGCTGTCGACGGTCGCGCGCGACGCGATCGAACTGTTCACCGGCCCGTACGCCGACCGCATCCGCGAGTGCGGAGCCCACGACTGCCGGTTGCTGTTCGTCGACACCTCACGCCCCGGGCGCCGCCGCTGGTGCGCGATGGAGCACTGCGGCAACCGCGAGAAGGCCAGGGCACACCGCGCCCGGCAGGCCCCCGAAGCGCACTGAAGCAGGCCGGAGTAAGGGAGATCCGGGGAAGGGGGGCGCTAGGACTTCCCCGCCGCCGGGGCGTCGAGTTGTTCGTTCTGTCCGTTCCCGGCGGAGTCCGGAGCCGGCACCCCGGAGGCCACGATCCCCGTATCCCGCCCGGTGCCGTCCTTGGCCGGCGGCACGCCGGCGCCCGCCCGGTCCAGTCCCGCCCTGAGTGCCCGGGCGTTCCAGCGGGCCGTACGCAGGGCGTCCCAGGTGAGCAGGGAGAGCGCCAGCCAGACCAGCGCGAAACCGGCCCAGCGCTCGGGCGGCATGGCCTCGCCGAAGTAGAGGATGCCGAGCAGGAACTGGAAGACCGGGGCCAGGTACTGCAGCAGTCCCAGCGTGGACAACGGCACGCGGATCGCCGCCGCGCCGAAGCAGACCAGGGGGATGGCGGTGACCAGACCGGTCGCGGCCAGCAGCGCCGAGTGCCCGAGGCCCTCGGAGGCGAACGTCGACTCGCCCTGCGCGCCCAGCCACAGCACGTAG
This sequence comes from Streptomyces mutabilis, assembly GCF_014649815.1. Taxonomy (GTDB): domain Bacteria; phylum Actinomycetota; class Actinomycetes; order Streptomycetales; family Streptomycetaceae; genus Streptomyces; species Streptomyces mutabilis. The sequence continues at coordinate 497,818 of NZ_BMTT01000002.1, read as the reverse complement.
CCGAGCGCGGGAAGGAACTGGATCGCCGTCTCGGCGGCCAGCGACTCGACGCCGCCGAGGTTGACCTTCTTCTTCACCAAGCCGTACGTGGCGAAGGAGAAGGCGAGGCAGAGGGAGATCCACGGCGGCCTGCCGTAGCCGACGGTCAGGACGATCACCGCCGCGAAGCCGGTGCCGACCGCCGCCCACTGCACGGGCCGCAACCGCTCCTTCAGCAGCAGCACGCCCATCGCGATGGTGACCAGCGGGTTGATGAAGTACCCGAGCGAGGCCTCGACGACATGGCCGCTGTTCACGGCCCAGATGTAGACGCCCCAGTTGACGGTGATGACCGCCGCGGCCACGGCGACCAGACCGAGCCTGCGCGGCTGCCGCAGCAGTTCCCCGGCCCAGGCCCAGCGACGTACGACCAGCAGTGCGACGGCGACGAACGCGAGGGACCACACCATCCGGTGGGCGAGGATCTCCCCGGCGCCCGCGGGCTTGAGCAGCGGCCAGAACAGTGGGACCAGGCCCCACATCCCGTACGCCGCGAAGCCGTTCAGCAGGCCTATGCGCTGCTCACTCCTGGACGACCCGGCCACGGGCACCTCCTTCTCGCACTCGGCATGCCGGGACGGATGCATGCCAGGACGAAGGTAGCGCCGCACCCGGCCTCCTGTCATGCCCGTATCGGTATACGGTCATGACAGGAGGGTGTGGGGCCTGCGGCGCAGGTCAGCTCTTGAGCGCTTCGGCGACGGCCTCGGCCAGCGGTGTGGTCGGGCGGCCGGTCAGCCGCGACAGGTCGCCGGTGGGGACGACGAGCTCACCCTCCTCGATGGCGGCGTCCACTCCCGCGAAGACCTCGGCCAGCGGGGCGGGCACTCCGGCGCCGGTGAGGATGCCGGTGTAGGCCTCGGTGGAGACGGGGGTGTAGGCGATCTCCCGGCCGGTCTGCCGGCTCAGCTCGGCGGCGTACTCGGCGAAGCTCCACGCTTCGTCACCGCCCAGCTCGTACGCCTTGTTCTCGTGGCCCTCGCCGGTCAGGACGGCGACCGCGGCGGCCGCGTAGTCGGCGCGGGAGGCGGAGGAGACGCGTCCCTCACCGGCCGCCTGCACGACGGCTCCGTGTTCCAGGACCGGGGCGAGCTGCTCGGTGTAGTTCTCGTGGTACCAGCCGTTGCGCAGCAGTACGTACGGCACGCCGGAACCGACCAGCACCTCCTCGGTTGCCCGGTGGTCGTCGGCGAGCGCGGCCGTGAGGCTGCTGGGGGCGCTGGTGTAGGCGAGCAGGGCGACACCTGCCCTCTTGGCCGCGTCGATCACGACCGTGTGCTGGCCGACGCGGCCCTTGTCGAACTCGTTGCCCGAGACCAGCAGCACGCGGTCGCCGGCCGCGAACAGGCCGTCGAAGGTCTCGGGGGCGTTGTAGTCGGCGACGGCGAGCCGTACGCCGCGTGCGGCGAGGTCGGCGGCCTTGTCGCGGTCGCGGACGACGGCGGTGATCCGGTCGGCCGGCACCTTTTCCAGCAGCTGCCGTACGACGTGGCGGCCGAGGTGTCCGGTGGCTCCGGTGACGACGATGCTCATGGCCTCGGTACTCCTTGTGGGGGTCGGTACCACTAACCATAAGTGGTGCGCTAACTGAGGGTAAGTGCCCACTTCAAGGTAAGGTACTTACCTCCACGTAACCCACAGGTCTCCATCGGGGCGTACGGAAGGGGCCCGGGCAGAACGCCCGGGCCCCTTCCGTACGCCGTGCACCACGGCCGGACTTCAGCCTCAGCCGACGACTGTCCAGGTGTCTCCGCCGGCGAACAGCGCGGCCAGATCGCCCTTGCCGTTCTGTTGGATCGCGGTGTCGAGCTGGTCGGCCATGAGGGTGTCGTAGACGGGCCGCTCGACGGAGCGCAGAACCCCGATGGGAGTGTGGTGCAGGGTGTCGGGGTCGGCGAGCCGGGACAGGGCGAAGGCAGTGCTGGGGGAGGCGGCGTGCGCGTCGTGGAGCAGGACGTCCGCCTCGTTGTCCGGGGTGACGGTAACGACCTTCAGGTCACCGGTTCCCGCGTCCCGGACGACGCCCTTCGCGCCGTCCGCGCCGAAACGGATCGGCTGCCCGTGCTCCAGGCGGATCACCGCCTCCTCGGCCTGCTGCTTGTCCTTGAGGGCGTCGAAGGCGCCGTCGTTGAAGATGTTGCAGTTCTGGTAGATCTCGACCAGGGCCGTGCCCGGGTGGTCGGCGGCCTGGCGCAGGACCTCGGTGAGGTGCTTGCGGTCCGAGTCCACGGTCCGGGCGACGAAGGACGCCTCGGCGCCGAGGGCGAGGGAGACCGGGTTGAAGGGGGCGTCCAGCGACCCCATCGGCGTCGACTTGGTGATCTTGCCGACCTCGGAGGTGGGGGAGTACTGCCCCTTGGTCAGACCGTAGATCCGGTTGTTGAAGAGGAGGATCTTGAGGTTGACGTTGCGGCGCAGGGCGTGGATGAGGTGGTTGCCGCCGATGGACAGGGCGTCGCCGTCGCCGGTGACGACCCAGACGGACAGGTCGCGGCGGGAGGCGGCGAGGCCGGTGGCGATGGCGGGGGCGCGGCCGTGGATGGAGTGCATCCCGTAGGTGTTCATGTAGTACGGGAAGCGGGAGGAGCAGCCGATGCCGGAGACGAAGACGATGTTCTCCTTCGCCAGGCCGAGCTGGGGCATGAAGCCCTGCACGGCGGCGAGGATGGCGTAGTCACCGCAGCCGGGGCACCAGCGCACTTCCTGATCGGACTTGAAGTCCTTCATGGATTGCTTGCCCTCGGCCCTGGGGACGAGTTGGAGCAGCGCGTTGGCGTCAGCCATCGATGGCCTCCTTCAGGACGGTGGCGAGCTGTTCCGCCTTGAACGGCATGCCGTTGACCTGGTTGTACGACTCGGCGTCGACCAGGTACTTCGCCCGGACGAGGGTGGCGAGCTGTCCGAGGTTCATCTCGGGGACCACCACCTTGTCGTACTTCTTGAGCACGTCGCCGAGGTTGTGCGGGAAGGGGTTGAGGTGACGCAGGTGGGCCTGGGCGATCGCCTCCCCGGCCGCGCGCAGCCGGCGCACGGCCGCGGTGATCGGCCCGTAGGTGGATCCCCAGCCGAGCACCAGGGTCTTCGCCCGGTCCGGGTCGTCGACCTCGATGTCGGGGACGGTGATGCCGTCGATCTTGGCCTGCCGGGTGCGGACCATGAAGTCGTGGTTGGCCGGGTCGTAGGAGATGTTGCCGGTGCCGTCCTGCTTCTCGATGCCGCCGATCCGGTGTTCCAGGCCCGGCGTGCCCGGTACGGCCCAGGGGCGGGCGAGGGTGTGCGGGTCACGCTTGTACGGCCAGAAGACCTCGGTGCCGTCGTCCAGGGTGTGGTTCGGCCCTTGCGCGAACTGCACCGTCAGGTCCGGCAGTTCGCCGGTTTCCGGGATGCGCCACGGCTCGCTGCCGTTGGCCAGGTAGCCGTCGGAGAGCAGGAAGACCGGGGTGCGGTAGGTCAGCGCGATCCGCGCGGCCTCCAGGGCGGCGTCGAAGCAGTCGGCCGGTGTGCGGGGGGCGACGACCGGGACCGGGGCCTCGCCGTTGCGCCCGTACATCGCCTGCAGCAGGTCGGCCTGCTCGGTCTTGGTGGGCAGGCCGGTGGACGGGCCGCCGCGCTGGATGTCCACGACCAGCAGCGGCAGCTCCAGCGAGACCGCGAGCCCGATCGTCTCGCTCTTGAGCGCCACACCCGGACCGGACGTCGTCGTCACGGCCAGCGAACCGCCGAACGCCGCGCCCAGGGCCGCCCCGATCCCGGCGATCTCGTCCTCGGCCTGGAAGGTGCGCACACCGAAGTTCTTGTGCCGGCTCAGCTCGTGCAGGATGTCCGACGCCGGCGTGATCGGGTACGAGCCGAGGAACAGCGGCAGGTCGGCCTGGCGGGAGGCGGCGATCAGGCCGTAGGCCAGGGCCAGGTTCCCGGAGATGTTGCGGTAGGTGCCCGGCGGGAACGCCTTCGCCGCGGGAGCCACCTCGTAGGAGACCGCGAAGTCCTCCGTGGTCTCACCGAAGTTCCAGCCCGCCCGGTACGCGGCGATGTTCGCCGCCGCGATGTCCGGCTTCTTCGCGAACTTCGACTTCAGGAACTTCTCCGTGCCCTCCGTGGGCCGGTGGTACATCCAGCTCAGCAGCCCGAGCGCGAACATGTTCTTGCTGCGCTCGGCCTCCTTGCGGGTGAGGTCGAACTCCTTGAGCGCCTCGACGGTCAGCGTCGTCAGCGGCACCGGATGCAGGTGGTAACCGTCGAGGGACCCGTCCTCCAGCGGTGAGGTGTCGTATCCCACCTTCTGCATGGCCCGCTTGGTGAACTCGTCCGTGTTGACGATGATCTCCGCCCCACGCGGCATGTCGCCGATGTTCGCCTTCAGCGCCGCCGGGTTCATCGCCACCAGCACGTTGGGGGCGTCACCGGGGGTGAGGATGTCGTGGTCGGCGAAGTGCAGCTGGAAGGACGAGACACCCGGCAGTGTGCCGGCGGGCGCCCGGATCTCGGCCGGGAAGTTCGGCAGCGTCGACAAGTCATTGCCGAACGACGCGGTCTCCGAGGTGAAACGGTCACCGGTGAGCTGCATACCGTCACCCGAGTCCCCCGCGAACCGGATGATCACCCGGTTCAGCCGGCGGACATCCTTCGCCCCGGCCGGTTGGCGCTGCTCTCCTACGACGGTTCCGTCGGCCTGCTCCGCTGGGCTGCTGACCTGGCTGGTCACTGAACTGGACCTCCCTCGAGGCGGCTGTCCGGCCAGTGGTCTCCCACCGACCATCCCAGGATCAACCCTACGTCCGCCGGGCTTCACTTCCGGTGGACATTCGCATGATGGACACGACCACGAGATGGCCCCCCGCCCCGATATCACACGGTTTTCCCGCCTCCCGGCGCCTGTGAGGACGCTCCCGGCCCGTGCTTCGGTTTCTCTCTCCGTCGGATGACCGGCCGGGTCGGCGGCCCGGCCGGTGCTTCCGGGGCGTGGGCAGCCGGTGTCAGGAATTGAGATACGTGAGGACGGCGAGCACCCGCCGGTGATCACCGTCGCTCGGGGACAGCCCCAGCTTCAGGAAGATGTTGCTGACGTGCTTCTCCACCGCCCCGTCGCTCACCACCAGCTGCCTTGCGATCGCCGAGTTCGTCCGGCCCTCGGCCATGAGCCCCAGGACCTCCCGCTCCCGCGGGGTGAGCCCGGCGAGCACGTCCTGCTTGCGGCTGCGCCCGAGCAACTGCGCGACTACCTCCGGGTCCAGAGCCGTACCGCCCCCGGCCACCCGCACCACGGCGTCCACGAATTCCCGCACCTCGGCCACCCGGTCCTTGAGCAGATAGCCGACGCCCCGGCTGGAACCGGCCAGCAGCTCCGTGGCGTAGCGCTCCTCCACGTACTGGGACAGCACCAGCACGCCGAGACCGGGGTGTGCCTTGCGCAGCTGGACCGAGGCGCGCACGCCCTCGTCGGTGTGTGTCGGCGGCATCCGTACGTCCGCCACCACGACGTCCGGCAGCTCGCCCTGCGCGTCCAGCTCGGTGATGACCTTGATCAATGCGTCACCGTCGCCGACGCCGGCCACAACCTCGTGCCCCCGGTCGGTCAGCAACCGGGTCAGCCCCTCTCTGAGCAGCACTGAATCCTCGGCGATGACCACCCGCACCCTGTCCTCCACGATTCTCGGCCCCCCACAGCCCGTCCACCGCACGGCCCGCGCGGCCCATGCCGCGTCCACCAACCCGTCCGTGTGAGGGGACCAGCATTCCAGCATCGGAGGCCGAATGCGTTCGAGCAACGGGAAGAGGCCGGGAAGCACGGACGGTAGGCCCGGTCCGGCTGCCCGGCGGCCGGTTTCCGATCATGTCGTCCGGGACTTTCTCCTCCTCCCTGACCGGACCCGGCCCGGTCAGGGAGGGGGAGAACCGGCGAGGGCCGGGTCGGTCGGGAGCGAAAGGGGCCGAAGAGGGCGACCAGCCGATGCCGGGAAAGCGCGGGCGACCAACCGATACGGCATCCGCCCGCACCGCACCGCCCGGCCCCGCCCGGCACGTGCGGCCCCGCCCGGCACGTGCGACGCGGGGCGTTCCGGTGGCCGGCCACTGGCTCGTTCCAGCGGCCGGCCACCGGCTCGACTCAGTGGCCGGTCACCGGCTCGCTCCGCCACGGCAGTTCCGCCGTCACCCGTGTCGGGCCTCCGGCCGGCGAGTCCACCACGAGGATTCCGTCCACGGCGTCGAGCCGTTCCGCCAGGCCGGCCAGCCCCGAGCCGGCCGAAACGTCCGCGCCGCCCACGCCGTTGTCCACGACCTGGAGCATCAACCGGTTCTCCACGCGCCAGACCTCGACGAAAGCCGCCGTGGCCCGCGCGTGCTTGCTGACGTTCTGCAGCAGTTCCGAGACGGTGAAGTAGGCGATGCCCTCGATCGCCGACGCCGGTCGCTCCGTCAGGTCCACCTCCACCCGCACCGGAACGGTGCAGCGCGAGGCGACCGAGGAGAGCGCCGCGTCGAGGCCGCGGTCGGTCAGAACCGCGGGGTGGATGCCCCGGGCCAGATCCCGCAGCTCCTGGAGCGCCGTCTTCACCTCTCCGTGCGCCTCGTCCACCATGACGGCCGCCGCCCGCGGGTCCTCCTTCAGCTTCTCCTTGGCCAGTCCTAGATCCATGGCCAGGCTGACCAGGCGGGCCTGGGCCCCGTCGTGCAGGTCGCGCTCGATGCGCCGCAGGTCGGCCGCGGCCGTGTCGACCACGACCCCGCGGTCCGATTCCAGCTCGACCACCCGAGTGGCCAGCCGCGACGGTCCGAGCAGCCCGTGCACCATCACCCGGTCCACCATCGTCAGTGCCCGGACGATCCACGGCGTCGCCAGCGTGAACAGCAGGCCGACCAGCGCGGTCATGGTGATTTCGAACGGGTTGTCCAGGTAGATCCGGTGCGTCTCGTCACCGTAGAGCTGGAGCCCGTCCTGACCGGCGTACATCGGGAACACCCAGAACCACAACGGGTACGTCAGCATGGCCCACCCGAACGCCCAGACGTTCACGGCGACGACGAACGAGAACACCGACCACGGGAACTGCAGCACCGCGTACAGCAGGCTCCGCCAGGACGCGCCGCTCTTCAGGACGGCCCCCATCCGACCCATCGCGCCCTGCTTCTTCATCCGCAGCGGCTCCGGGTCGGACACCCGCAGCCCCAGCAGGGCACGGGCCCGCGCCCGCTCCATCGCGCCGAACCCCCGGCAGCCGGCGAGCGCCGCCGCCAGCACCGGCACCCCAAGGAACGTCACCAACAGGCCCGCCCCCAGCGACACCATCGTGACGGCGTAGGTGAAGAGGAGTATGCCGATCGGCAGGCTCAACAGCACATAGCCGAACTCCCGCCAGCTGCGCGCCTCGAACGGCGCCCGCAGCCCCGCCGGCAGCCGGCGGCGCCGCTCGGCGGTGTCCTCGGGAAAGCCGGACCCGCTCCCGAACCCGTAACTGTGTCCGTAATCCGTGGCCATCGGTGCCGTCCTTCTCCTCGTCCTAGGGCTGTGCTGTCGTAACTCCACCCTCCTCGACCGCACGCCCCCGGGCCATGGAGCCCGTCGGCGTCTCGAAAGGGGGGTTTTCCCCACCTCCGGAGCGCGTGCCGGCCCTGCCGCGCTCCTTCAGAGCCTGCGGACGGCGCCGGAAGCGCGCGCGGTGGTGTCGACGTCGGTGCGGTCGCGCCACGGCAGCTCGGCGGTGACCGTCGTCGGGCCGCCCTCCGGCGAGTCGACGACGAAGAGACCGTCGACCGAGGTCAGCCGGTCGGCCAGGCCTTTCATCCCCGTACCGCCGTCGAGGCGTGCGCCCCCGCGGCCGTCGTCGCCCACCTGTATGAGCAGCCGGTCCGAGGACCGCCACACCTCCACGGAGGCGGACTTCGCCCGACTGTGCTTGCTGACGTTCTGCAGCAGTTCCGAGACGGTGAAGTAGGCGATGCCCTCGATGGCCGCGGCAGGGCGCTCCGAGAGGTCGACGGTCACCCCGACCGGCACGGTGCAGCGTGAGGCGACCGAGGAGAGCGCCGCGTCCAGGCCGCGGTCGGTCAGGACCGCGGGGTGGATGCCGCGTGCCAGATCCCGCAGCTCCTGCAGGGCCAGCTTCACCTCGCCGTGCGCCTCGTCGACCATGGCCGCCGCCGCGTCGGGATCCTCCAGCAGCTTCTCCTTCGCCAGGCCCAGCCCCATGGCCAGGTTGACCAGGCGGGCCTGGGCCCCGTCGTGCAGGTCGCGCTCGATGCGCCGCAGATCGGCCGCGGCCGTGTCCACCACGATCCCCCGGTCCGACTCCAGCTCGGCGATCCGCCGCTCCAGCTCGTCGGAGGGGGACAGCAGCCCGCGCACCATCGCCCGGTCCGCGTTGGCCAGGCCCCGCGCGATGAACGGCAGCACCGGCCACAGCACGAACAGTGACGTCAGCGTGACGACGAAGGTCAGAATGCCCCAGGGCAGCCGTATGAAGTCGTAGAGGACGGTGCGCCAGCCCACCGGGTCCTTCAGCGCCATCCACAACTGGGGGAAGAACCCGCCCCCGCCGCGTATCGGCAGCCGGCTCGGCTCGTCCACCCGCACCCCGAGCAGGGCCCGGGCCCGAACCCGCTCCAGCTTGCCCAGCTGCCGCGCACCCATCAGCCCCGCGGCCAGCAGCGGGAACCCGATCACCGTGACCGTCAACCCGACCCCGATGGAGAGCGTCGTCACGACGTAGACGAACCCGAGCAGTGACGCCGGGAAGTTCGCCAGCAGGTGGGCGATCTCCATCCAGGTGTGCCGGTCGTAGGCGAAACGGGCCGGCGGCGGGCGGTCACCGGCCGCGGTGGCGGCGGTCCCGCGCGGGGTCGTTGTCGAGAGGCGTTCGGTCATACGAGTCAGCGTGCCGTGCGGCGCTACGCCGCGCCATGAGGTGGACCGCCAGGATGCACTGAGGAAAACCCCACCCCCGGAGTCACCCCGTGTCCCAAGGTGTGACGGGCTGCTTACCGTCTCTTTATCAGGGCCTAGACTCCCGTGCGTACAGATCGTCGAACAGCGGCGTTCACGACCGGGAGCGCGGGAAGCGCAGGGAGCGAGGACGGACGTGCCGGAACCGACCGCCGGTGCCGTGACCGCCGGCGATGTGCCCGTGGAGACCGCCATCCACGCCACCGCCGCCCACACCACCGCCACCACCACCGCCGCCGACGCGACCGTCGGCCTCGCGGTGGACTACTTCCAGTCCTACTCGGTCGTCGGGCTGCTCGCCGTCGTCGGCGTACTCTTCGTAGCCGTCGCCTTCGGAGCCGGGCGCCTGCTGCGGCCCATGGTCCCTACGCCCGAGAAGCTGCTGACGTACGAGTGCGGCGTCGATCCCGTCGGCGAAGGCTGGGCCCACACCCAGGTCCGCTACTACGTATACGCGTTCCTCTACGTCATCTTCGCAGTCGACTCGATCTTCCTCTTCCCCTGGGCGACGGTCTTCGCCGATCCTGGTTACGGAGCGACAACCCTCGTGGAGATGTTCGTCTTCCTCGGCTTCCTCGCCGTGGGCCTGCTCTACGCATACAAGAAGGGCGTCCTGTCGTGGACGTGAACCCTGCCGAGAATCCCGCCGGGAACGCTGCTGAGCTCGTGCTGCTCCCCGAGCCCAAGCGGCTCGGCGCCCTCGCACGCCTCGCCCCCGAGCCGATGAAGGTCGTCCTGAACTGGGGCCGCCGGTACTCACTCTGGGTCTTCAACTTCGGCCTCGCCTGCTGCGCCATCGAGTTCATCGCCGCGTCGATGGCCCGCCACGACTTCATCCGGCTCGGCGTCATCCCCTTCGCGCCGGGCCCCCGCCAGGCCGACCTGATGGTGGTGTCCGGCACGGTGACCGACAAGATGGCGCCGGCCGTCAAGCGCCTGTACGAGCAGATGCCCGAGCCGAAGTACGTCATCTCCTTCGGCGCCTGCTCCAACTGCGGCGGCCCTTACTGGGACTCCTACTCAGTGACGAAGGGCGTCGACCAGATCATCCCCGTCGACGTCTACGTCCCCGGGTGTCCGCCCCGCCCCGAGGCGCTGCTCCAGGGCATCCTCAAGCTCCAGGAGAAGATCGCGCGGGAGTCACTGGGAGAGCGGTACGGCACGTCGCACCGGCCGTCGGCGGCCGCGCTGCAGAGCGGCCTGGTACGGCCGCCGGGGTCGGACGCCGGTACGGGCACGGGCACGGGAACCGGTTCGGACTCGAGGGAGGCCCGATGACCGCCGTCGGCTGGCTGCCCGCCGACGCCACGGAACTCTTCGGCACACAGGCCACGGCCGAGGAGTCGTACGACGTCCTGACCGTGGACGTGCCGCCGGCGACCTGGATCTCCGCGCTGGAGACCGCGCGGGACCGGCTGGGCTGCACCTACTTCGACTGGCTGAGCGCGGTCGACGAACCGGGCACGGGCTTCCTCGTCGCGGCTCACGTGGTGGCGCTGGGACCCGTACGCCGGCTGCTGCTGCGCACGACGGTCCCGCACGGGTCCCCGGTCCTGCCCAGTGCCGTCACGGTCTACGCGGGCGCGGCCTGGCACGAACGCGAGACCCACGAGATGTTCGGTGTCGCCTTCGAGGACCATCCCGCGCTGGACCACCTGCTCCTGCCCGAGAGCTTCGAAGGCCATCCACTGCGGAAGGACTTCGTCCTCGCCGCCCGCGTCGCGAAGGCCTGGCCGGGGGCCAAGGAGCCCGGTGAGTCGGACCACGGCGGTCCGCGTCGCCGGCAGATGCTGCCGCCGGGCGTCCCCGATCCCAACGAGTGGGGCCCGCTGAAGGGCCAGCTGCCTCCCGCTCCGGCCCGCCCCGCACGGGGAGCGGGACGTGCGGCGGGGGAGCGTCCGGCCCGCGCGGCGGGTGACCGCCCGGTCCGCCGTGCCCGTACGGCGGCGGAGGGCTCGGCCAGTCAGGCCGCACCGGCGCCCCGGCGGGCGCGCAGCGCGAGCGAGGGTTCCGCCTCCCAGCGGACGGGCGTGCCGGAAGCCGAGCCCGCCCCGGAGACCGACGCGCGTTCGGGAACCGGGCAGGCGGCCGCCGGGCCGGCCACCCCGACGCGACGCGCGCGTACCGCCGGTGAGGGCTCGGCGTCGCAGCGAGCGGCCTCCGACGCCCGTACGCCGGACACGGACACGCAGGCCCCCGGCCCCACCGACGACCCCACGGGCACGTCCCCGGGTCCCGAGGCACCGGCCCCCGCCCCGAAGCCGACGGCCCCCGCGACCCCACGCAGCCCGGACGCCCCGTGGCACCACGCCCGCCCCGCCTTCGACGGTGCCGAGCCCGAGCCGGGCGACGGCGCGGAACGGCAACCGGACAGCTCCTCGGACGAGCCCAACACCTCGGACGAGCCGCGGAACTCCGACGATCCCCAGGACCCGGAGAACGACGAGGACCAGAACCAGAACCAGGGCCGGAACCAGAACCAGCACCGGAGCCAGAACCGCCCGACTCCCCCAGGAGGCCCGCAGTGAACGACGTACTAGACGTCACCCTGCGCCTCCTGATCGTCTTCGCCGTCTTCCTCGCCTTCCCCCTGATCGTCGGCCAGACCGAGCACAAGGTGATGGCCCACATGCAGGGCCGCCTCGGCCCGATGTACGCCGGCGGCTTCCACGGCTGGGCCCAGCTCGTCGCCGACGGCGTGAAGTTCGCGCAGAAGGAGGACGTGGTCCCGGCCGACGCGGACCGCCGCATCTTCCAACTCGCCCCCGCCGTGGCCCTGCTGCCGTACCTCCTCGTTCTCCTGGCCATCCCGATCGGCCCCGGAGAGGGCGCGGTCGGCCAGGTCGTCGACGCAGGCATCTTCTTCGTACTCGCCGTCATGGGCGTGGGCGTCCTCGGCTCGCTCATGGCGGGCTGGGCCTCCGCCAACAAGTTCTCCCTCCTCGGCGGCCTGCGCACCGCCGCCCAACTCCTCGCCTACGAACTCCCGATGCTGCTCACCGCGGCCTCGGTTGCCATGGCGGCCGGTACCGTCTCGCTCGTCGGCATCCTCGACGCCTTCGAGTGGTGGTGGCTGCCCTGGCAGATCGTGGGCGCGATCGTCTTCTTCGTCGCCGGGCTGGCGGAACTCCAACGCCCGCCGTTCGACATGCCGGTCGCCGACTCGGAGATCATCTTCGGCGCCTACACCGAGTACACCGGCCTGCGCTTCGCCCTGTTCCTCCTCGCCGAGTACGCCGGAATCGTCGTTCTGTGCGGCCTGACCACCGTCCTCTTCCTGGGCGGCTGGCACGGCCCCCGGGGCGCCGACGGCCTCGGCTGGGTGTGGACCCTGCTGAAGACGGCCGTCCTCGCCTTCGTGGTGATCTGGCTGCGCGTGACCTACCCGCGCCTGCGCGAGGACCAGCTCCAGAGGCTCTCCTGGACCCTCCTCGTCCCGCTCTCCCTCGCCCAGATCGCCCTCACCGGCATCGTCAAGGTGGTGATCCAGTAACCATGCCCCCCATCCCCGGCTCCGGTCTGGCCAAGGGCCTGGCCGTCACCCTCCGCACGATGACGAAGAAGACCGTCACCGAGCAGTACCCGGACGCCCAGCCCGAGCTCCCGCCCCGCACACGCGGCGTGATCGGCCTGTTCGAGGAGAACTGCACGGTCTGCATGCTGTGCGCCCGCGAATGCCCGGACTGGTGCATCTACATCGACTCCCACAAGGAGACGGTCCCGGCGGCGACCCCGGGCGGGCGCGACCGCAGCCGCAACGTCCTCGACCGCTTCGCCATCGACTTCTCCCTGTGCATGTACTGCGGCATCTGCATCGAGGTCTGTCCTTTCGACGCCCTGTTCTGGTCCCCGGAGTTCGAGTACTCCGAGACCGACATCCGCGACCTCACCCACGAACGCGACAAGCTCCGCGAGTGGATGTGGACGGTGCCGGCGCCGCCCGCCCTCGATCCCGGCGCGGAGGAGCCGAAGGAACTCACCGCAGCCCGCAAGACCGCCGACAAGATGGCGGCCCGGCAGGAGGTGGCCCAGGCCACCGAGCGGCACGCCGACGAACAGGCCCGCGCAGCGGAACGGCCCACCCGCCCGATGGGCGACTCCAAGCAGCAGACGGACCAGCCGCGCACGGACCACCCGAGGCCGGATCGGAACCAGCCGTACCCGAGCCCGAAGCCGGACCGACCGGAACAGGAGGGCCGGGAATGACCTCCGCAGCGACCCTCGGTCACCTCGCCGCGGACTCCACGACCGCGGCCGCCGAATCGCAAGGCTTCCTCTCCCCGACCGGCGTCGAGGTCGCATTCCTCCTCGTCGGCCTGGTCACCTTCGGCGCCGCCGTCGTCACCGTCACCACCCGGCAGCTGGTCCACGCAGCCCTGTGGCTGGTGGTGGCCCTCGGGGGCCTCGCCGTCGAGTACCTCCTCCTCACCGCCGAGTTCATCGCCTGGGTACAGGTCCTCATCTACGTCGGTGCCGTCGTCGTCCTCATCCTCTTCGGCCTGATGCTCACCAGAGCCCCCATCGGCCGCTCCCCGGACGCCGACTCCGGCAACCGCTGGGCCGCCCTCACCGTGGCCGTGGCCGCGGCCGCGGCCCTGGTGTGGGTCGTCGTCGACGCCTTCCGCACGACCTGGATCGACCTGGACGGCCCGGCCGCCGGCTCCACCGCCGTCACCGGAGCGAGCCTGTTCCAGAACTGGGTCCTGCCCTTCGAAGCCCTCTCGGTCCTCCTCCTCGCCGCCCTGGTCGGCGCCATCGTCCTCTCCCGCAGAGCCAAGGCGAACCACGTGACCGAAGCCGGTCGGCCGACCGGTCCGAACGGTTCCGGCAAGGACGGTGTCCGCTGATGCACCTCGCCTATCCAGCCGTTCTCTCCGTCCTCCTGTTCTGCACGGGCCTGTACGGCGTCCTCGCCCGCCGCAACGCGATCCTCGTTCTGATGTCGGTCGAGCTGATGCTCAACGCCGTCAACCTCAACCTGGTCGCCTTCGACGTCTGGCTCAGCAAAGCAGCCGAGGAGACCCTGCACTCCGGCCAGGCCCTGACCCTGTTCACCATCGCCATCGCGGCCGCCGAGATCGGCATCGGTCTGGCGATCGTGCTCGCCGTCCACCGCAACCGCGGCACCTCGGACATCGACAAGCTCCGCGACACCGCCGAGGGCCCCGACGGCGAGGACCCCGGCACCGGCGCCTCCGCGACCGGACCGGCCGCCGAGAAGGCTGAGGCCACCGCGTGACCACGACCACCCTCGCCGTACTCGTCCCCGTCCTCCCGTTCCTCGGGGCAGCCGCCGGACTGCTGCTGGGCCGCTCGGCACCCGGCTTCGCCCGCCCGCTCGCCGTCCTGCCGACCCTGGCGGCGCTCGTACTCGCCGTACCGGTGGCGGCCCGTCAGGGCGGCGGCCGTGCCGTCGACGCCGTCACCGAGCTGACGCCCACCGGTTCGGTCCCCGTCGAACTCGCCCTGCACATCGACGGCTTCGCGGCCCTGGTCGCCGTCCTGGTCGGCTGCGTCGCCACCTGCGTGCAGATCTACTCGACGGGCTACCTGCGCGACGACCCGCGCTACCCCTCGTACGCCGCTCTCGTCTCCCTCTTCACCTCCGCCATGTTCCTCGTCGTCTACTCGGGCGACCTGATGGTGCTGCTGGTCGGCTGGGAGATCATGGGCATCTGCTCGTACTTCCTGGTCGGCCACTACTGGGAGACCTCGGAGGCCCGTGCCGCCTCCCTCAAGGCCTTCCTGGTGACCAAGCTCGGTGACGTCCCCTTCCTCATCGGACTGCTGGCGCTGGCCACCGAGGCAGGCTCATTCCGCATCACCAAGATCCTCGGCGCGGTCGCGAGCGGCTCGCTCGAACACCCGACGCTGATCGCCCTGCTGCTCCTGGCCGGTGTGGCGGGCAAGTCGGCGCAGTTCCCGCTGCACACCTGGCTTCCCGACGCGATGGCGGGCCCGACGCCCGTCTCCGCGCTCATCCACGCCGCGACGATGGTCGCCGCCGGTGTCTACTTCATCGCCCGGCTCCTTCCGTTCTTCCAGGCCTCACGGGCCGCAATGGTCGTCCTCGCCGTCATGGCCGCCGTCACGATGCTCGGCTCGGCGCTCGCCGCACTCGCCCAGGACGACATCAAACGCGTCCTCGCCTACTCGACCATCGGCCAGCTCGGCTACATGACCGGCGCCCTCGCCACCGGCGACCGCGGGGCCGCCGTCTTCCACCTCCTCACCCACGGCGCCTTCAAGGCGCTGCTGTTCCTCGCCGCCGGCGTGATCATCCACGCCGCCGGCACCAACTCACTGGCCGCCATGTCCCGCATGCGGGGCCTGCGGGACCGCGTCCCGGACGCCTACTGGACGATGACCGTGGCGCTGCTCGCCCTCGCCGCGATCCCGCCCTTCAGCGGCTTCTTCTCCAAGGAGTCCGTCCTCGTCGTCGCGGAGCACGTCGCCACCGGCCACACCGGGAACGCTCCCGGCGCCGCAGGCTGGACCGTCCTCCTCGCCGGCCTGGTCACCGCCCTGCTCACCGCCGCGTACGCGACGCGCCTGTGGCTGCTGGCCTTCCGCGGGCGGGGCGCCGAGGCGCCCGACCACGGCCGACAGCCGGTGGTCATGAATGCCGTGCTCTGGCTGCTCGCTGTCCCGTCACTCGCTCTCGGCGGCCTCGCCTTCCGTCTGCTCCCCGACTGGTTCGACGGCCACGACCTCACCCCGACCCTCACCACCTCCGTGCTCGGCACGGGCGTGGCCCTGGTCGGCGGCATCGTCACCTACGGCGCATGGCGTCACACCACGGCGCGCGCGGCCCGCCTCCCCCTGGGCGCTGTCGCGGCCCACCCGGAGGGCGACGCCGCGCTCGTGGAGGCCGAGGCCATCGCCAGCCACACACCGGCTTACGGAGACATCGCCCACGCCCCCGACCCGTCGGACCCCGGACGGCTCCTGCTGGGCCCGCTGCACCGGCACGCGGCCGTCGGCTTCCACCTGGACGCGGTGTACACAACCCTCTTCGTCCGCCCGGTCCGGGCCGGCGCGAGTCTCGTGCGGTTCCTCGACCGAGAGGTCGTCGACACCTACGTACGGGGGGCGGGCACGCTGCCGCGTGTGCTCGGGACCGCCGTACGCCGTGCCCAGACCGGCAATGTGCAGACCTATGTGAGCGCGCTGCTCGCCGGCACCGTCGTCCTCGCGGTCGCCGCCGTCCTCGTCGCCACGGGAGCGTGAGCAGGCGTGATCGATATCAACGAGTCCGTGATGCAGTTCCTTCTGGCATTGGCCGTCGTCGGCCCGCTCATCGGCGCCGCCGCCGCTCTCCTGCCGGCCCCGCCCGGGCTGAAGGGGAAGTCCCCCGACCGGGCCGTCCTGCGGCACGGCGTCACCGTCACCGGTGCCGTCCTCGCCGCCGTGATCGTCCTCGCGCTCGGGTTCGACCACGACCATCCGTCGAAGATGCAGGCCGGCACGGACATCAGCTGGATCCCCGCACTCGACGTGCGCATCCACCTCGGCATCGACGGCATCTCCCTCCCCCTGCTGGTCCTGACCGCGCTGCTGACCTTCCTCTGCGCGCTCTACTCGTACTTCAAGATGCCGTCGGGCCCGAGCCCGAAGGCGTTCGTCGCACTGCTGCTCGTCCTCGAGTCCGGCACCCTCGCGACCTTCGCCGTCCTCGACCTGATCCTGTTCTTCCTCGCCTTCGAGATGGTCCTCATCCCGATGTACTTCCTCATCGCCCGCTGGGGCGGCGAGGGACGGGCCGGGGCGGCATGGAAGTTCATCCTCTACACCCTCCTCGGCTCCGTCGTCATGCTGCTCGGCCTGCTTCTGATCGGAATCACGGCGGGCACCTTCGACATGGTGGCACTCGCCACTGACAACGGCCGGTCGCTGACCACCTCCGTGCAGGTCATCGCCGTATTGGCGATCGGGATCGGGCTCGCGGTCAAGACCCCGATGTGGCCGCTGCACAGCTGGCTGCCCGACGCCCACACCGCCGCCCCGACCGTCGGCTCGGTCCTGCTGGCCGGCGTCCTGCTGAAGATGGGTACGTACGGTTTCGTCCGTATCCTCCTCCCGGCCGCTCCGGACGGCTTCCACACGTTCGCGCCGTACCTCGCCGCCTTCGCGGTCGTCGGCATCATCTACGGCTCCCTGGCCTGCCTGGCCCTCGCCAAGAAGGGCGCGAAAGGCGACCTCAAGCGCCTCATCGCCTACTCCTCCGTCGGCCACATGGGCTTCGTCCTGCTCGGCATCGCCACCATGACCCCGACCGGCGTGAACGGCGCCCTGTTCGCCAACATCGCCCACGGGCTCATCACCGGCCTGCTCTTCTTCATCGTCGGCGCCCTAAAGGACCGCACGGGCACCACCGACCTCGACACCCTCGCGGAGGAGACCGGCGCCGCCCTCTACGGCAAGGCACCGCGCCTCGGCGGCCTCCTCGCCTTCGCCGCTGTCGCCTCCCTCGGCCTGCCGGGTCTGGCCGGGTTCTGGGGCGAGATGCTGGCCCTGTTCGGCGCCTTCGACCCGCACGACGACCTCAGCCGCCCCGCCTTCCTCACCTTCATGGCGATCGCCGCGTTCGGCACGCTGCTGACCGCCGCGTACATGCTGATCGTGGTCCGCCGCGTCTGCATGGGCGCCGTACCGCGCGAAGCCCCGAAGCTCACCGACGTACGCACCTACGAGTTCGCCGCCTGGACACCGCTCGTCGCCCTCACCGTCCTCGCCGGACTGTGGCCCAAGACCCTTCTCGGGCTGACCGACCCGGCCGTGCAGCAGCTCCTCTCAGGAGGCACCCGATGAGCTCCCCGGCCCAGCCGCTCGCCGAGGCCGCGTCGCAGCCACTGGCCCAGAACCTGGTCCAGTCCGTCGACTGGCTCGCCATCGCGCCGCCCACCATCACGGCGGTCGTCGGACTCGTCGTCCTCGTCACCGACCTGTTCGTCAAGGACGCCCGCAAATCCCTGCTCGGCTGGATCTCGGTCGCCGGACTCGCCGCCTCCGCGCTGATGCTGCTGCCCCTGGTGAACGGCGACCGCTCGACGTTCTGCCTGACCGGCGACGTCGATGTCTGTAGCTACACCGCGGACACCTTCACCCTCGCCATCCAGTTCCTGGTGCTCGGCGGCGCCCTGGTGACCGCCCTGCTCTCGGTCACCGCCGTGAAGGACGCCGACCGCGGACTCCCCGAGGGCGAGTTCTGGTTCCTGCTGCTCTCCTCCGCGGCCGGCGCCGCCCTCCTGCCCGCCTCCCGCGACCTCGCGACCCTCATCGTCGCCCTGGAAGTCGCCTCCCTGCCCGCATTCGCCCTCGTGGGCCTGCGCCAGGGCGACCGCCGGTCCTCCGAAGCGGCCCTGAAGTTCTTCCTGTCCTCCGTCACCGCGACCGCGGTCAGCCTCATGGGCATCAGCTTCGTGTACGCCTCCACCGGCACCCTCTACCTCACCCAGGTGGCCGAACGCATCCAGGCCGTGGACGGACAGCTCACCACGCTCGCCCGGACCGGCGTCGTCCTCACCCTCGTCGGCTTCGCCTTCAAAACGGCCGCCGTGCCCTTCCACTTCTGGGTGCCCGACACCTATGTGGGCGCACCCCTGCCGATCGCCGCCTACCTGTCCGTCATCGGCAAGGCGGTCGGCTTCTCCGGCCTTATCCTCGTCACGGTCATCGCCCTCCCGTCCTACGCCGACGTCTGGGGACCGGCCCTAGCGGCGCTGGCGGCACTCACCATGACCGTCGGCAACGTCGGCGCCCTGCGCCAGCAGGCCACGCGCGCGTACAGCGCGGTACGCCTGCTCGCCTGGTCGTCCGTCGGGCAGGCCGGATACCTCCTGGTGCCGATCGCCGCCGCCGCGTACTCCGACGACCCGGAACGCTCGATCGGCTCCACCGTCGCTTACGCCCTCATGTACGCCGCGGTGAACCTCGGCGCCTTCGCGGTCGCCGCGCTCGTGGGCCGAACGCGGGCCCGGAACCGCGTCGCCGACTACCGCGGTCTGTACGCGTCCAACCCGCTCACCGCCCTGCTCCTGGCCTTCTTCCTGCTCTGCCTCGCCGGACTGCCGCCGGGCATCATCGGCCTCTTCGCCAAGGTCACCGTGTTCTCCGCGGCCGTGGACGCCGGGCTCGGCTGGCTGGCCGTCGTCATGGCGGTCAACGTCGTCATCGCGCTGTTCTACTACCTCCAGTGGACGGCCCTGCTGTTCCGGACCCCCGAGCAAGGGGCCGCCGGACACCACTTCCCCGTCCCCCTCACGGCCGCGATCACCGTGACCGCGGTCGCCGCCGTCGCACTCTCGGGCGCGCCCCAGCTGATCCTGCGCTTCGCCGACACCGGCCTCTTCTGAGAACCGGCCGCTCCGGCCGCGCGCGATCGGTGGACGGCCGTCACGCGCGCGAGCGGTCGACGGCTGCCGCGCGAGCGTGGGGCACCCGACCTCCACGCGCGCGTACCCGCGACCACACCCGTCACCCGTACGGACCACGCGCGCCGCCGCGGGCGCCGGGGAACTGGACGCCCTCGCCTGGCGTTGACCAGTACGGAAGGGTCCACTGGGTGTGATGCCACGGCACCGGTGGCATCGGCGACCAGAAGCAACCACAGCGAGCGACACCAGCAAGCCAAAGGGTTCCCCTGCTGCACCACTTGGAGGGCGTACCGTGCACCGCCGGCACAACGGGCTCAGGACCGCAGTACTCCTCGGGGGACTGTCCGCGCTCATCATCGTCATCGGCAGCTTCTTCGGCCGAGCGGGGCTCGTCGTCGCCGTCCTCGTCGCCCTGGGCACGAACGCGTACGCGTACTGGAACAGCGACAAGCTCGCTTTGCGCGCGATGCGAGCCCGTCCGGTCAGCGAGTTCGAGGCCCCGGTGCTCTACCGCATGGTGCGGGAGCTCTCCACGCAGGCCCGCCAGCCCATGCCCCGCCTGTACATCTCACCGACGGAGGCGCCGAACGCCTTCGCGACCGGCCGCAACCCGCGCAACGCGGCCGTGTGCTGTACCGAGGGCATCATGCGGCTGCTCGACGAGCGCGAACTGCGCGGCGTCATCGGCCACGAGCTCAGCCACGTCTACAACCGAGACATCCTCATCTCCTCCGTCGCCGGCGCCCTCGGCTCGGTGATCATGTTCCTGGTCAACTTCGCCTGGCTGATCCCGATCGGCCGCTCCAACGACGATGACGGACCCGGTTTGCTGGGCATGCTCCTCATCATGCTCCTCGGTCCGCTCGCCGCCGCCGTCATCCAACTGGCGATCAGCCGTTCCAGGGAGTACGAGGCGGACGCATCCGGCGCCCAGCTCACCGGAGACCCGATCGCCCTGGCCGCGGCCCTGCGCAAACTCGAACTCGGCACCAAGCAGCTCCCGCTGCCCCCGGAGCCCCGGATCGAGACCGCGAGCCACATGATGATCGCGAACCCTTTCCGCCCCGGGCAGGGCCTCTCGAAGATGTTCTCCACCCATCCGCCGATGGCGGAGCGAATCGCCCGACTCGAGAAGATGGCAGGTCGTCAGCAGTGAAGACCATCCTCAACGTCGTCTGGCTCGTACTCAGCGGCTTCTGGCTGTTCCTCGCCTACGTGGTCGCGGGTGTGCTGCTCTGCATCACGATCATCGGCATCCCGTTCGGCATAGCCGCATTTCGCATCGGCGTCTACGCCCTGTGGCCCTTCGGGTACACGGCGGTCGAGCGCCGGGACGCCGGAGCCCCTTCCTGCATCGGCAACGCGCTGTGGCTGGTCCTCGCCGGCTGGTGGCTCGCCATCGGCCACATCGTCACCGGCCTCGCGCTGTGCGTCACGATCATCGGCATCCCGCTCGGCATCGCCAACTTCAAGCTGATCCCGGTCTCTCTGCTCCCGCTGGGGCGCGAGATCGTACGGACGGACCAGCCGTTCGCGGCCACCGCCACCAAACAGCGGACCGGCTGGTAGGAGCCGCCGTTCTCCACAGGCGCGGAGTTGTCCACAGGCCCGCCCGCCTGCCCGTCGCGACCCGCACCATGAACCCATGACCACCGAACACCGAAACCACCGGACGCGCTCCGGACGTCCTTCCCACCAAGAGGACACGATCGCGCGCGGAGGACGAGCCCACAGCACCGGGCCGGCGCGGGCACAGCGAGAAAGGGCAGGGTCAGGGCATGACCGTCATCAGCTGGATCATCCTGGGACTGTTGGCCGGGGCCATCGCCAAGTTCCTGCTGCCGGGCCGCGACCCGGGAGGGCTCGTCGGCACGACCCTCATCGGCATCGCGGGCGCGTTCATCGGCGGCTGGATATCGGCCCGCTGGCTGGACCACCCGGTCAGCAAGGACTTCTACGACGGAGCCACGTGGGCGGCTGCGATCGGCGGTTCCCTGGTGCTGCTGATCGCCTACCGGCTCCTGTTCGGCAACTCACGAGACTGACGCCGACCGGACACGCGGGCATACGGAAGGGCGGGCCCACCGCCGGCACCCGACCCTCCCGTTACGACCGCTCGTCAGATCACCGGTAGTTCACGAACTGAAGCGCGAAGTCGAAGTCCTGGTTCTTCAGCAGGGCGATCACGGTCTGCAGGTCGTCCCGGCTCTTGGACGAGACCCGCAGCTCGTCACCCTGCACCTGGGCCTTCACACCCTTGGGGCCCTCGTCACGGATGAGCTTGGCCACCTTCTTCGCGTTGTCCTGGGAGATGCCCTCCTGGATCGACGCGAAGATCTTGTACTCCTTGCCGGAGAGCTGGGGCTCGCCCGCGTCCAGAGCCTTCAGCGAGATGCCGCGCTTGATCAGCTTGGACTGGAAGACGTCGAGAATGGCATTCACCCGGTCCTCGGAGTTGGCCTCCATGAGGATCTTCTCCCCGGACCACGAGATCGAGGCGCCCACGCCCTTGAAGTCGTAGCGCTGCGAGATCTCCTTGGCGGCCTGGTTGAGGGCGTTGTCGACCTCCTGCCGCTCGACCTTCGAGACGATGTCGAAACTGGAGTCGGCCATGTCCTGTGGCTCCTTGTATCTGGGTGCGTGTCGGGCCGCGTATCGGCTCCGTACCGGCGTGCGTCAACGGCCGCCGAGCTCCGCAGAGGTCCCCGGCCGCATCCGGACAAGCCTAGCCACCCGCCGTCCTTCGGGTGGCGATCAATCGGGTGGCGAAGCACCCCTCCACATCAGGTATTGTTTACGTCGTTGCCACGGAGCACCGCCGAGAGGCGGTTCGAAGGGCGGCAAACCCCGGCGGTGTGGCTCAGCCTTCCCAGGTTCGAATCCTGGCGCCGCCACACGGGAACGAAAGAGCCCTGTGACCTGTCCGAACAGCAGGTCACGGGGCTCTTCGTCATGTGCGGTGCCGAAGAGGTGTGCGCGTTCCGGGCAGACTGGGGGCATGCCACCGTCCTCCCGCCGCCGAATCTGCCCCCAGTGCCGTCGTGAGATCGCCGTCGTCGCGGGGCGGTACGCGCGTCACGATCCGCCCGGCGCGCGGGGGAGCGGCGAGCTGGTCTCCTGCCCCGGGTCGCGTGGGCCGGCACAACTCGGAGCGGTCCAGCCGTCCTTGGACGGGTACGTCGTCCCCGACTTCCCCGGGCAGCTGCCCCTGTTCTGACCGGTGTGCGGGAGCACCCGCGTGACCGTACGCGCGGCCACCCACGTGACCCGGACGCGTCGGCACCCGCGTCCTCGGACCCTCAGTTCCCGGCCACCGACTTCACCGCCACAGACACCGGTGCCGAGCCCGCGATCAGCTCCAGGATCAGGCCGGCCGTGGCCGGGGTGTCGACCAGCTCCGCCAGCACGGCGGCCACGTCGTCGCGGGGCACGGGTCCGCGGCCGGTCCGTGCCTCCAGACGGACCAGCCCGGTGCCGGCGTCGTCCGTCAGTTGGCCGGGCCTCAGGATCGTCCAGTCCAGTCCGTCCAGTGAACGCACGTGCGCGTCGGCCTCGCCCTTGGCGCGCAGGTACACGTCGAAGATCTCGTCCCCCTGGTGCTCCGGGTCGGCGCCCATGGAGGACACGACCACGAAGCGCCGCACGCCCGCACGGACCGCCGCGTCGGCGAAGAGGACGGCCGCCGCCTTGTCCACCGTGTCCTTGCGGTTCGCCCCGCTCCCGGGGCCCGCGCCCGCGGCGAAGACCGCCGCGTCCGCGCCCCGCAGCCGCTCCGCGACCTCCTCGACCGAGGCCGACTCCAGGTCCAGTACGACCGGTTCGGCGCCGGCCGCACGCAGGTCGTCGGCCTGCTCGGCCTTGCGGATGATGCCCGCCACCTCGTCTCCCCGCGCGGCGAGCAACCGCTCCAGCCGCAGCGCGATCTGACCATGACCACCAGCGATGACAATGCGCATGTCTTCGACCGTACGCCGCGACGGTCGCCCGCGCCGCACGAGTTGTGCCGCCTTCCACCGGCCGCCCGACCCGCTGCCCGTCTGTGCGCTGCCGCGCGACATCGGTGCGCTCGTGCCGTGCCTGCCGTGCTGCCCTCACGCCGGCCTCATCCGGGGCGGGTGCCGCACTTTCCCGGCACCACACTCGCTGCCCGGCTCTCGCGGCTGCCCGGCCCTCCCCGGCCTCCCCGGCAGGCCCTTCGCAGCCCCCTGGCCGGGCCCCTCGCGGCCCCGTACCTACAGGCCGACCCGGCCCGTCAGGCCCTCCCGAGCCGCCCACGTCCCTGCCGCGGCAGCCCCAGGTCCGTCGCGTTCGCCGAGTCGCCGTACTCGCGTACCGCGCTGGTACGTGCCACCACGCGCCCCCGGTGGACCACGATCCGGCCGTAAGCGAGGGACAACGCCCCTGCCAGCCGGTCCCCGCGCACCGCGAGGAGTTCGGCCGGGAAGCCCGCCTCGACCCGCACGTCGGGCAGGCCCAGGGCCGTACGCGCCGCCGTGCTCACCGCGTCGTAGGCGTCCTCGGGACGCAGTCCGTGGCGTGAGGCCAGCAGGTACGCCGCATCCAGGGGGTCACCGCGCCCGACCGGATTCGACACGTCCCGCAGGGCACCGCTCCCGGCGGTGACCCGCACCCCGGCCGCCCGCAGCAGCCGTACCGGAGCCGTGCCGTCGCGGCCCCCCACGGCCCCGCAGGGGCCCTGCGGCAGGCACGCCACGGTCACCCCGGCCGCCGCGAGGCGTTCCGCCGCTCTGGCGGCCACGTCGGACGGCAGCCGACCCAGGCCGTCGCAGGGGCCGAGGGTCACCCCGGGGCGCAGCCCACCGGCCATCGCCGCCAGCCGGGCCAGCCGTGCCGGGTCGGCGGCGTCCGTGTGCAGGTCGACAGGGCAGCCGTGTTCGGCGGCGACCTCGAGGACCGCTTCGACGTACCCCGCCGGATCGGGGTCCAGGTCCGGGCACCCGCCCACCACGTCCGCGCCCATCTTGACCGCGTCCCGCAGCAGCGCCAGTCCATCCGCCCCGGCCGCCCCGGTCAGCACCCTCGGCATCGCCACCGCGGTCAGATCGGTCAGCCCGCGCAGCGAGCGCCGGGCCCGCAGTACGCCGGTCAGCGAGCCGAGTCCCGGTACGTCCCCCACGCGTACGTGTGCCCGCAGCGCGGTCGCCCCGTGCCCCAGCTGGAGCAGGGCGGCCTCGGTGGCCCGGCGCTGGACGTCCTGCGGGTCGCAGGAGGCGGGGCCGGGAGTCTCCGCCGTCAGCGCGGTGTCGCCGTGGAGGTGGGGGTCAGCGGGGGCGGGCAGCAGCAGGTAGCCGCCGAGGTCGACGCGGGTGCCGGGGCCGCAGGCGTGGGCCGGTGCCAGACTGCCGGCCGTGCCGACCGCCTCGATGCGACCGCCGTGCAGGCGTACGTCCACGGTCCGGCCGTCGGTGAGGCGTGCCCCGGCCAGCAGGAGCGTGCCGGGGCCGGCGGAGCCCGAGGGGGAGGGCTGCAACTGGCTGTCGGGCATCGCGCTCCTCTGGGCTCGGGGCTGCGCAGTGGGGGACGCAAGATCACGCAGAGTGAGTCGAGCCTAGGACGGTGATCACCCTGTGGCGCGGAGGAGCGCAATAGTCGTACCGGTGCGGTCCGCCCCGCCGCGGTGGTCGGTACGGGCCGGGGCAGGGGCGGCGAAACGGATTTGGGCGAACGGCGGGCGACCGTGTAATGTCTTCATCGCTCGCCCCAATAGCTCAGTCGGCAGAGCGTCTCCATGGTAAGGAGAAGGTCAACGGTTCGATTCCGTTTTGGGGCTCTGGTGTGAGAGGTTCCCGCCGCAAGGCGGGGCCCGATCGCATCACAGCGGTGTAGCTCAGTCGGTAGAGCAAGCGGCTCATAATCGCTGTGTCACCGGTTCAAGTCCGGTCACCGCTACTCTCAGTAGCCGATTGCGGGGTCGGTCCTTCAGTCGGCTACTCTTTCTTGCGTTAATTCCATCAATCCGTTCGTCAAGGAGTGCACTCACGTGGCTGCCACCGACGTCCGCCCGAAGATCACGCTGGCCTGCGTGGAGTGCAAGGAGCGGAACTACATCACCAAGAAGAACCGGCGTAACAACCCGGACCGACTGGAGATGAAGAAGCACTGCCCGCGTTGCAACGCGCACACCGCGCACCGCGAAACGCGATAAATCAGGCTCGTACGCGAGGCCGTCCCCGACACACCGGGGGCGGCCTCACGTCGTTTGGTCACCTGCGGCAGACAGCAGGGTGACCGAGCAGCAGTGGCCAGCAGCAGGTCGACAGACACCATCAGGAGGTGCCGAGCCCATGGCGCTCGACCAGTCCTTCGTGGGGCGGACCTATCCGCCCACCGAGCCCTACGAGGTGGGCCGGGAGAAGATCCGTGAGTTCGCGGAGGCGGTGGGTGACGCGAATCCGGCGTACACGGACACGGAGGCCGCGAAGGCGCTCGGCCACCCGGACGTGATCGCGCCGCCGACCTTCGTGTTCTCCGTCACCTTCCGGGCGGCCGGACAGGTCATCGCGGACCCGCAGCTCGGCCTGGACTACAGCCGGGTGGTGCACGGCGACCAGAAGTTCGCCTACTCCCGTCCCGTGCGCGCCGGTGACCGGCTGAGCGTCACCTCGACCATCGAGGCGATCAAGTCGATGGCGGGCAACGACATCCTGGACATCCGCGGTGAGGTGCACGACGAGGCCGGCGAGCACGTCGTGACCACCTGGATCAAACTGGTGGCCCGCGCGGCCGAGGAGGCGTGAGCGTTCCGATGACGGCGAAGATCTCTTACTCCGACGTCGAGGTCGGCACCGAGCTGCCCGCCCAGAGCTTCCCCGTGGACCGCGCCACGCTGGTCCGGTACGCGGGAGCCTCCGGCGACTTCAATCCCATCCACTGGAACGAGAAGTTCGCCAAGGAGGTCGGCCTCCCGGACGTGATCGCGCACGGCATGTTCACCATGGCCGAGGCGATCCGCGTGGTCACCGACTGGACCGGTGACCCGGGCGCGGTCGTCGAGTACGGCGTCCGCTTCACCAAGCCCGTCGTCGTCCCCAACGACGACAAGGGTGCACTCATCGAGGTGAGCGCCAAGGTCGCGGCCAAGCTCGACGACAACACCGTCCGCGTCGACCTGACGGCGATCAGCGCCGGCCAGAAGGTGCTGGGCATGTCCCGCGCGGTCGTGCGGCTCGCCTGACGGTCCAAGGCGTAAGGGGCGTACCCAGGGAGGTGCGCCCCTTACGCGTATCCACGTCCCGTCGGCGCTTGACGTAGTTAGTGATTGAGTACTAACTTACGCTCCATGGTCAGGATGAGCGCAGAGGAGCGGCGCGAGAGTGTCATCCGCGCGGCGATGAGCGAGTTCTCCCGGGGCGGCTACTACGGCACGTCCACCGAGGCCATCGCCAAGCGGGTGGGGGTCTCCCAGCCGTACCTCTTCCGGCTCTTCCCGGGCAAGAAGGCGATTTTCCTGGCGGCTTCGCAGCGGTGCCTCCAGGAGACGCGCCAGGTCTTCGTGGAGGCCTCGGAGGGCCTCCACGGCGAAGAGGCGCTGCACGCCATGGCGGACGCCTACACGCGACTGATCGCCGAGCAGCCCGAAAGGCTGCAGATGCAGTTGCAGACGTATGTGGCGGTGTCGGCGGCCGAGGCCGCCGGGGACCACGAGTTCGGCGAGATGGTGCGCAAGGGCTGGATGGAGATCTTCGACGCCGTCCATGTGCCGCTCGGTGGCGACGTGAACGGGACGACGACTTTCATGGCGTACGGCATGCTCGTCAACGCCCTGTCCGGCATGGGCTTCCCGCCGGAGCACCGGGTCTGGGAGGGCTTCTACCTCTCGGCGCGGGCGAAGCCGGACCAGGGCGACGAGGCCTAGGCCCGCGGCGTCCGCGCGGGGGCGGCCCTTCGGCATGCCCGCGAAAGTTAGTCATCAATAACTAAATAACTCATCGTCGGAGAGAAGTCCGACACAGCGTGCACCCTCTGGGGGAGAGATGTCACAGCAAGGCGCACGACCGGGCACCCGCCGTGGGGGAACGGCCTGGGCCCTCGTCATCACCAGCGTCGCCGGATTCATGGCGGCCCTGGACAACCTCGTCGTCACCACCGCCCTGCCCTCCATCCGCGAGGACCTGGGCGGGGCGCTGCACGACCTCGAATGGACCGTGAGCGCCTACACGCTCACCTTCGCCGTGCTGCTGATGTTCGGCGCGGCCCTCGGCGACCGCTTCGGCCGCCGCAAGCTCTTCCTGGTCGGCATCGCCGTCTTCACCGCCGCGTCCGCCGCCGCGGCCTTGGCACCCGGCCTCGACTCGCTCATCGCCGCCCGCGCGGTGCAGGGCGTCGGCGCGGCGATCATGATGCCGCTGACACTGACCTTGCTGACGGCCGCCGTGCCCGCCGAACGGCGCGGGATGGCGTACGGCATCTGGGGCGCCGTCAACGGGCTCGCCGTCGCCTCCGGCCCGCTGGTCGGCGGCAGCCTCACCGAGCACATCTCCTGGCAGTGGATCTTCTGGTTGAACGTTCCGCTGGGCCTGGCCCTGCTGCCGCTCGCCCGCCTCCGCCTCGCCGAGTCGCACGGCACCGGCGCCCCTCTGGACGTCCCCGGCACACTGCTCGCCAGCGGTGGACTCTTCGGCATCGTCTACGGGCTGGTCCGCGGTCCGGTCGACGGCTGGACCGGCCCCGTGGTGCTGACCAGCCTGTTCGCCGGCGCCGCGCTGCTCGTCGGTTTCGTCCTCTACAGCACCCGGGCGAAGAACCCCATGCTCCCGATGCGGCTGTTCCGCTCCCGTGCCTTCGCCGGCGTCAACGCGGCGAGCCTGCTGATGTTCCTGGGGATGTTCGGCTCGATCTTCCTGCTCGCCCAGTACCTGCAGGGGGTGCTCGGCTACACGCCCACCGAGGCGGGGCTGCGCATGCTGCCCTGGACCGGCATGCCGATGCTGGTCGCGCCGATCGCCGGCATCCTCTCGGACCGGATCGGGGGACGCCCGGTCGTCGCGGCCGGCCTCTTCCTGCAGGCGGCCGGCCTCGGCTACCTCGCCTCCGTGGTCACGGCCGACGCCTCCTACGCCGTCCAGCTGCCCGGCCTGATCATCAGCGGCATCGGCATGGCCCTGTTCTTCGCCCCGGCGTCCGCCCTGGTGATGTCCAGCGTCGTCGCCAAGGAGCAGGGCATCGCCTCGGGCGCCAACAACGCCCTGCGCGAGGTGGGCGGCGCGCTCGGCATCGCGGTCATGTCCTCGGTCTTCGCCGCCCGAGGCAGCTACGAGTCCGCGCAGTCCTTCGTCGACGGGCTGCGGCCCGCGGTGGCGGTGGGCGCCGCGGTCGTGGCCCTCGCCGGTGTCGCGGCCTTGCTGATCCCGGCCCGCCGCCGCGACGCGGACACGCCCACGGGCCACGCCGCGAGCCTGCCGCCCGCCGGACAGGCACCCGCTTCCGCCGCCGAACCGGCATCCCTTCCCACCGCCGAAGCGACCACCCGCTGACCCGCTCGCACGACGCGAAAGGAGCCCGACATGCCCACCCTGCCCTGGACCGTGCCGAACCAGCCGCCGCCGGGGACCGAGGTCCACGTCTTCGCCTCCCGCTTCGAGACGCGCACCCTGTGGGGAGCGCTGAAGTCCCTGGCCCGCACACCGGGCGTGTGGCGGCAGGTCAAGGCCGCGCCCGGTGCGTACGGCGCCACGCTCAAGGCCGAACCGTTCAAGCGCACCTTCTGGACCCTGTCCGCCTGGGAGTCGCCGGCGGCCCTCAAGGCCTTCGCCCGCTCCGGAACCCACGCGCCCACCTCCCGCGGCCTGTCCGCGCAGATGCGGGACTCCGAGTTCGCCACCTGGCCGGCGTCGAGCGACGACCTGCCCGTGGACTGGGCCGACGTACGAAGGCGCCTCGCCTGAACCGAGGAACGCCCCGGCCGACCGGCCGGGGCGTTTCCCGCTGCCCAGCCCTGTCAGTGCCGTCTCGTACTCTTGACCGCGTGCAGGAACTCCACGACGCCCCGCTCGCCCCGCTGACCACCTTCCGGCTGGGCGGCCCCGCGACCCGCCTGATCACGGCCACCACCGACGCCGAGGTGATCGCCGCCGTCCGCGAGGCCGACGACGCCGGTACGCCACTGCTGCTCATCGGCGGCGGGTCCAACCTGGTCATCGGCGACAAGGGGTTCGACGGCACCGCCCTGCACATCGCCACGCGCGGCGTCCTTCTCGACGGCACGACGCTCGACATCGCGGCCGGCGAGATCTGGACCGACGCCGTGGCCCGCACCGTCGAGGCCGGACTCGCCGGCGTCGAGTGCCTGGCCGGCATCCCGGGCTCCGCGGGCGCGACCCCCATCCAGAACGTCGGCGCGTACGGCCAGGAGGTCTCCTCGACGATCACCGAGGTCACCGCGTACGACCGCAGGAGTCGCGAGACGGTCACCCTCACCAACGCCGACTGCGCCTTCTCCTACCGTCACAGCCGCTTCAAGGCCGAGCCCGAGCGGTACGTAGTCCTGCGTGTCCGCTTCGAACTGGAGGACGCCGCCGGGCTCTCCGCGCCCCTCCGCTACGCCGAGACCGCCCGCGCCCTGGGCGTGGAAGCCGGGGATCGGGTGCCGCTGACCGCCGCCCGCGACACCGTGCTGGAACTGCGGGCCGGCAAGGGCATGGTCCTGGACCCGGAGGACCACGACACCTGGTCGGCCGGGTCGTTCTTCACCAACCCGATCCTCACGGACGAAGAGTTCCCCGCCTTCCGCGCGCGCGTGGCCGAACGCCTCGGCGACGCCGCGGAACCACCCGCCTTCCCCGCGGGCGAGGGCCGGATCAAGACCTCCGCCGCCTGGCTGATCGACAAGGCGGGATTCACCAAGGGCTACGGCACCGGCCCCGCCCGCATCTCCACCAAGCACACCCTCGCCCTCACCAACCGCGGCGAGGCGACCACGGAGGATCTGCTCGCCCTGGCCCGCGAGGTCGTCGCCGGTGTCCGGGAGGCCTTCGGCGTCACGCTGGTCAACGAACCGGTGACGGTCGGCGTCAGCCTCTAGCCGCAGGCCCGTTCCCCCCCCCGGAACCGTTCAGTAGGCCACACCCACACCCTGCTTCACGGTGCCCGCGTCCTCGGCCGTCGCGAGCATCGCGTGAGCGACGTCGGCACGGCAGCGGGACGCGGGGCGGGTGCGCGCCGAGGCGGACACCAGCGGCGGCGTCGCTGCTGCTGGGGGCCTGTGCGCAGCGGGCGTTCGCCTACGACGCGACGAGGGAGGGCGATATGCCGCCGGCCGACGCGTTCGCGGGGCGACTGGTCCGGACGGTGCTGGTGGGTATCGACGGGGTGGGTGGGTGACGGCACCCGGCGCGCTCTTCGCGCCCGGCGGGGGGCGGGGGCGGGTGTCGCTGCCCGGCGTGGCGGGATGCCCCCACTCTCCGGCTCCGCACGAGCGGGAGGTGCCCCCACCGCCCACCCGTGCCGCCCGTGGGGGCACCTCCCGGGCCCTCAAGGCACTGGGGGAGTCACGACTGCCCGCACGCCGTTCAGTCCTGTGGCCGACCGGTTTCGCGCCGTTCCGAGGACGGACACCCCCGGCGCGGCCCCGCCCCACAACCACCGAACGCGCTACGCGCCCGCCCACCGGCTCCGCAGCGGCGCCGCAGGCATCCCCGCCACCAACCCGCACAGGCCGCCGCAGGCGCCCCCTACCCCGCCAGCCACTCGTCCACCCCCGCCAGCAGCTTCCCCTTCACGTCCTCCGGCGCAGCCGACCCCCGCACCGACTGCCGTGCCAGCTCGGCCAGCTCCGCGTCCGTGAACCCGTGGTGGTCCCGTGCGATCTC
Organism: Streptomyces mutabilis; assembly: GCF_014649815.1. Classification (GTDB taxonomy): domain Bacteria; phylum Actinomycetota; class Actinomycetes; order Streptomycetales; family Streptomycetaceae; genus Streptomyces; species Streptomyces mutabilis. The sequence continues at coordinate 466,634 of NZ_BMTT01000002.1, read as the reverse complement.
GTACTGCGCCGCCAGCCGCGCCCCGAACAGCAGCGGATCGTCCGCGCCCAGCGCCATCGGCACCCCCGCCTCGAACAGCGTCCGCAGCGGCACGTCCTCCGGCTTCTCGTACACCCCCAGCGCCACGTTCGACGCCGGACACACCTCGCACGTCACCTGCCGGTCGGCCAGCCGCTTCAGCAGCCGTGGATCCTCCGCGGCCCGTACCCCGTGCCCGATCCGGTCCGCCTCCAGGTCGTCCAGACAGTCGCGTACCGACGCAGGCCCGGTCAGTTCACCGCCGTGCGGAGCCGACAGCAGCCCGCCCTCCCGCGCGATCGCGAACGCCCGGTCGAAGTCCCGCGCCATGCCCCGCCGCTCGTCGTTCGACAGCCCGAACCCGACGACCCCCCGGTCCGCGTACCGCACGGCCAGCCGGGCCAGCGTCCGCGCGTCGAGCGGATGCTTCATCCGGTTCGCCGCCACCAGCACCCGCATCCCGATCCCGGTGTCCCGCACGGTCGTCTCCACCGCGTCCAGGATGATCTCCAGCGCCGGGATGAGCCCGCCCAGCCGGGGAGCGTACGAGGTCGGGTCCACCTGGATCTCCAGCCAGCCCGACCCGTCCCGCAGATCCTCCTCCGCGGCCTCCCGCACCAGCCGCTGGATGTCCTCCGGCTCCTGGAGGCACGACCGCGCCGCGTCGTACAGCCGCTGGAAGCGGAACCAGCCCCGCTCGTCCGTCGCCCGCAGCTTCGGCGACTCACCGCGTTCCAGCGCCTCGCTCAGCGAATCGGGCAGCCGCACGCCGTGCTTGTCGGCCAGTTCCAGCAGGGTCGTGGGCCGCATCGACCCGGTGAAGTGCAGGTGGAGATGGGCCTTCGGCAGTTCAGAGACTTCACGTACACGCTCCATTCCGTGATCCTGCCGCACGACACGCCCGACCCGACAGCACTTTCCCCGTACGTGGTCTTGCTCGCACAAACGAACAGGGCCACACCTCGACGTCGAGGTGTGGCCCCGCTGAAAGAGCGACGGTCAGTCCTGCGCCTCCGCCAGCAGCTTCTGGATCCGGCTCACCCCCTCCACGAGGTCCTCGTCCCCGAGCGCGTACGACAGCCGCAGGTACCCGGGCGTACCGAACGCCTCACCCGGCACCACGGCGACCTCCGCCTCCTCCAGGATCAGCGCGGCCAGCTCCACCGTGTCCTGCGGACGCTTGCCGCGGATCTCCTTGCCGAGCAGCCCCTTCACCGACGGGTAGGCGTAGAACGCGCCCTCCGGCTCCGGGCACAGCACGCCGTCGATCTCGTTGAGCATCCGCACGATCGTCCTGCGGCGCCGGTCGAAGGACTCCCGCATCTTCGCCACGGCGTCCAGGTCGCCGGAGACCGCGGCCAGCGCCGCCGCCTGGGCCACGTTGGAGACGTTGGACGTGGCGTGCGACTGGAGGTTCGTGGCGGCCTTGACGACGTCCTTCGGGCCGATGACCCACCCGACCCGCCAGCCGGTCATCGCGTACGTCTTGGCGACGCCGTTGACCACGATGCACTTGTCGCGCAGCTCGGGCAGGACCGCCGGCATGGACACCGAGGAGGCGTCGCCGTAGACCAGGTGCTCGTAGATCTCGTCCGTCAGCACCCACAGCCCGTGCTCGACGGCCCACTTGCCGATCGCCTCGGTCTCGGCCTCGGTGTACACGGCGCCCGTCGGGTTCGACGGCGACACGAAGAGGACGACCTTCGTCTTCTCGGTGCGTGCGGCCTCCAGCTGCTCCACGCTCACGCGGTAGCCGGTGGTCTCGTCGGCGACGACCTCGACCGGGACACCGCCGGCCAGCCGGATCGACTCCGGGTACGTCGTCCAGTACGGCGCCGGGACGATGACCTCGTCACCCGGGTCGAGGATCGCGGCGAACGCCTCGTAGATGGCCTGCTTGCCGCCGTTGGTGACCAGGATCTGCGACGGGTCGACCTCGTAGCCCGAGTCGCGCAGCGTCTTCGCGGCGATCGCGGCCTTCAGTTCGGGCAGGCCGCCGGCCGGCGTGTAGCGGTGGAACTTCGGGTTCTTGCAGGCCTCGATCGCGGCCTCGACGATGTAGTCCGGGGTCGGGAAGTCGGGCTCACCGGCGCCGAAGCCGATCACCGGACGTCCGGCGGCCTTGAGGGCCTTGGCCTTGGCGTCCACGGCGAGGGTGGCGGACTCGGAGATCGCACCGACCCGGGCGGAGACCCGGCGCTCGGTGGGAGGGGTTGCAGCGCTCATGGGCCCATCGTTCCAGACCGGAAACTTCCCGGGCACAGGGGTTTCACGGACTGAACAGGACCGGCACCGGACCGGGCGGAGGCCTGAACATCAGTCCGGACGCGCTTTCTGTTCGACGCCCGGCCGTTGAGCACGTACACTCTCACCTCGTTGGCCTCCAGCGGTCCGCGCTCATCCGGTGCACACCGAGCATCCGGGCGGATGCGGTACGTTGGGGACACACAAAGGGTCGTAGCTCAATTGGTAGAGCACTGGTCTCCAAAACCAGCGGTTGGGGGTTCAAGTCCCTCCGGCCCTGCTACACACACCTTCGCCAGGATGTGTGCGCATGTACGTACAGCAATGCACCGCCGTGCGGCTCAGACCGGGCGCGGCACGGCCACGACCCGGAATCAGGTGAGGACGAGTGACGGACGCCGTGGGCTCCATCGACATGCCTGATGCCGAGGACGAGGCTCCGGACTCCAAGAAGAAGTCCCGCAAGGGCGGCAAGCGCGCCAAGAAGGGCCCGCTGAAGCGGCTGGCGCTCTTCTACCGCCAGATCGTCGCGGAGCTGCGCAAGGTTGTCTGGCCGACTCGCAACCAGCTGTCGACGTACACCACCGTGGTGATCATCTTCGTGGTCATCATGATCGGCCTGGTGACTCTGATTGACTATGGCTTCTCTCACGCCGCCAAGTACGTCTTCGGCTGAGTCGAGAGCGAAGGGCGCCGAGGTACCCGGCGCCCCTTTCGCGTGTTCCACCCCTATGTATCCAGGAAGAAGCAGCCACCGTGTCTGACCCGAACGTGAACGACGCCATCGAGCCGGTCGAGTCCGTCGAGGACGAGCTCGGCACCGTCGAGGGCGCCGACAACGAGGACACCCAGGTCTCCGCCGAGACCGAGGCTGCCGACGACGCCGCCGCGGACGCGGACGAGACCGTCGAGGCCCAGGACGAGACCACCGAAGAGGCCGACGAGGCCGAGGCGGAGGCCGAGGAGCCCGAGCTCGACCCGATCGAGGCGCTCCGCCGTGAACTGCGCGTCCTCCCCGGCGAGTGGTACGTGATCCACACCTACGCCGGTTACGAGAACCGCGTGAAGACCAACCTCGAGCAGCGCGCCGTCTCGCTCAACGTCGAGGACTACATCTTCCAGGCCGAGGTGCCGCAGGAAGAGGTCGTCCAGATCAAGAACGGCGACCGCAAGACGATCCGCCAGAACAAGCTGCCGGGTTACGTCCTGGTCCGCATGGACCTGACCAACGAGTCCTGGGGCGTCGTCCGCAACACCCCCGGCGTCACCGGCTTCGTCGGCAACGCCTACGACCCGTACCCGCTGACGCTGGACGAGATCGTCAAGATGCTCGCCCCGGAGGCCGAGGAGAAGGCCGCCCGCGAGGCCGCCGAGGCCGAGGGCAAGCCGGCTCCGCAGCGCAAGGTCGAGGTCCAGGTCCTGGACTTCGAGGTCGGCGACTCGGTCACCGTCACCGACGGCCCGTTCGCGACGCTGCAGGCCACGATCAACGAGATCAACGCCGACTCGAAGAAGGTCAAGGGCCTCGTCGAGATCTTCGGCCGCGAGACCCCGGTCGAGCTCAGCTTCGACCAGATCCAGAAGAACTAGCCCTTCCAGGGCCAGGGCTTCTGGCGCACAGCTTCCGAGCAGGTCGGACGGGCCCAGGTTGCCTGTCTGACCTGCTCGGTTTTTGGCCGCACATCCATACCCGTTATCGTTGTGCGGTATGCCTGTGTCCGGGTGGTCCCCGTACGCGGGCAGGACCCGAATCGAAAGGACCCGGAGAGCTATGCCTCCCAAGAAGAAGAAGGTCACGGGGCTCATCAAGCTCCAGATCCAGGCCGGTGCCGCCAACCCGGCTCCGCCGGTCGGCCCCGCGCTGGGTCAGCACGGCGTCAACATCATGGAGTTCTGCAAGGCCTACAACGCCGCGACCGAGTCGCAGCGTGGCTGGGTCATCCCGGTGGAGATCACGGTCTACGAGGACCGCTCCTTCACCTTCATCACCAAGACGCCGCCGGCCGCCAAGATGATCCTGAAGGCCGCGGGCGTGGAGAAGGGCTCCGGCGAGCCGCACAAGACCAAGGTCGCGAAGATCACGCGTGACCAGGTCCGCGAGATCGCCACCACCAAGATGCCCGACCTCAACGCCAACGACCTGGTCGCCGCCGAGAAGATCATCGCCGGCACCGCGCGTTCCATGGGCGTCACGGTCGAGGGCTGACCTCCACCCCGTAAGCAAGCAGCAGTAGTGGCAGGGCCTGCTCGGCCCGGACCACGACTCCTAAGAAGCCAACAGGAGCAGTAGTGAGCAAGCGCAGCAAGTCTCTCCGCGCTGCGGACGCCAAGATCGACCGGGACAAGCTCTACGCCCCGCTCGAGGCCGTCCGTCTCGCCAAGGAGACCTCCACGACCAAGTTCGACGGCACCGTCGAGGTCGCCTTCCGCCTGGGTGTCGACCCGCGCAAGGCCGACCAGATGGTCCGTGGCACCGTGAACCTCCCGCACGGCACCGGTAAGACCGCCCGGGTCCTGGTCTTCGCGACCGGTGACCGTGCCGAGGCCGCGCGTGCCGCGGGCGCCGACATCGTCGGCGCCGACGAGCTGATCGACGAGGTGTCGAAGGGCCGCCTGGACTTCGACGCCGTCGTCGCCACCCCGGACCTCATGGGCAAGGTCGGCCGCCTCGGCCGCGTGCTCGGTCCCCGTGGTCTCATGCCGAACCCGAAGACCGGCACCGTGACCCCGGACGTCGCCAAGGCTGTCAACGACATCAAGGGCGGCAAGATCGAGTTCCGCGTCGACAAGCACTCGAACCTGCACTTCATCATCGGCAAGACGTCGTTCGACGACACCAAGCTGGTGGAGAACTACGCCGCGGCGCTGGAGGAAGTCCTCCGTCTGAAGCCGTCGGCCGCCAAGGGCCGCTACATCAAGAAGGCCGCCCTCAGCACCACGATGGGCCCCGGCATCCCGCTGGACTCCAACCGCACCCGCAACCTCCTCGTCGAGGAGGACCCGGCCGCGGTCTGAGCCAACGGCTCGTCCGACCGGTTCACGGGCCCCGCACCTTCCGAGGTGCGGGGCCCGTTCCCTTTTCCGTACGGGTGTCGCAGCTCTGCGTTAACGTGCGGGGCAGAACCCGTGCACGGGTGCAGGGGGGCACAGGGGGTGGGCGGATGAGAAGTACGACGGCACGCCGTACGGCCGTATCGATCGCGGTGACGGCCGCGCTGGCCTGCGTCACGGCCTGCACCTCCGTCGGCGGGCCCAGCGACTCCAGGGCGTCCGCCGACCCGTCGGCCGAGCCCCTGCATGCCGTCGAGCGGGCCACCGCGCGGGCGGGTTCGGCGAAGGTCGAGTCCACGACCGTCATGGGCGGCGAGCTCTCCCTGGACGCCACGGGAGCACTCGGCTGGAACGGCGGTCTCACCGGCACCCTGAAGATCACCTACACGGGTGGGACGACCGCCGAGACCATGCGCCGACTGGGCACCACGGCTATGGAGGCCCGGTACCTGCCCGACGCGTACTACGCCCGGATGGGCGACGAGTTCGCCGACCGGGTGGGCGGCAGAAACTGGATCAAGTACGGGTACGCCGACCTGGAGGACCTCGGCAGCGGTGCGGCCGGTTTCGCGGAGGGCATGCGCGAGACCACGCCCGACCGGACGGTGAAGCGACTGCTGGCCTCCGGCGACGTACGCAGGGTGGGCGAGGAGACGACCCGGGGCCGGCGCACCACGCACTGGAGCGGCACCGTGGACGACGCCACCGAGCAGACCGTCGACATCTGGGTGGACGACCGGGACCTGCTGGTCAAGAAGGTCGAGCGGGGGCGGACGGAGACCGGGGAGCTGACCCAGACCGCGTACTACAGCGACTACGGCGTCGCCGTGTCCGCCGAGCGCCCGCCGGCCTCCGACACCGCGGACTTCGCGGAGTTGCTGCGGCAGACGCCGGACGACAGCTGAACCACGGAAATCACAAGACGGTTCGAACCATTCCGGATACGCTCGCGTCCTTGCTGTGGAGAAGCGGTCTCCGTGCTGTGGAGAAGCCGTCTGTCTCCCTTGTTCATTGATCCCGTGGGGGAACGCATGAAGACTTCCGTACGCATGCCCGTCGGCGCCGGACTGGCCGCGCTGCTGCTCGCCGCCGGTGCGGTCGGCTGTTCCAAGGGGGACGAGACGGCGGAGTCCCCGAAGGTGACGCCGGCGGCGGCCGTCGCCAAGGCGGCCAAGAACACGGAGGAGATCGACTCCCTCCGCTACCGGATGACGGGGCGGGCCCCCGAGGAGGGGCGCGTCGAGGCCGAGGCCCAGATGCAGATCAAGCCCACGATCGCGATGACCATGAAGATGACCGCACTCGACCAGGGCGCAGACGCCAAGGCGGAGATCCGGATCGTCGACAAGGCCATGTACATCGGCGGGGGAGCCGAGGCCGCCAAGGAGATGGACGGCAAGAGCTGGATCAAGTTCGACCTGGCCGCGATGGGCGCCGACAAGGAGCTGAACCAGCTCGGCGGAGCCTCCCAGGCCGACAAGAACCCGGCGACGGAGTCCACCTTCCTCACCGGCGCGAAGGACGTGGAGAAGGTCGGCACCGAGACCGTCGAAGGTGTCGAGACCACCCATTACAAGGGCACCGTCACCCTCGCCGACCTGGAGAAGTCCCTCGAGGGCGAGGACAAGGCGACCCAGGAGAAGCGGCAGCAGAGCCTTGAGCAGTACGAGAAGATGGGCGTCGACAAGCTCACGATGGACATGTGGATCGACGGCGACGACCAGACCAAGCAGTTCCGGATGCGGGGGGACGCCGACAAGGGCCCCCTGGACCTGACCATCACCTTCCTCGGGATCAACGAGCCGGTGAAGGTCGCCGCGCCGCCGGCGAAGGACACGGTCGACCTGGCCGAGATGATGCAGGAGTCCCAGCAGGGCTGAGCCTTCGGCGGCCCGTCGCCCGGGTCGCCGTACGGGCGGATTTGCTCGACACTGACCCGTTCACGTACGCTCTCCCACGAAGCCAAAGACCGCTGGTCGTTGCCGTGTGCTCGCGAGAGTCACGGTGGCCGAAGGATCCGCTGAACTGCGGACGACCCGCGCAGGTGACTGTGGATGAACTCCCGGAGTGCCCGCCTGGTGCGGATGCCGACCGGTCGAGTCACGCCCCGTGCGCCTGCGCCGGGGCGTTTCGTTTTCCCCAGTCCTCCTTCGGGTCCGCGCGGTCCGAATCACCCGGAAGGAGGCCGAGGCTCTATGGCGACGCCCGAAAAGGCTGCCGCGGTTGCCGAGCTGACGGACAAGTTCCGCAGCTCCAACGCCGCCGTGCTGACCGAGTACCGCGGTCTCACCGTGGCGCAGCTCAAGACGCTGCGCCGGTCGCTCGGTGAGAACGCCCAGTACGCCGTGGTGAAGAACACGCTGACCAAGATTGCGGCCAACGAGGCCGGGATCACGCTCGACGACCAGCTCTTCGCTGGTCCGACGGCCGTCGCCTTCGTCACCGGTGACCCGGTGGAGTCGGCGAAGGGTCTGCGCGACTTCGCCAAGGACAACCCGAACCTCGTCATCAAGGGCGGTGTCCTTGACGGCAAGGCGATGTCCGCCGACGAGATCAAGAAGCTCGCGGACCTCGAGTCCCGCGAGGTTCTGCTCTCCAAGCTGGCCGGTGCCTTCAAGGCGAAGCAGTCCCAGGCTGCCTCCGTCTTCCAGGCGCTGCCGTCGAAGCTCGTCCGCACCGTGGACGCGCTCCGTGCCAAGCAGGACGAGCAGGGCGGTGCCGAGTAATTCGGCTCGCTTTCTGATCCGGGCCGCCTGAGCGCGGCACGGGTCGCAGCGGGCCCGACGTACGCCCGCCTCACCCCGTACATCCGGCACCTGCCGAATTAGTGGAAGGACCGCCATCATGGCGAAGCTCAGCCAGGACGACCTGCTCGCCCAGTTCGAGGAGATGACCCTCATCGAGCTCTCCGAGTTCGTGAAGGCCTTCGAGGAGAAGTTCGACGTCACCGCCGCCGCGGCCGCCCCGGTCGTCATGGCCGGTGGCCCGGGTGCCCCCGCCGCCGAGGCCCCCGAGGAGAAGGACGAGTTCGACGTCATCCTCACCGGCGCCGGCGACAAGAAGATCCAGGTCATCAAGGTCGTGCGTGAGCTGACCTCCCTGGGTCTGAAGGAGGCCAAGGACCTCGTCGACGGCACCCCGAAGCCGGTCCTCGAGAAGGTCAACAAGGAGGCCGCTGACAAGGCCGCCGAGTCCCTCAAGGGCGCCGGCGCCTCCGTCGAGGTCAAGTAAGACCGCACCGGCACCACGGATCCGTCAGGGTCTGTAACGCCGTAGCACCGAAGAGCGATCATCCATCCGGGTGGTCGCTCTTCGGCGTACCGGGGGTCCGGCGGCGGCTGCCTTGCGCGCGTCGCGCCGAAGAGTATGGTGATCTTCGTCGTGCCGTCTCCGGGGCCCTGAGAGCCGCTGGAGGCAACCGGTTCGGGCCAAGGGGGGCCTTGACGAACCGCACGCAGCGCGCAATTCTCAGGGCGTCGTCAAAGGATCCGAATCCGAGGCATGGATCGACGGCGAAGAGGGCAGTATCTGGGTGCGTTGAGGGCGAGGCCTTGCCGCACAGGTGGTGAGAACAACGAGGAGCGAACACGGTCCCCGAGAACCGCACTGGACATCAGTGTGCCAAGTGGCTACACTGACCCTTTGCGCTGCCTGTTAGCTGCCCCCTGCCCGTCACCAGGGGTCTGCCCTCGCCCGAGCACTGACGACCAGAGCATGCCTGACCTGGCTCTTCAGCCATAAAAGGCACTCCCTGTCTTCGTGCACGGAAGAGGCACCGGTACGCGCGTAGTGAGTCCGAGCCCTCGGAAGGACCCCCTCTTGGCCGCCTCGCGCAATGCCTCGACCGCGAATACGAACAACGCTGCCAGCACCGCCCCGCTGCGCATCTCCTTTGCAAAGATCAAGGAGCCCCTCGAGGTTCCGAACCTTCTCGCGCTGCAAACCGAGAGCTTCGACTGGCTCCTCGGCAACGACGCCTGGAAGGCTCGCGTCGAGTCGGCTCTGGAGTCCGGTCAGGACGTCCCCACCAAGTCCGGTCTGGAAGAGATCTTCGAGGAGATCTCGCCGATCGAGGACTTCTCCGGGTCGATGTCGCTGACGTTCCGCGACCACCGCTTCGAGCCCCCCAAGAACAGCATCGACGAGTGCAAGGACCGTGACTTCACGTACGCGGCCCCGCTCTTCGTCACCGCCGAGTTCACCAACAACGAGACCGGCGAGATCAAGTCCCAGACGGTCTTCATGGGCGACTTCCCGCTCATGACCAACAAGGGCACCTTCGTCATCAACGGCACCGAGCGTGTCGTCGTGTCGCAGCTGGTCCGTTCGCCGGGTGTCTACTTCGACTCCTCCATCGACAAGACGTCCGACAAGGACATCTTCTCCGCCAAGATCATCCCGTCCCGGGGTGCCTGGCTGGAGATGGAGATCGACAAGCGCGACATGGTCGGTGTGCGCATCGACCGCAAGCGCAAGCAGTCCGTGACCGTCCTGCTCAAGGCGCTCGGTTGGACCACCGAGCAGATCCTCGAGGAGTTCGGCGAGTACGAGTCCATGCGCGCCACCCTGGAGAAGGACCACACCCAGGGCCAGGACGACGCGCTGCTCGACATCTACCGCAAGCTGCGTCCGGGCGAGCCCCCCACGCGTGAGGCCGCGCAGACGCTTCTTGAGAACCTGTACTTCAACCCGAAGCGCTACGACCTCGCCAAGGTCGGCCGCTACAAGGTCAACAAGAAGCTCGGCGCCGACGAGCCCCTGGACGCCGGCGTTCTGACCACCGACGACATCATCGCCACCATCAAGTACCTGGTGAAGCTGCACGCCGGTGAGACCGAGACGGTCGGCGAGTCGGGCCGGGAGATCGTCGTCGAGACCGACGACATCGACCACTTCGGCAACCGCCGCATCCGCAACGTCGGCGAGCTGATCCAGAACCAGGTCCGTACGGGTCTCGCCCGTATGGAGCGCGTCGTGCGCGAGCGCATGACGACCCAGGACGTCGAGGCGATCACGCCGCAGACCCTGATCAACATCCGGCCGGTCGTCGCCTCCATCAAGGAGTTCTTCGGCACCAGCCAGCTGTCCCAGTTCATGGACCAGAACAACCCGCTGTCCGGGCTGACGCACAAGCGTCGTCTGAACGCCCTCGGCCCGGGTGGTCTCTCCCGTGAGCGGGCCGGCTTCGAGGTCCGTGACGTTCACCCGTCGCACTACGGCCGCATGTGCCCGATCGAGACGCCCGAAGGCCCGAACATCGGTCTGATCGGCTCGCTCGCCTCGTACGGCCGGATCAACCCGTTCGGTTTCATCGAGACGCCGTACCGCAAGGTCGTCGACGGCCAGGTCACCGACGAGGTGGACTACCTGACCGCCGACGAGGAGGACCGCTTCGTCATCGCGCAGGCCAACGCCACGCTCAACGACGACATGCGGTTCGCCGAGGCCCGCGTCCTGGTCCGCCGTCGTGGCGGCGAGGTCGACTACGTCCCCGGTGACGACGTCGACTACATGGACGTCTCGCCGCGCCAGATGGTGTCGGTCGCGACCGCCATGATCCCGTTCCTCGAGCACGACGACGCCAACCGTGCCCTCATGGGCGCGAACATGATGCGTCAGGCGGTGCCGCTCATCAAGAGCGAGTCCCCGCTGGTCGGCACCGGCATGGAGTACCGCTCCGCCGCCGACGCCGGCGATGTGGTCAAGGCCGAGAAGGCGGGTGTGGTCCAGGAGGTCTCCGCGGACTACATCACCACCACCAACGACGACGGCACGTACATCACGTACCGCCTGGCCAAGTTCTCCCGGTCCAACCAGGGCACCTCGGTCAACCAGAAGGTCATCGTCTCCGAGGGCGACCGCGTCATCGAGGGCCAGGTCCTCGCCGACGGTCCGGCCACCGAGAACGGCGAGATGGCGCTCGGCAAGAACCTGCTGGTCGCGTTCATGCCGTGGGAGGGTCACAACTACGAGGACGCGATCATCCTGTCGCAGCGCCTCGTGCAGGACGACGTCCTCTCCTCGATCCACATCGAGGAGCACGAGGTCGACGCCCGTGACACCAAGCTCGGCCCCGAGGAGATCACTCGGGACATCCCGAACGTCTCCGAGGAGGTCCTCGCCGACCTCGACGAGCGCGGCATCATCCGCATCGGTGCCGAGGTCGTCGCCGGCGACATCCTCGTCGGCAAGGTCACGCCCAAGGGTGAGACCGAGCTGACCCCGGAGGAGCGCCTGCTCCGCGCGATCTTCGGTGAGAAGGCGCGCGAGGTGCGCGACACCTCCCTGAAGGTGCCGCACGGTGAGATCGGCAAGGTCATCGGCGTCCGCGTCTTCGACCGCGAGGAGGGCGACGAGCTGCCGCCGGGCGTGAACCAGCTGGTCCGCGTCTACGTCGCGCAGAAGCGCAAGATCACCGACGGTGACAAGCTCGCCGGCCGTCACGGCAACAAGGGCGTCATCTCCAAGATCAACCCGATCGAGGACATGCCGTTCCTGGAGGACGGCACGCCGGTCGACATCATCCTCAACCCGCTGGGTGTCCCGTCCCGAATGAACCCGGGACAGGTCCTGGAGATCCACCTCGGCTGGCTCGCCAGCCAGGGCTGGGACGTCTCCGGCCTCGCGGACGAGTGGGCGCAGCGCCTCCAGAACATCGGCGCCGACAAGGTGGAGCCGCGTACCAACGTGGCCACGCCGGTCTTCGACGGTGCGCGTGAGGACGAGCTCGCCGGTCTGCTGGAGCACACCATCCCGAACCGCGACGGCGAGCGCATGGTGCTCCCGTCCGGCAAGGCCCGGCTGTTCGACGGCCGCAGCGGTGAGCCGTTCCCGGACCCGATCTCGGTCGGGTACATGTACATCCTCAAGCTGCACCACCTGGTCGACGACAAGCTGCACGCCCGGTCGACCGGCCCGTACTCGATGATCACCCAGCAGCCGCTGGGTGGTAAGGCCCAGTTCGGTGGCCAGCGGTTCGGCGAGATGGAGGTGTGGGCACTCGAGGCGTACGGAGCGGCCTACGCCCTCCAGGAGCTGCTGACCATCAAGTCCGACGACGTGACCGGCCGCGTGAAGGTCTACGAGGCCATCGTCAAGGGCGAGAACATCCCTGAGCCCGGCATCCCCGAGTCCTTCAAGGTGCTCATCAAGGAGATGCAGTCCCTGTGCCTCAACGTGGAGGTGCTGTCCTCGGACGGCATGTCCATCGAGATGCGTGACACCGACGAGGACGTCTTCCGCGCTGCGGAGGAGCTCGGCATCGACCTGTCACGGCGCGAGCCGAGCAGCGTCGAAGAGGTCTGACGGGAGTCCGGCCCGGAGGTTCAGCGATGAAGATCCCTGAGCCTCCGGCCGGCCCCAGGACCCCCGTATCAGACCCCAAGACTTACAACCCTGAGAGGGATTGACGCATAGTGCTCGACGTCAACTTCTTCGACGAGCTCCGGATCGGTCTGGCCACCGCTGACGACATCCGTCAGTGGAGCCACGGCGAGGTCAAGAAGCCCGAGACCATCAACTACCGCACACTCAAGCCCGAAAAGGACGGACTCTTCTGCGAGAAGATCTTCGGTCCGACCCGGGACTGGGAGTGCTACTGCGGCAAGTACAAGCGCGTCCGCTTCAAGGGCATCATCTGTGAGCGCTGTGGCGTCGAGGTCACGCGCGCCAAGGTGCGCCGTGAGCGGATGGGCCACATCGAGCTCGCCGCCCCCGTCACCCACATCTGGTACTTCAAGGGCGTCCCGTCGCGGCTGGGCTACCTGCTCGACCTCGCCCCGAAGGACCTCGAGAAGGTCATCTACTTCGCCGCGTACATGATCACGTACGTGGACGAGGAGCGCCGCACCCGCGACCTGCCGTCGCTGGAGGCCCACGTCTCCGTCGAGCGCCAGCAGATCGAGAACCGTCGCGACGCCGACCTTGAGGCCCGCGCCAAGAAGCTCGAGACGGACCTCGCCGAGCTGGAGGCCGAGGGCGCCAAGGCCGACGTGCGCCGCAAGGTGCGCGAGGGTGCCGAGCGCGAGATGAAGCAGCTGCGCGACCGTGCGCAGCGCGAGATCGACCGCCTCGACGAGGTGTGGAACCGGTTCAAGAACCTCAAGGTCCAGGACCTCGAGGGCGACGAGCTGCTCTACCGCGAGCTGCGCGACCGCTTCGGCACCTACTTCGACGGCTCGATGGGCGCCGCCGCGCTGCAGAAGCGCCTGGAGTCCTTCGACCTCGACGAGGAGGCCGAGCGCCTCCGCGAGATCATCCGCACCGGCAAGGGCCAGAAGAAGACCCGTGCGCTCAAGCGCCTCAAGGTCGTCTCCGCGTTCCTGCAGACCAGCAACAGCCCCAAGGGCATGGTGCTGGACTGCGTGCCGGTCATCCCGCCGGACCTGCGTCCGATGGTGCAGCTGGACGGTGGCCGCTTCGCGACCTCCGACCTGAACGACCTGTACCGCCGCGTCATCAACCGCAACAACCGCCTGAAGCGGCTTCTCGACCTCGGCGCGCCCGAGATCATCGTGAACAACGAGAAGCGCATGCTCCAGGAGGCCGTGGACGCGCTCTTCGACAACGGTCGTCGTGGCCGCCCGGTGACGGGTCCCGGCAACCGTCCGTTGAAGTCCCTCAGCGACATGCTGAAGGGCAAGCAGGGTCGTTTCCGTCAGAACCTGCTCGGTAAGCGTGTGGACTACTCCGCGCGTTCCGTCATCGTCGTCGGCCCGCAGCTGAAGCTGCACCAGTGCGGTCTGCCCAAGGCGATGGCGCTGGAGCTCTTCAAGCCGTTCGTGATGAAGCGCCTGGTCGACCTGAACCACGCGCAGAACATCAAGAGCGCCAAGCGCATGGTCGAGCGCGGCCGCACGGTCGTGTACGACGTGCTGGAAGAGGTCATCGCGGAGCACCCGGTTCTGCTGAACCGCGCGCCCACGCTGCACCGCCTCGGCATCCAGGCCTTCGAGCCGCAGCTGGTCGAGGGCAAGGCCATCCAGATCCACCCGCTCGTCTGCACCGCGTTCAACGCGGACTTCGACGGTGACCAGATGGCCGTCCACCTGCCGCTCTCCGCGGAGGCGCAGGCCGAGGCCCGCATCCTGATGCTGTCCTCGAACAACATCCTCAAGCCGGCCGACGGCCGTCCGGTGACGATGCCGACCCAGGACATGGTCCTCGGTCTGTTCTTCCTCACCACCGACGGCGAGGGCCGCGACCTCAAGGGCGAGGGCCGTGCCTTCGGTTCCGCCGCCGAGGCGATCATGGCGTTCGACGCGGGCGACCTGTCGCTCCAGTCGAAGGTCGACATCCGCTTCCCGGTGGGCACCATCCCGCCCCGCGGCTGGGAGCCCCCGGCCCGCGAGGAGGGTGAGCCGGAGTGGCAGCAGGGTGACACCTTCACCCTGAAGACCACGTTGGGCCGCGCGCTCTTCAACGAGCTGCTGCCCGAGGACTACCCCTTCGTCGACTACGAGGTCGGCAAGAAGCAGCTCTCCGAGATCGTCAACGACCTCGCCGAGCGCTACCCGAAGGTCATCGTGGCGGCGACGCTCGACAACCTGAAGGCGGCCGGCTTCTTCTGGGCCACCCGTTCCGGCGTGACCGTGGCCATCTCCGACGTCGTCGTTCCCGAGGCGAAGAAGGAGATCGTCCGCGGCTACGAGGCGCAGGACGAGAAGGTCCAGAAGCAGTACGAGCGCGGTCTGATCACCAAGGACGAGCGCACGCAGGAGCTCATCGCGATCTGGACCAAGGCGACCAACGAGGTCGCCGAGGCGATGAACGACAACTTCCCGAAGACCAACCCGATCTTCATGATGGTGAACTCGGGTGCACGAGGCAACATGATGCAGATGCGTCAGATCGCCGGTATGCGTGGTCTGGTGTCGAACGCGAAGAACGAGACGATCCCGCGTCCCATCAAGGCCTCCTTCCGTGAGGGCCTGTCCGTGCTGGAGTACTTCATCTCCACGCACGGTGCCCGTAAGGGTCTGGCGGACACCGCTCTGCGTACCGCCGACTCGGGTTACCTCACGCGTCGTCTGGTCGACGTCTCCCAGGACGTCATCATTCGGGAGGAGGACTGCGGCACCGAGCGCGGTCTGCGGCTGCGGATCGCCGAGCGCGGCGCCGACGGTGTCCTGCGCAAGACGGACGACGTCGAGACCAGCGTCTACGCCCGCATGCTCGCCGAGGACGTCGTCATCGACGGCAAGGTCATCGCGCCGGCCAACGTCGACCTCGGTGACGTGCTCATCGACCAGCTGGTGCGCCACGGTGTCGAGGAGGTCAAGACCCGCTCGATCCTGACCTGCGAGTCCCAGGTCGGCACCTGCGCCATGTGCTACGGCCGCTCGCTGGCCACCGGCAAGCTCGTCGACATCGGTGAGGCGGTCGGCATCATCGCCGCCCAGTCCATCGGTGAGCCCGGTACCCAGCTGACGATGCGTACCTTCCACACCGGTGGTGTGGCCGGTGACGACATCACCCAGGGTCTGCCGCGTGTCGTCGAGCTCTTCGAGGCCCGTACCCCGAAGGGTGTCGCCCCGATCTCCGAGGCCTCCGGCCGCGTCCGGATCGAGGAGACCGAGAAGACCAAGAAGATCGTCGTGACCCCGGACGACGGCAGCGACGAGACGGCGTTCCCGATCTCGAAGCGTGCCCGTCTGCTGGTCTCCGAGGGCGACCACGTCGAGGTGGGCCAGAAGCTCACCGTGGGTGCCACCAACCCGCACGACGTGCTGCGCATCCTGGGTCAGCGTGCCGTCCAGGTCCACCTGGTCGGCGAGGTCCAGAAGGTCTACAACTCGCAGGGCGTGTCGATCCACGACAAGCACATCGAGATCATCATCCGGCAGATGCTGCGCCGCGTGACGATCATCGAGTCCGGCGACGCCGAGCTGCTGCCCGGCGAGCTGGTCGAGCGGTCGAAGTTCGAGACCGAGAACCGTCGTGTGGTCCAGGAGGGCGGTCACCCGGCCTCCGGTCGTCCGCAGCTGATGGGTATCACCAAGGCCTCGCTGGCGACGGAATCCTGGCTGTCGGCCGCCTCCTTCCAGGAGACGACCCGAGTCCTGACGGACGCGGCGATCAACGCCAAGTCCGACAGCCTCATCGGCCTCAAGGAGAACGTCATCATCGGTAAGCTCATCCCGGCCGGTACGGGTCTGTCCCGCTACCGCAACATCCGGGTCGAGCCGACCGAGGAGGCCAAGGCCGCGATGTACTCGGCCGTCGGCTACGACGACATCGACTACTCGCCGTTCGGCACGGGCTCCGGCCAGGCCGTTCCGCTGGAGGACTACGACTACGGTCCGTACAACCAGTAAGCGAGCTGTCGCTTGATCGCATGAAGGGCGGTCACCCCCATGGGGTGGCCGCCCTTCGGCGTGTGTGCGGGACGGGTCTACGGCACGCCCAGCTCGAAGATGACGTAGTGCGCGTACCAGCCGGAGGCGAGCGCGGCCGTGGTGAAGAAGACCGCGAGGCTCGGGAGCCTCAGGCGGGCCAGGGCCGCGGCCGGGGCGAGGAGCAGCGGAAACGCCGGCAGCAGGTAGCGCATGGTGTTGCCGAACATCTGCTGGGTGCCGAGGACCGTGATGATCGTCGCCAGGGTGTAGGCGACGAGGACCAGCGGGGGCTTCTTGCGCAGCATCAGGGCGATCAGGAAGGGCAGCGCCAGGACCAGCTGGAGGGAGAGCAGGTCCGGGGTCGAGAAGGCGAAGACGTAGTCACCCTTGCCCACCGCGAGGTTGCGCAGCACGTCCAGGGTGTAGGCGCCGTAGTCGAAGAAGTGCGCCCAGCCCTCGCGCTGGAGGGTGAAGTACGCGGTGGCCTCGCCGGTGCTGTAGCCGACCCAGGCGATGTAGCCGAGCAGGCCGAGGGGGGCCACGGCCATGGCGTAGACCGGGCCTCGCACCCCGTGCTCGCGCCGGCCGGACGGGCGCCCGACGGTCACCAGCGCGGCCAGCCCCACGGCGCCGATGAGGACGGCGGAGGTGGGGCGGTTCAGGCCGGCGGTGAAGGCCAGCACGCCTGCGGTCAGCCAGCGGCCGGTCATCACGGCGTGGCAGGCCCAGGCGGCGATGGCGACGAACAGGGACTCGGAGTAGACCGCCCACTCGACGCCGGCGCCGGGAGCGACGGCCCACAGGCCGGCGGCGACGGTGCCGGCGCGGGCCCCGGCGACCAGGCGGACCACGGCGAAGATGCCCGCTGCGGCGACGAACGAGAAGACGACGGAGACGAGGATGCCGGAGCCGTACAGGCCGAGGCCGGTGGTCTCCGAGACCATGCGGATCAGGGCCGGGTAGAGGGGGAAGAAGGCGACCGAGTTCTGCTGGACCGTGAAGAGGCCCTCGCCGCCGAGCCGCACCAGGGAGGGGCTGTAGCCGTGTTCGGCGACCTGGAGGTACCACCACCCGTCCCAGGTGGCCAGGACGTCCCACCAGTGGGCACCGCCGCCGAAGCGCGGGTTCTTGCCCTTGTAGTCCCCGGCGTACTCCAGCAGGGAGGCGAAGACCGCGAGGCCGACCAGCTTCGTGACGGCGTACAGGGCGAGCGCGGGGAGGTAGGGACGGGCGGCGTCCGGGAGGGCCGGGCGCCAGGCTCGCCGGTCCCGAGACGGGCCCCGCGGTCGGGATCCGTCGGACAGCCCGTCCGGGGCGCCGCGCGACTCGTCGGTCACCGTGTCGTCGGCAGCCGTGTCCATGGCTGTCATCCCCCTCGGTCCACCCTCAAGCGTCAATTGCTGCCATAAGATCGCACAAGAGTCGCACATCTGTGCTCAGTGTTCGGGAGAGGGGAGGCGCGGTGCCCGAGATACCGGACGCGGAACGGCAGGAGCCGGTCGTGCTGTCGGTGGTCATTCCGATGTACAACGAGGAAGAGGTCCTGCCCGCGCTGGTCAGCAGGTTGCGGCCGGTCCTCGACGAACTGGGCGTCCCGCACGAGGTCGTCGCGGTGGACGACGGCAGCGTGGACCGCACGGCGGAGCTGCTCGCCGCCTTCCGGCTGGGCTGGCCGGAGCTGCGCGTGGTCGCGCTGCGGCGCAATTCCGGTCACCAGGCGGCGCTGACCGCCGGTCTGGACCGGGCGGCGGGCGCCTACGTCGTCAGCCTCGACGCCGACCTCCAGGACCCGCCGGAGAAGATCCCCGAGATGCTGGCGCTGGCCCGCGCCGAGGGTCTCGACATCGTCTACGGCGTCCGTGCCGACCGCAGCAGCGACACCGGCTTCAAGCGCTGGACGGCCGGCGTCTACTACCGCCTGATGCGGCGCCTGGCGGGCCCGTCGGTCACCGCGCAGGCCGGTGACTTCCGGTTGCTCAGCCGCGCTGCCGTCGACGCCCTGAAGGCGCTGCCGGACCAGCAGCGGGTCTACCGCCTCCTCGTGCCCTGGCTGGGCTTCCCGAGCGGGCAGGTGGCGTACGAGCGCGCACCGCGCAGCGCCGGCCGCACCAAGTACCCGCTGGGGCGGATGATCCGCCTCGCGGTCGACAGCGTCACCGGTTTCTCCGCAGCCCCGCTGCGCATCGCCACCTGGCTGGGCGCCGGCGCCTTCCTGGTCTGCCTGGGCCTGCTGGTCTACACCCTGACCGCCTTCGCGCTGGGCCGGACGGTGCCCGGCTGGACCTCCCTGTTCACCGGGATCGTGTTCATCGGCGCCGTCCAGCTGATCTGCGTCGGTCTGCTCGGGGAGTACGTCGGGCGCATCTACACGGCGGTGCAGAACCGGCCGACGTACTTCGTCCGGCACGACACGGCGGCCGCCCCCTCCTCCGGCGGAGGTCCGCCCGGCGACGGGGCGGTGGCCGGCGTGGGACCGGGTGAGCCCCGCGTGCCCCTGCCGCGGTGCTGAGTCGCCTGGCGTGCCCGCGTCCGCTTCCGCCCGGGCGGCCCTGAGCATCGGCTCGAAGGCGCTGTCCAGGGCCAGCGGTCAAAGCGGGGGTGCAGCGTGGCTCATGGGCCGTACCTAGGGCACGTCCCGCCAGGTCACCCCGTGCGGGGCTTCCGCGCGATCCCGTTGAGCACCGTGCGGTCGGCCACGCTTGCGGGCCCGCAGCGATTCGGGCAGCAGGGGCCGAACGAAGACCCACGCCGCGCCTTTGGCGTGCTGTGCGGGGCTCCTCAGCGGCCGAGGCCGGTGCCCGGCTCGTAGGCGGCGCGCAGCAGGGTGAGCGCCTCGCCGTGCAGCGGATGCTGTCAGCGCAGCAGTCGGGTGGTCCGGGGAAGGGACATCGTTTCTCTGCGGGGATCGGTCGGACCGGGGCGTCACTGGGTGCGGAGCACCGAGATCAGCAGGCCGTCGGTGGGACTCGGGGACAGGAAGACGCCGGTGCTCTTCAGGGTCAGGTCGGGGACGAGGGTGCCCTCGGGCAGGAGCCGGGGGGTGCCGGTGGAGAGGTCGACCTCGGCCGTCTGCCCGTTGATCCCGCGGGTGTCGTCGAGCGTGCCGTAGGCGGTGCCGCCGTCGGCGATCGACCGGACGTACACGCCCGCCTTGCGTTCCTCACTCGCGTCGAGGCAGTGGCCGCCGCGCTGCTGGAGGTCGAAGGCGACGGTGCCGGCGGCGACGAAGCGGCCGTCGGGGGAGGCGACGGCCCTCTCGCCGTCCGGGCGGTCGCAGACGATGCTGGTCTCCAGCTTGCCCGTGGTCGCGTCGTGCAGGGCGGTCAGGGGCCGCATGACACTGCCGGACTCGGCCTGCCACCGGGTGAGCAGACGACCGCCGGTGACGCCAACGAACTCGTTGCTTCCCGTGTCGTCCGGGTGCTTGGCGCCGGGCGGGGCCGCGTCGCGGATGTCCCAGGCGCCGGGCATTGACACGGCGCCCTGTGACCGGTCGGAGACGACCCAGCCCTTGTCGGTGATACGGCCGATGCCCTCGGCGCAGGCGTCCGCGCAGCGGTCGAGCGGGCCGCTGGTGACATCGACGACGACGGCCTCCTTGTCGGTGTTTGCCGACTCCCAGTGGACCTCCAGGCCCGTGCCGAAGTCGGCCACCTGGAGGTGGTCCTCGCCGAGTGCCGACACCTCGACGGGAATGTCGATCTCGCGAGCCGGGGCCACCGCGCTGCCCGAGGCGTCGGCCGGGAAGACCAGGAGACGGACGGACTGCTTGCCCTTGTTGAGGGCGTCCCCGCCGGTCTCGCCGTGGGCCCACAGCACGACGTACTCACGTCCGTCCTGGACGGCCGTCGCCACGGAGGGCAGCTGCACCGAGTGCCTCGGCAGGTCGCCGGCTTCCATGGGGGAGGGTGGCTCCCAGGGCCTGCTCGTGAAGCGGACCGTACGCCTGGACGACGTACCCGTCCTCCGTGGTGTCCACATAGGCGACCGTGTCGGTGCGAGTGCCGACGGCTACCAGGGGCTGCGCCGAGTAGTCCTCGGGCATCCAGCCCAGCGTGTGCTGCCAGCCCGGCTTCGGGTCGTAGGCGGAGGGGACCGGCAACAGCACCGACGGACCTTCCGGGCCGGGGGAGGCATCGGCGGACGGTGTGGCGGAGCTCTTGCTCCCGTTCTTCGTGTCCGGGGAACCGGGACACCGCCTCCAGGTGCTCCCACCGGCGCGGGCACCAGGGCGCGCCGGGGCGGGTCTCCTGGCCGTGGACGGGGAGCAGCAGGGAGTGCACCCAGGTCACCAGCATCCGCAGTTGCTCCGCGTACGCGTCACCGTCGAGGTACAGGACGAACAGCGGCCCTGCGGGTAGGGCGGGGCCTGTTCGGGCAGAGGTTCGGACTTCAGCGGACGCTTTCCTTGCCGACGGCGCGTTCGGTGATCGCCTGGACCTCGGCCCGACCCGCGGTCCAAATGCGGTCCGGCGTCCGCCTCCTGGTGCCAGGGGCGCAACTGGCCCAGCGCGCCGGGAGGCCGGCTGGCTGAGGCCCGCCGGACAGCCGTCCCGGCCACGGAGGGATACGGGCGGAACGGTACAATCCGGGCTTCGCTGCCGGTCCCGCCCATTTGTTTTGACCGCAGCGAGTGCGGTAGGTACGCTCAGACCTTGTGCCTGGGGTGTGCCCTGGCCCTCGTGCGTGCCTGCAACCGCGGTGAGGGTCGTGAACGGCCACCGCAATCCGCGCTCCTCCTCCGTCTGGCGGCGGGGTTTCGCGGCTTCGACACACCCGACCGCGTGGGTCGGCGACGTTCCAGGTTAGCTTCACCATTCGGCACACAGAAACCGGAGAAGTAGTGCCTACGATCCAGCAGCTGGTCCGCAAGGGCCGGCAGGACAAGGTCGAGAAGAACAAGACGCCCGCACTCGAGGGTTCCCCTCAGCGCCGTGGCGTCTGCACGCGTGTGTTCACGACCACCCCGAAGAAGCCGAACTCGGCCCTGCGTAAGGTCGCGCGTGTGCGTCTGACCAGTGGGATCGAGGTCACCGCTTACATTCCGGGTGAGGGGCACAACCTGCAGGAGCACTCCATCGTGCTCGTGCGCGGCGGCCGTGTGAAGGACCTGCCGGGTGTTCGCTACAAGATCATCCGCGGTTCGCTTGACACCCAGGGTGTGAAGAACCGCAAGCAGGCTCGCAGCCGCTACGGCGCCAAGAAGGAGAAGTAAGAATGCCTCGTAAGGGCCCCGCCCCGAAGCGCCCGGTCATCATCGACCCGGTCTACGGTTCTCCTCTGGTGACCTCCCTGATCAACAAGGTGCTGCTGAACGGCAAGCGCTCCACCGCCGAGCGCATCGTCTACGGCGCCATGGAGGGCCTGCGCGAGAAGACCGGCAACGACCCGGTCATCACGCTGAAGCGCGCTCTCGAGAACATCAAGCCGACCCTCGAGGTCAAGTCCCGCCGTGTCGGTGGTGCGACGTACCAGGTGCCGATCGAGGTCAAGCCCGGTCGCGCCAACACCCTCGCGCTGCGCTGGCTGGTCGGTTACTCCCGCGCCCGTCGCGAGAAGACCATGACCGAGCGTCTGCTCAACGAGCTCCTCGACGCCTCCAACGGCCTGGGTGCCGCTGTGAAGAAGCGCGAGGACACGCACAAGATGGCCGAGTCCAACAAGGCCTTCGCGCACTACCGCTGGTAGTCGCTACCCACATCGAGACCGAGAGAAGACTGAAGCCTTATGGCTACCACTTCACTTGACCTGGCCAAGGTCCGCAACATCGGGATCATGGCCCACATCGACGCGGGCAAGACGACCACCACCGAGCGGATCCTGTTCTACACGGGTGTGTCGTACAAGATCGGTGAGGTCCACGACGGCGCTGCCACGATGGACTGGATGGAGCAGGAGCAGGAGCGTGGCATCACGATCACGTCCGCTGCCACCACCTGCCACTGGCCGCTCGAGAACAACGACTACACGATCAACATCATCGACACCCCGGGGCACGTCGACTTCACCGTCGAGGTGGAGCGTTCCCTGCGTGTGCTCGACGGTGCCGTGACCGTGTTCGACGGTGTCGCCGGTGTGGAGCCGCAGTCCGAGACGGTGTGGCGTCAGGCCGACCGTTACGGCGTGCCGCGCATCTGCTTCGTCAACAAGCTGGACCGTACCGGCGCCGAGTTCCACCGCTGCGTGGACATGATCTCGGACCGCCTGGGCGCCCAGCCGCTCGTCATGCAGCTCCCGATCGGTGCCGAGGCCGACTTCCAGGGCGTCGTGGACCTCGTCCGCATGAAGGCGCTCGTGTGGTCCGCCGACGCGGCCAAGGGCGAGATGTACGACACCGTCGACATCCCGGCCACGCACACCGAGGCCGCCGAGGAGTGGCGCGGCAAGCTGGTCGAGGCCGTCGCGGAGAACGACGAAGAGATCATGGAGCTGTTCCTGGAGGGCCAGGAGCCCACCGAGGAGCAGCTGTACGCCGCGATCCGCCGCATCACCATCGCGACCGGCAAGTCCGACGACACCACCGTCACCCCGGTGTTCTGCGGCACCGCGTTCAAGAACAAGGGCGTCCAGCCCCTGCTCGACGCGGTCGTGCGCTACCTGCCGACCCCGCTCGACGTCGAGGCCATCGAGGGCCAGGACGTCAAGGACCCCGAGGTCGTCATCAAGCGCAAGCCGTCCGAGGACGAGCCGCTGGCCGCGCTCGCGTTCAAGATCATGAGCGACCCGCACCTCGGCAAGCTCACCTTCGTCCGGGTCTACTCGGGCCGCCTGGAGTCCGGCACCGCGGTGCTGAACTCCGTCAAGGGCAAGAAGGAGCGCATCGGCAAGATCTACCGCATGCACGCCAACAAGCGTGAGGAGATCGAGTCGGTGGGCGCCGGCGACATCGTCGCCGTCATGGGCCTGAAGCAGACCACCACCGGTGAGACGCTGTCCGACGACAAGAACCCGGTCATCCTGGAGTCCATGGACTTCCCGGCGCCGGTCATCGAGGTCGCGATCGAACCCAAGTCCAAGGGCGACCAGGAGAAGCTGGGTGTCGCCATCCAGCGTCTCGCGGAGGAGGACCCCTCCTTCCAGGTGCACACCAACGAGGAGACCGGCCAGACCGTCATCGGCGGTATGGGCGAGCTTCACCTCGAGGTGCTGGTCGACCGGATGAAGCGCGAGTTCAAGGTCGAGGCCAACGTCGGCAAGCCGCAGGTCGCGTACCGTGAGACGATCCGCAAGACCGTCGAGCGCGTGGACTACACCCACAAGAAGCAGACCGGTGGTACCGGTCAGTTCGCCAAGGTGCAGATCGCGATCGAGCCGATCGAGGGCGGCGACGCCTCGTACGAGTTCGTGAACAAGGTGACCGGTGGCCGCATCCCGAAGGAGTACATCCCTTCGGTGGACGCCGGCGCTCAGGAGGCCATGCAGTTCGGCATCCTGGCCGGCTACGAGATGACGGGCGTCCGCGTCACGCTCATCGACGGTGGCTACCACGAGGTCGACTCCTCCGAGCTCGCCTTCAAGATCGCCGGTTCGCAGGCCTTCAAGGAGGCCGCGCGCAAGGCTTCGCCCGTGCTCCTGGAGCCGATGATGGCCGTCGAGGTCACCACGCCCGAGGACTACATGGGTGAGGTCATCGGCGACATCAACTCCCGCCGTGGCCAGATCCAGGCCATGGAGGAGCGTGCGGGCGCCCGCGTCGTCAAGGGCCTCGTGCCCCTGTCGGAGATGTTCGGCTACGTCGGCGACCTCCGCAGCAAGACGTCGGGTCGCGCAAGCTACTCGATGCAGTTCGACTCCTACGCCGAGGTTCCCCGGAACGTCGCCGAGGAGATCATCGCGAAGGCCAAGGGCGAGTAACGGGCTACTCCGTTTAACGGACCCCGTTCACACGCTTTAGGCTTGACCCCGGAGCCTGCAAGAGGCATTCCGCCGCCAACCCGGCGGAATGCCCCCTGGCCCGGGTTTCCCAGCAAAGATCACCTGGCGCCGATGAGTAAGGCGTACAGAACCACTCCACAGGAGGACCCCAGTGGCGAAGGCGAAGTTCGAGCGGACTAAGCCGCACGTCAACATCGGCACCATCGGTCACATCGACCACGGTAAGACGACCCTCACGGCCGCCATTACCAAGGTGCTGCACGACGCGTACCCGGACCTGAACGAGGCCTCGGCCTTCGACCAGATCGACAAGGCTCCCGAAGAGCGCCAGCGCGGTATCACCATCTCCATCGCGCACGTCGAGTACCAGACTGAGTCGCGTCACTACGCCCACGTCGACTGCCCCGGTCACGCGGACTACATCAAGAACATGATCACGGGTGCGGCGCAGATGGACGGCGCCATCCTCGTGGTCGCCGCCACCGACGGCCCGATGCCGCAGACCAAGGAGCACGTGCTCCTGGCCCGCCAGGTCGGCGTTCCGTACATCGTCGTCGCCCTGAACAAGGCCGACATGGTGGACGACGAGGAGATCCTGGAGCTCGTCGAGCTCGAGGTGCGTGAGCTCCTCTCCGAGTACGAGTTCCCGGGCGACGACGTTCCCGTCGTCAAGGTCTCCGCTCTGAAGGCCCTCGAGGGCGACAAGGAGTGGGGCAACTCGGTCCTCGAGCTCATGAAGGCCGTGGACGAGGCCATCCCGGAGCCCGAGCGCGACGTCGACAAGCCGTTCCTGATGCCGATCGAGGACGTCTTCACCATCACCGGTCGCGGTACGGTCGTCACCGGCCGCATCGAGCGTGGTGTCCTCAAGGTCAACGAGACCGTCGACATCATCGGCATCAAGCAGGAGAAGACCACCACCACGGTCACCGGCATCGAGATGTTCCGGAAGCTCCTCGACGAGGGCCAGGCCGGTGAGAACGTCGGTCTGCTGCTCCGCGGCATCAAGCGCGAGGACGTCGAGCGCGGCCAGGTCATCATCAAGCCGGGCTCGGTCACCCCGCACACCGAGTTCGAGGCGCAGGCCTACATCCTGTCCAAGGACGAGGGTGGCCGCCACACGCCGTTCTTCAACAACTACCGTCCGCAGTTCTACTTCCGTACGACGGACGTGACCGGCGTCGTGACCCTCCCCGAGGGCACCGAGATGGTCATGCCGGGTGACAACACCGAGATGAAGGTGGAGCTCATCCAGCCCGTCGCCATGGAAGAGGGCCTGAAGTTCGCCATCCGCGAGGGTGGCCGGACGGTCGGCGCCGGCCAGGTCACCAAGATCAACAAGTAAGTCCGCTTGCTTGTCGGTCCGATGACCTGACATGGGCTGATGCCTGGGAAGGGGCCCGTACGACTTCGGTCGTGCGGGCCCCTTTCGCGTTTGCGGTCGGGGGGCGTCAACCACGGGGGTGGAGAGGTCACTCGATCGCGGGCACCGTGGGCATATGTGTCTGGCAAGGTCAGCCGCTCTCCTGGATTCGCCGCATGGTCAGTTCATCCCACGAGGCGCTGCACCGGATCTTCCAGGAGGATCCGGCGCTCTTCGCCCGTGCCGTCAAGGCGCTCGACGTCTCCTTCGCCGAGCCGGTCTCCGCGGTTCCCCTCACCACGGACCTCACCGAGAACCGTCCGGTGGAGCGACGCGTCGACACGCTGCTGCGCATGGAGACCGGCGACAACGGCAGCTTCCTGCTCGCCGTCGAGTCACAGGGCAGGCAGGATCCCGACAAGCCCGCGAGCTGGGCCTACTACCTGTCGCACCTGCACGCCAAGTACCGGCTGCCGCCGGTCCTGCTGGTCGTCTGTGCCGACCGGCGTACCGCGGCCTGGGCGGCCCGGCAGGTCGACATCGGTCCGCCGCAGTGGCCCTCGCTCACCGTGCGTCCACTGGTCCTCGGGCCGGACCAGCTGCACGTGATCGACAGCCCCGACGAGGCGGCGCGTGACATCCCGCTGACCGTCCTGTCCGCAGCGCTGCACCGCCGGGATCCTGACGCCGGTGCCATACTGAAAGCGCTGGCATCGGCCTTGAAAGGCCTGACGGCCCACGACGAGAACACGGCAAGCATCTTCATCGAGCTCACGGAACAAGGCCTCGGCAAGACGCCGGCCGCGGACCTCTGGAGGCAGATCATGGCCGCCGACCTTTCCTTCTTTCAGTCGGAGACCGCGCAGAGTCTCAGGGCGGAGGGGCGGGCCGAGGGGCGTGCCGGTGCTCTTCTGCTGTTGCTCGACCGGCGGGGTGTCTCGTTGTCGGAGGGGGAGCGGGCGCGCATCGTGGGGTGTTCCGACGTGGAGGTGTTGGACGTCTGGTTGACGCGGGCGATCACGGCCTCGTCGGCGGCGGAGGTGTTCGGGGAGGGGGAGTGAGCCGTATGGCTGCCGATCTTTCCTTCTTTCAGTCGGAGACTGCGCAGAGTCTCAGGGCGGAGGGGCGTGACGAAGGGCGGGCCGAGGGGCGGGCCGGTGCTCTTCTGCTGTTGTTGGACCGGCGGGGCGTCGAGGTTTCGGAGGAGGAGCGGGCGCGCATTGCCGGGTGCGGCGACATGGGTGTGTTGGACGTGTGGTTCACGCGGGCGATCACTGCCTCGTCGGCGGCAGAGGTGTTCGAGCCCGAGGGAAGCCCTGTGGTGGGCCAGGAGTCACTCCCGTACTCCCGCCGATTCCGCCGCGTGGCGTCGCAGGACCAGGCCCGCCGGGATCACCGAGGCGGTGACGGCGAGTACCGCGCAGGTCGCGACTACGCCGGCCAGGGGCGTCCAGGGCAGGTCGGGGGCGCTGTGCACCGACAGGAGGCGTAGCGCCGCCCACATTCCGGCCAGATTGAGCACGGCCACGATCAGACCCAGGACCGCGCCGACCACGACGACCGTCAGCGACTCCGCGCCCACCAGCCTCAGCACCTGCCACCTGGTGGCCCCCGCCAGCCGCAGCACGGCCAGGTCGCGCGTCCGGTCGGAAGTGGCCATGACCATGGTGTTGACCAGGGAGATTCCGGTGTAGAGCAGGGCGATGCCGAGGACCAGCAGGAGGCCCGCCCGGGTCGTGCCGTTGGTCTGCGGGGAGGTGGCCGCCACCCACTCGTCCCTGCTCGCCACCTGACCGCCGGACGGCCCCACCGCGTCGCGCAGCCCGTCGGCCACCGCACCGGCGTCGGCGTCGGCCGCGACGGTGACGTCGACCCGGTCGACCGGGGCGCCCGGGGCGTTGGCGGAGGTGACGTAGGCGCCGTTGTCACCCGTACCGGTGGTCATCACGGCGGCGATGCGCAGCTTCCGCTCCGTGCCGTCGCCGAGCCACACCCGCACGCTCTCGCCGACGGAGTGCCGTTCCCACTCCTCGTTGACGATGATCGAGCCGTCGTCGAGGTCGGTCACCCTGCCCGCCCCGAGCGGCAGCCGGGCGGTGGCCGACAGTGCCGCGGGGTCGGCGACGGCCCGCGCGTCGGACCTGACCAGCGCCACGCCCTCCTCCAGGACGTACACGGCGGTCGAGGAGGCCGGGGAGACCGTGGCCGCCCCCGGCACCGCGCGCAGCCGGTCGACGGTCTCCGCGTCGAAGCCGCCGTCACCCGGCGCCTCGACCACGAAGTCGGCGGTGGTCCGCTCGCGCGTCTCGGTCGCGCCGGCCTCGTTCAGCGTCGCGGTGGCGCCGAGCAGCGACCCGGCCAGAGCGACCGTCACCAGCACCGGCGCCGCGACGGCCGCCGTGCGGCGCACCCCGGCGGCGGCGTTCTCCCGCACCAGCATCCCCGCCGCGCCCGGCAGCCGGGCGGGCAGCCAGGTCAGCAGCCGGGTCAGCGGGCGCACCACGACGGGGGCGAGCAACGCGACGGCGGTGATCAGCAGCATGGGCCGGGTCACGTACGTCTTGCGGTGCAGCAGGTCTCCGGGATCGCCGGCCAGTGCGATGCCGAGCGTCACCAGCGCGGTCAGCAGCAGGCCCCCGCCGGACAGCCACCGTCCCCGGGGCATGGTCCGGGTGTCCACGGACACCTCGCGCAGTGCCTGCGCGGGGCCGGTCCGGCCGGCCCGCCAGGACGCGGTGACCGCGCCGCACAGGGCGACGAGCAGCCCCGTCCAGAAGGCCGTGTGGTACGGCCAGGTGTGGTCGCCGATGCTGAACCACGCCGGTGCCAGGCCCTCGTCGACGACCCACGCGGCCAGGAGCGGGGCACCGTACGAACCGAGCGCGCAGCCGGCCGCCGAGGCGACCGCCCCCACCGCCAGCCCCTCGGCCAGAACCGTCCGGCGGACCTGTCCGGGCGTCGCCCCGGCGGTGCGCAGCAGCCCGAACTCCCGCCGCCGCTGCGCCACCGCGAAGGCGAAGGTGGACGCCACGACGAACACCGACACGAAGGCGGAGACGCCGCCGGCCGTGCCGAACAGGGCGTTCATCGCGGTCATCGCCTCGCTGTCCCGCTCGGGGTCGGCGTCGGCGTACCGGCGTTCGTCGCCGGTGAGCACCCGCACGCCCGCGCTGCCGCGCACCGCGTCCCGCACCGCCGAGGCGTCCGCGTCGACCACGAGTTGGAGGCTTACGGGGGAGAGCCGGGCGGCCTCGGCGTCGGTGTAGAAGACGGCGTTCTCGAAACCGCGGTCGGGCACGGTGCCCACGACCTCCACGACGCCCCGGTCCGTGCGGAGCCGTTCGCCGGGCGCGGCCCAGTCGCCGGTGACGACGACCTCGCCGGCGGCGCGCGGCGCGCGGCCCGCGTCGATCCCGTACGGGGCGAACGCGGCGGTCGACCACGGGTGGCCCACGAGGTCCCCCGGCCCGCGCTCGGCCCGTACGGCGAAGGACCGGTCCTCGACGACCCGGCCGAGCCGCCGCAGCTCCGCGACCGTCCCGGCGGGCACGGCACGCGGCTGGGCGAGCCTCTCCGTGCGGTCGCCGACCGGCGTGGGCACCCGCAGTGCGTCCTGCCCCCGCACCACGACCGGCGCGGCGGCGAACCGTTCCGGTGCGCGGTCGGGAGCGTCCAGCGAGGAGGCGAGCGCCAGTCCTGTCACCGATAGCAGCGCGACCCCCAGGGACAGGGCGACGAAACTGCCGACGAGGGTGGCCCAGCGGGTGCGCAGGGTGTGCAGGGTGACGGTCAGCACGGGGCGGCCTCCAGCCGGGTCATGCGGGTGGCGATGGCGTCGGCGTCCGCCCCGGCCAGTTCACCGGCCGGCCGGCCGTCGACGAGGAAGACCACGCGGTCGGCGCGGGCGGCGGCCACCGGATCGTGCGTCACCATGACGACCGTCTGGCCCTCGCGGTCGACCATGCCGCGCAGCAGGGCCAGGACGTCCCGTCCGGTCCGCGAGTCCAGGGCACCGGTCGGCTCGTCGCCGAACAGCACCTCGGGCCGGGTGATCAGGGCGCGGGCCAGCGCGACGCGTTGCTGCTGGCCGCCGGACAACTCGGCGGGCCGGTGCCGGCCGCGGTCGGCGAGACCGACCTGGGCGAGCGCCTCGCGGACCCGGGACCGGGAGGGGCGGCGGCCGGCCAGGCGCAGGGGGAGGGCCACGTTCTGCGCCGCGGTCAGCGAGGGCAGCAGGTTGAACGCCTGGAAGACGAAGCCGATGCGCTCGCGCCGCAGCAGGGTCAGCCTCCGCTCGCTCAGCCCCGTCAGCTCCGTGCCGCCGACGACCACCGACCCCGATGTGGGCCGGTCCAGGCCGGCGGCGCACTGGAGCAGCGTCGACTTGCCCGAGCCCGAGGGGCCCATGACGGCGGTGAAGGTGCCCCGCGGGAAGGCGAGGGAGACCTCGTCCAGAGCGGTCACCGCGCTGTCGCCCGCGCCGTACCGCCTGCTGACGGAGCTCAGTCGGATCGCGTGGATCGTGTGGTCGGTCATCTGTCCCCACTCGTCGGGCACCGGTCCGCCCGGTGTCTTGATCGGTGCCCTGACGAAACCGCGCGGGGCCGCTCCGGCGCAGTGCGGCAGGGGCGAGAACCGGGGTATGGCAGGCCCTACCCCCTTCCTCCGCCCAGGCCGATGGCCGCGACGCGCACCGCAGTCCTACGGTGATCGGCATGCGTCCCCGAAACGTGTGGCAGGCCATGTCCGCCCCCGGCTTCCTGCTGTCGGCGTGGCCCTGGCGTGCGGTCGCCTACCTGCTGACCGGCGCGTTCGCCGGTGCCGTGACTTTGGTGGGGCTGGTGGTCGTGGTGACCGTCGGGGGAGCCCTCTCCGTCGTCGTGGTGGGACTCCCGCTCCTGGTGCTCACCGCCCTCGCGGGTCTCCCCGTGGCCCGGCTGGAAAGGCTCCGGCTGCGCCTGGCCGACCGCGCCCCCGCACCCGGCCTACCCCGGCGGCAGCCCACCGCCTACGGTCCCTGGCCCTGGCTCACCACCCGCCTGCGCGAGCCCGCGAGCTGGCGGGACCTGGGCCACGCCCTGCTGCTCGCCACGGTGCTCTGGCCGCTGGACGCCCTCGTCGTCACCGCGGCCCTGGCCCTTCCGCTCGCCACCCTCGCCACGCCCCTGCTGATGGCGACCGTCGGGGACGGCGAGGAGGCGAAGGTGCTCAAGCAGTGGACGGTCACCACCTGGCCGACGGCGTTCGGAGCGGCGGTACTGGGACTGCTTCTGCTCGTCCTGGGCGCCTACGCGCTGGGCCTGGCGGCGGGCGCACGGGCCGCCCTCACCCGCGTACTCCTGGGCGCTCCGCGCGATGCGACCCTGGACGCCCGCGTCGTCGAACTCACCCGCTCCCGCGTCCGGTTGGTGGACGCCTTCGAGGCCGAGCGCCGCCGCATCGAACGCGACCTGCACGACGGCGCCCAGCAGCGCCTGGTCGCCCTGACGATGACCCTGGGCCTGGCCCGCCTCGACGCGCCGCCCGGCCCGCTCGCCGACCAGTTGGCCAAGGCCCACGGGGAGGCGGGCCGTGCCCTGGAGGAGCTGCGCGAGCTGATCCACGGCATCCACCCGAAGGTGCTCGCCGACCACGGCCTGGCGGCGGCCGTGGAGGACGCCGCCGACCGCTCCGCCGTCCCCGTGGACGTCCGCCTGGAGCTGCCCGGCCGCCTGCCCCGGGCCGTCGAGGCCGCCGCCTACTTCGTGGTCTGCGAAGCCCTCGCCAACGTGGCGAAGCACAGCGGCGCCGACCGGGCGAAGGTGACCGGCGGACACCGCGACGGACGGCTGCGCCTGCAGATCCGCGACAACGGCCGGGGCGGCGCCGAGGACCGTGCCCGGGTCGGTGCTGCCGAGCCCGGTGCCGAGCCCGGTGCCGATGTCGATGCGGAGGCCCGTGCGGGCAGCGGCCTGACCGGACTCGCCGACCGGGTGTCGGTCCTGGATGGCAGAATCTCGCTGTCCAGCCCGCCGGGCGGACCGACCCTGTTGCGCGTGGAGATCCCTTGCGAGTGGACGACCGAACCCTTCGCGTAGTACTGGCCGAGGACAGTGTCCTGCTGCGGGACGGTCTGACGAGCCTGCTCGCCCGCTTCGGGCACGAGGTCGTGGCGTCGGTGGGTGACGCGGAGGCGCTGGTGGCGGCCGTCGCGGAGCACGCCCCGGACGTCGTCGTCACCGACGTGCGCATGCCGCCCGGCTTCCAGGACGAGGGCCTGCGCGCGGCGGTGGGGTTGCGGGAGCGGCGCCCCGGTCTGCCCGTCCTCGTCCTCAGCCAGTACGTACAGCGGTCCTACGCCGCCGAGTTGCTGGACTCCGGCGACGGCACCGGCGTCGGCTACCTGCTCAAGGACCGCGTCGGCCAGGTCGAGGAGTTCGTCGAGGCGCTGGCCGAGGTGGCGGACGGCGGCACGGTCGTCGACCCGGAGGTGGTACGCCAGTTGCTGCGCCGCCGCCGGGACCCCCTGGCCCGGCTCAGCCCGCGCGAGCGGGAGGTGCTGGCGCTGGTCGCGGAGGGCAGGTCCAACGGGGCCGTCGCCCGCCAGCTCGTCGTCTCCGAGGCGGCCGTGGGCAAGCACATCGGCAGCATCCTGGCCAAGCTGGACCTGCCCCCGGCGGACGACACGCACCGCAGGGTGCTGGCGGTGCTGGCGTTCCTGCGGGCGTGACCCGGGCGGCGGGCAGCGGACGGAAGGCAGCGGACGGAAGGCAGCGGGCGGAAGGCAGCGGGCGGAAGCGGGGCGTGTACGGGTTCGGTCACGAATTCCGCACAGCTGTGCACTTCTCCTCCGCATGGCGACACGATTGATCACCGCGAGCCCGGCCCCGTGCCGCCCCTGATCACCCGTCACCCGTCACCCGGAAAGTGAGTCCGTGAGTACCGTCCCGCCTCCCGACCGCCCCGACGACGACCCGGCCCCGTCCCTCTCGGACGAGCAACTGGAGTCCTTCCTGCGGGAGGCCGCCGAGGGCGGTGGCGCGGCCGCTCCCAAGGAGCCCTCCGCCCGTGCGCGGATGGTGGCCCGGCGCCTGCACGAGGAGGACGAGGCCGCGCGGCGCGCCCGGGGCGGCCGCAAGCGCGGCGAGCAGGGCCCGCCGCAGGCCACCCCGCCCGGATGGCGTACGGGCCCGGCGACGCAGCTCGGAAACGGCGGCTCCCGCCGGCGCCGCGTGGGCGCGGTCGTCGGCGTACTGGTGCTGGCGCTGCTCGCGGTCGTCGCCGTACGCCCCTCGCTGGTGACGGACCTGTTCCCCGGTGGCGAGGACGGCTCGGACGGACCGCTTGCCGCCGAGTCCGCGCAGCCGACCGGCGCTCCCGCGGACCCCGCCCGGTCCGGACGGGCCACCCGCGAGCACCCCTTCCGCGGCTCCCCGGCCGAGCAGTGGGCCGAGGGCGCCGACGCCATCGAGGTACCGGAGGCGAAGGCGCTGTCCGGGATGAGCGAGAAGGACGTGGCGTTCGCGCTGCGCCGCACCAAGGACCTGCTGGTCGCCGCGAACCTGAACCCCGCCGTACTGCGCGGGGAATGGCCGGAGGAGGCCCTGGCGGTCCTGGACCCGAAGCAGCCGGAACTGCTGCCGAAGCTGCGCCGGTCCCTGCGGGAGCCGGACGAGGACCACGACCCGCTGCGGATGTTCACCCGCTTCGACCCCGACGAGGTCCGCCTCGCCGGGGACGTCGTCAAGGTCCGGGGCCGCATGGAGCTGTCCGCCGGGGAGGAGGGCGTCGTGAAGGTCGACGCGGACTACACCTTCGTCTACCCGCTGGTACGGGCCCAGGAGGACGACGGGCGGGTGGCGCGCACGATCGTCCGGCGTGTGCTCACCCTGACGCTGAACGACCCGGCGCGATGGAACGTGACCGAGGGCAGGCTGCTGGTGGAGAAGTACTTCTCCGAGCACGGGAACACCGCCTGCGGTGTCGACGACGGCTATCTGCACCCCGGGTTCGGCGACGACGCGGCCGGCGGTGACCCGGCCACCGGGCCCCTGACGGACCCGTACGACCGCAGCAAGCCCCTCACGGGCACCGAGCCGGACGAGTGCGGCAAGGCCACCCGCACCTGACCGCCGGTCGTGACCGACGTGACCGGGCCCGGGCGCTCTCCCTTCGCGCGGCCGGGCCCGTCCCCGTCGTCCCCCGTGGGCCGTACCCCCCCGCGGGCCGTCCCAGGGGCCGTCCCCCGTGGGTCACTCAGCCGTTCACACGCGCTGCCACAGCGCCGGAACGTTCGGCGGTTCCCAGCCCGCGTGGGCCTGGTGCCCCTGAATGCAGCGGTAGGTGGCGCCGCCGTGCGTCACCGTGTCGCCCGGCTGGTAGACGGTGCCGGCCGCCCAGGTGCCGCCCTCACCGGGCGGCGGCTCCTCGGGACCGCCGTCGTCGGTGGTCTTCAGGGTGAGGCCGTAGTTCTGGAGCAGCGGGTTGATCGGCTGGAAGAACGTCGTGCCGCCGCTGCGGCAGTCACCGGAGCCGCCCGAGGTGACGCCCTGCGCCTGGCTGCCGGAGATGTACGAGCCGCCCGAGTCGCCGGGCTCGGCGCACACCGTGGTGCGGGTGACGCCGGTGATGGTGCCCTCGGGGTAGGTCACGCTGGTGTTGTGCTGCTGGACGGTCCCGCAGTGCCAGCCGGTGGTGGAGCCGGAACGGCACACGGACGCCCCGACCGGCGCCTGGGTGGACCCGGTCACCTGGACGTTCTGGCCGCCGGCGCCGCTGACGTACGGAGTGGCCCGCCAGTTGGAGTTGACCGCCACCCACGCCATGTCCCGGCCCGGGAAGACCGAGCCCTGGAAGGTGCCCTGCGCCACCCGGTTGTACCCGGTGGTGCTCGCCCCGGTCCGCCCGCAGTGGCCTGCCGTGGCGAAGCCCTCCTGGCCGCCCTTGGTGACGGGGAAGCCGACCGAGCAGCGCCCGCTGTTGTTGATGTAGTACGCCTCGCCGCCCCGCAGGTCGTACAGCGGACGCGGCTTCTCGGCCGTGCTCTCGACGCGCGCGAGCCCGGCGCCGATCCCGGCCGCGTCGAGGAGGACACGGGCGGCGGACGGCCGTACGGCCTGCACGGTGACCGTGTTCGTCCGTACGTCGACGTACCGGACCGGCGCGTCGGCGGCGTCCCCGTCCCGCACCGCGGCGGCCCGGTCGAGGCGGGACTTGGCCGCGTCCAGGTCGGCGAGCGAGTGCCGTACGACCTTCGCCACGGCGCCCTGCGCCTCGATCGCCGCGACGTCGGCCGCGTCGGTCGTCGCCACGGTCAGCGTGCCGGACTCGGCGCCCCGCACCCACGCGCCCGCGAAGTCGGCGCCGAGCGCGGCACGGAGCCGGCCCGCGACGGCACCCGCGTCGGCCTCGTTGGCGAGACGGCGCTCGGCCTGCCGCCGGTCGAGGCCGAGGTCGCGCTCCATGGCCCGGAGCAGGGCGGGCGGCGCGGCGTCGGTGCGCAGGGTCTGCGCGGCGGTGGGGGCCGTCGCGTCGGGGGCCGTCCCGGCGCTCGCGGAGCCGCTGAGCCCGGCCACGAGCAGGGCGGCCGTCGCGGCGACGGCGGCGCCCACGGCTCTGGTGTGCCGGTGACGGTGGGGGATGGGTGGCATGGGGGATCTCCTCGGTTTCGGTGGGGAGGTGCCGAAACCGTAGGGAGGGCCGACCGGGTGCCGTAAGACGTCGGCCGGCCCTCTCCCCGGCGTTATGGAACCTTGCACGGGCGGCTCAGGGCACCCGGTGCGCCGCCATCCACTCCGTGTAGCTGTCGCTGCTCGCCGCCACCCCCGCGTGCGCCATGCGGGCCTGCGCCAGCACGGTCGCGGCGGTGTCCGCCCGCCCCGTCACCGCGTGCCAGCCCAGCAGGTGCCGCCAGGCCAGCGGCGTGCCGGTGAGCGGCCGGGTGACGATGCCGGGGGTGGTCGGGAAGGTCGCCCGGCACAGCCCGACCGCCCGCCCCACCTGCACCAGATGCACCAGTGAGGCGGTGTCCGTCTCGTACATGCGGCGCGGCGTGAACCCGGCGCGGGCGCACGACGCGGTGAAGCAGTCGCCGAAGCAGCCGTCACCGGGTACGCAGGCCCACTCCTCGTCCGCCAGCTCGGTCAGGTCCACCTCGGCCCGCCGGGCGAGCGGGTGCCGCTCGGGCACCATCACGAACACCGGGTCGACGGCGACCTCCCGCCACACCAGCCCCGCCGCACCGGGCGGCGCGGCGGAACCGCACGTCCCGGCGAGCGCGAAGTCCAGCCGCCCCTCGGCCAGTTGCTCGGCCAGCTCACGTTCCGACCACGACGTACAGGTCGTCATCCGGGCGTCCGGCGCCACGTCCGCCAGCCGGTCCACCAGGGCACCCAGCAGCGGCCCGTGCGTCCCGCCCAGCCGCAGGTGCCGTGCGGTACGCGGCGCTCGCGCGAACCGCGTGGCCTCCTGCTGCAACTCGGTCACCGCGGGCAGCACGATCCGGCTCCGCTCCAGTACCAGTTCCCCCAGCGCGGTGGCCCGCACTCCGTGCCGGCCCCGCTCGAACAACGCCCCGCCGAGGGCCCGTTCGATCCGCTTGAGCTGTGCGCTCAACGCGGGCTGCGCGAGCCCGAGCACCGTGGCCGCCCTGGTGAGGCTGCCGGCGTCGGCGATGGCCCGGACCGTCCTGAGATGCCGCAACTCCAGCTCCATGAGGGGAGCTTGCGACGGGGGAGGGGCGGGGGCAAGAGGTTGGTCCGGACCTGTGACGGTCAGCTCGCGTGAGGTTTCAGAAGCCCAGGTGGGTGATCTGCACGACGTAGACGCGTTCGGCCCGCACGACGATCTGGTAGGTGAACATGCCGCCGGGAACCGCGATGTCCCCGCCCTTCGGGTCGCCCCCTGTGTGCGAGCGACCGTGCAGATACTGCGCTTCTGCCGCTCTGACCAGCTCGGCGGCCTTGCGTTCCACCTCGGTGAGGAAGGCGGTCGGCGCTGTACGGGCGGCTTCCTCCGCGCCGAAGGCGTACTCCCAGGCCCAGCTCAAGCGTGAACAGCCTTCATCGCTTCGTCCAGTACGGCACTCAGCTCTCGCAGCGCCTCCCGGGCAACGTCCGCGTCCTCGTGTTCCAGGTTGTTCTTGGCATGGGCGTGTCGGGCAGCGAGGTCGGGCCGTCGCGCGATCTCGATGTCGCGGGCCCAGGTCAGCACCCAGCTCCGCACGGGGCTGAGCGACTGCCACTCCACGGCCTTGGCGAAGGCTTCGTCCTTGGTCCGCTGCATCTCCGGAAGGCGCTTCGGATCGACGGCGGCAAGCGCGGCCCGCAAAGCGTCCGGCGTCTGCTCGGGGCGGGGGACCAACCCGTGCCCGTGATCGGCCTGCGTGCTCATGGAGACCTCCCGGGAGTGCACTGGCCAGGGTAGCCGTCCGGGGCGATTGGGGTACTGAGACGCGAACATCGTGAGGTGTTTCTCCTGGTCAGCGAGGATGAGAGGGGACATCAGGCGGGGACGCCCCCGCTCGGGGCCGCCGTCGTACGGCAGTCGCGGCACAGGCCCGGCTCCGGGGCGCGGAAGCCGCGGTCGCAGCCGTCGCGGTTGTGGAGCGGGAGTCTGGCCGGTGGCGGCGGCGCCGGGGCGCGCAACGGCGCCGGGGGCGTAAGCCGGTCGGACAGGCGGTGGGCCAGGAGGGCGGCCGGGCGGTGCAGGGGTTCGTCCGGCAGGTCGGCGGTGAGGGCGCGGCGTACGGCGCTGGGGAGGACGTCCCGTTCCAGCCAGGCGGCGACGCCGGGGGCCAGGTGGGCGGTGTCGGCGGTGGAGAGCAGCAGCCGGGAGTCGTGTCGGCGCAGGTCGGTCAGGAGGTCGACGGCTGTCCGGAGGAGGCCGGGGACCTTGCAGTCGGGCTGCGGCACGGTGGGGAGCGCCTTGCGCGGGCGCGGTTCGCGGGGCCTGGAGGGTCGGTCCGGCGTCGCGGGTCGTGCGGGCCGGCGGTCGGGGCATCCGGTGTCGGCCGCCTCATGGTGGGGCGCCTTCGGCCGGTGGCCCGGCCGGTCGCCCGGCTGGTTGCAGGAGACCGTGCGGGTGACGATGCGGCCGGTGGGCGTGCGGACGCGTTCGCGGCGCAGGTAACCGTGCGTCTCCAGCTCGCGCAGGGCGGCGGCGATGCGGGTCGGGCCCTCGGGGAAGCGGGCGGTGAGCGACTTGATGTCGGCGCCCGCGCCCGTGGGCAGCGACTGGATGTGGCAGGCGAGGCCGATCGCCAGGAGCGACAGCTCCTTGTGCTGGACCAGGTGGTTGCCGATCACCACGAAGCGGGTGGTGTGGCGGGTGTTCTCGTGGACGATGCCGCCGCCGTGGTGACGCGTACGGGTCGGGTTGGCGGCAGAGTGGGGTTCTTTCTCCCCCGGTTCTTTCCTCGGTAGGGCGCCGACGGCACCGGAACCTCAGAAGCTGGGTTCCGGTGACGCGCACCGCAGTTCCGCCCACACCGTCTTGCGCGGGAAGCGGCCCTCCGTTGCACCCCAGCGGTCCGCCAACGCCTCGACCAGCAGCAGGCCACGGCCGGATTCGGCGTCGGGGGCGGGTGTCTGCGGGTGGGGGAGTTCTTCGCCCCGGGTGTCGGTGACCTCGATGCGGAGGGTGTCGCCGACGACGTAGAGCGTGAGCCGGAAGTCGCGGCCGGGGACGCGTCCGTGCGCCGCCGCGTTGCTCGCCAGTTCGGCGATGAGCTGGCGGGCCGGGTCCAGGGGGAGGCCCCATGCGCGGAGCTGTTCGGCGCCCAGCAGGCGGGCGAGGCGGGCGCCGCGTGGCGTGGGGGAGAGCTGCACGCTGAAGTTGCGGACGCAGGCGGGGAGTTCGGCGGATTTCTGGTTCACGTCACTCAGCGTGGCGGTGTGTGCGTACCGTGAGAAGTGACTCAGCGGGTACGTACGGTCACTGTCCGGTCGTTGTCCGGTGGTGTCGGTGCTGTCGGGTGGGGCCTGCGGGTAGGGCGCTGGGGCAACGCTGGGAGCACGACGAAGGGGCGCGGGATGACGGTCGAGACGGACGAGCCGGGGTGGGAGGTGGACCCCGACGACGAGTGGGGCGTCGCGGTCATCGCCACGGTGGGGCGGCAGTTGAAACTCCGCCGCGAGGCGGTGGGCATGCGGGCCGCCGACTTCGGCGTGGCGGTCGGGTACGGGGAAGACCTCGTCTACAAGGTCGAGGGCGGCAAGCGGATTCCCCGGCAGGAGTATCTGGACAGGGCCGACGAAGTGCTGGG
Source organism: Streptomyces mutabilis (assembly GCF_014649815.1). Classification (GTDB taxonomy): domain Bacteria; phylum Actinomycetota; class Actinomycetes; order Streptomycetales; family Streptomycetaceae; genus Streptomyces; species Streptomyces mutabilis. Next base: position 427,504 of record NZ_BMTT01000002.1, on the reverse strand, counting down.
CGCGGGCGGGCTCATCGCGGCGACCTGGGAGGACGTGAAGAAGGTCCGGTACCCGAAGAAGGTGCGGGAGCTGGGGAAGCTGGAGGCGAAGGCGGTTGAGATCGGGGGGTACGAGTGCAACATCATCGCTGGGTTGTTGCAGACGCCGGAGCACGCCAGAGCGGCGATCGAGGCGGCACAGCCTCCGTACTCGCAGGATGATGTGGACCGGATGGTGGCCGGTCGCATTGCCCGGCAATCCGTCTTCGAACGTGATCCCTCGCCTGCGATCAGCTTCGTGCTGGAAGAGGCGCCGCTGAGGCGCCCGCTTGGGGGCACAATGGTGTGGCGACAGCAACTCGAACGCCTGCTGGAGGTGGGTCGGTTGAGGAATGTCTCACTTCAGGTGATGCCGACGCACCGCGAGGTCCACTCCGGACTGGACGGAAGGATCGAGCTGCTGAAGTTCGCGGACGGTACGGCGGTGGGTCGTTGCGACGGTGTGTTCAACGGCCGTCCCGTTTCTGACCCAAAGCAGCTCAGGGTCCTTGAACTGCAATATGGCACCATCCGAGCCCAAGCCCTCCCGCCTGGGGAGTCGCTGGCCTTTATCGAGCAACTGCTGGGAGAGACATGATGCGCAAGACCCTCGCCGGGGATGCCCCCGAACTGGCGTGGTTCAAGAGCAGTTACAGCGGCGGCAATAACGGCGAGTCCTGCGTCGAGATCGCGGCCACCCCCGGCACCATCCACGTCCGCGACTCCAAGCACGTAGAGGGCGGCCCCCGCCTGGCCCTCACCCCGACCGCCTGGACGACCTTCCTCCCGTACGCGTCGGAGCGGCGCTGACCACCTCCTGCGTCCCCACCACCCCCAGCAGCTCCAGCAACCCCGCGCTCTCCGTCCCCACGGCCGGTGTGAACCAGAGCAGCCGCTGCCGCCCGTCCTCGCTGAAGAGGTTGAGGCAGTTGACCTCGATGACGCCGATCGTGGGATGGACGATCCGCTTGCGGTCGTCCCGCCGGAAGGCCACGTCGTGGTCGGCCCACAGCGCGGCGAACTCGGGGGAGACGGCGAGCAGCGTACGGATCATCGAGCCGACCTCGGCGTCCTTCGCGTCCCTCCGCGCCGCCGCGGCCCGCAGGTCGGCGACGAGGGCGCGGGACTGGCTCTCGTGGTCGGCCTCGGGATACAGGAGCCGCGTGTCGGGCTCGGTGAACCACCGGTGGACGAAGCTGGCCCGGGGCCCCCGTAACCCGGACTGGTCCCCGACCAGCGCCACGGCCAGCGGATTCTGTACGAGGGTGATGTGCAGGTCGGTGATCACCTGCGCCGGGGTCGAGGTCATCCGCCCGAGGAGGTCGAGCATGCCCGGGTGCACGTGCGAGGCGGCGCCGCCCTGCACGGGCACCGGCCGGTCCGCCAGCCGGTACAGGTAGTCCCGCTCGTCTGCGGAGAGCCGCAGCGCCCTCGCCAGCGCGGCGATCATCTGCTCGGACGGCTGCGACCCGGCCCCGCGCTCCAGCTCGTTGTAGTAGTCCACGGACGCGCCCGCGAGCTGGGCGACCTCCTCGCGGCGAAGTCCCGGGACCCGGCGGCGCGGCCCTGCCGGAAGCCCGACGTCGGACGGGCGGATGCGCTCCCGCCGCGACCGCAGGAACGCTCCCAGCTCGGCGTACTTCACAGCGCTCATGCCCTCCATTCTGCGCCGGGCCGGGCCGCCGACCCATGGGATGACATCCCCTGGTTGCGTGCGCGGGCCGGGCGCATCGTGGACCCATGACCACGAACACCAACGAGAAGACCCCGGCACCCGAGGACACTCCCGTACCCGCTGACACCCCCGCCGCCGCGGACACGCGCGTCGCCGTCGTCACCGGTGGATCACGCGGCATCGGCCGTGCGGTATCCGAGAAACTCGCCCGGGACGGCCTGGCCGTCGTCGTGAACTACGCCCGCGACGCGGCGTCCGCCGAGGAGACGGTGGCGGCGATCACCGGGGCCGGCGGGAGGGCGGTCGCCGTACCGGCGGACGTGGCGGAGGAGAAGGAGGTCGCCGCCCTGTTCGACAGGGCGGAGGCGGAGTACGGCGGCGTCGACGTCGTCGTGAACTCGGCCGGCCGCATGGCCCTGTCCCCGATCGCCGACCTGGACCTGGACGCCCTGGACGCCATGCACCGCACCAACATCCGCGGCACCTTCGTGGTCGCCCGGGAGGCGGCCCGTCGTCTGCGCTCCGGAGGCTCCTTCGTGGGCTTCTCGACCTCCGTCGTCGGCACGCAGTTCCCGACCTACGGGGCGTACGCGGCGAGCAAGGGCGCGGTGGAGGCGATGACGTTGATCCTCGCCCGTGAGCTGCGCGGACGAAACATCACCGTGAACGCGGTCGCCCCCGGCCCCACGGCCACCGACATGTTCCTCACCGGCAAGACCGAAGAGCAGATCGACCAGCTCGCGAAGACGTCGCCCCTGGAGCGGCTGGGCACCCCGGAGGACACCGCCGAGGTCGTCGCCTTCGTTTCCAGCCCCGCGGGCCACTGGGTGAACGGCCAGGTCCTGCGCGCCAACGGGGGGATGGTCTGACATGCCCTTCGCCCACTTCAAGGTCCCCGAGGGCACCCTCACCCCGGAGGACAAGCGGAAGATCGTCGAACGCACCACCGACCTCTACGCGGAGATCTACGGCGAGCGCGCCCGCCCCACCACCGTCGTGCTCGTCGACGAGGTCGCCGACGGCGGGTGGGGCGTCGCGGGGAACGTCCTCACGGCTGCGATGCTGAACGCCGACGCGTGACGGAGCGGCCCGAGCAGCCCAGGTGACCTCCGTCCCTTACATCATGAAAACTCCCGATATGCAAAAGCGCGGTCTCACATAGTGGTCGCGTGGGGCGCCGAGTGCTGGCCAGGACGTTTACATGGGCGTAACACTGAAGTGTCCCGCGCGCGGCAACGGCGCCGAGCGCCCACCACCGGACCGACCGGACCGTGTGGCCTTCCCCGGCCCCCGTGCCGAACCCTCGGTCTCCGGTGCCAGCCGTGCCAGAAAGGACCCCTGTGACGACCCGACGCGAGACGCAGACCAGGCTCGACCAGCTCCTCACGGAGATCGAACACCGCAACCCGGCCCAGCCCGAGTTCCACCAGGCCGCCCACGAGGTCCTGGAAACGCTCGCGCCGGTCGTCGCGGCCCGCCCCGAGTACGCCGAACCCGGCCTCATCGAACGGCTGGTCGAGCCGGAGCGCCAGGTCATGTTCCGGGTGCCGTGGCAGGACGACCAGGGCCGCGTCCACGTCAACCGGGGCTTCCGCGTCGAGTTCAACAGCGCGCTGGGTCCGTACAAGGGCGGCCTGCGCTTCCACCCGTCCGTGAACCTGGGCGTCATCAAGTTCCTGGGCTTCGAGCAGGTCTTCAAGAACGCGCTGACCGGCCTCGGTATCGGCGGCGGCAAGGGCGGCAGCGACTTCGACCCGCACGGGCGCAGCGACGCGGAGGTCATGCGGTTCTGCCAGTCGTTCATGACGGAGCTGTACCGGCACATCGGCGAGCACACCGACGTGCCGGCCGGTGACATCGGCGTCGGCGGCCGGGAGATCGGCTACCTCTTCGGCCAGTACCGCCGCATCACCAACCGCTGGGAGGCCGGCGTCCTCACCGGCAAGGGCCAGGGCTGGGGCGGCTCGCTGATCCGCCCGGAGGCGACGGGGTACGGCAACGTGCTCTTCGCGGCGGCGATGCTGCGCGAGCGCGGTGAGGACCTGGAGGGCCAGACGGCGGTCGTGTCCGGCTCGGGCAACGTCGCGATCTACACGATCGAGAAGCTGGCCGCCCTCGGCGCGAACGCCGTCACCTGCTCGGACTCCTCCGGCTACGTCGTCGACGAGAAGGGCATCGACCTCGAACTGCTCAAGCAGATCAAGGAGGTCGAGCGCGGCCGGGTCGACGCGTACGCCGAGCGTCGGGGCGCCTCGGCGCGCTTCGTGCCGGGCGGCCGCGTCTGGGACGTCCCGGCGGACATCGCCCTCCCGTCGGCCACGCAGAACGAACTCCGCGAGAACGACGCCGCGACCCTGATCCGCAACGGCGTCAAGGCGGTCTCCGAGGGCGCCAACATGCCGGCGACCCCCGAGGCCGTCCACCTCCTCCAGAAGGCCGGCGTCGCCTTCGGCCCCGGCAAGGCGGCCAACGCGGGCGGCGTCGCGGTCAGCGCCCTGGAGATGGCCCAGAACCACGCCCGTACGTCCTGGACAGCGGCGCGCGTAGAGGAGGAGCTGACCCGCATCATGAACGACATCCACACCACCTGTCACGAAACCGCCGAGCGCTATGACGCCCCCGGCGACTACGTCACCGGCGCGAACATCGCGGGCTTCGAGCGCGTGGCGGACGCGATGCTGGCGCAGGGTGTCATCTGACGAATTCGTCGAATTCCGGCACCATAAATCTGTACCCGCGGGGTGAGGATTTCACGGAAGGGGCGCACAGTTTCCCTGTCGCGCGCACCGGAGTGAAATTACGGAGCATGCACGAGCCGCCGCAACGTGCTACTGTCGTTATCAGTTGCAGTTGTGGTTCCCGAAGTTTTTGACACCGGTCTTCTTTTCCGGTCGGGGTAATCATCGCGGCGACACGGCGTCCGTAAAGTGCGGACGCCGATGCACTGCCCCGAAGGAGAGCAAGACATGGCTACTGGCACCGTGAAGTGGTTCAACGCGGAAAAGGGCTTCGGCTTCATCGAGCAGGACGGTGGCGGCGCCGATGTGTTCGCCCACTACTCGAACATCGCCGCCCAGGGCTTCCGCGAGCTGCTCGAAGGCCAGAAGGTGAGCTTCGACATCGCGCAGGGCCAGAAGGGCCCGACGGCCGAGAACATCGTCGTCGCCTGATTTTTCGGCGCGCCCTCGGGCGCGCACTTCGTAGCTGGGGCCCGCATCCCTCGGGGTGCGGGCCCCAGCTGCATTCATGTTTCGCGGTGAATACCGCTGCGGAGCGACTGCGCGGAATCCACGGACTCACTAAGAGGGATTCCCGTTCCATTCGGCTCGTTCTTGCGATTCCCCATGCGCTCCTGCTGCGGGATTTCCTTGATACGTGCCGTATCGAGGAAGGTTCAGCATGAACCGCACACGCACGAACGACCGTTCCGCTCGAACCCGCAACGGCGCCGCCGTCCCGGGCAGGAACGGCAAGCGATTCGGATCTCCGACCCCGAGCCGTTCCGCCGGGCCGAACCGCGATCGTGGCCGGGCCCGCCGGCCCGCGCCCCAGGGCGAGTTCGCCCTCCCCGAGACCATCACCCCGGCGCTGCCCGCCGCGGCGGACTTCGCCGAACTGGACATGCCCGCGGAGCTGCTGGCCGCACTCGGCGTGCAGGGCGTGACGGTCCCGTTCCCGATCCAGGCCGCGACCCTGCCGAACTCCCTCGCCGGCCGCGACGTCCTCGGCCGCGGGCGCACCGGTTCCGGAAAGACCCTCGCCTTCGGGCTGGCCTTGCTGGCCCGCACGGCCGGGCGGCGGGCCGAGCCCCGGCAGCCGCTGGGACTGGTCCTCGTACCGACGCGTGAACTGGCACAGCAGGTCACCGACGCGCTCACCCCGTACGCCCGGTCGGTGAGGCTGCGGCTGGCCACGGTGGTCGGCGGGATGCCCATCGGCAGGCAGGCGTCGGCGCTGCGCGGCGGCGCCGAGATCGTCGTCGCCACCCCCGGGCGCCTCAAGGACCTCATCGAACGCGGCGACTGCCGGCTGGACCAGGTCAGGATCACCGTCCTCGACGAGGCCGACCAGATGGCCGACATGGGCTTCATGCCGCAAGTCACGGCGCTCCTCGACCAGGTGCGCCGCGACGGCCAGCGCATGCTGTTCTCCGCCACCCTCGACCGCAACGTCGACCTGCTCGTGCGCCGCTACCTGAGCGACCCCGTCGTGCACTCCGTCGACCCCTCGGCGGGCGCGGTCACGACGATGGAGCACCACGTGCTGCACGTCCACGGCGCCGACAAGCACGCGGCCACCACCGAGATCGCCGCCCGCGACGGCCGGGTGCTCATGTTCCTGGACACCAAGCACGCGGTCGACCGCCTCACCGAGCACCTGCTGAGCAGCGGGGTACGGGCCGCCGCGCTGCACGGCGGCAAGTCGCAGCCGCAGCGCACCCGTACGCTGACGCAGTTCAAGAACGGGCACGTGACCGTGCTGGTGGCGACCAACGTCGCGGCGCGCGGCATCCACGTCGACAGCCTGGACCTCGTCGTCAACGTCGATCCCCCGACCGACCACAAGGACTACCTCCACCGCGGCGGCCGCACGGCCCGCGCCGGTGAGTCGGGCAGCGTGGTCACCCTGGTCACCCCGAACCAGCGCCGCGCCATGACGCGCCTCATGGCGACGGCCGGGATCGTCCCGCAGACCACCCAGGTCCGCGCCGGCGCGGAGGCCCTGCACCGCATCACCGGCGCCCAGGCACCCTCCGGCGTCCCGGTCGTCATCACCGCGCCGGTCGTCGAGCGCCCCAAGCGGCGCGCCGCCTCACGCGGCCGGCGCGGTCCCGCCGCGGCGGCCCGGCGAGCGCCCGCACGGCGCTCCGCCACCGACGCCGCGGCCTGAGAACCGCCCCCAGGCCCAGAACGGCTCAGAGGCCCAGAGGCCGGACCGGAACGCCGACCCAACTCCGCAGGAGGCACTTCTTGACGTTGCTCCAGACGCACCCCGGCTCCACACGCGCCCACACCGCGCCCAGGACGGTCACCGACGCGGTGGACACGACCGGGCCTCAGGTCTGGGACGACATGACGGTCGAGGTGGCACTGGCCGTCATGGCCGCCGCCCGCACGGCTCACCTCGTCATCCGTGACGCGGACGGCCGACGCACCGGCATGGTCACCCGGGACCGGCTCACCGCCGTGCGCGACGGCTCGGGGTACACGGACCGGATCCGCCTGCGCGACATCGCCGGGTCCTGCGCTTCCCTCTGAGCGGCAGAAAAGGGTGAGGGCCCACCGGTCTGCCGGTGGGCCCTCACCCTTTTCCACGCCACGATCCGGCGCGGATCCGGGTCACTGGTCGGAGTAGCTGAAATCCCCCACGGTCCAGGCACTGACGTCCTCGATCGCCACGCGGTACATGCCGCCGGTCTCGGGGATGCCCATCGTCCCCTGGAGGATCCGGGCGACGTGGAAGTGCAGGTGGGTGGGTGGCCCGCCCTTGCGCGCGGGGGTGTCGAAGACGGCGGAGAACTCGGCCAGGTCCGTGGAGCCGGTCAGTACTTCGGACACCCGCTGCCGCCACACTGCTTCGGGGGCCAGGCGACCGGTGATCACGGCACCGTCGGTGACCACGGTCAGGGACATCCGACTGCTCCGCCCGGACTCCACGAGGGCGGCGATGTCAACGATCAGCTCGTCAGGCTTCGGCATGAGACCGCAATGTACCGGTCCGCGCGGGCCGGCCGGGAGGCGGTGGGGCTACTCGGCGGTACGGGCACTCCCCGTCCTGCCGCCGGAGGCCCCGGCCTGGCCGCGGCGCAGCTCGTCGTTGATGCGCTGGGCCTCTTCGAGCTGGTCCTCCAGGATGATGATGCGGCAGGTCGCCTCGATGGACGTTCCCTGGTCGACCATCTCCCGGGCGCGCGCGGCGATACGGAGCTGGTAGCGGGAGTAACGGCGGTGCCCGCCCTCGGAACGCAGCGGCGTGATCAGGCGCGCTTCACCGAGGGCCCGCAGGAAGGCCGGGGTGGTCCCCAGCATCTCGGCCGCCCGTCCCATGGTGTACGCGGGGTAGTCGTCGTCGTCGATGCGGTCGAGCGGTGTGTCTGCGGTCATCTGCACCTCTGTAGGGGAACTGCGTCGGGGAGCCGAGTCGGGGGAACGCGTCGAGGGGCCTTGGTGCCGTACGGCACCAAGGCCCCGAGGATTTGTAACACCATCCGCCGGCTTACTGCACGGCCGGCCTTCCTGGGGATCGCGGATGCGTGACCGTGGGACCACCTTCCGTTCCGGGGTCTGCGGTACCCGGTGAGAACGTTCTCTCCCGGGCGATCCTGATGGCGTCCTCCTCCTTCTCCCGTGGTTGTACCTGTCGGTGCTGCATGCGGGCAGTTCGTCTCTGCCGCGCCTCACGGACTTCTCGTCTACATCCCAACGGTAACCCCGACGACTGCCGAATGTCTACAGTGGTCACCACAGATTTCCCTCCAAACGAGTGACCGATTGTCTGCACCGTGCCCTTCGGGGGGGTGCCCGGGCAAAGCCCTGCGCCCGACGGCTCGGTCGATGGAGCGGAATGGCGGTAACTTGCGGCGGCTCGGCAGGAGGCCGTTCTGGGCAAGAGCGTCCCGACGCCCACCCCGCTCACCTGCGGCGATCCGCTGGGAACGGAAGGGCGTGTACGCACGCGCGGTGCAGTCCCACATCGTGCTTCCCCACAGCGTCGACCGCCCGTACCAGGCGATCTCGGAGACAAGGGCGGTGGCGACGAGTTCGCCTTCGTCTGTCGCCCCTCGCGACGAGGTGTTCGTGTGGGATCGCGAAACGGACGGCCGGAGCCTGTACGGGCGTTTCCTTCAAGCGACCGAGGCACGAACGCCGCGAGGTGTACCCCGCGATCACGTGGGGTACAGTCATCCGCTTCGATTGGCCAGCGACGCGCCCCGTATGGCAGACTAGCGGGGTTGCTCGGTCGAGTGCCGATGCTGCGCGCCTCCCGCCGGGAGGACCGGAAGCGAGTCCCACAGTACTCGTCGCCTCTGATCAGAGGCGGACGTACGGGAATCTTCCGGGAAGTGTCAGCGGGGTACCGGCCAGGCGCCCGGTGGGCCTCTCGCCCCCGGTCCGCGGTACCGGAAGGGCCCGCACCTCCCAGAGCAGGGATGTTCGAACAAGGGACATCTGTGTCAGCGGGAGTGCGACACGCCCGACCGCGTGGGTCGGAGGGGGAGCGGGACTGCAAGGAACCGCCGGGTACCAGAGCGTTACGAGAGACAGGACTACGAAGTAGCCATGGCGGGACAGAAGATCCGCATCCGGCTCAAGGCCTACGACCACGAGGTCATCGACAGCTCGGCGAAGAAGATCGTCGAGACGGTGACGCGTACTGGTGCGTCGGTCGCGGGCCCGGTGCCGCTGCCCACTGAGAAGAACGTGTACTGCGTCATCAAGTCGCCGCACAAGTACAAGGACTCGCGCGAGCACTTCGAGATGCGCACGCACAAGCGCCTGATCGACATCCTCGACCCGACCCCCAAGACCGTTGACTCTCTGATGCGACTCGACCTCCCGGCCGGTGTCGACATCGAGATCAAGCTCTGAGGGCGGTGATCTGAAGATGACCAAGCAGATCAAGGGCATCCTGGGCGAGAAGCTCGGCATGACGCAGGTGTGGGACGAGAACAACCGTGTTGTTCCGGTCACCGTCGTCAAGGCCGGCCCCAACGTCGTCACCCAGGTCCGCACGAACGACGTCGACGGCTACGAGTCCGTCCAGATCGCGTTCGGCGAGATCGACCCGCGCAAGGTGAACAAGCCCCTCAAGGGCCACTTCGCCAAGGCCGACGTCACCCCCCGCCGCCACCTCGTCGAGATCCGCACGGCCGACGCCTCCGAGTACACGCTCGGCCAGGAAGTCACCGCCGAGGTCTTCGAGGCCGGCATCAAGGTGGACGTGACCGGCAAGAGCAAGGGCAAGGGCTTCGCCGGTGTCATGAAGCGTCACAACTTCAAGGGCCTCGGCGCCGGACACGGCACCCAGCGCAAGCACCGCTCGCCCGGTTCCATCGGTGGCTGCGCCACCCCGGGCCGCGTGTTCAAGGGCCTCCGCATGGCCGGCCGTATGGGCAACGAGCGGGTCACCACCCAGAACCTGACCGTCCACGCCGTTGACGCGGAGAAGGGTCTGCTGCTCATCAAGGGCGCGGTTCCCGGTCCGAACGGCGGCCTCGTCCTGGTCCGCACCGCGGCCAAGGGGGCCTGAGGTAACCGATGAGCACTGTTGACATCCTTTCGCCGGCGGGCGACAAGGCCGGCACCGTCGAGCTCCCCGCGGAGATCTTCGACGTTGAGAAGGTCAGCATCCCGCTGATCCACCAGGTCGTCGTCGCGCAGCTGGCCGCTGCCCGTCAGGGCACGCACAAGACCAAGACCCGTGGCGAAGTCCGCGGCGGTGGCAAGAAGCCGTACCGCCAGAAGGGCACCGGCCGCGCCCGTCAGGGCTCGACCCGCGCGCCGCAGTTCGCCGGTGGTGGCGTCGTGCACGGTCCCGTGCCGCGCGACTACTCGCAGCGCACCCCGAAGAAGATGAAGGCCGCGGCCCTGCGCCACGCCCTCACCGACCGGGCCCGCCACAACCGCATCCACGTCGTCTCCGGCGTCGTCGAGGGCGACAGCCCGTCGACGAAGGCCGCCCGGACGCTGTTCGGCAAGATCTCGGAGCGCAAGAACCTGCTCCTGGTCGTCGACCGCGCCGACGAGGCCGCGTGGCTGTCCGCCCGCAACCTGCCCCAGATCCACATCCTGGAGCCGGGCCAGCTGAACACGTACGACGTTCTCGTCTCGGACGACGTGGTCTTCACCCAGGCCGCCTTCGAGTCCTTCGTGTCCGGCCCGAAGGCCAATGACACCGAAGGGAGCGAGGCCTGATGGCCATCCGTCACCCCGCCATCGCCTCCAAGGCCGCGAAGAAGGCCAAGGAAGCGCGCGTCAAGAAGGCGCGTCGGCACGCCGCCGAAGGCAAGAACACCGTCGTCACCCCGGCGAGCAAGGCGTTCACGGACCCCCGTGACGTGCTGCTGAAGCCGGTCGTGTCCGAGAAGAGCTACGCGCTCCTCGACGAGAACAAGTACACGTTCATCGTCGCGCCGGGCTCCAACAAGACCGAGATCAAGGAGGCCGTCCAGGCGGTCTTCTCGGTCAAGGTCACCGGGGTCAACACGATCAACCGCCAGGGCAAGCGCAAGCGGACCCGCACGGGCTTCGGCAAGCGTGCCGACAGCAAGCGCGCGATCGTGACCCTTGCCGAGGGCGACCGTATCGACATCTTCGGCGGTCCGACCTCCTGACGGAGGTCCGGATCGTCCGAAATCGGACGAGGACTGAGAAATGGGAATCCGCAAGTACAAGCCGACGACGCCGGGCCGCCGTGGCTCCTCCGTCGCCGACTTCGTCGAGGTCACGCGGTCCACGCCGGAGAAGTCGCTGGTCCGCCCGCTGCACAGCAAGGGCGGCCGTAACAACGCCGGTCGTGTGACCGTTCGCCACCAGGGTGGCGGACACAAGCGCGCCTACCGCGTGATCGACTTCCGTCGTCACGACAAGGACGGCGTGCCGGCGAAGGTCGCGCACATCGAGTACGACCCCAACCGCACCGCGCGCATCGCGCTGCTGCACTACGCCGACGGCGAGAAGCGCTACATCCTCGCCCCGCGCAACCTGCAGCAGGGCGACCGCGTCGAGAACGGTCCCGGGGCCGACATCAAGCCGGGCAACAACCTGGCCCTCCGCAACATCCCGGTCGGTACCACGATCCACGCGATCGAGCTCCGTCCCGGTGGCGGTGCCAAGTTCGCCCGCTCCGCCGGTGCCTCCGTGCAGCTGCTCGCGAAGGAGGGCCAGATGGCCCACCTGCGCATGCCGTCCGGAGAGATCCGCCTGGTCGACGTGCGCTGCCGCGCCACCGTCGGCGAGGTCGGCAACGCCGAGCAGAGCAACATCAACTGGGGCAAGGCGGGTCGCAAGCGGTGGCTGGGCGTTCGCCCGACCGTCCGTGGTGTGGTCATGAACCCGGTGGACCACCCGCACGGTGGTGGTGAGGGCCGGACCTCCGGTGGTCGTCACCCCGTGTCCCCGTGGGGCAAGAAGGAAGGCCGTACTCGTTCGCCCAAGAAGGCGTCGAACAAGTACATCGTCCGCCGCCGCAAGACGAACAAGAAGCGCTAAGGACGGGTTGAGATGCCTCGTAGCTTGAAGAAGGGACCCTTCGTCGACGACCACCTGATCAAGAAGGTGGACACGCAGAACGAAGCCGGTACCAAGAACGTCATCAAGACCTGGTCCCGTCGCTCGATGATCGTCCCGGCGATGCTCGGCCACACGATCGCGGTGCACAACGGCAAGACCCACATCCCGGTGTTTGTCACCGAGTCCATGGTCGGCCACAAGCTCGGCGAGTTCTCGCCGACGCGCACCTTCCGGGGTCACGTCAAGGACGACCGGAAGTCGAAGCGCCGCTAGTCAGCGGGGTGTGAAAGACCATGACAAACACTGAAGGGACAACCATGGAAGCCAGGGCCCAGGCGCGGTACATCCGCGTCACGCCCATGAAGGCCCGCCGCGTGGTGGACCTCATCCGTGGCATGGATGCCACGGAGGCTCAGGCGGTCCTGCGTTTCGCCCCGCAGGCCGCGAGCGTGCCGGTGGGCAAGGTGCTGGACAGCGCCATTGCCAACGCCGCGCACAACTACGACCACACCGACGCCGACAGCCTCTACATCTCCGAGGCCTACGTCGACGAGGGCCCGACCCTGAAGCGGTTCCGTCCGCGCGCCCAGGGCCGCGCCTACCGGATCCGCAAGCGGACCAGCCACATCACCGTGGTCGTCAGCAGCAAGGAAGGAACCCGGTAATGGGCCAGAAGGTAAACCCGCACGGGTTCCGGCTCGGTGTCACGACCGACTTCAAGTCGCGTTGGTACGCCGACAAGCTGTACAAGGACTACGTCAAGGAAGACGTCGCCATCCGTCGGATGATGACGTCCGGCATGGAGCGCGCCGGCATCTCCAAGGTCGAGATCGAGCGCACCCGTGACCGCGTGCGTGTGGACATCCACACCGCTCGTCCGGGCATCGTCATCGGCCGCCGCGGCGCCGAGGCCGACCGCATCCGCGGTGACCTCGAGAAGCTCACCGGCAAGCAGGTCCAGCTGAACATCCTCGAGGTCAAGAACCCCGAGACCGACGCTCAGCTGGTTGCCCAGGCCGTCGCCGAGCAGCTCTCCTCCCGCGTCTCCTTCCGCCGTGCCATGCGCAAGAGCATGCAGTCGGCGATGAAGGCCGGCGCCAAGGGCATCAAGATCCAGTGCGGTGGCCGCCTCGGCGGCGCCGAGATGTCCCGCTCGGAGTTCTACCGCGAGGGCCGTGTGCCCCTGCACACGCTCCGCGCGAACGTGGACTACGGCTTCTTCGAGGCCAAGACGACCTTCGGCCGCATCGGTGTGAAGGTCTGGATCTACAAGGGCGACGTCAAGAACATCGCCGAGGTCCGCGCCGAGAACGCCGCCGCCCGTGCGGGCAACCGCCCGGCCCGTGGTGGCAACGACCGCCCGGCCCGTGGTGGCCGCGGTGGCGAGCGTCGCGGGCGCAAGCCGCAGCAGCAGTCGGCTCCGGCCGCCGAGGCCCCCAAGGCCGAGGCGCCCGCCGCTGCCGCTCCGGCTGAGAGCACCGGAACGGAGGCCTGACCGTCATGCTGATCCCCCGTAGGGTCAAGCACCGCAAGCAGCACCACCCGAAGCGCCGTGGTCTGGCCAAGGGCGGTACACAGGTTGCGTTCGGCGAGTACGGCATCCAGGCCCTCACGCCGGCGTACGTGACCAACCGCCAGATCGAGGCGGCCCGTATCGCGATGACCCGCCACATCAAGCGTGGCGGCAAGGTCTGGATCAACATCTACCCGGACCGCCCGCTCACGAAGAAGCCTGCCGAGACCCGCATGGGTTCCGGTAAGGGTTCTCCGGAGTGGTGGATCGCGAACGTGCACCCGGGTCGGGTCATGTTCGAGCTGTCCTACCCCAACGAGAAGATCGCCCGTGAGGCGCTGACTCGTGCGGCCCACAAGCTGCCGATGAAGTGCCGGATCGTCAAGCGCGAGGCAGGTGAAGCGTGATGTCGGCCGGTACCAAGGCGTCCGAGCTGCGCGAGCTGGGCAACGAGGAGCTTCTCGCGAAGCTCCGCGAGGCCAAGGAAGAGCTGTTCAACCTCCGCTTCCAGGCGGCCACGGGTCAGCTCGAGAACCACGGCCGGCTGAAGGCCGTCCGTAAGGACATCGCGCGGATCTACACCCTGATGCGTGAGCGCGAGCTGGGCATCGAGACGGTGGAGAGCGCCTGATGAGCGAGAGCAACGTGACTGAAGAGACGAAGGCCGCCCGCGGCTTCCGCAAGACCCGTGAGGGTCTGGTCGTCAGCGACAAGATGGACAAGACCGTCGTCGTCGCCGTCGAGGACCGCGTCAAGCACGCGCTGTACGGCAAGGTCATCCGCCGTACCGAGAAGCTCAAGGCCCACGACGAGCAGAACGCCGCCGGTGTCGGCGACCGCGTCCTCCTCATGGAGACCCGGCCGCTGTCCGCGACGAAGCGCTGGCGCGTCGTCGAGATCCTCGAGAAGGCCAAGTAGGTAATTCGCGCAAGCGAATACCAAAAGTAACGCCTGCGGGGCAAACCCACGCAGGTCAGTTCCGCCAGGCTCGGCAGGGGTCCTCGTACTGAGGCCCCTGTCGGGAACCGGCAGACAAACAGGAGATAGACGTGATCCAGCAGGAGTCGCGACTGCGCGTCGCCGACAACACTGGTGCGAAGGAAATCCTTTGCATCCGTGTGCTCGGTGGCTCCGGTCGCCGCTACGCGGGCATCGGTGACGTCATCGTCGCCACCGTCAAGGACGCGATCCCCGGTGGCAACGTGAAGAAGGGTGACGTCATCAAGGCGGTCATCGTTCGCACCGTCAAGGAGCGTCGCCGTCCGGATGGCTCGTACATCCGCTTCGACGAGAACGCCGCCGTCATTCTGAAGAACGACGGCGACCCCCGCGGCACCCGTATCTTCGGCCCCGTCGGCCGTGAGCTGCGCGAGAAGAAGTTCATGAAGATCATCTCCCTCGCGCCGGAGGTGCTGTGAGCATGAAGATCAAGAAGGGCGACCTGGTCCAGGTCATCACCGGTAAGGACAAGGGCAAGCAGGGCAAGGTCATCGCGGCCTTCCCCCGCGAGGACCGCGTCCTGGTCGAGGGTGTCAACCGGGTCAAGAAGCACACCAAGGCCGGGCCGACCGCTCGCGGTTCGCAGGCCGGCGGCATCGTGACCACCGAGGCCCCGATCCACGTCTCCAACGTCCAGCTGGTCGTGGAGAAGGACGGCAACAAGGTCGTCACGCGCGTCGGTTACCGCTTCGACGACGAGGGCAACAAGATCCGCGTTGCCAAGCGGACGGGTGAGGACATCTGATGGCTACCACCACCACTCCGCGTCTGAAGACGAAGTACCGCGAGGAGATCGCCGGTAAGCTGCGTGAGGAGTTCTCGTACGAGAACGTCATGCAGGTTCCGGGCCTCGTCAAGATCGTGGTCAACATGGGTGTGGGCGACGCCGCCCGCGACTCCAAGCTGATCGAGGGCGCCATCCGCGACCTCACCACGATCACCGGTCAGAAGCCGGCCGTCACCAAGGCCCGCAAGTCCATCGCGCAGTTCAAGCTGCGTGAGGGTCAGCCGATCGGTGCCCACGTCACGCTCCGTGGCGACCGCATGTGGGAGTTCCTGGACCGCACCCTGTCGCTCGCGCTGCCGCGCATCCGCGACTTCCGCGGCCTGTCCCCCAAGCAGTTCGACGGCCGTGGCAACTACACCTTCGGTCTCACGGAGCAGGTCATGTTCCACGAGATCGACCAGGACAAGATCGACCGCGTCCGGGGTATGGACATCACCGTGGTCACCACGGCGACCAACGACGCTGAGGGCCGCGCGCTCCTTCGTCACCTCGGCTTCCCGTTCAAGGAGGCGTGAGCGAGATGGCGAAGAAGGCTCTGATCGCTAAGGCTGCTCGCAAGCCCAAGTTCGGTGTGCGTGGCTACACCCGCTGCCAGCGCTGCGGCCGCCCGCACTCCGTCTACCGCAAGTTCGGCCTGTGCCGCGTGTGCCTTCGTGAGATGGCTCACCGTGGCGAGCTGCCGGGCGTGACCAAGAGTTCCTGGTAATCCGGTAATCCCGGGTTATTCAGACTCTCGGTAAGCATCTGGGTCGGCAGGGGCCCGTCCTCGCATGCCTTAGGCTTGTGGGGTTGGGCGTCTGCCGCCCGTACGACTTACTACGCCGTAGGTCCACCGCGCCGCACCCGTCCCGTCTCGGATCGGGGAGAGGGATGGCGCACCAGGAAACCCCGGCGAGAGAGGCCGAAGGCCAATTCATGACCATGACTGATCCGATCGCAGACATGCTTACGCGTCTGCGGAACGCGAACTCGGCGTACCACGACTCCGTGACGATGCCGGCGTCCAAGATCAAGTCTCACATCGCGGAGATCCTCCAGCAGGAGGGCTTCATCACGGGCTGGAAGGTCGAGGACGCCGAGGTCGGCAAGAACCTCGTCCTCGAGCTGAAGTTCGGCCCGAACCGTGAGCGCTCCATCGCGGGCATCAAGCGGATCTCCAAGCCCGGTCTCCGGGTGTACGCGAAGTCCACCAACCTGCCCAAGGTGCTGGGCGGCCTCGGCGTGGCGATCATCTCCACGTCGCACGGGCTCCTCACCGACAAGCAGGCCGGCAAGAAGGGCGTGGGTGGGGAAGTCCTCGCCTACGTCTGGTAGCGGAAGGGAACGGAGGAAACAGCTATGTCGCGCATCGGCAAGCTCCCCATCGCGGTTCCCGCCGGCGTGGACGTCACCATCGACGGCCGTACGGTTTCGGTCAAGGGCCCCAAGGGCACGCTGACCCACACCGTCGTGGCACCGATCGACATCGCCAAGGGTGAGGACGGCGTTCTGAACGTCACCCGCCCCAACGAAGAGCGTCAGAGCAAGGCCCTGCACGGCCTGTCCCGCACGCTGGTGGCGAACATGATCACCGGCGTGACCCAGGGTTACGTGAAGAAGCTCGAGATCAGCGGTGTCGGTTACCGCGTTGTCGCCAAGGGTTCGAACCTGGAGTTCTCCCTCGGGTACAGCCACCCGATCACCGTCGAGGCCCCCGAGGGCATCACCTTCAAGGTGGAGTCCCCGACCCGCTTCTCGGTCGAGGGCATCGACAAGCAGAAGGTCGGCGAGGTTGCGGCCAACATCCGCAAGCTGCGCAAGCCCGACCCGTACAAGGCCAAGGGCGTCAAGTACGAGGGCGAAGTCATCCGCCGCAAGGTCGGAAAGGCGGGTAAGTAAGCCATGGCATACGGGCAGAAGATCCTCAAGGGCGACGCCTACAAGCGCGCCGCGATCAAGCGCCGTCACATCCGGATTCGCAAGAATCTCTCGGGTACGGCGGAGCGTCCGCGTCTGGTCGTTACTCGCTCGAACCGCCACATCGTGGCCCAGGTGATCGACGACCTGAAGGGTCACACCCTCGCGTCGGCGTCCACCCTGGACTCCTCGATCCGCGGTGGCGAGGCGGACAAGTCCGCGCAGGCCAAGCAGGTCGGTGCCCTGGTCGCCGAGCGCGCCAAGGCCGCCGGTGTCGAGGCCGTCGTGTTCGACCGTGGTGGTAACCAGTACGCCGGGCGCATCGCCGCCCTGGCGGACGCCGCCCGCGAAGCCGGACTGAAGTTCTGAGCCGGTTCCGTATCGCTAGCGGAAACAGAGAGAGGTAATTCCAATGGCTGGACCCCAGCGCCGCGGTGGCGGTGCCGGTGGCGGCGAGCGGCGGGACCGGAAGGGCCGTGACGGCGGCGCAGCTGCCGCCGAGAAGACCGCTTACGTTGAGCGCGTCGTCGCGATCAACCGTGTCGCCAAGGTTGTGAAGGGTGGTCGTCGCTTCAGCTTCACCGCGCTGGTCGTGGTGGGCGACGGTGACGGCACCGTGGGTGTCGGATACGGCAAGGCCAAGGAGGTGCCGGCCGCCATCGCCAAGGGCGTTGAGGAGGCCAAGAAGCACTTCTTCAAGGTCCCCCGCATCCAGGGCACCATCCCGCACCCCATCCAGGGTGAGAAGGCTGCCGGCGTCGTGCTGCTCAAGCCCGCGTCCCCCGGTACCGGTGTTATCGCCGGTGGTCCGGTGCGCGCCGTGCTCGAGTGCGCCGGTATCCACGACGTGCTGTCGAAGTCGCTCGGCTCCGACAACCAGATCAACATCGTGCACGCGACCGTGGAGGCCCTCAAGGGCCTGCAGCGTCCCGAGGAGATCGCGGCCCGCCGTGGTCTGCCGCTCGAGGACGTCGCCCCCGCGGCTCTTCTCCGTGCGCGTGCCGGGGCGGGTGCGTAATCATGGCGCAGCTCAAGATCACGCAGGTCAAGTCCTACATCGGCAGCAAGCAGAACCACCGTGACACCCTGCGTTCCCTTGGTCTCAAGGGGATCAACACGCAGGTCGTCAAGGAGGACCGCCCCGAGTTCCGCGGCATGGTGCACACCGTCCGCCACCTCGTGACGGTCGAGGAGGTCGACTGATCATGGGTGAGCAGAACCCGCTCAAGATCCACAACCTCCGTCCCGCCCCGGGCGCCAAGACCGCCAAGACCCGTGTCGGTCGTGGTGAGGCGTCGAAGGGTAAGACGGCCGGTCGTGGTACGAAGGGTACGAAGGCCCGTTACCAGGTTCCGGAGCGCTTCGAGGGTGGCCAGATGCCCCTCCACATGCGTCTTCCGAAGCTGAAGGGCTTCAAGAACCCGTTCAAGACCGAGTTCCAGGTCGTGAACCTCGACAAGCTGGCCGCGCTGTACCCCGAGGGTGGCGAGGTCACCGTCGAGGGTCTGGTGGCCAAGGGTGCCGTTCGCAAGAACAGCCTCGTCAAGGTCCTCGGCCAGGGCGAGATCTCCGTGGCACTGCAGGTGACGGTCGACGCCGTCTCCGGCTCCGCCAAGGAGAAGATCACCGCCGCCGGCGGCACCGTCACCGAGCTCGTCTGAACTACTCAGGCGTGTCGATGACATGAGCGATCCCAACCGGGGATGCCCCACAAAAGGGGTATCCCCGGTTGGTCGTTCCAAGGGAAGTGCTCCCGCCGGTAAGGTGGCCTGCGCTGCCCTCTTTCACGGGTGCGTCACATGGGGCACCCTGGGCGGCAGTTGACCGTTACTTACTTTGTCGTCAGTCGAACCTCAAGACCGTCACCCTTGACGCAGTAGCGCGGGGGTCGCAGGAGGCACCGTGCTCACCGCGTTCGCCCGGGCGTTCAAGACGCCCGACCTGCGCAAGAAGCTGCTCTTCACGCTCGGCATCATCGTGGTCTACCGGCTCGGTACCCACATCCCCATTCCAGGCGTCGACTACAAGAACGTCCAGGAGTGCGTGGACCAGGCGTCCGGCAACCAGGGCCTCTTCGGCCTGGTCAACATGTTCAGCGGTGGCGCCCTGCTGCAGATCACGGTCTTCGCGCTCGGCATCATGCCGTACATCACGGCGAGCATCATTCTGCAGCTGCTGACCGTGGTGATCCCGCGCCTGGAGGCCCTGAAGAAGGAGGGCCAGGCCGGCACGGCGAAGATCACGCAGTACACCCGCTACCTGACCATCGCCCTCGCGATCCTCCAGGGCACCGGCCTCGTCGCCACCGCCCGCAGCGGCGCCCTGTTCTCCGGCTGCACCGTCGCCGGTCAGATCGTTCCCGACCAGGCCATCTTCACCACCATCGTCATGGTCATCACCATGACCGCCGGTACGGCCGTCGTCATGTGGCTCGGCGAGCTGATCACCGACCGCGGCATCGGCAACGGCATGTCGATCCTGATGTTCATCTCGATCGCCGCGACCTTCCCCTCCGCCCTGTGGGCCATCAAGCAGGAGGGCGACCTGGCGGGTGGCTGGATCGAGTTCGGCATCGTCATGCTGGTGGGCTTCGTCATGGTGGGCCTGGTGGTCTTCGTCGAGCAGGCCCAGCGCCGCATCCCGGTGCAGTACGCGAAGCGCATGATCGGCCGCCGCTCCTACGGCGGTACCTCGACGTACATCCCGCTCAAGGTGAACCAGGCGGGCATCATCCCCGTCATCTTCGCCTCTTCGCTGCTCTACATCCCGGCGCTGATCGTCCAGTTCTCCGGCTCGCAGGCGGGCTGGGCCGTGTGGATCCAGAAGAACCTGGCCGACCCCGAGGCCGCGCCGCACATCGTTCTGTACTTCCTCCTGATCGTGTTCTTCGCCTTCTTCTACGTGGCGATCTCGTTCAACCCCGAGGAAGTCGCGGACAACATGAAGAAGTATGGTGGGTTCATCCCGGGCATCCGGGCTGGCCGACCGACCGCTGAGTATCTGAGCTACGTACTCAACCGGATCACCTGGCCGGGTTCGCTGTATCTGGGCCTGATCTCTCTCGTACCGACAATGGCGTTGGCCGGTTTCGGGGCAAACCAGAACTTCCCGTTCGGCGGGACCAGCATCCTGATCATCGTGGGTGTCGGTCTCGAGACGGTGAAGCAGATCGAGAGCCAGCTCCAGCAGCGCAATTACGAAGGGTTCCTCCGCTGATGCGAATCGTCCTCGTCGGGCCGCCGGGTGCTGGGAAGGGTACGCAGGCCACCCGCCTTGCCGAGACGCTGCACATCCCGCACATCTCCACGGGCGACCTGTTCCGCGCGAACATCAGCCAGCAGACCGAGCTGGGCAAGCTCGCCAAGTCCTACATGGACGCCGGCAACCTCGTGCCGGACGAGGTCACCATCGCCATGGCGAAGGACCGCATGGAGCAGCCCGACGCCGAGGGCGGCTTCCTGCTGGACGGCTTCCCGCGCAACGTCTCCCAGGCCGAGGCGCTGGACGAGCTGATCGAGACCGAGAACATGAAGCTGGACGCGGTGCTCGACCTGGAGGCTCCCGAGGACGAGGTCGTCAAGCGGATCGCCGGCCGGCGCGTCTGCCGCAACGACTCGTCCCACGTCTTCCACGTGACGTACACGCCGCCGAAGCAGGAAGGCGTCTGCGACGTCTGCGGCGGCGAGCTGTACCAGAGGGACGACGACTCCGAGGAGACGGTCCGCAAGCGGCTCGAGGTCTACCACACGCAGACCGAGCCGATCATCGACTACTACAAGGCCCAGGGCCTGGTGGTCACCATCGCGGCGACGGGACCGGTGAACGAGGTCACGGGCCGCGCGCTGGAGGCGCTCAAGCGCGACCAGTAGATCTTCGTCCCGGCTGCAGCCGCGGTCCCTGGCTCGGGGGCCGCGGCTGAGTTGTGGGTGCGGAGGTCACCGCCCGTATCGTTGGAAGCGTTTCCGTCCCCTCCGGTCCAGAAAGGCCGCAGTCCCCATGGTGCAGATCAAGAGCCCCGAGCAGATCGCCAAGATGCGTGAGGCGGGGCTGGTCGTCGCCGCCATCCACGCGGCCACCCGCGAAGCCGCCGTGCCCGGCGCCACGACCAAGGACCTGGACCAGGTCGCCCGCAAGGTGCTCGCCGAGCACAACGCCAAGCCGAACTTTCTCGGTTACGGCGGTTTCCCCGCGACCATCTGCACATCCGTGAACGAGGTCGTCGTCCACGGCATCCCCTCCGACGACGTGGTCCTCAAGGACGGCGACGTCATCTCCATCGACTGCGGCGCGATCATCGACGGCTGGCACGGCGACGCCGCCTACACGGCCTTCGTGGGCTCCGGTCACTCCCCGGAGCTGGTCGAGCTCTCCCGGGTGACCGAGGAGTCGATGTGGGCGGGCATCGCGGCCATGAAGCAGGGCAACCGGCTCGTGGACGTCTCCCGGGCCATCGAGACGTACATCCGCCGCCAGCCGAAGCCCGGCGGCGGCAAGTACGGGATCATCGAGGACTACGGCGGCCACGGCATCGGCACCGAGATGCACATGGACCCGCACCTGCTGAACTACGTCGACCGCAAGCGCGGCAAGGGCCCCAAGCTGGTCCCCGGCTTCTGCCTGGCCATCGAGCCCATGGTCTCCCTCGGCACCCCGCGCACGGAGGTCCTCGAGGACGACTGGACGGTCATCACGACGGACGGCACCTGGTCCTCCCACTGGGAGCACTCGGTGGCCCTGACGGAGCAGGGCCCGCTGGTCCTGACGGCGGTCGACGGCGGCAGGGCGAAGCTGGCGGAGCTGGGGATCACTGCCGCTCCCGACCCCCTCGCATAACGATCAGGTACCCGGGGCAGACTTCCCCGTTTCGCCTTTCCGGGTTCGCTGACGTAGACTGACTCGTCGGCTCTGGTGCACCCGCATGTCCGCATGCGACCGCTACATCGCACGGGAGTCGATCAAGGTAGTCGATTCGAAGGGCGAAGCGTGGCCAAGAAGCAAGGTGCCATCGAGATCGAAGGCACTGTCGTCGAGTCTCTTCCGAACGCCATGTTCAAGGTGGAGCTCCAGAACGGCCACCAGGTCCTGGCACACATCAGCGGCAAGATGCGCATGCACTACATTCGCATCCTCCCTGACGACCGGGTCGTGGTGGAGCTGTCTCCGTACGACCTGACCCGTGGCCGGATCGTCTACCGGTACAAGTAGATCTTGCCCACGCCCCGCGCACCCTGTGCGTGGGACCGCCGGCAACTGACCCGGAGAACCTCACATCCCATGAAGGTCAAGCCGAGCGTCAAGAAGATCTGCGACAAGTGCAGGGTGATCCGCCGTCACGGCCGGGTCATGGTCATCTGCGACAACCCGCGCCACAAGCAGCGCCAGGGCTGACGCCTGACCGTTCCCTCCGCGATTCGCAGGACTTCGCGCGACGCGAGCTGAATATGTTCATACGCAGGACCCGGGCGCCCAGGTGCCCGACACCCCCGGTTCGGAGGCCGGGGACCCGATCCGTACCTCATACGGCGGCCGGGATCCGGTTCTGTGGAAGACCTCCGACAATCAACTGGAGCCATTGAATGGCACGCGTTTCCGGTGTTGACATCCCGCGCGAAAAGCGCGTGGAGATCGCCCTCACCTACGTGTTCGGCATCGGCCGGACCCTGTCGCAGCAGACGCTCGCTGCCACCGGCGTGGACCCGAACACCCGTGTTCGCGACCTCTCCGAGGAGCAGCTCGTCGCGATCCGCGAGTACGTCGACAACAACATCAAGACCGAGGGTGACCTCCGTCGCGAGATCCAGGCCGACATCCGCCGCAAGGTCGAGATCGGTACCTACCAGGGTCTCCGTCACCGTCGCGGTCTGCCCGTCCGCGGTCAGCGCACCAGCACGAACGCCCGTACCCGCAAGGGCCCGCGTCGCGCCATCGCCGGCAAGAAGAAGCCGGGCAAGAAGTAGTCCGCAGCGGACTCGCCGTCCAGCGGTCTTCGCTGTAGGACCGACCACCTCCCGTAGGAGTTATAGATGCCCCCCAAGGGTCGTCAGGGCGCTGCCAAGAAGGTGCGCCGCAAGGAAAAGAAGAACGTCGCTCACGGCCACGCGCACATCAAGAGCACGTTCAACAACACGATCGTGTCCATCACGGACCCGACCGGCAATGTGATCTCCTGGGCCTCCGCCGGCCACGTCGGCTTCAAGGGCTCCCGGAAGTCCACGCCGTTCGCCGCGCAGATGGCCGCCGAGTCGGCTGCCCGCCGCGCCCAGGAGCACGGCATGCGCAAGGTCGACGTGTTCGTCAAGGGCCCGGGTTCCGGTCGCGAGACCGCCATCCGCTCCCTGCAGGCGACCGGCCTCGAGGTCGGCTCCATCCAGGACGTCACGCCCACCCCGCACAACGGCTGCCGTCCGCCGAAGCGTCGTCGCGTCTGATCTCGCTTCACCAGGGTTTCCGGGCGGTACGGCTCTTTCGGGTCGTATCGCCCGTACCCTTGCAGTACTAGTCGGGCGTCAAATAGCGGGCGCCCCTGACTGAAGGATCACCACATGCTGATCGCTCAGCGTCCCTCGTTGACCGAAGAGGTCGTCGACGAGTTCCGCTCCCGGTTCGTCATCGAGCCGCTGGAGCCGGGCTTCGGCTACACCCTCGGCAACTCCCTCCGCCGCACCCTCCTGTCGTCGATCCCCGGCGCTGCTGTCACCAGCATCCGCATCGACGGTGTCCTGCACGAGTTCACCACCGTGCCGGGCGTCAAGGAGGACGTCACCGACCTGATCCTCAACATCAAGCAGCTGGTCGTCTCCTCGGAGCACGACGAGCCCGTCGTGATGTACCTGCGCAAGCAGGGCCCGGGTCTGGTCACCGCCGCCGACATCGCGCCCCCGGCCGGTGTCGAGGTGCACAACCCCGACCTCGTCCTCGCCACGCTCAACGGCAAGGGCAAGCTGGAGATGGAGCTGACCGTCGAGCGCGGTCGCGGCTACGTCTCCGCCGTGCAGAACAAGCAGGTCGGTCAGGAGATCGGGCGCATCCCGGTCGACTCGATCTACTCGCCGGTCCTCAAGGTCACGTACAAGGTCGAGGCCACGCGTGTCGAGCAGCGCACCGACTTCGACAAGCTGATCGTCGACGTCGAGACCAAGCAGGCGATGCGTCCGCGCGACGCCATGGCCTCCGCCGGTAAGACGCTGGTCGAGCTGTTCGGTCTCGCCCGCGAGCTGAACATCGACGCCGAGGGCATCGACATGGGCCCGTCCCCCACGGACGCCGCCCTGGCCGCCGACCTGGCGCTGCCGATCGAGGAGCTGGAGCTCACCGTTCGGTCGTACAACTGCCTCAAGCGCGAGGGCATCCACTCCGTGGGCGAGCTCGTGGCCCGTTCCGAGGCGGACCTGCTCGACATCCGCAACTTCGGTGCGAAGTCCATCGACGAGGTCAAGGCCAAGCTCGCGGGTATGGGGCTTGCGCTGAAGGACTCGCCTCCCGGGTTCGACCCGACCGCCGCGGCCGACGCCTTCGGTGCCGACGACGACGCGGACGCGGGCTTCGTGGAGACCGAGCAGTACTGAGAGCTCGGGCCTTCCGGTCCCGACTGGGGTGCGACACCGCCCCGTGCCCTTCCGGGGCGCCCCTCGGGGCCGCCCCGGATCTCCGACAGGCGACCGCCTGCTCGGATACTGACCCCGGTACCTGATACGGCCGGGGCAGACACCTAGGAGAAACATCATGCCGAAGCCCACCAAGGGTGCCCGTCTGGGCGGCAGCGCCGCGCACGAGAAGCTGCTCCTCGCGAACCTCGCGAAGAGCCTCTTCGAGCACGGCAAGATCACGACCACCGAGGCGAAGGCGCGCAAGCTGCGTCCGTACGCCGAGCGTCTGGTCACCAAGGCGAAGAAGGGCGACCTTCACAACCGCCGTCAGGTGCTCCAGGTGATCACGGACAAGAGCATCGTCCACACGCTCTTCACCGAGATCGGCCCGCGCTACGAGAACCGTCCCGGTGGCTACACCCGGATCACCAAGATCGGTAACCGCCGTGGCGACAACGCGCCCATGGCCGTCATCGAGCTGGTCGAGGCGCTGACCGTGGCGCAGCAGGCCACGGGTGAGGCTGAGGCCGCCACCAAGCGTGCCGCCAAGGACGCCGAGGCCGCTCCGGCTGCCGAGGAGACCAAGGTCGACACGGCCAAGGCCGACGACGAGGCCGCGGCCGAGGAGTCGAAGGACGCGTAAGCGTCTGCCGGGTGGCTGTGCGATTGAGGCCGCGGCTTTCATCGTGGTTGTTCGCGCAGTTCCCCGCGCCCCTTCAGGGCGTTGCGGGTCCGTTCCTTTCGAGGGGCGGGCCCGTTTTTTCTTTGGTGAGAGGATCTCCGGGTGAGTGACGAAGTAGAGGCCGGGTTCGTGCGGGTGCGGCTGGATCTCTCGTATGACGGGAGTGAGTTCTCCGGCTGGGCCAAGCAGGCCGGCGGGCGGCGGACCGTGCAGGGGGAGATCGAGGACGCGCTGCGGACCGTCACGAGGTCCGGGGAGACGTACGAGCTGACCGTGGCGGGGCGGACCGACGCGGGTGTGCACGCCCGGGGGCAGGTGGCGCACGTCGACCTGCCGCGGGAGGTGTGGGCCGAGCACCACGTGAAGCTGCTCAAGCGGCTCGCCGGGCGGCTGCCCAGGGACGTGCGGGTCTGGGCCCTGCGCGAGGCACCCAGCGGCTTCAACGCCCGGTTCTCCGCGATCTGGCGGCGCTACGCCTACCGGGTCACGGACAACCCTGGCGGCGTCGACCCGCTGCTGCGCGGCCACGTCCTGTGGCACGACTGGCCGCTCGACGTGGACGCCATGAACGAGGCCGCCCGCGGACTGGTGGGGGAGCACGACTTCGCCGCCTACTGCAAGAAGCGTGAGGGCGCCACCACCATCCGGACCCTCCAGGAGCTGAGCCTGGTACGCGGGGACGACGGGGTCATCACCGCCACCGTGCGGGCCGACGCCTTCTGCCACAACATGGTGCGCTCGCTGATCGGCGCGTTGCTGTTCGTCGGGGACGGCCACCGCACGCCCGACTGGCCCGCCGAGGTGCTGGCCGCCGGCGTACGGGACTCGGCGGTGCACGTCGTACGGCCGCACGGGCTGACGCTGGAGGAGGTCGGCTACCCGGCCGACGAGCTGCTGGCGGCCCGGAACAGGGAGGCGCGGAACAAGAGGACGCTGCCGGGGAGCGGTTGCTGCTGAACGCACGGTGCGGACGTGCCCGAGTCCGGCCGGGCCGTCTCCCGAAGGCCGTCGCCGACTTCGCCGCCGCGCCGCGGGCACGAGGCATGTGAACACGCTCGCGGGAAGTGACTGACGAGTCGGTGCCTCAGCCCGCCTCGGCCGCCGCCGACGCCTGGGCCTCGCCGCGCCGCCGGATCTGACGGAAGGCGAACTCGGCCAGGTCGTCGCCGGCCTTGAACACCTCCGTGGTCTTCTCCGTCACGTCCTTGCCGTCGGTGAAGCCCGCGACGGTGAAGTAGGCGTAGCGACCGTAGGAGTTGGTCGTGGAGCGGCAGACGGCGCCGGTGCAGAAGGACTTCACGCCGCCGCCCGACAGGGAGCGGATGATGCTCCTCTCGTCGGCCTGCTGCTTGGCCTTCGCGGCCTGCGCCTCGGTGTCGAAGACGGCCACGCCGACCGTCACCGCCACGTCCCCCTGGGTGTAGGTGACCCGCATCATGCGGGTGCAGCCGTTGTCGGTGAGGACCTTCGGCAGCGTCTTCTGGGCGGCGGAGCCGCAGGTCCGGGTGTCCGCCGTCGGGCCCTTCTTGTAGACCGTCTCGCCCATGGTGAGCTGGGTGCCGGGGAAGAGCAGGTCGGGGCCGAGCGGAGCCTTGTCCTTCTTGACGCTGGAGACGAAGTCCTTCGGGTCCAGCGGCGGGGGTGCGCTGGTCGGCGCGAACGAGGGGGCGGTGGCCGACGCGCTGGGTATGTCCGCCGTCGCGGGGAGCCGGGAGGAGGGGCCGTCCGACGCCGGCCCGGAGCCGTTCGCCGAGACCACGGCCACGGCGACGGCGGTGGCGATCGCCACGGTGGCCAGGGCGCCGCCACCGATGAAGAGCAGCCGACGGCGCTTGGCGCGGGCTTCGGAAGCCTCGGCGAGGGCGGCCCAGTCAGGAGTGTTGTCGGCCTGGCCACTGTTCCAGGGCTGCTGGGACGGCTGCTGCGATTGCGGTTTCCAGGGATCCCACTGCGACTGAGGTCCCCCCTGCCCAAAGCTCATGGGCGGCATCTTAGACGGGCTGTGCGGCGTGCTGGTGCGGCTCCCGGGGCCTCGCAGCGCCTAGCGTTCCGTCCATGCGGACGGGCAAAAGCGACATCTCCGGCTGGTTGGTGCGACCGGCGGGCGGGCCCCTGTGGGCGGTGCTCGTGGCGGTGCTGGCGGCGTGCGCGGGACACGCGGCGCGCGTGACCTCGGACGGGGGGATGGACAACGCGATCGTCGTGCGGGCCGCCCGCACCTGGCTGGCCGGCGGCTCCCCGTACGACGATCCGCACTTCCTCTATCTCCCGAGCGCGGTCCTGGCCGCCGCCCCGCAGGCGATGCTGCCCCCGGCGGTGCTGCGGTGGCTCGTGCCGTGCGCGGTGACGGTCCTGCTGGCGGTGGGCTGGGCGTGCGCGCTGCGGCTGCACCGGGTGCCGCTCGGCAGCCGGCTCGCGGTCCTCGGGCTCACCGGGTTCGCGGCGGGCTTCGCTCCGTTCGGGCACCTGGTGCGCCTCGGCAACTGGACGGTGACGGCGGCGGTGGCCCTGCCCCTGTCCCTGCTGCTGGCGAGCCGGGGGAGGTGGACGGTGGCGGGGGTGGCCGTCGGCGCGGCCGTGGCGCTCAAGCCGCTGCTCGCGCCCGTCGTCCTCCTCTTCCTGTTCGCCGGGCGGTGGCGGGCGCTGGCGGCGGCGGTGGCCCTGCCCGTGCTCGCCTCCGGGGCGGCGGCGCTGCTGATGCCCGACCCGGCCGGCTTCTTCACCCGCACCCTGCCCTTCCTCCTGCACGGCGACGACGGCTTCGTCCGGCTGTACGAGGCGTCCCCGGTGGCCGTGCTGCCCCGGCTCGGGGTGCCGGAGGCGCTCGCCCAGGGCCTCGCGGCGGCGGCGGCCGTCGCCGGGGTGCTGTGCGCGTACGTCCGCTGGCGCCGCGCGGACCCCGGGCCGCTGCGGCTCGCGGAGACCGGCGGCGGCCTGATGCTCGCGGCGTTCCTCGTCTCCCGGCCCTCCTACGACCACTACCTCCTGGTCGTTCTCCCGTTACTGCTCGCCGGACTGCCGTACGCAGGGTCGGCGACCCGCGAGGTCTGGTTCTGGATCTCCCTGGTGCCCCAGGTGCCGGGGCTGACCTGGCCCTGGCTGGAGTCGGAGAAGAGGCGGGCCTTCAAGGACGCGTTCACGCTGTGTGTGCTGGCGGTGACGGTCGCCCGGCAGGCCCGGGGCGGGGCGGAGGCGAGCGGCAGTGACGACCCGCGCGCCGAGCCCGGGGCGGCGCCCGCTCCGGTCGCGGCGGCTCCGTTTTGACCAGGCTGCGCCACCCCGGGTACGCTGCACAGTCGTATGTGTATTGGCTTGCTCATTCTCACGTGAGGGGCCCTTACACCGGTCCACCGGGACCGATGACCAGCGACCAGCACGCGGTTTGCGTCACCGCGGTGCGGTCAGGGCTGTCGTGATCGTCTTCGGTGACCTTGTCAGGACCATTCACTGAAGAAGCGAAGGCTACGAACCGTGCGTACGTACAGCCCCAAGCCCGGCGATGTGACGCGCCAGTGGCACGTCATCGACGCTCAGGACGTCGTCCTGGGTCGTCTCGCCACGACCGCCGCCACCCTGCTGCGTGGCAAGCACAAGCCGATCTACGCGCCGCACGTCGACGCTGGTGACTTCGTCATCATCATCAACGCCGACAAGGTGCACCTCTCCGGCAACAAGCGGACCCAGAAGATGGCGTACCGCCACTCCGGCTACCCGGGCGGTCTGCGCTCGGTGCGCTACGACGAGCTGCTGGACAAGAACCCGGAGAAGGCCGTGGAGAAGGCCATCAAGGGCATGCTCCCCAAGAACTCCCTGGGCCGTCAGATGCTCTCGAAGCTGAAGGTCTACAAGGGTGACCAGCACCCGCACGGCGCGCAGCAGCCGCAGCCGTTCGAGATCACCCAGGTCGCGCAGTAAGTCCGGCCACCCCCTAAGACTGAAGAGAATCTGAGGAGCATCGTGGCCGAGACCACTGCCGAGCAGCCGCTCGAAGAGATCGACATCGACAGCTACACCACCGAGTCCGAGGTCCCCGTCGAGGGCGAGTACACCTCGGAGTCCATGGCCTCCGCCTTCGGCGAGCCCCAGCCGGCCGCCGGCCTGGGCCGTCGCAAGAACGCCATCGCCCGTGTCCGGATCGTCCCGGGCACCGGCAAGTGGAAGATCAACGGCCGCACCCTCGAGGACTACTTCCCGAACAAGGTGCACCAGCAGGAAGTCAACGAGCCCTTCAAGGTGCTCGAGCTGGACGACCGTTACGACGTCATCGCCCGCATCGCCGGTGGCGGTGTCTCCGGTCAGGCCGGTGCGCTCCGTCTCGGTGTCGCCCGCGCCCTGAACGAGGCCGACGTCGACAACAACCGCGGCCCGCTCAAGAAGGCCGGCTTCCTCAAGCGCGACGACCGTGCGGTCGAGCGCAAGAAGGCCGGTCTGAAGAAGGCCCGCAAGGCTCCGCAGTACAGCAAGCGCTAAGTCGCGCCTGCCTGTACTCCGAACGCCCCGGCGGCACGCCACTGTGCTGCCGGGGCATTCGTTTATCCCCGCCGTTGGGCGTATAACGGCACAAGACGTTCTAAGGCTCGTGTGATCGGATTACCGGGCGGTGCGCCCGGGGCGACGGGAGCCGACTGCGTGGGCCGTACCGGCAGCGCTCCCGTCCGTGACGCTTCCTCAGGAGGACAAGTGGGACGACTCTTCGGCACGGACGGCGTGCGCGGCGTCGCCAACGCGGATCTGACGGCCGAGCTGGCGCTCGGACTCTCCGTCGCCGCGGCGCACGTACTGGCCGAGGCGGGCACCTTCGCCGGACACCGGCCGACCGCCGTGGTCGGGCGGGACCCGCGCGCCTCCGGGGAGTTCCTGGAGGCCGCCGTGGTCGCGGGCCTGGCCAGCGCCGGCGTGGACGTGCTGCGCGTCGGCGTGCTGCCGACGCCCGCGGTCGCCCACCTGACCGGCGCGCTCGGCGCCGACCTCGGCGTGATGCTCTCCGCGAGCCACAACGCCATGCCCGACAACGGCATCAAGTTCTTCGCCCGCGGCGGCCACAAGCTCGCCGACGAGCTGGAGGACCGCATCGAGTCCGTCTACGCCGAGCACCGCACCGGCGCCCCCTGGGACCGCCCGACCGGCGCCGGCGTCGGCCGCGTCCGCGACTACGACCAGGGGCTCGACCAGTACGTCGCGCACCTCGTCGGCGTCCTGCCCAACCGCCTCGACGGGCTGAAGATCGTCCTCGACGAGGCGCACGGCGCCGCCCACCGGGTCTCGCCCGAGGCGTTCGCGCGGGCCGGGGCCGAGGTCGTCACCATCGGTGCCGTGCCGGACGGCCTCAACATCAACGACGGCTGCGGCTCCACCCACCTCGACCTGCTCAAGGCCGCCGTCGTCGAGCACGGCGCCGACCTGGGCATCGCCCACGACGGTGACGCCGACCGCTGCCTGGCCGTGGACCACACCGGCGCGGAGGTGGACGGCGACCAGATCCTGGCCGTGCTGGCGCTGGCGATGCGGGAGCGGGACGCGCTGCGGTCCGACACCGTCGTCGCGACCGTCATGTCCAACCTGGGCTTCAAGCTGGCCATGGAGCGCGAGGGCATCCGGTTCGCGCAGACCGGCGTCGGCGACCGGTACGTCCTGGAGGAGATGAAGGAGCACGGCTACGCCCTCGGTGGCGAGCAGTCCGGCCACGTGATCATCCTCGACCACGCGACCACCGGCGACGGCACGCTGACCGGCCTGATGCTGGCGGCGCGGGTCGCGCAGACGGGCCGTACGCTCCAGGACCTGGCGTCCGTCATGGAGCGGCTGCCGCAGGTGCTGATCAATGTGCCGGACGTGGACAAGTCCCGGGTGACGAGCTCCGCCGAGCTGGCGACCGCGGTCGCGGAGGCCGAGCAGGAGCTCGGGAGCACCGGACGGGTACTGCTGCGGCCCTCGGGGACCGAGCCGCTGGTGCGGGTGATGGTGGAAGCGGCCGATATCGAGCAGGCTCGGTCTGTTGCCGGGCGGCTGGCGGATGCGGTGAAGTCGGCACTGGGGTAGTTCCTCGGGCCGGGATCGGTGGCGGGAGGTTCTGCGTGACGCGGGCCGCGGGTTTCGTGGCGGCTCGTCGCGCCCACGCGGCGGAGCCGCTGACCAGCAGAGCCTCGCTGCCCTAGGTGGGTTTCGTCATCCGGCGTCGTTGGGTCGTCCACAAGCCCTTCTGGGCCAGGAGCGTCAGTGTGCCGGCCAGGATGAGGGCGACGAGGTTGAGCAGTAGCTGCTCGGTCGAGCGCCAGGCCTGGTAGGCGTCGTCGTAGAAGAGGGCCACGGCCGCGTTCGCGGCGGCCGGGACCGTGGTGACGGAGATGGCGACGCCCACCAGGGCGCCGGACTTCGCCGACGTCAGCGACAGCGTCCCCGCGATGCCGGCGAGGACCGCCACCACGAAGGGGAACCAGTCGGGGGCGTACACGAACCCGGTGTTGGGTCGCTCCGCCCGCAACTGTGCCTTGCTGAACAGGTTCACGGCGTCCATGAAGAGGCTGAAGCCCACCGTCACGGCCATCGCCACCGCGAAGCCCACCAGGAGCGCCACGAGTGAGTGCAGGGCGAGGCGCGGGGCACGCTGCACGATCGCCGTGCAGATGCCGGCCAGCGGGCCGAACTCCGGGCCGACCGCCATCGCGCCCACGATCAGGATCGCGTTGTCGAGCACCACACCGCAGGCCGCGATCATCGTGGCGAGCGTGATGAAGGCGATGTAGGTGACGGAAAGGGTCGACTCCTCCGTGCGTCGCCTCCTCCAACTGCTCCCACAGCACCGCGTCGGCGGGCTCGCCCGGCGCGTCCTTCGCGGCCTTGTCGGCTCGCTCGGACAGTGACAGGTCGATGTTCTCCGCGGTGATGGCGCCGCAGCTGTCGATGCCCAGTGACCGGAGCCGGTCGATGAGCGCGTCGCCCGCCTCCCGGGCGACGTCGCACATGACGACGTGGCCCTGCGGATCGCGGGCTGCGCCCGGCAGGACGACCAGATGGGTGGTGCCGACCGTCCCCTCGACCAAGCGGACCACCTCGTCGGTGCGGTCGGCCGGGGTGATCAGGCGCAGACGCAGCATCCGGTATTTGTACCGGCTGGGACCGGAGCCGTCACAGTTTGCGCAGGCTGAGCCGCTGCACCTTGTGGTCGGGGCCCTTGCGCAGGATCAGGGTGGCCCGGCCGCGGGTGGGCGCCACGTTCTCCACCAGGTTGGGCTTGTTGATGGTGCGCCAGGTGGTGCGGGCGTAGTCGAGGGCCTCCTCCTCCGACACCTGGGTGTACTTGCGGAAGTACGAGGACGGGTTCTGGAAGGCGGTCTCGCGCAGCTTGCGGAAGCGGCTGAGGTACCAGTGCTCGATGTCCTCGGTCCGGGCGTCGACGTACACGCTGAAGTCGAAGTAGTCGGCGAGTCCGACCCTCGTGCGGCCGTCCTTGCCGGGCAGCGCGGGCTGGAGGACGTTCAGGCCCTCGACGATCAGGATGTCGGGGCGGCGGACGACGAGCCTCTGGTCCGGGACGATGTCGTAGATGAGGTGGGAGTAGACGGGGGCGGTCACCTCGGCCTTGCCCGCCTTGATGTCGGCTACGAAACGGGTCAGGGCCCGGCGGTCGTAGGACTCGGGGAAACCTTTCCGCGACATCAGGCCGCGGGCCTCCAGCTCCTTCGTGGGCAGCAGGAAGCCGTCGGTCGTGACCAGTTCCACGCGCGGGTGCTCGGGCCAGCGGGAGAGCAGCGCCTGGAGCAGGCGGGCGACGGTGGACTTGCCGACGGCGACCGAGCCGGCGACCCCTATGACGAAGGGGGTGCCGGACTGGGAGCCCTGCTCGCCGAGGAAGGTGTTGAGCGCGCCGCGCAGGCCGTCGGTGGCGCCGACGTAGAGGTTGAGCAGCCGGGACAGCGGGAGGTAGATGTCCCGCACCTCGTCGAGGTCGATGACGTCGCCGAGACCGCGCAGCTTCTCCACCTCCTCGGCGGTCAGCGGCAGCGGCGTCTTGTCGCGCAGCGCGCTCCACTCGGGGCGGGTGAGGTCGACGTAGGGAGTCGCCTCCGGCCGTTGCCGGTGGGCGCTCCGGGGCATCGAGGGGACCGGAGAGATCACAGTCCATTGTTAACGGAGTTCGAACACGGCGGCAGGTGGGGTGTGTCACGTCGGCCGGTCCGTTCGTGGCCGACGGCACCGAAGAAGTTACGGACGGGTACGGGTAGCCGATTATCGATCATGAGGGCGATTGCCGTGTGCAGCGTGCCCAACCCCGAGCGGGAAGCGTCTGCAATCCGGCATCGTCCCCGATGAACGAGTGCCGACGTGAGGTCGACCGCTGTCCGCCGCACCGCTCTGGCGACCTCCGCCGCCCTGCCCCTGTTCGTCACCGCCTGTGGCGGATCGTCCGACGACGACGGTGCGGCCGGGGACGACAAGGCCGAGGCGGACCGGTCCGCGCCGGCGGGTCGGGACGAGGCCGCAGACAACGCCCCGGCGGGTCACGCGCTGACCGTCGCCGAGCTGGAGAAGGACCCCTGGACCGGGCGGACGTCGAGAACGGTGAGGTCGCCACCGATATCCCGGCGGACGAGGACGTCGCCGAGGACCAGGTCTCGACGGACGGCAAGGTATGTGCGCCGCTCGCCCACCCTCGGACTGCGTCTCCGTCTGGCCCGTCCAGGAGCGCTTCACGTCCGCCGCCGGCTCGCCCCGGGCCACCGCGGTCTGGGCCAGGCTGAACGTCGTCCCCTACGCGGACGGTGGCGCCGAGCGGGCACTGACGGAGCTGAAGGCCGCCGTCGAGCAGTGCGCCGGCGGCTTCGCCGCGAGCGTGGGCAGCGGCAAGCAGCGGGTCGCCGAAGTCACCACGACCGCCGCTCCCAAGGGCCTCGCGGTCACCCTCGGGGTGGACATCGGCAAGGACGCCAACGCGCTCATGAAGGTCGTCGTGTTCCGCAAGGGCGCCACGATCGCTTCCTTCGGCGCCGCCGACCTCTCCTCCATGGCGACCGGCGCGGACTTCGAGGTCCCCGCGGCCGTCATCGACACGCAGATCGCCAAGCTCGGCTGACGCCGGGGTCCGTCGGAGGCGTTCGTACCCCGGTGGGAATTTCTGATTTCGGGCACGAGAAGGCCGGTTCGCGATCGAATCTGATCGTAGGCTGCCGGTCATGTGTGGAATCGTGGGATACGTGGGGTCTCAGTCGGCGCTCGACGTCGTGATGGCCGGGCTGAAGCGACTCGAGTACCGGGGATACGACTCGGCGGGCGTCGCCGTGCTCGCGGACGGTGGCCTCGCCACCGCCAAGCGCGCCGGGAAGCTCGTCAACCTGGACAAGGAACTGGCCGAGCGACCACTGCCGAGCGCCGTGACCGGCATCGGTCACACCCGCTGGGCCACGCACGGCGCGCCGACCGACGCCAACGCCCACCCGCACCTCGACAACGCGGGCCGGGTGGCCGTGGTCCACAACGGCATCATCGAGAACTTCGCGTCGCTGCGGACCGAGCTGGAGGAGCGCGGCCACACGCTGGCCTCCGAGACCGACACCGAGGTCGTCGCCCACCTGCTCGCCGAGGAGTTCTCCGCCTGCGCCGACCTCGCCGAGGCGATGCGGCTGGTGTGCCGGCGCCTGGAGGGCGCGTTCACGCTGGTCGCGGTGCACGCGGACCAGCCGGACGTGGTCGTGGGCGCGCGCCGCAACTCGCCGCTCGTGGTGGGCGTCGGGGAGGGCGAGTCCTTCCTCGCCTCGGACGTGGCCGCCTTCATCGCGCACACCCGGGACGCCATCGAGCTGGGCCAGGACCAGGTCGTGGAGCTGCGCCGGGACGGCGTCACGGTCACCGGCTTCGACGGCACCCCGGCGGACGTGCGCTCCTACCACGTCGACTGGGACGCCTCGGCCGCCGAGAAGGCCGGCTACGACTACTTCATGCTCAAGGAGATCGCCGAGCAGCCGAAGGCGGTCGCCGACACCCTGCTCGGCCGCATCGACGGCTCCGGCACGCTGAGCCTGGACGAGGTGCGCATCCCCGCCGGGGTGCTCCGGGAGGTCGGCAAGGTCGTCATCGTCGCGTGCGGCACGGCCTTCCACGCCGGGCTGATCGCCAAGTACGCCATCGAGCACTGGACGCGCGTCCCCTGCGAGGTGGAGCTGGCCAGCGAGTTCCGCTACCGGGACCCGATCCTGGACCAGCAGACCCTGGTCGTCGCGATCTCCCAGTCCGGCGAGACGATGGACACCCTCATGGCCCTGCGCCACGCCCGCGAACAGGGCGCCAAGGTGCTCGCCATCTGCAACACCAACGGCTCGACCATCCCCCGCGAGTCCGACGCCGTCCTCTACACGCACGCCGGCCCCGAGGTCGCGGTCGCCTCCACCAAGGCCTTCCTCACCCAACTGGTCGCCTGCTACCTGGTCGCCCTCTACCTCGGACAGGTGCGGGGCACGAAGTACGGGGACGAGATCCGTGACGTCGTCCGCGACCTGTCCCGGATCTCCGGCGCCGTCGAGCAGGTCCTGGAGACCATGGAGCCGGTGCGGGAACTGGCGCGCTCCCTGGCCCACAAGAACACGGTGCTGTTCCTGGGCCGGCACGTCGGCCACCCGGTCGCCCTCGAAGGTGCCCTCAAGCTCAAGGAGTTGGCGTACATGCACGCCGAGGGCTTCGCGGCGGGCGAGCTGAAGCACGGGCCGATCGCGCTGATCGAGGAGGACCTGCCGGTCGTCGTGGTCGTGCCGTCCCCGCGCGGGCGCTCGGTCATCCACGACAAGATCGTGTCCAACATCCAGGAGATCCGGGCCCGGGGCGCCCGCACCATCGTCATCGCCGAGGAGGGCGACGAGGCGGTCGTGCCCTACGCCGACCACCTCGTCCGCGTCCCGGCCACGCCGACGCTCCTCCAGCCGCTGGTGGCGACGGTCCCGCTCCAGGTCTTCGCCTGCGAGCTGGCTACGGCCCGCGGCAACGAGGTGGACCAGCCGCGGAACCTCGCGAAGTCGGTGACGGTGGAGTGACCCACCGGTCCGCGTGACGCAGGTCGGCGACGAGACGTAAGCGCTCCAGCACCGCCTGCGTCTCGTCGTCCACCGCGAACCCGGGGTCGTCCAGGGCGGCGCGGATCTCCGCGCGGTGCCGGAACCGCCCGTGCCCGGCCCGCCATTCGGTCACGCCGGTGTACCCCTCGCCCTCGTCCACCGCGTGGACGAGGTCCACCCGGCCCGGCGGGACGACGCGGACCTCGGTCACCTCGATGCCGGCGGCCGGCCGATCGTCCGAGTCGACGACCACCGACCGATGCCCCACCTCGGGCAACGGCTCCCGTCCCGCTCGTACTCGACGACGAGGCCGGTCGTGGAAGTCTCGGACCCGTCGAGGATCGCCGCCACGAGCTGGTCGCGCAGGGGGCCGGGGAACGCGAACTCGGCTCTGGGCAGCGAGTCGATGTGCGAGAAGGCTGAGACGGGGTCAGGCGTCATGGCTGAACAGTGACCATGCGCCCCTGGGGTGCCGTAGCTCCGGTTCCTGCCGTGACTGCCGTGGCTCCCGAAGGCGCGGGCGGTCGCCCACTCAACGCCCGCCCGGCACCGAGCCCCCGCTCACCCCCCAGGCTCGAACCCCCGCACATCCCGCCACGCCCGCCCCACCGCCTCCGCGACCTCGTGCGCCCCCACCGGCGCCCCGTCCGCCGCGAACCGCCCCGCCAGCCCGTGCAGATACGCCCCGGCACTCCCCGCGTCCCGCGTCGACAGCCCCGCCGCCAGCAGCGACCCCGCGAGCCCGGACAGTACGTCCCCGCTCCCCGCAGTCGCGAGCCACGACGTCCCCGTCGAGTTGACCCGCACCGGCCCTCCCTCCGCCCCGGCCACCACCGTCGTCGACCCCTTCAGCAGCACCGTCGCCCCGTACCGCCCCGCCAACTCCCGCGCCGAGGCCAGCCGCGCCCCCTCGACCTCCTCGCGGGCCACCCCGAGCAGTGCCGCCGCCTCCCCGGCGTGCGGCGTCATCAGCGTCGGTGCCGTACGTCGCCGCACCGTCCCGGCGTCCGCCAGCCGCAGCCCGTCCGCGTCGATCAGCACCGGCACCTCCGCGGCCAGCACCTCGGCCACGGTCCCGGCGTCGTCACCGGCCCCCGGCCCGACGACCCACGCCTGCACGCGCCCCGCCCGCTTCGGGCCCTGGTCCGACACGAGCGTCTCGGGATAACGGGCGAGCACCGCGTCCCCGGCCGGACCGACGTACCGCACCGCCCCGGCCCCGCCCCGCAGCGCCCCGGCGACGGCGAGCACGGCCGCGCCCGGGTAACGCGCCGACCCGGCGGCGATGCCCACGACTCCCCGCCGGTACTTGTCGCTCTCCACACCCGGCACCGGCAGCAGCCGCGCCACGTCCGCGTGCTGCAACGCCTCCAGCTCGGCCGCGTCGTTCGGCAGCGGCAGCCCGATGTCCACGAGCCGCACCGACCCCGCGTACTCCCGCGCCGGATCGACCAACAGCCCCGGCTTGTGGGCCCCGAACGTCACCGTCAGGTCGGCCCGTACGGCCGCCCCGCGCACCTGCCCGGTGCCCGCGTCGACCCCGCTCGGCAGGTCCACCGCGACGACGGGGGCCCGCGACCGCGCCGCCGCGTCGGCGAGCGGTACCGCGGCCTCCCGCAGTCCGCCCTTGCCGCCGATCCCCACGATGCCGTCGACGACCAGGTCCGCCCGCCCGATCAGCTCACCGGCACTCCCGCCGCCGGCCTCCGCGACCTGCCCGCCCGCCCGGCGCAACGCCGTCAGCCCCCCGCCGTGCGCGCGCTCCGGCGTGAGCAGCACCGCCGTCACCCCCGCTCCCCGCCGGGCCAGGCGGGCCCCGGCGTACAGGGCGTCGCCGCCGTTGTCCCCGCTGCCGACCAGCAGCACCACCCGGCTGCCGTAGACCCGGCCGGCCACCCGCCCGAGCACCTGGGCGCAGGCGGCGGCGAGCCCGGCCGCCGCCCGTTGCATCAACGCCCCCTCGGGGAGCCGTGCCATCAGCTCCCGTTCGGCCGTCCTGATCATTTCCACGCCGTACGCAGTCCGCATGCCGTCGAGTCTTCCCCGTACGCGGTGGACACGCACGGCCCCCCGTCCGCGATGGGGGACAGTTGGTCCATGGGTGACGACGAGACGGCACAGGTGATGACCTCGCTGGGGGCCCGCCTGCGCGCCATCCGGCAGGCCCGTGGCCTCACGCTGGCCCAGCTCGGCGCCGCCACCGGCATCTCCGTGTCCACGCTGTCCCGGCTGGAGTCGGGGCAGCGCGAGCCGGGGCTGCGGCACCTGCTGCCGCTGGCCGGGGCGCACCGCCTGCCCCTGGACGAACTGGTCGGCTCCCGCACCGGCGACCCAGGCGTCCACCCGCGCCCGTTCACCCGGCACGGCCAGACCTGGGTCCCGCTCACCCGCAACCCCAACGACGGGCTGCACGCGTACAAACAGATCCTGCCCGCGCCCGCGGTCGCCCGCACCGAGTGGACCCCGCGGCCGGAACAGGGCTCGCACGAGGGCCACGAGTGGATCTACGTCCTCTCCGGCCGCCTGCTCCTCGCCCTCGGGGACCACGACCTGGTCCTGACGGCCGGTGAGACGGCGGAGTTCGACACGCGCATCCCGCACGGGATCGCCAACGCGGGGGACCGGCCCGTCGAATGGATAGCCCTGTACGGCGCTCAGGGCGAGCGCATGCACGTCCGGGTCCAGCCGGCGCAGAACTGACCCCACCGGTCCGGGTCCAGTGGGCACGGAACCGGCCACACCGACCCGCGGCCGGCCTACCCCTCCGCGATCACCACCGCCGAGGCCACCCCCGCGTCGTGACTCATCGACACATGCCACGACGCCACCCCGAGCTCCGCCGCCCGGGCCGCCACCGTCCCCGTCACCCGCAGCCGCGGCTGCCCGCTGTCCTCGACGTACACCTCGGCGTCCGTCCAGCGCAGCCCGGCGGGCGCGCCGAGCGCCTTCGCCAGCGCCTCCTTCGCCGCGAACCGGGCGGCGAGCGAGGCGACACCCCGGCGCTCACCGCCGGGCAGCAGCAACTCGCTCTCCACGAAGAGCCGCCGCGCCAAGGCCGGCGTACGTTCCAGCGACGCGCCGAACCGCTCGATCTCTGCCACGTCGATCCCGACCCCGATGATGCTCATGCCGGGCACCTTAACGACTGAGGGCGGAGCGGGCGCCGGGTGCTCTGAGAGACTGGGGACACGATGAGTGAGACAGCTGCTCGGTGGGACGCGCAGGCGCGGGCCCGGGCCGAGATCGATCTGGCCGCCCTGCGGGCCAACGTCCGAGCCCTGCGCGAACGGGCCCCCGGGGCGGCTTTCATGGCCGTGGTCAAGGCTGACGCCTACGGTCACGGCGCCACCGAGTGCGCCCGCGCGGCCGTCGCGGCGGGCGCGACCTGGCTCGGCACCGCCACCCCGCAGGAGGCCCTCGCGCTGCGCGCGGACCCGGCGCTGCCGGAGGACCTGCGGATCATGTGCTGGCTGTGGACGCCGGGCGGCCCCTGGCGCGAGGCCGTCGAAGCCGGGCTCGACGTGTCCGTCAGCGGCATGTGGGCCCTGGAGGAGGTCGTCGGGGCGGCACGGCGGGCGGCAGTCCCCGCGCGGGTGCAGCTCAAAGCCGACACCGGGCTGGGGCGGGGCGGCTGCCAGCCCGGCGCTGACTGGGAGGAACTGGTCGGCGCGGCACTGCGGGCCGAGGCCGAGGGGCTGCTGCGCGTCACCGGGCTCTGGTCGCACTTCGCCTGCGCCGACGAGCCCGGGCACCCCTCCATCACCGCGCAGCTCACCCGCTTCCGGGAGATGACGGCGTACGCGGAGCAGCAGGGCGTACGCCCCGAGGTGCGGCACATCGCCAACTCGCCGGCCACGCTCACCCTCCCCGAGTCCCACTTCGACCTCGTACGCCCC
This sequence comes from Streptomyces mutabilis, assembly GCF_014649815.1. Lineage (GTDB taxonomy): Bacteria > Actinomycetota > Actinomycetes > Streptomycetales > Streptomycetaceae > Streptomyces > Streptomyces mutabilis. Next base: position 387,181 of record NZ_BMTT01000002.1, on the reverse strand, counting down.
GGCATCGCGATGTACGGCGTCTCGCCCAGCCCCGAGATCGGCACCCCCGCCGACTTCGGACTGCGCCCCGTGATGACGCTGTCCGCCTCCCTGGCCCTGGTCAAGCAGGTTCCCGGCGGCCACGGCGTCAGCTACGGGCACCACTACGCCACCTCCGGCGAGACCACCCTCGGCCTCATTCCCCTCGGCTACGCGGACGGCGTCCCGCGCCACGCCTCGTCCGCCGGCCCGGTTCTGGTCGGCGGCAAGTGGCGCACGGTCGCGGGGCGGATCGCGATGGACCAGTTCGTCGTCGACCTGGGCGGGGAGCGGCTCGAGCCGGGCGCCGAGGCGGTGCTGTTCGGCCCCGGCGACCGCGGGGAGCCCACCGCCGAGGACTGGGCGCAGGCGGCGGGCACCATCGCGTACGAGATCGTCACCCGGATCGGAACACGCGTTCCGCGCGTCCACGTGAACGAGTGACTCGGACGGGCGACTCGAACGGACGGCGTGAACGGGCGACTCGGCCCGGGTGACTTGAACGAGTGACGTGGAACCGGTGACGCGCCCGTCCGCGGCGTGACGCGCACGGGCGCGGCACAGGTGAACCGACGACCAGCGGGTATCCGCACAGCAGCCCGGCGGACCCCGGCGAAGAGGAGCGGTGTACGTGAGCGAGAGCAACGCGGAGGCCTTCGCGTCGGCCGTCGTCTCCGCCACGGAGGCCGCCACCGAGGCCGCCGTCGGCGGCTGGCGCCGGGCGACCGGCATCGCCGGCGTCGCGATAGGCGTGGTCGCGGCGGGTGCCGCGGCGGGCGTGGCGATAGAGCGGCTGACCGTCGGCCGCGGCATGCGCCAGAAGGCGCGGCTCGCCCTCGACTCGGCGGGGCCCTACGGCGGACTGCGCGGCATCCCCGGGAGGGCGTACGCCGACGACGGCACCGAGCTGTACTACGAGGTCGACGACGTCGAGCCGGAGACGGAGTCCGCGCTCACCCTGCGCCGCCGGCGGCTGTTCGGCCGCAAGGAGCCCGCCCCCGTGACCGTCGTCTTCAGCCACGGGTACTGCCTCAACCAGGACTCCTGGCACTTCCAGCGGGCGGCCCTCCGGGGAGTCGTCCGCACCGTGCACTGGGACCAGCGCAGCCACGGCCGGTCCGGGCGGGGCGTGGCCCAGGCGCGGGACGACCGGCCGGTCACCATCGACGAGCTGGGCCGCGACCTGAAGGCCGTCATCGACACGGCCGCGCCCGAGGGCCTGATCGTGCTGGTCGGGCACTCCATGGGCGGCATGACCGTGATGGCCCTGGCCGACGCGTTCCCCGACCTGATCCGCGAGCGGGTCGTCGGCGTCGCCCTGGTCGGCACGTCCTCCGGGCGGCTCGGCGAGGTGAACTTCGGGCTGCCCGTTGCCGGTGTCAACGCGGTGCGGCGGGTGCTGCCGGGCGTGCTGAAGGCGCTGGGGCAGCGGGCCGAGCTGGTGGAGAAGGGGCGGCGGGCGACGGCGGACCTGTTCGCCGGGATCATCAAGCGGTACTCGTTCGCGTCCCGGGACATCGACCCGGCCGTGGCGCGGTTCGCCGAGCGGATGATCGAGTCGACGCCGATCGACGTGGTGGCCGAGTACTACCCGGCCTTCAACGACCACGACAAGACCGGGGCCCTCGCCCGCTTCGCGGGCCTGCCCGTGCTCGTGCTGGCCGGGGTGCGGGACCTGGTGACGCCGAGCGAGCACAGCGAGGCGATCGCCGATCTGCTGCCGGACGCCGAGCTGGTGCTGGTGCCGGACGCGGGGCATCTGGTGATGCTGGAGCATCCGGAACTGGTCACCGACCGGCTCGCCGACCTGCTCGCCCGAGCGCAGGAGGCGGCGCACGGCGCGGTCGTGTGAGAGCGGCGGCTCGGACGGGCGGGCCGCCGCTCCGGCAGCGGCTACCGTGGATGCCTATGGAAGCACCAGCAGCACCGCAGGGCCCGGCCGGGTCCTCCGAGCACACCCCCGCCGTCGAGATCACCGTCACCTCCCAGGAGCAGATGCGGGAGCTGGGCCGCAGGCTCGCCGAAGTGCTGCGCGCCGGTGACCTGCTGATGCTCAGCGGGGAGCTGGGTGCGGGCAAGACGACGCTGACCCGCGGGCTCGGCGAGGGCATGGGCGTGCGTGGCGCCGTCACCTCCCCGACCTTCGTGATCGCCCGCGTGCACCCCTCCCTCGGCGACGGCCCGCCGCTCGTCCACGTCGACGCCTACCGGCTCTCCGGTGGACTGGACGAGATGGAGGACCTCGACCTCGACGTCTCGCTGCCCGACTCGGTGATCGTCGTGGAGTGGGGCGAGGGCAAGGTCGAGGAGCTGACCGACGACCGGCTGCAGGTGCGGATCCGCCGGGCCGTGGGCGACACCACCGACGAGGTGCGGTACGTGACGCTGACGGGCGTCGGCGAGCGCTGGACCACGGCCGACCTGAGCGTGCTCGCCGTCTGAGCCGCGGGCCCCGCACCGCTCGCGGGCCGTCCCGACAACACGTCGGCAAGATGTTGCGTTCCGGGTCCTGCGCGTGGTCACATGGTACCCAGCTCGTAGTTAGGTAAGCCTAACTACGCCGCCCCCGACCATCAGGAGGCCTCCATGTCGGAGACCAAGCCGCAGCCGGGGCCCGCGCCCACCCGTGTGTCCATGTACGACCTGCTCGCGTCCTGCGTCGCCGCGAAGGCGGTCTCGACGCCGCCGCGCGCACCCGAGCCGGGGACCCGGCGACCGGTCCGGGAGCACCGCGAGGCCGCCTGAGGTCGCGGTCGCCGAGGGGGGGCTCCGGGGGTCAGCGAACCACGACGACCTGCTGCCCGATCGTCGCGAACTCCCACATCGCGTCGCCGTCCGCCCGGGTCTGCCGGATGCCGCCGGTGCGCTCGTCCGGGTCGGGCTTCGCCATCGAGCCGTCCACGGCCGCGCTGAACCCGATGACCACGCCGTCGACGCTGGTGAAGCGCACGACGTGCTCGACCGGGATGCCGTCGGAGCCGGTGACCCGGTTGGAACGGGACGTGACCGCGTAGGTGCCCGGCGCCGGGTCGACCGTGCTGGGTGTGATCCTGAAGGTGCGCCGGACCCGGTCGTCGGCGCCGACCAGCCACACCCGGTCGTCGTCCACCGAGTACACCACCCGTTCACCCCTTCCGGTCCCCGCGGGCAGGGCGTCCGGGTGCAGTCGGTCGCGGGGCGCCTTGGGGGCGCCGGGGGCGGGCGAGCTGCTCGCGTGGCCCCGGCCGGCGTCGTGCGGGGCGGCGACCGACGCCTGATGGGCGAGGAACCCGATCGTGGCCAGCGCCGCCGCCGTGAGACCGGCGACGACACCGGCGCTGCTGCTTGCCACTGGGCGACCACCTCGTCTTCGTACGTCGTGCGTCCGTCTGCGGCGAAGGTAGCAGTACGTGACCGTATGACCGCGGTGCGCGACACGGCGAGGTCCGTCGACGGGTGGGCGTGCCGACGCGGCCCGGCGCGCGCATCCGCCGCCCGCGGCGCCGCCCACCGGGGCGTCCGACACGGGCCCCGCGGCGCCGTAGGCTGTTTGCGTGCTCTTGCTCGCTCTGGATACCGCCACGCCCGCCGTGACCGTCGCGCTGCACGACGGTACGGACGTCATCGCCTCGTCGAGCCAGGTGGACGCACGCCGCCACGGTGAGCTGCTGCTGCCCGCCGTCGACCGCGTGCTCGCCGAGGCCCGACTGCGCCTCGACGCCGTCACCGGCATCGTCGCCGGCATCGGCCCCGGCCCGTACACCGGGCTGCGCGTCGGCCTGATGACCGCGGACACCTTCGGGCTCGCGCTCGGCGTGCCCGTGCACGGCGTGTGCACGCTGGACGGCCTCGCCTACGCCGCCGACCTGGAGCAACCCTTCGTGGTGGCGACCGACGCCCGCCGCAAGGAGGTCTACTGGGCCCGGTACGCCGACTCCCGCACCCGCCTCACCGACCCGGCGGTCGACCGTCCCGCCGACATCGCCGAGCAGGTGGCCGGGCTCCCGGCCGTCGGCGCGGGCGCGCTGCTGTACCCGGGCACCTTCCCGAAGGCGCACGAGCCGGAGCACGTGTCCGCCGCCGCCCTGGCGTCCCTGGCCGCCGAGAAGCTCGCGGCGGGCGAGGAACTGCCCGCGCCCCGGCCGCTGTACCTGCGCCGACCAGACGCCCAGGTGCCCAAGAACTACAAGGTGGTCACCCCCAAGTGACCGAGTCAGCCACTGCCGGGCCCGCGACCGCCGTGCTGCGCGAGATGCGCTGGTGGGACATCGACCCCGTCCTCCTGATGGAACGGGAGCTGTTCCCGGAGGACGCCTGGTCGCGCGGCATGTTCTGGTCCGAGCTGGCCCACGCGCGCGGCCCCGGCGCGACCCGGCGGTACGTGGTCGCCGAGACGGACGGACGGGTCGTCGGCTACGCGGGGCTCGTCACCTCAGGCGAGCAGGCCGACGTGCAGACCATCGCCGTCGCCCGCGACCACTGGGGCACCGGCCTCGGCGCGCGGCTGCTGACCGAACTGCTGCGGGCGGCCACCGCCTTCGAGTGCACCGAGGTCCTGCTGGAGTGCCGGGTGGACAACACCCGCGCCCAGCGGCTGTACGAGCGCTTCGGCTTCGAGCCCATCGGCTTCAGGCGCGGCTACTACCAGCCGGGGAACGTGGACGCCCTGGTGATGCGCCTGACCGACCCTTCCACCTCCCTGCCGGGAACCGAACGAGGAACCGACAACCATGCCTGACGAACCTCTGGTCCTGGGGATCGAGACCTCCTGCGACGAGACCGGTGTCGGTGTCGTCCGGGGCACCACCCTGCTGGCCGACGCCGTCGCGTCCAGCGTCGACGAGCACGCCCGCTTCGGCGGCGTCGTCCCCGAGGTGGCGAGCCGCGCCCACCTGGAGGCCATGGTCCCCACCATCGACCGCGCCCTGAAGGAGGCGGGGGTGAGCGCGCGGGACCTCGACGGCATCGCGGTCACCGCCGGTCCCGGTCTCGCGGGCGCCCTGCTGGTCGGCGTCTCGGCGGCCAAGGCGTACGCCTACGCCCTCGGCAAGCCCCTCTACGGCGTCAACCACCTCGCCTCGCACATCTGCGTCGACCAGCTGGAGCACGGCCCGCTGCCCGAGCCGACGATGGCCCTGCTCGTCTCCGGCGGCCACTCGTCGCTACTGCTCTCCTCCGACATCACCTCCGACGTCCGCCCGATGGGCGCCACCATCGACGACGCGGCCGGCGAGGCCTTCGACAAGATCGCCCGCGTGCTGAACCTGGGCTTCCCCGGCGGCCCGGTCATCGACCGCTACGCGCGCGAGGGCGACCCGGACGCGATCGCCTTCCCGCGCGGCCTCACCGGCCCGCGCGACCCGGCCTACGACTTCTCCTTCTCCGGCCTGAAGACGGCCGTGGCCCGCTGGATCGAGGCCAAGCGGGCGGCGGGGGAGGAGGTGCCGGTGCGCGACGTGTCGGCGTCCTTCCAGGAGGCGGTCGTGGACGTGCTCACCCGCAAGGCCGTGCGGGCCTGCAAGGACCAGGGCGTCGACCACCTGATGATCGGCGGCGGCGTGGCCGCCAACTCCCGGCTGCGGGCGCTGGCCCAGGAGCGCTGCGAGGCGGCCGGTATCCGGCTGCGCGTGCCGCGTCCCAAGCTGTGCACGGACAACGGCGCGATGGTGGCCGCGCTCGGCGCCGAGATGGTCGCCCGGAACCGGGCCGCCTCCGACTGGGACCTGTCGGCCGACTCGTCGCTGCCGGTGACCGACCCGCACGTGCCGGGGCGCGGCCACCCGCACGTCCACGACCACGTGCACGAGGTCAGCAAGGAGAACCTGTACTCGTGACCGTCGCGCTGATGTGGGAGGCGCGGGCGGTGCCCGGCCGGGGCGAGGACCTGCTCGCATGGGCGCGGGCGCAGCCGCTCGCCGACGCCCCGGTCCGCCGGGAGACCCTGCGTGCCCCGCAGGACCGGGTCCTCGTCATCACCTGGTGGGACGCCGCCTACGACGCCGAGCTGCCGGAACTGCCGGAACCGGACGCCGGTCTGGTCACCCGGGCGGTGCACCGGTGGCGGTTCGAGTCGGTGGCCGCGGACTGAGCGGGGAGGTCGCGAGGCCCACGGCGCCCATCGTGGGCCTCCGCCACAGCAACCTGCCGTTCCGGCGCTCCCGGACGGTGACGAGCAGGGCCTGCATCCCCCGGTGAGCGGCGGACGCCGGCGGGAGCAGCGCGAGCCACGGCCCCCACACGAGGGCCGCCGTCAGCGTCGGCACGGCCATGAAGGCGAAGGAGCCCGGGAGGAAGAGGCGCTCGCGCCGGGCCGTCGGGATGTCGAACGTTTCGACGTTTGGGGCGAATGTTCCGACCGCCCATGGTCGTCCGAGGGGTACGTCACAAGGGCCTACAGGGTTACGATCGCCATCATGACATCCCCGCAGCCCGCCGGAACCCGGACTCAGAGGCGCCCCGCGCAGACCGCGACCCTCGCCGAGATCGCGCGCGAGGCCGGTGTGTCGGCGCCGACTGTTTCGAAGGTCCTCAACGGCCGCGCCGACGTAGCCCCCGCGACCCGCTCCCGCGTGGAGGAACTGCTGCGCACCCACGGCTACCGGCGCAGGCGGGCCGAGGCGACCCGCTCGCCCCTGATCGACCTGGTCTTCCACGAACTGGAGAGCGCCTGGGCGATGGAGGTCATCCGCGGGGTGGAGAACGTGGCGCGGGACGCGGGGCTCAGCGTCGTGCTCTCGGAGAGCGCGGGACGCCTCACCCCCGGCCGCAGCTGGGCCGACCAGGTGGCCGCCCGCCGCCCGCACGGCGTGATCCTCGTCCTGTCGGGCCTCGACGAGTCCCAGCGGGCCCTGCTCACCAGCCGCTCCATCCCGTTCGTGGTGATGGACCCGGCCGGCGACCCGGGCGCCGACGTGCCGTCCATCGGCGCCACCAACTGGCAGGGCGGGCTCGCCGCCACCCGGCACCTGGTCGACCTCGGCCACACCCGCATCGGCGCGATCAGCGGACCCACCCGGATGATGTGCAGCCGCGCCCGCGTCGACGGCTACCGGGCCGCCCTGGAGACGGCCGGGCTGCCGGTCGACCCCGGTCTGATCGTCAACGGCGACTTCCACCACGAGGCCGGCTACCGGCAGGGCCTGGAGCTGCTGCGCCGCCCCGACCGGCCGACCGCCGTCTTCGCCGGCAACGACCTCCAGGCGCTCGGACTGTACGAGGCCGCGCGCGAGCTGGGGCTGCGCATCCCGCAGGACCTGAGCGTGGTCGGGTTCGACGACCTGCCGGTGGCGCGCTGGGTGGGGCCGCCGCTGACGACCGTACGGCAGCCGCTGATGGAGATGGCCGAGGCGGCGGCCCGGTTGGTCCTGGACCTCGGGCGCGACGACGGCTCGGCGGCGGCGACCCGGGTGGAGCTGGCCACCAGCCTGGAGGTGCGCAGCAGCACGGCGGCGCCTCCGACGGCCTGACGCCCGAGGTCGGCCGCCGTCCCTCCCCGAAACGTTCGGCAGGCTCCGAGGTCTGAGAATTCCCGCAGAATGCCGTCCCGCATGTTCCTGCTTTCAACAATTCAGACGTATGTTCCTGGCGATGGGGCATTCGGGTGGGGACCCGAATGGGACCGGCACGAGCGGGGGCGGACGCATGGCGGGGCGGGACGCGCGGGGCGGGCCGGGTGGGCCGAGCGGGCGCTCGAAAGGGCTGCGGGCCGCCGGTCTCGCCCTGGTCGGGGCCCTGCTGCTGGGGGCCGCCGCGGCGGGCTGGGCCTACTGGCACCTCAACGACAACATCAAGAGCGTCGACATCAACGGCGCGCTCGGCGACGACCGCCCGGCGAGGCCGGTCACCGTCCCCTCCGCATCGCCCTCCGCGTCCCCGGTGCCCACCGGCGCCCTGAACATACTGGTCCTCGGCTCCGACTCGCGCGGCGGCGAGGAGAACCGGGAACTGGGCGGCGGCGACAGCGAGGGCGCCCGCTCGGACACGGCGATGGTCGTCCACCTCGACGCCGGCCGGACCGCCGCCACCGTCGTCAGCATCCCCCGCGACACGCTCGTCGACCGCCCGTCCTGCCCGCTGCCGTCCGGCGGTTCGACCCGGGAGGCGAGCGGTGCCATGTTCAACACCGCCTACGCCCTGGGCGGGCCGGTCTGCGCGGTCAAGACCGTCGAGTCGATGACCGGTGTCCGCATGGACCACTACATGGAGATCGACTTCTCCGGCTTCGCCGAACTGGTCGACGCGCTCGGCGGGGTCACGGTCACCACGGACGCGGACATCGACGACGACAAGAGCCACCTGCGCCTGGACGCCGGCACCCACCACCTCGACGGCACCGAAGCACTGGGTCTCGCCCGCACCCGGTACGGCCTGGAGGGCGGCAGCGACCTCGCCCGCATAGAACTCCAGCACAAACTGGTCAAGGCCCTGCTGGAGCAGATCTCCGGCACCGACCTGCTCACCGAACCCACCCGGCTTTACCAGGTCGCCGACGCGGTCACCGGCAGCCTCACCACCGACACCGGCCTGGACTCGCTGGGCGAGCTGATCAGCCTCGGCCGCAGCCTGGGCGGCCTGTCGGCGGACGGCGTACGCACCGTCACGATGCCCGTCGTACCGGCCCCCTGGGACGCCAACCGGGTGGTGGCCCTGGAGCCGGACGCCGGTGAGCTGTGGGGATCGCTGCGCTGAGAGAAGTCCCGGAGGGAATCCGGAAAGGATCCGGGGCACCTGTCGATCCACGCCCCGCCCGTTCGACGCACGGGTGAGAGGCCGGGACGGACCCGGCCCCCGACCCACCCGAGGAGTCACCATGCCCCGCTTCCTGTCGCTGATCCGGATCGAGGAGAACGACGCCCTCTCCGGCGGCCCCAGCCCCGAGCTGGTGCAGCGCATGGAGAAGCTGATGGAGGAGATGACGAAGGCCGGCGTGCTGCTCGACACCGCCGGGCTGACCCCGACCGCCCAGGGCACCCGCGTCCACTACGAGGGCGGGCAACTGTCCGTCACCGACGGGCCGTTCACCGAGTCCAAGGAGGTCATCGGCGGCTACTCGCTTCTCCAGGCGAAGGACAAGGCGGAGGCGGTCGAGTGGACCAAGCGCTTCCTCAAGGCGCACGAGGAGTACTGGACGGTGACCTGCGAGGTGCGGGAGCTGATGGAGGGCTGAGCCCGCGCTTTGCGCCGCGGGCCCTGGGGCTGTTGCATGGTGGGCTGTGGAACCACAGCCCACCGAGCCCACCGAAGCCGTCGAGCCCACCGAGGCCATCGAGACGGTCTTCCGCCTGGAGTCCCCACGCGTCATCGCCGGCGTCGCCCGCCTGGTCCGGGACGTCGGTATCGCCGAGGAACTCACGCAGGACGCGATGGTCGCGGCCCTGGAGCAGTGGCCCCGGGACGGCGTGCCCGACAAACCGGGCGCCTGGCTCATGGCCACCGCCCGGCGCCGTGCCGTCGACCTGATCCGGCGCCGCGAGAACTACGCCCGCAAGCTCGCGGAGATCGGCCGCGACCTGTCCACCGCGGCACCACCGCCCGAGGAGCCCGCCGACCCGGAGGACATCGACGACGACCTGCTGCGCCTCGTCTTCACCGCCTGCCACCCGGTGCTGTCCGCCGAGGCCCGCATCGCCCTCACTCTCCGCCTGATCGGCGGCCTGACCACCCCCGAGATCGCCCGTGCCTTCCTCGTCCCGGAGCCGACGGTCGCGCAGCGCATCGTGCGCGCCAAACGCACCCTGGCCCGCAAGGACATCGCCTTCGAGGTGCCCCACGGTCCGGACCGCGCGGCCCGCCTCGGCTCGGTCCTGGAGGTCATCTACCTGATCTTCAACGAGGGCTACGCCGCCACCTCCGGCGACGACTGGCTCCGCCCCGGCCTGTGCGAGGACGCCCTGCGTCTGGCCCGCGTACTCTCCGCCCTGATGCCGAAGGAACCCGAGGTCCACGGCCTGACCGCCCTGCTGGAGTTCCAGGCGTCCCGCACCGCCGCCCGCACCGGCCCCGACGGCACGCCGGTCCTGCTCAAGGACCAGAACCGCCGCCGCTGGAACCGCATGCTCATCACCCGCGGCGTCACCGCCCTCGACCACGCCCACGCCACCAGGGCCTCCGGCTCCCCCGGCCCGTACGTCCTCCAGGCCGCGATCGCCGCCTGCCACGCGACGGCGTACACGTACGAGGAGACCGACTGGCCGCGCATCGCCGCGCTCTACGGCCTGCTCGCGGCCCGCGCCCCGTCACCGGTCGTCGAACTCAACCGCGCGGTCGCGGTGTCGATGGCCGAGGGCCCGGCCCCGGCGCTCGCGCTGGTCGACGCCCTCGCCGCGGAACCCGCCCTGCGCGACTACCACCTGCTCCCCAGCGTCCGCGGCGACCTCCTCCTCCGCCTGGGCCGTACGGCCGAGGCCCGGGCGGAGTTCGAACGCGCCGCGTCCCTCGCCCGCAACGAACGCGAACGCGAACTCCTGTGGCGCCGGGTACGGGAGACGGACACCGCTTAGCGGACGGGATGCCCGATCAGCATCGTCGGAGCCCCCGCCACCCGGGTCAGGAAAACCGTCGCCGCGTTCGGTCCCTGCGGCTTGACCTTGCGCCGCAGTTCCTCCGGCTCGACCGCCGAGCCCCGCTTCTTGACGGTCAGCGTGCCGACGCCGCGCTCGCGCAGCAGCGCCTTCAGTCTCTTGACGTTGAAAGGGAGTTGATCGGTGATCTCGTACGCGGTGGCGTACGGCGTGCGGTGCGGTTCGTCGGCGGTGACGTAGGCGATGGTCGGGTCGATGAGCCCGCCGTCGAGTTCCTCGGCGACCTCGGCGACCAAGTGGGCGCGGATGACGGCGCCGTCCGGCTCGTACAGGTACCTCCCGACCTCCCGGACCTCGGGGTCCGGGAGCATGGTCCCGGGTGTCACGTGAATGCCCGCCATGGCGGGCAGCAGCGTCGCCCGCCGCGCCCCCGGTGTCACGTCCGGGCCGAACCACAGCATGGCCTCCTTGACGTCCCCGCCGTCCGAGACCCACTCGGCCGTCGCTTCCGCGGGGATCGCCTCGTGCGGAATGCCGGGCGCGATCTTCAGCAGGCCGAGCGGCGCCCCGAGCGCGGTGGACACGGCCCAGGACAGGGGAGGGGAGTAGGCCTCCGGATCGAAGATCCGGCCACGTTTGGAGGAACGCCGGGCGGGGTCGACGAACACGGCGTCGTACCCGGTCGTGTCCACCTCCGTCACGTCGGCCTCGCGCACCTCGATCAGGCCGGCGAGACCGAGCGCGTCGGCGTTGGCGCGGGCCGCCCCGCACGTCAGCGGATCCCGGTCGACGGCCAGTACCCGGATCCCGGCGCGGGCGAAAGCGATCGCGTCGCCACCGATCCCGCAGCACAGGTCGGCGACGGAGGCCACGCCCAGGCCCTTGAGGCACTCCGCCCGGTACGCCGCCACGCTCGCCCGCGTCGACTGCTCGACACCGTTGGGCGTGAAGAACATCCGCCCGGCGTCCTCGGCCCCGAACTTCGCCACCGCCCGCTGCCGCAGCCGCGCCTGCCCGAGCGCTGCCGACACCAGCTCCGCGGGGTGCGTGCGCCGCAACCGGGTCGCGACCGCCAGCTCCCGTGCCGGGTCGGTGTCGCGCACCGCGTCGAGGAGGGCGCGGCCCTCGGGGGTGAGCAGGGCGAGGAGGGCGTCGAGGTCGTTCACCGGAACATTGTGGGCCAGTCGGTGGATGGTGTGCCTCCGGTGCGGTGTCGGGCCGGGTTCGGCGGCCCCGGACTGCGAGGATCCGGCACCATGCGAGCAGTCGTACAAAATGACAAAAGCCGGGTGTTCGGGGTGTTTCGCTCCTCCTCTCCAAGGCTCCGGATGCGCGGCGGCCTCGCCGTGCTCGCCGTCGCCGCCCTCGCCTCCGGCTGTGCGCAGGACGCCTCCGAGGTGCGCGGCGCCGCCGGCCGGCAGCCCCTCCAGGCGCCCCCGGCCCGCACCCTGGACGCCTACGCGTCCAAGCTGGGCGCGGTGCACGCCGCCCGGGTCGCCGCCGCCAAGCGCTGGAAGCTGAAGAGGGTCCCGCTGACCGCCCCGCCACCCCCCGCCGAGAAGCCGGAGATCAAGGCCCGCGAGGGCTTCGAGGTGACCGGCCAGGAGAACCTCCCGCCGGTCTTCACCTCGATCCCCACCGAGGAGAAGGTCGTCTTCCTCACCATCGACGACGGCGCCGAGAAGGACCCGGCGTTCCTGCGGATGATGAGCGAGCTGAGGATCCCGTACACGGCCTTCCTCAGCGACTACCTGGTCAAGGAGGACTACGGCTACTTCAAGGACATGCAGGACCGCGGCGTCACCCTCAGCAACCACACCCTGAACCACCCCTACCTGCCGGGCTTGTCCTACTCCGGGCAGAAGCGCGAGATCTGCGGCATGCAGGACGTGATCGAGAAGCGCTACGGCAAGCGACCGACCGTCTTCCGCCCGCCCTACGGCAACTACAACCGCGACACCCTGCGCGCCGCCAAGGCCTGCGGCATCGAGTACGCCCCCATCTGGAACGAGGAGGTCTTCGCGGACCACTGGGACTACCGCGAGTGGGACCGGAAGATCCACCCCGGCGACATCGTGCTCACCCACTTCCGCGGCGAGGACGACTGGGGCGGCACCATGCGCGACATGGTGCGCGAGTTCCTCGACAAGGTCACCGCCGAGGGATACGCCGTGGCCCGGCTGGAGGACTACCTGTGAGGCGAGGCCGGCTGTGGCCGGCCGGGGCCGCCCTGGCCGCCGTACTGCTCACCGGATGTGCCCAGTTCGCCGGGTCCGCGCAGCCTCCGGCGGGCGGGGAGCCCGCCCAGGGCAGCGATCGGGGACAGAGCCTGCCGCCCGTCGTGGACCACGTCCGCACCACTGACCCGGTCGTCTTCCTCACCTTCGACGACAGTGCCGAGCGCGACCCGCACTTCGCCGACTTCGTTCGCGCACACCGCCTCCCGGTCACCCTGTTCCTCACCGACACGGTCGCCGGACCGGCGTACGGCCACTTCGCCCGGCTGCGCTCGGTGGGCGCGAGCCTGCAGAACCACACCCTCGACCACCGCTCCCTGCGCGGTCTGCCCCACGCCGGCCAGCGTGCCGAGATCTGCGGCCAGCAGACCAAGCTGAGGTCCCGCTTCGGCGTCCGCTCCCACCTCTTCCGCCCGCCCTACGGCACCTACGACACCACCACCCTGCGCGCCGCCGCCGACTGCGGCATCACGGCCGTCGTCCTGTGGCGGGCGGCCCTGAACGCCGACGGCGGCCTCACCTACACCCGCGGCGACCACCGCCTGCGCCCCGGCGACATCGTGGCCGTCGACCCGGACCACCCGACGGGCACGGGCCTGAGCGCGCGCACGCAGACCCTGCTGGAGACGATCGAGGAGCGGGGGCTGCGGGTGGGGCGGCTGGGGGACTACCTCTGACCTCCCGGCGCCGGTCGGTGAACCAAGCCCGTCCGCTCCGGACGCAGGCCGGCATTTGCAGCCCGTCCGGCGTTCGAGGGCGAGGCCGTCCAGGCCGAAGAGCGGGGGCGTGGGGGCGGCAGCCCCCAGCGAGCCCGGCACCGGCGTGGGGTGCCTCCACGGACCGGCGTCCAGACGAAACCCCGCCGACGCGCCGCCGGCATTGGCACTCCGCTTGACCGAGTGCTAATCGCGGTCATAGTCTCGGGTCTGGCACTCCCCCCTGGAGAGTGCCAACACAGCGACGGGCAGGTCCGGCACCCGCGACGACGGATCGACCTGGTCGCCACCTCAGACAGTTAACCCCGTGAGATCTCCGAAGGGGGAGGTCGGATCGTGACGACCGCCAGCTCCAAGGTTGCCATCAAGCCGCTCGAGGACCGCATCGTGGTCCAGCCGCTCGACGCCGAGCAGACCACGGCTTCGGGCCTGGTCATTCCGGACACTGCCAAGGAGAAGCCCCAGGAGGGCGTCGTCCTGGCCGTGGGCCCGGGCCGCTTCGAGGACGGCAACCGTCTTCCGCTCGACGTCAGCGTCGGCGACGTCGTGCTCTACAGCAAGTACGGCGGCACCGAGGTGAAGTACAACGGCGAGGAGTACCTCGTCCTCTCGGCCCGCGACGTGCTCGCGATCGTCGAGAAGTAGTTCACCCGAAGCACCTTGCTTTCCAGCTGCGCCCCTGGCTCCCGCGACCTTAAAAAGCCGGGCGTCGGGGGCGCAGTTGCCGTATAACCCCGAGATTTCCGGAAGAGGGCTCACGCTCCCATGGCGAAGATCCTGAAGTTCGACGAGGACGCCCGTCGCGCCCTCGAGCGCGGCGTCAACAAGCTCGCCGACACGGTGAAGGTGACGATCGGCCCCAAGGGCCGCAACGTCGTCATCGACAAGAAGTTCGGCGCCCCGACCATCACCAACGACGGCGTCACCATCGCCCGTGAGGTCGAGGTCGAGGACCCGTACGAGAACCTCGGCGCCCAGCTGGTGAAGGAGGTGGCGACCAAGACCAACGACATCGCGGGTGACGGCACCACCACCGCCACCGTCCTGGCCCAGGCGCTGGTCCGCGAGGGCCTGAAGAACGTCGCCGCCGGTGCTTCCCCGGCGCTGCTGAAGAAGGGCATCGACGCGGCCGTCGCCGCCGTGTCCGAGGACCTCCTCGCCACCGCCCGCCCGATCGACGAGAAGTCCGACATCGCCGCCGTGGCCGCGCTGTCCGCCCAGGACCAGCAGGTCGGTGAGCTGATCGCCGAGGCCATGGACAAGGTCGGCAAGGACGGTGTCATCACCGTCGAGGAGTCCAACACCTTCGGTCTGGAGCTGGACTTCACCGAGGGCATGGCCTTCGACAAGGGCTACCTGTCGCCGTACTTCGTGACGGACCAGGAGCGCATGGAGGCCGTCCTCGAGGACCCGTACATCCTCATCAACCAGGGCAAGATCTCCTCCATCGCCGACATGCTGCCGCTGCTGGAGAAGGTCATCCAGACCAACTCCTCCAAGCCGCTGCTGATCATCGCCGAGGACGTCGAGGGCGAGGCCCTGTCGACCCTGGTCGTCAACAAGATCCGCGGCACCTTCAACGCCGTCGCGGTGAAGGCCCCGGGCTTCGGCGACCGCCGCAAGGCGATGCTGCAGGACATGGCCGTCCTCACCGGCGCCACCGTCATCTCCGAGGAGGTCGGCCTCAAGCTCGACCAGGTCGGCCTCGAGGTGCTCGGCACCGCCCGCCGCATCACCGTCACCAAGGACGACACCACGATCGTCGACGGTGCCGGCAAGCGCGACGAGCTCGAGGGCCGCGTCGCCCAGATCAAGGCCGAGATCGAGTCCACCGACTCCGACTGGGACCGCGAGAAGCTCCAGGAGCGCCTCGCGAAGCTGGCCGGCGGCGTGTGCGTGATCAAGGTCGGCGCCGCCACCGAGGTGGAGCTGAAGGAGCGCAAGCACCGTCTGGAGGACGCCATCTCCGCGACCCGCGCCGCGGTCGAGGAGGGCATCGTCTCCGGTGGTGGCTCCGCGCTGGTCCACGCCGTCAAGGTCCTCGAGGGCAACCTCGGCAAGACCGGCGACGAGGCCACCGGTGTCGCGGTCGTCCGCCGCGCCGCCGTCGAGCCGCTGCGCTGGATCGCCGAGAACGCCGGCCTGGAGGGCTACGTCATCACCTCCAAGGTCGCAGAGCTCGACAAGGGCCAGGGCTTCAACGCCGCCACCGGCGAGTACGGCGACCTGGTCAAGGCCGGCGTCATCGACCCGGTGAAGGTCACCCGCTCCGCCCTGGAGAACGCCGCCTCCATCGCCTCCCTCCTCCTGACGACCGAGACCCTGGTCGTCGAGAAGAAGGAAGAGGAAGAGCCGGCCGCCGCGGGCCACGGCCACGGCCACGCCCACTGAGCGACACGCTCGTAGAAAAGCCCGGCGCCCACCAGGGTGCCGGGCTTTTCCGTCCGGAGACCCGTGTCGTGCCGGTGTACGAACGGCCGCGCGCGGCTGACACGACGACGAGCCGCGGCAGGTGCGAACCGGCCACACCCGCCCGACCGGAGTCCGGAAAGGAGACGCGGGACCGGAAGAAGAGCGCGTGTCGTGAACGAGGGGGCGCAGAACGGGCTCGGCGCCGTCCTCTCGCGCCGAGACGTGACCGACCGGGCCGCCAGCACCCGGTGGTACAGCGAGCGGTGGTGGGCGCGACTACCGCGGCCCGTACTTCCGCCCCGTCCGCGAGGTGATCCCGCCCAGCACCCCCCGCGGCACCAGCTTCGCCGCCCCCATCAGCGCCTTGTAGCGGGGATCGGGGATCGACAGGGACTTCCCCCGCGCCAGATCGCCCAGCGCCGCCGCGACCACCTTGTCCGCGTCGAGCCACATCCAGCCCGGGATGTTGTCCGTGCCCATCCCGGCCCGCGCGTGGAACTCCGTGCGCACGAAGCCGGGGCACAGGGCCATCAGGCGCACCCCGCTGCCGGCCAGGTCCTTCGCCACGCCCTGGGTGAACTGCACGACCCACGCCTTGGAGGCGCCGTACGTGCCGCGCGGGACGAAGGCGGCGACCGAGGCGACGTTGACGACCCCGCCGCGCCCCCGCTCCCGCATCGACTCCGTCGCTGCCGAGGTCAGCCGCAGTACCGCCTCGCAGTGCACCTTGAGCATGGTCAGCTCGTCGGCCATCGAGACCTCGAGGAAGCGGCCCTTGTTGCCGAAGCCGGCGTTGTTGACCAGCAGGTCGACGGGGTTCCGGCGCTCGCCCAGCCGGGCGGCCACCGCGTCGATCCCGGCGTCCGTCGCCAGGTCGGCCGTCAGCACCTCCGCCTCGATGCCGTGCCGGTCGTGCAGCTCGGTCGCCTGTTCGCGCAGCCGCTTGGTGTCGCGGGCGACCAGCACCAGGTCGTGTCCGCCCGCCGCCAGCCGCCGCGCGAACGCGGCGCCGATGCCCGCCGTCGATCCCGTAATCAATGCCGTTGTCATGGCGCAAGGTTATGGGGCCGGACCGAGCACGTCCGCTTCGCTCACATCGTGATCGCCGATCGTGAGGAACCGGTGACCGGCTCCTGGTGAGAGGGGGTCAGGAGCTCCTCCCCGCCACGTACTTCCGCGCCGTCGCCAGCGCCTCCGGGTGCAGCGCCCCGCCCGCCGCGAGCAGCCGGGGCAGCAGCTCCCGTTCGGTCGTCACCGCCCGGAACTGCAGGGCCACGGTCACCTCGTGGCCGGGCCGGTGGACGATCTCGACCGGGTCGCCCTCCCGTATCTCCCCGGGCTCGATCACCCGCAGGTACGCGCCCGGTGCCCCCTTCTCCGTGAACCGCTTCACCCACCGCTCCTCGCCCAGATGGCTCTGAAAGGTACGGCAGGGGATGCGGCCGGAGGTGACCTCCAGGAGCAGGTCGGTGCCCACGCGCCAGCGCTCGCCGATCAGGGCGCCGCAGACGTCCACGCCCGTCGTGGTGAGGTTCTCGCCGAAGGAGCCGTTCGGCAGCGGGCGGCCCAGCTCGCGCTCCCAGTCGTCCAGGTCCTCGCGCGCCATCGCGTAGACCGCCTGGTCGGGGCCGCCGTGATGACGGGTGTCGCAGACCGTGTCCCCGGCCAGCCCGCTCGCCCCGGTGCCCTCCGGCCCGGGCTCCCTCACCCGTACGGCTCCGTCCACCGGCTGCTTGTCGATGCCGGTGACGCCCTCGGGATGGTCCGTGTACGGCACCGCCTTCGCGCGGCCGAGATTCACTGAGAGAAGCTTCATGGCCGAACGGTAGGACAAGCCTCATCAAAGCGTCGACGCATTATTCGGCGTCCGGTCAAAGGGTCGCTTATCCTCGACGGTGTGATCGAGGCTCGTCATCTCCGCGTGCTGCGCGCCGTGGCATCGACCGGTTCCTTCTCCGCCGCCGGGCGCGAGCTGGGCTGCACCCAACCCGCCGTCAGCCAGCAGATGAAGGCCCTGGAGGCCTCCGTCGGCACGCCCCTGCTCGTGCGCACCGGCCGGGAGATGCGGCTCACCCAGGCCGGAGAGGCGCTGGTGCGGCACGCCGCCGGGATCATCGCCGGGCTGACCGCCGCCGAGGAGGAGGTCGCCGCCATCGCCGGGCTGCGCGCGGGGCGGGTCCGCCTGGTCTCCTTCCCCAGCGGCAGCTCCACCCTCGTCCCGACGGCCCTGGCCGCACTGCGTGCCGCGCATCCCGGCACCCGGGTGTCCCTGGAGGAGGCCGAGCCGCCGAGGTCCGTCGAGCTGCTGCGCGAGGGCGACTGCGACGTGGCGCTGGCCTTTCGCTACGAGGGGGCGGCCGGCGCGGAGGAGTGGGACGACCTCGTCGTACGGCCGCTGCTCACCGACCGGCTGGTGGCGCTGGTGCCGGAGGGGCACCGGCTCGCCCACACGAAGCCCACGGGGTCGGTGGCCATCGGGGAACTGGCCCGGGAACCCTGGATCGCGGGCTGCCCGCGCTGCCGGGGCCAACTGGTCGAGGTCTGCGAGGGCGCCGGCTTCACGCCCCGCATCGACTTCGCCACCGACGATTACCCGGCCGTCGTGGGTCTGGTCGGGGCCGGCCTGGGCGTGGCCGTGCTGCCCCAGCTCGCCGTCGAGTCCGTGCGGCCCCGGGGCGTGCGCACGGTGGCGCTGGAGCCGGCGGTGCGGCGGGAGATCGTCGCGCTCACCCTGCCCGACCTGGCCCAGGTGCCGGCGGTGACGGCGACGCTCGACGAGCTGGCCCGGGCGGGGGCGCGCCAGCCGGCGTCGCGCTGAGGGCGGAGCGCACCTCGGCGCCCGTGTCCTGGAGAAACGTTCCTTCAGTGATGCGCGGTCGCCTCCCCGCCGGCCGACGCCGATGCCGTCGCCGCCACCAGGCGGTTGCGGGCCCGTCCCATGAGCTCCTCGCGCTCGTCCTCGGTCAGGCCGCCCCACACGCCGTACGGCTCGCGCACCGCCAGCGCGTGCGCCGCGCACTCGGCGCGGACCGGGCACCTCATGCAGACCTCCTTGGCCGAGTTCTCGCGAGCACTCCGCGCCGCTCCCCGTTCGCCCTCCGGGTGGAAGAAGAGCGAGCTGTCCACCCCGCGGCACGCAGCCAGGAGCTGCCAGTCCCACAGGTCCGCGTTCGGTCCTGGAAGGCGGGAGAAATCTGCCATTGCGTGACCCCTTGTAGCCGATATGGGTAGATGCGGGATGCCAGCACCCACGACCGTACAACTACGATCTAAGGAGATGAAAATATGACTCATTGCGAATCTAGCCGCAGACACCAGCGAAGCGGAAGAAAAGCGGCTGAATGGGGCATCGGATGTGATGAAACGGGGCGGGTCCCACGCGCATGTCTGCTGCGTGGCCGCCCCCTCACATAGAGTGCCGAAGACGACACACAGCCCCGTAACTCTTTCGAGTGACCGTCGTTGAGAGTGCGGAGGCGGTTGAAGGAACAAGTGCTCGGGCGGGCGTCCGGGACGGTCGACCGCACAGGTGACGATTTCGTACCAGCCTGGAGGCTCAACGTGACGCGCATCAGCTGCGGAGGACGGCCATGACTTCCGTCCTCGTCTGCGACGACTCCCCGCTTGCCCGAGAGGCGCTCCGCCGCGCGGTCGCGACCGTGCCCGGCGTCGAGCGCGTGACGACGGCCGCCAACGGCGAGGAAGTCCTCCGCCGCTGGGGCGCCGACCGCTCGGACCTGATCCTGATGGACGTGCGCATGCCCGGCCTGGGCGGCGTCGAGACCGTCCGGCGGCTGCTGTCCGCCGACCCCGGCGCGCGCATCATCATGCTCACCGTCGCCGAGGACCTGGACGGCGTGGCCCTGGCGGTCGCCGCCGGTGCCCGCGGCTACCTGCACAAGGACGCCTCGCGCGCCGAGCTGCGCGCCACGGTCACGCAGGCCCTCGCCGACCCGACCTGGCGGCTCGCCCCGCGCCGGCTGCGCTCGGCCGAGATGGGTGCCGCGCCCACGCTCACCGCGCGTGAGATCCAGGTGCTGGAGGGCATGAGTCACGGCCGCTCCAACGCGGAGATCGGTCGTGAGCTGTTCCTCTCCGAGGACACCGTCAAGACCCACGCCCGGCGGCTCTTCAAGAAGCTCGGCGCCTCGGACCGGGCACACGCGGTGGCGCTCGGCTTCCGGTGGGGCCTGGTCCGCTAGGACACCCCGTGCGAGGGAGTCCGAAAGGGCCCGTCGGGGAAGCGGCGATCTCCGCTTATCGCGAGGTGAGCGGGGGTGACAAGGCGACCCGCCGGGTGCCCGCTGCTCGTTTCGGCGCGGATGACGCATCCTTGAGGTGTGGAGTTCCTCGGGGACGAGTCGGTCGAGCGGGAGGGGAGGGCGCAGGGGATGAGTTCCGGCGCACCTGCTCATAACGCTTCGGTGCACAACAGCGGGCGCGACGCCACGGATCGGACGGCCGCAAGGCACCATGGACCGATGCGTGACGACGAGGCGGCCCCTGATCAAGGGACGGTCGGCGGGCTCGTGCACCGCGCCGTCGACGGGGACGAGCAGGCCACGCACGACCTGCTCGCCCATGTCCATCCCTTGGCACTGCGCTACTGCCGCACGCGTCTTTCCCGCCTGCCCGGCGACGCCCGGCACTTCGTCGAGGACCTCGCCCAGGAGGTCTGCGTCGCGGTGCTGCTCGCGCTGCCCCGCTACAAGGACACCGGTCGCCCGTTCGAGGCGTTCGTCTTCGCCATCGCCGCCCACAAGGTCGCCGACCTCCAGCGCGCGGCGATGCGGCATCCCGGCTCGACGGCCGTCCCGTCCGACGAGATGCCGGAGCGACCGGACGACTCCCTCGGCCCGGAGGAGCGAGCGCTGCTCAACAGCGACGCCGCCTGGGCCAAGAAACTCCTGGCCAACCTGCCCGAGAACCAGCGCGAGCTGCTCCTGCTGCGCATCGCCGTGGGACTCACGGCCGAGGAGACCGGGCAGATGTTGGGAATGTCACCCGGCGCCGTCCGGGTCGCCCAGCACCGGGCGCTGAGCCGCCTACGGGCCCTGGCGGAGCAGTAGCGCCGGGAGTGAACGGGCGGTGTCCGGCGCCCGTACGAAACTACGAAGGTCGGACGGGTCCTTGATCGTGGAATGAGCCACCTCCAGTTCCCGTTAGCATGGACATCCGCACCGATCAAGGCCATTTGGGGAAGGTGTCATGACTGCCAACGTCGACGGAGTGCCCGAGAAATTCGCGACGCTCGGGCTGACCTACGACGACGTGCTGCTGCTGCCGGGCCCGTCGGACATGGCACCCGACGAGATCGACACCGCCTCGTACGTCTCCAAGAACGTGCGGGTGAACATCCCGCTGCTGTCCGCCGCCATGGACAAGGTCACCGAGTCGCGCATGGCGATCGCGATGGCCCGCCAGGGCGGCGTCGGCGTTCTCCACCGCAACCTGTCCATCGAGGACCAGGCCAACCAGGTCGACCTGGTCAAGCGCTCCGAGTCGGGCATGGTGGCCGACCCCATCACCATCCACCCGGACGCCACCCTCGGCGAGGCCGACGCGCTGTGCGCCAAGTTCCGCATCAGCGGCGTCCCGGTCACCGACGGCAACAAGAAGCTGCTCGGCATCGTCACCAACCGCGACATGGCCTTCGAGACCGACCGCTCCCGGCAGGTGCGCGAGGTCATGACGCCGATGCCGCTGGTCACCGGCAAGGTCGGCATCTCCGGCGCGGACGCCATGGAGCTGCTGCGCCGCCACAAGATCGAGAAGCTGCCGCTGGTCGACGACAACGGCGTCCTCAAGGGCCTGATCACGGTCAAGGACTTCGTCAAGGCCGAGAAGTACCCCAACGCCGCCAAGGACGGCGAGGGCCGACTGCTGGTCGGTGCCGCGGTCGGTGTCGCCGGTGACGCCTTCGAGCGCGCCCAGGCGCTGATCGAGGCGGGCGTCGACTTCATCGTCGTCGACACCGCGCACGGCCACTCCCGCCTGGTCGGCGACATGGTCGCCAAGATCAAGTCGAACGCGGCCGGCGTCGACGTCATCGGCGGCAACATCGCCACCCGCGACGGCGCCCAGGCCCTCATCGACGCCGGCGTGGACGGCATCAAGGTCGGCGTCGGCCCCGGCTCCATCTGCACCACCCGCGTCGTCGCCGGCATCGGCGTCCCGCAGGTCACCGCCATCTACGAGGCCTCGCTCGCCGCCAAGGCGGCCGGCATCCCGGTCATCGGCGACGGCGGTCTCCAGTACTCCGGCGACATCGCCAAGGCCCTGGTCGCCGGCGCCGACACCGTGATGCTGGGCTCGCTGCTCGCCGGCTGCGAGGAGTCGCCGGGCGAGCTGATGTTCATCAACGGCAAGCAGTTCAAGTCGTACCGCGGCATGGGCTCGCTGGGCGCCATGCAGACCCGCGGCGACCGCAAGTCGTTCTCCAAGGACCGCTACTTCCAGGAGGGCGTCGCCTCCGACGAGCAGCTGGTCCCCGAGGGCATCGAGGGCCAGGTGCCCTACCGCGGCCCGCTCTCCTCGGTCGTCCACCAGCTGGTCGGCGGCCTGCGCCAGTCGATGTTCTACGTCGGCGGCCGGACCGTGCCCCAGCTCCAGGACAACGGCCGGTTCGTGCGGATCACCTCCGCCGGCCTCAAGGAGAGCCACCCGCACGACATCCAGATGACGGTCGAGGCACCGAACTACAGCCGCAGCAAGTAGGCAGAAGGCCTTCCAGGGCGGCTCCGGGAGCATCCGGGGCCGCCCTCGGTGCGCCCGTCGGGGATACTGGAAGGCGCTGCAACGCAACAGGGAAAGGCCACAGACGTGACTGAGATCGAGATCGGGCGCGGCAAGCGCGGCCGCCGGGCGTACGCCTTCGACGACATCGCCGTCGTCCCCAGCCGCCGTACGCGGGACCCGAAGGAGGTCTCGATCGCCTGGCAGATCGACGCCTACCGCTTCGAGCTGCCGTTCCTGGCCGCTCCCATGGACTCGGTCGTCTCCCCGGCCACCGCCATCCGCATCGGCGAGCTGGGCGGCCTGGGTGTGCTGAACCTGGAAGGGCTCTGGACCCGGCACGAGGACCCGCAGCCGCTGCTCGACGAGATCGCCGGTCTCGACCCGGACAACGCGACCCGCCGCCTCCAGGAGATCTACGCGGCTCCCATCAAGGAGGAGCTGATCGGCCGGCGCATCAAGGAGGTGCGTGACTCGGGCGTGGTCACCGCGGCCGCGCTCTCCCCGCAGCGCACCGCCGAGTTCTCGAAGGCGGTCGTGGACGCGGGCGTCGACATCTTCGTCATCCGCGGCACCACGGTCTCGGCGGAGCACGTCTCCGGCTCGCACGAGCCGCTGAACCTGAAGCAGTTCATCTACGAGCTGGACGTCCCGGTCATCGTCGGCGGCTGCGCCACCTACACCGCCGCCCTGCACCTGATGCGCACCGGTGCGGCGGGCGTCCTCGTCGGCTTCGGCGGCGGCGCCGCCCACACCACGCGCAACGTGCTGGGCATCCAGGTGCCCATGGCCACGGCGGTGGCGGACGTGGCGGCGGCCCGCCGGGACTACATGGACGAGTCCGGCGGCCGGTACGTGCACGTCATCGCCGACGGCGGCGTCGGCTGGTCCGGCGACCTGCCCAAGGCGATCGCCTGCGGCGCCGACTCCGTGATGATGGGCTCCCCGCTGGCCCGCGCCACCGACGCGCCGGGCAAGGGCAACCACTGGGGTATGGAGGCCGTCAACGAGGAACTGCCGCGCGGCAAGAAGGTCGACCTCGGCACGGTCGGCACCATCGAGGAGATCCTCACCGGCCCGTCCCACAATCCCGACGGATCGATGAACTTCTTCGGCGCCCTGCGCCGTGCGATGGCCACGACCGGCTACAGCGAACTCAAGGAGTTCCAGCGCGTCGAGGTGACGGTGGCGGACTCACAGCACCGGCGGTAGTCACCCCTTCGCAGTACCGGGGGCCCGGAGCGTCTGCTCCGGGCCCCCGCGTGTGCGCGCGTCGCGATCAGAGCCGGTGCGCCGCCCCCGTCGGCGTCGCCCCCCGCGTGTCCAGGAGCAGCTGGGCCTTCACCGACAGGCCCTGGAGGTCGTACGTGCGGTGCTGCTGGAGGAGGATCGTCAGGTCGGCGTCGGCGGCGGCCTCGTAGAGGGAGTCGGCGCGGGGGACGGGGCGGTCGGCGACGTTCCAGGACGGGATGTGCGGGTCGTGGTAGCTGACGGCGGCGCCCATGGACATCAGGCGGGTCGCGATCTCCTCGGCCGGGGTGGCCTGCTGGTCGGCGAGGTCGGCCTTGTAGGTGACGCCGAGGAGGAGGACGCGGGCGCCGCGCGCGGACTTGCCGTGCTCGTTGAGGAGGGCGGCGGCGCGCTGAACGACGTAGCGGGGCATCTGGCCGTTGACCTGCTGGGCCAGCTCCACCATGCGCAGGCTGTGCGGGGCCCGGCCGGTCAGGTCCTGGGGGACGGAGTGGCCGCCGACGCCGGGGCCGGGGCGGAAGGCGTGGAAGCCGAAGGGTTTGGTCTCCGCGCAGCGCAGCACGTCCCACAGGTCGACGCCGAGGTCGTCGCAGAGGACGGCCATCTCGTTGACCAGGGCGATGTTGACGTGCCGGAAATTGGTCTCCAGGAGCTGGACCGTCTCCGCCTCGCGGGGGCCGCGGGCGCGGACCACCTTGTCGGTGAGGCGGCCGTAGAAGGCGGCGGCGGACTCGGTGCAGGCGGGGGTGAGGCCGCCGATGACCTTCGGGGTGTTGGCCGGGGTGAAGTCGCGGTTGCCGGGGTCGACGCGGCTGGGGGAGTACGCGAGGTGGAAGTCGCGGCCGGCGCGCAGCCCCGAGCCCCGCTCCAGGACCGGGCGCAGGAACTCCTCCGTCGTCCCGGGCCGCACCGGTGACTCCAGGATGACCGTGGTGTGCGGGCGCATGTGGTCGGCGAGGGTGCGGGCGGCTGCCTCCACCTGGGTGAGGTCCAGGCCACCGTCCGGGGAGGGCGGGGTGGGCGCGCAGATGACGGCGGTGCGGACGCGGCCCAGCTCGGCCGGCGTGGCGGGGGTGCGGAAGCCCGTCGCGAGCATCCGGCGTACCTCGGCGGGCGTGAGCGGGTCGGCCTCGGGGCCGGTGCGGTAACCGAGGGTGGGGATGCCCGCGGCGACGGCGGCCTGGGCCAGGGGCAGGCCGTACGGGCCGAGTCCGATGACGGCGAGATCTGCGGGCATGGCGTGGGCCGTCCTTCCCAGTAGCCGAAGCGGGACAGGTGCGCAAGCCCGGTGGACAGGGTGGGCGAGCACAACGTCAGACTAGGAGTAAATATGACCGATTCGTGGGATTGGTCGGCCTGGTTTCGGTGAGTGTCGACGGGGAGCGGTGGGGAGGTTGTCCACAGACATGTCGTCCACGGGCTTCGTTGTCCACAGGTTGCGGCCCTCCGACGGCCGATGTCGGGCGAGCCGGTCAGAATCTGGGCATGGTGGGTACCAGGAACCGGGCTTCGCCCGACGGGTGCGGCCGACGCGACGGACAGCGGGAGGCAGCAGTGAGGACAGCGACACTGGGGCCGGCGCAGCGCGCCGAGTCGCTCGCGGCCATGGCCGAGCGCGAGCTGGACGTTCTGGTGGTGGGCGCGGGCGTGGTCGGCGCGGGCACCGCGCTCGACGCGGTGACGCGTGGTCTGTCCACCGGCCTGGTCGAGGCCCGGGACTGGGCGTCGGGCACCTCCAGCAGGTCCAGCAAGCTGATCCACGGCGGCCTGCGCTACCTGGAGATGCTCGACTTCGCGCTCGTACGGGAGGCGCTGAAGGAGCGCGGCCTGCTCCTCGAGCGGCTCGCACCGCACCTCGTGAAGCCCGTGCCCTTCCTGTACCCCTTGCAGCACAAGGGCTGGGAGCGGCTCTACGCCGGCTCGGGCGTCGCCCTCTACGACGCGATGTCGATGGCCCGCGGACACGGCCGGGGCCTGCCGATGCACCGGCACCTGAGCCGACGTCACGCCCTGCGGGTGGCGCCCGCGTTGAAGAAGGACGCGCTGGTCGGCGCGCTCCAGTACTACGACGCCCAGATGGACGACGCCCGGTTCGTGACGACGCTGGTGCGCACGGCGGCCGCGTACGGCGCCCACGTCGCCAACCGGGCCCGGGTGACCTCCTTCGTCCGCGAGGGCGAGCGCGTGGTCGGCGCGCGCGTGCAGGACGTCGAGGCGGGCGGGGAGTACGAGATCCGCGCCAAGCAGATCGTGAACGCGACCGGAGTGTGGACGGACGACACCCAGTCGATGGTGGGCGAGCGCGGACAGTTCCACGTCCGGGCCTCCAAGGGCATTCACCTGGTCGTGCCCAAGGACCGCATCCACTCCACCACCGGGCTGATCCTGCGCACCGAGAAGTCCGTGCTGTTCGTCATTCCCTGGGGCCGGCACTGGATCATCGGCACCACGGACACCGACTGGGACCTGGACAAGGCCCACCCGGCCGCCTCCAGCGCCGACATCGACTACCTCCTGGAGCACGTCAACTCCGTGCTGCACGTGCCGCTCACGCGCGACGACGTCGAAGGCGTGTACGCAGGGCTGCGCCCGCTGCTGGCCGGCGAGTCCGACGCCACCAGCAAGCTGTCGCGCGAGCACACCGTCGCCCACCCGGTACCCGGCCTGGTCGTCGTGGCGGGCGGCAAGTACACGACGTACCGGGTGATGGCCAAGGACGCCGTGGACGAGGCGGTGCACGGGCTCGACCTGCGGGTGGCCGACTGCGTCACCGAGGACACGCCGCTGCTCGGCGCCGAGGGCTTCCGCGCGCTGTGGAACGCGCGGAAGCGGGTCGCCGCGCGCACCGGCCTGCACGTCGTGCGCGTCGAGCACCTGCTGAACCGGTACGGCGTCATGACGGAGGAGGTGCTGGAGCTGATCGCCGCCGACCCCTCCCTCGGCGAACCCCTGCACGCCGCCGACGACTACCTGCGGGCCGAGGTCGTCTACGCCGCCTCCCACGAGGGCGCGCGGCACCTGGACGACGTACTCACCCGGCGCACCCGCATCTCCATCGAGACCTTCGACCGGGGCACCCGCAGCGCCCGCGAGGCCGCCGAACTGATGGCGCCGGTGCTCGGCTGGGACAAGGACCAGATCGAACGGGAGGTCCAGCACTACGAGAAGCGGGTCGAGGCGGAGCGGGAGTCGCAGCGCCAGCCCGACGACCTGACGGCCGACGCGGCCCGGCTGGGCGCCCCCGAGATCGTGCCGCGGTAGGGGACGGCGGGGCGGGTGTGACAGGAGGTCAGTCCGGCCCGCCGCCCGCCCCGCAGCCCCGTCGGCCCGAGAGGCACCCTGGGCGTCGAGTACTTGTCGGGTGAGAGACAATGAAGGCTCTGTCAGGGCGGGTTGCATGAGGGGACGCATGTCGGAGGCGGAGCGGGCGGGGACATCCCGTACGGACAAGAGCGCACGTCTCCTCGCCGGGCGGTACCGGCTGGGAGACGTGCTCGGCCGCGGCGGCATGGGGACGGTGTGGCGCGCCGAGGACGAGACCCTCGGACGCACGGTCGCCGTCAAGGAGCTGCGGTTCCCGGGCAACATCGACGAGGAGGAGAAGCGGCGCCTGATCACGCGCACGCTGCGTGAGGCCAAGGCGATCGCGCGGATCCGCAACAACAGCGCCGTCACGGTCTACGACGTCGTCGAGGAGGACGACCGTCCCTGGATCGTGATGGAACTCGTCGAGGGCAAGTCGCTCGCCGAGGCCATCCGCGAGGACGGCCTGCTGGAGCCGAGGCGCGCCGCCGAGGTGGGGCTCGCCATCCTCGACGTGCTGCGCTCGGCGCACCGCGAGGGCATCCTGCACCGCGACGTGAAGCCGTCCAACGTGCTGATCGCCGAGGACGGCCGGGTCGTGCTCACCGACTTCGGCATCGCCCAGGTCGAGGGCGATCCGTCGATCACGTCCACCGGCATGCTCGTCGGTGCCCCCTCCTACATCTCCCCGGAACGCGCCCGCGGCCACAAGCCCGGCCCGGCCGCCGACCTGTGGTCGCTCGGCGGACTGCTGTACGCGGCGGTCGAGGGCGCCCCGCCCTACGACAAGGGCTCCGCCATCGCCACGCTCACCGCCGTGATGACGGAAAGCCTGGAGGAGCCGAAGAACGCCGGCCCGCTGCGGGACGTCATCTTCGGGCTGCTCAACAAGGACCCCGCCCAGCGGCTCGACGACGCGGGCGCCCGTGCACTGCTCAACAAGGTCATCCACGCACCGGAGCCGGCGGACGAGCCAGCCGACGCCACCAAGGTCGTGCCGCTGCCCGCCCAGTCGGAGGAGCGGAACCGCGGGGGCGCTCCGTCGGGTGCGGGGGGCAAGCGCGGCGAGGAAGCCGGGGAGCGGCTGCGCGGAGCGCTGCGTTCTGTGCGCAAGGCCGCCGTCGGGGCCGGTGCCGCCGGTGCCGCCACCTCCCGCGCCAAGCAGGGCGGCGCCGGCCGGGCCGCGTCGGGCGCCGCCGGTTCGGCCACCGCTTCGGCGTCCGCCGGGACGGCCGCCACCGCGTCGGCGCCGGCCGGTGCGCCGGGCGCCGGTGTCCGTGACGGGTGGGGCGCCGGTGCGGGTGCGGCGTCCGGAGCCCGGTCGGGTACGGGTGCCGGCGCCGGTACGGGTTCCGGGGCGGCGAACGCGCCCGCGGGTACCCGCAGCTCCGGCTGGCCCGTCGTGCCGCCCCCGGACCTGCCGCCCCGGCCCGCGCCCCGCGCACCGCTCACCGACGTGGTACCGCGCCGGACGCTGATCATCATCGCGGTGGTCGTGGCGCTGGCCGTGCTCGGCACCGTCCTGGCCCTCACGCTCGGCGGCGACGACGAGAAGGGCGCCCAGGGCGGGAACGGTGACAAGACCGTCGCCACCGCGGGGGCGAGCGGCGACACCGAGCAGGACGACGAGGGCGGGGCCCGCACGGACGGCTCCGCCTCCGAGGAGGCCACGGACGGGTCCTCGGCCGGCGCGCCGGACTCCGGCGCGAGCGCGTCCGGCGACACCGGATCGGGTGACGCCGGGAAGGCCGACGAGGGCGCGGCGGCCACCCACCGTGGCGACCAGGGCTACTCCATCGGACTGCCCGAGGGCTGGAAGTTCCGGAGCACGGGGTCGGCGGGGGACCGTTTCACCGGCCCCGACGGCCAGAAGCTGCTCGTCGCCTGGACGTCGACGCCCAAGGGCGACCCGGTCGCCGACTGGAAGAACCAGGAGCGGTACATGGTCCGCTCCCAGTACAAGAAGATCCGCATCGAGAAGGTGGGCTACCGCGGCTGGAACGCGGCCGACTGGGAGTTCACCTACACGGACGGCGGTACCGAGTACCGCACCGTGGACCGGGGTTTCGTCGTCAACGACCACCAGGGCTACGCGCTGATGTACACCGCCCGGGCCGACGCCTGGGACAGCGATCTGCGCCGGGACACGTGGCAGACGCTGACGAAGACCTTCGAACCCAAGTCCTGAACCGGCCGGTCCGGGTTTGAGCGGTCCGATATCTGGCATCCCCTCTTTGCGGGTTGCCTCCGGCACGTATCGTGAGTGCTCGCGGACCGTACGCAGCCGGGACGGCCCGCCGGGCGAACGGAATTGACCGACGGGCTGCCGGGGGTGGCGACGTGGACGACTATGCGGGACGGGTGCTCGCCGACCGCTACCGCCTGCCGCTGCCGCCGTCCGACGAGTACGAACTCACCGAGACCCGGGCCTTCGACACCTACAGCGGTCAGGAAGTCCTGATCAGGCAGGTGCCGTTGCCCGAGGTCGTCGAGGCGGAGGTGCTGGACGCGGACGGCCTGCCCGACGGATTCACCGCCCGCGACGGCGGTTCCCGGCACGCGGGCGGTCGTTCTGCGGCCGCGCGCCAAGGGTCCCGCAAGCCCGCCGATCCGGTGGTGCGCCGTGCCGTCGAGGCAGCGCAGGCCGCTGCCGCCGTACCCGACCACCCACGCCTCGACCAGGTCTTCGACGTGTTCGCCGAGGGCGGTTCCCTGTGGATCGTCAGCGAACTGGTGGCCGCGAGGCCGCTGGCCGCCCTGCTCGCCGAGCAGCCGCTGACCCCCTACCGGGCGGCCGAGGTGGCGTCCGACATCCTGCTGGCGCTGCGGGTACTGCACACGTACGGCTGGGTGCACCGCAACATCACCGCGCGCACGGTACTCGTCTGCGACGACGGGCGCGTGATGCTGACCGGCCTGGCGGTCGGGGCGGCGGAGGAGGCGCTGTGCGGGTACGACCCGGTGCCCGCCCCCGACGACGGGGAGGGCGGGAGCGCCGCGGTCGCTCCCGACGGGACCTTCGGGCGGGGTGGCGGCGCGGAGACCGGGGGGCTCGGGCCCGGTGGGGCCGGGGCTGCCGACGCTCTCGTGCCCGGGGCCCGTGACGCCGCTGGCCCCCGGGCGACGGGCGTCGGCCCGCAGGGTGCGCAGTCCGGGAGCTACGGAACCGGCGGTACCGACCCCGAGGCCGCCCGGCGGGCCGCCATCGAGGCCCGGGACGTGGGTGGGCTGCCGGTACCCCAGGGGCCCGGCGGCGCCGCCTCCGGGCTCGCCCCCGCGCCACCGGCGACCAGCGGGGACGTCCGCGCCGCGCGCGCCGGAGCCATCGCCGCGTACCGCGCGGGTGCCCGGGCCGCCGCCCGCGTCCAGGAGGGCCGCAACGGCCGCGCGGCCCTGACCGGCGCCCGCCCCGCCGCCGGCAACGGCCCCGACCGGCCTCCCCACGCCGTCGGCGCGGGCACCGGCACGGAACCCGGAGCCCGCACCGAAGCAGACCGGGGACGACCCTCGCACGCACCGGACGGGTCCCACCCTGTCGACCGCGACGCAGGGCCCGGCCCCCACACCTCCGGTCCTCACCCTGCCGCCCCCCGGCCCGCCGACACGGTCCAGGCCGCCCCGCCGGGACAGATCACCGACCCCTACGGCGTGGGCGCGACCTCCTGGCACGGCGCCACCGCCCGCCCCACCGGGGATCCGGCCGCCGCCCCCCGGGCGGCCGGGCACGCCCTGCCCGCCGCCCCGCAGCAGGACACGGGCCCCGCGCACGGTCAGTGGGACGACCTGGTCATCGGTACCTCCGCCCAGCGCGGCCCGGCCACCGCGCTCGCCGCCGAACGGGCACGGCAGACCCGGATGGCCGTGGTAGGGCCGGTGACGGAGCGCTGGGCGCCGGAACAGGCCGGGCCGGTGCACGAGAACTGGCAGCTCGCCGCGCCCATCGGGCCCGCCACCGACCTGTGGGCGCTGGGCGCGCTGCTCTTCCGCGCCGTGCAGGGGCACGCGCCCTACCCGGAGGAGGCCACCGCCGAGCTGGTGCAGATCGTGTGCGCGGAGCCGCCGGCGTTCGCCGAGGAGTGCGGACCGCTGCGTCCGGTCGTGGAGTCGCTGCTGCGTCAGGACCCCACCGAGCGCATCGACTTCGAGGAACTGCGCGGCTGGCTGCGCTCCCTCGTCAGGTCGGCCCCCGAACCGGAGGCCGGACTCCACGTCGTCTCCGCCCCGCCCGCCGAGACCAGCCGGCTGCCCATCGTCCGCCGCCGGGGCGAACTGGTGCGCAAGCGGCGTGCCGGTCTGCCCGCACACCAGGGGCGGCACAAACGGGACCGGCGGGAGACGGCCCGTTCGCCGCGCAGCCTCGGCCGCACCCTGCTCCTGCTGATACTGCTCGCCCTGGCCGGGGCGATCGCGTACGCCGTGCTCTTCATGCCGAAGAGCGACACGAGCGGCGCCGGCGCCACCGACCGCACGGGTGCCGCCGGCGGTGCGAGCCAGGCGCCGCCCGAGCAGTCCCCGGACGGCGGGAGCGAGCCCCGGCCGGAGGAGACGCCCCCGAAGAGCGACCCCGGCCCCTCCCGGACGGAGTCGGGTTCCACCGAGACCCAGAGCAACGACCCCGCCGTGGCCGACGGGTTCACGCTGCGCAAGGACGCCGAGGGTTTCCGCGTCGCCGTCGCCGAGGGCTGGGACCGCACGCCCCGCAACGGCAGCGGGCAGGTCGTCTACAGCAAGGGCGACTTCGAGCTGATCGTCGTACCGGGCCGGGACCGGGCATCCGAGTTCGGTGACGACCCGATGGCCTACCAGCGCGACACCGAGCCGGAGCTGGCGTCGTACCGTGCCTCCAGCTGGGCCACCTCCAGCGGACTGAGGACCATCGAGGTCGGCGGACGGACCATGGTCGAGGGCCAGTTCACCTGGACCGGCGCCGACGGCGAACTGTACGTGCGCAACCTCGCGATGCTCGTCGACGGGCGCTACCACGTGGTCCAGGTCCGCGGCCCGGCGGCGGAGCGGGACGAGGTGACCCGGCTGTTCGAACAGGCTTCGTCCAGCTATCAGTACACCGGATGACCCGCCAGGAACCCCGTGCGGCCCGATGGTTGCGCCGCGACGCGGAAAGCGAGAACCGTCACAGACCGGTTTCCATGCCACCCCACCCGTTCCCCGCGGGTTGACCGGTCCCTAGTCTGGCCCTGACCAGATCAATTGCGGGGCAACGTGAATCAGATGCAGGGCCGGCTCGTCGCGGGCCGTTACCGGCTCGGCGACGCCATCGGCAGTGGCGGCATGGGCCGGGTGTGGCGCGCACACGACGAGGTGTTGCACCGGGTCGTCGCCATCAAGGAGCTGACCGCCGCGCTCTACGTCTCCGAGAGCGACCAGGCGATACTGCTGGCGCGCACCCGGGGAGAAGCGCGGGCCGCCGCGCGGATCAACCACTCGGCCGTCGTCACCGTGCACGACGTACTCGAACACGACGGCCGGCCGTGGATCGTGATGGAGTTGGTCGAGGGCCGCTCACTGGCCGACGCGGTCAAGGAGCAGGAGCGGGTCGAGCCGCGGGAGGCGGCCCGGATCGGGCTGTGGGTCCTGCGGGCCCTGCGTGCCGCGCACACCGCGGGCGTGCTGCACCGGGACGTCAAGCCCGGCAACGTGCTGCTCGCCGACGACGGCCGCGTGCTGCTCACCGACTTCGGCATCGCGCAGATAGAGGGCGACTCCACCATCACACGGACCGGAGAGGTCGTCGGTTCCGTCGACTACCTGGCCCCCGAGCGCGTCCGCGGCCACGACCCCGGACCCGCCTCCGACCTGTGGGCGCTGGGCGCGACGCTGTACACGGCGGTGGAGGGCAGGTCGCCCTTCCGCCGCACCTCACCGCTCACCACCATGCAGGCGGTCGTCGAGGAGGAGGCCGGCGAGCCCCGGTACGCCGGTCCGCTCGCGCCCGTCATCGACGCCCTGCTGCGCAAGGATCCGGCCACGCGCCCCGACGTGACCGAGGCCGAGCAGATGCTCGCGGAGGCGGCGGAGGGCCGCCGGCCGAAGTCCGCCCAGGCGTACGTGCCGACGCAGTACTCGGGCTCTTCGCGACAGGACGGCACGGTCCACCCGGGGGCGGCGGGGCCGGTGGGCGGCACCACCGCGACGCCCCACCGGACGACGACCGGTCCGACGGCCGTCGGCCCGGTGCCGACGGGGCACCCCGCGACGGGCCCCGTGCCGACCGGCCCCACGGCGGCAGGGCACTGGTCGGCGAGCGCCGCTCCCCGACGCCGCCGTCGCCTGCGCACGGTCGCCCTGGTGGTCGCCGTGGCGGCCCTGATCGGCGCGGCCACCGCCGTGGTGCTGCAACAGCGGGACGACGGCGGCTCGTCGGCCGGCCCGGTTCCCGCGCACTCACCCTCCGCCTCCTCGTCCGCCACGGACGACACGGGACCCGGTGGAGCCGTTCCGGCCGACTGGGTCCGCTGTGACGACCCGCTGGGTTTCAGCCTTCACCTGCCCGAGGACTGGGAGCGCACGGACTTCGGCGGCAACAGCGGTGAACTCCGGCAGATCGACTACACCCCCGACGGCGGCGAACACGTCCTGCGCATATCCGTCGACACCGCTCCCGACTACAACGACCCGTACGCGCACCAGCTGGACCTGGAGGTGCAGCTCCAGCGGCTGGTCGACTACCGGCGCCTCGTCCTGGAACGCGCCGACTACCGCGACCGCGACAGCGCCCGCTGGGAGTACACCTGGACCGCGCTGGCCAAGGACACCGCCTTCCCCGGACCGCGCCGCGCCGTGTCGCAGACGTACATGTCCCGGGACGGTGTCGAGTACGCCCTGAACATGTCGGGTCCCGTCGACGACTGGGAGACCACGCGGCAGCAGTTCCGCACGGTGCTGCGGAGCTGGCAGGAGAAGACCGCCTGACCCGCGCCGGGTGACGGACGCGGCGGTGGCCGGAAGTCGTCGCAACGGCGTTCGGACGCCCGTCGGTTGTCGGCCACCCGGTCACGGCTGCCCGGAGCCGATGCGTCCGGTGGGGCATGATGGGACGCATGGTGACCGAGGAGGCGGGCGGGCGTGTCATCGCGGGCCGTTACCGGCTCCATGAGCGGCTCGGCCGCGGCGGCATGGGCATCGTGTGGCGGGCCACCGACCGACTGCTCGGCCGCGAGGTGGCCGTGAAGGCGCTCCCGCTGGACGAGACGCTCTCCGCGGCCGAGGCCCGGCGACGCCGGGAGCGCACCCTGCGCGAGGCCCGCGCGGTCGCACAGCTCAGCCACCCGCACATCATCGTGGTGCACGACGTCGTCGAGGACGACGACCGCGCGTACATGGTCATGGAGCTGGTCGACGGCGGCTCGCTCGCCGACCGCGTGCTCAGCCACGGCCCGCTCGGCGCCGCCGAGGCCGCCCGCATCGGCATCGCCCTGCTCGACGCGCTGCACACCGCGCACACGGCCGGCATCCTGCACCGGGACGTGAAGCCGTCGAACGTACTGGTGTCCGACGACGGCCGGGTCGTGCTCACCGACTTCGGCGTCGCCCAGGTCGCCGGTTCCACCACCCTCACCGAGACCGGCTCCTTCGTCGGCTCCCCCGAGTACACCGCGCCCGAGCGGATGTCGGGCGCCGGGACCGGGCCGGAATCCGACCTGTGGTCGGTGGGCGTGCTGCTGTGCGCGGTTCTCAGCGGCGCCTCGCCCTTCCACCGGGACTCACTGGGCGGCGTCCTGCACGCCGTGGTCACCGAGGAGATCCGCCCGCCCGCCCAGGCCGGGCCGCTCCTCCCGGTCGTCCAGGGCCTGCTGGAACGCGACCCGCAGCGTCGTCTGGACGCGGCGGAGGCGGAGCGGATGCTGGGGGCCTTTCTGGCCACCGGCCGCACGCCCGAGCGACCCGGGGCGGGGGAGCCCCGGCGCGCGACCCGGGCCGTGCTCACCTCGGTGCTGCTGGTCCTCGCGGCGGCGGGGGCGGGCGTCACGGCGGCGGCTCTGCTCGACGACGGGGACGGCGACGGGGGCGGTGCGCCGACGAGTTCGGCCTCCGCGAACCCGACGACGGAGTCGGCGTCGCCCTCCGCGTCCCCGCTCTCCTCCGCGCCCTCCGCAACACGAACAGACGCGAGATGAGCGGCAGTGCGCGTCACGGCCCGCGGCGGCACGGGCCTGGTCGGACTGGACATGCTCAAGGACGGCGAGTACTCATGGGACTTCGCCGAGAAGCCCGCGCCGAGGGGCGAGCCGAGCGAGATCGAGTACCGGGGCGAGAAGGCCGCCGAGAACGTCATCGCGTACACGACCAGGACACGCAGGACCCCCGCGAGCGCGAGCTCCACATCCTCTACTACCGGGCGGCCAACGGCGACATGTACCGGGTGCGGATCGACTACCCGCGCAAGGGTCACTTCGCCGACGGGGGACGCGAGATCGCCCGGACGGTGGTCGCCAACCGGGAGGTCGCAGAGCCCTGATGGAAGTCCCAAACCGGCTGGTCGGGCAGCGGTACCGCCTGGTGGAGCGTGTCGCCCCCGGTGGCGCGGGCGGCGTCTGGCGGGCGTTCGACGAGGTCGCGGGCCGCGAAGTCGCCGTCAAGCGGCCCGTACTGCCCGGGGACCCGGCGGACGAGGGCTACCGCCGGGCCGCCCACCGTCTCGGCCGCGAGGCGCGTGCCGCCGCCCGTGTCGACCACCCGGCCGCCGTGCGCATCCACGACGTGGTGGTGGAGGAGGCGGCCGGGGACGGCGGACCGCCCTGGATCGTCATGGAGTGGGTCGGCGGCGAGTCCCTGCACGAGGCGCTGCGGCGCGGCCCGGTGCCGGCGCCCGAGGCCGCCCGGGTCGGCCACGCGGTCCTGGGCGCGCTGCGCGCCGCGCATTCGGTCGGCATCGTGCACCGTGGTGTGGGCGCCGACAGAGTCCTGCTGGGCCCGCACGGCCGGGTCGTGCTCACCGGTTTCGGCACGGCCCACGTCCCGGGGGGAGGAGGTTCCGCGGGGCCGTGCGAGGCGGGAGCGGCCCCGCGCAGCCGTGTGCCGGGCGAGGAGTCCCTGCCCGGCGCGGGGCCCGCCGCCGACCTCCGGGCCCTGGGGACCCTGCTGCACACCGCCGTCGCGCAGCAGCCGGCGGCCGGCCCGCTCGGCCCGCTGGTCGAACGTCTGCTGGCTGCGGACGACGGGTGGCGGCCGAACGCGGGCGCCATCGCCGATGAGGTCGCCCAGGAGGTCGCGCAGGGGCTGGCGGCGGTGGCCGGCGTCCTTTGGCCCGCCCCGCCGCGAAACGAAGGGATCAGCTGCCGCCCTTCCGCATAACGCCCTGATCAGCACGTTTGTTGCCAGCGATCACTGGCGTCATGTGAGCACTCGGTGAATCCCGATTACCGACGGGTACACAAAGCCGTCGCGGCGTCATACCCTGCGGCTCATGACGGACGCGCAGGCCCCGGAAATCACCGGCACGAACCCCCTCGCCCCCAGCCCGGCGGGCGCCCGCACCGCTGCGGACGTGGTCACACCCGAGCTGGTCGCCCAGCTCACCAAGGGCGTGGTCGGCTCCGGGCGGACCACCAACCACACGCCCTTCACCGGCGAGAAGCTGGCCGACCTGCCCGAGTCGACGCCCGAGGACGTGACCGGCGCCTTCGAGCGGGCCCGTGCCGCACAGGCCGTGTGGGAGCGCACACCGGTACGGCAGCGCGCCGCCGTCCTGCTCCGCTTCCACGACCTGGTCCTGGAGCGGCAGGCCGAGGTCCTCGACCTCATCCAGCTGGAGACCGGCAAGGCCCGCCTGCACGCCCACGAGGAGGTCCAGGCCGTCGCCGTCGCCGCCCGGCACTACGGCCGCAAGGCCCCCGCGTACCTGCGCCCCAAGCGGCACACCGGGGCCGTACCGACCCTCACCAAGGTCACCGAACTGCGCCACCCGCGCGGCGTCGTCGGCCAGATCGCCCCGTGGAACTACCCGCTGGAGCTGTCCGTCGGCGACGCGCTGCCCGCCTTCGTCGCGGGCAACGCGGTCGTCATGAAGCCCGACACCGAGACCTGCCTGACCGCCTTGTGGGCCCGCGACCTGCTCATCGAGGCCGGCCTGCCCGCCGAGGTCTTCCAGGTCGTCCTCGGCGAGGGCCCCGTCGTCGGCCCCGAGGTCGTCAGGCACGCCGACTACGTCTCCTTCACCGGCTCCACCCGCACCGGCCGCGAGGTCGCCCAGGACGCCGCCGCCCGGCTGGTCGGCGTCTCCCTCGAACTCGGCGGCAAGAACGCCATGCTGGTGCTGGAGGATGCCGACATCGAAAAGGCCGCGGCGGGCGCCGTACGCGCCTGCTTCTCCTCGGCCGGCCAGCTCTGCATCTCCATCGAGCGGCTCTACGTCCACGAGTCGGTCGCCGACGTCTTCCTGGACCGCTTCGCCGCCCGCACCAGGGCGATGCGGCTCGGCACCTCCCTCTCCTACGGCGCCGACATGGGCTCACTGGTGGGGGAGCGGCAGCTCCAGACCGTGAAGGCGCACGTGGCGGACGCCGTGGAGCGGGGCGCGAAGATCGTCGCGGGCGGGGTCGCCCGCCCGGACATCGGCCCGTACTTCTACGAGCCGACCATCCTTGACGGGGTCGTGGCCCCCATGGCCGTGTGCGCCGCGGAGACCTTCGGTCCGGTCGTCTCCGTGTACCGCTTC
This sequence comes from Streptomyces mutabilis, assembly GCF_014649815.1. Classification (GTDB taxonomy): domain Bacteria; phylum Actinomycetota; class Actinomycetes; order Streptomycetales; family Streptomycetaceae; genus Streptomyces; species Streptomyces mutabilis. The sequence continues at coordinate 349,335 of NZ_BMTT01000002.1, read as the reverse complement.
AGGACCGAGGACGAGGCGGTCGAGCAGGCCAACTCCACGCCGTACGGCCTGAACTCCTCGGTCTGGACGAAGGACGCCCGGCGAGGCCGCGGGGTCGCCGCCCGGCTGCGCACCGGCACGGTCAACATCAACGAGGGGTACGCGCCCGCCTACGGCAGCGTCCAGTCCCCCATGGGCGGCATGAAGGACTCCGGCCTCGGCCGCCGGCACGGCTCCGAGGGCATCCTCAAGTACACCGAGGCCCAGACGGTCGCCCACCAGAGGCTGCTGCCGATGGCGCCCTCGCTCGGCATGGACGACGAGAAGTACGCGGCGTTCATGAGCCGGAGCCTGCGGCTGATGAAGGCGTTCCGCTTCCGCTGATCCACCCAACCACCGCCCGTTCTCAACGAGGAGAGCACGTGTCGCAGGAGAACTCTGTCCAGACCCGGGACGAGAACGGGTACGACTACGACGTCCTCGTCGTGGGTTCCGGCTTCGGCGGCTCCGTCTCCGCCCTTCGCCTTACGGAGAAGGGATACCGGGTCGGCGTCCTGGAAGCGGGCCGCCGCTTCACCCGGGAGTCGCTGCCGAAGAACTCCTGGGACCTCAAGAACTACCTCTGGGCCCCCAAGCTCGGCATGTTCGGCATCCAGCGCATCCACCTGCTCGGGAATGTCATGGTCCTGGCAGGCGCGGGCGTCGGCGGCGGCTCCCTCAACTACGCCAACACCCTCTACGTGCCGCCGAAGCCCTTCTTCGACGACCCCCAGTGGCGTGACATCACCGACTGGCAGGACGAACTGGCGCCGTACTACGACCAGGCCAAGCGCATGCTCGGCGTCCGCCTCAACCCGACCATGACCCCCTCCGACGTGCACCTCAAGGCCGCCGCGCAGCGGATGGGGGTCGGCGACACCTTCCACATGGCGCCGGTCGGCGTCTTCTTCGGCGACGGCGAGGACGCCGACGGCACGGCGAAGGCCAAGGCGGGCGAGCGGGTGCCCGACCCCTACTTCGGCGGCGCGGGGCCCGACCGCAAGGCGTGCAACGAGTGCGGCGCGTGCATGACCGGCTGCCGGCACGGCGCCAAGAACACGCTCAACGAGAACTACCTGTACCTCGCGGAGAAGGCCGGCGCGGTCGTGCACCCCATGACGTCGGTCGTTTCGGTCACCGGGGACTCGCGCGGCGGTTTCGCCGTGGCCACGCTCCCCACCGACCGGAGGAAGAAGGGCGCGGGCCGCGTCTTCACCGCCCGCCGTGTCGTGATCGCCGCCGGCACCTACGGCACCCAGACCCTGCTGCACCGCATGAAGGCGAACGGCCAGCTGCCGCACATATCCGACCGGCTCGGCGTGCTGACCCGCACCAACTCCGAAGCCCTCGTCGGCGCCCAGACCGACGACCGGCGCTACCGCAAGGCCACCGGCGAGCCGCGCGCCGACTTCACACGCGGTGTCGCCATCACCTCGTCGATCCACCCGGACGCCAGCACCCACATCGAGCCGGTCCGTTACGGCAAGGGATCCAACTCGATGGGCGGCCTGTCCATCCTCCAGGTCCCCTACGCCGGCCACACCGCCTCGGGCACGTCCCGCGTCCTGGGCTTCCTGGGCCACGTGTGCAAGCACCCCGTGCTGGCCCTGCGTTCGCTCTCCACCCGCAAGTGGTCGGAGCGGACCATCATCGGCCTGGTGATGCAGTCCCTGGACAATTCCCTGACCACGTACCTGAAACCGACGGGCGTCGGCAAGGGCCTGCTCACCGCCCGCCAGGGCCACGGTTCGCCCAACCCCAAGCAGATCAAGGCCGCGACCGAGGGCGCCTCCGCACTCGCCGCCGAGATCAACGGCTTCGCCGGCTCCAACGTCGGCGAACTGATGGGCACCCCGCTCACCGCGCACTTCCTGGGTGGCTGCCCGATCGGCGCTTCTCGCGAGTCCGGCGTCATCGACCCGTACCACCGGCTCTACGGCCACCCCGGCATCTCCGTCGTCGACGGCGCCGCGGTCTCGGCGAACCTGGGCGTCAACCCGTCCCTGACCATCACGGCGCAGGCCGAGCGCGCGATGGCGTACTGGCCCAACAAGGGCGAGGAGGACCCGCGCCCGGCGCAGGGCACGGAGTACCGGCGTCTGGCCCCCGTCGAGCCCAGGTCCCCGGCGGTCCCGGCGGAGGCGTTCGGCGCGCTGCGGCTGCCGTTCCTCGGGATGCCGGCGGTGCCGCCGAGGAAGTAGCGGCCCGCGGAACGAAGGGAAGGACCTGCGCCCCCCTCCGAGCACAGGTCCTTCTCGTCTTGCGGCAGGCGGTGCCGGTCAGCCGTTACGCCTGGGCACCGGTCCTGCGGCGCCGGACGACGAACATCGCGCCCGCACCGACGACGACCGCCAGGCCACCGACGAGGCCGATCGTCGGCAGGGCGGAGTTGGAGCCGGTCTCGGCGAGGCTGCCGGAGGGCAGCTTCGAGACGTCGCCCTGCGGCTTCTTCACCGAGATCTTGCCGTCCTTGTCGTCACCCTTGTCGCTGGGCTTGGCGGTACCCGGGTTCGGGTTGCCGGAGCCGGACGCCAGGATCTGGAAGTCGTACTGGCTCCAGCCCGCTGCGATGCACTCCTGGCCGTCGACGTTGTCCAGGTAGGCACCGAAGGCGAAGGAGTAGGCGTCACCGGCCGGGGCCTTGGCGTCGACGCTGAGCCGCATGTCGACGGTCTGGGTGGCCTTGGCCTTCAGCTTCTCCATGAAGAAGAAGTAGTCACCGGCCCAGTCGTCGTCGCCGACGCGGTCCCAGGTCCCGGTCTCGGGGTTCTTGAACTCGAGGTCGACGTACGAGCTGAGGAACTTCGACTCGTCCTCGAACTCGTAGTTCTCCACCTCGGCGTAGAAGGCGACCTCCTTGACGTCGGTCTTCGACTCGTTGGTGACGACGAGCTCGAACGGGTGGTAGCCGTCGCCGGCGACGATCTTGCCCGGCAGGCCCTTGATGTCCGCGGACACCTTGGCGCCCGCGTAGTCGGCGTCGATCTCCTCGCAGACCGGGATCTCGGGGAACTCGGGCTCGGTCGGCTCGTCGGTCGGCGCCGACGTCGACGGCGAGGGCGCGGGATCGGTCGTCTCCGAGCCGGAGGTGCTCTCGTCGTCGGTCGGGGTCGACGGGCCGTCGGTGGGGGTGCTCTCCTCGTCGGTGGGAGTGCTCTCGGCGTCGGACGGCGTGCTCTGCCCGTCAGTGGGGGATGTCTCCCCATCGGTGGGAGAAGCCTGGTCGCCCGGGGTGGTGGTGCCGGTTCCGGACGTTTCGCTCACCGACGGCGTGGGGCTCTCGGTCGCGAAGGCGGCCGGTGCCGACAGCAGTGCCAGCGGGGCGATGACGGACGTCGCGGCCATGGTAACGATGGCGCGGCGAAGCTTCATGAAGACCTCGTGAAGTCAGGCGTACCGCGCTGGGGCGGTACGGGGCTCTGAGGAGGCCTCCGCGTGTGGGCGCGGTGGACCCTTCGGCCGATCTGCTCGATCGGTTCGGCCTGTTTGATCAGCGAAGCCTGTGAATGGTTGCCCGCACATTCACGGAAACTTTATGTGTCCTGCACCACACATGCGGCGGGTCCCACATGCGAGGGCCCACATGTGAAGGGCCCCGCGGGGCGTGGCCGCGGGGCCCTTCTTCAGCCAGCACCGGCGTCAGGGCGGCACCGGTGCCTCGGAGCGGCGCCGGGGGGTCGCGCCGCGGGCCTGTCGAGCATGCGGTTGTGCGGGGGAGGGGACGTCCCGGACCCGGACGAGTCCCGTCGGCCGGCCCCGGGCGTCCCCGGGGCCGGCCGTTCTCTTGGGTGACCGGGCTGCTGTCCCCTGCCGTCCGGTCACTTTCTGGGGCGAGGTCCCACGACGTACGGCACGATCCGTACGTCTCATCGCCCCAGTGAGCCACGCGTGGTTCTTTCGGGCCCGCCCCTGGCTGGCACGGACACCGGGACCAACGAAGCGTCCCGCGCGGCGGTCACGCGCCGTACGGGTGAGAAGGTGCCCGAACGCAGATGCGAGCCCGGACACGGCGTTCAGACGCGACCCCGACACAGCTCCAGCAGCGTCATCGCCAGTGACGTACCCGGCTTGCCCAGCGCCTCGCTGTAGTGGCCGAGGACCTCCATCTCGCGGGAAAGGTTCACCCGCCGGCCGCCGGAGGTGATCCGCGCCTGCTGGATGACGGCGGAGACGGCCATCCGTTCCTGGATCAACCCGATGATCCGGTCGTCGAGGGCGTCGATGCGCTCCCGGCCGCCGGTGATCACCTCGGCGGCCTCGGGGGTGCGGGCGCCGGTCTGGTCCACGCCGGTCCTGTCCGCGGTCGCCGTGTGTGCGGAGGTGGTGTGTGCGGTGGTGACGGTCATGTCGTGGGCTCCTCGCCGGAGAGTGGGTGGCGGTGCCCCGGGGCGGCAGGACCGGAAACGACAGGCGCCCCGGACCTTGTCGGCCCGGGGCGCCTGGGAAGTCGCTTGTCAGTTGCTCAAGCAGCACGACCTATGGCAGCCGGTGGGCCGGTTGCCATAGGTAAAGACGAACGCCTGGTGCGTGAGCATGCCATCAGTATGCCCCGCGAACGCTCCGTGTCCAAAGCGGTTCGCATGGTGAGACGTGGTGCGCGGAGCGGTCCGCGCACCACGGCCGGGGCGGGCCACCTGCCCACCTCGGTAGAATCGGGAGCACAAGACCCCCGCCCGACCGCCGGAAGGCACCCCGTGTCATCAGCGACTCCCGCTGCCGCCGCCCCCGACACCGTCCTGGTCGTCGACTTCGGCGCGCAGTACGCCCAGCTCATCGCCCGTCGCGTCCGCGAGGCGCGGGTCTACAGCGAGGTCGTGCCGAGCTCCATGCCGGTCGACGAGATGCTCGCCAGGAACCCGGCAGCCATCATTCTCTCCGGTGGCCCCTCGTCGGTGTACGAGCCGGGCGCCCCGACCGTCGACCGCGCCCTGTTCGAGGCCGGTGTGCCCGTCTTCGGCATGTGCTACGGCTTCCAGCTGATGGCGCAGACCCTCGGCGGCACCGTCGACAACTCCGGCGCGCGAGAGTACGGCCGCACCGACCTGACGGTCTCCAAGCCGTCCTCCACCCTCTTCGAGGGCACCCCGGCCGAGCAGGCCGTGTGGATGTCGCACGGCGACGCCTGCTCCGCCGCCCCCGAGGGCTTCACCGTCACCGGCTCCACGGACGTCGTCCCGGTCGCAGCCTTCGAGAACGACGAGAAGAAGCTCTACGGCGTCCAGTACCACCCCGAGGTGATGCACTCCACGCACGGACAGCAGGTGCTGGAGCACTTCCTGTACCGCGGTGCGGGTCTCGCCCCCGACTGGACGACGGGCAACGTCATCGAGGAGCAGGTCGCGGCCATCCGCGAGCAGGTCGGCGACAAGCGCGCCATCTGCGGCCTGTCCGGCGGCGTGGACTCCGCGGTCGCCGCCGCCCTCGTCCAGAAGGCCATCGGCTCCCAGCTGACCTGCGTCTACGTCGACCACGGCCTGATGCGCAAGGGCGAGACCGAGCAGGTCGAGAAGGATTTCGTCGCCGCGACCGGCGTGCAGCTGAAGGTCGTGGACGCCGGCGAGCGGTTCCTCAAGGCGCTGGCCGGGGTCTCCGACCCCGAGGAGAAGCGGAAGATCATCGGCCGCGAGTTCATCCGGGTCTTCGAGCAGGCCCAGGCCGAGATCATCGCCGACGAGGGCCCGGCCGTGGAGTTCCTGGTCCAGGGCACCCTCTACCCGGACGTCGTCGAGTCCGGCGGCGGCACCGGCGCGGCCAACATCAAGTCCCACCACAACGTCGGCGGGCTCCCCGAGGACCTCGAGTTCAAGCTCATCGAGCCGCTGCGCAAGCTGTTCAAGGACGAGGTGCGCATGGTCGGCCAGGAGCTGGGCCTGCCGGACGAGATCGTCCAGCGCCAGCCCTTCCCGGGCCCGGGTCTCGGCATCCGCATCGTCGGCGAGGTCACCAAGGAGCGACTCGACCTGCTCCGTGAGGCCGACGCCATCGCCCGCGAGGAGCTGACCGCGGCGGGGCTCGACCGCGACATCTGGCAGTGCCCCGTGGTGCTGCTCGCGGACGTCCGCTCCGTCGGCGTCCAGGGCGACGGCCGCACCTACGGCCACCCGATCGTGCTGCGGCCCGTCTCCTCCGAGGACGCCATGACGGCCGACTGGTCGCGGCTGCCGTACGACGTGCTCTCCAAGATCTCGACCCGCATCACCAACGAGGTCAAGGACGTCAACCGCGTCGTCCTCGACGTGACGTCGAAACCGCCGGGCACGATCGAGTGGGAGTAGCCCCTAGGTGCGCTTGACGGTGCGCAAGGGCTGTCCGGGCTGCCAGACCTGGACGACGAGATACGCGTCGTCCTCCACGTAGGTCCGCACGACCTCCGTCAGCTCGGTACGGAAGAGGTGGAACGGCTCCGGCGGTTCCACCTCTTTCACGTACCGGGCCCGGGTCGCGGAGTCCTCGACCTCGATCGCCCGTCCGCCGATCCGCACGTCACCGCCGCCCATCCCGGTGCCGTCCCCCGGGTTCGCCTGCAAGGCGAACCGCGGGTCGCGGCGCAGGTCGAGCGCCTTGACCGAGCCCGGCATCATGCCGAGCCACAGCTCGCCGTCCAGGAAACGCACCTCCAGGCCGGTGGTGCGCGGCGAGCCGTCCCTGCGCAGCGTGGCGAGGACGTGGTGGGTGTAGGCGCCGAAGCGCGCCTCTACGGTGGCGGCCAGGTCGGGTTCGGCAGTGGCGAAGCAGGACCAGTTCGCCGCTGTGCTGCCTGTTGCGGTGCTCGATGCCATACGCCGAGTGTGGACCCGATACCCGACACCGTCTGTCCGGTATCGGGCTGGGTATCGGCTTGCGGTTCGCGATGCCGCCGATGCACGACTCGGTCGAGGGCGAGCGCCGGCACCGCAAGGAACGGCTCGCGGGCGCGCTGCGGCTTTCGGCCGGTACGGGTTCGAGGACGGGGTCTCCGGGCACATCACGGCCCGCGACCCCGAGTACAGCGACTGTTTCCGGGTCAACCCGTTCGGCATGCCGTTGGGGCACATCACGGTGAGCGACCTGTTGTCGGCCGAACCGATGGCCAGCCAGGCGGTGGAGGGCCGCTACCACGTGAACCAGGCCGGTTTCACCGTCCACGCCCAGGTGCACGCCGCCCGGCCGGACGTCGTCGCGGTCGCCCCCTGCCATTCCAGGCACGGGCGCGCCCCCTCCGCCCTCGGCGACCTGAAGGGCGGCGCATCGCCGGGGAGCTCGGCTCGGACAAGGCGCTGGTGCTGCGCAACCACGGGCTGCTCACCGTCGGCGACTCGGTGGACGCCGCGGCCTGGTGGTTGCTGTCGCTGGAGCGGTCCTGCCAGGCGCAGCTGACGGCGGGGGCGGCGGGCCGACCGGTGCTGATCGAACACCGGCAGGCGGTGGCCACCCGGGAGCAGTTCGGCGGCGACCTGGTGGGGTGGATCAACTACCAGCCGCTGTGGCGGTTGATCAGCCGCAGCGAGCCGGATCCCTTCGACGGAGGGCCGGTTCCCGCAGTCGGTTCGGGGTCGGTTCCCGCAGCCAGTTGTGGCCGGTTCCCGCAGCCGGTTCGCGACCGGCCCCGGGGCCGGGTCAACACGGCGGTCCGCATGTCACCCGCGTTGGGCAGAGGGGCGGGGGCGCCGGGCGCGCAGGGTGCGTTGTGCGGCACAATTCGCTGTCGTCCCATGAGACTTGGGGTGGCCGACGCGGGTGGCGCGATGGAAACACCCCGTGCAGGTGTCGTTGCTGGGTTCACCGCGGTTCGCGCGGGTTGTCGCAGGGGTCGGGGAAGGCGGGCGTCGGGCGTGGCGGTGCAGGAGGCGAGACACGGGAGCGGCTCGGGCAGGAGCGCGTACGAGGAGGCCCACGGGGGCGGTTGCACCTGCGGGGACTGCCCGCACGGCGCCCGTGAGGGGCACCGTCGGGCGGTCGCCGCGTTCCTGTCGCGGCGCGACGAGTTCGCCGCCGGCCAAGGGCTGCCGGCCGCGGTGGCCCACTCGGCCTCCGCCTCCCGGCAGTGGGTCTCCGAGGAGCTGACCCAGTCCGCTGAAGTCGTCGCTGAACGCGGTCGCGCCGAGGGCGAGGCGTGGCTCGCGGGCCTCGGCCGCCGTACGGCGGCCACGGTGTGGGCCGGGGTCGTACTGCTGCTGCTCGTGCAGTCGCTCACCGCCATCGGCGCGGGCTGGACGGCGGCGCGCACCGCGGGTCTCGCGGCGGCGCTGGTCGTGGCCGGTGCGCTGACGGCGGCCTCGTGGTTCCACCGGGCGCGGGGCGGGGCGCTGGCTCCGGTGATCGGGGAGGACAACCGCCTGTCCACGTCCCGGGCCGTGGCGGCGGCCTGGGTGCTGTTCGTCGCGTACGCGGTCCTCGTCCTGGCCGGACAGCTGGCGGTGGCCTCGGGGCCCGCCCGGCGGGACTCGCTGGTCTCCGGGCTCGAACTCACCCGCGGAGCCGGTGCCGTGACGGTGCTCGCGGTGGTGTGCGGGATCGCCGTCCTGGTGCGGCGGGTGGTCGGCCTGCGGGTACTGGCGCAGCGGCTGCAGAAGGTGCGGGCGGACCGGCCACGCGCCTCCGACCTGCTGACCGACGACGCCGGGCGCGGCACCTTCGCCGACATCCAGTACGTCGTGATCAGCGCGGTCGCGCTGGTCTTCGCGGCGGTACGGCTGGCCCGGCGCCCGGACCAGCTGCCCGACCTGCCGTGGGGGCTGGCGGTCGTCGTGCTGGTGTCGGCGGCGACCTACGTGGCCGGCAAGTACGCGGAGGGCGGGCGCCCCGTGATCCTCTCCGTGGTGCGGGCCCGCGAGGCGGGCGACCTGGACGCGCCGATCCGCACCGGCGACGACATCGAGATCCGTGGCGCCGGTTTCGTACCGCCGGGCGCCCAGCGCGCGGACCGCCTCTCCCGGATGGTCGTCCGCATCGGCGCGGTCAACGTCCACGTTCCCCTGGTGCCGGTGACCGGCGGTTTCAGCAACCCCACGGACGACCTGCTGACGGTCCCGGTACCGGCGGACGTGGAACCGGGCCGGGTGGACGTCCAGGTGGTCACGAGCGCCGGAGTGGAGACCAACCGGTACGCGATCGACGTGACGGACTGACCGCCACCCCGCCGAACCCGATGCCCCCGGGGGTCGTCCGCCGGCCTACCGGTACCCGCCCGTCCCGCGGTGCCGCCTGGAGCGCAGTGCGGCATCCAGGGACAGCAGCGGGGCGCCGGCCAGGACGAGGGGGATCCAGGCCATGAGGTAGGCGAGGTCATTGCCGTAGTAGTACGGGTCGGAGGCCCAGCTGACGGTCAGCCAGAGGCTGAGCGAGATCAGGGCACCGCCGAGCGCGGCGAGACGGGTCAGCAGTCCGAGCAGCGTGCCGATGCCGACGGCCAGCTCGCCCAGGGCGATCGCGTAACCGAAACCGGCGGGGCTCTTCAGGGCCAGGTCGACGAGGGGCGGGATGGCCGAGGAGTCGCGGACCGCCCGCATCATGTCGCCGACGGAGCCGGCGCCCGAGTCCTTCATGAAGGCGCTGTCGGTGAGCTTGTCGAGGCCGGCGTAGATGAACGTGACGCCCAGAAAGATCCGCAGAGGAACGAGGGCGTAGCGGGTGGCGTGGTCCCGCCAGCCTCCGCCGCCGCCCGGGTGTGAGGTGTACGCATCCGTCCGCATACCGTGAGCCATCACTGCCAGCCGCCTCTCGCCCGCGCGTGCCGAGACCCCCTCCTCAGTCCATACGTACGACGCGGAAGCCCCGCTCAATCCTTCTTCGGCCGGTTTCTTCCTGTCGGTTTCGACAGGCTGCCGTCCTGGCGGGCCGCCCTCGCGCTTTGCCGCCCTGGTGCCGGTGGCGTCGGCCGGGCAGGGCGCCTTGCAGGGGCCGGGGTGACGCCGGGACGGTGGTCGTCAGCCGGCGGGTCCGCCCGGCGGTCCGTCCGCCTTCGCGCGGAGCGTCCCCCGGCGCCGGTGCGCGGACCGGGCCACGACGCCGACCGCTCCGGCGAGGCAGAGGCCGCCCATGACGACGGGGATCACGACGAACCACGGGGTCTTCCAGAGACCGCCCGCGTCACCGACGTAGATGACGCCCGCAAGGGTCAGGAAGAGGCCGGCGACCAGACGTCCGGGCTGGAACCTATGACGCAGCACGGGTCACCTCCGCCTGGCCGACGCCGACCTGGAGGTCGAGGTCGAGAGTGCCTGCGTCCTTGCCGCCCGTCGTGGGGGACAGGGTGACCTCCTTGTGCTTGCCCGGTGCCACGTCCACGTCCTTCTTGTCGTCGCCGGGCAACTGGATGTCGCCCACGCCCACCTCGACGCTCAGCCGCACGGTCACGTCCTGCGGCACCACGACCTGTATTCGGCCCATCCCCACGTCGGCCCGGGTGGTCACCGTCTGCCCCTCTTCCAGGTCCAGCCGGGACAGATCCAGGGTGCCGCTGCCGGCCCCGATGTCGTACTGCTGGCGTACGGCGGTCACCGTCGTGGGCGCCCAGGTCTTCCGGACCCAGTCGGTGCCGACGTCCTTGGGCAGGGCGGCGGAGCCGGCCAGCAGGCCGGCCGTGATGACCGCCAGGAAGACGGAACCGGCTCCCGTGCGCCCCAGGAAGGAGCTGACCGCGATGCCGATGCCGAAGACGGCGAGCGCACCGGCCAGGCCGGTCTGCAGGCTGGTGCCGAGCGGGTGCTCGTCCCACGTCAGACGAGTGCCGAAGAAACCCGCCAGCAGGGCGAGGGTGAAGACCGAGCCGCCGATGCCGCGCGGGCCGCGTGGCTGGGGGGACCGCGGGCGCCGGTCGCCCACGGGGGATCGGTCGCCCGGGGGGACACCGCGGCCGATGTTGACGGCCGCCGCGGTGTCACGGTCCTCGGAGTCCGGCGGGCCCCACAGATACCCCGTACCGCCGACGTGGGTGCCGTCCTTGACTATGGGTTCGCGCCACCAGGAGGGCCAGGTGTACATGATCGGCGGTGCTTGAGCCTCGGGTGGGGCGTCGGCGGCGGCCTGGGTGGACAGGGGGTCGGGATCGGGCGTGCGCCGGTGCCGTGACCAGTACCCGGCGCCCGCGAGGACGAGGGACAGCACCACGGCGAAGGTCAGCACTCCGCCGTTGTTCAGCATCGTCAGGAAGACCCCGCAGCCGACCAGGGCGAACAGCACGGCCGCCAGCGCCTGGCCGTCGACGCGGCCGGTCAGCAGCTTGCGCAGCTCGTTCTCGTCCTCGTCGTCGTACGGGATGAAGAGCCAGGCGAAGCCGTAGAAGATGAGGCCGATGCCGCCGGTCGCGGAGAGCACCGCGAGAGTGATCCGGAAGATCACCGGGTCCATGTCGCACTGACGCCCGAGGCCGGCGCACACGCCGCCGAACGTCTTGTACTGCCGGTCGCGCCGGAATTTGTGGGGCGGCCCGGGGACATCGCCGCCGGCGGCCTCCGCGTCGGTCATGACGCCCGTGGCGGCGCCTACGCCCGCGCCGGTGGCGGTGCCCTGGCCTGCCGCGGCACCCGTGGCATCCGCGGCGGGCGCGGCACCTTGCGGCCCGGCGCCCCGCGGAGGGCGCGGGCCGGGGCCGGGTCCCGGACCCGTCGCGGCGTGCTCGTGATCTGTCATGAGTCCATGGTGACGGGCGCGACGCCGTGGCGGCAGTCGGTTCGACCCTGGTCGGACCCTGATATCGGCCCTGACCCGGTGCCGGGGGAGCGTTCGAGGGCACGCCGACCCGAAGATCAGGAAATTGTAGGGGACGGACCCTGATGCTCCGGCTCCCCGGGCCGTGTGACCATCGATGTCATGCCGGAAGCCGCAGCAGCGCCACTCGTCGAACCGCGGCCGCCGCGCAAGCTCTACCGCAGCAGCGACGGACGCTGGCTGGGCGGGGTGGCGCGGGGGCTCGCCGGGCATCTCGGGCTGCCCGTCATCTGGGTGCGCTTCGCCTTCGTCGGCCTGTTCATGGCCGACGGTCTCGGCGCGCTGCTGTACGCGGCCTTCTGGTTCTTCGTGCCATTGGGCGTCGGCGGCGTCGACGCCCAGAGGCCGCCGTCCCTCGTCACCTCCGAGACCTCGCCGGACGGCCGCCGCAGACTCGTCGCCCGCAAGCCGGACAAGGGTCAGATCGTCGCCCTGCTCCTCATGGTCGTCGTTGCCCTGGTCTTCGTGGGCAATGTGGACCTCGGCGGCGGAGCGAAGGCCTATCTCTGGCCGACCGTGCTCGTCGGCGCCGGCGTCGCCCTCGTCTGGCGGCAGGCGGACAACGCCCGCCGGGCCCGCTGGGCCGAGGTGGGACGCCACCGGCGGACCGTCACCCTGCTGCGTTCCGTGGCCGGAGTCCTGCTGGTGACGGCGGGCGTCACCGGCATCTTCGTCCTCCAGGGTTCCGCCGCCCACCTCGGCTCCGTGCTCCAGGCCGCGCTCGCCGTCCTCGTCGGCATAACGCTCCTCGCCGGTCCGTACCTGGTGCGCATGACCCAGGATCTCTCCGAGGAGCGGCTGATGCGCATCCGCGCGCAGGAGCGGGCCGAGGTCGCCGCCCACGTCCACGACTCGGTGCTGCACACCCTGACCCTGATCCAGCGCAACGCGGAGAACGCCGGTGAGGTGCGCCGCCTGGCCCGCGCCCAGGAGCGCGACCTGCGCGCCTGGCTCTACAAGCCGGAGGGCAACGGCAAGGACGAGGACGACGAGCCCACCACCCTCGCCGAGGCCATCAAGCGCAACGCGGCGGAGGTGGAGGACAAGCACGGCGTCCCCATCGAGGTGGTGGTCGTCGGCGACTGCCCGCTCGACGAGAGGATCGCGTCACAGATGCAAGCCGGACGTGAGGCCATGGTGAACGCCGCCAAGTACGGTGGCGAGGGCGGCGCCGTTCAGGTCTACGCCGAAGTCGAGGGCAGGACGGTCTTCGTGTCCGTTCGGGACCGCGGCCCCGGCTTCGACCTCGACTCGATACCCGCCGACCGCATGGGTGTCAGAGAATCGATCATCGGCCGCATGGAGCGCAACGGCGGCACGGCGCGGCTGCGCGCGGTGCCGGGCGGCGGCACGGAGGTCGAGCTGGAGATGGAGAGGGCGGAGAAGACGTCATGAGCGACCCGACCGAGGCGAACGGAACGGTGGGAGCGGGAGAGGCGACCGAGCCCGCACAGTCGGCGAACGCGGGCACGGGGGAGCGTCACGTGCGCGTGGTGCTCGTCGACGACCACCGTATGTTCCGCACCGGCGTCCAGGCCGAGATCGGTCAGACCGCGCAGACCGGTGTGGAGGTCGTCGGCGAGGCCGCCGATGTCGACCAGGCCGTCACCGTCATCACCGCCACCCGGCCCGAAGTGGTGCTCCTCGACGTCCACCTCCCCGGTGGCGGCGGCGTCGAAGTACTGCGCCGTTGTACCCCCTTGATGAGCGACACCGAGCAGCCCGTCCGCTTCCTCGCCCTCTCCGTCTCGGACGCGGCGGAGGACGTCATCGGTGTGATCCGCGGCGGCGCCCGGGGCTATGTGACCAAGACGATCACCGGCACGGACCTGGTCGACTCCATCTTCCGCGTCCAGGAGGGAGACGCCGTCTTCTCCCCGCGCCTGGCCGGGTTCGTCCTCGACGCGTTCGCCTCCACCGACGCCCCGCCGGTCGACGAGGACATGGACCGCCTCACCCAGCGCGAGCGCGAGGTGCTGCGCCTGATCGCCCGCGGCTACGCGTACAAGGAGATCGCCAAACAGCTGTACATCTCGGTGAAGACGGTCGAGTCCCACGTCTCGGCTGTCCTGCGCAAGCTCCAGCTGTCCAACCGGCACGAGCTGACGCGGTGGGCGACGGCACGACGGCTGGTCTGACCCCGCGGCCGCTCCGTCCCGTCGGTGAGGACGTCGGCACCGTCGGCAGGGGCCTCACACCACCCGCGCAGCCCCCGCGAACGGCATCTGGTCCACGGGCGCCACGCGCACCGGCGCGGACGGGTTCGGGGCGTGGATCATCTTGCCGTCCCCGACGTAGATGCCGACGTGGCTGATGCCGGAGTAGAAGAAGACCAGGTCGCCGGGGAGCAGTTCCGAGAGGGCGACGCGGCGGCCGGCGTCGATCTGGGCGTAGGTCGTTCGGGGCAGGGAGACGCCCGCGGCACGGTAGGCGGCCTGGGTGAGGCCCGAGCAGTCGAAGGCGTCGGGGCCGGTCGCGCCCCAGACGTAGGGGCTGCCGAGCTTCCGGTAGGCGTAGGTGACGGCCGCCGCCGCGCGGGAGTTGGGTGCCTGGGCCGAAGCGGAGAGGTCGTCCCGGGAGCCGGACGATGCGCGGGATGCGTGGTCACCGGTGCCGTGGCCGAGGCGGGCGCGTTCCTCGGCGGTCAGGCGTGACAGCAGGCGACGGGCCGCGTCCAGCTTGCCGGTGACGGTCTCGCGGTGGCGTTTCAGCTCCGCCCGGCGCGACGTCAGCGAGGCCACCTCGACGCGTGCGGCGCCGCGCAGCTGCTCGATCTCCCGCAGGTCCTTGCGCGCCCGGCCCACGGCGGCCTGCTGCATGCTGCCCGCCCGCTCGACGAGGGCGGCGTCGTCGAGGTACCGGTCGGGGTCGGCGGAGAGCGCGAGCCGCAGCGCCGGGTCGAGGCCACCGCTGCGGTATTGCGCCGCCGCGACCGAACCCAGGGCCTCGCGCGTCGAGTTCAGCCGGTCCTGCTTGCGGGCCGCCTCGTCCCGCAGCTTCTCCAGGCGCCGTTCGGCGGTGTCCGCCTTCTCCTTCGCGCCGTTGTACTTCTCGGTGGCGACCTCCGCCTCCTGGTAGAGCTTGTCCACCTTCGCCTTGACCTGCGCCGGCGTCGGCTCGGGGGCGGCGTGGCCGGTGCCGCCGCCCAGACCGGTCGCGGTGGCCGCGCCCGCGAGGGTGATGGTGGCCGCCGTTCGGCCCTTCCCGCCACCCGTGATGCGCTGTCGCGGCCTGCGGTGCGCTCCCACCTGCGATCCACGTCCTTCCGTACGGCTCGGCTTACCTGGGGGAGGACGTTAGGCGCGGCGGTAACCGCCCGGTGACGGCTTGTGCGGAACTGGCGGTACCGGGCCGATGGGCGACCGTATGTGACCGTGGTCCCGCCCCGCGGCAGTCGCCTTCACGCAGGGTGGTGACCGAAGCGCCGGATCTGGGGCGAGAGGGAGTGGTGGGGTGCTACGGCAGGAACATGTGCGCCGGAGCGCCGTGCGAGGCGTCGCCTCCGGGTGGGCCGGTGTCGGAGCGTGTCCGGGCCCCTGATTAGGCTCCGGCCTCATGGACGTACTCCTCCACGTTTTCGTCGGTCTGCACATCATCGGCATCGCGTCGCTCCTGGGCGGCTTCCTGACCCAGATGAAGGCGATGGGCCAGGGCACGGCCCGATTCGTTCCCGCGATGCTGCACGGCGCGCTGACGATGCTCGTCACCGGAGTGGCGCTGGTCGGCCTCAACCAGGCTCAGGACCACTCCGTCGACAACATCAAGATCGGCGTGAAGCTCGCCGTGCTGATCGTGATCCTCGGTCTGGTCTACGTGAAGCGCGACGACGAGAAGGTGGAGAAGCGGGTGTTCGGCCTGGTGGGCCTGCTGACCGTGGTGAACGTCTTCATCGCCGTGCTGTGGACCTGAGGGCCGCCGGGCCCGCGTCCGTGCCCGCCGACCGCACCCCGGCCCGGGCCTGGAGGACCGCCCCCGCCGCGACCGCCAGCCACGCCGCGACCGCGATCCACAGCAGCGCCTGACCGGGCGCGTCCAGCCACGGCACGTCGACGGCGGCGGCGACGGACAGCGTCGCCGCCGCCGTCATGCCGAGCGGGAAGACGGTCGACCAGCGGCGCACGTCGTAACGGAGCCGCGGCCACGCGATCTCGGCGGCGAGCAGGACGGCGTACCAGGCCAGGTCGAGGACGAGCAGGAAGACGGTCACGTCGTGCAGCACGGCCCGGTCGTCCGCGTTCCACAGGTACATGCCCGTCCCGGCGGCGGCGAGCAGCTTGGCGCCGGCGAGGGCCGAGAGGGCGAGCGCGCCGCCCGCCACCCAGTGGTCCCCGGAGCCCCGGGCCACCTGCCGGAGATCGAAGCGGAACAGCGCGAGCGGGAGCGGTGCCGGATGACATGCACCCGATGCTGGAGAGCGTTGCGGGTCAGGCCGGGCGCACCACGCTGTGGATCGACCCCTCGCCGTCGTAGTAGATCGACTCCTCGCGGACGTACGCGCCCGGCTTCGGGGCGTGGATCATCATGCCGTTGCCGATGTAGAGGCCGACGTGGCTGAGGTCGTCGTAGAAGAAGACCAGGTCACCGGGTTGTGCCTGGGAGACGGGGACGGTCGTGCCGGCGTCCACCTGGTCGTAGGTCGTGCGCGGCAGGGTCACGTCCGCGGCCTTCCAGGCGGCCTGGGTCAGGCCCGAGCAGTCGTAGGAGCCGGGGCCCGTGGCGCCCCAGACGTACGGCTTGCCGATCTGGGCACGGGCGAAGGCCAGCGCCTTCTCGGCCGCGGTGCCGTAGGAGGCGTCCGGCGCGGAGGGTTTCGTAGTGGTGCCTCCGGAAGAGGCCCCGGGCCCGGAGCCTGCACCGCTCTGCTGCTGGGCTGCCTGCTCCCGTTCCTGCCGCTCCCGCTCCGCGGCCTGCTGCTTCGCGAGCTCGGCGGCCCTGCGGGCGGCCTCCTCCTGCTTCTTCTTCTCGATCGCCGCGAGCCGCGCCTTCTCCTCGGCGGTCAGCTCCGACAGCAGCTCGCGCGCGGTGGCGAGCTTCTTCTGGACGGTGGCTTTGGCCGTCTTCAGGTCGTTCTGCGACTCGGTGAGCGTCTTGAGGTTCTCGGTGGCCTCCCGGCGCTTCTTCATCGTCTCGGACTGCTGCGTGACGTAGTCGTCGACCGCGTCCTTCTGGCGGCCGGTGAGCCGGCTCATCAGTTGGTTCTGGTCGAAGTAGTCCTGCGGCGAGTCCGCGAGCAGGAAGGTCGCGGTCTGCGGGATTGCGGCGCCCGTGCGGTACTGGGCGGAGGCGTAGGACCCCAGCTCCTCGCGCGCCTCGTTGAGCTTCTGGGTGCGCTGGGCGACGTCGTCGAGGAGGGTGTTGACGCGCTTGCGCTGCTTGGCGGTCTTCTCCTTGGCCGCGTTGTACTTCTCGGTCGCCGAGCCCGCCTGGCGGTAGAGGTCGTCGACCTTCTTCTCGACCTCTTCGAGGCTCGGGCTGTCGTCGTCCGACGGCGTGGCGTCGGCCGTCTGGGACAGCAGGGCCACGGAGGTGAGGGCCGCCGTGGCGAGGGCGGGGGTCCGTATACCTGCGACGCGCGTACCCGTGGAGCGCGGCTTGCGGTGCGACGCCAAGGAGGCGACTCCTTCCACTGATCCGCCTACCGGGTTAGCTGTCGGGTTCGGGCGGAGTGGATCCGGAAGGGTTGCCCTACGGCGTGTGCCCCGGCGAGGGCGGTGTGCGCCGATTCACCCCAATGTTCTCGGTTGGGTCCCCGGCTCCGGGTGCCGTGCGGACACGCCGGACTCGGCGGAGGCCGCGCGGCCCGACGAGGTTCGCCGGAGGGGGTCGTGCGGCCTGCCCGCACCGTAGCCAACTCGTGTGCGGCTGTGAAGGTCGGTGGGTGATATGCCCGATACATTTTCGTGACCTTCGGCGGGAGGGTCACTCCTGGTGTCGCAGGCCGTCGCGGGGCGTGTCCGACGCCGTGATCGCGGCCGATTTCCGGGGCGGGGACCGGTTGTCGGTGGAGCGCCCTAGACTCGGAGAGCGATGAGCAGCCTCTTTGACGACAGCTTCCTGGCGAGCCTCCAGACCCCCCGCGGTCACGACGAGGAACCTCCGCCGCCGCCCGAGGACGATCACGGACCGGAGCCGGTCCCGCACGATCTGTTCGGCGGGAAGTTCGACGTGCCTCCGGTCCGGGACCAGTACTACCGGGACGGCGCCCCGCGCCCCGCACTGGACCCGGCCGCGCTGCTGGAAGGGCTGAACGAGAACCAGCGTGCCGCCGTCGTCCACTCCGGCTCCCCGCTGCTCATCGTGGCCGGTGCCGGCTCCGGCAAGACCCGGGTGCTCACCCACCGCATCGCCCACCTGCTGGCCGAGCGCGGCGTCCACCCCGGCCAGATCCTCGCCATCACCTTCACCAACAAGGCCGCGGGCGAGATGAAGGAGCGCGTGGAGCAGCTCGTCGGCCCGCGGGCCAACGCGATGTGGGTGATGACCTTCCACAGCGCCTGCGTCCGCATCCTGCGCCGCGAGTCCAAGCGGCTCGGCTTCACCTCGTCCTTCTCGATCTACGACGCCGCCGACTCCAAGCGCCTGATGGCCCTGGTCTGCCGCGACCTCGACCTGGACCCCAAGCGCTTCCCGCCCAAGTCCTTCAGCGCCAAGATCTCGAACCTGAAGAACGAGCTGATCGACGAGGAGGACTTCGCCGCCCAGGCCGCCGACGGCTTCGAGAAGACCCTCGCGCAGGCCTACGCCATGTACCAGTCGCGGCTGCGCGAGGCCAACGCCCTCGACTTCGACGACCTGATCATGACGACGGTCAACCTGCTGCGCGCCTTCCCGGACGTCGCCGAGCACTACCGTCGCCGCTTCCGGCACGTCCTGGTCGACGAGTACCAGGACACCAACCACGCCCAGTACGCCCTGGTGCGCGAGCTGGTCGGCGGGGCCTCGGAGCACGCCGTCGAGGTGCCGCCCGAGGCCGAGGTGCCGCCCGCCGAGCTGTGCGTGGTGGGCGACGCCGACCAGTCGATCTACGCCTTCCGCGGCGCCACCATCCGCAACATCCTCCAGTTCGAGGAGGACTACCCGGACGCGACCACGATCCTGCTGGAGCAGAACTACCGCTCCACCCAGACCATCCTCAGCGCCGCCAACGCGGTCATCGAGCGCAACGAGTCCCGCCGCCCCAAGAACCTGTGGACCAACCAGGGCAGCGGCGCGCGGATCACCGGGTACGTCGCCGACACCGAGCACGACGAGGCCCAGTTCGTCGCCGACGAGATAGACCGCCTCACGGACGCGGGCGAGGCGAAGGCCGGCGACGTCGCCGTCTTCTACCGCACCAACGCGCAGTCCCGTGTCTTCGAGGAGGTCTTCATCCGCGTCGGCCTGCCCTACAAGGTCGTCGGCGGCGTCCGCTTCTACGAGCGCAAGGAGGTCAGGGACGTCCTGGCCTACCTGCGGGTCCTGGCCAACCCCGAGGACTCGGTGCCGCTGCGCCGCATCCTCAACGTCCCCAAGCGCGGCATCGGCGACCGCGCCGAGGCGATGATCGACGCCCTCGCCCAGCGCGAGAAGATCAGCTTCCCGCAGGCGCTCAGGCGGGTGGACGAGGCGTACGGAATGGCCGCGCGCTCCGCGAACGCCGTCAAGCGGTTCAACACGCTCATGGAGGACCTCCGCACGATCGTCGAGTCCGGCGCCGGACCGGCCACCGTGCTGGAGGCGATCCTCGAACGCACCGGCTACCTCGCCGAGCTGCAGGCCTCCACCGACCCCCAGGACGAGACCCGCATCGAGAACCTCCAGGAACTCGCGGCCGTCGCCCTGGAGTTCGAGCAGGAGCGGGCCGAGGGTGAGGAGGCCGGGACGCTGGCCGACTTCCTGGAGAAGGTCGCGCTGGTCGCCGACTCCGACCAGATCCCGGACGAGGAGGACGGCGACGGCGTCGTCACCCTGATGACCCTGCACACCGCGAAGGGCCTGGAGTTCCCGGTCGTCTTCCTCACCGGCATGGAGGACGGCGTCTTCCCGCACATGCGCGCCCTCGGCCAGACCAAGGAACTGGAGGAGGAACGACGCCTGGCGTACGTCGGCATCACCCGCGCCCGTGAACGGCTGTACCTGACCCGGTCCACGCTGCGCAGCGCCTGGGGCCAGCCGTCGTACAACCCGCCCTCGCGCTTCCTGGAGGAGATCCCCGCGCCCCACCTGGAGTGGAAGCGGACCGGGGCGAACGGACCCGCGTCCTCCGCGCCGGTCTCGGCGGTGGCCGCCTCGCTGTCGTCGTCCCGCTCCCGCTCCTCGGCGTCGGGCGCGTCCGGGTTCGCCACCCGCCGGTCCGCTTCCGCCGAGCAGCCGACGGTGTCGCTGTCGGTCGGCGACCGCGTCACGCACGACCAGTTCGGTCTCGGCACGGTGGTCGGGATCAAGGGCACGGGGAGCAACGCCGAGGCGACTGTCGACTTCGGGGACACCAAGCCGAAGCGGCTGCTGCTGCGGTACGCGCCGGTGGAGAAGCTCTGAGGGAGCGTTGAGAGCGCGCTGGGGGTACGGCGGGGCGGGCACGGGCCGGGCCGGGAGAGCTCGGACCCGGCCGGCCTGCTGAGGCCTTACTCCGCTACGCCGGGTTGAGGCCGTGGCTGCGCAGCCACGAGAGCGGGTCGATGGCCGAACCGCCCGAGGGGCGCACCTCGAAGTGCAGGTGGGGACCGGTCGAGTTGCCCGAGTTGCCGGAAAACGCGATCGCGTCGCCGGCCTTCACCGTCGTACCGGAGGGCACCTGGTAGCTGGAGAGGTGGCAGTACCACGTCTCCGTGCCGTCCTTCGCGGTCACGATCATCATGTTGCCGTACGCGGAGTTGTACTGCGTGCGGACCGTGCCGTCGGTGACGGCCATCACCGTCGTGCCGTACGACACGGGGAAGTCGATGCCGCTGTGCACGGACATCCAGTTGATGCCGGCCTGGCCGTAGTACGCGCTGAGACCGTGTTGTTGGACGGGGAGTGCGAACTTCGGGCGCAACCGTTCCTTGCGGGCCGCCTCCTCCGCCGCCCGCCTCTTCTCGGCGGCCTGCTGGGCCTTGAGGTCGATGCGCTCCTGCGTGCGGCTGGCCCGGTCGGCGAAGTCGTCGGCTCCCGCGGCGAGGCTGGTGAGCTGGGTGTCCAGCTTGTTGTTGGCGGCCGACGGCTTGACCGGGGCCGCTTTCGCCTCGCCCGCGTCCGCCGCGGACGCCGTGGTGTCCGTGCTGTCGTCGCCGTTCAGGCTGCCGACGGAGGCTGCCGCGATACCCGCGACGCTCATCACGCAGGCCGACGGTACGGCGATGGTCATCAGCGCCGAGCGCTTGGCGGGCTGACGGCGGCGGGAGCGCGCCCCGCTGCGGGAGGCTCCGCGTGGGGCCGGGATGCGTGGGGCAGGGGTGACGACCTCCTCCTGGCCCTCCAGGAGGCCGGTCACGGTGGGGAGTTCCCCGGTGGCGGCCAACTCGTCGTCGCGTGAGTCGGAGCTCGAGCCGGTCTCCTCGGTGGCCGGTGCGGCGTCGGGCGCGGACTCCTTCGGCGCCTCGGACGTCTCCGGGGCGGTGCCGGCCGAGTTCCACTGCGTGGCGTCGTAGGCGCCGGTGTCGAGCGAACCGGTGTCGAACGTACCGGTGTTGAAGGTGCCGGTCGTGAACGAGTCGGTCCCGAACGTGCCGGTCTCGTAGGCGCCGGTCTCGAGGGTGCCGCTTTCGAAGGTCTGCGTTCCCCAGTCCCACTGCTGGGTCCGGTCGGCGGGATTGCCGGACTGGTCGGGCTGCTCCCAGGCCCCCGTGTCCCACTGCCCGGTGGCATCGGCGCTCGCGACCTGCGGCGACACGGGGGACTGCTGGTACTCGGCCGCCCACGCGGTCGTGTCGTACGCGCCGGTGTCGTAGGCGGCGTGGTGCTGGGCCGCGTAGGCGTCGTAGCCGGGCACCTGCCCGCTGCCGGTGGACCACTGGGTGGCGTCGTACGAACCGGTGGTGTCGTAGGTGCCGGTGCCCTGGCCCGGGAGGCTGCCGAAGAGGGGGTCCGCGTCGAAGGTCGCCGTGGCGGTGCCGCCGGTGGAAAAACCAGTGGTGCCGTAGCCGCCGTACGTGGTGAGGTCGCCGTACTGGGGCTCCCCTGCGCCGTACGACGCGTGCTGCGCCGGATCGGCGTCGGAAGCCGAAGCCGGGGTGGTCATGGTCCCCGACGGGTGACGGTCGTTCACCAACTTCTCTTTCGCCTCGACAACAGGGGCTGCCAGAGCAGTGCGGCGACTGTACCCGGCGGTATACGGGCACGACAATCTTCGTCAGGTTTCGCCAGCGCAGGAAACGGGCAATCGGCCGTGTTTTGGGGGACGGCGGGCACGGGTTTGGCTTTGTGTTCGAGGTGCGTTCGAATCCACTCGGGTGGCGACGGCAGGGTTTCGGCGCGCGACTCCCCTGTGCCGGCCTGACTCGGACGGGGAGGCGTACGGGACATCGGCCTCGGGGTCTCAGGCGACCGTCAGGCCACCGGCTTGTTCGCCCCTCCCGTTGCCCACCTGCGGCGCGACGGTGTCGAGGGCCTCTTGGATGCCGGTGGCCACGGCCGGGTGCACGGGCAGCGCCAGGTGTCCGACGCCGCTCACCCGTACGTTCTGCACGGAAAGGTCGGGGTGGTTCAGGCGTGCCGTCTCGAGCGGGTCCATCACGCGGTCCAGGTCGCTCCAGAAGCTGACGAACTGCGTACGGCAACCGGGTGACGGCCGGGTCAGCTCCTCGAGCACCGCGGAACCGGGGCGCATCTGGCGCACGATCGGGTGTGCGTCGGCCAGGGGGATCACCCGGGTGCCGGCGTGCGGGGTGCCGAGCGTCACGAGCGTCCGGACGCGCAGGTCTCCGCCGAGGCGCTGCACGTAGTACCGCGCGATCAGCCCGCCGAGGCTGTGCCCGACGACGTCGACCCGCTCGCTGCCCGTCCGCTCGCAGACTTCCTCCACGTGTCGTCCGAGCAACTCGGCCGCGGTGCGGATGTCGCAGGTCAGAGGGGAGTAGTTGAGCGACTCGATCTGGTGTCTGCCGTGCTGGGCCAGGCTGCGGCGCAGCAGCAGGAAGACCGATCGGTTGTCGATGAAACCGTGCAGCAGGATGACCGGGGGGCTGGTGGGGGCGGGGAGCCGGGGCGCGGGGGGCGAGGTTCGGGGGTCGTCGGAGTCCGCCGACGGTAGGGCGCAGGCGGAGCGGCGCTCCTGGATGATCCCCGAGGGGTAGAGCAGAAGATGCCCGGCGAGGATCGCGACCTCCAGGGCGCTGGCCTTCAGGAGGGTCATGGAGAGCCCGGTCAACCGACCCGGGAGGCCCGCCAGGCTTGTCAGTCCTGGTAGGCCCGGCAGTCCCGGGACGCATGGCAGGAGACGCCGGCAGAGCGGGAGAAGGGGCAGTGCTGCCGTGGTGACCTTCATGGGCCGACCTCCTGTCGGCACGCGCAGGGACGCCTCTGTCCCCGTGTGCCCTCGTGGAGAGTCGTGACACCAGTGATCAATGATGTTTGCGAGGTATGTCTGAAATGGGCGGGCTGAAACGACACACAGTGCTCATGTGGTCCGTGAGTTCTGTGGTGTCGGTGATACGGCCACGAGGCGCGCTGCTGCCCGGTCCTGCCCTCGCTGCGGCTCTCCGTACGCGTATTGCCGCCGCGCCCTGTGAACGGTGCGCGGCGAACGTGTCCCACCGTGTGATTTCCCCCTCTGTATCCACCGCGAAACTGCCGGTTGCGGGATGCTGGCGATAACGTTCGTTCACTTCCCCGGACGACGTGGTGCGGGGGTGTCCGCGTCGGCGAGATGTGCGGTACTTGTCGGTGCGGATGGATGTAGTCGCTTCATGGAGGCAGTGATGGGTGTGGCAGCCGGTCCGATCCGCGTGGTGGTGGCCAAGCCGGGGCTCGACGGCCACGATCGCGGGGCCAAGGTGATCGCGCGGGCATTGCGCGACGCCGGTATGGAGGTCATCTACACCGGGCTCCACCAGACACCCGAGCAGATCGTGGACACCGCGATCCAGGAGGACGCCGACGCCATCGGGCTGTCCATCCTCTCCGGCGCCCACAACACGCTCTTCGCCGCCGTGATCGAGCTGCTCAAGGAGCGCGACGCGGCGGACATCCTGGTCTTCGGCGGCGGGATCATCCCGGAGGCGGACATCGCCCCGCTGAAGGAGAAGGGCGTCGCGGAGATCTTCACCCCGGGTGCGACGACGGCGTCGATCGTGGACTGGGTGCGGACCAACGTGCGGGAGCCGGCGGGGGCGTGACCGCGTAGCCGCCCTGGCCGTCTGGCCGCCCGGTCCGTGGGTGCCGTCCTCTGGTGCCGTCCTTCGGTGTGGCCTGGTCGCTCGGGCCCGGTGGCGAGGTTCGGCAGCGGGGCTCCTTGTCAGGTCCTCGGTGCGTTAGGCGGTGCGGGCAGGGCGGTCCGCGCAAGGCGGTGCGGGCAGGGCGACGCCACCGCCCGGGCGGTGGGCCGCGCGGGTGCCCGGTCGGCGATCGACGCCGCGCCTCTCCTGTCCGCTACACCGCCCCCAGTTCCTCGGCCATCGCCGCACGCAGCCGCAGTGTCGTCACGAGCCGCTGGAACGCCTCGGCCCAGTACCCACCGGCTCCCGGTGACGCGTCCTGCGGCTCGTCGGGTATCGCCAGCAGACCGTCGAGGCGCCCCGCCTCCGAGGGGTCGAGGCAGCGTTCGGCCAGACCCATGACACCGCTGAAGCTCCAGGGGTAGCTCCCGGCGTCCCGGGCGATGTTGAGCGCGTCGACCACCGCGCGTCCGAGCGGCGGGGCCCATGGCACCGCGCACATCCCGAGCAGCTGGAACGCCTCGGACAGGCCGTGCGTCGCGATGAACCCGGCGACCCACTCGGCCCGTTCGGCGGCCCGCAGGGTGCCGAGGAGTTTGGCCCGTTCGGCCAGTGACACCGCGCCCGGCCCCCCGGCCTCGGGCGCCGTGGGTGCGCCCAACAGCGCCCTCGCCCACGCACCGTTCCGCTGCCGTACCGCGGCCCGGCACCACGCGGCGAGCAGATCGCTCTGCCAGTCGTCCGCCACCGGCAGGGCGACGATCTCCTCGGGGGTACGTCCGCCGAGCCGGGCCGGCCAGGTCCCGAGCGGGGCCGCCTCCACCAATTGACCGAACCACCAGGACCGTTCCCCCCGCCCCGAGGGCGGCTTGAGTGTGACGCCGTCCCGCTCCATGGCCGCGTCACACTCGTGCGGAGCCTCGACCGCGATCGCCGGTGGATCCAGGGCGCGGTCGAGGGACACGCACGTCGCGGCGCGCGCCGCCATGCGCGCGGCGAGCGCCGACTCGGGCAGCGCCGAGAGCAACTCGGCCGCCGCCGCCCGTACGTTGCGGCTGCGGTCGGACAGCGCCTGCTCCAGGAACGGCTCGTCCGCCGGCTCCAGTCCGGTCCGCAGCGAGTCGAGGAACATCAGCCGGTCCTCGGCCCGCTCCGTCGCCCACGTCGAGGTCAGCAGTGCCCGGCCTGCCGCGGGGTCGCGGGCGCGCAAGGACGCCAGTAGGGCCACCCGCTCGGCGAAGAGGCCCTCCTCCCACAGGCGCCGTATCCGCTCCGCGGCATCCGGGCCGGACAGCGCGGTGCCGCCGCCCGGCGTCGACCGCAGGGCGAACCGCCAGTCCGGATTCAGCCGGGCCAGCCACAGGGCGCGGGGCCCCGCGAACGTCAGTGCCGCCGGACGCAGGTCCGTGCGTCCCCGGGCCGCGTCCAACAGGGCCGGAATCGTCTGGGGCGGTGCCGCGAAGCCACGGGCGTTCGCCGCTGCCAGCCACTGGGGCAGCAGTTCCATCAGGTCGGGCGCGGTACCTCGGCGGCCGCCGCCCGCCGGGCCGGGCCGGTCGGTGAGCAGCGTCGTGAGCCGGTGGGCGGCCGCGGTCGGCAAGGGCGGGCGGGGGTCCTCCGGAGCCGGCTCCGCACGCCGGGCCGCGGGGGCCGGGCGCAGTCCGGCGCGCCTGCGCACGGTCTGGGCGGCCGCCGCGTCCAGCAGTGCCGCCGGTGCGCGTGGCCCGGGCTCGCAGCCCCGCGGAGTGCGCCGGTCCGTACCGAGCAGCGCGGCGGTGACGAGCTCCTCCCAGGGGCGGGGCACGGGTGTCTGCACGGGTGTGTCCGGTGTCGCGGTCTCGGGCGTCCTGGTCATGCGGGTCCCTTCCGGTTCCGTTGCGTGGGGCGGGTCAGTGCAGCGGCACCGCCCGGCCCGGACCGTCCGGCCAAGCGGTCAAGGGTGTGAAGCCCCGGTGGCCGCACTCACCGAAGACCTTCACGGGCGCACCGCCGGACAGGGCGACGAGGCGCCACAGCCCCGGGCGGTTGCCGACGGCTGGGGTGATCGGCAGTGCCGTGTCCCCGACGGCGTCCGCCAACTGCCAGACGTCGCCGTCCGGCACCGGGACGACCCCTGCCAGCGTCACCGGCACCGACTCCAGCCACGGGTCGGCACGGAGGGCGGTGCCGTAACGGGCGACGGCCTGGGACGTCGTCACACCTCTCGGACGCATCTCCGCGGGCGCGGGCGGCGCGAACTGTTTGCCCAGCGCCGCTCGCTGCCGGCCGCCACCCGGATACGCCGACAGCTCCGCGTCCAGGCTCAGCCCCACGGGCAGCGTCAGCTCCGGAGCCCGGCCCGCGGCGCCGTAGGAGAGGAGGAGCGCGGTGCGGTCCGTCTCCGTGCCGTACAGCCAGATGCGGCGGGTCGTCAGCCGGGCGTCCGCGGTGTCGTACTGAGCGAGGACCAACCAGTGGTCCCGCACCGGGGGGCCGTCTGCCGTCGACGGCAGGCCGACGCGTGTGCGGACCGTCGCCGCGAGTTCGTCCGGCAGCCGCTCGCGCCGCAGCCATCCCTGGTCGAGGAGGTGGAGCAGGGCGCACTCCTCCAGCAGCCGGACCGGCCAATCGGGACCGGACGAGGGAATCGACCCCAACTCCCGCACCCGCGCGGCGAGTCCCGGGGCCTGGGCGTCGACCATGCGGGCCGCCGTCTCCTCCCACAGCGCGTATCCTGCCTGCTCCGCTTCGGCCAGGCCGCCGCGCAGCAGGTCCGACAGGCGTTGCTCCAGCTCCGTCGCGCCCGCGGTGACCCGCTCGGCCCGCTGTGCCGCCCGGCGCAGCGCCGCCGCCGGATCACCGGACCGAGCGGCGGACCCGGGCGGTCCTGCCGTCGTCCCCTCCTTCACGCGTGCGCGTCGCCCGGAAACCCACTGCTCCACCCAGTGCGGCGGCTCACCCTCCGGGACCGCACCGTCTCCGCCCGCCCAGAGCAGCAACAGCCCGAGCGCGTGCTTGCACGGGAACTGGTGACTCGGACAGCCGCACTTGTACGCGGGCCCGGACACGTCCGCGATATCGACGACCGTCTGATACGGCTTGCCGCCGCTGCCCTGGCACAGTCCCCACACCGTCCCCTCGTCGGAGCTCCCCACCTCGGACCACGGGCCGGCTGTGGCGAGTCTGCCGCCCGCTCTGCGTGACGCCGCGTCAGGTGCCAGTGCCAGCACCTGGTCCGGGGTCCAGCGCACCCCCTGCTGAGTCATGTCATCGAAGGTAGATCCCGCCACTGACAATCGGGTCGGCGCTTGCGTTCTAGCTGGTCAGAGTGATTGTCAGTGGCGTGGTGCACCGTGGACGGCAGATCGAACCGGCCGAGCTGGAGGGGGATTCAGCCATGCCTGTGTCCGTAGCACCGACATCCGTCGACCCGAGTCGGGACGGGTCCGCACCCGGCACGGAGGCCTTGCGGCCGCACGCCGAGAACGCGTTCGCGGCCGAACTCGCCGCGCTGGCTGCGCAGGACGACCGCCCGCGCCCGCCCCGCTGGAAACTGTCGCCGTGGGCAGTCGCCACCTACCTGCTCGGCGGCACCCTGCCCGACGGCACGGAGATCTCTCCGAAGTACGTGGGCCCGCGCCGCATCGTCGAAGTGGCCGTCAGCACGCTAGCCACCGATCGCGCCCTGCTCCTGCTCGGGGTGCCCGGCACCGCGAAGACCTGGGTCTCCGAGCACCTCGCCGCGGCCGTCAGCGGTGACTCGACCCTGTTGGTGCAGGGCACGGCCGGCACCCCCGAAGAGGCCATCCGCTACGGCTGGAACTACGCGCGTCTCCTGGCCCACGGCCCCAGCCGCGACGCCCTCGTGCCCAGCCCCGTGATGCGGGCCATGGCGGAGGGCCTGACCGCCCGGGTGGAGGAACTGACCCGCATTCCGGCCGACGTGCAGGACACACTCATCACGATCCTGTCGGAGAAGAACCTGCCGATACCGGAGCTCGGCCAGGAGGTGCAGGCGGTCCGCGGATTCAATCTGATCGCCACCGCCAACGACCGCGACCGCGGAGTCAACGACCTGTCCAGCGCCTTGCGTCGGCGTTTCAACACCGTGGTGCTGCCGCTGCCCGAGACCGCGGAGGCCGAAGTCGAGATCGTCTCGCGCCGCGTCGACCAGATCGGCCGCTCCCTCGACCTGCCGACGACGCCGGACGGCATCGACGAGATCCGCCGTGTCGTCACCGTCTTCCGCGAGCTGCGCGACGGACTGACGGACGACGGGCGCACCAAGGTGAAGTCGCCCAGCGGCACGTTGTCCACGGCCGAGGCCATCTCCGTCGTCACCAACGGCCTCGCGCTTGCGGCCCATTTCGGCGACGGCGTGCTCCGGCCCGATGACGTCGCAGCGGGCATCCTCGGCGCCGTCGTCCGCGACCCGGCCGCCGACCGCGTCATCTGGCAGGAGTACCTGGAGACGGTCGTCCGGGAGCGTGACGGTTGGAGGGACTTCTACCGGGCGTGCCGGGAGGTGAGCGTATGAGCGGCATGTGGACGTGGACGCTGTCCCGGCGGGCCGTTCCGGTGCTCGGTGTCACGGCGGACGACGAGGACTCGTCCTGGACCCGTAGGCGAGGGGGACGGTGTGGCGGGCACTGACGGCTCCGGGAGCGGTCGACCGGTCGGGTCCGGCAGCGGCCTGCCGAGTGGGTCCGGGAGCGGCTTGCCGGGCGGGAGCCTGCCGGGCGTGAACGGGCGTGGCGAGGGCGGGAGTGGAGGGGGCCGCGGGGCCGCGGTGACCGGTGGTGGGCCGTTGCTGCTGGGTGTGCGCCATCACGGGCCGGGGTCGGCGCGGGCCGTCCGGGCGGCGCTGGAGGCTTCCCGGCCGGGGATCGTACTGATCGAGGGGCCGCCCGAGGCCGACGCGCTGATCCCGCTGGCCGCGGACGAGGACATGCGCCCCCCGGTCGCGCTCCTCGCCCACGCCGTGGACGAACCCGGCCGCTCGGCCTTCTGGCCGCTGGCCGAGTTCTCCCCGGAGTGGGTGGCCGTCCGCTGGGCCCTGGACCACGACGTACCGGCCCGCTTCATCGACCTGCCGGCGACACACACGCTGGCGTGGCGGGCGCGGGAGTGCGTGGTGGAGGGGACGGAGCCGGACGAACCGGAGGAGCTGGTTCCGGGCAAGGAGGGCGGATCCGGGCCGGGCGAGGGGGACGAGCCCGGAGCCCGCGAGGAGGGCGAGTCCGGTGCCGTCCTCCCCGACCTCCGGGGCGATCCGCTCGCCGCGCTCGCCGAGGCCGCCGGCTACGACGACCCCGAGCTCTGGTGGGAGGACGCCGTCGAGCACCGGGGCGCGGGCGACGGGGACGTATTCGCACCGTTCACGGCGATCGAGGAGGCCATGACCGCGCTGCGGGAGACCGAGGAGGGCGGCGGACCCGACCGGGACCGCGTGCGGGAGGCGTACATGCGGCTCCGGATACGGGCGGCGCAGCGCGAGTTCACCCAGGGCGTCGCCGTGGTGTGCGGGGCCTGGCACGTGCCCGCACTGCGGCACAAGGTCACCGTCGCCGCCGACCGGGCGCTGCTGAAGGGGCTGCCCAGGACGAAGGTGGAGATGACCTGGGTGCCCTGGACCCACCGCAGGCTGTCCCGGGCCGGCGGGTACGGGGCGGGTATCGAGTCGCCGGGTTGGTACGGGCACCTGTTCGGTGCGCCGGACCGGCCCGTGGAGCGGTGGCTGACCAAGGTGGCCGGGCTGCTGCGGGCGGAGGACCGGCTCGTCTCCTCGGCGCACGTCATCGAAGCGGTGCGACTGGCCGAGACGCTCGCGGTGATGCGTGGCCGGCCGCTGCCCGGACTGAGCGAGACGACGGAGGCCGTGCGCGCGGTGATGTGCGAGGGCTCGGACGTGCCGCTCGCCCTGGTGCACGACCGGCTGGTCGTGGGTGACGCACTGGGCGCGGTGCCCGCCGGGGCGCCGGCGGTGCCGCTGCAGCGGGACCTGGCCCGCCTGCAGCGGCGGCTGCGGCTGAAGCCGGAGGCTCCGGAGCGGGAGCTGGAGCTCGACCTGCGCAAGGAGACCGACGCGGGGCGAAGCAGACTGCTGCACCGGCTGCGGCTGCTCGGCGTCGGCTGGGGGGAGCCGGCCGCCTCGCGCGGCAGCACGGGCACGTTCCGCGAGACATGGCGGCTGCGGTGGGAGCCGGAGCTGTCGGTGCGGGTCGCCGAGGCCGGGGTGTGGGGCACGACCGTGCTCGCCGCCGCGACCGCCAGGGCGGAGGCGGACGCCGTCACCGCACAGACCCTCGCCGAGGTCACCGCGCTCGCCGAACGCTGCCTGCTGGCCGAACTGCCGGACGCGCTCGGCCCGGTGATGCGGATACTCGCCGACCGCGCGGCGCTCGACACGGACGTCGGCCACCTCGCCCAGGCCCTTCCGGCCCTCGTCCGTTCACTGCGCTACGGCGACGTACGCGGCACCGGCACCGGTGCGCTGGCCGAGGTCGCCGCGGGCCTCGCCGAGCGCGTCTTCGTGGGGCTTCCCCCGGCCTGTGCCGCGCTGGACGCCGACGCGGCCCAGGAGATGCGCCGGCACGTGGACGCCGTGCACGGTGCGGTGGGACTGCTCGGCGACGCGCCCGCGCCCGGCCACGGTGCCCTGCGAGCCCGCTGGCGGGACGTGCTGCGCACCCTGTCCGCACGGGACACCGTGCCCGGAGTCGTCCGGGGGCGCGCCGTCCGGCTCCTGCTCGACGACGGCGAGCTCCCGCCGGACGAAGCGGCGCGGCTCATGGGCCTGGTGCTGTCCCCGGGGACACGTCCGGCGGACGCCGCGGCGTGGATCGAGGGCTTCGTCGGCGGCTCGGGCGGCGGCATGCTGCTCCTCCACGACGAACGGCTGCTCGCTCTGGTCGACGCGTGGCTGACCGGCGTGCCTGCGGAGGTGTTCACGGACGTACTGCCGCTGCTGCGGCGCACCTTCTCGGCGTACGAGCCGGGCGTCCGCCGCAGCATCGGCGAGCTGGTCCGGTGTCCGCAGGGACGGCGTGCGGCGACCGCGGCCGGTGCCGGCGCACCCGGTTTCGCGGCCGACCTCGACACCGGTCGGGCCGACGCGGTGCTGCCGGCGGTCCGGCAGTTGCTCGGCCTCGGCGACGACGGGGGCGGAGAGGACGGGGCGGGCGAAGCGTGCCCGGCGGACAGCACGGTTCGGCCGGTTCCGTCGGTTCTGTCGGACGCATCGGACCGGTCGTTTCTGCCGGGCGCTGCGCATCCATCGGACCAGTCGCGCCCGTCGGACCGGACGGACCCATCAGACCAGTCGGATCGGGCGGCCCTGTCGGATTGGGCAGACCGAGCAGATCGAGGAGACCGAGCAGGCCGGGTGGGCCAAATGAGCCTGGTGTGCCCGGCGGACCGCGTGGAGCGGGCGGACACCGGCACCGTTCCCCAGGACCGCGCCGGCAACGACACAGTGGAGGTGGACGCATGACGACCGAGCCAGTGGACGCCGAGGCCGCGCAGGAACGGTTGCGGCGGTGGCGGCTCGTGCTCGGCGGCGACCAGGCAGAGGGCACCGGCCACGCGCTTGCCGGACAGGACGCCGCGATGGACGGGGCGCTCACCGCGCTCTACGGGAGGGGGGAGGCGCCACGGAAGGGACGGGAGCGTGCCGCGGGGCTGGGGGCCTCCGCGCCGGCCGTGGCACGCTGGCTCGGGGACATACGGGCCTACTTCCCGTCCTCCGTCGTTCAGGTCATGCAGCGGGACGCGATCGACCGGCTCGGCCTCGCCACCCTCCTGCTGGAACCGGAGATGCTCGAGGCCGTGGAGGCCGACGTACACCTCGTCGGCACCCTGCTGTCCCTCAACAAGGCGATGCCGGAGACGACCAAGGAGTCGGCACGTGCCGTCGTCCGCAAGGTCGTCGAGGACCTGGAGGCACGGCTCGCCGGCCGTACCCGCGCCGCCCTCACCGGTGCCCTGGACCGCAGTGCGCGGGTCAGCCGGCCCCGCCACCACGACATCGACTGGAACCGCACGATCGCGGCCAACCTCAAGCACTACCTCCCCGAGTACCGGACGGTCGTGCCGGAGCGGCTCGTCGGCTACGGACGTGCCTCCCGCTCCCTGAAGAAGGAGGTCGTCCTCTGCATCGACCAGTCGGGGTCGATGGCGGCGTCCGTCGTGTACGCCTCCGTGTTCGGGGCGGTGCTCGCCTCCATGCGGTCGATCAGCACGCGGCTCGTCGTCTTCGACACAGCGGTGGCCGACCTCACCGACCAGCTCGACGATCCGGTCGACGTGCTGTTCGGCACGCAGCTCGGCGGCGGTACGGACATCAACCGCGCGCTGGCGTACTGCCAGTCGCAGATCACCCGGCCCGCGGAGACGGTGGTCGTGCTGATCAGCGACCTGTACGAGGGAGGTGTACGGAACGAGATGCTCAAGCGGGTCGCGGCGATGAAGGCGGCCGGCGTGCAGTTCGTGACGCTGCTGGCGCTGTCGGACGAGGGGGCGCCCGCGTACGACCGGGAGCACGCGGCGGCGCTCGCCGAGCTGGGCGCACCGGCCTTCGCCTGCACGCCCGACCTCTTCCCGGAGGTGATGGCGGCGGCGATCGAGAAGCGAGCCCTGCCGATACCGGATGCCGGGTGACGACTTGTCGACCAGGACCGCCTGTTCTCCGCCGCCATAACGGACATGACAGCCCATCGGCCGGACCAGGCTTGCGTCGCCCACGGAGTCCCGTGCGAGGATCGCGCGTCGTACGGATAGGTCGTGCGAAGAGGACCCGTCGATGTGTTGTTCGATGCCCGCGTCGCCCGGCGTGTCGTGCGACGCGCGAACCGTTCCGCCGCACGGGAGGAATCCCCTCCCTTGATCTGGTCAGCAGTTCTGCCCGATGCCGCTTGGCGCATGATGCGCACGGCGGCCGGGCGGCGTGCGCTGCACGTGACGCTGCTGGTGGGCGGGTTGTTCGTGCTGGGGGTGTGCTGCGGGGAGCGGGCGCATGCCGCCGAGGGCGTTCCGTCGCTGAGGGATGTCACCGGCCAGGTCGTCGATGCCTCTCCGGAGCGTCGGCGGCAGGAGCCGGCAGCACGGGGACCGGTCGTCCCGCAGGGTCTCCGGAGCGGCCAGGAACCTCCGGCTGCCCGGGGACCCGGGGCGGTGGTACCCGAGCCCGGCCTTCGTCCCGTGACAGAGGGCGTCGTGCGGCCCGTGGAGGACCGCGTCGTGCGGCCGGTCGTAGATGTGGCGGAGACGGTGACGGACGGGCTCGGGGCGCTCGCGCAGGCGAAGGTCCCTCCCTTGGACGCGCTGACTGCCCCGCCCGGCCTGACCGACCCCCCGTCCGGTTCGCCCGACCGCCCGTCCGGCCTGAGTGACCTCCCCGGCCCGACCGGTCCGCCCGGTCGGACGGTACCCGACGCCCCGTTCCCGCAGACCTTGCCGTCGCCCAAGGGTCCGGCCGCCGCCGCGTCCGGTGCCTCGGAGGACCCCACGGACTCGGCAGCCGCCCCCGAAGCCCGGCCCACCACCGGAGGAGCCGCAGCCTCGGCGACCGCCGCCTACGGCCCGGCGTCCGTCGCGTCCGCCGCACGGCCCACGGCGCACATCGCCACCGACCGCACCGTGGCGGCGTCCAGCGCGACCACGCGCACCCCCGGCCCCACCGCCGCCCGCCAGTCACCCATCGGCGAACCCGACGGCGCGCTGGGCACCGGGGCCGGTGCCGACCACGGCACGTCCCGCCACGGTGACGCACACGCGGTCACCCCGCATCACCGGATCCCGTTCGGACTCGTGCCCGGCGCCCTCGTGCGCGCCGACGCGGCCGAGACGCGGGACCGGCACCGGGACGTCCCGGTCTCTCCTGCCTAGGGGCGGGTCCTCTCCCCGCCGCGTACCCGCCGCGCGGAGTCGGAGAGGTCTGCCCGCCGTCCGGACGCTTCTCATATACGTCCCCGGGCGGACGCCGCCGGCCGCTGTCCGAGCCGCACGTTCCCGGTCCGCCCTGAGCGGCCGACCGCAGTGACCGACCGCAGTGGCCGACCGCAGTGGCGCGACACCGTCTGACGCCCGCATGCCGCCAGGCCCGAGATCCACCGGCCCGGACATCGGATGGACGTCAGGTGACCAACGGGCTTCGCGAGCGCGCGGCCTCGGACGGTCCGGCCGAAATCCGTCGGCCCCCGTCCGGCCGCAGCCCGCGGACCGGGCCGGCCGGTCCCCAATGGGGCGGGGACCAGCCGCCCGCACCCCGGACGGCCGCATCCGCGGACGTCCGGGGCGTTCCACGGCCTCACCGGGTGAACCCCAGCCCGGTGAGGCCCTCCCCTCCGTTTCCTCCGGGACCCTGCGCCCTCGGCCGAGCCCTGCCCGCAAGCCCTCACACCAGGCACCCCGTGCCAGTGAGCGCGACATCATGTGACAGGCATCACCGCTCAGGTGTGACCCACGATTTAGAGACCCCCCGCAAGCGGCGATAACCTGCGAGACGGACATGCCGCGCGCTCGGACACCGTGTGCGCCTCCCTTGTGACTCACAGCGGACGTCACGTTGCCCTTCGCGGCACGCCCACGCATCCAACGAACCGCGAGATCACTGATAGGGACGGAAGCGCGTGGACCTGTTCGAGTACCAGGCGAGGGACCTCTTCGCCAAGCACGATGTACCGGTGCTGGCCGGTGAAGTCATCGACACGCCTGAGGCGGCGCGCGAGATCACCGAGCGTCTGGGCGGCAAGTCCGTCGTCAAGGCGCAGGTGAAGGTCGGTGGTCGTGGCAAGGCCGGTGGCGTGAAGCTGGCCGCCTCCGCGGACGAGGCCGTCGCCCGCGCGACGGACATCCTCGGCATGGACATCAAGGGCCACACGGTCCACAAGGTGATGATCGCCGAGACCGCGCCCGAGATCGTCGAGGAGTACTACGTCTCCTTCCTCCTCGACCGTGCCAACCGAACCTTCCTCTCCATCGCCTCCGTCGAGGGCGGGGTGGAGATCGAGGAGGTGGCGGCCACCCGTCCGGAGGCCGTCGCCAAGACCCCGATCGACGCGATCGACGGCGTGACGCCGGAGAAGGCGCGCGAGATCGTGGAGGCCGCGAAGTTCCCGGCCGAGGTCGCCGACAAGGTCGCCGACATCCTGGTCAAGCTGTGGGACACCTTCATCAAGGAGGACGCCCTCCTGGTCGAGGTCAACCCGCTGGCCAAGGTCGCCTCCGGTGACGTCATCGCCCTCGACGGCAAGGTGTCGCTCGACGACAACGCCGAGTTCCGCCACCCGGACTTCGAGGAGCTCCACGACAAGGCCGCGGCCAACCCGCTCGAGGCCGCCGCCAAGGAGAAGAACCTCAACTACGTCAAGCTCGACGGCGAGGTCGGCATCATCGGCAACGGCGCGGGTCTCGTCATGAGCACCCTGGACGTCGTCGCGTACGCCGGTGAGAAGCACGGCAACGTCAAGCCCGCCAACTTCCTGGACATCGGTGGCGGTGCCTCCGCCCAGGTCATGGCGAACGGCCTGGAGATCATCCTCGGCGACCCGGACGTCCGCTCCGTGTTCGTCAACGTGTTCGGCGGCATCACCGCCTGCGACGAGGTCGCCAACGGCATCGTCCAGGCGCTGAAGCTCCTCGAGGACCGCGGCGAGAAGGTCGAGAAGCCGCTCGTCGTCCGCCTCGACGGCAACAACGCCGAGCTGGGCCGCAAGATCCTCACCGACGCCGACCACCCGCTGGTCCAGCGCGTCGACACCATGGACGGCGCGGCCGACAAGGCCGCCGAGCTGGCCCACGCCGCCAAGTAAGCACTCAGGACGAGGACACCAACACACCATGGCTATCTGGCTCAACAAGGACAGCAAGGTCATCGTCCAGGGCATGACCGGCGCCACCGGCATGAAGCACACCAAGCTCATGCTCGGCGACGGCACCGACGTCGTGGGCGGCGTGAACCCGCGCAAGGCGGGTCAGTCCGTGGACTTCGACGGCAACGAGGTACCGGTCTTCGGCACCGTCAAGGAGGCCATCGAGAAGACCGGCGCCAACGTCTCCGTCATCTTCGTGCCGGAGAAGTTCACCAAGGACGCCGTCGTCGAGGCCATCGACGCCGAGATCCCGCTGGCCGTCGTGATCACCGAGGGCATCGCCGTGCACGACTCGGCCGCCTTCTGGGCGTACGCGGGCAAGAAGGGCAACAAGACCCGGATCATCGGCCCGAACTGCCCCGGCATCATCACGCCGGGCCAGTCCAACGTCGGCATCATCCCGGGCGACATCACCAAGCCGGGCCGCATCGGCCTGGTCTCGAAGTCCGGCACGCTGACGTACCAGATGATGTACGAGCTGCGTGACATCGGCTTCTCGACCGCCGTCGGCATCGGTGGCGACCCGATCATCGGCACCACGCACATCGACGCGCTCGCCGCGTTCGAGGCCGACCCCGAGACCGACCTGATCGTCATGATCGGCGAGATCGGCGGCGACGCCGAGGAGCGCGCGGCCGACTTCATCAAGGCCAACGTGACCAAGCCGGTCGTCGGCTACGTCGCCGGCTTCACCGCGCCCGAGGGCAAGACCATGGGCCACGCCGGCGCCATCGTCTCCGGTTCGTCCGGCACCGCCCAGGCGAAGAAGGAGGCCCTGGAGGCCGCCGGCGTCAAGGTCGGCAAGACGCCGACCGAGACCGCGAAGCTCGCCCGGGAGATCCTGGCCGGCTGAGCGCCTTGTGCGCCGCGGCGCACAGCGCACCACACCGAGTGGGCCCGTCCTCGTCAGGGGACGGGCCCACTCGGCGTCCGGCGTCGTCGTGGCAGGGGCGCGGCGTCATTCGACGAGGGGCGCCAGCCGCTCCGGCCCGTCCTGCAACTGGTCCCGCAGCTTCTGCCGCAGCTCCAGCTGCTCGTCCGACAGCGGTCCCGGCGCGACCCTGGGCGGCACCCCGCGCACCGTCTCCCCGGGGGACACCGGAGGTTCGTAGTGCGTGGGCGCCGTACGCAGGGTCAGGGCCGTGGTTCCGATGAGGGCGACCGTGAAGGCGATCGCGGCCCGGGTCAGGAAGCGCGCCCGGCGCTCGCTGCCCATGCGTACCGTCGGCGGTTCGGACGCCCGCAGCCGCTCGGCCGAGGCCAGCTCGGCCAGCCTACGGTGCAGCACCTGAGGGTCGGCCAGCTCGGGCAGCCGGTCGGCGAGGGCCTCGCGGGCGCGCATCAGCCGGTTCGCCGCCGTCGGGGTGCTCGCCTCGGTCTCCGCCGCGGTCTCGGGCAGGTCCAGACCGACACCGTCGTACAGCAGGAGCGTGCGGCGGTGTGGTGGGGGAAGCCTGAGCAGGGTGTTCAGCAGGGTGCGGTCGCCTGTGTCGGCGGGCGGCGGCTCGGGGTGCCGGTGGCGCAGCCGGAACCGGTGCCAGGGTGAGAGCGCGTACTCGTACGCAGTCGCCCGCACCCAGCCCACCGGGTCACGGTCGCGGGCCACCTCGGGCCAGCGCTCCCAGGCGACCTGGAAGGCCCGCTCCACCGACTCGCGCGCCAGTTCGTGGCGGCCGGTCAGCAGGTAGGTCTGGCGCACGAGTGACGGGGCGCCGAACTCGTACAGCGCGTCGAATGCCTGAGCGGGAGTCAGTGCGGCCGGTCCGGGCTGAGGTGGTTCTGCCCCGGGGGTTGGATCCGGGGCCGGGGCAGGGCCCGGGTCCCGGTCGGGTTCGGGTTCGGGGGTGAGCGCCGCCGCCGATGCGGGTTCCGGGGCCCGTTGCCGGTCCGACCCCAGTTCAGACTCCGATACCGACACCGCTTTCGATGCTGATTCCAGTTCCGGTTCCGCTTGCGATTCCTGTCCCGGCCGTGGATCCGGCGTCGACTCCGCCTCCGACTCGGCCTCCGACTCCGGCCCCGAAATCAGCTCACGCCCGCCCAGCGGCTTCGCGGGGAGGACGAGCCTGTCGGCGGCCTCCTCGGTGGCGCGCGGCCCACCGGCTCCGACGGCCACGACGACGGGCACCGGCGCCCGTTCCGGCTCCGGGTGTGCGTTCCCGTCCGGCGCCGGTGTGGGCGACGGCCTGGCCCGCCGCGCCGCCGCCTCCTCGGCCAGGGCGTTCAGCAGCTTCGCGTACGCCTCCCGGTTGCGGCCGCGGGGAGCGGTACGGCCGGACTCCCACGCACGTACCGTCTCGCGGGTGACACCCACCCGCGCCGCGAGCTGAGCTTGCGTCAGCGCGGCGGACTCACGCAGGCGTCGGCGTGCCTTGGGAGGAGGGAGCGGGGTAGCGGGGCTCCGTGTCACAGGGCACCCCTTCGTACGAAAAAGTACATAAACATATATTGGGCGACACAGCGGGCCTTCGCCTGTTACGCCCGTCAAGCGCGTGTCGTTGGGAGCATGGCGGGCGTGATGCAGACGACCGCTCGCCGAGCCCCGCTGTCCCTGCTGCGCACCCGCTGGCGCGACCGGTCGCCCGGGCTGGCCGCCGGCCTCCTCGGCGGAGCGGTCGCGGCGGGGCTGGGACTGGCCTCCTGCGCCGTGCTCGTGACGGTGCTTTGGTTCAGTTCGCCGTACCAGGACGACGGACCCGGTGGCACGCTGCGCGTCGCCGCGGCGCTGTGGGTGCTGGCGCACGGGGCCGAACTGGTCCGTGCCGACACGCTCTCCGGCACCCCCGCACCCGTGGGCGTCACCCCGCTGTTGCTGCTCCTGCTGCCGGTCTGGCTGCTGCACCGCGCTGCCCGGGACGTCACGGACCCCGGGGACGGCGTGGGGGTGGCCGTGGGGGCGGGCGTGAAGCACGGGGCCGGCGGGCGTCCGGGCGGCGGGGGCCTGCGGGACGCCGGGCCGCCGCCGGTCTCCGCGCGCAACGCCTGGTCGGGGGTCGTGCTCGGCTACCTCGCCGTCGCCACGCCCGTCGTGCTGTACTCGGCCGACGGCGCGCTGCGGCCCTCCTGGTGGTGGACGGTGCTGTGCCTGCCCCTGGTCACCATGGGCGCGGCGGGCGCCGGGGTGTGGACGGCGTTCGGCCGTCCGGGCGGCCCGGTGGGCCGGGTGCTGCGGGTGCTGCCCCGGAACCTGCGGGTGCTGATCGTGGAGCCGGACGCGTGCCTGGGCGCTGCCACGCGCGCCGCGTGCGCCGGTGCGGCGGTGCTCGTAGGAGGCGGTGCGCTGCTGCTCGCGGTGTCGCTGGTCTGGCACGGAGCCGCCGCGCTGGACGCGTTCCTGCGGTTGACCGAGGGGTGGGCGGGGCGGTTCGCCGTGCTGCTGCTCTGTCTGACGCTGGTGCCGAACGCGGCGGTGTGGGCGGCGGCGTACGCCCTCGGTCCGGGTTTCGTGCTCGGCACCGGTCATGTCGTGGACCCGTTCTCCTCCGCGCCGGCGGCGATGTTGCCGCCGTTCCCCCTGCTGGCGGCGGTGCCGGACGCCGGACCGGGCACGCCGCTGCACTGGGCGGCCGGGGCGGTGCCGTTGGCGGCGGGGGCGGTGGTGGGGTGGTCCACGGCGCGGGCGGCCACGGCGGGCGTGGGCCGGGAGGTGGTGCCGGGTGTGCGGCGGGTGCCGGGGGGCGACGAGGGCGTCGCGGTGTGGTCCTGGCGGCGGACCGTTGGCGCCGCCGTGGTGGCCGCCGTGCTGTGCGCGGTGGTCGTCGCCCTGCTGGCCGCGTTGGCGGGCGGGCCGCTCGGGAGTGCCGCCCTCGCCCGCTTCGGGCCGGTGTGGTGGCAGGTCGGGGGAGCGGTGCTGGGGTGGACCGGGGTGGTGGCGGTGCCGGTGGCGGTGGTGGTGCGGATGTGGCGGCGGGTGCGAGGGGCTGCCGCGGGGGCGCCGGGGAAGGAGGTGGAGGCGCCGGGGGCGGGCGTGGCGAGTGGTGGCGGGGGTGCGCGTCGGTGGGGGTGGGTGCCGCCGCCGTTCAGAGGACGCCGTGTGGACGTCGGGGGAGCGGGAGAGGAGCAGGCCGACGAGGACGCCGTGCCGTTCGGGCTGTACGACGACGGGGACGGCGGCGGCGGTGGTGCTGGTGGCGGTGGTATCGACTCGCCGTACGACTTCTTGCCGGTGGACTCTCCTGGGGGCAGCCGCGGGCGCCGTGAGCCGTGAGCGGTGGGCCCGCCTCGGGTGCGTGCCGCGGGGCTTCTCTCGCCCCCGCCGCCCCTGCCCTTCCCGTCCCCGGGGGCTGCCGCCCCCGACCGACGGGCCTCGTCCTCGAACACCGGACGGGCTGAGTGGGGCGCGCCCGGCGTCCCCGAGCGTTCCGTGCGGCGCCCTGAAGCGCGCCGCCGGCCGGCGCCCCGCGCTCAGCCCTCCGTACCCAGCAGATCCCGCAACCGCTCCGGCAGGTGGCGGTCGCACGCCTGCTTCGCCTCGTTGGTGAGGGCGTCGTTGCGGCAGGTGTAGTAGTCGCTGTAGACCAGCTGGGCGCCGAAGGACGTGGCGACCAGCAGGATGGCCAGCGAGGACGTGACCAGGCCGCTGATCGCCGCGGAGCGCTGCGGGCGGCCGGCCCGGTCGGCCGGCCGGGCCGGGGTGTCCGGGTCGGAGGCGGCACGCGGCTTGGTGCGCAGGGCGCTGATGCCCCAGTAGAGGGCGAGCGCGCCGAGCATCAGGGCCACGTACGGCCAGGTGAAGAGGGCGAAGAACAGGGCCCACATGCCGCTCAGCAGGGCGTAGCGGGCACGCCGCTGGGCCGGGTCCGTCGGGTCCCAGCGCGGACCCGTGCCGCCGCCCGGTCCCTCGGGGCCGGAACCGACACCGCCGGGACGCTCACCGAAGCCGCCCGAGGAGCGGCCGGGCTGCCGGTCGCTCCACTGGCCGCCCCACGGGGAACGGCCGCCACCGCCCGGTGAGCCGGAAGAGCCTTGGCCGTCACCGTCGCCCGACGGGTGCCGCGGCTGCCAGGGGCGGTCCGGCGTGCCCTCCGGGGGCGGGGCGAACGGATTGTCCCGGTCGGTGTTCTTGTCGGCGGCACCGTCCGAGGGAGTGTCGGGCGGTGAGGAGGGACGCTCCCGCAGCAACACGGTGCTGCGCTCCCCTGGCTGCGCCGACTGCTGGGGGAGCGTGAGCAGTCGCAGGCTGCGGTCCGGCATCAAGTGAGCGTCTTCCCCTGGGCGATCTCGACGGTGACGAACGGGCGAACTGGTCGGCCCGACCGGTGAACGTGTGGCGCGCGGGCCGCGTTCCCGGTCCGGCTCCACGCAGACGCTACCTTCCGGCCACGCCCCCGTCCCGAGGGGGCCGTCCGGTGTGCCGGTATCGTTGCTGACGGTCGGCCGCTTCGTAGACTTCCCCGTATCCCGGGGCGCGAAGCATTCGTACGACCACACAAACGGATGAACGTACAAAACGTACGGCCGTGAAGACCCGCTCCCCCGAGAAAGGCCCCCACCGTGGCCGCCAAGCCCGTGGCCCAGCGAGCCAAGCGCCTAGTGGTGCTGGTCTCCGGATCCGGCACCAACCTCCAGGCGCTCCTCGACGAGATCGCCGCCACCGGCGTCGAGTCCTACGGAGCCGAGATCGTCGCGGTCGGCGCCGACCGCGACGGCATCGAGGGGCTCGCGCGCGCCGAGCGCGCAGGGCTGCCGACCTTCGTGACGAAGGTCAAGGACTACGGGACCCGGGAGGAGTGGGACGCGGCGCTCGCCGAGGCCGTCGCCGCCCACGAGCCGGACCTCGTCGTCTCGGCCGGGTTCATGAAGATCGTGGGGAAGGAGTTCCTGGCGCGGTTCGGCGGGCGGTTCGTCAACACCCACCCCGCGCTCCTCCCCAGTTTCCCGGGAGCCCACGGTGTGCGGGACGCGCTCGCGTACGGCGCCAGGGTCACCGGCTGCACCGTCCACTTCGTCGACGACGGCGTCGACACCGGGCCGATCATCGCGCAGGGCGTGGTGGAGGTCCGGGACGAGGACGACGAGAGCGCTCTGCACGAGCGCATCAAGGAAGTCGAGCGAAGGCTGCTCGTCGATGTCGTGGGGCGGCTCGCCCGCAACGGCTATCGCATTGAGGGACGAAAGGTAGTTATCCAGTGACCGCCACCGCCGAGAGCAACAAGCGGGCCATCCGTCGCGCGCTCGTCAGCGTCTACGACAAGACCGGGCTGGAGGAGCTCGCCCGCGGGCTCCACGAGGCGGGCGTCGAACTCGTCTCCACCGGGTCCACGGCCGGCCGCATCTCCGCCGCCGGCGTCCCCGTCACCAAGGTCGAGGAGCTGACCGGCTTCCCCGAGTGCCTGGACGGCCGGGTCAAGACCCTGCACCCCAAGGTGCACGCCGGCATTCTCGCCGACCTGCGCCTGGACAGCCACCGGCAGCAGCTCGACGAGCTGGGCGTGGCACCGTTCGATCTGGTCGTGGTCAACCTCTACCCGTTCCGCGAGACCGTCGCCTCGGGCGCCACCCCCGACGAGTGCGTCGAGCAGATCGACATCGGCGGCCCCTCCATGGTCCGCGCCGCCGCCAAGAACCACCCCTCCGTCGCCGTCGTCACCAGCCCCGCCCGGTACGCCGACGTCCTCTCCGCGGTGAAGGACGGCGGCTTCGACCTCGCCGCCCGCAAGCGGCTGGCCGCCGAGGCCTTCCAGCACACCGCCGCGTACGACGTGGCCGTCGCCTCCTGGTTCGCCTCCGAGTACGCCCCGGTCGACGAGTCGCGCTTCCCGGACTTCCTGGGCGTCACGTACGACCGCGCCCACACCCTGCGCTACGGCGAGAACCCGCACCAGCCCGCCGCGCTCTACACCTCCCCCGAGGGCGGCGGGCTCGCGCAGGCCGAGCAGCTGCACGGCAAGGAGATGTCGTACAACAACTACACGGACACGGACGCCGCCCGCCGTGCCGCGTACGACCACGCCGAGCCCTGCGTCGCGATCATCAAGCACGCCAACCCGTGCGGCATCGCGGTCGGCGCGGACGTCGCCGAGGCGCACCGCAAGGCGCACGCCTGCGACCCGCTGTCCGCGTTCGGCGGCGTGATCGCGGTCAACCGCCCGGTCTCCAAGGAGATGGCCGAGCAGGTCGCCGAGATCTTCACCGAGGTCATCGTCGCGCCGGACTACGAGGACGGCGCCCTCGAAGCCCTCACCAAGAAGAAGAACATCCGCGTGCTGCGCGCCCCCGAGGCCCCCGCCGCCCCGGTCGAGGTCAAGCCCATCGACGGCGGCGCCCTCCTCCAGGTCACCGACCGCCTCCAGGCCGAGGGCGACGACCCGGCCACCTGGACCCTCGCCACCGGTGCGGCCCTCTCCGAGGCGGAGCTGGCCGAGCTGGCCTTCGCCTGGAAGGCGTGCCGGGCCGTCAAGTCCAACGCGATCCTCCTCGCCAAGGACGGCGCCTCCGTCGGCGTCGGCATGGGCCAGGTCAACCGGGTCGACTCCGCGAAGCTCGCGGTGGAGCGGGCGGGCGCCGAGCGCGCGCAGGGCGCGTACGCCGCCTCCGACGCGTTCTTCCCCTTCCCGGACGGCCTGGAGATCCTCACCGCGGCCGGCGTGAAGGCCGTGGTGCAGCCGGGCGGTTCGGTCCGCGACGAGCTGGTCGTCGAGGCGGCGAAGAAGGCCGGCGTGACGATGTACTTCACGGGCACGCGGCACTTCTTCCACTGAGCCGCGGCGCGCTGACCCGGACAGGCGGGGGCACCGCCGGTCGACGACCGGCGGTGCCCCCGTGCGTCACGGGCCCCGGAACGCGGGCCGGATCAGGAGTTGAGGAACTTGCCGCAGTCCGCGTGCCAGGCCCACTTGTGGGAGCTGATGCTCGCGTTCACCCAGGCGCCGTTGCTGAACTTGTGACCGGAGAGGTCGCTCATGTAGTACTCGGACTTCGCGAGGCAGGCGTGGCCGCCGCCGTAGTTCGCGTGCTGGTAGACCTTGACGGCCATGCCGGAGGTCCCCTTGTGCAGGAGTGACTGGGCGTCGTCGTTGTCGCCGCCCTGGAACGCACCGGAGCTGTCGGCCCAGTGGGCGTCGTTGTCGGCGTCCCTGCCGAGCTGGCCGCTGCAGTTGTCGTAGTCGTACGCGTAGAAGTACCCGGATGCCGCGCTGTGCCAGGCGTTGTCGCACGCCGCGGAGGCCTGGGCGCCGGACGCGGGGACGAGGACCCCGAGCGTCGCGAGGCCGAGGGTGGCGGCTGCGGCGAGAGTCTTGCGCATGATGCATCGCTCCTTGGTGTGGTGGTCCGGTGCGGTGGTCGTTCCTCCGCGGCGATGGCGCCGCGGAAGCCTGGGGTGCACGGGCTCGCCGGGCGGCGTCAGGCCGTCGAGCCGGTGACGTCCTCGGCGCGGGCCAGGGCGGCGAGGCTCATCCGGTCGTAGGCGGCGATGTCGTCGGCGTACTCGGTGAGCCGCTTCTCGCGGTACTCGCCGTCCAGCGCCCGTGCCGTCTCGGCGAGCGGTGTCTCGGTGGCGCAGGTGGCCTCGGCGACCGCCAGCCGTACCTCGG
The DNA here is from genome assembly GCF_014649815.1 of Streptomyces mutabilis. Taxonomy (GTDB): domain Bacteria; phylum Actinomycetota; class Actinomycetes; order Streptomycetales; family Streptomycetaceae; genus Streptomyces; species Streptomyces mutabilis. The sequence goes on along the minus strand of NZ_BMTT01000002.1, from coordinate 304,914 downwards.
TCGCGAACGCCCGGTCGGGGTCCAGTCCTTCGGTGAGCCGCGGCAGCGCCTCCCGTACCGCCGGCGGGTCGGCGTACGCGTGGCCGGCGTCGCGCATGCACGCGGACCACTTCTCGACCGCGCCGACGAAACGCCGGTCCCGGAGGAGGTCCGCGACGTAGACGGAGGTGAGGTTCGTGGCGGTCTTCTCGGCCTTGAACCACCGGTCGAAGTCGCCGTACAGCCGTTCCTTGGCGTCGGTCTGACAGCTTTCGCGAGGAGTTTTCACGGTGCCGCCCCCGGGCAGTTCGGCCGTCAGCATTTCCGCCGACGGGCCGCCTTCGAGAGCCTTGCCGTAGCGGACGCGTTCCTTCTCCGGGAGTGAATCGGCGTACGCGTGGTTGGGGTCGCGGCGCTGGGCGTCCCTGAGCCTCTCCTCGAGCCGGCTGCCGTAACCGTGCCGCTTCGCCCAGCCGACGTCGGTGAGCACGTAACCGCCGCCCTCGAGCTCGTCCGCGGTCGGCAGCGGGCCCACCCAGTACTTGAAACCGTGGCGCTCCATGCACTTCTTCACGAGCACTGCTTCCGCGCGCTGGAGCCGGATCCGCTCGTCGTCCGTCAGCCGGCGCCCCTGGCCTCCGGGCACCTCGGCCCCCTCGGACGCGGCGGGACCCGCCGGGCCGCTGGCGCCGGCGGTGCATCCGGACGCCGCGACCGCGGTGATCAACGCGCCGACCCAGCCGGCGGCAAACGCTCGCTTCATGCTGGTGAACCCCCGTCTGCCGCGGTGCCACCCCCCGTGGTCGGCACGAGTCCCACGATCGCCCAGCGGTGCGACGCCCCGCCATGCCGTTGCGCTCCAGTGCAAAAGCCCAGGTCGGCTCGGGGAACCGGAGGTTCCGTGCGTGGAGATGCCGCTCTGACGCCGACGACCGGGACCTTTCGCAGCAGATCAGGGGCATGCCAAGTTAGAGTCAATCGACCGTAAAAACTCAGTTCGGGGGAACGAGATGTTACGCGTCCATTTCGGCGATGCCGACCTGGCCAGAACCAGACTCTCCAGCGCGCCGCACCCGTTGTGGGAGATCGCCACCAGTCTTCACCGCCTCCAGACCCGGCAGGGCCGCTGGGCCTACGCGGAGTGGTACCGCACCATCCGGCAGCGGTTGCGCGACAAGGGGATGGAGCATGCGCTCCGCACCGTGCTGCTGCCGTTGTTCCCGCGAGCGGCCTACTTCCCGGACTTCCTCACGCCCACCCACGCCGCCGACGGCCTCGAGGCCGGACTCGAAGGCATCCTGGCCACGCCGCGGCACCGGATCCTGAAGGAGGTCGCCCATCTCGACCGGGTCGTCGGAGCACCCTCGTGGGCACCGACGCTGGCCGAATTGTCGACCCGCAAGGAACTGGTGGGGCTGCTGCGCGCCTACTACGAGGCCGCCATCGCCCCGTACGAGGAAGTCATCCACGCCCGCATCGAGGCCGAACGGGCGGCCCGCTGCCGGGGGCTCATGGACGGCGGCGTCGAGGGCATGCTGGCCGGCCTCCGCCCCACGATGCGCTGGGAACGCTCCGTCCTGCACGTCGAATACCATCCCGCGGTCGACCGCGACCTGCATCTCGACGGTCGCGGGGTGCTCCTGGTCCCGTCGTACTTCAACTGGCAGCGGCCCGTCACCCTCGCCGACCCGGCCCTGCCTCCGGCCGTGATCTACCCACTGACCCACGAGCCGTCCGCGCCGCCGCCGGGTCATCCGGCCGGCGCGCCCGCCGTGTCCCTGACCGCCCTGCTCGGGCGGGCGCGGGCCGTCACCCTGCACACCGTGGCGGCCGGTGCCACGACCGGTGAGATCGCCCGGGCCGCGGGGGTGGCGGCGTCCTCGGCCAGTCGGCACGCCGGCGCGTTGCGCGACGCGGGGCTCGTCACCAGCGTGCGGCACGGCGCTACCGTGCTGCACACCCTCACACCGACGGGAGCGTGTGTGCTGAGGGCGGCCCTGTCGAGGTCCCGCGGCACGCCGTGACGCCGGGGCCGCCGACGACCCGTCGGAACGCCGGGCCCGGCGCGAGGCGACCCCCGGCCTCCTCCCCTGGAGGGGGGATGCAGGGGGCCGCCGTTCGGGCGTGCTCCGGAGTGCGGGTCAGCAGGGGCGCAGCGACCAGATCGGGTCCCAGGTCGCCGTGCCCGCCTGGTAGGCGGTCGACGTCCAGCGGACGCTGCCGTCCTTGTTGAAGAACTTGGCGACCGTGCCCGGCGTCTGGTTGTTGGTGAACGGGCCGTCGCCGGTCCAGTTGGTGAGGTTCCAGGTCTGGCACTTGTAGAAGTCGAACTTGGTGCCCTTGACGATCATGCACAGGTGGCCGTAGCCGCAGGCCAGGTCCTGGGCACCCTTGGTCCGGGGCGCCTCGGTGACGGTCAGGCCCTCGTACGTCACCGCGTCGGCGGTCACGTGCAGGGGCTTCGGGTTGTCGGCCAGCACCTCGTCGGCCGCCTGCTGCAGGGCGGTCACCCGGGTGCCGCCCGGGGCGTCGTCGGCGGTCGCAGCGACCGTGGAGGCGGCGACCAGGGCCGAGGCCGCGAGGAGCAGCGCGGCGGGCTTGATGATGTTCACTGTTGTTCCCCCATGAACGTCGGTGTCTTACCGCCGAAGCGGTGTGAGCACACCGTGCCCGCGGCGCCCGCCGCGGGGTACCTCGCAACTCTCAGGTTCACGTCCGCCCCGGCGGCGTGTACTCCTTGAGGTGGTGAGCGACGCGGTCGGCGTAGTCGCGGTACTTCGGGGGAACCCCGCCCGCGTCGTTCACCTTGTCGTACGACGTCCGGTAGGCCACGGCGATCAGCACCCGGCGGTCGCCCGGCAGGCCGGCGTCGAGGCGCGGGGTGATCCAGCACAGGTAGCGGCCCATCGCCGGGATGGACTCGGCGGGCGGGAACGGGGGCTCGGGGACGGTCTCGCCGGGGGTGCCGTCCTCGTTCATCCACCAGCGCAGCACCTTCGGGGTCCAGCGGGCGATGCCGTACTCGTCCTCGGCGGGGTCGGAGAGGTCCGGGTCGAAGTCGCTCTCCACCTTCAGCATGGCGGCGATCAGGGGCGGACTGACCTCCTTGCGATCGCAATCGTGCGCCGTCTCGACGATCAGCAGACGGTAGGCCGCCGGCACGCCCTTGTCGGTGCGCAGTTCACGGGCGCCGTAGGAGGCGGCGGAGACGTTGGTCGCGGTGGAGCCGGCGCCCGGGACCCCCGGACCGGGGCCGCCGCCGTCGCCGCGGACGGTGATGCCGTACCCCAGAGCGGCGACGGCCGCGGTGGCGGCCGCCGCGGCGAGGGCCAGCCGCCGGGACCGTGCGCGGCGCGGCAGGACGGACGCGACGGTGCCCGTGCCCTTGCCGGTGGCCGCCGCCACCCGCCGTGACAGGGCGTCCGTGCCGATGCGTTCGGCGTGCGTCCGGGTCAGACACGCGCGCACGATCTCCCGCCACGCCTCGGGCAGCTCGGGCGACAGGCGCAGTTCCTCGGTGCCGCGCGCGTAGGCGGCCGCGGCGTCGCGGCGGGCGGTCGGGGTGCCGCCGGGCAGGGGGAAGGAGCCGGTGAGCACGAGGTGGGCGAGGACACCGAAGGCCCAGACGTCGGCGGAGGGGCGGATGCGGCGGCCGCGTTCGCCGATCTCCGACCAGAGAAGTTCGGGCGGGGTGTAGTCGGGAGTGGAGAAGGCGGGCGTGTAGGCGTGGGTCCCTTCCAGTTCGGCGGCCATGTTGAAGTCGGCGAGCCGGACCGAACCGTCGCTCATCAGCAGCACGTTGGCCGGTTTCAGGTCCCCGTGCACCCACCCGGCACGGTGCAGCTGGACCAGGCCCTCGCAGATCTGGGCGATCAGCGCGGTCCCGCCGGCCGGGCGGGGCACGGCGGACAGCAGCGCGGACAGCGAGCCCTCCGCCTTCTCCAGTACGAGGACGGTGGCGCCGTCGAGGCCGGGGCGGGCCGGATCGTCGACGACGAGGGTCTCGTACATCCGCACCAGCCGGGGCCGCCGCAGCCTGCGGTGCAACTCGACCTCGCGGTCGACCAGTTCCCGCAGGTGCGTCAGCTGGCGGGGCGTACCCGTGCCGGTGGGCAGGAACTTCAGGGCGGCCGTGCGCGGCAGACCGGACCCTTCGTCGCCGACCCGGCGGGCCTCGTACACGCTGCCGAAGGCGCCCGTCGCGATCGGCGCCCGCACCTCCCAGCCGCCGACCCGGTAGCCCTTCGGCACGGGGACGGCGTACGGCTCGGTCACCGGATCACCCGGCGCGGTGGCGCGGACAGGACCACGAGGTCGTCCTCCCGGACCAGGTCGAAGCGGAGCGCCATGGCCACCAGGGACTCCTTCTTGCCGTTGAGCCGCGTGCCCGCCTCCGCCGTCTCCGGGCCCGGCTTCAGCCGCAGCTTCACCGCCAGGTAGTCGATGTTCCACTGCACGGACGTGCGCGACGCGGCCGGCCAGCCCGGGCGAAGCCGCTCGACGACCTGCTCGACGGTCGGCAGCGGCGCGTGCGGCGTCCCGCGCAGCCGTGGCTCGCACAGGGCGGCGAGCACCGCGAAGTAGCGCTTGGTGCGGTCGACGGAGAAGGCCGGGGCGGTCGGTTCGCCGTCGGTGCCGTCCTCGGCGCGCAGGTAGTCGTGGCGCGGCGCCCACACCTCCAGCGGCAGCAGGTCGCCCGCCGCGGGCAGCACGATCCGCGAGAACTCGAAGGGCACCGGGGCGTCCAGACGGCCCGGCGCGACCTTGATGTGCTCGCCGGCGCCCTCGGGGTTCTCCACCACGTAGGTCTGGTGGGCGGAGAGGTTGCTCAGGGTCCAGAAGACGCCGTGGGCGGTGATCTCACCGGCTCTGCGGGACACCCCGTCGTGCCCGATCAGCAGGCCGCCCTCGGGCACGGACCGCCCGAAGGGCAGGCGCTCACCGGGTGCGAGCCGGAACTGCGTGCGGGTGCGTTCGTCCTCCGTGGTCGGCGGAGGTACCACGATGATGCTGTACAAGGTGCGTCTCCCCGTGCCTGACGGCTACCCGCGTCAGGGTATTGCGACGCACCAGGGCCGCGTCCCCCCTCGTACGGGTGAGACACGGCCCTGCGACGGGATTGGCGCGAAAGCGTCCCGTGGTGCGTCAGTAGCGCGGGCGCTTGAACCAGGCGGCGCCGTTGGAGTTGCCGACGAACACGGCGATGAGGATGCCGAGCACCAGGTGGATGATGCCGAAGACGGTGAACGGGTAGAGGGCGATGACCGCGGTGAGGATGCCGAACACCAGGGCGGTGATGCGCAGGCCGTTGCCGCCCGCCTTGAACTTCACCGCCAGGACGGCCGCCCAGACGAGCCACGCCAGCGCGAGCACCGCGATGGCCCACAGCACGCCCGTCGGGTAGTCGGCCAGCTCCTCGAACGCGGGGTCGTCCTTGGCCTGGTCGACCGCCACGGCCGAGACGGCGAACAGGACCGTGCCGATCGCCTGGAGGCCGACGATCACCCACAGCATGACCCGGGCGGCACTGACGGTGCCCGGCATCGTGGTGGGGGCGCCGCCGTAGGGCTGCTGGACGGGCGGCGCCGACGGGTAGCCGTAGCCGGGCTGCTGGCCTTGGGGGTAGCCGTAGCCGGGCTGGCCCTGGGGCGGCTGCTGGCTGCCGTGGCCGGGCTGCTGGCCCTGCGGCGGACCGTAGGGGTTGTTCGGATCGCCGAAGCTCATGGCGGGACTTCCTCCGTCGCTGTCACGTGCGGGGACGACGCGTGGCGCGGCTCGGAGGAGGTCGTCAGTAGCGGTTCGTCCCCCCGGTACGGCCCCGCGGCACTGTGCTCCCCAATCGTTCTTGACCGGTCTCGTGCTTGTCCAGCCCGGCCGCAAGGTGTTGTGCAAGTGCAACAACGCCGATCATGCGCGAATCCGCGCGCACGCGTCCCGCGGTGTCCGTACGACGGCCGGATTGGAACCCGGGGCCGGTCATCCGCGAGGATGGGGGCATGACCGCCCAGATTCTCGATGGCAAGGCCACCGCAGCCGCGATCAAGTCCGAACTGACCGCCCGCGTGGCGGCGCTGAAGGAGAGGGGCGTCACGCCCGGCCTCGGCACCGTCCTGGTCGGCGACGACCCCGGCAGCCAGAAGTACGTCGCCGGCAAGCACCGCGACTGCGCCCAGGTGGGCATCGCGTCCATCCAGCGCGAGCTGCCGGCCACGGCGACGCAGGAGGAGATCGAGGCGGTCGTCCGCGAGCTGAACGACGACCCGGCCTGCACCGGCTACATCGTCCAGCTGCCGCTGCCCAAGGGCATCGACGAGAACCGCATCCTGGAACTGATGGACCCGGACAAGGACGCGGACGGCCTGCACCCGATGAACCTCGGCCGCCTCGTCCTGAACGAGCCGGCGCCGCTGCCCTGCACCCCCAACGGCATCCTCACCCTCCTCCGCCGCTACGGCGTGGAGATCAAGGGCGCCGAGGTCGTGGTCGTCGGCCGCGGCGTCACCATCGGCCGGCCGATGCCGCTGCTGCTGACCCGGCGCAGCGAGAACGCCACCGTGACCCAGTGCCACACCGGCACCCGGGACCTTTCCGCCCACCTCAAGCGCGCGGACATCGTCGTCGCCGCCGCCGGCTCCCCGCACCTGATCCGCCCCGAGGACGTCAAGCCGGGTGCCGCCGTCCTGGACGTCGGCGTCTCCCGCAACGCCGAGGGCAAGATCGTGGGCGACGTCCACCCCGGCGTGGCCGAGGTCGCCGCCTGGATCTCCCCGAACCCCGGTGGCGTCGGACCCATGACCCGGGCCCAGCTGCTCGTGAACGTGGTGGAGGCGGCGGAGCGCAGTGCCGGCTGAGAACACCGATGCGGGGCGCTCGGGGGGCCGGGAGCCCCGCGAGGGCGGGGACGGTCGGAGCCCCGTGAGGACGGGGAACCCGACGAACTCGCAGCGTCCGACGTACTCGCAGAACGCGACGCACTCGGAGAACCTGGCGCACTCGGAGAGCCCGGAGGCGCCCGACAACTCCGATCCCCCCGAGCCCGACGACACCGACGACGACATCACCGTCCGCGACCCCGTCAGCGCGCCCGACGCCGACGGCAGGCCGCGCCGGACCACCCGGCGGTTCCCGCTCTTCACCCGCGACACCGCGCGCCCCGAGGGCGGCGGTCGGGCCGCGGCCGGCGACGCACCGGCGCCCGCCCGGCAGTGGCCCGTGCTCACCGTGGCGCTGCTGGTCGGCCTGGGGCTCCTGCTGACCGCGCTGGACGTGTTCCGCTGGGGGACGTTCCTGATCGGCGCCGCGCTGCTCGTGGGCGCCGCGCTCCGCTGGGCGATGTCCGGCGTCGGCATGCTCGCCGTACGCTCGCGTTTCACGGACATCGCCACCTACGGCGTCCTGGGCCTGACCATCGCCCTGCTGGCGCTGATGGTTCAGCCGAAGCCGGTGCTGGAACTCCCGTTCCTCCAGGACATCCTGCACTTCACCGTGAGCTGAGTGTCGGTACGGCGGCCCGTCCTCACCCCCGTGGGAGGACGGGCCGCCGCCGGAACCAACCCTCCTGCACGGCGAAGGCCCTGATCAACGCTTGTCAGGGCGCTGTGGCACGGAAGTGACCGTTCCGCTACTCCGCTACGCGGACCGTGAAAAACGGGGTTCGGTTCCGGGCACGGGAACGCCGGTGGGACACTGGACCACGAACCGTTGGGCGTGCGACGGTGCATGCTCGCGGGCCTCTGTGCTCCTGTGCGCCCCCACCCCGGGAACTGAGATCCTGACCGGGCGCATCCCTGTGGGTAGCCAGAACGGGGACTCCGTGCGGGACGCCGCGCGAGAGGACCGAGCGGGGGAACCAAAAGCACGTCACCGGGGGTAAGAGGGGGGAAGCAATGCCTCGTTGGAAGGCTTTGCCGGAGGAACTCGATCCGCAGATCAAGGAGTTCGCGAGTCAGCTGCGCCGACTCGTGGACCGCAGCGAGCTGAGCATCGCGTCGGTGGCCGACGCCACGGGCTACAGCAAGACGTCCTGGGAGCGGTACCTGAACGGCCGGCTGCTGGCGCCGAAGGGCGCCATCGTGGCCCTGGCCGAGGTGACGGGCACCAATCCCGTCCACCTGACCACCATGTGGGAGCTGGCCGAGCGCGCCTGGAGCCGCTCGGAGATGCGCCACGACATGACCATGGAGGCCATCCGGATCTCCCAGGCGCGCGCCGCGCTCGGTGAGCTGGGCACGCCCGCGGCCAGATCGGGCAGCGGCAACAGGAGCAGCCGGGGGTCCCGTACGGGCCGTCACGGTGGCGGCTCGCCGGCCACGCCCGGTGTCGCCGGACCGGCCGGTGTGGCGCCCACTCTGCCGCCGTCGGTTCCCGTGCAGCCGACCGCCGCCGACAGCCCCGACTCGGCCGTCGGCACCCTCCGGGGCGGTGGCGCCGCCCCCGGCGCTCCCTCCGCCCCGTCGACCGGCGGTGCGAGCGACGGCAACTCGTGGAGGATCGCCGGTTACCGGGGCCCGGCACCGACCGGCGACCGCGCGGCAGGGACCGGCACCGGCTACGGGACGGCCGTGACGCCACCGGCCGCCGCGGCACCAAGCGGTCGCGGCACCTCCGAGACGTACCCGGACACGCACGGCGAGCCCCCGCGCGGCGGCTTCGGCGCCCGGGGCCGCTCCTCCGGGGGCGGCGGCAAACGGACGACCACGTTCGTCGCGGGTGTCGTCGGCGTGCTCGTGGTGATCGCGGGGGCCTTCTTCGTCATGAACGAGGACGGGGACGAGAAGAACGAGGGCGCCAAGCCCTCCCCGTCGGCCACCGTGACCACCGACCCCGCCCTGCCCCCGGGCGTGAAGTGCAGCGGCGACGCCTGCACCGGCAAGGACCCGGAGACGATGGGCTGCGGCGGCGACCTGGTGACCACCTCCGCGACCGCCACCGTCGGCGCGGCCGCCGTCGAGGTCCGCTACAGCAAGACGTGCGGCGCCGCGTGGGCCCGCGTCACCCAGGCCACCCGGGGCGCCGAGGTCGAGGTGAGCGCGGACGGGGCGAACCGGCAGACGGGTGCGGTCACCGGGGCGACCGACACCGTCGCCTACACCCCGATGGTGGCCGTGAAGTCCGCGGCCGACGCCAAGGCGTGCGTGACGCTGGCGTCGGGCGAGAAGGGCTGCACGGAGTGACCGGCGTGACCGGGGACGGGACCGTCCCGGGGCGGTCCCCGGAGAAAGTCCGCCCGCGGCAGGCATGGCCCGCGTAGGGGCGGGCACGCGAGAAGTACCCCCACGGGAGTCCGGCAACGGTATCCCCGAACGGCGGTCGCCTTCCCCCCTCTCCCGGACAGGCGGCCGCCTCTTCATGTCCGCGCCCCGCTGCCTCGTGCCTCGGGTGCTCCGACGGGAACCCTGTGGGCCGGGCCACACCGACCCGGACGTGCCGGGCACCGTGGGCGCGATAGCCTGACCGCTGGATCGATCTCTTGATACCAAGAGATCGATCAAACGCCCGGGGCCGGGACGCCCCACCGCCAGCTGTCATACGGAGAACGCCATGACTCGCACTCCCGTGAACGTCACCGTCACCGGCGCGGCCGGCCAGATCGGTTACGCCCTGCTCTTCCGCATCGCCTCCGGCCAGCTGCTCGGCGCGGACGTGCCGGTCAAGCTGCGCCTCCTGGAGATCACCCCGGCGCTCAACGCCGCCGAGGGCACCGCGATGGAGCTGGACGACTGCGCGTTCCCGCTGCTCCAGGGCATCGAGATCACCGACGACCCGAACGTCGCCTTCGACGGCGCCAACGTCGCCCTCCTCGTCGGCGCCCGCCCCCGCACCAAGGGCATGGAGCGCGGTGACCTCCTGGAGGCCAACGGCGGCATCTTCAAGCCGCAGGGCAAGGCCATCAACGACCACGCCGCGGACGACATCAAGGTCCTCGTCGTCGGCAACCCGGCCAACACCAACGCCCTGATCGCCCAGGCCGCCGCCCCGGACGTACCGGCCGAGCGCTTCACCGCCATGACCCGCCTGGACCACAACCGCGCGCTGACCCAGCTCGCGAAGAAGACGGGCGTGTCGGTCACCGACATCAAGCGCCTGACCATCTGGGGCAACCACTCCGCCACCCAGTACCCGGACGTCTTCAACGCCACGATCGCCGGCAAGAACGCCGCCGAGACCGTGAACGACGAGAAGTGGCTGGCCGAGGACTTCATCCCGACCGTCGCCAAGCGCGGCGCCGCCATCATCGAGGCCCGCGGCGCCTCGTCGGCCGCCTCCGCCGCCAACGCCGCCATCGACCACGTCCACACCTGGGTCAACGGCACCGCCGACGGCGACTGGGCCTCCATGGGCATCCCCTCGGACGGCTCCTACGGCGTCCCGGAGGGCCTGATCTCCTCCTTCCCGGTCACCTGCAAGGACGGCAAGTACGAGATCGTCCAGGGCCTGGAGATCAACGACTTCTCCCGCGCCCGCATCGACGCCTCCGTCAAGGAGCTGTCGGAGGAGCGCGACGCGGTCCGCGCCCTCGGCCTCATCTGAGCCACCCGCGTTCCGGGCCGCCCGCGGCCCCGCAGGCCCTGCACGGGCCCCGTTCCGGTACCGACCGGAACGGGGCCCGTTTCCGTACCGTTCGCCCCTTTCGCAAGTGATGAGCCGCACTTTCGGACGCCGATTCGGCATGCAAATCGAGCCGTGGGGCAGGGGCTCACGGTCCCCGGGAGTGACACGCGTGTGACACAGGGGGGTTGATCAGGAACGGAAGGCATTTCCCACCATGGCGAACCGAACGGAAACCCAGGCGGAGCGGGGTCACCGCACCATCCACGCGGGCGGCGAGTGGCTGGCGGCGTCCTCCGGCGCCACCCGCGACATCCTCGACCCGGCGGACGCCCAGCCCTTCGCCGTGGTCGCCGAGGGCGACGAGAAGGACACCGACCGCGCGGTGGCCGCCGCCCGGCGCGCCTTCGACGCGGGCGAGTGGCCGCACGCCCCGGTCGCCGAACGCGCCGCCCTGCTGCGCCGCGTCGCCGACCTCCTCGTGCGCGACCGCGAGGAGCTGGGCCTGCTCGAGAGCCGCGACGCGGGCAAGACCGTCGAGGAGGGGCGCGTCGACATCGACTGCGTCGCCGACGCCTTCCGCTACTTCGCCGACCTGGTCGCCGGGGAGGCCCTCGGCCGGGTCGTCGACGCGGGCTCGCCCGACATCCACAGCGTCGTCGTGCACGAGCCGGTCGGCGTCTGCGCGATGATCACGCCCTGGAACTACCCGCTGCTCCAGGCCAGCTGGAAGATCGCCCCGGCGCTCGCCGCCGGCAACACCTTCGTGATCAAGCCCAGCGAGATCACCCCGCTCACCACGATCGCCCTGATCGACCTGCTCGTCGAGGCCGGCCTCCCCACCGGCGTCGCGAACATCGTCACCGGCCCCGGCCACACCGTCGGCGCCCGGCTGGCCGAGCACCCCGACGTCGACCTGGTCTCCTTCACCGGCGGCCTGGTCAGCGGCACCAAGGTCGCCCAGGCCGCCGCCGTCACCGTCAAGAAGGTCGCCCTCGAACTCGGCGGCAAGAACCCGAACGTGGTCTTCGCCGACGCCTGCGAGACCGAGGAGGGTTTCGACACCGCCGTCGACCAGGCCCTCAACGCCGCCTTCATCCACAGCGGCCAGGTCTGCTCCGCAGGGGGCCGGCTCATCATCGAGGAGTCGGTGCGCGAGCGCTTCGTCGCCGAACTCGCCCGCCGCGCGGCGAGGATCCGCCTCGGCCGCGGCACCGAGGAAGGCGTCGAGTGCGGCCCGCTCGTCTCCGAGCAGCAGCGCGCCAGGACCGAGGACTACGTGGCCTCCGCCCTCGCCGAGGGCGCGGTGGTGCGCTGCGGCGGCAAGCGCCCCGAGCCGTCCCCCGAGCGTCCGGAGAGCGGCTACTTCTACGAGCCGACCGTTCTCGACCAGTGCCACCGCGAGATGCGGGTCGTACGCGAGGAGGTCTTCGGGCCGGTCCTCACCGTCGAGACCTTCCGCACCGAGGACGAGGCCGTCGCCCTCGCCAACGACACCGAGTACGGCCTCGCCGGCGCCGTCTGGACCGCCGACGCGGGCCGCGCCCGCCGGGTCGCCGGCCGGCTCCGCCACGGCACCGTCTGGATCAACGACTTCCACCCCTACCTGCCGCAGGCGGAGTGGGGCGGCTTCGGCAAGAGCGGTGTCGGCCGCGAACTGGGCCCCGCGGGCCTTGCCGAGTACCGCGAGAGCAAGCACGTTTACCAGAACCTCGCACCGAAGCCCGTCCGCTGGTTCGCCGGCTGACCGAGCGTCCCGCATCCGCCGCACCCCCTCCCGCACCCGTCACACCCCCCGCACCATCCGCTCGCCCCACTGGAGTACCCCCATGTCCGAGACCACTCACGAATACGACTACGTCGTCGTCGGCGGCGGCACGGCCGGCTCCGTCATCGCCTCGCGCCTCACCGAGAACCCGGACGTCACCGTCGCCGTCATCGAGGGCGGCCCGAGCGACGTCGGCCGCGACGACGTGCTGACCCTGCGCCGCTGGATGGGCCTGCTCGGCGGCGAGCTGGACTACGACTACCCCACCACCGAGCAGCCGCGCGGCAATTCGCACATCCGGCACAGCCGCGCCCGGGTGCTCGGCGGCTGCTCCTCCCACAACACCCTCATCGCCTTCAAGCCGCTGCCGTCCGACTGGGACGAGTGGGAGGCGGCCGGCGCCAAGGGCTGGGGCGCGGTCCAGATGGAGGCGTACTTCGCCCGGCTGAAGAACAACATCGTGCCGGTCGACGAGAAGGACCGGAACGCCATCGCCCGCGACTTCGTCGACTCCGCGCAGAAGGCGCTGGAGGTTCCCCGGATCGAGGGCTTCAACAAGAAGCCCTTCACCGAGGGCGTCGGCTTCTTCGACCTCGCCTACCACCCCGAGGACAACAAGCGCTCGTCGGCGTCGGTGGCGTACCTGCACCCGGTGATGGACGAGCGCACCAACCTCACGATCATGCTGGAGACCTGGGCGTACAAGCTCCAGCTCGACGGCACCCGCGCCGAGGGCGTCCACGTGCGCACCAAGGACGGCGAGGAGATCCTGGTCAAGGCCCGTAACGAGGTCGTCCTGTGCGCCGGCGCCGTCGACTCGCCGCGCCTGCTGATGCACTCCGGCATCGGCCCCCGCGAGGACCTCGAAGCCCTCGGCATACCCGTGGTGCTCGACCTGCCCGGCGTAGGCGAGAACCTGCTCGACCACCCCGAGTCGGTGATCGTGTGGGAGACCGACGGCCCCATCCCGGACAACTCCGCGATGGACTCCGACGCCGGTCTGTTCGTGCGCCGCGACCCCGAACACGCGGGCCCCGACCTGATGTTCCACTTCTACCAGATCCCGTTCACGGACAACCCGGAGCGCCTCGGCTACGAGCGGCCCGAGTTCGGCGTCTCCATGACCCCGAACATCCCCAAGCCGAAGTCCCGCGGCCGCCTGTACCTGACCAGCGCGGACCCGTCCGTGAAGCCCGCCCTGGACTTCCGCTACTTCACCGACGAGGACGACTACGACGGCCGCACCCTCGTCGACGGCATCAAGATCGCCCGTGAGATCGCCAAGTCCGAGCCGCTGGCCGGCTGGCTCAAGCGCGAGGTGTGCCCCGGCCCGGACGTCACCGGCGACGAGGAGCTGAGCGAGTACGCCCGCAAGGTCGCCCACACCGTCTACCACCCGGCGGGCACCTGCAAGATGGGCGCCGCCACCGACGAGACGGCCGTCGTCGACCCCGAGCTGCGCGTCCGCGGCCTGGAGGGCATCCGCGTCGCCGACGCCTCCGTCTTCCCGACGATGACCGCCGTGAACCCGATGATCGGCGTGCTCATGGTCGGGGAGCGCGCCGTCGAGCTGATCGGTGGTGACGCCCGATGAGCACTACCACCAGCGCCGGTACGCCGCCGGGCACCGACCGGGCGGACGCTCCCGTCTTCTCCGTGGACGGCCTGTGGAAGGTCTTCGGCCCGAAGGCCGCCCGCGTCCCGGCCGACCCCGAGCTGACCGCCCTGACCCCGGCCGAGCTGCGCTCCCGCACCGGCTGCACGGCCGCCGTCCGCGACGTCTCCTTCGACGTGCGCAAGGGCGAGGTCTTCGTCGTCATGGGCCTGTCCGGATCCGGCAAGTCCACCCTGGTGCGCTGTCTGACCCGGCTCATCGAGCCGACGGCCGGGTCCATCGCCATCGACGGCGAGGACGTCCGCGCCATGGACAAGTCCCGGCTGCGCGAACTGCGCCGCCACCGCGCGGCGATGGTCTTCCAGCACTTCGGCCTGCTCCCGCACCGCACGGTCCTCGACAACGTCGCCTACGGCCTGGAGGTCCAGGGCATGGGCCGCGCCGAGCGCCGCGAGCGGGCCGCCGCCGTCGTCGCCAAGGTCGGCCTGGAGGGCCTGGAGCACCGCCGCCCCGGCCAGCTCTCCGGCGGCCAGCGCCAGCGCGTCGGCCTCGCCCGCGCGCTCGCCGTCGACCCCGAGGTGCTGCTCTTCGACGAGCCCTTCAGCGCGCTCGACCCGCTGATCCGGCGGGACATGCAGGAGGAGGTCGTCCGGCTGCACCGCGAGGAGGGCCGCACGATGGTCTTCATCACCCACGACCTCCAGGAAGCCCTCAAGCTCGGTGACCGCATCGCCCTGATGCGGGACGGCCGGGTCGTGCAGCTCGGCACCCCGGAGGAGATCGTCGGCTCGCCCGCCGACGACTACGTCCGGGAGTTCGTCCGCGACGTGCCGCGCGAGCAGGTCCTCACCGTCCGCACGGCGATGCGCCCCGCGACCTCGTCCGAGGAGGCGGGCACGGGCCCGGCCCTGCTCCCCGACGCCACCGTCTCGGAGGCCATCGAGGCGGTCGCCCGGGCCGGTTCGGCCGCCCGCGTCATGGACGACGGCCGCTGCCTGGGCGTGGTCGACGCGGACGCGCTGCTCGGTGTCGTCGCCGGCACGGTCGCGCCCGGAGAACGCCCCGAGGGGGAGGCCGTCCTTCCCGAGGAGGCGGAGCTGCCCAAGGAGGCGGTCTGATGGCGACGATCACCGCCGCACCCGCCGAGCCCGCCCCGCCGGGCGTCCTCACCCGCCCCGCCGTCCGCAAGCTCCTCACCCTCGCGGTCGCCGCCGCGGTCCTCGTCCCCCTCGCCGTCACCCAGTGGGGCGGCACCACCTGGCCGAGCGTCCTCACCGTCGACGTCTCCGGACCGCTCGGCAAGGCCAGCGACTGGATCATCGACAACCGGGACAGCCACCCGCTGTTCCTCTACTTCTTCGGCCACGTCAGCAACGTCGTCGTCATCGCCGTACGCGCCGTCTACCTCGCCCTCCTCGCCGTCGGCTGGGCCGGGGTCACCGCGATCGGCGCCCTGATCGCCTGGCGGGTGGCCGGCGTGAGGCTGGCCCTCGGCACCGCCGTGGCGTTCCTGGCCTGCAGCCTGCTCGGCATGTGGGTGCCGACCATGCAGACCCTCGCGCTGATGGTCGTCGCCGTCCTCGCGTCGGTCGTCGTCGGCGCCCTGCTGGGCCTGGCCGCCGGCCTGTCCGACCGGATGGACCGCGTCCTGCGCCCGGTGCTCGACACCATGCAGGTGCTCCCCGCCTTCGCCTACCTCCTCCCCGTCGTCCTGGTGTTCGGCATCGGCGTCCCCGCCGCCGTCCTGGCCACCGTCGTCTACGCCGCCCCGCCGATGGCCCGGCTCACCTCGCTCGGCCTGCGCGGCGCCGACAGGGAGGTGCTGGAGGCCGTCGAGTCCCTCGGCACCACCGCCCGCCAGCGGCTGCTGACCGCCCGCGTACCGCTGGCCCGCAAGGAACTCCTCCTCGGCGTCAACCAGACGATCATGATGGCGCTCTCCATGGCCGTCATCGCCTCCGTCATCGGCGCCGGCGGCCTCGGCGACCGCGTCTACCAGGCCCTCGCCTCGGTCGACGTGGGCGCGGCCCTCGCGGCCGGCATCCCGATCGTGCTGCTCGCCGTCGTCCTGGACCGCGTCACCGGCGCGGCGGGGGAGCGGCTCGGGGAGTCCGGGAAGTCCCCGCTGACCTGGCTGTACGCCCTGGCCGCCGCCGCGGCCGTCGCCGTCGCCGGACGCTTCGCCGGGCTCCTGGAGTGGCCCGACGGGTGGCAGCTGAACATCGCCCAGCCCGTCAACCGGGCCGTCGACTGGATGACCGCCCACTTGTACTCCGGAATCCCCGTCGTCGGCGGCACCGCCGACTGGGCCGCCCACTTCACCAACTGGGTCCTCAACCCGCTGAGGGACGGCCTCCAGTGGCTGCCCTGGTGGTCCGTACTCCTCGCCGTCGCCGCCCTGGCCTGGCTGATCGGCACCTGGCGCACCGCGCTCACCGCCGTCCTCGCCATGGCCGCGATCGGCGTCCTCGGCGTGTGGAAGCCGTCCCTGGACACGCTCTCCCAGGTCCTCGCCGCCGTAGCCGTCACCCTGGTCATCGGCTTCGCGACCGGTGTCGCCGCCGCCCGCAGCGACCGCGTCGAGCGCGCGCTGCGGCCCGTCCTGGACGTCTTCCAGACGATGCCGCAGTTCGTGTACCTGATCCCGGTCGTCGCCCTGTTCGGCGTGGGCCGCGCGCCCGCCGTGGCCGCCGCGGTCGTCTACGCCCTCCCGGCCGTCGTCCGCATCACCACGCAGGGCCTGCGCCAGGTGGACCCGGCCGCCATGGAGTCGGCCCGCTCGCTCGGCGCGACCAGCGGCCAGCAGCTCCGCCAGGTCCAGCTCCCGCTGGCCCGCCCGGCCCTGCTGCTCGCCGTCAACCAGGGCGTCGTCCTGGTCCTCGCCGTCGTCATCATCGGCGGCCTGGTCGGCGGCGGTGCCCTCGGCTACCAGGTGGTCTTCGGCCTGGCGCAGGGCGATCTGGCGACCGGCCTGGTGGCCGGCGCGGCGATCGTCTGCCTCGGCCTGATGCTCGACCGGGTCACCCAGCCCACCGACCGCCGTCCGAGGAAGGGAGCCTGAGATGCGACTGCGCACCACCCCCGCGCTCGCCGGTGTGGCCGCGCTGACGCTGCTCACCGGCTGCGGCGCCGCCGACATGACCAAGCAGGCGTCACCGTTCGCGAACGCCCAGGGCGCCAAGACCGTCACCCTGTCCGTGCAGTCCTGGGTCGGCGCCCAGGCCAACGTGGCCGTCGCCCGGTACCTGCTGGAGCACGAGCTCGGCTACCGCGTCGACACCGTCCAGGTCGACGAGGTCCCCGCCTGGGACGCGCTCAGCCAGGGCCGGGTCGACGCCATCCTGGAGGACTGGGGCCACCCCGAGCAGGAACGGCGTTACGTCCAGGACAAGAAGACCATCGCCGCCGGCGGCGACCTCGGCGTCACCGGCCACATCGGCTGGTTCGTTCCGACGTACTTCGCGAAACAGCACCCTGACGTCACCGACTGGAAGCACCTCGACAAGTACGCCGACCTGCTGCGCACCGCGGAGAGCGGCGACAAGGGCCAGCTGATGGACGGCTCCCCGTCCTACGTCACCAACGACAAGGCCCTCGTCGAGAACCTGGACCTGGACTACAAGGTCGTCTTCGCCGGATCCGAGGCCGCCCAGATCACCCAGATCGAGCAGTTCGCCAAGGAGAAGAAGCCCTTCCTCACCTACTGGTACACCCCCCAGTGGCTGTTCGAGAAGGTCCCGATGACGGAGGTGAAGCTGCCCCCGTACAAGGAGGGCTGCGACGCCGACCCGGCGAAGGTCGACTGCGCCTACCCGGTCACCCCGCTCCAGAAGTACCTCAACGCCGACTTCGCGAAGAACGGCGGCGACGCGGCGGAGTTCCTGAAGAACTTCAAGTGGACGACCGAGGACCAGAACCAGGTCTCCCTGATGATCGCCGAGCAGAAGATGCGGCCCGAGGAGGCGGCGAAGAAGTGGGTGGACAGCCACGGATCCGTCTGGGAGAAGTGGCTGCCCTGACCCTCATCCCGCCAGATCCGCCGCGATCTCCCGCAGCGCGCCCTCCGCGCGCCGCAGGAGTGCCGGCCCGAACGTGATCCGGGTGGCCCCGAGTTCGCCGAGCCTCCGCAGCTCGGCGGACGCGGGGCCTTCCCCGGGACGCCCGCCGACGTTCACCGGCCCCTGGATGCCGGACCGCAGCAGCGGCAGTACGCCGTCGGGGGCCCCGATCGGATACACGCAGTCGGCACCCGCCGCGACGTACAGCGCGGCCCGCTCGATCGCCGCGTCCGGATCACCGACGCCCCTGATGAAGGTGTCGATCCGGGCGTTGACGAACAACCGGCCCCCGGCCGCCGCCCGCACCTCGGCCAGCCACTCCGCGTGCTCCCGCGGGTCCTTGAGCACCCCGTCCGCGGAGTCCTCCAGGTTGCAGCCCACGGCCCCCGCCTCCAGCAGCCGCTCCACCAGCTCCTTCGGCGCCAGCCCGTACCCGTCCTCGACGTCCGCCGACACCGGCACGTCCACGGCCCGCACGATCCGGGCGACCGCCGCGAACATCTCGTCGGCCGGGGTCGCCCCGTCCTCGTACCCGAGGGACGCCGCCACGCCCGCGCTGGGCGTCGCGAGCGCCGGGAACCCGGCATCCGCGAAGACGCGGGCGCTGACCGCGTCCCAGGGGCCGGGGAGGACCAGGGGGTCGCCGGGCGCCCGGCCGTGGTGCAGGGCCCGGAAACGCTCCGCACCCGTCGCCGGGGGCGTCGCGAGGCCCGTCATCCGTGCTGCCCCGGCGCGTAGTGGCCCGGCGCCAGCCGGCACGTCACGCCGAAGCGGTTCCAGGCGTTGATCACCGTGATCGCGGCGATCAGGTGGGCCAGCTCGGTCTCGTCGAAGAACTCGGCGGCCCTCCCGTACACGTCGTCCGGCACGAAGCCGTCCGTCAGCACCGTGACCGCCTCGGTCAGCTCGAGCGCCGCGAGCTCCTTCTCCGTGTAGAAGTGCCGCGACTCCTCCCAGGCGCTGAGCTGCACGATCCGCTCCACGCTCTCGCCGGCCGCGAGGGCGTCCTTGGTGTGCATGTCCAGGCAGAAGGCGCAGTGGTTGAGCTGGGAGGCGCGGATCTTCACCAGTTCCTTGAGCTTCGGGTCCAGGAGCCGGCTCGCCGCCTTCTCCAGCCCGAGCATCGCCTTCCAGACCTCGGGGGCGTGTTTGGCCCACTCCAGTCGGGGGGCCTCCTCGGACGCGAAGGCGTCGGGTGTCGCGGTGATGCTCTCGTTCGTCGTCATGCCCTCGAGACTAGGGGCGAGGCAGCCCACGGGTATGGTCCATTCCCATGGCGAAACCGTGGGCCGCTTTCGGCGTAGACCTGCACCTCGACCGGTCCGGCCCCGGACTGCGCCGGGGCCTCACCGACGCCCTGCGCGAGGCCGTCCGCGGCGGCCGGCTGGCCCCCGGCACCCGGCTGCCCTCCTCCCGCTCCCTCGCCGCCGACCTGGGCGTCGCCCGCAACACCGTCGCCGAGGTCTACGCCGACCTCGTCGCCGAGGGCTGGCTCGCCGCCCGCCAGGGCTCCGGCACCCGCGTCGCCGACCGCACCCCCACCGCCCCCGACCGGCACCCCGCACCCCACCGCCGGGAACCGGCCCGCCCCGCCTACGACCTGATCCCCGGCACCCCCGAACTCGCGTCGTTCCCCCGTGCCCAGTGGCTGCGCGCCGCCCGCCGCGCCCTGACCGCCGCCCCGGACCGCGCCCTCGGCTACGGCGACCCCCGCGGCCGCGTCGAACTGCGCACCGAGCTCGCCGGCTACCTCTCCCGCGCCCGGGGCGTGCACGCCGACCCCGACCGCATCGTCGTCTGCTCCGGATTCCTCGGCGGCCTGGGCCTGCTCGCCGACCTGCTGCGCCACCGGGGCACCCGCTCCGTGGCCGTCGAGTCCTACGGCCTGCCCCACCACCGCCGCCTGATCAGCCGCGCGGGCCTCGCCACACCCCCGCTGCCCTTCGACGACGGCGGCACCCTTCCCCCCGACGACGACCCGGCCACCGCCCAGGCGGTCCTGCTCACCCCCTCCCACCAGTTCCCGATGGGCCTGCCCCTGCTCCCCGAGCGCCGCACCGCCCTGATCGACCGGGCCCACCGCACCGGCGGCCTGGTCCTGGAGGACGACTACGACGGCGAGTTCCGCTACGACCGCCAGCCCGTCGGCGCGCTCCAGGGCCTCGACCCCGACCGCGTCGTCTACCTCGGCACCGCCAGCAAGTCCCTCGCCCCCGGCCTGCGCCTGGGCTGGCTGGTACTGCCGCCCTCGCTGGTCGAGGAGGCCATGGACGCCATGCCGGGCCGCACCCCCGGCGTCCTCGACCAGCTGACCCTCGCCCAGTTCCTCGCCTCCGGCGACTACGACCGACACGTCCGCGCCGCCCGACTGCGCTACCGGCGCCGCCGCGACGCCCTGGTCGCCGCCCTCGCCGAACGCGCCCCCGAGGTACGCGTCAGCGGCATCGCCGCCGGACTGCACGCCGTGCTCCGACTGCCGCCCGGCACCGAGCAGCAGGCGGTCCGGGCCGCCGCCTGGCACGGGCTCGCCGTCCACGGCCTGTCCACCTTCCGCCACCCCGAGGCGGACGTCGCCCCGTTGGACGCCCTCGTCGTCGGCTACGGCACCCCGCCGGACCACGCCTGGGCGGGGGCTCTGGACGCGCTGTGCCGTTCGCTGCCGTAGAGTCCCCCGGCGACGGCCGTACACTCGATCGGCCCAACTGTCGTGCAGGAAAGCGGACAACGGGGGAGAGACGCACATGGCGGAGACCCGGCGACGGCTGCGATCGAGCACCGTGGTGCTCGGCGGAATGGGAGTGCTCGCGGCGGCCCTGAGCGCGTGCGGATCGGACCCCGACCGCCGCTGCGTGGACCGCGACAGCTACGACTACATCAACGGCTACAAGGTCGTCGCCGACAAGAACTGCAAGTCGGGCTCGTCCGGCGGCTCGTACGGCAAGGGCGGCAAGAAGAAGGGCTCCAAGGGCGTCGACGACGCCGACTGGTACTACGACGCCGACGTCAGCAACGGCTGGGCCGACGGCGGCACCTTCAGCCGCGACGAGGCCGTCGACCGCGGCGGCTTCGGCTGCTCCGGCTCCGGCAGCGGCGGCGGCTGAGGGCCGGACCATGGAACGCCGCACCACGGAGCCCCGCCCCGGCTGGCAGCAGATCGTGGAGGAGCAGGGCTGCATCTACCCGCTGACCCGCTACCCCGACGACACCCTGCGCCCCTACTGGGACGAGAGCGCCTACTACGTCTTCTCCCTGCCCGAGGTCGAGGCGCTGGAGGAGGTCGTCGAGGAACTGCACCGCATGTGCCTGGCGGCGGCCGAGCACATCGTCACCGACGGCCGCTTCGCCGACCTCGGCATCACCGACCCGCGCGTGGTCCGGGCGGTCACCGAGGCCTGGCACCGCCGCGCCGAACTCCCCTCCGTCTACGCCCGCTTCGACCTGCGCTTCGACGGCACGGGGCCCGCCAAGCTCCTGGAGTACAACGCGGACACCCCGACCTCCCTGGTGGAGGCCGCCTCCCCGCAGTGGTTCTGGATGGAGGAGCGCTTCCCCGGCGCCGACCAGTGGAACAGCCTCCACGAGCGCCTGATCGACGCCTGGAAGAAGCAGGCCGCCCTCCTCCCGCCCGGCAGCCCGCTGTACTTCGCGAACTCCGAGGCCGACGAGCTCGGCGAGGACCTGATGACGGTCGCCTACCTCAAGGAGACCGCCGAGCAGGCGGGCCTGGCCACCGAGTGGATCTCCATGGAGGAGATCGGCTGGGACCGCCTCTCCGGCCGCTTCGTCGACACCAGGCTCCGTTTCATCCGCAGCATCTTCAAGCTCTACCCCTGGGAGTGGCTCACCACCGACCGCTTCGCCGACCACGTCCTGGACACCCTCGACAACGGCGGCGGCACCGGCACCACCCTGTGGATCGAGCCCGCCTGGAAGATGCTCCTCAGCAACAAGGCCCTGCTCGCCGTCCTCTGGGAGCTGTACCCCGGCCACCCGAACCTGCTCCCCGCCCACCTCGACGGCCCCCGCGAGCTGGCCGACACCACCGGCTACGTCGCCAAGCCCCTCCTCGGCCGCGAGGGCGCCGGCGTCACGGTCCACCGCCCCGGCACCGAGGCCCCCGCGCGCACCGAGCCGTGCTGCTACCAGGAGCTGGCCCCGCTCCCGGACTTCGACGGCAACCGCGTCGTGCTCGGCGCCTGGGTGGTGGAGGACGAGTCGGCGGGCCTGGGCATCCGGGAGTCCTCGGGCCTGGTGACGGACGAGTACGCCCGCTTCCTGCCCCATGTGATCCTCTGAACACCGTCGCTCGCATGGTGGACGCCGCGGCCCGGCACTCCGGGCCGCCCGGTAGGCTGGCCGCGGGCCGTGACTGGCGCGCTGGGATGGGACCGACCATCGGGGAGCGGCCCGAGCGACGAGTGCCGTGCGCCTGGGCCGTACCGTGAGAACGCCACGTCCGGAGGTCCCCATGTCAGCAGAGCTGTCCCCCGAGTCCACCGCCTACCGAGCCGCGCTCGACGTCATCCGCACCGTCGAGCCCCGCGTCGCCGACGCGATCGGCCAGGAGGTCGCCGACCAGCGCGAGATGCTCAAGCTGATCGCCTCCGAGAACTACGCCTCCCCGGCGACGCTGCTGACCATGGGCAACTGGTTCAGCGACAAGTATGCCGAGGGCACCGTCGGCCGCCGCTTCTACGCCGGCTGCCGCAACGTCGACACCGTCGAGTCCCTGGCCGCCGAGCACGCCCGCGAGTTGTTCGGCGCCCGCCACGCCTACGTCCAGCCGCACTCCGGCATCGACGCCAACCTCGTCGCCTTCTGGGCCGTCCTCGCCGACCGAGTGGAGGCGCCCTTCCTCCAGAGGACCGGCGTCCGCCAGATCAACGACCTGACCGAGGCCGACTGGGCCGAGCTGCGCCAGGCCTTCGGCAACCAGCGGATGCTCGGCATGTCCCTGGACGCCGGCGGCCACCTCACCCACGGCTTCCGCCCGAACATCTCCGGCAAGATGTTCGACCAGCGCTCCTACGGCACCGACCCGGCCACCGGCCTCATCGACTACGAGGCCCTGCGCGCCCAGGCCCGCGAGTTCAAGCCGCTGATCATCGTCGCCGGCTACTCGGCGTACCCGCGCCTGGTGAACTTCCGGATCATGCGCGAGATCGCCGACGAGGTCGGCGCCACCCTCATGGTCGACATGGCCCACTTCGCGGGCCTCGTCGCGGGCAAGGTCCTCACCGGCGACTTCGACCCGGTCCCGCACGCCCAGATCGTGACGACCACCACCCACAAGTCCCTGCGCGGCCCGCGCGGCGGCATGGTGCTGTGCGACGACTCCCTCAAGGACCAGGTCGACCGCGGCTGCCCGATGGTGCTCGGCGGCCCGCTCCCGCACGTCATGGCCGCCAAGGCCGTCGCCCTCGCCGAGGCCCGTCGGCCCGCCTTCCAGGACTACGCCCGGCGCATCGTCGACAACGCCCGCGCGCTGGCCGAGGGCCTGATGAAGCGCGGCGCCACCCTGGTCACCGGCGGCACCGACAACCACCTGAACCTGATCGACGTGGCCTCCTCCTACGGCCTCACCGGCCGTCAGGCCGAGGCCGCCCTCCTCGACTCCGGCATCGTCACCAACCGCAACGCCATCCCCGCCGACCCGAACGGCGCCTGGTACACCTCCGGCATCCGCATCGGCACCCCCGCGCTCACCACGCGCGGCCTGGGCACGGCGGAGATGGACGAGGTCGCGGGCCTGATCGACCGCGTCCTGACCACCACGGAGCCGGGCACCACCAAGTCGGGCGCCCCGTCGAAGGCCTCCCACGTCCTGGACGAGAAGGTGGCCCAGGAGATCGCCCAGCGCGCGACGGACCTGGTGAAGGGCTTCCCCCTGTACCCGGAGATCGACCTCGGCTGACGGTCGCCGACCGGGGGGAACGAGTCTGCGGCGGAACCTGAGACAATGATGGGCATGGCCTCTGAACGTCCCCGCGTGCTCTCCGGTATCCAGCCGACCTCCGGCTCGTTCCACCTCGGCAACTACCTCGGTGCCGTACGCCAGTGGGTCGACATGCAGGACACCCACGACGCCTTCTACATGGTCGTCGACCTGCACGCGATCACGGTCCCGCAGGCTCCCGAGGAGCTGCGCGAGAACACCCGCGTAGCCGTCGCGCAGCTCCTCGCCGCCGGTCTCGACCCGGACCGGTGCACGCTGTTCGTGCAGAGCCACGTCCCCGAGCACGCCCAGCTCGGCTGGCTGATGAACTGCATCACCGGCTTCGGCGAGGCGTCCCGGATGACGCAGTTCAAGGACAAGTCCGCCAAGCAGGGCAACGACCGCACCACCGTCGGCCTCTTCACGTACCCGATGCTGATGGTCGCCGACATCCTGCTCTACCAGGCCGACCAGGTCCCCGTCGGCGAGGACCAGCGCCAGCACCTGGAGCTGACCCGCGACCTCGCCGACCGGTTCAACCAGACCTACGGCGACACCTTCACCGTCCCGAGCGCGTACATCCTCAAGGAGACGGCGAAGATCTACGACCTCCAGGACCCGACCGCCAAGATGAGCAAGTCGGCGGCCACCCCCAAGGGCCTGATCAACCTCCTGGACGAGCCGAAGACCACCGCGAAGAAGGTCAAGAGCGCGGTCACCGACACCGACACCGTGATCCGCTTCGACCGCGAGCACAAGCCCGGCGTCAGCAACCTGCTGACGATCTACTCGACGCTCACCGGCACGACGGTCCCCGAGCTGGAGCAGAAGTACGAGGGCAAGGGCTACGGCGCGCTGAAGACGGACCTCGCCGAGATCGTCACCGACTTCGTCACGCCCTTCCGGGACCGCACCCGGCAGTACCTGGACGACCCGGAGACCCTCGACTCGATCCTCGCCAAGGGCGCGGAGAAGGCGCGCTCCGTCGCCGCGGAGACCCTCGCCCGGGCGTACGACGGGCTCGGCTTCCTGCCCGCCAAGCACTGACCGCGGCGCCACCCCGGAGCCGCCCCCGGCGCTGATCACAGCACCCGCGGGCCCGTCCCGTGCGCCCCGGCACGCCGCCGTAGCGCTGCACATCACTCCGGTTGCGCCTGCCCCGGGCACGGTCGTGGCCGTACAGTCGATAACCGGGTGTCCGACACAGCGACACTCAACGAGTGACGCGTAACGACAGGAGACGACGTGGGGACCGTAACGATCGGCGTGTCGATCGCGGTCCCGGAGCCACACGGCAGCAAGCTCCAGCAGCTGCGCGCGGGCTTCGGCGACGCGGCCGCTCACGGCATCCCCACGCATGTCACCCTGCTGCCGCCGACCGAGGTCGACGGCGGTGCGCTGCCGTCGATCGAGGCGCACCTCGCCGAGGTCGCGGCGCGCGGCAGGCCCTTCCCGATGCGCCTGTCCGGCACCGGCACCTTCCGCCCGCTCTCGCCCGTGGTCTACGTCCAGGTGGTCGAGGGCGGCGCGGCCTGCTCGTGGCTGCAGAAACGGATCCGCGACGCCTCCGGCCCGGTGCCACGCGAACTGCAGTTCCCGTACCACCCGCACGTCACCGTGGCCCACGGCATCGACGAGGCGGCGATGGACCGCGCCTACGAGGAACTGTCCGACTACGAGGCCCAGTGGCCCTGCACCGGCTTCGCGCTCTACGAGCAGGGCGCCGACGGGGTGTGGCGCAAGCTGCGGGAGTTCCCGTTCGGCAGCGCCACCGTGCCCCCGCAGGCGGGCCGCGTCGAACGCGACTCCCTGCCCACCCGCTGAACCGGGGCCCTCACACCGGCAGCCGCCGGAACACCCCCCGCGGGAGGTGCCGCAGCGCCGACATCACCACGCGCAGCGCGCCCGGCACCCACACCGTCTCCGAGCGCCGCCGCAGCCCCAGCTCGATGGCCGTGGCCACCGCCTCGGGCGTCGTGGCGAGCGGCGCCTCCTCCATGCCCTCGGTCATCCGCGACCGCACGAACCCGGGGCGTACGACCATGACGTGCACGCCGGTGCCGTGCAGCGCGTCGCCGAGGCCCTGTGCGAAGGCGTCCAGGCCGGCCTTGCTGGAGCCGTAGATGAAGTTGGCGCGGCGGGCCCGCTCGCCGGCCACCGAGGAGAGCACCACCAGTGAGCCGTGGCCCTGGGCCTGCAGCGCGCGGGCGCTGATCAGGCCCGCCGAGACGGCGCCGGTGTAGTTCGTCTGCGCCACCCGCACGGCGTTCAGCGGCTCCCGCTCGTCGTGCGCCTGGTCGCCCAGGACGCCGAAGGCGAGCAGCACCATGTCGATGTCGCCCTCGGCGAAGACCTTGCCGAGCGCCGCCTCGTGGGACTCGGGGTCCAGCGCGTCGAAGGCGACGGTGCGTACCTCGGCGCCGAGATCGAGCAGCTGCCGCGCGGACCGGTCCAGGGCGGGGGAGGGGCGGCCGGCCAGCCACACCGTGCGGGTGCGGCGGGCGACCAGGCGGCGCGCGGTGGCGAGCCCGATCTCGGACGTACCGCCGAGGACGAGTAGGGACTGGGGGATGCCGAAGGCGTCCTTCACGACAGCTCCTGAAGATTGCTCAGAGATGGAGACGGCGGGCCAGGTCGGACACGAACACCCCGCGCGGGTCCAGCTCCGCGCGCAGCGCGCGGAAGTCGGTCAGGCGCGGGTACATCGCGTCGAGCAGTTCGGGCCGCAGCCGGGAGTCCTTGGCGAGGTAGACCCGACCGCCGGCCTGTGCGACCTCCTCGTCCAGGCCGTCGAGGAAGGCCCCGAGGCCCGGCAGGCCCGCCGGGACGTCCAGGGCGAGGGTCCAGCCGGGCACGGGGAAGGAGAGCCAGCCCGGGTCGGCTTCGCCGAAGCGCTTGAGGACGGCCAGGAAGGAGGGGCAGCGGTGCTCCGAGATGCGCCGCACGATCCGGCGCAGGGCGTCCGCCCGGTCGTGGCCGACGACGAACTGGTACTGCACGAAGCCGCCGCGGCCGTAGACGCGGTTCCAGTGGGGGACGCCGTCCAGGGGGTGGAAGAAGGTGGAGATCCGCTGCAGGCGGCCCCGGCTGACGCGGGGCGCCTTGCGGTACCAGAGTTCGTTGAACAGGCCCACCGTCGTCCGGCTCAGCAGGCCGTCCGGCACGAGGTCGGGGGCGGCCGGGAGACGGGAGGTGCGGAAGGCCAGCGGGTCCCGCCGCGCGCGCGAGCGCTCGGGGAGCGCGTCCAGCGGGGCGTGGTCGCCGCGGGTGAGGACCGCGCGGCCGGTCCGCGCGCCGCGCGCGAGGAGGTCGATCCAGGCGACCGAGTAGCGGTAGCGGTGGTCCGTGGCCGTCAGGCGGGCCATCAGGTCGTCGAGGTCGGCGGCGCGCTCGGTGTCGACCGACATCAGCGCCGTCTCGACCGGCTGGAGCCGCACGGTCGCGGTGAGGATCACGCCGGTCAGGCCCATGCCCCCGGCGGTCGCGTCGAACAGCGGTGTGCCCCGGTCCACGGTGCGGACCCGGCCGTCGGCGGTGAGCAGCTCGAACGAGAGCACGTGCCGCGCGAAGGACCCCGACACGTGGTGGTTCTTGCCGTGGATGTCGGCGCCGATCGCTCCGCCGACCGTCACGTAGCGGGTGCCGGGCGTCACCGGCACGAACCAGCCGAGCGGCAGCAGCACCTCCATCAGCCGGTGCAGGGAGACCCCCGCGTCGCACAGCACGGTGCCGCCGTCGGCGTCGATGGCGTGGACGCGGTCCAGGCCCGTCATGTCGAGCACGGCTCCGCCCGCGTTCTGCGCCGCGTCCCCGTACGCCCGCCCCAGGCCCCGCGCGATGCCGCCGCGGACCCCGCACTCCCGGACGGCGTCGGCGGCCTCCTGGTACGTGCGGGGGCGGATCAGCCGGGCGGCGGTGGGCGCGGTACGGCCCCAGCCGGTGACGGGACCCCATGTCGTGCCGGAGTCTCCTTCGGCGGCGGGAACGGTGTCGGCGGACATGCGGGCGACCGTACCGCCCTTGTACGGGGGATCAGTCATGGAACATCCGGCTCATCCCCGAAACGGGTGATTAATGGTATGTCGCTCGATCACGCCGGACTTCCCGCGCCGTGGGCGTGAACAGTGAGTCCACATGGACGACCTCGACATGGACCACCGGATCGTGACGGCGCTCAGAGCCTGCGGCACGGACCCGCGCGTGGCCGGTGCCGCGCGTGCCCTGTCCTGGGCCGGGGAGCACGGGGCGCTGTGGCTGGCGGCGGGCCTCGCCGGAGCCGCCGTGGACGGCCCGCGGCGCGGTGCCTGGCTGCGCGGCACCGCCCTCACCGCGGGCGCGCACGTCGTCAGCATGGGCGTGAAGCGGGTCGTGCGCCGTCCGCGCCCCGCGCACATCGTGCCCCTGGTGCGCACCGCCGGCCGGCACTCCTTCCCCAGCTCCCACGCCACCTCGGCCGCCGCGGCCGCCGTCGCCTTCGGCGCGCTCGGCGTGCACGCCGTCTGGCCGCTCGCCGCCGCGGTGTGCGTCTCCCGGCTGGTCGTCGGCGTGCACTACCCCTCGGACGTCGCGGCGGGCGCGGCCCTGGGCGCGCTCACGGCCCGGCTCGGCGCCGACTGGATGCGCGGAGGTCCCCGTGACTGACGCCGCCGTACTGCGGCAACGCGCCCCGGAACAGCAGCCCGAGTCCGCGCCGCCCGGCCGCAAGGGGTTCCTGGCCGGCCTGCTCAGGACCGCACGCCCCCGCCAGTGGGTCAAGAACGTCCTGGTCGTCGCAGCCCCGGCCGCCGCCGGCGAGCTGTTCGCCCCGAACGTCCTGACCCGGCTGGCCCTGGTCTTCGTCCTGTTCACCGCCTGCGCCGCCGCCGTCTACCTGGTCAACGACGCGCGCGACGCCGAGGCCGACCGCGCCCACCCGGTCAAGCGGCACCGCCCGGTGGCCGCCGGACAGGTTCCGGTGCCGGTCGCGTACGTCGTCGGGGGCGCCCTGGGCGTCCTCGCGCCCCTCGTCGCGGCGTGGCTGTGCCCGCCCGTGGTCGCCGCGCTGCTGACCGCCTACCTCGCCATGCAACTGGCGTACTGCATCAGCCTCAAGCAGGTCCTGGTCGTCGACCTCGCCGTCGTCACCACCGGCTTCCTGATGCGGGCGATGATCGGCGGACTCGCGCTCGGCATCCCGCTGTCGCGCTGGTTCCTCATCACGACCGGCTTCGGCGCGCTGTTCATGGTCTCCGCCAAGCGCTACTCGGAGGCCGTCCAGATGGCCGGGAAGGCGGGCGCCACCCGCGCGCTGCTCACCGAGTACACCACCGGCTACCTCCGCTTCGTCTGGCAGCTCGCGGCCGGCGTCGCCGTCCTCGGCTACTGCCTGTGGGCCATGGAGGAGGGCGGCGTGCCGCACACCAGCGTGCTGCCCTGGCGCCAGCTGTCGATGGTCGCCTTCATCCTCGCCGTCCTGCGCTACGCCGTCTTCGCCGACCGCGGCACCGCGGGCGAACCCGAGGACGTCGTCCTGCGGGACCGGGCGCTCGCCCTGATCGGCGTGGTGTGGGTGGCGATGTACGCCCTGGCGGTGGCCAATTGGTAGACGGCACCGCCAAGGGAACACGGCGCGAGGTGATCGGCTTCGCCGTCGCCGGGCTCCTCGCCTACGCCGTCGACCTCACCCTCTTCACGGTCCTGCGCGGCCCGGCGGGCCTCGACCCGCTCACCGCCAAGGCCCTTTCCTTCGTCGCCGGCTGTTCCGTGGCGTACGCGGGCAACGCGTTCGGCACTTACCGGCACACCCGTCCCCGGGGCTTGCGCCCGTACGCCGTCTTCTTCGCGGTGAACGCCGCCGGAGCCGCCGTACAACTGCTGTGCCTGGCCGTCAGCCACTACGGCCTCGGCCTCACCTCGCAGCGCGCCGACACGATCTCCGGCGCCGGAATCGGCATGGTCCTGGCCACGATCCTGCGTTTCTGGGGCACAAGGACACTGGTCTTCCGCACCGGGGCCGGAACCGGTGGCACGGCGGGATCATGGACCGGGACGGGTGGGGGCAGGGTCGGATCATGGACTGGCTGAAGAAGCTCCCCGTCGTCGGGCCGTGGGCGACGCGGCTGATGACCACGCACGCGTGGCGCTCCTACGAGCGACTGGACCGGGTGAAGTGGACGCGCCTGGCGGCCGCGATGACCTTCACCAGCTTCGTCGCGCTCTTCCCGCTTCTCAGCCTGGCCGCGGCGGTCGCCGCCGCCACGCTCAGCAAGGACCGGCAGAACGAGCTCCAGGACAAGATCGCCGAGCAGGTCCCCGGCATCTCCGACCAGCTGAACATCCAGGGCCTGATCGACAACGCCGGCACCGTCGGCCTCATCGCCGGTGCCCTGCTGCTGTTCACCGGCATCGGCTGGGTCGACGCCACCCGGGGCTGCCTGCGCGCCGTCTGGGAACTGCCCGACGAGGAGGAGAACCCCCTCCTGCACCGGGCCAAGGACGGGGGCGTCCTCGTCGGTCTGGGCGGCGCGCTCCTGGTCACCGTCGCCATCTCCACGGTCGCCTCGGCGCTGGTCGGCTGGATCGTCCGGCAACTCGGCCTCGACGGCGGCTTCGGCAGCGTGCTCCTCTACGTCGCGGCGTTCGCCGTCGCCGTGCTCGCCGACTTCCTGCTGCTCCTGTACGTGCTCACCCTGCTTCCCGGCGTCCAGCCCGCGCGCCGCCGCCTGGTGGTGGCCGCGCTGATCGGCGCGATCGGCTTCGAACTGCTGAAGCTGCTGCTGAGCGGCTACATGCAGGGCGTCGCCGCGAAGAGCATGTACGGCGCCTTCGGTGTTCCCGTCGCCCTGCTCCTGTGGATCAACTTCACCTCGAAGCTGGTGCTGTTCTGCGCCGCCTGGACGGCGACGGGGAGCAAGGAGCGGGAAATCGGGGAGGAGGAGAGCGGCGAGCAGGGCCTCACGGGCGCGTCCGACGACGGACCAGGTCCGGCAGCGGCCACCTCCGGTTGATCAGCCACGCCCCGCCCGCGAGCAGCACCAGCACCCCGGCGGTGATGCCGGCCGCGACGCCGACGCCTCCGGAGCCGCCCGCGGCCGGGGCGACCGCCACCGGCTGCGGGCCCGCCGTGCCCTCGCCGGCGCCGCCCGCCTCCCCAGAGGGGCCGGCGCCCGGCTGGGGGCTTGCCCGCGCGGCGCTCCTCGGCGGGACCAGCTCACCCACCGGCTTCACCTTGCCGGCCGCCTTGAAGCCCCAGTCGAAGAGGCGGGCGGTCTCCTTGTAGACCTCGTTGTGCTCGTCCTTCGCCGGGTTCATCACCGTGACGAGCAGGACCTTGCCGCCCTGTTCGGCGACGCCCGTGAAGGTGTAGCCCGCGTTGGTGGTGTAGCCGTTCTTCACGCCAGCGATGCCCGGGTAGACCTCCACGTCGGAGTCGCCGGCCAGCAGGCGGTTGGTGTTCTGGATCTCGAAGGGCGTGCGGGACGTCTTGCCCTTCTCGTCCTTCTTCGTCTCGCCGGGGAACTCGGTGCGGACCGTCGAGGCGTACTCGCGGAAGTCCTTCTTCTGAAGCCCGGAACGGGCGAACAGCGTCAGGTCGTACGCGGAGGAGACCTGGCCCGGCGCGTCGTAGCCGTCGGGGGTGACCACGGTCGTGTCCAGGGCCTGCAGTTCCTCGGCGTGCGCGTTCATCTCCGCGACGGTCTGCTTCGCTCCGCCGTTCATCGCGGACAGCACGTGCACGGCGTCGTTGCCCGAGCGCAGGAAGACGCCGAGCCACAGGTCGTGGACGGTGTAGGTCTCCTCCTCCTTCACACCGACCATGCTTGAGCCCGCCCCGATGCCCGCCAGGTCGGCCCGGGTGACCTTGTGCTCGGTGGTCTTCGGCCACTTCGGCAGCAGCGTGTCGGCGAAGAGCATCTTCAGCGTGCTCGCCGGGGCCAGCCGCCAGTGCGCGTTGTGTGCGGCGAGCACGTCGCCGGACTCGGCGTCGGCCACGATCCACGAGCGGGCGGTGAGGTCCTTCGGCAGCACGGGCGCCCCACCCGCCAGATCCACCTGTGTCCCCGGCTGCCCGAGCCGTGCGCCGCCCACCGTCGACATCTTGGCGGGCGGGGTGGCCGAGGGGCTCGCCGAGGGGCTCGGGGCGGCCGACGCCGCGGGGGAGAGGACGGCGAGGGCGGTCAGGGCGGCGGAGGTGACCGACAGGGCTCGCCTGACGGTCTTCTTGGGTGCGGGCACGAACGAGAACGTACCTCCCCGCACCGGCGCGGTCCCACCCCCCTCCCCACCACGCGCCCGGAACCGGACACCAGGCGGCGACCCGGTGACCCAGACGCGGAACGAGCGGCATCTTTCCGCCCGGATACGCGAGTTGACTTCTGGAATCCGGGTCACCCGAATGACGTCCGATCGCCGCTGGGCCGACGCGGTACGCCTACGGCCAGAGGCCCGCCGCGTGCAACGGGAGAGCGGTGAGATTCCAGGGCCGCATGTATGTCCACGAAGTGCCGTGGCCGAATCGTCGTGACCCCATGGCCGCCGTCCGGCTGGATTCCTGATCCGTGAATCCCGTGGCTGTCACCGTGTGTCGGTAACACGCGTGCTGCGCGGTTCAGGCGGGCGGCTCTCCGGCGCCGTCGACCGTGCTCTGCTGTGGGTCCGCGGCAGGCTTCCCGGGGCCCGGAGGCAGCAGGAGGGCGGGGCGGCGGCGGTGGAACCCGCGAAGACGGACCGACTCGATCACCTGGCACAACGGCTTCACACGCGGTCCGTCCGTCGTGGCCGCCGCGCATGACGCCGCTGGATCGACCTGCACCGCCTCGGGGACGCGGCCGGCACCGACAGGCTCGCCAGGAGAACTTTTCGCGGCCCCCGCACCGGGCCACGGCAACTGATCATCCACACTAAGCAAGGACCACAGGGAGCGTCATGAAGATCGCCTGGTTCGCCTGGCTGGCGAGGCACTTCGGTGAATACGGCTACGACGACGGACCGTTGCGCGCCGCGATCGGCACGGGCGCCGTGCTGGTGACCGCCGCGCTGCTCTGGTTCACACTGCACCGCAACCGGCCGGCCGCCGTGGTCGCCACCGGCCTCACCTGCGCCCTGGGCATCGGGTGGCTGGCCTTCCACTGAGAGGACGTTCATGACGGCCGCCGTCGTCGTCGGTTCCGGGCCGAACGACCGCTCCTCGACCTCGAGGTACTGCACGACATCCGCGCGGCCGTCCACCCCATGGCGCCGGTGTCCGCGTTCATGCGGTCGCTCGGCCTGTGGAGGCGCACGGCGTCCCGCTGCTGCACCCTCGAACTGCACGGGCGGCGACATCGCCTCCGGCGCGATGACCCGGTGGCGGACTCTGGCGCGCCCCGTGCCCCGCTGGAACCTCTACCGGACGCCTCTGCCCGGCACGCGGCTGTGTTCCTCGGCGACTCCGCCGGGTCCCTCGGTCCACGGCACGTGCGGGTACCACGCGGCCCGGGCGGCGTTGGCCGCCTGGCCGGAGGCGGCACGGTCCGCTGCCGTCCGGCTCGGTCGGGGCGATCGCACGCTCGAGGGATGACGGCTTCCGCGACTTCCGGAACCGGCCGGGCCGCGCACCGTCAACCCTGGCCCTTTTTCCTGTACGCACGCACGCCGCGGAAACCGATCACTCCAATGGCTGTGCCTAGGATGAACGATGTGACAGCCAAGGCCAGGTGTACCCACAGATACGCGGTGGGACTGCCGTCCTCGAACGCCAGACCGCTGGCGTCCTGGAACAAGTTCTTCACGAAGGTCGCCCAGATCACCCAAGACCAGGCACCGAAGGCGAGCAGAAACCAAGAGACGGGGCGGCTGAGCTTCACGGGGAGTGGTCCTTCGCTGCGGGAATCCGTGCGCTGCCAGTATCCGACTGGCTGTCCTGCATCCTGGTAACGGGGTTCGACTGCGCGCACTGCGCCGAACGTCCATGGGCGTCGCTGACGTCGGGACGTCATTACTGAGGGGATACGACGGCATGGTGGTCGTCTTCGCGCTCGTCGCGCTGGCCGTGGTGAGCGTGGTGGTCGCGGCGAACTGGTACGTGTGGCGGCGGCTGTTCCGCGACACGACCCGGGGACCCGGCGCGGTGCGCCGCATCGGTGCGGTGGTGATCGCCGGCGGGTGGGCGCTGGCGGTGTGCGCGCTGGTCGCCGAGCGCGCGGGGGCACCGTTCTGGCTCCAGCGCGTCCTGGCATGGCCCGGCTTCCTGTGGCTGGCGCTGTCGATCTACCTGCTGCTGGCGGTACTGGCGGGCGAGGTCGTACGCCCGCTGCTGCGGCGGATGCTGGAGCGCCGGGCGGCCGCGCGGCAGGCGGAGGCGGCGGTGGAACCGCTGATGTCCCCGCCCGCCGACACGGAGCGCATACCGGCCGGAACGGCCCCGTCCAAGCCGCCTAGGGCGCCCGACGCACCGGGGTCCTCCGGGGCCGCCGGTGGAACCGCTGAGCCCCCGGCCTCCGACGCCACCACACCCGGCGCCACGCCCGAGAACCCCCTCGCCCTCCCCTCCCGCCGCCTCTTCGTCTCCCGTGTCGTCGCCGGTGCCGCCGCCGCGGCGGCCGTCGGGACGGTCGGCTACGGGACGTACGGCGTCCTGAACGGCCCGAGCGTCAAGCGGGTCACCGTTCCGCTGGCGAAGCTCCCGCGCGCGGCGCACGGCTTCCGCATCGCCGTGGTCAGCGACATCCACCTCGGTCCGGTGCTCGGCCGGGGCTTCGCGCAGAAGGTCGTGGACACGATCAACTCCACGCAGCCCGACCTGATCGCCGTCGTCGGCGACCTGGTGGACGGCAGCGTGAAGGACCTCGGCCCGGCGGCGGCCCCGCTGGCCGGGCTGAGGGCCCGCCACGGTGCGTTCTTCGTCACCGGCAACCACGAGTACTTCTCCGGCGCCGAGCAGTGGGTCGCCGAGGTGCGGCGGCTCGGCCTGATCCCGCTGGAGAACGCCCGCACCGAGCTGCCCCACTTCGACCTCGCCGGGGTCAACGACATCTCGGGCGAGGGCGAGGGCCAGGGCCCCGACTACGCCAAGGCCCTCGGAGACCGGGACCGGGCCCGCGCCTGCGTGCTGCTCGCCCACCAGCCGGTGCAGATCCACGACGCCGTCGATCACGGCGTCGACCTCCAGCTCTCCGGCCACACCCACGGCGGCCAGCTCTGGCCCGGCAACCTCATCGCGGGCGCCGCCAATCCGACGCTGGCGGGCCTGGAGCGCTACAGCGACACCCAGTTGTACGTCAGCCGGGGCGCGGGCGCCTGGGGGCCGCCCACGCGGGTCGGGGCGGAGTCGGACATCACGGTGATCGAGCTGGCGTCCCGTCAGGCCTGACCGGCGCCGTCCTTCGCCGGCGCCGGCTTCTTCGCGGGGTCCGGCAGCGCCTTCGTCATCCCCGGCAGGAAGTCCGTGAACAGCTCGTGCACCTCGCGCACCAGCGGGCGCAGCACCCGGAACCGGGCCAGCGCGACGCCCCGCGCGGTGAGCCGGGCGCCGCGCTCGGCGAGCCGGTAGCTGCGCTCGCGGTCCTCGGTGCGGTCGAAGATCCAGTACAGGACGAGACCCATCTGCGAGAGCCACATCAGCTCGGGCAGGATGTCGCGCAGGTCCTCGGGCACCTTGGTCCTCGCACCGGCGAGCACCGAGCGGTGGAGGCTGATGGCCTCCTCGCGCGCGTGCTCCGACTCCGGGGAGAAGGGGCTCAGCGGGCTGTCGGGGTCGGCGGCGTTCTTGAAGAACTGCACCGCGAACTCGTGGTACGGCGTCGCGATGTCCAGCCAGACCTTCAGCACGCCCGCCAGCCGCGCCTCCAGGTCGCTCTCGCGGGCCAGGACCTCACGGACCGCCGCCTGGTGCTCGGCGGCGATCCGGTCGTAGAAGCCCTGGATCAGGTGCTCCTTGCCGGCGAAGTAGTAGTAGGCGTTGCCGACGGACACCCCGGCCTCCTGGGCGATGGCCCGCATCGTCGTCCGGTCGTAGCCGCGTTCCTGGAACAGCCGCATGGCCGTCTCCAGGATCAGCGCGCGGGTCTGCTCGGACTTGCTGGGGTGGGCGCCGTCGTGGGGGCCGTCGTTCTTCGCGGGCACGGGACCAGAGCCTAGTCAGTGGCACAGGTGCCGTCGGCACAGCCTCGTCCGGCGTACCGCCAGCCGAGGCGCGGCTCGTAGACCCACCCGTCGGTACGGCGGTACCCGTCGCCGCCCCACCGCTGCTGTCCGCCCCGCCATTTCGCGGCGGCGAGGACGGCTCCCCGGGCCAGCGCCGCCCCGGTGGGCGTGCTGAGCCGGTGGGCGAGCGCGCGGTGCTCGCGCAGGGCCCACAGGACGACGACCCAGGCGGCGGCGCCCCGGTAGACCTGACCGGCGTCGCCGACGGCGGTGACCTCGTCGAGGGTGGCCGCGTGGTCGAGGCCGGGACAGCGCCGGCGGGCCTCGTCCGACCCGGCCGGGACCAGGTCCAGCGGGACCAGTCGCGGCTGCCGCAGCAGCCAGTCCCGCACGTGGGTGCACAGGGAGCACTCGGCGTCGTAGAGGACGGTGAGCCGGCGCACGGGGGCGCCGGCCGTCCCGCGGGCGTGGGCCATCGGCTCAGGCCCCGGCCGTCGGGGCCACCCAGCCCTGCGGCGGGACCGGCGGCACCTGCTCCCGCTCCATCATTCCGCGCCGCCGGATCTTGTTGAGCACGTACACGTTGCCCAGGTGCATCACACCGAGCACCAGCAGCACCACGCCCAGCTTGGTCGACAGGGCCTCGAAGATGCCGCGGGTGTCGGCGATGGTCTCGTCGCCGCTCAGGTAGAGGGCGACGAAACCGAGGTTCACCAGGTAGAAACCGACCACCAGGAGGTGGTTGACGGCGTCGGCGAGCTTCTCGTTGCCGTGCAGCACGTCGGCGAGGAAGACCCGGCCGTTGCGGCTGAGCGTGCGGGCCACCCAGACGGTCAGACCGATGCTGACGGCCAGGTAGATGACGTAGGCGATGACGGTGCGGTCCATGCCCCACCCCTTCTTGAACGCGTTCAAAACGCTGACAGGGCTGACTGTAGACCTGCTTTTGAACACGTTCAACTCAACGGGCGAGTGGCCCGCGTCACGGCCGCCGGCCGAGCTCCGGCCGCTTGCTGTAGTCCGTGAGGCCGATGACGTTCCCCCACGGGTCGGCGAACTCGACGGTCCAGCCGGTGGCGACGGGGAACGGCTCGTCGAGCGGTGGCACCCCGGCGTCGCGCAGCTCGCGGGCCGCCTTGCGGGCGTCCGTCACCTCCAGCCACACCCGCGCGGAGGGCCACATCGGCGGCTGGCGCCCGAACTCCTCCTCGAGGCGCAGCAGGAGGCCCGGCGTCTCGACCCCCACCTTCAGCAGCGCGATCCCGGCCTCGTCCAGCCGGTAGGCGACCGGGAAGCCGGCCCGCTCGTAGAAGTCGACGGCCACGCCGAGGTCCCCGACAGGCAGCAGCACGTTGTCGAAACCGAGCAGTTCGTACGACTCATGATCTGACATAACGTCACATTAGGTGTGCGCAGAGTGAAGTGGGCGCAATGGACGGCGGGGTGGCGGCGGGGTCACTCGTTGGGGCGGACCGGTACTCCCGGGGCCCGACTTCTCTTTGTTCGTACAGTCCTGCAATATGACCGACAGTTTTCCGCAACGTCCAGGAGTGACACCACTGTGAGCGAGCAGCCGCAGCAGCCGTCCCAGCCGCCCGGTTACGGCTACCCGAACCAGGCCTCCGGCCCGACCGGCCCGACCGGCCAGGCCGGTCCCTACGGCTACCCGCAGGGTGGCTACCAGCAACAGCCTCCCGGCGGCTACCAGCAGCCCGCCGGCGGTTACCAGACCCCCTATCAGCAGGCGCCCGGGTACTACGCCGGCGACCCCAACGCGGCCTACGGGTACGACCCCTACGGGCGCCCGTACTCCGACAAGTCCAAGATCGTCGCCGGCGTCCTCCAGCTCTTCCTCGGCACTTTCGGCATAGGCCGCTTCTACGTCGGCAACGTCGGCATGGGCATAGCCCAGCTCCTCACCTGCGGCGGGCTCGGATTCTGGGCGCTGATCGACGGCATCATGTACCTCGTCAGCAACGACCGCACGGACGCCCAGGGGCGGATCCTGCGTGGCTGACGCGGCCCGTTCGGTACCGTCCGAGGGGCGGCGCCCGTCACGGCATCCCGCGGCGGCGCCCCTCGCGGTGCTCGCCGCGGGCGTCGCCGGTGCCGGTTACCTGTGGTTCACCGACCCGCACGAGCCCGGCCACCTCCTGCCCCAGTGCCCCTTCCGGTACGTCACCGGACTGCTCTGTCCGGCCTGTGGCGGCACCCGCATGGCATACGACCTGATGCACGGTCACTTCGCCGCGGCCTGGCTGGACAACCGCGCCCTGCTGCTCGCCGCGCCGTTCGCGCTGGCGCTGTGGGGCCGCTGGACCGTGGAGGGCCTGCGCGGGCGCTTCTACCGGCCCCGGATCGCCCCGTGGGTCCAGGTGCTGGTCCTGCTGGCGGCGGTGGCGTGGACGGTGGTGCGCAACTTCGTCCGGGGCGCGTAGGCGGCACGGGCGCCCATCGGCGACCACCGGCCGCCGGTCGAATGATCACGGAATGGGAACGTTCGATCGAATCCACTCCCGCTCGCCCCACCACCCTCTCTATGCTCCTCACGCACAGGGGGGACGTCCACGGCGCTACGTGGGCCGCCGTGCACACTCCGTGCGCGATCAGCGGTGCTCCTTCCTGAGCCGCCGGGTGGCCATCCGCCCCGGCCCGTTCCCACCTCCCAGGAGCACCACCATGACCGTCCCCCCGAACACCGCCGCCGCTCCCTACGGCTACGACCCGCAGGGCCGCCCGTACTCCGACAAGTCGAAGATCGTCGCCGGCCTCCTCCAGATCTTCCTGGGCACCCTGGGCATCGGCCGCTTCTACGTCGGTTCCGTCGGTGTCGGCGTCGCGCAGCTGCTCACCTGCGGCGGCCTCGGCTTCTGGGCGCTGATAGACGGCGTGATGTTCCTGGTCAGCAACGACCGCACCGACAAGGAGGGCCGCGTGCTGCGCGGCTGACGCCGCCTCACCGCTCCGCAGTACGGCCGAGGGCCCCGATCGACGTGATCGGGGCCCTCGGCCGTACTGCGGAGCGCGCGGGTCAGAAGCGGCGCGTGATGAGCGCCCGCTTCACCTCCGCGATCGCCTTGGTGACCTCGATACCGCGCGGGCAGGCGTCCGTGCAGTTGAAGGTCGTACGGCAGCGCCAGACGCCGTCGCGGTCGTTGAGGATCTCCAGCCGCTGCTCGCCGGCCTCGTCACGCGAGTCGAAGATGAAGCGGTGGGCGTTGACGATCGCGGCCGGGCCGAAGTACTGGCCGTCGTTCCAGAACACCGGGCACGAGGACGTGCAGGCGGCGCACAGGATGCACTTGGTCGTGTCGTCGAAGCGCTCGCGGTCCTCCGCGGACTGAAGGCGCTCGCGCGTCGGCTCGTTGGTGTCCTTCGTGATCAGGAAGGGCATCACGTCCCGGTACGCCTGGAAGAACGGCTCCATGTCGACGACCAGGTCCTTGAGGACCGTCAGGCCCTTTATGGGCTCGACCGTGATCGGCTTCTCGGGGCTGATGTCCTTGATCAGCGTCTTGCAGGCGAGGCGGTTCGTGCCGTTGATCCGCATGGCGTCCGACCCGCAGATGCCGTGCGCGCAGGAACGGCGGAAGGTGAGGCTTCCGTCCAGGTCCCATTTGATCTTGTGCAGCGCGTCGAGGACACGCTCCTTCGGGTCGATCTCCAGCTGGAAGTCCTCCCAGGTGGCCTCGGCCGAGACCTCCGGGTTGAACCGCCGGACGCGGAAGGTGACCGTGATGTACGGGGAGTCGGCGAAACCGGGCTCGGGGGCCTTGTCGCTCTTCTCCATGACAGGGGTAGCCATCAGTACTTACGCTCCATCGGCTGGTAGCGGGTCTGGACGACCGGCTTGTAGTCGAGCCGGATGGACTCGGCGCCGTCGTCGCCCACCTCGCGGTACGCCATGGTGTGGCGCATGAAGTTGACGTCGTCGCGGTTGGGGAAGTCCTCGCGGTAGTGACCGCCGCGCGACTCCTTGCGGGCGAGCGCCGACACCGCCATGACCTCGGCCAGGTCGAGCAGGTTGCCCAGCTCGACGGCTTCCAGCAGGTCGGTGTTGAAGCGCCGGCCCTTGTCCTGGATCGCCACGTTCTTGTAGCGGGCGCGCAGCTCGCCGATCTTCTCGACGGCCGTCTTGATCGTCTGCTCGGTGCGGAACACCATGACGTTGGCGTCCATGCACTCCTGCAGCTCGCGGCGGAGCGTCGAGACCCGCTCGTTGCCGGTGGAGGAGCGCAGGCGCTCGATCTGCTCGACGACCAGAGACTCCGGGTTCTCCGGCAGCTCGACGAAGTCCGCCTTCTGCGCGTACTCCGCCGCCGCGATGCCGGCCCGCTTGCCGAAGACGTTGATGTCCAGCAGCGAGTTGGTGCCCAGGCGGTTGGCGCCGTGCACGGACACGCAGGCGACCTCGCCGGCCGCGTACAGGCCCGGGACGACGGTGGTGTTGTCCGCGAGGACCTCGCCCTCGACGTTGGTCGGGATGCCGCCCATGGCGTAGTGCGCGGTGGGCTGGATCGGGATCGGGTCCGTGTAGGGCTCGATGCCGAGGTAGGTCCGCGCGAACTCCGTGATGTCGGGCAGCTTGGCGTCCAGCTGCTCCGGCGGGAGGTGGGTGAGGTCCAGGTAGACGTGGTCGCCCTCGGGACCGCAGCCGCGGCCCTCGCGGATCTCGGTGTAGATGGAGCGCGAGACGACGTCACGGGACGCGAGGTCCTTCATGACCGGCGCGTACTTCTCCATGAAGCGCTCGCCGTCCTTGTTGCGGAGGATGCCGCCCTCACCGCGGGCGCCCTCCGTCAGCAGGATGCCCATGCGCCAGATGCCGGTCGGGTGGAACTGGAAGAACTCCATGTCCTCCAGCGGCAGCCCGCGCCGGTACACGGCGGCCTGGCCGTCACCGGTCAGCGTGTGCGCGTTGGACGTCACCTTGAAGAACTTACCGGTGCCGCCGGAGGCGTAGATCACGGACTTCGCCTGGAAGACGTGGATCTCGCCGGTCGCCAGCTCGTAGGCCACCACACCGGCGGACTTCCTGACGCCGTCGACCTCGGTGATCAGCTGGTCCAGGACGTAGAACTCGTTGAAGAACTCCACGCCCTCCTTGACGCAGTTCTGGTACAGCGTCTGGAGGATCATGTGGCCGGTGCGGTCGGCCGCGTAGCAGGACCGGCGGACCGGCGCCTCGCCGTGGTTGCGGGAGTGACCGCCGAAGCGGCGCTGGTCGATCGTGCCGTTCGGCGTCCGGTTGAACGGCAGACCCATCTTCTCCAGGTCGAGGACCGAGTCGATGGCCTCCTTCGCCAGGATCTCGGCGGCGTCCTGGTCGACCAGGTAGTCACCGCCCTTGACCGTGTCGAAGGTGTGCCACTCCCAGTTGTCCTCCTCCACGTTGGCCAGCGCGGCGGCCATGCCGCCCTGCGCGGCGCCCGTGTGGGAGCGGGTGGGGTAGAGCTTCGTCAGGACGGCCGTGCGGCTGCGCTTGGTCGCCTCGATGGCGGCCCGCATACCGGCGCCACCGGCGCCGACGATGACGGTGTCGTACTTGTGTACCTTCATGATTTTCGCAGCCCCGTGCCTAGCGGATGTTCGGGTCGAAGGTGAAGATCACCAGCGTGCCCAGCAGGATGGTGAACACCGTGGCGGTGTAGAGCAGGCCCTTGAGCCACAGGCGGGTGTTCGGGCGCTCCGCGTAGTCGTTGATGACCGTGCGCAGGCCGTTGGCGCCGTGCAGCATCGCGAGCCAGAGCATCAGCAGGTCCCAGACCTGCCAGAACGGCGAGGCCCAGCGGCCGGCCACGAACGCGAAGCCGATCTTGGAGACGCCGCCGTCCAGCACCAGCTGGATGAGCAGGTGGCCGATGACCAGGACGACCAGCACGACGCCGGACAGGCGCATGAAGAGCCAGGCGGCCATCTCGAAGTTGCCCCGCGTGGACTTCGGGGACTTCTTGGTCCGCTTGCGGGGCGGCTCGATCAGCGGCGCCGGGTTGTCCACGGAGTAGACGGAGGCGTCGGCGCCCTCGACGGGGCCGATGCCGGAGGCGGTGGTTTCAGTGGTCGACATGCGCGTCAGCTCCCGAACAGTTCACGAGCGGCGTGGCCGAGGACGGGGTAGATCGCCCCGAGCATCAGCACGACCCACAGGCCGACAACGGTCCAGA
Source organism: Streptomyces mutabilis (assembly GCF_014649815.1). GTDB lineage: Bacteria > Actinomycetota > Actinomycetes > Streptomycetales > Streptomycetaceae > Streptomyces > Streptomyces mutabilis. The sequence continues at coordinate 262,745 of NZ_BMTT01000002.1, read as the reverse complement.
GCATCTGCTTCTGGTAGCGGGCGCCCTTGATCCAGAAGTCGACGGCGATGACACGCAGGCCGTTGAGCGCGTGGAACAGGATGGCGGCGACGAGGCCGTATTCCAGCAGCGCGACGATCGGCGTCTTGTACGTGGCCACGACGGTGTCGTAGGCCTCGGGGGACACACGGACGAGAGCGGTGTCCAGCACGTGGACGAACAGGAAGAAGAAAATGAGGACGCCGGTGACTCGGTGAGCCACCCAGGACCACATTCCTTCCCGGCCGCGGTACAGCGTTCCAGCCGGCACGGAAGTTTCCTCCGGGAGCGGGGATTGGGGCCGCGCCGGCTTTCCTTGTCGGTCGGGCCCGGCCGGGTACGGTCCACCGGCCCCCAGCATCGTAGCGACGGTTGCCCGCGTCGCTTACGGGGGGCCTGCTTGTGTGATCAAAGTTGCACTCAAAGGAGCAGTGGGGTGGACGCGGAGGCGGCCACCGGGGGTGATGGTTTGTCCTGTATGCCGGGCGTGGGTCGTCGGTGGCTGGTCGCGCCCCGCGGCGGAGCCGCTGATGTCACAGCCCCGCGCCCCTCAGGACGTCGGTCAGTCGCGCTCTTGCCAGGCGCCGGAGTTCGTCTGCCGCCACCTGGCGTTCCTCGTCCGGATCGTTCGCCAATCGTGACCGGATGCCCGCGAGGGCGTGGTTCACGGCCTCGTTCGCGGGCATGCCGTTCAGGCAGATGACGAACGCGTGTCCGAAACGGCTCTCGTAGGCCGCGGTCGCCGCGCTCAACGCCGTGTGGGCCGCCGCGTACGTGTCCGCCGGGAGAGGCGGGAGGCCCTCCGCCGTCAGGGCCTCCGTCAGGTCGTCCGGGGGGAGGTCGTACGACGCCTCCTCCGCGGCCGCCAGGAGGGACGGGAGGTCGGGGTAGGGGCGGTGGGAGACGAGGCGGTGGGCCCAGTGGTGGCTGTTCAGGCAGGTCAGGAGTGTGGCGACGGCTTCCTCGGCGGGCGCGGTGTTGAAGCGCTTCAGGGCTGACGGCGTGACCGGTGCGGCGCGGGTTTGCACCGGTACCGGTATGGCCACTCGGCCGGGGAGGTCTGGGAGACGGTGCACGGGCGGCGTGGGTCCTCGTGGGCGTCACGTGTGTGTCGGCAGGGGATTGTGCGAAGGAAGTGGCTTCACGTTATCGAGTGACGGCATGGCGTGTCCGTCTGATGCCCGAATTTCACCTGAACGGGAGAGTTTCAGAACATGTGGTGGACGCATGGTTCGGCTCGCGGCCCTAGGTTGGCGCTGTGAGCCAACACGGACGCCGGACGCCGGCGCACAAGGTGAGGCAGCGGGCCGTGATCGCCGGAACGGTGGTCGCTGCCCTCGGCGTGGGAGTCGGCCTCTGGGCCACCGACGGGGACGGCGGGCCCGGAACACCGGCCGCCCGCTCCCCCGAGGAGGCCGCGGCCCCCAGCCCCAGCCGCTCCTACCCACTGTCCCAGGAGCCGCGCACGATACCGGCCGTACGCGACCACACCCCGGCGCGCGGCCCGGGCTGGCGGCCGGCGAAGGACCACCGCGTGGTCGTCGCCGACGCCTCCCTCGCCGACGAGGGGCGCCTGATCGCGGGCGAGCTGGGACTGACGTACGCGGGGGAGAAGGACGACGAGCGCGCCGGGGACCTGCTGCTGGACGTCAGGCAGGACAAGGGCGCGGACCCGGAGTCGTACACCATGACCGTGCGCGACGGCCGCGTCACCGTCACCGGCCCGGCCGAGGCGGGCGTCTACTACGGCACCCGGACCCTGAAGCAGGCCGTGGCCGGCGGTGGTACCGCGCCCGAGGGCGAGGTGAAGGACGAGCCGGCCAAGGAACGGCGCGGGTTCATGCTCGACATAGCCCGCAAGCACTACGACGCCGACTGGATCAAGGACCGGATACGTGAGCTCGGCGACCTGAAGTTCAACGAGCTGGGCCTGCACTTCTCCGACGACCAGGCCTTCCGCATCGAGTCCGACTCGCACCCCGAGGTCGTCTCCGACGACCACCTGACCAAGGCCGAGGTCAAGGAGATCATCGACCTCGCCGCCTCGCGCCACATCACCGTCGTCCCCGAGGTCGACTCGCCGGGCCACCTCGGCGCCGTGATCGCCGCCCACCCCGACCTCCAGCTGCGCAACGCGCAGGGCACGCCCACGCGTGGCGCGATCGACATCTCCAAGCCGGAGGCCGCCGAGATCGTCGACGACCTGCTGAACGAGTACGCCGACCTCTTCCCCGGGTCGCAGTTCCACCTGGGTGCCGACGAGTACCAGGCGCTCGTGGTGTCCGACCCCGAGGCGTCCTACCCGAACCTGGCCGCCGCCGCCCGCGAGGCGTACGGCTCCGGCGGCACCGTCGCCGACCTCACCACCGGCTGGCTCAACGGCCGCGCCGAGACGGTCATGGCCCACGACCGCACCCCGCGCGCCTGGAACGACGGGTTCTTCAAGAACACGTCCGTCGAGCCGTTGAAAGAGATCCAGGTCGCCTACTGGACCGGCAAGGAGATCGGCGCCCGGCAGCCGGCCGAGTACCTGAGCGCGGGCCGGAAGGTCGTCAACTACAACGACGAGTTCCTCTACTACGTGCTCGGCGAGCCGCAGACCTTCGTCTACCCGACCGGCGAGCGCATCTACGAGCAGTGGACCCCGCGCGTGATCCGGGGCACGACGGCGGTCGACGCCAAGTACGACGACCAGATACTCGGCGGCAGCTTCGCGGTCTGGGGCGACATCCCGAGCGCCCAGACGCAGGCGCAGGTCGCAGACGGCATCCGGCTGCCGCTGGCGGCGACGGTCCAGAAGCTGTGGGACCCGGGCGAGCCGGAGCTGTCCTGGGCCGACTTCAAGGCGCTGGCGAACCGGCTCGACTGACCGCGCGACCGACCGCTCGGGCGGCCGCGGCCCAGGCGCTCGGGCGACCGTTTCGCCCCGGTGCCCGGCCGACAGTCCGGCGCGGGATTGTCCGATACGGCTGCGAACTCGCGTACGGCTGTGGTGGTCTTTTGACGAGCCGAAACGGACACGCCGGGGGGAGCCGGGACATGGGCTACTGGGGGTATTTCGTCGTGGGCCGCGCCGAGCGGCCCCTCACGGAGCTGGACGCGCTGTCGGGCGCCGCGGACATGACCCTGCGCCAGTCCGCGCCGGACGGCTGGCAGGTGTGGGAGTTCCCGGGCGGCGACGGGGACGTCGGGAACATGAACGACCTCGCCGGGCAGACCGGCGCGCCCGCGCTGTTCGGGTACGTCATGGACAGCGACTGCGTGGTCGTGGAAGCGGCGGCGCCCGAGAGCGGCGCGTGGACGACCTGCCTGGCGCGGTCCGCGATGGCCGGATACCTCGGCGCGGAGAAGGAGGGGCTCACCCTGGAGGACTACTTCCTCGAACCGCGAGACGCCGCCGAGCGCGCCGTCGCCTGGGCCGCCGAGGCCGGGCGCACCGCGAGCGCCGGGGAGCTGACGGAGGTGCTGTCGGCCGACCCGGGCCCCGGTCCCGAGGCGGTCTTCGAGGTCAGCCCCGAGGCCGGGGCCGCTGGTGGTGCCGCCGGTGACCCGGTGGCCGAAAAGCTCTTCTTCCGGTTCCTCGACCGGCTGGGCGTGGTGCCGCTGTGACACTCCCGGGCCGTCGCGCGCAGTAAGGGGAAGTGCGTGCTCCGTGGTCGTGAGCGGGGCGGAACGGCAGAAAAGGGAGGCACCGGATGAGCCTGGTGGAACTGATCGCGCGGGCCGACGCACGCGGACTCGCCGGGAGTGGACTGGCTTGTTTGGATCGCTGCGTCCCTCTGCTGGACGGCGGCGACGAGGTCCTGCGGCCCCTGTGGGCGGCCCTCGCCGACGACGCTCCGGCCGGGCCCGGCTGGGCGCGGGAACTGGACCGGGTGCGCGACGCACTCGCCGGTCCCGACGCGACCGGCGAGGACGAGTCCGTGGTGCTGGCCCGCCGGATGCTGGCCGCGGCGCCGGCCGAGTGCTCGGGGGCCGGGCTGAGGGCGTGGGCCGACGCCTGCTCCGCCGCCTCGCTCCGCATCCACCGGCTCCTCGACCCGGCGACGGACGCCGCCGCCCTCGGGGACGGCGTCCGCCGTGAGGACGGCGCGGAGTCGCTGTCCCCGCTCGTCGCCGCCGAACTGCGCCGCCAGCTCACCGTCCTGGACGCGCTCACCGGCAACGGCCCGGCCGGGCTGCGCCGCGCCCTGGAAATCTCCACGGAGGGCCGCCGGGTACTGCGCGCGGTGGTCTCCCGCCGCGCCCGCGGCCGCGGCTGAACACCCGCTCCACCACCGGCGCCGTCACCGACGCGGCAACCGGTCCCCGAGGGCGCGCCCACCGCGGTTCTGCGGCTGGAACCGGCGCCGGGCCTGTGGTCGGTCTGTCGGCGGGCTCGCGCGGAGACCGGCTGCCGGGCGCGCCGCCGGACCGGTCGTGGAGCCGCCGCTGCTGCCGCCCGGGCCCGCCCGCTGTCCGGGGCCGCGGCCGGTTCCACCGTCGGGGCTGCGGGTGGGCCGCTGCCGGGGGCCGCGGCTGCCTCCGCTGTCGGGTCCGCTGCTGGGATCCGTCCTGGTGTTGTCGTCGGGCCTGTCGTGCGTCCGGTGCCGGGCCTGTCGTGCGTCCGGTGCCGGGCCGGTCGCGTCCGGTGCGGAGACTGTGGTCGGTCTTTGCGGCCGAGTCCGTCGTCGGATCCGCCGCGTGGGCGGGCCCGCTGCCGGGCCTGTCCCGCACGCGCCGCACGACCTGCGGCCGTGCCCGTCACCCTCGGTCCACGGCCGGGCCCGTCCCCGCCCACCTGTGACCGTCCTGCGGGGGACGCGCGGCGACGTTGCGGGGGTCGTGGGGGAGCTGGGGCGGTCCTGCGGTGGTTGCGGAACGGGCGGCGGATTCGTGTGACGAATCGTCGCCCGGTGGCGCTCTAGCCCATGTGACGACAGCGCGTGTGACGACTGCGACCAGCGAATCGACGACCCGGCAGGAGACCCGGCCGGCGGCTGCCGCCAAGCCGGTGCGGTGGGCGGCCGACGCGGCGGCCGTGCTGCGCGAGGGCGCCCGGCTGCGCCTGGACTACTCGGCGCAGAGCCTGTGGCGCGTCGACCGGGTCATCGACGGCATCCGGCGCGAAGGAGCGCCGTACGCCGCCGTGGAGACCGTGCTGCGCGGGCTCGGCGCCTACGGCGGCGAGGTGATCGTGCGTCAGGCGGGCGGCGAGTGGTGGGCGACCGGTGGTGACCACTGGGTCCGCACTCCCGACGGCCGTCTGTGGGACCCGATCGACGAGGCCCGCCGCTGCTTCGCCGGTGACGGCTCCCTGCGGCTGCTGTGCCGCGACGCGACGGCGAGCGGATGAGATGAGGTGACGGCGGGCGGCTCCGCGCGCCCCGCCACGCGGTGAGGGGCGCGCCGGGACCGCCGCCTGTGACACTTCCGTGCGCGTCGACGCTGATGACCGTGGGGCGGGCTCAACCGGGCGCGCGAAGGACTCGGTACGGACTAGGACGGTTCTTGGGCCAGCGAGGGGAACCCCGCCGCGTACAGACGTACGACGGGGAACTGGGTGCGGCCGTCGCGCGGGCCCAGGATGGTGACGAGGCGGCCTTCGCGGTCGCCTACCGGCTCGTGCAGCCGGGCCTGTTGGGCTACCTGCGCGGGATGGTCGGGGACGACGCCGAGGACGTCGCGTCGGACGCGTGGCTGGAGATAGCCCGTGACCTGCGCCGTTTTCGAGGTGACGGGGCCGGCTTCCGGGGCTGGACGGCGACGATCGCCCGGCACCGGGCACTGGACCACCTGCGCCGCCAGAAGGCCCGTCCCCGGCCGACGGCGCTGGAACAGGACGTACTGGACCTGCCCGGCCCGCACTCCACGCACGACCAGGCGCTGGAGACGCTGTCCACGGAGGCCGCCCTCACCCTGATCTCGGGGCTGCCCCGCGACCAGGCCGAGGCGGTGCTGCTGAAGGTCGTCGTCGGCCTGGACGGGCCCGCCGCCGCGCGCGTCCTCGGCAAGCGGCCGGGCGCGGTGCGCACGGCGACGTACCGGGGGCTGAAGCGGCTGGCTCGCCAACTGGGTGCCGACGGTGTGACGGATGACGCGCCCAGGACGCTGGGGGAGTCGACATGACGGGCACGGGCGGCACGGACCCGGCGGATCGAGCGGGAACGGAGGCGGACATGGGTGCGCAGCACGGCGACGGCGACACCGGTCGCGCCGGCCCCCGCCCCGGCCACCACGACGCCCCCGGAACGGAAGCCCTGCTCGCCGCCGCCCTGCGGCAGGACCACGTCGACCCCGAGGGCGAACGGCGGGCCGTCGCGGCCTTCCGCGCCGCCCGCGACGCGGCACCGGCCCGGGCGGCCCGCACCCGCCGGCGGGACGACTGGCGGCCCCGTGAGCGGCGGCGCGCCGGACGTCCGCTGAAGACCGCCCTGTCCGTGACGCTGGCGAGCCTCACCCTGGGCGGCGTCGCCTACGCGGCGATCGGCGGGGGCGGCTTCGCCGCCGAGAGCGCACAGCCGGACGGCCCGCGTTCGTCCGCCACCACGGCCGGGGACGGCGGGGGCCGCGGCGAGGGCGCGGGCGGCGCGGACGGCACCGACGTCCGGCCGGTACCGGCGCCGAGCCCCGCCACCACGGCCCCGGACGCCCCAGCCCGGTCCGGCCGTCCGGCCTCCGCCCAGGAGACCGAGGAGGCCTGCCGCGCTCTCCAGCGGCTGGACGGCCGCGGCAAGGCGCTGGACGCCGCGGTCTGGGAGGGGCTCGTCGCGGCTGCGGGCGGCGAGGAGGACGTCGCCGCCCACTGCGCCGAGGTGCGTGCCGGAGACGCCCGGCAGGACGCCGGGGACGGCGCGGACGGGCTCGTCCCCTCGGTCGCCCCGGCGCCGTCGGGAGGACCCGCGGACGCGGCGGGCGGTGCGGTGGGGGGCACGGCCGACGGTGGTGCGGACGCCGGGGACGACGGAGCGGGCGGGGCCGGCCTGGACGCGGGCGACGGCGCGGCGGCCGGCACCGTCGCCGGGCGGTCCGGCCTGTCTCCCGGGACGGGCGGACAGCCTTAGGCCCGGCCGGGGAAGGCCGCCCGCCCCGGCGGAGCCGCGGCGGTCAGTGCCGCTCGTAGTCCTGGTTCTCGCTCTCCTCGGTGAGCCAGTTCACCTTCTGGTGGAGGGCGTCGGCTCCCTCGGGTTGCAGGGTCGACGGGTCGTAGTCGCCCTTCGTCTCCATCTGGTAGTCGACCAGGGCCTTGAGCATGGGATTCGGACCCGTGCGTACCGCGGCGTCGCCGGTGCCGAAGTCGCCCTCGGTCGCGCCCTCGTTCATGAGCGCGACCTGCTTGATGATGCGGTCCATCGCGACCGAACCCTGCTGCACGGCGAAGAAGTGGTTACCGAATTGGCCCGACTTGAGATAGTGCTCCGCGGCGGCCCCGGTCTTCTCGCCCTCCGAGAGTTCGAGTTTGTCCAGATTGGCGTCTTTCAGGGCAGCGTCCCTGGACCGCTTGTCGCGCAACTGCGGCCCGAGCACGGGAACGTCGCCGACACTGAGTCGGGGAACGTCCTCGTGCAGCTTGACCTGGCCGATCCCCAGGTCGACATCCGCGTAGACGCCGCCGTGCTTGTGCAGGATGCCGTAACGCGCCAGGTCGGAGGCGGCGGGGTAGTCCTTCGCCGCGAGGGCCGCCCGGTAGGCGCTCTCGACCCGTTCGTCCAGGCCGTCCTCGATGTTCTTCCGCTCGATGCTGCCCATGCGCAACTTCCCGACGAGCGGCGTGAAAGCAGTGCCCCAGTCGGTGTCGGGAGTGGTCCAGATGAGGATCTTCCAGCCGCTGGTCTTCGCCTGCTCCGCCCACTGCACGATGTTCCGGAGGGCGGCGTCCTTCATCCTTCCGCCGAGCCAGCAGAAGTGCACCAGCGGAGGAATGGCCGTTTTCTCCCCGTCGGGAGAGGGCGCGGGCCGGCCGGCCGACCGGTCCTCGGCCGTCGCCGTTCCGGTGGCCCGCTGGAGCACCGCGGGATGCCCCTGCCCCAAGGCGCGCGTCGTCGCGGCGTTGCCGACGGAACGCTGCAGGGTCGTGAGGGCAGGTGGCCGGTCGGACGACCTCGGCCTCGACGGCACCGGTGCCCGACGGGCTTCCGTGCGAGATAAGTCCGCCGCTGGAACACGTCCTGAATGCACTGGCATCCGTACTTCCGTGAGGGGTCGGAGGCGACGAGCCGCACCGCCTCCGGTGCCGGTGGGCCGCAGATAAACAGGTGGGCCCTGAAAGGGTGTTGGGGACGTTACCACCCCGTGTGCGAGCCGTCGGGGCGGTCGCCGGGCGATGCGGGAAGGTGCTCACCGGGCCGGTCGGCGCGCGGGCTGCGGAAGGCAGGTGGTGTTCTGCGGCGCCCAGTTCGGAGTGGGCGTGCGCCGGAGACGACCGGGGCCGCCACCCCCCACAGGAGAGGCCCCGGCCGTCGCGCGGCACGGGCCGCGCGGCGGCCCGTACTCCCTACAGCGCCGCGACTGCGTTTTCTGTCACACCCCACCGCGTCACGGGTTAGTTGCATCTTGTACGGCTATGCGATGGGGACATGGACGAGTGGCGGTTTCAAGACGTAACGTGCCATTCGCGCCGATCAGCGGGGGGTCTCCTCCCACATCACGTGAGCGGTGGACCACCGCGACCATCAATCGGGAACCACGACGGCGAGTACCCGGTCCGCGAGAGCGGCGCCGGCTTAGGCGCAAAGAGAGGCTCGGTGCTGGGGGACGACGCGGAGCTGACCGCCGCGGTGCGGGCGGCCCAGGACGGGGACGAGACCGCGTTCCGGACTGTGTACCGCGCGGTGCATCCGCGACTGCTGGGATACGTGCGGACGCTGGTGGGCGACCCGGACGCCGAGGACGTGGCGTCCGAGGCATGGCTGCAGATCGCCCGTGACCTGGAGCGGTTCGACGGCGACGCCGACCGGTTCCGCGGCTGGGCCGCCCGCATCGCCCGCAACCGCGCCCTGGACCACATCCGCATGCGGGGACGCCGGCCCGCGATCGGCGGCGACGAGACCGAGCTGGCCGGCAAGCCGGCCGAGTCCGACACGGCGGGCGAGGCCATCGAGGCCCTGGCCACCGGCCGCGCCCTCTCCCTCATCGCCCGGTTGCCCCAGGACCAGGCCGAGGCGGTGGTCCTGCGCGTGGTGGTGGGCCTCGACGCCAAGAGCGCCGCGGAGACGCTGGGCAAGCGGCCCGGTGCCGTCCGTACGGCGGCGCACCGCGGTCTGAAGCGCCTGGCCGAACTCCTCGGCGGCGATCCGGAATCGGGCGGCGGGCTCGGCGCCCTGCCGCCCCAGCGAGAACCGCACCGCCGTGCGGTGACGTCCGCGAGTGTGACGCATACGCGTGCGCGGACGCAGAAGGACATGTGATGGCCGACGAGCAGGACAGGTGGCTGGACCGCGAAACGGCGGAGATCTTGCTGCGCGGAGAGTCACTGGAGGCTGTCGACCCCGCGGTCCGCGAACGGGCCGAACGGCTCGTCCAGGCCCTCGGCGCGCTCGCCTCCCCGCCCGTGCCGACCAGCGGGGAACTCCCCGGCGAGGCCGCCGCGCTGGCCGCTTTCCGCAAGGTGCGCGCCGAGCGGGCCGACGAGGCGGCGGGGGCGCCGGCCGGCCGCGGACGCGCCGGCGCGGTACCGCCGTCCGACGCCGCGCTGATCCGCATCGGCCCGCGTGGCGAAGGCGCCCGGCGCCCCCGCCGGGATCGTCCGCTGCGCCTCGGGCTGGCCGCCGCGCTGACCGTCGGCATGGTCGGCGGGGTGGCGGTGGCGGCCGGAACCGGAGTCCTGCCGCGGCCGTTCGACGACGCCGCACCGGACCCCGCCGCCACCGTGTCGGCCGCCGAGTCCCCCGACCGTCCGCTCATCTCGCCCTCGCCGCTGGACGGCATGCGGGGTGGCTCGGTGCCCGGCGGCGGTCCCACGACCGGCGTGCCCGACCGCGACGAGCCGGCGGACGGCACGGCCGAGGGCCGCGACACCGACTCCGAGGATCAGGGGACCGGCGGTCCCGGAGGAGGGCGGCAGGCCCTCGCCGCGGCCTGCCGCGACGTACGGGCCGGCCGGGAACTCGACGACGCCCGCAGGCGCGCTCTGGAGGAGGCCGCCGGGAGTTCGTCGAAGATCGGCAAGTACTGCCGGAACCTCCTCGCCGGCCCCGGCACCGCCGCCCAGGACCGCGACACCGGCCGGGACGCCGGGAGCAACGGTGAGGCCGGTGAGGCGGCGCGGGAACGCGAACCGCGCAAGGACGCGGGCAACAAAGGGGACAAGGAAGGCAAGGGGGACAAGAGCGACCGTGGCGACGACGGTGGCAACGACGGCAAAGGGGCCAAGGGTGGCAAGGGCGGTGGAGGAGGCGGCGGTGACGGGGACGGCAAGGGCGATGACGGCGGCGGCCACATAGTCCCGCCCGCCGGACAGCACCACCGCCCGCACGCCCCCTCGGCGCCGGCGCACCGGCCGTGGTCGGGGTAACGGTCGCACGCGTCGCTCCCGACCGGCGACATCGCCTCTGGGGCCGCCTCTGACCTGCGCTTTCCCTAGGTGTACGGAATCTCCTCGTCGAGGGTGTGACACTTTCGGCCGCCGTGGCGCAGTAATGAGTGAGCCGACTGGTCATCGGCTTTCGCACCGAGCCGGGGTTCCCCCCGTACCTACGGCTCGTGCACTCGGCGCGGGCGGGACACGTTCCCCCGGTCCCGCCCGCGCCCCCGTTCCGTCCGTCCCCCGCTTCACCGGTACACGACGACCTTGTCGCCGTTGCGCACCTGCGCGTACAGCTCCGCGACGGCGGCCTCGTCCCGCACGTTGACGCAGCCGTGCGAGGCGCCCGCGTAGCCGCGGACAGCGAAGTCGTCCGAGTAGTGCACGGCCTGGCCGCCGCTGAAGAACATCGCGTACGGCATGGCCGAGTCGTAGAGCGTCGAGACGTGGTGGCGGGACTTCCAGTAGACCTGGAACACACCCTCGCGGGTCGGCGTGTACTGCGAGCCGAACCGCACCGGCATCGTCGACACGGTCCGCCCGTCGATCATCCAGCGCAGCGTCCGGCTGGTCTTGCTCACGCACAGCACCCGGCCGGTGAGGCAGCGCGGGTCGGGCGCGGCGGCCGGCTGGCCGCCCATCAGGTACAGCTCCCACTTGCCCGGCTCGCGCGTCATGCCCAGCAGCCGCTGCCAGGTCACGGTGTCCGTCCTGCCGGTCCGCGGCAGCCCGCGCTTGCCCTGGAAGCCGCTCACCGCGCGCTCGGTCAGGTCGTCGTACGTCCCGGTCGGGCCGTCGACCAGCCACTCGACCTGGCGCAGCCGGGCCTGGAGCTCGCGCACGTCCCGGCCGCTGTCGCCGGGCCGCCACAGCACCGGGCCCGCGGTCGGGGCGGGCGGCGCGCTCGGGGGCCGGTCGCCGGCCGGCGCGCCCTTCGGCCCGTCCGCCCCTTCTGGGGCCTTCGGTGTCGTCGGCTCCCTCGATTCCTTCGCCTTCTTCGACGGAGCGCTCGTGACGTCTATGTGCACCGGCGCGCGCCCCTTGCCGTCCGGGCCCGTGCCCTGCACGGTGCAGCCGCCGACCGCCAGCACGCCCCCCAGCGCGACGGCCACCGCCCTCCTGGTGCTGCCCACGCTCCCCATGCCCGTCATACGCATCACGACCCCCCGCCGTCTCACCGCCCCGCACGGACGTCCCCTGAGATGTTCCCCGCGGATGACGCGCCGCGAACGGCGCGGCATCGTTGTGACCGGGACCGCATCGAAGTTGTGAGCAAGGTCCCAGCGTGCGCCCCTCCACGGGTGGTGCGTGCGCCGATACAGTCCGTCGACAGGGTCGGTCTGTACTGGCGAGTAACTGACGGGTAGTTCGAGCTTTTCGAACATGTGCTCAGCGGGAGGCAACACACCATGGCGCGCGAGTCGGAGTCCGGACTGCCCATCGAACCGGTCTACGGGCCCGACAGCCTGGCGGGCTGGGACGCGGCCGAGAAGCTGGGCGAGCCGGGGGAGTACCCCTTCACCCGGGGCGTGTACCCGACGATGTACACGGGCCGGCCGTGGACGATGCGCCAGTACGCAGGTTTCGGCACGGCGACGGAGTCCAACGCCCGCTACAAGCAGCTGATCGCCAACGGCACGATGGGCCTGTCGGTCGCCTTCGACCTGCCGACCCAGATGGGCCACGACTCCGACGCGCCGATCGCGAGCGGCGAGGTCGGCAAGGTCGGCGTGGCGATCGACTCGATCGACGACATGCGGGTGCTGTTCGGCGGGATCCCGCTGGACAAGGTGTCGACGTCGATGACGATCAACGCGCCCGCCGCCCTGCTGCTCCTGCTCTACCAACTCGTCGCCGAGGAGCAGGGTGTGAGCGCCGACAAGCTCACCGGCACGATCCAGAACGACGTGCTGAAGGAGTACATCGCGCGGGGCACGTACATCTTCCCGCCCAAGCCGTCGCTGCGCCTGATCGCGGACATCTTCAAGTACTGCAAGGCCGAGATCCCGAAGTGGAACACGATCTCGATCTCCGGTTACCACATGGCCGAGGCGGGGGCCTCGCCCGCGCAGGAGATCGCGTTCACTCTCGCGGACGGCATCGAGTACGTGCGCACGGCGGTCGCGGCCGGCATGGACGTCGACGACTTCGCACCCCGCCTGTCGTTCTTCTTCGTGGCCCGTACGACGATCCTGGAGGAGGTCGCCAAGTTCCGCGCGGCCCGCCGGATCTGGGCGCGGGTGATGAGGGAGGAGTTCGGCGCGAAGAACCCCAAGTCGCTGATGCTGCGCTTCCACACGCAGACGGCCGGCGTGCAGCTGACGGCGCAGCAGCCCGAGGTGAACCTGGTCCGTGTCACCGTGCAGGGCCTGGGCGCGGTCCTCGGCGGCACGCAGTCCCTGCACACCAACTCCTTCGACGAGGCCATCGCGCTGCCCACCGACAAGTCGGCGCGGCTCGCCCTGCGCACGCAGCAGGTCCTCGCCTACGAGACGGACGTGACGGCGACGGTCGATCCCTTTGCCGGTTCCTACGTCGTCGAGAAGATGACCGACGACGTCGAGGCGGCGGCGCTGGAGCTGATGGGCAAGGTCGAGGATCTGGGCGGCGCGGTCAACGCCATCGAGCACGGCTTCCAGAAGAGCGAGATCGAGCGCTCCGCCTACCGCATCGCCCAGGAGACCGACTCGGGTGAGCGGGTCGTGGTCGGCGTCAACCGCTTCCAGCTCGACGAGGAGGAGCCGTACGAGCCGCTGCGCGTCGACCCGGCCATCGAGGCCCAGCAGGCCGAACGCCTGGCGAGGCTCCGCGCGGAGCGCGACCAGCAGGCGGTGGACACGGCACTGACGGCCCTGAAGAAGGCGGCCGAGGGCGAGGACAACGTCCTGTACCCGATGAAGGACGCGCTGCGGGCCCGGGCGACGGTGGGCGAGGTGTGCAACGCGTTGCGGGAGGTTTGGGGGACGTACGTGCCGTCGGATGCCTTCTGAGGCCCGCTGAGCTGGGTCGTTACCTCGAACGTGACGGCCTGACCCTGCGCACCGTCGCCAGGGAGCTGGACGTCAGGTCGCCCGCCCTGTAGTGGCACTTCGAGGACAAGCAGGCTGCTCGACGAGATGGCCACGGAGATGTCCCGGCGGATGGCCGCCGGGACTCCCCTCGACCCGGCCGACACCTGGCGGAACGGCTGCTCGAGGTCAACCGGGGCCTGCGCGCGGCACTGCTCGGCTACCGCGACGGCGCCACGGGGTTCAGCGGCTCACGCTTCACCGGCCTGACGGGGCGTGCAGCCGCTGCCCGGCGAACGCCGGGAAGGCTACGACCTGTACGAACGCGCCCGCCTGATGGCCGACTATCCCTTGACGGCTCAGGCGGGCGCGGAGATCTCCACGGACTACGACCGGCACTTCGAGGAAGGGCCGGCCCTGGTGATCGCGGGGATCGGGGGAACCTACGGCCTCGACCGACCCGTACCGCCCGTGTTCTGGGCCGTAGCGCCCGCCTTCGCCCGCTGCGTGGCCCGGTACCGGCGCACCGCGCGGGTGACGACCGGCGGCAGTACGTCCAGGGCGAGCCGGCGGGCACGCTCGCGAGGGGTCCGCGGCCGGGGCGGGCGCGCCTGCGCGGGCCGGGCCTGCGCTCGCGGCGTCGGGGTCGCCGGTGCGGGCGCGGGCGCCGGGTGCCGTGAGGACGGCAGCGACGGCGGCCGCATCCGCTTGCCCTTGGCGCGGGCCCGCACCAGCCGGTGTCCCGCGGCCTCCTCCACGGTCACGGCGACGTCGTCGCGCTCGCGCAGGGCAGCCAGCAGTTCCTCCTGGACCGGCTCCGGGTCGCCCCAGGTGCCGTACAGCTTCTGGCTGCTCAGGCAGACGGGCCGCAGCCCCCGGTTGAGCACCGCCTCCCACGCGGCGACGGCGACGCCCGGGGTGTGCTCGCTGCGGAAGTCGTCGAGGACCACGATGCCGTCGGGCAGCAGCAGGTCCCGGGCCGCGCCGATGTCCCCGTGCACGTGCTCGTACAGGTGCGAGGCGTCGATGTGGGCGAAGCGGCAGGTGCCGGGTGCGACCTCGTCGGTGATCGTGGAGCTGACGTCCTGGACGATCGCCGGGAGGGCCTCGTGGAAGGAGAGGTAGTTCCGCTCGAAGGCCTGCCGGGTGAGCGTGGAGTACGACTTCGCCGCCTCCGCCCGGTTGGCCGCGTCCGGCGGCTCGGTCCCGAACAGGTCGCAGACCGTGAGGGTCTCGCCGTCCCGCAGATGGTGCCCCAGCAGGATCGCGCTCTTGCCCATGTAGGCGCCCAGTTCGAGCAGGTCGCCCCGGGTGCCCTGCCGCTCCTGACGCTCCAGGAACCAGGAGAACAGAACCTGGTCGAGCGGCCAGAACCAGCCGGGTACGTCGTTCAGGTCGCCGGGGTACTTGTGCGTCTCTTGCGCAGTGGCCATGCAGGGAGGATGCCTTCTCGATGCGCGAAATGGAGCGGGCACGCGCGATCCGGTGGAAGGAAAATCGCACGAATCGCTCAACGCTTCCGGACGAGCACCCTCCGTATCCTCGGCGCCAGCGGTCTCTCGACGTACCGGTGCAGCAACCACGCCAGCGCCAGCATCGCGGCGGCCGTCAGAACGAAGGTCACCGCCGACGGCACCCCCAGACCGCGGTGCAGCAAGTAAATCAACACCCACCCGAGGTGCTCGTGCACCAGGTAGAACGGGTACGTCAACGCCCCGGCCACCGTCAGCCCGCGCCAGGTCACCCGGTCCAGCAGTCCCAGCGCGATCGCCCCGACCGCCACGAAGCCGAGGGCGACGACGAGGACGATGCCGAAGGACGTCCGATGGGCGAACGCGTCCGGGTCGGCTGCGTTCCACAGCCCACGTACCGCGTAGTGCTGCCCGAACAGGAAACCGCCGGCCACGATGCCCCACGCGTGGGCGTCCCGCCGGTCGCGGTGGACGAGGTACAGGCCGATGCCGCCGATGAAGAACGGGGCGTACTCCGGCATCACCACCAGGTCGAGCAGCGGCTCGTTCGCGGCCTCGGCGAGCGCCGAGGCCAGCAGCCAGCCGGCGCAGAACACCACGACCCGCCCGCGGTTCGCGCCGGGCAGGACCACGCACAGGCCGAACAGCGCGTAGAAGCGGACCTCGACCCACAGGGTCCAGCACACCCCCAGCACCCGGTCCGCGCCCAGCGGCTGCTGGAGCATGGTCAGGTTGACCAGAGCGTCGCTCGGCGAGACCGCGTCGTAGGCGACCACCGGCAGCGCGAACACCGCCGTCACCAGGACGACCGCCACCCAGTAGGCGGGCAGCAGCCGGGCGGCTCGGGAGGCGCAGTACGAGGCCACGGAGCGGCCCCAGCCGCTCATGCAGATGACGAACCCACTGATCACGAAGAAGATCTGCACCCCGAGGCAGCCGTAGGCGAAAGAGCCGTGCAGCGTCGGGAACTGGCGGGCCGGCGAACTGCCCCAGGCCTCGGCGACCGCCCCGCCGCGCCCGCCGTAGTGGTACGCCGCCACCATCAGCGCGGCCACCAGCCGTAGTCCGTCCAGGGCGCGCAGCCGGCCGGGCGCGCCCTTCGCCCGCGTCGCCCGCGCCGGTGCGGGAGCGCTGTCTGCGACGGGGCGCGTCACCGGCGCGCTCACGACCGCCTCGGTCACTGCTGCTGCTCCTTCGGCCGTGCCGGCCCGGTCGTACGTGGGTGTTCAGGACGCCCGCAGGAAGGCGGAGTGGGCTGCCTTGCCCAGGTAGGTGAAGCGCGTGCCGTCCTTCAGGTGCTCGTCGAGGGCCTCCTTGACGCCCGGCCAGTTGGGGTCGCCGAAGTCGTCCAGGACGACCACCGCGCCCGGCGCGGCGATCTCCTCGGCCCACTGCAGGTCCTGGCGGACCCCCTTGGCCGAGTGGTCGCCGTCGACGACGATCACGCCGTACGCGCGGTCGGAGACCGCGGCCCGGGTCTCGGGGTCCTCGGAGTAGCCGCGCCGGATCCGGGCGGCCGTGCCCGCCGGACCGGCGAGGGCGAGGTTGGTGCGCACGGCGTGCTCGTCGACCGGGGAGCCCGTCGGGTCGGGGCGCGGGTCGGTGCCCGGCTGGAGCTGGACGCCGGCGAAGGGGTCGACGATGGTCAGGCTCGGGCTGCGGCCGTCGCGCTCCATCATCCGGAGCAGGCCGGTGGAGAACATGCCGTACAGCGTCCCTATCTCCAGGATCTCGTCGTTCGGCGGGTCGAGGAGCGGGATCGTGCCGAGCTTGCCGCAGATGTTCATGGTGCCGCCCGCGACCCGGCCCACGCCCAGCGACTCCAGTGCCACGAGCAGCCGGTAGGCGGTGGCGACGTTGCGGACCGCCGCGTCACGGTCGTCGGCCAGGGCGGCGACCTCGGCGTGCAGGCGCTTCAGCGGGCCGTCGGCCACCACCCGGGAGAGGCCGCGGCCGGGGGAGCCGAGCAGCAGCTCGTTGCTGAGCCGGTGCGCCGAGGCCTCCCGCACCGCCGAGCGGACCTCTCGCTCGACGCGCCGGTCGATGCGCTGGTCGATGAGGTCGGCCACGGGACGCAGCAGACGCCGGGAGACCGGACTGCGGAGCAGGGAGCGGCTGTTCATGGGGCAACGACCTCAATCCGTCACGGAGGTGAACGTGTGAGTACGCGGAACGCCAGTGGGGTGGATGGGGCCAGACTAGGGAGGTCGCGACCTGAAGCGGAGCTGTCGAACGGGCGGCCGGGGGAACTTCTGTCGAACGCCGTGTGACGGGACGATGGAGGAACCCGGAGTTCACCGGAAGGTCATGCGCGTGTGGCCATTGTTCACGCGGGACGGCTTCCGGCCGCGCACGGCGCCTGCATAGCCTGCACCGATGTGCGCCGCGCGGGCGCCGCGGCTGCGGGTGCGCGCGGCGCGGGCCTTCGATCTGCTGGCCCGGCCGGAGAACCGGCGGGCCCGCGCGTACTGTCCGGGAGTGACCACCCATCGCCGCCGAGCCCTTGACCGCCGCCGAGTCCCCGCGCGAACCCGTCCCCGCCACCGCGGAGACACCGGCCCCGCGCGCCCGGGGCGAGCACCGGTACGACATCGACCTCGTCCGGGTCCTGGCCTCGGTCGGGGTCATCGTCTGCCACGCCGCGGGCGAGATGATGAAGGCCGTGGACCGCACGCCCCCCGAGGGCGGGCCCGTCTACTGGACCGCGCTCGCCGGGGACGCGCTGAGCCGGTGCGCCGTGCCGCTGTTCTTCGCGATCGCCGGCTGGGTGGTGCTGAGCGGGGCGCCGCCCCGGGACGGCGGGCAGATCCGCAAGCGGCTGGCCCGCATCGTCGTGCCGATGGCCGTGTGGACCGTCGCCTACCTGGCGTGGGACTGGATCCGGGACGCGAACGCCGGCCCCACCCGCGACCTCGCGTGGGACGCGCTGTTCGGCTCGGTGCGGCCGGCCTTCCACCTCTGGTACCTGTACGCGTACGTCCCGGTGATCCTGCTGCTGTCGGTGGCCGTCCTGGTCCGGGCCGGCAAACGGCCATGGGGCGCGGGCGCCGCCCTGCTCGCCCTGGCGCTCGCCCCCACCCTCCTCGGTGACCTCGCGCGCCTCCTCGACGTCCGCCTCCCGCCCTTCGCCTGGCAGTTCGGCGTCTACCAGATCGTGTACGCGGTCGCCGGTGCCGTCCTGCTGTCGCTGCCGGCCTCCGCGGTCGCGGGCCGCGCGCGGCGCCTGGTGTGGCTGGCCGGCGGACTGTGCGCGTGGGGGGCGGTGGCGGTGTACGAGCACCGGGTGCACTTCCCGAGCCCGTACGCCTCCCTCGTGGTGGCGCTGCTGGCGGGGACGCTGCTGATGGCCCTCAACCGGATCGGGGTGCCCGAGCGGTTCCGCCCGCTGCTGGGGAGGCTCGCCGGGGCCTCCTTCGGCGCCTACCTGGTGCACCTGATGTTCCTGGAGGCCGTCGCCCCGCGCCTGGTGTCGGCTGACGCCGGCTGGCCGGCCGCGGTGGCCGGGCTCGCCGGGCTCACGCTGGCCACGGTCGTACTGTCGTTCGCCGCCGCCCTGCTGTGGCCGCGGCTGCGACTGGGCCGCTGGCTGGGCTGAGCCGACGGCACGCGAAGGCCGGCCCCCCACCTAGTGGCGGGGGGCCGGCACCGTCCTACCGGGTCACTTCTTCCCGGCGCCGCGCCGCACCGCCCTGCGCACCACGCGACGGGCCCGCCGCACCTGGAGCTTCGCGCGCAGTTGCGGGCGGCTGCCGGGCAGGCCGAGCTCGGTCAGGCGCAGCTCGGGGAAGTAGTAGCCGGGGCTGGTAGCCAAATTGGCCCGCAGCCAGGTCTCCGTCGGCTCGCGCAGCTCCGCGTACGTCTTGGGCTGCATGCAGAAGCCGATCGCCCGCACCAGCGGCGACAGGGTCGCGGGTGCCGCCTCCACGAGGGCCGGGCTCTGCCCGCGCTCCAGGTCGGGCACCAGGTGGTCGACGACGGCCAGCGGCACGCGGTTGCTGTTCGGGTAGGGCTTGAGCCGTCCCATCACCAGCGCGGTCCCCACCCGGGCGATGGGCACGTCGTAGTAGGCGGAGGCGGTCACCATCGCCGTCGAGAAGCAGCCGACGACGAGTTCGGGCGCGCAGTGGTCGTACAGCGTCTCGGCCAGCAGGGGCGCGTCCAGGACGGTGAGCCGCACGCCCGCGTCCGCCGCCGCCTTGCTCAGCGCCGCCGTGTAACCGGCGGGGGCGGTCGGGTGGGGCTTGAAGACCACGGAGCGGTGCCCGGCGCGCGCCGCCCCGATGAGCATGCGGACGTGGAGGTCCTCCTCCTCCTCCGCGCTCAGGATGTTGATCGCCGCCAGGTACTGGCCGAGCAGCACGGCGGTCGGCTTCTCCCGGACCACGGGCACCAGCCGGGGGTCGTCCGCCGCCTCCCGGGATATCTCGTCGAGCACCGCGCGGAACGCGTCGTCCGGTACGACCTCGGGCTCGACGTCGAACTCGGACAGCAGCAGCGGCTTCAGACCCGGTATCAGGTCGAGATGGAGCAGCCGCCGGATGCGGCGCGCGAGGGTCAGCGGCAGCTTCTCGCGGGTCGGGCCGTAGCTCATCAGGCCGTCGGCGTACACGTGCAGCGCCGCCTCGGAGAAGATCGCCGCCAGCGCGCGGGCCGGGTTGACCTGGATCGACTCGACGGCGAGCTCGATCAGGTCGCGTTCGCCGATGCCCCAGGCGAGCCGGAACGCCTTCTGCCACAGCGCCGTGTCGTTGCCGCGCGGGCCCCAAGCGCTGGGGTGGTGCGGGCGGATCGCCTCGTTCCAGCTGACCACGGAGTCGAACCGGCCGGATATTCGCTCGTACCCGTGCATCTCGTCGAGGCGCAGCGCGGTCTCGGGTATCGCCGCGTTGTTGGAGACCAGCAGGATGCGCCGGGCCCCGTCGCGCGGCCCGAACAGGCCCGCGTCGAGCGCCGCGGCGAGGGTGGCCGCCCCGTACAGGGTGGAGACCTGGAAGATCTGGGTCTTGTGGGGCATGGATCAGGCAGCCTTCCGCCCGTCACGCAGGCGGCTGAGCAACCTGCTCCGAGTCTTGTCGATGGTGCGCAGGGTCTCGTCCAGCACGTGCTGGGGCATGCGGTGCAGCGCGTCCCGCGCCTCCCGCCGCAGCCGCTGGGCCGCCGAGGTCTCGTACTCGTCCACCTTGCCGAGGTGGAAGGCGATCATCGCGCAGTACGTGCGTACGGCCTTCGGGAGGAAGCGCTCGGCCTCGTGGTCCGCCAGCAGGTCCTTCAGGAGCATGTCGTAGGCCGGGATGAAGTCGAGCTGGCGGGCGTCCTTGATCTGGGTGAGGGAGGTGGCCACGCCCCGTCGGTAGAAGACGCCGTGCAGACCGACGGAGGCGTACGAGGTGGCCTTGAGGTGCAGGCGCCAGATCCACAGCCGGTCCTCGGCCGTGCGCAGTTCGGTCGCGAAGCGCATCGCGCCGTCGTCGAAGAGGTGCCGGCGGTAGATCCCCGCCCAGACGAAGGGGTAGTCGACCATCGTCTCCATGTGGGGCGGCGCTATGCCGTCGCGCGGGTCCATCACGGTGTTGCGCGCCGGGGCCGGGGGCCGCCGGATCACCCGCTCGGTCCCGGTGGCCTGCACGTGGTCGGTGCGCGCGAAGTCGCAGCCCAGTTCCTCCACGTGAGCCACCAGTTCGGTGAGGTACCCCGGCCCGTACCAGTCGTCGCCGTCGAGGAACGTGACGAAGTCGCCCCGGGCCGCGTCGATCCCGCTGTTGCGCGCCTGGGCGATGCCCATGTTCCTCTCGTGCCGGATCACCCTGGTGTCGGCGCGTGACTCCGCCCAGCGGTCGATCGCCCATGACGTGGCATCCGTGGAGCAGTCGTCGACGAGGAGGAACTCGAAGTCCGGGTCCGCGTTGTTGGCGAGACTTCTCAGAGTGCTCTCGGCGAAGGCTTCCACATTGTGCATGGGGACGACGACGGACAGTTTCGGCACGCGGGCCTCTCACGCTCGTAGGTCGGGGATTGGAACAGGCTAACTACGCGCACGGAGCCGGCGGTGTCGCACGGGACGCGCGGAGGCGAACTCCATTCGCAGCGGAAGTGAATTCTTGGTGTCTCACACCGCGCGGAAGGTGTTCCGCAGTTCCTCGATGTTCGACCGGGTGGTCTTCCACAGGAATTCCTGCGCGCCGTGCACGTCCGCCACCGCCGCCGCGTGATCGTCGAGGACCGCCGCCGCCCGCCCCGCGAGCCGGGGGCCGAGCTCCCGGTCGTGCACGGACAGTCCCCACTCCCGGCGGTCGATGTCGGAGAGGAAGTAGGCGAGCTTGGGATGGGAGACGAGGCTCAGGATGGGGGTCCCGCAGCCGAAGGGGATCATTCCGGCGTGCCCGCGCATCCCGATCACCAGGCGCGCGCGGCCGTAGAGGTCGCGGATGCCGTCGTTCGACAGGTCGTAGAGCTGCTCGACGGGCAGGGCCAGCCCGTGCTCCCGCCGCAGGTCGTGCACGAACCTCTCGTCGGCCGGCATGTGGGCCGCGTACCGTACGTCGGCCCGGTCGCGCAGGCTGCGCAGCGCGTCCGCCATCTGGGCGAGGAAGTGGCCGTAGTCGTGCCCGAAGCGCAGGCCCGCGCGGTCGTAGGCGCAGTTGACCAGGACCGTGTCGGACCGCTCCACCGAGGCGAACCGGTCCGGGTCGAGGAGCCGGGCCACCGTGGTCGGGCAGGGCTGGTAGCGCACCCGGTCCCGCAGCCCGGCGGGCAGCAGCTCGCGGACCCGGTCGATCGAGCCGTGGTTGCGCAGCCCGAAGAACGCCGACCGCTCGACGAGGACCCGCAGGCTCTCGGCGAACCGGCCCCGGCGGTAGAGCTGCCCGTCGAAGACGTTGTACCCGACGGCGAACACCGCCAGCGGCGCGGTGAGGCGGGCCAGGAGGTCGTCCGGGACGTTCCACTGCCAGTGGCTGTTGCCGTTGGGGGAGGTGTCCGGCAGGAACAGCCCGCCGCCGCCCACGATCACCCCGCGCCGCGCGTTCAGCTGCTCCAGGGCGGCCTCGTCGACCAGCCGGTGCACCGGCTGCCGGTACCAGCGGCGCGGGCCGGTGTCGCTGTCGAAGCACATGCGCACCGCCTCGGGCAGCACCTTGTCCCCGGCGTTCTCCTGCCCCTCCGCGAACAGCGCCACGTGCGCCAGCTGCCGGTCGGCGGCGTCGCCCGGCTGCCGCGGCTCCGGCACGTCAGGTCGGGTGCGCACGTACCAGCTGTGGCAGCCGGCGTCGGTGGGGTCGGCCTCCAGCCCGTCGCGGGCGTAGGCGTGCGCCTCGTCCTCCCGTCCGCACAGCCACGCCAGCCGGGCGAGCTGCGCGAAGGCGCGCGGGGCGACGTCCGGGGAGGCCGCCGCGAGCAGCAGGTGCGCCTCGGCCTCGTCGTAGCGGGACAGGGCCATCAGGCAGACGCCGAGGGTCTCGTGGCAGCGCGGCGCGTCCAGGCGGTCCCCGACGACCGGGGCGAGGACCTCCACGGCCTCGTCGTAGCGGCCCTGCTGCCGGTGCACGTCCGCGACCGTGCGGGCCAGGTCCAGGGAGGGGCGGGCCGCCAGCAGGGGCGGGGCCAGGTGGGCCAGCAGGTCGGGGTGCTTGCGGCCGGGCAGCGCACAGTAGGCGGCGCGGAACTCCTCGTCGCCCATCTCGAAGCGGCGCCGCGCCTCGGTCGCCGGCCCGTACCCGGGCGCGTCCAGCGGGCCGGTGAAGCGCACCACGGCGACCTCCGCCGGTACCGGCAGGTCGTCGTGGAGGCGGCGGGCGAGGAAGTCGAACCGCGGGTCGAGAGGGACCAGGACGCCGTCGAGCGCTGGGCCGAGATCCTCGTCGGCGGCGACCGCGAGCCGGCCGGCCAGGGCGTCGCCCACGTCGGCGCGCTGGACGACGAACAGGCCGTCCGGCAGCACGGCGCGCCGCTGGCCGGGCTCCCCGGCGCACAGCAGCTGCTCGACGGCGCCCACCCCGTGGCGCATCCGCAGCAGTTCGCCGAGGTCGCCGAGGACGACCATGCCCGGGTCGAGGGCTACGACGGTGTCGTAGCCCTCCAGCCGGAAGACGTCCCGGCGGTCCTCCGCCCGGCGCGTGACGACGCGCGGGTGCAGCCGCCGCAGCGCGTCGAACGAGGCGTCGGCCAGACCAGGGTGGAGGACCACGAAGTCCTCGCACACCGCCGGGTTGGTCAGCACCAGGCTGCGTATCAACACGAGGAGGCCCGAAAGGCCGTCCTCGTCGGTGTGGACGGCGAAGGCGATCCGGCGTCTGCCGGTGACGGTGCTCCGGTCGTCCGCGGAGGGGGCGGAGGAGTGGGTCATCGCAGGGCGATCCTCATCTTGCGGTCGTCGACGTGCGTGGCGCGGTCCATGACCCACTCGGCCTCCCTCGGCCGCAGCCGGCCGGGCAGGGTGAAGCCGACGAGGTCCAGGCGGGGGCTCGCGTCCAGGAAGTCCAGCAGCCTCAGGACGGTGAACGCGGTGGTCGGTGCCGTCCCCCAGGCGTCCTCGCCCAGCAGCGCCGGGTCGTGCAGGGGCCGGCGCAGGGAGGCGTCGCCGACGTGCTCCTGCGCTCCGGGCACCAGCCGCTGCCGGGTGGCGCGGCGCCAGCCGGCGGCCGGATCGCCGAACACCAGTCGGATGCCGGCCCGCTGCGTCCAGGCCGGGCCGTCCCACGGGGTGTCCCCGCGCAGCGTCACGGCGTGCAGGCCGGTGCGCTCGCCGGTGCCCTCGGGGCGCACGCGGAACGCGTCGCAGCGCACCACCAGGTCGTAGGCGTCGATCTCGGCGCCGAGGGTGCTCGCGGCCACGTCGCCCGTGTTGGCGACCACGCACACCGTCCGCCCCGCGACCAGGCTCCGCAGCCCGCCGACGCCGACCGGCGTGGTGCCGCCCAGCAGCGGGTCGGGCATCCCGGACCGCTCGACGAGCCGCCGGAAGGCGCCGTGGAGCGCCAGCAGGCGCCGTACGGCGGGGTCGCCCGGCCCGCGCTCAGCGACCCGCGCCCGTACGAACGCGGCGAACCGCGGGGCGACGGCCGCGGTGGTCGTGCCGGGCCCGGTGAGCAGCTCGCGCAGCGGGCCGCCGGCCTCCGGGAACAGGGCGACGGCCGCGTCCAGGCACTCCCGCCGGCGCCGCAGGGTGTCCGTCCTGCGGGCCACCTCCGGGGCCGGCCGGCCGTCCGGCAGCAGGGCGGCGTAGCGCTCGTAGCAGCCCAGCGCCTCGTCGTCGCGGCCCAGCGCGTCCAGGGCCAGGCCGCGCAGCCGCCAGGCGCCCTTGGACCGCTGCCGGATCCCGCTCGCCGTCTCGGCGACCCCGAGCGCGAGGCCCGGCCCGTCGTCCCCGCCGGCCTCCAGCGCGCGCTCGCCGACCTGGAGCAGGGCGTCGAAGGGGTCGGCCGACGGGTCGTCGAGGGAGGCCGTGAACGTGCCGATGGCCTCGGTCAGCCGGGCCCGCGGGGGAGTGGACCCGGCACCCCGCGCCGCCAGGTGCTCGCCGCACAGGCGCAGGCCCCGGGCGTACAGCGCCGGCCTGGCGGCCTCCTTCTGCCGTGCCTTGAACAATCCCGCCAGGGGCTTCGTCATGCGCTCCACCGTTCTGCGACCGGAGGCCGAATGTGCCCCAGCGCGACGGGCCGCGGGTGGCTTCGCGGCGGACGGTGGGTGAACACTCGCCCGCGGGCGGGTGACCGGTACGACCGCCCGGGGGCGGCCCACCCGCCGGTCGCGCCCGGGAGGCCACCCGCCGGCCTCACCTCCCGATCGAGCGGCGGATCGCCCGGGCCCGCCGGACCACTCGGCGCGCCGTCGAGTTGTGCGGCAGGAAGCCGAGGCGTGCGGGGATCCCGCCGGGCAGCCCCAGCGACGTCAGCCGCCGCTTCTTGAAGTACCGCCGGGTGCGCGCGTCCAGGTGCTCGCGCAGGTACTCCTCGGCCGCCGGCCGCAGCTCGGGCAGCACCTTCGGCTGCATAGCGAACCCGACGGCCCGCACCAGCGCGGCGAGGGCGTCGGCGTCCATGGCCGGCCGGCCCTCCGCAACGGCGGCGGCGTCGGACAGGTCCGGCAGCAGCGCGTCCACGATCGTCGCGGGCACGCGGTTGCTGTTCTCGTACGGCACCAGCCGGTCCAGCAGCGTGTCGGTGCCGACCCGGGCGACCGGCAGCCCGTACAGCGCGGACGCGGTGAGCAGCGCGGTGGAGAAGCAGCCGACCACCAGCGCCGGACGCGTCCGCTGGAACAGCACCTCCGCGAGGACGGGCGTGTCCACCACCGTGAGGTCGACGCCGAGCCGGCCGGCCTCCTCCTCCAGGGTGCGGGTGAAGCGGGCCGGGGCCGTGGGGTGCGGCTTGAACACGACGCGGGTGTGCCCGAGGCCGGCGACGCCCGTCAGCATCCGCACGTGCAGCCGCTCCTCCTCCTCGGCGGAGAGGATACCCAGCGCCGACAGGTACTGGCCGAGCAGGACCGCCGGCCCCTCGACGTCGGGCAGCCCCGCGCCGGTGCCCGCCAGCCCGGCCAGCACCTTCGTGAACGCCGCGGCCGGCACGATCTCCCGCTCCACGTCGAACTCCGACAGCAGCAGCGGCGTGAGCCCCGGCACCAGGTCGAGGTGGAGCAGCCGCTCCACGCGCGTGCCGACCAGCGGGGCCAGCTTCGTGCGGGTGGGCCCGTAGCTCATCAGGCCGTCCGCGTAGACGGTCAGGGGCGCGTCGGTGAAGATCTGCGCCACGCCGAGCGCCGGGTGCACCTGGATCGACTCCACGGCCAGTGCCACGTCGTCGTCACCGAGTCCCCAGGCCCGCCGCAGGTGCCGCTCCCACAGGGGCACGTCCCCCGACCGGGGCGACCAGTCGCCGGGATGGAAGGGGAAGATGGTCTCGTTCCACGACAGCACGTCGTCGAACCGGCCCCGCAGCTGCTCGAACCCGGGCATCGCGTCCAGGGACGGTGTCGTCTCGGGCGTCGCCGCGTTGTTGGAGACCAGCAGGATCCGCCGGTCGGCCGCGTCGAAGCAGCCGGAGTCCAGGGCCGCGGCGAGCGTGGCCGTGCCGTACAGCGTCGAGGCCAGGAAGATCTGCGTGGTCACGCCGCCGCCTCCGCTTCCCGCCGGGCCGCCGCCGCACGGCGCCGCAGCCGGCGCAGCCGCGTGGCGCGTTCGGCGTCCATCGAGCCGAGCACCTCGTCGAGGGCGTCCTGCGGCATCCGTCCGAGCGCCGCCGCGCTCATCGCCTTCAGTTTCCGGGCCACGGCAGGCTCGAACCTTTCGACGGAACCGAGATGGTGGGAGATGATCGCGCAGTACGTGCGCACCGCCTTCGGCACCAGCCGCGCGGCGTCCGGGTCCCCGGCCGCCCCCGCGAGCACCTCGTCGAAGGCGCGGATGAAGTCGAGCTGGCGGACGTCACCGATCTGGGTGAGCGAGGACGCCACCCCGCGCCGGTAGAAGACGCCGAGCAGCCCGGTCACGGCGAACGACTCCGCCTCCCGGTGCAGCTTCCAGATCCACGGCCGGTCCTCGGCCGTGCGCAGCCCGTCGGTGAACCGCAGCAGGCCGTTCTCGGCCAGCCGGCGGTGGTAGACGCCCGCCCACGCGTAGGCGTAGTCGACGGAGGTCGTCCGATGCGCGGGCAGGATCGCGTCGCGGGGCCGCAGCGCCACGTTGCGGCGGCCGTGCGGCACCCGGTGCAGGGTGCGGGCCCGGCCCGTGCACTGCACGTGGTCGGTGCGCACGAAGTCGACGCCCAGCCGCTCGATCGCGGACACCAGCCGGGCGCAGTGGCCCGGCGCCAGCCAGTCGTCGCCGTCCAGGAAGGTGACGTACTCGCCGCGCGCCCGGTCGATGCCGGTGTTGCGGGCGGTGGCCAGCCCGCCGTTCTTCTCGTGTATGACCAGCACCGCCCCCGGCAGCTCGCGCTCGGCGCGGGCGAGAAGGTCCACGGTCCCGTCGGTGGAACAGTCGTCGACGAGAATGAACTCGAAGTCGTCCCGCGCGTTGGCGAGCAGACTCCGCAGGGTGTCTGGTGCGTATTGCCGCACGTTGTAGAACGGCACGATGACGGAGAGCTTGGGCACGTCGGCGAGGTTATGCGGCGGCCCGTCATTCGGCTTTACCCACACCTTGATATGAGGTGAACGCGGCGTGGCGAAGCAGTGAAGCGAACATTTTTCCGAACGCCGGACGAGCCGATTCTCCATTCGGCGATGTGCTGTTCACCATTTGTTGGATTCCGGTTGGGCGGTTCCTAGGAATGGCTTCCTAGCGTCTACGACGTGCCAGCAAGTGCAACGAAGGCCCTGCGAGTCGCCGTCCTGGCGGACTCCGACACCCGGTGGAAATGGGGCGCGCTCACCGCGAGCCGCATCGCCCCCGAATCCCCCGGGAGCACGGACGTCCACCTCGACGGCTACCTCCTGCGCGGCCGAGCCACCCCCACCCCCCGCCAGCTCAGGGAAGTCGGCGTCACCGCGGACACGCTCCGCGAGGTGACCGCCGTCGAGTTCCTGCGCGCGATGGGCGACGCGACGGGCGAGGAGAGCTACGACGTCCTCGTCCTCGCCCTGGTCGGCGGCGGCGTCCAGGCGATGCTGCACGGCCTGGGACGCGTCTGGCAGGACCGCGCCGACCGGCCCGTGGTCGTCACCGGCTACGTCGGCGTCGTCTACGAGAAGCTCGCCGACGGCCTGCTGCTGCGCCACGGCGCCGACGTCGTCCTCGCCAACTCCCGCCAGGACGCGGAGCGGTTCCGGAAGGTGTACGAGGGTGTCGGCGCCGACGCCTCGGCGGTGACCGAGGTCGCCCTGCCCTTCCTGGGCGGAGCCGCCTACACCGGTGAGCCCGACGGGGACGACCGCCCGTACACGGTCGTCTTCGCCGCCCAGCCCTCGGTGCCGGACAACCGCGGGGACCGCGTGTACCTCCTCGAACGGCTGATCCGGCATGCCCGCCGCCACCCCGAGCGGGAAGTCGTGCTCAAGCTGCGCTCCAAGCCCGGCGAGCACACCACGCACATCGAGGAGCTGCCGTACCAGAAGCTGGTGCAGCGGGCCGACCCGCCGCCCAACTTCCGTTTGGTGTACGGGCACATGGGCGAGGTCCTCGACCGCACCGACCTGCTGGTCACCATCAGCTCCACGGCGGCGCTGGAGTCCCTGCACCGACGTATCCCGACGGCCGTACTGACCGACCTCGGCGTGCGCGAGGCGCTCGGCAACCACCACTTCGTCGGCTCCGGCTGCCTCGCCTCCTGGGACCAGCTCGACGAGGGCCACCGCCCGGTGCCCGACGCCGAGTGGGTCGCCCGGCAGGGCGTGGCGGCCGAGGGCGGTGCCTACGAGACCGCCTTCGACCAGGCCAGGGACCGCATCGCCGCCCTGCGCGGCCGGCCCGGCGGCCTGCCTCCGATCGCCCCGTACTACACCACCGTCACCGCCCCCCGGTACCTCCCCGGCATCCTCGCCCGCCACCACCTCGCCCCCGACGGCACCCCGCTGCCGGGCGCCCCCGCCGCCGACAAGGCGCCCGGCCCGGTCCGCCAGGTCGTCCGTCGGGCCGCCCGCGGCGCCTACCGCCACGGCGTCCAGCGCGTCGCCCCGGTGATCCGGCGGATGGGGGAGCTGTGAGCGGGCCGATACCCGGGACCCCGGCGGTTCCCCAGACATCCGCGTCACCGGCGTCACCTGCGCAAGGAGCAGACCTCATGTCCAACCAGGAAGCGGACCAGGGCGCCTCGGTGCGCCGAGTGCTCGCGGTGATCCCCGCGCGCGGCGGCTCCAAGGGCGTGCCCGCGAAGAACCTCGCCCCCGTCGGCGGCGTCCCCCTGGTGGCCCGCGCGGTGCGCGAGTGCCTGGCCACCCGGCTGGTGACGGACGTCGTGGTCTCCACCGACGACCAGGCCATCGCCGCCGTGGCCCGCGAGGCCGGCGCCGAGGTCGTGCTGCGGCCCGCCGCCATCGCCGGTGACACGGCCACCTCCGAGGCCGCCGTCCTGCACGCCATGGACGCGCACGAGGCCCTGCACGGCGCCGCCGTCGACGTGGTGCTCCTCGTGCAGTGCACCAGCCCCTTCATCGTCCGCGAGGACATCGACGGGGTGGCCGGCGCGGTCGCCGAGAACGGCGCGGACACCGCGGTGACCGTGGCCCCGTTCCACGGCTTCGTGTGGCGCGACGGCGCCGACGAGGACGGTCCGGAGGAGGGCGGTTACGGCGTCAACCACGACAAGTCCTACCGCCCCCGCCGCCAGGACCGCCCCCAGGACCTGCTGGAGACCGGCGCCGCCTACGCGATGGCCGCACCCGGCTTCCGCGAGCACCGGCACCGCTTCTTCGGCCGCACCGAACTGGTCCGCACCGACCCGGCCCGCGTCCTGGAGATCGACGACCCGCACGACCTCGCCCGCGCCCGCGCCCTGGCACCGCACTTCGACGCGGCCAGGCCCGGCGCCCTCCCGACCGCCGCCGACATCGACGCGGTCGTCCTCGACTTCGACGGCACCCAGACCGACGACCGGGTGCTGATCGACTCCGACGGACGGGAGTTCGTCTCCGTCCACCGCGGCGACGGGCTCGGCATCGCCGCCCTTCGCCGCAGCGGCCTGACGATGCTCATCCTGTCCACGGAACAGAACCCGGTCGTCGCCGCCCGCGCACGCAAGCTCAAGCTCCCCGTGCTGCACGGCATCGACCGCAAGGACCTCGCCCTCAAGCAGTGGTGCGAGGAGCAGGGCATCGCGCCCGAACGCGTGCTCTACGTCGGCAACGACGTCAACGACCTCCCGTGCTTCGCCCTCGTCGGCTGGCCCGTGGCGGTCGCGAGCGCCCACGACGCCGTACGCGGCGCCGCCCGTGCGGTCACCACCGTCCCCGGCGGTGACGGCGCGATCCGGGAGATCGCGAGCTGGATCCTCGGCCCCTCACTCGACTCCCTCGAATCCCCCACGATCACCCAGTCCAAGTAAGGAACCCCCTGTCATGAGCACCAACTCCCGCATCCGCACCTTCGGTACCCGCGAGGCCGGTCCGGGCCGCCCCGTCTACATCACCGGCGAGATCGGCATCAACCACAACGGCGACCTCGAGAACGCCTTCAAGCTGATCGACGTGGCCGCCGAGGCCGGCTGCGACGCGGTCAAGTTCCAGAAGCGCACCCCGGAGATCTGCACCCCGCGCGACCAGTGGGACATCGAGCGCGACACGCCCTGGGGCCGGATGACGTACATCGACTACCGCCACCGCGTGGAGTTCGGCGAGGACGAGTACCGCCAGATCGACGAGTACTGCAAGTCGAAGAACATCGACTGGTTCGCCTCCCCGTGGGACACCGAGGCCGTCGCCTTCCTGGAGAAGTTCGACGTCCCCGCCCACAAGGTCGCCTCCGCCTCCCTCACCGACGACGAACTGCTGCGCGCCCTGCGCGCGACGGGCCGGACGATCATCCTCTCCACCGGCATGTCGACGCCGAAGCAGATCCGCCACGCGGTCGAGGTCCTCGGCAGCGACAACATCCTCATGTGCCACGCCACGTCGACGTACCCGGCGCAGGCCGAGGAGCTCAACCTCCGCGTCATCAACACCCTCCAGCAGGAGTACCCGAACGTCCCGATCGGCTACTCCGGCCACGAGACCGGCCTGCAGACCACCCTCGCCGCCGTCGCTCTCGGCGCCACCTTCGTCGAGCGCCACATCACCCTCGACCGCGCCATGTGGGGCTCCGACCAGGCCGCCTCCGTGGAGCCGCAGGGCCTGACCCGCCTGGTGCGCGACATCCGCACCATCGAGGCCTCCCTCGGCGACGGCGTCAAGAAGGTCTACGACTCCGAGCTCGGCCCGATGAAGAAGCTCCGCCGCGTCACCGGCGTCGTCGCCGAGGCGGAGATCGCCGCCGCCGCGGGCGAGCCCGTCACCGTCTGACACCCGGCCCGACACCCCACCAGGCCCTCACCACGGGACGGTCCCACACCGATGAGCCCCCGCGCCGGGAACGCCGGCCCCCGCACTCTCGCCTTCGTCGAGAGCCCGGTACAACTGCTGAACGTGCTGGAGTGGGCGCACACCCGCGCACCCGGCGCGGAGCTCACCCTCGTGGTCCTGTCCCCGGTCGATCCGATGACCCGGGGCCAGCTCCGCCGCATGGCGGAACTGGCCCGGCGGGAAGGGCACGAAATCCGCTGGGAGGAGGCGCGCGGTGGCGCCACGGCCCCCTTCCGGACGGTGGGCGGCCTGGCCGGCGCCCTGCGCCAGGCCGAACGGATCGTCATGGGCGACCCGTTCTCCCGCTACGTACAACTGCTCCTCACCATCACCCGCGCCCACGACCTCGTCGTCGTCGACGACGGCACGGCCACGATGGAGTTCGTCACCCAACTGGCCCACGGCGAGCGCCTGGTCCGCTGGCACCGCAAGGGCAGCCGCCCCGGCCCGCGCGACCTCCTCTTCGCCCCCGTCTCCCGCTCCGCCCGGCACCGCCTGACCCCGAACAAGGACCGCCGGGTCTCGGTCTTCTCCTCCATGCCGATCGAGGACACCCCGGACGGCGTCACCGTCACCGCCAACGACTTCGCCTGGACCCGCGCCCGCTTCGGCCCGCCCCGCGTCACCAGGGGCGCCGACATGGTCGGCACCTCGCTGGTGGAGACCGGCGTGGTCGACGCCGACCGCTACCTGGAGGCCGTACGCGGCCTGGCGAGGACCCACGGCGCGGCCCGCTACTTCGCCCACCGCCGCGAGAGCACCGAGAAACTGCACCGGCTGGCGGTGGAAACGGGCCTGGAGATCGTCCGCCCCGACCTCCCCCTGGAACTGATCGCCCGCCGCGGCCCGATCGGCCGCACCATCCTCAGCTTCCCGTCCACGGTCGTCCACACCCTCCCCCTCGCCCTGGCCGGCACCGAGGTCCGCGTCTCCGTCTGCGACATCGACCCCGCCTGGCTCACCCAGCACGCCTCCCCCCGGGCCCGGGGCTTCCTGAACGGTGTGACCGGCTCGGCCCGGGACGTGCACCGGCTGTCGGCGGTGGCGGGCGCCGGGTAGCGACCACCACCGGCGGCGGGCGGGAGCGCACCGGGCGCAACCCGGGGACGGCGCGCGGGCCCGGAACCCGCGCCCCCGGCGGCCATCCACCGGGCTCCGCGGGCCCGCAACCCGGGGGCGTCGCTGCTCGTTGTCCGTGGCACACCTCGTCCCGACACGCACCACGGGGGCCACATGGAGCACGAACCCGCCACCACGGACCGCGCGCGGAGCGTCCCCGCGCCCAGACCGCCCGCGTCCCCGCCCGGCCCGGCGCCGGACCTGTGGAACACCCCGACCCGGCACATGTGCGCGGGCACCTGGGTCGACGAGTCCTTCGCCCGCGTCGTCGTCCGGGAACTGGAGCAGGAGCGGCACCGCGCCCACGCCCCTTCCTGCGGCGTCGACCAGCGGCTGCTGCTCGACCACGCCCGTCGCGCCCTCGCCGCCGTGCACACCCGCGACCTGGTGGTCTCCGCCGCCTGGCTGGCCGGTCTGCTCTGCGTGCCGGCCGCCGCCGTCGCCCGCGTCCTCCTCTCCAGGATCTCCGCCGGCACGCGCGGCGGCGTCCGGCGGCTGCCCGGCATGCACAGCCTGCGCCGGGACAAGGACGGTGCGCCGCGGGTCGAGGACGCGGCCGGCGGTCTCGCCACCGCCGGCCTCTTCAGCGCCGTGGGCACCGCACTGTGCGCGTACGCCCAGACCCAGGTGGCCCCGTGGGGCCCCGCCGGCTTCTGGCCGGCGCTGCTGTGCACCGCGGTCCTGCTGACGGGCGTGCCGTGGTGGGCGGCCTGGCGGCAGCAGAAGGAGGTGTGGGACACCGCGTCCCGCGAACTCGTCCCCGGCGCACCGGCGCCCGCCCCGCCACGGCAGACCACGGACGTTCCCCGCAACGACGGCAATCTCGTCATCCACAGCGGCTACCGGCCCTTCACGGGTTCCGGCACCGAGCTCACCTCCTGGTCCCTCGACCTGCGGCTGCGGCCCGCCCCCGGCGCCGCGCCGTCCGTCCCCCTCACCACGGACAAGCTCGTCGTCGCCCTGCGCGACGGCCTCGGCGGCCTCGGAAGCGAACCGCGGGGCGTCGCCGGTCTCTCCGTCGAGGAACGGCTGTACGTCGACGGCACCGAGCTCGACGGGCCCGAACCCTTCTCACGTTCCGTCTTCTGGCCGGACGGTGCGGACAGCCGCCTGACGTCCCGACCGGCACGGCACGCGAAGGCCCCGGTCGTGGAAGCCGCGCGGGGACGCGTCGACGGCCCCGTACGGCACTGCGTGTGCGCCCAGGTGCGGATGTGGGACGCGGAGATCGTGCTCACCGTGCACGTACAGGCCGTCGTCGTCTCCGGGACCCTCCACCTCAACAGCGCCGCGTCGGTCCTCACCCCGGTCCGGAGCGCCTACCAGGAGGTGGACCGCCTCACCGAACGGCACCACGGCGACGACACCCCGCGGATCGCCGCCGCCGCGCTCTCCGCGATGCACGAAAGCCTCGGCGGCCCTGTCGCCCGCCCGCTGGGCCGCCTTCTCGCCGACCGGGCCGACAGCCGCCGTGAGGAACGCCTTCAGGACGTCATCGCCCACGACCGGCGGTACGACTTCGGCGCGCGCACCAGCCTGCGCGAGCACGCCGACTCGGGGGAGTACACGAACTACTTCCAGCGCATCGACGTCCAGCGCGCCGCCCGCCGCATCGAGCTGCGGCTCCTCGCCGATCTGGGCGAACTGCTCGCGGAGCACGGGCTCGACACCTCCGAACTGGAGGAACGCCGGAGCGTCATCCTCAACAACGGCGTCATCATGACGGGCGGCACCATGCACGGTGCCGTTGCGGCAGGCCCCGGCGCCCAGGCCGCCGCCGGCCCCGGTGCGCAGACCGGCGCCGCCTCCCGCGTCCGTCAGGGCGCCGCCGCCACGTCCTGATCCCCCGTCACCACGCACACACCGCACCGCAGAGGAGTCTCACCGTGAGCGAACCCGGCGGCATCAACCACGGCATCGTCATCGGCGGCAACGCCGGCGTCTCCGGTTCCGCCCTGGCCGCCGGCGCGGGCGCCCGCGCGGTCCACGAAGGCGGGACCGAGCAGGACGTACGCGCCCTGGTCACGCGGCTGCGCGCCCTCCTCGCCGAGCCGGACCCGGCGGACGGCGTCACACCGGCCCAGCGGCAGACCGCCGAGGAAGCCCTCGCCGTGATCGAGGGCGAACTGTCGGCCGGTCTTCCGGCCACCGGCCGGCCGGCCCTCACCGACCGCGTGCGCGAACTCGCCCTGTGCCTCGCCGGCACCGGCGCGCTCGCCCAGGCCGCCGACCAACTCGTCACCGCCGTGCGCGCCCTCCTCGGCTGAGGGGCGGGAGAGCCGAGGCGGCCGGGCGGCCCGCCGGTCCGGCGGGCCGCCCGGCCGGTGAACGCGGACGCGTGGGCCGGGCCGGGCGTGGTACGCGCTAAGACAGGACGGGTGCCGGGGAGCGGGCCGTGTCGTCGACTCCGGTGGATCTCATGATCGGCTCGGTCGGAAGGCGGGCGAGTTTACCCAAACGAGTCGAGAGCTATGCGTAGGGCGGCCGGAGTTTCTTCCCCTGACGGGCTGAATTTTTGTTGATCGTGGGCCCTGTGACAGGCCGGGCGTCCTACCCTTCAGAGGGTGAAGCAACTGATGTCCCCAGAGTCCGAGGCCGACCTTCCCGGGGAAGCCGTGCTTCCCGGTGCGCTGCCCGAGGGGCTGCGCGCGGAGCTCGTGGCCTTCCGCCGCGACCTGCACATGCACCCTGAGCTGGGCAACCAGGAATTCCGCACCACCGCCGCGATCAAGGAACGGCTCGAGCGGGCCGGCCTCAAGCCGCGTGTGCTTCCCATCGGGACCGGGCTCGTCTGCGACATCGGCACCAACACCGACTCGGGGCAGTGGGCCGGCGGTCCCCGCATGCTCGCCCTGCGGGCCGACATCGACGCCCTGCCCATTCCGGACACGAAGAGCGAGTGCGAGTACCGCTCGCGCGTGCCCGACCGCGCCCACGCCTGCGGCCACGACGTCCACACCACCGTCGTCCTCGGCACCGGGCTGGTGCTCGCCGAGCTGCACGAGAAGGGTTTGCTGCCCCGGCCCGTGCGGCTGCTCTTCCAGCCGGCGGAGGAGGTGCTGCCCGGCGGTGCCGCCGACGCCGTCGAGGGTGGCGCGCTCGACGGGGTGCGCCGCATCCTCGCTGTGCACTGCGACCCCCGGGTGGACGCCGGGAGGATCGGGCTCAGGGTCGGCCCCATCACCTCCGCCTGCGACCGGCTGGAGATCGCCCTCAACGGCCCCGGCGGCCACACCGCCCGCCCGCACCTCACCACCGACCTGGTCACCGCCGCCGCGCGCGTCGTCACCGACGTGCCCCCGCTCGTCGCCCGGCGCGTCGACAGCCGCAGCGGACTCGCGCTGACCTGGGGGCGGATGGAGTCCGGCCACGCCCCGAACGTCATCCCGCAGCACGCCGAACTCGCCGGGACCGTGCGCTGCCTCGACCTCGACGCCTGGCGGCAGGCTCCCGACCTCGTGGTCGGCGCCATCGACGAGATCGCCAACCTCTACCGGGCCAAGTCCGAGATCACCTACGTCCGCGGCGTGCCCCCCGTCGTCAACGAGGTCACCAGCACCGAACTGCTCCAGGCCGCCATGGTCGCCCGGCGCGGCACGGACTCCGTCGAGTCCACCGAGCAGAGCCTCGGCGGTGAGGACTTCTCCTGGTACCTGGAGCACGTGCCCGGCGCCATGGCCCGCCTCGGCGTCCGCCCGCCCGGCGAGCGCGTGATCCGCGACCTGCACCAGGGCGACTTCGACGTGGACGAGCACGCCATCACCGTCGGCGTCGAGATGTTCACCGCCGCCGCGCTGATCGACGCGGTTTAGCAATCGCCCCCGCCTGCCGCCTGCCGCCTGCCGCCTGCCGCCTGCCGCCTGCCGTCGCCGTCTCCGCCCGCCGGCTTGCGGCCCCGGCGGGCCGGGGGCAGCCTGATGCACAAGCGCACGAGGTCGCGCGGCATGCCCGGACTCACCGTTCGCCTTCCGATCGATCCGGCCGTTCACAGGGCCGTAACCGACCAGCGGCACGAATGGGTAACGGCGCTGCGGAACCCCGTTCCCAGGAGTTTCTACGCGCGTTAATCTGCGCCGAACCGAGCACCCGCTGCGGGGCTTTGGAGAATGGGGAACTTCAGATGCGTCGTAATTCGAGACTGACCCGCGCCGCGGTGGGGGTCGCGTCGCTCGCACTCGCCGCCACGGCCTGCGGCGGCACCAGCAGCGAGAGCAACAGCGGTGACGAGGGCGGCAAGGACGACAAGGGCCTCGCCATCGCGTACGACATCGGCGGCGAGGGCGACCAGTCCTTCAACGACGCCGCCCACGCGGGCCTGCAGAAGGCGGAGAAGGAGTTCGGCTACCGGACCGCCGCCATCGAGCCCACCGAGGGCGAGACCGACGCCGACAAGGAGCAGCGCCTGGCCTCGCTCGCCAAGCAGGGCTACAACCCGGTCATCGGCGTCGGCTTCGCCTATGGACCGGCGATGAAGGCCATCGCCGAGAAGTACCCGGACACCACCTTCGGCATCGTGGACTCCGTGGTCGAGGGCAAGAACGTCGCGTCCCTCGTCTTCGCCGAGAACGAGGCCTCCTACCTCGCGGGCGTGGCGGCGGCCAAGGCCAGCGACACCAAGACGGTCGGCTTCGTGGGCGGCGTGGACGTGCCGCTGATCCACAAGTTCGAGGCCGGTTACAAGCAGGGCGTCAAGGACACCGACCCCGAGGTCAAGGTGGTCTCGCAGTACCTGACGCAGACCGCGGAGGAGGGCGGCTTCTCCAGCCCCGACAAGGGCCGCGCCGCCGCTGAGGGGCAGATCGAGAAGAAGGCCGACGTCGTGTACCAGGCGGCCGGTCTGTCCGGGCAGGGCGTGATCGAGGCCGCCGCGAAGGCGAAGGTCTGGGCGATCGGCGTCGACTCCGACCAGTACGAGCAGGAAGCCCTCGCGGTCTACAAGGACTACATCCTGACCTCCGCCCTCAAGGACATCGACGGCGCCGTGTTCGCCCTGGCCAAGTCGGTCGAGGACGGCAAGCCGCTGACCGGCGTCCAGACCTTCGACCTGAAGTCCGACGGCGTGGGCCTGTCCGACGCCAACCCGAAGTACGCCGAGGTCCCGGGCCTGACGGACGCCGTCGCCAAGGCCAAGGACGGCATCATCTCCGGCTCCATCAAGGTGAAGACCGAGTAGCCCCCGGTCCCGTACAGAACCGGATGAAGCGGGCGGTGCCTGGAGGTGCCCGCCCGCTTCGGCATGCCCGCGACGGCCGCCCCGGCGTCACCCTCCGCCACCCCCCGTTTGCGTCCGGCAAGCCCCGTACCTCCGCCCGCGCCCCCTTGCTCACGGGCGGATAACAAGAAGGACAGAAGGGGTTTTCAGGCAGGTCTACGCGCGTTAATCTGCGGCGAAGCCAGCGCCGTGCCCGACCCGTCCCCGGCGCTTGTACGACAGGAGCACCAGACATGCGCCGGATTTCCCGGATCACGGTCGCAGGCGCAGCGACCGCCTCCCTGGCCCTCGCCCTCTCCGCCTGCGGCGGCACCTCGACCTCCTCCGGGTCGGAGTCCAAGGGCGACAAGGGTCTCGCCATCGCGTACGACGTCGGCGGCAAGGGAGACCAGTCCTTCAACGACGCCGCGTACGCGGGCCTGGAGCAGGCGAAGAAGGAGTTCGGCTACGAGACCGCCGACGTCGAGCCCACCGACGGCGAGACCGACGCCGACAAGGAGCAGCGCCTGGTCTCGCTGGCCAAGCAGGGCTACAACCCGGTCGTCGGTGTCGGCTACGCGTACGCCGCCGCGCTGAAGAGCGCCGCCGAGAAGTACCCGGACACCACCTTCGGCATCGTGGACGACGCCACGATCGAGGCGGAGAACGTGGCCGACCTGGTCTTCAACGAGGAGCAGGCCTCCTACCTCGCCGGTGTCGCCGCCGCCAAGAGCACCAAGACCAACACGGTCGGCTTCGTGGGCGGCGTGGACATCCCGCTGATCCACAAGTTCCAGGCCGGCTACGAGCAGGGCGTCAAGGACACCGACCCCAAGGTCAAGGTCATCTCGCAGTACCTGACGCAGACCGCGGAGGAGGGCGGCTTCTCCAGCCCCGACAAGGGCAAGACCGCCGCCGAGGGCCAGATCGAGAAGAAGGCCGACGTCGTGTTCGCGGCCGCCGGCCTCTCCGGTCAGGGCGTGATCGAGGCCGCCGCCGCCAACAAGGTGTGGGCGATCGGCGTCGACTCCGACCAGTACAAGCAGGACGCCCTCGCGAAGTACAAGGACCACATCCTGACTTCGGCCACGAAGGACGTCGCGAAGGCCGTGTACAACCTCGCGAAGTCGGTCGAGGAGGGCAAGCCCGAGGCCGGTATCGTTCGGGGCGATCTGAAGTCCGGTGAGGTCGGCCTCTCGAACTCCAACCCGAAGTTCGCGGACAATGCCGAACTCCAGGCAGCCATCAAGACGGCCGAGGAGAAGATCGTCAGCGGCGAGATCAAGGTCAAGAGCAGCTGAGCAGCAACACCTCGAACAGCGTGTAACCGCGGTGGTCGCACCGCTCGACGGGGTACGGGGAGGAGCCTCCGGGTCCCCTCCTCGTGCCCCGTCGTGTCGATGTGCCGCCGCCGTTTCAGATGCCGTAGGGGCGCTACGCGCGTAGACGGCCCCCGTCCCCAGGAGAGTGCGCCATCAACGCGTCCAGCAGCCCTCCGGCCGAAGCGGCGGTCAACGGATCGGTGACCGCCGTCGAGCTCGCCGGGATCACCAAGCGTTTCCCCGGCGTCGTGGCCAACCACGACATCCACCTCACCGTCCGCAAGGG
The DNA here is from genome assembly GCF_014649815.1 of Streptomyces mutabilis. Taxonomy (GTDB): domain Bacteria; phylum Actinomycetota; class Actinomycetes; order Streptomycetales; family Streptomycetaceae; genus Streptomyces; species Streptomyces mutabilis. The sequence continues at coordinate 223,841 of NZ_BMTT01000002.1, read as the reverse complement.
CACCGTCCACGCCCTCGTCGGCGAGAACGGCGCAGGCAAGTCGACCCTGATGAAGATCCTCTACGGCATGCAGAAGCCGGACGAGGGCACCGTCGCGATCGACGGCGAGCAGGTGAGCTTCTCCTCGCCCGCCGACGCCATCGCCCGCGGCATCGGCATGGTCCACCAGCACTTCATGCTCGCCGACAACCTCACCGTCCTCGAGAACGTGGTCCTCGGCAGCGAGAAGCTGTACGGCATCGGCGCCAGGGCCCGCCGGAAGATCAAGGAGATCTCCGAGCGGTACGGCCTCGGCGTGCGCCCCGACGTCCTCGTCGAGGAACTCGGCGTCGCCGCCCGCCAGCGCGTGGAGATCCTCAAGGTCCTCTACCGCGGCGCCCGCACCCTCATCCTCGACGAGCCCACCGCCGTCCTGGTCCCGCAGGAGGTCGACGCGCTCTTCGACAACCTGCGCGAGCTGAAGGCCGAGGGCCTGTCGGTCATCTTCATCTCGCACAAGCTGGGCGAGGTCCTCTCCGTCGCCGACGACATCACCGTCATCCGGCGCGGTACGACGGTCGGCACCGCCGTCCCCGCCGAGACGACCCCGCGCCAGCTCGCCGAGCTGATGGTCGGCAGCGAGCTGCCCACCCCGGAGACCGCCGAGTCCACGGTCACCGACCGCGCGGTCCTCACCGTCGACGAACTGCGCCTCGCGGCCCCCGGCGGCAAGGCCCTGCTCGACGACATCTCCTTCACCATCCACGCCGGCGAGGTGCTCGGCATCGCCGGCGTGGAGGGCAACGGCCAGACCGAGCTGGTCGACGCGCTCATCGGCCTGCGCCACGCCGACTCCGGCGCCATCCGGTTCCTCGACGAGGACATCACCGCGCTGCCCACCCGCAAGCGCCGCGAACAGGGCGTCGGGTACATCCCCGAGGACCGCCACCGCCACGGCCTGCTCCTGGAGTCCCCCCTCTGGGAGAACCGCATCCTCGGCCACGTCACCGAGAGGCCCAACAGCAAGGGCGTCTGGCTGGACCCGAAGGGCTCGCAGGAGGACACCCGCCGCATCGTCGAGACGTACGACGTCCGCACCCCCGGCATCGACGTCACCGCCGCCTCGCTGTCCGGCGGCAACCAGCAGAAGCTGATCGTCGGCCGAGAGATGAGCCACAAGCCGCGCTTCCTCATCGCCGCCCACCCCACCCGCGGTGTGGACGTCGGCGCGCAGGCCGCGATCTGGGACCACATCCGCGAGGCCCGCCGCGAAGGCCTGGCCGTGCTGCTGATCTCCGCCGACCTGGACGAGTTGATCGGCCTGTCCGACACCCTCCGGGTGATCTACGACGGCAAGCTGGTCGCGGACGCCGACCCGGCCACCATCACCCCCGAGGAGCTGGGCTCGGCGATGACCGGCGCCGCCTCCGGACACCTCGAACACGAAGAGACCCCGGCCGACGGCGGCCCGGGTGCGGAAGACGAGGCCCGCTGATGAAGAAGTTCGACAAGGAGCGCGTGCTCCTCGCGGTGGCCGGACCGGTCATCGCGCTCGCCGTGGCCTTCGTGCTCAGCGCGATCGTCCTGGTCGCCTCGGGCAAGAACCCGGTCGAACCGTTCGCCCTCATGTTCGAGCAGGCCGGATTCTCCGACATCCAGGTCCTGATCATCAACCAGGCGTCGATGTACTACATCGCGGCCCTGGCGGTGGCCATCGGCTTCCGGATGAACCTGTTCAACATCGGCGTCGACGGCCAGTACCAGCTCGCCGCCATGATGGCCGCGATCGTCGGCGCCCACGCGAACCTCCCCGCCTTCCTCCAGATCCCGCTCCTCCTCCTGACCGCCGTCCTCACCGGCGCCTTCTGGTCCGGCATCGCCGGCGTCCTCAAGGTCACCCGCGGCGTCAGCGAGGTCGTCGCGACGATCATGCTGAACGCCATCGCCACCTCCGTCATCGGCTACCTGTGGCTGCCGGACGTCTTCGGCGTCAAGATCGGCAACAACAACACCACCGGCGAGATGCACGAGTCCGGCTGGATCCCCGGCATCGACATGGGCGCGGCCGGCGAGATCTACGGCCTGGTGATCCTCGCCGTCCTCCTCGGGATCGGCTACTGGGTCGTCCTCAACCGCACCCGCTTCGGCTTCGACCTGCGCGCCTCCGGCGCCTCCGAGTCGGCCGCCGCGGCCAGCGGTGTCGACCCCAAGCGCATGGTCCTGACCGCCATGCTGATCTCCGGCGGCCTCGCCGGTCTCGCGGGCCTGCCGATCCTCCTCGGCGACACCCACACCTACAGCCTCAACTTCCCCACCGGCATCGGCTTCCTCGGCATCGGCATCGCCCTGCTCGGCCGCAACAGCCCCGTCGGCATCGCCTTCGCCGCCCTGCTGTGGGCCTGGCTCGACAAGGCCAGCCCCGAGCTGGACTTCCACGGCTACGACAAGGAGATCGCGGTCATCATGCAGGGCCTGATCGTCCTCTCCGTCGTCGTCTCCTACGAGGCCGTCCGCGAGTGGGGCCTGCGCCGCCAGCAGCGCCGCGTCGGCGCGGAGCTGGCCGCCGGTCACGTTCTCGGCGCCACCGACAACACCAAGAAGGAGGTGGCCGGCCGATGACCACCGCGACCGACCTCAACCAGCCCACGCTGGAGCACGGGGCCCCGGCCGGCCGCCGGATCTCGCTGCCCGTCCTGCTGTTGATCATCGCCGGTGCCCTGGCACTGACCTCCATCGTCCGCCTGATCACCGGCGCCAACGGCATCACCAACGTCAGTCAGATGTCCACGGCGCTCCAGCTCGCCGTGCCGATCGGCCTCGCCGGTCTCGGCGGCCTGTGGGCCGAGCGCGCGGGCGTCGTCAACATCGGCCTCGAGGGCATGATGATCCTCGGCACCTGGTTCGGTGCCTGGGCCGGCTTCCAGTGGGGCCCGTGGACCGGCGTCCTGATGGGCATCGTCGGCGGCGCGCTCGGCGGCCTCCTGCACGCCATCGTCACGATCACCTTCAACGTCAACCACATCGTCTCCGGCGTGGCCATCAACATCCTCGCCCTCGGCGCCACCCGCTACCTGGCCCCGCTCGCGTTCGAGGGCCACCAGGGCGGCTCCGCCAAGCAGTCCCCGCCGGTCGACTCGCTGGGCCACTTCTCGGTGCCAGGCCTCTCCGACGCCCTTGAGAGCCTCAACGACCAGCACTGGTTCTTCGTCTCGGACATCGCCGGCCTGCTCGGCGGCCTGGTCACCGACGTCTCCTGGCTCACCCTGATCGCCGTCGCGCTGATCCCCGCCAGCTGGTACATCCTGTGGCGCACCCCGTTCGGCCTCCGCCTGCGCTCCTGCGGCGAGAACCCGGTCGCCGCCGAGTCCCTCGGCGTCAACGTCTACAAGTACAAGTACCTCGCCGTGATCATCTCCGGCGGTCTCGCCGGTCTCGGCGGCGTCTTCCTCTCCATCGTGGCCAACCCCTTCTACCTGGAGGGCCAGACCAGCGGCCGCGGCTACATCGGCCTTGCGGCCATGATCTTCGGCAACTGGATGCCGGGCGGCCTCGCCATCGGCGCCGGCCTCTTCGGCTACACCGACAGCCTGAACCTGCGCGGCGGCTCCGCCAACGTGCACGCCCTGCTGCTGCTCGGCGCGCTGCTGCTGATCGCCGGGGCCGTCTGGCTCGCGATCCGCAAGAAGTACGTCAAGGCCGCGATCACGGTCCTCGTCGGCGCCCTGGTCCTCGCCTGGTACGCCGGCACGGACGAGGTCCCGAACCAGGTCGTCTCCGCCACGCCGTACGTCGTCACCCTCGTCGTCCTCGCGCTGTCCGCGCAAAGGCTGCGCATGCCCAAGGCGAACGGCATGCAGTACCGGAAGGGACAGGGCAAGTGACGGCCGTCGACTGGGGCGCGCTGCGCACGGCGGCCCGCGAGGCGATGACCCGCGCCTACGCCCCCTACTCCGGATACGCCGTCGGCGCCGCCGCCCTGGTCGACGACGGCCGCACCGTCACCGGCTGCAACGTGGAGAACGCCAGCTACGGCGTCGGCCTGTGCGCCGAGTGCGGGCTCGTCTCCCAGCTCCAGCTCACCGGCGGCGGCCGGCTGACGCACTTCGTCTGCGTCGACGGCCACGGGGCGGTCCTCGTCCCGTGCGGCCGCTGCCGGCAGCTGCTGTACGAGTTCGGCGGTCCGGAGCTGCTGCTGGAGACGCCGGCGGGGGTGCTCCCGCTGTCGGAGATGCTCCCGCAGGCCTTCGGCCCCGACCGCCTCACGAAGTAACACTCGCAACCCGTAAGGAAAGCCAGGTATGGCCATGGACGTCATCTCCGTCATCCGCACCAAGCGCGACCGCGGCGAACTCAGTGGCGAGCAGATCGACTGGGTCATCGACGCGTACACGCGCGGCGCGGTGGCCGACGAGCAGATGTCGTCGCTCGCGATGGCGATCCTGCTCAACGGCATGAACCGCGGCGAGATCGCCCGCTGGACGGCCGCGATGATCGCCTCCGGCGAGCGCATGGACTTCTCGTCCCTGTCCCGCCCGACCGCCGACAAGCACTCCACGGGCGGCGTCGGCGACAAGATCACCCTGCCGCTCGCCCCGCTGGTCGCCGCCTGCGGCGCGGCCGTCCCGCAGCTCTCCGGCCGCGGCCTCGGCCACACCGGCGGCACCCTGGACAAGCTGGAGTCGATCCCCGGCTGGCGCGCCCTCCTCTCCAACGAGGAGATGCTGAACGTCCTCGACGGGGTGGGCGCGGTGATCTGCGCGGCCGGTGACGGCCTCGCCCCCGCCGACAAGAAGCTGTACGCCCTGCGCGACGTCACCGGCACGGTCGAGGCGATCCCGCTGATCGCCTCCTCCATCATGTCCAAGAAGATCGCCGAGGGCACCGGCTCCCTGGTCCTGGACGTGAAGGTGGGCTCGGGCGCCTTCATGAAGACGATCGAGGACGCCCGCGAGCTGGCCTCCACGATGGTCGGCCTCGGCACGGACCACGGCGTGAAGACCGTCGCCCTGCTCACGGACATGGCCACCCCGCTCGGCCTCACGGCGGGCAACGCCCTGGAGGTCCGCGAGTCGGTCGAGGTCCTGGCGGGTGGCGGCCCCGCGGACGTGGTCGAGCTGACCCTCGCCCTGGCCCGGGAAATGCTGGACGCGGCGGGCCTGCCCGACGCCGACCCGGCGAAGGCCCTCGCCGACGGCTCCGCGATGGACGTCTGGCGCCGCATGATCGCGGCCCAGGGCGGCGACCCGGACGCGGCCCTGCCCACGTCGAGGGAGCAGCACGTCGTCAAGGCGGGCGTCTCCGGCGTCCTGACCCGCCTCGACGCCTACGACCTCGGCGTCGCCGCCTGGCGCCTGGGCGCGGGCCGCGCCCGCAAGGAGGACCCGGTGCAGGCCGCCGCGGGCGTCGAACTCCACGCCAAGCCCGGCGACACCGTCACCGAGGGCCAGCCCCTCCTGACGCTCCACACCGACACCCCGGACCGCTTCGGGTACGCGCTCGCGGCGGTGGAGGGTTCCTACGACGTAGCTCCGGCGGGCACGGACTTCACCGCCTCGCCGGTGGTGCTGGAACGTATTGCCTGACCAGGGGTTTCCTCGATCGGGTGAACGGGATCGGTGGACCTCCACCGGTCCCGTTCGGCATGCTGGGATCGGTGACGCACCGATAGGAGAACCGCCATGAGCGCACTCACCGTGAGCCAGGAGCCCGACCAGAACTGGGACGACCTCGTCCGGTTCTGGGAGGAGATGGAATGGCCAGAGGGCAGCAAGGTGGAGATCATCGAGGGGATCATCACCGTGTCACCTGCTCCGGGACTGCCGCACAATGACATCACCGACCGCATTCAGCGGCGTTTGTATGCGGTCATCCCCGACCGATGGGGCATTTATCAGACGCTCGCGCTCTCGGTTCCGTCTCGCCTGGAAATGCTCATCCCCGACCTGGTGGTGACACATCTGCCCGATCACACCGAGTCCGACACCCACATCCCCGCCGCCCTCGCCGAGCTCGTGGTCGAGGTCACCTCCAAGTCCAACGCCCGGCACGACCGCATCAGCAAGCCCGCCGCCTACGCCACCGCGGGCATCCCCCTTTACCTCCTCGTCGACCGCTGGGCCCCCGGTGGCCCCACCGCCACGCTCTACGGCGAACCGAAGGGCGACGTCTACCGGGTGCTGAGCGCCGCCAAGTTCGGGGACCCCCTCAGGCTCCCCGCCCCCTTCGACCTCACGATCGACACCAGCGAGTTCCCCGAGGCCTGACTACCCCAGCACCGCCGCCACCCCCACCAGCACCGGCACCGAAACCACCGTCGACACCAGGATCGCGTCCCGCGCCAGTCGCTCGCCCACCCCGTACGTCGACGCGTACGTGTACAGGTTCTGCGCCGCGGGAAGCGCCGACGTCACCACCACGTCGAGGAGTCGGGCGCCCCGCAGTCCGAAGACCCCCGCCGCCAGCGCCCAGGCCACCGCCGGCTGCCCCACCGTCTTGAGCGCCACCGCCAGCAGCACGGGCCGCCGTTCCACACCCCGCAGCGGCATCGTGGAGCCGCACAGGCCGATGCCGAAGGCCAGCAGGACCGCCGGGACCGACATGTTGCCGATCAGGGTCAGCGGGTCCATCACCGGGGCCGGCACGCGCAGCCCGCTCGCCGCCACCGCGACGCCCGCCAGCGAGCCGACGGCTATCGGATTGCGCACCGGCGTCAGCAGCCGCCGCCACAGCGGGCCCTTCCCGCCCCCTCCCGAAAGGTCCAGGATCGTCACCGCCACCGGCGTCACCAGCACCAACTGGAACAGCAGCACCGGAGCCACCAGCGAGGCGTCGCCCAGGACGTACACGGCGATCGGGATGCCGAGGTTGCCTGAGTTGACGTAACCGGAGCAGAGCGCGCCGATCGTGGTCCGGCCCGCACCCCAGTGACGTGCGACACCAACCGCGATGAAGAGTCCGGCCACCGCCGCCGTGGACAGTGCCGTGACCAGCAGACGGCTGGAGAAGACCACCGACAGGTCGGCCGTCGCGAGGGTGGTGAACAGCAAGGCGGGGGAGGCCACGTGGAAGGCGAGCTTGGTCAGGACCTCGCGTCCCTGGGGGCCCAGATGCCCCCGCACCCCCAGCACGTACCCCACGGCGATGACGACCGCGATGACCGCGAAGCCGGTCAGCACCCCTTGCACGGCACCTCCCCGCCGAGCGGAGGCACCTGCGACGGCTTGGCGGGGGGAGGAAACGCGTGGGGCATACAGCAAACCCTCCGGGGGAGGGTGTGCGCACGTCAATGTGATCTCTGATGGCGGGCACCGATGAGTTCCCGGTTCACCCCCGGTCTACCGCACGTGGACGCCGTGACACCCGCCGTACTCGTGCTGTCGGGGCCCGTCTCCCGAGGGGAGACACCCCGGCTCTGCGACGAGGTGCGCGCGCTGCTGGAAGGCACCCGGGCCGGGGTGGTCGTCTGCGACGTCGGCGGGCTGGGACCGCCGGGGATCGCCGTCGTCGACCTGCTGGCCCGCCTGGAACTCACCGCCCGCCGGGCCGGGGGCCGCATCCGGCTGCGCGACCCCGACCCCGCGCTGCACGCCCTACTGGACCTCGTCGGCCTCCGCTTCGAGACGGAGCGGCAGGTCGAACAGCGGGAACCACCGCTTGGTGTCGAGGAAGCAGTGGAACCCGGTGATGCGGCCGTCTGAGATCTCCAGCACCTGCACGGCCCACGGCGCGTAGCCGCCCGCCTCCGGGTCCGGTTTGTAGTGCGCGAACGCCGGCAGCCCGTTGGCGTTGACCGGCACCAGCCGCGAGTTCGCGCACGCCGCGCCGAGGGTCGTCATGAAGCCGGTGATGTCCGCCGGACCGGCCAGCCACAGGTCGAACGGCGGCATCGTCATGACGGCGTCCTCGTGCAGCAGCGCCGTCAGCGCCGTCATGTCGTAGCCCTCGAAGGCCGCGACATAGCGCTCCAGGAGCTGCCGCTGCTCCTCGTCCAGCGGGTCGGAGACCGCCGCCGTGTCGCCCCGCTCCCCGCGCTCGGCGAGGGTCGCGCGGGCGCGCTGCAGGGCGCTGTTGACGGAGGCGACCGTGGTGCCGAGGAGCTCGGCGACCTCGCTCGCCCGCCACGCCAGCACCTCGCGCAGGATCAGCACCGCCCGCTGCTTGGGCGGCAGCTGCTGGAGCGCGGCCATGAAGGCGAGGCGCACCGACTCCTTGGCGACGGCGGCCTCGGCCGGGTCGGCGGTCGAGGGCAGCACGCAGGCGTCGGGCATCGGCTCCAGCCAGGTGTTGTCCGGGCGCGGGGACAGAGCGGCCTGGGCGAGCGGCGTCGAATCCGTCAGGTCCATCGGCCGGGCCCTCTTGTTGCCCGCGGTCAGCATGTCCAGGCACACGTTGGTCGCGATCCGGTAGAGCCAGGAGCGGAGGCTGGAGCGGCCCTCGAACTTGTCATAGCTCCGCCAGGCGCGGATGAGGGTGTCCTGGACCGCGTCCTCGGCCTCGAAGGAGGAGCCGAGCATCCGGTAGCAGTACCCCGTCAGCTCGACCCGGTGCTTCTCCAGCGCGGCATCCAGCTCCGTCGTCGTGGTGCCGTTGGTCATCGTCCACCCACCCCTGTGGCGTTCCCGTCGTGCGCGTCTTCGCGCCTCGCACTTCGGAAGCTACCGCAGGGGACTGACAATGGCCTGTGCAGTCGAGAAACCCGCAGGTGGGGAAGGCGGTCCTCAGGCCCGCGCCGGCACGCCCCCGCCCGTACGCCGTGCCGCCAGCGACCCGGCCACGGTGATGGCCACGACACCCAGCACCGCCAGCAGCCCGACGCCGACCGTCCCGGCCCAGCCGCCGGAGTGGAAGGCCATCGCGCCGACCGTGCTGCCCGCACTGGAGCCGATGTAGTACGCGGACTGGTACAGGGCCGAGGCCTGCGCCCGGCCGTGCGTGGCCGTCCGGCTCACCGCCGAGGACGCCACCGCGTGCCCGGCGAAGAAGCCCGCCGTGATCAGCACCAGTCCCAGCAGGACCAGCGGCAGGGACGGGGCGAGCGACAGCAGCAGGCCCGCCGCCGTCGTACCGCCGCCCAGGTACAGTGCCCCGCGCCGGCCGAGGCGTCCCACCAGACGGCCCGCCGTCGACGCCGAGACCGTGCCCACCAGGTAGACCAGGAAGATCGAGCCGATGACGCCCTGCGGGAGCGAGAACGGGGCCTCCGTGAGGCGGTAGCCGATCACCGTGTAGACGCCGCCGAACACCGTCATGAACAGCGCGCCGATCGCGTAGAGGCGGCGCAGCAGCGGGTCGGCGAGGTGGTCGCGGACCGTGCGGGCCAGGACGCGCGGGCGCAGTGAGCCGGGCGTGAAGTGCTTCGGCGTCGGCAGCAGCAGCCGGAAGGCCACCGCGCACGCCACCGCCACGACGCCGATCACGCCGACGGCGACCCGCCAGCCCCACTCCTGGGCGACCCACCCGGTGATGACCCGGCCGCTCATCCCGCCGACGCTGTTGCCCGCGACGAACAGGCCGATCGCCGTGACCAGAGCACGCGGAGTGACCTCCTCCGCGAGGTACGCCGTCGCCGAGGCCGGCAGCCCCGCCAGCGCCGCGCCCTGCACCGCGCGCAGCGCGACCAGCGCCGGCAGCGACGGGGCGAAGGGGACCAGCAGCCCGACGGTCACCGCGACCGCCAGCGACGCCGTCATGACCGTACGCCGTCCGAACCGCTCGGACAGGGCGCTCATCGGCAGGACGAACACCGCCAGGCCGCCGGTCGCGGCGGCCACCGTCCAGCTCGCGTCGCCGGCCGTGACGCCCATGTCGCCCGAGATCAGCGGCAGCAGCGCCTGGGTGGAGTAGAGCAGGGCGAAGGTCGCGACGCCCGCGAGGAAGAGGGCGAGGCTCATCCGGCGGTAGCCGGGGCCGCCCGGGGCCGTGCGCGAGTCGGAGACGTCGGGTGTGCCCGGGACGTCGGGGGTGGAGACGGATGCAGCGGCGCCCACGGTGGTGGACGCCCCGGTATCGGCGGGAGTCATACCGTGACCGTAGGGAGCCCCCGATTCATCCGTCCAATGCATGGAACGGCCATAATCGTTCCCATGGTGCATCAGTCGAGCTCACGGACGCGTCTGTCATCGTCCGGTGACACGGAAGACATCGTCACCTTGCTCGCGCCCCGCCTCGCGCACTTCGCCGGCGTGGCCCGTACCGAGCACGTCACCCGGGCCGCGCAGGAGATGAACGTTCCCCAGTCGACGCTCTCCCGGGCCCTCGTCCGCCTCGAGGCGGACCTGGGCGTCGACCTGTTCGTCCGCCGCGGCCGCACCCTCGCGCTGACCGTCGCCGGCCGCACCTTCCTCGGCTCCGTCGAACGTGCCCTCGCCGAGGTCGAGCGTGCCGCCGAGGAGGTCCGCGCGGACGCCGACCCGGCCACCGGCAAGGTCGCCTTCGGCTTCCTGCACACCATGGGCGCCGAGACCGTGCCCGGCCTGCTGCACGCCTTCCGCGCCGACCACCCCCGGGTCCGCTTCAGCCTCGTGCAGAACTACGCCGAGGCGATGCTGGAGCGGCTGCGCGCCGGCGAACTCGACCTGTGCCTGACCTCCCCGGTCCCGGACGCCCCCGACCTGGTCACCCGCCGCCTGGACGAGCAGAAACTGCGGCTGGTCGTGCCGGCCGACCATCCGCTGGCCGGCCGGCGGCGCGTCCGCCTCGCCGAGGCCGCCGACGAGACCTTCGTGACCCTGGAGCCCGGCTACGGCCTGCGCCGCATCACCGACGCCCTGTGCAAGGAGGCCGGTTTCCGGCCGCGGGTGGCGTTCGAGGGCGAGGAGGCGGAGACCCTGCGCGGCCTGGTCGCCGCCGGTCTCGGCGTCGCGCTCCTGCCGCCGCCCGCGGTGCCCCGGCCCGGCGTGGTGGAACTGACGGTCACCGCGCCGCGCGCCGCCCGGGAGATCGGCGTGGCCTGGCTGGCGGGACGCACGGACACGCCTCCGGTGGCGGCCTTCAAGGAGTTCCTGCTGTCGAGGAGGGGGCACCTCCTGCCGAACTGATCGCCGCCGTGCCGCCGCGACCGGCCACGGACCTACCGCCGCAACGACTTCCCGAACCCCACCGCCAACGGCATCCGCAGTCCCAGCGGCGGGGGAGCCGCCAGGGCGTCCTCCACCGGACGCGAGAAGGGCAGCCCGAAGAGCGCGCCCATCACGAAATCCTCGGCCAGCGCGAGGACTTCCTCCCGGTAGTGGCGCAGACCGTGACCGTCGGAGTGGACCTCGAACCGACACACCGCGCGGTTGGCCTTCTTCGCCCGGGAGGCCAGCCGGAACGACAGCTCGGGGTCGCTGCGTTCGTCGTTGGTGCCGTGCACGATCAGCACCTGACGCCCGGCGAGCTGCTTCACCGGTTCGGGGGGCGCGGCCATGTCCTCGTCGGGCAGCCAAGGGGCGATCGCAAGCACTGAGTTGACGGCATCGTGCCCTCCCGCGCGCAGCGCGGCCCGGCCCCCCATGCCGATGCCGGCCAGGCAGACGGGCACGTCGCCGTAGCGCCGTACGGCCTCCTCGGCGGCCCAGTCGGCGTCGCGGGCGAGGTGGGCCTCCGCACCGTTCCAGCCGCGGTAGCGGTAGTGCACGACGTGCGCGGCCAGGCCCTCGTCCCGCCCCGCGCGCGCGAGCCGGCGCCCGAGCGCGCGCACGGAAGCCGCCGCCAGCAACGGAGACGGTCTGCGGCCGGAGACCTCGTCCCCGCCGGGGAGCAGCAGCACCACCCCGCTCACCGCCGTCCTCTCCGGACCGAGCGTTCGCCCCAGCCGGGCCCGACGGACCGGCGTCGCTTGCTGTGCCATGGCAGAACATTCTCAGAAGACCGGGTGTACGCCACCCGTCCTCGCAGTCACCGTTACATATCGACGGATCCGTAAACCCTGGTTCCGTGCGGCGCGTTCCCCGGGTCCGTGCGTTCACCCGTTGCTCTACGCGCGTAGGAGTTAGAGTGCGGAAATGACGAGCCAGAGCACCGCGACGACCAGCGCGAGGACACCGACGCCGGACCACATCCGCCGGGCGCCGAAGGTTCTGCTGCACGACCACCTCGACGGCGGGCTGCGCCCCGGCACGGTCGTCGAACTCGCCCGGGACACGGGCTACTCGAAGCTCCCGGAGACCGACGCCGACCGGCTCGGCACCTGGTTCCGCCAGGCCGCCGACTCCGGTTCGCTGGAGCGCTACCTGGAGACCTTCTCCCACACCGTCGGCGTCATGCAGACCCGCGACGCCCTGGTCCGGGTCGCCGCCGAGTGCGCCGAGGACCTCGCCGCGGACGGCGTCGTCTACGCAGAGGTGCGCTACGCCCCCGAGCAGCACCTGGAGGGCGGGCTCAGCCTCGAAGGGGTCGTCGAGGCCGTCAACGAAGGCTTCCGGGAGGGCGAGCGGCGCGCACGCGAGAGCGGTCACCGCATCCGCGTCGGCGCCCTGCTCACCGCCATGCGGCACGCCGCACGCGCCCTGGAGATCGCCGAGCTCGCCAACCGCTACCGCGACCTCGGAGTCGTCGGCTTCGACATCGCGGGCGCGGAGGCCGGCTACCCGCCCACCCGGCACCTCGACGCCTTCGAGTACCTCAAGCGTGAAAACAATCACTTCACTATTCACGCGGGTGAGGCCTTCGGTTTGCCGTCCATCTGGCAGGCCCTCCAGTGGTGCGGCGCCGACCGGCTCGGACACGGCGTGCGCATCATCGACGACATCCAGGTCCACGAGGACGGCACGGTCAAGCTCGGCCGGCTCGCCTCCTACGTCCGGGACAAGCGCATCCCCCTGGAGCTGTGCCCCAGCTCCAACCTCCAGACCGGCGCGGCCGACTCGTACGCCGAGCACCCGATCGGCCTGCTGCGCCGACTGCACTTCCGTGCCACCGTGAACACGGACAACCGGCTGATGTCCCACACCGGCATGAGCCGTGAATTCGAGCACCTTGTCGACGCGTTCGGTTACACGCTCGACGACATGCAGTGGTTCTCCGTCAATGCGATGAAATCAGCGTTCATCCCTTTCGATGAACGACTGGCCATGATCAATGACGTCATCAAGCCCGGCTATGCCGAGTTGAAGTCCGAATGGCTGTTCCAGCAGACGGCTTCCACCAGCGGTTCTGTCGAGGATAAGGGTTGACGGGAAGGGGACGGTAATGCGGACATGCGGGCGGGCTTTCACAATCCGTCCGCATTTCGATGTTTGCCGCCGGGTGCGGTGCATGTTTACGGTCGAGGCCCGCTCACATCCCCGTCATTCCATTCGAGGACGCATTTCATGAAGCAGTCTGCTGCCAAGACCCTCGGTGTCGCTGCCCTCGGCGCCGCCTTCGCCGCCGCCGGCGCGGGCGCGGCCACTGCGGCCCCGGAGCTCCCGGACGCCACCAAGACGGTGGACTCCGTCGCCCAGACGCTCCCGGCCGACGCCGTCTCCCAGGTGGCGCCCGGCGTGGGCAACGTCGTGGAGCAGGGCCGCCACCTCTCCAGTGCGGGTCTGACCTCCGCGCCGCCGTTCGTCGAGAAGGTCGTCGAGCAGCAGCTCGCCGACACCCCGGCCAAGCCGGTCGCCGGACTCCTCGGCGGTCTGCCGGCGCAGGGCCTGCCGGTCAACGGCATCCCGCTCGGCGGCTGACCCGCGCCCTCCCGACGCGCCGGAAGGGGCGCACCCGGTGTCCCCGGGTGCGCCCCTTCGGCGTGCCCAAGGGAGGTGCGTCCGACGGTCTACCAGGCCGTGCGCGCGGCCTTCTCCTCGGACGGCAGCAGGATCCACAGGGCGAGGTAGAGCAGGAACTGCGGGCCGGGCAGCAGGCAGGAGACCAGGAAGATCACCCGCATCGTGGTGGTGGAGGTGCCGAAGCGCCGGGCCAGCGCGGCGCACACTCCGCCGATCATGCGGCCGTGGGTGGGGCGGGCGAGGCGGGACATCGCGGCTCCTTCATCTGCGTGTGGCGGGGACTGCCTGGTCGACTTCCCCTTCATCTGCCCTCCACGCTACGGAGACGAACGGAACAAAGCGTCGCTCTACGGGGCGATACCGACCCTGGGAATCGTCGGGGTCCGACCCTGAGCGTGCTCCTCCTGGGGGACGTTGTCCCGCCGCCCACGCTCGGACCTGCGACGGAGCCGGGCACGGCCCGCGGGAACGACGGCGAGGTGCACGAGGGCCACGCCGGCCGTGTTCAGCAGCAGTGAGTCGACATCGACGACCTGACCGGGCACCCCGGTCTGCAGCAGCTCGATGCCCAGCGACAGCAGGGCCCCCGCGGCCGTGGTGCGCAGCAGCGAGCCCAATGGCGAGACGGTCAGCCGGCCCCCCGCCACCGGCAGCAGCACGCCCAGTGGTGCCAGCAGCGCCATCGACCCGCCGATGGCCCGCGCCGCCGCGGGCCAGCCCAGCGCCAGATCGGCGCGGATCCCGTCGAAGGGCTGCAGGTTCGGCGGCAGCACCCAGGGGACGTCCAGCGGCCGCAGGGTGTACCAGGCGACGAACGCGAGATGTGCGACCAGGAGAGCACTTCCTGTCACACGGATGCGGAGCGCGGCGCTGCCGCCGAGGAACCCATGACGCTGCACGCCCCCCTAGACGCGGCCGCCGCCGCGCGCGGTTCCGGCACCTCCCACGCAAGGGTGAGGCTTGCGCCACACGGCCCACGCCACACGCCCCGGACCCACGCCCCCGGCCGGACGGGAGGGACCCCGCGCCGCACTGCGCGCCCCGGGGGTGGCCTTCCCGCCCGTCAGCCGTCGGTGACCTCGGTGGGCGGCGGCTCGTTGCTGCCCGGCCGGGCCCGTACCTCGTCCGTGCAGGAGTAGCGGCGCGCGGGCGCGTCGGAGGGGCCGGCCAGGATGACGGAGCCGTCGCCCTCGGCCGCCGCCGAGTCGGAGAAGGTACACACGATCTGGGCCAGCGCGTACGAGGTGAGGTCGGCGGGGGCGGTGCTCAGCCGCAGCGTGTCCTCGGGGTCGCCCGTGCGCGGGCCGGTCACCGCGACCTCGCCGCGCACGTCCGTGGTGTAACCGGCCTGCTTCTCCGCGGCCGACGGCGGCTCCGTCAGTTCGTCGAGCAGTCCCTGCGCCACCGTCACCCGCCGACCGGAGCCCGCCGCGGCCTCCGGCACCTGCATCGTCCGGTCCACGGCCACCAGCGACGAACCGCACAGCAGGAACACCTGAACCGGCACACCGGGCACGGTCCGCGCGGACACATCCGGTTCGGCGAGCGAGCAGCGCACCCGCGACGGCGCCGGACCGAAGTCGGTGGGCACCTCCGTGGACCGGATACCGCACCCGGTGAGCAGCAGCGCCAGTACACCCAGCACGGCCGGCCCCGGACGGACCGGCAGGCGGCGTACGGTCATCAGACCTGTCCCTTCGCGTCCTTGCCCTCGTCCCCCCGGGAACCGGCAGAGCCCGGGGAGTTCGAGGAGCCCGAGGAGCCGTCGGCGCCCCCGCCGTCCGCCGCGTCCTCGTCCCCGTCCGTCGGCGGCGAGGGGGCCTGAGGCAGCCGCAGCACGAACACCGCACCCCCTTCGGGGTGGTTCTCGGCGGTGATCTCACCGCCGTGGATGTGCGCGTTCTCCAGGGCGATGGACAGGCCGAGCCCGCTGCCCTCGGAGCGCGGCCGAGAGGCGCTCGCCTTGTAGAAGCGGTCGAAGACGTGCGGCAGGACGTCCTCGGGGATGCCGGGCCCGTGGTCCCGCACCCGGATGACGACCTCGTCGTCCGCCCGCGCCACCGACACCCTCACCGGCGACCCGCCGTGCTTGAGCGCGTTGCCGATCAGGTTGGCCAGGATCACGTCCAGGCGGCGCGGGTCGAGCCGGGCGTGGATGCCGCGCTCGGCGTCCAGGTCGACGGCGTCCAGCCAGGCGCGGGCGTCGATGCAGGCGGTGATCTGGTCGGCCACGTCGACGTCGTCCAGGACCAGCCGGGCCGTGCCCGCGTCGAAGCGGGTGACCTCCATCAGGTTCTCCACGAGGTCGTTGAGCCGCCGCGTCTCGCTCACCACGAGCCGGACCGCGGGCTCGATCATCGGGTCGAAGCCGCCGCCCTCGAACTCCAGCTCCTCCTCCAGCACCTCCGTCACGGCCGTGATCGCCGTCAGCGGGGTACGCAGCTCATGGCTCATGTCCGCCACGAAGCGCCGCGACGCCTGCTCCCGGCCCGCCATGTCCGCCACCCGCTTCTCCAGGTTCTCGGCGGCGCTGTTGAACGTCCGGGACAGATCGGCCAGTTCGTCGGTGCCGGACACGCGCAGCCGGGTGTCCAGCTTGCCCTCGCCGAGGCGCCGCGCCGCCACCCCCAGCCGGTGCACCGGCTTGAGCACGGTCGTCGCCAGCGCCTGGGCGAGCAGCGCGGAGCCGAGCAGGGCGAGCCCGGTGGCGATCCCCAGCGACCAGGCGAGCGAGTTGAGGTCCTTGGCCTCCGGCTCCAGCGTCTTGAGCATGTAGCCGGTCGGCCCGCCGCCGATCACCTTCGCCCCGGCCACGAGGTACGGGGTGTCGTCCTCGGTGATCCGCTGCCAGTACAGGTGGTACGGGTGCTTGTTGGCCGAGGTGACCCTCTGCTCCTTGCCCACGGCGGTGCGCAGCGACTCGGGCACGTCGGCCAGCGAGAAGCCGCCCAGCCCGCCGGAACTGCCGTACACGGTCTTCCCGTCGGAGTTCTCGGCGACCAGCAGCACGCTGAACCGCTGGCTGCTGTTGGCCATCTGCCCCGCGGTGTGCTGCAACTCGTCCTGCGAGGGGTTCTCCGGCAGCGCGCCGGCGCGGTTCTGCATCTCCTGCTCGAAGCCCCGCAGCACGGCGTCCTGGGTGCGGGTGAGCACCGCCTCCCGGTTCAGCCAGTAGGCGATGCCGGACGCGGAGACGGCCGCGGTGAGCGCGACCAGACCGAAGACGAGGACGAGCCTGAGACGCAGGCTGGTGAAGCGCAGCCCGGCCCAGACTCCCTTGCGAGCCGCGGCCCAGCCGCGTGAACCCCCCTGGTGTTCCTGTGTCACTGAGGCGGATCCAGCCGGTAGCCGACACCCCGCACGGTACGGATCAGGGTCGGGGACGACGGCACGTCCTCGACCTTGGCGCGCAGCCGCTGCACGCAGGCGTCCACCAGCCGGGAGTCGCCGAGGTAGTCGTGCTCCCACACCAGCCGCAGCAACTGCTGCCGGGACAGCGCCTGTCCCGGCCGCCGGCTCAGTTCGAGCAGGAGCCGCAGCTCGGTCGGCGTGAGCTGGAGGTCCTCCCCGTTCTTGGTGACGGTCATCGCGGAACGGTCGATGACCAGGCTGCCGAAGCTTGCCGAGTCGCTGGACTCCCGCTCCCCGCGCCGCAGCACGGCCCGGATCCGGGCGTCGAGCACCCGGCCCTGGACGGGTTTGACCACGTAGTCGTCGGCGCCCGACTCGAGACCGACGACCACGTCGATGTCGTCGTTGCGGGCGGTCAGCAGGATGATCGGCAGCTGGTCGGTGCGCCGGATGCGCCGGCACACCTCGAACCCGTCGATGCCGGGCAGCATCACGTCCAGCACGATCAGGTCCGGCCGCTGCTCGCGCAACAGCTTCAGACCGTCCTCACCGCTTGCAGCGGTGGCCACCCGGTGACCCTGGCGCGTCAGTGAGAGCTCCAGGGCCGTGCGGATGGCGTCGTCGTCCTCGATCAGCAACAGGGAAGGCACGGGCTCATTCTGGCCCATGGAGGGGGTGCGGTTCGACCTGTGGGTCCACAACGGCACCGACCCTGCCGCCGGACCCTGTGAAGGAACCGTGCCGCACCCGTGACGGAGCCTTGTGACAGGTCTGTGACAGTCGGCGGACACGGTCATGAAGTCACCCCGGCAAGCTTTTCGGCACAGGCAACACAGCAGGACGCAAGACGCAGTACCGAAGTCGAACACCGTAAGTCCACGACGGGGGGCGCGAGATGAACACGCTGCACGGCACCAGCACCAGCGCAGTGGTCACGCGTCTGCACGACGTGCACGCACACCGGTCCGCGGAGAAGTCCGGTGCCGTGAGCGGGCGGGGGTGCGCTCGCGGCACCGGGCGGCAGCACACCACCTACATGACGGTGGTGGACGCCGCCAAGGGGGGAACCCAGGGGGGACCGCACGGGGGAACGGCGTACGGGGAGGCCGAGGGGGAGCGCCGCTCGCTGTCGGAGGCGGAGTTCACCGCCTACGTCCAGGAGCGCCGCGCCTCCCTGTACGCCACCGCCTACCACCTCACCGGCGACCGCTTCGAGGCCGAGGACCTGCTGCAGAGCGCGCTGTTCTCGACCTACCGGGCGTGGGACCGGATCAGTGACAAGGCGGCGGTCGGCGGATACCTCCGCCGCACCATGACCAACCTGCACATCAGCGCCTGGCGCCGCCGCAAGCTCAACGAGTACCCGACCGAGGAACTGCCGGAGACGCCCGGCGACACGGACGCGATGCGCGGCACCGAGCTGCGCACCGTCCTGTGGCAGGCGCTGGCCCGGCTGCCCGAACTCCAGCGCACCATGCTGGTCCTGCGCTACTACGAGGGCCGCACGGACCCGGAGATCGCGGACATCCTCGGCATCAGTGTCGGCACGGTGAAGTCCAGCATCTGGCGGTCGCTCCGCCGGCTGCGCGAGGACGAGGTCCTCAGCTTCGGCCGTGACCGGGAGGACGCCTTCGGCGAACTCGTCGCCTGAAGGTCTGGAGGTCCGGGGTGACCTCCGCAGGAACCCGTGAAAAAAGTTCGAGCCGGGGTGTATCAGGGGGAGGGGACCGGGCTCTTACTCACGGGGAAGCACCACGGGGGAACAACGGGGGGACACGGGGGAACGGGGGACACGGGGGAAGAGAGCGGGACTGGAGGGCCGGGGGGTCCGTCCAGTCCCGCTTCTCGTGCGTACGGGGGTGCGCGCGAGGGCGTGTTACGCCGCCGTACGCACCGTGGCGCACCGTCCCGCCGCCGCGGCCGCCAGTCGGCCCATCGCCTCGTCCCGGTCGCAGGCGTACGCGCCCAGGGCCGTCTGCCGTGCGATGACGGACCGCTCCTGCCGCATCAGCCGCAAGCCGCGGCGCAGCAGGAACGGCACCGACTTGCGGTTCTCCCGCAGATCCCGCACGAGGCGGCGGCGGAAGGTCGTCACCGGGCCCCGGCTCAGGCACAGCGCGTCGGCCAGGACGCCCAGTTCCCGGCAGCGGGCCACGAGTTCGGCGGCGAAGATTCCCTCCGCGAGGAACAGCGGGGTCCGCCCGATGTCGACCGTCTCCTCGCCGGTGCGGGCGCTGCGCGAGATGTCGTAGACGGGCACCTGTGCACGGCCCGCCCGGCACAGCTCCGTGATCGCGGCGACGGCGGCGTCCGCGTCCCACGAGCCAGGGTGGTCCCAGTCGATGTCGGAGCTCTGCGGCGTCAGCGGCAGCGTCGGGTCGGTGCCCTCCTTGTAGAAGTCGTCGAGCCGCAGCACCGGGAGGCCGGAGTGGGCGGCGAGGAGGGACTTGCCGGAGCCGGAAGGGCCGCAGAGCAGCACGACTCGCGTCGGTATGGGCGGATGGGAGGTCACGGGACACCAGTCTGAGGCATCGAACGGCCGCCGTACGACCCGGCGGGACGACTTTGCAGTGCGCGTCACACCGCGATGACACTGCGCGGTGACCTGTTCACCTTCCGCGCTGTTACCACGGTAGTCCCGAGCACCCCACACCAAGAGGTGGCAGCAGCGATGGCCCGACACGCGTACCCCCGCACCCCGCACGCCCAGCGCGCCCTGATCGCCCTCGCGACCGCCGGGGCGGCCCTGGCGGCAGGCGCCGCGACGGCCTCCGCGGACAGCGGTGAGACGATGGCCGGCCCGGCGCACACCCGGCCCGCCTCGCTGGGCGACATCGACCCGCAGGCCGGCCTCCGGGCCGTGACCGGCACGGTCGGCCACGTCACCGGGCCGGCCGCCGATCTCAAGCCCAACCCCCTGGCCGGCACCGGCGTCGACCCCCTCGACAACGGCGTCGGCACCGAGGTCGCCGACTTCCAGCCGCTGACCTCCACCGCCCTGACCGGGCCGGTGGCACAGGCGCGGTCGGTCGGCTCCGTGCCGGTGGTGGGACAGGCGACGGAGCTGTTGCGCTGACCGTCCCGCCTCCGAACGCCGGGAGCCGCGCCTTCCCCGGACGGAGGGAGGACGCGGCTCGTCCCGTGGGCGCGGTGCGTGTCCTGTGGCGCCTCAGTAGGAGGAGCCGGACGCGCCCAGCGCGCCCGTCGGGTGCCAGACCGTCTTCGTCTCCAGGAACGCCGTCATGCGGTCGATGCCCGGCGCCGCCGACCAGTCCGCGTCGTCCACAGGCTGTGGACGCAGGACGCGCTTGAGGTTGTCCGCCGCCGCGATCTCCAGCTCCTTCGCCAGCGTCTCGTCGGCGCCGGTGAGGTCGATCGCGTTGACGTCCTGGTGCGCGGCGAGCGGGGTGGCGATCTCCGCCGTACGGCCGGAGAGGACGTTGACCACGCCGCCGGGAAGGTCGGAGGTGGCCAGGACCTCGCCCAGGGAGAGGGCGGGCAGGGGCGACTTCTCCGACGCGACCACGACCGCCGTGTTGCCGGTGGCGATGACCGGGGCGACGACCGAGACCAGGCCGAGCAGCGACGACTCCCGTGGGGCCAGGACGGCGACCACACCGGTCGGCTCGGGGGAGGAGAGGTTGAAGAAGGGCCCCGCGACCGGGTTGCCGCCCCCGACCACCTGAGCGATCTTGTCGGTCCATCCCGCGTACCAGACCCAGCGGTCGATCGCGGCGTCGACCTGCGCCGCAGCCTTCGACTTCGCCAGGCCCTCGGCGTCGGCGACCTCCGCGACGTACTGGTCGCGTCGGCCCTCCAGCATCTCCGCGATCCGGTACAGGATCTGGCCGCGGTTGTACGCAGTCGCGCCCGACCACGCGCCGAACGCCTTGCGCGCGGCGACCACCGCGTCACGGGCGTCCTTGCGGGAGGAGAGCGGGGCGTTCGCCAGCCACTTGCCCTTCGCGTCTGTCACCTCGTACACCCGGCCGCTCTCGGAACGCGGGAACTTCCCGCCCACGTACAGCTTGTAGGTCTTGAAGACACTGAGTCGGTCAGACATCGAGGTACGCCTCCAGGCCGTGGCGGCCGCCCTCGCGGCCGAAGCCCGACTCCTTGTAGCCGCCGAACGGCGAGGTCGGGTCGAACTTGTTGAACGTGTTGGACCAGATCACGCCCGCGCGCAGCTTGTTCGCGACCGCCAGGATGCGCGAGCCCTTCTCCGTCCAGATGCCCGCCGACAGGCCGTACGGCGTGTTGTTGGCCTTGGCGACCGCCTCGTCCGGCGTACGGAAGGTGAGGACGGACAGCACCGGGCCGAAGATCTCGTCGCGGGCGACCGTGTGCGCCTGGGTGACGTTGGTGAAGAGCGTCGGGGCGAACCAGTAGCCGTTCTCCGGGATGTCGCAGGCCGGGGACCAGCGCTCGGCGCCCTCCGCCTCGCCCTGGTCGGCGAGCGCGGTGATCCGGGCCAGTTGCTCGGCGGAGTTGATCGCGCCGATGTCGGTGTTCTTGTCCAGCGGGTCGCCCAGGCGGAGGGTGGAGAGCCTGCGCTTGAGGGAGTCCAGCAGCTCGTCGTGGATCGACTCCTGGACGAGCAGGCGGGAGCCCGCGCAGCAGACCTGGCCCTGGTTGAAGAAGATGCCGTTGACGATGCCCTCGACGGCCTGGTCGATGGGGGCGTCGTCGAAGACGATGTTGGCGCCCTTGCCGCCCAGTTCGAGCGTCAGCTTCTTGCGGGTGCCCGCGACCGTGCGCGCGATCTCCTTGCCGACGGCCGTGGAGCCGGTGAAGGCGACCTTGTTCACGTCGGGGTGGGCGATCAGCGCGGCGCCGGTGCGGCCGTCGCCGGTGACGATGTTGACGACGCCCTTGGGCAGGCCCGCCTGACGGCAGATGTCCGCGAAGAAGAGGGCGGAGAGGGGGGTGGTCTCGGCGGGCTTGAGGACCACCGTGTTGCCCGTCGCGAGCGCCGGGGCGATCTTCCACGCCAGCATCAGGAGCGGGAAGTTCCACGGGATGACCTGGCCCGCGACGCCGAGCGGGCGCGGGTTCGCGCCGAAGCCGGCGTGGTCGAGCTTGTCGGCCCAGCCCGCGTAGTAGAAGAAGTGCGCGGCGACCAGGGGGAGGTCCGCGTCGCGGGTCTCCTTGATCGGCTTGCCGTTGTCCAGGGTCTCCAGGACGGCCAGCTCGCGGCTGCGCTCCTGGATGATCCGGGCGATACGGAAGAGGTACTTCGCGCGCTCGGAGCCGGGAAGCGCCGACCACTTCTCGAAGGCCTTGCGGGCGGCCTTCACCGCGCGGTCGACGTCCGCCTCGCCGGCCTCGGCGACCTCGGAGAGGACCTCCTCCGTGGAGGGGGAGACGGTCTTGAAGACCTTGCCGTCGGCGGCCTCGGTGAACTCGCCGTCGATGAACAGGCCGTAGGACGCGGCGATGTCGACGACCGCGCGGGACTCGGGCGCCGGTGCGTACTCGAAAACAGGTGCCATGGTGATCAGTCCACCGTCACGTAGTCGGGACCGGAGTAGCGGCCGCTGGCCAGCTTCTGGCGCTGCATCAGCAGGTCGTTCAGCAGCGAGGAGGCGCCGAAGCGGAACCAGTGGTTGTCCAGCCAGTCCTCGCCCGCGGTCTCGTTGACCAGGACCAGGAACTTGATCGCGTCCTTGGCGGTACGGATGCCGCCGGCCGGCTTCACTCCGACCTGGACGCCGGTCTGCGCGCGGAAGTCGCGGACCGCCTCCAGCATCAGGAGGGTGTTGGCGGGCGTGGCGTTGACCGCGACCTTGCCGGTGGAGGTCTTGATGAAGTCGGCCCCGGCCAACATGCCGAGCCAGCTGGCGCGGCGGATGTTGTCGTACGTCGACAGCTCGCCGGTCTCGAAGATGACCTTGAGGCGGGCGGACGTGCCGCAGGCCTCGCGTACGGCGACGATCTCGTCGTACACCTTAAGGTAGTTCCCCGCGAGGAACGCGCCGCGGTCGATGACCATGTCGACCTCGTCCGCGCCCGCCGTCACGGCCTCGCGCACGTCGGCCAGCTTGACGGCCATCGAGGCGCGGCCCGCCGGGAACGCCGTGGCGACCGAGGCGACCTTCACGTCGGAACCGGCGACGGCCTCCTTGGCGGCGGGCACCATGTCGGGGTAGACGCAGACGGCCGCCGTCGCCGGGGCGGTGCGGTCGGTCGGGTCGGGACGGACCGCCTTCGCGCCGAGCGCCCGGACCTTGCCCGGGGTGTCCGCGCCTTCCAGCGTCGTCAGGTCGACCATCGAGATGGCGAGGTCGAGGGCGTACGCCTTCGCGGTGGTCTTGATCGAACGGGTGCCGAGCGAGGCGGCGCGCGCCTCCAGGCCGACCGCGTCGACGCCGGGCAGCCCGTGGAGGAAGCGGCGCAGCGTGCTGTCGGACGCGGTGACGTCGGCGAGTCCGTGTGCGGGTGCAGCGGATGCAGTGGTGGGCATGGTCACCAGGCGAGCATATCTACGCGCGTAGCGGCTGTACAGCCCCGTGCGGTTGTCCAAGAGGGCGGCACCGTCGTGCGCGGAGGGGTGCGGGCATGTGCGCGGCGTGCGGTGCCGGTCCGCGTGCCGACCGGCACCGCCTATGAGCGCCGTCCGGGGCGTCGGGCACAATCGGCAGCATGACGACCCCGGAGCCCCAGTCACCGTCGCCGCAGCCGCCGGTACCCGTGTCCAAGGACCGGGTCTACCGCTCGCCCGCCGGCATCGCCGGTGGCGTTCTGCTGCTCGCCCTCGCCCTCTGGCTCGGTATCGACGCCGTGGTCGCCGGGGAGGGGCGCACGCCTTGGCTGGCGCTCGCGGCGCTGCTTTTCCTCGTGCCGCTCGTCCTCGCCTACACCGTGCGGCCCGCCGTCTTCGCCAACGACGACCGGCTGCGCGTGCGCAATCCCTTCCGCGTGGTCGTGGTGCCCTGGGGGCAGGTCGCCTCGTTCCGGTCGGCCTACTCCAACGAGGTCGTCACCGAGGGCGGCGACAAATACCAGCTGTGGTCCATCCCCGTCTCGCTGCGCGGCCGCAAGAAGGCCGCACGGCAGGAGGCGCGACGGTCCGCCGGGGCGGGCCGTGGGCGTGGGGGCGCGCTCGGCGGCTTCGGACAGTCAGGGAGGAGCGACATCGATGGCGCGGCGGCCGGTGCCGGGGCGGACGGGCCGGTGCGCGCCGAGGCCGACAAGATCATGGACGAACTGCGCGGCCTGCTGGAGGCGCGGAAGCCGGCCAGCACCTCGGGCGAGGTGACGGTGCGGTGGGCCTACGAGATCTTCGCGCCGGTGGTGGCCGGGGCGGTGCTGCTGGCGGTGCTGCTGGCCATCGGGTGACGGCCACGGGGACGGGTGCGGGGGTGGTCCCGGTCCGGGAGGCGGTCCCGGACGCGGGGCGACCGCGGCGGGGGCGTCAAGGGGCCGCCGACCAGACCAGGAGCATGTACGCCCCGCAGTACGTCGAGCCCAGCACCGCGGCCGTCAGCACCAGCGCACGGTGGCGCCGGGAGGCGCGGGACAGGTGCAGGGCCAGCGGCAGGAGCAGCGGGAAGGCCGGGAGCAGGAAGCGGGCGCGCGGGAAGTAGACGCCTCCGCTGCCCAGCACGATCACGAGCATCACGCCCGTGTAGAACAGCAGCGCGGGCGGCTGGCGGTCCCACGCCGACAGGCCGAACAGCACCACCGCCCCGACCAGCGTGAGCGTCACCACCACCAGGAACAGCTGCGGGGTCGGGTCGCGCCACAGCAGCCACCGGAACTGGTGCAGGGTGCGCAGGCCGCCGTCCAGCTCGTTGTACCAGAGCCGCTGTACGGCGAAGTAGCCGTCCCAGCGGCCCAGCCGCAGCCCCACCCAGGCGAGGTAGGCGCACCAGCCGAGCGGGGCGAGGGCCGCGGCCGCGACGACGCGCGGGGCGGGGGCGCGGTGCCGGGCGAGGTGCAGCAGCGCCGTCACCGTGACCGCGAGGGCCACCGCGATGCCGGTCGGGCGGGTCAGGCCCGCCAGCGTGGCGCAGCCGGCCGCCCACAGCCAGCGGCCCGTGAGCACCGCGTACAGCGACCAGGCCGCGCACGCCGTGAACAGCGATTCCGTGTAGCCCATCCACTGCACCGCGCCGACCGGGAACGCCGCCCACAGCGTGGTCAGCAGTACACCGACGCGGCGGCAGTGCAGGCGGTCGCCCACCGCGAAGATCCCCCACGCCGCGACGAGTGAGGCGACGACGGCCAGGCCGAGCCCCGTGGAGGCGCGGGAGCCCGGGGTGAGGACCGCGACCGCCTTCACCAGGACCGGGTAGAGCGGGAAGAACGCCAGGTTGTTGGTGTTGGGGGTGGTGCCGAGTTCGTCGGTGTAGCCGTGTTCGGCGATGCCCAGGTACCAGTCGGAGTCCCACTGCGCGGCCAGGTTGACCCACAGGTCCTGGTTGCGGCGGGGCGCCCAGAAGGCGAGTACCGCCAGACCCGTCAGGCGTACGGCGAGGTAGGCGGCGAGGGCGGGGGCGGCATGCCGTGCGGCCTCGTGGGCGGCGCGCAGGAGGTGCCGGGCGCGGGCCTGCGGGTTCGGGGGCGGGGCGGGTGCGGCGGGAGTCCGGGGGCGCCGGGTGCCGGGGATGTGTCCGCCGGCGGTGGTCTTGGGCGCGGTCGAGGACACGGCGGCGGCTCCCTGGCTCTTGGCGGTGCGGTTCTTCCGCTCCACCGTTGCCCGGGGTGCGGCCGGGGATCGGGAAGGTCCGTCAATGAGTTGTGGGATACCACCCGATGGGGTGCCTCCGGGTGGGGGCACCCCATGGGGACCGGGTGAGTCCGGCGGGGCGTGCGGTCAGATGCCCGCCGCTGCCGACAGGTCCCGCTTGAGGGCCGCCAGCAGGTCCTGCGCCGTTGCGCGGGCCTGAGGGAGGTCGGCGTGCGCCGTGACCGGGACGACCACCTCCAGGTAGCACTTCAGCTTCGGCTCCGTACCGCTCGGGCGGACGATCACGCGGGCGCCGTCGAGCGTGTAGCGCAGGCCGTCCGTGGGCGGGAGCGTGTCCGTGCCCCGGGTGAGGTCCTCCGCGTTCGTGACGGGCAGGCCGGCGAGGCGGGCCGGGGGCTGTTCGCGCAGGCGGTGCATCGCGGCGGCGATCAGGGAGAGGTCCTCGACGCGGACCGAGAGCTGGTCGGTGGCGTGCAGGCCGTGCTCGACCGCGATGTCGTCGAGGAGGTCGAGGAGGGTGCGGCCCTGCTCCTTGAGGACGGAGGCCAGCTCCGTGATCAGGAGGGCCGCGGTGACGCCGTCCTTGTCGCGGACTCCCTCCGGGTCGACGCAGTAGCCGAGGGCTTCCTCGTAGCCGTAGCGGATGCCGTCGACGCGGGCGATCCACTTGAAGCCGGTGAGGGTTTCCTCGTGAGGGAGGTGAGCCTTCTCGGCGATGCGGCCGAGGAGGGAGGAGGAGACGATCGACTCGGCGAACGTGCCGTGCGCTCCGCGGGTGACCAGGTGGGCGGCGAGGAGGGCGCCGACCTCGTCGCCGCGGAGCATGCGCCAGTCGGTGCCGGTTCCTCCGGGTTCGGTCACGGGAACGGCGACGGCCAGGCGGTCGGCGTCGGGGTCGTTGGCGATGACCAGGTCGGGCGCGGGGGTCGTCTCGCGGGCCTTGGCGAAGGCGAGGTCCATCGCGCCGGGCTCTTCCGGGTTGGGGAAGGCGACGGTGGGGAAGTCCGGGTCGGGGTCGGCCTGCTCGCTGACGAGGGTGGGGGTGGGGAAGCCGGCCCGGGCGAAGGCGGCGAGGAGGGTGTCCTTGCCGACGCCGTGCATCGCCGTGTAGACGGTCCGGGCGGTGCGGGGGGAGTCGGGGGCGAGGACGGCGTCCGTGCGGGCGAGGTAGGCGTCGAGAACGTCGTCGCCGAGGGTCTGCCAGCCGGTGGTGGGGCGGGGGACGTCGTTCAGGGAGCGTACGGCGTCGATCTCCGCGGCGATGTCGGCGTCGGCCGGGGGCACGATCTGGGAGCCGTCGCCGAGGTACACCTTGTAGCCGTTGTCGCGGGGCGGGTTGTGGCTGGCGGTGACCTCCACGCCGGCGACGGCACCGAGGTGGCGGATGGCGAACGCGAGGACCGGGGTGGGAAGCGGGCGGGGGAGGACGGCGGCGCGGAGTCCGGCGCCGGTCATGACGGCGGCGGTGTCGCGGGCGAACTCCTCCGACTTGTGGCGGGCGTCGTAGCCGATGACGACCAGGCCGTCGTCGTGGCCCTGCTTCCCGAGGTACGCGGCGAGGCCGGCGGCGGCGCGGATGACGACGGCGCGGTTCATGCGCAGGGGGCCGGCACCGAGTTCGCCGCGCAGGCCGGCGGTGCCGAACTGGAGGGTGCCGGAGAAGCGTGCGGTGAGCTCCGCGCGGTCACCGGTGTCGATGAGCGTGGCGAGTTCGGCGCGGGTGTCCGCGTCGGGGTCCTCGGCCAGCCATGCCTTGGCCCGTGCGAGGAGGTCGTCGTCGTGCACGTCGGTCAGCCTCTCGTGTGTCTGTGGTGGGGGTGGGGCGTGGTGCGGGGTGCCTGCGGCGGCCTGTGCGGGGTGCCTCCGGCGGTGGGGCGGGGGTGCCTGCGGCGGCCTGTGCGGGTTCGGCGGGGGTGCGGGTAGCGCGTTCGGTTGTGCGGTGGGTCGGGGCCGCGCCGGGAGGTGTCCGTCCTCGGAACGGCGCGGAATCGGTCGGCTACGGGGTTGAACGGCGCGGACGCGCCAACCGCTGCGGGCGGACACTCCCCGACACGTCCCCTTCCCGCCGTACGCGACTTTCCGCCCGAGGGTGGCGCGCAACCGCCGGTCCCTCCGCGCCATTCCGCGCGCCCGCGGGCCGGTGGGTGCCGCCCTACTCACGTAGCTGCGGGCAGTCGTGCCGCTGGGGCGATGGGGGTCCCCCCGCTCGAGCGAAGCCGAGAGTGGGGGAGGGTGGGCGCAGCGGCACCCCGCAATGCCGGGCTGCGCACCCACCCCGCGCCCACACCCACCCCGGGTGCGGATGAGGCGCCGGGCGCGGCCCCCGCAGGGACGTCGAGTGTGGACGCCGCAGCAGAGAAGGCCGGTTACAGGCGTCCCAGCACCTGCGTCAGCAGCGCCCCCATCCGCGCGGCGGAGTCGCGGCCCGCCTGCAGGACCTCCTCGTGGTTCAGCGGCTCCCCCGTCATGCCCGCCGCGAGATTGGTCACCAGCGAGATGCCCAGGACCTCCGCGCCGGCCTCGCGGGCCGCGATCGCCTCCAGGACCGTCGACATGCCCACCAGGTCGGCCCCGATCACGCGGGCCATGCGGATCTCGGCCGGCGTCTCGTAGTGCGGGCCGGGGAACTGGGCGTAGACGCCTTCCTCCAGCGTGGGGTCGACCTCCTTGCACAGCGCCCGCAGGCGCGGGGAGTACAGGTCGGTGAGGTCGACGAAGTTCGCGCCGACGATGGGGGAGGTGGCGGTGAGGTTGATGTGGTCGCTGATCAGGACCGGCTGGCCGGGGCGCATGCCCTCGCGCAGGCCGCCGCAGCCGTTGGTCAGGACCACCGTCTTGGCGCCGGCGGCGACCGCCGTGCGGACGCCGTGGGAGACGGCGGCCACGCCATGGCCCTCGTAGTAGTGGGTGCGGCCCAGGAAGACCAGCGCGCGCTTGTCGCCGAGGGCGTACGAGCGGATCTTGCCGCCGTGCCCCTCCACCGCGGGCTTGGGGAAGCCCGGCAGGTCGGTGACCTGGAACTCGGCCTCGGGGGCGCCCAGAGCGTCCACGGCCGGTGCCCAGCCGGAGCCCATCACGAGGGCGACGTCGTGGGTCTCGGCGCCGGTGAGTTCGCGCAGGCGGGCGGCGGCGGCGTCGGCGGCGGCGTAGGGGTCGCCCTGGATGTCGTCCGGAAGAAGAGATGCGTTCACGCCGAAGAGGGTAGCCGGTTTACGCCTACGCGCGTAGATGAAGGAGGTCACGGGATTCGGATCGTTGGTTTGTCGTTTTCGACGAGAGGTCGTTCAACAGGGGCGTTTGCGCAGCTCCATGACGTAGTCGTGGGGCGCGCCGGCCGATTCGGCGGCGTCCGCCACCTCGCCCAGGTAGCGGGCGGAGGGCAGACCGCCCTCGTAGGCGTTCAGGACGTACGTCCACGCCTTCTCCTCGCCGTCCAGGGTGTGTACGCGTACGCGGGTGCGGCGGTAGACGTCCAGGCCCACGCCCTCCCAGCGGTCGAGGGAGTCCTCGTCCATCGGGGCGATGTCGTACAGGGACACGAAGACCTGGGAGATCGGGTCCTCCACGAGGGTCGCCAGCGCGCCCTCCCAGCCCATGTGCTCGCCCCCGAAGGTCAGCCGCCACCCGTTCAGCCAGCCGGTCGCGCGCAGTGGCGAGTGCGGGGCGCGGCGGGTCATCAACCGCGCGTCGAGGTTGCCGGCGTACGCGGCGTAGAGCGACATGGGGAGAGGGTACGCGCCGTTCTTGTAACGACGGCGCCCCCGGGCGGCCCCGCGTTGAAGGGTGCGGGAGAATGGAGTACGTGACTCGGATCGTGATCATTGGTGGCGGACCCGGCGGATACGAAGCGGCGCTGGTGGCCGCTCAGCTCGGCGCGGAGGTGACCGTCGTCGACTGCGACGGTCTGGGCGGGGCGTCGGTGCTGACCGACTGCGTGCCGTCCAAGACCCTCATCGCCACGGCTGAGGTGATGACCACCTTTGACTCGTCCTACGAGGAGCTGGGGATCATCGTCGCCGACGACACCCCGCCCATGGAGCAGGCCGCCCGGGTGGTCGGAGTCGATCTGGGCAAGGTCAATCGGCGTGTGAAGCGGCTCGCGCTCGCTCAGTCGCACGACATCACCGCCTCCGTGACACGCGCCGGTGCGCGGGTGGTGCGCGGGCGCGGGCGACTGGAGGGCATGCAGGCCCTCGACGGGTCGCGGAAGGTCGTGGTGCGGGCCGCCGACGGGAGCGAGGAGACGCTGATCGCTGACGCGGTGCTGATCGCGACCGGCGGTCACCCTCGCGAGCTGCCGGACGCGCGGCCCGACGGTGAGCGCATCCTGAACTGGACCCAGGTCTACGACCTGGACGAGCTGCCGGAAGAGCTGATCGTGGTCGGGTCCGGTGTGACCGGAGCCGAGTTCGCCGGTGCCTACCAGGCGCTCGGCTCGCGGGTCACGCTCGTGTCGTCGCGGGACCGGGTGCTGCCCGGTGAGGACCCCGACGCCGCCGCCGTACTGGAGGACGTGTTCCGGCGGCGCGGGATGAACGTCATGTCGCGGTCCCGGGCCCAGTCCGCCAAGCGGGTGGGCGACCGGGTGGAGGTGACGCTCGCCGACGGGCGGGTCATCACCGGGTCGCACTGCCTGATGGCCGTCGGCGCCATTCCCAACACCGAGGGGATGGGGCTGGAGGAGGCCGGGGTCAAGCTCAAGGACTCCGGGCACATCCGCACCGACCGGGTGTCGCGGACCTCGGCCCCCGGCGTGTACGCCGCCGGTGACGTCACCGGCGTCTTCGCCCTCGCCTCGGTGGCCGCCATGCAGGGGCGGATCGCGATGTACCACTTCCTCGGGGACGCGGTCACGCCGCTGAACCTGAAGACCGTCTCCGCCAACGTCTTCACCGATCCCGAGATCGCCACCGTCGGGTACTCGCAGGCCGACGTCGACGCCGGCAAGATCGACGCCCGTGTGGTGAAGCTGCCGCTGCTGCGCAACCCGCGCGCCAAGATGCAGGGCATCCGGGACGGTTTCGTCAAGATCTTCTGCCGGCCCGGTACCGAGATCGTCGTGGGAGGTGTGGTCGTGGCGCCGCGCGCCTCGGAACTCATCCATCCCATCTCGATCGCGGTCGACAACAACCTGACGGTCGAACAGATCGCGAACGCCTTCACCGTGTACCCGTCCCTTTCGGGGTCGATCGCGGAGGTGGCGCGGCAGCTGCACACGCGCAAGGCCGGCGGGGAAGGCTAGCGCCCGCCGTCGCGGCATGAACCGAACTCCCGTCGGTGACGGGGAGTTGTGGCCATTGCGGGCGGCATAGGCGGCCGGAGTAGGCGTGTATACCACTTCCGCCTCTGCTGTGCGAACAACTTCTGTTATTCGGCGCATACTGCTGAAAGCAGACGGTCGTTGGGGTTACTGTCAGTTTCGTGTTCGCTGCAGAACGTCGCCAATTGATCCTCGAAATGGTGCGAGCGAACGGAGCCGTGTCGCTCCGTGAGCTCGCCCGCGTCGTCCAGACCTCCGAAGTGACCGTACGGCGGGACGTGCGCGCACTGGAGGCAGAAGGACTCCTCGACCGCCGGCACGGCGGTGCGGTATTGCCGGGCGGGTTCACGCGGGAATCCGGCTTTCCGCAGAAGTCACATCTCGCGACCGCCGAGAAGACGGCCGTCGCCGACCTCGCCGCGGGCTTCGTCGAAGAGGGCGAGGCCATCGTGGTGGGGGCGGGGACCACGACGCAGGAGCTGGCGCGCCGGCTCGCGCGGGTGCCCGGGCTGACCGTCGTCACCAACTCGCTGCTGGTGGCCCAGGCCCTCGCCCACGCCAACCGGGTCGAGGTCGTGATGACCGGAGGCACACTCCGGGGGTCCAACTACGCCCTGGTCGGATCGGGTGCCGAGCAGTCCCTCCAGGGGCTGCGGGTGTCCAAGGCCTTCCTGTCCGGGAGCGGCCTGACGGCGGAGCGGGGACTGTCCACGTCCAACATGCTCTCGGCCTCCGTCGACCGCGCACTGGTGCAGGCGGCCGCCGAGGTGGTGGTGCTCGCCGACCACTCCAAGCTGGGTACGGACACCATGTTCCAGACCGTGCCGACGGACGTGATCACCCGCCTGGTAACCGACGAACCGCCCGCCCACGACGACCGCTGCGCCACCGAGCTGCAGGCCCTGGCGGACCAGGGCGTGCAGATCGCCGTGGCGGGGGCGTCCGGAGGTGCGACGGGGTCCTCGGGGGCCTCCGGGGGTGAATCCGTCCCGGCGCGTCAGCAGCGCCGGGACGTGCCGCTTCCGGGGCCACGGCGTCAGGTCCCGGGCGCCGCCGCGGGGTTGCGGTCGGCCGCGGCCATGAGCGATCAGAACGCCGGTGCGGAACGGGCACGCGTCGCGGATCTGCGCCGACGCTGAGCCGCCGACGGTTCGCCGCGTCCCCGGCAGCGATGACGGGGCGCCCGGCGGACCGAGTGGTCGGTGTCCGCCGGGCGCCCCGTCGTCGTGTGGTGCGGGTGGTCAGTCCTTGATCTCGCAGATCGCGGCACCCGAGGTGACGGAAGCGCCGACCTCGGCGCCGAGGCCCTTGATGGTGCCGGCCTTGTGGGCGTTGATGGGCTGTTCCATCTTCATGGCCTCCAGGACGACGATCAGGTCGCCCTCCTGGACCTCCTGGCCCTCTTCCACGGCGATCTTGACGATGGTGCCCTGCATGGGCGAGGCGAGGGTGTCGCCGGAGGCCGCGGGGCCGGACTTCTTCGCCGCGCGGCGCTTGGGCTTGGCGCCGGCCGCCAGGCCGGTGCGGGCCAGGGACATGCCGAGCGAGGACGGGAGGGAGACCTCCAGGCGCTTGCCGCCGACCTCGACGACCACGGTCTCGCGGCCCGCGTCCTCGTCCGCCTCCGCGTCGGCGGGGGCGGAGAACGGCTTGATCTCGTTGACGAACTCCGTCTCGATCCAGCGGGTGTGGACCGTGAACGGGTCGGAGGAACCGGTCAGCTCGGGCGCGAAGGCCGGGTCGGTGACGACCGCGCGGTGGAAGGGGATGGCGGTGGCCATGCCCTCCACGGTGAACTCCTCCAGGGCGCGGGCGGCGCGCTGCAGGGCCTCCTTGCGGGTGCGGCCGGTGACGATGAGCTTCGCGAGCAGGGAGTCCCAGGCCGGGCCGATGACGCTGCCGGACTCGACGCCGGCGTCCAGGCGGACGCCCGGGCCGGTCGGCGGGGCGAACGTGGTCACCGTGCCGGGGGCCGGGAGGAAGTTGCGGCCCGGGTCCTCGCCGTTGATGCGGAACTCGAAGGAGTGGCCACGCAGGACCGGGTCGTCGTAGCCGAGCTTCTCGCCGTCGGCGATGCGGAACATCTCGCGCACCAGGTCGATGCCGGCGACTTCCTCGGTGACCGGGTGCTCGACCTGGAGGCGGGTGTTGACCTCCAGGAAGGAGATCGTGCCGTCCGCGCCGACCAGGAACTCCACCGTGCCGGCGCCGACGTATCCGGCCTCCTTCAGGATCGCCTTCGACGACGCGTACAGCTCGGCCAACTGCTCCTGGGACAGGAACGGCGCCGGGGCCTCCTCCACCAGCTTCTGGTGGCGGCGCTGGAGCGAGCAGTCACGGGTGGAGACGACGACCACGTTGCCGTGCTGGTCGGCCAGGCACTGCGTCTCCACGTGCCGGGGCTTGTCGAGGTAGCGCTCGACGAAGCACTCCCCGCGCCCGAACGCGGCCACCGCCTCGCGCACGGCGGAGTCGTACAGCTCGGGGACCTCTTCGAGGGTGCGGGCGACCTTGAGGCCGCGTCCGCCGCCGCCGAAGGCCGCCTTGATCGCGATCGGCAGGCCGTGTTCCTTCGCGAACGCCACGACCTCCTCCGAACCCGAGACCGGGTCCGGGGTGCCCGCGACCAGCGGGGCACCGGCCCGCTGGGCGATGTGCCTGGCCGCGACCTTGTCACCCAGGTCACGGATGGCCTGCGGCGGCGGGCCGATCCAGATCAGACCCGCGTCCAGCACCGCCTGCGCGAACTCGGCGTTCTCCGAGAGGAACCCGTAGCCGGGGTGGACGGCGTCCGCACCGGACTCCCGCGCGGCCTTGAGGACCTTGGAGATGTCCAGGTAGCTGGCGGCGGGGGTGTCACCACCCAGGGCGAACGCCTCATCAGCGACGCGGACATGCAGAGCGTCCCGGTCCGGGTCCGCGTAGACGGCCACGCTCGCGATCCCGGCGTCCCGGCAGGCCCGGGCCACGCGGACAGCGATTTCGCCACGGTTGGCGATGAGCACCTTGCGCACGATTGAGGCTCCCTCCTTGAAACAAGCCGAGTTTAGGGACTGCCGACACGGCACTTCGACCCGTCCCCAATGGTGAGCTTGCCCACACGGAGCGTGATTCGAGGCCCGCTCGACCCGCGAAAGTCCTCGTCGTACCGCGATACGCAGGACTCCTCGGGGAAACCCTAGCCTCCCGGTGTGGGCAAGGTCTCTGTAAGAGGGTGCTGCGGGCCACTCCGTTTCTTTGTGGAGTCCCTACGAATGGCCCAATGAATCTTTGCCCGCCGCAGACCCCTTGTCCCCAGGTTTACCCATGAGTAGCGTTCTGGACGTCTCGAACGTACCTGGGGTAACAGCTGCCGTGCGCGGCAGCGGTCGAAAGTGGGTGGGGACCGTGACAGTGCGCAGGCCGGTGGCGTGGACCGTGGCGGTCCTGCTCTTCGCGGAGGCGGTCGGTGTCGCGGCGCTCAACTGGTTCCTCGCGGTCGTCGTCGACCGGCAGGACATGTCCCTGGCCGGTCTCGACCCGGACATGATGTCCGTGTCCTCGAAGATCGGCGGGGTCGTCTTCGGGCTCTACTTCGCGCTGTGCGGGCTGGTCGCCCTGCTGGTGGCGGTGCGCGACCGGGCGCCCGCGGGCCTCGGCCGGATCCTGCTGATCAGCGCGGCCGTGGTGCACGGGCTGCTCGGCGCGTTCTCCTGGGGCCTGGTCGGGTGGCACGCTTTCCTGGCCATGGTCCTCGTCCTCGGCCTCGTCGTGCTCCTGCTGATGACCTACGACGCCCGTGAGGAGGCCGCCGCCGTCCGGCCCGACGACGGCACCCCCGGCGACGGCTCCCCGGTCAGCCCTCCGCCGGCGCCCACAACTCCGTGATGCCGACCCCCAGCTCGGCCAGCAGCCGCCGGAGCAGGGGCAGGCTGAGGCCGATCACGTTCCCGTGGTCGCCCTCGATGCCGTCGATGAAGGGGGCCGAACGGCCGTCCAGGGTGAAGGCCCCGGCGACGAACAGGGGCTCGCCGGAGGCCACGTAGGCGGCGATCTCCTCGTCGGTCGGCTCGCCGAAGTGGACGACGGTGGATGCGGTGGCCGCGACGTGGCGGCCGGAGGCGGTGTCCCAGACGCAGTGGCCGGTCTGCAGCGTGCCCGCCCGCCCGCGCATCGCCTTCCAGCGGGCGGTGGCCTCCTCGGCGTCCGCCGGCTTGCCGAGGGCCTGCCCGTCGAGGTCGAGCACCGAGTCGCAACCGATCACCAGGGCGCCGTGCACCTCGGGCTTGGCCGCCACGACGGAGGCCTTCGCCTCGGCGAGGGCCAGGGCCAGCTCGGCCGGCGTGGGCGCGGTGACGGCGTCCTCGTCGACGCCGCTGACGAGTACTTCGGGGACGAGGCCGGCCTGCCGGAGCAGGCCGAGCCGGGCCGGGGACTGGGAGGCGAGGACGAGTCGCCTGCGGCGCTGAGCGGTCATGCGGTCAGGTTAGCCACCGGTGCGGGGGCGGCTCATCTCAGGCCGATCACGATCATCGCGAGGACCATGGCCGTCGCCAGGAAAACGCTCAGCCGCCGCAGCATGACCTGCATGTCGCGCAGTTCCTCGGGCGGCTCGTTCTCGGGGTCGGACCACAGCATGCCACCAGCGTGGGGCTTCGGCGGCAGGGGGCGCCTGAGTAGCGGTACTCAGATGGGCGCCCCCCCGTTGTCCCTCCGTGCGCGGTTTCCCGCGCCCCTGAGGGCGTTCGCCTCAGCTCGGCCAGTAAGTGCGGCCCCACGACGCCGGGCCCGGCGGGGGCAGGTGGGCCGCCGCGATGCGGGACGGGTCGGACCACGCGTCGCGCGGGCCCTCGGCGCCGGACGGCTCGGCGGCCGCCGTCGCGGCGCGGGCGCGGACCACCGCCAGGGCGGCGGCCAGCTCCTCCGGGGTGGGGTTGCCCCGTACGACCTTGATCACAGCGGCTCCTTACAGGGGGATGTTGCCGTGCTTCTTCGGGGGAAGGGATTCCCGCTTGGTGCGCAGCTGACGCAGGCCGCGGACGATGTGGCGGCGGGTGTCGGACGGCATGATCACCGCGTCGACGTAGCCGCGTTCGGCCGCGACGTAGGGGTTGAGGAGGGCGTCCTCGTACTCCTGCATCAGGCGGGCGCGGGTGGCCTCGGCGTCGTCACCCGCGTCGGCGATGGCGCGGCGGTGCAGGATGTTGACGGCGCCCTGGGCGCCCATGACGGCGATCTGGGCGGTGGGCCAGGCCAGGTTGAGGTCGGCGCCCAGGTGCTTGGAGCCCATGACGTCGTAGGCGCCGCCGAAGGCCTTGCGGGTGATGACCGTGATGAGCGGGACGGTGGCCTCGGCGTAGGCGTAGATCAGCTTGGCGCCCCGGCGGATGATGCCGTCGTGCTCCTGGTCGACGCCCGGCAGGAAGCCGGGGACGTCCACGAAGGTCAGTACGGGCACATTGAAGGCGTCGCAGGTGCGCACGAAGCGAGCCGCCTTCTCGGAGGCCGTGATGTCCAGGCACCCGGCGAACTGCATCGGCTGGTTGGCGACGATGCCGACCGGGCGGCCCTCGACCCGGCCGAAGCCGGTGACGATGTTCG
The DNA here is from genome assembly GCF_014649815.1 of Streptomyces mutabilis. Lineage (GTDB taxonomy): Bacteria > Actinomycetota > Actinomycetes > Streptomycetales > Streptomycetaceae > Streptomyces > Streptomyces mutabilis. The sequence continues at coordinate 187,291 of NZ_BMTT01000002.1, read as the reverse complement.
GCGCGAACAGCGGCTGCGTCTCGAAGAACTCGGCGTCGTCGAGGACGTGCTCGATCACGGCGTGCATGTCGTACGGCTGGTTCGCCGAGTCGGGGACGATCGTGTCCAGCTCGCGGTCCTCGTCCGTGACCTCGAGGTCCGCCTCCTCCGGGAAGGCCGGGGGCTCGGAGAGGTTGTTGGACGGCAGGTACGACAGCAGCTGCTTGACGTACTCGATGGCGTCCTTCTCGTCGCCGGCCATGTGGTGGGCCACGCCCGACGTGGAGTTGTGGGTGCGGGCGCCGCCCAGCTCCTCGAAGCCGACGTCCTCGCCGGTGACCGTCTTGATGACGTCGGGGCCGGTGATGAACATGTGGCTTGTCCGGTCGACCATCACCGTGAAGTCGGTGATCGCGGGCGAGTAGACCGCGCCGCCCGCGCACGGGCCGACGACCAGGCTGATCTGCGGGATCACGCCGGAGGCGTGGGTGTTGCGGCGGAAGATCTCGCCGTACGCCCCCAGGGAGGCCACGCCCTCCTGGATGCGGGCGCCGCCGGAGTCGTTGATCCCGATGACCGGGCAGCCGGTCTTCAGCGCGAAGTCCATCACCTTGACGATCTTCTGGCCGTAGACCTCGCCGAGGGCGCCGCCGAAGACGGTGAAGTCCTGGGAGAAGACGGCGACCGGGCGGCCGTCCACGGTGCCGTAGCCGGTGACGACGCCGTCGCCGTAAGGGCGGTTGGCGTCGAGGCCGAAGTTGGTGGAGCGGTGCCGGGCGAACTCGTCGAGCTCGACGAAGGAGCCCTCGTCGAGGAGGAGGCCGATGCGCTCACGGGCCGTCAGCTTGCCCTTGGCGTGCTGCTTTTCCACGGCGCGTTCCGAACCGGCGTGCGTCGCTTCCTCGATACGGCGCCTCAGGTCCGCGAGCTTGCCCGCGGTCGTGTGGATGTCGGGCTGCTGCTCTTCCGGCTCGGACATCGGGATGCGGCTCCCTGCCTGCTCAAAAAAGGGGGGGGACGGTTACTCGTTCGTAGAGTAGTAGGGGGTCTTCCGATCGGCAGTGCGGTGTTTCCCACACCTAGGGTGGGTTGCATGACGCCCCCAGATGCCTCTGGCTCCCCCAGCAACAACCGGTGGTCCGACCTGAGCCGGCCGCCCCTCGGCACCACGGCCCTGCGCCGGGGGCTCGTGCGGGAGGGCGGGCTGTGGCGGCGGGTGGACGTGGTGCAGCGCACCGGGTCCACCAACACCGACCTCGTGGCCCGTGCCGCCGCGGGCGAGGCGGATGAGGGTTCCGTGCTGGTCGCCGAGGAGCAGACCGCCGCGCGGGGGCGGCTGGACCGGCAGTGGTCGGCGCCGCCGCGCTCCGGTCTCTTCTTCTCGGTACTGCTGCGGCCCGCCGAGGTGCCCGTGCCGCGCTGGGGCTGGCTGCCGCTGCTCACCGGCGTCGCGGTGGCGACCGGGCTGTCCCGCGTCGCGGGCGTGGACACGGCCCTGAAATGGCCCAACGACCTCCTCGTCACCGTCGGAGACGAGGAGCGCAAGGCGGGCGGCATCCTCGCCGAGCGGGCCGGCGACGACGGGGTCGTCATCGGCGTCGGCGTCAACGTCAGCCTCCGGGCCGACGAGCTGCCGGTCCCCCGGGCCGGGTCGCTGGCGCTGGCCGGAGCCGTGAACACCGACCGGGACCCGCTGCTGCGGGGCGTGCTGCGCTCCCTGGAGGACTGGTACGGGCGGTGGCGGGCGGCCGAGGGCGACCCGGCGGCCAGCGGACTCCAGGAGACCTACGCCGCCGGGTGCGCGACGCTCGGGCGGATGGTGCGGGCGGAGCTCCCGGGCGACCGGTCGCTGGTGGGTGAGGCGGTCGCCGTGGACGGGGACGGGCGGCTGGTGCTGGCCACGGCGGCGGGCGTGCAGGAGCCGGTGGGAGCGGGGGACATCGTGCACTTGCGGTTGGCGTGAGGGCGGCCCCGGGCAGACGTGGTGTGCGGGCCGAGCGGGAGTGAGCTGGGGCACACCTGACGTAAAGTTGGGGCCGGTCGAACCTGACCGCGGCAGATCGGAAGGGCAGCAGGCGTGACCGTCGACGACACGGGCTCCGGCGCGGACGGGGACGGCCGGGTGGACCCCGAGCCCGGCCCGGACTCCGCCGACTCCGGCGAGGACCCGCTCGCACTGCGCCTGGAAGGGCTCATCCTGGGCGCCGAGCGCCGCTACACCCCCTTCCAGGCCGCCCGCAGCGCGGGCGTCTCCATGGAGCTGGCCTCCCGTTTCTGGCGGGCCATGGGCTTCGCCGACATAGGCCAGGCCAAGGCGCTCACCGAGGCGGACGTCCTCGCCCTGCGGCGGCTCGCCGGCCTGGTGGAGGCGGGGCTGCTCAGCGAGGCGATGGCGGTGCAGGTGGCGCGGTCCACCGGGCAGACCACCGCCCGGTTGGCGGAGTGGCAGATCGACTCCTTCCTGGAGGGGCTGACCGAGCCGCCCGAGCCCGGGATGACACGCACCGAGGTGACGTACCCGATCGTCGAGCTGCTCCTGCCCGAGCTGCAGGAGTTCCTGGTCTACGTCTGGCGGCGCCAGCTCGCCGCGTCGGCCGGCCGGGTCGTGCAGGCCGGGGACGACGAGGAGATGGTCGACCGGCGGCTCGCCGTCGGCTTCGCGGACCTGGTCGGCTTCACGCGGCTGACCCGCCGGATGGAGGAGGAGGAGCTCGGCGAGCTGGTCGAAGCCTTCGAGACCACCGCCGCCGACCTGGTCGCCGCGCGCGGCGGGCGCCTGATCAAGACCCTCGGCGACGAGGTGCTCTACGCCGCCGACGACGCCGGCACCGCCGCCGAGATCGCGCTGCTCCTCGTCGAGACGATGGCGAACGACGAGACCATGCCGGAACTGCGCGTCGGCATCGCCTTCGGCACTGTGACCACCCGGATGGGCGACGTCTTCGGCACGACCGTCAACCTCGCCTCGCGGCTCACGTCGATAGCCCCCCGCGACGCCGTACTCGTCGACTCCGCCCTCGCCGAGGAGCTGGTCCGGACCCGGGACGCCCCCGCCTCGGAGGCGGCGGCGGCCGAGGAAGCCGCCACGGCCGAGAAGGAGGGCGAGGAGCCGCCGGCGTACCGCTTCGCGCTCCAGCCGATGTGGCAGCGGCCGGTGCGCGGTCTCGGCGTGGTCGAGCCGTGGCTGCTCACGCGGCGGGGGGACGGCGGAAAGTCCTGAGGGCTCCTGTCCAGGGTTTCCCCCGAGCCGGACGCTGCGCGCCGGGCCGCTGTGTACCGGGCCGTCCCGTGCCGGACCGTCCTGCCCGGGGGCGGCACGGACCGCGTCAGCCGGCGTCGTCGAGCAGGCCCACGCAGAGGCCGATGATCGGCACGCACAGGCCCGGGTCATCGGGTTCCGGGGCCGGTGCGGGGGCCGGTGGGGGCGTACTGCGACTCGGTGGTGATGTGGGGCGTGGTGCGGGAGCACCGGCGGCGGGGGGAGCACCGGTGCCGGGGGACGGCTCCGGCGGCCGCGGTGACTGCGCAGTGCGCTTGGCCGGAGTCCGGGCGTCCGGCCTCGTGGCGTCCGGGTTCTGGCCGTGCCGGTCCGGGGACCCCGGGGCCGCTGTCGAGGAGGGCCGGAGCGCGCCCGAGGAGCCCTCGGCGGACAGGCGCGGCCCCGGAGATCCGCCCAGACCGCCCAGCGCCGAGGTCGCCGACGGACTCGCCTCCGGTGAACCGGCGGTGCTCGTCGCGGCAGGCGCCGAGGCCCCGTCCGTCGCGGTGTCCCGCACCGCGCCCGTCTCCAGGCGTGGCCCGGCGTCCGCGCGGACCCCGCCCGCGTCCGTGCCGCCGGTGCCGGGCAGCAGGCGTACGAGGCTCAGTGCGCCGGCCGCGAGAGCGAGGCCGCCGGTGGTCAGCAGCGCCGTGCGGGGGCGGGGCCGGCGGTGCCGCCCGCGGTGGCCCCACGGGTGCCGCGGCTTCGGCGCCGTACCGAACGTGGTCGTACCGGTCGTACCGGTCGTCGTCATGGGCCCTCCCCGGTGCGCACACGCGCCCCCCTGCGCCGTGACGGAGCGACGCTACGTGCCGATGGCGGCCGGGGTGCGGCGGTCGGCCGAATGTCACTCGAACGGGTGGGCGGGGTGGTGTCGGGGCGATGCGGGGGAGCGGGCGTGCCCGGCCTTTCGCCGAGCGGGTCCGCCTGCGATGATCGGGCCGTCGAGTTGTTAACCCGCGTTAACCGGAGGGTGTCATGAGCGAGGAGCGGTTCGGAGAGTTCGTCCTGGTGCGGCGGCACGGGGACGGGCATGTCGCGGAGCTCGCGCTCGACCGGCCGAAGGCCATGAACGCCGTGTCGACCGCCATGGCCCGGTCCATCGGCGCGGCGTGCGCGGCCCTGGACGACGACCCGAGCGTACGGGTCGTGGTGCTGACCTCCACCCACGAGCGGGCGTTCTGCGTCGGCGCCGACCTCAAGGAGCGCAACTCCTTCTCCGACGCCGACCTGCTGCGGCAGCGGCCGGTGACGCGGGGCGCGTACACCGCGGTGCTGGAGCTGGCGGTGCCGACGGTGGCTGCCGTACACGGGTTCGCGCTGGGCGGCGGCTTCGAGCTGGCGCTGTCCTGCGACGTGATCGTGGCCGACCCCACGGCGGTGGTGGGGCTGCCCGAGGTGTCCGTCGGCGTGATCCCCGGTGGCGGGGGCACGCAGCTGCTGCCGCGCCGGGTGGGGGCTGCGCGCGCCGCCGAGCTGGTGTTCACGGCGCGGCGGGTGGAGGCCGCCGAGGCGCGGGAGCTGGGGCTCGTGGACCAGCTCGTGGCCGAGGGGCGGGACCGGGAGGAGGCGCTGGAGCTGGCCTCCCGGATGGCCGCGAACTCTCCCGTGGGGCTGCGGGCGGCCAAGCGGGCGCTGCGGCTCGGACACGGGCTGGACCTGCGGGCCGGCCTCGAGGTCGAGGACGCGGCCTGGCGGTCGGTGGCATTCTCCGGTGACCGGGCGGAGGGCGTCGCGGCGTTCAACGAGAAGCGGGCGCCGCGCTGGCCGGGGGAGTGAGGCCGTCGCGTGGTGGGCGCCCCCGTTCGCCCTGTATGAATCCCGTTTCTCCCTATATCTCCCTAGCCTGGAGTGATGGGTGAGGACAGGCGGCTCACGGCCGTGGTGGCGTTGGCGCAGGGTATGGCCGCCGCGCAGAGCACGCGCGAGGCGTGGCGGGCGGCGGCCCTCGGCGGGTGCCTGGCGCTGGGCGGCAGCTTCGCGGCGCTGTCGGTGTGGGAGCGCGAGCTGGGCCGGCTCAGGGTCCTGGTGAACGTGGGCGAGCTGGCCGAGGGCGAGGAGGAGTTCCCCGAGGACGAGTCCTACCCGGTGCACCAGTTCGCGGAGATCACCGAGTTCCTGCACGAGCGCTGGGCCGGCGGCGGTGAGCCCGACGCCTGGGTCGAGACGGCCGAGGGTCCCGCCGCCGGACGCCCCGGGTACGTCCACCAGCGTGTCGCCGCTCTGCGCCGCCGGGGGCGCGGCTGCTGCGTGGTCGCGCCGATCGTGCTGCACGGCCGCGCCTGGGGGGAGCTGTACGTGGCCCGCCCGGTGGGGGAGCGGGTCTTCGAGCGGGCGGACGCCGACTTCGCCACCGTGCTGGCCTCGGTGGTCGCCGCCGGGATCGCGCAGACCGAGCGGCTGGAGGAGGTCCGGCGCCTCGCCTACACGGACGCGCTCACCGGGCTGGCCAACCGCCGCGCCGTCGACGCCGCGCTGGACGAGGCGGTCGAGCGGCACCGCGCGGAACACGTCGTCGTCAGTCTCGTCGTCTGCGATCTGAACGGCTTGAAACGGGTCAACGACACACACGGGCATGCCGTCGGCGACCGGCTGCTGGAACGTTTCGGTTCGGTGCTGTCCCTGTGCGGGGCGATGCTGCCGGGGGCGCTCGCGGCGCGGCTCGGCGGGGACGAGTTCTGCCTGCTCGCGGTGGGGCCGCCCGCCGACGCGGTGGCGAAGGCCGCCGAGGAGCTGTGCCGGCGGGCGGCCGAGCTGGAGCTCGGCGACGGTGTGGCCTGCGGGGTCGCGTCCACGGAGGATCCCGTGGGTCCGGTGCGCTCCGCCCGCCGGCTGTTCCGGCTCGCGGACGCCGCCCAGTACCGCGCCAAGGCGGAACGGGCGGCCGGGCCGGTCGTCGCGGGGCGCGAGGGGCCCGACGACCCCGTCGTGCGGCTGGCGGACGAGCCGTCCCGGGAGGAGGACGGGGAGCGCAGGCGGTTCCGCGGTCGGCACTCGCCGTGACTCGGCGCCGGTAAGGGGCGCAGGTCGCACGCATCCGTGACGTACCCCCTCGTGACATCATCGAATTCACTGCGTACGCTCCTGAATATGGATATGCACACTGTGGTGGTGGGGACGTCCGGGGTCACCGCGTCCGACGTCCTCGCCGTGGCGCGCGCCGGCGCCCGGATCGAGCTTTCCGAGGAGGCGGTGGCGGCCCTCGCCGCGGCCCGCGAGATCGTGGACGCGCTGGCCGCCAAGCCGGACCCCGTGTACGGCGTCAGCACCGGCTTCGGCGCCCTGGCGACCCGGCACATCAGCCCCGACCTGCGGGCGCGGCTCCAGCGCAACATCGTCCGCTCGCACGCCGCCGGCATGGGCCCGCGCGTCGAGCGCGAGGTGGTCCGCGCGCTGATGTTCCTGCGGCTGAAGACCGTCTGCTCGGGGCACACCGGAGTCCGACCCGAGGTCGCGCAGACCATGGCCGACGTGCTCAACGCCGGGATCACCCCGGTCGTGCACGAATACGGCTCCCTCGGCTGCTCCGGCGACCTCGCCCCGCTCTCGCACTGCGCCCTCACCCTCATGGGCGAGGGGGACGCCGAGGGCCCCGACGGCACCGTACGGCCCGCCGGTGAACTGCTCGCCGAGCACGGGATCGCCCCGGTCGAACTGCGCGAGAAGGAGGGCCTCGCCCTCCTCAACGGCACCGACGGCATGCTCGGCATGCTGGTCATGGCCCTCGCCGACCTCGACACCCTCTACAAGAGCGCCGACATCACCGCCGCGCTGACCATGGAGGCCCTGCTCGGCACCGACAAGGTGCTCGTGCCCGAACTGCACGCCATCCGCCCGCACCCCGGGCAGGCCGCCAGCGCCGCCAACATGGCCGCCGTGCTCAAGGGCTCGCGTCTCACCGGCCACCACCAGGACGACGCCCCCCGCGTCCAGGACGCCTACTCCGTGCGCTGCGCCCCGCAGGTCGCCGGCGCCGGACGCGACACCATGGCCCACGCCGGCCTGGTCGCCGAGCGGGAGCTGGCGGCGGCCGTGGACAACCCGGTCGTCCTCCCCGACGGACGCGTGGAGTCCAACGGCAACTTCCACGGCGCTCCGGTCGCCTACGTCCTGGACTTCCTCGCCGTCGCCGTCGCCGACCTCGGCTCCATCGCCGAGCGGCGTACCGACCGGCTGCTGGACAAGAACCGCAGCCACGGTCTGCCGCCGTTCCTCGCGGACGACGCCGGCGTCGACTCCGGCCTGATGATCGCCCAGTACACGCAGGCCGCCCTGGTCAGCGAGTTGAAGCGGCTGGCCGTACCGGCGTCGGCGGACTCCATCCCGTCCTCCGCGATGCAGGAGGACCACGTGTCCATGGGCTGGTCGGCGGCGCGGAAGCTGCGCACCGCCGTCGACAACCTCACCCGCGTGATCGCCGTCGAGCTGTACGCCGCCACGCGCGCCATCCAGCTCCGCGAGGGCCTGACCCCGGCCCCGGCCTCCCGGGCCGTCATCGACGCCGTACGGGCGGCAGGCGTGGAGGGCCCCGGCCCGGACCGCTACCTGGCGCCCGACCTCGCCGCGGCCGAAGTGTTCGTGCGCCACGGGCGTCTGGTCGCGGCGGCGGAGACGGTCACCGGGCCGCTGCGCTGACCCGACGAGCGCGGCGCGGAGGGGCCGGCGGGATGACCGGAGCCCTCCGCGCCTCACTTCTCCGAGAACGCGGAAACAACGTCAAGTGTTCTCAGAAATCGAGGCGTTCCCGGCGCACCGAGTACCCGACGAAGCCGACGCCGAGTCCGAGGCACAGGGTGCCGCCGACGACGTACGGCGTGCTGTCGAAGCTTCCGGTGTCGGCCAGGCGGGCGGTGTCCTCACCGGTGGTCGTCGTGTCCGTGGACGCGGCTCTGGCCTGTGCGGTGACCTGCGGGGACGGGCTCGCGGCGGCGGACTCGAGCACCGGTGTGTCCGGGGTCGCGTTCGCGGACGGGACGAACCACAGGGCGCACAGCAGACCACCCGCGGTGGCGGCGGTCAGCAACGGACGGCGAGCGGATGACACGGAATATCGATCCCCTTGTGGCGCTGGCGAATTGGCCGTGTGGGCAGATGTTAGTGAAAGTCGCGGGTCACAGGAAAGCCACGGGAGCGGTCGGCCTTACGCTCCGGGCATGAGCACTCCAGAGACATCGCGTTTTGTGCGGGTTCGCGTCGACCTCGTCCTCGAGGTCGACGACGAACAGGCCGTCACCGGGGCCGCGCTGCAGGCACTCGCCGACGACGCCGACCTGTCCGACGCCGAGCGGGCCCACGCCGAGCGGGCTGTGACGGACGACACCGCGGAGGCCCTGGCCTACCTCGTCGACCCGTTCGACCTGGTGGGCGAGGTGCCCGGGGTGGAGCTCCAGCAGGCGTCCTGGAGCAGTGAGCAGACCGACTACGACCCCGACTCGCCCGAATGGGACCTCGACGAGGATGATGGTGACGAGAGCGACCCGGAAGACGATGAAATGACGGTCGGCTGACGCAGTGTGGGGAAATACCTGGCCCCGGGCGGCAACCGCCGTCCGGGGTTTCGTCGTCTCACGGGGTGCACGGACCGCACGTACCGCCTCCGTACCGCCGCGCGTCACCCCGTCCGAGCGGAAACGTGGTATGCCCCACACCGGGTAGCGATGTGGAACGGGACGAGCCGGTCGTAGCGTTGAAAGTTCTTGACGGGGAATCTCGGGGTCACGGGAATCGGCGACGATGGAGAAGCGTGTGATGACGGACGGTAAGCGGCGCAAGGGCCTGGTGGCCGCGTCCGCACTGCTCGGCGGTGTGCTGGTGCTCTCGGCATGTTCCAGTAGCGACGCCGACACCTCCGGCGGGGACGGCAGGACCTCGCAGGCCGAGGCCGACGAGGCCGCGGCGAAGAAGTCGTCCCAGGCCGAGATCAAGATCACGCCCGGGGACGGCTCCGACAACGCCTCCATCAACAACTCCGCCGCCGTCACCGTGAGCAAGGGCACGCTCACCGAGGTCAAGATGACCGCCACCGACGGCACGGTGGTCGAGGGCCAGATATCCGCCGACAAGACCAGCTGGAAGCCCTCCGGTCAGCTGGAGCGGGCCACCAAGTACCAGATCACGGCGACCGCGCAGGACTCCGACGGCCGCGCCGCCCACGAGAACGCGTCGTTCACCACGGTCTCCCCGAAGAACAGCTTCATCGGCACCTTCACCCCGGACGACGGCACCACCGTCGGCGTGGGCATGCCCGTGTCGATCAACTTCGACAAGCAGATCACCGACAAGGCCGCCGTCCAGAAGGGCATCACGGTCAACACCAGCAGCGGCCAGGAGGTCGCCTGCCACTGGTTCAGCACCCAGCGCATGGACTGCCGCCCCCAGGACTACTGGCAAGAGGGCTCGACCGTCACCCTCAAGCTGGCGCTCGACGGGGTCGAGGGCGCCGAGGGCGTCTACGGCGTCCAGCAGAAGACGGTCACCTTCAAGATCGGCCGCAACCAGATCTCCTACGTCGACGCGAAGACCAAGCAGATGAAGGTCACGCAGGACGGCAAGACGGTCAAGACCATCCCGATCTCCGCCGGCTCCCCCGAGAACAAGACCTACGAAGGCCAGATGGTGATCTCCGAGAAGTACAAGGAGACCCGGATGGACGGCTCGACGGTGGGCTTCACCGACGACGACGGCAAGGGCGAGTACGACATCAAGGACGTGCCCCACGCCATGCGCCTGAGCACCTCCGGCACCTTCATCCACGGTAACTACTGGGGCAAGGGCATCTTCGGCAAGGCCAACACCAGCCACGGCTGCGTCGGCCTGGCCGACGCCCAGGGCGCCGACGACCCGAACACGCCGGGCGCCTGGTTCTACGACAACTCCATGATCGGTGACGTGGTCGTCGTCCAGAACACCGGCGACAAGACCATCGCCCCGGACAACGGCCTCAACGGCTGGAACATGGACTGGGCCCAGTGGAAGGCGGGTTCGGCGGTCTGACGCCGAAATACCGGCGGTACGGCAGTACTTCCCGGGAGGGTCTCCGCTCGGGCAGCACTTCCGCTCAGTTCAGTCAGGACTTCGCACAGGCGCCCGCCACCCCGCGCAACGGGGCGGCGGGCGCCCGCCGTTCGCCCGGCTTCCCGTCCGCGCCCGGCCGGTGCCGGACCCGCCGCCTCAGGGCTGCGGCGGGGACGACGCGGGCAGCGCGGACGCCGCGTCCGTCCCCCAGCTCGCCAGCAGCCGCAGCGCCTCCGCCGACGGCGAGCCCGGCTCGGCGTGGTACGTCACGAACGCCTGCTCGTCGTCGTCGACCAGGCGGAACGTCTCGAAGGACAGGGTCAGTTCACCGACCAGCGGGTGCCGCATCCGCTTGACGCCGTGGCTCTTCTCCTTGACGTCGTGCGTGGCCCACAGCCGCCGGAACTCCTCGCTCTTCACGGACAGCTCGCCCACCAGCGCGGACAGCCGCGGATCGTCCGGGTGCCGGCCCGCGTCCATCCGCAGGAAGCTGACCATGTCGTACGCCTTCTGGTCCCAGTCCACGAACAGCTCGCGGTAGTCCGGGTTCAGGAACACCAGCCGCGCCCAGTTCCGCTCCTCGGCGGGCAGCCTGCCCCAGTCGCCGAAGAGGGCCGCCGCCATCCGGTTCCAGGCGAGGATCTCCGAGCGCCGGCCCGAGACGTACGCCGGGACCGTGTCGATCGACTCCAGCAACTGGTGCAGCGCCACCCGCACCGGCTGCTGTGCCCGCGACCCCGTGGCGCGCCTGCGCTGCTGCTTCGGCTTCGCCAGGTGCGTCAGGTGCGCCTGCTCGGCGTCGGACAGCCTGAGCGCGCGGGCGATCGCGTCCAGGACCTCAGCCGACACGTTCCGCCCGTTGCCCTGCTCCAGGCGCGTGTAGTACGCCACCGACACCCCGGCCAGCTGCGCCAGCTCCTCCCGCCGCAGCCCCGGCACCCGGCGGTGCCGCCCGAAGGACGGCAGCCCCACGTCCTCCGGCTTCAGGCGGGCCCTGCGGGTGCGCAGGAACTCGCTCAGTTCGGCACGCCGGTCCAGCTGTCCATCCATGTGTCCCAGTATCGCCGGACGTATTCCCGGTCGTACGCACAGGAGCCTGTCCCCGCCAGTGGTACGCACACCGGTCGTACGCAAAGGCGTGGTCTGGGCGAAACCGCAGGCCGCAGGCAGGGTGGAGGCATCACCCAGTCAATGCCAAGAGAATCCCGGAGACCCGGCATGACCACTGTCGCCGCGTACGCAGCACCCGCCGCCAAGGCCCCGCTGGAGCGCACCACCATCGAGCGGCGCGAGGTGGGCGAGTACGACGTCCTGATCGACATCAAGTTCGCCGGCATCTGCCACTCCGACATCCACCAGGCCCGCGAGGGCTGGGGCGAGGCCATCTTCCCGATGGTCCCCGGGCACGAGATCGCCGGTGTCGTCGAGGCCGTCGGCTCCGGCGTCACCGAGTTCAAGGTCGGCGACCGCGTCGGCGTCGGCTGTCTCGTCGACTCCTGCCGCGAGTGCGAGAACTGCAAGGCCGGCATGGAGCAGCACTGCCTCAAGGGCAGCGTCGGCACGTACAACGCCGTCGGCTACGACGGTGAGCCCACCTACGGCGGCTACTCGCAGAAGGTCGTCGTGGCCGAGGCCTTCACCGTCCGCATCCCCGACGGGCTGCCGCTCGACGTGGCCGCGCCGCTGCTGTGCGCGGGCATCACCACGTACTCCCCGCTCAAGCACTGGGGCGTCGGCCCGGGCAAGAAGGTCGCCGTGATCGGTCTGGGCGGCCTCGGCCACATGGGCGTCAAGATCGCCCACGCGATGGGCGCCGAGGTCACCGTGCTGTCGCAGTCGCTGCGCAAGAAGGACGACGGCCTGAAGATGGGCGCCGACCACTACTACGCGACCAGCGACGAGCAGACCTTCCAGGAGCTCGCGGGCACCTTCGACGTGATCCTCTCCACGGTCTCCGCGCCGCTGGACTTCGGCTCCTACCTCGGCCTGCTCAAGACCGGCGGTGCCCTGGTGAACGTCGGCGCCCCCGAGGAGCCGGTCGCCCTGAACCTGTTCTCGCTCATCGGCGGTAACAAGACCCTCGCCGGCTCCATGATCGGCGGCATCGCCGAGACCCAGGAGATGCTGGACTTCTGCGCCGCGCACGGCATCGGCGCCGAGATCGAGCTGATCGCCGCGTCGGAGATCAACGAGGCGTACGAGCGGGTCCTGGCGAGCGACGTGCGGTACCGCTTCGTGATCGACACCGCGACGATCTGACCCGACCGGTAGGATTTTTTCTCCCTTCCTGTCACACACCCGCCCCGCCCCGGGTCATACCGCCACGGACACACACGGCGGACGTCCGGGCGGGGCGGATCAGTACCCGCTCCCCCGGGCGCCATGACCCCGGGAGCAGTCATGACGCACCCCTCGACCCCCACCACCCCCCTCCTGGTCACCGGCGGCACGGGCACCCTGGGCAGCCACGTCGTCCCGCTGCTGAGGGCGGCCGGCCACGAGGTACGGATCCTCACCCGACGCCCCCGCCCCGACGCGGACGGCATCACCTACGTCACCGGCGACCTTCTCACCGGTGAGGGCGTCGAGGCCGCCGTCGCCGGCGTGCACACCGTCCTGCACCTGGCGGGCGGCCCCAAGGGCGACGACAAGGCGACCCGCGCCCTGGTGAGCGCCGCCGCCGGCGCGGGAGTACGGCACATCGTGTACATCTCGGTCGTCGGCGCGGACGGCGTCCCGCTGGCCTGGCTGCGCACCAAGCTGGAGTCGGAGCGGGCCATCGCCGGCTCGGGCATCGGCTGGACGGTGCTGAGGGCGGCCCAGTTCCACGAGCTGACCCTGGCGATGATCGAGAAGATGACCAAGCTGCCGTTCCTCCCCGTCCCCGGCGGCCTGCGCCTCCAGCCCGTCGACTCCCGCGAGGTCGCCGCCCGCCTGGCCGAACTGGCCCTCGCGGCCCCGTCCGGCCGGGTCCCCGACCTGACCGGCCCCGAGGCCCACGACCTGGCCGCCCTGGTCCGCCCCTACCTGACCCTGCACGGCAGGCGCCGGCGCCCCCACCTGCCGGTCCGTATCCCCGGCAAGGCGGGCCGCGCCTACCGCGCGGGCGCCAACCTCACGTTGGACGGCGCGCAGGTGGGCCGGCGGACGTGGGAGCAGTTCCTGGCCGAGCGGGCCGGACAGGCGGCGGCTACCGCCCGCCCGTGAGCCCCGCGGGCCCGGCCGGGACCGGGGCCCGACGGCGCCGCAACGCCGGGTCGAGCAGCGCGGGCGGGGTGTCGAACTTCTCGTGCGCCGCCAGGTCGGTGCCGGGCGCGACGATCTCGTCGATCGCGTCCAGCACGTCGTCGGGGAGCACGGTGTCGGCGGCGGCGAGCTGCGCGCGCAGGTGGTCCAGGGTGCGGGGGCCGATGAGGGCGGCGGTCACGGCGGGGTGGGCGGTCACGAAGCCGAGCGCCAGCTGGATCAGCGTCAGGCCGGCCTCGTCGGCGACCCGGGCCAGCCGCTCGACGGCGTCGAGCCGGGCCCGGTTGGCGGGCAGCGAGGTGTCGAAACGCTCCGGCATGACCGCCGACCGATGGGTGGTGATCTCCCTGCCCGCCCGCACCGCGCCCGACAGCCAACCCGACGCCAGTGGGCTCCACACCAGCACCCCGAGCCCGTACTCCTCGCTCACGGGCAGCACGTCGCCCTCGATCCCGCGCTGGAGGGCGGAGTAACTGGGCTGCTCGGTGACGTAGCGGCTCAGGCGATGCTCGCGGGCGGCCCACTGGGCCTGCACGATGCGGTACGCGGGGAAGGTGGAGGAGCCGAAATAGCGGATCTTTCCCGCGCGCTGAAGGTCGGTCAGCGCCGACAGGGTCTCCTCGTCGCCGGTCTGCGGGTCCCACCGGTGGATCTGGTAGAGGTCGACGTGATCGACGCCGAGGCGGCGCAGGCTGTTGTCCAGCGCGGTGACCAGCCAGCGGCGCGAGGCGCCCCGGTGGTTGCGGTCCTCGCCCATGGGCATGACCGCTTTGGTCGCCAGCACGATGTCGTCGCGGCGACCGGCGACGGCCTTGCCGACCATCTCCTCCGACTCGCCCCGGCCGTACATGTCGGCGGTGTCGATGACGTTGACCCCGGCCTCCAGGGCGGCGTCGACGATGGCGGTGGCCTCGTCCTGGGTGGTGCGTCCGATGGCGCCGAAGTTCATGGCCCCGAGCGCGAGGGAGCTGACCTGGACACCGGTGCGGCCCAAGGTGCGGTACTGCATGATCGTGTTCCTCCGTCGAGGGAAGGGAGCGGTGCGCACGGGCGCACGGCAATGGCACGACGGCCCCGGGCTCTGGCATCATGGGCAACCGGAACCTTGTCCCGTTTGACGATACGGGACGATGTTCCGTTTAGCAATGACCGGTCTGTGGAGGGAAACGACGCGATGGTGGACGGCGACGAGACCGAGGGACGTACCGACCGCCCCAGACGCGCGGACGCCCGGCGCAACCAGAAGACCCTCCTGGACGCGGCCGCCGCGGTCTTCGTGAGGTCCGGCGTGGAGGCGCCGGTCCGCGACATCGCGGCCGAGGCGGGCGTCGGTACGGCCACGATCTACCGGCACTTCCCGACGCGGGCCGACCTCATCGTCGGCGTCTACCGGCACCAGGTGGAGGCCTGCGCCGCGGCCGGCCCCGAACTGCTGGCGAGCAGCCCGACCCCCTACACCGCCCTCGCGCGGTGGATCGACCTCTTCGTCGACTTCCTGGTCACCAAGCACGGCCTCGCCGGCGTACTCCAGTCCGACAACGCCGGCTTCGAGACGCTGCACGCCTACTTCCTCGACCGCCTCGTGCCGGTGTGCACCGACCTCCTCGACGCCGCGGCCACCGCCGGCGAGATCCGCTCCGACCTGTCCGCCTACGAACTCATGCGCGGCGTCGGCAACCTCTGCATCGGAGCGGAGAACGACCCGCGCTACGACGCCCGGCGGCTGGTGGCGGTGCTGGTGACGGGGGTGCGGCGGACGGAGTGACCCGGGCGCCGAACTCCCCGGCGAGCCGGCCGTTCGCGACGGCACGCCGAAGGCCGTCGACGCCCGGGGCGCCGGAGCCGTCGGTCGGGGGTCGTCCGTGCCGGACTGCCGTCCACCAGCGGATTCCGCGCGCGTGCAGGGTCCGGCGGGACTCCGGGTGGTGGGCGGGTCCGTCCGCTGTGCCGGCCCAGTCCGCGGTCACCACGAAGACGTCGGTGGGACTGCAGCACGTCGAACGGTGGGACGATCCGGACGATGACCGTCAGCGGTTCCCGCGGTGCCACGAGGAAGCAAGATCCGTCGGCGGCGTCCCGCGCCTCAGCCTGTCCGCAGCGTGTGCGGGCCCACCGCTCGAACGAGTGAGGCGAACCGATGCACCCGTACGACCGAGGCGTGGGCCCGCTCACACGGCCCGGGCGGAGCCTCGCCGACGACCGCATGCCCCGGAGCGATACGGAATCGCTCGGAACCCTCGTGTGTTGAGGGGGATGGACGTGGGATGTCGGTGTGCGAGCCGAGTAGCCCGAGTGATCAGAACGATGGAATGGGAGGGCCGCGATGGCCGCGCAGACGCAGAGGGCCGTACTTGCGGGCGGATGCTTCTGGGGGATGGAGGAGCTGATCCGGCGGCTCCCGGGCGTGACGGCGACCCGGGTCGGATACACCGGGGGCGACGTGCCGAACGCGACGTACCGCAACCACGGCACGCACGCGGAGGCCATCGAGATCCTCTTCGACCCCGAGCGGACCGACTACCGCACGATCCTGGAGTTCTTCTTCCAGATCCACGACCCGAGCACCAAGAACCGCCAGGGCAACGACATCGGCATGAGCTACCGCTCGGCGATCTACTACGTGGACGACGAGCAGAAGCGGATCGCCGAGGACACCATCGCGGACGTGGACGCCTCCGGGCTGTGGCCGGGCAAGGTCGTCACCGAGGTGGAGCCGGTCGGACCCTTCTGGGAGGCCGAGCCCGAGCACCAGGACTACCTGCAGCGGTACCCGGACGGCTACACCTGCCACTTCCCGCGCCCGGGGTGGCGGCTGCCGGCCCGTGCCGAGGGCTGACCGGACGACCGCGCGAGACGGCCCGGCGGGAACTCTCCCGCCGGGCCGTACGTGTCGTCGAGCCCCGGGGGGGGCGAGCCGTCAGTGGGGGAGCGTCGCCGGACTGCCGCCGTTGGCCTCGTAGCCCGCCACCGCCAGCGCGCGGTAGACGGCGAACTCCGCCGCTGGGTCGTGCGACAGAGTCCAGGGCAGCGCGCCCACGTGGCCGTCGATGACTATCAGCTGGTTCATGGCCTCGGCCCAGCGCTCGCCGCGGACCAGGAAGAACACCAGCAGATGGCGGACGTGCGCCTGCATCGGGTCGTCGGGGCGGGCCGAGTGCACCGCGTGCAGGGCACCGTGGACCGCCTTGGTGACGACCTCGCTCTGGTAGAAGCCCCTGACCATGTTGACCTCGGGCAGGTGCTCGAAGACCGCGAAGAGGGGCATCGCCGCGAGCAGGGAACCCTGCGGAGCGCGAGCGGCCGCGGCCTCCGCGAAGGAGTACGCCAGGTCGCGGGAGCCGTGCCACTTCTCGCACCAGTAGTGCAGGGCCGTCAGGTGCGCCCCCATGTGGTTCGGGGCGCGGTCGAGGATCTTCAGCCAGAGCTGTTCGAACTCCTCGCGGGGGTAGCCGAGGCCGCGGGCCACCGACAGCTCGACGATGTAGGGGATCGGGTCGCCGGGGGCGAGCAGCGCCGCCTGTGAGCAGGCCTCCTTCGCCTCCTCCATGATGATCCGGAACTCGTCCGTGCCCGGCGTCGCCGTCCGCCACGCCTGCTGCACCAGGAACTCGGCCTGCACGGCCGCGCCGCCCGCGTCCTTGGGGGCCTCGGCCCGCCACACCCGCAGCCACTGCCCGCCCGGCGTCTCACCGACGCCGCCGGGCCGCTGCGCCAGCTCCAGCGACGCCGCGCCCGCGAAGGCCTGCACGCGCTGCCAGCGCCGCTCGCCCTCGGCCTCCGTGCCGGCCAGGAGCTGCTGGGCTCCCCGGTAGTCCTGGGTGCGCTGCACCAGGTCCAGGACTTCCAGCAGGTCGTGATCGGGACCGGGCATGCGGATGTCGAGCTCCTCCTCGCGGGCGAAGCCGTAGTTCGCGGGATCCGCCGCGTCGGGATGGCCGGGCGGAACCAGGCCGACCGCGCCCCGCCGGCGCCGCAGAAGGGGGACCAGCACCGCGGCCAGCATGGCCAGTGCCATCAGGACCCAGAGAATCTCCATGTCTCAAGCGAACCAGACCGCGCCGACAATTGGCCAACCTGTGCCCGGGCCTGTGGAAAACGCACGGAGCCGTCCGCGCCGCTACGCTCGGTCCTCATGAGCGACAGGCACATCAGTCAGCACTTCGAGACGCTCGCGATCCACGCGGGCAACACCGCCGATCCGCAGACGGGCGCGGTCGTCCCGCCGATCTACCAGGTGTCGACGTACAAGCAGGACGGCGTCGGCGGACTGCGCGGCGGCTACGAGTACAGCCGCAGCGCCAACCCGACGCGTACGGCCCTGGAGGAGAACCTCGCCGCCCTGGAGGGCGGCCGCCGCGGCCTCGCGTTCGCGTCCGGACTGGCGGCCGAGGACTGCCTGTTGCGCGCGCTGCTGCGCCCCGGCGACCACGTGGTCATCCCCAACGACGCGTACGGCGGCACCTTCCGGCTGTTCGCCAAGGTCGCCACGCGGTGGGGCGTGGAGTGGTCGGTGGCGGACTCGAGCGACCCCGCGGCCGTGCGGGCGGCCACCACCCCCAGGACCAAGGCCGTGTGGGTGGAGACGCCGTCCAACCCACTGCTCGGCATCACCGACATCGCCGCCGTCGCCCAGGTCGCCCGGGACGCGGGGGCACGGCTCGTCGTCGACAACACCTTCGCCACGCCGTACCTCCAGCAGCCGCTGGCGCTCGGCGCGGACGTCGTCGTGCACTCCCTGACCAAGTACATGGGCGGTCACTCGGACGTCGTCGGCGGCGCGCTGATCGTGAACGACCAGGAGCTGGGGGAGGAGCTGGCGTTCCACCAGAACGCGATGGGCGCGGTCGCCGGGCCCTTCGACTCCTGGCTGGTGCTGCGCGGCACCAAGACCCTCGCGGTGCGCATGGACCGGCACAGCGAGAACGCGACCAAGGTCGCCGAGATGCTCACCCGGCACGCGCGGGTGACGAGCGTCCTGTACCCGGGGCTGCCGGAGCACCCGGGGCACGAGGTGGCCGCCAAGCAGATGAAGGCGTTCGGCGGCATGGTGTCCTTCCGCGTCGAGGGCGGAGAGGAGGCGGCCGTCGAGGTCTGCAACCGCGCGAAGGTGTTCACGCTCGGCGAGTCCCTGGGCGGCGTCGAGTCGCTGATCGAGCACCCGGGCCGCATGACGCACGCCTCCGCGGCCGGTTCGGCCCTGGAGGTGCCCGCCGACCTGGTGCGCCTGTCGGTCGGCATCGAGAACGTCGACGACCTGCTCGCCGACCTCCAGCAGGCGCTGGGCTAGCCCGGACGGCTCACCAGCCCTCCCAGCCCGTCACGGGTGGGGTCGTCTCCGACGGCGGCTCCACCCACGGCTGGACGGTCAGCGCCCACACCGTGAACGCCACGGCCGCGGCGCCCAGCAGCACCCACATCAGGCGGCGTACGGCGGTCCCGCGCCGCAGCATGCGGCCGCCGCGGCGCAAGGCGCCGCGTACAGCTCGGGCGGCACCCGCGGCGGCGACTGCTCCATGATCCGCCGGGCCGCCGCCTCACGTTGCAGCCGGTTCACCGGCGCCTCCCCGTACTCCGCGCGAGCCCGCCCGCGCCTTCCGGGAGAGCCCGCCCCACGTCCTCCGCGCGCGCCTGCCCGCGTACTCCACGTCCTCCGTCTCCGCCTCCGCGCGCGTGACCGCGGGTCTCCACGCGCGCGTGCCCCTCACGAGGTCGCCGCCTTCGGTTCAGCCACCGGGCGGGATCGGCCGGCGGGCGGGCGCAGCAGGGTGGCCGTCGCGCGTTCGCAGATCGTCCGTACGCGCTCCACGGGCAGGCCCAGCAGGGCCGCCGCCTGTTCCTCCGCGACGCCCTCGTAGAGCCTGAGCACCAGGATCAGGCGCTCCTGCGGGGTGAGCCCGCTCAGCGGACCGACGGGGCGCCTCCGGGCGCGGCCGAGGCCGCCGTGCCGGTGCCAGGCCCCGCGGGCGAAGCGGGTGGCCAGGTCCTGGCGGGCGCGGTCGTACGGGTCCTCGCCGTGCAGCCGGTCCCAGTACGCGTACGTGTGGGCGAGGGACAGGGCGAGCAGGCGCCGTGCGCGCGGATTGTCGTCCGGTGGTTCGGCCGTGAGCAGGGTGGCGGCATGCAGCAGTCGCCCTGCCGCGCCCGCGACGAACGCCTGGAACTCCCGGGCCCGGCGGGCGCCGTACGACGCTTGCCCGTCTCGCACCGCGCCTCCCGCCCGGAGGGCGACGACCCCCGGAACGCGACGACGACCCCTGAGGTCTCACATCAGGCCAGGGGCGGCCCTCCGGTCAAGGGGCCGGTACGGTCCGCGCGAAAAGGCCCTGACGGCTGTGTCCGAAGACCTGACGGCAGCGTCAGAAAGCCCTGACGGCCGTGTCGGAAGCCCTGACGGCCGGCTCAGGAAGACGTCGGCGACTCCTGGCCCGCCGACATGCCCGACGGGGCCATACGGGCGGACAGGGCGCCGTTGAATCGCGCAAGGAGCGTGCAGAAGGCCTCGCGCTCCTCCGGCGCCCAGTCGTGTGTCAGCTCGGCCATGAGTTGACGCCGGGAGGACCGGACCTCCTCCAGTCGCGCCACACCGCGCGGGGACAGCTGAAGGACCACCGCGCGGCCGTCCTCGGGGTGCGAGGTCCGCTTGACGAGGCCGGTGTCGACGAGCGGGGCCACCTGCCGGGTGACCGTGGAGGAGTCGATCCCCATGCTCGCGGCGAGCGCCTTCACGCCCATCGGGCCCTCTTTGTCGAGGCGGTTGAGGAGCAGGTAGGCGGCGCGGTCCATCGAGTTGCGCACCTGCCCGACACCGCCGAGCCGGGTCTGTTCGGCGCGACGGGCGAAGAGCGCCACCTCGTGCTGGAGCGTCTCGAGAAGACCGGTGTCACCGGCGGTCGTCATGTCCATCGACATTTCAGGTGTTGTGGGCATGGCCGGGGGCTCACTTCGTGGAGGGCTGCTGATTGGGGGACAGGGTACGCGGCCGGGCGGCTGACCGTACCTGCGCTGGGCGAAGCGGGTCTCGGACGTTGGTCACAACGGCCCCGGGCGCCTGTGAACTGCGATGCTGGAGAGATGAGCTACAGCACGGCCGCCCCTGTCGCCCCCGTCACCCTCGACGACGTGCGCGGGGCGCAGAAGATGCTCTCGGGCGTGGCGCGGGTGACCGCGATGGAGGGCAGCAGGCACCTGTCCCATCTGGTCGGCGCGCCGGTGCACCTCAAGTGCGAGAACCTCCAGCGGACCGGTTCGTTCAAGCTGCGCGGTGCCTACGTCCGTATCGCGGGGCTGCTGCCCGAGCAGCGGGCCGCCGGTGTGGTCGCGGCGAGCGCGGGCAATCACGCGCAGGGCGTGGCGCTGGCTTCGTCGCTGCTCGGGGTGCATTCGACGGTGTTCATGCCGAAGGGCGCCCCGCTGCCCAAGATCAGCGCGACCCGTGACTACGGCGCGGAAGTGCGGCTGCACGGCCATGTGGTCGACGAGACGCTGGCCGCGGCGCAGGAGTACGCCGAGCGGACGGGCGCGGTGTTCATCCACCCCTTCGACCACCCCGACATCATCGCGGGGCAGGGCACGGTCGGGCTGGAGATCCTGGAGCAGTGCCCCGAGGTGCGGACCGTCGTGGTCGGCATCGGCGGGGGAGGGCTGGTGGCCGGGATCGCGGTCGCGGTGAAGGCGCTGCGGCCGGACGTGCGCATCGTGGGCGTGCAGGCCGAGGGCGCTGCGGCGTACCCGCCCTCGCTGGCCGCCGGCCGCCCGGTGGCCGTGGAGAATCCGTCGACGATGGCCGACGGGATCAAGGTGGGGCGGCCCGGTGATGTGCCGTTCGGGATCGTCGGCGACCTGGTGGACGAGGTCCGCACGGTGTCCGAGGACGAACTGTCCACCGCCCTGCTGCTGTGCCTGGAGCGGGCCAAGCTGGTCGTGGAGCCGGCCGGCGCCAGCCCGGTGGCGGCGCTGCTGAGTGAGCCCGGCGCCTTCGCGGGGCCGGTGGTGGCGGTGCTGTCCGGAGGCAACGTGGATCCGGTGCTGATGCAGGGCGTGCTGCGGCACGGCATGGCCGCGCAGGGCCGCTACCTGGCGGTCCGGCTGCGGCTCACGGACCGGCCCGGCGCCCTCGCCACACTTCTCGGGGTGTTGTCAGTGGTGGACGCTAACGTCCTCGACGTGAGCCACGTCCGGACCGATCCACGGCTCGGGCTCACGGAGGCGGAGGTCGAGCTGCACCTTGAGACGAAGGGGCCGGAGCACTGCGCCGAGGTCGGCCGGGCGCTGCGCGAGGCGGGGTATCCCGTCATCGGCTGAGCCGGCGGCCCTTGACGGCCCTCGTCACCGCCGTCACTCGTTGTCACCCGTTCGAGTGGGCGTGCGTGGTGCAACGCGATACATCGCGTTATGGTGTGTTGTGAGTCGCTCGCCGTAAATCGTTCGCTGGGCAGAGCGAAACGCGCAAACCTAGGCTTTCCGAAGAATCCCCGATGACGTGGAGACTCATATGCCAGGCGCCATCTATGCCGAAGGCCTGGTGAAGGCCTTCGGTGACGTAAGGGCTCTGGACGGCGTCGACCTCGACGTTCCCGAGGGCACCGTTCTCGGCCTGCTCGGGCCGAACGGCGCGGGCAAGACCACTGCCGTCCGCTGCCTGACGACCCTGTTGCGCCCCGACAGCGGCAAGGCGGTCGTCGCGGGCATCGACGTCCTCAAACACCCCAATGAGGTCCGGCGCTCGATCGGCCTCTCCGGCCAGTTCGCCGCGGTGGACGAGTACCTGACCGGTCGTGAGAATCTCCAGATGGTCGGCCAGCTCTACCAGATGCGGGCCAAGGCCGCGAAGGCTCGTGCCGTCGAGCTGCTCGAACAGTTCCACCTCTCGGACGCCGCCGACCGTCCCGCGAAGACCTACTCGGGAGGCATGCGCCGACGGCTCGACCTGGCCGCCGCCCTGGTCGTCTCCCCTCCCGTGATGTTCATGGACGAACCGACGACCGGTCTCGACCCGCGCAACCGCCAGCAGCTCTGGGAGGTCATCAAGCAGCTGGTCTCCGGCGGCACGACCCTGCTGCTGACCACGCAGTACCTGGAGGAGGCCGACCACCTCGCGCACGACATCGCGGTCGTCGACCGCGGGCACGTCATCGCCCGTGGCACCTCCGACCAGCTCAAGGCCCGTACCGGCGGAGAGCGCGTCGAGGTCGTCGTCCACGAGCGCGAGCACATGGCGACGGCCGCCGAAGTGCTCGCCGGCTTCGGGAAGGGCTCCACCACCCTGGAGCAGCACACCCGCAAACTCACCGTCCCCGTCACCGGCGGAGCCAAGCTGCTCGCCGAGGTCATCCGCGAGCTCGACATACGCGGCATCGAGATCGACGACATCGGCCTGCGCCGCCCCACCCTCGACGACGTCTTCCTCTCCCTGACCGGCCATGCGGCCGAGACCGAGGCCGGAGAGGACGATCTCGAGGCAGACACCGGTCACCAGTCCGAGAAGGAGGCCGCCAAGTGAGCGCCGCCACCGACGCCGCGCAGACCGCGGCACCCGCCGGTCCCGGGAGCTCCGTCGGCCAGTCAGTGCGGGACTCGCTGGTCATCGCCCGCAGGAACCTGATTCGCATGCGCAGGATCCCCGAGATGTTGCTGTTCGGGGTCATCCAGCCGGTCATGTTCGTCGTGCTGTTCACGTACGTCTTCGGTGGCTCCATCAGTATCGGCGGTTCCACCGATCCGCAGCTGTACAAGGAGTTCCTGATGGCCGGGATCTTCGCGCAGACCGTCACCTTCGCCACGGCCGGTGCGGGCGCGGGCATCGCGGACGACATGCACAAGGGGCTGATCGACCGCTTCAGGTCGCTGCCGATGGCACGGGGGGCCGTCCTCACCGGACGTACGATCGCCGACCTCGTGCAGACCACCGTCACGATCGTCGTGCTCGCGGGAGTCGCCCTGATCGTCGGCTGGCGCGCCCACGAGAACATCGGCAAGGTGCTCTGCGGCTTCCTGCTCCTGCTCCTGCTCGGCTACGCCTTCTCCTGGATCGGAGCCCTGATCGGCCTCTCCGTCCGCACTCCGGAGGCGGCCACCTCGGGCGGGCTGATCTGGCTGTTCCCGCTGACGTTCATCTCGAACGCCTTCGTGCCGGTCACCGGCATGCCGACGTTCCTCCAGCATGTCGCCGAATGGAACCCCTTCAGCGCGACGGTGGCGGGCGCCCGTGAACTCTTCGGGAACACGATGCCGGGCGTCCCGAAGACGGTCACCGGTGCATGGCCGATGGAGCACCCGGTCTGGGCCTCGCTGATCTGGTCCGTGCTGATCATCGCGGTCTTCCGCACGCTTGCGGTGCGCAAGTACCGCTCGGCCGCCGCATGACGAAGCCCCGGCGTCACCAGGACGCCGGGGCTCGTACAGCTCGAACAGGACGGACGGCCGGGCGCACCGGCCCGGGCCCGCTGCCCGGTCAGCCGTTGTACGGCTCGGCCTTGAGGATCTTCACGGAGGCCATCTTGCCGTTCGGCAGCTCGTACTCCGCGTCCTCGCCGACCTTGTGGCCGATGACGCCCGAGCCCAGCGGCGACTGCGGCGAGTAGGTCTCGATGTCCGAGCTGGCGTACTCGCGGGAGGCGAGCAGGAAGGTCAGCGTGTCGTCCTCGTCACCGTCGAAGGCGATCGTGACCACCATGCCGGGCGCGACCGCGCCGTCCGCGGCAGGGGCCTCACCCACCTTGGCGCTCTCGAGCAGCTGGGTCAGCTGGCGCACGCGGAGCTCCTGCTTGCCCTGCTCCTCCTTCGCCGCGTGGTACCCGCCGTTCTCGCGCAGGTCCCCCTCCTCACGCGCCGCGGCGATCTTGGCAGAGATCTCGGTGCGCGCAGGACCAGTAAGGTATTCAAGCTCCTCCTTGAGCTTGTTGTACGCCTCCTGGGTCAGCCAGGTGACGTTCTCGCTGGTCTGGGTCACGGGTGCTCCTCGTTGGTACTGGGAATACAAATCAACGCCCTACCCAGAAGGATGTTCCTTCACGGAAGGGCGAAACCACGAGCCTAACAATTGAGTGGCCAAAGGGGGAGGACATAAGCCGCCAGATTCCTGACAGCGCAGGTCAGAACCCATGGATTGGCTCCGGCGGGCGCTGCGGGGTCAGTCCGCGTGGCAGCCGAGCAGCTCGGCCGTGGTGCCCGCGGCCTTGGTGCGCAGGGTGACCACCTTGTCGACGCGCGTGTCGTCCCCGTCGAAGCGGAAGTCGGCCCGGCCCACCTCGTCGCCGTCCTCGGCCTGGGAGCGCACCGTGCAGTAGCCGGTGACCCCGGCGTCCTTGCGGACCTCCAAGTGCACCTGCACCGAGTCCTCGGCGAGCTCGAAGCCGATCAGCTCACCGCTGATCTTGTTCTGGCCGACGTAGTGGTAGCCGAACCAGCCGATCACCGCGAGCAGGACGGCACCGAGCACGGCACCGACGATCTTGAGTGTGCGGTCGGCCCGTTCGTCCGAGGAGCGGCCGTAGCGGCTCTCGGGCGCTCGTGTGCTCGCCGTACTCATGATCGTCCTCTCGGCGGGAGCCGGTTCTCCCGGGCCGTGGAATTATTCCGCGCCCGATTCGGTCACTATAGAAGCCCCCACCCGCCACCCGACCGCCGCCCCTCACGGACGTCCTTGCGGGGCGGCACCTATTGGATTGCGCCGATGCACACGGGCGCCGACTGACCGAGGATTACGTCTTGACTGATCAGCTGCGACTGATGGCCGTCCACGCCCACCCCGACGACGAGTCGAGCAAGGGCGCGGCCACCATGGCGAAGTACGTGTCCGAGGGGGTGGACGTGCTGGTGGTGACCTGCACGGGCGGGGAACGCGGCTCCATCCTCAACCCCAAGCTCCAGGGCGACGCGTACATCGAAGAGCACATCCACGAGGTGCGCAAGAAGGAGATGGACGAGGCCCGGGAGATCCTGGGCGTCAAGCAGGAGTGGCTCGGCTTCGTCGACTCCGGCCTGCCCGAGGGCGACCCGCTGCCGCCGCTGCCGGAGGGCTGCTTCGCCCTGGAGGACGTCGACAAGGCGGCCGGCGAGCTGGTGCGGAAGATCCGCTCCTTCCGTCCCCAGGTGATCACCACCTACGACGAGAACGGCGGCTACCCGCACCCCGACCACATCATGACCCACAAGATCACGATGGTGGCCTTCGAGGGCGCGGCCGACACCGAGAAGTACCCGGAGGCCGAGTACGGGGCGGTGTACCAGCCGCTGAAGGTCTACTACAACCAGGGCTTCAACCGTCCCCGCACCGAGGCGCTGCACAACGCGCTCCTGGAGCGCGGCCTGGAGTCGCCCTACGGGGACTGGCTCAAGCGGTGGTCGGAGTTCGAACGCAAGGAGCGCACGCTCACCACGCACGTGCCCTGCGCCGACTTCTTCGAGATCCGCGACAAGGCGCTGATCGCGCACGCCACGCAGATCGACCCCGACGGGGGCTGGTTCCGGGTGCCGATGGAGCTCCAGAAGGAGGTCTGGCCCACCGAGGAGTACGAGCTCGCGAAGTCCCTCGTGGAAACCTCGCTCCCCGAGGACGACCTCTTCGCGGGCGTCCGGGACAATGCCTGACATGAGTGCAAGCGCAAGCATGGCAATGACGCACCTCGTCACTCTCGCCGAGCTCGACGAGGACAAGGTCACGCCCGGTGTCCTCGGGTTCATCGTCTTCGCGGTGATGGCCCTGGCCGTGTGGGGGCTGATGCGGTCCATGAGCCGGCACATGGGCAAGGTGGATTTCACGGAGGCGCCGGAGCCGGGGGCCGAGACGGAGACCTCCGGCCGGGTGGAGCCGCAGAAGGGGTGACGCCGGGCCTGTGACCCGGCGCCGGGGTGGGGCGTTCGCCGTCACGGCTCAGCCGTCACCGCCACCCCCATCACCTCCCGGGCCTGGCGGTTCGGGACCATGCCCAGGCGCCAGGCCTGCCAGCCGGACTCCAGCTGGACCCCGCGTTCCAGGAGCAGCTGGTAGGCCTCGATGTAGTCGTCCAGCTTGGTGTCCCGGGCCGGAAGACGGGCCCGGGCCAGCTGGGCCAGCTCCTCCTGCGCCACCGCCGTGCCGACCTCCACCCCGCCCGGAGCGGCATACGGCAGCAGCGTGCAGCGCAGGAAGCGGGCCCAGTCGTCACCCCGCCGGTCGCCGTACGCCGCGAAGAGCGCCGCCGCCTCGTCGCACAGGGCCAGTGCCTGCGGAGTACGGGCGTTGCCCGCGTCCACGACCGCCAGCTCCAGACAGGTCCACGCCTCGCCGTGACCGACGCCGATGCGCTGGAAGTCGGCACGCGCGTCGACCAGGAGCTGCCGGGCGAAACCGGAGTTGCGCAGCGAACCCGTCTGGGCGGCCCGCTGGTCGCGGGTCACCCGGGCCGAGTGGTGCCGGGCGCAGGCCAGGCCGTACGCGTCCCGCATCCGGGAGAACATCGTGCGGGAGCGTTCCAGCGCACGCACCGACTGGTCCAGGGCGCCCGTCTCCTCCAGCGCCTGGCCCAGGTAGTAGAAGCTCCACGCCTTGCCGCGCGCGTCCTCGTTCTCGCGGTGCCGGGTCGCCGCCCGCCGCAGCTCCTCCACCGCCGCGGTCACGTCACCGTCCATCAGCCGGGCCCGCGCCAGCTGGGTCAGTGCCCAGGCCTCGCCGCGGGCGTCCTGGGTGCGGCCGTACAGCTCCAGGGCCGTGCGTAGCTCCGTCTCGGCCCGCGGTACGTCCCCCAAGCGCAGGTGCAGCTGGCCGAGCTGGAAGTGGGCCCACGCCTGGCCGTGCACCGACTCGCCCGCGCGGTGCAGCACCAGCGACTCGGTGAGCAGGTCGAGGGCCTCGGCGAGCCGGGCCCGGTCGCGTTGCACCGCCGCCAGCGCGTGCAGCGTCCACGCCCGGTCGGTGTCCAGCTCGGGCGATGCCTGGAGGTCCAGCGCCTCCCGCAGTTTCGCCGCCGCCTCGGTCAGATTGCCCTGGTGGTGCAGCGTGATGCCCAGCGAGCACAGGGCACGCGCCGCCCCCGCGTCGTGGTGGGCCTCCATGTACAGGTCGACCACGGAGCTGAGCGTCGTCCGCGCCTTGTCCAGCTCGCCCAGCTGCCGCGCCGCGATGCCGGTACGCCACTGCACCGACCGCACCAGCAGCCCCTGGTCCACGGACTGCGCCAGCTCGCTGATCTCGCCCAGCCGGTACAGGTCGCCGCGCAGCAGGCAGTAGTCGCACAGCGCGCCCAGCAGGTTCAGCACCGCGCCCTGGTCGACGCCCTCCGCGTGCCGGAGCGTCGCCGTGATGAAGCTCGACTCGTCGTCCAGCCAGCGCAGCGCCTCGTCCAGGGACGTGAAGCCGTACTGCCCGAACCGGTCCGAGCGGGTCGACATGTTGCCGTCGACCAGGCGCAGTACCGAGTCGGCCAGCTCGGCGTAGTTCGCGATCAGCCGTTCCTGCGCCGCCGCCCGCGCGCCCGGCTCCTCCTCGTCGGCCAGCCGGGCCCGGGCGAAGGCCCGCACCACGTCGTGCAGCCGGTAACGGCTGCCCCGTACGTGATCGAGCAGGCCCGCCCGCGACAGTTCCGCGAGCTGCCGGGCCGCCTCCGTCTCGTCCGTGGCCAGCAGCGCGGCGGCGGCCGGGGGGCCCAGCGAGGTGCGCCCGGCCAGCGCCAGCCGGCGCAGCAGCCGACGGGCGGGCTCCGGCTGGTCGGTGTAGCGCAGCCACAGCGCCCGTTCGAGCGGCTCCACCGGCCCGTAGGCGCCCAGGTCGCTCGCCAGGGCGCGCGGCGAGCGGGGGCCCAGCGACGACCCCGCGATGCGCAGGGCCAGCGGCAGCCCGCCGCACAGCTCCCGGATGCGGTCGCCGGCCTCGGCGTCGTAGGGACCCGAGCTGTCCTGCGCGCAGGCGGCCAGCAGCTCCTCCGCGCCGGCCGCGTCCAGCGCCCCGACGGGCAGGTCGTACGCCCGCGCCGGCAGGTCGGGCGGCAGGCGGAGCGGCTCCCGCGCGGTGACCAGCACCAGGCTGTCCGACCGTTCCGGGATCAGCGTGCGCACCTGCTCGGGGTCCGAGGCGTCGTCCAGCACGACGGTGACCGGCACGCCCGTCAGGTGCTGGTGGTACAGCTCGCTGAGCCGCTTGACCTGCTGGGCCGCCGACGATCGCTCCCGGAACAGCAGCTGCTCGCGGGGCGCCCCGAGCCGGTTCAGCAGGTGCAGCAGGGCGTCCCGGGTGCTCAGCGGCGACTCGCCGCCCGAGGCAGGGCCGTCCCCGCGCAGGTCCACCACGCAGGCCCCGCGGAAGTAGTCCCGCAGCTCGTGGGCGGCCCGCACCGCGAGCGTCGTACGGCCGCTGCCCGGCGTCCCGTGCAGCACCACCACCGTCGGCCGGGTCTGCGCGCTCGCGCGGGCCGCCTGCACCCACTGCCGCAGCCGTGCCATCTCCTGCCGCCGGCCCGCGAAGGTGGCCTCCGGCTCCGGCAGCTGCGCGAGCGACTGTTCCAGCGCGCTGCGTCCGCGCGCCGCCGCGCTCTTGTCGGCGCCCCGCAGTTTGGGCCCCGCCTTCTTGGGGCCGGTGGACGCGGCGAGCATCCGCTGCTGGTCCAAAAACGGCCGGATGCCCCGTACCTCCAGCGCCGTCAGCCACTGCAACCGCAACTGCTCGGGTCCGCCGGGCTGGCTGACGGCCCCGGCGCGGTGGTGGGCGGCCGGCACGTGGGACCCGACGACCTTCACCACGGTCGCCGCGGCGCCGACGACCCCCACGGTCACGCCCGCGCCCACCGCGGTGCTCGCACCGGTGCCGAGGGCCATGTCGGCCACCACCGCGGCGACCGCCGCCACGGCGGCCACCAGCAGGGGAGTGCCGGCGCCCTCCCGGGCGTACCGCTGCCGGAAGGTCAGCTGGCCGGCCGCCGCCTCGTCCAGCGCACGGGTGTAGGCCTCGTACTCCTCGGCGGCCGTGCCCGCCATCGCGTCCAGGGAGGCGCGGGCCCGGGAGAGCAGCACGTTCCCGTCCGTGCGCCCGCCCGAGCGCCGGACCTCCTCCTCCACGGCCCGCCTCAGTAGCCGCTCGGCCTCCGACCGATGACTGTCCCGCATGTCGCGCCCCCTCCGGCGGCATCGGTGCCACCCGGGTGTCCCCAGACCACTCTGGAGTTCTCCCGGCCCGTTCCCGGGTCCTTCCCAGGTTGTGCGTCGGTCAAGTCTCCTGCTGTGGGAAGACCCTGGGGAGAGGTCTGTTGTTCATCGGTTCCGGACAATCGGCCGGTTCACCTCTTGACCCCGGTGACCCCGCCCACTAATTTGCGTTGGAAGCGGATCCAGGACTTTCGAAAGGAGGCGACCGGCGGATGTACACGAACTCTGATCTCGGTCGCCTCGCCCGCCGCACGGTGTGGGTTCCGGGTCGGGTCGCGCACGGCTGCTGAGCAAGCCGTTTCTCCTGTGCCCACAGGTGGCACATTCTGGGTTGTCCGGATTTCCCGGTCCCTCACCTCATCACTTCACGGCATGCCGCTGTCGCGTGCCGAATTGCGCTCGCTCCTTTTCGTGGCGCCTCTGAGCGCGCCCGAGCACAGAAAGCTGCTTGAAATTGGCGAACATGATGAATCGAGCTGCCTCGAGCCGGATCGGGGGCCTGTGATGGTAGCGGCACGGATCACGGTCAACGGGAAGGAAGAACCGATCGCGCCCGTCGCGCCCCACACCACGGTGCTGGACTTCCTGCGCGAGCGCGGCCTGACCGGCACCAAGGAGGGCTGCGCCGAGGGCGAGTGCGGCGCCTGTTCCGTCCTGGTGGCACGCCCCGGCGTGAACAAGCCCACCGACTGGGTGGCGGTCAACGCCTGCCTGGTACCGGTCGCGGCGCTCGACGGCCAGGAGGTCGTCACCTCGGAGGGCCTCGCCACCGCGGCGGAGCCCGGCACGCCGGCCGTCCTGCACCCGGTGCAGGAGGAGATGGCGGTCCGCGGCGGCTCCCAGTGCGGATACTGCACGCCGGGATTCGTGTGCAGCATGGCCGCCGAGTACTACCGGCCCGACCGCTGCGCGCACGCGGACCCGGGCGCCGGGGCGGCCGACGGCACCGACGCCGAGCACGGCCCCAACGGGTTCGACCTGCACGCGCTGAGCGGGAACCTGTGCCGCTGCACCGGTTACCGCCCCATTCGCGACGCGGCCTTCGCCGTCGGCGCGCCCACCGACGATGACCCGCTGGCGCGGCGCCGCGAACAGGCTCCGCCCGCGCCGGTCGCCACCGAATACACCCAGGACGACCGCGTGTTCCTTCGCAAGGACACCCTGGCCGAAACGCTGCGGCTGCTGCGCGAGCGGCCCGACGCGGTGGTGGTCGCGGGGAGCACCGACTGGGGCGTGGAGGTGAACATCCGCTCCCGCCGGGCGGATTGCGTGGTCGCCGTCGACCGGCTGCCCGAACTGCGGGCGCTGCGCGTCGAATCCGACCGCATCGAGATCGGTGCGGCGCTGACTCTCACCGAGATCGAACGCCGGCTCGACGGCACCGTCCCGCTGCTGGCGGAGCTGTTCCCGCAGTTCGCTTCCCGGCTCATCCGCAACGGCGCCACCCTGGGAGGCAACCTCGGCACCGGCTCGCCCATCGGCGACAGCCCGCCGGTGCTGCTCGCACTGGAGGCGTCGGTGGTGCTCGCCGACGCCGACGGTGAGCGCGAGGTCCCGCTGGCGGACTACTTCACCGGTTACCGGCGGAGCGTGCGCCGCCCCGGCGAGCTGATCCGCGCGGTGCGCGTCCCGCTGCCGCTGTCGCCGGTCACGGCCTTCCACAAGATCGCCAAGCGGCGCTTCGACGACATCTCCAGCGTGGCGGTCGCCTTCGCGCTGGACATCGAGGAAGGGACCGTCCGCAAGGCGCGCATCGGCCTGGGCGGCGTGGCCGCCACCCCGGTCCGCGCACTTGCCACCGAGGCGGCCCTGGAGGGCAGGCCGTGGTCGGCCGCGACCGCCGAGGCGGCGGCCCGGGTGCTGCGGGGCGAGGGCACACCGATGGACGACCATCGCGCCAGCTCCCTCTACCGTTCCGCGATGCTCGGCCAGAGCCTGCTGAAGCTGTACGCCCAGACCACCGAGGCGGTGCCGTCATGAGCCACCTGTCCGAGCGCCCCGACAAGCCGGCCGTCGGCCTCTCGGTGCCCCACGAGAGCGCCTACCAGCACGTCACGGGCACCGCCCTCTACACCGACGACCTGGTCCAGCGCACCAAGGACGTCCTGCACGCCCACCCGGTCCAGGTGATGAGGGCCCGCGGGCGGATCACCGCGCTGCGCACCGCGCCCGCGCTCGCCGTGCCCGGCGTGGTCCGCGTGCTGACCGGCGCCGACGTGCCCGGCGTCAACGACGCCGGTATGAAGCACGACGAACCGCTCTTCCCCGACGAGGTCATGTTCCACGGCCACGCGGTCGCCTGGGTGCTCGGCGAGACCCTGGAGGCGGCCCGGCTCGGTGCGGCGGCCGTCGAGGTGGAGCTCGACGAACTGCCCTCCGTGATCACGCTGCGGGACGCGATCGAGGCGGACAGCTACCACGGCGCCCGCCCCGTCATGTCGCACGGCGACGTCGACGCCGGCTTCGCCGACTCCGCGCACGTGTTCACCGGCGAGTTCCGGTTCTCCGGCCAGGAGCACTTCTATCTGGAGACCCACGCCGCGCTCGCCCAGGTCGACGAGAACGGGCAGCTGTTCATCCAGTCCAGCACCCAGCACCCGTCCGAGACCCAGGAGATCGTCTCGCACGTGCTCGGTGTGCCCGCCCACGAGGTGACCGTGCAGTGCCTGCGGATGGGCGGCGGCTTCGGCGGCAAGGAGATGCAGCCGCACGGCTTCGCGGCCGTCGCCGCGCTCGGCGCCAAGCTGACCGGCCGCCCGGTCCGGTTCCGGCTCAACCGGACCCAGGACATGACCATGTCCGGCAAGCGGCACGGATTCCACGCCACCTGGAAAATCGGCTTCGACACCGAGGGCCGCATCCAGGCCCTGGACGCCACGCTGACCGCGGACGGCGGCTGGAGCCTGGACCTGTCCGAGCCGGTGCTGGCGCGGGCGCTGTGCCACATCGACAACACGTACTGGATCCCCAACGCGCGCGTCGCCGGCCGCATCGCCAGGACCAACACCGTCTCCAACACCGCTTTCCGCGGCTTCGGCGGACCGCAGGGCATGCTGGTGATCGAGGACATCCTCGGCCGCTGCGCGCCGCGGCTCGGCCTGGACCCCATGGAGCTGCGCGAACGCAACTTCTACCGGCCCGGCCAGGGCCAGACGACGCCGTACGGACAGCCGGTCTCCCAGCCCGAGCGGATCACCACCGTCTGGCAGCAGGTGCGGGAGAACGGCGGCATCGCCGACCGCAGGCGCGAGATCGCCGCCTTCAACGCCGCGCACCCGCACACCAAGCGGGCGCTCGCGGTCACCGGCGTCAAGTTCGGCATCTCGTTCAACCTCACCGCCTTCAACCAGGGCGGCGCGCTGGTGCTCATCTACAAGGACGGCTCCGTCCTGATCAACCACGGCGGCACCGAGATGGGCCAGGGCCTGCACACCAAGATGATTCAGGTGGCCGCGACCACGCTGGGCATCCCGCTGCACAAGGTCCGTCTCGCCCCGACCCGCACCGACAAGGTGCCCAACACCTCAGCCACCGCCGCCAGTTCGGGGGCGGACCTCAACGGCGGGGCGATCAGGAACGCTTGTGAGCAGCTGCGCGGGCGACTGCTGCAGGTGGCCGCCTCCCAGCTCGGCGCGAACGCCTCGGACGTGCGCATCGTCGAGGGCGTGGCGCGCGCCCTGGGCAGCGACGAGGAGCTGGCCTGGGACGACCTGGTGCGCACCGCGTACTTCCAGCGGGTCCAGCTGTCGGCGGCCGGCTACTACCGGACCGAGGGGCTGCACTGGGACGCGAAGTCCTTCCGGGGCTCGCCGTTCAAGTACTTCGCGATCGGCGCCGCGGCGACCGAGGTGGAGGTGGACGGATTCACCGGCGCGTACCGCATCCGGCGCGTGGACATCGTGCACGACGTCGGCGACAGCCTCTCCCCGATGATCGACATCGGTCAGGTCGAGGGCGGCTTCGTGCAGGGTGCGGGCTGGCTGACGCTGGAGGACCTGCGCTGGGACACCGGCGACGGCCCGAACCGCGGCCGGCTGCTGACCCAGGCCGCCAGCACCTACAAGCTGCCGAGCTTCTCGGAGATGCCCGAGGAGTTCAACGTCACCCTGCTGGAGAACGCCACCGAGGAGGGCGCGGTCTACGGCTCCAAGGCGGTGGGCGAGCCGCCGCTGATGCTGGCGTTCTCGGTGCGCGAGGCGCTGCGGCAGGCCGCCGCCGCGTTCGGGCCGGACGGGGTGAGCGTCGAGCTCGCTTCACCCGCGACCCCCGAGGCGGTGTACTGGGCGATCCAGGAGGCCCGGCGTGGTGACACCGCCGGGGAGGGCAGGGCCCGCGACGAAGCCGCCTCCGACGGGGGCGAGGCCCGCACCGGCGCGGCAGCGCTGAGCGGTGCCTGACATGACGTGGGTCGCCGCGGTCGCGCGGTTGCGGGCTCGCCGGGAGCCCGGCGTGCTGGTGACCGTCGCGACCGTGCGCGGCCACGCCCCGCGCGACGCCGGTGCGAAGCTCGTCGTGGGGCGGACCGGGACGTGGGGCTCGATCGGCGGCGGCAACGTCGAGGCCGTGGCGATCGACCGGGCCCGGGAGATGGTCACCGCGTCCGAGCCGAAGCCGGAACTGATCGACTTCGCGCTGAACGACAAGGTGACCAACCAGCACGGCGTGCAGTGCTGCGGCGGCACGGTCTCGGTACTGCTCGAACCGCTCCCGGTGGTCAGGGCCGTGGCGGTCTTCGGGGTCGGGCACGTAGGGCTCGAACTGGCCCGCATCCTGGCCCGCCAGGACCTCGACCTGCACCTCGTCGACAGCCGCGCCGACCTCCTCACCGAGGAGCGGCTCGGCGTGCTGGCCGACGCGGTGGCCCAGGTGCACGTGCACCACACGCCGCTGCTGCCGGAGGAGGTGCTGGCCGAGCTGCCGCCCGGCACCCACGTCCTGATCATGACCCACGACCACGCCGAGGACGCGGCCCTGTGCGACGCCGCCCTGCGCACCGACCACCTCGGTTCCATCGGGCTGATCGGGTCGGTGGCCAAGTGGGCGCGGTTCCGCAAGCGCCTCGCCACCGAGGGCGGCCACGACGACACCGTCATCGACCGGATCAAGACGCCGATCGGGCTCCCCGACATCGCCGGCAAGGAACCCGCGACCATCGCCGTGAGCGTCGCGGCCGATCTGCTGCGCACCTTCGAATCAGCGGGGGGCTGACCCTCCTGAGACGCCCTTCAGGGGTGCCCGGCCCGCCTGGACGACGCGGACGAGGCACCCCTTCGGCATGCTCCCGGGTCGGTGGCGCCGCTTGTCCTAAGGCTTTCGTAGGAGTCTACGAAGCACCGGTACCAGCCTGCTCGTTGTTCGTGCCTTCGGCCCCTGGCCGGTTCCGGCCAGCAGCCTGTGTACTCCTCCCTACAGGTTGCAGCCGCCGTTCCGCCCACACACCAGCCGAGGAGCCGCCATGACCACCCACGCCGCCGAGACCGGCATCCGCGAGTACGAGCGCGCCTGGATGGACCGGGCCATCGGGCTCGCCACCACCAGTGTCGCGAACGGCGGCGGCCCCTTCGGCGCGCTCATCGCCAAGGACGGCGACATCGTCGCCGTCGCCAACAACAAGGTCACCTCCAGCCTCGACCCCACCGCGCACGCCGAGGTCAGCGCCATCCGCGCGGCCTGCCGGAAGCTCGGCACGTTCAGCCTGGAGGGCTGCACCCTCGTCACCTCCTGCGAGCCCTGCCCGATGTGCCTGTCCTCCTCCCTGTGGGCCCGCGTCGACCGGCTGATCTACTCCGCCGACCGCCACGACGCCGCCGTGGCCGGCTTCGACGACCGCAAGTTCTACGACCTGTTCGAGAAGCGGCCCCAGGAGATGTGGCCCATGGCCGTCGAACACCTCGACCTGCCCCACCGCACCCAGCCGTTCGACGCCTGGCTCGCCAAGACGGACCGCGTCGACTACTGACCGGCCGCCGTCCCCTCCCGGGAGCATGCCGAACCTCCCGGCACGTGTGCTGTTTCCACCAGGGCCTGCCCGGCGCGCTTCGCCGGACAGGCCCTGGGTCCGGGCGCCGAGCCGGGGCTCAGCGCTTGAGCGTGAAGGTGAAGTCGCCGGAGCACCTGCCGCTCAGCCGGACCGCCGACACGAGCTTCCCCTCCGTGATCAGTCTCTTCACCTCGGCCCGCGAGAGACCGCACCCCTCGGCGATCAGCCGCACCGGCCGGACGGGTATCCGCACCTCGAAGCGGACCGACACGTCGATCACCTCGCGGTCCAGGTGATCCGATCCGCCGGTGTCGAGGCGCCAGGCGCCTTCCCAGTCGAGGGCGATGCGATTGGGGTGCAGCAGGGCCGGGTCCCGGAGCAGCTCGGACGCCAGGGCGGCGTCGTTGTCGTGCATCCGGTCCAACAGCTCGGGCCGTACGGAACGCACGTTCCTCCGCTCCAGGACGGTGATCTTCGTGGTGTCCCCGCAGGCGGCGCAGAGCGCGAGGAGCCAGGCGTCGATGCGCTTGTGGTTGGCGTTGACGCGAAACTTGCCGTTCACCCGGAAGCGGCCGGACCCGCACGCGTGGCAACGACGGCGGACGAGAGGCAGGCAGGCGGGAATGACCGCCCAGTTGTCGAGCACAGAAGTACACCGGTTCCAGTGAGAATTCCGCAGCAGAAAGGGCGCGGCGCACAAGCGCGACGCGCGACGATTCAGCGCTCGGGAGGTCTCACACGGTGTACAACGGCACGTCCTTGCCCAGACGACTCGGTCAGGCAGCACGGTAATGGCGCGCGGCGGCGCCCTTCCACAGGTTTTCGCGGGCGGGTGCGCGAGGATGGAGGCATGGCCAACCGACTTGCGCAGGCGACGTCCCCGTACCTCCTCCAGCACGCGGAGAACCCCGTCGACTGGTGGCCGTGGGAGGCCGGCGCGTTCGAAGAGGCCCGGCGGCGCGATGTCCCCGTCCTCCTCAGCGTCGGCTACAGCGCGTGCCACTGGTGCCACGTCATGGCGCACGAGTCCTTCGAGGACGACGCCACCGCCGCGTACCTGAACGAGCACTTCGTGTCCGTCAAGGTCGACCGCGAGGAGCGCCCCGACGTCGACGCCGTCTACATGGAGGCCGTGCAGGCGGCGACCGGGCAGGGCGGCTGGCCCATGACCGTCTTCCTCACCCCGGACGCCGAGCCCTTCTACTTCGGCACCTACTTCCCGCCCGAGCCCCGGCACGGCATGCCGTCCTTCCGGCAGGTGCTCCAGGGTGTGCGCCAGGCATGGGCGGAGCGGCGCGGTGAGGTCACGGAGGTCGCGGGGAAGATCGTGCGGGACCTCGCCGGGCGGGAGATCTCCTACGGCGACGCCCAGGCCCCCGGCGAGGCCGAGCTCGGACAGGCGCTGCTCGGGCTCACCCGGGAGTACGACCCTCAGCGCGGCGGGTTCGGCGGGGCGCCGAAGTTCCCGCCGTCCATGGTGATCGAGTTCCTGTTGCGCCATCACGCCCGCACCGGCGCCGAGGGCGCGCTCCAGATGGCGTCCGACACCTGTGAACGGATGGCGCGCGGCGGCATCTACGACCAGTTGGGCGGCGGCTTCGCCCGCTACTCGGTCGACCGCGAGTGGGTGGTGCCGCACTTCGAGAAGATGCTGTACGACAACGCCCTGCTGTGCCGCGTCTACGCCCACCTGTGGCGTGCCACCGGCTCCGAGCTCGCCCGCCGGGTCGCCCTGGAGACCGCCGACTTCATGGTCCGCGAGCTGCGCACCGCCGAGGGCGGTTTCGCCTCCGCGCTGGACGCCGACAGCGACGACGGCACCGGCAGGCACGTCGAGGGCGCCTACTACGTGTGGACGCCCGAGCAGCTCACCGAGGTCCTGGGGGAAGCGGACGCCGAGCTCGCCGCGCAGTACTTCGGCGTGACCCGGGAAGGCACCTTCGAACACGGTTCCTCAGTGCTGCAACTGCCGCAGCAGGACACTGTGTTCGACGCCGACCGGATCGCCTCCGTCCGGGAGCGGCTGCTGGCCGCCCGGGAAGGCCGTCCCGCCCCCGGCCGGGACGACAAGGTGGTCGCCGCCTGGAACGGGCTCGCGATCGCCGCGCTCGCCGAGACGGGCGCCTACTTCGAGCGCCCCGACCTCGTGGAGGCCGCCGGCGCCGCCGCCGACCTGCTCGTGCGGCTGCACCTCGACGACCACGCCCGGCTCTTCCGCACCAGCAAGGACGGCCGCGCGGGCGCCCACGCCGGGGTGCTGGAGGACTACGCCGACGTGGCCGAGGGTTTCCTCGCGCTGGCGTCGGTCACCGGGGAGGGCGTCTGGCTGGACTTCGCCGGGCTGCTGCTCGACCACGTCCTCACCCGCTTCACGGACGAGTCCGGATCGCTCTACGACACCGCCTCCGACGCCGAGCGGCTGATCCGCCGCCCGCAGGACCCCACCGACAACGCCACCCCGTCCGGCTGGACCGCCGCCGCCGGAGCCCTCCTGTCCTACGCCGCCCACACCGGCTCGGAGCCCCACCGCAGCGCGGCCGAGCACGCGCTCGGCGTGGTGAAGGCGCTCGGTCCGCGCGTCCCGCGCTTCGTCGGCTGGGGTCTGGCCGCTGCCGAGGCGCTGCTCGACGGTCCCCGCGAAGTCGCCGTGGTCGGGCCCGCGTCGGGTGACGCCGCGGCCGAGGGCCTGCACCGTACGGCGCTCCTGGGGACGGCGCCCGGGGCGGTCGTCGCCTTCGGCGCCGAGGGGAGCGACGAATTCCCCTTGCTCGCCGACCGGCCACTGGTGGGCGGGGCGCCGGCGGCGTATGTCTGCCGCAACTTCACCTGCGACGCGCCGACCACCGATCCGGAACTTCTCCGCGCCAGCCTGAACAGCTGAAACGACATAAAGAGAAACAACCGGAACGCGACCGGTGGGTGAAATGTTCAGACCCGGTCCTCGTCGTGAGGAAACACGCTCTTCACTCAACCACCTTATGTGTTTCACAGATTACCCCTAGCCTCTCCACCGTGACGCGGCGGAGTGGTCGCCCGGGTTCGGGCGCGCCGCCGCGGCAGGGGGAGTTCAAGATCTGGGGGGATCTTTTTGCTGACGTCCGTGTTCATCGCTGCTGTTTCACTGGCGCTCTTCTGGATGGCGGCGTTCACGCTGTGGTGGCAGATGCACGCCTGGCGTACGCCGGAGGTCCTGGCCTCGACCCGGTTCAGCCCGCCGGACGGGGACGAGCACGTGTCGTTCTCGCTGCTCGTGCCCGCGCGGCACGAGCAGGCGGTGCTCGACCAGACCATCCAGCGGCTGCTGACCTCGACCCACGCCGACTTCGAGATCATCGTGATCGTCGGGCACGACGATCCGGAGACCACCGCCGTCGCCGAGCGGGCCGCCGGCCGTGATCCGCGCCTGCGGGTCGTCGTCGACACCCACGAGAAGAAGAACAAGCCGAGGGCCATGAACACGGCG
This sequence comes from Streptomyces mutabilis, assembly GCF_014649815.1. Lineage (GTDB taxonomy): Bacteria > Actinomycetota > Actinomycetes > Streptomycetales > Streptomycetaceae > Streptomyces > Streptomyces mutabilis. Next base: position 148,237 of record NZ_BMTT01000002.1, on the reverse strand, counting down.
CTGCCGCACTGCCGCGGCGACGTCGTCGGGGTCTTCGACGCCGAGGACCAGGTCCACCCGGCGCTGCTCGCCCACGTCGACCACGCCTTCCGCACCACCGGCGCCGACGTCGTGCAGGGCGGCGTCCAGTTGATCAACTTCCACTCCAGCTGGTACAGCCTGCGCAACTGCCTGGAGTACTTCTTCTGGTTCCGCTCCCGGCTGCACCTGCACGCGCAGAAGGGGTTCATCCCGCTCGGCGGCAACACCGTCTTCGTGCGCACGGACGTGCTCCGCGCGGCCGACGGCTGGGACCCCGACTGCCTGGCCGAGGACTGCGACCTCGGCGTCCGGCTCTCCAGCATCGGCAAGAAGGTCGTCGTCGCCTACGACTCCGACATGGTCACCCGCGAGGAGACCCCGGGCACGCTGATCTCCCTGCTGAAGCAACGCACCCGTTGGAACCAGGGCTTCCTCCAGGTGTACCGGAAGAAGGACTGGAGGCAACTGCCCACCTTCACCCAGCGGTTGCTGGCCCGCTACACCCTGATGACGCCGTTCTTCCAGGCCTTCACCGGTGTGATCATCCCGCTCAACGCGGCCGTCGCGCTGCTGCTGGACGTGCCCGTCGGCATCGCCTTCGTCACCTTCCTGCCGGCCGTCACCGCCCTGGTCACCTTCGTCTTCGAGGTCGTCGGTCTGCACGACTTCGGCAAGCAGTACGGCCTCCGGGTCCGCTTCACGCACTACGTGAAACTGATCGTCGGCGGCCCCTTCTACCAGGTCCTCCTGGCCGGGGCCGCCGTCCGCGCCGTCTGGCGCGAGCAACGCGGCCGCAACGACTGGGAGTTGACCAGCCATGTCGGCGTCCATCTCGCGCCGGTGGACCGAGAGGACGTCCCCGCGTGACCTCGACCCTCCCAGCGGCGACCGGCACCGAGGTCCCCGCGCAGCGCACGCCTGCCCACGACAGCGACCCGCCCGCCCGGAGAGCGGCACCACCGGGCCGCCTGCGCTCCTCGCGCCCCGACCTCCTGCTCTGCGGCACGCTCCTCGTGGCGATCATGCTCGTGCAGGGCTGGAACATCTCCGACTACCCGACCCTCAGTGACGACGAGGGCACCTACCTCGCCCAGGCCTGGGCCGTCCAGCAGGGCGAGGGCCTGGCCCACTACACCTACTGGTACGACCACCCGCCGCTCGGCTGGATCCAGATAGCAGTGCTGACCTGGGTACCGGCGCTGCTCAGCCCCGAGTCGATGACCGTCGGCACCATGCGCGGCGTGATGCTGCTGGTCAGCGCGGTGTCCGCCGTCCTCGTCCACGTCATCGCCCGCCGCCTGTCCCTGCCCCGCTGGGCTGCCGGGCTCGCCATGGCCCTCTTCGGGCTCTCCCCGTTGTCGGTGGTCCTCCAGCGGGAGATCTTCCTCGACAACCTCGCGGTGATGTGGACCCTGCTGGCCTTCGCGCTGGCCGCCTCACCGAGCCGGCACCTGTGGCACCACTTCGGGGCGGGCATCGCAGCCGCGACGGCCGTGCTCACCAAGGAGACGATGCTCGTCGTCCTGCCCGCCCTCTTCGTCACCGCCTGGCGGCACAGCCACCGGGACACCCGCAAGTTCGCCCTGACCGGCGCCGTCACGGCCTGCGCGCTCATCGGTTTCTCCTATCCGCTGTTCGCCCTGCTCAAGGGCGAGCTGCTGCCGGGCGAAGGGCACGTGTCCCTGTGGGAGGGCATCGAGTACCAGCTCACCCGCCCCGGCTCCGGCTTCATCCTCGACGAGGGCTCCGGCTCGTGGGGCGTCCTGCAGTCCTGGCTCTACTACGACCGGGTCCTGCCCCTCGGCGGTCTCGCCGGGGCGCTGCTCCTGCTGGTCACCTGGCGCTGGTCGGTCACCGCCCGCGCCCTGGCCGGCCCGGCCCTCACGGTCGCGATCCTCGCCGCCCTCGCCCTGCGCCCCAGCGGCTACCTGCCCGCCATGTACGTCATCCAGGCGCTGCCCTTCCTCGCCCTGGTGCTGGCCGGCGGCGCGGCGAGCGTCGCCCACGCCGTCCTGCGCAGATGGCGCACCGAGGCCGAGAAGCGGGGCGTCACCCTGGGGCGGTACGCCCTCGCCGGCGTCCTGGTGCTCGCCGCCGGCGCCTACGTCGTACCCCGCTGGTACGACGGCGACCGGACCGCCGTCACCGCCGACGCCAACGCTCCCTACGAGGCCGCCGCCGACTGGCTGGCGAGCGAGGTCCCCAACCCGGAGGACACCCGCGTCCTCGTCGACGACGCGCTCTGGCTGGACCTCGTGCACGCCGGGTACGAACCCGGGCTCGGCGTCATCTGGTTCTACAAGGCCGACCTCGACCCGGCCGTCACCAAGACGATGCCGGGCGGCTGGCGGGACATCGACTACGTGGTGGCCTCCCCGACGGTGCGGCGCGACGCGGTCGACCTGCCCAACGTGAAGGCGGCCATGAACCACTCGGCTCCGGTCGCCGTCTTCGGCACCGGTGCGGACCGTATCGAGATCCGCCGCGTCCAGCCCTCCGGAGCCGCCCGATGAGTCACGAGTCCACCGTCCCCGGCGAGCTGGGCGATCCGGCCGTAGGCGCCGCGGAGGTCCCCGAGCCGGGCGCCGTCACCATCGTCGTACCGACCTTCAACGAGTCCGGCAACGTACGGCGGCTGCTCCGCCTCATCACCGAGTCCGTGCCCGCCCGGCTGCCCTGTGAGGTCGTCTTCGTGGACGACTCCACCGACGACACCCCGGACGTGATCCGCGCGGCGGCGCCCGACTGCCCCTTCCCGGTCACCGTCCTGCACCGCGCCGAACCCTCCGGCGGGCTCGGCGGCGCCGTCGTCGAGGGCATGCGGGCGGCCGGGTCGGCCTGGATCGTCGTCATGGACGGCGACTGCCAGCATCCGCCCTCCCTGGTGCCGGAGCTGGTCGCCACCGGCGAGCGGACGGGCGCCGGACTGGTCGTCGCCTCCCGCTACGTCAAGGGCGGCAGCCGCGCCGGCCTCGCGGGCAGCTACCGGGTCGCCGTCTCCCGCGCGGCGACCTGGCTGACGAAGGCGCTCTTCCCGCGCCGCCTGCACGGCATCAGCGACCCGATGAGCGGCTTCTTCGCCATCCGCCGCAGCGAGGTCACCGCCGACGTGCTCAAGCCGCTGGGCTACAAGATCCTCCTGGAGCTGGCCGTCCGCAGCCGCCCCCAGGCCGTCACCGAAGTGCCCTTCGTCTTCGAGGAGCGGTTCGCCGGCGAGTCCAAGTCCACGGCCCAGGAGGGCATGCGCTTCCTGCGCCACCTGGCCGGACTGCGCACCGCCTCGCCGCTGGCCCGCATGGTCGCCTTCGGGCTGATCGGGCTGAGCGGCTTCGTGCCGAACCTGGCCGCCCTGTGGGCGTTCACCGAGGCGGGCGTGCACTACCTGCCCGCCGAGATCGCCGCCAACCAGTTCGGCGTGGCCTGGAACTTCCTGCTCCTGGAGCGGCTGCTCTTCCGCGATCGGCGCCGGCACCGGCACTGGGCCGACCGGACCCTGAGGTTCGCGCTGATCGCCAACGCCGACCTGGTGCTGCGCATCCCGCTGATCGCCCTGCTCGTCGGCCAGTTCGAACTTGCCGTGCTGCCGGCCACCGCGCTGGCTCTCGTCATCACCTTCGTCCTGCGCTTCGCCGGGACCGAAGCGCTGGTGTACCTCCCGCGCCGACGCCGTACGGCCCGCACAGCAAGGAGTGACGCATGAGAAGCAGACCGCGAAGAGTCCTCCGCCGGGCTCCCCGACGGAGAACCTCCGCGCTCCTGGCGGTGTCCGCCCTCACCGGCGGCCTCCTCCTCACCGCGCCGCAGCCCGCCTCCGCCGCCGACCTGATCACCAACCCCGGTTTCGAGACCGCCGGCACCGGCGACATGCCGTACTGCTGGGAGAAGTCCGGCTGGGGCGACAACGACTTCACCTTCGAGACGGTCGCCGACGCCCACTCCGGCGACAAGGCCATGAAGGTGGAGCTGACCCGTCGCGTCGACGGCGACCGCAAGGCCCTGATCACCGAGTCCGCCGAGTGCGCGCCGGTGGTGACGGAGGGCAAGCAGTACGACCTGTCGCTCTGGTACAAGACGACGACCCCGGACGCCTCACTCACCCTCTTCCGGCACGACGCCACCGCGGGCTGGCAGTACTGGACCGACCTGAAGACCCTGGACCTGGCGGCAGACTGGACGCAGGCGAGCGTCCGCACCCCCGAGGTCCCGGCCGGCACCGACCGCATCAGCTGGGGCGTCTCCGTCTACGGCACAGGCTCGGCGACCACCGACGACTACACGATGGAGCAGGTCGCCGACCCGATTCCGGACCCGGAGTGCACGGGCACCGCCGAGGAGTGCGCCGACGGCAGCTGGGACGTGCTGCCCACCGAGAACCCGGTCCGCTCCATGCACTCGGTCGTGCTGCACAACGGCAAGGTGCTGCTGATCGCGGGCTCCGGCAACGACCCGGAGATGTTCGAGGCGGGCACCTTCACCTCCGCGGTCTACGACCCGCAGACCGGCGACTACAGGACCATCCCGACGCCCAAGGACATGTTCTGCGCCGGGCACGTGCAGCTCAAGGACGGTCGCGTGCTCGTCATGAGCGGCAACCTGGGCTACCCCTCGGCGGACGGCACGATCGGCTACCAGGGCTTCAAGGACTCGTACGTCTTCGACCCGGAGACCGAGACCTACCTCAAGACCAACGACATGAACGACGGCCACTGGTACCCGTCGGCGACGATCCTCGGCAACGGCGACGTCATCTCCTTCGGCGGCCTGCGCGAGGACTCCACCGGCTCGGTGACGGCGGAGCTGTGGTCGGACGAGCAGCAGAAGTGGCTGCCGACCTGGCAGGTCAACCAGACCTGGTCGTACTGGGGCCTGTACCCGTCGATGATCCTCATGCAGGACGGCCGGCTCTTCTACTCCGGCAGCCACGTCTTCGGCAACAACATCCCCGGCACCGGCTCCGCGATCTACGACTACGGGGCCAACACCATCACCGAGGTACCCGGCCTCCAGCGCAAGGACGAGCGGGACCAGTCGATGAGCGTGCTGCTGCCCCCGGCGCAGGACCAGAAGGTGCTGACCATCGGCGGCGGCAACACCGACTCCAATCCGGACGCCAACCGCCTCACCGACATCATCGACCTCAAGCAGCCCGACCCCACGTACGTCGCCGGTCCGCCCCTCCCGCAGGGCACCGTCGACCTCGGCAACGGACCGGTCCCGCAGACCGGTGACCAGGGCAAGATGTACGTCTCCGCGGTTCTGCTGCCCGACGGCAGGGTGCTGGAGACCGGCGGCGCGCTGCACAACCGGGCCGACCCGGTCTTCGAGACGTCGATCTTCGACCCGGCGACCGAGAGCTTCGACCCGGTGGCGGTCGACCCCGAGGCCCGCGGCTACCACTCCTCGGCGTTCCTGCTGCCCGACGGCCGCGTGATGACGACCGGCGACAACCCGGGCAACGGCTCATGGAACCACGACGTGTCGATCTACACGCCGCCCTACCTGCTCAAGGGCGAGCGCCCGACGATCACCTCGGTCATCGACACCGAGTGGAACTACGGCGACACCCAGCGGATCACCGTCGACCGGCCGATCGCCAAAGCCGAGCTGATCCGCCCGGCCGCGGTCACGCACTCCTCGGACCCGAACCAGCGGTTCGTGGACCTGCCGCTGTCGGTGGACGGCGACAACGTCGACCTCAACGTCACCAGCAATCCCAACCTGGCTCCGCCCGGCTGGTACATGCTCTTCGCGGTCGACGCGAACGGTGTGCCCTCGGTGGCGAAGTGGGTGCACCTCGACGGCCCGCGCGCGCTCAGCACCAAGGACGCCTCCGCACACGTCCACTCCTTCGCCGACGCCCCGCGGGGCGAGGTGGCCGAGCCCGGCGTGAAGCGCGCCTCGCAGCCGGTCAGCCCCACCGTCTCCGGCTGCGACCGGCACTACGGCTCCGCCAACGTGTGCGTGCCGACCGCGTTCCCGGAGGAGGTCAAGGCGACGACGGCCGACCGCTGCACCTGGCTGAAGGAGCACGACTACGGGCCCCTGGAGGTCAACGGCAAGGACGACCCGCTGAAGCTGGACCGCAACCGCGACGGCGTCGCCTGCGGGAAGGGGGACGTGCGCGGGAAGCGCTAACGTTCCTGCCCGGACTCGGTGAGGGCGCGCTCCACGATGGCCTCCAGCTGCTCGTGGTGCGCGCCCCTCCAGTACGCCCGCCCGCAGCCCCGGCACTGCGCGAACACGTCGTACGACCGCTGGGTGCCGCCCTTGAGCTGGTCCGCGACCTGCTCCTTGGTGGTCTCCTCCAGCAGGCCGTTGCAGGCGGTGCACCTCGTCCAGGGGCGCAGCTCGGGCCGGAAGCGGTCCAGCACCTCGCGGAGCTGGTCGTCGGGGCGGGTGCTGTAGACGTAGGCGCCGGCCCACAGCTCGCGGCGGCGCAGCAGGCCCCGGTCGCGGCTGAGCAGGACCCGCTTCTCGGCGGCCGACAGCGCGGCGAGCGCCGGGTCGCCGAGGTCGGTGGACTCGTAGGCGGTGTCCACGCCGAGCAGCCGCAGCCGGCGGGCGAGGGTGCCCAGGTGGACGTCGAGCAGGAAGCGCAGGGGAGCGCCCGGCACCCGCTGCGGGCGCTCGACGGGCCGCACGCTCACCGACTCGCCGCCCGTGGGCACGTGTCCGCGCGGCACTTCGCGGCCGTCCACGAGGAGCGCGCCGACCTCGGTCAGCGGGACGCCGAGGGACTCGACGACGTGCCCGAGCGTGGAGACACCGTCGGTGACGGTGCGGGTGGCACCGGTCGGGCGGGCCCGCGGGACGAACAGGTGCAGTTCGGGAGCGAATTCGACGTGGATCTCGGGTCCGTTCACGCGGCCAGGATGCCACGGGGTGAGGGGCACGGCCCGGGCCTTTCCGCACGCCCCGTGTGCTGCGGCCGCTCTAGTACGCGACCAGCGAGATCCCCACGTAGTGCGCGATGAAGGCGGCCAGCGTGAGGGAGTGGAAGACCTCGTGGAAGCCGAACCAGCGGGGTGAGGGGTTGGGGCGCTGGATGCCGTAGATCACGCCGCCCGCGCTGTAGAGCAGTCCACCGACGATCACCAGGACCAGCACCGCGATGCCGCCGGTCCGCATGAACTCCGGCAGGTAGAAGACGGCCGCCCAGCCCATGGCGAGGTAGCAGGGGGTGTAGAGCCAGCGCGGGGCGCCGACCCAGAAGACGCGGAAGACGATGCCGGCCGCGGCGGCGGCCCAGATGCCCCACAGCAGCCACTGGCCCTTGGCGTCGGGCAGCAGCAGCATCGTGAGCGGGGTGTAGGTGCCCGCGATGATCAGGAAGATGTTGGCGTGGTCGAGACGGCGCAGCACGCCGTCCATGCGCGGACTCCAGTTGCCCCGGTGGTAGAGGGCGCTGACGCCGAACAGCAGGCAGGCGGTCAGTACGTAGATCCCGCAGGCGATGCGGCCTTCGGGTGTCTCGGCGAGGGCGGTGAGCACCAGGCCCGCCACGAGGACGGCCGGGAACATGCCGAGGTGCAGCCAGCCCCGCAGCTTGGGCTTGACCGGATGCGGCAGGGAGAGCGCCACGGGACCGCGGCCGGCGGCCGGTGTGTCCTCGTGCGCGTCGGGGACGGACGCAGTCATGGGCGCATCGTACCTACGGGGTCGTAAGTTACGCATCAGTACGGAGCCTCGTCGATCCTGAGTGGTCATCGTCTCACGGGGTACCCGGCCGCGCATCCATCAAAAATCACCGACGCGGACACGTGGCGATCCTCACGCCGCTCAGGTGTGACGCCCTCTGGACAGATGGGCGCTCGCGTCGGATGATCAAATGAGTGCGGTCGACACCGGATGAGCGCCCAAGAGGACAACGTCACGCATCCGGGTCGCAGCCCCCACGGGGCCCCAAACAAAAACCCCTCATTTAGGAGCAATCGTGGCGCGCGACATCGCTGCTCCCCCCGTCCCCACCAACCACCAGGAGCTGATCTCGTGGGTGAACGAGATCGCCGAACTGACCCAGCCGGACGAAGTGGTCTGGTGTGACGGATCCGAGGCCGAGTACGAGCGCCTGTGCGGGGAGCTCGTCGAGAAGGGCACCTTCCGCAAGCTCGACCCGATCAAGCGCCCCAACTCGTACTACGCGGCCTCCGACCCCTCCGACGTCGCGCGCGTCGAGGACCGGACCTTCATCTGCTCCGCGAAGGAGGAGGACGCCGGCCCCACCAACCACTGGAAGGACCCCGCCGAGATGCGGGAGATCTTCACGGGTGACAAGGGCGAAGGGGGCCTGTTCCGCGGCTCCATGCGCGGCCGGACCATGTACGTCGTGCCCTTCTGCATGGGCCCCCTCGGCTCCCCGCTTTCCGCGCTGGGCGTCGAGATCACCGACTCCGCGTACGTGGCCGTCTCCATGCGCACCATGACCCGCATGGGACAGCCGGTCCTGGACGAGCTCGGCGACGAGGGCTTCTTCGTCAAGGCCGTGCACACCCTCGGCGCCCCGCTGGCAGAGGGCCAGGAGGACGTTCCGTGGCCGTGCAACAGCACCAAGTACATCTCGCACTTCCCCGAGGACCGCGAGATCTGGTCCTACGGCTCCGGCTACGGCGGCAACGCCCTGCTCGGCAAGAAGTGCTACGCCCTGCGCATCGCCTCCGTCATGGCCCGCGACGAGGGCTGGCTCGCCGAGCACATGCTCGTGCTGAAGCTGACCCCGCCCACCGGCGAGCCCAAGTACGTCGCCGCCGCCTTCCCGTCGGCCTGCGGCAAGACCAACCTCGCCATGCTGGAGCCCACGATCTCCGGCTGGACCGTGGAGACCATCGGCGACGACATCGCCTGGATGCGCTTCGGCGAGGACGGCCGCCTGTACGCGATCAACCCCGAGGCCGGCTTCTTCGGCGTCGCGCCCGGCACCGGTGAGCACACCAACGCCAACGCGATGAAGACCCTGTGGGGCAACTCGGTCTTCACCAACGTCGCCCTCACCGACGACGGCGACGTGTGGTGGGAGGGCATGACCGAGGAGACCCCGGCCCACCTCACGGACTGGAAGGGCAACGACTGGACGCCCGAGTCCGGCACCCCCGCCGCCCACCCCAACGCCCGCTTCACCACCCCCGCCGCGCAGTGCCCGATCATCGCGCCGGAGTGGGAGGACCCCAAGGGCGTGCCGATCTCGGCGATCCTCTTCGGCGGGCGCCGCGCCACCGCCGTACCGCTGGTCACCGAGTCCTTCGACTGGAACCACGGCGTCTTCCTCGGCGCCAACGTGGCCTCCGAGAAGACCGCCGCCGCCGAGGGCAAGGTCGGCGAGCTGCGCCGCGACCCCTTCGCCATGCTGCCGTTCTGCGGCTACAACATGGGCGACTACATGGGTCACTGGATCGACGTGGCCAAGGACAAGGACCAGTCCAAGCTGCCCAAGATCTACTACGTCAACTGGTTCCGCAAGGACGACGAGGGCAGGTTCGTCTGGCCGGGCTTCGGCGAGAACGGCCGCGTCCTCAAGTGGATCGTGGAGCGCCTGGAGGGCAAGGCGGACGGTGTCGAGACCCCGATCGGCGTGCTGCCGACCAAGGAGTCCCTGGACACCGACGGCCTCGACCTCGCCGACGCCGACCTGGACTTCCTGCTCAGCGTCGACAAGGAGGTGTGGCGCGAGGAGGCGGCGCTCGTCCCCGAGCACCTGAACACCTTCGGCGACCACACGCCCGCCGAGCTGTGGGACCAGTACCGCGCGCTGGTGCGGCGCCTGGGCTGATCCCCCTGGTTTCGCGGCCGGTCCGGCTAGCCCTGACCCGCGAAGTCGTCACGAAGGCCGGCCGCGAGGGACCTTCTCACGCTCCAGTAGCTCGATGTCCCGGAGCACGGGGAGGTCCCGCCTCGGGCCGGGTCACCGCACAACGGCGTGCGGAGGACCCGGCCCCAACTCCGCGCCTTCCGGCTCTCCCGGCGCCCGTCAGCCCGAGCGGTCCTCCAGGTACCGCGTGTGGGACTCCTGCCGCCGCGCCTCGGTCTCCCGCAGCTGCGCCGCCAGCCGCTCCGCCTCCTCGTGGAGCAGCGTCAGCTGCCGCTCCAAGTGGCGCTCCGGCGGCTCCTGCCCCGGCGTCAGCCGCGTCCACCAGCGGGCCCGCACATACGCGTCCACGGCCTCCGGTACGTCCTGCCGCACCGCCCGCGACACCGCGTGCACGCCGTCCGGGTCTGCCGCCAGCACCTCGGCGACCCAGCCCGGCTCCAGCAGCGCCCCCAGCAGCCCGGTCAGATCGCCCAGCCGCTCCCCGGCGGCCGGCGGCAGCTCGACGTCGGCCAGGTAGCCGCGCAGCCGCCCGAAGTCGCCGCGCACCTCCTCCAGCTGGGCCGACAGCTGCGCCGACGGGTCGGGGAACTCGGGCGGCGCGGGCCGCTCCGGCGGGGCGACCAGCGCACCGGCCCCGTACAGGCCGACCACCACCACGGGCCAGTACGGCCCCGCCACCCCTGTGAGGGTCAGCACGACACCCGCCAGTCCGCAGGCGCTGCCCGTCAAGTTCTTGCGGGACTCCAGATACGTCCAGACGCCCCCGCCCCTACTGGTAGCCACGGATCTCCTCGAAGGCGCCGTCCAGCGAGCCCTTCCGGGCGTCGAAGAGGCGGCCGCCGGTCAGTTCGGCGATGTGTGCCAGCTCGGCGCGGTCGGAGTCGCCGAAGAGGATCGGGAAGACCGGGATCTCCTGCCGGGCCTTGCCCAGCGAGCCGTAGAACCGGTCGAAGTCGGCCGCGTCGGCGCCGGTGGTGTTCTCACCGTCCGTCATCAGCACGATCGACGTGAACGTGTCCCCACCGCCGCCGAGGTGGTCGTACGCCTTCTCCAGCGTAGTGAAGATCGCGGTGTCGCCCTGGGCGGTCAGGCGCTCGGTGTCCCGGCGGATGCCGTCCAGCCCGGAGCGCGGGTCGGCGGGGTCCACGACGTGGGTGGAGACCTGTTTCACGTCCGACCCGAAGGGCATCAGCGTCACCTCCTCGCGGTCGCGGAAGTCGCCGGTGAGTGCGGTGAGAGCCTGCTTCAGGCGGCTCAGCCGCTCGCCCGCCATCGAGCCGGAGGTGTCCAGGACGTACACCGTCCTGGACGGGCGGCGCAGGTCGTTCTCGTAGGAGTCCAGCAGGCCGTCGGCTACGGACCGGCTGCCGGGGGAGGGCAGTTCGCGGCGCCGGCTCGTGTCCAGGCCGGCGGCGGGCGGCACGGAGGCGAGGACCGGGCGGCGGTTGGTGAGGGCAGTGATCTCCCGCTGCGTCCCCTGGCTGCGCAGCGCCTCGGCGACGCGGCGGACGTCCTCGCGGGTCGCGGCGTTCGTCGAGGCGAGCGTGGAGAGCGGGTAGTCGGCGGTGAGCACGCCGTCGGTGGGGCGGATGACGGTGAGGCCGTCGATGCCCTTGAGGACGGACTCGTAGTTGAGCAGCGCGTCCACGGTCCCGCGCCGCTGGTAGGCCGACGCCAGCCAGCCCGACGAGCCCGAGGTCAGCTTCTGCCCGGCGAAGAACTCCTTCAGCCGGGGCGTCGCCTTCGCCACGTCCGCGTCCGTGAGCGCGGACTGGGCGCCGGAGAGCGCGGAGGCGACCGAGACCAGGGTGGCGAAGCCGGAGTTGGAGCGGGCCGGGTCGGTCATGCCGTAGGTGAGCTTGCCGACGGTGACGGCCCGCTCCACGTCGGACCAGGTGACCTGCCCGGGCCGCCACCCCAGTTTCCTCACGGTGGCGTCCTTCACGCCGATGGCGACGGGGCTGGACATCACCGGCGTCTCGGAGACGACCCGCTCAGCGGCCTCGGGGCGCAGGCGCAGCGAGTCGTTGGACGACAGCCACACCGCGTCGTACCTGCCGTCCGTCCCGCCCTTCGCCAGCAGGTCCACGGCGTCGAGGGTGCCGATGGGGGTGAGGCGGACGGTGACGCCGGTGTCCTCGCGGACCTGCTCCAGGATCGGGGTCATGTCGGTCAGCTCGCTGGAGGCCAGGACCCGCAGGATGCCGGGCTCGGCGGGGCCGGACGCTCCGGGGGCCGGCGGGCCGTCCGTGCCGTCGGCCCCCTGCGAGGTGCAGGCGGTGAGGAGGGCGAGTGCGGCGAGGCACCCCGCCAGGGCGCGGCGTCTCATTCCAGGCCCCCTTCGTGGGACTCCAGCCGCCCCTGCGCGCGGCTGCGATCCAGGTACGCGCTCGCGTGCCGCAGCTCTCCCGTGAGCGACTCCACGGTCGCCGCCATCGCCTCCGTCGCCTGCACCTTGTAGGTGTCGATGGTGTCGAGGGTGCGGTAGATCTGCTGGAAGGCGGTGCGCAGGGTCTCCGCGCCCACCGCCGGGTCGGCGGCGATGCGCTGGATCTCCCCGCTCTGCGTGGCGAGCATCTCCGCGTTGCCCCGGATCAGTTCCTCGGTCGTGCCGCGCAGCGCGTTGACCTGCTCCACGACCTTCTTCTGGTGGTCCAGCGCGGAGGCCAGCATCACCGAGATCCGCAGCGCCGACACCGTGGTCGTGGCCGCCCGGTCGACGCCCTTGATCAACTCCTCGTTGTTGCGGCGTACGACGTCCATGGCGAGGTATCCCTGCGCGCACACCGCGAGCTGGGTGAGCAGGTCCTGGTGCTTCTGCCGGACCGGGAAGAGGACGTCGGCGCGCAGTGCGTCGGCGGCGTGCGGGTCGGCCGCCTCGACACCGGCGACGTGCCGATCGACGGCCGTGTCCAGGGCCTCGGTGAGCACGACGTACTCCTGGAGTTTGCCCATGGTCTCCCACAGGCGGACCCGCTCGGTCTGCAACGCCGCGTTGTCGCGGCGCAGTTCGTCCTGGCCGCCGCGCAGCGAGCCCACGATCCTGTTGAGGGTGCCCTGGGCGGAGGCGTACTTGGCGACGTGGTCGCGCAGCCGGTTGCCGCCGGGCAGCCGGGACAGGAACTTGCGGCCCTTGCTCACGGGCAGCTCGCGCGGGTCCAGGTCCTCCACCACGCGCCGCAGCTCCACCAGGGAGCCCGCGACCCGGGCCTGTGCGTCGTCGCCCCGGTCGGGCAGACTGCGCACGGTCCGCTCCAGCATCCGGTTGGACTGCGCGGCGGCGGTGCGCATCTCGGGGGCGCCGAGCCCGGTGATCTCGCCGACCCTGCCGGCGAACTCCGGCGAGCGGGCGTCGAGCGCGGCGAGGTCCTCGACGTAGGCGGCGGCCTTGCGCGCCATGTCGGCGCGGGTCTCCTCGTCGACGGGGACGAGTCCGCCGGCCTTCTCCCGGGGCACGGGGGCCACGGGTTCGGGCGGGGTGAGGGTGAGGGTGAAGTCGTTGCCGGTGTCGGTCACTTGGACGGTCCCCCTGTCGTCCGCTGTCATCCGCGCGCCCGGCGGGCCATCTCGCGCAGCACCTCGGAGGTGGGCACGGGAGCCTGCCGGACGTCGGTCAGCTGCTGGTTGAGAAACGCGGTGTCGGCTTCGGTCGCCTCGGTGAACTCGGCGGTCGCGCCCTGCGGCCGGAACCCGTGCGCGACGGCCAGACGCCGCAGCTCCGGATCGGTGGCGAGGAGTTCACCCAGCGCGCGGCCCTCGCCGGTGAGCGGTACGACGGTGTGGTCGCTGGTGGCGGTGGTGTCCGGGTACAGGAGGGTGAGGTCGCCGACGCTCTCGACGCCCTCCTTGAGCAGCGCGGCGACCTGGGACTCGTACACCAGCACCAGCGGCTCGCCGACACCGCTCGTGAAGTCCCGGAACGCCGCGTCCGAGCTGGACTTCTGGGCGCCCTGCACCTGCACCAGCTTGCGCATCAGCGGCGCGGTGCCATCCAGGTCGGCTTCGCTCGCGACCACCCGGTTGCCGTTCGCCACGTAGGAGGCGGCGGCCAGGTAGAGAGCGCCGGAGTTGGAGCTCTCCGGGTCGGTGGTCGAGACGTACAGCGTCCCGGTCAGCTCGCCGTGCTTCTCGGCGCCCTCGAGCTGCTGCCAGGTCCGGTCGGCACGGGCCGCCTCCAGGAAGGCGCCCATCTTCAGGGTGCCGCCCCGGCTGCGGTCCAGCGTGGCGAGCCCGCCCGCCGCGAGCACCTGGGCGGCGCTGCGGTGGGCCACCACGACCAGCGGAGAGTAGAAGGGCCGGGGCAGCGGCTTGCGCGCGCCGTGCTTGTCGGCGAGCTCGTCGGCCGGCGCCTGGCTGGACGGGAAGGCGAGGTCGTAGCCCTCGAGGTCGAGCTCCTCCATCGCCCATGACCCGGAGGTCTCCGCCCGTACGGTGTAGCCCTTGGCGGCGAGGGCGTCCACCACCTCGCGGTCGGCGAAGAACGCTGCTTTCTCCGACCCGATCACCGCGCGCACGGTCTTCGTTGCCGTGCCCTCGTCCTCCGCTTGCCGGCCCTCGACGACGGCTGCCACCACGCCGCCGATCAGCAGGACCGCGAGAACTATTCCCACGATTCGTCTCACACGAGGAGCATCCCTCCGGAACCCTACGTTCCCCGGCGCCCCGGGTGAACGGGAGGTGGCCGCGCCATACCGGTATGCAACGGGAACAAGCCACTCCGCACCGACCCGCCGCCGGAACTCCACCGCGAGGCGGGACACGGCGGTGTACGCTCCCGATCTTGCACGGCCCGAACGGCCGTTCCCCGTCCAGTGGGGAGAGGGGAACGCCGTTCCGTCAGGGCCGCCGACACAGCCTGTGGGGGGCACAGTTGATTACAGATCGAGGCGCTGGATCAGCCAGACGTACCGGACGGCTCGCGGCCACGCTGCTGGCCGCGGCGCTCGCCGCCGGCGGCCTGACCGTCGCCGCCGCGCCCGCCGCGCACGCCGCGACCTCCGACGTCGTGGCCAAGCTGCCGATCTCCTCGTTTTCGGCGCTGACGGTCGACTCCGCGCACCAGCGCGTGTACGTCGCCGACAGCAACCTGGGTCACTACGCCAACAAGGGACTCATCGCCGTCTACGACTTCTCCGGCGAGCGCGTCACCACCATCACCACCGCGCGCCACGTCTCCGGTCTCGCACTGAACGCCGACGGCAGCGTGCTCCATGTCGGCGGCCGGGACGGAATCCTGCGGTACGACACCACCACGTACCTGCCGCTCACCGCAGGGGTGGCGAGCACGGACATCTGCGGGCGCAGTCTGGCCTTCGCGGGCGGAAGGGCGTACCACACCGCGTCGTACGCCAGCTACGCCGCGGAGTGCGACACGACGCTGACGTACCTGGACTACAGCCAGACCGACAACACCTGGCAGCGCAGCGGATGGCAGGACCACGGCAGGCTCCAGCTGGAGGCGGGCCCCGGTGACCGGCTGATGATGGGCCAGCCCGCGAACGACAAGGCTCCGGACCCGTTCGTCTCGGTGTTCGACGCGAGCGGGACGACCCTGGTGCGCACGGCCGGACGCCGCTTCGCCGACGGTGAGGGCGAGGGCGCCCTGAACCTCAAGGACATGGCGTTCTCCGCGGACGGCACCAAGGTCGCCATCGCCGACGCGGCCGCCGGGACCCGGCTGCTGAACGCCGCCGACCTGTCCGACGCCCCGACCGGCTACCCGTCGCTGCCGGCCGGCTCTTCCGCGTCCGCCGTCGCCTTCAGCGGTGACGGCAAGTACCTCGCGCGCGGCGCCTCGGCCTCCGGCGCGACGCCCGACCTGCTGCTGTCGCCCGCCGATCCCGGGGACGCGACCGCACCGCTGGAGTTCGCCTTCGAGGGCAGCCTCGACGGCGACCGGGTGGCGCCGCGCGGGCTGGAGTGGTCCGCCGACGGCTCCCGGCTGTTCGCGGTCACCACCAACACCGCGGGGAACCAGTACTGGCTGCACGTCGTCCAGCCGCCGGCCGTCCAGTACGACACCCGCTTCACCGGCACCCTGGCCCACAGCCCCGCCCAGGCGGTCGCGGGTGAGGCGCTGGCGGTGCGGGGCCGGCTGGAGCTGGACGGCCCGGCGCCCGCGGAACCGCTGAAGGTCACGGCGACCCGCACCGACGCGGCCGGTACGCACGAGCTGGGCACCGCCACCGTCAAGGCGGACGGCACCTTCACCGTGCTCGACGAGCCGGACCTGATCGGCGAGGCCACGTACACCGTGTCGTACCTCGGAGACCTCATCCACCGCCCGGCCACCGACGTCACCCACACGGTGTCCGTCGGCAAGGCGGCGGGCTCGATCGTGCTGACCGCCCCGGCGGAGGCGTCGATGAGCACCGGAGTCCGCATCACCGGCACGTTCACCGCAAAGGGGAAGGCGCTGCCCGAGCGGGCCGTGCTGAAGGTGGAGCGCACCGACCGGCTCGGCACCGGCACACTGTCGTCGGTGACGGTCGCCGCCGACGGCACCTTCACGATCGACGACCTGCCGCGCACCCGCCGGGACACGACCTACACGGTCAGCTGGCCCGGCGACGACCTGCACACCGGGGCGACCGCGTCGGCGACGGTCCGCGTCACCCGCTGATCACGCGCACAGCAGGACGGGGCACTCCGGGGAGCCTGCCCGGGGTGCCCCGTCCGCGGTGCAGGATGAATGGCACCCGGCCCGCGCGTCGCTGCGGGTGCGCGCGGGCCGGGGCCGTCGGGGGAGCCCGGAGGGCTCAGCGGGACGCGAGTTCGCGCGGTTCGAAGGCGGCGGCGTGCGCGTCCATGCGCTCGGCGGTCAGGATCGCGACCGCCGTGTCGGCGCGGGAGGCCGCCACCACCAGGGCACGGCCCGCGAGGGTGTGCGCCCGCCGGTGCAGGGCCGCCAGGTGCGGCGAGGGGCGGGCCGCGGTCACCGGCACGCGGACCGGCGCCTGTCCTCCCCGCAGTCGGGTCACCTGCTCGGCGAGCCGGTCGGCGGCGGTGTCCAGGTCGGTGCCGGGCGCCCGCGCGCGCAGCTCGTCCGTGACGGCGAGCAGAGCGGCGAGGTGGCCCGCGAGCTGGATGTCCAGCTCTTCCTCCCGGGACCGGTGGGGGAAGTCCGAGGTGTTGCCGGCCATCGTGCTGTGGACCGACTTGGTGCGGATCGGTTCGTACATGGGATGGCCTCCTGAGTTCTTCAGGAAACCATCCTACATTAGATTCAATCTAAAGTTGATAGCGGTCGGGGAGTGGATCACGGCTGGCCGTACCCGTCCAGAAAGTTGCCGATCCGCCCGATCGCCTCTCGCAGGTCCCCGGCCGTCGGCAGGGTCACCACCCGGAAGTGGTCGGGCTCCGGCCAGTTGAAGCCGGTCCCCTGGACGACCATGATCTTCTCCTGGCGCAGCAGGTCCAGGACCATCCGCCGGTCGTCCTTGATCTTGAACACCTTGGGGTCGAGCCGGGGGAAGAGGTACAGCGCACCCTTCGGCTTGACGCAGGTCACGCCCGGGATGCTGGTCAGCGCCTCGTGCGCGGCGTCCCGCTGCTCCCGCAGCCGACCGCCCGGCAGCACCAGCTCGTTGATGGTCTGCCGCCCGCTGAGCGCGGCGACCACGCCGTGCTGGCCCGGCATGTTGGCGCACAGCCGCATGTTGGCCAGGATCGTCAGGCCCTCGATGTAGGACTCGGCGTGCGCGCGCGGCCCGGAGATCGACATCCAGCCGACGCGGTAGCCGGCCACCCGGTACGCCTTCGACATGCCGTTGAAGGTGAGGGTGAGCAGGTCGGGGGCGATCGCGGCGGTCGGGGTGTGCGCGGCCTCGTCGTACAGGATCTTGTCGTAGATCTCGTCGGAGCAGACCAGCAGGTTGTGGCGGCGGGCGATGTCGGTCAGGCCGCGCAGTACCGCCTCGTCGTATACCGCGCCCGTCGGGTTGTTCGGGTTGATGATCACGAGCGCCTTGGTGCGGTCGGTGATCTTCCGCTCGACGTCCGCGAGGTCGGGCATCCAGTCGGACTGCTCGTCGCAGCGGTAGTGCACCGCCGTACCGCCGGACAGCGAGACGGCGGCCGTCCACAGGGGGTAGTCGGGCGCCGGGACCAGGACCTCGTCGCCGTCGTCCAGCAGGCCCTGCATCGCCATCACGATCAGCTCGGAGACGCCGTTGCCGATGTAGACGTGCTCGACGTCGGTCTCGATACCGAGGGTCTGGTTGTGCATGACCACGGCCCGGCGCGCGGCCAGCAGGCCCTTCGCGTCGCCGTAGCCGTGGGCCGCCGAGACGTTGCGGAGGATGTCCTCCAGGATCTCCGGCGGGCACTCGAAGCCGAAGGCGGCCGGGTTGCCGGTGTTCAGCTTCAGGATGCGGTGCCCGGCCGCTTCCAGCCGCATCGCCTCCTCGAGCACCGGGCCCCGGATCTCGTAACAGACGTTGGCGAGCTTGGTCGACTGGATCACCTGCATGTCCGTGAGCTTACGACCCGGTTACGTTTCACGGGTCGTGTTATCCGCCACTTGAGACGTGTGGTTCGGGTGGTTTCGTCACCCGCCCCGGGGCGGGTCACCGCGGAGTGCGCCGCACCGACCGCCCCGCCAGTACGTCCGTGCGCCGTCCGTCCTCCATCACGAACCGCCCGTCGACCAGCACGTACGGGATGCCCGTCGGCAGCACGCGCGGGCTCTCGTACGTGCTGCCCGCCGCGACCGTCGCCGGGTCGAGGAGCACCAGGTCGGCCCGGTACCCCTCGCGCACCAGCCCCCGGTCCGGCAGCCGCAGCCGGGCCGCCGGGCGCGAGGTCAGGTGAGCGACGCACTCCTCCAGTGAGAGCACGCCCAGCTCGCGCACGTAGTGCCCCAGGTAGTGCGGGAAGGTGCCGTAGGCGCGCGGGTGCGGCTTGGCGCCCTGGAGGATGCCGTCCGAGCCGCCGGTGTGCACGCGGTGCCGCATGATCGCGCGGACGTTCCCCTCGTGGCCGACGTGCTGGAGGATGGTCGGCGCCAGCCGGTCGGCCAGCAGCAGGTGCCGGGCGACCGTCCACGGACTCTCGCCGCGCAGCCGCGCCGACTCCAGGACCGTACGGCCGACGTACTCCGCGAGGGCAGGGTCGCCCGTGCCGGAGATCTCGATCGTCTCCCACTCCATGGGCACGCCGTGGGAGCCGTCGGAGCCGATCTCCTCCATGTGGTGCCGGATGCGCTCGGCGGTGTCGTCGTCCGCCAGCCGCTCCATGATCCGGTCCGGGCCGCCCTCGCTCGCCCAGCTCGGCAGCAGCGCCACGAGGGTGGTGCAGCCGGGGGTGTACGGGTAGGTGTCGAGCGTGATGTCGGCACCGGCGGCGAGCGCGTCGTCGAGCAGGGCCAGCAGCTCGGGCGCCCGGCCCTCGTTGACGCCGAAGTTCATGGTGGCGTGCGCGAGGTGCAGCGGGCAGTCCGCCTCCCGCGTCAGCTCCACCATCTCCTCGTACGCCGCCAGCGCCCCGGCCCCGTACGAGCGGTGGTGCGGGCAGTAGTAGCCGCCGTACGACGCCACCACCCGGCACAGCTCGGTCAGCTCCGCGTCCTTCGCGTACATGCCCGGCGTGTACGTCAGCCCGGACGACATGCCGACCGCGCCCTGCTCCATGCCCTCGGCGACCAGCCGCCGCATGTGCTCCAGCTCGGCGTCGGTCGCCTCCCGGTCGTCCCAGCCGACGGCCAGGGCGCGCACCGTGCCCTGCGGGATCAGGTAGGCGGCGTTGACGGCGATGCCCGCATCGAGCCGGTCCAGGTACTCGCCGACCGACCGCCAGTCGAAGTCGACGTCGTCACCGGGACCGTTCCACCCGGCGATGGCGCGGCGCACCTCGGCCAGGGTGCGGTCGTCGACCGGCGCGTACGACAGCCCGTCCTGGCCGATGACCTCCAGGGTGACGCCCTGGGCGGCCTTGGCGCTGTGGTCGGGGTCCCGCAGCAGCGCCAGGTCGCTGTGGGCGTGCATGTCGATGAAGCCGGGGGCCAGGACCAGGCCCTCGGCGTCCAGCTCGCGGCGTGCCTTCGGGCGCTGGCAGCCGGCGGCGGCCGCCTCCCTGACGATGGAGACGATCCGGCCGCCGTCGACCACGACGTCGGCCCGGTACGCGTCGGCGCCGGAACCGTCGACGACGTCCGCGTCCCTGATGACCAGCTCTTCCATGTCCAGCTTCTCCCGGCTTCCCTAGAAGAACGTGCGGATGTAGTCGACGACCGTCCCGTTTGCCTCGGCGACCGGGATGAGCTGCCACTTGTCGAAGGACGTGCAGGGGTGGGACAAACCCGTGCCGAGCCAGTCGCCCACCTCCAGGTCCGCCTCCCCGGTCGTGCGCAGCCAGGCGTGCTGGTCGGACAGGCCGGTCACCTCGATGCCGGTGGCGGGGCGCTCGGCGCCGTCGCGGCGGACGACCTGGGCGAGGGGCAGGTGGAGGTCGTAGGCCGCGTCCCGCTTGCCCGCGTTGGTGAACGCCTGCTCGGGGGAGGGGCGGGAGACGACCTGGCTCCACAGACGGAAGGCGGGCTCCAGGGCGCCCTCCTCGGGGACCCGGTTGAAGGGGGTCAGCTCGCGGTAGTGGCCGTCGTCGTGGGAGACGTAGGCGCCCGAGCGCAGCAGCTTCAGCACCGGCAGGGACAGGGCGGGGGCCTCGGCGAACACGTCGGCCACCGCGTCGAACCAGGCGCTGCCGCCCGCGCTCACCACGATCTCCTCCAGCCCGGCGAACCGCCCGGCCTTGTCGAAGTCGACGGCTAGCGCCACCAGCCGCCGCAGCCAGGCGTGCACCTTCTCGGTGTCGGCGTCCGGCACCTCGCCCTCGTACCCGGCGACCCCGGCCAGCCGCAGCGTCCGAGCCCCCGCCACCGCGTCCGCGACCGCCGCGCACTCCGCCTCGGTGCGCACGCCGGTCCGGGCGCCCTCACCGGCGGCCAGCTCGACCACGACGTCCACCGGGCGGCCGGCGCCCGCCTCCGTCAGTGCCGCGTCCATCAGCCCGACGCCCCGCACGGAGTCGACGTAGCAGACGAAGCGGAAGTCCGGGTCGGCGTCCAGCTCGGCGGAGATCCAGCGCAGGGCGGCGGCGTCGACCAGCTCGTTGGCGAGGAAGACCCGCTGGACGCCGAAGGCCCGCGCCACCCGCACCTGGTGCGGCACCGCGAGGGTGATGCCCCAGGCGCCGTGCTCGATCTGGCGGTGGAAGAGCTGCGGGGCCATGGAGGTCTTGCCGTGCGGCGCGAAGGCGAGGCCGTGCCGGGCGGAGTACGTCTCCATGAGCTTCAGATTGTGCTCCAGGCGCTCGGCGGACAGGGCCAGCACGGGAGTGGTGAAACCGCCGGTGAAGAGGTTGCGGCGCTGTCCGGCCAGCTCGGCGACGGTCAGGCCGTACGCGTCCGGCGGGAGGCCCTTGAAGCGGTGGTCGACGTGCTCCTCGGCCAGCTTGGCGAGGGCATCGGTGCCGGAGTCGAGGGCCATGGAGCCTCCCTGATCTGATGCGTTGCAAGCTCTGCAACGATCGTTGCGTATATCGCTTACTGCTGTCTAACATCTCGGCGAACGCGGGGTCAACGGAGCCCCCGCCCGCGAGACACGAGCCAGGAGCCGAGACCATCGTGACCGTCGAAGGACCCCGCAGCACCACCCCCGACGTCGTGGACGTCGTCGCGCTCGGCGAGTCCATGGTCACCTTCCTGCCCTCCGTACCCGGCCGCCTCGCCGACGTCCCCTCCTTCGACCGAGCCATCGGCGGCGCCGAGTCCAACGTGGCCTGCGTCCTCGCCGCCGCCGGGCACACCGCCCGCTGGGTCAGCCGGGTCGGCGCGGACGGCTTCGGCGACCACCTCGTCGAGGCGATCGGCGCCTACGGAGTCGACGTGTCCGCCGTGCGCCGCGACCCCGACCGCCCGACCGGCGTCTACTTCCGCACCGCTGGGGACCGCGCCACCGACGCTCACGAGGTCGCGTACTACCGGGCGGGCTCCGCCGCCTCCGCGATGTCGGTGCGGAACATGGACCTCGACGCCATCCGCTCCGCGCGCGTGCTCCACCTGTCCGGCATCACGCCCGCGCTCTCCGCCGACTGCCTGGGCCTGATGCGCGAGCTGACCGCCCACCGCCCCGGCCGTCCGCTCGTCTCCTTCGACGTCAACCACCGCCCCGGTCTGTGGCGCGAGGAGGACGACGGGGCGCGGGTGCTGCTCGACCTGGCGCGGGGCGCCGACATCGTCTTCGTCGGCGAGGACGAGGCCTGGGGGCTCGGCGGCCCCGAAGCCGTGCGCGCCGCGTTGCCCGAGCCGGAACTGCTGGTCGTCAAGCAGGGCGCGGCCGGCGCCACCGCCTTCCAGCGGACCGTCGGCGCCGACGGCGCCGAGGCCACCCATGTCGCCTCCGTCCCCGCCCTCACCGTCGACGTCGTCGCCGCCGTCGGCGCGGGCGACGCCTTCGCCGCCGGGTTCCTCTCCGCCACCCTGCGCGGACTGCCCGTGCGCGAGCGCCTGCGCCACGGTCACCTGACGGCCGCGGCCACCCTCACCGTCCCCGGCGACCTCGCCGTACCCCCGGCCCGCGACCACGCCGACCGCCTGGCCGCCCTCGACGACGACGCGTGGGGGACACTTCGACTCGGCCCCGGCTGGACACAGGCCGAGGAACGGGCCGAGGAGGAGGTACGCACCCCATGAGCCAGACCGTCGACCGCGCGCTGAGCATCCTGCCGCTGCTCGCCGAGGGCCCCGCCGACCTGGGCCGGGTCGCCGACCGCCTCGGCGTGCACAAGTCCACGGCCCTGCGCCTGCTGCGCACCCTCCACGAACACGGCTTCGTCTACCGCCAGGAAGACCAGCGCTACCGCCTCGGCGCCCGCCTCATCGCCCTCGCCCAGGAGGCGATGGAGAACCTGGACGTCCGCGAGATCGCCCACCCCCACCTCGTACGCCTCAACGAGCACTGCGGACACACCGTCCACCTCGCCGTCTACGAGGAGAACGAGGTCCTCTACATCGACAAGGTGGAGAGCCGCTACCCGGTCCGCATGTACTCGAGGATCGGCAAGCCCGTCGCCATCACGGTGGCGGCCGTGGCGAAACTCCTGCTCGCCGACCTCCCCGAGAACGAGCGCCGAGCCGTCGTCGAGAAGCTCGACTACCCCATGTACACGCCCCGTTCGACACCGAACGCCGACGGCTTCCTCAAGGAGCTGGCCAAGGTGCGCGAACAGGGCTGGGCCACCGACCTCGGTGGCCACGAGGAGTCCATCAACTGCGTCGCCGCGCCCATCCGGGGCGCCGATGGCAGGGTGGTCGCCGCGATGTCGGTCTCCGCGCCGAACGTCGTCGTCTCCGCCGACGAACTCCTCACCCTGCTCCCGCTGGTGCGCCGTACGGCGGACGCGATCAGCGGCGAGTACTCCGGCAGGACCCCAGTCAAGGAAGTCACCGCATGACCGACAAGATCGCCCTCACCCCCGCGACCCACACCGTCCCCCCGGCGAAGTTCTCCCACGGCGTCAAGAAGGGCAACATCCTCCAGGTCGCCGGCCAGGTCGGCTTCCTCCCCCACGAGGACGGCAAGGCCCCCACCCCGGCCGGACCGACCCTGCGCGAGCAGACCCTCCAGACCCTCGCCAACGTCAATGCGATCCTGGAGGAGGGCGGCGCCTCCTGGGACGACGTGATGATGATCCGCGTCTACCTCACCGACGTGGACCACTTCGCCGAGATGAACGAGATCTACAACGCCTACTTCGAGGAGCAGGGCCTCACCCAGCCGCCCGCCGCGCGCACGACCGTCTACGTCGGTCTGCCCGCCGGACTCCTCATCGAGATCGACGCGCTGGCCGTCCTCGGCTGACCTTCCCCGGTCGCTCCGGTCGCTCCGGTCGCTCCGGTCTCTTTCCGTTCCGCCTGTCTGTCGCACGGCACGGCGCCCCTCACCCCCCCCCGGGGGGCGCCGTGCCGCGCCCCGCCGTGCCCGAAAGCTGTATGTGTTTACGCAGAGGACCCCCGAATGTCCCCTATATCCCTCCAGCTCGCCGCATCCTCCACCCCGGAGACACCGCCGCACACCGGCGGCCTGCTCACCCTGATCGACGGCACGGCGGGCCTGCTGACCGTCGCCGCGATCGGCATCGCGCTCCTGCTCTACCTGATCATCAAGGTGCGGCTGCAGCCCTTCGTCGCCCTGCTCGCCGTATCCATAGCCGTCGGCCTGCTCGCCGGCCTCTCGGTCACCGAACTCTTCGGCACCGTCCAGAAGTCCGACGCCGTCTCCACCATCGAGTCCGGCATGGGCGGCATACTCGGCCACGTCGCCATCATCATCGGCCTCGGCACCATGCTCGGCGCGATCCTCGAAGTCAGCGGCGGTGCCCAGGTACTGGCCTCCCGCCTGCTGGGTCTCTTCGGCGAGAAGCGCGCCCCGCTCGCCATGGGCCTCACCGGCCTCATCTTCGGCATCCCCGTCTTCTTCGACGTCGGCATCTTCGTCCTCGCGCCGATCGTCTACGCCGCCGCCAAGCGCTCCGGCAAGTCGGTCCTGCTCTACTGCCTGCCGCTGCTGGCCGGCCTGTCGATGACCCACGCCTTCCTGCCGCCGCACCCCGGTCCCGTGGCCGCCGCCGGACTGCTCAAGGTGGACCTCGGCTGGGTGATCCTCATGGGCATCGTCTGCGGCGTTCCGGCCGTGCTCGCCGCCTGGGCGTTCTCCGCCTGGATCGGCCGCCGCATCTTCGTGCCCGTGCCGCAGGACATGGTCGAGGCCGCCGAGGAGGCCAAGCAGGCCGTCGTCGAGGAACAGCGCGCGTCCGGCGTCGAGCCGCGCGAGACCCCGGTCGCGCTCGGCACGGTCCTCGGCATCATCGGCACCCCGCTGGTCCTGATCCTCGCCGCGACCTTCTCCTCCATCGCCCTGGACGAGTCCACCCTCCGCTCGGTCATCGAGTTCTTCGGCAACCCGTTCGTCGCCCTGACGATCGCCCTCTTCCTCGCCTACTACCTTCTCGGCATCCGGCGCGGCTGGTCACGCAAGTCCCTGGAGACCGTCTCGACGGCCTCGCTGAAGCCGGTCGGCAACATCCTGCTGGTGGTCGGCGCGGGCGGTGTCTTCGGCGCCGTCCTCAAGGCCAGCGGCGTCGCCCAGGCCCTGTCCGACACCTTCAACGACGTCGGCCTGCCGGTGATCGTCCTCTCCTACCTGATCTCCCTGGTGCTGAGGGTCGCGCAGGGCTCGGCGACGGTGGCCATCGTGACGACGGCGGGCATCGTGGCGCCGCTGCTCGCCGAGGGCGACCACTCGCAGGCGTTCGTCGCCCTGGTCATCATGGCCATCTCGGCGGGCTCCATCTTCGCCTCGCACGTCAACGACGGCGGCTTCTGGATGGTCGCCAAGTACTTCGGCATCAGCGAACGGGACACGCTCAAGACGTGGACCGTGCTGGAGAGCGTCCTGTCCGTCGCCGGCTTCGTGGTCGCGGCGGTACTGAGCCTGTTCGTGTAGATACGCGAGCGGTCGCCTGATAGTCGTCTGATAACGATGACGGGGCTGGCTGTGTCCGGCACAGGTTCGTCGACCATACTGCCCGCTGTGGAGCAGCGCAGAGGATCGACCAGCCAGCCCCTGGAAGGCGCCGGATTCGACCCGGCCTTCATCCCCGGGCTCACCGCGCCCGTGACCGGCGAGCCCAAGGGCGCGAGACCGGCGGAGGAGGAGGCGGAGGAGGAGACCGAGGCCGTCCGCGACGCGGACGAGACGACGGCCGCGGACTTTGCCGAGCAGCAGGCCGGGGAACCGGAGGAGGAGGAAGAGGACGAGGTCCCCGACCGCCCCGTATTCGAGGCCGCCGACCGCCGTGCCCGGATCGTGGCCGACCGCAAGGGCGTACGACTCTCCCTCGACGACCAGAGCTGTGAGTTCCGCTGGGACGAGGTGGGGGCCGTGGAGACGGAGACGGGCCGCTTCGGCAAGCGGTTCACCGTCACGGTGCACACACCGGACCGCCGTTGGTACCCGATCGAGATCGAGGCGACCTCCAGGAGCCGTTTCAAGGAGTGGGAAGCCGCCCTGGACGAGGTCCTGGACGCGTACTTCGAGGACGACGAGGAGAAGACCGAGCCGTCCGAGGAGAAGGCGCCGGCCGAGGACAAGGAGCCGGCCGACGCCGAGTAGGTACCTCGCGTGAAGATCCCGGCACGCCCTCTTGTCGTACCGGCGGCTTTGGGCTTGGTTGATCCGCATGGCGGACACCACGGGAAACACCAGTGACACCGGTGCACTACGCGACACCGACTCGGCACCCCGCAAATCCAGTTGGCGCTACATCGGCCCCGGCATCGTCGTCGCCGCGACCGGGGTCGGCGCCGGCGACCTCGTGGCCACGCTGATCGCGGGCAGCAACTTCGGCTACACCCTGCTGTGGGCGGCGGTCCTCGGCTGCCTGGTCAAGATCTCCTTGGCCGAGGCGGCGGGCCGCTGGCACCTCTCCACCGGTCGCACCCTCTTCGACGGCTGGGCGAGCCTCGGCCGCTGGACGACGTGGTTCTTCGCGGTCTACGTCGTGATCTGGGGCTTCTCCTACGGCGCGGCGGCGATGTCGTCCAGTGCCCTGCCGCTGCAGGCCCTGTTCCCCGGCGTGATGGACCTCGAATGGTGGGGCGTGGCCTGCGGTGTGGTCGGCCTGGTCTTCGTCTGGTTCAACAAGTACGCCGTCTTCGAGAAGGTCATGACGGTCCTGGTGGGCGTCATGTTCGTGGTGACGGTCTACCTGGCGATCCGGGTCGCCCCCAACCTGGGTGACGCCTTCGCCGGCCTCCTCCCGGTCATCCCCGACGGTGAGGACTCCGTTCTCAACACCCTCGGTCTGATCGGCGGCGTCGGCGGCACGATCACGCTGGCCGCCTACGGCTACTGGGTCAACGCCAAGGGGTGGGCCGACACCGGCTGGATGAAGGTGATGCGGCTCGACAACCGGGTCGCCTACATCACGACCGGCGTCTTCGTCGTCGCGATGCTCTTCGTCGGCGCCGAACTGCTGCACGCCGCGAACATCGCGCTCTCCGGCGGCGGCAAGGGTCTGGTGCAACTCGGCGACATCCTGGAGGACGAGTACGGCACGGCGACGGCCAAGTTCTTCCTGATCGGCTTCTTCGCCACGTCCTTCACCTCCCTCATCGGCGTGTGGCACGGCGTGAGCCTGATGTTCGCGGACTTCGTGGCCCGGCTGCGCGAGAGGAGGGCGGGCGCGGCGGTCGGGACGGCGGGCAAGGCCAGGGAGATCGCCTCCGGCGAGCACGAACGCTCCTGGCCCTTCCGCGTCTACCTCCTCTGGCTGACCTTCCCGCCCGTCATCCTGCTCTTCCAGGGCGAACCCTTCCGTCTGGTGATCATCTACGGCGTCCTCGGCGCGGCCTTCATGCCCTTCCTCGCCCTGACCCTGATCTGGCTCCTCAACTCCTCCCGCACGCCGCCCGAGTGGCGCAACGGCTGGCTGAGCAACGGCGTGCTCGCGGTCGCCGGCCTGCTGTTCCTGGTGCTGTGCCTGAAGGAGGTCTGGGACCAGCCGTGGGCGGACTTCTTCTGAGGACGACGGCCCGTGGGACCGGGGGAGGCCCGGTCCCACGGAGTTCAGGATTCTGAACACCGATCACCTACACAGTTGTTGACGTGTCCGCAACACGGCCTTAGCTTGCGGGAAAGCGCTTTCTCCGTCCTGTGGGCCGAACGCTTCCCTCCGTCCTTCGGCGGCCCACCCGTGGCTCCACCGACGAATTGGAGACCAACGATGCAACGCAGACCCCTCATCGCCTGCGTCGGCCTGCTGGCTGGCACGCTCGTCACCCTGTCCGGCAACCCCGCACAGGCCGCCACCGAACGGTACGAGGCCGAATCCTCTCCTGCGAGCTGCACGGGCACGATCGACTCCGATTGGCCCGGGTACTCGGGCAGCGGCTTCTGCAACGGCACCAACGCCACTGGGGCGCACGCCCAGTTCACCGTGAACGCCCCGGCGGCGGGCACGGCGACCCTGCGGATCCGCTATGCCAACGGAACCGGCACGGCACGTCCCGCGAACATACTCGTGAACGGCTCGACCGCAGCCTCCGCCCCCTTCGACGGCACCGGGGCCTGGAGCACCTGGGCGACCCGAACGCTCACGGTGACGCTGAGGGCGGGCGGCAACACGGTCCGGCTCACCCCGACCACGTCGGCCGGTCTGCCGAACGTCGACTACGTGGAAGTGGAGACGGACGGCGGCTCCACCACCCCGCCCCCCGTCACCGGCACGCTCTACGTGTCTCCGAACGGCACCGACGGTGCCACCGGCACGGAGTCCGACCCCACCACACTCACGTCGGCGATCACCCGCGTCGCCCCCGGCGGCACGATCTACCTGCGTGGCGGCACCTACCGCCACGCCCAGACGGTCACCATCCCCCAGGGCAACGACGGCAGCTCGTCCGCCCGCAAGACACTGGCCGCCTACCCGGGTGAGACGCCGGTGCTGGACTTCTCGGCACAGAGCGAGAACTCGGCCAACCGCGGGCTCGCGGTGAACGGATCGTACTGGCACATCAAGGGCGTCGTCGTCGAGCGTGCGGGCGACAACGGAATCTTCGTCGGCGGCAGCGACAACATCTTCGAACGCACGGTGACCCGCTACAACCGCGACACCGGCCTGCAGCTCTCACGGATGCTCTCCAGCACGCCCAAGGCCGACTGGCCCTCGAACAACCTCGTCCTGAGCGCCGTCTCGCACGACAACGCCGACTCCGACGGCGAGGACGCCGACGGGTTCGCCGCGAAGCTCACCTCCGGCCCCGGGAACGTCTTCCGCCATACCGTGGCCCACAACAACATCGACGACGGCTGGGACCTCTACACCAAGTCCGACACCGGCGCGATCGGTGCGGTGACCATCGAGGACTCCCTCGCACTCGACAACGGCACCCTGAGCGACGGCTCCCAGGCGGGCAACGGCGACCGCAACGGCTACAAACTCGGCGGCGAGGACATCGCGGTCGACCATGTCGTCCGACGCAGCATCGCCTACCAGAACGGCAAGCACGGTTTCACCTACAACAGCAACCCCGGCACGATGCAGGTGTCGGACAACATCAGCATCGGGAACGAGCAGCGGAACTTCAACTTCGACGACGGTGACTCGGTGTTCCGGAACAACACCTCCTGCGACAGCGGCTCGAACGACCGCATCATCGGCGACGCCGACGGCTCCAACCAGTTCTGGTCGGGCTCGAACGGCTCCCGCTGCTCCTCCTACGCCGGGGCCCTGCGCTGGTCCTTCGCCGCGGACGGACGCCTGGTGGTGACCTTCGGCGGGGTGACCGTGACCCGCTAGGCCCTGTCCGGCGGGCGGGAGGCCCGTCGGCCTCGGTGCCGCCGCCCGCCCCGCGCCCTGGCCTGGACCGCCGCGCCACAGTGGGCGGAGGACCGGGCCAGGGGATCGATCCCCTACCGGAGCTTGTCCCACTCCGGGCTGAGGGCCATCTCCCGCAGCTGATCCATGGTCAGCGCGGGGGTGCCGCGGGACGGCTCGGCGTGAGGGGCACCGTTGTTGAAGGCGCTGATCACCACACGGAAGCCGGCCTTGCCGGGCCGCAGCGTGTCGGCGGTCCACATCAGGACCCCGGCGACACGGTCGTCCCCGTTCCCCTCTTGCATGGCGACGCGGGTGCCGTCGGGAAGCGTCTCGCCGTCGGCGTAGAGCTGGCCGGCGACGTCGGCCATGCCGTACTGGACGTTGACCTGGACCATGCTCTCGCCCTGCCCGTCATCGACCACGGCGTACGTGTACTCGGTCTCCTGGCCGCCCTTGCGCACCACGTCCAGCCCCTCGGGCAGCAGCCCGACCAGCGTCTCGGTGATGTCCTTGCCGGAGACGGCCGGCGGCGCGGTGTCGGACGGGTCGGCCGCCGGGGGCTTCGACGACGCGGGCATCGCGTCCACCACCTTGCGCCACACCTCGGCCGTGACGACCTCCGTCAGCTCCTCGGCCGACAGCGGGGGCTCGGCGCGGGTAACCGGCGCGCCCTTCTGCGCCGGGGCGTTCCACTCGCCGACGTTGACGTGCTGCCCCCCGGGTGTGACCAGGTCGGCCGACCAGTACTTGGTGTCGACGCGCTTGTCGGGGTACTCGTAGCCCTTGAGCAGCCGCAGCAGCGAGCCGTCGGGCAGCCGGGTGGAGGAGCAGTCGTCGTACGGGGTGAACGTCTTGTCGGGACACCGCGTCAGCTCCCGGACGTGCGGGCTCCCCGGCTCGACCCGCTGGAGGCTCACGTTCAGCGCGGCGGCGCCCTCCCCGTCGTCGTACACGAGGTGCGCGTACGGCCCCGGCTCGTCGGCCGACCCTCGGGCGGCCTCCTGGCTGAACTCCCCCTCCGGCAGCAATTTCTTGAACTCACCGAGGACGGTGTCACCGGAGACGGGCGCCGGAGCGGGCGTCGTGGCGGAGGCGGAAGGCCGGGAGGAAGTGCCGGACGACGCGGCGGAGACGTCGGGGCCGTTGGACTTCCCCTGCGGCAGGAGCGTCGCCCCGCCCACCCCGACCAGCGCGACACCGGCCACCGCCCCGCCGACCACCCCGGCCCGGCGCCGCGTCATCGCCCGCCGCCCACGGCTGCGCCCACCGGCGACGAGAGCCGTACGGTCGGCGTCGAAACCACCGCCGGCGTCGCGAAGGACGGCGGAGAGCCGCTCCTCGAAGGGAGTCTGGTGCTGTTCTCCGGGCATGGCGAACCACCCTTTCCGCAAGGTGAGAGAAGTGAGAGCCGAAGTGGGGGAGTGGACGGGTGAGTAGGGGGGGCAGGACGACCGTCAGGGTCTTGCGTACTCCGCGAGATCCTCACCGAGCAGCTCACGCAGCCGCCCCAGGGCACGGGAACACCGCGTCCGTACGGCCGCCGAGCTGACGTTCATGACGTCGGCGGTCTCCTCGACGGACCGGTCCTCCCAGTACCGCAGGACGACGACGGCCCGGTCCTTGGCGGGCAGCCGCGCGAGCGCGTCCAGCAGCGTCAGCCGCAGCGAGGCGTCCCCGTCCCCGGAACCGGGCAGGTCGGGGAACACGTCCGTCGCCCGCTCCCGGCTGCTGCGCCGCCGCTGGTGCGCGAGGAAGGTCCGGGTGAGCACGGTCTGCGCGTACCCGGCGGGATTCCCCACCCGGGAGACGCGCCCCCACCGCACGTACAGCCGCCCGAAGGTCTCTTGCACGAGATCCTCGGCCAGGTGCGTGTCCCCGGCGGTGAGCAGACACGCGGACCGGTACAGATGCCCGGCCCGCGCCACCGCGAACTCGGCGTACTCGTCCGCCCGCGCTTGCCTCATGTCCCCGCTCCCCCGTGCCCACCACTGCCGCGTACTGCCTTCACCTCATTGATGCTGTGGGGTCCGGGAAATGTTTCACACGAGTCTCACAGCAAGTGGTCGGCCTTCCCCGCCTTGATGTCGATGATCACGCGCCGCAGCGCGTCCCGGCTGTCGGTGAGGGGGGCGTCCTCCCCACCGACTCGCGATGTAGGCGTTGCCGGTGGTGTCGGTGCCGAGGCGGAAGCAGCTTGCTCCCTCCCCGCAGAGGGGCTCTTCCCACGTGATGTCGTCCATCGTGCGACTCCTCACAGGCCGTTGGCTACGTCCCGGATGAAGTCGCGGGAAGCCCGTGGCGACAGGGCGATGCGCTCCATCCAGTCCAAGTGCGTACGGTACTTCGCGAGTTGTGACCCGCCGCTGAGGAACTCCGGCCCGTGGGCGCTGTCGATCTGTACGGTGTCCAGCTGCCGCACGGTTCCCTCCAGGTAGTTGAACGTCTGCCCGGAGCCGGGAAACGCCCCGGCGGCGAAGGGGAACACCAGCAGGCGCACGCTGGGGCGTTCGGACACGGTGAGGAGATGTTCGACTGCGACGTACTCGGGCGGGTCGTCCCCCTCCAGGACCCGCTGCCGTTCGACGCGATACGCCAGCCGCAGGGCGATCTCGTGTTCCGGCAGCGGTGGCAGGACGGCTCTGAAGAGTTCGAGGGCGTGGTCGCTGGTTCGCAGCAGCCCTGGATGTGCGCGATGTGCACCGTTCGCATCCGGGTCGCCAGCGCTTCGAACTCGGCGATGTCCAGCAGTCCTGCGGACAGCGAACCCCGGTACCGCTCCCACCAACCGCGCCCGTCGGGTCGGGCCAGGCTGACCAACGCCTCGACGTAGGCCTCGTCCGAGCAGTCGCAGTTGCAGGCGAGGGTGCGCAGCCGTTCGGGGCTGATGGAGCGGATGCCCGTCTCGATGTTGGAGATCTTCGCCCGGTCGTGACCGAGCAGTCAGGCGGCCTGGCCGGCCGTTTTACCCGCCGCGGTCCGCATCTTTCGCAGTTCGCCGCCCAGACGTTTCTGGCGCTCGGTGGGTGTCGTCCTCGGAGGCATGTTCTTTCTTCCCCTGCGGTCCCGAGCAGTCTGCCGTTCGGCGTCCGTCGTCTCCGTCAACCTGCGCCACGCCGACCTCACCACGGCGATCCTGCGCCGCACCCGCTGCGTGCAGACCGACCTGCGGGGCGCCCGGATGGTCGCGGCGGACCTGCGCGACGCCGATTTCACCGAGGCCGACCTGCGCGAGGCGAACCTGCGCAAGGCGGACGCGGGCGGCGCCGTGTTCCACGACGCCGATCTGCGCCTGGCCGACCTGCGCGGCTCCGACCTGAGCGCCGCCGACCTCCTCCGGACCCGCCTGACCGGCGCACTGGCCAGTGAGCGCACGCGCTGGCCCGCCGGGTTCGACCCAGTGGCCGCCGGAGTGGTCCTCACCGACGACCTCGGACCCGAGCCCCCGCCCCCGCTCCAGCCCCCGGGCGTCACGACACAGCACCCGCCCTTGCGGTCCCTGCCGTGACCCGGACGCCTGCGGCATCGTGCCGACACCCCGCCCGCGCCTCCGCGGGCGGGGTGGCCGATCGGCCGTGGCTACGGCAGCGCGTGCACGTGCGCGCCCACCGCGTTCGACCACGCGTTGCCCGCCGTCGCGTCCCAGTTCGTGGACCAGGTCATCGCACCCCGCAGGCCGGGGTACGTCCGCGACGGCTTGAAGGAGCCGCAGTTCGTGCCCTTGGTGAGGCAGTCCAGGGCGGCGTTGACCACCGCCGGGGCGACGTAGCCGCCGCCCGCCGCACGGGTGGAGGCCGGGAGGCCGAGGCCCACCTGGGACGGGTCGAGGCCGTTCTCCAGCTGGATGCAGGCCAGGGCGGTGAGGAAGTCGACCGTGCCCTGCGCGTACACCTTGCCGTCGCAGCCCAGCATCGTACCGCTGTTGTAGTACTGCATGTTGACGACCGTGAGGATGTCCTTCACGTTCAGGGCGGTCCGGAAGTAGGAGCCCGACGTCGACTGCATGTCGATGGTCTGCGGCGCCATCGTCAGGATCATGTCCGGGCCCGCCTTCGCCGACAGGGCGCGCAGGGCCTGCGTCATGTAGGTCGCGTTGAGACCGTTCTCCAGGTCGATGTCGACGCCGTCGAAGCCGTACTCCCGCATCACCGCGTACACCGAGTTCGCGAAGTTGGTCGCGGAGGTCGCGTCGTTCACCGAGACGGTGCCCTTCTCGCCGCCCACCGAGATGATGACCTTCTTCCCGGCCGCCTGCTTGGCCCGGACGTCCGCCTTGAACTGGTCGACCGTATAGCCGTCGAGGCCGGCCGTGTCGAGGTTGAAGTCCACCCCGCCCGGCGTGCCGGTCGCGTCGGCGAAGGCCACCGCGATGATGTCGTACTGGGACGAGACGTCGGAGATCTTCTGGACGGTCGCGCCGTTGTCGAAGTTCTGCCAGTAGCCGGTCACCGCGTGCTTGGGCAGGTCGCCGCCGTTGCCGCCGCCGTCGTCCGGTGCCGTCGTGCGGGCCGCGACCGCCGCCGACTTGGCCGACTCGCCGCCCGCGTTGACCGCCGTGACCTGGAAGGAGTACGACGTCGAGGCCGCGAGGCCGGTCACGGTCGCCGAGGTTCCGGTCACCGCCGTCACCTTCGTGCCGTCGCGGTAGACGTTGTAGCCGGTGGCGCCGGAGACCGCGTTCCAGGCCAGGGACGCGGACGAGGCCGTCGTACCGGAGACGCTCAGACCCGCCGGAGCGGCCGGCACGGTGGGCTCGGGGCCGCCGTCGTCACCGTCGCCACCGTCCGGGCCGAACACGGACAGGTCGTCGGCGTAGTAGGCCGACTGCCCGTACCAGCCGTGCGTGTAGACGGTGACCGAGGTGGTGGACGAGCCCGTGGTGAAGCTCGTCGTCAGCTGCCGCCAGGAGGCCGAGTCCGGGGTCCAGGTCGACACGTCCGTGGTGCCCGTGCCCGTCACACCCAGGTAGGCGTACCCGCCCTGCACCCAGGCGCTCAGGGAGTACTTCGAGCCGGGCTTCACCTTGACGGTCTGGGCGCACCGGGCGTTGTCCTGCCCGCTCGGCGTCGCCTTCAGCGCGGCGGAGCCGCCGTGCGTGGGGGAGGAGACGGTCGTGCCGCTGTTCGCCGAGCAGGTCCAGCCGGTCAGCCCGGCCTCGAAACCGGCGTTCTGCGCGTTGTTGACGTCGGCTGCGGACGCATGGCCGGCGGCGGTGACCGAGAGGGCGAGCGCGGCGGTGACGGCACCCGCCCAGAACCGCGTCCGTGCGCCGAGCCGTCTGCCGGTCCGACTGCCGAGCCGTCTGCGTACGGGCTCCATGAGGGCCTCCGGTGGGGGAGTGGGCCAGTGGGGAGTGGAGCGGTGGAGCAGTGGAGTACAAGGTGGTCCAGACCAATTGAAGGTGTCAAGAGGTAGGTACGGACCAAGTTCGGTGCCCAGTTGCGGACTTCGGCCTTGGTGGGGCGCGGGCTCGGTGCCTACCGGAAAGAGGTCCGGCGTCGCCCGATCGGTGGCCGGCAAATGCTCAACCTGTCCTGATTTGCCGCACCTTGTGCGACACAAGTTGTTCCACAGCTACAGAAACGCTGTTCTCCGGTCACAGACGCGTGGATACAGTGCTCACGTAGTCACGCAGTGAAGTCATCCGGGTGTGCCGGAGTAACACCGGCGGACCGACGGGCATGGGGAGACGGGGAGCCGCGCGTGCCAACTGCCATTGCCGTGACCAGTGCCGACATGGCACTGCCGCCGCAGGACGAACGGACGCTGCCCGCGGCCGTGCTCCAGGACGTCGGCCGGCGTCCGCTGGAGCGGACGCTGGCCGAGTTGCAGGGGCTGGTGGACCACCACGGGCATGTGATCGTGGTGTGCTCGCAGGTACTCCCGGCGGGCGTGGAACGCCGGCTGCACACCGTCCGCGCCCTGCTGGAGACCGACCGGATCGCCCTGTTCCGGCCGCCGCTGCCCCCGCTCGGACTCGCGGTGCTGGCCCGCCAGTTGCGTCAGCTCGCCTCCTGCGACCTCAGCCCCGGCGTCCTCGCCTCGGCCGGCCGCCTCCTCACCCACTACATCCACGCCGGCGCGCTCCTCGGCTCCGTCGCCCGGCTCGACCACGTCCCCGTGGGCCTGAAGTCGCACGCCAGGTCCTGGATGCCGGGCAGCCAGTTCGGGGTCGTCGCCCATCCCGTGCCGCAGTTGGTGCGGATCGGCCCCGAAGCCGGACTCGAAGGACCGGAGTTCGGCACCCGGCTGCTGGTCGCCAAGGGCCAGCTCCCCTCCGACTGGGTCACCGATACCCTCGCCCCGTCCTGGCGGGTGCAGGGCCTGCGCGAGATGCCGCTGCCCGCCGACTCCCCGGGCTGGTGGGGGACCGGCAAGCTGACCGAGTTCTGCGCCTACCTGCCCGACCTGTCCGTCCTCTACCAACTGGTCACGTCGGTGCGGCAGAGCCGCTGCCACTGGTGCGGCATCGACGTCATCGGCGACCGCTGCGTGTTCTGCTCCGCGACGCCGCCGGAGTACGACGAGGGCCGGGACCGAGTTCTCGGCCACCACCGCGGCCCCGCGATCGACCACCGCCGTGAGAGACGCGCCCTCACGGGGTAGGTCCGTACCGCGCTCCGCCGCCCCGCCATCCGATCCGGCTCGACCGATTCCCCCAATGAGGTTGCACGGCACATGAACTCCCGTCAGCGCCGCGGCATCATCCTGCTGATCCTGTCGGTCCTGTGCGCCCTCGGCGCCTTCGCCGGCGTGCTGTCCGTCGTCAACGACGTGAAGTCGAAGGTCGGACCCGAGGTCACCGCGTACCGGCTCAAGACCGACGTGGAGCCCTACACGCTGCTCGGCGCCGGGCAGTTCGAGAAGATAGAGATGCCCGAACGCTGGCTGTCGAAGAACGCCGTCACGGATCTCGACCAGGTCCGCGGCAAGATCGCCGTGACGACGCTGAAGGCGGGCTCCCTGCTGCAGAGCGACATGATCGTCGACCAGCCCGCCCTGCAGCCGGGGCAGCAGGAGGTCGCCATCATGATCGATGCGGCGACCGGCGTCGCCGGCAAGATCACACCGGGCTCCACCGTCAACGTGTACGCCACCTTCGAGGGAGAGCGGGAGGGTGATCCCGCTCAATCCAAGATCATCGTAACGAACGCCAGGGTCATCGACGTGGGCGACCTCACCTCGCTGCAGCCCGACGGGAACAGCCGCGACCGCGAACCCACCGACGCCGTCCCCATCACCTTCGCCCTGTCCACCATCGACGCCCAGCGCATCACCTACGCCGAGTCGTTCGCACAGCGGGTCCGGCTCGCGCTGGTGGCGCCCGGCAGCGACACCACGGTCCCGGACAAGGACCGGACGTACGAACTCGCCAAGGACAAGTGAGGCCCGGATGCCCACGAGGATTCTCCCGGCGGTCGACGACGCGGACGCCGTACGGTCCATCACGACCCTGCTCAGCCAGCTCCCGGACGCCGAACCGGTCGCCCCCGTCGTCGACTCCACCCAGCTCGTCGACACCCTGGCCCGCCTCGCCGCCGAGTCGGTCGACGAGCTGCCCGAGGTCGTCGTCGTCCACGAGCGCATCGGCCCGGTCCCGGCCCTGGAACTGATCCGCGAGGTCGCCCTCCGCTTCCCCGCCGTCGGCGTCATCCTCGTCACCTCCGACCCCGGCCCCGGCCTCTTCCAGGCCGCCATGGACTACGGCGCCCGCGGTCTGGTCGCCCTGCCGCTCAGTTACGAGGAACTCGCCAGCCGCGTCCAGGCGGTCGCCCAGTGGTCCGTGGGCGTACGCCGGCACCTGGGCAGCGGAGAGGACGTGTTCACCGGCGTCGGCGGCACCGTCGTCACGGTCGGCGGCGCGAAGGGCGGCGTCGGCGCGACCCTGACCGCCGTCCAACTGGCTCTCGCCGCGCAGGCGTCGGGCCGGCCCACGGCACTGGTCGACATGGACCTCCAGGCCGGCGACATCGCCTCCTACCTGGACGTCCAGTTCCGCCGCTCGGTCGTCGACCTGGCGGCGATCAACGACATCTCCCCGCGCGTCCTGGCCGACGCCGTCTTCCGTCACGACACCGGCCTCGCCCTGCTGCTCGCCCCGGGCGAGGGCGAACGCGGCGAGGAGGTCACCGACCGAGCCGCCCGGCAGATCGTCAGCGCCCTGCGCTCCCGCTACGAGGTCGTCGTCATCGACTGCGGCGCCCAGCTCGGCGGGGCCGGCGCCGCGGCCGTGGAGATGGCCGACGCCGCCCTGCTGGTCACCACGCCCGACGTGGTCTCCGTCCGGGGCGCCAAGCGGGCGGTGCGGATGTGGGACCGGCTGCAGATCCGCAAGGCCGAGGAGACGACCGTGGTCGTCAACCGTCACACGCGCGGCACGGAGATCCAGCCCGCCCTGATCCAGAAGATCACCGGCACACCGGTCGCCGGCACCACCGTCCCCGCCAACTTCAAGGAGCTCCAGGGAGCCGTGGACGCCGGGCGCGTCCACGAACTCGACAGCAAGAGCACGGTGAAGCAGGCCCTGTGGGCCCTCGCGGGCGAACTGCGGCTCGTCAAGGCGCCGGAGGGGGAGGGCCACCGCAAGGGCGGCGGCAGGTTCCGCGGGGACCGGGGTTCGGTGAGCTTCCGGCGGCGGAGGGACGGTGGGGGATGAGAAGCGTCGGGGGAGAGCGCGGGCCCGCGTTACGCGGCAGGCTCCGCGACTCCGGTCAGGTCACCGTCGAGTTCCTCGGCATGCTGCCGACGATCATCGTCACGCTGGTGGTGCTGTGGCAGCTCGTACTCGTGGGATACACGTTCACGCTCGCGGGTAATGCTGCGGACGAGGCGGTACGGGCGGCGACTGCGGCCGAGCGGGGGGCGCGGCAGGGAGCCTGCGAGGAAGCGGGCCGGGACAAGCTGCCGGGCGCGTGGGAGGGGGGCGCCGGTGTGGACTGCGGCACGGCGGGCGGCTTCGTCACGGCCGACGTGGAGATCAGGGTCCCGATCCTCTTCCCGGGCACGGTCAGCTTCCCCTTCGACGTGCGGGGGCACGCGGGCGCCGTCGAGGAGGAGACCGACTGAGATGCCGTACTCCCCACGGAAGCACCGCGTGCGGGACCGGGGCCAGGTCGCCATCGAGTACCTCGGCTTCCTCCCGATCCTGATCATCGTCGCCATGGCCGCCGTACAGCTCGGCCTGATCGCCTACACCGCCCAGCAGGCCGGCACCGCGGCCCGCGCCGGGGCCCGCAGCGCCTCCCTCGACGAGGGCGCCGGGCAGGCGTGCGCCGCGTCGGTCAGCGACTGGCTGGCCGACGGCACGGACTGCGGGACGGCGGAGGGCGGCGACGAGGTCACCGTCACGGCCACCGTCGACATCCCCTCGATCGTCCCCGGCTGGGACTTCGGGAACGCCACCAAGACGGCCACCATGCCGATCGACCACTGACCGAGGAGCCGAGGACGCATGAGCCTGCGCGCACGCATCCACTCCCCCGAGGAACACGGCAGCCGGGGCGAGGACGGACACCTCGTCGCCTCCTACCGGGCCAAGCTGCTGGAGGAGATCGACCTCGCCGAGATGAGCTCGCTGGCGACGGCCGAGCGCAGGGCACGCCTGGAACGCGTCCTCGGCCACATCATCAGCCGCGAGGGCCCGGTCCTGTCGACGGTCGAACGCTCCCAGCTGATCCGCCGGGTCGTGGACGAGGCCCTCGGCCTCGGCATCCTGGAGCCCCTGCTCGAAGACGCGTCCATCACCGAGATCATGGTCAACGGCCCCGACGCGATCTTCGTCGAGCGCGGCGGCCGGGTGGAGCAACTGCCCCTCCGTTTCGCCTCCAACGACCAGCTGATGCAGACCATCGAGCGCATCGTGTCGACCGTCAACCGCCGCGTGGACGAGTCGAACCCCATGGTCGACGCACGCCTGCCCTCCGGCGAGCGCGTCAACGTCATCATCCCGCCGCTCTCCCTGACCGGCCCGGCGCTCACCATCCGCCGCTTCCCGCGCTCCTTCACCCTCCACGAACTGATCGGCCTCGGCTCCCTCGACGACCACATGCTCTACCTGCTGGCCGGCCTGGTGCAGGCCCGCTTCAACATCATCGTCTCGGGCGCGACCGGCACCGGGAAGACCACCCTCCTGAAC
The DNA here is from genome assembly GCF_014649815.1 of Streptomyces mutabilis. Taxonomy (GTDB): domain Bacteria; phylum Actinomycetota; class Actinomycetes; order Streptomycetales; family Streptomycetaceae; genus Streptomyces; species Streptomyces mutabilis. Next base: position 108,905 of record NZ_BMTT01000002.1, on the reverse strand, counting down.
GCCCTCTCCGGTCTGATCCCGGAGACCGAACGCATCATCACCATCGAGGACTCGGCGGAACTCCAGCTCCAGCAGGCGCACGTCATCCGCCTGGAGTCCCGCCCGCCGAACGTGGAGGGCCAGGGCCGCGTCACCATCCGCGACCTCGTCCGCAACTCCCTGCGCATGCGCCCCGACCGCATCGTCGTCGGCGAGGTCCGCGGCGGCGAGTCCCTGGACATGCTCCAGGCCATGTCGACGGGCCACGACGGCTCCCTCGCCACCGTCCACGCCAACAGCGCCGAGGACGCCCTGATGCGGCTCCAGACCCTGGCCTCCATGTCGGACGTCGAAGTCCCCTTCGTCGCCCTGCACGACCAGATCAACAGCGCGGTCGACGTCATCGTCCAGCTCACCCGCTTCGCCGACGGCGCCCGCCGCATCACCGAGATCGCCCTGCTCGCCAGCCACGGCGGCGAACCGTACCGCCTGGCCACGGTCGCCCGCTTCAACGCCCGCCCGATGACCGCCGACGGCCGCGTCCACGGCGCCTTCGAGTACCACCCCCTGCCGCGCCGCACCGCCGAGCGCCTCTACATGGCGAACCAGCCCGTCCCGCAAGCATTCGGCGTCGCCCACACCGCCGACCAGCTCGCCACCCGAGAAGCCAGGTAGGTACGCCGATGGAGGCCAGGCAGAGCCATGAGCCGCAAGCCAGGCAGAGCCACGAGACGGAAACCAGGTAGGACCGCCCGATGGAACTCGACACCCTCGTCACCCTCACCACCGGCGTCACGCTGCTGACCTGCACCCTCGCGGTGGCGGGCGTGCATTCCTACGCCGCCGGCAAGGCCCAGCGCCAGGCCCTGGTCGACCGCCTCTCCGCCACCGGCCAGCTCCCACCGGCCGGCCGACGGCGCCGTTTCCGCACCCTGGACCGCCGCCTGCGCCACACCGAACTCGGCCGGAAACTGGAACTGCGCCTGACGGCGACCGGCCTGGACATCACCCCTGGCGAGTTCTTCGCCTACATGCTGGCCACGGTCGCCGGCCTGTGGCTGGTCGGCCAGGCCGCCCTGGCCCCCTTCTTCGGACCCCTCGCCGGACTCCTGGGCATAGGCGTGGCCGTCCAGTTCCTCAACTGGCAGCGCCAGAAACGCATCGAGAAGTTCATCAACCAGCTCCCCGAACTCGCCCGCATCCTCGCCAACGCCACCCAGGCCGGACTCGCCCTGCGCACCGCCATCGGCATGGCGGCCGAGGAGCTGGAGGCCCCCGCCGGCGAGGAACTGGGCAAGGTCGCCGACCAACTCGCCATTGGCGCCTCCATGGACGACGCCCTCGGTGAACTCGCCGACCGCCTCCCCTCCCGCGAACTCGTCGTCCTGGTCACCACCCTCGTCCTCTCCAGCCGGGCCGGCGGCCAGGTCGTCAGCGCCCTGCGCAACCTCACGGAGACCCTGGAGGAACGCAAGGAGACCCGCCGCGAGGTCCGCACCCAGCTCTCCCAGGTCAGCATGACCTCGTACGCCGTCCCCGTCCTCGGCGTCGGCTCGTTGTTCCTGATGAACGGGGTGAAGGACGGCGCCCTCGAACGCATGACGGGCTCCCCGGCCGGCCAGGCCGCGGTGGTCATCGCCTTCGCGCTCTACGCCGTCGGCTTCGTCCTCATCCGCCGCCTGTCCCGCATCGACGTCTGAGAAGGGAGCCGCAAATGGAACTCGGACTACTCCTCGCACTGCTGGCGGCCCTGAGCGTGTGGGGCGTCTTCGCCGGCATCCGCATGTACCGGGCCGAGGCCAAACTCCCCGGCGACCTCGCCCTCGCCCTGGAGGTCGGCTCCACCCGCACCGGCGCCGTCGACTCCCTCGTCGACCGCATGGGCATGCGCTACGCCCCCGCCGTGCTGCGCGCCATGGGCCCCGCCCTGGTGGCCAAGTACCGCCGCAGGATCGACCTGGCGGGCAACCCCGGCGGCCTCACCATCGACCGCTACGCCGCCCGCCGCGCGGTCTACGGCTTCCTGGGCGCGGTCGGCTTCCTGGTCTTCCTCCTCCGCGGCCAGTTCGTCGTGGCCCTGCTCCTGCTGGCCTTCGGCGCCTTCTGGACGGAGGTCGGCATCTGGTCGGCGATCCGCATCCGCAAGGACGAGATCGAGCGCACGCTCCCCGACTTCCTGGACGTCCTGGCGGTGGTGGTCAGCGCCGGCCTCGGCTTCCGCCAGGCCCTGGACCGCGTGGCGACGCGCTACGAGGGCCCGTGGGCCGACGAACTGCGCATCACCCTCCGCCAGATGGACCTCGGCATGAGCCGCCGCCAGGCCTTCGCGGAACTGCGCCGGCGCAACGACTCCGAACAGGTGGCGATGTTCGTGACCGCACTCCAGCAGGGCGAGGAACTGGGCGCCCCCATCGTCGACACCTTGGTCTCCCTGGCCAAGGACATGCGCCGCACGGACGCCCAGAACGCCCGCCGTCAGGCCGCCCGCGCGGTCCCCAAGGCCACGATGATGATCACTACGTTCATGGTCCCGGCCACGATGATCCTCCTCGGCGCGGGCCTGATCCTGGGGTCGGGGACGGACTTCGGGACGATCACGGGCGAGTAACCGGTCGGGACGACCGCACGGTCACGGGTGAGCAGAGGAGGACGGCATGGCGACCACGACCCCACCGACGGCACCCCCTGCTCTCCCACCGGGCTGGGAGGCGGCGAGGCAGCGGCCGACCGACCGGGCGGCGGCGGCCCCGCCGGAACGCATCCCGAACGAACGGCACGAACCCCCCGCGCCCCAACCCGACCCCGCCCCACCCGCCCCGGCCATCCCCCTCCAGGTGAACGCCTTGCAGGCGCTGTGCCGGCAGGTGTTCGGCTTCCGCCTGGCCATGATCGCGTTGGCCGCCCCCGCCGCCCTCCTCAACGCCGGCCCGGGCCTGGGCGTCAAGCTGGTCGGCGCCGCGGTGGTCGTCACCTTCATGGGCTCGTACGTCCTCTTCCGCGACTGGGAGCGGTTCGGCCCGCTCCTCCTGCGCCACCCCACCCTCCTGGCCGCCGACACGCTCTTCGGCTTCCTGCTCCTCATCTCGGCGGGCCCGGACACCACGCTGGCGTACGTCAGTGTCTGCACCCCGCTGCTGGCCGGCCTGGCCTACGGCTGGCGCGGCGCGGCCGGCTTCGCCTCCCTGCAGGTCCTGCTCCTGCTCCTCGTGCACGCGACGCTGAAGGACGACCCTCCGCCCGGCCCGGCGGAGTCACTCCTCCTGCCGGGCCTGTGCGTCATCACCGGAGCCATCGGCTCCACCCTCCGCAACCTGCTGCTGCGCTTCGGCGCCGCCACCCGGGCCCTGACCGAGGTCCAGGCCCGCCTGGCCGTCACGGAGGCGGTGAGCGCCGAGCGCGCTCGTCTCGCCCGCGAACTGCACGACTCCGTCGCCAAGACCCTGCACGGAGTGGCGCTGGCGGCCGAGGGCCTGGCCGCCACGGCACGCAGTGACCGCATGGACCCGGTCGTCGCGCGCCGGCAGGCCGAACTGGTCGCCCGCTCGGCCCGCAGAGCGGCCACCGAGTCCCGCGAACTCCTGACCGACCTGCGCCGCGAGACGGACCCGGCCCACGGCACGGACGTGGCGGCCGAGCTCGCCTCACACGTGACGGACTTCACGGCACGCACCGGCATCCCCACCACCTTCGCCCGACCTGACGGCCGAGCCGCCGAGCCACCCGTACCGCCCATCCCGCCGTCCGTGGCCCGCCAGCTCCTCACGATCGCCTCGGAGGCGATGGAGAACGCCCACCGCCACGCCACACCGACCCGCGTCGAGGTACGCGCGGGCGTCCACTGCGGCCTCCTGAGGATCAGCGTGTACGACGACGGCCGGGGCCTTCCGGCGGGGACGAACCTCGATCAGCTCGGCAGGGCCGGTCACTTCGGCCTGGTGGGCATGGTCGAGCGGGCCGCCTCGGTGGGCGCCCGCATCCGCATCGGCCGGGGCGAGCACCCGCACGGCACGGAGGTCCGGGTGGACCTGCCCCTGGCCGCGCTGACACCGGGTGCGAGGAACCCGTGACCACGCCGCGGCCACCGATGCCGCCCGGGGGCGCGGGACGTCCCGCGGGGTGCAGGACGCCCGCGGGGTGGAGGACGCACACCGGGCGCAGGACACCCACGGGGCGCTGGACGCTCACGACGGCTACGACGCCCACGACGCCCATGTCAGGAGGGAGGCCCCCGATGCACGAGAGCTCACCCCACTCACCGATACCGGCCACACCCGAACCACCTGCGCCGCTGCGGGTCGTCGTGGCCGACGACAATCCGGTGGTCCGCGCCGGCCTCACCGCCCTGCTCTCCGGCCGCGCGGACATCACGGTCGTGGCGGAGGCCCCCGACGGCCGCGCGGCCTGCGACGCCGCCCGGCGGCACCGGCCCGACGTAATCCTCCTGGACGTTCGCATGCCCGGGGTGGACGGCATCTCGGCTCTCCCTTACCTGGTGGAGATCGCTCCGGTGATGATGCTGACGTACAGCAGGGAGTCGGAGATCGTCCAGGAGGCCCTGCGACGCGGGGCGGGCGGCTACCTGGTCCACGGAGAGTTCACGGCGGAGCAGCTGGTGACGGCCGTGCGGGACGTCAGGGAGGGCAGGGCCCACTTCACACCGACGGCGGCGGGGGCGCTGCTGGCGCAGTTGCGGGAGAGCTATAGAGCAAACGCGACTGCACACCGGGAGGGGCAATCAACACCCCGCACACCACAGCCCAGATGGGCCAACTTGCCGCAAAACCTTTCGCAACTGCAACCAGTTGTGGCACAGTCTGCTCCAGGTACTCCCGACAGGTCGAGGTTCCAACTGAGCGCGAGGGAGGTGGAGATCATGGATCTCATCGCGTCCGGCATGAACAACCAGCAGATCGCCGCCACCTGCTTCATCAGCGAGAAGACGGTCAAGAACCACATCAACCGCATCTTCGCCAAGCTCCACAGCACCAGCCGCTCCGAGGCGACCGCCAAGTGGCTGGGCCTGGGGTGACCGCGATGAACATCTCGTCCGCAGCGCGTGATTGGGCCCGCGATTGGGCCCACGGACCCTCGGACCGCAGTGCCCTCCCGCCGTACCTTCCAGACGACGACCACGGCCTGGCCCACCCTGGAGGGGAACACCATGACCAACTGGCTCCACACCATCGCCGCACACCTGCAGACCCGCACGGCCCGCGACGACAGGGGGCAGACGGCGGTGGAGTATCTGGGGATCATTGCGGTGGTGGTGGCGATTGTGTTGGCTATTACGGGGACGGATATCGGGCAGACGATTTACAACGCGATCACGGACAAGATCACCGAGGTAACAGGCGGCTGACGTTCGCTCGCAGACACGGCGATGCTGGGCAGGCTTTTCCCATCTACATCACAGTGGTGGGAGGCCTGCTCTTTCTCGCGCTCGCCTACTTTGCCGTTGGCCAGGCCGCAGCCACTCGTAGTGACGCCCAGACGGCGGCGGACGCTTCTGCGCTCGCTGCCGCGTTGGAAACACGTGACCAACTTGCCGACCAATGGCTCTTGAACATCCTGGAGCCCGATTCATGGCAAGACATCTTTGACGGTACTACGCCGGTGGCCAACACGTGTTGGCGCGCTCAAGAGCTGGCCGCGCGCAATGAAGCGAGCGTGGAATGCTACCCGGACGGGCCGCTGGGCTACACCGTCGTTGCGCGGACCGACGAGTCCGTCGGGGAGACCATCGTTCCGGGTACGGAGAGTCAGCATGCAACAGAGTCCGCCACTGCCGTTATCGAGGCCCGCTGTTCTTTCGAGCTGCCCGGTGAGGACGTCGATGGAGAGGCGCTGCCTAGGCTCTCGTGCGAGGGCGACGAGTGGGACTTGAATCCGGACGACCTCTCGGACCTGCCAAAGCCCGAAGATCTGTTCGATGTCCACCTTGCCGATTGACAAGAACAACGACGAGTACGAAGGAAGCGCACTCATGAGTATGGGGTTCACAACCAAGGCCCGAAGGGGGCTGGTCGCCGTGCCCGTAGCCATCGGGCTGGCTTTCGGTGTGTCTGGCTGCGGTGGAGGCGGCGACGATGGCAAGCCGGACGCAGCGGTGTCCGCTTCCAGAAGTAGTGCGTCCAAGCCTGACGCTCAGGAGGAGAACTCGGAGAAGCCGCTGGCGGAACTGAAGGGCCCCTCTGGCTTGATGCTGAAAGTTACTGCTGCGCAGCGTGATGCAGGTGGCTTTGTCACCGTAAGCGGTGATTTGAAGAACGACGGCAGTAAGACTGTCACCGTGCCGGCGCAGCTGAGCGGGAACGAGACCGAGATCATTCGAAATGGCAGGTCGCTCGGGGGTGCCACGTTGGTGGACTCCAAGGGGAAGAAGCGCTACTACGTGCTGCGGGACACGGATGGTCGCCCGCTCACGACTACGAACTTCTCAGCAGTGAAGGCAGGAGAGGCCCTGCCCGTCTTCATGCAGTTCCCCGCGCCTCCCGCAAGCGCGACCGAAATGACCCTTCAGCTGCCGATGTTTTCGACTTCCGTCATCGAGATCTCCGGGTGAGGCCACCGATGACCCACACCCGTCTGACTGTGTTCCTCACGACCTCCGTGCTCATCGCAACGGGCGTCGTAGGTACGACGTCGGCCCGTGCCGCCGACGACTTCCCAGGCACCGAAGCCTCCGCCGCCGCCCCCGTGAAGGTGGACCCCAACGACCCCGACCTCAAGCTGCCGGACGGCGCCACGCTCGCCCAGGCGAAGGTGCTGGACATCAAGTCGGTCGTCGAAGACCAGAGCGGCGACGAACGCCGCGAGGACACCAACACGAGCGTCACCTTCGCGTTGCAGGCGGAGGTGTTGTTCGGCAAGGACAGCGCGAAGCTCGGCGCCGAGGCCAAGTCCCGCATCGCCGGCATCGCCGAGGAGATCAAGACCCAGAACGCCACCCGCGTACGCGTCTTCGGCTTCACCGACAACCTCGGCTCCTCGGCCCACGGCGACGTCCTCTCCAAGCAACGCGCCAACGCCGTTCACGACATCCTGACCGAATCCCTGAACGACGCCGGCATCACCTACGAGGTCCGCGGCTACGGCGAGCAGTACCCCATCGCCGACAACTCGACCGAGGCCGGCCGCAAGAAGAACCGCAGGGTAGAGGTCTCCTTCCCGCGTACGGAGAGCTGACGGGACGCACCGATGCGGAACAGGACGACCCGGGCAGGAAGGCGGAACCACCGACGTCGGCCACCGGCAGCCACGCTCATCGCGACGCTGACGGCCACCCTCTCCCTGACCGCCTGCGGCAGCCCGAACCCGACCGACGAAACCGACAAGTCATCGGCAGCCACCCAGGACCGCCCCTCGCCGTCCCGGACGACTCCGCAGTCACCCACCGCGATGCCGGAACCCTCCGTCTCGGCGGCGGACGGCGATGACATCCGTGCCTGCGCCGACGGAAACTGCGAGGTCGCGGTGACCAAGCCCGTGACCGTCCGCTTCCAGGGCCCGGGCGGAGCGGTGACGCTGTCCGTGACAGAGGTCGGCCAGAACAAGATCGAGTACACGGTGAAGTCGGGCAACGGCCAGGCGAAGGGCGGCGTGAGCGGTCGGGACCGGGCATGCGTCACCTCGCTCCGGAAGAACGGCAGCGACACCTCCTGCGGCGGAGCCGGCCGCACACGACCGAGCCCTCAGCCCGATGCCGTCGTGATCCAGGCATCGACCGGACCGGACGCCACGGCGCTACTGCACGTCGCCTTCTAGCGCCGGCCCCGGTGCCGACGCCACGCCGCACCCGCGACGGGGCGCCGGAAATCGAGCTGACGCGGGTGACCGAAGCAGATAGCGTGCTGAACGTGCCGGAGATCGCTCACCCGCCCCCACACCGCCCCACGGACTACGCGACGTTGATCGCACGAGCCACCGCCGCTCCCACCGTCCTGGGCCTGGTCCTCAAGGGTTCGCACGCACACGAGGGCATGGTCACCGAGCACTCCGACCACGACGTGTACGCCATCGTCTCCGACGAACGTGAGGCCGCCCTCGCAGGCCTCGAGGACTGCCGTACCGCCGATTTGGATCTCGTCGTCACGACGGTGGAGGGGTTCCGTCGACTCGACGGCCTGGAGCGCTACGGGATCGCCCGGGGCAGAGTCCTGCTCGACCGGCTGGACGGTGAGATCGCGTCGATCGTCGCCGCGAAGGGACGCCTGGACACCGCGGAGGCGTCCCGCGCGGCAGCCGGCTGGCTCGACGCGTACGCGAACTCGCACTACCGGTCGGTGAAGAACGCCCGCGACGGCCACCCGTTCGCCGCCCACCTCGACGCGGGTGACAGCATCGGCTTCCTTCTGGAGTTCCTGTTCGCCCTCGACCGTCGCCCCCGCCCCTACAACAAGTACCTGACGTGGGAACTCGAGAGATTCCCACTACCGCGTTGGAACGCCCCCGAGCTCCTGGCCACGATCGGCCGGATCACGGCACAGGGCGACGCCGACCTGCAACGACGGCTGTTCAGCCAGGTCGAAGCGGCGGCGCGGGAGGCCGGCCATGGGCCGACGCTGGACGACTGGGGCGAGGACCTTCACCTGATGCGCCCGCGCCCGCGCCCATGACGTGTAAAAAAAGGGGGCAAGGCATGCACAGAAGCCGCGTGTACGCCGTTCTGATCGACGCACCGGAAGAGGAGGCGGCCCGGGCAGCGGACTTCTGGGCGGCAGCACTCGGCGTGACGGCCAGTCCCGGAGACCGCGCGCCTGACCGCGCTGGGCGCGGAGCAGATCACGCAGTGGGAGGAGTGCCGTGTGCTGCGGGTCCCCGGCGGCCACCTGGTCTGTGTCCTGCCCGTGGAGAGCGACCCCGACGTGTTCCTGGCACGGTCCACCGCCTGGCCGTGAGGACCGGCGCCGCCTGCGGCCATCACCCGCCCGCCTCACCAGTCTCCCTTTCCACTGCCCGCTCTGCCTTGCCGGGCTCCACCCCCACCCGCACCCCGACCCGAACGCCCCACCCGGCCATCGCCCCGGCCTCCGCCTCCAGCACATGCCGGGAACGCACACGGGGAAGCCCGAGCCTGCCCGGCCGCATCGTGCGCACAGCGATGACGACCAGTCGCCGGTCGAGGTAGGCCACGTCGATGGGCATCCGCATCCGGAACGTGTGCACGCTGTTGGCAGGGGAGAGGAGCATCGCCCCGTCGAGTGAGTCCCGCCCCAACAGCCCCCGGGTGCGGGCGCGGTACGACCCGGCGATCTCCAACGGGACGCGGACACCTCCGCCACCGACATCCCCGCCCACCAGCAGCCAGCCCGCCCCGTCCCGCCACCGCCGCCCCATGCCGAACCCCTCCCCCCCCCGCAGTCCGCTGCCGCTCGTCCGAACGTATCCGTCACGGCTCACCCACGACAGGGACCCGCGGCCCCAAGCGCTAGCGTCGCCTTCTTTGCGCCCGCGCTCCCGCGTTACGCAACCGTTACTGCCCAAGAAGACACACGTAAGGCTGATTTGAGTCCGGGCACACCACTGGGAGACGGGCTTCACCCTGGTGCCGTCCGATCCCGCTGGATAGCGTTGCTCCGCTCGAGAGAACCCTCGCCCTTCCAGGAGCCGACCGTGAATCGCCGCCGCCCCACCCTCCTCGCAGCGCTCACACTGACCGCCACAGCGGCCCTGACGCTGTCCGCGTGCGGAAGCGACGACAGTGCCTCCGGCGAGAGCGACAAGATCGTGGGGGCGGACACAGGAAGCGAGGCGTCGGCCTCTGCCAGCCCTAGCGCGTCGGACACCGGCGGCCGACCGGAGATCACTTTCCCGGCCGACGCCAAGAACGTCTTCGAATATCAGAAGACTGGAGACGCGGCGAAGGACGCCGTCCTCGAGGACAGCACGTTGAGTGTCAACTCCGTGGACGAGGCCATCTTCAAGGCCAGCACGGACACCAAGGCCCTCGGCTTTTACAACGCCGAGTCAGCCCTGAGCGACTCGATCACCTATGTCAACGGGTACATCGACAAGCGGCGCACCTGGGTCGGCGAGACCCGGTACTTCGACTACAAGGTGAACCTCGCCAAGGACGACCAGGCATATGTGACCTACTGCTCGGACGAAAGCAAGTCATTTATCAAGGACAAGAAGACGGGCAAAGTCGACGACACGCCGACGACCGCGGACAGCTACGTCCTCTACAACACCAAACTCGCGAAGAGCGCTGAGGGCGTATGGCGGACCACCGACATCGCCTCGGAACGGGGGAGCAAAGCATGCCAGCCGTGAGGAACAGTCTGAGGATCGCGACCCTTGTCGTGCTTGCCAGTGTTCCGCTGATCTCGGCCCCCACCGCGCTCGCCGGCGGGCGTGGTGAAGGCGGTACCCGCGGCTCGACAGAGCAACAGGCCGAAACGGACGGCGAAGGCACCGTTTCGGTCACCGTAGGAGGCGTCGTCTTCGACCGTTCGAAGAACGGCAGCGGAGACTCCGTCGGGGCCTTGACGGCATCCACGCCGTGGAGCCCGCCACCCTGTTGGTACGCCCCCAAGTACACCCCGGAACAGTTGCAGAAGTACTTGGAACCCATCTGGGAGGCCGGCTCCACAGGCTACGAGTGGGATGCCGAGCAGCGAGACAAGTACAACGCCAACGACGAGGAGAAGGGCTTCAACAAGGACAAGGCCGGCGAAGGCTACTGGTGGGGCGCGTACGTCAATAAGAGTTACCCGCCGGGCTGGGACTCCTGCGACGAGGACTACTTCTGGGTGGACACGGGCGACGCTCCTCCCCCGAACATCGAGAACGCCGTCACCCCCGAGATTCTCGCCGAACTCGCCTACGCAGAGATCCGAGTCCCCGGCACCGAGGTGACGCTGGCGCCCGCGGGGGCCACCAAGGTGAACCTCCCGACATGGGCATGGTTGGACGGTGCCGAGTTCAAGCCGGTTTCGGTCACCGCGTCCGTGGAGGCGATCGGTGTCGAGGCGACGGCAACGGCGCAACCGGTGTCGCTGGAGATCGAGCCGGGCACCCCGGACGCCGAGACCTACCCGGCCTCGGGTGTCTGCGAGATCAAAAACGGTCGTATCGGTGAGCCGTACGAAAAGGGCAAGGCGAACGACACGCCGTCATGCGGGGTGAACTACCTGCGTTCCTCGGGCGACAGGACGTTCCCCCTCCAGGCGACGGTCACCTGGGAGATCCACTGGACCGGTACCGGCGGCGCGGGCGGCGACCTTCCCGACGGCACGTTCGGCGCCACCCAGGACGTCGTCGTCCAGGAGATCCAGGCCGTCAACCGCTGACGGTGCGACCAGCCCTCCGTGCGTAAGTGACACCTCCCAAGAGGGGCAGCCCCCGTGCGCACGCCACGAAAACCGGATGTCGTCGTTCCCCTCATCGGTGCAGGTGGACCGGAGAGGGGACGGACACATGGCGGGGCGGCTTGCTGTCGACGGTGACGAGCTCGGGCGCTTCATGAAGTCGCTGAGGAAATCGTCGGCATCACTCAGGGGCGTCCGCAAGGCGCTGTCGGACGCGACCATCACCGGCCTGGGTACGGATGACCTCGACTCGGCGTGCGAGGCATTCCAGGAGGACTGGAAGTACGGCTCGGAGGAGATCGGCAAGCAGTCGGATGACCTTGCCGACATCATCGGCAAGAGCAAGGACAGCTACCTCGAGGTCGACAAGGCGCTCGAGGAGGCCGTGCGGAAGTCGTGCGAGGTCAAGAGCGGCGGCGAGAAGTGACCGTCGGCGCCGGGCAGGATCAGTACGGGGCCGCCCTGGACCCGCGTTCCCGGGCGGACCTGGGCAAGCCGCAGGGCCTCAAGTCGGCTCCGCGCATCCCCAACCCCGAGTATCCGCATCTCGGTTTCAACCCCGTACCGGGCGACACGGAGACCGTGCGGAGCCTGCGGAAGAAGCTCAGTGGTTGCGCCGACGTACTTCAGGAGACCTACGACACGGTCACCAAGCTCCTGGACGGCAGCTACTGGAAGGGCGATGCCGCGGTCGCCTTCCGCGAGCAGCTCGACAGGGGACCGCTGCCGCTGAACCTCAGGAACGCGGCACACTCCGTCCGCAAGGCGGCCAGACAGCTGAGCCGCTGGGAGGGCGAACTCGACGACTTCCAGCGGCGTGCCAAGAAGCTCGACGAGGACGCGAAGGACGCCAGGGCCGCGGTCGTCCGCGCACAGGGGCGCGCGGACGAGGCGGGTGAGGACCCCGACCTCAAGGCAGAGGGTGCCGATCGCCATACCGCGCGGAAGGCATTGAGGCACGCGAACGGGGCGCTGGATGACGCCGAGAGCGAGCTGCGGAAGATCATCGGCAAGGCGAAGAGTCTGGCCGAAGAGCACGAGGAGAAGGCCGGACACCGGGCCGGCAAGATCCGCGACGCCACGAAGAAGCTGGTGCCGCACGAGCCGGGGTGGTTCGACGAGGTACTGGACTGGCTGGGCGACAACCTGCCGGACATCCTGAGCTTCACGGCGGGACTCATCGGCGTGGTGGCGCTTCTGCTGTCGGGGCCGTTGGGGTGGGGGCTGGCGACGGTTGCGGCGCTGATGCTCACGGCTTCGGGGTTGAGCGCGACGGCGCTCGTTCTTCGACTGACCGATCCGGAAGTCCAAAGCTCACTCGTGGACGGCGTCACCAAAGGCGAGTTCGATGCTGACTTCTGGAGCAACGCTGTCTCGGTGGGCGCTGACATCATCGGGGTGCTGCCCGGGCTCGGAGCTGTTGTGAAGGGGGGTACGGAAGCGGCACACGCCATTCGCGCGGGGGCCCAGTCGCTGAGCTTGTCGCAGAAGGTGTCTGCCTACGGTTCGCATTCACTCGTTGAAGCAGGAAGCATCGCCGGACTGGAGAACCGATTCGTTGCGCGAGCTGTGCGCGGCTTCAGCGACCCCGAGAAGGCTGCAAAGGTAGTCACCGCCACTTCAGGCATGGCCGGGGTCGCTACAGGAGGATTCGGTTTGTACAACAAAGCGGTTGATGCTGACGACGACGGCATCAAGGACGGCGCGGTTGCAGGTATCGACGGATCCCGCTTGATCCTTGACAACGGCGGCGTCATCAGTCTTGTCCGTCATGTCTTCTGACGCCGAGCAGAGAGAGTAAAGAACTGTGAACCTCGCCTTCTGCCCAACGGCTTGGGGGCATCCACCCACGCGATGGGGATGGATGTCACATGTGGCTATGAACATCCTTGGGCTGATCGGCTGGGCCGGTGGTTGGGTCTTGCTGCTATGGATCTCGACCTGCACGCCCAACTGGGTCTCATGGGTATTCGCGCCGTACTTTATTTACGGGCCATATCGAGTCATCATTCAGCTGAGGTATTTTCCTCCGGCGTTCGTGATGTTGCGCATCCTTCGAGCATATCCGTGGCAGATATTCCCGAATCTCCCCCGAGGGCTGACCAAACGCCCCGAGGTGGAGGGTAAGCACTATGGCTGGTTCGAGTTCCCCAACCCGGCTGACGCCGATCAACAGTTGCCCCTCGTCTTCTCCCACCACCTCCGCACGGAATGGTGGTCCCGCCGCATGGCCCCCCGCGCCAAGCCCAGCCTGAAAGCAGACATCGAAACCCTGTGGTTCGCCGGTGACCCACGGTTCATCGGGCTCGTCGCCGCACCCACGCGACGCGGTACCGCCCCTCGCCGGCTGCATGTCCTCGAGCAGCGCATGCATGTGCGGAGCGGATGGCGCTTCGCCGACTGGGGCGCTACCCCCGATGACATCGAGCGCGGTCGACGCGCGGGCGTCCATCCCCTCCAACCCTGATCCCGAAACGAGGCGTGCATTGAGGTCCGGTGTGCTCATCGTCGATGAATCCGTCGACGATCCCCATGCAGAACTCTGGTTCGCAGAACCCGCCGGGTTCACGCCTCTGCCATTGGATGCTCTGCTCGCCGAGCCGGGAACCCCGCGCGCCGACGCATTACGCGCGGCTGCCGCGCCCCTGCTCGAATCGGCACCCAGCGAGTCGGCTCGACAGAAGCTCATCGCGCTCCTCGCCTCGGGGCAGCGGATGCTGGGAGCGCTGAGTGAGTGCGGCACCGTCCACTGTTCGGTCGGCCTGCATCACGATGACATCCAGGGCTCGGTCCGTGGGGGCGCACAGCCTCTGCTCTCCCTGTTCACCATCTCGTGGCGCGACACTGCGGTGGCCCCACGTGCGGCGACCGTTGCCCGTGCTGCGGCCGAATCGGTGGACCATAGTCATGTCGAATACATCGAACTGCCCATCGGTCCTCTCACCATCAGTGAGGCCGTGCTCTGTCCGGCAACCAATAGCGGTGTCCCTCAACTCCCCCTCCTGCAAATCCACGCCCACCTCCCCCACCCCGACTGCAGGCGCCTCGCCGTCCTCACGCTCAGTACCACCGCCACCGCCCGCAGGGAGGAGTACCGGGCGATTCTGCGGCAGGTCGTCGAGACGGTCCGTTTCGAGAAGCCCTTGGGTGCTGACTCGTAAAGCGGTTGTCCGGCGGACGAGCCGCAGGTAGGAAGGCACACATGACTGGACTCGGTGCCGTTTTCCGCCCCCAGCTCGCCCCCGAGCGCCTGCGCGCCGTCGCTCGCACCGCCGATGAGGCCGGGCTGGAGGAGCTGTGGCTCTGGGAGGACTGTTTCCGCGAGGGCGGGATCTCCACGGCCGCCGCCGCGCTCGCGTGGACCGAGCGGGTGCGGGTCGGGGTCGGGCTGTTGCCCGTGCCCTTGCGGAACGTGGCGATCACCGCGATGGAGGCTGCGACGCTGCACCGCATGTTCCCCGGCCGCGCGATCCTTGGCGTCGGGCACGGTGTGCAGGACTGGATGGGGCAGGTCGGGGCTCGGGTGGAGTCGCCCGTCACTCTGCTGCGGGAGCATCTTCTCGCCCTGCGAGCCCTGTTGGGAGGGGAGCGGGTGACGACCGAGGGGCGGTACGTGCGGCTCGACGGTGTCGCGCTGGACTGGCCGCCCGGACAGGGCGTCGAGGTGCTGGCCGGCGCCACCGGGCCACGTTCGCTGCGGCTGGCCGGTGAGGCCGCCGACGGGACCGTTCTCACCGCGTCCACCCCGCCGGACGGCGTACGCCGGGCCCGGCGGTTGATCGACGAGGGGCGTGCGGCTGTCGGGCGGACGGACGCGCACAAGGTCGTCGTCTATCTGCTCGCCGCCACCGGTGCCGGCGCCCACGAGCGGTTGCGGGCCGAGCTGGTCGCTGAAGGGGACGAGAAGGTTCCGGATCTTGGCGTCGCCGGGGACGCGGTGGCCGTTGCCGGGGCCGTGCGGCGGTTGGCCGAGGCCGGGGCGGACTCCGTGATCCTTCAGCCGACCGGTGACGAGCCCGATCCGGAGGGTTTCGTGCGGTTCGCCGCCGAGGAGGTACGCCCCTTGGTGGGGTAGATCGTCGCTCTCTCCTCTTCCTCGGCCCCTTTCCTCGCTCTCCTTCTCCCTCGCCCTCTCCTCTTCGTTCCTCTCCTCACGCCCTCCCCTCCCGCACACGCACCGATACCGATGGGACTCCCATGGCACCGCCTGCCCCCCGTACCTTCGACGAGCTCGTCGCCGAAGGCGCCGCCGTCCCCACCGAAGGGTGGGACTTCTCCTGGTTCGAGGGGCGGGCCACCGAGGCGCGGCCCTCCTGGGGGTACAGCCGCTCCCTGGGCGGGAGACTCGCCGACGCCGGTGCCGTGCTGGACGTGCAGACCGGGGGAGGGGAGGTGCTGGACTGCGCCCTCGGGGCAGTGGAGCCCCGTCGGCCGCCCCTCCTCGTCGCCACCGAAGGGTGGCCCCCCAACGTCGCGAAGGCCACCGAACTGCTCCGCGCCCGGGGCGTCCCCGTGGTCGCCTCGCCCGACGACGCGCCGTTCCCCTTCGCGGACGGGGCCTTCGACCTGGTCGTGAGCCGGCACCCCGTCGTGCCGCACTGGTCGGAGATCGCCCGCGTCCTCGCGCCCGGTGGTACGTACTTCGCCCAGCACGTCGGGCCGGCCAGCGTGTTCGAGGTCATCGAGTTCTTCCTCGGACCGCAGCCGGAGGGGGCCCGGAACGACCGCCACCCCGACCGGGAGCGGGCCGACGCCGAGGCCGCCGGGCTGGAGGTCGTCGACCTGCGGGCGGAACGGCTGCGGATGGAGTTCCACGACATCGGTGCCGTCGTGCACTTCCTGCGCAAGGTCGTGTGGACGGTGCCCGGGTTCACCGTCGAGGCGTACCGGGACCGGCTGCGCGAGATGCACGAGCGCATCGAGACCGAGGGGCCCTTCGTCGCCCACAGCGCGCGTCACCTCTTCGACGTCCGCAAGCCCCACGCGTGAGGGGCCCCGACAGGGGCGGTGCGGAGGCGATCCGGTCGGCCACAGGGGGGTCCGTACGTCCGTCCGGGCCATGCCGTCGGCCCGGATGCCGACCGACGACTCCGCCGCGGGGAGGACCCGGGCGTGGACGCCGGGCATCGCACCGGCCACGTCGGCGACCGGCACGCCCGTTCGGGTGGACTTGGCCAAGAACTGTCGTCCGAGGCGTCGAGCGCTCACCGTGCTCCTAGTGATCCCAGCCGTCTTCGTCGTGAGGTGACGCCAGGGGAGGAGCGGGACGGTTCCCGGGCTTCACCGGTTCGCCGATGACGCGGCCGCGTATGGGATCTTCCGGGCGTAAAGCACATACATTCGCAAATGTCTGCGCGCCTGGAAAGAAGATGTGCAATCACCCGCGGATCCTCACAGGTTTTCCACATCGTTATTAATCGTTGCCCTTCTCGCGTCGAACCCGCCCCGCCTGATCACGTAAGTTCGGAGCCAGGTAATTCGCGTGAGCAAAGCTGCGTGTGTGGCACCGCGCAGTGGAGGGGGCTGCGCGGTGCCTGGTCAAGCGGGCGTTCGCCGGTGGGGTCACCCGGTGGAGGTGCGCGGGGGCGGTCCGCCGTGCGGTTGCCGACGGGTGCGGAGGGCTGCCGGCTAGCCCCTTCGGTGTGCTCCGGGTGCGGCCTTCCTTTCTTCATCCGCTCCGTTTTGGCCACGATTCGCGGCGGAATGACCGCTTCCATAGCCACCCGGGCGTCGCAGGGTGATTTCGGAGAGTAGTTTTGGCACGCCGATGCGCGCGGCATCCCTTACAACGGGTTATGGTGGAAGCCCCCCCTCGGGCCGGTCCGTCTCCCCCCCACGGACCGGCCCGTTTTTTGTGCCCTTTTCCGGAGGGGCGCGCGTGAGAAGCGCCCGAGGGGCGCCCGTCATGAGGAGTTCACCGGTGCGTCGTCCTGTGCCGTGGCATGGCGGCGCTCGTTCGAGGGCATAAGCCAAGCAGGTCGACGCCCGAACCACGGGTGTCGTATCTCAGCGGACGGCGCGGAGCCGTCCGCCCGGGAGGCCCTTTGCACCAGCCCCACCGTGCGGTCACGGCACGGAAGACGCGGCGGAGGGCCGGCTCGCGGCCCGCGCCAGTGCAGGGCGGCCGTCGACCGGTCGACTCGTTCCCGCTCTCCCGGCCCAGCGTCCACTCCGTCGCTCCCCGACCTCTTCCGAGGGGGTACGTCCTTCCGTGGTGACCAGCACAAAGCGCCACAAGCCAGATCGGCGCACCTACGTTCTCGACACCAGCGTCCTGCTGGCCGACCCGAACGCCCTGAACCGCTTCGACGAGCACGAGGTCGTGCTCCCGATCGTCGTGGTGACGGAGCTGGAGGCCAAGCGGCACCATCCCGAACTCGGCTACTTCGCCCGGCAGGCCCTGCGCCTGCTCGACGAGTTCCGGGTACGGCACGGTCGCCTCGACGCCCCCATCCCCATCGGGGATCTCGGCGGCACGGTGCGTGTCGAGCTCAACCACTCGGACCCCAGCGTGCTGCCCACCGGCTACCGCCTGGGGGACAACGACTCCCGCATCCTCGCGGTCGCCCGCAATCTGCAGGCGGAGGGATACGACGTCACCGTCGTGTCCAAGGACCTCCCACTGCGGATCAAGGCGTCCTCCGTGGGCCTGCTCGCCGAGGAGTACCGCGCCGAGCTCGCCATCACGGACGCCTCCGGCTGGACCGGCATGACCGAACTCACCCTGCCGGGTGAACAGGTGGACATCCTCTTCGAGGAGGGGCGGGTCTTCGTCCCCGAGGTCGCCGACCTTCCCGTGCATACCGGGCTGACCCTCCAGTCGGAGCGCGGCAAGGCCCTCGGCCGGGTGACGCCCGACGGCAGCGTCCGCCTGGTGCGCGGCGACCGGGAGGCGTTCGGCATCAAGGGCCGCAGCGCCGAGCAGCGGATCGCGCTCGATCTCCTCCTCGACCCGGACGTCGGCATCGTGTCGATGGGCGGCCGGGCCGGCACCGGCAAGTCGGCGCTGGCACTGTGCGCGGGTCTCGAGGCCGTGCTGGAGCGCCGGCAGCACCAGAAGGTGATGGTCTTCCGCCCGCTGTACGCGGTGGGCGGGCAGGAGCTCGGCTATCTGCCCGGCTCCGAGGCCGAGAAGATGAGCCCCTGGGCGCAGGCGGTCTTCGACACGCTGTCGGCGGTCACCAGTCGGGAGGTCATCGAGGAGGTGACCGCGCGCGGGATGCTCGAGGTGCTGCCGCTCACCCACATCCGCGGACGCTCGCTGCACGACGCGTTCGTGATCGTGGACGAGGCCCAGTCGCTGGAGCGGAACGTCCTGCTGACCGTGCTCTCGCGCATCGGGGCCAACTCGCGGGTCGTACTGACCCACGACGTCGCGCAGCGGGACAACCTGCGGGTGGGGCGGTACGACGGTGTCGTCGCCGTCGTCGAGAAACTGAAGGGTCATCCCCTCTTCGCCCACGTCACCCTGACGCGGTCCGAGAGGTCCCAGATCGCGGCACTTGTGACCGAAATGCTGGAGGACGGCCACATCTGAGGGATCAGGTCCCAAGACGGCCGATCGTGTGACGGTTGGCGCCGTCCGGAAGGCGAAGAGCCTAGCCGGGCGGCGTCGTCGCGTGTGTGGCTTTCCGTGAATCCCCTGGACCGAACGAGATGTGAGCTTTCACACGCAACACAGAATTGCCTCACCCCGTCGGGTTACGGCAGAGTCTCGTTCCTGTCAGGCCCCGCATACGACACAGCCGTACCCCCAGCGGTACGGCAGCACCGCAGGAACACCAGTCCCAACTCCATAGCAGCCGTCGTATGCCGCCCGAGCACCACGCGGCGCTCCCCTAGCGGGGAGTTGTCCACCGGGCCCGTGCCTTCCGTGACCCGTAGTTGGGGAGGCCAGCGCCAGGGGCACGATTGCGTCCGCGAGGGTCACCGAAGCGGGCGATGCTGGAAGGAAACCGTGTGAGCCGGATCTCGGTCCGGGGATTCGCAGTGGCCTCGGCCACGGCGGTCACCGCTGTCGGAAGTGTCGTCGGCGTTGCCTCGGGCAGCACCGCGCAGAACAACGACGCGGAAGCCACAGCAGCCGGTACGACGCTGCTTGCGGACATCCCCATGGGCGAGCAGGCGCAGGTGCAGACCGCGTCCCTGACGCAGCAGGCCGACGTACAGGCCATCGCCGCGGACGCGAGCGCCAAGAAGGACGCTGAGGAGGCGGCCCGCAAGGCAGCCGCCGAGACCGCCGTGGCCAAGCAGGAGAAGGCCAAGAGGGCGGCCGAGGAGGCCAAGAAGCGCGAGGCGGAGAAGGAAGCGGCCAGCCGCGACGCCCAGCGCGAGTCCACCAGCTTCGCCGTCCAGAGCTCCTACAGCACCAGCCAGATCCAGGCGATGGCCCGCTCGATGGTGCCCAGCGGCCAGTGGCAGTGCTTCAGCAACATCGTGGACCACGAGTCCAGCTGGAACTACCAGGCCGTCAACCCCTCCTCCGGCGCCTACGGCCTCTTCCAGGCCCTCCCGGCCGGCAAGTACGCCTCGGCGGGCGCCGACTGGCGGACCAACCCGGCCACCCAGATCAAGTGGGGCCTCAACTACATGGACAGCCGCTACGGCAGCCCGTGTGACGCCTGGGCCTTCTGGCAGGCCAACCACTGGTACTGAGCCACCGGTCACCGCCCGGCACCGTCCGGCCGCCCCACCGCTCAACCTCACGCAGCCCCTCGCCGTCTTCGGTGAGGGGCTTTCGCGTGCCCGCGATGTACGGTCGGACCGAAACGACTCCAGGGGGGAGTGGTGGGGAAAGACGGGGGAAGAGGACGGATCATGTCGCGAGTGCCAGGGTGGCTCGGTCGGCTCGGCGCCGGACTGACGCAGATGAGCAGGCGGTTGGAGCAGCGCCGCGAGGAGGCTCGGCGGGAGGGTCCCGACGACGAACCCGGGCCTGCCGACCATCACGCACCGACATCGCCGCGGGCGGCGTCCCCGGACCCCGACGCGGAGTCCGCCCCGACGCACCGCCAACTCGTGGTCCAGGCCCGCCCCGATCCCGCGCAGGCCGTCCCCTGGGGCGTACGGGTCGCCGCCGAGGCCGGGTGGCGGCTGCTGGTCCTCGCCGGGACCCTGTGGGTGCTGATGCGGGTCATCAGCGCCGTGCAGCTGGTGGTGCTGGCGTTCGTGGCCGCGTTGCTGATCACGGCACTGCTCCAGCCGACGGTGACGCGGCTGCGCCGGCTCGGGGTGCCGCGGGGGCCGGCCACCGCCCTGACCGCGATCCTCGGGTTCGTGGTGATGGGGCTGATCGGCTGGTTCGTGACCTGGCAGGTCATGGAGAACATCGACAACCTCTCCGACCAGGTCCAGGACGGCATCGACGAACTGCGCAACTGGTTGCTGAACAGCCCCTTCCACGTCACCGACAAGCAGATCAACGAGATCGCCAAGAACCTGCGCGAGGCGGTCGGCGCCAACACCGACCAGATAACGTCCGCCGGTCTCGAGGGCGTCACGGTGGTCGTCGAGGCGCTCACCGGCATCCTGCTGGCGGCCTTCTCGACGCTCTTCCTGCTCTACGACGGCAAGCGCATCTGGCAGTGGACCCTGAAGCTGGTGCCGGCGGCGGCCCGGCCGGGCGTGGCGGGTGCCGGTCCGCGGGCGTGGCGGACGCTGACCGCGTACGTGCGCGGCACGGTGATCGTGGCGCTGATCGACGCCATCTTCATCGGCCTCGGCATCTACTTCCTGGACGTGCCGATGGCCGTCCCGCTGGCCGTGTTCATCTTCCTGTTCGCCTTCATCCCGCTCGTCGGCGCGGTGGTCTCGGGCGCCCTCGCGGTCGTCGTGGCGCTGGTGACGCAGGGCGTGTTCGCGGCCGTCATGACGCTGGTCGTCGTGCTGGCGGTGCAGCAGATCGAGGGCCACATCCTCCAGCCGTTCATCCTGGGGCGCGCGGTGCGGGTGCACCCGCTGGCGGTGGTGCTGTCGGTGACCGCCGGCGGCATGGTGGCCGGCATCGGCGGCGCGGTGGTCGCCGTACCACTGGTGGCGGTGACGAACACCGTCGTCGGCTACCTGCGGGCGTACTCCCGTGAGGCCGCCGTACGGCAGGCGCCGAAGCCGCGCGGCGCGACGTCCACGGACGCGTCGCCGACGGAGCCGGGCGGGTCCGAGGGCCTCGGTGGCCCGGGAGCCGCCGCGGAGGCGGTCACGGAACCGTCGGCGAAGGACGCGGGGGACGGACCGTCAGGGGGCACTGCTCCGGCGTAGCGACGACCGATGGGCGGGTCCGGGGCGTCGGGTACGTGCGGGTCTGTCCGGCGGGTTCCGGTCCGGTACGGCGAGCATTGCCGGGCGGGACCGGGTCGGGTACGCGCAGATCTGACCGGCGCGTACCGGTCCGGTACGGCGAGAACCGCCCCGGCCCGCTTCGGCACGGCACGCTGACGACCCCCGAGCGGCGTCGGCCCGGCGTTGCGCGACCGCCGGCGGGCATCACCCCGCCGCGACGCAACCGGCCCCGCTCACCACCCCGCCGCCGCGACGCAACGGGCCCCGCTCACCGAGTCTTGGGTTCTAACGGTCCTCGCAACACCCGCGATCTGTGGGAGTTGCGGGGACCGTGGGCGTTGAGCGTGCTGATCTTGCGGGGTTGCGGGAGCGTTTCCTTGCGCGGTTGGATGTCGTGGGGAACGTGACCGTGGTGGCGCGTGAGCTGGGGGTGAACCGGAACACTGCATTCGGCTGGGCCCGGAAGGCCGGACTGCGTTCGCAGCGTCGGCGGCATCCCGGGCGCGACGAGTACGAGCGGCTTCGGGCCGCCGGTGTCGCACGCCGGGTTGCGGCCCGGCAGGTCGGTGTGAACGAGCGCACGGCCAAGGACTGGGACTGGGGCGTCAAGAAGAGCGGCACCACGCGCACCTACGCGGACGGCCGCCGTGTCGACTACGCGGCCGGGACCGTCACGATGTGCGGTGTGACCACGCCACCGGTGGGCCTGAGCGCCCTGGACGAGCAGCTCCACCCGCGATTCCTCGCGCTCGCCGAGCGCGAGAAGATCCGCGATCTGCGCGCGGCGGGGCAGTCGCTGAGGGCGATCGGACGGGTCCTGGGACGGCCGGCGAGCACGGTCAAGCGGGAGATCGACGCGATCTCGGGCAGCGAGGGCTACCAGCCCTACGCCGCCCACCGCGCCGCCGCAGCGCGCAGGCCCCGGCCCAAGGAGCGCAAGCTGCTGCGCGAGGGGCGGCTGCGCCGCTTCGTCCAGGACGGACTGCGCAGGCGGTGGTCACCGGAACCGATCTGCCACGCTCTACGCAAGGAGTGTCCCGACGACGAGAGCATGCGGGTGAGCGTGGAGACGGTCTACCAGGCGCTGTATTTCCAGGCCCGCGGCGGCCTGAAGCGGGAAGTGCAGGCGGCTGTCCGTTCCGGCCGCACCCGCCGCAGACCACGCCGGGACCCCCAGCGGCGCACGCCCCGGTTCATCGACCCGATGGTGATGATCAGTGACCGTCCCGCCGCTGTCGAGGACCGGGCCGTGCCCGGTCACTGGGAAGGCGACCTGATCATCGGCGCGGGCGGGCGCTCCGCGATCGCCACTCTGGTCGAACGGAGCACCCGTTACACCATGCTGGTCCACCTGCCGGGCGGAGCCCACGACGCCGAGACCGTCCGCGACGGCCTCGTCACCACGATCCAGACCCTGCCCGCCCACCTGCGCGGCTCCCTCATCTGGTACCAGGGCAGCGAGATGGCACGCCACAAGCAGTTCAGCATGGCCACCGACATGCCCGTCTACTTCTGCGACCCGGCCTCGCCCTGGCTACGCGGCTCGAACGAGAACACCAACGGACTCCTGCGCCAGTACTTCCCGAAAGGCACCGACCTGAGCGTCCACAGTCCCGAAGACCTCGAGCACGTCGCCCAAGAACTCAACGGCCGCCCACGCAAGACGCTCGGCTGGGATACCCCAGCCGAGCGTCTACGTGATCTACTCACCACCTGAAACCAAGTGGTGTTGCGACGACCCCTTGAACCCAAGGAGTCGGTGAGCGGGGCCCGAGTCGTACGCGGCCTCGCGGGACTACTGCGCGGCCAGCACGGCCTCCGCGTCCAGCGTGGCGCCGACGGCCTCGACAACGGCGGCGATCTTGAACGCCTCCTGGATCGTCTCGCGGTCCATACCGGCCTTGCGGAGCACCTGCTCGTGCGAGTCCAGGCACATGCCGCAGCCGTTGATGGCGGACACCGCGAACGACCACAGCTCGAAGTCGACCTTGTCGACGCCCGGGTTGCCGATGACGTTCATCCGCAGACCGGCGCGCAGGGTGCCGTACTCGTGATCCGACAGCAGGTGCCGGGTGCGGTAGAAGACGTTGTTCATCGCCATGATGGCGGCGGCCGACTTGGCGGCCGAGTACGCCTCGGGCGTGAGGTTCGCCTTCGCCTCCGGCTCCAGCTCACGCAGCACGATGGGGGAGCGCGAGGCGATGGCGGTCGCCAGCACGGTGCCCCACAGCTGCTGCGCCGGGAGGTCGGAGTTGCCGATGACCGAGCCCAGGTTGAGCTTCAGGTCCTTGGCGTAGTCCGGTACGGCGGACTTCAGGGAGTCGAGCGACATGTCAGCTCACTCCCCCGACAGCAGCGCGACCGGGTCCAGGGTCTCGTCGCCCTTGCTCCAGTTGCACGGGCAGAGCTCGTCGGTCTGCAGGGCGTCGAGGACCCGCAGGACCTCCTTGGGGTTACGGCCGACGGAGCCGGCGGTGACCATCGTGAACTGGATCTCGTTGTTCTGGTCCACGATGAAGACGGCGCGCTGCGCGAAGCCGTCCTCGCCCTCGATGCCGAGGGCACGCATGAGCTCGTGCTTCGAGTCGGCCATCATCGGGAAGGGCAGGTCGGTCAGGTCCGGGTGGTCCTTGCGCCAGGCGTGGTGCACGAACTCGGAGTCACCGGAGAAGCCGAGGATCTGCGCGTCACGGTCGGCGAACTCGTCGTTCAGCTTGCCGAAGGCGGCGATCTCGGTCGGGCACACGAAGGTGAAGTCCTTGGGCCAGGCGAAGACGACCTTCCACTTGCCCTCGTAGGTCTTGTGGTTGATCTGCTCGAACTCCTTGCCCTTCTCCAGCGAGACGCAGGCGGTCAGATCGAACTCGGGGAACTTGTCACCGACAGTGAGCACACGCTCTCCAAAAGATGCAGCGAAGAAACACCCATTTTGCGAGTGTTTCCCTGGGTTGGACGTTATTGATGTTGGCACAGGGTGCATTGATTACGGAAATAGCTACACTCGGTCGAGTTGATCGGAGGTGGCTATTAGTGTCGGCAAAGAAGAGGCAGCCCAGCCTCGCCCAGCTGCGGGCTTTCGCCGCGGTCGCCGAGCACCTGCATTTCCGCGACGCCGCCGCCGCGATCGGGATGAGCCAGCCCGCGCTCTCGGGCGCCGTCTCCGCCCTGGAGGAGGCACTGGGTGTCACCCTCCTGGAGCGTACGACGCGCAAGGTGCTGCTCTCCCCGGCGGGGGAACGGCTCGCGGTGCGGACGAAGGCGGTACTGGCGGAGGTCGGCGCGCTGCTGGAGGAGGCGGAGGCGGTCCGCGCACCTTTCACCGGGGCGCTGCGGCTCGGCGTCATCCCGACCGTCGCACCGTACCTGCTGCCCACCGTGCTGCGGCTCGTCCACGACCGCTACCCGGACCTCGACCTCCAGGTCCACGAGGAGCAGACCGCGAGCCTCCTGGACGGGCTCACCACCGGCCGCCTCGACCTGCTCCTGCTGGCGGTGCCGCTCGGCGTCCCCGGCGTGACGGAGCTCCCCCTCTTCGACGAGGACTTCGTGCTCGTCACCCCGCTCGACCACCGGCTCGGCGGGCGGGAGGGCATCCAGCGCTCGGTGCTGCGCGAGCTGAACCTCCTGCTCCTCGACGAGGGGCACTGTCTGCGCGACCAGGCGCTCGACATCTGCCGGGAGGCCGGCCGCGCGGACGTCCCCGCGACGACGACGGCCGCCGGGCTGTCGACGCTGGTGCAGCTGGTGGCGGGCGGCCTGGGCGTGACGCTGCTGCCGCGCACGGCGGTCCGCGTGGAGACCTCTCGCTCCAGCCAGCTCCTCACCGGCTCCTTCGCCGACCCGGCGCCCACCCGCCGTATCGCCCTCGCCATGCGCACGGGGGCGGCCCGCGCCGGGGAGTACGGGGAGCTGGCGGGGGCGCTGCGGGAGGCGATGACGGACCTGCCGGTGCGGACGGTGCACGAGTGAGCGACCGCCCGGCCGGGCGGTCGCTCACTCCCTGAGCCGCTACTCCGTGCGCAGCCCCTCCGGCCGCATCAGCCGCAGCAGCGGCGGCAGGCTCAGCAGGGTCACCACCAGGACGACCGCCGCGCCGATGCCGGTCATCGACAGGACGCCGGTCCAGTCGACCCGTACCGGGGTGTTCGTCATCTTGAGGAGCACCGTGCCCAGGGTCAGGCCCACCGCCGAGGCGAGCAGCAGACCGAGCACGATGGGAATCGCCGTCTGCCACAGCACCGACATGCTCAGCGTGCGGCGCCGGGTACCGAAGGCGACCAGGGCCGACAGCAGCTTCTTCCGCTCCCGCAACTGCTCCAGCTGCGAGACCAGCAGGCTCGCGCCGATCAGCGCCAGCACGCACGCCGCCCCGACGAACAGACCGGTGCGGATGGCGTCGAACCGGCCGGTGCGCTTCGTCTCCGCCCACGTCAGGGCAGCCGCCAGCGGATCGACGGCCGCTGCGGTGTTCCGTACCCGGTCGTGCACGTCCGGCACCGACTCGTCCAGCCTGAGGTAGGCGTGCCCGGCCAGGGCCGGCACCAGAGTCTCCGGCATGGCCTTCGGCGTGATCAGGAAGCCGCCCCGGTCGATCCCGGCCAGCAGACCGCGACGCGGCTTCGCCGCCTTCACGCCCTGCGGCACCGTCCAGGGGACCTCCAGGCGCTTCGGGCTGCCCTCGTACGACGGGTCGAGGTACAGCTTCCGTCCCGGCGCGGCCAGGTTCGTCATGTCCTCCCCGGCGTCCCACTCGGCGCCGTGGACGGCGAACGCGTCCCCGTCCGCGCACGAGGGCAGGTCGGCGATCTCCCGCAGCGACGCGCAGTCGCCCACCGTCAAGGTCGTGCCGTGCTCCGGTTCCCGGGCGCGGTCGCCGAGGTAGCCCTCGGAGTAGCCGTAGACCTCCTGCACGCCCTCGGTGTCACGGAGCTTGTCGGCCGCCCGCGTCACTGGTACCCCGTCCGGCAGGATCACCTCCATCTGCGCCAACGACACGTCCTGCCCGGTGGGCTGGGTGTAGTCGTCCTCCACGCCCGCGAAGAGCATCTGCAGCGCGATCGCGCCCGCGACGGCCACCGCGATGCCGTTGACCATGCGGGCCGCCGTACCGCTGCTCAGCTGCAGCCTGCGCACGGCCAGCTGCCAGGCCACGCCGCCGGCACCGAGCCGGGCGACGACGGCCTCCACGATCCACGGCAGCAGCGCGGTCACGCCGACCAGGAGCAGGACGACACCACCGGTCACCAGGTACTGGTTGAAGTCGCCGTTGTCCCGCCCGTCGCCGATCATCGGGTAGAGCATCGCCAGTCCGGCCAGCGGCAGCAGCAGCCGCCACCACAGCCGGCGCCGGGGCGGCCGGCCCGCCCGCACCACGCCCAGCGGCTCGATGACGACCCCGCGCAGCGCGAACAGCGTCACCAGCACCGCCGCCGTCGGCACGGCCACCGCGACCAGCAGGGCGAGCAGCGGCGAGGGGTTGAGGTAGCTCGGGAACACGCTGATGCGGTACACCTCGGCGGTCCCCGCCAGCTGCCGCCCGATCATGAAGAACCCGGCGCCGAAGACCAGCCCCAGCGCCGCGCCCGCCAGTGCCTCACCGGCGGCGATCCGCCGGGTCATCCCGCTGTCGGAACCCACCAGCCGCAGCGCCGCCAGCCGCCGGTCCCGCCGCTCCCCGCCGAACCGCACGGCCGCCGCGATGAAGACCGCGACCGGCATCAGCAGCACCACGAAGACGACGAGGATCAGCAGGAGCAGTACCGGGTCGGACCGCTCGGAGGTGGCGTTCGGGTTGCCGTACCCGTCGATGCGGACGACCCGGCCGCCGTCCATGTGCGGCGCGAGCCCTTCGGCGCCCCGGTAGAAGGCGAGTTCGGCCGAGCCGATCAGCCCCTCCTCCCCGATGGTGCCGACGACCCGGTCCGGCAGCCGCTCGCGCAGCAGCGCGCCGGAGTCCGACTCCAGCAGCTTCTTCAGCGCGGGGGAGACCACCATCTCGCCCTTCGCCGGGAACCTCTCCACCCCCGGGGGCAGCGGCGCCCGTGGCCCCTCCGGTTCCAGGGCCCGGCCCCGGACGGACTCGCCGCGGAAGTCCGTATCGACGCCGGCGACCATGAGGGTGTCGTCCGCCTTGGCCAGCCGCTCGTCGGAGAAGGTGATGTCGGTGCGCGCGGCCTCCCGCTCGTGCCGGACCTCGAGCGCGTTGGGAATCGCCGTCGTCAGCAGGAGCAGCGCCACGCCGAGCCCGACGCCGACGGCCGTCAGCACCGCCCGGGTCCAGCCCTCGCGCCCGCCGGTGAGGGCGAAGCGGACGCCCATGGCCAGGTCGGCGGCGACCCGTCGGGGCCGGCCCCGCTCGCGCGGGGCCCCTCCCGCGGTCGGGGCCGGCGGCCTCGCTCGCGTGGGCAGGCTCATACGACGCGCTCCATGTCCCTGGACCGGCCGTCCCGCACGACGATCTCGCGGTCGGAGTAGGCGGCCACCCGCGCCTCGTGCGTGACCAGCACGACGGCGGCGTTGGTGGAGCGGGCGGCGTCCGTGAGCAGTTCCATGACGCGCTCCCCGTTGAGGGAGTCCAGCGCGCCGGTCGGCTCGTCGGCGAAGAGCACGCGGGGGCTGGTGACCAGCGACCGCGCCACCGCGACCCGCTGCCCCTGGCCGCCGGAGACCTCGCCGGGCCGCTTCTTCTTGAGGTCGTCGACCTCCAGCCGCTCCATCCAGGTCAGCGCGGCCCGCTCGGCCTCGCTGCGGGAGGTGCCGTTCAGCCGCAGCGGCAGGGCGACGTTCTCCACGCACGTCAGCTCCGGCACGAGCTGCCCGAACTGGAACACGAACCCGAACTCGGAGCGGCGCAGGGCGCTGCGCTGGGAGTCGTTCATGGCGGACAGCTCGCGCCCGTTGTACGTGATCGTCCCCGAGTCGGGCGGGACGATGCCGGCGAGGCAGTGCAGCAGCGTCGACTTGCCGGACCCGGAGGGCCCCATCACGGCGACGACCTCGCCGGGGTGGATGGAGAACTCGGCGCCGTCGAGGGCGAGGGTCGGGCCGTAGGCCTTGCGGAGCTGCTCGGCCGAGAGCAGCGAACCTGCGGGAGGAGTCATCGGGCCACCGCCTCACGGAGCTTGTCGAGGCGCGCCGCGGTGAGTTCCAGCCACCGCAGGTCGGCCTCCAGATGGAACAGGGCGTGGTCGCAGATGAGCTGATCCGCGAGGTCGCCCTTGCGCTTGCGGTCGGTCAGGATGCGCATGCCGCGCAGGTGCTCCGAGCGCTGGGTGTCGAGGATGTCGGCGGCGTCGCGGTGGGTGAGCAGCGCGAGGACGACCTTCGTGTACAGCGTCGACTGGAGATACGGCTCGGGCTTCTCCGGCGTGGCGAGCCACCGCTGTACGTCGGTGATCCCCGCGTCGGTGATCGCGTACCGCTTCCGCTCGGGACCGCCGCCGGTCTCGATGCCGTCGACGACGACGAGGCCGTTCTTCAGCAGGCGGGACATCGTCGAGTAGACCTGGCCGTAGTGCAGCGGCCGGTCGTGACCGAACTTCTCGTCGAAGGCGCGCTTGAGGTCGTAACCGTGGCGCGGCCCGGACTCCAGGAGTCCCAGGAGGGTGTGACCGATGGGCATGCCGAGCACTCTACACACGGTGTATACGCGCCATGTATACGCACGGTGCGGAGGGCGTGTCCACGCGGTACGGACCCCCAGGTCGGAGGCGATTGTCACGGTTCCGCTACGACGGAAGCCGCGCCTCCGCAGGATGCGGTGACGCGGCTGCGCGGCGTGGGGTGGCGCCTGCTGTGCCGTCTGTCTCTACGCCGGTGGTGTGGACCCGGGCCCGGGACGCCGCGGCGGCCGCCCCCGGCGCGGCAGCGGCCCGGCGCCGCCGGGCAGCCGGCCCGACTCCGCCAGGGCCCGGCGGAGCAGGAACTCGATCTGGGCGTTGGCCGAGCGCAGCTCGTCGCCCGCCCACCGCGCCAGCGCCTCGTACACCTGGGGGTCCAGCCGCAGCAGCACCTGCTTGCGCTGCTGCTGCGGCCGACGCTTCGGGGCCTGACCCGCGGAGCCGGGCCCCTCGGGCGGGAGGCCCCCGGGGGGCGAACCCTCGGACCGGCCCGTCACTGGTAGAGCGTCCCGGTGTTCAGGACCGGCTGGGCGGCGCGGTCCCCGCAGAGCACGACCATCAGGTTGGACACCATCGCCGCCTTGCGCTCGTCGTCCAGCTCGACGATGCCCTGCTCGCTGATCCGGGCGAGCGCCGCCTCGACCATGCCGACCGCGCCGTCCACGATCTGACGCCGGGCCGCGACCACCGCGCCGGCCTGCTGCCGCTGGAGCATCGCCGAGGCGATCTCCGGCGCGTACGCGAGGTGGGTGAAGCGGGACTCGACGATCTGCACGCCGGCCGCCTCCACGCGCGCGTGCAGTTCGACGGCGAGCTTCTCGGTGATCTCCTCGGCGTTGCCGCGCAGGGAGAGGCCGCCCTCGTCGTGGGCGTCGTACGGGTACTCGATGGCGATGTGCCGCACGGCCGCCTCGGTCTGCGTGGAGACGAACTCGACGTAGTCGTCCACCTCGAAGGTGGCCTGTGCGGTGTCCTCCACCCGCCACACCACGACCGCCGCGAGCTCGATCGGGTTGCCGTAGGCGTCGTTCACCTTCAGTACCGCAGTCTCGTGGTTCCGCACCCGCGTCGAGATCTTGGTGCGGGAGGTCAGCGGGTTGACCCAGCGCAGCCCGTCCTGGCGGATCGTCCCCCGGTACCGCCCGAAGAGCTGCACCACCCGGGCCTCGCCCGGCGCCACCATGTTCAGCCCGCACATCGCGAGGAAGGCGGCCAGGGCCGTCACGATGCCCGCGACGATCAGCGCCGCCTTGCCCCCGGTCGACGAGACCGCGGTGGCCGCGGCGATCAGGCCGGCGCCGGCCACCAGTCCCAGCAGCCCCAGCAGCAGGGCCATGCCGCCACCGATGCTGTTCGCCTGCGTCTCGCGTACGCGTGGCGTCGGCATCTCCGGTACATCCGCTCTGATCTGCGAAGTGTCGTGCGCGTTGGGTGCGGACACGATGGATCCCCCGTTCTCGGCGGACGTGCCGGAGCACGCCCGTGCGTCTATCTCGAACCTATCTAAGTGATATCACTTTACTCTCGAACGGCAACCCTCGACCCCTCTCGTACGTCGGTTCCAGGGGAACGGGTGCTGATTCTCACGTCCGCACAAGGCCGGATCGGCAGGCGTTTGTCATATCTCCCGGTGTTAGCTTTCTGAGCTGACCTGAGCGACGAACCTGTGTGACATGTGAGCAGGACGTGCCCACAGATGAACGAAGCGGAGCGGATCGGACCCATGGGACGAGCGGAAGAGAGAAGAGCGCGACAGCGCGGTGGTCGCCGCGCGGCGCCGAAACGCCGTTCGTCGGGGGCCGGCGGGAAGAGCGGCATACGCCGGCTGTTCACCTGGAAGAAGATCCTGGGCGCGTTCTTCGGCCTCTGCCTGCTCGGCATGGGCTCCTTCGTCGTGCTGTACCTGGTCATCGACATCCCCGAGGGGAACCCCGAGGCGGAGCTGCAGAGCAACGTCTACGAGTACAGCGACGGCAGCATCATGGCCCGCACGGGCGAGCGCAACCGCGAGATCGTCGACCTGGCCAAGGTGCCCGAGGAGGTCCAGCGCACCTTCGTCGCCGCAGAGAACAAGACCTTCTACAAGGACTCCGGCGTCGACCTCAAGGGCACCGCGCGCGGCGTGCTGAACACCCTCTCGGGCAAGGGTGCGCAGGGCGGTTCGACGATCACCCAGCAGTACGTCAAGAACTACTACCTGTCCCAGGAACAGACGGTCACGCGCAAGCTGAAGGAACTGGTCATCTCCCTGAAGCTGGACCGGGAGAAGTCCAAGGACTACATCCTCGCCGGCTACATCAACACCAGCTACTACGGCCGCGGCGCCTACGGCATCCAGGCCGCCGCCCAGGCCTACTACCGCGTCGACGCCGAGGACCTGACCGTCGAACAGGGCGCGTACCTCGCCGCGCTGCTCCAGGCGCCGAACCAGTACGACTGGGCGATCGCCAGCGACACCGGCAAGAAGCTCGTCCAGGAGCGCTGGAACTACGTCCTGGACAACATGGTCGAGGAGGACTGGCTGAGCCGGTCCGACCGCCAGAGCATGAAGTTCCCCGAGCCGAAGGAACCCAAGACCGCCGCCGGCATGGAGGGCCAGACCGGGTACCTGGTGGACGCGGCCAACTTCGCGCTCAAGAAGCAGCTCGTCGCCCAGGGCGCCGCGGAGGACATGGAGCAGGCCAAGGCCCTCGTGGACCTCGGCGGCTACACCGTCACCCTCAACATCGACAAGAGGAAGCAGGCGGAGCTGGAGAAGGCCGTCAAGGCCAAGCTCACCAGCAAGCTCGACCCCGAGAAGCGCGAGGTCGACGCCGACGTCCAGGCCGGCGCCGTCTCCGTCGACCCGAAGACGGGCGGCGTCGTGGCGATGTACGGCGGCGTGGACTACGTGAAGCACTTCACCAACAACGCCACCCGTGATGACTACCAGCCCGCCTCGACCTTCAAGCCCCTGATCCTCGCCGCGGCCGTCGACCAGGACGCCGAGACCCAGGACGGCGTGCCCATCACGGCCAACACGGTCTACGACGGCACCAGCAAGCGTCCGGTCGTGGACCAGGGCCGCGAGGTCGGCTTCGCACCGCCCAACGAGGACGACGTCGACTACGACGACATCACCGTCCAGGAGGCGATGAACAAGTCCGTCAACTCCGTCTTCGCGCAGATGGGCATCGACGTCGGCATGGACCAGGTCATGAAGGTCGCCGGCGACCTCGGCATGGACACCGAGGGCGTGCAGGCCGTGCCCGCCCAGACCCTGGGCAGTATGGGCGCGAGCCCGCTGGAGATGGCCGGCGTCTACGCCACCCTCGACAACCACGGCAAGAAGGTCACCCCGGCCGTCGTGAAGTCGGTCGAGCACAAGGACCGCACGGTGGAGTTCCCCGAGCCGATCGGCGAGCAGGTCATCAGCCGCGAGGCCGCCGACACGGTGACCTCCGTGCTCACCGGCGTGGTCGACGACGGTACGGCCAAGGCATCGGTGCGGGACAACCCGATGCGCGACGGCCAGACGGTCGCCGGTAAGACGGGTACGTCCGACAACAACAAGTCGGCCTGGTTCTCCGGATACACGCCCGAACTGGTCACTTCCGTCGGCCTGTTCGGCGAGGACGACAAGGCGCCTCACCCGCAGGTCCCCATGTACAAGGCGGGCGGCGTCGACTACCGCGTCAACGGTGGTGGCTTCCCGGCGGAGATCTGGGCCGCGTACACCTTCGGCGTGATGGGCGAGGTCACCGAGTTCGACCTGGAGACCAAGCAGGGCAACGCGGTGAAGCCGAGCACCACGCCGACGCAGGGCCAGTCGCCGACCCAGACGCCGACCCAGGACGAGACGACCGAGCCGCCGGAGACCGAGGCGCCGACGTCCCAGGAGCCGACGTCCGAGGCGCCGGAGACCGAGGCGCCGGAGACCGAGGCGCCGAGCCAGTCCCCGTCGAACAGCCCGTCCACCGAACCGCCGACGGACGGACAGTCCACGGCACCGGAGAATCCGCTCTTCCCGGGCGGGGACCGGGAGGAGTAACCGGCGCAGGCACGGCAAGGGCGCCCGGCGAACACCGGGCGCCCTTGCACGTACAGAGGCGGCTCAGCCCCGGTTCAGCTCGAACCAGACCACCTTCCCGGTGCTCAGCCGGGTCGCTCCCCACCGCCGGGCCAGCCGGTTCACCAGGTAGAGTCCGCGCCCGCCCTCGTCCGTGGCCCGCGCCTGCCGCAGCCGCGGCAGCTGCGGCACGTCGTCGCCGACCTCGCAGCGCAGCACGTCCGTGCGCAGCAGCCGCAGGGTGACCGGCTTGGTGGCGTACCGCACGGCGTTGGTCACGACCTCGCTGACCAGTAGCTCCACGGAGTCCGTCAGGTCCTCCATGCCCCAGCGGGCCAGGGAGCGCCGGGCCAGCCGCCGGGCCCGTCCCGGAGCGGTGTCGTCGGGCTCCAGGAACCAGTACGCCACGTCGCTGGGCGCGATGCCGTCGAAGCGAGCGGCGAGCAGCGCGATGTCGTCGTCCCGGTCACCCGGCCCGAGCATGTCCAGCACCTCGTCGCACAGGGCTTCCAGGGGCGGCGGATGGTCGGGACCGGTGAGCTGCGCGGTGACGGCGAGGCGCTCCCGCAGCTGCTCTATGCCGGTCCACACGTCGCGCAGCCGGGACTCGACCAGCCCGTCGGTGTAGAGCAGCAGGGTGGCGCCCGCGGGGGCGTCCAGCTCCACGGCCTCGAAGTCGACGCCGCCCACGCCGATCGGGGCGCCGGCCGGCACCCGCAGCACCTCGGCGTGACCGCCCAGGTGGAGCAGTACGGGCGGCGGGTGGCCGGCGTTGGCGACGGTGATGCGGTGCGAGACCGGGTCGTAGACGGCGTACAGGCAGGTCGCCATGCGGTCGGTGCCCAGGCGCTGGGCCTGCTCGTCGAGGTGGTGCAGCACCTCCTGCGGCGGCAGGTCGAGCCCGGCCAGGGTCTGCGCGGTGGTCCGCAGCTGGCCCATGATGGCCGCCGACGTCATGGAGTGGCCCATCACGTCGCCGACGACCAGCGCGACGCGGCTGCCGGGCAGCGGGATGGCGTCGTACCAGTCCCCGCCCACCCGAGCGGTCTCGGCGGCCGGGAGGTAGCGGGAGGCCAGCCGCACGCCGGTGCAGCGCGGCAGGTTCTCGGGGAGCATGGTGCGCTGCAGCTCGTCGGCGATGTACGCCTCACGGCCGTACAGCACCGCCTTGTCGATGCCGAGCGCGCTGTGCGTGGCCAGCTGGGCGGCGACCAGCAGGTCGTCGGCCTCGAAGGCGATGCGCTCGGGGCCGCGCAGGAAGAGGGCGGCGCCGATCACCCGGCGCCGGCCGCGCAGCGGCGCGAGGATGGCCCGCCGGCCGTCGGGCACGGCGAAGTCACCCCCGTCCCCGAGCAGCTCGGGCAGGGCGGCGCGGGCCGAGGGGGCGTCGGTGAAGACGGGGCGCACCCCGCGCAGCACCTCGGCGAGGGCGCTGCCCGGCCGCACCTCGCACAGTTCGGAGCCGACCGTCTCCAGCTCCGAGGGTTCGGGCGGGACCGCCGGGGTGAACCCGTTCTCGGTGTCCCGTTCGGCCGGGATCCGGTCGGTGCGCCGCAGCCGCAGCACCAGCGGCCCGGTGGGCCGTTCGTCGCCGACCGGCAGCGGCTCGCGCAGGTAGACGAGGATGGCGTCCGCGAAGGTCGGCACGGTGGCCCGGCACAGTCCCATCACGATCTCGTCGAGGTCCATGCCCCGGGCGATCCGCCGGGTCGCCGCTCCCACGAAGCGGAGCCGGTCCCCGTCCCGGCGCATGGGCGTGGGCCGGCCGGGCGTGGTGAGCTGCCCGGTACGGCGCTCCGCCCGCGCCGGTGTCCCCGGACCCGGGTCGGTCCCGGCCCCGGCTCCCGCACCGGTCTGCGCACCGCCGGGCTGCAACGGGACGCCGTCCGGCGCGGGCCGCGGGCGGTGGGTGTCGGCCCCGGTGGCCGGTTCGGTGCCGGGCTGGGAGTGCTCGAAGGCGCCCGCGCCTGAGGTGGGCGGCGTCTGTCCCGCGCGCCCCTGTGCCGGTAACGCGGACCCGGAGGCGCGCGGCGGCACGGGGGTACGCAGGAGCGCCCCGCGGGGATCCGCGGGGTCACCGCCCGCCGTCGGGCGGTCGAAGGAGGTCGGGTGCTCCGTCACGCGTGTCGAATCCATCCGTCCGGGACTGCGCGCGGCGCGTGCAGTTCGTCCCGCAGGAATCCCGATACCCGGAATACGTGCCCCGGGAACGGGATTCCCGCGTGGTCAGAGGCTGTTCCTGTGTCACCGGCGGACCGTCCGCGGCCCGCGCCCGTGTCGCCTGCGTACCTCTCGCTCACGTCCTGCCGCCCCTCGGTGACGATCGGTCAAGCATGATGCACGCTCCGCCGGTTGCTGCCCTGCTGGTTGCGGAGGACGATCCTACGTTTCTTGCCCGGGGGCGCATCAAGGGTCTCATGAGGACACGCGCGCGGGCGTCCGGTCCCAGTCCCCGGGGAGCGACGGTACCTCCCAGGACGGATCGGGACGCCAGTGCTCCCAGCCGTCCGCGTACGGGGAGCCCCAGGCACGGATCTCCGCCACCGCCGCCCGCCCCGCCTGCCGTACCCGCTCGGCCAGCGGAGCGTCCATCAGCCGGTCCCGCTGGGCCTGCGCGAACTCGTCCTCGTCCCGCCAGTGCCAGCTGCGGTCCGGGTGCACGGAGATGTCCAGGAAGTGGTCCTCGGAGTCGACACCGCCCTCCCAGCGGGCGAGCGGCTCCTCCAGGTTCACGTACCAGTTCTTGAACCGCCAGCCCGGGTCCCAGAACAGCCACACCGACCAGGGCGCGCCGGGCCGCGCCAGCTTCAGCACGCCCGTGCCGAACCACCGGTCGCGCTGCACCGTGCGCGGCTTGGTGTAGCGCGACACCAGCGGTTCCAGGTGCACGGACGTGCCGTCGGCGAGCACCGGCTTCACGCACTCGGTGCCGGGCGCCAGCCATACGGCGAGCAGCTCCGCGTCGTCCCGTACGACGGTGACGGGGCGTGCGATGTGCACGTGCGGGCCGCCGTTCTCCCGGTACCGCCAAAGGATGTGGCTCCCGGGCGTCCAGAACTCCGGTGGGCCCGCCGTCCCGCCCGCCTCCGCCGCCGCGCTCACCGTCTCACCGTCTGCCATGGGCAGATATTAGGTGCCCTCGGCACCCGACGCGCCGGTGATCGTGAGGAGCGCCCGCGCGTGTGACGGCCGTCGGGGCCCGTCCGGTCACGGGTGGGTCATCCGCAGCACGTCCAGCGCCTCGTCGAGCTGCTCGTTCGTGAGGTCGCCGCGCTCGACGTACCCGTTCTCCAGCACGACCTGACGGATCGTCTTCCGCTCCGCCAGCGCCTTCTTGGCGACCTTGGCGGCCTCCTCGTACCCGATGTACTTGTTGAGCGGCGTGACGACGGACGGGGACGACTCGGCGTACTCCCGGGCCCGGTCCCGGTGCGCGACGATGCCGTCGACCGTGCGGTCAGCGAGCAGCCGGGAGACGTTGGCCAGCAGGCGCACCGACTCCAGTACGTTCCTGGCGATGACCGGCAGCATGACGTTCAGCTCGAAGTTGCCGGCC
Organism: Streptomyces mutabilis; assembly: GCF_014649815.1. Lineage (GTDB taxonomy): Bacteria > Actinomycetota > Actinomycetes > Streptomycetales > Streptomycetaceae > Streptomyces > Streptomyces mutabilis. The sequence goes on along the minus strand of NZ_BMTT01000002.1, from coordinate 72,116 downwards.
GCGCCCGCGGTGGCGACCGTCGCGTCGTTGCCGGTGACCTGGGCGGCGACCATGAGCACGGCCTCGGGAATCACCGGGTTGACCTTGCCCGGCATGATGGAGGACCCCGGCTGGAGGTCGGGGAGGGAGATCTCCGCGAGCCCGGTCCGCGGCCCGGACGCCATCCACCGCAGATCGTTGGCGATCTTCGTCAGTCCGACGCCGATGGTCCGCAGCTGTCCGCTGGTCTCGACGATGCCGTCCCGGGCGCCCTGCGCCTCGAAGTGGTTCCGCGCCTCGGTCAGCGGCAGCCCCGTGGCGCGGGCCACCTCCGCGATGACGGCGGCCGAGAAGCCGGGCGGGGTGTTGATGCCCGTGCCGACGGCGGTGCGGCCCAGCGGCAGCTCGGCGAGGCGCGGGAGGGACGCCTGGAGCCGCTCGATGCCGTACCTCACCTGGGCCGCGTACCCGCCGAACTCCTGGCCCAGGGTGACCGGCGTGGCGTCCATGAGGTGCGTGCGCCCGGACTTCACCACGTCGGCGAACTCCTCCGCCTTGCGCTCCAGCGCGCCGGCGAGGTGGTCGAGGGCCGGGATCAGGTCACGGGTGACGGCGGCGGTGGCGGCGATGTGGATGGAGGACGGGAAGACGTCGTTGGACGACTGGGAGGCGTTGACGTGGTCGTTCGGGTGTACGTCCCTGCCGAGCCGTTCGGTGGCGAGGGTGGCGACGACCTCGTTCGTGTTCATGTTGGACGAGGTCCCCGACCCCGTCTGGAACACGTCCACGGGGAAGTGCGCGTCCCACTTCCCCTCGGCGACCTCGTCCGCCGCCTCCTGGATCGCGGCGGCGACGTCCTTGTCCAGGACCCCCAGCTCGGCGTTGACCTTGGCCGCCGCGCCCTTGATCCGGGCGAGCGCCTCGATGTGCGCGCGCTCGATGCGCTGCCCGGAGACCGGGAAGTTCTCCACCGCGCGCTGCGTCTGCGCCCGCCACTTCGCGTGGGCGGGCACCCGCACCTCGCCCATGGAGTCGTGCTCGGTGCGGTACTCGGTCCTGTCCTGCTCGTCGGTCATCGACGATCACCTCCACGTCTCACAGCACCCGCGACGCGACCACTGTTCCCCGTGGAGGCGGACCGTCACCGCAGGGGTCAGGCGAGTCCCGGGCCCCGCACCGGAATGGTCGTGAAGGTCGGCGCCGGCGCCGGGTCCTGGAAGAAGTCGTTGCCCTTGTCGTCCACCACGATGAACGCCGGGAAGTCCTCGACCTCGATCTTCCAGACCGCCTCCATGCCGAGCTCCTCGTACTCGACGACCTCGACCTTCTTGATGCAGTCCTGGGCGAGCCGCGCCGCCGGTCCGCCGATCGAGCCGAGGTAGAAGCCGCCGTGCGCGTTGCACGCGTCGGTGACCTGCTTGCTCCGGTTGCCCTTGGCCAGCATCACCTTGGAGCCGCCCGCCGCCTGGAACTGCTCCACGTAGGAGTCCATGCGCCCGGCGGTCGTCGGGCCGAAGGACCCGGACGCGTACCCTTCCGGCGTCTTCGCGGGCCCGGCGTAGTACACCGGGTGGTCCTTCAGGTACTGCGGCATCTCCTCGCCCGCGTCCAGCCGCTCCTTGATCTTGGCGTGCGCGATGTCGCGGGCCACGACCAGCGGGCCGGTCAGGGACAGCCGGGTCTTGACCGGGTGCTTCGTCAGCTCGGCCAGGATGTCGTCCATCGGCTGGTTGAGGTCCACCTTCACGACGTCACCGGCCTCGTCGAGGTGCTCGTCCGTGGTCTCCGGCAGGAAGCGCGCCGGGTCGGTCTCCAGCTGCTCCAGGAAGACGCCCTCGGCGGTGATCTTCGCGACCGCCTGCCGGTCCGCCGAGCAGGACACGGCGATGGCGACCGGGCAGGACGCCCCGTGCCGCGGCAGGCGCACCACGCGCACGTCGTGGCAGAAGTACTTCCCGCCGAACTGCGCGCCGATGCCGATCTTCTGCGTCAGCTCGAAGACCTTCTCCTCCAGCTCCTTGTCCCGGAAGCCGTGCCCGAGCTCCGAGCCCTCGGCCGGGATCTCGTCCAGGTAGTGCGCGGAGGCGTACTTCGCGGTCTTCAGCGCGTACTCGGCGGACGTGCCGCCGACCACGATCGCCAGGTGGTACGGCGGGCAGGCGGCCGTACCGAGGGAGCGGATCTTCTCCTCCAGGAACTTCATCATGGAGGACTCGTTCAGGACGGCCTTGGTCTCCTGGAAGAGGAAGGACTTGTTGGCCGAGCCGCCGCCCTTGGCCATGAAGAGGAACTTGTAGGCGCCGCCGTCGGTCGCGTACAGCTCGATCTGGGCCGGGAGGTTGGAGCCGGTGTTCTTCTCCTCCCACATGGTGAGGGGGGCCATCTGCGAGTAGCGCAGGTTCAGGTTCTTGTAGGCGTCGTAGATGCCCCGGCTCAGGGCCTCCTCGTCGCCGCCGGCCGTGAGCACGTTCTGCCCGCGCTTGCCCATGACGATCGCCGTGCCGGTGTCCTGGCACATCGGCAGCACGCCCGCCGCCGCGATGTTCGCGTTCTTCAGCAGGTCCAGCGCCACGAACTTGTCGTTGCCCGACGCCTCGGGGTCGTCGATGATGCGGCGCAGCTGCGCCAGGTGGGCCGGGCGCAGGTAGTGCTGGATGTCGTGGATGGCCTCCTCGGCCAGCTTGCGCAGCGCCTCGGGCTCCACCTTGAGGAAGGTCCGCCCGTCGGCCTCGAAGGTGGAGACACCCTCGGAGGTCACCAGCCGGTACGGAGTGGTGTCCTCTCCCTGGGGGAGCAGATCGGTGTACGCGAACTCAGGCATCTCGCCCATTCCTCACTCGACGTCACGCGCGGCTGGATTCCTCAGCAACGACGGCTGGCCTCCATCGGCAGCGCCAACCAGCGTAGAACCTGCCCGCGCCGCCGGGCTTGTGAGGTAAGGCTCAGTAGGTCCGCGGACGAGTCGCGAGAAGGTTGCCCACAGGGGGTAGTCGCGATCTATCGCGTTTCGGTACGCTGTCGCCGTGGACCTTCAGAAGCACGCCCCAGCGCAGGACGCGGCACCGCGCGCCACCGCACCGAGCGTCTCCGAGCTGCGCGCCTCGGACGCCGACCGCGACCGCATCGCCGACATGCTCCGCGACGCCCTCGCCGAGGGGCGGCTGACCGCCGACGAGCACGCGGAGCGCGTCGAGGGGGTGCTGGCCGCCAGGACGGTCGGCGAGCTGGACGTCTTCGTGCGGGACCTGCCCGCCGCGCACGCGGGCCGGCACACCGCCGCGCCGGCTCCCCACCGCCCCGCCGCGGGCCCCGTCCCGGCGGAACCCGACGAGAACGTGGTCGCGGTCTTCAGCAGCGCCGTCCGCCGGGGCCGCCTGCGGGCCGGCCGCCGCATCCACGCCTACGCGGTCTTCGGCAGCGTCGAGATCGACCTCACCGAGGCGCTGTTCGAGCACCAGCAGGTCGTGATCAAGGCGTTCTCCGTCCTAGGCAGCGTCGAGGTGCGCGTCCCGGAGAACGTGTCGCTGCGCGGCGCGGGCGGCGGCGTGCTCGGCAGCTTCGAGGTGGACGCCGTCGACTCCGCCGAGGCCGAGGCCCCCATCGTCCACGTGGACGGCTGGGCCGTGCTGGGCAGCGTCGAGGCGCGGCCGAAGCGCGGCAAGCTCGTCGCGGACATCCTCGACCGGGTGCACCGCAAGGTGGAGAAGGGTTTGCGCAAGCACCTGTAGCGCGGCTCGGGCGCCGGTCGTGAACCCTGTGCATAGGCGCGCGTACAACGGGTAAGCCTGACGCATCGTCTCTCGCTCGCGAAGCCGTCGTCAGGAGTAGACCGTGCTGCAACCGCCGCATTCGTCCCTGCAGGTAGCTGCCGTTCCGGCCCAGCGGGTGCCCGTGCGGCACAGGGACCAGGACGCTCCGTGGCACACCGAGGCGGTGTGCCGGCGCGACGAGGCCGGACTGTTCTTCGCCCCTTCCAAGGAACCCACCGCGGCCCGGCTCTCCCGTGAGGAGGCGGCCAAGCGGGTGTGCGCCCGCTGCCCGGTCATGGTCGAGTGCCGCGAGCACGCCCTCCTTCAGCCCGAGCCCTACGGCGTCTGGGGCGGCCTCACCGCCGCCGAACGCCGTGTGGTCCTGGCGAGGCGCCGCCGCCGCGACCTGGAACTCAAGAAGGCGGCCCGCACCACGGGCCGCATAGCGGCGGCCGGTTAGGACAGCCAGACGATAGGGCACCCTCTCCGCACAGAGAGTGCCCTTCTCGTGCCGGGACCGGGCGGGCCGTGCGAGGGCACGACCAACCGCACGTTCAGAGGCCGCGGCCTGCAGCCGACCCAAGGGGCGTGGGGAACCGCGCGACCAGCCACACCCGTGCCCGCACTCGGCACGGGACAGAAGCTCCCACCTCAGCGGGCGCCCCGCGAAACCGACGGAGTCACTTCGCCCGGTCGAAATCGATCGCGCTGTACGCCCGCAGCTTGCTCAGCCGGTGCTCGGAATCGATCCGCCGCACCGTGCCCGACTTCGACCGCATCACGATCGAGTCGGTCGTCGCCGTCTCGGACCGGTACCGCACCCCGCGCAGCAGCTCACCGTCGGTGATGCCGGTCGCGACGAAGAACACGTTGTCCCCGGAGACCAGGTCGTCGGTGGTCAGCACCCGGTCCAGGTCGTGCCCGGCGTCGATCGCGCGCTGCCGCTCCTCGTCGTCCTTGGGCCACAGCTTGCCCTGGATGGTGCCGCCCAGGCACTTCACGGCGCAGGCCGAGATGATGCCCTCCGGCGTGCCGCCGACCCCGAGCAGCAGGTCGATGCCGGTGCCCTCGCGCAGCGCCAGGATGGAGCCGGCCACGTCGCCGTCGGAGATCAGCTTGATGCGGGCGCCGGTCTCCCGGACCTCCTTGATCAGCCCCTGGTGGCGGGGCCGGTCGAGGATGACGACGGTGACGTCCTCGGGGGTGCGCCGCTTGGCCTTGGCGATCCGGCGGATGTTCACGGACACGGGGGCGTTGATGTCGACGAAGTCGGCGGCTTCCGGGCCGGTGACCAGCTTGTCCATGTAGAAGACGGCCGACGGGTCGAACATGGAGCCGCGCTCGGCGGCGGCCAGCACCGCGATGGCGTTGGTCATGCCCTTGGCGGTCAGCGTGGTGCCGTCGATAGGGTCGACGGCGATGTCGACCTCGGCGCCGGTGCCGTCGCCGACCCGTTCCCCGTTGTAGAGCATCGGGGCCTCGTCCTTCTCGCCCTCGCCGATGACGACGACGCCGTTCATCGAGACGGTGTGGACGAGGGTCCGCATGGCGCGCACCGCGGCACCGTCGGCGCCGTTCTTGTCACCGCGCCCGACCCAGCGGCCGGCGGCCATCGCCGCGGCTTCGGTCACCCGCACCAGTTCCATGGCGAGGTTGCGGTCAGGGGCCTCCGAGGGGACGTCCAGCTCGGAGGGCAGATGATGCTCGGTCATCGGAACGCACCTTTCTGATACGACGACGGCCGGATGAGGGTGTGGCCATGACTCTATCGTCAGTCCGACAGAATGAGCAGGGGGCCCCACGTATGAGCACATCGGGGACCTGCGACGATAGGGGGCGTGGCAGGTACGAACGGCAAGCAGAAGACGGCCCGGGACATGGTCCTCTCCCTGGGGGTCATCGTTCTCGCGGGACTGGTCATGTATCTCTTCATCCCGCACGACGACGACGGCGGGCCCGACCTCAAGCGGGTCGACTACACGGTCGAGCTGACCACCGCGCGCCGCGCCGCGCCGTACCCGGTGGCGGCGCCCGAGGGGCTGCCCGAGGAGTGGAAGCCGACCTCCGTCCGCTACCGCGGCGCCGAGGACAACACCTGGCACCTGGGCTACCACGCCCCCGACGGGGAGTACGTGGCGGTCGGGCAGTCGACGCAGAAGCCGGCCGAGTTCATCGAGGAGGCCAGCCAGGGGGCGCGGAAGACCGAGGCCACCGAGGAGATCGGTGGCCGGACGTGGACCCGGTACACGGGCGGCCGGTACGAGGCGCTGGTGCTGCACGACACCGACGGCGTGAAGGGCGCGACGACGGTGGTGGCCGGCACCGGCTCGTTCGAGCAGCTGGGCAGGATGGCGGCGGCGCTGAAGCTGGCCTGAGCCACCGCGTACTCCGTGAACACGAGGAAGCCCCCGGCGTCGCGCCGGGGGCTTCGTCCGTGCCGGGGTCGGAATCAGACCGTCGTGACGACCTGCTCGTAGGCCAGCCGCGGGGAGCGCGGGAACCAGGCGTCCGGGCCCGGGCGGCCGATGTTGACGACCATCAGCGGGGTGTGGTCGTCGTCCAGGAACTCCTTGCGGACGCCGTCGAAGTCCAGGCCCGTCATCGGGCCGGCGGCCAGCCCGGCGGCGCGGACGCCGACGATGAAGTACGCGGCCTGCATGGCGGCGTTCAGGGCCGCGGCGCCCTCACGCACCGGACGCTCGCTGAAGAAGGCGTCCTTGGCCTGCGGGAAGTGCGGGAAGAGCTGGGGCAGCTCCTCGTGGAACTCGTTGTCCGCCGACAGGATCGCGACCAGCGGGGCGGCGGCCGTCTTGGGCCGGTTGCCCTCGGCCATGTGCTGGACCAGGCGCTCGCGGGCCTCGGGGGAGCGGACCAGCGTGATGCGCAGCGGCGACTGGTTGAAGGCGGTCGGGCCGTACTTGACCAGGTCGTAGATCGCCTGCACCTGCTCGTCGGTCACCGGCTCGTCGGTGAAGGTGTTCGCGGTGCGGGCCTCGCGGAACAGCAGGTCCTGGGCGGCGGGGTCAAGGACGAGAGACATACGTGATCTTCCTCGGGGGGGGGTGCGTCGGCCCCGTACCAAGTCGGCGGGGAGCCGTTGACGAGGACGACGCTACGCGAAAGAAGTTCAACCTTCAACCAAAGTCGGTCCGTGGTGATCCGCTTCACAGGGTCGCCCGCGTGAAGGGGGGAGGCGTGAGTGTGGAGTGATGCGGTTCACAGGCGGCCGGCGATGACTTCTCGTCGCGGCGGCGGTCCTGAACGGCAGAACACCATCACCGACACCGAGGGAGCACGCCGACATGACCACCGGCGCCGTCAAGGGACCCGCCTCCTACTTCCCGTCGATCGAGAAGAAGTACGGCCGTCCGGTCGCGGAGTGGACGAACCTGATCCGCTCCTCGCCGCTCACCAAGCACATGGAACTCGTCTCCTGGCTCAAGACCGAGCACAGCCTGGGCCACGGACACGCCAACGCGCTGGTCACGCACACGCTCGCCGAGGACACCGGCAAGTAGGGGAGCGGCCTACGGGGACGGGCGGGCTAGCGGTCCTCGTCCCCGCCGGCCGCTTCCGCCTCCTCGGCCAGCGCCGCGTCCAGCCGGGCGCGGGCGCCGTCCAGCCAGCGGCGGCAGACCTTCGCCAGCTCCTCGCCCCGCTCCCACAGGGCGAGGGACTCCTCCAGCGTCGTACCGCCGGCCTCCAGTCGCCGTACGACCTCGATCAGCTCGTCCCGCGCCTGCTCGTACCCGAGCGCCTCGGACACGGCCGCCGACTGCTCCACCTCGCTGGTCATCCACCCAACCTTACGCATCGACTCGTACGGAGAAATCGCCCTCGGAGACGCGGGCGCGCAGGGTCTCGCCCGCCGCCACCTCGCCGGGGTCACGGACGGCGTGACCGTCGGCCCGCTGGAGCACGGCGTACCCGCGCTTCAGGGTCGCGGCGGGGGAGAGGGCCACCACGCGCGCGTGCGTGTGCGTCAGCTCGGAGTCGGCCCGGTCGAGGTGGTGCCGCAGGGAACGGCGGCCCCTCTCCAGCAGGGCCGTCACCTGCTCGGCCCGCTCGTCGGTCATCCGGTGCGGATCCTGTATCGACGGCCGGGTGAGCGCGTGGGCCAGCCCCCGCTCCTCCCGGTCGACGAACGCGGCCACGCACCGCCGCGCCCGGTCCCGCAGCTGCCGCACCCGCTCGTACTCCTCGCCGACGTCCGGCACGACCTTCTTCGCGGCGTCGGTCGGCGTGGAAGCGCGCAGGTCGGCGACGAGGTCCAGCAGCGGGCTGTCCGGCTCGTGGCCGATCGCCGAGACCACCGGCGTACGACAGGCGGCGACCGCCCGCACCAGCTGCTCGTCGGAGAACGGCAGCAGATCCTCCACGCTGCCGCCACCGCGCGCGACGACGATCACGTCCACGTCGTCGATCGCGTCCAGCTCCTTCACGGCCTGCACCACCTGCGGCACCGCGTGCACGCCCTGCACGGGGACGTTGCGCACCTCGAAGCGGACGGCGGGCCAGCGGTGCCGGGCGTTCTCCAGGACGTCCCGCTCGGCCGCCGAGGCACGCCCGCACACCAGCCCGATCAGCTGCGGCAGGAACGGCAGCGGCTTCTTGCGCTCCGGCGCGAACAACCCTTCCCGCGCGAGCGCCTTCTTCAGCTGCTCCAGGCGTGCCAGCAGCTCCCCGACGCCCACGGGCTTGATCGCGGCCGCACGCAGGGACAGCTGCCCGCGCGGCGCGTACCACTCCGGCTTCGCGTGCACGACGACCCGCGCGCCCTCGCCGACCACGTCCGCCACCGCGTCGAACACCTGCCGGTAGCAGGTCACGCTCACGGAGATGTCGTGCGACGGGTCGCGCAGCGTCAGGAACACGACCCCCGCGCCCGGCCGCCGCGACAGCTGCGTGATCTGCCCCTCGACCCACACCGCGCCGAGCCGGTCGATCCAGCCCCCGATCAGCCGTGACACCTCGCCCACGGGCAGGGGGCGTTCGGGAGTCGAGTTAACAGCCATGCGCCCGAGCGTAACGGCCGGGTACGACAACCCGGCCCGATCGCACCCAACGGTTCCCGCTCCTCCCGCCGGCCCGCCTCACACGCTCGCCGGCCCCCTCACACCCCCTCCACACGCCTCCCGCGCGCCTGCGCCGCCAGCACCACCAGCCCCACCGCCAGCCAGATCGCCCCCACCACCTGTGCCGTGGCCGACGCCTCCACGATCACGGCGATGGTGATCGCCGCGCCGAACACGGGCACCAGCGCGTGCCGCCACCAGCTCACCGGCCCCCCGCCGCGCCGGACCACGAACCAGCCCACCACGCTCGCGTGCAGCAGCGTGAACGCCGTCAGCGCGCCGACGTCCACCACCGAGACCAGGTGGTCGAGGCCGTCGTCGCGTCGCGCCGCCCACACCGCCGCCACCATGGTGATCACGGCGGAGACCAGCAGAGCCACGCGCGGCACTCCCGAGTACGTCCGCGACAGCACCCCCGGCAGCCGCCGGTCGCGGCCCATCGCGAACAGCAGCCGCCCCGCCGCCGCCTGACCGGCCAGCGCCGCGAACGCCGCGCCGATCGCCTTGCTCACCGCCACCAGGTCGTGCAGCCACGTCCCGACCGACGCGTCCACGGCGTCGTAGAACGCCGAACCCTGCCGCTCGGGTTCCGCCGCGAGCTGCGCCGACGACACCGGCTCCAGCAGCGCCGCCAGGTACGTCTGGGCCACGAACAGCACGCCCGCCAGTACCAGGCAGAACAGCAGCGCCCGCGCGACCTTCGCGGAGCCGCCGGTGACCTCCTCCGCGAACGTCGCGATCGCGTCGAAGCCCAGGTACGACAGCACCGCCACCGACACCGCGCCCACCACCGCCGACAGCGCGAACGCCCCCTGCGTGCCGTCCCCGGACAGCGGCGACAGCCAGCCCCGCTCGGCACCGTCGCGCGCGAGGACGACGATCGCCGCGACCACGAAGACCAGCAGGACCACGATCTCCATGGCGAGCACCAGGAAGCCCACCCGGGCCGCCGCACGCACACCCCACAGGTTCAGCAGGGTCGTGACGACCACCGCGAGCGCCGTCCACACCCAGCGGGACACCTCAGGGACCAGCGCCTCCATCGCGATGCCGGAGAAGAGGTAGGCCACCGCCGGGATGAGGACGTAGTCCAGCATCGCCATCCAGCCGGCGATGAACCCGGCCCCGTTCCCGAGCCCCACGCGCGCGTACGCGAACACCGACCCGGCTTGGGGGACCACCCGCACCATCTGGGCGTAGCTGAACGCGGTGAACGCCATCGCGATCGTGGCGACGACGTAGACGAGGACCACCGCGCCGTGCGACTTGGCGTCCAGGGTGCCGAAGACACCGACCGGCGCCATCGGCGCGATGAACAGCAGCCCGTAGACGACAAGGTCCCTGAAGCCCAGGCTCCGCTTGAGCTGGTGCTCCTCACCGGCCCCCTGGGCCGCCGTACCGGTCTCGGACATCGTGCCTCCGCCAGCGCTCAGGACTCCGCCTCGTCACGTCCCCGTCGACGTCCCCGCCAGTCTCCCCGGTGACATCGCACCCACGCGATCTCTGGCCCGCCGAACGCGGCCTTACGATGGGTGCCATGACTGCTTCGCCTGGCCGCCGTGTCCTGCTCGCCGCCCCCCGTGGCTACTGCGCGGGTGTGGACCGCGCCGTGATCGCCGTCGAGAAAGCCCTGGAGCAGTACGGGGCTCCGGTGTACGTCCGCCACGAGATCGTCCACAACAAGTACGTCGTCCAGACCCTGGAGAAGAAGGGCGCCGTCTTCGTCGAGCAGACGGAAGAGGTCCCCCCGGGCAACATCGTGATGTTCTCCGCGCACGGCGTGGCCCCCGTCGTCCACGAGGAGGCCGAGCGCGGGAAGCTCGCCACCATCGACGCCACCTGCCCGCTCGTCACCAAGGTGCACAAGGAAGCCGTCCGCTTCGCCGACGACGACTACGACATCCTCCTGATCGGCCACGAGGGCCACGAGGAGGTCATCGGCACCTCCGGCGAGGCCCCCGACCACATCCAGCTCGTCGACGGCCCCGAGGACGTGGCCAAGGTCGAGGTCCGCGACCCGTCCAAGGTGGTCTGGCTCTCCCAGACCACCCTCTCCGTCGACGAGACCATGGAGACCGTCGACGCCCTCAAGGACAAGTTCCCCCAGCTCATCTCCCCGCCGAGCGACGACATCTGCTACGCCACGCAGAACCGCCAGCTCGCGGTCAAGCAGATGGGTGCCGAGGCCGACCTGGTGATCGTCGTCGGCTCCCGCAACTCCTCGAACTCCAAGCGCCTGGTCGAGGTCGCCAAGCAGGCGGGCGCGCGCGACGCGTACCTGGTGGACTTCGCCGACGAGATCGACGAGTCCTGGCTGGAGGGCGTGACCACGGTCGGCGTCACCTCCGGCGCCTCCGTCCCCGACGTGCTGGTCGAGCAGGTCCTGGAGTGGCTGTCGCAGCGCGGCTTCGAGGACGTGGAGATCGTCAAGGCGGCCGAGGAGTCGATCACCTTCTCGCTGCCCAAGGAGCTTCGCCGGGATCTGCGCGAGGAGGCGGCGGCCCTGGTGGCGGAGCGGGGCGGCGCCGGTGCGGCCGGCTCGGGTACGGCCGGGGCGTGACCGTCAGTCGTCCGTCGTAACGTGGTGCCATGCAGATCTTCGGCGTGGACATCGGCGGATCCGGGATCAAGGGCGCCCCTGTGGACCTCGACAGGGGTGAGCTGGCCCAGGAGCGCTGCAAGGTACTGACCCCGCACCCGGCGACCCCCGACGGCGTGGCCGACGGGGTGAAGGAGGTCGTCGAGCACTTCGGCTGGACCGGGCCGGTGGGGCTGACCTTCCCGGGCGTGGTGACGGGCGGCGCCACGGTCCGCACCGCGGCCAACGTCGACAAGAGCTGGGTGGACACGGACGCACGGGCCCTGTTCGGCGAGCGGCTGGGCGGGCTCGACGTGACGGTCGTCAACGACGCGGACGCGGCGGGCGTCGCCGAGATGCACTTCGGCGCCGGCCGCGGCCGCGAGGGCACGGTCATCCTGCTCACCTTCGGTACGGGCATCGGCAGCGCCGTCTTCACCGACGGCGTCCTCGTCCCCAACAGCGAGCTGGGCCACCTGGAGCTGGAGGGCCACGACGCGGAGACGCGCGCCTCCAGCAAGGCCAAGGACGACCACGACCTGTCCTGGGAGCACTGGGCGCACCGCGTGCAGAAGTACCTCGCCCACGTCGAGATGCTGTTCTCGCCGCAGCTCTTCATCATCGGCGGCGGGGTCAGCCGCAAGGCCCACAAGTTCCTGCACCGCATCGAGGGCATCGAGGCGGAAATCGTCCCCGCCGAGCTGCAGAACAACGCGGGGATCGTGGGCGCGGCGATGCGGGCCGCGGAGGGCGCGGGCAGGTCGGCCGCGGGCTGAGCAGGTCGACGCCGCGGGCCGGAGCCGGCCGTCACACAGGCGTACGATCCCGGGCGGCGACCGCCGCGGCGGCCCGGCGTCGCCGCAGCATCCGCACTCGGCGCGCCAGCACCGTGGACCCGGCGACCAGGGTCCCGCCGTACAGCCAGCCGGCCTCGGTGGCCAGGGCGGTCACCAGTCCCATCAGCCGCCCGCCCACCCCCTTGCCGCTCTCGGCCACGGTCACCAGACCCACGGCGAAGGCGATCGGCACGACGACGGGGGCGGTCAGCAGGTCACCCTTGCGCACCCAGAGCGCGGTGACCAGGCACACCGGCAGGAACAGCACGCCGTACACCGTCAGGGACGCGCCGAACAGAGCCTGGTCGAGGAACCCGAGCACCAGCATCACCGCCGCGCAGAACAGGCCGCTGCCCAGCCCGGTCAGCCGCGGGTTGGGCATCCCGCGCAGCGCCCGCACCGCCCGGGCCACCAGCGGAACGGGCCGCGATGTCGGCCGTTCCGCCGCCGCACGCGCCGGTACCGGGCGTGCGGCGACAGGCCTGCGCCCGCCGCCCGCCGGTCCCCGCCCCTGCGGGGGCAGCGATGCCCGGTCCCGTCGCGGTCCGTACTGCGCAGGTCGCGTCCTGTGTTGCTCCACTGGACCAACTTAGGTCGGTTAATGTGCCGAACAGCCCGACAGACACGCCGTGCGGCGAAGCCCGGCCGCCCTTCGACACTGCGCGAGTCCGACTCCGGCCACCCCGTAGACTGGTGGATCGGCCCCCTGCCCGGCCCGCCCCACCCTCCGCATCCTCACGTACGGGAAGTCGCAACGTGTCGCTCACGATCGGAATCGTCGGTCTGCCGAATGTCGGCAAGTCGACCCTGTTCAACGCCCTGACCAAGAACGACGTGCTCGCGGCCAACTACCCGTTCGCCACCATCGAGCCCAACGTCGGCGTCGTGGGCGTCCCCGACCCCCGCCTGGCGAAGCTGGCCGAGATCTTCTCCTCCGAGAAGGTCCTCCCGGCCACCGTCGACTTCGTCGACATCGCGGGCATCGTGCGCGGTGCGAGCGAGGGGGAGGGCCTGGGCAACAAGTTCCTCGCCAACATCCGCGAGTCCGACGCCATCTGCCAGGTCATCCGTGCCTTCAAGGACGAGAACGTCGTCCACGTCGACGGCAAGGTCTCGCCGAAGGACGACATCGAGACGATCAACACCGAGCTGATCCTCGCCGACCTGCAGACCATCGAGAAGGTTCTCCCGCGCCTCCAGAAGGAGTCGCGCATCAAGAAGGACGTCGCGCCGAAGGTCAAGGCCGTCGAGGAGGCCAAGGAGATCCTGGAGAAGGGCGACACCCTCTTCGCCCACGGCATCGTCCAGGGCACCGAGCGCAACGAGCTCCTCCACGACCTGCACCTCCTCACCACCAAGCCCTTCCTCTACGTCTTCAACGTGGACGAGGACGAGCTGACCGACGAGGACTTCAAGAACGAGCAGCGCGCCCTGGTCGCCCCCGCCGAGGCGATCTTCCTCAACGCCAAGCTGGAGGCGGACCTCGCCGAGCTGGACGAGGACGAGGCGCTGGAGCTCCTCCAGTCCGTCGGCCAGGAGGAGCCCGGCCTCGCCACCCTCGCCCACGTCGGCTTCCGCACCCTCGGCCTGCAGACCTACCTGACCGCCGGCCCGAAGGAATCCCGCGCCTGGACCATCAAGAAGGGCGCCACCGCCCCCGAGGCAGCCGGTGTCATCCACACCGACTTCCAGAAGGGCTTCATCAAGGCCGAGGTCATCTCCTACGACGACCTTCTCGAGACGGGCTCGGTGGCGGAGGCCCGCGCGAAGGGCAAGGCGCGCATGGAGGGCAAGGACTACGTGATGCAGGACGGGGACGTGGTGGAGTTCCGCTTCAACGTGTAGCGGGCTGCCGGTCGCGACGTCACCGAACTCGCGAACGCGCAGTTCCGGCTCATCCGCCGCAGCCGGACGACCGCGTCCGGGTGGGCGGCCGTGCAGCGGGAACGGATCGCGGGCGGCAGGCCTCCGCGCCCGGGGCTGGTGCCCTTGCCGACGGTCCGCGTCCCTTGCCGTGCAGCCGGCACGGCGTCCGGAGCCGCCGTGCCCGAGACCCACTCGGCGAGGACCTGACGGGCGGGCGGCAGCAGCGCCGCGCCCGGCTCGGTGAGCGTCACGCCCCGCGGCCCACACCGAACCAGCTCGGTGCCCAACCTCCGTGCCGGCGCCCGGACCTGCTTGCTCAGCGCGGGCCGGGGCACGTACAGCCGCTCGGCCGCCCGCGTGACGTGCGGTTCCTCCGCCACCGCCCGGGATGAGCGCGGCCGGTGGCGGGTACGCCGAGGTGGCCGGAACCCGTGGGCTCGTCGCCGACGGCTACGGGAGGCGGCCGGGCGCCCCCGGCCGAGGCGGGTGCGTCGCCCTCGCAGCCTTGGCGGCCGAGCGCACCCCGTTGCGGCTGTCCCTCGGCGACGACGGCGGCAGCGCGGTTCTCGGCCATCGCGAGCAGATCCGCGAGGACGTCGAAGTGCGGGGGTTGCGCACCCGGGCCGTCACCTTCGGGGACTGAACGGAGGGTCAGCAAGAAGGGGGTGAGGCGCTTCGCTCAAACGGCAAGGGGTTCCGCACATCCGTGCAGGGCCCTTGTGCAATTCCTCTGGAAGCCTCAATCTTTCGGCTGACGCACAAAAGCCGCCCCGCATTGACATGGGCATGACCTACCCGTGTCCTGTCCATGTCCTGACGGGCGGTCTGCTCGGCGTGCACGAACCCCACCATGCACCACCCCACCGAGGAGGACCCCTCACATGGCAGTGCTGCGTCACCACCCCCACCGCACCACCCGGCGAAGACTGGCCGCCGTCAGTGCCGCCGCCACCGCGGCCCTCGCCGCGAGCCTCGTCTCCGCACTCCCCGCCGGCGCCGCCCCGTCCGCCGCGGAGGGCGTCGTCCAGTACGAGGACGCGGTGAACGCCGTCGCCGGCAGCTACATCGTGACCCTGAAGCCGGACGAGGCGAAGTCCGGATCCGCCGAGGGCCGCGCCGTGGCGAAGAAGTACGGCGCCGACATCGAGCGCACCTACACCAAGGCCCTCAACGGCTACGCGGTCGAGGCCTCCGAGACCGAGGCGAAACGTCTCGCCGCCGACCCGGCCGTCGCCTCCGTCGTGCAGAACCGCACCTTCCACGTCACCGGCACCCAGCCCAACCCGCCCTCCTGGGGCCTGGACCGCATCGACCAGCAGAACCGCCCGCTGGACAGCTCGTACACCTACCCGGACAGCGCCGGACAGGGCGTGACGGCGTACGTCATCGACACCGGCGTCCGCATCACCCACAGCGACTTCGGCGGCCGCGCCTCCTACGGCTACGACGCCATCGACAACGACAACACCGCCCAGGACGGCCACGGCCACGGCACCCACGTCGCCGGTACCGTCGCGGGCAGCGCGTACGGCGTCGCCAAGCAGGCGAAGGTCGTCGGCGTCCGGGTCCTCGACAACTCCGGCTCCGGCACCACCGCGCAGGTCGTCGCAGGCATCGACTGGGTCGCCCGCAACGCCGCCAAGCCGGCCGTCGCCAACATGTCGCTGGGCGGCGGCGCGGACAGCGCCCTCGACGCGGCCGTCCGCAACGCCATCGCCTCCGGCGTCACCTTCGTCGTCGCGGCCGGCAACGAGTCCACCAACGCCTCCACGAAGTCCCCGGCCCGGGTGACGGAGGCGATCACGGTCGGCGCCACCACGTCGAGCGACGCCCGCGCCTCCTACTCCAACTACGGCTCGGTCCTCGACCTGTTCGCGCCGGGCTCCTCCATCACCTCCGCCTGGAACAGCGGCGACTCGGCCACCAACACCATCTCCGGTACGTCGATGGCGAGCCCGCACGTCGCCGGGGCCGCCGCCCTCCACCTGGCCGACAACCCCTCGGCCACCCCCGCACAGGTCGCCTCCGCGCTGACGTCCGCCGCCACCAGCGGCGTCGTCACCAACCCCGGCAGCGGCTCGCCCAACCGGCTGCTGTACGTCGGCGACGGCGGCACCACGCCCCCGCCGGGCGACCGCTTCGAGAACACCGGTGACTACACCATCCGGGACAACGCCACCGTCGAGTCCCCGGTGACCGTCTCCGGCGTCTCCGGCAACGCGCCCGCGGCGCTCTCCGTCGACGTGAACATCGTCCACAGCTACATCGGCGACCTCCAGGTCCAGCTGGTCGCCCCGGACGGCACCGCCTACACCCTCAAGCCGTACGGCACCGGCGGCAGTGCGAACGACATCAACACCACGTACACCGTGAACGCCTCCTCGGAGACCGCGAACGGCACCTGGAAGCTGCGGGTCAGCGACAACGCGTCCTGGGACACCGGGCGGATCGACGCCTGGGCCCTGCAGTTCTGACGCCTGATCAGCCGTAGGTACCGATGACCTCGTCCTCGCGGAACGGTTCCGGGTCGGTGACCCAGCCCGCCGCGAGGGCGAGGCGCGTGTGCCGGTGCACGGCGAGGAAACCGAAGGGGCGGTCGAAGACGGCCCGGACGGTGGTGCGCAGCCAGCGCAATTCCGGTACCCCGGCCGCCGTCCCGCCCAACGCCGTCACCGCGGCCGCCGCGAACCCCCGGGCGTCGAACCGTGCCAGGGCGGACTGCCGGGCCGACTCGACGCACAACGGGCGGGGGCTGACGCCGGGGAAGTGACCGGGCACGGGCCGCACGGCCGTCGTCAGCCCGAACAGCTCCGGGCGTTCCAGCAGATCGTGCTCGGACGTGACCGCGTACGGCGGCAGGGTCACGTCCAGCGTCGGCGGCTCGGGGAGCGGCGTGCGCTCCCGCACTACGTCGAGGCCCGGGCCCACCTCCCCGTACGGCAGGTGCGAACCGGGGGTCACCGGGTGCCTGCGCGCGAGGACGCCGACCCCCGCCCCGAGCACCTGTCCGGGCGTCATGCTCTCCTCGCCGAGCAGCAGATGGACGTCCACGGCGGTGTCGCCCAGCACTTTCAGCTCGGTGACGTGGCCGTCGGGGGTGTCCGCCACGCCGATCCGGTCCAGCAGGGCGCTGTGGCGCCACAGGCCGGCCAGTGCACGGCCCTCCCAGGGGCCGGCCTCCGGAGTGAGGTGTCCCTCCTCGAAAGGTTTCAGCCACCGGGTGCGCAGCGCCAGCGCACTCGCCAGGACGATCTCGGTGTCCGGAGTCACCGTCACCGGCATCCGTTCGATCAACCCGCCCGTGCGTTTCGCCGCCCAGGCGTCCAGCGCCGCCCCGTCGGCTTCCGGGTCGCCCGTGAGCACGCCGTGCGCGTCGGCGGGCAGCCCCGCCTCCCACTCCTCGCGCAGCTCCAGCGTGCGCACGGTCCACAGGCCCAGGGCGGCCTCCGGACCACGCATCGAACCGAGGGCGGCGAGCAGCTCACGGGCCGCCGGGGCCGCGTCGTCGGCCGGCACGCCCGCCGCCTCCTCCAGTTCCGCCCGCGCCGCACCCGCCGCGCCGTCCGCGAGCAGGGCCAGCAGGGGCCACACGCCCACGGCCGAGAACACAGTGCCCCCACCCGTCGTGGCCGCCCAGCGTGCCGTGAGGCCGTTCACCGCCCGGACCGTCGCGTTCGCGACCCGCATGCCGTCCCCGCTCTCCCCGCGCTTAACATGCGCTCAGTGATCGGCCGGCCACCTCGCGGGCGGCCCGGCCCCCAGCCCCGCGGCGCCTCCGCGTCACCGCCCGAAACAGGAGCACGGTACACGTGTCCATACCGCCGCCGCCCGGCCCCCAGGAACCCCACGCCCAGGGGCAGTACCCCCCGGGGCAGTACCCACAGGGCCCGTACCCGTCACAGCAGCAGTACCCGGGCGGCGCCTGGGGACAGCCCTACGGGACGTACGGGCCGTATCCCCGACGGCCGCCCGTCAACGGTCTCGCCATTGCCGCCTTCGTGCTGGGCGTCCTCTGCTGCGTGCCGGTGGTCGGGCTGGTGCTGGGCCTGATCGCGCTGGCCCGGATCAGGAAGCGGGGCGAGCGGGGCAAGGGCCTCGCGGTGGCCGGTTCCGTACTGTCCTCCGTGGGCCTCGCCCTGTGGGTGCTGTCGCTCTCCACCGGCGCCGCCGCCGACTTCTGGGACGGCTTCCGGGACGCCGCGCGGGGCGAGGGCACCGCCTACGCCCTCGAGAAGGGGGAGTGCTTCACCACCCCGAGCGGCTCCCTGCGGGGCGTGACGTACGACGTCGACCAGGTGCCCTGCGCGCGGGAGCACGACGGCGAGGTCTTCGCCGTGTTCGACCTGCCGGGCGGTGTCTTCCCCGGTGACGGGGAGATCGCCCGGATCGCGGACGAACGGTGCTACGCGCTCCAGGACACCTACGCCATGGACCGGTGGGCCCAGCCGGCCGACGTGGACGTGTACTACCTGACGCCGACCTCGCAGAGCTGGCGCGGCGGTGACCGCGAGGTCACCTGCCTGTTCGGGAACACGGACGAGCGGGGCACGCTGACCGGCTCCCTGCGCAACGACGGTACGACGCTCGACCCCGACCAGCACGCCTACCTGACGGCGGAGTCCCAGCTCAATCTGACCATGGACGAGATGCCCGCGGCGCAGACCGTCGAGGAGGACCTCGCGGGGTACCGGTCCTGGGCGGGGCGGGTGTCGACGGCGCTCGACCGCGAGACCGGGATGCTGCGCGGGCACAGCTGGCCCGCCACCGCCGAGCGGCCGGTCGCCGACCTGGTCGAGGACCTGGACACGGCACGGGAGGAGTTCGGCCTCGCGTCCGAGGCGGCCGACTCCGACACGTACTACGAACACCTGGACAAGGCCCTCCTGCTCATCGAGGCCGACAGCACGGTCACCGCCCGCGATTCCCTGGGCCTGGACACCACGCCGCCGGTGTACGAGGAGGCCGGTGACGGCGGGGGAGAGAGCCCCGGCAAGGAAGTGTGACGGCGGCCATAGCGGGGAGAAAGCGCCTGCGTTTGAAGCCTTCCGGCACCACAAGTCATCACATCGAGTGATTCTCTGGCCTTTACTTGCCCGGCACGACATGCAGTTGCCACGCTGTTGCTGTCTGTACAACCTGATGGGAGCGGCCAGTGACATTCGGTGACCAGCCGGCGTATCTCCGCGTCGCGGGCGATCTCCGCAAGAAGATCACCGACGGACTGCTGCCGCCCCACACCCGCCTTCCGTCCCAGGCGCGTATCCGCGAGGAGTACGGCGTCTCGGACACCGTCGCCCTGGAGGCGCGCAAGGTGCTGATGGCCGAGGGGCTGGTCGAGGGCCGCTCCGGGTCCGGGACGTACGTACGTGAGCGGCCCGTGCCCCGGCGCGTCGCCCGCTCCGGGTTCCGGCCGGCGGGCGGTGCCACGCCCTTCCGGCAGGAGCAGGCCGACGGTGAGGCGCACGGCACCTGGGAGTCGCGCAGCGAGCAGGCCGAGGCGAGCCGCGCCGTCGCCGAGCGGCTCGGGATCAAGCCCGGGGACCGGGTGATGTGCACGCGGTACGTCTTCCGGGAGGGTGGCGAGGCCATGATGCTCTCCACCTCCTGGGAGCCGCTGGACCTCACCGGCCGGACGCCGGTGATGCTGCCCGAGGAGGGTCCGCTCGGTGGCATGGGCGTCGTCGAGCGGATGGCCGCCATCGACGTCGTCGTCGACAACGTGACCGAGGAGGTCGGCGCCCGCCCGGGCCTCGCGGAGGAACTGCTCGCGCTGGGCGGCGTCCCCGGTCACGTGGTCCTGGCCATCCAGCGCACCTTCTACGCCTCGGGTCGTGCCGTGGAGACGGCCGACGTGGTCGTCCCTGCCGACCGTTACCGGGTGGCGTACCACCTGCCGGTCAAGTAGGCGTACCGCCCGCTGATCAAGCAGGCGTGTCACCGGCCGGTCAAGTAGTGGCGCCGCCGGGGGAGTTCGAGCGTCCCCGGTGGTGTGAGATGGCGCACGCCCCTCGTGCGCCTCCCGCGCCCCTTCTCCGTGCCCGTACGGACTTCCGCATCCCTCGTCGGCGTCCTGCGGGGCCGCGATCCGGCCGTTCCCGCAGGTCGCCCCTCGCGTCACCGGCATGCCTCCGACCCGAAGCGTCGGGGCGCGGACGGCGAGCTACGTATCGTGCGCCCCCTGTGTTGTGGCCGGGTGGGTACCTCTTTGTGTAAAGCCGTGTTCGCTGCGTGAAGGTTAGGCGTAGGCTCGGGCATATGCGGATTGCGGTTTCCTTAGCGGGCGCGGCGCGGCGCGGGCCGTGGGCGGGAAGTGGAGGGGCGCGATGAACGACGGCACGGTCACTCTCCCCTGGCTGGTGTTCCGGCAGGACGACAACGGCAACCGCTACCGTGTGGGCAGGTACGCGACCCGGGCCGAGGCCCAGAAGATCGCGGACACCCTCGACGGTCGCGGCCACCAGCAGCTCTACTGGGTGGAGAAGCTCGGACCGAACGGCACGGGCGCGGCGGACTGACCGCGCCGGGCGGCCGGACCGCGCACCCGGCCGACGGGACCGGTGGGCCGTCGCCCCGGAAAGAGCCGTAGGCTCCCGCCCATGACGGAACGGATCGTGGTGGGCGCCGCCCTGGTCGACGGCGGACGCCTGCTCGCCGCGCGCCGCAGCGCACCGGCGGAGCTGGCCGGACGCTGGGAGCTGCCGGGCGGCAAGGTCGAGGCGGGGGAGACGCCCGAGGCGGCACTCGTGCGCGAGCTGCGCGAGGAACTGGGCGTGACGGCGGAGCCCGGTGAGCGGGTCCCGGGGCAGTGGCCCCTCCGCTCCCCCTACGTCCTGCACGTGTGGACCGCACGTCTGCTCCCCGGCTCCGCGGCCCCCGCGCCGCTCGAGGACCACGACGACCTGCGCTGGCTCACCCCCGCCGAGATCTGGGACGTGCCGTGGCTGGACCAGGACGTACCGGCCGTCGAGCGGGCGCTCGCCCACCTGGGACTGGAGGCGACGGACGCGCGGGGCGCATGAGAACGGCCCGGCGCGAGCACCTCGTGCGCCATGAGTGCAACTGTGCGCCCTCGTCGACGGTACCGGGACCCGGGAATCGGGTATGTGCCCATTAACCCCATGAAAGCGGACATGGGTGGGGGTTGCCGGCCGGGGAAGTGATCGGCGTGATCAACAGCGAAGGCGGCTGTGCCGAGTGGGTCTTCCCCGCGGCGCCGGACGCCGTGCGGACCGCCCGCTCACTCGTCCGCGGCACCCTCCGGGGATGGGACCTCGACGACGTCGGTGACATCGCCGCGCTCCTGGTCAGCGAGCTGGTCACCAACGCCCTGCGGCACGCCACCGGGCCCATCGGCGTCCGCCTGGTACGTCGCCGGGCCGAGTCGGACGGCATCCTGCTGGTGGAGGTCTCCGACCCGCTTCCGGACCTGCCCCGCACCCGCGTCGCCGGGCCGGGGGACGAGGACGGCCGAGGGCTGCAACTCGTGGCCTCCTCCGCGCGCCGCTGGGGGACCCGGCCAGGCGAGGTGGGCAAGACGGTCTGGTTCGAACTGGCGGTGCCCGAATGATCGGGTGACGCTCCGTTTTCGCCGACCATTTGGTTCAGGCCAGTGGCAGTTGTCGAACTGCGTGGTTCGATGCCGTGTCCGCTGGTTAGAAGACTGGAAGTGTTGTCACGGTCCGGACCGAAAAGCATCGGGACCGTGCTGTGATCGTGAACACCGTGTCGTGCGGCGACGTAGTGCTGGATACTGCGGGCAGCCGCCTCCGGTGACCGGTGCCGGATGCGGTGAGCTGGAGGGGACGGTTCGCGTGAGCGAGATACCAGCGAGGGCCACGGAGTCCGAGGGCCCGTCGGACGGCGCGCCGTTCGGTGACGCGGTGTGGCAGAGCAGCCCGCCCGGCTCCATCTACGACTACGTCAAGGTCGCGTCCTTCTCCATCGGCCCCGACGGTCTCGTCGACCAGTGGAGCCTGCGTGCCGAGCAACTGCTCGGCATCCGGGCCGAACAGGCCGTCGGCACCGACCCCATCGAAGCGTTCATCGACCCCGACCTGCGGGAACGGGGCCAGCGCAAGATGGCGGAGATCCTCGACGGCCGCGAGTGGACCGGCGTGGTCCCCTTCCGGGTGCCGGACGGCCGTGCCGGAGACGGCGGCCGACGCGGACGGCGCGGACTCGCCGAGGTGTACGTCATGCCGACGCGCGTCGAGGACGGGGAGAAGGCCGCCGTCTGCATCGTCGTCGACGTCCGGGTGCTGCGCAGCATCGAGACCGACCTCGCCGCCTCGCAGGCCATATTCGGCCAGTCTCCGTTCGGCTTCGTCCTGATCGATCCCGACCTCAGGGTGCGTCGCGCCAACGAGCGGTTCGCCTCCGTCTTCGGCGGCACCCCCGACGACCACCGCGGCAAGGGCGTCCACGACTACCTGCCGCGCGCCGAGGCCGACCGGGTCTCCGCGACCCTGCGCCGGGTGCTGGAGACCGGCGACTCCATCACCGACATGCACGTCACCGGCTTCACCCCGGGCACCGAGGAGCGTCGCCACTGGTCGGTCAACCTCTACCGCGTGCACAGCGGTTCCGGCCGCCCCATCGGCGTCGCCTGGCTCGGCACCGACATCACCGCCCGCCGCGAGGCCGCCCGCGAGGCCGCCGCCGCCCGGCGCAACCTCGCCCTCCTCAACGAGGCGGGCGCCCGCATCGGCAACTCCCTCGACCTGGAGACCACCGCCCGGGAACTCCTCGGCGTCGTCGTCCCCGGCTTCTGCGACCTGGCCACCGTCGACCTCTACCAGGGCCTGCTGGTGGGCGACGAGACCCCGCCCGGCCTCGCCGACGGCAGCGCCGAGCTGCGCCGCGTGGCCTTCTCCAGCGCCGTGTCCGACGCGCCGTTCCACGGTACCGGCGAGCGGGTCAAGCTCGGCGCCGTCCACCACTACCCGTTCAACTCGCCCTGCGCGGACGCCCTGCGCACCGCCCGGCCGCGCCTCGTCCCCGCCGAGGACGGCGGCCTCGTGCAGTCCACGCTCGCCGTGCCGATGGTCGCCCACGACACCGTCGTCGGACTCGCCCAGTTCGCCCGTACCAAGGGCAGCGAGCCCTTCGGCGACCGGGACCGCGACCTCGCCGTGGAACTCGCCGCCCGCGCCGCCGTCTGCATCGACAACGCCCGCCTCTACCGGCGCGAGCACGAGCGGGCGCTGATACTGCAGCGCTCCCTGCTCCCGCCCGGCGACCCCGAGGCGTCCGGCCTCGACATCGCCTGCCGCTACCTGCCCGGAAACGCGGCCACCGGCCGGCCCAGCGAGGTCGGCGGCGACTGGTTCGACGTCATCGAACTGCCCGGACACCGCACCGCGCTGGTCGTCGGCGACGTCATGGGCCGCGGCCTGCGCGCCGCCGTCGCCATGGGTGAACTGCGCACCGCCGTGCGCACCCTGGCCGGCCTCGACCTCGAACCGGCCGAAGTCCTATCCCAGTTGGACGAGATCGCCCGCGGCCTCGGCGCGCCCGGGGGCGTCCAGCAGGCCACCCGGGCGGCCCGCCGCCCCCGCGAGGCCGACCTCTCCGAGGTCTACCTCGCCACCTGCGTCTACGCCGTCTACGACTCGGTGACCAGGCGCTGCACCTTCGCCAACGCGGGGCACCTGCCGCCCGTGCTGGTCGAGCCCGGCGAGTCCGCGCTGATGCTGGACGTACCGCCGGGCCTGCCGCTCGGCGTGGGCGGGGAGCCGTTCGAGGAGGTGGAGGTCGAACTGCCCGAGGGCGCCCTGCTCGCCCTCTACACGGACGGCCTGGTCGAGAGCCGCGACCACCCCCTCGACGAGGGCCTCCAGGCGTTCGTCGGCGCGCTCACCGACCCCACGCGCCCCCTGGAGGACGTCTGCGACCAGGTCCTCAACACCCTCGACAGCCACCACGCCGAGGACGACATCGCCCTGCTGATGGCCCGCGTCCAGGGGCTGCCCAGCGAGTCCGTCGGCGACTGGACCCTGCCGCGTGAGCCGCGCAGCGTCGGCCGGGCCCGCGAGCTGGCCCGCGCCAAGCTGCTCCACTGGGGCATGGAACCGCTGGTCGACACGACGGAACTGCTCGTCAGCGAACTGGTCACCAACGCCCTGAGGTACGGCGAGGGCGAGATCAGGCTCCGTCTCCTCCTCGACCGCACCCTGGTCTGCGAGGTCTGGGACTCCGGCCTGGTGCAGCCCCGCCGGCGCCGTGCCCGCGACACCGACGAGGGCGGCCGCGGCCTGCAACTGGTCGGCCTGCTCAGCGCTGCCTGGGGATCGCGCCGTACGCCGCGCGGCAAGTCGGTGTGGTTCGAGCTGCCGCTGCCGGGCGGCGACACCCGCCTCACCGACCCGGCGGAGGCGTTGCTGAGCCTGTTCTGACCCGGCCCGGAGTCGTACGGGTCCGGGCCCGCCGGGTGCGGCGCACGCGGCTGCCCCCGGCCAGCAGCAGAGCCGCCCCGGCCGTGACCAGGGGCGGCAGCAGATCGGCGGAGATCACCGCCGCGCACCCCCGACCGCAACCGGAACACCGGTTCGAGTCGTCCTCGGCGGCAACACGTTCGAGCGTATGCGCGGAAACCGGCCATCGCGACCGGGGACGGCCACAGGGAGGGGACACCGTGGAGGACACGGAGCCGAGAAACACCGAACCGAAGACCGATCCGGCAGCCGCCGACGGCGACCAGCCCCTGAAGCAGCGGAAGAAGCGGCTCCGTCGCACACGCCGTATCGTCCTGGCCGCCTTCCTGGTCCTGCTCCTCCCCCTCCTCACTGCGGAGACGGCCCTCCGCGTCAACTACGTGGGCGACCCCGCCGACGGCACCCACACCAGGAACCGCGACGCGATGTGGCTCGGCCACGCCTGGGTCGACGGCCGCAAGGACGACGCGGACCTCACCGCCTTCGCCGCCCGTCTGAAGACCACCGGCATCCGCGACCTGTACGTCCACACCGGGCCGCTGGAACACGACGGCACCCTGCCGAAGGCCCGCTACCCCGAGGCCCGCTGGCTGATCGACGCCGTGCACCGCGAACTGCCCGGCGTCCGCGTCCAGGCCTTCCTCGGCGACGTCCTCGTCACGGAGGGCCCCGACGGCATGCACCTGGGAAGGGCCGACACCCGCGCCGCCGTCGTCGACTCGGCCCGCCAGGTGCTCGACGCCGGTTACGACGGCGTCCACCTCGACCTGGAGCCCCTGCACTCCGGCGACCGCGACTACCTCTCCCTCCTGGACGACCTGCGCGCCGTCACCCGCGCCCAGGGCGCGCGGCTGTCGGTGGCCGCCCACCAGATCGACCCGCTGCCCGCCCTGCACACCGTCTTCGGCGTCTTCACCGAGAACCCCAAGTGGTGGTCGCAGGAGTTCTTCGGCCAGGTCGCCCGCCGCGTCGACCAGATCGCCGTGATGACGTACGACACCGCGCAGCCGCTGGAGGGCACCTACGGCGGCTACGTCGCCCAGCAGACCTCCCTCGCCCTGGAGGTCACCCCGCCCACCACCCACCTGTTGATGGGCCTGCCCTTCTACTACGAGAGCAACTTCGACCACTGGGGCCACGCCGAGACCGTCGAAGCCGCCGTCCGCGGCGTCCGCCTCGGCCTGTCCCGGACGGATGCCGACCGGAAGCTCTTCGGTGTCGCCCCGTACATCGACTTCGCGGCGACGGAGACGAACTGGAAGGAGTACCGCGAGGGCTGGGTCCGCTAGGACCGACGCCGGATCTTCGACCCCAGCCACACCAGCGGGTCGTACTTGCGGTCCACGGCCCGTTCCTTCAGTGGGATCAGCGCGTTGTCCGTGATCTTGATGCCCTCGGGGCAGACCTCCGTGCAGCACTTGGTGATGTTGCAGTAGCCGAGGCCGTGCTCGTCCTGGGCCGTGCGACCGCGGTCCAGGCCGGTGTCCTCGGCCGCGTCGAGCGGGTGCATGTCCAGTTCGGCTACGCGCATCAGAAACCGCGGACCCGCGAAGGCCGGCTTGTTCTCCTCGTGATCACGGACGACATGGCAGGTGTCCTGACACAGGAAGCACTCGATGCACTTGCGGAACTCCTGCGAGCGGTCGACGTCCTCCTGCGTCATCCGGTACTCGCCCGGCCCCAGGTCGGCGGGCGGCACGAACGCCGGGACCTCGCGCGCCTTGGTGTAGTTGAAGCCGACGTCCGTGACCAGGTCGCGGACGACCGGGAAGGCCCGCAGGGGCGTGACGGTGATCGTCTCCTCGCGGGTGAAGACGGACATGCGGGTCATGCACAGCAGCCGCGGACGCCCGTTGATCTCCGCCGAGCACGAACCGCACTTGCCCGCCTTGCAGTTCCAGCGCACGGCGAGATCCGGCGCCTGGGTGGCCTGGAGTCGATGGATGATGTCGAGGACCACCTCGCCGTCGTTCACCTCGACGCGGAAGTCCTCCAGACCGCCGCCCTCCACGTCACCCCGCCACACCTCGAAGCGGGCCTCGTAGCCGCTCATTCGGACAGCTCCTCTTCGGCGAGGTACTTGACCAGCTCCTCCTTCTCGAAGAGGGCGAGCAGGTCGGGACGGACGGGCTCGGAACGTTCACGGGTGAGCGCGATCTGGCCGCGCACCGGGTCGGTGGCCGCCAGACCCCCGGTCGGGTCGGTGAGGGCGCACAGCAGGTTGACGTTGCGCCAGGCGCGGTCCATCGCCGCGTGGTCCTCGCGGGTGTGCCCGCCGCGCGACTCGGTGCGCTCCAGCGCGGCCCGCGCCACGCACTCGCTGACCAGCAGCATGTTGCGCAGGTCCAGGGCGAGGTGCCAGCCGGGGTTGAACTGCCGGTGCCCCTCCACCCCGGCCCGGCGGGCCCGTACCCGCAGCTCCGCCAGCTTCTCCAGGGCCTGCTTCATCTCCGCCTCGCGGCGGATGATGCCGACCAGGTCGTTCATGGTCTGCTGGAGTTCCTGGTGGAGGGCGTACGGGTTCTCCGGCGGCCCGTCACCGGGCTCCCCGGCCTCCGCCTCCGCCGAGAACGGGCGCAGCGCCTCCGCCGCGGCGGCGTCGACCTGGGCGTCCGTCACGTGGGGGCAAGCTCCCTCGCTCCGCTCCGCCGCGTACTCGGCGGCGTACCGGCCCGCCCGGCGCCCGAAGACCAGCAGGTCGGAGAGGGAATTGCCGCCCAGCCGGTTGGAGCCGTGCATGCCGCCGGCCACCTCACCGGCCGCGAACAGGCCCGGCACCCCGCGCGCGGCGGCCGTGTCGGAGTCGACCGCGATGCCGCCCATCACGTAGTGGCAGGTGGGCCCGACCTCCATCGGCTCGGCCGTGATGTCGACGTCGGCCAGCTCCTTGAACTGGTGGTACATGGACGGCAGCCGGCGTCTGATCACCTCGGCGGGCATCCGGGTCGAGACGTCCAGGAAGACCCCGCCGTGCGGGGAGCCCCGACCCTCCTTCACCTCGGCGTTGATCGCGCGGGCGACCTCGTCGCGGGGCAGGAGCTCCGGTGGGCGTCGGTTGCGGTCCGGGTCGTCGTACCAGCGGTCGGCCTCCTCCTCCGTCACCGCGTACTTGTCCTTGAAGACGTCGGGGACGTAGTCGAACATGAACCGCTTGCCTTCGGAGTTCCTGAGCACCCCGCCGTCGCCGCGCACCGACTCCGTGACGAGGATGCCCTTCACCGACGGCGGCCAGACCATGCCCGTCGGGTGAAACTGCACGAACTCCATGTTCAGCAGCGGTGCCCCGGCCAGCAGCGCCAGCGCGTGGCCGTCCCCGGTGTACTCCCACGAGTTCGAGGTCACCTTGAAGGACTTGCCGATGCCGCCGGTGGCGATCACCACCGAGGGCGCCTCCAGCACGAAGAAGCGGCCGGTCTCCCGCTCGTAGCCGAAGACGCCGGAGACCTGCCCGCCCTCCTTGAGCACCCGGGTGACCGTGCACTCCTGGAGGACCCTCAGACGGGACTCGTGGTCACCGGTCTCCCGGAAGTCCTCCTGCTGGAGCGAGACGACCTTCTGCTGGAGGGTGCGGATCAGTTCCAGGCCCGTACGGTCGCCGACGTGGGCGAGGCGCGGGTACTCGTGGCCGCCGAAGTTGCGCTGCGAGATCCGGCCGTCCTCCGTACGGTCGAACAGCGCGCCCCAGGTCTCCAGCTCCCACACCCGCTGCGGGGCTTCCTGGGCGTGCAACTCGGCCATCCGCCACTGGTTGAGGAACTTGCCGCCGCGCATGGTGTCGCGGAAGTGGACCTGCCAGTTGTCGCCGGGGTTCGCGTTGCCCATGGCGGCCGCGATGCCGCCCTCGGCCATCACGGTGTGCGCCTTGCCGAACAGCGACTTGCAGATCACGGCCGTACGGGCGCCCCGCTCGCGGGCCTCGACGGCGGCGCGCAGCCCGGCGCCGCCCGCGCCCACCACGACGACGTCCCATTCCTGCCGGTCGACCACGGACATCAGAAGGCCTCACTCATCGGGACTCGTCAGAAGAAGCGCGGATCGTCGAAGGCACCGGATGCGACCAGGTACACGTAGAAGTCGGCGAGGGCCACGCTCAGCAGCGACGCCCAGGCGAGCTGCATGTGCCGGGCGTTGAGCTTGCCGACCAGCTGCCACATCCGGTAACGCACGGGGTGCCGGGAGAAGTGCTTGAGCTTGCCGCCGACGATGTGCCGGCAGGAGTGGCAGGAGAGGGTGTACGCCCAGATCAGCACGATGTTGGCGAGGAACACCAGGGTGCCGAGCCCCATGTGGCCCCACGCGTAGTGCTCGTCGCGGAACGCGAGCACGGTGTCGTAGGTGAGGACCAGCGCGACCAGGAGGGCCGCGTAGAAGAAGTACCGGTGGACGTTCTGCAGGATCAGCGGGAAGCGGGTCTCGCCGGTGTACTTCTTGTGCGGCTCGGCCACCGCGCAGGCCGGCGGGGACGCCCAGAAGCCCCGGTAGTAGGCCTTGCGGTAGTAGTAGCAGGTCAGGCGGAAGCCGAGGGGGAAGATCAGGATGACGATCGCGGGGGAGATGCCCCACCAGCTGCCGAAGATCTCCCAGTTGGGCCCCGCGCGCATCGGCTCGCAGTTCTCCGCCAGGCAGGGCGAGTAGAAGGGCGAGACGTAGGGAGCCGCGTAGTAGTCCGCGTTGGCGAAGGCCCGCCAGGTCGAGTAGACGACGAAGGCCAGCAGGCCGGCGGCGGTGGCGGCCGGTGCCAGCCACCAGCGGTCGGTGCGCAGGTGCGGGGCGCGGATGGCGGCGCGCGTCGGGGTGTGGACGCCGCCGCCCGGGGGACGGGGGTCGGTGGCTGGGGGTTCCGTACCAGTGGCCACTGGGCGACTCCGGTCGGTCGGGTCGGATTCAGGGGGCGCGGCGGTCGCGGGCGCCGAGGCCCTCGTCGTCCGAATCCGTCCACAGCGAGCCGTCGTACGGCGTGTCGGGAATCGTGACGAGGTCCGCACGCTTGGGCGCGTCCGGTGCTGCGGCCGCCGCCCGCAGCAGCGCGACGCTCTCGCGCAGGTGGTCGGCGTCGGTGCGGACCCGGCGGACCTCCAGGCCGCCGCTGCCCAGCCGCTGTTCCAGCCGGGTCACCGACCGGGACAGGTCGTCGAGACTGCGTTGGATCGATGACAGGTCGTCGTGCACGGACATGACGTGACCTCGCTTCCGCCGGACGCGGCACGGGCCGGCCCTGGTGGTGACGTTCATGCGCCTGCGAGTGTCGCGCGTCACACCTGTCGCTGGGAAGGGACGTGCAGCGATTGGCCGGGGCGCGTCGGTGCATCGAGGGTGGTGCTGCGCCGCATGGGTGAGCTTACGCACCGTCACCGCCGTGTCTCCCGGCGTGGCCGAACCGTTTCCTCTTCAGTGGCCGCATCCCCGTCCGGGATACAAATGATCAACTCCAAATACCGCATATCGCGTATACCGCACATCCCAGGTCATCCAGGCACGGCCATCCAGTGCTCACCATGCTCGCGGCCTTCCGGAGGTAGCAGAGATGTCCCACGTCCGCGTCGGACCGCGCGCGGTCATGCGCTCGGTCGCCTTCCTCACCGCGGGCGTGCTCGCGGTCCCCGCGCTGGCCGGCTGCACCTCCGAGGACCCGGCGGGCAAGCCGCTCGCCGAACAGGACGTCGCCGCCGCGGCCCGCGCCCGGATCACCGACGGCGGCACTCTGCGCTGGGCGGTGGACTCCGTACCGGACACGCTGAACGCCTTCCAGTCCGACGCCGACGCCACCACCACCCGCGTCGCGCAGGCCGTGCTGCCCTCGATGTACCGGATGGACGAGACCGGCCGCCCGCGGCGCAACCCCGACTACCTGGAATCGGCGAAGGTCGTGGACACCGAGCCCAAGCAGGTCGTGGTCTACAAGCTCAACCAGCAAGCGGTCTGGAGCGACGGCCGGGAGATCGGCGCCGCCGACTTCGCCGCCCAGTGGCGTGCCCTGTCCGGCAAGGACACCGCCTACTGGACCGCCCGCAACGCCGGCTACGACCGCATCGAGAAAATCGAGCGCGGGGCGAGCGACCTCGAGGTCAGGGTCACCTTCGGGCGTCCCTACGCCGACTGGAAGTCGCTGTTCACGCCGCTGTACCCGAAGGAGGTCATGGGCACCCCGGACGCCTTCAACGACGGCGCCCGGCGGACGCTCAAGGTCACCGCAGGCCCCTTCGCCGTCGAGAAGGTCGACACCGAGGCCGACGAGCTGGTCCTCACCGGCAATCCGCGCTGGTGGGGAGAGCCTGCCAAGCTGGACAAGATCGTTCTGCGCTCCGTGCCGCGTGACGAGCGGGTCTCCGAGCTGATCGCCGGAGAACTCGACCTGGCCGAGATCGACCCGGACACCGCCGAGCAGGTCGCCGAGGCGGCCGGCCCCCGGGACGCCGGCACCGGCACCCCCCTCATGGGCCCGGACGGCACCCCGGCCCCGGGCTCGGGCGGCTCCGCGCTCCCGGGCCCGCGGGGCAGGTCCGCCGCCGAGGCGCTGCGCTCCTGGGCGGTCGCCAACGGCTCCGACGAGGAAGCCGCCGAGGAGGAGACCCTCGCCCGTGAGAAGCGGCGCAAGGCCCAGGCCAAGCAGGAGCGCCGGCGCAAGGCCCTGAGCGGCTTCGAGGTCCGCAAGTCACTGGAGCCCGCCTACACCCAGCTCGCCCTCAACGGCGCCGACGGCCCGCTCGCCGACGAACGCGTCCGCCGCGCCGTGGCCCGCGCCCTGGACCGGGAGAAGCTGGCCGAGGCGGTGCTGAAGCCGCTGGGCCTGCCCGCCGAGCCGGTGGGCAGCCACCTCGCGCTCTCCGGCCAGGCCGTCTACGCCGACGGCAGCGGAGCCCTCGGCGACCAGGACGCCAAGGAGGCCCGCGCGCTCCTCGCGGACGCCGGGTGGGTGCCCGGCGGGCCGGTGAAGAAGACCGAGGACGGCGAGGAGGCGGCCGGCGCGGAGAAGTCCGAGGACGACGAGGACGGGAAGGAGTCCGACGGCGGCGACGACGGGACGTACATCGTCGGCGAGGACGACAAGAACGCGGACGGGGAGGACGAGAGGGACGAGAAGGGGGAGGACGGCGCCGACGGCACCGAGCAGGCAAGCGGCGAGAAGCACGGCAGCGGCAAGAACACCGCGCAGGGCGGGGCGCCCGGCGCCTACGCCCCCAAGGGCACCGCGGCCCCGGTCGGTGCCGCGGCGGCCCCCGTCGCCAAGGACGGCAAGGCGCTCACCCTCCGCTTCGTGCTCCCCTCCGGCCCCGGCTCCCAGGCCCTGCGCACCGTGGCCGACCGGATCTCGGACATGCTGGAGAAGATCGGCATCGGCACCGAGATCACCAAGGTCCCGGACGAGAGCTACTTCAAGGACCACGTCGCCTCAGGCGAGTACGACCTGGCGCTCTACTCCTGGCCCGCCTCCGCCTTCCCCGCCACCGACGCCCGCCCCATCTACGCCAAGCCCGTCCCGGCCGCCGACGGCTCCCTGAACGTCGCGCAGAACTACACCCGGGTCGGCACCGACCAGGTCGACCAGCTCTTCGACCAGGCCATGGGCACGCTGGACCAGGACAAGGCCCGCGACCTGCTGCGCAAGGCCGACTCGCGGATCTGGGCGGCGGCCGGCTCCATCCCCCTCTACCAGCGCCCCCAGCTCGTGGCGGCCCGCGAGAACCTCGCCAACGCCGGCGCCTTCGGTTTCGAGACCCCGGTCTACGAGGACATGGGCTTCCTGAAGAAGGGCGCGCGGGGCGCCGAGGCCCCGGCGAGCCCGTCGTCGTGACGGGGCGTCCCCGTCCGGTGCGCCCCCGCCCCGGCAAGCCGCAGCCCCCGGGGCCCCGTACCATGGGGTGAGGCCGTGGCATGTACCGCCCGGCAGGCCCGCGTGACACGGACGTGCGCGAGGCCGACCTCACACCTCCGGGAGTACGCCTCACTATGGCCACGCGCCACGACATCCGCAACGTCGCCATCGTCGCCCACGTCGACCACGGCAAGACCACCATCGTCGACGGAATGCTCAAGCAGGCCGGTGCCTTCGCCGCGCACCAGCTCGACTCCGTCGACGACCGCATGATGGACTCGAACGACCTGGAGCGTGAGAAGGGCATCACGATCCTCGCCAAGAACACCGCGGTGAAGTACCACCCGAAGGACGGCGGGGACCCGATCACGATCAACATCATCGACACCCCCGGCCACGCCGACTTCGGCGGCGAGGTCGAGCGCGGTCTGTCGATGGTCGACGGCGTCGTGCTCCTCGTGGACGCCTCCGAGGGCCCGCTGCCGCAGACCCGCTTCGTGCTGCGCAAGGCGCTCCACCAGCGTCTGCCGATCATCCTGTGCATCAACAAGACGGACCGTCCCGACGCCCGGATCGACGAGGTCGTCAACGAGACCTACGACCTCTTCCTCGACCTGGACGCCGACGAGGAGCAGATCGAGTTCCCGATCGTCTACGCCTGCGGGCGGGACGGCGTCGCCTCCCTCACCAAGCCCGACGACGGCACGGTCCCCGCGGACTCCACCAACCTGGAGCCGTTCTTCTCCACCATCCTGGAGCACATCCCGGCGCCGACCTACGACGAGGACGCCCCGCTCCAGGCGCACGTCACCAACCTCGACGCCGACAACTTCCTCGGCCGCATCGCCCTGCTGCGCGTGCACCAGGGCGAGCTGAAGAAGGGCCAGACGGTCGCCTGGATGAAGCGCGACGGCTCGGTGAGCAACGTGCGCATCTCCGAGCTGATGATGACCGAGGCGCTCACCCGCAAGCCCGCCGAGAAGGCCGGCCCCGGTGACATCTGCGCGGTCGCCGGTATCCCGGACATCATGATCGGCGAGACCCTCGCCGACCAGGAGAACCCGGTCCCGCTGCCGCTGATCACGGTGGACGAGCCCGCGATCTCCATGGTGATCGGCACCAACACCTCCCCGCTGGTCGGCCGCGGTGCCACCGGCAAGGGCGCGGACAACAAGGCGGCCGTCAAGGACCGCAAGGTGACCGCCCGTCAGGTCAAGGACCGCCTGGACCGCGAGCTGATCGGCAACGTCTCGCTCCGCGTCCTGGACACCGACCGGCCGGACGCCTGGGAGGTGCAGGGCCGCGGTGAGCTGGCGCTGGCCATCCTGGTCGAGCAGATGCGCCGCGAGGGCTTCGAGCTGACCATCGGTAAGCCGCAGGTCGTCACCAAGGAGATCGACGGCAAGGTCCACGAGCCCGTCGAGCGCATGACGATCGACGTGCCCGAGGAGCACATGGGCGCGGTCACGCAGCTGATGGGCGTGCGCAAGGGCCGGATGGACAACATGTCCAACCACGGCTCGGGCTGGGTGCGCATGGAGTTCGTGGTGCCGTCCCGCGGCCTGATCGGATTCCGGACGGAGTTCCTGACCCAGACCCGCGGCACCGGCATCGCCCACTCCATCCACGAGGGCCACGAGCCGTGGTTCGGCACGCTGCAGACGCGCAACAACGGCTCGCTGGTCGCCGACCGCTCCGGTGCCGTCACCGCCTTCGCGATGACGAACCTTCAGGAGCGCGGCGTGCTCTTCACGGAGCCCGGCACCGAGGTGTACGAGGGGATGATCGTCGGCGAGAACTCCCGCGCCGACGACATGGACGTCAACATCACCAAGGAGAAGAAGCTCACCAACATGCGGTCCTCCACGGCCGATGTGACCGAGTCGATCGTCCCGCCGCGCAAGCTGTCGCTGGAGCAGTCGCTGGAGTTCTGCCGCGACGACGAGTGCGTCGAGGTGACCCCGGAGGCCGTGCGCATCCGCAAGGTGAACCTGGACGCCCGTGAGCGCGCCCGCGCCGCGAGCCGCGCGAAGCACGGCTGACCGGACGCCGGACACGGCTGACACCCCGCCCCGCAACGGCGCCGGGCACCACGCGAACCGCGTGGTGCCCGGCGCCGTTCCACGTTGGCCCCCGGCACGGGCACGTCGGTCCCTGGCACGGGCGCCACGTCCCTTACGGGCAACTTCTAGGGAAAACCCTCGATTCGGCGGCGAAGCGCCGTCGACCGGCCGGAACGGCACTAACCTCCGCGGAAGCATTCCGCCCGGCCCGCCGGCGTGTGCGCCGAGCGCAGGACAGTCCTGCACGGGACTCTGCACTGCGGACGCGTTACGCGCAATCACTTTTCGTCACTATGGCGTCCGTTATCCGGACGGTGACCACCGCCAGATGTGTAACAAGTCCGTTTCGCAGCGATCTCTCACCAAACCCTTTGTCCGGATTTTGAAAGATCTAGCCTCTATCTGTGATCGAACCGAGACCTCGAGGGTGTGGTTCGTTCCCCCGCGGATGGCAGATAGTTAGGCGCGTAGAGCTCGGATGAACGGGTCACGCGCTGATGGCGAAGACTCGCGAGCGCGGGGGCACCAGACCAATTCAGGCACCGAAAGGTGGCCGGGATGTGTCGTGTGCTCCTCTTTGCGGTGAACCAGCGGATTCATGAGGAGGAACCCATGCGAGGTGCCACAAGCGCCATATGGGTCGCATCGTCCCCGATGGCGGCTGTAGGCCCCGCGGGTGCGTCCTGTGCCGTCACGGTGGTTGCGGTAGCGACGCGACGTCGCGAACTCCCTTGACGACCAGGTCCGTCGGTCGGTAGGCCCCGACCGCGAGCCCAGGGTTCCCCAGGGGTGGTGACGCCCCTCCGTCGTTGTTCCCCTCGCGCGCTGCGAATGACGTACGCCGTGCGAAGGCCGTCGGACCGCAGCGCGCCCCCGACGACCTCCAACCTGTGAAACGGACGAATCATGACGAGTCCAATCGAGCTTGAGGGTGCTGAAGCCTCTTCCGCCTTGGACATGGAGAGCGCGCCCAAGGGTGACGCCGACAAGCCGAAGGAGCCGGTGGGGCAGAAGCCCGGGCAGTTGATGTGGGCGCGCTTCAAGCGCGACCGGGCCGGTGTGATCTCCGCATGCGTCGTCCTGTTCTTCCTCGTGATCTCCGCGGCGGCGCCGCTGGTCTCGAAGGTCTACGGCAAGGACCCGTACACGCTCTACGGGCAGGAGCGGCCCGAGCTGCTCGACATGTTCACCATGCCGGCGGCGCCCTTCGGCGGCATCGACGGGGAGTTCTGGTTCGGCATCGAACCGGGCCTGGGCCGCGACGTGTTCACGCAGCTGCTCTACGGCATGCGCAACTCGATCGCCACCGCGCTGGCCGCGACCCTCATCATGACGATCCTGGGTGTGCTGATCGGCCTCACCGGCGGCTACTTCGGCGGGAAGGTCGACTACTGGCTCGGCCGGGTGACCGACTTCTTCATGGCGCTGCCCAGCCAGCTGTTCTTCGTCGCCGCGATGCCCGTCATCACCACGGTCTTCGTCGCCCCCGACAAGGAGACGCCCACCTACGTGCGGGCCTGTGCCATCATCATCGTCCTGTCCTTCCTGGGCTGGATGAGCATGGCCCGCATCGTCCGCGGCGCCACCCTTTCCCTGCGCGACCGGGAGTTCGTGGAAGCGGCGCGCATCTCCGGGGCCTCGCCCTGGCGCATCATCCGCAAGGAACTGCTGCCCAACATCGTCACCCCCACGCTGGTACAGGCGACGCTGACGCTGCCGAGCACCATTCTGAGCATCGCCTTCCTCTCCTTCGTGGGCGTCGGCTACGTCGAGCCCACGCCGGACTGGGGACGGATGTTCGCCATCGGTGCCGGCATCGTCGAGCAGGACCCCTACTACATGCTCTTCCCCGGAGTGGCCATGGTGGTCTTCATGGTGGCCTTCAACCTCCTCGGCGACTCGGTGCGGGACGCCTTCGATCCCAAGTCGAGCCGCTGATCCCCCAGGGGAATCCCCCCACACCCCGCCCCGGCCGGTTCGGCGCCGCTCAGCCCGGCCCCGGCCAAGTACCAGCAGTGTTCACTACTCACAGGCAGGTGGATTCGTCCCTATGAGCATCTTCCGTAACCGCACCGCCACGGCCGCGATAGTCGCGGTCGCGGCCGGCGCACTGACTCTCACCGCCTGCGGTGGTGGCGGCAGCGACAACTCCTCCCAGGACAAGAGCAAGACCAAGGAGGACGCCAAGTCGCAGTCGAAGCCGGTCCAGATCGGTGACGCCCAGGCGTCGACCGGTCCGGCCCCCGAGGTCCCGGGCGCCAAGCCGGGCGGCGTCGCCACGGTCTACCAGGAGGCGGACTTCTCCCACCTGGACCCGGGCCAGATCTACGTCTCGGACGGCAAGCTGCTCAGCCGCCTCATCTTCCGCGGCCTGACCCAGTACTCCGAGGACGACCAGGGCAACCTGACCGTCGTGGGCGACCTCGCCACCGACGCGGGCAAGACCTCGGACGGCGGCAAGACCTGGACGTACACCCTCAAGGACAACCTGAAGGACGAGAACGGCAACCCGATCAACGCTGCGGACATCCGCAACACGGTCGAGCGCCTGTACTCGGACTACATCACCGACGGCCCGACGTACCTGCAGCAGTGGCTGTCCGGCGCCGGCACCACCTACCGCGACGCGTACGAGGGCCCGGACAAGGGCAAGCACCTGCCCGACTCCGTCCTCGAGACGCCGGACGACAAGACGGTCGTCTTCCACTTCAAGGAAGCACGCCCCGACCTGCCGCAGATGCTGACCATGCCCGGCTACAGCATCGTCCCGGAGGAGACGGACACCAAGGCGAAGTACGACTCCGACCCGGTCGCCGTCGGCCCGTACAAGATCTCCGACTTCAAGCCCGGCAAGTCCATGACGCTGGTCAAGAACGACCAGTGGGACCCGAAGTCCGACTCCGTGCGTCACCAGTACGTCGACGGGTTCAACATCTCGATGAACCACGACGACGAGGACCAGACCAAGACCCTCCTCGCCGACCAGGGCGAAGCCAAGAACGCCATGATGTTCACGGGCCAGGTCGCCACCACCCAGCTGCAGCAGGTGGTGAGCAACAAGGAGGCGATGAAGCGCACCATCCAGGGTTACGCGCCCTACGTGTGGCAGCTGAACTTCAACATGGACCGCATCAAGGACAAGAAGCTCCGCGATGCCATCACCCTGGCGCTGCCCTCCGACTCGGTCTACAAGGCCGACGGTGGTGCGTACGGCGGTGAGGTCGCCAACTCGCTGATGTCGCCCACCACTCCGGGTTACGACGACACGTTCGACCCCTTCGAGCGCCGCAAGAAGCCCAACGGTGACATCGAGGCCGCCAAGAAGCTGATCAAGGAGGGTGGCTTCGAGGGCAAGAGCCTCGTCTACGCCTACGCGAACACGCCGACCCGCCAGAAGCAGGCCGTTCTGATCACCGACGCGCTGGAGAAGATCGGTCTGGACATCCAGAAGAAGGAGATCGACCAGGCCACCTGGTACGAGCAGGTCGGCAAGGTCAAGAACGGCCTCGACCTGTACATGACCGGCTGGGGCCAGGACTGGCCGTCCGCCTCCACGGTCATCCCGCCGTCCTACGACGGCACGCAGATCCAGGACGGCGCGTCGAACTACTCGCACATCAACGACGCCCACGTGAACTCCGAGGTCAAGCGGATCGAGGCGATCACCGACACGACCGAGGCCACCAAGGCCTGGTCCGAGCTGTCCAAGTACATCTCGGAGAAGGTCAACCCGGCCGCGCCGATCTACTACACCAAGGTCTTCCAGATCTTCGGTTCGAACATCGGCGGCATCCGCTACAGCTCCGACTCGAGCTACGTGGACGTCACCCGGATCTTCCTGAAGAAGTAATCCGCCAGGTCGGAGAACCGGTGGTGGGCGCGCGGCGGAGCGCCCACCACCGGGCCCGTACCCCTCCCAGACCTCCCACCCGACTGCCGCCGTCCTGAGAGCAGCTGTCTGCCATGCTTCAATTCCTCATTCGCCGGACGTTCGGCGCGGCGCTGATCCTCCTGCTGATCAGTGCGTTCACGTTCTTCATGTTCTTCGCGATCCCGCAGGACCCGGCCATGCTGGCCTGTGGCAAGAACTGCACTCCGGACGCGCTGGCGATCATCCACAAGAACCTGGGCCTCGACAAGCCGGTCACCGTCCAGTACTGGGACTTCATGGTCGGCATCTTCGCCGGCCGCGACTTCGCCGTCGGACACTGCCCCGCCCCCTGCTTCGGTGTCTCCTTCGCCAACGACCAGAACGTCTGGGACACGATCCTCGACCGCTTCCCGCTGACCATCTCGCTGACCGTGGGCAGCCTGGTCGTCTTCCTCATCCTCGGTCTCGGCGCCGGCATGCTGGCGGCCAAGAACCGCGGTACCTGGATCGACAAGGTGTTCAGCTCGGGGTCGCTGGTCGTCAGCTCCCTGCAGATCTACTTCCTCGGCCCGCTCGTGCTGCTGGCGTTCGTGTACAGCACCGGCTGGCTGGACAAACCGAAGTACGTGCCCTTCTCGGAGGACCTCGGCGGCTGGTTCATGGGTCTGTTGATCCCCTGGATCGTCATGGCGACCATCTTCACCGCCAACTACACCCGGATGAGCCGCTCGTCGATGATCGAGCAGCTACAGGAAGAGCATGTGAGAGCGGCCCGCGCCAAGGGCATGTCGGGCAACTACACCTTCTTCCGCTACGCCTGGCGCGGTTCCCTCATCCCCATCGTCACCATCCTCGGCATCGACCTGTCGGCGCTCATGGGCGGTGGCATGGTCACGGAGATGACGTTCGGTCTGGCCGGGGTCGGCCGGCTCGCGCTGGACTCCGTGACCAACAAGGACCTGCCGATGCTGATGGGCGTCATGCTCGTCAGTGCCG
Organism: Streptomyces mutabilis; assembly: GCF_014649815.1. Taxonomy (GTDB): domain Bacteria; phylum Actinomycetota; class Actinomycetes; order Streptomycetales; family Streptomycetaceae; genus Streptomyces; species Streptomyces mutabilis. The sequence continues at coordinate 32,857 of NZ_BMTT01000002.1, read as the reverse complement.
CGCTCATCATCGTCTTCAACCTGATCGTGGACGCCCTGTACGCCGTCATCGACCCGCGCGTGCGCCTGTCCTAGGAGAACCACCGTGACCACTCAGACCAAGCCCGAAGAGGCCGCTGCCGCCGCCGCGGGGGACGCCTTCCTCTCGGTGCGCGACCTCAAGGTCCACTTCTCCACCGAGGGCGGCGTCGTCAAGGCGGTGGACGGGCTCTCCTTCGACCTCGAGCGTGGCAAGACCCTCGGCATCGTGGGCGAGTCCGGCTCCGGCAAGTCGGTGACCAACCTGGCCGTCCTCGGCCTGCACGACCGCCGGAAGACCGCCATCGACGGGTCGATCACGCTGGACGGCCAGGAACTGACCGACGCCGGTGAGAAGCAGCTGGAGACGCTGCGCGGCAAGAAGATGGCGATGATCTTCCAGGACGCGCTGACCGCGCTGTCGCCGTACTACACGGTCGGTCGGCAGATCGGCGAGCCGTTCATGAAGCACACCGGCGCCTCCAAGAAGGACGCCCGGGTGCGCGCCATCGACCTGCTGGAGAAGGTCGGCATCCCGCACCCGCAGAAGCGGGTCGACGACTACCCGCACCAGTTCTCCGGCGGTATGCGGCAGCGCGCCATGATCGCCATGGCGCTCGCCTGCGACCCGGACCTGCTCATCGCCGACGAGCCGACCACGGCACTCGACGTGACGGTGCAGGCGCAGATCCTCGACCTGCTCAAGGACCTGCAGCAGGAGTTCGGCTCCGCCATCATCATGATCACCCACGACCTCGGCGTGGTCGCCAACATGGCCGACGACATCCTCGTGATGTACGCGGGCCGGGCCGTGGAGCGCGGGACGGTGCGCGAGGTGCTCAAGTCGCCTCAGCACCCGTACACCTGGGGCCTGCTGGGCTCGATGCCGAGGCTCTCCTCCGACGTGGACGAGCCGCTGCTGCCCATTCCCGGGTCGCCGCCCTCGCTGCTCAACCCGCCCTCGGGTTGCGCGTTCCACCCGCGGTGCGCCTTCACCGACAAGGTTTCCGGGGACCGTTGCTCCGGTGAGCGGCCGACGCTCGCCGCCGGGCGGGCCGCGGCCTGTCACCTGACGGGGGAACAGCGGCAGCAGGCGTTCATCGAGAAGATTCAGCCCCGGCTGGGCTGAGCGGAAACCGGCGACTGGGGCATCACCATGAGCGACAACAGCAAGACGACCACGGCGGTGGCCGACCCGATCCCGCAGCAGCGGGACGGCGACGGCGGACCGCTCCTCAGGGTCAGCGGCCTGACGAAGCACTTCCCGATCAAGGGCGGCTTCCCGATCAAGCGCACCGTGGGACACGTCAAGGCCGTCGACGGCCTCGACTTCGAGGTCTACCCGGGGGAGAGCCTCGGCCTGGTCGGCGAGTCCGGCTGCGGCAAGTCGACGACCGGCCGGCTGCTGACCCGGCTGTACGAGCCCACCCAGGGCACCATCCAGTACAAGGGCCAGGACATCAGCCGGGCCAGCCGCAGACAGCTGGCGCCGATCAGGTCCGAGATCCAGATGATCTTCCAGGACCCGTACGCGTCGCTGAACCCGCGGCAGACGGTCGGCACGATCATCTCGGGCCCGATGGAGATCAACGGGATCAACCCGCCCGGCGGCCGTGAGAAGCGCGTCCGGGAGCTCCTGGAGATCGTCGGTCTCAACCCGGAGCACTACAACCGCTTCCCGCACGAGTTCTCCGGCGGTCAGCGCCAGCGCATCGGTGTCGCGCGCGCGGTCGCCCTGGAGCCGAAACTGATCGTCGCCGACGAGCCGGTCTCGGCCCTGGACGTGTCGATCCAGGCCCAGGTGGTGAACCTGCTGCAGGAGGTGCAGCGGGAGATGGGGATCGCGTTCGTCTTCATCGCCCACGACCTGGCGATCGTGCGCCACTTCTCGCAGCGCGTCGCGGTGATGTACCTCGGCAAGATCGTGGAGATCGCGGACCGCGAGTCGATCTACACCCGGCCCCGGCACCCGTACACGCACGCGCTGCTGTCCGCGGTGCCGGAAGCCGACATCGACGGCGACAAGAGGGAGCGCATCCGCCTGGAGGGCGACGTCCCCTCGCCGATCGCCCCGCCGTCCGGCTGCCGGTTCCGTACCCGGTGCTGGAAGGCGCAGGACAAGTGCGCGACGGAGGAGCCGCCGCTGGTCCGCATCGAAGGCAGCAGGACGGGCCACCTGACCGCCTGCCACTTCCCGGAGGAGCCCACCACCGCGGCCCGGGCCGAGGACGTGGTGATGGACCCGGGGCTGAAGGCACTGGAGGACGGCGGCGACGCGGAGGTCGCCAAGGGCTGAGCCGGCCACCGGCACGGCACCCCGGAACCGGGGCGGGAGCACGGGCTCCCGCCCCGGTTCCCGTGTGTCCGGTGGCCCCCCGTCCGGACCAGCCCCGTACCCGTACGGACCGGACGAACGGGCGTTTTCGTGCCCGCCCCCTGATGCTGGCCGGTAATGGATCAGCGGATGAGCCGGCGGCCGAGCCGGTGGCAGAGCCGGACGGGTCAGGGCACGAGGAGGCACCCCATGCGCGGAGTCGGGCACGCCAAATGGGCCGCTTGCGCGGCGGCGGCAGTCCTCGCGGCGACGGCCTGCGGGGGCGGGGGCGGCGGCGGAGACGCCGGCGCGGTGCTCAGCTCCTCCTGGGGCGACCCGCAGAACCCGCTGGAGCCGGCCAACACCAACGAGGTGCAGGGCGGCAAGGTCCTCGACATGATCTTCCGGGGGCTGAAGAAGTACGACCCGAAGACCGGCGAGGCGAAGGACATGCTCGCCGAGAAGATCGAGACCTCCGACTCGCAGAACTTCACCGTCACCGTCAAGGACGGCTGGACCTTCTCCAACGGCGAGAAGGTCACCGCCCAGTCCTTCGTGGACGCCTGGAACTACGGCGCCGGCCTGAAGAACAACCAGCGCAACGCGTACTTCTTCGCGTACATCGACGGCTACGACAAGGTGCACCCCGAGAGCGGCGAGCAGAGCGCCGACACGCTCTCCGGGCTGAAGGTCACCGGGCCGCTCACCTTCACCGTCAAGCTCAGCCAGAAGTTCTCGACCTTCCCCGACACCCTCGGCTACCCGGCCTTCGCACCGCTGCCCCGGGCCTTCTTCGACGACCACGACGCCTGGCTGAAGAAGCCCATCGGCAACGGCCCGTACATGGTGGACAACTACACCCGCGGCTCCCGGATGTCCCTGCGCAAGTGGGAGCAGTACCCCGGCCCGGACAAGGCACAGAACGGCGGCGTCGACCTCAAGGTGTACACCGACAACAACACCGCCTACACCGACCTGATGGCCGGCAACCTCGACCTCGTCGACGACGTCCCCGCCGCCCAGCTCAAGAACGTGAAGAGCGACCTCGGCGACCGGTACATCAACACCCCGGCCGGCATCATCCAGACGCTCGCCTTCCCGTTCTACGACAACGACTGGAGCAAGCCCGGCTCCGAGAAGGTCCGCAAGGGCCTGTCCATGGCGATCGACCGCAAGCAGATCACCGACACGATCTTCCAGCAGACCCGCACTCCGGCCACCGACTGGACCTCGCCCGTCCTCGGCGAGGACGGCGGCTACAAGGCCGGGCTGTGCGGCGAGGCCTGCGAGTACAAGCCCGACGAGGCCAAGCAGCTGATCAAGGACGGCGGCGGCCTCCCCGGCGGCCAGGTCAAGATCACTTACAACGCCGACACCGGCTCCCACAAGCAGTGGGTGGACGCGGTCTGCAACTCCATCAACAACGCCCTGGACAACGACCGCGCCTGCGTCGGCAACCCGGTCGGCACCTTCGCCGACTTCCGCAACCAGATCACCGACCGCAAGATGAGCGGCCCCTTCCGCGCCGGCTGGCAGATGGACTACCCCCTCATCCAGAACTTCCTCCAGCCGCTCTACTACACCAACGCCTCCTCCAACGACGGCAAGTGGTCCAACGAGAAGTTCGACGACCTCGTCGACCGGGCCAACGCCGAGACGGACACCGCCAAGGCCATCGGCCTCTTCCAGCAGGCCGAGGAGGTCCTGCGGGACGAGATGGGCGCCATCCCGCTCTGGTACCAGAACGGCAGCGCCGGCTACTCGGACCGGCTGTCGAACGTGGAACTCAATCCGTTCAGCGTCCCGGTCTACAACGAGATCAAGGTCGGCTGAGGGGCGCCATGGGACGCTACGTCGTCCAGCGGCTGCTCCAGATGATCCCGGTCTTCATCGGGGCCACGCTGCTGATCTTCCTGATGGTCAACGTGATGGGCGACCCCGTCGCGGGACTCTGCGGCGACCGCGAGTGCGATCCGGCGACGGCCGCGCGGCTGCGGCACGAGTTCGGCCTCGACCAGCCCGTGTGGCAGCAGTACGCCACCTACATGGGCAACCTCTTCACCGGCGACTTCGGCACCGCCTTCAACGGCCAGCCGGTCACCGAGCTGATGGGCACGGCCTTCCCGGTCACCATCCGGCTGACCGTCGTGGCGATCCTCTTCGAGATCGTGGTCGGCATCATCCTCGGCGTCGTCACCGGCCTGCGCCGCGGCCGTCCGGTCGACACCGGGGTCCTGCTGCTGACCCTCGTCGTCATCTCCGTCCCCACCTTCGTCACCGGTCTGCTCCTCCAGCTCCTCCTCGGCGTCAAGTGGGGTTGGATCGACCCGGCCGTCTCCTCCGAGGCGCCCTTCGGCGAGCTGATCGTCCCCGGCCTGGTCCTCGCCTCGGTATCCCTGGCGTACGTCACCCGCCTGACCCGCACCTCCATCGCGGAGAACCGGCGTTCCGACTACGTCCGCACCGCCATCGCCAAGGGCCTGCCCCGCCGCCGGGTCATCACCCGGCACCTGCTGCGCAACTCCCTCATCCCCGTCGTCACCTTCATCGGCACCGACATCGGCGCCCTGATGGGCGGCGCCATCGTCACCGAGCGGATCTTCAACATCCACGGCGTCGGCTACCAGCTCTACCAGGGCATCCTCCGCCAGAACACGCAGACGGTGGTCGGCTTCGTCACCGTCCTGGTCCTGGTCTTCCTCGTCGCCAACCTCCTCGTCGACCTCCTGTACGCCGTACTCGACCCGAGGATCCGCTATGCCTGACCAGCAGCAGCCCTACGAGCCCGAGCGCGCCGTCGCCGGCACCGGCATGGGCGGGCAGATGGACCTGGGCGCGAGCGAGGCCATCACCCTGGAGAAGGCTCCGGAGAGCCCCGACGGCACCGGCCCCCAGGACAGGCCCCGCAGCCTCTGGTCCGACGCCTGGCACGACCTGCGCCGCAATCCCGTCTTCATCATCTCGGCCCTGGTGATCCTCTTCCTGATCGTCATCTCCGTCTGGCCGTCCCTGATCGCCTCCGGCAGTCCCCTCAAGTGCGACCTGGCCAAGGCGCAGGAGGGGTCCCAGGCCGGTCACCCCTTCGGCTTCAACGGCCAGGGCTGCGACGTCTACACCCGCACGGTCCACGGCGCCCGCACGTCGGTGGCGGTCGGTGTCCTCGCCACGCTCGGTGTCGCGGTCCTCGGGAGCGTGCTCGGCGGGCTGGCAGGGTTCTTCGGCGGCACGGGCGACGCGATCCTGTCCCGGATCACGGACGTCTTCTTCGCGATCCCGGTTGTCCTCGGCGGCCTGGTCCTGCTCTCCGTCATCACCAGCAACACCGTCTGGCCGGTCATCGGGTTCATCGTGCTGCTCGGCTGGCCGCAGATCTCCCGCATCGCCCGCGGCTCCGTCATCACCGCCAAGCAGAACGACTACGTCCAGGCCGCGCGGGCGCTCGGCGCCTCCAACTCCCGGCTCCTGCTGAGGCACATCGCGCCCAACGCCGTCGCCCCCGTCATCGTCGTCGCCACCATCGCGCTCGGCACCTACATCTCCCTGGAGGCGACCCTGTCCTTCCTCGGCGTCGGCCTCAAGCCGCCCAGCGTCTCCTGGGGCATCGACATCTCCGCCGCGGCCCCCTACGTACGCAACGCCCCGCACGCCCTGCTCTGGCCCTCCGGAGCCCTCGCCGTCACCGTCCTCGCGTTCATCATGCTCGGCGACGCGGTGCGCGACGCCCTCGACCCGAAGCTGAGGTGAGCCGCCGGATGCTGCTCGAAGTGCGCGACCTGCACGTGGAGTTCCACACCCGGGACGGTGTCGCCAAGGCCGTCAACGGCGTCAGCTACGGCGTGGACGCGGGCGAAACCCTGGCGGTCCTCGGCGAGTCCGGCTCCGGGAAGTCCGTCACCGCCCAGACCGTCATGGGCATCCTCGACATGCCGCCGGGCCGGATCACCGCCGGCGAGGTCCTCTTCGAGGGGCGGGACCTGCTGAAGCTGAAGGAGGAGGAACGCCGGAAGGTCCGCGGCGCCGAGATGGCGATGATCTTCCAGGACGCGCTGTCCTCGCTGAACCCGGTCCTGACCGTCGGCGACCAGCTCGGCGAGATGTTCACCGTGCACCGGGGCATGTCCCGCAAGGACGCCCGCGCCAAGGCCGTGCAGCTGATGGACCGGGTCCGCATCCCCGCCGCCGAGGAGCGGGTGAAGCAGTACCCGCACCAGTTCTCCGGCGGCATGCGCCAGCGCATCATGATCGCCATGGCGATGGCCCTGGAGCCGAAGCTGATCATCGCCGACGAACCGACCACCGCCCTCGACGTCACCGTCCAGGCTCAGGTCATGGACCTGCTCGCGGAACTCCAGCGCGAGCTGCACATGGGACTGATCCTCATCACCCACGACCTCGGCGTGGTCGCCGACGTCGCCGACAGGATCGCGGTGATGTACGCGGGCCGGATCGTGGAGACGGCGCAGGTCCACGACATCTACAAGGCGCCCGCCCACCCCTACACCCGCGGCCTGCTGGAGTCGATCCCGCGCCTGGACCAGAAGGGCCGGGAGCTGTACGCCATCAAGGGCCTGCCGCCCAACCTCACCCGCATCCCGCCGGGCTGCGCCTTCCACCCCCGCTGCCCGATGGCCCAGGACATCTGCCGCACCGACGTACCGCCCCTGTACGACGTGACGGAGTCCGACGCGGAGCGGGGCAGCGCCTGCCACTTCTGGAGGGAGTGCCTGCATGGCTGAGCCGATCCTCCAGGTCAGGGGGCTGGTCAAGCACTACCCGCTGACATCCGGCATCCTCTTCAAGAAGCAGGTCGGCTCGGTGAAGGCCGTCGACGGCGTCGACTTCGAACTGGCCCGCGGCGAAACCCTGGGCATCGTCGGCGAGTCCGGCTGCGGCAAGTCCACGGTCGCCAAGATGCTGGTCAACCTGGAGAAGCCGACGGCCGGCGAGATCCGCTACAAGGGCGAGGACATCACCCGGCTGTCCGGCAAGGCTTTGAGGTCCGTACGCCGCAACATCCAGATGGTCTTCCAGGACCCCTACACCTCCCTCAACCCCCGCATGACGGTCGGCGACATCATCGGGGAGGCGTACGAAATCCACCCGGAGGTGGCCCCGAAGGGCGACCGGCGCGGGCGGGTCCAGCACCTGCTGGACGTGGTCGGCCTCAACCCGGAGTACATCAACCGCTATCCCCACCAGTTCTCCGGCGGCCAGCGGCAGCGGATCGGCATCGCACGGGGACTGGCCCTGCGCCCGGAGATCATCGTGGCCGACGAGCCGGTGTCGGCGCTGGACGTGTCCGTCCAGGCCCAGGTGATCAACCTGATGGGCCGCCTCCAGGACGAGTTCGACCTGTCGTACATCTTCATCGCCCACGACCTGTCGATCGTCCGGCACATCTCCGACCGGGTCGGCGTGATGTACCTCGGCCGCATCGTGGAGACCGGCCGCGACGCCGAGATCTACGACCACCCGACCCACCCCTACACCCAGGCGCTGCTGTCCGCCGTGCCCGTGCCCGACCCGGAGGCCCGGGAGCACCGCGAGCGGATCATCCTCGCCGGGGACGTCCCGTCGCCGACCGACATCCCCTCCGGCTGCCGTTTCCGCACCCGTTGCTGGAAGGCGCGGGAGCGCTGCGCCCTGGAGGTGCCGGCGCTGGCGGTGCCCGCCGAGTTCCGGGGCGTCCCCGGACCGGCGGCCCACGACTCGGCGTGCCACTTCGCGGAGGAGAAGCAGGTCGTGCCGCCGGAGGAGCCAGGCGACATCGCGCACGGCGCGAGCGGCCCGCACGGCGCGCACCGGGAGGACAGCCCGGAGGAGGGCGGACAGGGCAGCGGGCCGGGGTGACTTGGTGCTCCCCGGCCCGCTCACGGCACCCGCACGGCCGTACGTCGATCAGCTTCACGCGTCCGTATATCGGTACCGCGTCGGTGAAGTTGCCTGTGTGTTAAAGCGGTTGGCGGCTACGGGCGGCGTCGGGCGAGCGACCGCTCGAGGAAGTCCACCTGGAGCATCAGCAGGTTCTCGGCGACCGACTCCTGCGGTGTCATGTGCGTGACCCCGGACAGCGGCAGCACCTCGTGCGGGCGGCCCGCGGTCAGCAGGGCCGATGACAGGCGCAGGGAGTGGGCGACCACCACGTTGTCGTCCACCAGCCCGTGGATGATCATCATCGGCCGGTGCGGTTCGGCGGCGTCCACCAGGCCCGCGTCGTCGATCACCGAATTGCGGCGGTAGACCTCCGGCTGTTCGTCCGGGTGGCCGATGTAGCGCTCCTGGTAGTGGGTGTCGTAGAGCCGCAGGTCGGTGACCGGGGCGCCCACGACGGCGGCGTGGAAGACGTCCGGCCGGCGCAGGGCGGCCAGCGCCGCCAGGTAGCCGCCGAAGGACCAGCCGCGGATGGCGACGCGGTTCAGGTCGAGCGGGAAGTCGGCGGCGAGGGCGTGCAGCGCGTCCACCTGGTCCTGGAGCACGACGGCGGCGACGTCGTCCTTGATGGCCTTTTCCCAGGCGGGGGAGCGCCCCGGGGTGCCGCGGCCGTCGGCGACGATCACCGCGAACCCCTGGTCGGCGAACCACTGCGAGGTCAGGTGGGCGTTGTGCGCGGCCGCCACGCGCTGGCCGTGCGGGCCACCGTACGGGTCCATGAGGACGGGGAGGGGGGTGTCACCGTGGTAGTCCCTTGGCATAAGCACGGCGCACGGGACACGGCGTGCGCCCCCTTGGGTGAGCGTCACGCGCGGGGACAAACCGGGGTCTTCGGCGTAGGACGCCACGGTCGCCGTCGGCTTCCCGTCCCGCAGGACCTGTACCCCAGCCCCCGGCCGGTCGAGCGTCGCCGAGACCAGAACGGTCACGCCCCCGGCGCGTACCGCCGAGTGCACGCCGGGCTCCTGGGAGACGCGCTCCACGCCGAGTTCGTTCACTCGGTAGACGTGCACTTCACCCGTCTCCGGATCGGCCGCCTCCTCGCCCGCCGAAGCGGAGACCAGCACGTCGTCGTCGGAGACGTCGAGCACGGCCCGCAGGTGCAACTGGGCTCCCGTGAGCGGCCGTTCACCGACCGTCAGAACCCGCGCCCCACCCTCGTCGGCGATGCGTACGAGCTGCCCGGATGGGCTCCAGCAGGGGGCGCCGGGGACGAGTTCCAGCCAAATCGGATCTTCGTCGGCGTGCACCATCCGGGTCGTTCCGGACTCCGCGTCCACGGCGAGGAACAACTGGCTGCGCTGGTCGCGCGACTGCACGAGGAGGAGCGGCGCACCCGCCGCTGACCAGTGCACTCGCGCCAGATACGGATACCGCGCCCGGTCCCACAGGACCTCCGTGCGCCCCCCGTCCAGCCCGACCACGAACAGTTGTACGTCCGCGTTGGCGGTGCCCGCCGCCGGATACGGCACCTGGTGCGGAGCGCGGTCGGGGTGCGCCGGGTCGGAGATCCACCAGCGCCGGACCGGCGTGTCGTCCACGCGCGCCACCAGCAGCCGGTCCGAGTCCGGACCCCACCAGAAGCCCCGGCTGCGGCCCATCTCCTCGGCGGCGACGAACTCGGCGAGCCCGTACGTGACGCCCTCCCCGTCCACCTCGGCCAGCGCCCGGTCGCCGTCCCCCTCCGCGCCGACGACCCGCAGGGCGCCCCGGGCGACGTACGCGATGTGCCGTCCGTCGGGGGAGGGGCGCGGGTCGATCACCGGTCCGGGGACGGACAGTTCGCGTGCGGTCCCGGCCTGCAGCTCGGCCGTGAAGAGCCGCCCCGACAACGCGAACGAGGCCAGCTCGAGGGCCGAGTCGGTGGCGTAGCCGACGATGCCGGCGCCACCCTCGCGGCTGCGCTCGCGCCGGGCCCGCTCCTCGGGCGACAGGCGCTCCTCGGCGCCGCCCAGGAGGGCGCGCGGGTCGGCTGCGACGCGCTCCCCGCCCTTCTCGAGGTCGAGGATCCACAAGGCGTTGGCCCGGTCCGTGCCGGAACCTGAGCGCAGGAAGGCGACCCGTGAACCACCGGGCGCCACGGTGAACGAACGCGGCGCGCCGAGCGTGAACCGCTGGGTGCGGGCGTGCCGTCTGGGGAAGGACTCGGACTCGGTCGTCATGCCTTGACCATATTGGCCATGCGCCCCCTTGTGCGGCCGTGCGCCGAGAGATGCGCGCGCACGGATAGTTATGATCACTAGCGCACAGTGGGTATCACCCGAATACCCGCTGCGTGGATTTATCTGTCCCAAGGTTCGACTGCGTCCGACCCCCCATGTCCCTGGGCTTATTGGAGGTGAGCCGCCGTGGCACTCTCGATTTCGGCGGTTGTGCTGCTGGCGATCATCGTTTTCCTGCTGGTCAAGAAGTCAGGTCTGAAGGCGGGGCATGCGGTCGTCTGCATGCTGCTGGGCTTCTACCTGGCCTCCTCGACCGTCGCGCCCACGATCAGTGAGCTGACGACGAACATCGCGGGGATGATCGGGAGCATCAGTTTCTGACAGTCGGCCCGGGGCGCGCTGCGCACTGCTCGCCATCCCCGTCCGCGCGGTCTTCCACGGTGAGGGAGCCACCGTCGCGGAGTGGGCGGCCCCACGGACGGTCTCCCGCGTACGAGGACGAGCACGCGGCCTCATAGGGTGGTCCCATGACGGACATGCCCGCCCGGCGTCTGCTGCTGGTGCACGCGCACCCGGACGACGAGTCGATCAACAACGGCGTCACCATGGCCAGGTACGCGGCCGAAGGCGCCCACGTGACGCTGGTGACCTGCACCCTCGGTGAGCGGGGCGAGGTCATCCCGCCCGAGCTCGCGCACCTGACCGGAGCCGCTCTCGGCGGACACCGCAGGGAGGAGCTGGCGGCCGCCATGCGCGCGCTAGGCGTGGACGACTTCCGGCTGCTCGGCGGTCCGGGCCGGTTCGCCGACTCCGGGATGATGGGCCTGCCCGACAACGACGACCCCGGCTGCCTGTGGCAGGCCGACGTCGACCGGGCCGCCGGGCTCCTCGTCGAGGTGATCCGCGAGGTGCGCCCCCAGGTCCTCGTCACCTACGACCCGAACGGCGGGTACGGCCACCCCGACCACATCCAGGCCCACCGCATCGCCACGCGGGCGGTGGAGCTGGCGGCCGAGGCCGGGTGCCCGGTCGACAAGGTCTACTGGAACCGCGTGCCGCGCACCGTGGCCGAGGAAGCCTTCGCCCGGCTCGGCGAGGCGCTGCCCGGCCTGCCCTTCGAGAAGGCGGCCGGCATCGAGGACGTACCGGGCGTCGTCGACGACGAGCGGATCACCACCGAGATCCGCGGCGAGGGCTTCGCACAGGCCGCCAAGGCCGCCGCGATGCGGGCGCACGCCACCCAGATCACCGTGGACGGGTCCTGCTTCGTCCTGTCCAACGAGCTGGCCCAGCCCCTCTTCACCACCGAGTACTACGAACTGGTGCGTGGGGAGCGGGGCCCCGGTGACGGGGAGCACGGGCGCGAGAGCGACCTGTTCGCCGGAATCGGCAACGGTGACGGGATCGGGGAGGCGTCGTGAGCGGGCGTACCGAGCCGACGAACTCCGCCCTGGCCCAGCCGCTGCGCCCGCCGTCCCTCGGGCGGGCGGCCCTCTACCCAGGGCTCGTCGTGCTCGGCGCCGTGGTCGGCGTGGCGGGGGCGCTGCTGCAGTCGGCGTGGTTCCCGGGCGGCCTGTTGCTCGCGCTGGCCGCCGAGGTGGGACTCTGTCTCGGGGCGGGCCGGGCCGTGGGACGCCGGGGCGGGGCCGTCGCGCCCGCCGCCGGCTGGGCACTCGCCGTGGTCCTGCTCACCACCAGCCGGCCGGAGGGCGACTTCCTCTTCGCCGCCGGCAGCGGCTCCTATCTGTTCCTGCTCGGCGGGATCGCCATCGCTATGATGTGCGCCACGCTCGCACCGGTGCGGCAACCGGACGGCGACGCCGTCCGACTTCGCAAGTGACGTACCGCTCCGCCGTGACACCGGCGTGCGAGTCCGGTGTGGGTTTCCCCAGCGGTCACGGAATACGCGCGAGAAGTGGCCAGTATGGTGGTGCGCGCCGCCGAGCCGCCCGCTTTGAAGGTGTGACGGGCGGCGGAGCCAACCGGGAGAACCTGCCTTGAGTCGTGAAACTGACAGTTCGTCCTCCGGGCCCCACGGGCGCGGCGGAGCCGCCTACCCGTCGGGCACCCCGCCCTACGGGACACCCACGGCTTCCGACGCCGGTACGGAAGCGGGCCGTTCGGCCACGCGGCCGGAGGAGCGCAAGACCGAGACGACGCTGACGACCCGTATCCGGATCAACATCCCCGGGTCGCGACCCATCCCGCCGGTCGTCATGCGCAAGCCCGTCGCGGTCGCCGAGGGCGACGCCGGTGAAGCGGAGACGGCCGAGCGGTCCGAGCCGAGCGCCGCCCCGCCGGCCCCGGGCGTCGCGGGGACTCCCGCCGGGCCCGCGCAGTACGCCCGGTCGGCCGAGGACAAGCCGGCCAGCGACTGGTTCGCGCCGCGCAAGTCCGGTCCGGGCACCGGCGCTCAGGGTGGTGGCTCCACCAACGGCGCCGGTCCGTCCGGTGGTTCCGAAGCGGCGGCCGGTGCGCCGGGCGCGCCCGGGGCGGGTCCCGCGGGTTCGGGTGCGCGACCGGGCGGCGGGAGTGGCCGTCCCGGTGGTGTCGTCGGCTCCATGAACGCTCCGGGCGGCTCCCGGCCCGGGTCCGCCAAGGGCACCGGTCGCTCCGGTGCGGCCGGCGGTCCCGTGGCGCCCGGTCACGGCGGCGGCACCGGTTCCTTCGACGTCACCGAGGCACTGGCGGCGGGGCCTCTCGGCAACGGCGACGGAACGCCTCCGGGCAGCGACGACGCCGGCGAAACGCGCCGCGACGACCTCCCGTACTTCTCGGGGGCCGGGCAGGGCAACCGGGCCCCCGGTCCCGGCGACGGGCACTTCGGCCCGAACGGGCAGTCACCGTACGGCGCAGCCCAGGGCCCCGCGGGTCCGACGGGCGGCCCGGTCACCGGGGACGGCGCGCTGGCGTCGCCGTCCCCCGGAGGCCTTCGCGCGCCCGGGTCGCCCGAGGGACCCGGCATGCCCGGCGGACAGCGCGGCCCCGCGAGCGACGGCTTGCGCGGCCCCGGCGGCCCGGCCGGACCGGGAGTTACCGGTGGCCCGACCAGCCTGGGCGGCCCCGGTGGCCCGACCGGTCCGGGTGGCCCCGGCGCTCCCGGCCGACCCGGTGGTCCGGACCGGTCGCAGAGCCCCGGCGCCGCCCGGCTCGGTAATGGCGGCGGGCTCAGTGACGACACCGCGATCCTCACCCCGCAGAAGCCCGCCCCCGAGCCCGGCACCCCCGGCTACGGCAACCCGGACAACGTCTCCGGCAACACCGTCACCAGCGGCATCCCCGTCGTACCGGCCGCCGACGGGAACACGCCGTTCCGGGGCGGGCCCGCCGACGGACCGCTGCCGCACACGCCCCCGAAGCTGCCCGAGCCGGTCTCCACGCCCCCGGCGAGCTCCGCCAAGCCCGCCAAGAAGAAGGGGCGCGGCAAGCTTCCGCTGCTCATGGTCGGCCTGGTCGTCGTCGCCGGTGTCACCTACGGCGCGGGCCTCCTCATGAACCGCTCCGACGTCCCCAAGGGCACCACCGTGCTGGGCGTCGACATCGGTGGCAGCACGCGCGACGACGCCGTCGAGAAGCTGGACGACGTCCTCGCCGCCCGAGCGAGCAAGCCGCTCAAGCTCACGGTGGGCGGCGAGACCGTCTCCCTGAAGCCGGACCAGGCGGGACTCCAGCTCGACACGCAGGCCACCGCCAGCGCCGCGGCGACCAGCGACTACAACCCGGTCTCCGTGATCGGCTCGCTCTTCGGCCGGCAGCGGGTCGTCGATCCGGTGATGCCCGTCGACGAGGAGAAGCTGCACGCCGCCCTGGAGGACGCGGCCGGCGGCGCGGGCTCGTTGACCGAGGGAACCATCGAGTTCGAGTCCGGCAAGGCCGTGCCCGTGTACGGCGAGCCGGGCAAGGGCATCGACGTCGCCAAGTCCACCGAGGCCGTGCGGGAGGCGTACCGCGCCCAGGTGGAGACGGGCACCGCCACCCCGGTGCACGTGCCGACCACCACCCAGCAGCCCACGGTCTCCAAGGCCGAGGTCGACCGGATGATGAAGGAGTTCGCCGAGCCGGCGATGTCGGCCAAGGTGACCGTGCAGACGGACCCCGCGCACTCCGTCCCGATGAGTCCGGAGAAGTCGCTGTGGAAGTTCCTGCGCGTCACGGCCGTCAACGGCAAGCTGGTCGACAAGCCCGACCTGAAGGCCCTCGAAGACCTCTACGGCGGGGCGTTCGACGGCGTGCTCATCACCCGGGCCAACGGTGATAAGACGCCCGTCACCCCCCAGGACGTCTACGGCGCCCTGCGCCAGGCCCTCATGAGCAAGACCGACCGGTTGGCGGTCATCGAGACCGACCCCAGCTGACGACGCCACTTCCCGGGAGGGGCGCTCGGCACTCGCCGGGCCCCTCCCGTCGTACGACGGCCGTACGGCACTCCACGGCCGTATGACGACTGTCAGCCAGCACTCCGGATCACCGACACTGCCGGGCAACCGTCCGCGGCGGGCACGACGGCGGTTCACCACGGCCCTCCAGGAACTGGCGGTCAGGAACGGGGCGGAGGCGGTACGGACCGCGCGGGAGAAGGGCTGGCTGCAGCGGGCCCGTCCACCCGCCCCGAAGGGGTGCGGCGGGCCGCGTCGACCATGCGGCTGCGCCACGCGGGCGCGACCGGCCACGAGCGGCCCGTAACCGCACGACGACGGGAGCTCACGGCGCGCAGGCCCGGACTTCACCCGGGCGCGCCAGCGCAGATCTCAGTTGAGCATGGCGCGAGCCACCCGGGCCTCCCGCCGGATCTCCTCCGCGACCGCCTCGTCCACGGCTCCCACCACCTCCGCGTAAGCCTCCAACTCCCCGGCCCCGGCCAGGAACTCCCCCCGCTGCACCAGCAACCGCGCCCGCTCGTACCGCAGCCGCGCCGGATGCGCCGGCAACAGCAACGCCAGCTCGATCGCCCACAACCCGACAGCCGACTGCTCCGGACGGCCCGCCGCCCACGCCCGGATGTTGTTCAGGATCCGCGCCACCACGTCCAACGGCGCCGCGGGCGCCAGCATCGACGGCCGCAACGCCGCCCCCGTCGCCCCGGCCACCAGCACCTCGGCGTCGTTCCCCTCCAGCACCCGGCCCCCGTCGAACGGATCGGCGAGCACCCGCTCCTCCTGCGACCCGATCTCCGGACCGAGCTCCGAACCGAACCCGACCACGAAGTGCCCCGGCAGCGCGACCCCGTACACCGGCGCCCCGGCCCGCCTGGCCACCTCCAGCCACACCACCGACAGCATGATCGGCAGCCCGCGCCTGCGCCGCACCACCTCGTGCAGGAGCGACGACTCCAGCCGCCGGTAGTCCGCGGCGACCCCGTGGAACCCGTACCGCTCGCCCAGCAGGTCCCGCAGCGCCTGGGCCCAGGCGTGCGGCGAACCCGGCCGGAACGGCAGCTCCCCGGCCAGCCGGTCCAGCTCCACCTGAGCGGCGTCCAGACCCGCCTCGTCCAGAGTCCCGTCCGCCTCAGCGCCCACCAGCAGGCACAGCGTCGACAGGTCGGGCCGTTCGGACCGCGCCTCTTCGGCGAACCGCCGCCGCACCTCGGCGGAGCGTTCCGGGGACGGCGGGTGCGGGGAGTGAGGGTGGCGCATGACTGGTTCGTGCCCTTCCACGGCGATCGGCTACCGGTCCGTACCGGCGTTCGTCGGCTCCCGGTAGTGGTGGTACGCGTGATGCGCCGCGAAGCCCATCCCGCCGTACAGTGCCCGCGCCGCCGCGTTGTCGGCCTCGACCTGGAGCCACGCCGCCGACGCTCCCTCGTCGAGCGCGCGCCGGGCCAGCGCGGCCAGCACGGTCGTGGCGAGCCCTCGGCGCCGCATCGCGGGATCGACCTCGACGGCCGCGAAGGAGGCCCACCGTCCGTCCACGACACACCGCCCGATCGCGGCCGGGGCGCCGTCACCGGGCACCGTGGCGAACCACACCGACGGCCCGGAGCTGAGTACCCGGAGGGCAACGTCGCTCACGCCCTTGCGCTGGTACCGCGCCAGCCACGCCTCGTCCGCCTCCCGGGACAGGACGGCACCGGTGCCCTCCGCCCGGTCGGCGACCGGCGCGAGTCCGCCGGTCCACAGCTCGGCCGTCACCTCCCGCATCCAGCCCCGTCGCTCCAGCTCCGCGCACAGCAACTCCTGCGTGCCGTCGGCGCCGGTGGCGGTCTGGACGTACGCGGGCAGGCCGCGGTCGCCGTACCAGCGGCGTACGGCCGTCAGCGCCTCGTCGAGGGGCAGGCCCGGATCGCCGAGGGGCAGTACGGAGTTGGCCCGCCGGGTGAATCCGCCCGATGCCCGCAGCTCCCACTCGCCGAGCCACTCGCTCTCCACCGGACGCCAGGCCCGCGAGGCGACGCGCGCCAGCTCCTCGTAGGAGGCGGCGGGACCACGGCGACGCGCCGGGGCGGACGGCACGATCTTGCCCGCGACCAGCGAGGCTTCGGGTATGTGGACGCTTTCGCCACTCTTCCGTGTGATCACCAGCACACCGTTGTCCCAAGATGTGAGAACGCCTACCGTGTCGGTGAACTTCTCCGCCGCGCCACCAGCGGCGTTCAGGCGCCGTACGGAGACTCTTTTGCCCACGTCAGCGGCGGTGATGCGGACTTCCAGACGGCCTGCGGCAGAGATTTCCACGGGTCGGTGCACCCCTCCTGTTCGGATCATGCCCAAGAACGGAGATACTAGGGGCGGGCATCGACGACGCCGCGCTCCCGCGCGCCAGGCGGCGGAGCCTGAGGTGGCCCGCCAGCGCCCGTATCGAGGAGGAACGACAGCGTGACCTACGTCATCGCGCAGCCTTGTGTCGACGTCAAGGACAAGGCGTGCATCGAGGAGTGCCCGGTCGACTGCATCTACGAGGGCCAGCGGTCCTTGTACATCCACCCGGACGAATGCGTCGACTGCGGTGCCTGTGAGCCGGTCTGCCCGGTCGAGGCGATCTTCTACGAGGACGACACTCCGGAGGAGTGGAAGGACTACTACAAGGCGAACGTCGAGTTCTTCGACGAGCTCGGCTCGCCCGGCGGCGCCAGCAAGCTGGGGCTGATCGAGCGCGACCACCCCTTCGTCGCCGCGCTGCCGCCGCAGGCGTAAACACCCGCGCCGCCTCGGTCCCGTACGGCCCGGTCACCCGATCGGCGCCGCACGGGACCGAGGCGTTCGCCGTGGCGGCGCGTGCCGACGTGTACCGACGAAAGTGAGCCAGTAACCGTGTCCGCAGTCTCCGACCGCTTGCCCGCCTTCCCCTGGGACAAGCTGGAGCCCTACAAGAAGACGGCCGCCGCGCACCCGGACGGCATCGTCGACCTCTCCGTCGGCACTCCGGTCGACCCGGTCCCCGAGCTGATCCAGAAGGCCCTGGTCGACGCGGCGGACTCCCCGGGCTACCCGACCGTCTGGGGCACCCCGGCACTGCGCGACGCGATCACCGGCTGGGTCGAGCGCCGGCTCGGCGCCCGCGAGGTCACCCACCGCCACGTCCTGCCCATCGTCGGCTCCAAGGAACTCGTCGCCTGGCTGCCGACCCAGCTGGGCCTCGGCCCGGGCGACAGGGTCGCGTTTCCTCGCCTGGCCTACCCGACGTACGAGGTCGGCGCGCGGCTGGCCCACGCGGGGTACGAGGCGTACGACGACCCGACCGAGCTGGACCCGGCGGGGCTGAAGATGCTGTGGCTCAACTCCCCGTCGAACCCGACCGGCAAGGTCCTGTCCAAGGACGACCTGTCCCGGATCGTGGCCTGGGCCCGCGAGCACGGCGTCCTCGTCGTATCCGACGAGTGCTACCTCGAGCTGGGCTGGGAGGCCGACCCGGTCTCCGTCCTGCACCCGGACGTCAACGGCGGCTCGTACGACGGCCTGGTCGCCGTCCACTCGCTCTCCAAGCGCTCCAACCTCGCCGGCTACCGCGCGGCCTTCCTGGCGGGCGACCCGGCCGTCCTGGGGCCCCTCCTGGAGATCCGCAAGCACGGCGGCATGATGACGTCCGCGCCGACGCAAGCGGCCGTGGTGGCGGCCCTCGGCGACGACGAGCACGTCCGCGTCCAGCGCGAGCGCTACGCGGCCCGCCGCACGGCCCTGCGCGAGGCGTTCCTCGGCCACGGCTTCCGCATCGAGCACAGCGAGGCCAGCCTCTACCTCTGGGCCACCCGCGACGAGTCCTGCTGGGACACCGTCGCCCACCTCGCCGAACGCGGCATCCTGGTCGCCCCCGGCGACTTCTACGGTCCGGCGGGCGGCAATCACGTCCGAGTCGCCTTCACGGCCACGGACGAACGCGTACACGCGGCGGTAACCAGGCTGGGGGCCTGACGGCCGGGCGGCTCGGCTTGGCTCGGCTGTGGGCAATCGTTCCGCAGGGCGATGAGGGTACCTCCCATGCCCTCAGGCAGTGGGGGAGGGTGGGCACGGCCACCAACGCCGGGTGCCCGGCCAACGAACGCCCACTGCGCCGACGTACCCACACGGCTACGGGGCCTGGGAACCCCCAGACCCCGTAGCCGTACGAGCCAGGCGCTCTAGCCGACCGGCAGACCCTGCACCGGCAGCCCGCCCTTGCCCAGCGCGTCCGTCGGCAGCCCGCCCTCGGTGGCCGTCTTCGCCGTGTCACCGACGACCTCCCCGGCGGAGCCCGCCGCGTCGCCCGCGGCCTTCTGCGCCACCGGCGTGGTCTTCTTGACGAGCGAGCCGCCGGTCTTGCCCGCGGCCGGCACCGTCTTCTTGACGGCCTTGCTGCCGGTGTCGCCCGCGGCTCCGGTGGCGTTCTGGGCCGCGGCGTCGACGGTGTTGCCGACGTTCGCCCCGTCCAGCGCGGTCAGTCCGCCGAGGTTCGGGATGGCGGGCAGTTCGGGAGCCGCGCTGGCGGAGCCGGCCGCACCGACCCCGGCAGCCGCTCCCGCAGCGACGAGCAGCGCGGCACGGGCGATCCGGCGGGTCAGGGGGAGGGACATGATGCTCCTTCGACGGAAGTCAACGATGGGGAATCCGACCGTGCCCGGCGAGTGATCGACCGGGCTCGGACGCAGTGACTACCGCTCGAAGGCCACGAAGGTTGCGGACGCACAACGTAAAGAGTTGGCAATGCGTCGCATTATAGGGTGCCCATAAAAACGGGCAAAAGGGAGACGGTCGGAAGTCTGCCGAATCCTTACAGCCCTTGATTGCCCTGGGTTCCAGCGGTTCCGGCGACGAGATGGTGAAAACCCGGGCGCCGCGTCGACGCGGCGCCGCCACGGGTAACCCTCAGGGGTGACGGATCGGACGGGTGAGTGCTGTGGCCCGCGGGCCGAAACAGCTAGCGCGCGGTGGTGATCCGGACCGCCCCCGCAGCCCGTTCCGCACCCCGCGCGCCGCCTTCGCCCGTCGGATACCACTTGCTGTCGGTGTTCCCCGCGGTCCACTGGCGGCCCGCGTAGGAGACCCGCTCGATGCGCAGCGAAGAGGCGTTGGCCACTGCCCAGTGGGCCAGCTGCCAGCCTCGTCGTTCCGGGCTCGCCTCCGTGCCCGAGCCGGCGCCGGTGGCGACGGGCAGCGTCACGGTCCGCCCGGCGGAGCCGCTGCCGGCCGGTGAGGGCGTCGGCTTCGGGGTGGCGGCGTCGCTCTCCGCCTCCGCGCCGGCCGGGCGGAGCACGTCGCGCCCGAAGTCCCGCACGAGCGCCGCGCGGACCGCGTCGGGCCCGTCGGCCCGGGTGGCGCCGGGGCGGCCCTCGCAGGTCAGCGTCGCCGCGGACCGCCCGGTCAGCGCGGCGGCCAGGAGCGCGGCGTCCGGTTCGTGCTTGGCGTACGCGTCCGGGAAGCCGCTGCGCTGCACGCGCTGGGCGGCGACGGTCAGCGGGAGGCGCGTGTAGTCGGGCACCTCGACCAGGTGGTCGTAGAACATGCCCGCCGAGTACGCCGGGTCCATGATCTCCTCCGGCGACCCCCAGCCCTGCGAGGGACGCTGCTGGAACAGGCCGAGGGAATCGCGGTCGCCGTGGTCGATGTTGCGCAGGGTCGACTCCTGCAGCGCGGTCGCCAGCGCGATGGTCACCGCACGCTCCGGCAGGTTGCGCGCGGTGCCCACGGCGGTGATCGTCGCCGCGTTCACCGCCTGCTCCGGGGTGAACTCGTAGGCCGTCCGGCCGTCCTCGGCGGAGACCACCTTGCAGCCCGGAGCGCCCGCGGTGACGTACTTCACCGCGAGGTAACCGGCGACCGCGAGCAGGACCATGGAGGCCGCTCCCGAGCGGAGGAGGCGGCCACGGCGTTTGCGGGTGGGTGACGGCTGAAGCACGCGTACAAGGTACTGGAGGGTAGCCAGTGGTGTACGCCGGGCACGGGCAATGCCCGCAAGGGCGGGGGCGTTAGGGTCGGGGCCATGGCCGATACCCCGCTTGACCTCACGCTGGACGCCGCGGAGCTCACCGCGCGGCTCGTCGACTTCCCCTCCGAGAGCGGCACCGAGGAGCCGCTGGCGGACGCGATCGAGAGCGCCCTGCGCGCCCTGCCGCACCTGTCGGTCGAGCGGTACGGCAACAACGTGGTGGCCCGCACCGACCTGGGGCGGGCGGAGCGCGTGATCCTGGCCGGCCACATCGACACCGTCCCGATCGCCGACAACGTACCGTCCCGGCTCGACGAGGACGGCGTCCTGTGGGGCTGCGGCACCTGCGACATGAAGGCGGGCGTCGCGGTGCAGCTCCGCATCGCCGCCACCGTCCCGGCGCCCAACCGCGACCTGACCTTCGTCTTCTACGACAACGAGGAGGTCGCCGCCGAGCTGAACGGCCTGAAGCGCGTCGCCGAGGCCCACCCCCGATGGCTGGAGGGCGACTTCGCGGTGCTGCTCGAACCGTCCGACGGCCAGGTGGAGGGCGGCTGCCAGGGCACGCTGCGGGTGCTGCTGAAGACGACGGGCGAGCGGGCGCACTCGGCGCGCTCCTGGATGGGCTCCAACGCCATCCACGCCGCCGCGCCGATCCTCGCCCGCCTCGCGGCCTACGAGCCGCGCTACCCGGTGATCGACGGCCTGGAGTACCGCGAGGGCCTGAACGCGGTCGGCATCACGGGCGGGGTCGCGGGCAACGTCATCCCCGACGAGTGCGTCGTCACCGTCAACTTCCGCTACGCCCCCGACCGCAGCCCCGAGGACGCCCTCGCCCACGTGCGGGAGGTCTTCGCGGACTGCGGGGTGACGGAGTTCGTGGTCGACGACCACAGCGGCGCCGCCCTGCCCGGCCTGTCCCACCCGGCCGCGGCCGCCTTCATCGAGGCGGTGGGCGGCACCCCGCAGCCCAAGTACGGCTGGACGGACGTGTCCCGCTTCTCGGCGCTCGGCGTCCCGGCCGTCAACTACGGACCGGGCAACCCCCACTTGGCGCACAAGCGCGACGAACGGGTGGAGACGGCGAAGGTCCTCGCGGGGGAGGAGCGCCTGCGGTCCTGGCTGACGGCGTGATCCACAGAGGGTTCACCAGAGGGTTTAGCCCGCTGCGTGGCGGACATGCTGAGGTCCCTCGTACGTAACCCGCGTAGATCTACGCTGAGGTGGAAGAACCTGCGACTGGAGGGAGCGCGCGCATGGCTACCGGCAACCCCGAGGGCAAGAAGCGGCCACCGGAGGAGCAGCGCCTGGGCCCTGTCCTCCGGCGGCGGGGTCAGGTCCAGAAAAGCACCACGGACCAGCGCCTGCTGGACGAGCGCGCTCCGACCGACTGGGTCCACACCGACCCGTGGCGCGTCCTGCGCATCCAGTCGGAGTTCATCGAGGGCTTCGGCACCCTCGCCGAACTCCCGCCCGCGATCAGCGTCTTCGGCTCCGCCCGTACGGCGGTGGACTCACCTGAGTACGAGGCCGGCGTGCGGCTGGGCCGCGGCCTCGTGGAAGCGGGCTTCGCGGTCATCACCGGCGGCGGACCCGGCGCCATGGAGGCGGCGAACAAGGGTGCCCTGGAGGCGAAGGGCACCTCGGTCGGTCTCGGCATCGAGCTGCCGTTCGAGCAGGGGCTCAATCCGTACGTCGACATCGGCCTGAACTTCCGGTACTTCTTCGTCCGCAAGATGATGTTCGTCAAGTACGCGCAGGGCTTCGTGGTCCTGCCCGGCGGGCTCGGCACCCTCGACGAACTCTTCGAGGCGCTCACCCTGGTCCAGACCCAGAAGGTCACCCGCTTCCCCATCGTCCTCTTCGGCTCCGAGTACTGGGGCGGGCTGGTCGACTGGCTGCGCAACACCCTGGTCGCCCAGGGCAAGGCCGCGGAGAAGGACCTCCTCCTCTTCCACGTCACGGACGACGTGGACGAGGCGGTGGCCCTGGTCTCCAAGGAGGCGGGGCGCTGACCCGAGCGCGCCGGGCCCGGCAGGGGCGCGGCGACGCGGTACGCGCCGCGCCCCTACGCCAACCCCCGCCGAGCCACCGCCGGCTCCCGGTGCCCCGCGATCGTCGCCACCATGTCCAGCACCTGCCGGGTCTCCGCCACCTCGTGCACCCGGTACACCTGGGCCCCCAGCCACGCCGAGACCGCCGTCGTCGCCAGCGTCCCGAGCACCCGCTCCTTGACGGGCCGGTCCAGCGTCTCCCCGACGAAATCCTTGTTGGACAGGGACACCAGCACCGGCCACCCGGTCTCCACCATCTCCCCGAGCCGCCGCGTCGCCTCCAGGCTGTGCCGCGTGTTCTTCCCGAAGTCGTGCCCGGGGTCGATCAGCACCGACTCCCGCGGCACTCCGAGCGCCACCGCGCGTTCGGCCAGCCCCACCGTCACCTTCAGGATGTCGGCCATGACGTCGTCGTACGTCACCCGGTGCGGCCGCGTCCGCGGCTCGGCGCCGCCGGCGTGCGTGCACACCAGGCCCACCCCGTACCGCGCCGCGACCTCCGCGAGCTTCGGATCGACTCCGCCCCACGCGTCGTTCAGCAGGTCCGCCCCGGCCTCGCACACGGCCTCACCGACCTCGTGCCGCCAGGTGTCCACGCTGATCACGACGTCCGGGAACCGCCGCCGCACCTCCGCGACGAACGCCACCGTCCGCCGTGCCTCCTCCTCGGCCGACACCTCGTCACCCGGTCCGGCCTTCACCCCGCCGATGTCGATGATCGCGGCGCCGTCGGCCACCGCCTGCTCCACGCGTGCGAGCGCGGGCTCGTCGTGGAAGGTCGCCCCCTGGTCGTAGAAGGAATCCGGGGTCCGGTTCACGATCGCCATGATCACCGGCTCGTGCGCCGCGAATTCACGCCTGCCCAGTCTGAGCATCCCCTGTGACATCTCCTCGTCCACATCCTTCTCACGTCCGCTGAACCGAGCGCGGCGGATCGAGCCGGACGCCCGGACTTCGACCGCCTGCGGCCCCGACTGTCAGACTCGCATGGCACGATCGGACCCGGCACAACCGACTCCGGCTTCGAGTCCGACCAGGACCCGGACCCGGACTCGATCCAACGACCCGACCATGGGGGCCCAGCGATGGTCATGTTCCTGTTCCTCGTCGTCGCGCTGGCCGTCGTGGTCGCCGCGGTGACACTCGCCGTGGTGAGCGGCGGCGACAGCGGGCCGCTGCCCGACGCCGCGCCCGAGCGGCTGCGGGACTCCCTGCCTCCGGACCGCCCGGTCGGCCGCGCGGACGTGGAGCGGCTCCGCTTCCCGCTCGTCGCCCGCGGCTACCGCATGGCGGACGTCGACGACGCCCTCGGCCGCCTCGGCGCCGAGCTGGCCGAGCGCGACGCCCGCATCGCCGACCTGGAGTCCGCGCTGGCCGGTGCCCGGGCCGCCGTCGCCCACCAGCACGTCTCCATGGAGAAGCCGGGCGAGGAGGAGCGGTGAGCGCCGGGGAAGCGATCGCCGGGCCCGACGGGGCGCCGCGCTGCCCCTGGGCCCTGTCCACCACGGACTACCTGGCGTACCACGACGAGGAGTGGGGCCGCCCGGTCCACGGCGACGACGCCCTGTACGAACGGCTCAGCTTGGAGGCCTTCCAGTCCGGCCTGTCCTGGATCACCATCCTGCGCCGCCGCGCCGGCTTCCGCGCCGCCTTCGCCGGCTTCGAGATCGCCGAGGTGGCGGCCTTCACCGACGAGGACCGCGACCGCCTGCTCGTTGACGCCGGCATCATCCGCAACCGCGCCAAGATCGACGCGACCCTCGCCAACGCGCGCGTCCTGGCCGGCTGGGCCCCCGGCGAGCTGGACGAGCTGATCTGGTCCCACGCCCCGGACCCCGCCGGACGCCCGATCCCCAAGACCCTCGCCGACGTCCCGGCGGTCACTCCCGAGTCCACGGCGCTGTCCAAGGCCCTGAAGAAGCGGGGCCTGCGCTTCGTCGGCCCGACGACGGCGTACGCGCTGATGCAGGCGTGCGGCCTGGTCGACGACCACCTGCGAGCGTGCGTGGCCAGAAGCGCCCCGTAAGAGGCGAGGGGTCGGCGCGAGCGGCCACGAACGGATCCGCGGCCGCCGACGGGACGCCGGTCGGGAGCTCAGCGGCCCGAGTAGTTCGGCTTCTCCTTGTTCACGAAGGCCCGCACCGCGATCGCGTGGTCTTCGGAGGACCCGGCCCGGGACTGCAGCTCGTCCTCCTTCTCCAGGGTCTCGTCCAGCGAGTGCGTCAGCCCGAACGCCACCGACTCCTTGAGCGCCGTGTAGGCGACGGTCGGCCCCTCGGCCAGGGTCCGCGCAACCTTCTCCGCCTCGGCACGCAGGTCGGCGGCGGGCACGACCCGGTTGGCGATGCCCAGCTCGTACGCCTCCTGCGCCTTGATGCTGCGCGGGAAGAGCAGCAGGTCGGTGGCGCGCCCGGGGCCGACCACGCGCGGCAGCGTCCAGGAGATCCCCGAGTCGGCCGTGAGCGCGACACCCGCGAAGGACGTGTTGAACGCCGCCGTGTCCGCGACGATCCGGTAGTCCGCCGCGAGCGCGAAGCCGAAGCCCGCCCCGGCCGCCACGCCGTTCACGGCGGCGACCACCGGTTTCCGCGCGTCCGCCAGCGCCCGCACGATCGGGTTGTAGTGCTCGCGCACCGTGCTCATGGTCTCGCCCGAGCCCGTCTCCCGGTCGGCGGCAAGCAGCCCGATGTGCTCCTTGAGGTCCTGCCCGACGCAGAACGCCCGGTCCCCGGCCGCGGTCAGCAGCACCGCCCGTACGGCCTCGTCGGCCGCCGCGGAACGCACCGCGTCCCGGAGCGCGACCTTGGTCTCGATGTTCAGCGCGTTCATCGCCTCGGGGCGGTTCAGCGTGATCGTCGCGAGCCCGTCGCTCACCTCGTAGAGCACGGTGTCGGCCATGGGTTCCCCTCCGCGTCGTGGACGGTCGTGGTCGTACGTGTGTGTCCGGCACTCAGCATGACGGAGATCATCGGAAGTGGATCGCTCCGCGGATGTGACCTGCGTCAAAGGTTTCCGGTCCGTATCCATTCGGCGGAAGTGGGCGAGGGCGCGCAGTATCGCAGTCACATCGCCGAATTGAGTGGTTTTGCTCGCGTGCGTTGCCCAAGCGATGCCGACCGATGTTGGTCATCGGGTCGTGGGATGCGGGATAATGGCTGGGAAGCAATGTGTTCGATGCCGGTGTCGCGCGTCCGGGCCGGATTGCGCGTGCCCTCACGGGCCGTCGGCGGTGACGGTGAGCTGGTATCAGGAAGGGGAACGAGCATGGCGGCCATGAAGCCGCGGACGGGCGATGGCCCGCTCGAGGTGACCAAGGAGGGGCGGGGCATCGTCATGCGCGTTCCGCTCGAAGGCGGCGGGCGGCTCGTCGTCGAGCTGACCCCCGATGAGGCCGACGCGCTCGGCGACGCCCTCAAGCAGGTCGTCGGCTGACGCGCGAGCGACCATACCCGTTCAGTCGCCCCGGTGCCGCACGCGGTGCCGGGGCGACTGGCTTCCGCTTCCGCCGTGCGCCGTCCCGTAAATCGCGCGCCGTTTCCATGGGCCGTACGGGCGGTTGATTCACCTTTTCACGGCGCACAGCAGGCCGTCGCCCACCGGCAGCAGTGACGGCACCAGTTCCTGACTGTCCCTGACCGCGCGCAGCAGTTCCCGCAGCCGCAGCACCTCGGTGGGCTGCGGTCCGGAGTCGATCGTCCGACCGGTGCCGAAGACGCCTTCGAAGGCGACGAGGCCTCCGGGGCGCAGCAGACGCAACGATTCAGCGAGGTAGTCGAGGTACTCCAGACGGTCGCCGTCGCAGAAGACGAGGTCGTAGCCGGCGTCCGCGAGCCGGGGCAGGACGTCCAGGGCGCGGCCCGGGATGAACCGGGCCCGGTTGCTGGCGAAGCCCGCGGCGCGGAAGGCCTGACGGGCGAACTGCTGGTGCTCCGGTTCCGGGTCGACCGTGGTCAGTACGCCGTCCGGCCGCATTCCGTGCAGCAGATGGATACCGGAAACGCCGCAGCCGGTGCCGATCTCCGCGACCGCCTTCGCGTCCACGGCGGCGGCGAGCAACCCCAGAGCGGAGCCGGTGCCCGGGGGTACCGAGCGCAGGCCCGCCTCGCGGGCCCGGTCGCGGGCCCAGAGCAGCGCGTCGTCCTCGGCGACATAGGCGTCGGCGAACGCCCAGCTCGTCTGCCGGTTGCCGGTAATGACCCTCTCCTGTCCCCGTTGTTGCCTCGGCGTGACTGTATCCGTTGGCGCCGGGAACCCGCAGATGGGACCGGTCGTTCAAGGGGAGAGCAAAAAGGGACGACTGGACGGCCGGACGCGACGGGGGCAGCGAAGTGGGCCAGGGTGCCGAGCAAGTGCTGACGCAGCCGTACGAGCCGTGTCAGCCCAGATCAAATTCTCGTAAAACCGCTTATCCGGAGCTAACGGGCGAGGTGGCTATGGTAGGGGCTCCACTGGACACCACCAGAGCCGACAGGGGAGGTGCGGCCGCGCCCGCGGATCGGGGTGGAGTGCTGCGGCGCTTCCTCGGATCGGCAGGCAGGCCGAAATCCGTGAACGACACCGCTGCTGACCACAGCCACGCCGACCGTCCCGGCACGGGACACACCCAGACCGCGACCTTCTCCAGCGACGCGGACGGGCAGGCGTGGACTCCGCCCACCTGGGAGGAGATCGTCAGCACCCACAGCGGCCGGGTCTACCGCCTCGCCTACCGCCTCACCGGCAACCAGCACGACGCCGAGGACCTCACCCAGGAGGTCTTCGTCCGTGTCTTCAGGTCCTTGTCGACGTACACGCCGGGCACCTTCGAGGGCTGGCTGCACCGGATCACCACCAATCTCTTCCTGGACATGGTCCGCCGCAAGCAGCGCATCCGCTTCGACGCGCTCGGCGACGACGCGGCCGAGCGGCTGCCCAGCAAGGAGCCCACCCCGCAGCAGGTCTTCCACGACGCCCACTTCGACGCGGACGTCCAGCAGGCCCTGGACACCCTCGCGCCCGAGTTCCGCGCGGCCGTCGTCCTGTGTGACATCGAGGGGCTGTCGTACGAGGAGATCGCCGCGACGCTCGGCGTCAAGCTCGGCACGGTCCGCTCCCGGATCCACCGCGGCCGGTCCCAGCTGCGCAAGGCACTCGCGCACCGCTCTCCCGAGGCCCGCGCGGAGCGTCGCACGTTCGCGGCCCGTGTTCCCGCACTGGGAGGAGGGGGCACGAGCGCGTGAGTGGGTCACGGCGTGAATCCGAGGGACACCTCGCGGAACAGCATCTGGGAGACCGACTCTCCGCCCTGGTGGACGGGGAGCTCGGTCATGACGCGCGTGAGCGCGTCCTCGCACACGTGGCCACCTGTCCGAAGTGCAAGGCGGAGGTCGACGCGCAACGCCGGTTGAAGAACGTCTTCGCCGAGGCGGCACCGCCGGCCCCGTCCGAGAGCTTCCTGGCCCGCCTCCAGGGGCTGCCGGGCGGAGGCGACGTGGACGGTGGCGGCTCCCCGCTGGACGGCTCAGGCTTCTCCGGGGGTCTCGACGGGGTCTTCGGGACGAATCGGGGCGAGCGCTTCGAGTTCGGCTACGTTCCCGCCCGGCCGCACTCCTCCGTGCTGGCGCCGCTCTCGCCGGGGCGCGGCTTCCGCATCCACGACGTGAGCCGGCACGAGGCCGAGCGGTCGTCCTCGCGCGGCCTGCGGTTCGCGTTCGCCGCCGCCGGAGCGGTGTCGCTGGCCGCGATCGCGCTGGGCGGCGTCACCGTCGGCACGCCGGACACCACCACGGAGGCGCGGGGCTCCGGCAGCGGCAGCAATGTGACGCCGGCGCGCACCCAGGGCGCCGGCACGGCCACGACCTCGGAGAGCCAGCGCCGCCGCTCGGGCACGCCGCTGCTCGGCCAGTCCCAGGGACAGCGGGCGCTCGGTGAGAGCCCCGTCGCCCCCACCGAGGCCGCGCCGCTGCTGCCCGGACTGCCGGCCCCCGCGGGAGCCGGCCCACGGGAGCAGGTCGTTCGCGCGCTGACCACTCCGGTGAGGGCCGGTGCCGCCGCCGTGTCGCCGCTGATACGTCCGCTCGCAGCGGTCCCGCCCCTCGCGCTGACCTCCTGGGCGACCGCATCCGACGTCAGGCCACCCGGCCTGCTCGCCGCACCCGTCCCCGGCCCGCTCACAACCCCCTACCCGGTGGTGCCCCCCGCCGCCTCCCACCGTCCGGCTCCCTGACCGGGATCTGCGCACCGGCCCGTGAACCTGATTGAATCCCGGGACGGCGCCAGAGCACTTGGAGCCGACGAACTGCGGCCAGCTGTGGGGGAGACATGAACGAGGGGAAGCCCACGAAGGCGAAGTGGTGGAGCCGTCCCCGCTCGTCCGACGACGCGACCGACGGCGACTTCGAGCTGCAACGCCCTCGCGCGGCCCGGAGCACCGCCACGGGTGAGGAGGCGGCCGACGGGGGCGACTTCGAGCTGGACCGCCCGGCGCCCGTCGCGGCCGGCACGGGGGACTACGAACTGGACCGGCCGACGGCGGACGGCACCGCGGCGGACGCGGGCAGCCCCGCCGACGCGAGCCCGCGCGCGGCGACGGCCCCGCACGCCGGCCCACGCCGGACCGGCGCCGAGAACACGGGCGTGCGCACGCCCGGTGACGACGGTACGGGTGTCCGCACGGGCTCGGAGGGCGACGGTACGGGTGTCCGCAGGGACACGGACGGCGACGCCGCCGCGCAGGCCGACCGGACCGACGCCGTCCCGCCCGTCGCCGCCGCCGACGCCGACGCGGCTCTTCCCACCGGCACGGACGGTGACGCCCAACCGGCCGGCGACCTCAAGGGTGCCGCGTCGGTCGCCGAGCGCCCCAGGCCGCTGCACGACCCCGACCCGTACAGCACCCCTCCGTACGGCGAGCCGGGCCCCTGGGCCCCCGCACCGCCGGTGCAGCACCCGGCGACGACGTCGGCGCACGGCACGGTCGCGGCGGCGTTCCACACCGGCGACGTGCCCGTGGCACCGCCCCCGGGCGCGCTGCCCGACCCGGCGTTCGCCGACACCCCGCCGCCCGCTCCGCCGGCGCCCGGCGTCCCCGTCGTACCCCCCGCCTCCGCCCCCGCCCCTGCCGTGCCGTCCCCGGCCCAGCTCCCCGGCACGGCGCCCGGCCCGGCGTTCGCCGACGCCCCTGTCGCCGCCCCGGCCGCGGCAGGGACCGGAGGAGACGGAACGGACGCCGACCCCTGGCGGCGTTACGACCCGTGGGCCGCCTCGGCCGCCGCCTCCCTCCAGCAGAGCGGCGCGGCCGTACCCACGCGGGACCAGCGGCGCAGGCGGGCCAGGAAGGTGATCGTCGGCGGGGCGCTGATCATCGCGCTGGTCTCCGGCGGCATCGGCGGCGCCCTGGGCACCTATCTTGAACGCAACGGCGGCATCGGCACCGTGGAGCTGCCCCAGGCCGGGAATGAGGCGGCCGAGCGGGCGCCGGACAGCGTGGCCGGGATCGCCGCCCGCGCCCTGCCCAGCGTGGTGACCCTGCACGTGAGCGGCGGCGACGCCGCGGGTACCGGCACCGGCTTCGTCCTCGACGACCGCGGCCACATCCTGACCAACAACCACGTCGTGGAACCCGCCGGAAGCGGTGGCGAGATCACCGTCACCTTCAACAGCGGCGACACCGCCGAGGCCACGGTCGTCGGCCGGGACGGCGGATACGACCTCGCCGTGGTGAAGGTCAAGGGCGTCAGCGGCCTCACCCCCATGCCCCTCGGCAACTCCGACAACGTGCGGGTCGGCGACCCCGTGGTCGCCATCGGTGCCCCCTTCGACCTGGCGGGCACCGTCACCTCCGGCATCATCAGCGCCAAGGAGCGGCCCATCACGGCGGGCGGCGAGGAGGGCGACGGCAGCGACGTGTCGTACGTCGACGCCCTGCAGACCGACGCGCCGATCAACCCCGGCAACTCCGGCGGCCCCCTCCTGGACGCCCAGGGCCGGGCCATCGGCATCAACTCCGCCATCCGGTCCGCCGACGGCGGCGGCACCGAGTCCGACGGCGGCCAGTCCGGCTCGATAGGGCTGGGCTTCGCCATCCCCATCAACCAGGGCAAGCGCGTGGCCGAGGAGCTGATCAACACCGGCAGGGCCACCCACCCGGTCATCGGCATCACCCTCGACATGGCCTACTCCGGCGACGGCGCCCGCGTGGCGGCCAAGGGCAGCGCCGGCGGACCCCCGGTCACCACGGGCGGACCGGGCGCCGAGGCCGGCATCAGGGCGGGGGACGTGATCACCGCCGTCGACGGCAGACGCGTGCACTCCGGCGAGGAGCTCATCGTCAGGACCCGCGCCCACCGCCCCGGCGACCGCCTGGACCTGACCCTGGAGCGCGACGGCAAGGAGACGCACGTCTCACTCGTACTCGGCTCCTCCGACGGGGACTGACCGCTGCACACCTCCCGACAAGGGGCCAGGAAGGCAAACAATTCGGAAAGCGCCCGCATACACCCACTCGGGGCTCACGGGACGGTACCGGTCGCACGGGATCGGCGGGTACCGTGGTTGCGGCCCGGACATCCCAAGGAGCTTCAGGTGTTCAATGACATAGGCGCACTCGAGCTGGTGACACTCGTCGTCCTCGCCGTGCTCGTGTTCGGTCCGGACAAGCTCCCCAAGGTCATCCAGGACGTGTCCCGCACCATCAGGAAGATCCGGGAGTTCTCGGACAGCGCCAAGCAGGACATCCGGCAGGAGCTGGGCCCCGAGTTCAAGGACTTCGAGTTCGAGGACCTCAACCCCAAGACGTTCATCCGCAAGCAGCTGGACAACGACGAGCTGGGGCTCAAGGAGATCCGCAACGGCTTCGACCTGAAGAAGGAGATGGCCGAGGTCACCGACGCGGTGCACGGCCGTGAGCCGGAGGCGTCGTCCGGCTCGGCGTCCTCGTCGGGCTCCACCGGCGGCCGCGTCGACATGTCCAAGAAGCCCGAGGTCCCGGCCCGCGACGACCGTCCGCCCTTCGACGCGGACGCCACCTGAGCCGAATCCGTCACCACGCGCGCCACGCGCGCCACGCGCGCCGCACGCACCGTACGTGACGCTTCTCACACTCCGGGCCGGGCGCGCAGGGCCCGAAGGAGACGCCCGTGCGACCCACGCGCCGGGTGGTTTCCCGGCTGCCGCCTGGCGTGTGGCTATGCTGCCCGAGTTGTTGTGCGGACCGGACGAGTACGCCCGAAGGGGGGCGGGCCGTTCCGGACCGACGAGAGCGAGGAGGCGTCCGGGCACATGGAGACGACGAGTGAGGCGGTCGCGCAGACGCCGGGCACGGAGGATGGACAAGGGGTCCCCTCCGACCGGCGGACACTCGACGGCTACCTGCGTGCGCCCTTCCCGTGGTACGGCCTCGACGAGGCCTTCACGGGACGGCGCTGGCTGATGCAGGTCGGCGCGGCGGCCGACGGAACCGTGGAACACGGCTCGATCGGGCACGGCGACGAACCGTCGGTGCGCAACGAGCACGCGTCCGGTGACGACCGGGACGCCAGGGAGAAGTTCGCGGTCGTCGTGACCGTCGCGGCCAACCCCGACCGGCGCAGTGCCGACGGTACGGGTCTGCTGGAGGCCACCTCGGTGTCCTCGGCGGCCTGGCTGGCCGGTGTGGGGCTGCTGTCCTTCACCTGGCCCGGCCAGATGGACCACTCGCTGCGGGACGACTGGCTGGAGCAGCAGACGGAGACCGCGTGGGTCCTCGCGGACGACCTCGACGGGGCCGACTGGACGACGCTGTCCCTCCCCGTGGACGGCGTGCCCACGTCGTTCCACTACCGGGAGTCCGAGTTCGGCTGGGTGCTCGCCGGTTCCACCGAACAGGGCGTCCATCTCGGGGCGTACGGCCGCGGGATGAGCGCGTACGGGCTGGCTTTCGCCGTGGTGAAGGACATCGCGGGGTACGCCTGAGCGCGGACACGTGCCGGGGCGCCGTCCGCTCGGACAGCGCCCCGGCTAGTACCAAGGCCGTGAAGTTTGGGGGTTGGGGCGGGTTGTCAAGGTTCTGGAGACGCGAGGATGTTG
>NZ_BMTT01000001.1 GCF_014649815.1 Streptomyces mutabilis | reverse complement strand
GGGACTGAGACACGGCCCAGACTCCTACGGGAGGCAGCAGTGGGGAATATTGCACAATGGGCGAAAGCCTGATGCAGCGACGCCGCGTGAGGGATGACGGCCTTCGGGTTGTAAACCTCTTTCAGCAGGGAAGAAGCGAAAGTGACGGTACCTGCAGAAGAAGCGCCGGCTAACTACGTGCCAGCAGCCGCGGTAATACGTAGGGCGCAAGCGTTGTCCGGAATTATTGGGCGTAAAGAGCTCGTAGGCGGCTTGTCACGTCGGTTGTGAAAGCCCGGGGCTTAACCCCGGGTCTGCAGTCGATACGGGCAGGCTAGAGTTCGGTAGGGGAGATCGGAATTCCTGGTGTAGCGGTGAAATGCGCAGATATCAGGAGGAACACCGGTGGCGAAGGCGGATCTCTGGGCCGATACTGACGCTGAGGAGCGAAAGCGTGGGGAGCGAACAGGATTAGATACCCTGGTAGTCCACGCCGTAAACGGTGGGCACTAGGTGTGGGCAACATTCCACGTTGTCCGTGCCGCAGCTAACGCATTAAGTGCCCCGCCTGGGGAGTACGGCCGCAAGGCTAAAACTCAAAGGAATTGACGGGGGCCCGCACAAGCGGCGGAGCATGTGGCTTAATTCGACGCAACGCGAAGAACCTTACCAAGGCTTGACATACACCGGAAAACCCTGGAGACAGGGTCCCCCTTGTGGTCGGTGTACAGGTGGTGCATGGCTGTCGTCAGCTCGTGTCGTGAGATGTTGGGTTAAGTCCCGCAACGAGCGCAACCCTTGTCCCGTGTTGCCAGCAGGCCCTTGTGGTGCTGGGGACTCACGGGAGACCGCCGGGGTCAACTCGGAGGAAGGTGGGGACGACGTCAAGTCATCATGCCCCTTATGTCTTGGGCTGCACACGTGCTACAATGGCCGGTACAATGAGCTGCGATACCGCGAGGTGGAGCGAATCTCAAAAAGCCGGTCTCAGTTCGGATTGGGGTCTGCAACTCGACCCCATGAAGTCGGAGTCGCTAGTAATCGCAGATCAGCATTGCTGCGGTGAATACGTTCCCGGGCCTTGTACACACCGCCCGTCACGTCACGAAAGTCGGTAACACCCGAAGCCGGTGGCCCAACCCCTTGTGGGAGGGAGCTGTCGAAGGTGGGACTGGCGATTGGGACGAAGTCGTAACAAGGTAGCCGTACCGGAAGGTGCGGCTGGATCACCTCCTTTCTAAGGAGCACTTCTTACCGAGTCCTTCGGGGCGAGGTCAGAGGCCAGCATGCGAGCGAACGTCTCGCACTGGTTGCTCATGGGTGGAACGTTGACTATTCGGCACGATCAGGATGAGGACTGTTAGTACTGCTTCGGCGTGGAACACAGGGTCTTGGCTGGACGTGTCGGGCACGCTGTTGGGTGTCTGAGGGAATGAACTTCCTTCAGTGCCGGCCCCAGTGCACTCGGGTGTTGATCCCGGGGTGATGGGTGGTTGGTCGTTGTTTGAGAACTGCACAGTGGACGCGAGCATCTGTGGCCAAGTTTTTAAGGGCGCACGGTGGATGCCTTGGCACCAGGAACCGATGAAGGACGTGGGAGGCCACGATAGGCCCCGGGGAGTCGTCAACCAGGCTTTGATCCGGGGGTGTCCGAATGGGGAAACCCGGCAGTCGTCATGGGCTGTCACCCGCTGCTGAACACATAGGCAGTGTGGAGGGAACGCGGGGAAGTGAAACATCTCAGTACCCGCAGGAAGAGAAAACAACCGTGATTCCGGGAGTAGTGGCGAGCGAAACTGGATGAGGCTAAACCGTATACGTGTGAGACCCGGCAGGGGTTGCGTGTGCGGGGTTGTGGGATCTCTCTTCTACGGTCTGCCGGCCGTAGGGCGAGTCAGAAACCGTTGATGTAGGCGAAGGACATGCGAAAGGTCCGGCGTAGAGGGTAAGACCCCCGTAGTCGAAACATCAGCGGCTTGCTTGAGAGACACCCAAGTAGCACGGGGCCCGAGAAATCCCGTGTGAATCTGGCGGGACCACCCGCTAAGCCTAAATATTCCCTGGTGACCGATAGCGGATAGTACCGTGAGGGAATGGTGAAAAGTACCGCGGGAGCGGAGTGAAATAGTACCTGAAACCGTGTGCCTACAAGCCGTGGGAGCGTCGGATGCAGCTTGCTGCATCTCGTGACTGCGTGCCTTTTGAAGAATGAGCCTGCGAGTTTGCGGTGTGTTGCGAGGTTAACCCGGGTGGGGTAGCCGTAGCGAAAGCGAGTCCGAACAGGGCGATTCAGTAGCACGCTCAAGACCCGAAGCGGAGTGATCTAGCCATGGGCAGGTTGAAGCGGAGGTAAGACTTCGTGGAGGACCGAACCCACCAGGGTTGAAAACCTGGGGGATGACCTGTGGTTAGGGGTGAAAGGCCAATCAAACTCCGTGATAGCTGGTTCTCCCCGAAATGCATTTAGGTGCAGCGTCGTGTGTTTCTTGCCGGAGGTAGAGCACTGGATAGGCGATGGGCCCTACCGGGTTACTGACCTTAGCCAAACTCCGAATGCCGGTAAGTGAGAGCGCGGCAGTGAGACTGTGGGGGATAAGCTCCATGGTCGAGAGGGAAACAGCCCAGAGCATCGACTAAGGCCCCTAAGCGTACGCTAAGTGGGAAAGGATGTGGAGTCGCACAGACAACCAGGAGGTTGGCTTAGAAGCAGCCACCCTTGAAAGAGTGCGTAATAGCTCACTGGTCTAGTGATTCCGCGCCGACAATGTAGCGGGGCTCAAGCGTACCGCCGAAGTCGTGTCATTGCAGCAATACGGCCAACGCCGGCTGTGATGGGTAGGGGAGCGTCGTGTGCCGGGTGAAGCAGCCGCGGAAGCGAGTTGTGGACGGTTCACGAGTGAGAATGCAGGCATGAGTAGCGATACAAACGTGAGAAACGTTTGCGCCGATTGACTAAGGGTTCCTGGGTCAAGCTGATCTGCCCAGGGTAAGTCGGGACCTAAGGCGAGGCCGACAGGCGTAGTCGATGGATAACCGGTTGATATTCCGGTACCCGCTGTGAAGCGTCAAACATCGAGCATCGTGATGCTAAGGCCGTGAAGCCGCCCTGATCTCTTCGGAGTTGAGGGGAGTGGTGGAGCCGCTGAACCAAGCGGTTAGTAGGTGAGTGATGGGGTGACGCAGGAAGGTAGTCCATCCCGGGCGGTGGTTGTCCCGGGGTAAGGGTGTAGGCCGTGCGGTAGGTAAATCCGTCGCACATGAGGCTGAGACCTGATGCCGAGCCGATTGTGGTGAAGTGGATGATCCTATGCTGTCGAGAAAAGCCTCTAGCGAGTTTCATGGCGGCCCGTACCCTAAACCGACTCAGGTGGTCAGGTAGAGAATACCGAGGCGTTCGGGTGAACTATGGTTAAGGAACTCGGCAAAATGCCCCCGTAACTTCGGGAGAAGGGGGGCCATTCCTGGTGATGATCTTTACGGTCTGAGCTGGGGGTGGCCGCAGAGACCAGCGAGAAGCGACTGTTTACTAAAAACACAGGTCCGTGCGAAGCCGTAAGGCGATGTATACGGACTGACGCCTGCCCGGTGCTGGAACGTTAAGGGGACCGGTTAGCTCCATTTCGGTGGGGCGAAGCTGAGAACTTAAGCGCCAGTAAACGGCGGTGGTAACTATAACCATCCTAAGGTAGCGAAATTCCTTGTCGGGTAAGTTCCGACCTGCACGAATGGCGTAACGACTTCTCGACTGTCTCAACCATAGGCCCGGTGAAATTGCACTACGAGTAAAGATGCTCGTTTCGCGCAGCAGGACGGAAAGACCCCGGGACCTTTACTACAGTTTGATATTGGTGTTCGGTTCGGCTTGTGTAGGATAGCTGGGAGACTTTGAAGCTCGCACGCCAGTGTGGGTGGAGTCGTCGTTGAAATACCAGTCTGGTCGTGCTGGATGTCTAACCTGGGTCCGTGATCCGGATCAGGGACAGTGTCTGATGGGTAGTTTAACTGGGGCGGTTGCCTCCTAAAGAGTAACGGAGGCGCCCAAAGGTTCCCTCAGCCTGGTTGGCAATCAGGTGTTGAGTGTAAGTGCACAAGGGAGCTTGACTGTGAGACCGACGGGTCGAGCAGGGACGAAAGTCGGGACTAGTGATCCGGCGGTGGCTTGTGGAAGCGCCGTCGCTCAACGGATAAAAGGTACCCCGGGGATAACAGGCTGATCTTCCCCAAGAGTCCATATCGACGGGATGGTTTGGCACCTCGATGTCGGCTCGTCGCATCCTGGGGCTGGAGTCGGTCCCAAGGGTTGGGCTGTTCGCCCATTAAAGCGGTACGCGAGCTGGGTTTAGAACGTCGTGAGACAGTTCGGTCCCTATCCGCTGTGCGCGTAGGAGTCTTGAGAAGGGCTGTCCCTAGTACGAGAGGACCGGGACGGACGAACCTCTGGTGTGCCAGTTGTTCTGCCAAGGGCATGGCTGGTTGGCTACGTTCGGGAGGGATAACCGCTGAAAGCATCTAAGCGGGAAGCCTGCTTCGAGATGAGGACTCCCACCCACTTGATGGGGTAAGGCTCCCAGTAGACGACTGGGTTGATAGGCCAGATATGGAAGCCGGGTAACCGGTGGAGTTGACTGGTACTAATAGGCCGAGGGCTTGTCCTCAGTTGCTCGCGTCCACTGTGTTGGTTCTGAAACCACGAACAACCCCGCGTTTGTCACAGAGCGTGGTGTCGGTTGTCAGTTTCATAGTGTTTCGGTGGTCATAGCGTAAGGGAAACGCCCGGTTACATTCCGAACCCGGAAGCTAAGCCTTACAGCGCCGATGGTACTGCAGGGGGGACCCTGTGGGAGAGTAGGACGCCGCCGAACAATTTTTGCGAGGAGACCCCGCACCGGGAACGGTGCGGGGTTTTCTGCGTTTCAGGGGCAAAAATCGCGAGGACGGCGGGACGGAAGAGCCCCGCCGTATTCGTCGTTCACAGGCGTCCTGCCGCCTTGAGTTCCAGATAGGCGTCGGCCAGGGCCGGGGCCAGTTCGTCAGGGATCGCGTCGACGACCGTGACGCCGTGCCGGCGGAGCCGGTCCGCGGTGCGATGCCGTTCCGCCTGTGCCTGCGCAGCCGCTGCGGCCTCGTAGACGGCGTCGGTGTTGCCGTGGGCTTCGGCCATCCGGGAGATGTGCGGATCGGCCACCGACGCGACGAGGACGGTGTGGCGCTGCGTGAGTTGTGGCAGGACGGGGAGTAGGCCCTCTTCGATCGGGGCCGCGTCGAGTGCGGTGAGCAGGACGATCAGGGAGCGGCGGGGGGCAGAGCGGAGGGCCTTGGCGGTGAGCCCGCGTGCGTCGGTCTCCACGAGCTCCGGTTCCAGCGTCGCCATCGCGTTGACCAGGGAAGGAAGTACGTCGCCCGCTGTGCGGCCCTGGACCAGGGCGCGCACGTGGCGGTCGTACGCGAGGAGATCGACGCGGTCGCCGGCGCGGGAGGCCAGGGCGGCCAGGAGCAGAGCGGCGTCCATGGACGCGTCCAGGCGGGGTGCGTCGCCGACGCGGCCGGCTGAGGTGCGGCCGGTGTCGAGGACGAGCAGGATGTGCCGGTCGCGTTCGGGACGCCAGGTGCGTACGGCGACGGCGGTCTGGCGGGCGGTGGCACGCCAGTCGATGGAGCGGGTGTCGTCTCCGGGGACGTACTCGCGCAGGCTGTCGAACTCCGTGCCCTCGCCACGGGCGAGGACGCTGGTGCGGCCGTCGAGTTCGCGGAGGCGGGAGAGCTTCGAGGGCAGGTGCTTGCGGCTGGTGAAAGGGGGCAGTACGCGCACCGTCCAGGGGACCCGGTGGGTGCCCTGGCGCGCGAAGAGGCCCAGCGGGCCGCACGAGCGGATCGTGACGCGGTCGGCTTGGCGGTCGCCTCGGCGGGTGGGGCGTAGGCGGGTGGTGACGCGTCGGCGTTCGCCGGCGGGCACCGTCACGCGGTGGCGGGAGGCCGAGGTCTCCGTGCCGGGCTGCCAGCTGCTGGGGGGCCAGGCGTCGCGCAGGTGCGCGCGGAGCGGGCGGTTGGAGGGGTTGGTGACCGTCAGCGTGATGTCGGCGGTGTCGCCCAGGCGTGCGGAGGTGTCGCCGGAACGGGTCAGGCGCAGGCGTCGTACGGGGGCGGCCAGGGCGAAGTCGCAGGCGCAGGCCGCGGCCAGTGGGCCGTTCACGGCGAGGAGGCCCGTCCAGCTCGGGTCCCAGATGCCGACCGGGAGAGAGCCCAGGGCCGCGAGGAGCGCGGCGCGTCCGGTGAGTGCCATCAGCGGGGGACGGGGACGTGGGCGAGGATCGCGTTGATCACGGAGTCCGTGGTCACGCCCTCCATCTCGGCCTCCGGGCGGAGCTGGACGCGGTGGCGGAGAGTGGGGAGGGCCAAGGCCTTCACGTCGTCGGGAGTGACGTAGTCGCGTCCCGTGAGCCATGCCCATGCCCGGGACGTGGAGAGCAGCGCCGTGGCTCCGCGCGGGGAGACGCCGAGGGCGAGGGACGGCGACTCGCGGGTGGCGCGGCAGATGTCGACGACGTAGGCCGTGATCTCCGGGGAGACGGAGGTCTTGGCGACGTCGGCGCGGGCGGCTTCCAGGTCGGCGGCGTTCGCGACGGGGCGTACGCCCGCGGCGCGCAGGTCGCGCGGGTCGAAGCCGGAGGCGTGGCGGGTGAGGACGTCGATCTCGTCCTGGCGGGAGGGGAGGGGGACGGTGAGCTTGAGGAGGAAGCGGTCCAGCTGGGCTTCCGGTAGGGGGTAGGTGCCCTCGTACTCGACCGGGTTCTGGGTCGCCGCGACCAGGAAGGGCTCGGGGAGGGGGCGGGGGGTGCCGTCGACGGTGACCTGGCGTTCCTCCATGGCTTCGAGGAGGGACGACTGGGTCTTCGGGGGCGTGCGGTTGATCTCGTCGGCGAGCAGCAGGTTGGTGAAGGCCGGGCCGGGCTGGAAGGAGAACTCGGCGGTGCGGGTGTCGTAGACGAGGGAGCCGGTCACGTCGCTGGGCATGAGGTCCGGGGTGAACTGGACGCGCTTGGTGTCGAGTTCCGTCGCGGCGGCGAGGGCGCGGACCAGGAGGGTCTTGGCGACTCCCGGGACGCCTTCGAGGAGGACGTGGCCGCGGCACAGGAGCGCTACGACGAGGCCGGTGACGGCTGCGTCCTGGCCGACCACGGCCTTGGCGATCTCGGCGCGCAGGGCTTCAAGGGCGGCTCGGGCGTTGCCCGGGTCCCCGGTCTGCCCGGCGTTGTCAGTGGTCGGGTCCATCATGGACGGCGTACCTCTCTGCCGAGGGCGTCGAGTTGGTCGGCGAGGGCGATGAGGGCCGCGTCGTCGCCGGGCGACGGGCCGAAGAGGAGGGTGCGCAGGGACTGTCCGTCGCCGCGTGTGTCGTGGAGGCGGGCGGACAGGGCGGGGAGCAGGGCCTCGGGCGTGTGCGCCTGGGCGACGGGGGTGCCTACGAGGGGGGCGAGGCGGGTGCGGGTGGCGGAGCGAAGAGCGGTGGCCGCGCGGTCGCGGGCGTTGGCCTTGCGGTAGAGGCGTGCGCGGCCTTCGGCGGTTTCGGAGGCGCGGATCGCCACGGGGAGTTTTTCGGGCACCAGGGGGCCGAGCCGGCGTGCCCGCCACAGGGCGGCGAGGGCCGCGGCGATGAAGAGCTGCAGGGTGCCCCAGAGCCAGCCGGAGGGGAGCAGGTCGAAGAAGCTGCGTTCGTCGTCCGGGGCCGTGGTGTCGGAGACCGAGGGGAGGTACCAGACCAGGTGGTCGCGGGAGCCGAGGAGTTGCAGGGCGAGCGAGGCGTTGCCGTGCTCGTCGAGGTGGTTGTTGTAGAGGATGTCGGGGGCGCCGAGGACGACGGTGTCGCCCGGGGTGCCTTCCTGGGCGGCCTCTTCGGGTGCGTCCGGGATGCGGAGCAGGGTGGCCAGGCGTCGGCTGGGGTAGCAGGTGTCGGCCTCGATGTGGGTGGTGCTGTAGCGGATGCCGCCCGTGTCGGCGGTGCCCGCGCGGCGGGCGGCGGGCAGGTCGCAGGCGGGGGCCAGGGTCGAGTCGAAGCTGAGCGCGGGGTCCGCGGTGACGCCGGGGGCGAGGCGTTCGACGGCGGGGCCGCCGGGGGCGACGAGGAGGGTACGGCCGCCGGATCCTTCGGTGGCGGAGTGCAAGCGTGTCTGCTGGCGTTCGGTCAGGAGGTCGGGGACGGCGACCAGGAGGGTGGTGTGGGGGCCGGCGGCGGCGCGGGCGTCGTCCAGGGTGGTGACCACGCGGGTGGACACGCCCCGGTCGGCGAGGAGTTCGGCGACGGCCCGGCTGCCGTACGGGTCGGCGGAGCGCGGGTCGAGTTCGCCCTGCCGGGCGTCGGAGCGGACGACGGCGATCGCGACGGCGCCGGCGAGCAGTACGACGAGCGCGAGGGCGATGCCGCGGGCGCGGGTCCACACCTGGCGGGCGCTGGGTGAGGCCGAGGTGGTGGGGAGCGTGGCCTCGGTGGTCATTCGGCGGCTCCCGGGCGGGTGTCGCGGCCCGTGGCGTCGGCCGTGCCGCCGACTGCGCGGACCGCCAGTCGCGGCTTACTGCGTTCCAAGTCACGGTCGAGTTCGGTGAGGTGCCGGTACGACTGCTCGGTGCCGGGGCGCCCGCCGTACGTGACGTCGTCGAAGTCCCGGGCGGCGGCGCGCAGCCGGCCACCGTGGTCGGGCAGGGCGCGGCCCGCCTCGCGGGCGGCCTCGTCGGCGGTGCGGCCGGGGCGGACGTCGAGGAGGGCGCGTTCCTCCAGGGCGCGGACGACGGCGCGCATGCGCTCCTGGACGGCTTCGTTCCAGTGGCCTTGGGCGGCGTGCGCGTCTGCCGCGGCCCGGTGGTCGGCTGCGCTGCGGGGGCGGTCGTCGAACAGGGCGGGGGCGGAGGTCGGCGGGCGGCGCGGGGTGCCCAGGCGCCACCAGAGCGCGCCCAGCACGGCGAGGACGGCCACGATGATGACGATCAGGCCGAGTGTTCCACCGGGTGTCGCGGTGGACGCGCGGTTGAGCAGCTCGTCGATCCAGTCCCAGAGGGCGTTCAAGGCCCGCTGGAACACGCCGGGGTCGTTCTCGTGGTACATCCGCTTGGACAGCTCCCGCTGTGCGGCCTCCCGTGCGGGGTCGCGCGGGACCGTCACCGGCGGTTCGTCGCCGGAGCGCGACAGCGACAGCACGGGGCGGTCGCCGGCGCGCGCCACCGCCCGTGCGGCGGTGCGCGACAGCACCTCCGTCAGGACTCCCCCCGCCCGGCTCACCGCATCAGCTCCCCGGGTTGGTGCCGGGAGCGCCGGGGCCCTGGGCCCCGGCGGCACGGGCCAGCTCGAGGTCGAGGGCTTCACGGCGGATGCGCTGGTCGATGTAGAGCAGCACGGTGACGCCCGCCGTGATCGGGAACGTGATCATGGAGCCGATCACGGAGCCGATGCCGCTGACGATCAGGAAGGTCCAGCCGAGGCTGCCGGTGCCTTCGAGGAAGCCGCTGACACCGTCGCCGCTGAAGGCGGCGGCGAGGAAGGCGAAGGGGATGACGATGATCGACGCGACGACGTTCGCGATGATCGTGGCGAGCAGCTGGATGCCGAAGACACGCCACCAGGAGCCGCGCACCAGCTTCGTGGAGCGGCCCATGGCCTTCTTGATGCCCTGCTTCTCCAGCATCAGCGCCGGGGAGGCCAGCGAGAAGCGGACCATGAGCCACACCGCGACGATGCCGCTCGCCAGGAAGCCCAGGACGGTGAGGGCCACGCCGGCTCCGCCGCCGCCCGCGGCCGTGACGATGAGACCGGGCGCCATGCCCACCGTGACGATGCCGGCGACGATCAGCAGCAGCAGGACGATCAGGCCGAACAGCCTCGCCACCTGCGGGCGGGCGTCCCGCCAGGCTTCGCCTATGGTCACCGACCTGCCGAGCACGGCGCGGCTGGTGACGGTCGTCAGCAGGGCGGTGGCCAGGACGGTGCCGATCAGGGAGATGAGGAAGATGACACCCGAGTTGATCGTGGTGTCGGCCATGGCGTCGCCGAGTTCGCTCAGCGTGGCGTCGGGGTCGTTGAGGGCCTCGGAGCCGAGGTCGTCCAGGACGAGGCCCTGGAGCAGCACCACGAGGATCTCCGTGAAGACCGCGACGGTGAGCGAGATGCCGAGGACCGTGCGCCAGTAGGTGCGCATGGTGGAGACGGCGCCGTCGAGGATCTCGCCGACGCCCAGCGGGCGGAGCGGGATCACGCCGGGTTTGGCCGCGGGCGGGGGACCGCCCCAGCCGCCTCCCCAGCCGCCGTAGCCACCAGGCACGCCGTAACCGCCGTAGCCACCACCAGGGCCTCCGGGGCCGGCGGGGGGCGGGGTGCCCCAGCCGGCGTTGGGAGGTGGCGGGGGTGGGGCCTGGCCGGGGGCGGAGGGGGCGGACCACTGGCCGGGTGGCGGCTGCTCCTTGGACCACTTCGTGCCGGGGCCCGTAGGTTCCGTGCCCGGCTGGTCCGCGGGCTGCGCGGGCCGGTCGGGGCCAC
Organism: Streptomyces mutabilis; assembly: GCF_014649815.1. Taxonomy (GTDB): domain Bacteria; phylum Actinomycetota; class Actinomycetes; order Streptomycetales; family Streptomycetaceae; genus Streptomyces; species Streptomyces mutabilis. Next base: position 939,827 of record NZ_BMTT01000001.1, on the reverse strand, counting down.
CGGGGCGGTCGGCGGGGCCGGACGCGCCGGGCTCCCGCCCGTCGGACGGGGAGGATCCGGGCGAGGCCCAGCCCGGAGTGTCGTTCATCGTCGCTCCTTCACGGTGCCCGTCCGCGGTCGCGGCGGCAGGTTGGCAGCCATCGTGCCATGGGGTGCTCCGCCGCGGACCGGGCGCGGTATGGCCTGCGCACCTTCGATTGTCCGCCGGACAGGGGGCAGACTGACCGCATGGCTGATCAGGACGCGCGAAACGGCGAGGACAAGCGGCCGACCGAGATCCCGGCACTGCGCTGGGAAGAACCACCGGAGGGCCCGGTGCTGGTCCTGCTGGACCAGACCAGGCTGCCGGCCGAGGAGGTCGAACTGGTCTGCACGGACGCGTCCGCGCTCGTGGAGGCGATCCGTTCGCTCGCCGTACGTGGGGCGCCGCTGCTCGGCATCGCGGGTGCGTACGGCGTCGCGCTCGCCGCCGTACGGGGCTTCGACGTGGCGGAGGCCGCGGACGCGCTGGCCGGAGCCCGCCCGACGGCGGTGAACCTGGCCGGCGGGGTGCGGCGGGCCCAGGCCGCCCATCAAGGTGCGCTCGCCAGGACCGGTGACACCCGGCTGGCCGCCGCGGCGGCGCTGGACGCGGCGCGGGCGCTGCACCGGGAGGACACCGAGGCCAGCGCCCGGATGGCCGCGCACGGGCTAGCGTTGCTGGACGAGCTGCTGCCCGCGGGCGGGCACCGCGTCCTGACGCACTGCAACACCGGTTCGCTGGTGTCGGGAGGTGAGGGAACGGCTTTCGCGGTGGCGCTCGCCGCGCACCGGGCGGGCCGGCTGCGGCGCCTGTGGGTGGACGAAACGCGTCCGTTGCTGCAAGGTGCTCGCCTGACGGCTTACGAGGCGGCGCGCAACGACATGCCGTACACCTTGCTCACCGACAACGCGGCCGGTTCGCTGTTCGCGGCGGGTGAGGTGGACGCGGTGCTGATCGGTGCCGACCGCATCGCGGCCGACGGTTCGGTGGCGAACAAGGTGGGGAGCTATCCGCTCGCCGTGCTCGCGCGGTACCACCACGTGCCGTTCATCGTGGTGGCCCCGGTCACGACGGTGGACCCGGACACGCCGGACGGGGCGTCCGTCGAGGTCGAACAGCGCCCCGGATATGAAGTGACCGAGGTCACAGCACCGCAGGTGCCGGTGACGGGAGCGGGAGGCGGGATTCCGGTGGCACCCCTGGGGACCCAGGCGTACAACCCGGCGTTCGACCTGACTCCGCCCGAGCTGGTGACGGCGATCGTCACCGAGGAGGGCGCTGTCTCGCCCGTGACCACCGAGGCCCTCGCCGAGCTGTGTGCCAGGTCACGCCAGGTCACGATTAGCTAATGGGATGATGGCGTTTATGAAGGGACGAGTCCTTGTCGTCGACGACGACACCGCACTGGCCGAGATGCTCGGCATTGTGCTGCGTGGTGAAGGTTTTGAGCCATCGTTCGTAGCCGACGGCGACAAGGCGCTGGCCGCCTTCCGGGAGACCAAGCCCGATCTGGTGCTGCTCGACCTGATGCTGCCCGGCCGGGACGGCATCGAGGTGTGCCGCCTGATCAGGGCGGAGTCGGGTGTGCCGATCGTGATGCTGACGGCGAAGAGTGACACCGTCGACGTCGTCGTGGGCCTGGAGTCGGGCGCCGACGACTACATCGTGAAGCCGTTCAAGCCGAAGGAGCTGGTCGCCCGCATCCGGGCACGTCTGCGCAGGTCGGAGGAGCCGGCACCGGAGCAACTCGCGATAGGCGACCTGATCATCGACGTGGCCGGTCACTCCGTGAAGCGGGACGGGCAGTCGATCGCGCTGACGCCGCTGGAGTTCGACCTGCTGGTGGCGCTGGCCCGCAAGCCGTGGCAGGTGTTCACCCGCGAGGTGCTCCTCGAGCAGGTCTGGGGCTACCGGCACGCGGCCGACACCCGGCTGGTCAACGTGCATGTGCAGCGGCTGCGCTCCAAGGTCGAGAAGGACCCGGAGAAGCCGGAGATCGTGGTGACCGTCCGCGGCGTCGGTTACAAGGCCGGGCCGAGCTGACATGAGCAGGGACAGTGCCGCTTCGGCGCCCGGCCGGTCCGGGGCCCGCGCCGGACGGCCTGTCGGCCCCCCGCCCGCAGGCTCCCGCTGGGACCGTCTGCTGCAGGGCGGGCTGCTGAACGGCGGGGTGCAGGGCAGCCCGGTGCTTCGGCTGTTCGTGCGCTGGGTGCGCCGGCCGCTGCTGCCCGTCATGCGGCTGTGGCGGCGCAACATCCAGCTGAAGGTCGTCGTCACCACACTGCTGATGTCGCTGGGCGTGGTGCTGCTGCTCGGCTTCGTCGTGATCGGGCAGGTCCGCAACGGCCTGCTGGACGCCAAGGTGAAGGCGTCCCAGAGCCAGGCCACCGGCGGGTTCGCGGTGGCCAAGCAGAGGGCCGAGGAGGCGGCGAGCGTCACCGGCGACGACGGCGTGCCCGCCGGCGACGGCCGTCCCTCGCAGAACGTCATCCAGTGGATGAGCGAGCTGGTGAAATCGCTCTCCAGCGGCGGCCAGGGCGCCTTCGACGTGGTCACCCTCCCCATGGGCGGGGAAGGGGGCAGTGGACGCGGCCCGCGCGCCTCCGGTGTGGTCAACTGGTCGGCCAGTGTGCCGGAGGAGCTCCGGGAGCGGATCGACAGCAGTACGGCGGCCGCGCAGAGCTACACGCGGATCGTCTACGACTCCGACCAGCCCTCCCAGCCCGGTCTGGTCATCGGCAAGCAGGTCAACGACCCCAACGGTGAGCCGTACCAGCTGTACTACCTGTTCCCGCTCACGCAGGAGGAGAAGTCCCTCAGCCTGGTCAGGGGCACTCTGGCGACGGCCGGGCTCTTCGTCGTCGTGCTGCTCGGGGCCATCGCCTGGCTCGTGGTGCGCCAGGTCGTCACGCCCGTACGGATGGCGGCCGGTATCGCCGAGCGGTTGTCCGCCGGGCGGCTGCAGGAACGGATGAAGGTCACCGGCGAGGACGACATCGCGCGGCTCGGCGAGGCCTTCAACAAGATGGCGCAGAACCTCCAGCTGAAGATCAGTCAGCTGGAGGACCTGTCGCGGATGCAGCGGCGGTTCGTCTCCGACGTGTCGCACGAGCTGCGGACGCCGCTGACGACCGTGCGGATGGCCGCCGACGTCATCCATGACGCGCGCGTGGACTTCGATCCGGTGACCGCGCGGTCGGCCGAGCTGCTCGCCGATCAGCTGGACCGGTTCGAGACGCTGCTCTCGGACCTGTTGGAGATCAGCCGGTTCGACGCGGGCGCGGCGGCGCTGGAGGCCGAGGCGACAGACCTCCGGGAGGTCGTACGGCGGGTCGTCAGCGGGGCCGAGCCGCTCGCCGAGCGCAAGGGCGCGCGGATACGGGTCGTCGGCGACCAGCAGCCCGTCGTAGCCGAGGCGGACGCCCGGCGCGTGGAGCGCGTCCTGCGCAACCTCGTCGTCAACGCCGTCGAGCACGGCGAGGGCAACGACGTGGTCGTCAAGCTCGCCGCGGCCGGCGGCGCGGTCGCCGTCGCGGTGCGCGACTACGGCGTCGGCCTCAAGCCGGGGGAGGCCACCCGGGTCTTCAGCCGCTTCTGGCGGGCCGACCCGGCACGCGCGCGCACCACCGGCGGCACGGGTCTCGGCCTGTCGATCGCCCTGGAGGACGCGCGGCTGCACGGCGGCTGGCTGCAGGCCTGGGGCGAGCCGGGCGGCGGTTCGCAGTTCCGGCTGACGCTGCCCAGGACCGCGGACGAGCCGCTGCGGGGCTCACCGATACCGCTGGAGCCGACGGACTCGCGGCGCAACCGCGGGCTGGGCGACGCCGGCCCGGGCGACGCCGCCGCGCCGCAGGGCGCGGAGAAGGCGGCCACCGTACCGGCGCAGACCTCGGCCGGCGGGACGTCCCCGGTGTCCGCGCGGGGCCCGATGCCGCCCCCGCCGGCCTCGGCGGCGCCCACCGCCGACCCGACGGCACTGCCCGGCAACGGCGCGCGCGTGGTGCCGCGGCCCGTGGCGGGCGCCCGGAGCCAGGACGATGGACCCGCGCCGGAGGCGGCGAACCGCCCGGACACCGGGCCGGAGGACTCGAGCAGGCAAGGGGAGGCAACTCGTGGGCGCTGACCGCGAGGGGAGCGGCCGGCGGCCGGCACGCGCCATGACGTACGCCGTCTGCGGCGTCGTACTGCTGGCGGGGTGTGCGTCCATGCCCGACAGCGGGGATCTGCGCGGGGTGGATTCCACGCCGCGGCAAGACCCTCAGGTGCGGGTGTTCGCGATGCCGCCGCGGGAGGACGCCCCGCCCACGGAGATCGTCCAGGGTTTTCTGGAGGCGCTGACCAGCAACGACCCGCAGTACGAGACGGCACGCAAGTACCTGACGGGCGAGGCGGCCAAGACCTGGCGGCCGGAGCGGTCGACCACGGTGCTCGCGGGCGGGCCGGGGACGGAGTCCGACCACTCGGGCAACCGTGAGGAGGCCAACGACTACTCGGTCACCCTGACCGGCACCCGGGTCGCCACGGTGGACGCGCAGCAGTCGTACACGCCGGCGGACGGCGAGTACCGGGAGGCGGTCCACCTCACCCGGGACGTCAAGAGCCGGCAGTGGCGGATCGACGTGCTGCCGCAGGGCGTCATCATGGGCAAGTCGGACTTCCAGCGCACCTACATGTCCGTCAACAAGTACTACTTCGCCTCGAACGCCGCTCCCGCCAAGCAGGCCGGTACGAGCACGCAGCCGGCGGCCGTCGCCGATCCCGTGTACGTGCGCCGGCTCGTGGACCCCATGTCCCAGGTGGTGAGGTCCCTGTTCAGCGGGCCGACACGTTTGCTGGGGCCCGTGGTCAGGTCGAGCTTCCCCACCGGTACCGCGCTGGCGAAGAACGCCGACCCGCTGACGCCCGACGACCACAACAAGCTGACGGTGCCGCTGAACGACCGGGCGGCCGGGGTCGGCGACGACACGTGCGACGAGATGGCGGCGCAGCTCCTGTTCACCGTGCAGAGCCTCACTCCGGTGGTGGACGAGGTCGAGCTGCGCGCGGGCGGCGGGAAGCTGTGCTCGCTCACCGAGGACCGGGCCGAGGCGGTCGCGGCGCGCGGCTCGGCCCATCGGCCCGACTACCTGTACTTCATCGACGAGCGCGATCGCCTGGTGCGCATCGCCGCCGGCAGCAAGGGGACGCGGGCCGAGCCCGTCCCCGGGGCGTTGGGCGAGGGTGCGGTGGGCCTGCGGTCGGTCGCGGTCTCGCGCGACGAGCACAGTGCGGCCGCCATCGGGCTCGACAACAAGTCGCTGTACGTCGGCTCCATGGTGTCGGGCGGCTCGCTCGGCGAACCCGTGCTCGTGAGCGAGGGCAAGACGGAGCAGAACCGGCTGACGCCGCCGAGCTGGGACGCACAGGGCGACCTGTGGATCGCGGACCGCGATCCGGCCGACCCCCGGTTGCTGCTGCTGAAGGAGGGCGCGGGCGAGCCGGTGGAGGTGCGGACCCCGGGCCTGGACGGGCGGGTCCAAGCCGTGCGGGTGGCGGCCGACGGCGTGCGGATCGCGCTCATCGTGGAGAAGGACGGCAAGCGCTCGCTGCTCATCGGGCGGATCGAGCGGGACGGGAAGGCGGGCGAGCAGCCCGCGGTCACCGTCCTCGAACTGCGCTCCGCGACCCCCGAGCTGGAGGAGGTCACGGCCATGTCCTGGGCCGGTGACAGCCGGCTCGTGGTGGTCGGACGCGAGCGCGGGGGCGTTCAGCAGATCGGGTACGTCCAGGTCGACGGGTCCGCTCCGGAGGCCTCGGTGCCCGCCGCGCTGACCGGGGTGAAGGAGATCGCCGCGACCGAGGACGAGACGCTGCCGCTGGTGGCGTACTCGGAGGACCTGATCGTGCGTCTGCCGTCCGGGCTGCAGTGGCAGAAGGTGACGGAGGGGACGGCGCCGGTCTATCCCGGTTGAGGGACGATGAGCGGAGTTCTCCACAGGTATTCCACAGGGGGCTCCGGGGAGTTGTCCACAGGCCTGGTGGAGGCGTGCGGCTGTCGGCACAGTGGTGGTCGTGCGGGGATGGTGGCGGGAACTCACGGATCTGGTGCTGCCGGCCGAGTGCGGAGGCTGCGGCAGGGCTCGGGCGGTGCTGTGCCCGAGCTGCCGTACGGCTCTGAGCGGTGCCGCGCCGTGCCGGGTGCGGCCGGTGCCGGAGCCGCCCGGGCTGCCGGTGGTGCACGCGGCGGCTCGGTACGCCGACGAGGTACGTGCCGCGCTGCTGGCCCACAAGGAGCGGGGTGTGCTGGCACTCGCGGCTCCCCTCGGCGCGGCCCTGGCCGGGGCGGTGCGGGCGGCGGGGCTCCGGGAGGCGCGGGTGGACGGTCGGGCGGCTCGGACCGGTGCGCGTGAGCAGGAGGCGGCGTTGCGTGTGCGGGGGCCGGTGCTGCTCGTGCCGGTGCCGTCGGCGCGCCGGGCGGTGCGGATGCGGGGGCACGATCCGGCGCGGCGCATCGCTCTGGCGGCCGCGGCGGAGTTGCGGCGGACCGGGACTCCGGCCCGGGTGCTGGCCGTGCTGCGGCAGCGGCACGCCGTGGCCGACCAGTCCGGCCTCGGCGCCCGGCAGCGGCTGGACAACCTCGCCGGCGCGCTGGCTGTGGCCCCGGGCGGTGGACGGCTGCTGCGCGGCGGCGGGCAGGTCGTCCTCGTCGACGACCTGATGACGACCGGGGCGTCTCTGACGGAAGCGGCGCGGGCGCTGCGCGCGGCGACCGGCTGGGCGGGCCCGGCCCTCGCGACGGCCGCGGAAAGGGGCCCCGTGGCTGAGCGGACGACGGTGCCGAACACGTACTGGACGGCGAAATCGGCTGTGTATCCGTCGGCGGCAGGGGAAGGCAGAGAGGAACGGAAGGCCGGGCTTCGAATGGCGGGCCCGAACGGAGGCGGTGGCGTGATACGTGAAGTGATCTGCGCGGCGGTGGTCGCGGCTTCACCAGATTCTTTCGAAACAAACCGGAACTGACTGAGAAGTTATGTCGTTGCAGGTGATGAGAGGATCAATTCACCGGAACGGAGGTACCCCGCGATAGAGGGTGACGACATCCGTCCGGGCGGGATATGTTCGGTTGTGAGGAAAGCCGCAGGCCACACCTCTTGAATCCGAATGCCGTGCTGCGGGTTTTGCCGCCATCACCCGCACCGGTGGAGTGGAGATCCCGCCCGCGGGGGAGGAGGTGGACGTCACCGAGTCCGAGGTTCCGGGATAGTCCGGGACCTGGTGCGAAAGGGAGATGCTCCGCCGTCGAAGCGGAGCGATCCGGGAACGGAGTTCTGCGTGGACATCGTCGTCAAGGGCCGCAAGACCGAGGTGCCCGAGCGGTTCCGGAAGCACGTGGCCGAGAAGCTGAAGCTGGAGAAGATCCAGAAGCTCGATGGCAAGGTGATCAGCCTCGACGTCGAGGTGTCCAAGGAGCCGAACCCCCGGCAGGCCGACCGTTGTGACCGAGTGGAGATCACGCTCCGCTCCCGCGGTCCGGTCATCCGAGCGGAGGCGGCGGCGAGCGACCCGTACGCGGCGCTCGACCTGGCGGCGGAGAAGCTCGGTGCCCGGCTGCGCAAGCAGCACGACAAGCGCTTCTCGCGCCGCGGCGCGCGCCGGATCACGGCCGCCGAGGTCGCCGACCACGTCCCTGGCGCGGCGACGCTCAACGGGCACGGCGAGGTCGTCTCCCAGGAGCGGCGGGACGAGGTACCCACCAAGAAGATCGGCTCGCTCGAGGTCCAGGGCGATGGCCCGCTCGTCGTCCGCGAGAAGACCCACGTGGCCGCGCCGATGAGCCTGGACCAGGCGCTCTACGAGATGGAGCTGGTCGGGCACGACTTCTACCTGTTCGTCGACTCCGAGACGAAGGAACCCAGCGTCGTCTACCGGCGGCACGCCTACGACTACGGCGTGATCCACCTCACCACGGACACGATGGTCACCCAGGCGCACGCTCCCGAGGCGGGCGATGCGCTCGGTGGCTGACGACGCCGGATGACACGGAATCGGTGCCCCTGGGGGCGCGTGTGCGCCCCCAGGGGCACCGGTGTGCGACGGTGCGCGAGGGTGTGCGACCCCTTCGTGGCCCGCTGGTCACCCCGGTGTCGGCCGGACATGGAATCATGGCGGCAACGGCCCAACCGGTGGGGCGTTGCTCTGGGTTGGCGATGGCTCAGGACGACCACAGGCCACAGCCTTCAGGGGGAGGAACCATGGCGGAGACTTTCGGACCGATGCGGGGCGAGGGGATCGACGACGGCGCCGCCGGCATGGGCCCGGACGCGGCCTCTGCGCGCCAGGAGCCGATCAGGGTTCTGGTCGTGGACGACCACGCCCTGTTCCGCCGCGGTCTGGAGATCGTGCTCGCGGCCGAGGAGGACATCCAGGTCGTCGGCGAGGCCGGCGATGGAGCCGAGGCCGTGGAGAAGGCCGCCGACCTGCTGCCGGACATCGTCCTGATGGATGTACGGATGCCCAAGCGGGGCGGGATCGAGGCCTGCACCTCCATCAAGGAGGTGGCTCCCAGCGCCAAGATCATCATGCTGACGATCAGTGATGAAGAGGCCGACCTCTACGACGCGATCAAGGCGGGGGCGACGGGCTACCTCCTCAAGGAGATCTCGACGGACGAGGTGGCCACCGCCATTCGCGCGGTGGCCGACGGACAGTCGCAGATCAGTCCCTCCATGGCGTCGAAACTGCTCACCGAGTTCAAGTCGATGATCCAGCGGACCGACGAACGCCGGCTGGTGCCCGCGCCGCGTCTCACGGACCGCGAGATCGAAGTCCTCAAGCTCGTCGCCACGGGAATGAACAACCGGGACATCGCCAAGGAACTGTTCATCTCCGAGAACACCGTGAAGAACCACGTGCGCAACATCCTGGAGAAACTGCAGCTGCACTCCAGGATGGAGGCGGTGGTCTACGCGATGCGGGAGAAGATCCTCGAGATTCGCTGACGGCCGGCGCCGGTGCGCGTCGGCACCGGTTCAGGCGAGCAGGCGGACAAGCTCTGCCGTGAGGGCCTCGCGCAGCTCCGGTGCGTCGACCCGTTCCACCCGCACGTCCGTGCATTCCACCCAGCCCGCCGCCTCGACCAGGGCCTGGGCCACCGGCACGGCGGCCTTGGGGCTGTCCAGCGTGACCTGCCTGGCGACCAGGGTGCGCCCCTCGCGCGCCGGGTCCACGCGGCCGACGAGCCGGCCACCGGCCAGGACGGGCATCGCGAAGTAGCCGTGCACCCGCTTCTGTTTGGGCACGTAGGCCTCCAGGCGGTGGGTGAAGCCGAAGATCCGCTCCGTGCGCGCACGCTCCCAGACCAGCGAGTCGAAGGGCGAGAGCAGTGTCGTGCGATGACGGCCGCGCGGCGGCGTCTCCAGGGCCTCCGGGTCCGCCCAGGCCGGTTTGCCCCAGCCCTCCACCGCGACCGGGACCAGACCCGAGTCGGCGATCACGGCGTCGACCTGCTCGGCCTTGAGGCGGTGGTAGTCGGCGATGTCCGCGCGCGTACCGACGCCCAGGGAACGGCCGGCCAGGCGGACCAGGCGGCGCAGGCACTCGGCGTCGTCGAGTTCGTCGTGCAGCAGGGAGGGCGGCACGGCGCGCTCGGCCAGGTCGTACACCCGCTTCCAGCCGCGGCGCTCGACGCAGACCACCTCGCCGTACATGAGCGCGCGCTCGACGGCGACCTTCGTGCCCGACCAGTCCCACCATTCGCTGGTCCTCTTCGCACCGCCCAGGCCCGTCGCGGTGAGCGGCCCCTCGACGCGGAGCTGCTTGACGACCTGGTCGTAGACGCCGTCCGGGAGGTGGTGGTTCCAGTGCGGGCGGTTGCGGTAGGCGCGGCGGCGGAAGGCGAAGTGCGGCCACTCCTCGATGGGGAGGATGCAGGCGGCGTGGGACCAGTACTCGAAGGCGTGGGTGTCCTTCCAGTAGGCGTCCTCGACGGTTTTGCGGCCCACCGCGCCAAGGCGGGCGTACGGGATGAGTTCGTGGGAGCGGGCGAGGACCGAGATGGTGTCGAGCTGCACCGCGCCCAGGTGCCGGAGGACGCCGCGGACGCCTGCGCGGCGGTCGGGGGCTCCGAGGAAGCCCTGTGCGCGGAGGGCGATGCGGCGGGCCTCGTCTGCGGAGAGTTCCGTGGCAGGGGGCGGGAGGGTCGTCATACGTCGGCACGATAGGGGGTGGGTCTGACAGCGAGGACGGGGTCTTCTGGCAGGGGCCCGGCACTGGTGTGGACGCGGAGGTGGGGCCGCAGCCCGGTGGGGCGGGTCGCCTCCCCGGAGGTGCCCCCACCGCCCACCTCACGTTCGGGCCGGCAGGTACGGGGCCGTCGACGGGAGGCAGAGGTCCGAGGGGAGGAGGGAGCCGATCCAGGCGTCGCGGCGGGTGCCCTTGTTGTTGATCGCGGAGCGCAACGTGCCCTCCATGGTGTAGCCCGCGCGCTGGGCCACCGCGCGGGAGGCCGTGTTGCCGACCTCGGCGCGCCACTCCAGGCGGTCGACCGCCCGCTCGGTGAAGGCCCAGTGGGAGGCGCCGACGGCGGCCTCGGTGACGTAGCCGTGGCCGCGGTGCTCCTTGGAACCCCAGAACCCGATCTCCCCGACACCCAGGGAGATCATCGTGATGCCGAGCATCCCCACCAGGTCCCCGGCGGGGAGGAAGAGGCCGAAGGTGAACATCGAGGCGTTCGCCCAGCCGTCGGGGACCATCTGCTCCGTGAAGCTCCGTGCGTGCTCGTGGAGGTAGGGGGAGGGGATCGTGGTCCAGCGCTGGATGTCGGTGTCCTGACAGGCCGCGTGCACGGCCCCGGTGTCCTGGGCGCCGACCGTGCGCAGGACGAGGCGGTCGGTGGTGAGCGTGACGGGTTCCATCGGCCGATTCTGCGGGGCACTCCGCGACGGGCGCCGTCTTTTTGCCGTGCGTGAACAGACGGTCACTTTTCGCGTGTTTCACCGACGGGTGCGGCACCATCCTCGGTACCCGGACGTTGAACTCGATGACGGCAGACCGGAAGCTGGATGAAGGAGCACACGGTCCCCGTTACAGCGGGCTCCCGGGGCGGCGGGGTCCTCGCATACGATGGCCGTTGCTCAGTACGTCACAGGAAATCGACCGTCCCAGGCCCGACCGGCAAGGAGACCAACCCCCGTGTCCGTCCTCTCGAAGATCATGCGTGCAGGCGAAGGCAAGATCCTGCGCAAGCTGCACCGCATCGCGGACCAGGTCAACTCCATCGAAGAGGACTTCGTCGACCTCTCCGACGCCGAGCTGCGGGCCCTCACCGATGAGTACAAGCAGCGCTACGCCGATGGTGAGAGCCTGGACGACCTGCTGCCGGAAGCCTTCGCCACCGTACGCGAGGCCGCCAAGCGCGTCCTCGGCCAGCGCCACTACGACGTGCAGATCATGGGCGGCGCCGCCCTCCACATGGGGTACGTCGCCGAGATGAAGACCGGTGAGGGCAAGACCCTCGTCGGCACGCTGCCCGCCTACCTCAACGCCCTGTCCGGCGAGGGCGTGCACATCGTCACGGTCAACGACTACCTGGCCGAGCGCGACTCCGAGATGATGGGCCGCGTCCACAAGTTCCTCGGGTTGAACGTCGGCTGCATCCTCGCCAACCAGACACCGGCCCAGCGCCGCGAGATGTACGGCTGCGACATCACGTACGGCACGAACAACGAGTTCGGCTTCGACTACCTGCGCGACAACATGGCCTGGTCCAAGGACGAACTCGTCCAGCGCGGTCACAACTTCGCCATCGTCGACGAGGTCGACTCCATCCTGGTCGACGAGGCCCGTACGCCGCTGATCATCTCCGGCCCGGCCGACCAGGCCACCAAGTGGTACGGCGACTTCGCCAAGCTGGTCACGCGGCTGAAGAAGGGCGAGGCCGGCAACACCCTCAAGGGCATCGAGGAGACCGGCGACTACGAGGTCGACGAGAAGAAGCGCACCGTCGCCATCCACGAGTCCGGGGTCGCCAAGGTCGAGGACTGGTTGGGCATCGACAACCTCTACGAGTCGGTGAACACCCCGCTGGTCGGCTACCTGAACAACGCCATCAAGGCCAAGGAACTGTTCAAGAAGGACAAGGACTACGTCGTCATCGACGGCGAGGTCATGATCGTCGACGAGCACACCGGCCGAATCCTCGCCGGCCGCCGCTACAACGAGGGCATGCACCAGGCGATCGAGGCGAAGGAAGGGGTGGACATCAAGGACGAGAACCAGACGCTCGCCACGATCACCCTCCAGAACTTCTTCCGCCTCTACAAGCGCCACGACCACAACGGCAAGGAACTGCCCGGCCTGTCCGGCATGACCGGTACGGCGATGACCGAGGCCGCCGAGTTCCACCAGATCTACAAGCTCGGCGTGGTGCCCATCCCGACCAACCGGCCGATGATCCGCAAGGACCAGTCGGACCTGATCTACCGCACCGAGGTCGCGAAGTTCGAGGCGGTCGTCGACGACATCGAGGAGAAGCACCGCAAGGGCCAGCCGATCCTCGTCGGCACCACCTCGGTCGAGAAGTCCGAGTACCTCTCGCAGCAGCTCAGCAAGCGCGGCGTCCAGCACGAGGTGCTCAACGCCAAGCAGCACGACCGGGAGGCGACGATCGTCGCCCAGGCCGGCCGCAAGGGCTCGGTCACGGTGGCCACCAACATGGCCGGCCGCGGTACGGACATCAAGCTCGGCGGCAACCCCGAGGACCTCGCCGAGGCGGAGCTGCGCCAGCGCGGCCTCGACCCCGAGGAGCACATCGAGGAGTGGGCCGCCGCCCTGCCCGCCGCCCTGGAGCGGGCCGAGCAGGCGGTCAAGGCCGAGAAGGAAGAGGTCGAGAAGCTCGGCGGCCTCTACGTCCTGGGCACCGAGCGGCACGAGTCGCGCCGCATCGACAACCAGCTGCGCGGCCGTTCCGGCCGTCAGGGGGACCCCGGCGAGTCCCGCTTCTACCTCTCCCTCGGCGACGACCTGATGCGCCTGTTCAAGGCCCAGATGGTCGAGCGCGTGATGTCGATGGCCAACGTCCCGGACGACGTGCCGATCGAGAACAAGATGGTCACGCGCGCGATCGCGTCCGCCCAGTCCCAGGTCGAGACCCAGAACTTCGAGACCCGCAAGAACGTCCTGAAGTACGACGAGGTCCTCAACCGGCAGCGCGAGGTCATCTACGGCGAGCGGCGCCGCGTCCTGGAGGGCGAGGACCTGCAGGAGCAGATCCAGCACTTCATGAACGACACGATCGAGGCGTACGTCCGCGCCGAGACGGCCGAGGGCTTCCCCGAGGACTGGGACCTCGACCGGCTGTGGGGCGCCTTCAAGCAGCTCTACCCGGTGCAGATCACCGTCGAGGAGCTGGAGGAGGCCGCCGGCGACCGGGCCGGACTGACCGCCGACTACATCGAGGAGTCCATCAAGGACGACATCCTCGAGCAGTACGAGGCGCGGGAGAAGCAGCTCGGCTCCGAGATCATGCGTGAGCTGGAGCGCCGGGTCGTGCTCTCGGTCCTGGACCGCAAGTGGCGCGAGCACCTCTACGAGATGGACTACCTCCAGGAGGGCATCGGCCTGCGCGCGATGGCGCAGAAGGACCCGCTGGTCGAGTACCAGCGCGAGGGCTTCGACATGTTCCAGGCCATGATGGAGGGCATCAAGGAGGAGTCCGTCGGCTACCTGTTCAACCTGGAGGTCCAGGTCGAGCAGCAGGTCGAGGAGGTCCCGGTCGAGGACGCGGCGCCGTCGCTGGAAAAGGGCGCGCAGGACGCCGTCCCGGCCCAGGCGGGCGCCCGTCCGGAGATCCGCGCCAAGGGTCTCGACGCCCCGCAGCGCCGGAACATGCACTTCTCCGCGCCGACCGTGGACGGCGAGGGCGGGGTCGTCGAGGGCGACTTCACCACCGACGAGGAGCCCGCGCGGACCTCGTCCGACGGCCTCACGCGCGCGGAGCGCCGCAAGCAGGCCAAGGGCGGACGCCGCCGCAAGAAGTGACCGCGCGGTGCCCGCGGGCGCCGTGGCGGTGGGGAGGGCCGGAGACCACTGGGTGGTGTCCGGCCCTCCGGCCTGGACGGGGCCGCCACGGGCCTGTTTCGGCCTGGACGGGGCCGTTCCGGGCCTGTTTCGGCCGGGACGGGGCCGTTCCGGGCCCTGCTCCGGACGGCCCCTCCCGGTGGCTGGTCTCAGTCGTCCGCGTGCGGCCTGCGGGGACCGCCCAGTTCCACCGCGGTGCAGCGCCAGCGCAGGTCCCGGCCCTGTTCCAGGCGGAAGGCCATCGCGCGCAGCTGGTCCCCCGCGCCGATGCGGGCGAAGACCTCCAGAGCACCCGGCCGGGGCTCGAAGTAGCCGATGTCACGGACGACGGGGAGGGTGCCGCGCGTGCGCAGGGGCCCGCGTTCGGCGAGGCGGGCCAGCTCGTCGTAGGCACGCCCGGCGGTGTGGCGGAGCATCGAGTGGACGGGGCGGCGGCCGCTGAGCACGTTGAGGAGGAGCTCGGCGAAGCGGTCGGTGGGGCGGAGCTGCGGTACGGGTCGGCGCGGAGTCCGGGCGGGCACGAAGGGTCCCGGCGCGGTCGCGGCTTCCCGGCGTACGGCAGGGGCGGCGGGGCCCGGTACGGCGGCGCCGGCGGTCGTGCGCGGTCCCGTCCTGGGGGTGCGGCCCGGCCCGGTCGCGGGCGGGCGGTTGTCCGCCGGCCGCGTTCGGGCCCGCGGGGACCTGCCCGGGGAGCCCGGCGGCCGTCCGCCGGGTGCGGTGGACCGTACGGTGCCGCCGCCGGGCCTGCGGGGCGGTGCGGCGCCGGGGACGCGCGACGCGGACTCCGCGGAGACGGGTGTCGGCGGAGTCGGTGCGACGGCGGTCGCCGACGTGAGGCGGAGCGGGCGGGACTGGGTCCTGGTCATGACCTTGCGCATGGGGGCTCCCCGTTTCGGCGGCCCGGAGCGAATACCGGGCAGTAACTTGCGGTTGGGGATCTTGTACGGGTCGGCGGGGCGGCGCGGCAAGGAGGACCGCGGCCGGGGCGAAGGGCCAGGCAGGTTCACTTATCCGGGTGATCGGGGCCCCGGGAAGCCCGGAGTGGCGCGGGCGCACCGGGTGAGTTCCGGGCGAGGAGTGGACGCGTTCGGCGTCACGGGTGGGGACTCGAAAGGGGACACCCGCACGTATCCTGAAGGCTCTCCCGGGCTCTCCCGGGCACCCGGCGGAGTTCCCCCGACCACGAAAGCGGCAGCCCCATGCGCGTCTACGTTCCCCTGACCCTCTCCGGTCTCGCCGAGGCCCGCAGGACGGGCCAGCTGGGGACCGGACCGCTCGTCGCCCACGCCGTCACACCGGCGCTGCGCGAGTGGTACCTCTCGGACGACATCGAGGAGCTGGAGTACGCCGCCCTGAACCGGGCCGCCCTCGCCTCGCTGCGGCTGGTGGCGGCGGACTCCGGGGCGCCCCGGCGCCGGGTCGTGGTCGCCGCCGACGTGCCCGACGGGGCGGCCACCGTCGACCCGGACCGCGGGATCGATCCCTCCGCGCTGGGCGAGGTGCGGTTGGCGGGACCCCTGCCGCTGGCCAAGGCGGCCTCGGTGCACGTCGACTCCGCCGACGCCGAGGCGGACGTTGCCGCGGCGGCCGGGGCCCTCGCGGCGGCGGACGGCGGGGACGACGACGCCCAGTTCGTCGTGGACGGGGCGGAGGACCACGAGCTGCTCTGGTACGCGACGCAGGAGATCGCGAGCCTGGTCGGGGCCGGCGACTGACATTACGGCGGTCGGCACTCCGGCATCCCGACACCCCCACAGCCTCCGGGTGGCGGCGCCCGCCGGCGAGGGGCCCGTCTTTGACCGTCAGTGGCGGCGGGTACGTTTTCGAGCATGGGGATGCAGACAGGGGCGCACATCGTCTGGGACTGGAACGGGACGCTGTTCCACGACAACGACGCGATCATCGGGGCGACGAACGCGGCGTTCGCCGAGCTGGGACTGGCGCCGATCACGCTGGAGCAGTACCGGGCGCTGTACTGCGTGCCCGTGCCGAAGTTCTACGAGCGGCTGATGGGGCGGCTGCCCAGCGACGCCGAGTGGGAGGTCATGGACGCGACCTTCCATCGCCACTACATCGAGCACCGGGTGCGGTGCGGGCTCGCCGAGGGCGCGGCGGAGCTGCTCGCGGGCTGGCGTTCGGCGGGGCGCAGCCAGTCGATCCTGAGCATGTACGGGCATGACGAGCTGGTGCCGCTGGTCAAGGGCTTCGGGATCGAGTCCCACTTCATACGCGTCGACGGGCGGACCGGGCCCTCCGGGGGCAGCAAGGCCGAGCACATGGTGCGGCACATCGCGGAGCTGGCCGAGTCGGCCGGGATCGATCCGGCGCGCACGGTGGTGATCGGGGACGCCGCGGATGACGCGGTGGCCGCGGGGCACGTGGGGGCGCGGGCGGTGCTCTACACCGGGGGGTCGCACAGTCGGGCGAGTCTGGAGGGTGTGGGGGTTCCGGTGGTGGACACGTTGGGGGAGGCCGTGGCTGAGGCGGAGCGGTTGGCGGCGTGACGTCGTGACGGACGGGCGGGTGCGGGTTCCGCCGGTCTGGTGGTGACCGGCGTGGCTGTGGGTCGGGGGTGGGCCGCGCGGCCCGGCGCCGACGGGGTGCCGCTGCGCCCACCCTCCCCCACTCTCGGCTCCGCTCGAGCGGGGGATGCCCATCGCCCCAGCGGCACGACTGCCCGCAGCCACGGCGGGACGGCGGCACGCAGCTGTGTGGGTGTGCATCGCTGTCCAGCGGCCATGCGGGTGGCACGGCTGACCGGCAGCTGCGCGGGCGGCGCGGCTGCCCGCATGCTCACAACCGTGCCGGGTGTGGCGTGACCGCCGCCGCCGCGAGTGCGGTGTCTCTGTGCAGAACGTCGAAGTTTCGGTCCCGGTCTTGTACACATACGGGTCGTGACGGGAGCCCCGCAGGGAGCGATAGCCTTGTGGCGTGATCAGCGCGATAGCTCGCGGGGGCACCGGTGCCTCCGCCCTGCGCCCGGTACGCACGGACGACATCCGTGTCCGGGTGGCGGTCGCTGATCCTCGCGGGCGGGACGGGGCACGCACAGCCCCCGGTACGACGCCGCGCACTCCCCGGACGGTGACGACGAGAGCGACGTCACACCTGGTGAACGTGGCGACATTGGCTGATATGCCCCCGCTCCTCTCACCTTGCGGCATAGCGTCTGAACGGACCGGACACCCCGTGTCCCGAGGACGTGCCGGAAGGCAGGAGACCGTACTTCCTTCTACGTCACGCAACGGCGCGCGACAGGAGCCAGAGGACAATGCAGACCAAGCTGGACGAAGCCAAGGCCGAGCTGCTCGAAAGGGCTGCGCGGGTAGCTGAGAACAGCCCGGTCGGAGGGCACCTACCGACTGGGACGACGGACGAGGGCACGCCGGGCACCCCGGACCAGGCATCCGTGTTCGCGTTCCTCCGGCGCTACTACCGGCACACCGCCCCGGAGGACCTGACCGACCGCGACCCGGTCGACGTCTTCGGAGCCGCCGTCTCGCACTACCGGCTGGCCGAGAACCGCCCGCAGGGCACGGCGAACGTGCGGGTGCACACCCCGACCGTCGAGGAGAACGGCTGGACGTGCAGCCACTCCGTGGTCGAGGTGGTCACCGACGACATGCCCTTCCTCGTCGACTCCGTGACCAACGAGCTGACCCGGCAGGGCCGCGGCATCCACGTCGTGGTCCACCCGCAGATCGTGGTGCGCCGAGACGTCACCGGCAAGCTCGTCGAGGTGCTCACCGACGGCCCCTCCGCCGAACTGCCGCACGACGCGCACGTCGAGTCCTGGATCCACGTAGAGATCGACCGCGAAACCGACCGCGGCGATCTGAAGCAGATCACCGCCGACCTGCTGCGCGTCCTCAACGACGTCCGCGAGACCGTCGAGGACTGGGGCAAGATGCGCGACGCGGCCGTCCGCATCGCCGAGCAGTTGCCGGACGAGCCGACCCCCGACGACCTGCCCCCGCGGGAGCTGGAGGAGGCCCGCGAGCTGCTGCGCTGGCTGGCCGACGACCACTTCACCTTCCTCGGCTACCGCGAGTACGAGCTGCGCGGCGACGACTCCTTGGCCGCCGTCGCCGGCACCGGCCTCGGCATCCTGCGCTCCGACCCGCACCACGCGACTGACGAGAGCCACCCGGTCAGCCCCTCCTTCGAGCGCCTCCCGGCCGACGCCCGCGCCAAGGCCCGCGAGCACCGGCTGTTGGTGCTGACCAAGGCCAACAGCCGGGCGACCGTGCACCGGCCGTCGTACCTGGACTACATCGGCGTCAAGAAGTTCGACGCGAACGGCAACGTCGTCGGTGAGCGCCGCTTCCTGGGCCTGTTCTCCTCCGCCGCGTACACCGAGTCCGTCCGCCGCGTCCCGGTGATCCGGCGCAAGGTGGAGGAGGTGCTGGAGCGGGCCGGGTTCTCGCCCAACAGCCACGACGGCCGGGACCTGCTGCAGATCCTGGAGACGTACCCGCGCGACGAGCTGTTCCAGACCCCGCCGGACGAGCTCCAGTCCATCGTCACCTCCGTCCTCTACCTCCAGGAGCGGCGCCGCCTGCGTCTCTACCTGCGCCAGGACGAGTACGGGCGCTACTACTCGGCCCTCGTCTACCTCCCCCGCGACCGCTACACCACCGGTGTCCGGCTGCGGATCATCGACATCCTCAAGGAGGAGCTCGGCGGCACCAGCGTCGACTTCACGGCCTGGAACACCGAGTCGATCCTGTCCCGGCTGCACTTCGTCGTCCGCGTCCCGCAGGGCACCGAGCTGCCGCACCTGTCCGACGCCGACAAGGAGCGCGTCGAGGCCCGCCTGGTCGAGGCGGCCCGCTCCTGGGCCGACGGGTTCGCCGAGGCGCTGACCGCCGAGTTCGGCGAGGAACACGCGGCGGATCTGCTGCGCCGCTACGGCAGCGCCTTCCCGGAGGGCTACAAGGCCGACCACGGCCCGCGCTCCGCCGTCGCCGACCTCGGCCACCTGGAGCGGCTCGACGAGGACCGGACGTTCGCGCTGAGCCTGTACGAGCCGGTCGGCGCCGCGCCCGAGGAGCGCCGGTTCAAGATCTACCAGAAGGGCGGCACCGTCTCCCTGTCCGCCGTGCTGCCCGTGCTCAGCCGGCTCGGCGTCGAGGTCACCGACGAGCGGCCGTACGACCTGCGCTGCGCGGACCGCACCACGGCCTGGATCTACGATTTCGGCCTGCGCATGCCGAAGGCGGTGGCCGGCGGCGCCGACTACCTCGGCGACGACGCCCGCGAGCGCTTCCAGGAGGCCTTCGCCGCCACCTGGAACGGTCAGGCGGAGAACGACGGCTTCAACGCCCTGGTCCTCAGCGCCGGGCTGACCTGGCGGCAGGCCATGGTGCTGCGCGCGTACGCCAAGTACCTGCGGCAGGCCGGCTCGACGTTCAGCCAGGACTACATGGAGGACACCCTCCGCAACAACGTCCACACCACGCGTCTGCTGGTCTCCCTGTTCGAGGCGCGGATGGCCCCGGAGCGCCAGAGTGCCGGGCGGGAGATCGTCGACGCCCTGCTCGAAGAGGTCGACGCGGCCCTCGACCAGGTCGCCAGTCTCGACGAGGACCGCATCCTGCGTTCCTTCCTCACCGTCATCAAGGCGACGCTGCGGACGAACTTCTTCCAGAAGGCGGCGGGCGGCAAGGCGCACGACTACGTCTCCATGAAGTTCGACCCGCAGGCCATCCCCGACCTGCCCGCGCCGCGTCCGGCCTTCGAGATCTGGGTGTACTCGCCACGCGTCGAGGGCGTCCACCTGCGCTTCGGCAAGGTCGCGCGCGGCGGTCTGCGCTGGTCGGACCGCCGGGAGGACTTCCGCACCGAGATCCTCGGCCTGGTCAAGGCGCAGATGGTGAAGAACACCGTCATCGTGCCGGTCGGCGCCAAGGGCGGCTTCGTGGCCAAGCAGCTGCCCGATCCGAGCGTCGACCGGGACGCCTGGATGGCCGAGGGCATCGCCAGCTACCGGACCTTCATCTCGGCGCTGCTCGACATCACCGACAACATGGTGGCCGGCGAGGTCGTGCCCCCGGCCGACGTCGTCCGGCACGACGAGGACGACACCTACCTCGTCGTCGCCGCCGACAAGGGCACGGCGAAGTTCTCGGACATCGCCAACGAGGTCGCCGAGTCCTACAACTTCTGGCTCGGCGACGCCTTCGCCTCCGGCGGCAGCGCGGGCTACGACCACAAGGGCATGGGCATCACCGCCCGCGGCGCCTGGGAGTCCGTCAAGCGGCACTTCCGGGAGCTGGGCGTGGACACCCAGACCCAGGACTTCACCGTCGTCGGCATCGGCGACATGTCCGGCGACGTGTTCGGCAACGGCATGCTGCTGTCCGAGCACATCCGCCTGGTCGCCGCCTTCGACCACCGGCACATCTTCGTCGACCCGAACCCCGACTCGGCCACCTCGTACGCCGAGCGGCGCCGCCTGTTCGAGCTTCCGCGCTCCTCGTGGGAGGACTACGACGCGGGCCTGATCTCGGCGGGCGGCGGCGTCTTCCCGCGCACGGCCAAGTCGATCCCGGTCAACGCCCACATGCGCGAGGCCCTGGGCATCGAGCCCGGCATCACCAAGATGACCCCGGCCGAGTTGATGAAGGCGATCCTCACCTCCCCGGTGGACCTGCTGTGGAACGGCGGCATCGGTACGTACGTCAAGGCGTCCACCGAGTCCAACGGCGACGTCGGCGACAAGGCCAACGACGCCATCCGGGTCGACGGCAAGGACCTGCGCGTCCAGGTCGTGGGCGAGGGCGGCAACCTGGGCCTGACCCAGCTGGGCCGCATCGAGTTCGCCCGCACCGGCGGCAAGATCAACACGGACGCCATCGACAACAGCGCGGGCGTGGACACCTCCGACCACGAGGTGAACATCAAGATCCTGCTCAACGGTCTGGTCAAGGACGGCGACATGACCGTCAAGCAGCGCAACAAGCTGCTGGCCCAGATGACCGACGAGGTCGGCGCCCTGGTCCTGCGCAACAACTACGCGCAGAACACGGCGATCGCCAACGCGCTCGCCCAGTCCAACGACATGCTCCACGCCCAGCAGCGCTTCATGCGCCACCTGGTGCGGGAGGGCAGCCTCGACCGGGCCCTGGAGTTCCTGCCCACCGACCGCCAGATCCGCGAACGCCTCGGCGCGGGCCAGGGCCTGACCGGCCCCGAGACGGCCGTGCTGCTGGCGTACACGAAGATCACGGTCGCCGAGGAACTGCTGCACACCTCGCTGCCCGACGACCCGTACCTCAAGGGCCTGCTGCACGCCTACTTCCCGACGGCGCTGCGCGAGCAGTTCCTCGACCGGATCGACGGCCACCCGCTGCGCCGCGAGATCACGACGACCGTCCTGGTCAACGACACGGTCAACACGGGCGGTACGACGTACCTGCACCGGATGCGCGAGGAGACCGGCGCGTCGCTGGAGGAGATCGTGCGGGCGCAGACCGCGGCCCGGGCGATCTTCCGCTCCTCCCCGGTGTGGGACGCGGTGGAGGCCCTGGACACCAAGGTCGAGGCCGCCGTGCAGACCCGTATCCGCCTGCACTCGCGACGCCTGGTCGAGCGCGGCACGCGGTGGCTGCTCAACAACCGGCCGCAGCCGCTGGAGCTCGCCGAGACGGTGGACTTCTTCGCCGAGCGCGTCGAGCAGGTCTGGTCGCAGCTGCCCAAGCTGCTGCGCGGCGCGGACGCGGAGTGGTACCAGCACATCTACGACGAGCTGACCGCGGCCGGTGTCCCGGACGAGCCGGCCACGCGGGTGGCCGGGTTCTCCTCGGCCTTCCCGACGCTGGACATCGTGTCGGTGGCCGACCGCACGGGCAAGGAGCCGCTGGACGTCGCCGAGGTGTACTACGACCTCGCCGACCGGCTCGGCGTCACCCAGCTGATGGACCGCATCAGCGCCCTGCCGCGCACCGACCGCTGGCAGTCCATGGCCCGCGCGGCGATCCGCGAGGACCTGTACGCGGCGCACGCGGCGCTCACCGCCGACGTGCTGGCGGCCGGCAACGGCACGTCGACGCCGGAGCAGCGGTTCAAGGCGTGGGAGCAGAAGAACGCGGCGATCCTCGGCCGGGCCCGCACCACGCTGGAGGAGATCCACAACTCGGACGCGTTCGACCTCTCCAACCTGTCGGTGGCCATGCGGACGATGCGGACGCTGCTGCGCACGCATTCGTGACGGCGTGATGCCGTAGTCGCACAGCCGTGTGAGGCGCCCCGGGTCCCGCGACCCGGGGCGCCCTCATGACCGTTACGGGTGGAATGCCCCGTATAGGGTGACCGCGTGACTGGGCGTCTCTGGACGACACGCGTCGCCGCGCTCGTCCTCCTGCTGCTGCTGCTCCTGGCCGTCGTCCGGCTGCCCTGGGCCGGCGACCTCGGCATCCACGCGGCCACCGTCGAGCGGCTGCGGCACAGCCTGACCGATCCCGGGAACCCACTGGTCGACGCGGACACGCCGAGTCCGTACTACTCGCCGTGGACGGTGCTGCTCGGCTGCGTGGCCGGGGCGACGGGGTGGTCCGTCTTCGTCGTGCTGCGGATCGGGGCGCTGCTGGCCCTCGGGGTGCTGGTGACGGGGGTCTGGCGGTACGTTCGCACGCTGAGCGGGCACCGGGCGGCGCCGCCGCTGGCGCTGCTGTGCCTGGTGCTGTTGTGGGGCACGGACGAGTTCAGCTGGAGCGGCTTCCTCGGTCTTCACTCCCTCGCGCTCACGGTGGCCTATCCGAGCCTGCTCGCGCTCGGTCTCGCCTTCCACCTGTGGGCGTTGCTGGTGCGGCCGGCCGGTCGGTGGGTCCGGCTCGGGTGCGGAGTGCTGTGGGCGGTGATCCTGCTCGTCCATCAGTTCTCCGGGGTGGTCGCCTCGCTGGGCGCGCTCGCCGTCGTGTTCGGCTCCCGGGCGGAGCGGGTGGCGTGGCGGTGGCTGGGCGCGGGCCTGGGACTGGGGGTGGCGGTGCTGTGGGCCTGGCCGTACTACGACTTCTTCGCGCTGCTCGGTGCGGGGGACGGGATGAACGCGGTGCACCGGTCGCTGTACCGGGACCTGCTCGGGCGGTACTGGCTGGTGCTGGTGGGCGTGGCGGCGCTGGGGTTGCGCTGGTGGCGTGACCGGCGGGACGTACTGGTGCTGTTCTTCGCGCTGGGCGCGGTGGTGTTCCTGGCGGGTGGGGTGAGCGGGCACTGGTCGTGGGGGAGGGCGCTGCCCGCCGCGCTGATCCCGGCGCAGCTCGCGGTGGCGCTGGAGGTGGTCGGTTCCGGGCGGCGGGCGGTGCGGACGGTGTGGGCGTGCGTGCTGGGCGCGGCCCTGGTGGTGGGGGCGTGGGCGCAGGCGGGGGCGCTCGGGTACGTGGTGGACCGGGGGCTGCTGCCGGGGGTGGTCGAGGCGAAGTACCGGGAGCCCTGGACGGGGTACCACTGGATCACGCCGTGGGTGGAGTACGGGGACGTGGTCATGGCGAGGAAGCTTCCCTCGCGGCAGATTCCGGCGTACGGGGCGTACACCGTGGCTCCCGGGTATCCCGACTTCTTCCTGCGGGACGAGGGGGAACGGGTGGCGGCGGTGCGGGCGTACTTCTCGGAGGGGGCGGTGGGGAGTGTGCGGCAGGGCATCGTGCGGGAGTACGGGGTGCGGTGGGTGGTGGACCGGGGGGACGGGCTTCTGGGGGTCGGGGGGTTGGCGGTGGTGGCGCGGGGGCCCGGTGGGGAGGTTCTGTACGCGGTGGTGCGGTGAGCGGCACGGGGGGGTGTCGCGGCCCGGCGTGGCGGGGTGCCGCTGCGCCCACTGCCCGCAGCTACGCGCTACGCAGCTGTGGCAGGCCGGCGTCAGCGCAGGACGCTCGCCGCCAGGCGGGCCGCGCGCCTCGCGCGGGGTGTGGCCAGGCGGCGCAGGGCCGGGCGGACGACGGACGCCGTGGCGCCCACCGGCTGCCAGCGGATCTGCAGGCGGCCCGGGTTGTGGCCCTCCGGTTCCACCGTGACCCGGTGGGGCAGGGCGCCCGAGCGGTAGGGAATCCGGGCGGCGAGAGGTGGGAAGGCGAGCGGGGCCAGGATGAGTCCCGTGTGGGTCCGGCCCTGGTGGCGGAGCCGGAGCACGGGGTGGCGGACGCCTTCGAACCCCTGGAGGGGGAGGCGGGCCGATGCCAGGTCCAGGCGTACGCGGCCCTCGAAGACGCCGGGGCGGACGGGCGAGAGGCGGAACGGGACCGTGAGTCGGCGACGGCCGGGGGAGAGGTGGAGGACGGCGCGCCGGTGGCCGACCGGGAGACGGAGGGCCGGGTCGTAGGTGCGGACGGCCAGGTCGACCGAGGCGCCGGGACCGCGCGCGATCTCCGTGATCTCATGTCGCAGCTGGGCACCGAAGAACGGGCGGGTGTCCAGGTCCAGCTCCGTCAGGTCCAGCTCTCGGCGGGCCTGTTCGGAGCGCGGGACCTCCTCGCCCCAGTAGGCGCGGCCGTCGGTCGCGTCCGGCGTGATCCGGCGCGGGGCCACGTCGTGGCCGAGGCCCCGGGCCGCGATCCGTACGTCGGACAGGCGGCCGTCGCGGACCAGCTGGAGCACCACCCGCTCGGCGCGGGGCAGGCGCGCGTAGGCGCCCGGGGCGAGCGTGTCGAGGTACGGGACCATGATGTCCGCGAAGGACGCGAGCCACGTCTCGTCCCGGTACGGGAGGTCACCGGCGTACATCCGGAAGTCGTGCTTGAGGAACTTGAAGTCCTTGTCCTCCCGCAGCGACTCGTGCCCGCTGTCGGCCAGGAAGGCGTCGATGAGGCGCTGCACGTGGACGCGGTCGCGGACGTTGGTCAGCTTGTGCCGCTGGTTGGAGATCGAGGCCGTCCCGGAGGCGGCGTACGGGGCGACGTACCAGCGGTAGACCGGCTCGGGGACGACGGTGAACGTCTTGGCCAGGCAGTACGCCTGCGCCGTGAAGAGCTGGTCCTCGTAGTGGATGCCCTCGGGGAAGCGCAGGTCGTGGCGGTCGAGGAAGGCGCGGGCGTACATCTTGCTGGTCGACAGGTGCTCGAAGAGCAGGCGCGGGTCGGCCTCGATGCCGTCGAGCGTGCGGCGTTCGGCGACCAGGTGCGGCATCCAGGTCGTACGGCGTCCGCCGTCCACGCGTACGCGGTGCACCGCGCCCATCGCGAAGTCCAGGTCGCGCTCGCGGTGGGCGGCGAGCAGCACCTCGACGGCGCGCTCGGGCAGTTCGTCGTCGCTGTCCAGGAACATCAGGTACGGGGCTCGGGCGATCTCCAGGGCACGGTTGCGCGGGGCGCTGCACCCGCCGCTGTTCTCGGCCAGCCGCAGGTACACGACACGGGGATCGCGGGCCGCCAGCTCGCGGGCCACCTCCTCGGTGGCGTCCGTCGAGTGGTCGTCGCTGATGACGACCTCGATGTTCGCGTGGGTCTGGCGCAGGACGGACGCCACCGCGCGGGGAAGGCGTTCGGCGTCGTTGTAGACGATGACCGTGACGGTGACGTCGGGGGTGTCCGTCGGCTGAGCGGTGCTCATGACGCCGTCGCCTCCTCGGGGCTCGGGGCCGGGGTGCGCTCCTCGATCGGCAGGATCGGAGGCAGCGTCCGTTCGTCCTCGCCGAGGAAGACCCGGCGCACGACGCGTTCGGCGGCGCGGCCGTCGTCGTACTCGCAGAACCTGCGGCGGAAGGCGGCCCGCGCCTTCGCCGCGCGGGCGTCGCGCCAGGCGTCGGTGGTGAGGATCTCCGTCAGTTCGGCCTGGTCGCGGGCGACCGGGCCCGGGGTCTCGGCCATCAGGTCGAAGTAGACGCCGCGGGTGGTGCGGTAGGTCTCCCAGTCGTCGGCGTGGATGACGATCGGGCGGTCCAGGTTGGCGTAGTCGAACATGATCGACGAGTAGTCGGTGACCAGCGCGTCGGCGGCCAGGCACAGGTCCTCGACGGGGTCGTAGGAGGAGACGTCGATGATCCGGCCGGTGCGGCGCAGGCCCGCCAGGGGTGAGGTGGCGTTCTCGTAGAAGTAGTGGGCGCGCACCAGGAGGACCGTGTCCTCACCGAGCCGTTCGGCGAGTGCGGCCAGGTCCAGGCGGGGGGTCCAGCCGGCCTCGTAGTCGCGGTGGGTGGGCGCGTACAGGATCGCCCGGTGGCCGGGCGCGATGCCGAGGCGTTCGCGGACCGCGCGGACCTCGGGGGCGCCGGCCGTGTAGAAGACGTCGTTGCGCGGATAGCCGTGGTCGAGGGAGACGTGCCGGGACGGGTACGCCCGCTGCCACATGCGGGTGGAGTGGCTGTTGGCGCTGACGCTGAAGTCCCACCGGTCCACCCGCTCCAGCAGCGCCTGGAAGTCCAGTCCCCGGGCGGCGGCGGGGTACGGCATCTGGTCCAGGCCCATGCGCTTGAGCGGGGTGCCGTGGTGGGTCTGGAGGTGAACCGTGCCGGGGCGTTTGACCACCGCGTCCGGGAAGTTGACGTTGTTGACTAGGTACTTGGCGCGGGCCAGCACCTCCCAGTAGCGGCGGCTGCCGGGGACGACGTGGTCGGTGCCGGGCGGCAGCAGGGCCGCGTTCGCCGCCGTGACCACCCACACCGGGTGCACGCTCGGGGCGAGTTCGGCGAGCTTGGCGGCTGTCGCGGCCGGGTTGCAGGCCACCCCGCGCGCCCAGTACGCCGAGAAGACGGCGAGATGCTGGTCGACCGGCTCGGCGAGCGCCCGGCGGTACTGGAGGGCGCGCAGCCGTGTCCCGGCCCGGTGCCGGGCGGTGCGCGCCGCCGACCGCGCGCGGAGGCGCGTGCGGTTGGCGACCTGCAGCGTGCGGTACCGGGCGCGGGCGTCCTGCTCCAGCAGCGACCGGCGTACGCCTTCGAGGCCGGTCCGGCGCCGGTGGCCCTCGGGGCGGTGCTGCCGGGCGGCCAGGGACGCCCGGTGGAAGAATTCCCGTGCGACGTCGTCCGGCATCCCGGCGCGGGCGTGGGCGCGCAGGCAGTCGCGGACCATCAGGTCGTACAGGACGGCGTGGACGGCGGGCCGGCCGGCGGACAGGTCGAGGAGCCGCTCGTAGCGCTCGATCAGGGCGTAGTGCCGGTCGGGCGTGACCGGCGGCAGGCTCTCGGCGCGCAGTCGCCGGTCCTCGTACGCCGGGTGGGGCAGGCAGGCGACGCGGTCGGCGAGCAGCAGGGCGGTGTACGCGGCGAACGGTTCGTCGTCGGTGGTGAGGAGCCGTTCGTTCGCCCGCCAGAATCCGGCGCGCACGGCGCGGTTGCCGAGCAGCCCGGTCACCGACAGCAGCGCCGCGTGGTCGTCGAGGGCGAGGCCGGCCCGGCCCGCGCGGGCGAGGCGGGGGCCGTCGGGGGAGGGCAGGCCGGAGGCCCGCCAGGTGCTGCGGACGTGGTCGAAGAGCAGGACGTCCACCGTGTCGGGGAGGTCCGCGGTGTGCTCGGCGACCGTGCGCGGGGCGCCGGCGGGCACGCCGTCCTTGGCGTGGACGAAGTGCAGCCACCGGCCCGCCGCGCGTGCCGCCCCCGCCGCGCGGGCCGCGGCGTCGCCCGCCCCGTCCGGGAGGGGGAGCACGGTGAACGCGGGGGTGTGCCGCTCGGCCGCCTCCCGCGCCCAGTCCCCGACGGCGGCGACGATCACCTCGACGCCGGTGAGGGGGTGGGCGTCGAGGGTGTCGAGGAGGGCGGGCAGGTGGTCCTGGACGTTGGCACCGTGGACGATGACGCTGAGGTCGGGGGTCTCGGACATCGCGGGGACTCCTTCGCCGTCGTCGCTCCCGGCACACTCCTGTTCGTTCGTCCGGCCATAGTTGCACTAATCGGGCAAAAGGGTTAACCGCAGGTGCGCCTCCCGGGGGAGGGGCGCGGCGCCCCGCAGGCGGTCAGGCGGCCGTCTTCGCCTTCGGGGCGGGCTTGGCCGCCCTGTCCGGGCCGCCGGTGAACTTCTCGTACTCCTTCAGGACCTCGTCCGTCGGCCCGTCCATGCGCAGCTCGCCGCGCTCCAGCCACAGCACCCGGTCGCAGGTGTCCCGGATCGACTTGTTGCTGTGGCTCACCAGGAACACCGTGCCGGCGTGCTTGCGCAGCTCCCGGATGCGTTCCTCGGACCTCTTCTGGAAGGAGCGGTCACCGGTGGCCAGGGCCTCGTCGACGAGGAGGACGTCGTGGTCCTTGGCGGCGGCGATGGAGAAGCGCAGCCGGGCCGCCATGCCGGAGGAGTACGTGCGCATCGGCAGGGTGATGAAATCGCCCTTGTCGTTGATCCCGGAGAAGTCGACGATCTCCTGGTACCGCTCCTTGATCTGCGCCCGGGACATGCCCATCGCCAGGCCGCCGAGGTGCACGTTGCGCTCACCGGTGAGGTCGTTCATCAGGGCCGCGTTGACGCCGAGGAGGGAGGGCTGGCCGTCGGTGTAGATGCGGCCGTTCTCGACGGGGAGCAGACCGGCGACCGCCTTCAGCAGCGTCGACTTGCCGGAACCGTTGGTGCCGATCAGGCCGATGGCCTCGCCCCGGTACGCCACGAAGGAGACGTTCTTCACAGCGTGCACCCGGCGTACGCCCGCCGCCTTCTCGGCCTTCTTCCGGCGCACGATGCGGTTGAGGGCGGCGGTCGCGGAGCCCCGGCCGGCGCCGGTGCCGTTGACCCGGTAGACGATGTCGACGCCGTCGGCGACGACGGTGGGGACGCGCTCGGCGGGGGTGCCGGCGGGGGTGTTGTCAGCGGGGGTGTCAGCCACGACCGTACGTCTCCTCGGCCTTCCAGAAGTAGATGAAACCGCCGACGCCGGCGACCAGCGCCCAGCCGAGCGCGAGCGCCCACACGTGGGGCGGCAGGTGGCTCGCGTCGAAGGTGTCGATCAGGGCGAAGCGCATCAGGTCGATGTAGACGACGGCGGGGTTGAGCTGGAGCACCGTGCCGACCCAGGAGGGCAGGCCGCTGTCCGGGCCGGTCATGTGGTCGATGCTGAACATGACGCCGGAGGCGTACATCCAGGTGCGCAGCAGGAACGGCATCAGCTGGGCCGCGTCGGGGATCTTGGCGCCCACCCGGGCCATGAACAGCGACACGCCCGCGTTGAACAGGAACTGCAGCACCAGTGCCGGCACCGCCAGCACCCAGGACGGGGCGGGCGGCACGCCGAAGGCGAGCAGGATGACGACGAGCGCGGCCATCGAGAACAGCAGTTGCTGGAGCTGCTGGAGGCAGAAGGAGACCGGCAGCGCGGCCCGCGGGAAGTGCAGGGCGCGCACGAGGCCGAGGTTGCCGGAGATGGCCTTGGTGCCCGCCATGATCGAGCTCTGCGTGAAGGTCCACACGAACACGCCGGTGACCAGGAACGGGACGAAGTCCTCCACGCCCCGGCTGGTGTTCATCAGCACGCCGAAGATGAAGTAGTACACCGCCGCGTTGAGCAGGGGCGTCATCACCTGCCAGACCTGGCCCAGCTTGGCCTGGCTGTACTGGGCGGTGAGCTTGGCGGTGGCGAAGGCGGTGATGAAGTGCCGGCGCGCCCAGAGTTGGCGGACGTACTCCGGCAGGGAGGGGCGGGCGCCGCTGACCGTCAGGCCGTGGCGGGCGGCGAGGGCCGCGAGGTCGTGTTCGTCGGCGAGGGAGGCCGGGGAGGCCGGGGCCGGTTTCGGAGGCGGTGTGTGGAGGACCTGGCTCACATCCGCTGCTTTCGCTCGGGGGAGGGGGAGGTGACGCCCGGCGTTCACCTGCGTGTCGAAGCACGTTCATTACGTCGGGACGGGACCGTATCGTCGTAACGTGAGCGTAGGGCGTCGCCGCGTCGGAACGCAACCGTTTCGTCGTTACGCCCCTATGCTTGGCTCGCATGACGACCCACGCCGACGAGCCGCAGCCGCGCCCGCGCCGCCGGGCACCCGCCGGGGCGGCGGTGCTCCGCGAGGACGTGACGGAGGCCATCCGGGCGGCGGTCTTCGAGGAACTGGCGGCGGTCGGCTACGCGCGGATGTCCATCGAGGGCATCGCGCGCCGCGCGGGGGTCGGCAAGACGGCCGTCTACCGGCGCTGGCGCTCCAAGCTGCACCTGGTCCTCGACATCGTCTCCGCGCTCGCCGTGCAGGGCCTGCCCGTGCCGGACACCGGGTCCCTGGAGGGCGACCTGCGGTTGCTGTACGAGGTGACGTCCCGGGCCCTGCGCCACCCGGTGGCCTCGCAGATCATCCCGGACCTGCAGGCCGAGGCCGCCCGCAATCCCGACATCGCCGAGGCCATGCGGAAGACCCTGAGGGAGGGGCAGGACGGCGTCGCCAGCAGGATCCTCGCGGCGGCGGCGGAACGCGGCGAGCTGGGCCCGGCCGTCGACACCGACCTCGCGCTCGACCTGATCTCGGGCCCGCTGTACTGGCGTTCGGTGGTCATCCGCAGCCCGAAGCTGCCGAAGGGGTACCTGGGAGCGCTGGCGCGGGCGACGGCGGAGGGGCTGAAGGCGCTCTAGGCGTGTCGACGCGGAGTACCCGAGGGCTGGTCGATCCACGTGATGCGCGTCGTGGCCGACGGCGACACCGTGGTCTCCGAGGTGGAGGTCCCCGCACAGGACGCTGGGTGTCCACCGGGTCGCGTCGCTGTGGACGGTGCGGGAGGCGGATCGCCGGCGGCCGGGAGTGCTGGACGCGGCCGGGCGCGGATCCCTCGCCGCAGTGGCGGGCCGCCCTGCGTTCAGCGGTTGTGAGCCGCACCCGGAACCGCGGGCGGCGCGGGGAAGCCCGCGGTCCCGGCGGCCCGGGTGACCGTCGGTGGTGCGCGCCTCAGTCCCGCGCGGCCTTCGGATGCAGCCGCACCCAGCCCGCCCACGCCGACGTGATCATGTCCTCGACGTCGTACTTGGCCTTCCAGCCCAGTTCCACGGCGGCGCGGTCGGACGAGGCGACCACGCGGGCCGGGTCGCCGGGGCGGCGCGGAGTGACCGTCGGGGGGTGGTCGTAGCCGGTGAGGGCGTTGATGCGGTCGATCATCTCGCGGACGGAGACGCCCTCGCCCCGGCCGATGTTGAGGGTGAGGGTGCGGCCGGGGGCGGACCCCAGGGCGCGGGCCGCGGCGACGTGGGCCTCGGCCAGGTCGACCACGTGGATGTAGTCGCGGACGCAGGTGCCGTCCGGCGTCGCGTAGTCGTCGCCGAAGATCCGGGGGGCCGCGGACTCGCTGAGCTTCTCGAAGACCATCGGGACGAGGTTGTGGACGCCGGTGTCGGCCAGCTCCGGGCTTGCCGCGCCCGCCACGTTGAAGTAGCGCAGGCAGGCCGTGGACAGCCCCGTCGCCCGGCCGGTCGCGCGGACCAGCCACTCACCGGCCAGCTTGGTCTCGCCGTACGGCGACATGGGCAGGCACGGCGTCTCCTCCGTCACCAGGTCCACGTCGGGCATGCCGTAAACGGCCGCGGAGGAGGAGAAGACGAAGGACGGGACCTCGGCGGCCGTAACCGCCTCCAGCAGAACGCGCAGACCCTCGACGTTCTCCCGGTAGTAGTCCAGCGGCAGCTGCACCGACTCGCCGACCTGCTTCTTCGCGGCGAGGTGCACCACACCGGTGACGGAGTGGTCGGCGAGGGCGCGGGCGACCCGTTCGCCGTCCAGGACCGAGCCCACCACCAGGGGGACGCCGTCGGGCACGCGCTCGGCGATTCCGGTGGACAGGTCGTCGTACACGACCGTCCGCTCGCCCGCCTCCGTCATCGCGCGTACGACGTGCGCCCCGATGTATCCGGCGCCGCCGGTGATCAGCCAGGTCATGTGCGGCCGTCCCCTCGTCAGTGGTCCTCGGTAGTCATGATCCGTCATCCCGGCGCCCGACGGGCCCCGCACCGGTCAGGACGCGGTGGAGGCCGCTTCGGTGCCGTACGTGTCCAGGGCCGCCGTGAGCCGGTCGAGGCGGGCGCGCAGGTCCTGGACCTCCGCGAGGTCCAGACCGGTCGCCGTCGCGACCCGGCGCGGCACCTCGGTGGCCCGCTCGCGCAGTGCCACGCCCTCCCCGGTCGGCCGCACCCGAACCGACCGCTCGTCACGCACGCTGCGCTCCCGCCGGACCAGACCGGCCGCCTCCAGCCGCTTGAGCAGGGGCGACAGCGTGCCGGAGTCGAGCCGCAGGTGCTCGCCGAGCTTCTTCACCGGCAGCTCCCCGTGCTCCCAGAGCACCAGCATCACCAGGTACTGCGGGTAGGTGAGCCCGAGGTCCTTGAGAACCACGCGGTAGACGCCGTTGAAGGCGCGCGAGGCCGCGTTCAGGGAGAAGCAGATCTGCTGGTCCAGGCGGAGCCAGTCCGTTGCGGGCGTGGTCATGCCTCCAGGGTAGCCGACGGGTATTGCGCACCATTTAGTTGTGCACAACTTAATTGCGTGCTCTACTAGTGGGTGTCAGGCGTCGCCGAGACGCTTCTCAGATCTTCAGTGAGGGACGGTTCACCCATGGACGCGCTCTACACCGCCGCCGCCACCGCCACCCACGGCCGCGACGGCCGCACCGTCAGCTCCGACGGCACGCTCGACCTCGCGCTCGGCATCCCCGTCGAGATGGGCGGCAGCGGTCAGGGCACCAACCCCGAGCAACTGTTCGCCGCCGGGTACGCCGCCTGCTTCGGCAGCGCCCTCGGCCTCGTCGGCCGGCAGGCGAAGGTAGACGTCGGCGACGCCGCGGTGACCGCCGAGGTCGGCATCGGCAAGCAGGGCGAGGGCTTCGCGCTCGCCGTCACGCTGCGCGTCGAGCTGCCCGAGGGCGTGGACGAGGAGACCGGCCGCAAGCTGGTCGAGC
Organism: Streptomyces mutabilis; assembly: GCF_014649815.1. GTDB lineage: Bacteria > Actinomycetota > Actinomycetes > Streptomycetales > Streptomycetaceae > Streptomyces > Streptomyces mutabilis. Next base: position 906,983 of record NZ_BMTT01000001.1, on the reverse strand, counting down.
AGGCCCACCAGGTCTGCCCCTACTCCAACGCGACCCGCGGCAACATCCCGGTAGACCTCGTCATCGAGTAGTCACCTCCCGGCCGGGACCCGCGCCAGCACCTCTCCCGTCCGCTCGCTCCACGCCACCACCACCGCCTCTTCGGGCACCGGCTGCCAGCGCGTCAGCAGCAGCCAGCGGACGTGGTAGCGGCGGACGACGGCGGCGCGCTCGGCACGGGTCGAGCCGGGCTCGAGGTACGCCTCGACGTCGGCCGCCCGTCGCACGCGCTCCCGCTCGTCCAGCGACGGGTCCGGCCAGGCGGGCGCCGCCAGGTTCGGCCCGTACCCGGCGATGGCGTGACCGGCGAAGTAGCCGTCGGTGATCACGACCTCGCCGGGGCCGATGTGCCGCGCCGCCCACTCGTACGTCGGCCAGTGCGGTGGCTGCTCGAAGCCGACCGGGTCCAGCGCCCGCGGCACCACCGCCCCCGCCTGGACGGTGAGGAAACCCAGCAGCGCCCCCGCGGCCGCCGCCCACCCCAGCGCCCCGCGCCGCCACCCCCACGGCCGGGGCGCCGCCAACTCCACCGCCAGGGCGAACTGCAACGGCACCAGCGTCAGCCCGAGGATCCGGCCGTAGGTGTAGTGGCCGCTGAACCAGCCGTACGCCACCACGGCGCAGTCCAGCGCGAACATCAGCACCAGCGGATCACGCGCCGACGCCCGCCCGCGCAGCCACAGCGCCGGCAGCCCGAGCAGCGCCAGCCAGAACTCCCCGGGCAGGTCCAGGTACAGGACCCGGTGCATCCCGTCCACGCTCTCGTCGCCGGCCAGCGCGAACACGTCGAAGTACGGCCACAGTGCCGCCGAGGCCGTCGCCACGCCGCCCGTCAGCGCCCACCGCCCGACGACCGGCCCCCGCCACCCCCGCTGCCATCCGGCCACCAGCGCCACCGCGCCCAGCGCCGCCGCCACCGCCGTGATCGGGTGGACGAGGAGGATCAGCCCGTACAGGAGGCCGAGCCCCGCGTACCCGGGCAGGCCGTGCAGCCCGCTCGGCCCCACGTAGCGCACCCGGCGCGCGTCCCGGGCCCGCGCGCCCGTCAGGGCCCAGGCCCAGAAGGTGAGTCCGATCGCGAACGCCGACGGGTAGCCGAGGTTGCCCGTCATCGACATCAGTCCGAGGTAGCCGCTCCACCAGGCCCGCTCGGTGCCCCACAGCAGCGTCATCGCCCCCAGAGCCAGCACCGGCGCCCACGGACGCGGGCTCAGCACCCGCACGAAGCGGCCGAGGCCGGTCAGCAGCACCAGCAGGTTCAGCGGCCCGGCGAGCCGCACCACCTCCCAGCCGCCCAGCCCGGTCAGCCGGGCGAACAGACCCTGCGCGACGGCGTACGGCGAGTAGTAGGCGCTGCCCTCGCCCGGCAGGTCGGCCATCGGGTGGCGGGGGTGGAGCAGATCCGCCTTCAGGCGCTCGACGACGGCCGCGTGCTGGCCGGCGTCGCAGCACAGCGGCACCGCCCAGTACGCCAGCGTCATCAGGAGGAAGAACAGGAAGCCGACGGCCTGGTACGGGGTGGGGCGCCAGGACCGGCCGCCGCGAAGCGCCGTCGCACCGCGCACGGGCCGCCGGACGAGGGCACCGGCGCTCACGGGACGGACGAAGGGTGGAACATTTGGGGCATTTGCCGTATGTTCCCGGCAGTCCCTCCGAAGTCAACGACGTGACTTCACGTCACCGCATTGAGTGACTGTCAGTCGGCCGCGCGCGCCCGTTCGGCCTGCCCCTGCCCCTGCCCCTGCCCCTGCCCCTGCTCCTGCACCGGCAGCGCCACCCGGCCGCCCCGCACCGCCGGCTCCAGCAGCAGCGGAACGCCCACCACCGGCAGCAGCCACGCCAGCACGATCAGCCGCTCGCCCCAGATGTCGATGTCCGGATGCCCCGCCTGCGTCAGGACGCCCGTGAACGCCACCGCGACCAGGAAGACCCCGACCGTGCCACCGCGCCGCAGCGCGCCCCACGCCCCGGCGGCGAGGGCCGCGACGAACAGCGGCTCCCACGCCTGCCGGCGCAGCCACTCCACCCAGAAGTTGCCCTGCAACTGCCAGAACTCGGGCCACGGGTCCTTCCGGTCCGGCCGGGCGAAATGGCCGGTCAGCAGGTCCTGGAGGCTGTCGGACACGGACGGGTAGCGCAGCAGTCCCGACAGGAGCATCGTCACGGCGGCACCGGCGAGCCCGACGGCCGCGAGCGCGAGCACGTCCCGGCCCGGCGGGCGGCCCCGCCGGCACCGTCGCAGCGCGATCAGCGCACCCGCCGCCGCCAGGCACACCCCGAGGAACAGGGCCTGGGAATGCTTCACCGCGAACAGCGCCAGCAGCGACCCGCCGACCAGCGCGTACCCGGCCCGCCGCCGCCCCTCCCGCAGCACCAGCGCGCACCCCCACACCGCCGCCAGCGACAGCGCCATCAGCAGGCCCTCGGTCATCGGGCGCATGGCCGTCGTCCCGCAGGGCAGCACGTAGTACAGCGCCTGCCCGGTCAGCGCGAGCGGCACCGGTACGGACAGGGTGCGCAGGATCAGGAAGACCAGGGCGCCGCCGGCGCAGGCGATGACGACGCCCGCCGCCCACAGCCCCCACGTCACCCCGAGCAGCGTGACGAACGGCACCAGGAACAGCGGGTAGCCGGGACGCGCCTCGAAGATGCGCATGAAGCGTTCCGTCATGTACGGCACGGTGTGCCCGCCGGTCTGCCCGGCCGCCAGCCGCGGCTCCACCTGCCGCCACTCCCGCTCCCGGCACTCGTCCATGACCCGGTCGGTGGGGTCGGGGCGGTGGAAGCGGACCACGTGGACGCTCTGGTCACGGCGGGCCGTCGACGCCTTGCTCGCGCACACGTAGTCGATGGTGGCCGCCGCCACCCCGCGCTTGCTCTCACCGGTCAGGCTCAGGGCGTACGACAGGTAGTTCTTGGTGTCGGGGGTGTCCCGGCCGGTGACGTTCGCGAGCTGGAGCAGGGCGAACACCGCGGCCAGGAGCAGCACCCAGGTGCGCGGCCTCACGGCGAGGCCAGCAGGTCGCGGCCGGTGGCGTCCGGGACGGTCCGGGCGCCCGGCACGCCGCCGGGCTCCGGCATCGGCTCGCCGAGCAGCAGCGTCCGCACCACCCGCTCGGCGGCCCGGCCGTCCTCGTACTCGCAGAACCGGGCCCGGAACGCGGACCTGAGCCGGGCCGCCTCCTCGTCCCGCCACGTCCCGGAGGCCAGCAGCCACGCCAGCTCCCGGTAGGAGCGCGAGACGTGGCCCGGTGCCTCGGCGGTGATGTCGAAGTAGGCGCCGCGACTCGCCGTGTAGGCGGCCCAGTCGTCCGCGTGGACCAGGACCGGCCGGTCCAGGAGGACGTAGTCGAACATCAGCGCCGAGTAGTCGGTGATCAGCAGGTCGGAGGCGAGCATCAGGTCCTCGACGTGCGGCTCGTCGGTCGCGTCGATCAGCACGCCCCGCCGGTGCAGCTCCGACAGGCCCAGGCCGCGCGCCGGTCCGTCGGCCAGGGACGGGTGCAGCCGCACCACCAGGGTGTGGCCGTCGCCGAGGTCGGCGGCGAGCCGGGCCAGGTCGATCCGCTCCACGTACCCGCCCCGCCGGTACTCGCGGCGGGTCGGCGCGTACAGCACCACGGTGTTCCCGTCGGGGACGCCGAGCCGCTCGCGCGTGGGGCGGCCCGCCTCCGGCCCGGCGTTCACCAGCACGTCGTTGCGCGGGCTGCCGGTACGCGCGGACGTGAAGTGGCAGGGGTACGCCCGTTCCCACATCCGTTCCGCGTACCGGCCCGCGACCAGGCTGTGGTCCCAGCGGTCGGCCCGGCGCAGCATCTGCGGCACGTCCAGGCCGTGCCGGGCGCCGGGCCGGCCCAGCAGGTCGGCGCCCATGTACTTGAGCGGGGTGCCCTGGTGGGTGTGGATGTGGACGCTGTCCGGCCGCTTGGGCACCGCGTAGGGCCAGTTGACGTTGTTGACGAGGAACGCGGCCCGCTCCACCGCCCGGTGGTAGTCCGCGCTGCCGAGGATCACGTGCTCGGTGTCCGGCGGCAGCGCCGCCGCCTCCTCCTCGCCGCGGACCACCCACACGCCGCGCAGGTGCGGGGCGATCTCGCGGGCCTTGCGGTGGATCGCCGCGGGATCGCCCAGCACGCCCCGGTGGGAGAACGCCGAGTACACGACGAGGTCGGGATCGACTTGGCGGCGCGTGCGCACCGCGGTCCGCACCCGGCCCAGGCGCCCGGCGACCGACCCGCTCGCCTGCCGTGCCCGCCGCTCCAGCTCCCGGCCCGCCCGGCCCGACTCCCGCCGCAGCCGGTAGGCCGGGTACCCGAGGACCCCGCGCTCCAGCACGCGCAGCTCGGCCGGGATCTCCGCGCCCCGCGGCCGGTACGCCCGGAACAGCTCGGCGGTGCGGCGGAAGAACTCCGCCTTGTCCGAGGGCGGCAGCCGGTCCGGCTTGGACAGGATGTCCAGGCAGTGCTCACCCATCTTGGTGTGCAGGAACGGCCGCCAGCGGGCCGCCAGTTCGGGCCGGTCGTCGAGGAACGCGAAGACCCGCTCGTACTGCGCGTGCACGTCGAAGTGCTTGCGGCCGGTGGTGGACAGGATGTTGCCCTGGCGGCGCTGCCGGTAGTTCAGGCAGATGCGGTCCAGCGTGGCGATCCGCCCGGCGGCGAACATCACCGGGAAGGTCCACGGCGTGTCCTCGTAGTAGCCCGGCGGGAAGGTGAAGCCCTCCCGCTCCACGAAGTTGCGCCGGTAGACCTTGTTCCACACCACCATCAGCAGGTCGAGGATCTCGGGGCGCTCGGCGGCGGTGAAGGTCTCGTCGGTCTGAGCGAGCACCTGGGCGAGGACGTTGCGCCGGGTGCCGCCCCACCAGTAGGTGCGCGCGTAGTCGAAGACCAGGACGTCCGGGTCGTCCGCCTCCGCGAGCCGGTCGGCCATCGCGCGCAGGGCGCCAGGGGTGAGGGTGTCGTCGCTGTCGAGGAAGAAGAGGTAGTCGCCGGTGGCGTGCGGCAGTCCCGCGTTGCGGGCCCGGCCGAGGCCGACGTTCTCGTCCAGGTGCAGCACGCGCACCCGCTCGTCGAGGGCGGCGTACTCGTCGAGGATCGCGCCGCAGTCGTCCGGGGAGCAGTCGTCCACGGCGACGACCTCGATGTCCCGGTACGACTGGTCCAGGACCGAGTCCAGACACTCGCGCAGGAAACCCTGCACCTTGAAGCAGGGGATGATGACGCTGAAGCGGGGCACGGCGGGATCAGCTCCTCACGAGGGTGGCGGCGGGGGCCGGGACGCGCTCGGCGAGCGGGACCACGGGCGGCAGGGTCTCGGGCGGTTCGCCGAGCAGCACCCGGCGCACCACGCGCTCGGCGGCCCGGCCGTCGTCGAACTCGCAGAACCGCTCGCGGAAGGCAGCCCGCAGCGCCGCCGACTCCGGGCCCGCGTACGAGCCGTCGCGGAAGACGTGGGCCAGTTCCTCCGGCGTCCGAGCCACCGGCCCGGGCGGGGCCGCCATCAGGTCGAAGTAGACGCCGCGGGTCTCCCGGTAGACGTCCCAGTCGTCGGCGTACACGACGATGGGGCGGTCCAGGTTGGCGTAGTCGAACATGATCGACGAGTAGTCGGTGACCAGCGCGTCGGCGGCCAGACACACGTCCTCGGCCGAGCGGTGCCCGGTCACGTCGATGATCCGGCCGCTGCTCCTCCTGCCGCCCCGGTCGTAGAAGTAGTGGGCGCGCAGCAGCACCACCACGTCCTCGCCGGCCGCCTCGCAGAACGCCTCCGGGTCCAGGGCGCCCGTACCGAACCCTGCCTCCCAGTCGCGGTGCGTGGGCGCGTACAGGACGGCCGTCTTTCCCTCGGGGACGCCGAGTTCGCGCCGCACGCGGGCGACGTCGTCGGCGGTCGCCGTGACGTAGACGTCGTTGCGCGGGTAGCCGTACTCCAACTGCTCGTAGGACCCCGGGTAGGCGCGCTCCCACATCCGGGTGGAGTGCCGGTTGGCGGAGAGGTTGAAGTCCCAGCGGTCCACGCGGCCCAGCAGCTTGGTGAAGCTGCCGCTCGCGGCCGCCACCACCGGATACGTGGACTGGTCGACGCCCATGGTCTTCAGCGGGGTGCCGTGCTGGGTCTGCAGGTGGACGCTGCCGGGGCGCTTGACAATGCCCTCGGCGAAGTTGGCGTTGTTGACCAGGTACTTGGCGCGGGCCAGCACCTCCCAGTAGCGCCGGCTGCCGATGACGGCGTGGTCGACGTCCTCGGGCACGGTGTGCGCCTGGTCCGGCTCGACCAGGAACACCGAGCGCAGGTGCGGGGCGAGTTCGCGGGCCCTGGCGTGGATCGCCGCCGGGTTGCAGGCGTAACCGCGGCCCCAGTACGCGCAGTACACGACCAGGTTCGGGTCCAGCGGGCGGCGCAGGTGGCGGTGGTAGTGCAGGCGGGTGCGCAGCCCGTGCGGGCGCGGCAGGCGCCGCAGGACGCCGACGGCCGCCCGGTTGGCGGCGCGCAGGGCGCGGAAGCCGGCGTAGGACCCGGACGCCAGCAGGCGGTGCTGCACGCCCAGCCGGCCGCCGGGCGCCCGGAAACCGGCCGGGCGGTGGCGGCGGTAGAGGCGGCTCGCCCGGCGGTAGAAGGCCCGGCGCTCCGGGCGGGGCAGGCGCCGCGGATGGGTGGCGGTCTTCAGGATCGCGGCGAAGAGCTGCTCGAACAGCGGCCCCCGCCGCTCCTCCGGCAGCCCCCGCTCGGCGGCGTGCGCGAGCGCCAGTTCCGCCTGGTCCAGGAGCTCCGCGTGGTGCCCGCCGGGCAGGTTCAGCCGGTTGCCCTGCCGCCGCACCAGATGCCGTACGACGACGGAGCGCAGCACCGTCACGCGCTCGGCGCGCGCCGCGACCAGGGCGCCGAAGCCGATGTCGGTGAAGTGCCCGTCGGGGAAGGCGAGCCGCCGTTCGGTCAGGAAGGTGCGGCGGTAGACAGCGCTCCACGCGGGCAGGTGCACGCCGGTCAGGTGCGGGGCGCGCTCGGGGGTGAAGGCGCCGTCCGGGGCCTTCGCCAGCAGAGGGGCGGCCGGGTTGGCCGGTTCACCCTCCCACCAGGGCACCCGCTCGTGCTCGAAGTGCAGGACGTCCACGCCGCCGGTGTCCGCCAGCCGCCCGTCCAGCGCCGCCAGCGCGCCCGGGACGAGGACGTCGTCGCCGTCGAGGAACAGCAGGTACGCGCCGGTCGCCGCCCGCATCCCGGCGTTGCGCGCCCCGGCCAGGCCGGCCGCCGGCGGCGAGTGCACCGGCGTCACCCGGGAGTCCCGCTCGGCGCGCTCCTCGACGACGTCCGCCGCGGCGCGGTCCGCGGTATCACCCACCGGGATCAGCTCGAAGTCGCCGAAGGACTGGGCGAGTACCGAATCCAGCGCCTGGGAGAGCCGCCCCGCGACCCCATGGGACGGGACGATGATGCTGAAGCGGGGCATGCTGCTCTTTCTCTCGTTGTCCTGGTCCGTCGGGAGTCGCCCCGCGGGCCCTGCCGGCCCGGTCGTCCCGTGGGCCGCCGGACGGGCGGCCGGGTCGGAGTGGGCCGCGACGAGCCGCGGGGCATGTGGACTCCCGGTGGACAAACGGCGGTCAGAGGCTGTCGGTGACGGTGCGGGGCCCCGCCAGTTGCGGCACGGTGGTCAGCGGGGCGCGGGCGAGCCCGGCCGCGGCGGAGGGCGCGGGGCGCCGCTCGGCGAGCGGCACGACCGGCGGCGGGTCCGTCTGTCCGAGCACCACGCGGCGTACGACGCGTTCGGCGGCGCGGCCGTCGTCGTACGGGCAGAACCGCTCCCGGAAGGCGGCCCTGAGCTGCGCGGACCGTGCGCCGCGCCAGTGCCCGCCGGCGAAGACGCCGATCAGCTCGTCCTCGTTTCGGGCGATCGCGCCCGGCGGGAAGTCGCGCAGGTCGACGTAGGTGCCGCGGACCGCCTCGAACGCCTCCGGCTCGTCGGCGTGGATCACGATCGGCCGGTCCAGACCCGCGTAGTCGAACATCAGTTCTGAGTAATCGGTGACGAGGGCGTCCGAGGCCAGGCACAACGACTGGACGCTCGGGTGGTCGCTGACGTCGAGGACCCGGCCGGCGGACTCGGCGAGCGGGCCGCCGTGGCGGGGATGGGCGCGGGCCAGCACCATGAAGCGCGGGCCGAGTCGGGTGACGACGCGTTCCAGGTCCAGGGCGGCGCGCTGGGTGCGCCGGTAGTCGCGCTGGGTGGGCGCGTACAGGATCGCGACCGTGCCCTCGGGGATGCCGAGCGTCTCGCGCAGCCGGGCCACGTCCGCGGGCGTCGCCCGCTGGAGGACGTCGGTGCGGGGCTGGCCGTACTCCAGCGTGGTGTAGCGGCCGGGGAGGACGCGTTCCCAGGTCAGGGTGGAGTGGCGGTTGGCGGAGACGACGTAGTCCCACGTGCCGGCGTCGCGCAGCAGCCGGGCGACATCGGTGCGGCCCGCGGCGGCCGGGCGTTCCCAGAGGTCCAGGCCCATGTGCTTGAGGGGCGTCCCGGCCTGCGTCTGGACGACGACCTGGCCCTTGCGTCTGACCAGGCCGGGATCGAAGGCGGCGTTGTGCACCAGGTAGCGGGAGCGTGCCAGTGCCGTCCAGTGAGCGGCCGTGCCGGGGGTCAGGCGGCGGGTGCCGGCCGGGATCGTGTGGTGGTGCGCGGGGTCGGCGGCCCACGCCGTGCGCACGTGCGGCGCGAGCTCGCGGAACGCCTCCTCCAGCGCGCCCGGGTTGCAGCCGTGCCCCCGGCCGTCAGCGGCGAAGACGGCACGGTCGGCGCGCAGGGGCAGGCAGCGCTGGACGCGGTAGTGGGCGCGCAGGGTGACGGTCCGCGCGGCGCGCAGCAGCCCGGCGGTGACCTTCACCGCCCGGCGGCGCGCGGACGACGCCAGCCGCAGGGCCTGCCAGGTGCGGCGCAGGCCCAGCCGGAGCAGGGCGTGGCGCAGCCGCACGGGCAGCGGGGCGGGGGCGCCGGGGACCCGGTAGCGGCGGCAGTGGACGCGGGCCCGGCGCAGGAACTCGGCGCGCAGCCGGCGCGGGAGGCGGTCGGGGCGGGTGAACACCGTCGCCAGGTGGTCGGCCATGCGGCGGTACAGCGCCGGCCGCCAGCGGTCCAGCTCCGGGCGCGACTCCAGGAACGCGAAGACCCGGTCGTACTGCGCGAAGACGTCCAGGTGCCGCTCGCTGGGCGTACCCAGGATGCTGCCGTGCCGGCGCTGCCGGTAGTGGACGCACACCCGGTCCAGGGTGGCGATGGACCCGGCCGTCATCAGGACCGGGAAGGTCCACGGGGTGTCCTCGTAGTAGCCGGGCGGGAAGGTGAGGCCCTCGCGCTCGGCGAACTCGCGTCGCACCGTCTTGTTCCAGGCCACCATCAGGAGCTTCAGCAGCTCGGGCCGGTCGGTGAGCCGGAACGGCGCCGGGCCCCGTTCGGCGAGGTGCCGGGCGGCCTGGTTGCGGACCGCCTCCCCCGTCCAGTAGGTGCGCGCGTAGTCGTAGACCAGGACGTCCGGCTCGCCGGTCTCCTTGATCCGGTCGGCGAGGGCCCTGAGCGCGTCCGGGGTGAGGGTGTCGTCGCCGTCGAGGAAGACCAGGTAGTCGCCGGTGGCCCGTTCCAGACCGGCGTTGCGGGCGGGTCCGAGGCCCCGGTTGCGGGGCAGGTGCACGGCGCGCACCCGACCGTCGCGGGCCGCGAACTCGTCGGCGATCGCGCCGCAGGCGTCCGGCGAGCAGTCGTCGACCACGATCAGTTCGAGGTCCGGGTACGACTGGGACAGCACCGATTCCAGGCATGCGGGCAAGTACGCCTGCACCTGGTGCGCGGGGACGATGACACTGAACCTGGGCACGGGGACATCCAGTGGGTCGACGGGATCGGCGCGGGCGTTCGGCCCGGGAACGGCCGGTGGAGTGACTTGGTTACGCTCCCTGCGGCATCCGGGGGACCACGCCCGGACGAGGAAGGGGCGGACCGCCGACCGGCCCGCCCCTTCAAGGGTGCTCATCCGGCGCCTACTTGACGGCGCCCGCCATCACGCCCGAGACGAACTGCCGCTGGAACGCGAAGAACACGGCCAGCGGGACCACCATCGAGATGAACGCGCCCGGCGCCAGGATGTCGATGTTGTTGCCGAACTGCCTCACCTGCGTCTGCAGGGCGACCGTGATCGGCTGGCTCCCGGAGTCGGAGAAGATCAGCGCGACCAGCATGTCGTTCCACACCCACAGGAACTGGAAGATGCCGAGGCTCGCGATCGCCGGCCCGCCGAGCGGCATCACGACCCGTACGAACAACCGCAGTTCACCCGCACCGTCGAGCCGGGCCGCCTCCAGCAGCTCCCTCGGGATCTCTGCGAAGAAGTTCCGCAGGAGGAACACCGCGAAGGGCAGGCCGAAGCCGACGTGGAAGAGGATCACGCCGACGACCGATCCGAACAGGCCGATCTTCCCGAAGAGTTCGGCAATCGGGATCAGCGCGACCTGGACGGGGACGACGAGCAGGCCGACCACGGCCAGGAACCACCAGTCGCGGCCCGGGAAGTCCATCCACGCGAAGGCGTACCCCGCCAGCGAGCCGATGATCACGACCAGGACCGTCGCCGGGACCGTGATCAGCGCGGTGTTGAGCAGGGAGGAGGTGATGTCGCCGTTCTTCAGCAGCTCCTCGTAGCTCTGGAAGGTGAGCCGGGACGGCTCGGTGAAGACCTCCCACCAGCCGCCCGCCGCCATGTCCCGGGGGGTGCGCAGCGAGGACAGCAGCAGGCCGATCGTCGGAACCAGCCAGAACAGGCCCACCACGATCAGGAACACCCGGACCAGCCCGCCGCTGACGCCCTCGACGAGCCGTGAGCCGAGGGACTGCTTCGCCTTGACGGCACTCTTGGGCGGTTGCGTGGCCGCCTCGGTGAGGGAACCCGCGTCCGCGGTCATCGCCGCACCTCCCGCCGCAGCCGCCGTACGTTGAACCACATCACCGGGATGACCAGGAGCAGCAGGAACACCGCGATGGCGCTGGCGACGCCCGGCTGGTCCGAGGCGAAGCCCTTGCGGTACAGCTCCAGGGCGAGGACGTTCGCGTCGTCCTGCGAGGAACCCGGGGCGATGATGAAGACCAGGTCGAAGACCTTCAGCACGTTGATCATCAGGGTCACGACGACGACCGCGAGGACCGGCGCGAGGAGCGGGACCGTGACCCGTCTGAAGACCTGCCACTCGTTGGCGCCGTCGACCCGGGCCGCTTCGAGGAGTTCCCGGGGCACCCCCGCCAGCCCGGCCGCGATCAGCACCATCGCGAAGCCCGCCCACATCCACACGTACGACCCGATGACGGCCGGGGTGACGAGGGAGGGACCGAGCCAGTCCAGGCCGTTGTACGGCTCCTTGAAGTTGTCGGCGGGGAGCCTGAGCTGCGCCCCGTCGGCCACCGCGGGGAGCGTGAAGGTGCCGTCGCCCGCCGCCGTGGTCTCCGCGACGACCTCGCCGTCCTTCACCGCCTCGATCCTCATCCCGGCGTAGCCCAACTCGGCCGCGTCGACGCCGTTGAGCTCGCCGACGCCCTTGCCGCGGGTGAAGTCCTGCCAGGTGGTACCGGTGATCTTGCCGTCCTCGGGCTTCGCGGGTACGGCCTTCTCCGCGCCGTCCGGCATCACGTCCGGGGCGACGCCCACCAGGGGGAGGACGACCGTCTCGCCCGTGCTCACCGGCTGCTTGGTGATGAACGCGCCGCCACCGGCCGGCTCCAGCGGCGACTCGCGGCCCGGGTGCGCCTTCGGGAACGCCGACGACTCGGCGAACGTGTCGTGCACCCCGACCCACACCGCGTTCGCCACGCCCTTGTCCGGGTCCTGGTCGTACACCAGCCGGAAGATGATCCCGGCGGCCAGCATCGAGATGGCCATCGGCATGAAGACGACGAGCTTGAACGCCGTTCCCCAGCGCACCCGTTCGGTCAGCACCGCGAAGATCAGGCCGAGCGCGGTGGCGACCGTCGGCGCGAACACCACCCAGATGATGTTGTTCTTCAGCGCGGTGCGGATGCCGTCGTCGGTGAACAGGGCCTGGTAGTTGTCGAACCCGGCGAAGGAGTCGCCGGACTGGTCGTAGAAACTGCGGATCAGCGAGTACCCGATCGGGTAGACCACGAGCGCGCCGAGCAGTACCAGGGCGGGCAGCAGGAACAGGGCCGCCACGGTTCTGCGGGTGCCGGTCACGCTCTTGCGCGACTTGGGGGCGGCAGCGCCCCGGGAGGCTCCTGCCGCCGTGGCCGACGCCATCGCGTCAGCCTCCGTAGGCGGCGGCCGCGTCCGCCTCCAGCCGCTGCTGCGTCCCCGCGACGTCCTTCGGGTTCTTCAGGAAGTCCTGGAGGGCCTTCCACTCGCCCTTGCCGGGCGTGCCGCCGAAGGCCTGCGGGGCCTGGTCCGACATGTCGAAGCGGAAGTCGTCGCCGGCCGCGACCAGGGCCTCGGCGATCTTCCTCTGCACGTCGTTCGGGTACGCCGACGCGTCCAGGTTCTTGTTCGGCGAGAGGTAGCCGCCGAGCTTCGCGTGGATCGCCGCCGCGTCCGGGGAGGCCAGCCAGGTGGCCAGCGCCTGCGCCGCCTTCGATTCCTTGAGGATCACCGCCGCGTCACCGCCGGAGACCACCGGCGCGGTGTCGCCGACCGCCGGGAACGGGAACACCTTCGCGTCGGTACCGACCTCCGCCTCCGTCTCGGCGATGTTGACCTGCGCGAAATCCCCCTCGTAGACCATGCCGGCCTTGGGCTGGTCGCCGCCGGTGAAGGTCTGCGTCACCGAGGCCGGGAAGTCGGTCTGCAGCGCGCCGGTCGCGCCGCCCGCCACGTAGTCCTTCCTGCCCCAGATCTCGGCGAGGGTGGTCAGGGCCTCCTTCACGGACGGGTCCGTCCACTTGATCTCGTGCTCGGCGAGCTGGTCGTACTTCTCGGGGCCGGCCTGGGAGAGGTAGACGTTCTCGAACCAGTCGGTGAGGGTCCAGCCCTCCGCGCCGCCGACGGAGAACGGTGTGACGCCCGAGTCGTAGACCGTCTGCGCGGTGGTGAGCAGTTCGTCCCAGGTCTTGGGTTCGGCCGCGCCCGCGTTCTCGAAGACCTGTGCGTTGTACCAGATCAGGGACTTGTTGGCGGCCTTGTAGTAGACGCCGTACTGCTTGCCGCCGACCTTGCCGATGTCCTGCCAGCCCGGCGTGTAGTTCTCCGACAGCTCCTTCGTGGCCTCGGCGCCCAGCGGCTTGGCCCAGCCCTTGTCCACGGCCTGCTTGATGGCACCGGGCTGCGGGAGCATCGCCACGTCCGGCGGGGCGCCGCCCGCGACCTTCGAGCCGAGGAAGTTGATGATCGGGTCCTGGGCGGGCACGAAGGTCACCTTCGCGCCGGTGCGCTTCTCGAACTCGGCGAGGACCTGCTTGAAGTTCTCCTGCTCGGCGCCGGTCCAGACGGCGGCGACCTCCAGGTTCTCGCCGTCCAGCTTCGGCAGGGTGACGGTGGCGGCCGGGTCCTTGTCGCCGCCTTTCTGACCGTCCTTGTCGCCGCCGTTGTCGTCGTCTCCGCCGCACGCGGTGAGCGAGAGGGCGAGGGCCCCGGCGGCGAGGAACGCGGCGGCCCTGGTGGTCCTCTTCGCGGCGCCGTTCCCTGCCCTCTTGACGGTCCTGCGTGTCCGGATGGTGCTGCTCGTGCGCATCACTGCCCCGTTCTTCGTTCCTGGTCGAACGTTCGGCGCTGTCCCGTGCGCTCTGGTGTACGCCAGGGGGATGAGGGGGGCAAGAGCGCGTCCGCTGTCAAGCGGGGTTTCGTGACCGCGTCGTGACCGGGCGACCGGGGTCGGTGCGGCCTGGTCGGGGACTGTCGCCCCCGAGACCTCGCTGCCGCCCGGGGCGGCTTCGTCCTCGAGCTCACTCGGACGGGGCGCCAGACGGCCTGAGAGCGATCGGCGTCACAGGAGCGACGGCACCTCCGCCGCCGACACCTCCCGGGCCGCCCGCTCCAGCGCGCTGGCCAGCAACGCCAGATCGGTCGGCCCGTTGCCCAGCTCCCGCACCGGCCGCCGGGTGGGCGGGTCGCCCATGCGGTGCCACTCCAGCGGGACCACCGTGGGCCGCAGGGTCGCCGTCCGCGGGATGCGGCCCGTGACCCGGCCGCCCTGGAACTCCACGCTCTGCCCGTCCGGGCGGGTCAACCGGCCGCGTCCCGGCGCCGGTTCGTCCGGCCCCGGCACCGGCGCGTCGAGGGTGACCCGCACGGTGGCGCGCAGGGACGGTTCCGTCTGGGCCGTACGGCCGCCGGGCGCGGTGGCCGCCACCAGGTGCACGCCGAGGCGCTCGCCGTCCCGCGCCACGGCCTCCAGTGCCCGCATCACCGACCCCGCCGCGGGCCGGCCGGGCGAGCCGAGCGGGGGAGTGACCAGGGCGTCCAGGTCGTCCACGATCACGACGAGGCGGGGGAGCGGCGGCACGGCGGCGGTGCGGCGCCGGGCCGCGCCCGGCCGCAGGCGCAGCGTGGAGCTGGGCGGGGAGTCGACGTCGCCGGTCTCCGCCGCCGCGCCGGCCGTGGTCCCGCCCGTCGAGGTGCGCTGGGTTATCAGCCGGCCCGACAGCTCCCGCCCGGTGTGCCACTCGGTGAAGTGCGAACGGCCCAGCAGCTCGGCGCGCCGTTTCAGCTCCGCGCTCAGGGACTGCGCGAACTCCCGCATGCGGACCGGGTCGTTGGCGGTGAGGTGGGTGGTGACGTGCGGCACGTCCGTGCAGACGCGCAGGCTTTCGCCGGGCCCGCCGCCCGCGCTCACGCTGTCCCGGCCGTCCACCAGGACGATCCCGAGCCGGTCGGGGCGCTCGGCGGAGGCGAGGGAGGCGACGAGCGCCCGCAGCAGCTCGGTGCGGCCGCTGCCGGGCGGGCCCTCGACCAGCAGGTGCGGCCCCTCGGCGGCGAGGTCGGCGGTGACCGGTCCGCGCGGCCCGGCGCCCAGGACGGCGTGCGCGCGTCCGCCCAGGGCCTGGGTGTCGTCGGCCGCGTCCGCCCACCGCGCCATCAGGGACGCCGGGGTGGCCCGGGCGAGGCCCAGCTCGTCCAGGAGCCGGGCCGCCTGGGGCAGTGGTGCGGACACCCGTGCGTGCCGCTCGCCGCCGGGCTGGTCGGTGCGCAGCGGGGCCAGCGCCCGCGCGAACCGCTCGGCCCAGGCGAGGGAGACCGCGTCCGCCGTGCCGAGGGTGCCGTGGCCGACGGGGCCGCCCCGGCCGTTCGGGGACGCCTCCGTGCGGGCCACGCGCAGCAGCCGAAGGGCCGTCGCCACGTCGCCGCTGAGCAACGCCACGGCCCCGCACTCGCTGAACACGGGGGACACCGCGCAGGCCGCCTCGTACGTCTCGGTCACCGGGGACGACGGGGAGGCGGCGGCCGTCTCGGCGAGGCACACGACGTGGACACCGGCCCGCGGCCCCTCCACGACCAGCCTCGCCACGGCCTCCCGCACGTCGACGCCGCCGGGGTCGCCGTCCACGACGACCACCGTGTACGGGCCCGCGAAGCGGTCGGCCGGGTCGGACCCGTCGTCCGGCCGCGCCCAGGAGGGCCGCCGGGCGGTGTCCGGGTCCGTGCCCGGCGCGGCGGGACCGAAGTGCCGCGCGTCGTGCCCGGGGGCCGTGGGCTGGGCGGGGATCGTGGTCGCCGTCTCCGGGGCGGGTGGGTGTGCGCCGCCGTTCCGGGCGTCCGCCAGGTGGTCCTCCAGGCGGCGCAGCAGCTCGTGGGAGCGGGCCATGGCCTGTTCGCGGTCGTAGGCGAGCAGCAGGCGGCAGTCCTGGCCGCGTCCCGGGCGCAGCTGCGGCAGCCAGCCCAGCCACGACCACTCGGCCGACCGCTCCGCGAGCGGACGGGAACGGTCGGCGCTGATCAGCACGATCTCCAGCACGTCGGCGGAGTGCAGCGCGGCGAGCTGGGCCAGTACGGCGCGGGCCAGCCCGGCGAGCCGCGCGCGGGGGCCGGCCAGCCCGAGCGCCCCCACTTCGCGCAGACCGGCGGTCACCGGCACCGCGGGCAGCGGCGCGTCGCCGCCGGGCGCCACCCGGTCGGCCGTACCGAGCCGCACGGTGAGCGCCTCCGGGTGGCCCGGGCCGCGCTCCCACAGCCGGGGGCCAGGGCCTAGGGCCGTCAGCAGCAGTGAGGCGGGGTCCGGCCAGGTCTCGGGGGCGCTCGAGGCACCGGTGGCCGGGCCCGTCGGGGCGGGCGAGGCCGCCTCGGCGTCGTGCGCCCGCCGGCCGGGTCCGGTGGCGTCCTGCGCCCCGCCGCGTCCTCCGGCCAGCCGCCGCGCCCACGCGCCGAGCCCGCCTCGCCTGCGCACGCCCTGGGGTACGTCGGTGCCGCGCAGTGGCGTGCCTTTGCGGCCGGTGCCGGCGTCGCGTCCGAGGGCGTCGGTGGTCCCGGGGGCCAGGCGGAAGGGTGCGGCGGGGGTGGTGCCGGGCGCAGTCGCACCGGCGGCGCCCGGGGCGGGGGTGCCTGTGCCGGGAGCGTCCGATCCGGCCGCGTCCGTCGCTCCTGGATGGCCGGTGCCGGGTGCGGTGGCGGACGCGTCCGTGCCCTGCGGCTGGGCGCCGAACGTGCCGGTGCCGTGTGTCGGCGCGCCGAACGGGCCCGCGCCGTGCGCGCCCGGCCCGAACCCGCCGCCGTGTGTCTCACCGGTCGGCGGGGTCGGCCGGGACCCGCCGGTCACCGGGCCGGTGCCGTGGCTCTCGATGTGCGGTGCGCCGCCCTGCCCGGGCACCTGGGGGGACTCGGCCGGGGCCGCACCGGTCCGGTGTCCCGCCGAGCCGTGGACGTGGTGGGTCGGACCGGTGGGGCCGCTCCGGCCGTCGGTGCCCGTCCCGGGTCCGGAGCCGTCCGTCGCGCCGGTCGTGTGCGCGGTGCCGCCCGCCCCGCCGGTGATGCGCCCGGGACCGGCCTGGTGCCCGAGGCCGACGTGCGCCGCCCCGGTCGTGTGCGCGGTGCCGTCCGCCGCCCCGGCGGGGAGTCCGGAACCGCCCGACGCCCCGCCCCGGTGCCAGGCGCCGCCGCTCGCCGCCCCGGCCGCCCGCGCGGACCCGTCCGCCCCGCCGTGGCCCCCCGCACCGTCGGCCACGCGCGCGTGAGCCACCTCCTCCCCGGCGCCGTACGAGGACGAGGGCACGCCGGACAGCCGTAGGTGCCCCTCCCCGTCCGCCGTCGTGGCCAGCCGCGCCTCCGCCCCGGGACGGGCCGGAACCAGGCGCAGCGCAGACTCGCCGATCCGCAGCAGCGCCCCCGGCGTGAGGCGGACCGGGCGGTCGCCCACACGGGTGCCGTCCAGGGTCGTGCCGTTGGTCGAGCCGAGGTCGGCGACCGAGACGCCGCCGTCGGGGGCGACGGTCACGGCGCAGTGCATCCGGGAGACGTCCGGGTCGTCGAGCGCCACGTCGGCGTCGGCGGAGCGGCCGAGCCGGATCTGCCCGCCGTGCAGCAGGTGGACGCCGCCCGCGTCGGGACCGGCGACCACGTGGAGCTGGGCCGGGGCGCCGGCCGGGTCGGTGTGAGGGTCGGGCAGGCCGGAAGCGCCCAGACAGAGCACGGCGCCGTCGATCAGCGGGGGCTCGCCCAGGGTGCTGCGCTGGGCGTCGAGCCGCTGCGCACCGGCGTAGAGCACCACCTGGCCGGTCCCCGGGGCCTCGCCGCCGGGCAGCGCAGCGGCCAGCGCGGAGGCGACCGCGGCCAGGGCGGTGCCGACCGGTGCGGTGACCAGCACGTCGCAGCTCGTGGCGCGGTCCCCCTCCGGAGCATGCGGGCCCAGCGGGTCTACGACGGTCAGCCGGATCTGCATCGCCGTCAGCGGTCCCTTCGCGCGGGCGCCCGCGCGCCGGGAATGAAGCCGTTCACCACGGTCCCCCACCGCGGACTTCCCCCACCGCCACACGAGCACGTCGGCCAGTACTGCACGCATCCTCGCACCTGCCACTGACAACGCGCCCGTCGCCCACCGCCGAATGATCTTGATTGGTCGGCTCTGCCCGCAAAAGTGCCCGACAGGTGCCCTCCCGCTGATCGAGCGGGGACCGCTTGAGATCGGTCACGTCCGGACCCGGCAACCAAGGGACCGAGTCGCGCGTCTTCACTTCGAACGCGCGCCTGAAGGCGCCGGAAACGGAACGCAAGACGTACCCGCGGACCAATGGGAACCCACGGAACGACGACAGCCCGGTGCCGGGAGCACGGCACTACAGTGGGTCGGAACAGCCAGCAAGCAACAGGGAGCGCATGACGTGCGGCCGGTAGGCAGCAAGTACCTCCTCGAGGAGCCCCTCGGCCGCGGTGCCACGGGCACCGTCTGGCGTGCCCGCCAGCGCGAGACCGCGGGCGCCGAGGCCGCCGTGGCCGGTCAGCCCGGCGAGACCGTCGCGATCAAGGTCCTCAAGGAGGAGCTCGCGAGCGATCCCGACATCGTGATGCGCTTCCTGCGGGAGCGCTCCGTCCTGCTGCGGCTGACCCACCCCAACATCGTCCGGGTCCGCGACCTGGTCGTCGAGGGTGAGCTGCTGGCGCTCGTCATGGACCTCGTCGACGGTCCCGACCTGCACCGGTACCTGCGCGAGAACGGGCCGTTCACCCCGGTCGCCGCCGCCCTGCTCACCGCCCAGATCGCCGACGCCCTCGCGGCCAGCCACGCCGACGGCGTCGTCCACCGCGACCTGAAGCCGGCCAACGTCCTGCTCAAGCAGGACGGCGGCGAGATGCACCCGATGCTCACCGACTTCGGCATCGCGCGCCTCGCCGACTCGCCCGGCCTGACCCGCACCCACGAGTTCGTCGGCACGCCCGCCTACGTAGCGCCGGAGTCCGCAGAGGGCCGCCCGCAGACCTCCGCCGTCGACGTCTACGGCGCCGGCATCCTGCTGTACGAGCTGGTCACCGGCCGGCCCCCGTTCGGCGGCGGCTCCGCCCTGGAGGTGCTGCACCAGCACCTGAGCGCCGAGCCGCGCCGCCCCTCCACCGTCCCCGACCCGCTGTGGACGGTCATAGAGCGCTGCCTGCGCAAGAACCCCGACGAACGCCCCAGCGCGGAAAACCTCGCCCGCGGCCTGCGCGTCGTCGCCGAGGGCATCGGGGTGCACGCGAACAGCGCGCAGATCGGCGCCGCCGAGAACGTCGGCGCCCTGCTCGCCCCCGACCCGGCGCCCGCGCAGGTACCGGGCGCCCCGGACGCCGCCGACCCGACGCAGGTGCTCCCGCACAACGCGCAGAACCCGAACGGCGCCTACGACCCGAACGGCGCGACCAGCGTCCTGCCGCAGACGGGCAACCAGGCGGGCGCCGCCGACCCCACCGCCGTACTCCCGAACCGCGGCGCGGCCGACCCGACCGCCGTCATGCCGCCCGTGCCGCCGGGACAGCCGGGCGGACCCGGGCAGGGCGAGGGCGGCGGGCCCGAGGACCCGCACCCCTGGCAGAACCAGCTCCGCGCCGCCCGCGACCGCAACGAGCAGACCCAGGTCCAGTACCTCGACCCGGACCAGGACCCGCTGCGCCGCCGCCCCCAGCGGCAGGTCTCCCGCCCGCAGCAGCCGCCCCGCCAGACCCCGCAGGCACCGCCGCCCGGCTACGGATACCCGCAGCAGCAACAGCCGCAGCGGTACGCCACGCCCCAGCCGCAGCAGCCCCAGCAGGCGCCCCGGCCCCAGCCGCAGCGCTACGCCCCGCCGCCCACGCCCGAGCCGCAGCCGCCCCGGCGCGAGCCCCGGCCGCCCCGGCAGCGCAGCGCCAACCCGATGCGCATCCCCGGGCTCGGCTGCCTCAAGGGATGCCTGTTCACGCTCGTCATCCTGTTCGTGGCCGGCTGGCTGATCTGGGAGCTGAGCCCGCTCCAGGACTGGATCGGCACGGGCAAGGGCTACTGGGAGCAGCTCAGCGACTGGTTCACCACGGTGACCGACTGGTTCGGCGAGCTCGGCGGCGGCAGCGGCTCGGGCGGCGGCGGGACGTCGACCGACGGCTGATCCGACGACCGCTTCAGCCGCCGCTCCGGAGGCGAGTCCGGGAATTGTCGACATCCGATGGGTGATTTCGGCCTCCCCGGTCAAGGCCGGCTCCACGGACGCGTACTTTTAGGCGCAACACGCGTCGGTAGGAGCAGTCTTGGCACGGAAGATCGGCAGCCGGTACACCGCCCACCAGATCCTCGGGCGGGGCAGCGCCGGCACGGTGTGGCTCGGAGACGGGCCCGAGGGACCCGTCGCGATCAAGCTGCTGCGCGAGGACCTGGCGTCCGACCAGGAGCTCGTCTCCCGCTTCGTGCAGGAGCGCACCGCCCTGCTCGGCCTGGAGCACCCGCACGTGGTCTCCGTGCGCGACCTGGTCGTCGACGGCAACGACCTCGCGCTGGTCATGGACCTGGTCCGCGGCACCGACCTGCGCACCCGACTGGACCGGGAGCGGCGCCTGGCGCCCGAGGCCGCGGTGGCCGTCGTCGCGGACGTCGCCGACGGTCTGGCCGCCGCGCACGCCGCCGGGGTCGTACACCGCGACGTCAAGCCCGAGAACGTGCTGCTCGACATGCAGGGCCCGCTCGGCCCCGGCGGCGCGCACCCGGCCCTGCTGACCGACTTCGGCGTGGCCAAGCTGATCGACACCCCGCGCCGCACCCGCGCCACGAAGATCATCGGCACGCCCGACTACCTGGCCCCGGAGATCGTCGAGGGCCTGCCCCCGCGCGCGTCGGTCGACATCTACGCCCTGGCCACGGTGCTGTACGAGCTGCTGGCGGGCTTCACCCCGTTCGGCGGCGGCCACCCCGGCGCCGTACTGCGCCGCCACGTCACCGAGACGGTCGTCCCCCTGCCCGGCATCCCGGACGAGCTGTGGCAGCTGCTCGTGCAGTGCCTCGCCAAGGCACCGGCCTCCCGGCTGCGCGCCTCGGAGCTGGGCGCCCGGCTGCGCGAGCTGCTGCCGATGCTGGCCGGGATGGGTCCGCTGGACGTCGACGAGCCCGACGCCGAGCGGGAGACGGACGAGCCGGAGGAGGCCGCCACCGCCCCGGGGAGCGCCACGCCCACCGGGGAGCCGGTACGGCGCCGGGGAGCGGTGCCGCTGGTGCCGGGCGCGAAACCGGCCGACTCCAACCGCGACACGCACACCTCCATGCGCGTACCGGCCCCCGACGAACTGGCCGGCGGCGCCCGCGGCACCGCCCGCGCCCCGCGCGCGTCCGGCGCCCCGCGCCCCGGCTCGGCCCGTAACCGTGCCACCGCGCGGCGACGCAGGCTGGCCCTGGGCGTCGGCGCGGTCGCCCTGGTGGCGGCGGTCGGCGTCGGTACCTGGCTGACCACGGGCGGCGACGAGGGCGACACGGGCCCCCAGGACACGCGGAACTCGGCGCCGGCCTCGCCCTGAGGCCGGGCACGCCACAGCGGTCACGGGACGACCCGGCGAAGACCGGTGGACGGAGCCGTTACGCTGGATGCGTGGCAGTCGTCGATGTATCCGAAGAGCTGAAGTCCCTCTCCTCGACCATGGAGTCGATCGAGGCCGTCCTGGACCTGGACAGGATGAGGGCAGACATCGCCGTGCTCGAGGAGCAGGCGGCCGCGCCGTCCCTCTGGGACGACCCGGAAGCGGCACAGAAGATCACCAGCAAGCTCTCGCACCTCCAGGCCGAGGTGCGCAAGGCCGATGCCCTGCGCGGCCGGATCGACGATCTCGGCGTGCTCTTCGAGATGGCCGAGGAGGAGGACGACCCGGACACCCGTGCCGAGGCCGAGTCCGAGCTCACGGCCGTCAGGAAGGCGCTGGACGAGATGGAGGTCCGCACCCTCCTCTCCGGCGAGTACGACGCCCGTGAGGCGCTCGTCAACATCCGCGCCGAGGCCGGTGGCGTGGACGCCGCCGACTTCGCCGAGAAGCTCCAGCGGATGTACCTGCGCTGGGCCGAGCAGCGCGGCTACAAGACCGAGGTCTACGAGACGTCGTACGCGGAGGAGGCCGGCATCAAGTCGACCACCTTCGCCGTGCAGGCGCCGTACGCCTACGGCACCCTCTCCGTCGAGCAGGGCACGCACCGCCTGGTGCGCATCTCGCCGTTCGACAACCAGGGGCGCCGCCAGACCTCCTTCGCGGGCGTCGAGATCCTCCCCGTGGTCGAGCAGACCGACCACATCGAGATCGACGAGTCCGAGCTGCGGGTGGACGTGTACCGGTCCTCCGGCCCCGGCGGCCAGGGCGTGAACACCACCGACTCGGCGGTGCGGCTCACTCACCTCCCCACCGGCATCGTGGTCTCCTGCCAGAACGAGCGCTCGCAGATCCAGAACAAGGCCACCGCCATGAACGTGCTCCAGGCCAAGCTGCTGGAGCGGCGCCGCCAGGAGGAGCAGGCCAAGATGGACGCCCTCAAGGGCGACGGCGGCAACTCCTGGGGCAACCAGATGCGTTCGTACGTCCTGCACCCGTACCAGATGGTCAAGGACCTGCGCACCGAGCACGAAGTGGGCAACCCCGAGGCCGTGTTCAACGGCGAGATCGACGGGTTCCTGGAGGCCGGTATTCGCTGGCGCAAGCAGCAGGAGAAGTAGCGCGAAGCGCGGACGGCGCTTTGTCGACAAGGCAACTGCCCCCGTCGAGGGGGCAGTTGCCTTTTTTCTGACCGTGTTGTCCAGCTTTTACGTCACACTCACACCCATTGTGTCCGGCATACGTCTCTTACCTGGACATCGCGTACGCAACGGCCTTGACGTTGCTTTGAACATTCGTAAGGGTGAGGCGCGGCATGCGTATTTCTGGGGCGCATGTGAACCGGGGGACTTCAGCAGGCAGCTACCTCCCGTCGATCACGGCCCCCGAGTGCGGCCTCACTGACTAATCGGCTACTGGGGGTAGCAACTACATGACGAAGAAGACGCGGATTCGTGTCGCGCGGATAGCGGCCGGTGCGGTGATCGCCGCCGGCGCGTCGCTGACCGCCGCGGGTGCGGCTTCGGCGCTGGAGATCGGCATCGGCGCGGGCGTCGGCAGCGAGGGTGTCAACCTCGGTGTGAGCGTGGAGGACGGCGAGGACGAGCCCGACCCGTGCGACATCGGTACCGGTCCGGAGTGCGACGACGACACCACCACCGGCGGTACGACCGGTGACACCACCACGGGTGGTACGACCGGTGACACCACCACGGGTGGTACGACCGGCGGCACCACCACCGGCGGCACCTCGGGTGACACGACGACCGGCGGTACGACCGGTGACACCACCACCGGCGGTACGACCGGTGACACCACCACGGGTGGTACGACCGGCGGCACCACCACGGGTGGTACGACCGGCGGCATCACCACCGGTGGCACCTCGGGTGACACGACGACCGGCGGTACGACCGGTGACACCACCACGGGTGGCACGTCCGGCGACACCACCACCGGCGGCAACTCCGGCGGCAATGGTGGTTCCACCGGAGGTGACGGCGGCTCCACCGGTGGTAACGGCGGCGGCTCCACCGGCGGCGGCGACACCACCGGCGGTACCACCCCCGACGGCGGCAGCAACGACAACGTCACCCAGGACGAGGGTTCCTCGGCCCTGACCGACACCGGCGAGGAGGCCCCGGCCTCCTCGGACACCGCCGCCCAGGGCAGCGGTGACGAGCTCGCCGAGACCGGCGCCGCCGAGACCACGTTCCTGCTGGTCGGCGCCGCGACGATGATCGCCGGCGGCATCGGCTTCCGCATGCTGCCGCGTCTGATGAACGGCCGCGGCGCGGCTGCCTGACGGTAGTCACCCGCGTACGCACGCGAAGGGGCCCGGAGCGAAAACCGCTCCGGGCCCCTTCTGTGTCCTGGTCGACCCTCGCCCCAGGGCCCCGCCGGGCCCTGGGCGGGCGTCAGGCGGTCTGGTGGGCCAGTAGAGCCACCGCCGCGATCAGCACCGCCAGCAGCGCGATCAGCGTCGTCGGATTCAGGCCCGCGAAGAGATTCCCCTGCTGCAGCCGCTCGCGGTTCGCCCGGCACACCGGGCACCGGCCCTCGCTCACGGGCGCCGCGCAGTTCGCGCACACCAACCGGTCGTACGTCATGCGCTCGCCCTCCTTGCCGCCGGCTCTGTCGGGACAACGCCCACACCGCCGTGAACGTTCCCCTGTCCACTGTGCCAGGTTCCGTGGGGCCCCGCGCGCCTTCCCCTCAGGGGCGGGCAGGGACAAAACGCGCAACTGATGCGCAACCCCGACCGGTGACTGCGGTCCGCTCCCCGCTTCGCGTATGGTCACGCACATCTACCCCCGGCTACCCGTGGTGCATCCGTGATCCGATTCGACAACGTCTCCAAGGTCTACCCCAAACAGAGCCACCCAGCCCTCAGGGACGTCTCCCTGGAGGTCGAGAAGGGCGAGTTCGTCTTCCTCGTGGGGTCCTCCGGCTCCGGAAAGTCCACCTTCCTGCGGCTCATCCTCCGCGAGGAGCGGTGCAGCCACGGCCAGGTGCACGTCCTGGGCAAGGACCTCGCCCGCCTGTCCAACTGGAAGGTGCCGCAGATGCGGCGCCAGCTGGGGACGGTGTTCCAGGACTTCCGCCTGCTGCCGAACAAGACGGTCGGCGAGAACGTCGCCTTCGCGCAGGAGGTCATCGGCAAGTCCCGCGGCGAGATCCGCAAGTCCGTGCCGCAGGTGCTCGACCTCGTCGGTCTGGGCGGCAAGGAGGACCGCAGGCCCGGCGAGCTGTCCGGCGGTGAGCAGCAGCGCGTCGCCATCGCGCGCGCCTTCGTCAACCGGCCCAAGCTGCTGATCGCCGACGAGCCCACCGGCAACCTCGACCCGCAGACCTCCGTCGGCATCATGAAGCTGCTCGACCGCATCAACCGGACGGGCACCACCGTGATCATGGCGACCCACGACCAGAACATCGTGGACCAGATGCGCAAGCGCGTCATCGAGCTGGAGAAGGGCCGCCTCGTCCGCGACCAGGCACGCGGCGTCTACGGCTACCAGCACTGACGACGAGGAACGGAAAGGCTTAACGAGACGCCATGCGCGCCCAGTTCGTGCTCTCGGAGATCGGTGTCGGTCTTCGCCGCAATCTGACGATGACCTTCGCCGTCATCGTCTCCGTCGCCCTGTCCCTGGCCCTGTTCGGCGGTTCGCTGCTGATGAGCGACCAGGTCAACACCATGAAGGGCTACTGGTACGACAAGGTCAACGTCTCGGTCTTCCTCTGCAACAAGAGCGACGCCGAGTCCGACCCCAACTGCGCCAAGGGCGCGGTGACCGAGGACCAGAAGAAGCAGATCAAGTCCGACCTCGACGAGATGGCCGTCGTCGACACGGTGACGTACGAGTCGCAGGACGAGGCGTACAAGCACTACAAGGAGCAGTTCGGCGACTCGCCGCTGGCCAGCTCCCTCACGCCGGACCAGATGCAGGAGTCGTACCGCATCAAGCTGAAGGACCCGGAGAAGTACCAGGTCATCGCCACCGCCTTCGACGGCCGGGACGGCGTGCAGTCCGTGCAGGACCAGAAGGGCCTGCTGGACAACCTCTTCGAGCTCCTCAACGGCATGAACTGGGCCGCCCGCGCGGTGATGGCCCTGATGCTCGTCGTCGCGCTGATGCTGATCGTCAACACGGTGCGCGTCTCGGCGTTCAGCCGGCGCCGCGAGACCGGCATCATGCGGCTGGTCGGCGCCTCCGGCTTCTACATCCAGGCGCCGTTCATCATGGAGGCGGCCGTCGCCGGGCTCATCGGCGGTGGCGTCGCCTGCGCCTTCCTGGTGACCGCCAGGTACTTCATCATCGACCACGGACTCGCCCTGTCCGAGAAGTTGAACCTGATCAACTTCATCGGCTGGGACGCCGTACTGACGAAGCTGCCGCTCATCCTGGCCACCAGCCTGTTGATGCCCGCGTTGGCCGCGTTCTTCGCGTTGCGCAAGTATCTGAAGGTGTGACACACGCCAAGAGGGCCGCACGGGCAAGCGACCGTGCGGCCCTGGTGCGTTGTCCTAGACTCACCGGCATGTCAGGTCGTGACCCGTTCTGTCAGCCCCGCCGCCCACGCCACGGGGCAGCCCTGGCCTTGGTGTTCACGGGCGTGCTCGTCGCCGGCGCGGCGACCGGTTCGCTCCCCGGGGCCGACCGGAGAACCGCCTCGGGCACGCCGCGGCCGGCCGCTCCCGCCGAACGGCACGAGGAGGTCGCCCGCGCGGCGGCCGAGGCGATGGCCGACGGCAAGTCCCCCGTGGAGGCCGCCGAACGCGCCGTCAGCCGCAGCGGGGACCGCTGGGGCGCCGTCTACTCCAGCGGGGAGTACGCGGAGTTGGAGGACGCCCTCGACGGCCGGTACACCGGCGTCGGGCTCTCCGCCCGCCGCGAACGCGACGGCCGCATCGAGGTCACCGAGGTGAGGTCCGACTCGCCGGCCGCCGAGGCCGGCATCCGCGAGGGCGACCGGCTGCGCACCGTCGACGGCGAACGGGTCGACGGGCGTCCCGTCACCGAGGTCGTCTCCATACTGCGCGGCGACGCCGAGGACGACCCCGCCGGCACCGCCGTCCGGCTGGGCCTGGAACGCGGCACGCGCGCGTGGACCGAAACCCTGCGGCGTGCCCGGCTGTCGACCGATCCCGTGACGGTGCGCACGCTCGCCGACGGCCTCACCGTCGTCCGGGTCACCTCCTTCACCAAGGGCGCCGGCGAGCAGGTGCGCTCCGAAGTGGAGCGGCTGCCGTCCGGGGCCGGTGTCGTCCTCGACCTGCGCGGCAACTCCGGCGGCCTGGTCGGCGAGGCCGTGACCGCCGCCTCCGCCTTCCTGGACGGCGGCCTGGTCACCACGTACGACGTCGACGGCGACCAGCGGGCGCTGCACGCCGAGCCCGGCGGCGACACCACCAGACCCCTGGTCGCGCTCGTCGACGGCGGGACGATGAGCGCGGCCGAACTCCTCACCGGGGCCCTGCAGGACCGCGGACGGGCGGTCGTCCTGGGCTCGCGCACCTTCGGCAAGGGCTCCGTGCAGATGCCGAGCCGGCTGCCCGGCGGCTCGGTGGCCGAGCTGACCGTCGGGCACTACCGCACCCCCCTGGGCCGCGACGTCGACGGTACGGGCATCACGCCCGACCTGGAGGTCGACCCGGCGGACCCGGCCGCACTGGAGCGGGCGCGGACGGTTCTGAGCGGTCTGGGACCGACCGCGTGAATCGGCTTTCCGCGGCCCCCCTCCGTAGTGCCAAAATGGACCGCACTATGGCTAAGGAAAAAGGGCGCAAGCTGATCGCGCAGAACAAGAAGGCGCGGCACGACTACCAGATCCTCGACACCTACGAGGCCGGTCTGGTCCTGTCGGGGACCGAGGTGAAGTCACTGCGCCAGGGGCGGGCATCGCTGGTCGACGGCTTCGTGCAGCTGGACGGACACGAAGCGTGGCTGCACAACGTGCACGTGCCGGAGTACAGCCAGGGCACCTGGACCAACCACAGCGCCCGCCGCAAGCGGAAGCTGCTGCTGCACCGCGTGGAGATCGACAAGCTGGAGGCCAAGTCCCAGGAGACCGGCCACACGATCGTGCCGCTCGCGCTGTACTTCAAGGACGGCCGGGCCAAGGTCGAGATCGCCCTGGCGCGCGGCAAGAAGGAGTACGACAAGCGGCAGACCTTGCGGGAGAAGCAGGACCGGCGCGAGGCGGAGCGGACGATCTCGGCGATCCGGCGCAAGCAGCGGGCCTGAACCCCTGGGAATAGGCTGGCACGGGTGCGTGTTGTTCCCGTACGATGGCACCTGCACCTCACAGAGGGTGCGCGCCCCCTCCTCGGAGGGATTGAAAAATCAACATGGGGATGATCGGTTTCGACAGCGGCTGTCGAAGCAGGGGAAGCGTGTCGAGGAAGCGGCCATGATCTCGTAAACCACAGGCCGAAAAAAATAATCGCCAACACCAAGCGCGATTCCTCCCAGCAGGCCTTCGCCCTCGCTGCCTGATCTCAGGTAGCAGAGCGAGCCTCCTACTAAAGGGAGTGTCAGCCCGGGGCTGTTCCCGACCCGGATCCTGGCATCAGCTAGGGGACTAAACCTTGATCCCGGTCACGGGGTGAAGAGGGAAACCAAACAGTGACTGAGCCCGTCGGAGACTTGTCCGCGTGATCTCCGGGGCCGAGAAAATCGAAGCGGACTGCACACGGAGAAGCCCTGGTTCCGCACCGTTGGACGCGGGTTCGATTCCCGCCATCTCCACGAGGTCGAGGGCGACATGTGCCCGCGTGAAAGCGCGAGCCGTGTCGCCCTCGTCGTTCTTGTGCGGCGAAGCCGCGCGGAGGAGGGGCTTCGCCGCCCGCAGCCCCTCCTCGGGCCCCCCTGGTCACCGGTGACGAGCCGGTGACCAGGGGGTTTTTACGCTCTCGCGGCCCGCCTCCGGGGCATCGGCAGCAGCGCCAGCAGCAGGGCCGCCGCTGCCGCCGTGAGCGGGATGCCGTACGCGGCTGCGGGGGAGGCGTGCTCGACCACCCAGCCGCCCGTCGCGCTGCCGCAGGCGATGCCGCCGAGCAGACCCGTCACCGCGAGGGTCATGCCCTCGTTCAGGCGGCCCTGAGGGGAGCGGTGCTGTACCAGCGTCATGGTGGTGACCATCGTCGGCGCCGTCGCCATCCCGGCGATCAGCAGCGTGAGCGCCAGCAGCGGCAGGGAGCCGGTGAGGGACGCCGCGAGCAGGGGCAGCGTGAGCAGGGCCGTCATGGCGGCCACGCACCACGGCAGGCGGCGCTCGGGGGGACCGGCCGGCTTCAGCGCGCCGTACAGCAGGCCCGCCGCGCAGGAACCGGCCGCCTGCAGTGCGAGGATCACACCAGCCGCCGAGCGGTGGCCCTGTGCATCCGCGAACGCGATCGTCACCACCTCCATCGCCCCGAAGACCCCGCCCGTCGCCAGGCACACGGCCAGCAGCGGCGGAACGCCCGGGACCCGGAAGGGGGCCTTCGCCGTCGGGCGCGGCCGGGCCGGCGGCTCGGTGGAGCGCTGGGCGGCGAACAGCAGCATGCCGCTCACCAGCAGCACCACGCCCACGAGCGTGCCCGCCTCCGGGAACAGGGTCGTGCACAGGAACGCCGCCAGCACCGGCCCGAGCATGAAGCACAGCTCGTCGGTGGCCTGCTCGAAGGAGTTCGCGGTGTGCAGGGCGTCCGAGTCGCCCTTCAGCAGGTGGGCCCAGCGGGCGCGGGCCATGCCGCCGGTGTTGGGCGTCGTCGCGGTGGCGGCGTAGGCGGCGGACAGGGTCCACGCGGGGGCGCCGTAACGGACGCACAGCACCAGGGCCAGCGAGCCCAGGGCCGCGAGCAGCGTGGCGGGCACCGCCACCCGCGCCTGGCCGTGCCGGTCCACGAGCCGCGCGATCCACGGGGCGACGAGCGCGGTCGCCGCCAGCCCCGTCGCGGTGACCGCGCCGGCGAGGGCGTATGAACCGCGCGTACCGGCGATCATCACGACCGCGCTCACGCTGAACATGCCCATGGGTATCCGGGCCATGAGATTCCCGGTCGTGAATCCTCGGGCACCGGGGGTGGACAGGAGCTGCCGGTACGGGCCGGGCGGCCGGTCCCGGGAGCGGGGGCGGAAGTCGGCGGCGACCAGGGCGTCACCGGTGACGACGAGGAGGGGGGACTGCGGGGACGGGCGTGCGGAAGTCGATTGCGGCATGGACTCACCGTCGCCCCGCGGCGATCACGGGGTCCAACACCTTCTCCGTACCCATTGACGCACTCCCGTTGTAAGTTCGCCGGATGTCCGCACCCGACCACCTCGACCCGCGCCTCCTGCGCGCCTTCACCACCGTCGCCGAGGAGCTGCACTTCACCCGCGCCGCCGCCCGCCTGTACGTCGCCCAGCAGGCACTCAGCAGGGACGTGCGGCGCCTGGAGCGGGAGTTGCGCGCCGAGCTGTTCGTCCGCACCACCCGGCAGGTGACCCTGACGGCCGACGGCGAGCGGCTGCTGCCGTACGCCCGCCGTGTCCTCCAGGCGCAGGACGACCTCCTGGCCGCTTTCGGGCAGGCCCGCCCCCTGCTGGTCGACCTCAACTCCCCGGGCCTGGCCACCGGCCGCCTGGTTCTGGAGCGGGCCCGCGAACTGGCGCCCGGTCAGGAGCTGATGGCCCGGTACGAGAGCGGGCTGACGTACGCCGCCGGCGAACTGCTCGCCGGCCGCGTCGACGCCTCCTTCGGCCGGTTCGCGGGCCTGGACCCGGCGCTGCGGGCCGGCCTCGCCCACCAGCCGGTCCGCTACGAGCCGATGGCGGTCGTCCTGCCGGAGAGCCACCCGCTGGCCCCGCTTCCGGAGGTACCGCTGGCCGCACTCGCCGGTGAGACCGTGTACGCCGGTGCCGGTAACCCGCGGACGCCGGAGTGGACCGACCTCGCCCACCGCCTGTTCGAGACGCGCGGCATCGACGTGGCGCCACCCGCGCCCCTGGCCGTCGGGGAGGAGGAGTTCCAGCGGATCATGGGCAAGGCGGGCAATCCGGTCCTCGCCGTGGTGAGCTTTCCGGCCATGGCGTCGACGGTGGTGCGCCCGCTCGTCGATCCGGTGCCGCTGTCGCCGGTCTCACTTGTCTGGCGGAAGGGGCTGGTGCACCCCGAGTTCGACGCGCTGCGCCGGGCGGTGTCCCAGGTCGCGGCCGAGAACGGCTGGCTCAGCAGGCCCGCGGGAGGGTGGATTCCGGCCGCCGACGCCGCTGTGATGTCCGTTCGTGACTGACACGCGGCAACCACACGTCCTCCGCGTGCGCTACATTCTTGGCCTGAGCACGGTGTGGTACAGGGGGCGCTCGAACCTGGTGGGGGCCGGTTCGGTCGACGGGTGCTCGGAGTCGAATGCGCACCCGGAACCGTCCCGTGGGGGAAGTGCGTGCGCGTGGAGAAATGGCAGAAAAACGCCCAACTGGAGGGGACCGAGGCTGTGTCCGGGATACGTGATGTCCCGGAGGCGGGACAGCAAGCCGACGCCACCGAGGTGTTTCCGGCGGCGCGCCCCTTCCAGGTGACCGATGAGGCTCCGACGACCGGAACGGGGCCCGGCGGGTCCGGCGCGGGATGGTTCGGGAACGGCGATGACGCCGCGCGTAGTGACGCGGGTGCCCTGGGAGCGGTTTTCCGCCGCCCGGGCGAGTTCCCCACGCGGGCGGACGCGCCGCGGACCGCCGACCGGCCGTCGCCGGACGCCGCCGGGACGCGCCTCCTCGCCTCCCACGGGAGCGCCGACGCGGACCGGACCGAGGTCCTCGGCGACCGAATAGGCCAGGACCGCATGGGCCGGGAGGGCATAGCCCGGGACCGCACAGATCCGGACGGCACAGCCCGGGGCGGCATAGCCCGGGACCACATAGCCCGGGACCACATAGCCCAGGACCGCACAGCCCAGGGCCGTACGGACCGAGACGGTACGCAGCGGTGGCGTGACCCGTTGGACCGGGGACGGATCACCTGGGGTGCGAACCAGTCCGGATTCGTTCCGGACGGGCCGAGGCCGAACCGTGCGAACCCGTCCCCGACGACTCCGTCCAGGACGGTCCATGACGGGACGCCCCCGTCAGCGACCAACCCGAACGGGACCGACCCGGCCGGCGCGAACCCGGACCACCGGCACCCGGGATACGTCGGCCCGAACGGTGCCGACCCGACCGGACCCGTCCGGCGTACCGCCGCCCCGGACGCCGACAGGACCGACGTCCTGCCCCCGGTCACCCCGGCGACGCCCCCGGTGTCCCCGACCCGCGCGTTCCCGACCACCGCGCCCGGTCCCGCAACCGCCGCCCTCCGCGACCCGTGGCAGGACATCCCGGACGCCGATGCCGGTGCGGCAGCCGCCGCCGACCACACGCACGACCCGCACGAGGTGACGGTCCAGCTCGACGCCGTCCAGCTCGGCGACGGCGTGCTCCGCCGGGCCGACGGCCCGCAGCCCGGCAAGATAGGCCCCGAGGGCTCCGACGGGCCGGTGTTCGTCGACGCGTCCGGCCGCCGCAGCCGTCTCTACCGCCGCCTCGGCATAGCCGTCGGCGTCGTGTGCGCGATCTACGCCGTCGTCATCGTCTCCACGCTGCTGTCCGGCAACTCCAACGCGCCCTGGCTCCCCGTGGACGGCCAGCAGGAGGGCAAGCCGGCCGGCCAGGTCGACACCACCCCGCTGCCCTCCCGGTCGGCACAGCCCTCCGGCACCGGCAGTGCCGCCCCGCGGACCAGCCCCTCGGCCGGCACCGGCGTGACCACCGCACCGGGCGCCGACGCCCCCGCGCCCGGTGCCTCCGGCAGCGCGCGGCAGCCCGGCACCAGCGCCGGCCCCGAGCCTTCCGAGACCTCGGGCGGCACCGAGCCGGGCGGCAGCGGTGGCACCACCGCCCCGAACCCGACGCAGTCGACCCAGGAACCGCCACCCGCCTCCACCGACCCGTCGACCCCGGTGGACGGCGGCGAACCCACGGTCGACCCGACCGGCCCCGCCGTCGACCCCACCACGGGCACCGACCCCGGCGGCGACACGATCGCCAACGGCGCGAGCGACTCCCACTCCACCGTCGTCGCCGGACCGGCCGCTTCGGACACCACCCGCACGTCCCCTCACCTGTCCCCGGAGAACACCCTCTGATGGCACTCCGCACCCGCCGTCACGGAGCCGCGCGCAGCGCCCGTGACGGCTCCCGGCGCCCCCGCCTGCCCCTGCGCCTGCTGCTTCCGCTGCTGGTCCTGGTCGCCCTGGCCGCGATGCTCATGCTGCGCGGATACGTGCACAGCGAGATCCTCGCCGACCACCGCGTCCAGCCGCCCGCCGCCACCGACCAGGTGCCGGAGAAGATCCTCGAGGGCGGCCCGGTCATCGACGCCCGCGGCGGCCGCACCGAGAGCCTGAGCGTCCCGGACCACCGTCTGGTCCTCACCTTCGACGACGGCCCGGACCCGACCTGGACACCGAGGGTGCTGGACGTGCTGAAGAAGCACGACGCGCACGCGGTCTTCTTCGTCACCGGCACCATGGCCTCCCGCTACCCGGACCTGGTCGAGCGGATGGTCGACGAGGGCCACGAGGTCGGTCTGCACACCTTCAACCACCCCGACCTCTCCTTCCAGTCCAAGAAGCGCATCGACTGGGAGCTGTCGCAGAACCAGCTGGCGATCACCGGCGCGGCCGGCATCCGCACCTCGCTCTTCCGCCCCCCGTACTCCTCCTTCGCCGACGCCATGGACAACAAGTCCTGGCCGGTCACCGAGTACATAGGCAGCCGCGGCTACATCACCGTCGTCAACAACACCGACAGCGAGGACTGGCAGCGGCCCGGCGTCGACGAGATCATCCGCCGCGCCACGCCCAAGGGCGGCGAGGGCGCCATCGTCCTCATGCACGACTCGGGCGGCGACCGCAGCCAGACGGTCGCGGCCCTGGACAAGTTCCTGCCCGACCTGCAGAAGAAGGGCTACGAGTTCGACAACCTCACCGAGGCCCTGGACGCGCCCAGCGCGATGACCCCGGTGACCGGCGCCGAACTCTGGAAGGGCAAGGCCTGGATCTTCCTCGTCCAGGCCTCCGAGAAGATCACCGACGGCCTGGTGGTCGGCCTCGCGGTCATCGGCACGCTGGTCATCGGGCGTTTCGTGCTGATGCTGCTGCTCTCCGGCATCCACGCCCGCCGGGTCCGCCGCAAGGGCTTCCGCTGGGGCCCGCCGGTCACCGAACCGGTGACGGTGCTGGTCCCGGCGTACAACGAGGCCAAGTGCATCGAGAACACCGTCCGTTCGCTGATGGCCGGCGACCACCCCGTCGAGGTCATCGTCATCGACGACGGCTCCAGCGACGGCACCGCCCGGATCGTCGAGGCGATGGGCCTGCCGGGCGTCAGGGTGATCCGCCAGCTCAACGCGGGCAAGCCGGCCGCCCTCAACCGGGGCCTGGCGAACGCCCGTCACGACATCGTCGTCATGATGGACGGCGACACGGTCTTCGAGCCGTCCACCGTCCGTGAACTCGTCCAGCCCTTCGGCGACCCGAAGGTCGGCGCGGTGGCCGGCAACGCCAAGGTCGGCAACAAGGACAGCCTCATCGGCGCCTGGCAGCACATCGAGTACGTGATGGGCTTCAACCTCGACCGCCGGATGTACGACGTGCTGCGCTGCATGCCGACCATCCCCGGCGCCGTGGGCGCCTTCCGCCGCTCCGCCCTGGAGCCCATCGGCGGCATGAGCGACGACACCCTCGCCGAGGACACCGACGTCACGATGGCGCTGCACCGCGCCGGCTGGCGCGTGGTCTACGCCGAGAACGCCCGCGCCTGGACCGAGGCCCCGGAGACCGTCCAGCAGCTGTGGTCACAGCGCTACCGCTGGTCGTACGGCACCATGCAGGCCATCTGGAAGCACCGCCGCGCGGTGATCGAGAAGGGCCCCTCGGGCCGCTTCGGCCGCGTGGGCCTGCCCTTCGTCTCCCTGTTCATGGTCCTGGCTCCGCTGCTCGCGCCGCTGATCGACGTCTTCCTGCTCTACGGCATCGTCTTCGGTCCGACCGAGAAGACGATCGTGGCGTGGCTGGGCGTCCTGGCCATCCAGGCCGTCTGCGCGGCGTACGCCTTCCGCCTCGACCGCGAACGCATGACCCACCTGATCTCGCTGCCGCTGCAGCAGATCCTGTACCGCCAGCTCATGTACGTCGTGCTGCTCCAGTCCTGGATCACCGCGCTCACCGGCGGCCGCCTGCGCTGGCAGAAGCTCCGGCGCACCGGTGCCGTCGGCGCGCCCGGGGGCTCCGTGCCGCGGCAGCGCGCGCAGAGCAGCGATGATCGGAGGCCCGTGGCATGACCCACGGATACACGACCGGTTCGACCGGTACGGGCCCTGGCTCGGACCCGTACGGGGTGCCGTACGGCACGCCCCGTGCCCAGGGCGCCGACGCGGCCGCGGGGACGCCGTACGGCGTCCCGCAGCAGCGTACGACGGAGCCCGCGCCCGACACGGCGCCCCCGCCCGCCCCCGCCACCGGGAAGCCGGGCCGCGACCGGTACCTGGACCTGCTGCGTTCCATCGCCCTGGTCCGCGTCGTCGTGTACCACCTGTTCGGCTGGGCCTGGCTGTCGGTGGTCTTCCCGTCGATGGGCGTGATGTTCGCGCTGGCGGGCTCCCTGATGGCCCGGTCGCTGAAGCGTCCGGCGCTGAGCGTGATCCGCGGACGGGTGCGCCGGCTGCTGCCGCCCATGTGGGCGTTTGCCGCGGTCGTGCTGGCGATGATGTTCGTCAACGGCTGGAACCCGACCGAGGACCCGGACCACGGCGACCCCTGGGGCCTGATCGGGCTGTTCAACTACATCGTCCCGATCGGCGCCCCTCCCTACCCCTGGCACGTCGGCTCCCCGTCCGGCCTGCTGGAGGACACCTGGGCGGTACAGGCCGCGGGGCCGCTGTGGTACCTGCGCGCCTACCTCTGGTTCGTCATCGCCTCGCCGCTGCTGCTGTGGCTGTTCCGCAAGGCGCCGTGGCCGACGCTGCTCGCGCCGCTGGGCCTGACGGCGATCGTCGGCACCGGCCTGGTGAAGATCCCCGGCGAGACCGGCAACGCGGTCACCGACTTCGCGGTCTACGGCGGCTGCTGGGTCCTGGGCTTCGCCCACCACGAGGGTCTGCTGAAGCAGATCCCGCGGTACGTCTCCGTGTCCTGCGCGTCGCTGGTGATGGCCTTCGGCCTGTGGTGGGCCTCGAACCACCTGGGCCCCGACGGCTG
This sequence comes from Streptomyces mutabilis, assembly GCF_014649815.1. GTDB lineage: Bacteria > Actinomycetota > Actinomycetes > Streptomycetales > Streptomycetaceae > Streptomyces > Streptomyces mutabilis. The sequence continues at coordinate 871,217 of NZ_BMTT01000001.1, read as the reverse complement.
GGACCTCAACGACATCCCGCTGGCCCAGGCCACCTGGTCGTTCGGCTTCGTCGTGATCCTGCTCCAGTACTCCCCGTCGTGGCAGGAACTCCCGGGCCGGCTGGCCAAGTGGGACAAGCTGGTGACCCTCTCCAACAACCGCGCGGTCACCATCTACCTGTGGCACAACCTGCTGATCATGGCGACGGTCCCGATCATCGACCTCGCCTACCAGCTCCCCTTCATGCAGAGCGAACGCGCGGTCAGCGCCCTCGACGGCGCGTACACGATCTGGATGTTCGCCCTGGTCTGGCCGCTCATCGGCCTGATGGTCCTCGCGGTGGGCTGGGTAGAGGACCTGGCGGCGAAGCGGAAGCCGAACCTGTGGCCGAACGGCACGAAGCGCTCCACCGGCGGACGGCCCGGAACGAGGGCGGCCCACCGGAGCTGAAGCCCCGCCCGGACCTCTCACCCGGCTCCCGCGCCGGGTGAGGGCAACGTTCCCTTCCGGTCATCCGCAGCCCCACCGGCCCGAAACGCGTCCTCCCTACCTTCGCGGCAATCGAGCTGTGGAGCACCGTGGAGGCGTCATGACAGTCCCTGGCCGCCGCTGGATCCAGCACTGGGATCCGGAGGACGAGACCTTCTGGAAGGAGACGGGGGAGCGGGTCGCCCGGCGGAACCTGTTCTTCTCCGTCCTCTCCGAGCACATCGGGTTCTCGGTCTGGACCCTGTGGTCGGTGCTGGTGCTCTTCATGGGCCCGGAGTACGGGCTGACACCGGCCGACAAGTTCCTGCTGACGTCCGTGGTGACGCTCGTCGGGGCCGTCGTGCGGGTGCCCTACACCTTCGCCGTCGCGGTCTTCGGCGGGCGGAACTGGACGATCGTCTCCGCCGGGCTGCTGCTCGTACCGACCGTCGCCGCCTTCGCGGTCATGGAGCCGGGAACATCGTTCTCGACGTTCCTCCTGGTCGGGCTGCTGGCCGGCATCGGCGGGGGCAACTTCGCGTCCTCCATGACCAACATCAACGCCTTCTTCCCGCTCCGGAAGAAGGGCTGGGCGCTCGGTCTCAACGCGGGCGGCGGGAACATCGGCGTGCCGGTGATCCAGCTGACCGCCCTCGCGATCATCGGGGCGGGCGGCGGGCCCCGGGTGCTGCTCGGCATCTACATCCCGCTGATCCTGGTGGCCGCCGTCCTCGCCGCCTGCTTCATGGACAACCTCTCCTCCGTGAAGAACGACACCGGGGCCGCCAAGGACGCCGCCCGGGACGGCCACACCTGGATCATGGCCGTGCTGTACATCGGCACCTTCGGATCGTTCATCGGCTACAGCTTCGCCTTCGGTCAGGTGCTCCAGACCCAGTTCGGGCGGACCCCGCTCCAGGCGGCGTACCTGACCTTCATCGGTCCGTTGCTCGGCTCCCTGATCCGGCCGCTGGGCGGCAGGCTCGCCGACCGGTACGGCGGCGCGCGGATCACACTGTGGAACTTCGTCGCCATGGCCGCCGCCACCGCCGTGCTCGTCGCCGCCAGCATGGCGAAGTCGCTCGCGCTGTTCGTCGCCGTGTTCGTGGTGCTGTTCGTGCTCAGCGGGCTCGGCAACGGCTCGACGTTCAAGATGATCCCCGGCATCTTCCAGAACAAGGCGCTGGCCAGGGGGCTGACGGGGGAGGAGGCCGTGGCGTACGGGCGGCGGCTCTCCGGTGCCTCCATGGGGCTGATCGGCGCGGTCGGCGCGCTCGGCGGCGTCGGCATCAACCTCGCCTTCCGGCAGTCCTTCCTCTCCGTCGGCTCCGGCACCGGCGCCTTCGTCGCGTTCCTCGCCTACTACGCCGTCTGCTTCGCCGTCACGTGGGCGGTATACCTTCGCCGCCCTGCCGTACGGACGCCGGACGGCCCGGCGAACACGGCCGAGGCGAAGAGCCGGCTCAGCTACGCCGAGGTGTGACGTAACACTGGTGACACGCAGCGGAACCGAGCCCGTCACGCGCCGTTGACAGGCTCGTCGCCGTGCAGTCAGTACGACGACCGGGACGATCGGGACGAGAATGATGGACGACGTACAGCAGCGACCCGAGCACGGCCCCCTCGCCGGTTTCACCGTGGGCGTGACCGCCGCCCGCCGGGCCGACGAACTGGGCGCGCTGCTCCAGCGGCGCGGCGCCGCCGTCCTGCACGCACCGGCGATCAGGATCGTGCCGCTCGCCGACGACAGCGAGCTGCTGGCCGCGACCAAGCAGCTCATCGACCAGGCACCGGACGTCGTCGTGGCCACCACCGCCATCGGGTTCCGCGGGTGGGTGGAGGCCGCCGACGGCTGGGGGCTCGGTGACGTCCTGCTGGAGCGGCTTCGTGCCGTGGAGCTGCTCGCGCGCGGGCCCAAGGTCAAGGGCGCGGTCCGGGCCGCCGGACTGACGGAGGAGTGGTCGCCGGCGTCCGAGTCCATGGCCGAGGTGCTGGACCGGCTCCTGGAGCAGGGCGTCGACGGCCGGCGGATCGCCGTACAGCTGCACGGTGAGCCCCTGCCGGGGTTCGTGGAGGCGCTGAAGGCGGGCGGCGCCGAGGTCGTGGGCGTGCCCGTCTACCGGTGGCTGCCGCCGGAGGACCTCGGCCCCGTGGACCGGTTGCTGGACGCCGCCGTCTCGCGCGGCGTGGACGCCGTGACATTCACCAGCGCGCCCGCCGCCGCGTCGCTCCTGTCCCGCGCCGAGGAGCGCGGCCTGCTGCCCGAGCTGCTCGCCGCGTTCGGCCACGACGTGCTGCCGGCCTGCGTCGGTCCGGTGACCGCGGTACCGCTCCAGGGGCACGGCGTCGACACGGTCCAGCCCGAACGCTTCCGGCTCGGCCCCCTCGTCCAGCTCCTGTGCCGGGAACTCCCGGCCCGCGCCCGCGCGTTGCCGGTCGCCGGGCACCGGCTGGAGATCCGCGGGCACGCGGTCCTCGTCGACGGGGAGCTCAGGACCGTGCCGCCCGCCGGCATGTCCCTGCTGCGGGCCCTGTCCCGTCGGCCCGGCTGGGTCGTCCCCCGCGCGGAACTCCTGCGCGCCCTGCCGGGCACCGGCCGCGACGAACACGCCGTCGAGACGGCGATGGCCCGACTGCGCACGTCCCTCGGCGCTCCCAAGCTGATCCAGACGGTGGTGAAACGCGGCTACCGCCTCGCCCTGGACCCCGCGACCGACGCCAAGTACACGGACGGGTGAGGGCGGCGGGTCCGGTCCTCGTGAGCGGGCATCCGGACAGGGGCGGTACTAGGGGTTCCGGGCAGCGGAACGGGCAGGCACTGTAGAGGGAGCGGTTCCCCTGCTCCCCTCTCCGGCCCGCCCCACCGGGCACCCCAAGGCGGTGACAGGAACATGGCACTGGGTACGGCCACCGGCCCGTACGAGCTGCGGTTCGACACCGGGCGGATCTGCCTGGACCTCCTCGCCACCACCCACCCCGTGGAACGCCTCGTCTCCGTCGCGGCGCTGGGCGCCTGGATCACCGGCTCCGGACTCGTCCCGCCCGGCACGCCGTTGAGCCACGCCGATGCCTCCTGGCTCGCCCGCTTCCGCGAACTGCGCTGTCAGACCGCCCGACTGGTCCGTGCCCGGCCGGGCCCCGGCGCCGTCCCGTACGACCACGCGCTCACCCGCGTCAACGCCCTGGCCGTCTCCGCACCCCCGGCGCCGCGCGCGGTGCGCGGCCAGGACGGGGCGCTGGTGCGGGAGTTGACCGGTCCGCCGGAGTGCGCGGAACTGCTCGGCGCCCTCGCCCGGGACGCCGTGGAACTGCTCACCGACCCCGTCGCACGGGCGAGCCTGAGGCAGTGCGAGGGCGACAACTGCCCCATCGTGTACGTCGACACGTCCCGCGGCCGCCGCCGGCGCTGGTGCTCCAGCGAGGTCTGCGGCAACCGCGAACGCGTCGCCCGGCACCGCAGGCGCGCCGCCCTCGCCCGCTAAGTGCGGCCGTGCCCCGTTCGTCGCACCGCCCCCGAGGAAACCGTCACCGCGCTTTGAACACCCCGCACTCCGCGTCCGTACCGGATGGGCGAGCGACCGACTGGGGGGACCCCCGGACATCGGAGGTGGGCGTGCGCAAGGATTCCGTCGTGGCCAATGACCGAGGTGCCAGGGCCCGACATCGCATGTCCCAGTCGTCCTCGGAACCCGACGAGGAGCTGATGCGCGCCCTGTACCGGGAGCACGCGGGCCCCTTGCTCGCGTACGTGCTGCGGCTGGTCGCGGGGGACCGCCAGCGCGCCGAGGACGTCGTCCAGGAGACGCTCATCCGTGCCTGGAAGAACGCCGGTCAGCTCAACCGGGCGACCGGATCGGTACGCCCCTGGCTGGTGACGGTCGCCCGGCGCATCGTCATCGACGGCCACCGCAGCCGGCAGGCCCGGCCGCAGGAGGTCGATCCGTCGCCGCTGGAGGTCATCCCCGCGGAGGACGAGATCGACAAGGCGCTGTGGCTGATGACGCTGTCGGACGCGCTCGACGACCTGACCCCGGCCCACCGGGAGGTCCTCGTCGAGACGTACTTCAAGGGGCGTACCGTCAATGAGGCGGCGCAGACACTGGGCATACCCAGCGGCACCGTTCGCTCCCGGGTGTTCTACGCCCTGCGTTCGATGAAGCTGGCTCTGGAGGAGCGGGGGGTGACGGCGTGATGAGCGGGTACGGGGGCGCTCAGGGATTCGGCGGGGGATTCGGCCCGGGCGATACGGGTGATTCTGTCCCCATGCAGGGATCACCGGCGCCGAACGAGCACGAGACCGTCGGCGCCTACGCCCTCGGCATCCTCGACGGCGCGGAGGCCACCGCCTTCGAGGCCCACCTCGCCGGCTGCGAGTGGTGCGCCCAGCAGCTCGACGAACTGGCCGGGATGGAGCCCATGCTGGCCGCCCTCGCGGACCTCCCCGGCGCCGGTACGCCCGCGATCGCCGAGTCGCTGACGGCGAAGCCGAGCCCGGCGCTGGCGGAGAGGCTCGTCGAGGAGGTCGCCGAGCGCCGCGCGAGCAAGCGGCGCCGCAACTTCTACTTGGTGGGCACCGCGGCCGCGCTGATCATCGGCGGCCCGTTCGCCGCCGTGGCGACCACGGGCGGCGGCGGTGACGACGGCGGCGGGAAGAAGACCGAGGCGACGCGGCAGGCCGGCAGCCCCGCCGAGTCCGCCTTCGCCGAGATGCCCGACCGCGTGACCGCCACCGACCCCGCCACCCGGGTCAGCGCGACCGTCGCCCTGGAGAAGAAGGCGTGGGGCACCGAGGCGGTCCTGGAGCTGAAGAACGTCAAGGGCCCCCAGAAGTGCTCCCTGATCGCCGTCGGCAAGAACGGCGAGCGCGAGACGCTCAGCTCCTGGACGGTCCCCAACTGGGGCTACGGCATCCCGGACGCCACCACCGAGAAGGCCAGGAAGCCCCTCTACGTGCACGGCGGCGCCGCCTTCGAACCCAACCAGATCGACCACTTCGAGGTCATGACCTTCGACGGCGAGCGGCTGGTGGAGGTGGACGCCTGAGGCCGGCCCGGGGCCCGTCCGGCGGACGGCCCCGGGACGGCCCCCGGCCGCGCCGTGGCTTCCGGCGTCCCCTTCGCGTACCTTTGACGGCTGCCCAGCACGTCAGAAGGGGGCCCGGTGGCCGCACAGGCGCAACAGGACTCAGCGGTCGACTCGGTGCACGACTCCGTACGGGAGGACTCCGTACGGGACCGAGAGATCAGCGTGGAACAGGCACACCTGGACCGGGTGTACCGCCGCCTCGAGGAGAAGATCCACGAGGCCGAGTTCCTCATGAACGACGCCGCGCAGCGCGGCCAGGTCGGCACCCCCGGCGCGCTGGCCGAGCGCGACGCGCAGGTCTTCCGGGCCGGCGTCCACCTCAGCCGCCTGAACAACGAGTTCGAGGACTTCCTCTTCGGCCGCATCGACCTGCTCCTCGGCAAGGACGGCAAGAAGGGCCCCGACGGCGCCTACACGGCCGTCGAGCCCGCCGAGGGCGCCCTCAGGCCCGACAGCACCGCCGACATCGCCGAGACCCTGCACATCGGCCGCATCGGCGTCCTGGACGAGGACTACGCCCCGCTGGTCATCGACTGGCGGGCGCCGGCCGCGGCCCCCTTCTACCGGTCCACGCCGGTCGACCCCGGCCGGGTCGTGCGGCGCCGGGTGATCCGCTCCAAGGGGCGGCGCGTCCTCGGCGTCGAGGACGACCTGATGCGGCCCGAGATCAAGGCGAGCCTGGACGGCGAGGAGCTGGCCGTCGTCGGCGACGGCGCCCTGATGGCCGCCCTCGGCCAGGCCCGTACGCACTCCATGCGGGACATCGTCGCCTCCATCCAGGCCGAGCAGGACCTGGTCATCCGCGCCCCCGCCGCCTCCGTGACCTACGTCGAGGGCGGCCCCGGCACCGGCAAGACCGCCGTCGCCCTGCACCGCGCCGCCTACCTGCTCTACCAGGACCGGCGCCGGTACGCGGGCGGCATCCTCATCGTCTCGCCGACCCCGCTGCTGGTGGCGTACACCGAGGGCGTACTGCCCTCCCTCGGCGAGGAGGGGCAGGTCGCCATCCGCGCCATCGGCTCCCTGGTCGACGGCGCCGAGGCCACGCTGTACGACTCCCCGGCCACCGCCCGCGCCAAGGGTTCCTCGCGCATGCTGAAGGTGCTGCGCCGGGCCGCGCGCGGCGCGCTGGAGCCGGAAGGGTCGCCGACGCTGCTGAGGGTCGTCGCCTTCGGCCGCCGCCTCGAACTGGGGGCCGAGGAGCTGGCCGGCATCCGCCGCACCGCCCTCGGCGGCACCGCCCCCGTCAACCTGCTGCGCCCCCGCGCCCGCCGGCTGCTCCTGGACGCCCTGTGGGCCAAGTCCGGCGCCGCCGGCCGGCACACCGACCCGGAGCTCGCCGCAGAGCTGCGCTCCTCCTTCGACGAGGACGTCAGTTCCGAGGACTCCTTCCTCGCCTTCCTCGACGCCTGGTGGCCCGAGCTGACCCCGGCCGCCGTGCTGGCGGCCATGGCGGACGAGCGGAAACTGGGCCGCTGGGCCCGGCGCGTGCTCAACCCGGGCGAGGTGCGCAAGGTGGCCCGGTCGCTGCGGCGCGAGGGCCACTCCGTGCACGACATCGCCCTGCTCGACGAGCTCCAGGCCGTCCTCGGCGCCCCGGCCCGCCCCCGCAAGCGGCGCGAGCTGGACCCGCTGGACCAGCTCACCGGCCTGGAGGAGCTGATGCCGCAGCGCGAGGAGACCCAGCGGGAGCGCGCCGAGCGCCTCGCGCAGGAGCGCACCGAGTACGCGCACGTCATCGTGGACGAGGCACAGGACCTGACCCCGATGCAGTGGCGGATGGTGGGCCGCCGCGGCCGGCACGCCACGTGGACGGTCGTCGGTGACCCGGCCCAGTCCTCCTGGTCCGACCCCGACGAGGCGGCGGCGGCCCGCGACGAGGCCCTGGGCACCCGCCCGCGCCGCCGCTTCGAGCTGACCGTGAACTACCGCAACCCGGCCGAGATCGCCGAGCTGGCGGCGAAGGTGCTGGCCCTCGCCATGCCGGGCTCGCAGTCTCCGGCGGCCGTCCGTTCGACGGGTGTGGAACCGCGCTTCGCGGTCGCGGCGGACTCCTTGGAGGAGACCGTCCGGTCGGAGGCGGCCCGGCTGCTGGACCTCGTCGACGGCACCGTCGGCGTCGTGGTCGCCATGAACCGCCGCGAGGAGGCCCGGCGCTGGCTGGCCGGGCTCGGGGACCGCGTGGTGGCGCTGGGCAGCCTGGAGGCCAAGGGCCTGGAGTACGACGCCACGGTGGTCGTCTCCCCGGCCGAGATCGCCGACGAGTCGCCCGCCGGGCTGCGGGTGCTGTACGTCGCGCTGACCCGGGCCACCCAGCAGCTGACGGTGGTCTCGTGCGAGCGGGACGAGCCGGACGCCGCGGGGGTGCCGGACCTCCTGCGGGACTGAGGAGCGGCCGGTACGCACGAGGGGCCCGCGCCGTCGGACGGCGCGGGCCCCTCGTGTGCGTCTCAGGTGGCACCGGCCCGCCATGCTCGCCTCGCGGCAAGTGGTCGCTCGTAGCGACGAAGGTTGGGCCCGGGGGCTTGGATCGAGCCGGTGCCACGTCCAAGGTAACAAACGATCCCCGCAAGGCAATTCCCGTCCCGCGGGTTCTTTCCCGGACTCGCGCACCGGTGGGGGCACCCCCTTCCCTAGGGGCCCTACTTCTCGTATGGTGGAAGTCGTTTTCCGAAAGTGGCGGCTCCAGGTGTGGACGGCGCGCGAACACAAAGTCCGCAATCCGGGGCGGCTACCACGTACTCGGTGGTAGGTGCGACGATCGGACGGCACAACGCAGTCACACGGTGAAAGCAGAGGAAGTCGGCCATGGCAACGGCGCCCAGCGTCTCCTACTCGATGACGGTCAGGCTGGAGGTGCCCGCCGGCGGAACAGCGGTCTCGCAGCTCACCACGGCGGTCGAGTCCTCCGGCGGCTCCGTCACCGGCCTCGACGTCACGGCGTCCGGCCACGACAAGCTCCGGATCGACGTCACCATCGCCGCCGGCTCGACCTCTCACGCCGACGAAATCGTGGAGCGGCTGCGCGGCATCGAGGGCGTCAGCCTGGGCAAGGTCTCCGACCGTACCTTTCTGATGCACCTCGGCGGCAAGATCGAGATGGCGTCGAAGCACCCCATCCGCAACCGTGACGACCTCTCCATGGTCTACACGCCCGGCGTGGCCCGCGTCTGCATGGCGATCGCCGAGAACCCCGAGGACGCCCGCCGCCTCACCATCAAGCGCAACTCCGTTGCGGTCGTGACGGACGGCTCGGCGGTCCTCGGCCTCGGCAACATCGGCCCGAAGGCCGCGCTGCCGGTGATGGAGGGCAAGGCGGCGCTGTTCAAGCGGTTCGCCGGCATCGACGCCTGGCCGATCTGCCTGGACACCCAGGACACCGACGCGATCGTCGAGATCGTCAAGGCCATCGCCCCCGGCTTCGCCGGCATCAACCTGGAGGACATCTCCGCGCCGCGCTGCTTCGAGATCGAGGCCCGCCTGCGCGAGGCCCTGGACATCCCGGTCTTCCACGACGACCAGCACGGCACCGCCATCGTCGTCCTCGCCGCCCTCACCAACGCCCTGCGCGTGGTGGACAAGCCGATCGAGAACGTACGGGTCGTCATGTCCGGCGCCGGCGCCGCCGGTACGGCCATCCTCAAGCTGCTGCTCGCCGCCGGCGTCAAGAACGCCGTCGTCGCCGACATCCACGGTGTCGTGCACGCCGGCCGCGCCGACCTGGTCGACGCCGCCCCGGAGTCGGCGCTGCGCTGGATCGCCGACAACACCAACCCCGAGGGCCTCACCGGCACCCTGAAGGAAGCCGTGCACGGCGCGGACGTCTTCATCGGCGTCTCGGCCCCCAACGTCCTGGACGGCGACGACGTGGCCGCCATGACGGACGGCGCGATCGTGTTCGCGCTCGCGAACCCCGACCCCGAGGTGGACCCGGCCATCGCCCGCCAGACCGCGGCGGTCGTGGCCACGGGCCGCTCCGACTTCCCGAACCAGATCAACAACGTGCTGGTCTTCCCGGGCGTCTTCCGCGGCCTGCTGGACGCCCAGTCCCGCACGGTCAACACCGAGATGATGCTGGCCGCCGCGCACGCCCTGGCGGACGTGGTGACCGAGGACGAGCTCAACCCGAACTACATCGTCCCGAGCGTCTTCAACGACAAGGTCGCCGGCGCGGTCGCGGGCGCCGTGCGGGAGGCGGCCAAGGCCGCCGGAGTGGTGGCGTAGGTCTCTCCGACGCGGTCGGGCGGCCCGTGTCGCGGTGGTGAGGATCACCTCCGCGGGCCGCCCCGTCGGCGCGTCGCGGGACGGTGGGCCTCGCATCGCCCTCTAGGGTGGCGCAAGGCTCAGGCCCTCTCCATCGTGTGACTCCCAAGGGTGTTCTCACGACTCCTGGGGGTGCCGGATTGGCTTTACCGCCGCAGGTGGAGGCAGGATGCCTCCCTGGGCGCGAGGGTCTGACGACCGACCCGGGTCCGGGGAGTGTCCGAGGCCCCTGGCAGCATCGGCATCGCTGTGCCCATCATGCGGCTCCGCCGCGTGGCACGCCTCAACGGCAAGAAGAACACGGGAGTAACAACATGAACCGCAGTGAGCTGGTGGCCGCGCTGGCCGACCGCGCCGAGGTGACCCGCAAGGACGCCGACGCCGTGCTGGCCGCGTTCGCCGACGTCGTCGGCGACATCGTCTCCAAGGGCGACGAGAAGGTCACCGTCCCCGGCTTCCTGACCTTCGAGCGCACCCACCGTGCCGCTCGCACCGCCCGCAACCCGCAGACCGGCGAGCCGATCCAGATCCCGGCCGGCTACAGCGTCAAGGTCTCCGCGGGCTCCAAGCTCAAGGAAGCCGCCAAGGGCAAGTAAGCGCTCCGCTCCGAGCGCCGGGTGACTGCGCGGCCCCTTCGTCCGGGCTGCGGCCCGTGTGCGGCCGCGGGCCGTGCGTGGCTGGTCGCGCATTCACCCGCGCCCCTTTCAGGGGCGCTCGTCTCAACGCCAGTGGGGCGGTCACCCGGTACCGGGTGACCGCCCCACTGGCGTGTCCGCGAGGGGCGTCAGCCCAGGGCCTTGCCCGGCAGCTCGACCTTCGCGCCGAGCTCCACGAGCTTCTCCATGAAGTTCTCGTAGCCGCGGTTGATCAGGTCGATGCCGTGGACCCGGGAGGTGCCCTGGGCCGCGAGGGCGGCGATCAGGTACGAGAAGCCGCCGCGCAGGTCGGGGATGACCAGGTCGGCGCCCTCCAGCTTGGTCGGGCCGGAGACGACGGCCGAGTGCAGGAAGTTGCGCTGGCCGAAGCGGCAGTCGGAGCCGCCCAGGCACTCGCGGTAGAGCTGGATGTGGGCACCCATCTGGTTGAGCGCGGAGGTGAAGCCGAGCCGGGACTCGTAGACCGTCTCGTGGACGATGGACAGGCCCGTGGCCTGCGTCAGAGCCACCACCAGGGGCTGCTGCCAGTCCGTCTGGAAGCCGGGGTGCACGTCCGTCTCCAGGGCGATGGACTTGAGCCGGCCGCCCGGGTGCCAGAAGCGGATGCCCTCGTCGTCGATCTCGAAGGCGCCGCCCACCTTCCGGAAGGTGTTCAGGAACGTCATCATCGACCGCTGCTGGGCGCCGCGCACGTAGACGTTGCCCTCGGTCGCGAGCGCCGCCGAGGCCCAGGAAGCGGCCTCCAGGCGGTCCGAGAGGGCGCGGTGGGTGTAACCGCCCAGCTCGTCCACGCCCGTGATGCGGATCGTGCGGTCGGTGTCCATGGCGATGATCGCGCCCATCTTCTGCAGGACGCAGATCAGGTCCTCGATCTCCGGCTCCACGGCCGCGTTGGAGAGCTCCGTGACGCCCTCCGCCAGCACCGCCGTCAGCAGCACCTGCTCGGTCGCGCCGACGGACGGGTACGGCAGCCGGATCTTGGTGCCGCGCAGCCGCTGCGGGGCCTCCAGGTACTGGCCGTCCGCACGCTTCTCGATCTTCGCGCCGAACTGCCGCAGCACCTCGAAGTGGAAGTCGATGGGCCGGCCGCCGATGTCGCAGCCGCCCAGGCCCGGGATGAAGGCGTGCCCGAGACGGTGCAGCAGCGGGCCGCAGAACAGGATGGGGATGCGCGACGAACCCGCGTGGGCATCGATGTCGGCGACGTTCGCGCTCTCCACGTGGGAGGGGTCGAGGACCAGCTCGCCGGGCTCCTCACCCGGGCGGACGGTCACCCCGTGCAGCTGCAGCAGCCCGCGCACGACCCGCACGTCGCGGATGTCCGGCACGTTGCGCAGCCGGCTCGGCGCACTGCCCAGCAGGGCGGCCACCATGGCCTTCGGCACGAGGTTCTTCGCACCGCGGACCCGGATCTCGCCCTCCAGCGGGGTCCCGCCGTGGACAAGCAGTACGTCATCAGTGCCGTTGACGGTCATGAATCTCGCGTTCCGTGGGGTTCGGGCAGGGGCCAGAAGGGAAAGGGTAATCGCCTTGTACCCCCGCCGAGTAAGCCCGCGCAGGGTCCGGCAACGTCATGGATTCGTCACAACACGCGGCGTTCACCGGCGCGCACAGGGGGTCACGGTCGCGGAGCCGTGCGCGGGGTGCGTGTTCACCCTCGTGCCCCCGAGTGCCTCCCCATGACAGGGGAACATGCGGGATCATGTCAGGCATGACCGAGGTGTCCTCGCTCACGGGGCGGCTGCTCGTGGCAACGCCCGCCCTGGCGGACCCGAACTTCGAGCGTGCGGTGGTGCTCCTCCTCGACCACGACGAGGAGGGCTCCCTCGGTGTCGTCCTCAACCGTCCCACGCCGGTCGACGTGGGCGACATCCTGGAGGGTTGGGCGGACCTGGCCGGCGAGCCCGGCGTCGTCTTCCAGGGCGGCCCGGTCTCCCTCGACTCGGCGCTCGGCGTCGCCGTGGTCCCCGGCGGGGCGTCCGGTGAGCGGGCGCCGCTGGGCTGGCGCCGGGTGCACGGCGCGATCGGCCTGGTCGACCTGGAGGCGCCGCCGGAGCTGCTGGCGCCGGCCGTGGGCGCCCTGCGGATCTTCGCCGGGTACGCGGGCTGGGGGCCCGGCCAGCTGGAGGACGAGCTGGGGGAGGGGGCCTGGTACGTGGTCGAGTCCGAGCCCGGCGACGTGTCCTGCCCGATCCCGGAGAGACTCTGGCGCGAGGTGCTGCGCCGCCAGCGGGGCGACCTGGCGATGGTGGCGACGTATCCGGACGACCCGTCTCTCAACTGAAGCGTGTGAGCTTCAGTACCCTTGGCGGTTATGAGCACTCTCGAGCCCGAGCGCGGGACTGGTACGGGAACCCTCGTAGAGCCGACGCCACAGGTGTCCCACGGCGACGGCGACCACGAGCGCTTCGCCCATTACGTCCAGAAGGACAAGATCATGGCGAGCGCCCTCGACGGCACCCCCGTCGTGGCGCTGTGCGGCAAGGTCTGGGTGCCGGGCCGTGACCCGAAGAAGTACCCGGTCTGCCCCATGTGCAAGGAGATCTACGAGTCCATGAGCGGCGGCGGGGACGAGGGCAAGGACGGCGGCAAGAAGTAGCGCCCCTGCCCCTTCGAATCTTCCAGACGTCCCGAAGGCCCCCGGAGTGCGCCCGCGCGCACTCCGGGGGCCTTCGCGTTGTCACGAAGTGGTTGAGACCTCTTGTGGACATGTTCATGTAGTCCATAACCTCCTGGATGTTGTGCAGAGCGAAATCGTCATTGCATATGTTGCAACGCACGTCCGGAGGATCACTCCATGAAGCTCGCCCCGCGCCTGGCCGTCCTGCTGGCCGCCGCCGTCGTCACCGCGACCGCCTGCGCCCCCCAGACCTCCGACAACTCCTTCCTTGGCAAGGACGAGAAGAGCGGCACGCTGAGGGTCTGGCTCTTCCAAGAGGTCAACAACAAGCCCAAGGAGAAGGTCGTCGACGCGGTCCTCGCCGGCTTCGAGAAGGTCCACGAGGACACGGAGGTCACCGTCGAGTACATCCCGGTCGAGACCCGCGCCCAGCGCATCAAGGCCGCCTTCAACGACCCCGACAGCGCCCCCGACGTCATCGAGTACGGCAACACGGACACCGCCGGCTACGTGAAGGACGGCGGACTCCTGGACGTCACCGAGGAGTTCGGGGCCTGGGACGAGGCGAAGGACACCGACCCCACCGCCCGCCAGTCGGTCACCGTGAACGGCAAGGTCTACGGCGCCCCGTACTTCGTCGGAGTCCGTGCCCTGTACTACCGGACCGACGTCCTCGGCGAACTCGGCCTGGAGCCCCCCGGGTCGCTGGACGAGCTGGCGTCCACCGCGAAGAGGATCCGGGCCGAAAAGCCCGGTCTCTACGGCATCGCCGTCGGCGGCGCCTACACCTACGGCGCCATGCCCTTCATCTGGGCCAACGGCGGCGACCTCGCCACCGGCAAGGGCGGTTCGTACGCCTCCGCCATCGACGGCGCCGCCGCGCGGAAGGGCATCGAGGCGTACACGTCCCTGTTCGGGGACGACAACTGCCCCGCCGCCAAGTGCGCCGGCATGGGCGGCAACGACACCGTCACGGCGTTCGCCTCCGGCAAGGCGGCCATGGCGATCGTCGGCGACTTCAGCCGCCGGGCCGTGGAGGCGGGCAAGGTCAAGGGCAAGTACGGGGTCGTGCCGCTGCCCGGCGTGCAGCCCGGCTCGATCGCCCCGGCCTTCGCGGGCGGCAACAACATCGGCGTACTCAAGAGCACCTCGCACCGCACTCTGGCCGTGGACCTGATGAAGCGGCTCGCGTCGAAGGAGGCGCAGGGCGAGCTGTTCGACGCGATGGGCTTCCTGCCCACCTACACGGACGTACGGCAACGCGTCGCGGCCGAGGAGCCGTTCGTGAAGCCGTTCGTGGACACCCTGGCGGCGGGCACGAAGTTCGTGCCGGCTTCGGCGGCCTGGGCGACGATCGACTCGTCGCTGGTGCTGCCGACGATGCTCCAGGAGGTGGTGAGCGGCAGGAAGGACGTGGGGGCTGCCGCGGGGGACGCCGCCCGGAAGATGGACGAGGCGTTCGGCTCCACCGGATGAGTGCGCCTTCCGGCTCGGGGGGTGCGGTGCGATTGCGGGTGCGGCGCCGTCGGGGCTTGTCGCGCGGTTCCCCGCGCTCCTCGAGGGGCGCCCTCAGCACCCCTTGGTTGTATCTCGCGCCCGCTCTTGTCGTCCTCGGTGGGCTGCTCGTCTACCCGGTCTACCAGCTCGGGCTGATCTCCTTCCTGGAGTACACGCAGGCGCAGGTCAGCGGTGGGGAGCCGACCACCTTCCAGGGGTTCGGCAACTACGCCGAGCTCTTCGGGGACGCGCAGTTCTGGCGGGTGCTCGTGGCCACCGTCGTGTTCGCGGCGGGGTGTGTGGTGTCGACGCTGGCCGTCGGGTGTGCGCTCGCCGTGCTGCTCACGCGGGTGCGGGCCGTGCCGCGGCTCGTGCTGATGCTCGCGGCGCTGGGCGCCTGGGCGACCCCGGCGGTCACCGGGTCGACGGTCTGGCTGCTGCTGTTCGACCCGGACTTCGGGCCCGTCAACCGGGTGCTCGGCCTCGGTGACCACTCCTGGACGTACGGGCGGTACAGCGCCTTCGCGCTCGTCCTGCTCGAAGTGGTGTGGTGCTCGTTCCCGTTCGTCATGGTGACCGTCTACGCCGGCATCCGCGCGGTGCCGGGTGAGGTGCTGGAAGCCGCCGCGCTCGACGGTGCCTCGCAGTGGCGGATCTGGCGGTCGGTGCTGGCGCCCATGCTGCGGCCCATCCTGGTCGTCGTCACCATCCAGTCGGTCATCTGGGACTTCAAGGTCTTCACCCAGATCTACGTCATGACGAACGGCGGCGGCATCGCCGGCCAGAACCTCGTCCTCAACGTCTACGCCTACCAGAAGGCGTTCGCGTCCTCGCAGTACAGCCTCGGCTCGGCGATCGGCGTCGTGATGCTGCTGATCCTGCTCGCCGTGACACTGGTCCACCTGCGACTGCTGCGCCGCCAGGGGGAGGAGCTGTGAATCTTTCGCGCCTGCGCGTGCGCCGTCCGTGGCGGCTGGCGGCCGAGGCGTCGGCGCTGCTGATCGCCGTCGCAGTGGCCTTCCCGCTGTACTGGATGGTGCTGAGCGCCCTCAAACCGGCCGGGGAGATCGAGTCGAGCGAGCCTCGGCCGTGGACGCTGACCCCTACGCTGGATTCCTTCCGGCGGGTCTTCGGGCAGCAGGAATTCGGTCGCTACTTTCTCAACAGCCTGCTCGTGGCGGGCACCGTCGTGGTCGCCTCGGCGCTGATCGCGTTCCTCGCGGCGACCGCGGTGACGCGTTTCCGGTTCCGTTTCCGGACCACTCTGCTGATCATGTTCCTGATGGCCCAGATGGTGCCCGTCGAAGCCCTCACCATCCCGCTGTTCTTCCTCATGCGGGACTTCGGCCAGCTGAACACGTTGGGTTCGCTGATCCTGCCCCACATCGCCTTCTCACTGCCCTTCGCGATATGGATGCTGCGGGGTTTCGTGAAAGCCGTGCCCCAGGCCCTGGAGGAGGCTGCCTACATCGACGGGGCGAGCCGGACGCGGTTCCTGTGGCAGATCCTTTTCCCGCTGGTCTTTCCGGGGCTGGTCGCCACCAGTGTCTTCTCGTTCATCTCGACCTGGAACGACTTCCTGTTCGCCAAGTCGTTCATCATCAGCGACACCTCCCAGTCGACACTGCCGATGGCGCTGCTGGTCTTCTACAAGCCGGACGATCCCGACTGGGGCGGCGTGATGGCGGCCTCCACCGTGATGACGATCCCGGTGCTGGTCTTCTTCGTCCTCGTGCAACGACGACTCGTCTCCGGCCTCGGCGGAGCGGTGAAGGACTGACATGACGGAAGTGACCGACGTGATTCCCCTGCCACAGCACGCGACGAGCCAGGACGCCTATTTCGATCTCGGCCCGGACACCGGGCTGGTGGCGGACGACGGCGCCGGGCGGACCGAGCGCTGGCTGCGGGCCACGCTGGGCGCGGCCACCGGCCTGCCGCTGGCGCCCGCGACGGGTGGCGGCGGCGACATCCGGCTGTCCCTCGACGGCGGACTCGCCACCGAGGGCTACCGCCTCGACATCGCGCCGACGGGCGTGCACCTCGCCGGCGGTGGTCCGGCGGGCCTCTTCTGGGGCGCCCAGACGCTGCGGCAACTGCTCGGCCCGGACGCCTTCCGGCGCGCCCCGCTGCCCGGGCGCCGCTGGCGGCTGCCGGCGGTGCGGATCCAGGACGCCCCCCGCTTCGGCTGGCGCGGCCTCATGCTGGACGTCGCCCGGCACTTCATGCCCAAGGAAGGCGTCCTGCGTTACCTGGACCTGATGGCTGCCCACAAACTCAACGTCCTGCACTTTCACCTGACGGACGACCAGGGCTGGCGCGTCGAGATCAAGCGCCACCCCCGGCTCACCGAGCACGGCTCCTGGCGCTCGCGAACCAAATTCGGGCACCGCGCCTCGCCCTTGTGGGAGGACAAACCCCACGGCGGCTA
The DNA here is from genome assembly GCF_014649815.1 of Streptomyces mutabilis. GTDB lineage: Bacteria > Actinomycetota > Actinomycetes > Streptomycetales > Streptomycetaceae > Streptomyces > Streptomyces mutabilis. The sequence goes on along the minus strand of NZ_BMTT01000001.1, from coordinate 854,217 downwards.
CTACACCCAGGACGACATCCGGGAGATCGTCGCCTACGCCGCCGAACGCCACATCACCGTCGTCCCGGAAATCGACGTACCGGGCCACTCCCAGGCCGCCATCGCCGCCTATCCGGAACTCGGCAACACCGACGTCGTGGACACCACAGCCCTCGCCGTCTGGGACACCTGGGGCATCTCCCCGAACGTACTCGCCCCCACCGACAACACCCTGCGCTTCTACGAGGGCGTCTTCGAGGAACTCCTGGAACTCTTCCCCTCGGAGTTCGTCCACATCGGCGGCGACGAATGCCCCAAGGACCAGTGGCGGCGCTCCGCCACCGCACAGGCCCGCATCGAGGAATTCGCACTCGCCGACGAGGACGGACTGCAGGCCTGGTTCATCCAGCACTTCGACACCTGGCTCGCCGCACGCGGGCGCCGGCTCATCGGCTGGGACGAGATCCTCGAGGGCGGACTGGCCAAGGGTGCGGCCGTGTCCTCCTGGCGCGGGTACGCGGGCGGGATCGCCGCCGCGCGCGCCGGACACGACGTCGTCATGTGCCCCGAGCAGCAGGTCTACCTGGACCACCGGCAGCACGCGGGCGAGGACGAGCCCGTGCCGATCGGTTTCGTGCGCACCTTGGAGGACGTCTACCGGTTCGAACCGGTCCCGGCGGAGCTGACGCCGAAGGAGGCGGAACACGTGATCGGCACCCAGGCGAACGTGTGGACCGAGGTGATGGAGGACCAGCAGCGCGTGGACTACCAGACGTTCCCGCGGCTCGCCGCGTTCGCCGAGGTGTCCTGGAGCGCCCTGCCGGCCCCGGACGAACGGGACTTCGACGCCTTCGAGCGGCGGATGGCCGCCCACTACCGGCGGCTCGACGCGCTGGGCGTCGCCTACCGGCCGCCCGGCGGTCCACTGCCCTGGCAGCGGCGGCCCGGCGTCCTGGGCCGGCCGATCGACGGGCCGCCGCCGAACAAGTAGGGAAACACCGGAAGGAGTCCCGAAACGTCACCGAAGAGTGGCAACTCCCGGCACGTCACGCCGACCGCGCCCAGCTCCGACACCGGCACGATGTCCGGAGAAGACGTGTGAAAACGGCCCATCTCGCCAATGAGGCGGGCGAATGCCTCCTAGCGGACCCCCGCGTTCGGGCCCTGCGAAGATGTGCCAGAGTTGCCACGTCCGCCCTGTGAGGTCGTACGGTACGGCCACATGGGCGGGACCAGGTGGGACAGCGGGAAGGGGCAGTCGGTTTGACCACGCACGCACCGCAGGCGGCGCAGGCCGTCACGCTGCCCACAACACTGGACGAGGCCGTGGCGGCACTGGCCGCCGTACCCGCCGCCGTGCCGGTCGCGGGCGGCACCGACCTGATGGCCGCGGTCAACTCCGGTCAGCTCAGGCCCGCCGCGCTGGTGGGCCTCGGCCGGATCAGCGAGATCCGCGGCTGGCAGTACCAGGACGGCCACGCCCTGCTCGGCGCGGGACTCACCCACGCCCGCATGGGCCGCCCCGACTTCGCCGCGCTCATCCCGGCGCTCGCCGCCGCCGCGCGCGCCGCCGGACCGCCGCAGATCCGCAACGCCGGCACCCTGGGCGGCAACATCGCCTCGGCCGCCCCCACCGGCGACGCGCTGCCGGTGCTGGCCGCCCTGGAGGCGACACTGATCATCGCGGGCCCGGACGGCGCCCGCCGCGAGATGCCGGTCTCCCACCTGCTGGCCGGCATGGAGATGCTCCGCGCGGGCGAACTCATCGGCTACGTGCGCGTGCCGCTGCTGCACGCCCCGCAGGTCTTCCTGAAGGCGACCGGCCGCACCGGTCCGGGGCGCGCGATGGCCTCCGTCGCGCTCGTCCTCGACCCCGCCCGACGCGGGGTCCGGTGCGCCGTCGGAGCCATCGCGCCGATGCCGCTGCGGCCCCTGGAGGCCGAGCAGTGGGTGGCCTCGCTCATCGACTGGGACAACGGCCGCGCGATCGTCCCGGAGGCGCTGCACGCCTTCGGCGAGTACGTCGCCGCCGCCTGCATCCCCGAAGCGGCCCCGGCGGAGGACGGCTCCGTACCGCAGCTGCCGCCCGCCGTACTGCACCTGCGGCGCACCGTCGCCGCGCTGGCCCGACGAGCACTGGGGAGGGCGCTGTCGTGACCGACGACCAGCACGACGACCGGCACGGACAGGGCACGCCCCCGAGCGGCGGACGTTGGGACCCGCTGCCCCAGGGCGACTACGACGACGGCGCCACCGCCTTCGTGAAACTTCCCGAGGGCGGCGTCGACGCCCTCCTGGCCTCCGACAGCCCGCTCGCCGCGCCCGGGCACGGCTACGTGCCGCCGCAGATCACGGTGACGCCCGCCACCACCGCCGGCACCGACCCGGCGGCCACCGGCACCTGGGCGATGCCGGCCGCACCCGTGGACGGCACGCAGTGGCACACCCCGGACGCCGGTCACGAGCCCGCCGACCCGCAGCAGGGGTACGCCGGGTACCCGCAGCAGGACCCCTACGGCGGGGCGGCACCGTACGACGCGACCGCCGGGTACGGCGACCGGTTCGCCTACCGGCCCGCGGCCACGGGCCAGTGGGACTTCTCCGAGGCCGCGGGCGGCGCCGGGGCGGCGGATCACACGGCGTCCGAGTCCGGCACCTCGCCCGGCCACGACGTGACCGGGCAGTGGTCCATCCCCGTCGCCGACGGCGACCTGCCCGAGGAATCGGGCGAGTTCACCCAGTCGTCGCTGGCCGAGCAGTGGGGCGGCACCGCACCGGCCACCCTGCCCGGTGGCGCCCCCGCGCCCTGGGCGACCCAGTCGGCCGGGCAGCCGTGGGGCGAGCGCACGGAGCAGGCCGTGCCGGACGCCGGGGAGCCGCCGGCCGGGACCACGCCGCCCGCGCCCGGCAACACGGCCGGCCTGTACCCGGGAGCGCCGGCACCGGTCCCGGAAGCCGCGCGCCGGGCACCGGCGGCCGACGACACGGTGACCGATGCGACGGCGGACGAGTTCGGCGGGACCGGGGAGTTCGGCGGGGCGCGGGAGTTCGGCGGGACCGGGGAGTTCGAGGGGGCGCGGGAGTTCGAGGGGTCCGGAGGGTTCCGGGACGCCGAGGAGTTCTACGGCGCCGGTGATTTCCACGAGTCCGGCGAGCACCCGGGCGCCGACGCTTCCCGGGCGGTCGGAGAGGTCCCTGTGGGCGCCGTGGAGGGTTCCCCGGGCACGGGCGGCACTCCTGGCCCGGAAGCGGCGCGGGAGGACGCTGACGCGCCTTCGGGGGGCGTCGTGCCCGGCGCCGGGCGGGAGCAGGCGCCGGAGTCCGGGCGGGAGGCACCGGAGTCCGGGCCGGAGCCGGAACTCCGGTCGGGACAGGGCACGGAAGCCGGGGCGGAGCCGGAAACCGCGGGGGAACCGGAGTCCGCGCGGGAACCCGCGAACGTCCGCGAGCCGGAGGCGGAGCCGGAGCCCGAGCCGGAGCCGGAGGCCGAGCCCGAGCCGGAGGCCGAGCCCGAGCCCGAGCCGGAGCCCGAGCCCGCGGCTGAGCGGGACCCGGAGACGGAACCCGGCGACGACCACCACGCCGACCCGGCCGACCCGAGCACCGACCCGGCGATCCAGAGCACGGACCCGGCGATCCAAAACACCGATCCGGCCGACCCGACCGCCTCGGTCGACGCGACGGCCGCCGGCCAGGAGGAGCCCCCCGCCGGCCAGGAGCAGCTCCCCGCCGGCCAGGAGCAGCTCCCCGCCGGCCAGGAGCAGCCCCCCGCCGACCCCTCCGGCCCCACAGCCCCCTCCGGTGCTCACGAGGAGCACCCCCTCGCCTCGTACGTCCTGCGCGTCAACGGCGCCGACCGGCCCGTCACCGACGCCTGGATCGGCGAGTCCCTGCTGTACGTGCTGCGCGAGCGGCTCGGCCTCGCGGGTGCCAAGGACGGCTGTTCGCAGGGCGAGTGCGGCGCCTGCAACGTGCAGGTCGACGGACGCCTGGTCGCCTCCTGCCTGGTACCGGCCGTCACCGCGGCCGGCAGCGAGGTGCGCACGGTCGAGGGCCTCGCCGCCGACGGGCGGCCGTCGGACGTGCAGCGGGCCCTGGCCCGGCGGGGCGCGGTGCAGTGCGGCTTCTGCGTGCCCGGCATGGCGATGACCGTGCACAACCTCCTGGAGGGCAACCCGGCGCCGACCGAGCTGGAAACCCGGCAGGCGCTGTGCGGCAACCTGTGCCGCTGCTCCGGCTACCGGGGCGTCCTGGAGGCGGTCAAGGAGGTCGTCGCCGAGCGTGAGGCACACGCCGGCGCCGAGACGCCCGAGACGAACGCCGAGGAACCCCGTATCCCGCACCAGGCAGGTCCGGGCGCCGGCGGCGTCAACCCGTCGGCCTTCGAGTCCCACGCCCCGCCGGGGACCCCCGACGCACCCGCGCCGCAGCCCTGGGAACCGCACGACCAGCCCTACGGCGACCAGCCCCACGGCCAGGACGGAGGCCACGCGTGAGCAACGACGCCGCGACTGCGGAGGCCACGGGAGCCACGGAGACGGCTCCCGCCCCCGAGCCGATCCCGCACGGCCTCGGCGCGTCCCTGCCGCCCGCCGACGCCCGCGCCAAGACCGAGGGCACCTTCCCGTACGCCGCCGACCTGTGGGCCGAGGGCCTGCTGTGGGCGGCCGTCCTGCGCTCACCGCACGCGCACGCGCGCATCGTGTCCATCGACACCACCCACGCGCGCGAGATGCCCGGCGTGCGGGCGGTCGTCACGCACGAGGACGTGCCCGGCGCCCCCCTGCACGGACGCGGCTCCCGCGCCGACCGCCCGGTGTTCGCCTCCGACGTCGTGCGCCACCACGGCGAGCCCATCGCCGCCGTCGCCGCCGACCACCCGGACACCGCGCGGATGGCCGCCGCCGCCGTCATCGTCGAGTACGAGGTGCTCCACCCGGTCACCGACCCGGAGCAGGCCTTCGAGGCCGAGCCCCTGCACCCCGACGGCAACCTGATCCGGCACATCCCGCTGCGGCACGGAGACCCGGAGGCGGCCGGCGAGGTCGTCGTCGAGGGCCTGTACCGCATCGGCCGCCAGGACCCGGCGCCCATAGGGGCCGAGGCGGGACTGGCCGTACCGCGCCCGGACGGTGGCGTGGAGCTGTACCTGGCCTCCACCGACCCGCACGGCGACCGCGACACGGCCGCCGACTGCTACGGCCTGTCACCCGAGCAGGTGAAGGTCGTCGTCACCGGGGTGCCCGGCGCCACCGCCGACCGCGAGGACCAGGGCTTCCAGCTGCCGCTCGGCCTGCTCGCGCTGAAGACCGGCTGCCCGGTGAAACTGACCGCCACGCGTGAGGAGTCCTTCCTCGGCCACGTCCACCGCCACCCCACCCTCCTGCGCTACCGCCACCACGCGGACGCCGGAGGCCGGGTGGTGAAGGTCGAGGCGCAGATCCTGCTCGACGCGGGCGCCTACGCCGACACCTCCTCCGACGCGCTGGCCGCCGCGGTCGCCTTCGCCTGCGGCCCGTACGTCGTCCCGAACGCCTTCATCGAGGGGTGGGCGGTCCGCACCAACAACCCGCCCTCCGGCCACGTCCGCGGCGAGGGCGCCATGCAGGTCTGTGCCGCCTACGAGGCGCAGATGGACAAGATCGCCAAGAAGCTCGGCCTGGACCCGGCCGAGGTGCGGCTGCGCAACGTCCTGGCCACCGGCGACGTCCTGCCCACCGGTCAGACGGTCACCTGCCCGGCCCCCGTCGCCGAACTCCTCCAGGCGGTCCGGGACTTCCCGCTTCCCGCCCTCCCCAAGGACACCCCCGAGGACGAGTGGCTGCTGCCCGGCGGCCCCGAGGGCGCGGGCGAACCGGGCGCGGTGCGCCGGGGCGTCGGCTACGGCATCGGCATGGTGCACCTGCTCGGCGCGGAGGGCGCGGACGAGGTCTCCACGGCCACCGTGAAGGTCCAGGACGGCGTGGCGACGGTGCTGTGCGCGGCCGTCGAGACCGGCCAGGGCTTCACCACGCTCGCCCGGCAGATCGTGCAGGAGACGCTGGGCGTCGACGAGGTGCACGTGGCGCCCGTCGACACCGACCAGCCCCCGGCCGGCGCGGGCTGCCGCGGACGCCACACCTGGGTGTCGGGCGGCGCGGTGGAACGGGCGGCCAAGATGGTGCGCACCCAGCTCCTCCAGCCACTGGCGCACCAGTTCGGGATGTCCACCGAGCTGCTCCAGATCGCCGACGGCAAGATCACCTCGTACGACGGCGTGCTGTCGACCACCGTCGCCGAGGCGCTGGACGGCAAGGAACTGTGGGCCACCGCCCAATGCCGCCCGCACCCGACCGAGCCCCTGGACGAGACCGGCCAGGGCGACGCCTTCGTCGGCATGGCCTTCTGCGCGATCCGCGCGGTGGTCGACGTCGACATCGAGATCGGCTCGGTGCGCGTCGTGGAGCTGGCCGTCGCCCAGGACGTCGGCCGGGTCCTGAACCCGGCCCAGCTCACCGCCCGGATCGAGGCGGGCGTCACCCAGGGCGTCGGTATCGCGCTCACGGAGAACCTCCGCACCCCGCGAGGCCTGATCCGCCACCCCGACCTGACCGGTTACGCCCTGCCGACCGCGCTGGACGCCCCCGACATCCGGATCGTGAAGCTCGTCGAGGAGCGGGACGTCGTCGCCCCCTTCGGTGCGAAGGCGGTCAGCGCGGTACCGGTGGTGGCCTCCCCGGCGGCCGTCGCCTCCGCCGTACGCGCCGCCACCGGCCGCCCGGTGAACCGCCTTCCGATCCGGCCGCAGGCCGCGGTGGTGACGGGGAACTGAGCCGCCCGCGCGCGTGAGGCAACGCGCCGGGTGCGGGAGGCGTCCTGTACAGGGACGGGCGCGTCCGGTGTGCCGGGGCATTGTCAGTGGTCGCCCCTAGGCTGTGAAGCAGTGGGGTCGGCCGACGCTCCCACCGCTCACAACGCGCTCACGCACACTCGGGGGAGACGATGCACGAGGTCACGACGGACACGTCGACGCGGACACCGGCGCGCGTGCCGCTGTTCTGGACGTCGGCGGCGGTGATCGGCTGCCTCCTGCTGTCGGCGGGCCGCCGCACGGCGTCCGGCCTGGCCCTGGACCTGTCGTACCGCTTCCTGGTGGGCGAGTTCGGCCGGGGACGCGTGGCCCGCTTCGAGGACATCGACTTCCCGCCGGCCCTCACCCACGAGCCCACCCGCCGCTTCCTGCGCGAGACCGGCCTGCCGGAGCACGGGTTCCCCCTCGACGCGGACGACGACGGGATGCCGCTGCCGACCCTGGCGGAGCACTACGGCGACGGGGCCCCGGAGGAGGCGGGCGACCACCTCGTCAGGTTGGGCCGCCTGCCCGACGGCAGCGACGTGGTCGTGGACGGCCTGACGGGCACGGTCCTGACCTGGCACCCGTCCGACGCGAGCCTGCGCCCGCTCACCCCGGACGTCTCGACCCTCGTCTTCACGCTCTGGCTGCTGCGCCGCGCGGGCGCATCGGAGGCCGTGGCGGGATTCGAACCCGCGTAACCCGCTTTGCAGGCGAGCCCCTGGGCCACTCGGGCACAGGCCGTGTCACTGACGCGGTGACCCGACCGTAGGCCGGGGCGAGGGAAGGGCTCAAGGCATCCGGAGGTCCCGCAACACGACTGCCACACACCGTTCATGAAGGCACCTGGGCGACGGGAGTCGTACGACCAAGGTCCCGGTCCCGTACCGCCTCCCGACAGGGGTCAAAGCGTGCTTCGGCCCTTACGCTGACGACCATGACCGTCCCTGAGCCCCGCGACACCGACGTCGCCGTCCCCGCCCCCGTCGGCCCCACGCCGCCCGTCGACACCGTGCTCAGTCGCACCTACCGCGCCCTGAGCGTCGGCATCGTCTCCGTCGTCGTGCTGATCGCCTTCGAGGCGACCGCGGTGGGGACGGCGATGCCGGTGGCGGCGCGGGAGCTGGACGGGGTGTCGCTCTACGCGTTCGCGTTCTCCGGGTACTTCACGACCAGCCTGTTCGGGATGGTGCTCTCGGGGCAGTGGTCGGACCGGCGGGGGCCGCTGGCGCCCCTGACGAGCGGGATCGCGGCCTTCGCGGTGGGACTGGTGCTGTCCGGGACGGCCGGGGCGATGTGGCTGTTCATCGTCGGCCGGGCCGTGCAGGGACTCGGCGGCGGACTGGTGATCGTCGCGCTGTACGTCGTCGTCGGGCGGGCCTACCCCGAGCGGCTGCGGCCCGCGATCATGGCGGCGTTCGCGGCGGGCTGGGTCGTCCCGTCGATCGTCGGCCCGCTGGCGTCCGGCGCGGTGACCGAGCACCTGGGCTGGCGCTGGGTGTTCGTCGGCATCCCGGTGCTGGTCGTGATCCCCCTGGCCCTCGCGCTGCCGCAGATTCGCAGCCGCGCCGCCGGCCCGGTGGGCGGGGCGGCTGCGCCGGCTTCCTCCGACCGCCGCCGCATCCGCCTCGCCCTCGCCATCTCACTGGGCGCCGGTCTGCTCCAGTACGCCGCCCAGGACCTTCGCTGGGCCTCCCTGTTGCCCGGCGCGGTGGGCGTGGCGCTGCTCGTGCCGGCGGTCCTCGGGCTGCTGCCGCGCGGCACCTACCGGGCGGTGCGCGGCCTGCCCTCCGTCGTCCTGCTGCGCGGTGTCGCCGCCGGTTCCTTCGTCGCCGCCGAGTCCTTCGTGCCGCTGATGCTGGTCACCCAGCGCGGTCTCAGCCCCACGCTGGCCGGTCTTTCGCTGGCCGCGGGCGGTGCGACCTGGGCCGCGGGCTCCTGGATCCAGTCCCGCGCACGCCTCGAACCCCACCGTGAGCGCCTGATGACCCTCGGCATGATCCTGGTGGCCGCGGCCATCGCCACGGCACCGAGCGTGCTGATCGACGCCGTCCCCGCCTGGACGGTGGCCGTCGCCTGGGGCTTCGGCTGCTTCGGCATGGGCCTGGTGATCTCTTCCACCAGCGTGCTCCTGCTCAAGCTCTCCGCCCCCGAGGAGGCCGGCACCAACTCCGCCGCCCTCCAGATCTCCGACGGCCTCTCGAACGTGGTCCTGCTGTCGGCCGGGGGAGCGGCCTTCGCCGCCCTCGGCGGCGGCACGGTCAGCCACGCGGCGACCGAGGCGACCGGCTCCCACCCGGCCGCGTTCGCCGCGGTGTTCCTGCCGATGGCGGGGGTGGCGCTGGTGGGGGCGTGGGTGACGACGCGGCTGCGTCAGCGGTGAACCGCCGAGGGGCACGGGACCGCCGCGACGGCTGTGACGTCCGTCCCACCCGGGGGTGACCCGCCCCGGTGTGCGCGTCGACCGCGCCGGGCCGCCGGTAGGGTGGCCCGGTTGTCATACGTGGCCGAGCCGTTCTACCCCTTTCGGAGACCGTGACTACCACCGCCAGCTCCAGCACCTCGCACCACCTCTCCCCGGCCTTCCCCGGCCGTGCCCCGTGGGGCACCGCCAGCAAGCTGCGGGCCTGGCAGCAGGGGGCGATGGAGAAGTACCTCCAGGAGCAGCCCCGGGACTTCCTCGCGGTCGCCACCCCCGGCGCCGGCAAGACCACCTTCGCGCTGACGCTGGCGTCCTGGCTGCTGCACCACCACGTCGTGCAGCAGGTGACCGTCGTCGCGCCCACCGAGCACCTCAAGAAGCAGTGGGCCGAGGCCGCCGCCCGGATCGGGATCAAACTCGACCCCGAGTACAGCGCCGGCCCGCTCAGCCGCGAGTACCACGGCATCGCCATCACCTACGCCGGCGTCGGCGTGCGCCCGATGCTGCACCGCAACCGCTCCGAGCAGCGCAAGACCCTCGTCATCCTCGACGAGATCCACCACGCCGGTGACTCCAAGTCCTGGGGCGAGGCCTGCCTGGAGGCGTTCGAGCCGGCCACCCGCCGGCTCGCGCTGACCGGTACGCCGTTCCGCTCGGACACCAACCCGATCCCCTTCGTCACGTACGAGGAGGGCAACGACGGCATCCGCCGCTCCGCCGCCGACTACACCTACGGCTACGGTTCCGCGCTCGCCGACGGAGTCGTCCGTCCCGTGATCTTCATGAGCTACAGCGGCAACATGCGCTGGCGCACCAAGGCCGGTGACGAGATCGCGGCCCGGCTCGGCGAGCCCATGACCAAGGACGCCGTCAGCCAGGCCTGGCGCACCGCGCTCGACCCGCGCGGCGAGTGGATGCCCGCCGTGCTGCGCGCCGCCGACCAGCGGCTGACCGAGGTCCGCAAGGCCATCCCGGACGCCGGCGCCCTCGTCATCGCCGCCGACCAGGACTCCGCCCGCGCCTACGCCAAGCTGATCCGCGAGATCACCGGCAGCAAGGCCACCGTCGTCCTCTCCGACGACGTCGGCGCCTCCAAGAACATCGACACGTTCAGTCAGAGCACCGACCGCTGGATGGTCGCCGTGCGCATGGTGTCCGAGGGCGTCGACGTGCCGCGCCTGGCGGTCGGGGTGTACGCCACCACCATCTCCACCCCCCTCTTCTTCGCCCAGGCCGTCGGCCGCTTCGTACGGTCCAGGCGGCGCGGCGAGACCGCGTCCGTGTTCCTGCCGACCGTGCCCGACCTGCTCACCTTCGCCAACGAGATGGAGCGCGAGCGCGACCACGTCCTCGACAAGCCCAAGAAGGAGGGCGAGGAGGACCCCTACGCCGAGTCCGAGAAGGAGATGGACGAGGCGAACCGGGAGCAGGACGAGGACACCGGCGAGCAGGAGCAGTTCGCCTTCGAGGCGCTGGAGTCCGAGGCCACGTTCGACCGGGTCATGTACAACGGCGCCGAGTTCGGCATGCAGGCCCACCCGGGCAGCGAGGAGGAGCAGGACTACCTCGGCATCCCGGGGCTGCTGGAGCCCGACCAGGTGCAGCTGCTGCTCCAGAAGCGGCAGGCCCGGCAGATCGCGCACAGCCGCAAGAAGCCCGACGACGAGGCCGACCTGCTCGAACTGCCCGCCGAGCGGCGGCCGGTCGTCTCCCACAAGGAGCTGATGGAGCTGCGCAAGCAGCTCAACACCATGGTCGGCGCCTACGTCCACCAGAGCGGCAAACCGCACGGCGTGATCCACACCGAATTGCGCCGCGTCTGCGGCGGCCCGCCCAGCGCGGAGGCCACCGCCGGGCAGCTGCGCGAGCGCATCGCCAAGGTGCAGGAGTGGGCCACCCGCATGAAGTGACGGGCGGGAAGCGGGCGGCGTCCGCGTGCGCTGTACGTACCCGGACAAACACAGCCAGTCCGCACCGGCCGCCGCCCGGATTCTGGACGGAGCCTTCCGCTGAGCGAACCTGGTCGCTACTGTCCCGCTACGCACACGCCCCGTGGCAGCGCCGCCGCGGAGCGCAGCCGTGAAGCGACTGGGCCGGGCACAGGGCCGGGCCGTCAGCCGATCGGCGGCCTCTGAAGCGCGTCACCGACGGGACTCGGTGACGCATCCGCCGCGAGGGGGCCGCCGACCTCACCACTAAGGAGTGGGCGTCGTGACCGCGGAGACCTCTCAGACGCTCGACCGGGGACTGCGGGTCCTCAAGCTGCTGGCCGATACGGACCACGGGCTGACCGTCACCGAGCTTTCCCACAGACTGGGCGTGAACCGGACGGTCGTGTACCGGTTGCTGGCCACGCTGGAGCAGCACGCACTCGTACGCCGTGACCTGGGCGGACGCGCCCGGGTCGGGCTGGGGGTGCTGGGCCTCGGCCGCCAGGTGCACCCGCTGGTGCGCGAGGCGGCGATGCCGGCGCTGCGGTCGCTGGCCGAGGACATCGGGGCGACGGCCCATCTGACGCTGGTGGACGGGGCGGAGGCGCTGGCCGTGGCCGTCGTCGAGCCGACCTGGACGGACTACCACGTGGCCTACCGGGCCGGCTTCCGGCACCCGTTGGAGCGGGGGGCCGCGGGCAAGGCGATCCTCTCCGCGCGGCAGCAGGCGCAGCCCGCCGAGGAGGGGAAGTGGCCGGGCTACACCCTGACCCACGGGGAGTTGGAGGCCGGTGCCTGTGGGGCGGCCGCGCCGCTGCTCGGGGTGACGGGGGTGGAGGGCAGCGTGGGCGTGGTGATGCTGGCGGACGTGGTGCCGGAGCGGGTGGGGGCGCGGGTGATGGACGCGGCTCGTGAGGTGGCCGAGGCGTTGCGGTGACGCCGCTCGGCCGGTGCGCGGCGCGGGCGCCGGCGCGGGGTGCGTCGCGCGGAGTGTGCGGCTGCCCGCGGCGGGGGCGGCGGGCGGTTGCCCACCGGCCTGCGCGGCAATGCCCTCGCGTTAGATTGACCCCGTGCTTCCTCGTCTCACGCGTCCCCAGGTTCTCGCCGTCTGTGCCGCCCCCGTGGTGGCGCTCCTCACCACCGCCGTGTTCGCGCCGCTGCCGTTCGCGGTGGCGCAGCCCGGGGCGACGGCCGACGTGCTCAAGGAGTACCAGGGCGACGAGGTGATCAGGATCTCGGGCGCGCCCACCCGGGACACCGAGGGCCAGCTGCGGATGACGACGATCGTGGCGACCGGCCCCGACGCGCACGTGTCGCTCGGTGACGTGCTCGGCAACTGGTTCGACACCGACCGGGCGGTCATGCCGCGGGACGCCGTCTACCCCGAGGGCGACGACGTCAAGGAGATCGAGAAGTACAACTTCGACCAGATGCGGGAGTCCCAGAACACGGCGACGACGGCCGCGCTGAACCACCTGGACCTCGACGGGTCCGACATCGACGTGAAGCTGGACCTTGGGGACGTCGGCGGCCCCAGCGCCGGTCTGCTGCTCTCCCTCGGGATCATCGACAAGCTGGATGGCGACGGCCGGGGCGGCGATCTGACCGGCGGCCGGATCATCGCCGGTACCGGCACGATCACCGCCGGCGGCAAGGTCGGCGCGGTCGGCGGCGTACCGCTGAAGACGCAGGCCGCCCGGCGGGACGGGGCCACCGTCTTCCTGGTGCCGAAGGCGGAGTGCTCGGACGCGCAGGCCGAGCTGCCCGAGGGGCTGCGGCTGGTCCCGGTGACCACGCTGGAGGGCGCGGTCGACGCCCTGCGGGCCCTGAGCACGGGCAAGGGCGAGGTCCCCGCCTGCTGAGCTGAGCCGGGCGGTCCGCCCCACGGCTTCTCAGCCCTCCTTCACGAAGCCCTTCTCGATCATCCAGTCCAGCGCCACCTGGTGCGCGTCCTGCCCGTCCACGTCGACCCTGGCGTTCAGGTCCCGGGCGACGTCGTTGTTCAGTGCCTTGGTCACCGGCGCGAGCACGGAGGCGATAGCCGGCCACTTCTTCAGGGTGGCGGTGCGGATCATGGGGGCGGCGTTGTAGTTCGGGAAGAACTTCCTGTCGTCCTCCATCACCACCAGGTTCATCGACTTGATCCGCCCGTCGGTGGTGTACACCTCGCCGTAGGCGCAGGCGCCGTCGGCGGTCTGGGTGTAGATGATGCCGGTGTCCATCTCCGTGATGTTCCGGGCCGGGATGTCCATCCCGTACGCCCTCTCCATGCCCGGCAGCCCGTCCGCGCGGTTGGCGAACTCGACCTCCACGCACAGCGTCACCGCGCCCGGGTCCCTCTTCGACAGCTCGGCCGCCTCGGACAGCGTCCTCGTGCGGTACCTCTTGTGGTTCGCCTGGTTCATGGCCAGCGCGTAGGTGTTGTTCAGCGCGGCAGGCGGCAGCCAGGTCAGCCCCTTCCCCAGGTCCTCCTTGCGCACCGCCTCCCACTGCTCATGCGGGTCGGGGATGGGTTCGCCGTGCCCGAGGTACGTGATCCAGGCGGTGCCCGTGTACTCGTACGTGGCGTCCGCGTCGCCGTTCTCCACCGCCGCCCGGGTGCCGACCGAGCCCTGGATACCGGTGCGGTCCAGGACCTCCGCGCCCGCCGCCTGGAAGGCGATGCCCATGATCGCGCCGAGCACGAGTTGCTCGGTGAACTGCTTGGACACCACGGTCAGATCGGCGCCCTCGAGCGGCCGCCCCTGCCCGATCGTGCCGGGCTCGACGTCGTCGACCATGGGGGAGCCGCTGGTCAGCCCGCAGCCGGAGGCCGCCACCAGCAGCGCAGCCGTCAGCAGCCACGCACGGCGTCGTCCGCCGCCCCGTCCCGTGCGCGCGCTCATGTCCGCACCTCCAGGCCGCGGGGCCGCAGCAGCAGTTCGGCGAGCGAGGCCAGCCAGTCCACCAGCAGTGCCAGGGCCACCGTGAGGATCGAGCCGAGGACGAGGACCGGCATCCGCTGGCTGGTGATCCCCGTGGTGATCAGGACGCCCAGGCCGCCGCCTCCGCCGAAGACCGCCAGCGTCGCCGTGCCGACGTTGAGGACGAGGGCGGTGCGCACCCCGGCCAGGATCAGCGGGACGGCCAGCGGCAGCTCCACCCGCGTCAGCACGCCCAGCGGGGACATGCCGATGCCGCGGGCCGCCTCCAGCAGCGTCGGGTCGTTCGCCTTGAGGCCCGCGATGGTGTTGGAGAGCACCGGCAGGACGGCGTAGACGATGATGCCGATCAGGGCGGCCCGGCGGCCGATGCCCAGCCAGATCACCAGCAGCGCCAGCAGGCCGATCGCCGGGGTCGCCTGTCCCATGTTGGCGAAGGCCATCGCCACCGGCGTCGCCTTCTTGAACATCCGGCGGGTGAGCAGGATGCCCAGCGGAATCGCGATGATCAGCACGAAGAAGGTGGAGATCACGGTCAGCTGCACGTGCTGCCACAGCGCCTTGGTGACCTGGCCGTCGGACAGGGCGTTCCGGCTCAGCGCGTCCAGGGCGGCCTGCCGGAACCACAGCCAGGTCGCCAGCAGCACGGCGACCAGGAGCGCGGGCAGGAAGGTCAGCTTCCGCCAGCCGACCCGCCGCTCGGTCGCCGCCGGGGACGGGGGAGGGGGCTCGTGCTCGAACTCGTCCGCGTCCTCGTAGGCCGGTTCCTCGACACCGCGCCCGCCCTCGGGCCGCCGGCCGGCAGAAGCGCTCACGCCTTCGCCTCCCCTCCGGGACCTCCGACGCCCCCGAAGCCCTCCTGCTCCGCGTGGGTCTGCTCGGCCCGCGTCTCCTCCAGGTCGTGCTGGTGCTCCAGCGCGTCCAGCCGGTCGGCCTCCAGCAGCTCGTGCACGGAGTTCAGCAGCGTCTCCATGTCGACGACGCCCTCGTACTCGCCGCGCCGTCCGGTGACCGCGACCCGCCCCGTGTTGTCGGTGAGCACCGCCTCCAGCGCGTCCCGCAGGGTCGCGTCCCGGGTCACCGTGTCGTGGACCAGCGCCCCGGCCCGCGCCAGCGAGCCCTTGGCCCGCATCAGGTCGCCGCGCCTGAGCCATTTGTAGGGGCGGCGGCGCCGGTCCAGGAGCAGGATCTCGTTGGTGCCGGCCGCCCGGAGCTGGTTGAAGATCTGCTGGAGCGGGTCCTCGACGGTCACCGTCGGGTAGTCGGTGATGCCGACGTCCCGCACCCGGGTCAGGTTCAGCCGCTTCAGCGCCGCTCCCGCGCCCACGAAACCGGAGACGAAGTCGTCCGCCGGGTTGGTGAGGATGGCCTCCGGGGTGTCGAACTGCGCGATGTGGGAGCGCTCGCGCAGCACCGCGATCCGGTCGCCCAGCTTGATCGCCTCGTCGAAGTCGTGGGTGACGAAGACGATCGTCTTGTGCAGCTCGTGCTGGAGCCGGATCAGCTCGTCCTGGAGGTGGTCCCGGGTGATGGGGTCCACCGCGCCGAAAGGCTCGTCCATCAGCAGCACCGGCGGATCGGCAGCCAGCGCCCGCGCCACGCCCACCCGCTGCTGCTGGCCGCCGGACAGCTGGCGCGGGTAGCGGCCGTGGAACTCCCCGGCGTCCAGCCCGACCAGGTCGAGCATCTCCTCCACCCGGGACCGGATGCGGGACTTCGACCAGCCCACCATCTTCGGTACGAGCGCGATGTTCTGGGCGACGGTCATGTGGGGGAACAGACCGGAGGACTGGATCGCGTAGCCGACCTTGCGGCGCAGCTTCACCGGGTCGATGTCGGTGACGTCCTCGCCGTTGATGCGGATGCGGCCGCCGCTGGGCTCGATCAGCCGATTGATCATCTTCAGGGTGGTGGACTTCCCGCAGCCGGAAGGGCCGACGAGGACGACCGTCTCGCCCGCCTGGATCTCCATCGACACGTTCTCGACGGCCGGCTGCGGATTGCCGGGGTAGCGCTTGGTGAGCGACTCCAGCTCGATGGTCGCCCCGGTGGTGGCGTTGCGGCCGTTCTCAGACACGGATCCCCCTCGGGATGGTCAGCCGTCCGAGCAGGACGTACGCGGCGTCGAACAGCAGCGCCAGGACGATGATCCCGAGCGTGCCCGCGAGCACCAGGTTGAGCGCGTTCTCGCTGCCCAGCGAGGCGATCCCGCGGAAGATCTCGTTGCCGAGCCCCGGCCCGGAGGCGTAGGCGGCGATGGCGGCGATGCCCATCAGCATCTGCGTGGAGACCCGGATGCCGGTGAGGATCGGCGGCCAGGCCAGCGGCAGCTCCACCCGCAGCAGCCGCGCCGCCCGCGACATGCCGATGCCCTTGGCCGCGTCCACCAGCGCCGGGTCGACCCCGCGCAGGCCGACGATCGAGTTCCGCACGATCGGCAGCAGCCCGTACAGCGTCAGCGCGGTCACCGTCGGCGGCACGCCCAGGCCCACGATCGGGATGAGCAGACCGATCATGGCCAGCGACGGGATGGTCAGGATGGTCGACGTGCCCAGCGTCGCCAGGTTCCCCGCCCAGTCGCTGCGGTAGGTGAGGACGCCGGTCAGGACGCCGATCAGGGTCGCCACGACCATGCACTGGAAGACGGCGCTGGCGTGCTGGTAGGCGTCGGCGAGCAGCTGCTGGTGGCGGCTGCCCAGGAACTCCCAGAAGTTCACGCCCGCTCACCTCCGGGAACGTCGGACCGGCCTCAGTCGCGTCTGCCGCCGTCCTCGGCCGCCTGCTCAACCAGCGGGATGATCCGCAGCGGAACGGGGTTCTCCATGACGATCGCCGTGGCGGCCCGGACGATGCCATCAAAACCGACAACCCGGTCGATCACCCGCTGGAGATCGGCGTTCGAGCGGGCCACCAGCCGGCACAGCATGTCCCCCGTACCGGTCGTGGTGTGCAGCTCCAGGACCTCCGGCACCGTCGCCAAGTGCGCCCGTACGTCGGACCCTTGACCCTGGCGGATCTCCAGCGTCGCGAACGCGGTCACCGGGTATCCGAGCGCCGCCGGGTCCACCTCGGGACCGAAGCCGCGGATGACTCCGTTCGACTGAAGCCGGTCCAGGCGCGCCTGCACGGTGCCGCGCGCCACCCCCAGTCGCCGGGACATCTCCAGCACCCCGACCCGCGGCTCCCGCGCCAGCAGCCCGATGATCCGCCCGTCCAGCCGGTCTATCCCCATCCCGCGCCCCCTCCAGGCTGGTCATCCTGTACAGATCGCCCGCCCGTCCCGCCGTGTCACTGGTCAGGTTGCCCAGTGAAAACACGAACTATTGCGCACCTTGCAGACGCGGGAGACCCTGCGGCTATGACGCAGACCACACACCACACTCCCGACACCGCCCGGCAGGCCGACCCCTTCCCGGTCAAGGGAATGGACGCGGTCGTCTTCGCCGTGGGCAACGCCAAGCAGGCCGCGCACTACTACTCCACCGCCTTCGGCATGCAGCTCGTCGCGTACTCCGGACCGGAGAACGGCAGCCGCGAGACCGCGAGCTACGTCCTGGAGAACGGCTCCGCCCGTTTCGTCTTCACCTCGGTGATCAAGCCGTCCTCCGAGTGGGGTGAGTTCCTCACCAAGCACGTGGCCGAGCACGGCGACGGGGTCGTCGACCTCGCCATCGAGGTCCCCGACGCCCGCGCCGCCCACGCCTACGCCGTCGAGCACGGCGCCCGCTCCGTCGCGGAGCCGTACGAGGTCAAGGACGAGCACGGCACCGTCGTCCTCGCCGCCATCGCCACGTACGGCGAGACCCGCCACACCCTGGTCGAGCGCACCGGCTACGACGGCCCCTACCTGCCCGGCTACGCCGCCGCCGAGCCGATGGTCCAGCCGCCCGCGCAACGCACCTTCCAGGCCGTGGACCACTGTGTCGGCAACGTCGAGCTGGGCCGCATGAACGAGTGGGTCGGCTTCTACAACGAGGTCATGGGCTTCACGAACATGAAGGAGTTCGTGGGCGACGACATCGCCACCGAGTACAGCGCGCTGATGTCCAAGGTCGTCGCGGACGGCACCCTCAAGGTGAAGTTCCCGATCAACGAGCCCGCCGTCGCCAAGAAGAAGTCCCAGATCGACGAGTACCTGGAGTTCTACGGCGGCGCCGGCGTCCAGCACATCGCGCTGAACACCAACGACATCGTGCAGACCGTCCGCACCATGAAGGCGAACGGCGTCCAGTTCCTCGACACTCCCGACTCGTACTACGACACGCTCGGCGAGTGGGCCGGCGAGACGCGCGTGCCCGTCGAGACGCTGCGCGAGCTGAAGATCCTCGTCGACCGCGACGAGGACGGCTACCTGCTGCAGATCTTCACCAAGCCGGTCCAGGACCGCCCGACCGTCTTCTTCGAGATGATCGAGCGGCACGGTTCCATGGGCTTCGGCAAGGGCAACTTCAAGGCCCTGTTCGAGGCGATCGAGCGCGAGCAGGCCAAGCGCGGCAACCTCTGACACAGCCGGCTACCGGGGCGGGTCCTCCACCGAGGGCTCGCCCAGCTCCGCCAGCGCCCGCCTCGCCTCCGGCGCCCGCAGCGGCGAGAAGTACGGGTTGATCATCAGCGCCTCCCGCAGATGCCGCCGCGCGGGCCCGTACCGCTCCAGCCCCCGCTCGATCACCCCCCGGTGGAAGACGTACAGCGCGCTGCGCACCCCGCCGCCCTTGTCGCCGTCCGTCGCGATGGCCGCGAACTCCAGCGCCTCCTCGTGCTCACCGGCGCGGTGCAGCGCCCAGCCCAACGCGTCGGCCACCGCGATCCCCGGCTGCCGCCCCCACTCCTCGCGCAGCAGCCGCACCGCCCGGGCCGGGTCCCCGTGGTCCGCCTCGAACCGGCCGAGCACCAACCGCTCGTCCGCCCCTGCCGCCTCCACGTCCCGCACCCGCTCCCGCAGCAGGTCGTACTGCACCCGGGCCGCCTGCCCGAGCCCCAGCGACTCGTACAGCTCGCCCAGCTCCAGCGCGTACTCGGGTTCCGGCCGCTTGGCCAGCGCCGCCTGGTACGCCGACAGTGCCTCCGTCGTGCGGCCCAGCGCCGCCAGCGCCCGCCCCTGCCCAACCTGCGCGGCCCGCTGGTCGGGGTCGGTGCGCAGCGCCTCCTCGAAGAACCGCAACGCCTCCTCCCGCTCCCCGCGCTCGAACGCCAGCCGCCCGGCCTGCTCCAGGTACGCCGCCCGCTCGGCCGGCGTTTCGGCGGCCGCCGCCGCGTCGGAGATCCGGGCCTGCGCGTCCTCCCGCCAGCCCCGGTCCCGGTAGACCGCCGCCGCCCGCGCTCCCGTCGCCGGCGCGTCCGGGCGCAGCTCCTTCAGCTTCTCCAGGGCCCGTCCCACACCCTTGTCGTCGCCGAGCCCGGTGTACGCGTCGATCAGCACCGCGTGCGCCGTCCACCGCTTCGGCGCCGCCTTCACCGCGCTCTCGCCCCACTTCTTCGCCGCCGGGAAGTCCCGCCGCGCCACCGCCAGCGTCGCCAGCCCCTCCAACGCCTGCGGGTTGCGCTCCGCCCCGACCTTCAGGGACGTGTGCAGCGCCTTCTCGGCCTTCGCCCAGTTCGCCACGTCCGCCGTACGCCGCCCCTGCTCGACGTAGGCGGCGCCCAGCACCGCCCACGATGCCCCGTCCAGCGGCTG
Source organism: Streptomyces mutabilis (assembly GCF_014649815.1). GTDB lineage: Bacteria > Actinomycetota > Actinomycetes > Streptomycetales > Streptomycetaceae > Streptomyces > Streptomyces mutabilis. The sequence goes on along the minus strand of NZ_BMTT01000001.1, from coordinate 834,458 downwards.
CGCCCGCAGATGCCGCTCCCGGTCACCGATCAGCACCGCCAGGTCCGGCAGCGCGGCCGGCACCCCCGTGGTCACCGCACCGCGCGCCAGCGCCGCGGGGCCCGGCGCGGGCGGGGAGGCGTCACCCCCGTTCCACGGCAGCAGCACCAGAACCCCGCCGAGTACGGCGGCCCCGGCGACGGAGGCGATCAGCACCCGGTTCCGGCGGCGGGAGCGCCGCCCGTGTTCGATCTCCATGGCGCCTACTGTGCGCCCGTACGACAAGCACACCGCGGCTTGCGCCGGGTGCCGCCGACGGGGTTCACACCGATGGCCCCGGGTGCGAACCTGTGATCATGAGCCGTATCGAAGCGCCTCGCGACGAAGACGACGCGGCGGCCGCGGCGACGTCGGGCCCCGCCCCGGCGGTCCCCGGCACCCTCGTCGACCGGCTGCTCGCCGGACTGCCCGCCGACTCCGTCCTCACCGACCCCGACATCACGACCTCCTACGCCAACGACATGGCGAGCTTCTGCCCGGCGGGCGCCCCCGCCGTGGTCGTCCTGCCGCGCACCGTGGAGGACGTCCGGCACGTCATGCGCACCGCCACCGAGCTGCGCGTCCCGGTCGTCCCGCAGGGCGCCCGCACCGGCCTGTCCGGCGGCGCCAACGCCACCGACGGCTGCGTGGTCCTCTCCCTGACCAAGATGGACCGCATCCTGGAGATCAATCCCGTCGACCGCGTCGCCGTCGTCGAACCGGGCGTCGTCAACGCCGCCCTCTCCCGCGCGGTGAACGAACACGGCCTGTACTACCCTCCCGACCCCTCCAGCTGGGAGATGTGCACCATCGGCGGCAACATCGGCACCGCCTCCGGCGGCCTGTGCTGCGTCAAGTACGGGGTGACCGCCGAGTACGTCCTCGGCCTGGACGTCGTCCTCGCCGACGGCCGCCTGATGTCCACCGGCCGCCGCACCGCCAAGGGCGTCGCCGGATACGACCTCACCCGCCTCTTCGTCGGTTCCGAAGGGTCCCTCGGCATCGTCGTACGCGCCGTCCTCGCGCTGCGCCCCAAGCCGCCCGAGCAGTTGGTGCTGGCCGCCGAGTTCGCCTCCGCGTCGGCCGCCTGCGACGCGATCTGCAAGATCATGGAGGGCGGACACGTCCCTTCTCTCCTCGAACTGATGGACCGTACGACCGTCAAGGCGGTCAACGACCTCGCCCACATGGGTCTGCCGGAGACCACCGAGGCCCTGCTCCTGGCCGCCTTCGACACCGCCGACCCGGCCGCCGACCTCGCCGCCGTCGGCGCGCTGTGCGAGGCGGCCGGCGCCACGCAGGTGGTCCCCGCCGACGACGTCGCCGAGTCCGAACTCCTCCTCCAGGCACGCCGCCTGTCCCTCACCGCCCTCGAAGCGGTCAAGGGCACGACGATGATCGACGACGTGTGCGTGCCCCGGTCGAGGCTCGGCGACATGCTGGAGGGCATCGAGCGCATCGCCGCGAAGTACGACCTGACCATCGGCGTCTGCGCCCACGCGGGCGACGGCAACACCCACCCCACCGTCTGCTTCGACGCCCAGGACCCCGACGAGTCCCGGCGGGCCCGAGAGTCCTTCGACGAGATCATGGGCCTCGGCCTGGAACTCGGCGGGACCATCACGGGCGAGCACGGGGTGGGCGTACTGAAGAAGGAGTGGCTGGCGCGCGAGATCGGTCCCGTGGGACTGGAGATGCAGCGGGCCGTCAAGCAGGTCTTCGACCCGCTGGGCATCCTCAACCCGGGCAAGCTCTTCTGACCCCCGCCGCTCCCGCGTGCCCCGCACGCTCCGCACGGGTCCTCACGGGGTGAGCAGCTCGGCCAGCCCGTCGTCGAGGCCGAGCTGCCCGCGCTCGGTCCCCGGCGGCACCGCCCGCAGGGTCCGCTCCAGCCAGGCCGACACCTGCGCCGACGGCGCTTCGAGGAGCGCGTCGCCGTCGGGACTGCTCAGTGCCATCAGCACGACGCTGCGGCCGTCCGCCTTCGACGGCCACACGCGTACGTCCCCGTGCCCGCACGGCCGGAAGACCCCCTCCACCAGCAGGTCGCGGGCGAACGTCCAGTGCACCGGGTGGCCGGAGTTGATGTGGAAGGTGACGTGGACGGCGTACGGATCGTCGGCGTAGTAGGCGAGCCGTGCCGGTACCGGGATGGCGCGCTCGGGTGACAGGACGAGCATCAGTTCCAGCTCGCGTTCCACGACGGTCGGGTTGGGGCGCATGGCGGGTTGTCCTCTCTCGTTCGGTCCGCACAGGCCGCCTGGAACGGGCCCGCACGAGTGAGAGCGACGTGGGCCGTGAGCGTTACGCGGGTTCGCGGAACTTTTTCCATCTCGTCTGTCCCCGGTGTGAAGGTCCATGCACGAGGTTGCCCGGAAAGGGGTGGGTCCGGCGGGACCGGCGGTGCGGATTGCGCCCGTCTGATAGATGTTGAGCCCCCGAACCAACCCCCGAGCAGATACGGGACGACGGACATGAGCGCCCCAACCCCGGCCCCTGGCGACGACAGGCCCCGCGAAGGGTATTACCCGGACCCGTCCATTCCTGGATATGTCCGTTACTGGAACGGCGCCTCCTGGGTGCCGGGCACCAGCCGGCCCGCCCCCGAGGACGGCGAGCCGCTCGCGCCGCCGCCCGGCGTGCGGCCCTCCGTGGAGGAGACCGGCCCGCACTTCTTCGACGAGGACCCGGTCGAGGACCCGCCGCACGCCGCCGCGTCCCAGCACGGCAGCCGTCCCGAGCCGGCCGCGTCCTGGGCCGCCGGCCGCTCCGACCGGTCCGGCTCCGTGGACGCCCACGGCTCCGTGGTCGCGTGGCCGGGCCCGGCCGGGGCGACGGACCCGAGGGTCGCGCACGCGCAGGGGGCGGAACCGGCCCGGGGAGCGGTGGCGGACGCCGGTGACGGGTCGGCCGGCCCCTCGGGCGCGGGGGGCGCTCGAGCCGGGGTTTCCGGTGCCGGTGCCGCTGATGGGGCTCCCGTCGGTTCCGGTGCGGGCGGGGACCCTGCCGGGGCTGCCGCGGGCGGTGCCGCGGCTGCTGGCGGTGACGGGGCCGCGCGGAACGACGACGCCGGTACCGCGCGGGCGGACACCCCGGCCCGGTCCGCGTCCGGCGGCGAGGCGGAGGCCGGTTCGGGCAACACCTTCGTCTTCGGGCGCCCGGCGGCAGGGCCCGGCGCCCGGGCCGGCCGGCCCTCGAACGACACCGCCGAGGACGAGGGCACGATCACCTTCCGCGCGGTCCCCCCGCGCGCGGGCGGCACGGAGGGCCCGGGCTTCGGCGCCGGCAAGGCCGCGGCGCGCGCCGCCGCCCCGCAGGCCCCCGCGCCCACGGCCCCTTCCGGCCCGCAGCCGCCGGCCGGTCCGCCCGTTCCCCACCAGGCCGCCGCCCCCCAAGCCGCCGCTCCTCAACCCGTCGCGTCGCCGCCGCAGCCCGCCGCCTCCGGTCCGGTCGCGGCCGGCCCCGGCGGTGGTCAGTCGTCCTGGGCGCAGCAGGTGCACCGGCTCGCGGGTGCCGGCGAGGGCGAACAGCCCGTCGCGCCGTGGAAGCCTCCGGTGGAGGACGTGTTCCAGGCCGCCGCCCGGCGGCAGGCGGCGGCCCGCCCCGCCGGGCTCGGCAAACGGCTGGCCGCCCGGCTGATCGACACCGTCGTCCTAGGGGGCGTCACCGCCGTGGCCGCCGTACCGCTCGGGATCAAGGCGGTCGACCACGTCAACGGCAAGATCGACGAGGCCAAGCTCTCCGGCGAGACGGTCACGGTCTGGCTGCTCGACGGCACGACCTCCACATATCTGGGCATCGTGCTGGCCGTCCTGCTCCTGTTCGGCGTCGTCTACGAGGCGCTGCCCACCGCGAAGTGGGGCCGCACCCTGGGCAAGAAGCTGCTCGGGCTGGAAGTTCGGGACATCGAGGCCCACGAGCCCCCGTCCTTCGGCGCGGCCCTGCGCCGCTGGCTGGTCTACAGCGTCCCCGGCGTCCTGGTCATCGGCCTGGTCGGCGTCGTCTGGTGCCTGTTCGACCGCCCGTGGCACCAGTGCTGGCACGACAAGGCGGCGAACACGTTCGTCGCGGGCTGACTTGGCGGGGGGCTTCGGGGCCGGGTGCGGGTGAGTGGAGGCTGGTCGCGCAGTTCCCCGCGCCCCTTGGGGCAGGTGCGGTGGACGCGCCCCAGAGGGGCGCGGGGCTGTACCCGGTATGCGGCTCCGCCGCGTGGGTGCGAGCGCCCACGACGCACCCGCACCCGCCGACGCACAATCAGCCCCGCCCCGATCGCGTCGGACCACGCACCCTCCGTCCCCTGGACGGCCCTCCGCCGGATGCGCCGTAATAGAGCCCGAGGTCCACTCGGGACATGAGCAGCGAACCGCCCCCCGGCTCCGGCGGGCAGCCGCCGGAAGACGACCCGTTCGAAAAGCGCCCCCCGCACGGCAGCACCGGCCAGCCCCCGCCGTCCGGCGGCAGCGCACCCCCGCCTCCCGGCAGTGGCGGTCCCTACGGTGCCCCGCCTCCCGGCAGTGGCGGTCCCTACGGTGCCCCGCCTCCCGGCAGTGGCGGTCCCTACGGTGCCCCGCCTCCCGGCAGTGGCGGTCCCTACGGTGCCCCGCCCCCCGGCGGCGGAGGCCCCTATGGCGCACCACCCCCCGGCGGCGGAGGCCCCTACGGCGGTGATCCCTACGGCGGCGGCTCCTACCCCACCGACCCCCTCGCCGGCATGCCCCCGCTCGCCGACAGCGGCCGACGCACCCTCGCGCGAATCATCGACATGATCCTCGTGGGCATCGTGGTGTGGCTGCTCAGTTGGGCGTTCAACGTCCAGGAGTACCAGGTGGACGGCGAGGACATCTCGGTCGGCAGATCGTTCGGGCAGTCGCTGATCGCCGCGGTGCTCTACATCGCCTACGACACCTACATGACGGCGAGGACGGGACAGACCCTCGGCAAGAAGTGGCTCGGTCTGCGCGTGGCCAACCTGGACGACGGCGCCACACCGTCGGTGCAGACGTCCCTGATCCGGGCGCTGGTGCTGTGGATCCCGTTCGCCTTCTGCTGCGCCTGCGTCTGGACGATCATCGCGGGCGGCTGGAGCTTCTTCGACCGGCCCTACAAGCAGGGCCTGCACGACAAGGCCGCCAAGACGGTGGTCGTCAGCGCCCGTTGACGAACCGGGAGCCGACCGACGCCGGGAGGCGACGGCGTCAGGCGGCGCGGCCGCGGGCCGGTTCGCCCGCTCCCGCGGAGACCCGGGCGGCCGGCACGGGTTCCCGGTCCGCCGCGCGCTCCGCGGTCGGGACGGAGGCCATCGTGCGGGTCGGCCTGGCCTGGGGGACCGTCATGGCGACCAGCAGCCCGAGGGCGAGCGCCGCGACGGCGATGACAGCGACTCCGGGACCCGAACTCGTCTGCGACAGCAGCAGCATGGCGAGCGTCGAGAAGATCACGGTGCACGTACCGTAGGCGAACTGTGCGGCAGTCGGACGGGGCATGGCCATCGTGTCCTCGAAAGACAATCTGGGGGTGAGACCGGCTGTCGGCCTGGCTTTCCGCCGGCTTCCGGGCGTTCCGCCAAGCGACTCTAACCCGCTGTGTGCCCGGGGGGAAACAGTGGTAAGCCCGCCCTTACCTTCGGGGCCGATGCACGGGGGGCGCACGGATTCATGACGTCCGGGAAGCGGACGGTACCGCGCGCCCGCGGAGGTGGCGGCCGTCACGCCGCCGCGTCCGCAAAGCGAACGCCGACTCCGCATAGTGCACTTGTTCTGCTCAAGTCAAGGTCTGTCTTTTCCGGTGAACCTCTAGTCAAATGTCGTCACTTGAATACACGCGTTGATCACGTGTGCGCGGACTCTGCTCTGTCCTTGTCCCCCCATCCGCGCGCGTGCACGCGGGGGAGGAACTCGAGTGACCAGTAGATCCTGGACGTTCAGAGCGGCGGCGACCACCGTCGCCCTCGCCGCCGCCACGGCCACGCTCTCGGCGGGCGTCGCGCAGGCGGACTCGCCCGCCAAGCCGGAGGCCGTGGACCGCCACGACCCGCACCCCGCGAAGGACATGCACTCGCATGACCTCAAGGGTCCGCTGAGCGACACTCAGGCGGCCCAGCGCGAGGAGGCCCTGAAGCAGGTCATCTCCGGCAAGGCGTCGGTGAAGAAGAAGGACGGCTCCAACGTCGTCCAGCTCAAGAGCAAGAAGGGCGACGCCAAGTACGTCGAGCTCGGCCGGGAGAAGACCGACAAGATCTTCACCATCCTGGTCGAGTTCGGGGACAAGGTGGACAGCCGCTACGGCGGCGACCCGGGCCCGCTGCACAACCAGATAGCCAAGCCGGACCGGAAGACCGACAACTCCACGGCCTGGAAGGAGGACTACGACCAGCAGCACTTCCAGGACCTGTACTTCGGTTCCGGCAAGGGCGTCGACTCGGTCAAGACGTACTACGAGAAGCAGTCCTCCGGCCGTTACTCCGTCGAGGGCGAGGTCTCCGACTGGGTCAAGGTCCCCTACAACGAGGCCCGCTACGGCAACAACGCCTGCGGCGCCACCAACTGCCCGAGCGTGTGGAACGTCGTCAGCGACGGCCTGACCGCCTGGGTCGAGCAGCAGAAGGCGGCCGGCCGCACCGACGCCCAGATCAAGGCGGACGTCGCCCGCTTCGACGAGTGGGACCGCTACGACTTCGACGGCGACGGCGACTTCAACGAGCCCGACGGCTACATCGACCACTTCCAGATCGTGCACGCCGGTGAGGACGAGTCCGCCGGCGGCGGCGCCCAGGGCACCGACGCGATCTGGGCCCACCGCTGGTACGCCTTCGGCACCGACGCCGGCGCCACCGGCCCGGGCGGCAACAAGCTGGGCGGCGCGCAGGTCGGCTCCACCGGTGTCTGGGTCGGCGACTACACCATCCAGCCGGAGAACGGCGGACTCGGCGTCTACGCCCACGAGTACGGCCACGACCTCGGCCTGCCGGACCACTACGACACCGCCGGCGGCGAGAACTCCACCGGCTTCTGGACGCTGATGTCGTCCGGCTCCTGGCTCGGCACCGGCCGCAACGAGATCGGCGACCTGCCCGGCGACATGACCGCCTGGGACAAGCTGCAACTGGGCTGGCTGAACTACGACACCGCCAAGGCGGGCGTGAACTCCTGGCACAAGCTGGGCGTCGCCGAGTACAACACCAAGCACAAGCAGGCGCTGGTCGTCGAGCTGCCGAAGAAGGCGGTCACCACCGAGATCACCACCCCCGCCGAGGGCAGGACCCAGTGGTGGAGCGGCAGCGGCGACAACCTCAAGAACACGCTGAGCCGTTCGGTCGACCTGACCGGCAAGTCGAAGGCCGAGCTGACCTTCGACGGCTGGTACGACATCGAGGCCAACTACGACTACCTCTACACCGAGGTCTCCACCGACGGCGGCGCCAACTGGACCGCCGTCGACGGCACGGTGGACGGTCAGCCGATCCCGCGCGACGCCGCCGACAAGCCGGCCCTGCACGGCACGCTCGACGCGTACACGAAGTTCGCGTACGACCTCGACGCCTACGCCGGCCAGGAGATCGACCTCCGCTTCCGCTACCAGACCGACGGCGGCGTGGCCCAGAAGGGCTTCACGGCCGACTCGATCAAGGTCACCGCGGACGGCGTGGCGCTGTTCACCGACAACGCCGAGAGCGCGGACGCCGCCTGGACGGCCACCGGCTTCTCCCGCGTCGGCGCGTCCTTCACCAAGGACTACGCCCAGTACTACATCGCCGAGAACCGGCAGTACGTGTCGTACGACAAGACGCTGAAGACCGGCCCGTACAACTTCGGCTTCACGGACCGCCCGAACTGGGTGGAGCACTACGCCTACCAGAACGGCCTGCTGATCTGGAAGTGGGACACCTCCCAGGCGGACAACAACACCAGCCAGCACCCGGGCACCGGCCTGGTCCTGCCGGTCGACTCGCACCCGACCGCGATGAAGTGGAAGGACGGCACCCTGCTGCGCAACCGCGTGCAGGCCTACGACTCGCCGTTCAGCCGCTACCGCACGGACGGCATGACGCTGCACAAGGCGGACGTCGCGAAGTACTTCCCGGGCTCGAAGGGCGTCTCGGTCTTCAACGACCGCGAGAACGACTACTACGACGAGTCGAACCCGACCGGTGGCGTCAAGATCACTGACACCAACACGAAGATCAAGATCCTCAAGGAGGCCAGGAACGGCTCGACGATCGAGCTCGAGGTCGGTCCTGCGGGCAGGTAAATGACATCTGCCCAGGTCAGAGCATGATCGGCGGCGACCCTCTGGCGGGTCGCCGCCGATCCGTGTTTAGGTGCGTCCTGTGGTTCTCTTATTGACACCTGGTCCGAGAAGCGGACCGGCACCGGCTGACACGGGGGTATGACCGCATGGCCGCAGGAGGCTTCAGCAAGCTGCCGAACGGCACGGTGGTGGTGGCACTCAACCTGCCCAGCCCCGCCACGCCCGGTGGCAGCGTGCGCGTACTCGTCCACGCCCACAACCGGGCGCGCGCCCTGACCAGGCTGCGCAACCTGGGACTGCGGGCGGTCTATCTGCGGGGCAACGCCGCCCCGCCGACCCCGGACGAGATCACCGCGGTCCTGCACCACCCCGACGGCCTCATATGGCGCACCGCCCCGGTGGCCGGTGTCACGGGCGGCCCGGAGCTCGTCCAGGAGCTGTGGCACCCGATCCGGGCGCTCCTGAGACGCCCGGCGCCGCAGGCGTAGCGCGGTCCGGCGGGCGCTACTGGACGACCGGCTTCCCGGACAGCTCCACGCCCGCCTCCCGCAGCTCCTCCACCGCCCGCTCGGTGGTCTCGGGGGTCACCCCGGCGGTCAGGTCGAGCAGCACCTGCGTGCGGAAGCCCTCGCGGGCCGCGTCCAGGGCGGTGGCCCGCACGCAGTGGTCGGTGGCGATGCCCACCACGTCGACCTCGTCGACCTCGCGGGCGCGCAGCCAGTCGGCGAGCGTCGTGCCGTTCTCGTCGGTGCCCTCGAAGCCGCTGTAGGCCGCCGAGTACGCTCCCTTGTCGAAGACGGCGTCTATCGCGCCGGAGGCGACGGCGGGGGCGAAGTTCGGGTGGAAGCCGACGCCCTCCGTGCCGGCCACGCAGTGCGCCGGCCAGGAGTGGACGAAGTCGGGGTTGTCGGCGAAGTGTCCGCCCGGCGCGACGTGGTGGTCGCGGGTGGCCACGACGTGGCGGTAGCCGGCGGGCGCCTGCCCGATCAGCTCGGTGATGGCGGCGGCCACGTCGGCACCGCCGGTCACCGCAAGGCTGCCTCCCTCGCAGAAGTCGTTCTGCACGTCTACGACGATCAGGGCGCGGCGCATGGTCGGTGTCCTTCGGCTGGGTCGGCTGGGGTAGGAGGGACGGAGGTTGCTCGGCGGGAACGGATCGGTGGCTGGTGCGGCGCCCGTGGGACCGCACCAGCTTTAGCTACCCGAGCCCTCGTGCACGTACTCCGTCGGGATGACGGGTTCCCCTCGGGACAGCTGGGTCGCGGACAGCGGGAGGTTGGCGCGGGCGGCCGCGTGCCGGTCCCGGGCGGCGTCCAGCGGCTCCCGGGCGACCACCTCGCCGCCCTTGACCAGCTCGACCAGGAGCTGCCGGTCGGCGAGATCGTCGGGCACCGGCCCGGTGCCGACCACCTCGGCCTCGGCGTACCCGGAGGAGTCCAGTCGCCGGGCGGCCCACTTGCGGCCGCCGATCGAGGTCTTGCCGCCGCTGGACTTCTTCGCCACGGGAACCAGCGGCGCCCCGTCCTCACCGGACTCCGCGCGGGCGACCAGCTTGTAGACCATCGAGGCCGTCGGGTGCCCGGAACCGGTCACCAGCTGGGTGCCGACCCCGTACGCGTCCACGGGCGCCGCCGCCAGCGAGGCGATGGCGTACTCGTCCAGGTCCGAGGTCACGACGATCTTGGTGTCGGTCGCGCCGAGCTCGTCGAGCTGCTGGCGCACCCGGTGGGCGACCAGCAGCAGGTCGCCGGAGTCGATGCGCACGGCGCCCAGCTCGGGCCCGGCGACCTCCACGGCGGTGCGGACCGCCTCGGCGACGTCGTAGGTGTCCACGAGGAGCGTGGTGTCCCGGCCCAGCGCCTCCACCTGGGCCCGGAAGGCGTCGCGCTCGTGGTCGTGGAGCAGCGTGAAGGCGTGGGCGGAGGTGCCGACGGTGGGGATGTTGTACCGGAAGCCGGCGGCCAGGTCCGAGGTGGTCGCGAAGCCGCCGACGTAGGCGGAGCGGGCGGCGGCGACGGCGGCCAGCTCGTGGGTGCGCCGGGCGCCCATCTCGATCAGCGGGCGGTCCCCGGCGGCCGAGGCCATCCGGGAGGCGGCGGCCGCGATCGCCGAGTCGTGGTTGAGGATGGAGAGGATCACCGTCTCCAGCAGCACGCACTCGCCGAAGGTGCCCTCCACCCGCATGATCGGCGAACCCGGGAAGTACACCTCCCCCTCGGGGTAGCCCCAGATGTCTCCGGTGAAGCGGTACTCGGCGAGCCAGTCCAGGGTCTCCCCGTCGACGATGTCCCGCTCGCGCAGGAAGCGCAGGACGCCCGCGTCGAAGCGGAAGTTCTCCACCGCGTCCAGCACCCGCCCGGTGCCCGCCACGACGCCGTAGCGCCGCCCGTCGGGCAGCCGCCGGGTGAAGACCTCGAACACGCTCCGCCGCCCGGCCGTGCCCGCCTTCAGGGCGGCCCGCAGCATCGTCAGCTCGTACTGGTCCGTGAAGAGCGCCGTCGAGGGGACGTCCACCGGCAGCCCAAGGTCCGCTGTGTTCATACGACGGATCGTACCCCCATTTCGTCAGTCTGACGATTTGTGGTTCCGTGGCACCCACCACAGGCCCGTTTGTGCGGGTGCCCCCCTGTGGTGGCAGCATGGGCCATGTGACGGCAGCCGCACCCATGGAGATCGAGAAGACCGAGTCGGCGGAGGAGGTCTTCGCCGTACCCGAGCCAGACGTGCCCTGGGTGACGATCGTGCACAACGACCCCGTCAACCTCATGAGCTACGTGACGTACGTCTTCCAGTCCTACTTCGGCTACTCGAAGGACAAGGCCACCAAGCTCATGCTCGACGTCCACCGCAAGGGCCGGGCGGTGGTCTCCAGCGGCTCGCGCGAGGAGATGGAGCGGGACGTCCAGGCCATGCACGGCTACGGTCTGTGGGCCACCCTCCAGCAGGACCGGAAATGACCCCCGCCCGCCCGCAGGACGGAAGTAGCTGAATCACCTCCATGCCAGGACAGTTCGAACCGCTCCCCGGCGGCGGCGCGGCCGTCGCCCTAGACGACGTCGAGATCTCCATCATCCGGTCCCTGGCCGTGCAGCTCCTGGAGCTGATCGGCCCCGGCCCCGCCGAGGACGCCTCCGACGACCCGCTCGCCGAGCTCTTCGCCGAGGGCCCGAGCGAACCGCCCTCCGACCCGGTGCTGCGGCGCCTGTTCCCGGACGCCTACGGCGCCCCCGGCTCCGCCCCGCAGGCCGCCGAGGCCGAGGAGCAGCGGGCGTACTCCGCCGAGTTCCGCCGCTACACCGAGAACGACCTGCGCGCCGGCAAGCGGGAGAACGCCCTCGCGGTGATCCGCACCCTGGACGCCCTCTCCTCGGCGTCGGCGGGCGAGGCCGGGGCGGTGCTGAAGCTGTCGCCCGAGGAGTCCCAGCAGTGGCTGCGCGCCCTGAACGACCTGCGGCTGGCCATCGGCTCCCGGCTGGAGATCGCCGACGAGGACGACACCGACCTGCTCTACCGGCTCCCCGACGAGGACCCGCGCAAGCCGATGGTGATGGCGTACCTGTGGCTGGGCGGGCTCCAGGAGTCGCTCGTCGCGACCCTCATGGCCTGAGTCGGACGGCTGCTCCGCCCCGGACGGCCAAGCCCTGAACCGGCCATTCCGATTACCTTCGTGTCCGCTCAGCGGATCCTCAAATCCGGGTAACGAATCCGTCAAACCGGCGCCCCTGTTTGCACCCCGGGGGAGCCCTTTGTCCGCTTCTGCCCGTGCGGCACATCACAGAGCGCCTCTGTGATCGACGTCGCGGTCGTGGTAAATCTTCACGACCGCCCGGCGAACACCACCCGAATGTTCGGCCGGGTGCGCCACCGAGCCGGCGGACCGCCGGCCAGGCAAGGAGCGGGACGTGAGGCCCGCTCGACTCCATCATCCGGGGGGATCGAGACCCGATCCGAGGCCGACGAAAGGCCCGGTTCGGCATGGAGAAAGGCGCACCACACATGACCTCTGCGCAGGTCGACACGGACAAGGCACCGGAAGAGGGCTACGAGCGCGGGCTCAACAGCCGCCAGGTCCAGATGATCGCGATCGGCGGCGCCATCGGCGTCGGCCTCTTCCTCGGCGCCGGGGCCAACATCGCCAAGGCCGGGCCCAGCATCATCCTCATGTACGCCCTCGCGGGCGTGATCATCTTCTTCATCATGCGGGCCCTCGGCGAGCTCCTGCTCTACCGCCCCGTCTCCGGCTCCTTCGCCGAGTACTCGCGCGAGTTCCTCGGCCCCTTCTTCGGATACTTCACCGGCTGGACGTACTGGCTGATGTGGGTGGTCACCGGCATGGCGGAACTCACCGCCGCCGCCATCTACATCCACTACTGGTTCCCGGACGTCCCGCAATGGGTGTCCGCCCTCGTCTTCCTGGTCCTCCTCTTCGTCGCCAACCTGATCTCGGTGAAGCTCTTCGGCGAGATCGAGTTCTGGTTCTCGATGGTCAAGGTCACCGCCATCATCGGCATGATCGTGATCGGCATCGGCGTGCTCACCCTGGGCTTCAGCCAGGCCGGCGACACCGCCGCAGTCTCCAACCTGTGGGAGTTCGACGGCTTCTTCCCCAAGGGCATCGGCTCGTCCCTGATGACCCTCCAGGGCGTCATGTTCGCCTACCTCGCCGTCGAGCTGGTCGGCGTCACCGCCGGCGAGTCGGAGAACCCGGAGAAGACCCTTCCCAAGGCGATCAACACCCTGCCCTGGCGCATCGCCCTCTTCTACGTCGGCGCCCTCACCGTCATCCTGGCCGTGGTCAAGTGGACCGAGTTCGCCGAGGGCGTCAGCCCCTTCGTGAAGGCCTTCGCGGTCATCGGCATCCCGGCCGGCGCCGGCATCGTCAACTTCGTCGTGCTCACCGCCGCCCTGTCGTCCTGCAACTCCGGCATGTACTCCACGGGCCGCATGCTGCGCACCCTCGCGGACAACGGCGAGGCCCCGAGGATCTTCAACCGGCTGTCGTCGACCAGGACCCCGGCCATCGGCATCGGCGTCTCGGTCGTCTTCATGGGCATCGGCGTGGTCCTGAACTACATCGTCCCGGAGAAGGCCTTCGGCTACGTCACCTCCATCGCCACCGCCGCCGGCATCTGGACCTGGCTGATGATCCTGCTCAGCCACGTCATGTACCGCCGCAAGGTCGTCGCGGGCCGCCTGCCCGCCTCCTCCTTCCCGGCACCGGGCGGCTCGGTGTGCTCCTACGTCGCCATCGCCTTCCTCCTCTTCGTCACCTGCCTCATCGCCTACGACGCCGACGCCCGCGTCTGCCTGTACGTGATGGCCGGCTGGGCCGCCGCCCTCGGCGTCGGTTGGGCCGTGCTCAAGAGCCGCAACCCCGAGGTCACCGAGGGCCGCAGCGAGCCGGACCTGGAGAAAATCGTCTGACCCGCGCGTTCCCGGGTCCCCGGGACCTCCGGTCACCCGGAACGCTCGTGGCGTCCTCACCGGCCGCCGCTCAGGACGTCCAGCATGCGGGCCGCCCCGTACCACCCATCGGTACGGGGTGGCCCTTCTGCTTATCCTGGGCCGCATGCTGACCATCACCCAGGCCCTGTACGACCAGATCGTCGCCCACGCGCGCGAGGACCACCCCGACGAGGCGTGCGGCGTGGTGGCCGGTCCCGTGGGCGAGGGCCGCCCCGAGCGGTTCGTCCCGATGCTGAACGCCGCCCGCTCGCCCACCTTCTACGAGTTCGACTCGCAGGACCTGCTCAAGCTCTACCGCGAGATGGACGACCGCGACGAGGAACCCGTGGTCATCTACCACTCCCACACGGCCACCGAGGCCTACCCCTCCCGCACCGACATCACCTACGCCAACGAGCCCGGCGCCCACTACGTCCTGGTCTCCACGGCCGACACCGACGACGCCGGAGACTTCCAGTTCCGCTCGTTCCGCATCCTGGACGGAGAGGTCACGGAGGAGGAGGTCAGGGTCGTGGACGCGTACTGAATCTCCGCTCATATCACATCGCGGATGAGAGACGTCCAGTAGGTGAGATCACACTCCGGAAGCCGGACCGGGAATCGATACGATGAGCCCATGGTTCTTCTCGACGTGAGCGAAAAGGCGCCGGGCACGCTGCTCGTGGCGCGGCTGCACGTCGACCTGTGCAGGCTGAACAGCGCCATCTGTTGATCTTCCGCTGCCGCCGTACGGCCGTGAGGCCGCGGCGGGCTGCCGCGTGCCGCCGCGCGCCTCACCGAACCCACCACACCTTCCGACAGGAGCCCTCAGCCATGGCCATCGAGGTCCGCATCCCGACCATCCTCCGCCAGTACACCGACGGCCAGAAGGCGGTGGAGGGCAACGGGGACACCCTCGCCCAGCTCTTCGCCGACCTCGAGACCCGGCACACGGGCATCCAGGACCGCATCGTGGACGGAGAGCAGCTGCGCCGCTTCGTCAACGTCTACCTGAACGACGAGGACGTCCGCTTCCTCGACGGCATCGACACCAAGCTGTCCGACGGCGACAGCATCACGATCCTGCCGGCCGTCGCCGGCGGTATGGCCTGATAGCCGATGCGTTACGACTCCCCGCTGGCCGCGGTGGGCAACACCCCCCTGGTGCGCCTGCCGCGGCTCTCGCCGTCCGACGACGTCCGCATCTGGGCCAAGCTGGAGGACCGCAACCCCACCGGCTCGATCAAGGACCGCCCCGCGCTCCACATGATCGAGCAGGCGGAGAAGGACGGCCGCCTCACCAAGGGCTGCACGATCCTGGAGCCGACCAGCGGCAACACCGGCATCTCGCTCGCCATGGCGGCCAAGCTCAAGGGCTACCGCATCGTCTGCGTGATGCCGGAGAACACCTCCCAGGAGCGCCGCGACCTGCTCGCCATGTGGGGCGCGGAGATCATCTCCTCCCCGGCCGCGGGCGGCTCCAACACCGCCGTACGGGTCGCCAAGGAACTCTCCGCCGAGCACCCGGACTGGGTGATGCTCTACCAGTACGGCAACCCGGACAACGCCGGCGCCCACTACGCCGGCACCGGCCCCGAGATCCTCGCCGACCTGCCCTCGGTCACCCACTTCGTCGCCGGCCTGGGCACGACGGGGACGCTGATGGGTGTCGGCCGCTACCTGCGCGAGCACAAGCCCGACGTGAAGATCGTCGCCGCCGAACCGCGCTACGACGACCTGGTCTACGGCCTGCGCAACCTCGACGAGGGCTTCGTACCCGAGCTCTACGACGCCTCCGTCCTCACCACCCGCTTCTCGGTCGGCTCGGCGGACGCCGTGACCCGCACCCGGGAACTCCTCCAGCAGGAGGGCATCTTCGCGGGCGTCTCCACCGGCGCCGCCCTGCACGCCGCGATCGGTGTCGGGAAGAAGGCGGTGAAGGCCGGCGAGAGCGCCGACATCGTGTTCGTCGTCGCCGACGGCGGCTGGAAGTACCTCTCCACCGGCGTCTACACCGCGGCCACCACCGAAGAGGCCATCGACACGCTCCAGGGCCAGCTCTGGGCCTGAGCGCTCACCGGGCGAGGTGCCGGACCTGGTCCCACAGGGCCGGGTCCACCTCGCCCACCCGGCGCCTGAAGTCCCGCTTCGGCACCTGGCGCAGCTCGTCCGTCTCCAGATAGCTCGTCCGCCCCCGCGCGTCCCCGACCGAGCCCGGCGGCAGCGTGATCACCCCGGCCCGCTCGTCCCGGTACCGGCTGGTGATCTTCGCGACCAGCGCCCGCCGCCCGTGCACCGAGATCACCAGACACGGCCGGTCCTTCGCACCCCGCGCGTCCTCGTACGGCACCTTCGCCCACCAGATCTCCGCGGGCCGCGGCCGGGGACCCCGTCCCCGCGGTCGCGCGGGCCGCCCCGGCGGACGCCGGCTGCCACCCGGCCGCGGCGGCCGCCGCCCCCGCCCCCACCCGTCGACGACCACGGCGACGAGCGCGAGCAGCACCGCCGCCGCGAAGGCGAGCCACCACGACGTGTCCATACCGACGACGGTACCGGCGCACACGTCTCCCGCGCGCCCCCTCCACGGCCCCGCGCGCCCCGGGTCCAGCCGAACCGGTGACACCACAGGTGAGTTCGCCCACAACGGCCCCTGGCGGAGGAGCGACCAAAGGTTTTGCGCCTTACGCTCGACAAACCGCACGACCCCCGTCTCTCCACACGCGCCAGCGGAGGTTTCTGCTTCATGAAGCTCACCGTCGTCGGCTGCTCGGGGTCGTTCCCGTCCGCGGAATCGGCCTGCTCGAGCTACCTCGTCGAGGCCGACGGCTACCGGCTGCTCCTCGACATGGGCAACGGCGCCCTGGGCGAGCTGCAGCGCCACTGCGGTCTCTACGACCTCGACGCGATCTTCCTCAGCCACCTGCACGCCGACCACTGCATCGACATGTGCGCCTACTTCGTGGCGCGCTACTACCGGCACGACGGCGGCCGCTGCGCCCCCCTCCCGGTCTTCGGACCCGAGGGCACCGAGCACCGGCTCACCACCGCCTACGCCGACACCCCCTCGGCCTCCTCCATGAGCGAGGTCTTCGACTTCCACACGGTCAAGCCGGGCACCTTCGAGATCGGCCCGTTCACCGTGCACACCGACCGCGTCGCCCACCCTGTGGAGGCCTACGGCATCCGCGTCGAGCACGGCGGCCGGTCACTGACCTACTCCGGGGACACGGGCGTCACCACCGCACTGGACGAACTCGCCCGCGACACCGACCTGTTCCTGTGCGAAGCCGCCTTCACGCACGGCAAGGAGAACATCCCCGACCTGCACCTCAACGGCCGCGAGGCGGGCGAGACCGCCACCCGCGCCGCCGCCCGGCGCCTGGTCCTCACCCACATCCCGCCGTGGACCGACCCCCGGGTCAACCTCGCCGACGCGCGCGAGGCGTACGCCGGACCGGTGGAGGTGGCGGCGGCGGGGGCGACGTACGAGATCTGAGCCCGGCATGACGAAGGGCCCCCGAACCGCTCTCGGTCCGGGGGCCCTTCGTCATGCCGTGGGGCGGAGGCTCACGCCTTCGTGAGGTCCTCGATCTCCTCCTCCGGCTCGCGGCCCGGGGTCTTCAGATCGAACTTGACGATCGCGAAGCGGAAGACCACGTAGTAGATGACCGCGAAGACCAGACCGATCGGGATGATCATCCATGGCTTGGTGGCCAGACTCCAGTTCAGGGCGTAGTCGATGAAGCCGGCCGAGAAGTTGAAGCCGTCATGGACGCCCAGTCCCCAGGTGATCGCCATCGAGGCCGCGGTGAGCACCGCGTGGATGACGTACAGGAGAGGCGCGATGAACATGAAGGAGAACTCGATCGGCTCGGTCACGCCGGTGACGAACGAGGTCAGCGCGAGCGAGACCATCATGCCGAGGACGGCCTTGCGGCGCTCCGGGCGGGCGGCGTGCGCCATCGCCAGCGCGGCGGCCGGCAGGCCGAACATCATGATCGGGAAGAAGCCGGACTGGTACATGCCCGCGGAGGGGTCGCCGTGCAGGAAGCGCGGGATGTCGCCGTGCCAGACCTGACCGGCCGCGTCCGTGAAGTCACCCAGCTGGAACCACGCCACCGTGTTGACGAACTGGTGCATGCCGACCGGGATCAGCGCACGGTTCACACCGCCGAACAGGGCCGCACCACCCGCGCCCAGGCCGGTCATCCACTCACCGAAGTTCGAGATGCCCTCACCGATGGGCTCCCAGACCAGACCGAAGAAGACACCGACCACGATGCCGACGAAGGCCATGATGATCGGCACCAGGCGCCGGCCGTTGAAGAAGCCGAGCCAGTCCACCAGCTTGGTGCGGTGGAACCGCTGCCACAGCACGGCGGCGAGCAGACCCATGATGATGCCGCCGAGCACGCCCGGGTCGTTGTACGTGGCCGCGACGTCCTCGCCGTTCTTGACCACCGCCTCGGTGACCGGGAAGGCCTCCAGGACCTTGCTGTAGACCAGGAACCCGACCACCGCGGCCAGCGCGGTCGAACCGTCCGCCTTCTTGGCGAAACCGATGGCCACGCCTATGCAGAACAGGATCGGCAGCGAGCCGGTCAGAGCCCCGCCCGCGTTGTTGAAGACGGCGGCGACCTTGTCCCAGCCGAGGCCGTCCTTGCCGAAGATGTCGTCCTGGCCGAGCCGGACCATGATGCCCGCCGCCGGCAGCACGGCGATCGGGAGCTGCAGGCTGCGGCCGACCTTCTGCAGACCCTGGAAAAGACCAGATCCCCGCTTCTTCGCGGGGGCCGCCTTGTCGGTGGCGGTGCTCATACTTCCTCCATCGGGTGGTGGTCTACACCACTCAGTGGTGTAGACCTGTTTTAGCACGATGAAGGCGGCGTAAGGAACCCGCGATTCCGCGACGGGGACGCTACGCGCAGTACCGGACCAAGACCCCGCCCGGACCCGGCCCGAGGGCCCCGACGAGGGCCGCAGAGGGCCCGATGAACATCCGGCGAGGGCGTGCCGAAGGCCCCCGGCCGGTCGCTCCGGGGGCCTTCGCGAGACCACGGTCAAAGGGTACGTGAGGGGACGTGAGGTCTACACCTTCGTGACGTCCTCCACCTCGTCCTCCGGCTCCCGCCCCGGCGTCCTCAGATCGAACTTCGTGATCGCGAACCGGAACACCGCGTAATAGACGACCGCGAAACACAACCCGATCGGAATGATCAGCCACGGCCTGGTCGCCAGGTTCCAGTTGATGACGTAGTCGATCAACCCCGCCGAGAAACTGAACCCGTCCCTCACACCCAGCGCCCACGTCACCGCCATCGACACACCCGTCAGCACCGCGTGCACCGCGTACAGCACCGGAGCGATGAAGAGGAACGAGTACTCCAGCGGCTCGGTGATCCCCGTCACGAACGACGTCAGCGCCACCGACAGCATCAGGCCGCCCACCTCCTTGCGGCGGTGCGGCTTCGCACAGTGCGTGATCGCCAGCGCCGCCGCCGGCAGCGCGAACATCATGATGGGGAAGAAGCCCGAGGTGAACTGGCCCGCGTCCGGATCACCCGCCAGGAACATGTTGATGTCGCCGTGCACCACCGTGCCGTCCGGCTTCGTGTACGAACCGAACTGGAACCACATCGGCACGTTCAGGAACTGATGCAGACCGATCACCAGCAGAGCCCGGTTCGCCAGCCCGAACACACCCGCACCCCACGCGCCCAGCCCCGTCAGCCAGTCGCTGAAACTCTCCAGCGCGTCACCGATCGGCGGCCACACCCACAGACACAGCGCCGCGAACGCGATCGCCACGAACGCCATGATGATCGGCACCAGCCGGCGCCCGTTGAAGAACCCGAGCCAGTCGACCAGCTTCGTACGGTGGAACCGCTGCCAGAAGTACGCCGCCAGCAACCCCATCACGATGCCGCCGAACACCCCCGGATTCTGGTACGTGAACGCCGTCACCGTCCCCGAACCGTCCGTCAGCTGACAACCGACCTGCGGAACCGCCTCCGATCCCTCCGGACAGTCCTCCGGGAACTGCCGCAGCACGTACCAGTAGACGAGGAACCCCGCCACCGCCGCCAGCGCCGTCGAACCGTCCGCCTTCTTCGCCATCCCGATGGCCACACCCACGCAGAACAGCAGCGGCAACCCCAGCGATCCGTCCAGCAGCGCACCGCCCGCACCCGTCATCACCTTCGAGACGTTCGTCCACCCCAGACCGTCGTCCCCGAAGACGTCCGGCTGCCCCAGACGATTGAGAATGCCCGCCGCGGGCAGGACTGCGATGGGCAACTGCAGACTGCGGCCCATCTTCTGCAAGCCCTGGAACGCCTTGTTCCACCGGCCACGAGCAGGGCTGACCGCCCTGTCGGCACTCATCCGGTCTCCGTCCCCTCGCCGGTACACTGGTGTAGACCAGTTGACAGACGGCTCCGCCGCCGTGACGCCATCATTCGATACAGACCCCACGATGGCTCGCGAAGATGGGCCAACTGTGGGTTACTGCCACAAAGCGGCTCGGATCAGGGAGAAAGAACATGGCCAGCAAGGCTGAGAAGATCGTCGCCGGCCTCGGCGGCATCGACAACATCGACGAGATCGAAGGCTGCATCACCCGCCTCCGTACCGAGGTCAACGACCCCGACCTGGTCAACGAAGCCGCCCTCAAGGCCGCCGGCGCCCACGGCGTCGTCAAGATGGGCACCGCCATCCAGGTCGTCATCGGCACCGACGCCGACCCCATCGCCGCCGAAATCGAAGACATGATGTAAGCGCGCACCGCGCACCGCGCACCGCGCACCGCGCACCGCGCACCGCGCTCCCGAGCGCACCGGGCGCACCGGGCGCCGAAAGCGCCCCCAGGGGCCCCTCCCACCACACACCACGGGAAGGGCCCCTCCCCATGCCCCGCTAGGCTCACCCGCATGTCACGCATCGACGGCCGCACCCCTCAGCAACTCCGCCCCGTCACCATCGAACGCGGCTGGAGCAAGCACGCCGAAGGCTCCGTCCTCGTCTCCTTCGGCGACACCAAAGTCCTCTGCAACGCCTCCGTCACCGAAGGCGTCCCCCGCTGGCGCAAGGGCAGCGGCGAAGGCTGGGTCACCGCCGAGTACGCCATGCTCCCCCGCGCCACCAACACCCGCGGCGACCGCGAATCCGTCAAGGGCCGCATCGGCGGCCGCACCCACGAGATCAGCCGCCTCATCGGCCGCTCCCTGCGCGCCGTCATCGACTACAAGGCGCTCGGCGAGAACACCATCGTCCTCGACTGCGACGTCCTCCAGGCCGACGGCGGCACCCGCACGGCCGCCATCACCGGCGCCTACGTCGCCCTCGCCGACGCCATCACCTGGGCCCAGCACACCAAGAAACTGATCAAGCCCAGCCGCAAGCCCCTCACCGGCACCGTCTCCGCCGTCTCCGTCGGCATCGTCGACGGCACCCCCCTCCTCGACCTCCGCTACGAGGAAGACGTCCGCGCCGACACCGACATGAACGTCGTCTGCACCGGCGACGGCCGCTTCGTCGAGGTCCAGGGCACCGCCGAAGCCGCACCCTTCGACCGCGACGAACTCAACACCCTCCTCGACCTCGCCGCCGCCGGCTGCACGGAACTCGCCGAACTCCAGCGCAAGGCGCTTGGTACCGTCCTCGAAAAGTAAAGAGCGCGCCAAGAAAGGCGGCCGGGAGGCGCAACTCGACCGCCCGCCACAGCGTCACTAGCAGTACGAGCGGCAGCACAGCAGTTCTACGGGCGTACAGCCGAAGCCGGTTGTACGCCCGCCGCCGCACCGACCGCACACGGGCCGCCCGGCCCTGTCCCAAGGGGAGGACCGAGACCCATGGCCGCGAGCCGCCACCGCAGCCTTCGCCGCACCACCGTCACCGCCGCAGCCGTGGCGACCTTCGCCCTGACGGCCGGCCTCACCACCGGCTGCGACGCCGTCGACAAGGCACTCGACTGCGTCCAGACCGCCGACGCCATAGCCGACAGCGTCACCGCCCTCCAGCAAGCCGTGGAGAACGCGTCCAACGACCCGACGCAACTCGAGGAATCCCTCAACTCCATAGACAAGAACCTCGACGAGATCGGCGACCAGACCGACGACGCCGACGTCAACAAGGCCGTCGAAGACCTCGGCAAGGCCGTCGACAACGTCCGCACCTCCGTCGAGAACGGCGACGACACCCCCGACCTCAGCCCCGTCACCGACGCGGCCGGCGAACTGACCAAGGTCTGCACGCCGTAAGGACGGGCCGACGGGACGGACTCAGGGGTCCGGAATACTGGACCCCATGACCCGCCTCATCCTCGCCACCCGCAACGCCGGAAAGATCACCGAACTCAGGGCCATCCTCGCCGACGCCGGCCTGCCCCACGAACTCGTCGGCGCGGACGCCTACCCGGAGATCCCCGACGTCAAGGAGACCGGCGTCACCTTCGCCGAGAACGCCCTCCTCAAGGCCCATGCCCTCGCCCGGGCCACCGGCCTGCCCGCCGTCGCCGACGACTCCGGCCTCTGCGTCGACGTCCTGAACGGCGCGCCGGGCATCTTCTCGGCCCGCTGGGCCGGCCGCCACGGCGACGACAAGGCCAACCTCGACCTCCTCCTCGCCCAGATCGGCGACATCGCCGACGAACACCGCGGCGCGCACTTCGCCTGTGCGGCGGCGCTGGCCCTGCCCGACGGCACCGAACGAGTCGTCGAGGGCCAACTCCGAGGCACCCTCCGCCACGCCCCCGCCGGCACGGGCGGCTTCGGCTACGACCCGATCCTCCAGCCGGAGGGCGAGACGAGGACCTGCGCGGAACTGACTGCGGACGAGAAGAACGCGATCAGCCATCGAGGGAAGGCGTTCCGGGCGCTGGTGCCGGTGGTGCGGGAGCTGTTGGGCTGACGTGAGCCGGAGGGGCTGCCCTACTGGGGCAGCCCCTCATCGTGGGTGCGGCCGATGGGAGTCGAACCCACATGGGCAAATGCCCCGAGGCACCTAAAACCTCTGCTTATACCATTCAGCAACGGCCGCATTGCGGCCATGCTACCGGTCGTCAGCCACTTGCCTACCGCGGCCTCCGCGGGACCAGGTGTCCGTGGCGGCGTGGCAGTTCGGGCAGAGCAGCCTCAGGTTCGCAGGCCGGTCGTTGCTCCAGTCACCGTCGATGTGGTCGACTTCCAGTGTCATCGGCTTGCCGAGCCATTCGGGGCCGGTGCCACACTCTGCACACTGCTCAGCCACGCCGATTTCGCGAAGCGCCCGGCGCAGCAAGACGGTCTTTGTCCGGCGCTTGCCGTCGTGTTTGACCAGGATCTCCTCAGGACGCTTCAGTGGTGTCGTGCCCGCCCCGCCTCGCTGGTGCGCTTGGCCAAGGAAGTGAGCCGTCGAGATGCTCTCTTCGGCGAGCCACTGACGCAACAGGGCGCGCTGGGTGCCCCCGTCCGGGCGTCCCAGTCGGCGAAGCAGTTCAGCGATCGAGACGGAATCGGCGACTGCGAGACGCAGCTCTTCAACACTGGGGCGGAGGAGCCTGCCGGAGGGCGCGAAATGCGAGATGTCGATGCTGAAGTAAGCGAACCGTCTCGTGAGGTACCTACGGAGATGGCCGTACGGCTGGGTGCCGAAGAAAGCGATCACTTCGTCGATGCTGGAACACCGCGCGGCGGCTTCTGTGAGTCGATCGCGGGTGTACCGCACTCCGTTGCTCATGCGTGGGTACGCCCTTTACCCCGTCCCCGGTAATTGTCAGTCGTCGAGTGGCAGTTGGGGCAGAGGAAGCGGAGGTTCTCAACGCGGTTGTTCCGCCAGTTGCCATCGATGTGATCGACCTCGAGAGGGAGCGGGCGCCCTCGCCAGGCGGTTCCAGTGCCACAGACGGCGCACTGCTCCGGTGCGCCCGTGGTCGTCATGGCCCACTTGAGGCGGTCGCTCGGAATACGCCGGGCCTGGGAAGACAGCTGCTCGACGAGCACCCCTTCCGGCGTCCGGGGGCGCCAGGCCTTGCCCCTCCGGGTCGGCAGCTGGAAGTGCGAGATGTCGATGCCGTACGACTTGATGCGTCGGCTGATGTGCGTGTGGTGCCCGCCGACCACTTCCAGTCCGAGATGTCGGAGTACCTCGCACATGTTCGTCGAAGCTGTGACTGCTTCCTGGAGAACCTCCCGGGTCCACTTCACCCCCTCACGCTGGAAGTGGGCGGTGTCCACCCCCAGCCGCTTCATCCGCGCCATGACATAGCGCCGCGTGGAACTCCTCGGATCCACCCCCAACCGCACCAACGCGTCCGACAGCGTCCGCGCCCCTCGAGCCGCCTCCTCCAGCCGCTCCCTGCTGTACACGCTCGCCCCCATCGATTCCCCTCCGTCCTCGGCCACCCGTTCGCAGCCTCGTACGGAGTAACGGACCGTTTATCGGACAGTCACGCGCGGAATGCGGAAGGGCCCGCACCGGAAGGCTCCGGCACGGGCCCCGCCAAGAGGGGGACTCAGACGCCCAGGTCCTTGATGATCTTGGCTACGTGGCCCGTGGCGCGGACGTTGTACAGGGCCCGTTCGACCTTGCCCTCCTCGTCCACCACGATCGTGGAGCGGATGACGCCCATGTAGGTCTTGCCGTAGTTCTTCTTCTCGCCGAAGGCGCCGTACGCGTCGAGGACCTTCTTGTCCGGGTCGGCGAGGAGGGTGACCTTCAGGGACTCCGTGTCGCGGAACTTGGCCAGCTTCTCCGGCTTGTCGGGGGAGATGCCGATGACGTCGTACCCGGCGCCGGCCAGCAGCTCCAGGTTGTCCGTGAAGTCGCACGCCTGCTTCGTGCAGCCGGGGGTAAGCGCCGCGGGGTAGAAGTAGACGATGACCTTGCGGCCCTTGTGGTCCGAGAGGGACACCTCGTTGCCGTCGGCGTCCGGGAGGGTGAAGGCGGGGGCAGGGTCCCCGGGCTGGAGTCGCTCGCTCATCGATCCAGCGTAACGGGGGGTCCTGACAGTGCGGCGGAGCGAGTAGCTGACAGACTGTCCGGGACAGTGTCGGATGACTTCGGAGGCGTACGGTGGCGGACACGTCGGACATCAGAACCCCGGCGCAGATCGAGGCGGACATCGAGCGCCGCCGCGCAGTGCTGGCCGAGACGCTCGACGAGATCGGGATGCGGGTGCATCCGAAGACGATCATGGACGATGCGAAGGCGAAGGTCGCTTCCAGCGTCGACCACACCCTCGGACGGGCGTACGTCGGGGTCAATCGTGTGGTCAGCGATGTGAAGTCGCAGTTCGTGGACGAGGACGGCGCGCCGCGGATGGAGCGGGTCGTGCCCGTCGCGCTGGTCGTGGTCGGGGTGGTGGGGCTGCTGGCCCTGGGCGGTACCCGGCGGCGCAAGCGCTGAGCGGGGACAGGTAGGTTTCAGGGCGTGAGCGCCAAGAGAAACGAGCACCCGCAGGACGACAAGCTGCCGATCCGGATGCTGCACGACCGTGTACTCGTGCGGCAGGACACCGGTGAGGGCGAGCGGCGTTCGGGGGGTGGCATCCTGATTCCCGCGACGGCTGCCGTCGGCAAGCGGCTGGCCTGGGCCGAGGTCGTCGCGGTGGGGCAGAACGTGCGGACCGTGGAGCCGGGTGACCGGGTTCTGTACGACCCGGAGGACCGGGCGGAGGTCGAGGTCCGGGGTGTGGGTTACGTGCTGATGCGTGAGCGTGATCTGCATGCGGTGGCCGCGGACCGGTTCGAGGGGTCGGAGGACTCCACCGGGCTGTATCTCTGAATCGGGGCCGCAACGGGCTTCAGGGGCTGGTGATCAAGGTCACCAGCCCCTTTTTCCTGTTTTTGCTACCTTGGGAAGCACCCGACGAGACGCGCCGTACCGGGTGAAGGAAAAGACGACGCACCACCGTTCAGTTCGTTTCACGGAGGTGCCTGTCATGGCGTGGGTTCTGCTCGTCGTCGCCGGTCTGCTCGAGGTCGGCTGGTCGATCGGGATGAAGTACACCGACGGTTTCACGCGGCTGTGGCCGAGTGTGTTCACCGGTGCCGGGATCGTCGCGAGCATGATGCTGCTGTCGTACGCGGCGCGGACGCTGCCCATCGGTACCGCTTACGGCGTGTGGGTGGGCATCGGTGCGGCCGGTGCGGCGGTGCTCGGCATGGTGGTGCTGGGGGAGCCGGCGACCGCCGCCCGGATCTTCTTCATCTGTCTGCTGCTGGTGGCGGTGGTGGGGCTGAAGGCGACTTCCGGTCACTGAGCCCCGGATGCGTCAGGGTCGCCGGGAGTCGGTGGGGAGGCCGGCGATCGTCCCGGTGTCGGGGTCGCCGCCGCCCGCGCCGGTCGTGTCGCCCTCTCCGCCCTCGGTGCCGCCGTTCGAGGAGTCGTCCCCGCTTCCGTCGCCGCCGGTGGGGCCGGGCTCGGTGCTGGGGCCGCCCGTGGTGGGGCCGCCCGTGGTGGGGCCGCCGGTGGAGGTGTCGCCCGGCGGGCTGCTGGCCGATCCGCCCGGGGTCTCGGCGCCGGTCTCCTCGTTGCCGCTCGACTCGTCGTCCGGGGCGCCGGTGCCGCTCTCGTCGCCGCTGCCCGCTTCGTCGGAGGAGTCGGCGGACGGGGCGGCGGTGACGTCGGCGCCGGTCTGGAGCTGGAGGTCGAAGTCGGTGACGGGTTCGCCCTTGAGGGCGTCGCGGGTGTACTGGCCCCAGATTTCCGCGGGGGCGCCGCCGCCGTTGATGCGGGGCAGGCCCATCGCGCCGTAGAGGGACTTGTGGGCGGCGGTCTCCGGGTCCTGGCCCATCACCGCGACGACGGTGGCGAGTTCGGGGGTGTAGCCGGCGAACCAGGCGGCGGTGTCCTCCTCGGCGGTGCCGGTCTTGCCGGCGGCGGGGCGGCCGGCCGCCTGGGCGGCGGTGGCGGTGCCGTTCTGGACGACACTGCGCAGGACGGAGGTGGTGGTGTCGGCGGCCTCGCGGCTGACGGCCTGGTGTTCGCGCCGTTCGGGCAGGTCGACCTCGTGCTTGCCGTCCTTCATGACCTTCTCGACGAGTGTGTACGTGCCGTGCCTGCCGTGGTTGGCGAGGGTGGCGTAGGCCTCGGCCATGTCGAGGGGGCTGGCGGTGGCCACGCCGAGGGCGATGGAGGGGGAGGGGGTGAGCTCGGGGGTGTTCTTGGAGAGGCCGAGGTCGATCGCGGTCTGCATGACCTTGTCGGAGCCGACGTCGACGGCCATCTGGGCGTACACGGCGTTCACGGACTTGTCGGTGGCCTCGCGGACGGTGACGTCGCCGTAGTCGCGGTGGTCCTCGTTCTCGGGGGCGTAGCGGCCGCCGCTCCAGCCCTGGACGGGGCGTTCGCTGGTGCCGTCGTAGATCGTGTTCGGGTTGATGGTGCGGCCGTCCTGCGTCTCGGAGTGGTTCTCGACGGCGGAGGTGAACACGAACGGCTTGAAGGTGGAGCCGACCTGGAAGTCGCGGCGGGTGGCGTTGGGTGTGTACTGCTTGACGTAGTCGATGCCGTTGTACATGGCGACGACCTTGCCGGTCTTGGGGTCGACCGAGGCGCCGCCGGCGCGGACGTAGGTGTCGACCTCGCGTTCCTTCTTGTCCAGCTGGGACATGAGCTTGTCGTCGACGGCCTTGACGAAGGCGTCCTGCTTGTCCTTCTGGAGGGTGGTGGTGATGCGGTAGCCGCCGCGGTCGAGTTCCTCCTCGCCGACGATCTCGTTGCTGATCAGGTAGTCCTTGACGATGTTGACGATGTAGCCGCGCTGTCCGGACATGCCGGTGGAGATCGTGGACTGCTTGGGCACGGGGAACTTCTGGGCGGCGCGTTCGGACTGGGTGAGCCAGCCCTTCTTGACCATGCCGTCGAGGACGTAGTTCCAGCGGGACTCGGCCGCGGGCCGGTTCTCGGGGTGGGCGACGACGTCGTACTGGCTGGGTGCGTTGAGCAGGGAGGCGAGGTAGGCGCCCTGGCCGGCGGTGAGGTCCTTGGCGTCGATGCCGTAGTAGGCCTGGGCGGCGGCCTGGATGCCGTAGGCGCCGCGTCCGAAGAAGCTGGTGTTGAGGTAGCCCTCGAGGATCTCGTCCTTGCTCTTCTCGCGGTCGAGCTTGATCGAGATGAAGAACTCCTTCACCTTGCGGCTGATGGTCTGTTCCTGGGCGAGGTAGTAGTTCTTGACGTACTGCTGGGTGATGGTGGAGCCGGACTGCTTGCCCTTGCCGGTGGCGGTGTTCCAGCCGGCGCGGATCATGGCCCCGGGGTCGACGGCGGACTCGGTGTAGAAGTCGCGGTCCTCGGCGGCCAGGACGGCGTGCTGGGCATCCTTGGAGATGCGGGCGAGGCCGACGCTCTCCCGGTTGACCTCGCCGTCGCGGGCGATGACGCTGCCGTCGGCGTACAGGTAGACGTTGGCCTGTTCGGTGGCGAGGGCGTTGGCGGCCGGGATCTTGACCAGGGAGTAGCCGACGAAGAAGCCGCCGATCAGCAGCAGCACGCCGACGACGAAGGTGCCGAGCACCATGCGCCAGGTGGGGATCAGCCGGCGCCATCCGGTTCGCTTCGGCTTCTTGGGCTTGGCCGAGCCTTCGGGGCCCGCGGCCTGTGGGTCGCCGGCCGCCAGTGACTCTCTGGACGCCCAGCCCGGGGTCTGCGGCTGCGGCTGCGGCTCGTCGCTCATCTCGTGCACGGACTCCTGTTTCACGTCGTACGGTTTTCGCATCGTACGTTTTTCGCGGTGTAACGGTCTTCGCGTCGTACGGTCTGGTCTCGTACGGTTGTGCGCGTCTGCGTCCTCTGACGCCCTTGGTGCCCTGTGCGTCTTGTGAGGTCCTCTGAAGAAGACTCTCGCACCGCGCGTTCCGTTCCCACTCGACGGCACACCCGTGAAAATTCCGTGGCCCGTGCTCTCGCGTCCGCACTAGGCTCCTGCGCTTCGGTGCCGGTCGGAGGGGGAGGGCTGTGGGCGTGGGCTCGGGGCGGTTGTACGCGGCCGTCGCGGCGGGCGGATTCAGGCGTTACGCGACGTATCGGGTGGCCACCGCCGCCGGGGTGTTCACCAACACGGTTTTCGGGCTGATCCTCGTGTACACCTATCTGGCCCTGTGGGACGAGAGGCCTCAGCTGGGGGGCTACGACCAGGCGCAGGCCGTGACGTTCGTGTGGCTGGGGCAGGCGTTGCTGGCGGCGCTGGCGATCGGTGGCGGCGGGTTCGAGGACGAGCTGATGGAGCGCATCCGAACGGGTGACATCGCGGTGGACCTGTACCGGCCGGCGGATCTGCAGCTGTGGTGGCTGGCGGCGGACGCGGGACGGGCGGTGTTCCAGTTGTTGGGGCGGGGGGTGGTGCCGTTCGCGTTCGGGTCGCTGTTCTTCCCGGTGGCGCTGCCGCGAGAGGTGTCCACGTGGGCGGCCTTCCTGGTGGCGGTGGGGCTCGGGGCGCTGGTGAGTTTCGCGCTGCGCTATCTGGTGGCGTTGTCGGCGTTCTGGCTGATGGACGGCACGGGAATGCTGCACATGGCGTGGATCGCGGGGCTGTTCTGCTCGGGGATGCTGTTGCCGCTGAACGTGTTCCCCGGCGCGCTGGGCGAAGTCGTGCGGGCGCTGCCGTGGTCGTCGCTGCTGCAGGCGCCGGCGGACGTGCTGCTGGGGGAGGCGGCCCCGCTGGGGACGTTCGTCTTCCAGGCTGCGTGGGCGGTGGCGCTGCTGGCGGTGGGGCGGTTGGTGCAGTCGGCGGCGACGCGGCGGGTGGTGGTGCAGGGTGGCTGAGACGGCGGAGGCGAGTGAGGCGGCCGGGAGGGCGGAGCCGCGCGGCCGGGTCGTGGAGGGGCTGCGGGCGTACCGGCTGATCGCGGCGATGTGGATCAGGTCGACGATGGCGTACCGGACGTCGTTCGTGCTGACGACGTTCGGGAACTTCGCGATGACCGCGTTGGACTTCGTGGCGATCCTGTTGATGTTCTCCCGGGTGGACGCGCTGGGCGGCTGGTCGCTGGGCGAGGTGGCGTTGCTGTACGGGCTGTCGGGGATCTCCTTCGGGCTGGCGGATCTGGCGATCGGGTCGATGGACCGGCTGGGGCGCCGGGTGCGGGACGGGACGCTGGACACGCTGCTGGTGCGTCCGGCGCCGATGCTGGCGCAGGTGGCGGCGGACCGGTTCGCGCTGCGGCGGCTGGGACGGGTGACGCAGGGGCTGCTGGTGCTGGGGTACGCGCTGGTGGTCGTGGACGTCGACTGGACGGTGGCGAAGCTGCTGCTGATGCCGGTGATGCTGCTGGGCGGGGCGGGGATCTTCGCGGCGGTGTTCGTGGCGGCGGGGGCGTTCCAGTTCGTGGCGCAGGACGCCTCCGAGGTGGCGAACGCCTTCACGTACGGCGGTATGACGATGCTGCAGTATCCGCCGACGGTGTTCGCGCTGGACCTGGTGCGGGGGGTGACGTTCGTGGTGCCGCTGGCCTTCGTCAACTGGCTGCCGGCCTGCTTCGTGCTGGACCGGCCGTACCCGCTGGACCTGCCCGGCTGGGTGGCGTTCGCGCCGCCGCTGGTGGCCGTGGCCTGCGGGGCGCTGGCGGGGCTGGCGTGGCGGGCGGGGCTTCGTTCTTACCGAAGTACAGGGAGCTGAGGGAGATGGGCGGGTCGGGGACGATGGCCGGGGCGGACACCGCGGGGCCCGGTGCGGCGGCCTTCATCGAGCTGGACGGCGTCGAGAAGGTCTTCGACGTGCGCAAGAAGACCGGGTTCCTGAAGCGGGAGCGGCGGCGGGTGCGGGCGGTGGACGGGCTGTCGTTCACCGTGGCGCGCGGCGAGATGGTCGGTTACATCGGGCCGAACGGTGCCGGGAAGTCGACGACGATCAAGATGCTGACCGGCATCCTGACGCCGAGCGGCGGCCGGCTGCGGGTGGCGGGCATCGACCCGTCCCGGGAGCGGACCCGGCTGGCGCAGCGCATCGGGGTGGTGTTCGGGCAGCGTACGACGCTGTGGTGGGACCTGCCGCTGATCGACTCCTACCGGCTGATGCACCGCATGTACCGCATCCCGGACGTCCGTTACCGGGAGAACCTGGAGCGTTGCGTGGAACTCCTCCAGTTGGGCGAGCTGCTGGACGTGCCGGTGCGGCAGCTCTCGCTGGGCCAGCGGATGCGCGGCGACATCGCGGCGGCGCTGTTGCACGACCCGGACGTGCTGTACCTGGACGAGCCGACGATCGGCCTGGACGTGGTGTCGAAGGCCAAGGTGCGGGGGTTCCTGAGGGACTTGAACGCGGAGCGCGGCACCACGGTGCTGCTGACCACGCACGACCTCCAGGACATCGAGCAGCTGTGCTCGCGGGTGATGGTCATCGACCACGGGCGGCTGGTGTACGACGGTCCGCTCGCCGGGCTGCACGAGGCGGGGGAGAGCGAACGGACCCTGGTGGTGGACCTGGAGCGGGAGCTGCCGCCGATCGAGGCGCCGGAGCCCGCGCGGGTGATGCGGGTGGAGGGGCCGCGGCAGTGGCTGGCGTTCCCGGCGTCGGCGTCGGCGGCGGGGCTGGTGGCGCGGATCGCGGCGGAGTATCCGCTGGTGGACCTGTCGGTGCGGGAGCCGGACATCGAGTCGGTGATCGCGAGGATGTATGCGGAACGCACGAGCGCGTAGTGCCCGGCGCGACGACCTCGTAGGCTGCTGTACATGACCGACGACGCCCCGGAGCTGCGCGCATCCGACGCCGACCGTGAACGAGTCGCCGAAGTCCTGCGGGAGGCCCTCGCCGAGGGGCGTCTGGACATGGCCGAGTTCGAGGAGCGGCTGGACGCCACGTACAGCGCGCGGACCTACGGGGAGCTGGCGCCGATCACCCGGGACCTGCCGGTCGGCACGGTGGCGGCACCCAAGGTGTCGATGACCAAGGAGCCGGCGGCGGCCGGGGAGTGGGCGGGCCGGATCACCGGTGGCGACGGTTCGTCGTCGTGGGCGGTGGCCGTGATGTCCGGCTTCGAGCGCAAGGGGCGCTGGACGGTGCCGCGGCGGTTCAACTCCTTCGCGTTCTGGGGCGGCGGGGACATCGACCTGCGGGAGGCGAACTTCGCGGGCGGCGAGGTCGTGGTCAACTGCGTCGCGATCATGGGCGGCATCGACGTGATCGTGCCGCCGGGCATCGAGGTGATCGTGCGCGGCGTCGGCGTCATGGGCGACTTCGACCACCGGGAGTCCGGTGTGCCGGGCGACCCTGGTGCCCCGCGCGTCATCGTGACCGGCTTCGCCTTCTGGGGCGGCGTCGGCGTCCGGCGCAAGCTGACGCGGGCGGAGAAGCTGCGGATCAGGGAGGAGCGCCGGCAGGAGAAGCTGGAGCGCAAGGCCGCCCGGCGGGAGCTGCGCTCCTCGCTCGGCGAGTCCCGCGATGACCTGTCGGAGGCCCACCGCCGGATGCTGGACGGCCACCGCGACATGCTGCGCGAGCACCGCGACGAGCGTCGGGAGCAGCGCGAACTGCGCCGGGAGGAACGGGACCGGCGCAGGCGGGGCGAGGACTGAGCGGGGCGGGCCCCGGTGCCCCGCGGGGCGGGGCGCCCGAGCCCTCCCGGCACCGGACCCGGCGCCGCCTCCGGTCCACGCGGTCACAGCTGGACCGGTGCCGCACCCTTCAGGTCGTCCAGGTCGAAGACCTCGCCCATGCGCTCGTACCCCTCGTCGCTGGGGTGCAGGTGGTCGCCGCTGTCGTAGTCGGAGCGCAGGCGGCGCGGGTCGTAGGGGTCGCGCAGCGCCTTGTCGAAGTCGACGACCGCGTCGAACACGCGGCCGGAGCGGATCTCCTCGTTGATCTCCTGCCGCATGGTCTCGCGGGTTTCGGTGTAGCCGCCGTACCCGCCGAACGGCATGATCGTCGCGCCGACGACCTTCAGTCCACGGCCGTGCGCCCGGTCGACCATGGTGCGCAGGCCGTCCAGGAGGCCCTCGCGGTCGGCGAGTTCGGGGCTGTTCAGGATGTCGTTGACGCCGAGGACGATGACGACGGCCTTGACGTTGGTGCGGCCCAGCACGTCCCGCTCGAACCGGCTGAGGGCACTGGGATTGTCGGCGGGACGGCCTGCCCTGCTGGTCAGGATGCGGTTTCCGCTGATGCCCTGGTTGACGATGCTGTACCGGGGCGTGTCCCGCCCGTCCGCGGCCGCCTCGTGCAGCCGCTCGGCGAGGACGTCGGTCCAGCGGTTGTTGGCGCCCGTCTCCGACCCCGCGCCGTCGGTGATCGAGTCGCCGAGGGCGACGACGGTGCCGTCGGCCTCGTTGCTGAGCACGTCCAGGGCGGTCAGGTACCGCCAGTACCGGGTCTCGCTCGTGTAAGCGACGCCGGTGACGTCCGCGGTGTGCTCCCCGTCGGCGAGGTAGCTGATCTGCTGCGCGTGCGGGTGGTAGGTGACCGGGCCGGACGGCACCGGGGAGTACGTGGTGACCAGGACGTCCGCGCCGTAGGGGACGGGGAGGCGGGTGATGTCGCTCATCACCTGCCCGCCGGCGGGGATGACGACCTGCGGGCTGCCGCCGAAGGTGAGGCGGCGCATGGTGTCGGCGAGCGCGGCGGCGGTGCCCGGTCCGGCGGACAGGGCGATGGAGGCGTGCGTGATGGTCAGCGGGGACTGCCCGTAGAGGTTGGACAGTGTGATCCGCGCGCTGGTGCCGCCGACGCCGGCGTGCACGACGTTGCGTACCGAGCGGCCCGCCATGCCGGTCGTCTCGGTGCGGGGTTCCGCCGCCGCCGGGGACGCGGACCAGGCGCCCACCCAGGTACCCGTGGAGGCGGGAGCGGCGTCGCCGCGCGGCGCGGGGCCGCCGGCGAGGGGTGTGCGGTCCCTGGTGCCGTCGTCGGCGGACACTCCGGCGTATATGGCCGCGGAGATCGCCACTATAAGGGTGACGATCGCGGCGAGCAGGGCACGGTGCTTGGTGGGAGGCGCCCCCGTGCCTCCGTCACGACCCCGGGTCATGCTGTGCTGTTCTCCTCGGGCGAGGGGAGCCCGAGGCTCCGGTCCGATATACCCATGATGCGGCATGGGGCGGGGAAATGCCGTAAGACCCCCGGGTGTTCCCCTCCCGGACAGACGCCGGGAACTCGTGTTCCGTTCCAGGAGTCGGTCAGGAAGGGACAATGTGTGCGGGACGGATCAGCGAACGGTGGAGTGGATGGAACGCGCGAAGGCGGAACTTCCGGACGGTGCCGGCGGTGACGGTGGCGGCAGCGGTCCGGGGGAGGACACCGGTGGCGGGGCCGGTCGCGCCGCTCCCGGCGCCGTCCGCGACCGCGCGATGACGTCCTTCAGCGCGGCCGACGAGGAGAAGCGGCGCGGCGTGCGCCGTATGAAGCTCACCGCCACCGGCCTGCTGCTGTTCGTCGCGCTGGTGTACGTCCTGGCCGAGTGGGCCTCCCACCGCGGCGCGGGCGCCTGGGCGGGTTACGTCTCGGCCGCCGCCGAGGCCGGCATGGTCGGCGCGCTCGCCGACTGGTTCGCGGTCACCGCCCTCTTCCGCCACCCCTTGGGCCTGCCCATCCCGCACACCGCGATCATCCCGAAGAAGAAGGACCAGCTGGGCGTCTCGTTGGGCGAGTTCGTCGGCGAGAACTTCCTCTCCGAGGACGTCGTACGGCAGCGACTGCGCGCCGTCGGCATCGGCAGCCGGCTCGGCGCCTGGCTCGCCGTGCCCGAACACGCCGACCGGGTGACGGCCGAGCTGGCCGCCGCCCTGCGCGGCGCCCTGACCGTGCTGCGCGACTCCGACGTGCAGGCGGTCGTGGGGGAGGCGATCACCCGCCGGGCCGACGCCCAGGAGATCGCGCCCGGCATCGGCAAGATGCTGAACCGCATCGTCGCCGACGGCGGCCACAAGCGCGCCGTCGACCTGATCGTCTCCCGCGCCCACGACTGGCTCGTCCTGCACGGCGACTCGGTGATGGACGCCGTACAGGGCGGCGCGCCCGGCTGGACGCCCCGGTTCGTGGACAAGCGGGTCGGCGAGCGCGTCTACAAGGAGCTGCTGCGCTTCGTCACCGAGATGCGCGACATGCCCGCCCACCCGGCGCGCGGCGCCCTCGACCGCTTCCTCGCCGACTTCGCCTCCGACCTCCAGTCCGACACGGACACCCGCGCCCGCGTGGAGCGGCTGAAGACCGAGGTGCTGGGCCGCGGCGAGGTCCAGGACCTGATCGCGTCCGCCTGGACGGCCGTACGATCCATGATCGTCTCGGCGGCGGAGGACGAGCGCAGCGAACTGCGCATGCGGGTGCGGGCCTCGCTGCTGTCGCTGGGCGCCCGGATGGCCTCCGACACCAAGGTGCAGGGCAAGGTCGACGCGTGGGTGGAGGGCGCCGCGGTGTACGTGGTGACCACCTACCGCAAGGAGATCACCTCCCTGATCACCGACACCGTGGCGAGCTGGGACGCCGAGCACACCACGAAGAAGATCGAGGCGAACATCGGCCGCGACCTGCAGTTCATCCGCATCAACGGCACGGTGGTCGGCTCGCTGGCCGGGCTGCTGATCTACACGGTGTCCCGCATCCTGGGGGCGTAGGGCTGCCACGGGCGGCCCTCGGGCCTCCCGGCGCGGCGGGCGTGTTCCCCCCCCGGTGCAGGGCACACGGGGGGCGTTCGCTAGACGGAGAGGGAGCCATGACAGCTGAGTCGTCGTCGGCGGGCCCGGCGCCCGCCCCCACCGGCACCGTCACCACGGCCGTCCCCGCCCGCCTCGACCGCCTGCCCTGGTCGCGCTGGCACTGGATGATCGTGATCGGCCTGGGCACCGTCTGGATCCTGGACGGCCTGGAAGTCACCATCGTCGGCAACGTCGCCGGCCGTATCGCCGAGGAAGGCAGCGGCCTGGACATCAGCGCCGCGCAGATCACCGGCCTCGCCGCCGCCCTCTATGTGGCGGGCGCCTGCTCCGGGGCCCTGTTCTTCGGCTGGCTGACCGACCGTTACGGCCGCAAGAAGCTGTTCATCGCGACGCTGGCCGTCTACCTGGCGGCGACCGCGCTGACCGCGCTCTCCTTCGAGTCCTGGTGGTTCTTCCTCTTCCGCTTCCTCACCGGCTTCGGCATCGGCGGCGAGTACGCGGCCATCAACTCGGCGATCGACGAGCTGATCCCCTCCCAGTACCGCGGCCGCGTCGACCTCATCATCAACGGCAGCTACTGGCTCGGCGCGATCGGCGGCTCCCTGCTGTCCATCGTGATGCTGGACACCGACATCTTCGCCAAGGACCTCGGCTGGCGGCTCAGCTTCGCCATGGGCGTGGTTCTCGGCCTGGTCATCCTGCTGGTCCGCCGGCACGTGCCGGAGAGCCCGCGCTGGCAGTTCATCCACGGCCACGGCGAGAAGGCCGACGCACTCGTCACCTCCGTCGAACGGGAGATCGAGCAGGAGAAGGGTGAGAAGCTGCCGCCGCCTGCCGGTGAGATCACCATCCACCAGCGCCAGAGCATCGGCTTCGGCCTGATCGCCAAGACCGTCTTCCGCCGCTACCCGCGCCGCACGGTCCTCGGCCTGTCCCTCTTCATCGGCCAGGCCTTCCTCTACAACGCCATCACCTTCGGCTTCGGCACCATCCTCATCACCTTCTTCGACGTGCCGACCGGCTCCACCGGCTATTACTTCGCCGTCATCGCCGCCGGCAACTTCTGCGGCCCGCTCCTCCTCGGCCCCCTCTTCGACACGGTCGGCCGCCGGATCATGATCTCGGGCACGTACCTGCTCTCGGGCATCCTGCTCTTCGCCACCGCGTGGCTCTTCGACCGGGGCTCGCTCACGGCCGCGACGATGACTGCCTGCTGGTGCGTGGTGCTGTTCTTCGCCTCCGCGGGCGCCTCCAGCGCCTACCTGACGGTCTCCGAGATCTTCCCCATGGAGACCCGTGCCATGGCCATCGCCTTCTTCTACGCCCTGGGCACCGCCGCCGGCGGCATCAGCGGCCCGCTGCTCTTCGCCGACCTCACCGAGTCCGGGGTGGTCGCCGACACGGCACTGGCCTTCCGGATCGGCGCCGGGCTGATGTGCGCGGCCGGCCTGGTGGCGGCGTTCCTGGCGGTGAAGGCGGAACGCCGCTCCCTGGAGGACATCGCGGAACCGCTGTCGGCGGTGCGGGCGGGGCCCGCGAAGCCGGCGGACCCGGCGAACTCACCCGGAACGTCCGGCTCCGGCACGGCGAGCGCGTAGCGTCGGGCCGTACGCCCCGTCACCCGTCGCCCGCGCGGGAGGAGCCGCCCATGACCATCCGCAGGATCATGCCCGACATCCAGGTCGAGGACGAGGAACAGCTGCACACGAGCCGCGACTTCTACGGCCTGCTGGGCTTCGAGCAGGTCATGGACATGGGCTGGGTGACGACCCTCGCCTCCCCGTCCAACCCCACCGCCCAGATCAGCCTGTTCACCGAGGAACGCGCCGCGCCCCTCGTCCCCGACCTCAGCGTGGAGGTCGAGGACGTCGACGCGGTGTACGCGCGGGTCACCGCGTCGGGCGCGGAGATCGTGCGGGAGATCGCGGACGAGGAGTGGGGCGTGCGGCGCTTCTTCGTGCGGGACCCGACCGGCCGGGTGGTCAACGTACTGACCCACCGCCGGAACTGAACCGGCCCGGGACGGGCGCTCGGGCCCGCCGGTCGGCGACCGCCCAGGACGCCAGCGCCACGGCACCGGCGACACCGAGGACGGACGGCCGGGCGCCCACCTTCTTCGCCGGCGGGTGCGACCCGGCGAAACCGGTGACGTACGCGGCCCTCGGCGCACCCGCGGCCTCCCCGCCGGCCCGCGCCCGCCACTGCCGCGCGGCGGCACCGGCATGCCCCACCGACTGGCCGAGGCAAATCGGCGCCGGGCGGGCCGCGCCCGCCGGGGTGAGGACATCACGGCGGCTCCTGCCCCGAACCCCCGCACGCACGTGAGACGCAGATCACACCCGTCCGCCCGTCGGGCCTGTCACATCCCCTCCCCGCGATCCGTCGTAGCTGTGTACGCCCGAGGGCGAACGACTACCGACCGGAACTTGAGCCCGATCACCGACGACGGAGGAACCACCATGGAAGCTCGTCTCAACATGTTCGCCAACCCCTTCGCGGGCAAGCTGGTGCGCCACATCAACTCGGCCGGCAAGGTCGTGGCCGACTCGACCCTGCCCGCCGCGACGCAGGAGCTGGTGAAGATCCGCGCCAGCCAGATCAACGGCTGCGGCTTCTGCCTCGACATGCACACCAAGGACGCCGCGAAGGCGGGGGAGACCGCGCTGCGCCTCAACCTGATCGCGGCCTGGCGGGAGGCCAAGGTCTTCACCGACGCCGAGCGCGCCGCCCTGGAGCTGACCGAGCAGGGCACCCGCATCGCCGACGCCGCCGGCGGCGTCACCGACGAGGCCTGGGCGGAAGCCGCGAGGCACTACGACGAGGACCAGCTCGCCGCCCTGGTCGGCCTGATCGCCATCATCAACACGTACAACCGGATGAACGTCATGCTCCAGAACCCGGCGGGCGACTACGAGCCGGGCATGTTCGGCTGACGCGCCCGTCCTCCCGTCCTACGGTGCTGCCGGGTGCCGTCGGGCCGGTCCGCCCGAGCGACGGGTGGACCCCCCACGCACCCGGGCACCCGAACGCCACGGGCATGCGGATCACTGCCCGGTGCCCTGCCTGCCCGTGACGGCTGGCCAGGGCCCGCGACCGTGTCACGGCGGCGTGGCGCGACGCACCGTGGCCCGTTCGTCGTCGGATGTCCTGCCGGGATGTGGATGCTGCGCGCGCCTGGAGAGGACTTCTTCCGGGAATCGCGGCTTCCCACTGGCCTACCCGGCTCGGCGCCGGGAGGGGAAGGGTCGTCCGGACAGGGCGCGGGCAGGGGTGCGGGCACTCCTCCGCATCTTCTCCGCGCCGGAGCGCGGCACTAGGTTGGTTCCCTGATCGGTCAACCCAACGGTCAGGAGGATGCCGTGTCGGACTCCCGTTCCCAGCTCGGCGCCGGCGCGGAGTTACGCGCCCGCATCGACACGTCCACGCCGCACTCGGCGCGGTTCTGGAACTACTTCGTCGGCGGCAAGGACAACTACGAGGTCGACCGGGAGATCGGTGAGCAGATCAAGGGCATCTTCCCGGGCCTCGTCGACGTGGCCCTCACCAGCCGGCTCTTCCTCGGGCGCGCCGTCCGCCACCTGATCCGGGAGGAGGGCGTCCGGCAGTTCCTGGACATCGGCACCGGACTGCCCACCGCCGACAACACCCACGAAGTGGCCCAGCGCGAGGCTCCCGACGCCCGCATCGTGTACGTCGACAACGACCCGATCGTGCTGACCCACGCCAACGCCCTGCTCACCAGCACCCCCGAGGGCAGGACCGCCTATCTGGACGCCGACCTTTACGCCCCCGAGGCCGTCCTGGAAGCCGCCGCCGGCATCCTCGACTTCTCCCGGCCGGTCGCCCTGATCATCCTCAACACACTCGGCCACGTCGCCGACCACGACCAGGCCCGCGACCTGGTGCGGCGCCTCCTGGCGGGCCTCCCGTCGGGAAGCTACCTGGTCATCGGCGACAGCACCGCGACGAGCGAGGGCATGATCGCCGCGTCGGAGGCCTACAACGCCAGCGGCGCGACGCCGTACCACGTACGCAGCGTCGAGGAGATCGCCGGCTTCTTCGAGGGGCTCGAACTGGTCGCCCCCGGCATCACCCAGGTCCCGTCCTGGCGCCCGGACCAGGAGCCCCCGACCGGCCCGACCGCCGTCTCCGTCGACGCCTACTGCGGGGTGGGGCGCAAGCCGTGAGCCGGGCTGTACGGTGTGCCGCCGCGCGGACCCGCCTGGCGGCCCGCCCGTCGTTCCTCGCGTCGGACGGGGTCACCCCGAGGCCAGCTGCTCGGCGATCTCCTTGACCCAACCATCCCTCTTCGCGGGGTCGTTGAGGGTCAGCTCCCAGGCCTCCGCGTCCAACTTGTGCTGTGCGGGACCCGCCTTGAGCGCGATGAGCAGCTCCCGGGCGGACTGCCGCAGCTCGGGTGTCGTGCTGTCGCTCCCGGGGACGTCGGGGCCCGCCGCCAGGCCGTAGATCTTGCGCGCCATGGCCTGCCGCTCGCCCTTCGACACCTTCTTCCAGAACTTCAGGGCGTGCTTCAGCGAATCCGTGCGGGGCGCGGCCTCCGCCGGCGCCTCGCCCTCCGGCGCCCAGCGCTCGGGGTGGCGGACCTCCTCGTAACGCTTCGTGGCCGCGCGGCCCGCCTTGTAACCGGTGGTGCCCAGGACGAGACCGGCCCCGACCGCGGCGAGAATCCAGCCGGCCGGGTTGCTCGCCAGCGCTCCCGTCGCCGTGACCAGCGTCATGACCCCGGCCGCGGCCTTGACGGGCTCGCCCACCACGCCGCCCACCATTTCCTTGCCGATCTTGGCGGCCTGCTTCTTCATCGCGTACTTCTGCACCTGGCTCAGGTCCGCCGTGTCCTTCACGGCACGCCGGTAGGCCTCTTCGGCGGGCCTGATGCTGCGGAACTCCCTCTCGAAGGCCGCGAAGGCCGCGTCGACGCCCTGCTGCCACCCCTCGTGCGGGTGCGCCTCGGCCGCGTCCAACCTGGCGTACACCTCCGCACGGGCCACCTCGGCCCGGTTCACGGCCCCGTGCACCTCCCGGTCCAGCCGGGCGAGCAGCTCCACGTTGACGACGTTGGCGTCTCCGAGGTCCTTCAGGTTCTTGTACTTGCTCGTCGCTCCCCCGACCCGGACCAGGGCGCGGGCGCCCTTGGTCAAGCCGGTGACGGCACTGAGGGCCCCGCTCGCCTCGGCCGCCGTCGCGGCGTTCGCCGCCCCCTGGACCTTGGTCGCCTCCTTGGCGATGGCGGCACCGTAGGAACCCGAACTGACGGCACCGACGCCCGCGTCCGTCCCCTTGGTCTTGGCCCTCCTGTTCGCCGTGTGGTGTCCGGCCCCGGTCTCGTTCCTCCGGGAGTCCTTCATGCTCTTGTACGCGTCCATGCCGCTGACCACGACGCCGGTCGCCTCCGTGAGGAGGTTCCACCCTCCGGCGGAGGTCCCCGAGATGGCGGAGTCGTTCTTGAGGGCCCCGTCGGCGGTGGCGGCGGCCTGGTGGGTGAGGGCGGCGTTGGTGGGCGTCTGGCCACCCTTGACGGCGTTGTCCGTGGGTTCGAGGTTCTTCTTGAACCGGTCCAGCAGCGCGGCGATCCGGTCCCGGTAGCTCTTCCTCTGCCGCGCCCCGTCGGCCGCGCCACCGGCCCCCGTCGCCTCTTCCCTGACCGTCCCGGTGCCCTCCGCCGCCCGTTCCCCGGTCGCGCTCCTGACACGCTGCACCGCCGCGGCGGCGGCCCGATTCCCGACACTGGACTGGAACCGCAGGAAGGCGTGCTCCGCCGAGCTCCCGGACGGACTCCCGACCCGGCTCCCGTTCCCTTCCCGACGTTGCCTGGCCGCCGCCAGCGTGGCTACGGAGGGCCGTGCCGGCGTGCGGTGGACCGGGGTGCTCATGGGCGTGCCTCTCCTGCTGCCGGACCGGGCGTGGCGGCGAAGCTAACAAGGCACGGCGAACAGGAGGGGAGCGGCGGGGAAACACTCCGGGCGAGGGGAGCGCTGCGGCGGCCGTGTCGCTGACCCGAACCACCCGTCCGGCGAAACGAGTGCGGTGCGCAACCAGAGTTGCGTACTGGCACGGCAGTCATGACGCCGGTCACTCGCCGTGCGCCTCCCGCGCCCCGGCCGGATGTGCAGGTGTCCGTCTCTCAGCCGTGTGCGATAGGGCGCCGCACCCATCCGTGAGCGGGGAGCCCCTCCTCAGCCTTGGCGTAGAGTCAGGTGAGGCATCAGCGGGTGGAGCAGCCGCTGCCCGTCGGCGTCCACCCGCAGGGTGAAGCTCTCAGGACCGGGGCGTCTCGCGGCGATGAAGTCGTCGATGAGGCGCTCGGCGCGCTCCCATAGCTTCAACGGCCCGCCTTCACGCACGAGCCAGGTGTCGCCATCGCGGGCGAGCGTGGCGGCGGAACCGGATGTCACGTCGATCAGATGCAGTACCCCGCCTAATGTGACCATCTGGGCGTCCGGTACGGCACTCTGCACCAAGAAGCGCAGGTGGAACGCCTCGTCGGTCGCAGCCGTCAACTGCTCCGGGGTGTGCCTCGCCGGTCGGGGGCGCTCGGTCAGGCCGGCGGCCCAGTCCGCCGGGTTACCGAAGGCGGGCGCAGTGTGCGTGCGAGCCGACATGAAGGAGATGGTGCCGGGCAGCAAAGGGCCCTCGGCAGCGCCGTCCTCGGCGACCGTGAGCAGGGCGCGGGCGCTTCCGTATAGCCAGCCCGACAAGGGTAGAAGCACCTTCCCGCCTGGCCTCACTTGTTGGAGCAGGGTGGGCGGCACGGCACGGAAGGAGCAGGTGGCCACGGCCCGGTCGAACCAGGCTTCGGGCCAGTACCCGTAGAGTCCGTCGGCTCTGGCAAGCGTCGGCGTGTATCCACAGGAGTACAGGGCGTCGGCCGCCGTCTTCAGCCTGTCGGAATCGATTTCGACGCTGGTGACGTGCGACGAACCAAGGAGTTCGCATGCGAGGGCGGTCGAGTAGCCCGTCCCAGTGCCGATCTCCAGGACCGTGTGCGCCTCTGTGACGTCCGCGTCCGACCACGTGCGCAAGACCAGTGAAGGCAGGGTGGACGACGAGGTCGGTACACCTCCGTGCCGGGCGACCGGGTTGCTCCAATCGGTCTCCTCGCCGTCGATCCGGGTCACCAGTGCCGTGTCCGAGTACACGCTCGCCAACCAGTGGCCATAGTCCAATTGGGCCGTGATGGGCTCCCACACCGTCAGCCCATGCGCGTCAGGTTCGGCGCCGGGCAGATAGAAGCCGGGGACGAACGCGTGGCGCGGTACCTTCTCGGTAGTCGTCAGCCAGGCCGGGGCGATGGCAGTCCCGGCTTCCGCGATGGTCTTCGCCATTTCGCTCCGTAGGGCGGTGGCGTCGTTTTCGATGTCCGTGGGCAACGTCATGGCTGGCCGGGTCCTTCCATGCTCAGAATGTCGGCGGACGCCTCGGTGATCGACGGTGCGTCCGGAAGCCAGCCCCACTGGCCGTTCGAATTGCACTCGATCGCCCACGAGTCGTCCGGATGGCTCCCATCGCCGGTGAGCGCGAAGTCGGTCGTGGTGCCGTCCGGTGACTGGGGCTGTGGTTGCTGTCCGTCTCCGCCACCGAAAACGGACACCGTGCCGCTTGTCTCGGACGTCCCGTGGCGCCCCATGTCCCCTACTCGGCCGCTGGCGTCGGTGTAACGGGCGGTTCGCGTCTGCGGATCCAGCACCACTGCCGCGTACGCGGCCGGGCCGACCGGCATACGATCGGCCACCGATCGGAGGGCCGAGGGTTCTCGGGCCGTGTCACTCACCGGTGGTGCGGGCTTCTTCGGGGGAGGCACCTGATACGCCGGCCTCCATCTGCTCGGCCAGCCGCCCTCGGCCCTCCCTCATCAGCGCCGTAATGTCCCGCGGGGCGCACAAGTCGCCGTCGAACCGCGGCGGTACGACCCAATACGTGCCGGGCGGCTGTTGGCGGTCAAGCCGTGGGATGCCCAGGTAGGTGCCGTGGCCGAGACAACTCGCGAGGTCGTCGTACGCCCAGACCAGGCCCGCGTGCCCTTGGATCAGCGCGTAGTACGTGCCACCTCCGACTCGTCGATCGTGGATGATCGAACCGCCGAGCAGTTCGCCCAGCGCCGTGGCCACGCCCGCCTTATCGGCAGTCCGCACGGCGGCGTGAACGATGTACGCGGCCATGCGTACGGCTGCGAACCGTTCACCGAGCGGCACCAGGGCGACGCCCTGCGCCGCCCACTCGCGCCGAATCCGCTCCGGATTCGGATCGGTTTGAGCCAGCCACTGCGCGATCGCACGGTCCAATGCTTCTTGGGTGGACACCGGTGTCCTCCTGCTGTCCGCCGGGGTTGGATGTGCCCTCAGAGTCCACGAAGTCATCGCCCACATCTAGGACTTGAAGAGGCCCCTGAGAGGACTTCGAAAGGGCCTCGATGACGCCTTCGGGGTGATGAGCTGTCCAGCTTCGGCCGTGCTGTGCGAAGCTCTGGAGCAGCAGCCCGCAGGAGGTCCCCATGTCCAGGCCGACAGGCAACGTCCGACTCAAAGCCGCCCGAGTAGCAGCCGGATTCAACTCGCAGCAAGACTTGGCGGACGCCCTCACGGAGCATGCGAGGCGCATGGGCATTCGCGGTCTGTCCGTCGGCGTACGGCAGGTCCGTCGATGGGAGTCGGTCAACCCGCCCTGGCCACAGCCGGATTGTCAAAGAGTGCTCGTGCACCTGCTGGGGCAGAGTGTGGAAGCACTCGGGTTCGTGCCGCCGTGGGGCTCAGAGGGGCCCAAGCCCGATGCCGTGCGCCGTGCGTTGGCCGCAGGGGGAACGGCGGGTCTTGGGCTGGCCGTAACGACCGGCAGGAGTGTTGCGGCATCTCAGCCGATGACCGTCGGAGCGGACTTCGAGTCGGTCACCAGGTCCCATCGCCGGCTGTACTGGTCGGTGGCACCGGCGAAGCTCCATCCAGCCGTCGCGGCCCACGCCGCGCTGGGCTGCGTGCTACTCCGGGAGACGGAGGACGCCACGCGTCGCGTGATCGCTGCCGCGCTGGCCGAGACCTACCTTTTGGCGGGCAGGATCGAGTTCTTCGATCTCCGTGAAACGGATGCGGCCAACGAGACCCTTCTCCTCGCCCTGCAGTCGGCGGGTGAAGCCGACGACCCGATGCTCGGCTCGGCGATCATCGCGCACATGGCCTTCATCCCCGGTTGGGCGGGAGATAGGGAGTCCGCCCAGGAGCGCATGATCGCGGCGCGCACGTATGCACGCCGGGCTCCCGCGTCAGCGGAGTTCCTAGCCTGGCTGGATGCGGTCGAGGCCGAATGCGAAACCCGGTGCGGTGACACCCGCACGGCCCTGCATCTGATCGGCCACGCG
The DNA here is from genome assembly GCF_014649815.1 of Streptomyces mutabilis. Lineage (GTDB taxonomy): Bacteria > Actinomycetota > Actinomycetes > Streptomycetales > Streptomycetaceae > Streptomyces > Streptomyces mutabilis. The sequence goes on along the minus strand of NZ_BMTT01000001.1, from coordinate 789,820 downwards.
GAAGACGTCCTGAAGGACGGCAACGAGCATCCGACGCCCTCGTGGATGGACTGGTTCTCACCGGCCAGGCTCGCGGCCTTCAAGGGCAACACCCAATTGCTCGCCGGACACCGCCCACAGGCCCGCCAGACACTATTGGAAGCACTCGAAGCCATGACCTCCGCCGACGACAAACAACGCACGGTCGTCTACGGCGACCTGGCGGCCGTGGAAGCGCTGTCCGGCAACGCTGAGGCGGCCTGTGAGTACGCGGGTAAAGCCCTGGATCAGTTGGCCGTCACTTGGTACGCGACCGGCATGGACCGCGTACGCGAGGTTCGCCGTGCACTCACCGCACACCAACACGAGCGGTGCGTGCGGGAGCTGGACGACCGTCTGTACGACTGGTCGACGACGGTCAGTGTGATGAGTCGTTGAACTGGGCGATCGCGGCGGGCAGCTCGGCCAGGTCTTCGATACGGAAAGTCGGCAGTTCCAGGGCTTCGGGGCGGCCCCACTGGATAGTTGCCCACGGGCCGCGATGCACCAGCGCGGTGAGCATGCCCGCCTCGCGGGCGGGCCGGATGTCATTGTCACAGCGATCCCCGACGTAAAGGATCTCCCCGACCGCGAAGGGAACGGCGTCGGCGACCCGTCTGAAGAACTCCGGATCGGGCTTGCTGGCCCCCCAATCGTCGGACGTACCGATCAGATCCACGTCATGGGAGAACAATGCACGCAGGATCCGGCCCGCGCGCACCGTCTGGTTCCCCGCGATCCCCAGCCACAGTCCGTCGGACCGTAGCTGTTCGAGAGACGTCCGGACCTCCGGGTACAGGTCGTCTTCCCCGAACGTCTCCGGCTGTCCGGCGACGGCCCTCTTCTCGCGCTCCGCGTAGAGATCGAAACCGGGTTGGAACTCCTGGAAGGTCTCGCGGTAGTCGCGACCTTGAGCGATCACCGCGCCGAACATCGCGTGGAACGTGTGTCGAGGCACGCCGAGCCAGTCCGCCCATGTTCCGTACTCACGGGTCTCGTCCACGAGACACTCACCGACGTCGAAGACCACTGCGCGAATCATGCGGGGCAGGGTAACGGGTGGCGCCTTACGCAGCGAGGCCGTGGTGGGAGCCTGGGCCGGGCCGGGGCGCGTCCCGGAGAGTGGGCCTCGTCTCCTCAGGACACGTCCCCACCGGCCTTCCTACCCAGGTCAGCTCACCTTCCCCGAGTACGTCCACACGTCGGCCGGGAGTTCGTGTTCCAGACGCCAGGTGATCGCCATCGGTTTACTGCCTGTGTGGCTCTCATAGGTCGCCGGGCCGAGGAGCATCCAGGGCTGCGACTTACCCATGTCGGTGTTCTTGTACCGCCGCATGAACAGCAGGACGTGGCTTCCACGCTGTACGTGTTGCTGGTAACGCGTGCCGGTGCGGGAGTCGGCGGCCGTCGCGTTCTGCGACTCCCAGTGATAGAGGGTCGGGCTCAGCGCATAGTCCTTGTACCGAACCGTCGGTGAGAAGTCCCTCTCGTTCTTCTCCTGCGTGATGAGGAGGGCGTCCGTGCGAAGCTCCTCGACCCACTGAACGCCCTGTGCGAAGGACCGCGGCATCTGGCCACCGAAGCGGGCGACCCCGAGTGCGGCGAGTATCTCCGAGCGGTTGTAGGCGCTGTGCACCTTGAGCGGGAGATGACTCAAAGGACCGGCAAGCGGGATGGGGAAGTGGTCGGCCTGCTCGACGACGTGGGCCAGTAGCTGTCGCAGCTCGTCACGGACCGCCCACTGGCCCCGCAACGACTCCAGCCCATCCCGGTAGCTGGTGAACCCGCCTGCGTTGTCCCAGAGGTTGAAAAACAGCATCCGGGCGTACGCCTGGTCGGTGGCCCCCAATTCGTCGTAGGGAGGGGCGTCGTCTTCGAGTAGGCGAAGGTATGCCTGCGCGCGTTCCGGATCGTCCACATGGAGGAAAGCATGGGCGCGCTTGAGTAGCGTCTCTTCCCCTTGAGGTGCGGGCTCCTTGAGTAGGCCGGCTCGCCGGAGGACGGTCGTCCAGGAATTGTCGCTTTTGTACAGCTCTTTAATCTCCCGACGGCTCTCCCGGAGGAAGTCGGCGAGACGCGGAGTGCGGTACTCCTTGACCTCTTTCACCAGCGTCTTCACCGTGGCGCCCAGCTGGGTCCGGATGTTGTCGAGGACGAGGTCCTTGGACTTCCCCTCCAAGATGACTTGGCAGCCGGACGGCAGCTGAGGGAAGTCATGCTCGATGTGCTCGACCAGACGACTGCGCGACAGATTGGTCAAGGCTCGGAATTGTTCTTCGAAGCGGAACTCCGCGCGGTGTTGTCCGATGAAGTCGAGGACGGTGAGGACCGGCTTCGTCTCGGTGCGTCGGAGGCCCCGCCCCAATTGCTGGAGGAAGACCGTGGCGCTGTTGGTGGGGCGCAGCAGCAAGAGGGTGTCGACGTCCGGGATGTCGAGCCCCTCATTGAACAGATCCACCGAAAAGATGACCTGGAGCTTGCCGTCACGGAGGTCGGTCAGCGTCCGGGCGCGCACGTCAGCAGGCGAGTCACTGTCGAGTGCCACTGCCTCGAAGCTCGCTTTGCGGAAGAACTCCGCCATGTAGTGGGCGTGCGCCTTGGTGACGCAGAAACCGAGCGCTCGCATCGAGCCCGGGTCGGAGACCTTGTCCCGGATCTGCTTAACGACGATGCGGGCCCGGGCGTCATTGCCCGTGAAGAGATTCCCGAGGTCCTGATCTGCGTACGAGCCCTTCTGCCAGCCAAGGTTTCTCAGGTCGGTACCGTCTGGGATCCCGAAGTAGTGGAAGGGGCACAGCAGGTCGTTCTCCAGTGCTTCCCAGAGTCTCATCTCCGCGGCGATGCGACCTTCGAAGAACTCGTCCTGCACGTTGGTCCCGTCCATCCGTTCGGGAGTGGCGGTCAGGCCCAGCAGTTCCGTCGGTATGAAGTGGTTGATCACCCGTCGGTAGGTGGAGGCTGTGGCGTGATGGAACTCGTCGATGACGATGATGTCGAAGTGATCCGGAGCCAACTGCTCAAGCCGCTGGACGTTGAGTGACTGGACGCTGGCGAAGACGTGATTCCATTTGCGAGGATCTGCGCCCCCGTGCAGCAGCTCACCGAACGAGGCGTCGTCCAGCACCTCACGGTAAGTGCGGAGGGACTGCTTGAGGATCTCTTTGCGATGCGCCACGAACAGCAGCCTGGGTCGGCTGCCGGTCGACTCCCGGCACAGATGGCGGTAGTCGAGTGCGGCCATCACGGTCTTGCCGGTTCCCGTCGCCGCGACCAGCAGGTTGCGATGGCGCCCGCGGATCTCACGCTCGACGCGAAGCCGTTCCAACATGTCCCGCTGATGCGGGAACGGGCGCACTTCGAGCCCGGACAGGTTGATCTTCAGGTCGCTGGTCGATGTGTTCCCACCAGCCTGGGCCAGCGCTTCGGACAAGCGATCGCCATGGCGATCGGGGTCGTAGGTCTCGAAGGCCGAGTCGTTCCAATAGGCGTCGAAGGTCGCCTCGAATTTGTCCAAGACCGCGGGGGTGGCCACCGAAGACAGTCGTACGTTCCACTCGAGCCCGTCGAGGAGTGCCGCCCTGGACAGGTTCGAGCTGCCGACGTAAGCCGTGTCGAAACCCGTACGGCGCCGGAAAAGCCAAGCCTTGGCGTGGAGCCGCGTCGAGCGGATCTCGTAGTTGACCTTCACCGTGGCGCCGAAGTCGCGCACGAGCCGGTCGAGCGCATGGCGATCGGTGGCGCCCATGTAGGTGGTGGTGATGACCCGAATCGGTACCCCACGCTCCTTTGCGGCACGCAGCGCGTCCTCCAGTACGCGGATGCCGTACCACTTCACGAACGCGCAGAGCAGGTCGATGCGGTCTGCGGTGGCCAACTCGGCCCTCAGCTCCGAGCCCAGGCTCAGGTCCTCCGGCGAGTTGGTGAGGAGCGACGTCTCAGACAGGGGAGTCAGCGGGCGGATCGCATAGGCGCCGGGAGCTTCTTGCTCAGCAAGAGCCAGCAGCTGCCGAGGCCCGTCGGCGATGGTGCTGACGGGCTCGCCATCGCTTTGATCGCCGGGACCGGCGGCGAGTGACTCCAGAATGCGATTCGCGAAGGGAACCCGCTGGTCGGCCGGAAGCTGGTTGAGGCGACTAGTCACGATGTCGCCGATGTGCCGCGCCAGCACACGAGGCGAGGACTCCGCACTGACCTCCGCGTCGACAGCCCTCCACCCGGCGGCCTCAAGCCGCGCCAGCTCGCCGTGCACGCTCTCCGTGATCAGCTGCTCGTAAACTCCCGCGACCGGCTGTGCCGGTCCCCCCGTCTTCTCCACCATGCCACCCCAGGATCACTATTCCGATGTGGCTCAGTTCTAACAGCAGCCACTGACACCGGGCCACGTACATGGCGGTGTGAGACAGCCGTGATGTCGACTGCCCATCAGATGAGCAGGGCGTGAGTGGTGTCCCGGTGGAGGGAAGGCGCCGAGGAAGGCCGCCCCTCAGGACTTCGCCCCGTCCCCCAGGAACCCCTCCAACCCGTCCAGCAGTATCCCGCTCCCCTGCTCCGCCATGTCCCGCTCCTCCTCCGTCTCGCAGGTCTGGCTGAGGGTGATCACCGTGTTGCGGGGGCCCTGTTCCGTGAGTTCCATGGTCATCAGGGTGGGGCCGGGGCGGCCGGGGATGTCCATGCCGAGGACCAGGCGGTGGTGTTCGGCGACCTGCTGGTAGGTGCCGGTCAGGGGGAACTCGGCGCCGTCGGGGGTCTGCATCGTGGCCTTCCAGGCGCCGCCCGGGCGGACGTCGAGTTCGACGGAGCCGGGGACGGCGTGGGCCCACTGGGCGTACTGGTCGGGGGCGGTCCAGGCCTGCCACACCTGGGCCGGGGAGGCGTCCAGGGTGCGGGTCAGGGTGTACGAGAAGCCGCCGGCCGGGGTGGAGGTCTGGTCGGTGGTCATGGTGTCCGTCTCCTCGGGGTGAGGTCGAGCCGGGGCGGTCGCGTCCTGCGGTCCGCGTGAGGCCTTTGCACCTGTAGACGTCCGGCGGCGCCGGTTCTCATCGGTCAGCGGCGATGTTCTCCCCGTGGCACCGCTCGTACGGGCGGTCCGAGCCGCACCAGCAGGCCGCGCCGCGCTGCGGCGGCCACGCCACCGCGCGGCCCCGGGCCGCCAGCGTCGTCGCGTACTGGGGGAGGAGGGTCGCGTCGGCCGGGGAGGCGCCCTCCGAGGCGGCGAAGGCCTCGTAGGAGGGGACCGTGCCCCGGACCACGCCCAGGTTCGGGGTGCCGGACGCGGCCAGCTCGCGCAGGGCGGCCTCCGTCGTCGCCAGGTGGTCCTCGTAGGAGGGGTACTCGGCGGAGAGGGACGGGTACGCCTCGAGCAGTTCCGTCAGTTCGTCGGCCGGCCAGTGGAGCATTGCCACCGGGAAGGGGCGGGAGAGGGCCTCGCGGTAGGCGCCCAGTTCGGCGCGCAGGCGGGAGATCTCCGCCTGCAGGTCGGCCGGGTTGTCCGAGCCCAGGGACCAGACGCGTTTGGGGTCGTGCAACTCGTCCAGGGAGACCGGCATGGTGTGGAGGGTGTCGGCCAGAGCGTCCCACTCGTCGTGGGGCAGGCCCAGCATGCGGCGGACGCGGTGGCGGCCGTAGAGGAGGGGGTGGGTGGAGTACGGGGGTTCCGCGACGTCCGTCAGCAGCAGGCGGGCGCCCTCCGTGAACGTCTCGTGCGCCGCCTCCAGCTCGTCGTGGGCCTCCAGGGACTCCGCCGCGATCACCCAGGGAGCCGGGTCGCGGGGCGACGCCGTGCGGACCCCGTCGATGATCGCCCTGGCCTCCGCCTCGTGGCCGTACTCCCACAGGTTCGACGCCTTGAGGGCGCGGACCAGGGACGGGTTCTCCAGCCCCTGGGAGTCCGCGGCGGAGGACAGCAGGCGGTCGTAGAGTTTGGTCGCGGACGGGCGGTCGCCGGAGAGTTCCAGGTGGGCCGCGGCGCGCAGGAGCAGGGTCTCGGCGTCCTCGGGGTAGAGGCCGGCGGTCCGTTCCAGGCGTGCCGCCTCGGCGGCGTGGTCGACGTTTTCGGCGGGCGTGTCGGGGCGCATGAGGGACACCGTACTGCCGTCAGCCGACGAGGGTGAGGGCCCCGGGGGCCGGAGGCCGGGGCCGTGCGGTCCGGCTCCACAGCCCGTACCGGCTTCCGTGCGGCTCCTGTATAACTGGGGCGAACGTGTGTACGCGAGCGGGTGGAGGGGGAGCCGCGGATGAGCCGGAACCGGACCGTGCCGCGGGTGCCTCGCGCGCTGTTCGTACTGCTCCTCGTGATCCTCCCCGTCGCCTTCGTCGACATCGGCAGCCTCTCCGCCACCGTCGCGCTCGCCGCGACCGCGGCGGTCGGTTCCGCGCTCGCCGTCTGCGCCGTCATCGCCGCGCGCTGCGCGCCCGCCGTGCCGCCCACCCGGGTGCGTACGGCCATCAGGGACCGGGACCGGCGTACGGCCTTCCTGCCCCAACGCGATCCCGACGCCCCCGGCCGTCGCCGGCCCCGAGCGCCCGGACACGCCCTCCCGGCGACCGCCGCGTAGGGCACGTCCTTCACCCAGGTCACTTCCCCGCGCGGGGCGTGTCGTCATGCCGCTGTTCTCACTTCCCCGGCACGACGAGACCCTCGGAGGGCTCACTCACCCATGTCCGTTTTCGCCAACCTGGTCGAGGGCATCGCCGACCTGCTCCAGCCGCTGTTCGGCGCCTGGGCCGCGGCCGCCGCCATCGTCCTGTTCACCGCCCTCGTACGGCTCCTCGTCCACCCGCTGTCACGGGCCGCCGCACGCGGGCAGAAGGCGCGCACCGAGCTCCAGCCGAGGATCGCCGAACTGCGCCGCAAGCACGCGAGGAACCCCGAGAAGCTCCAGCGGGCGGTGCTCGAACTGCACGCCCGGGAGAAGGTGTCGCCCCTGTCGGGGTGCCTGCCCAGCCTGTGCCAGATTCCCGCGTTCTTCCTCCTCTACCACCTCTTCTCCAGCCCGACGATCGGCGGTCAGGCCAACGAACTGCTGTCGCACCGGCTCCTCGCCGCCCCGCTCGGCGGGCGGTGGACCGACGCGCTCGGCGACGGTGGGCTCCTCGGCGGTGCCGGGCTCGTGTACGTGGCGCTGTTCGCGGTCGTCGCCGGGGTCGCCGCCTTCAGCTATCGCCTCGCGAAGCGGACGATGGCCGACCGCCCGATACTGCCCACCGGTGACGGCGGGCAGGTGCCGGGGCTCGGCGCGATCGGCAAGGTCATGCCGTTCATGTCCTTCTTCACGCTCGTCACCGTGGCCGTCGTACCGCTGGCCGCCGCGCTGTACGTCGCCACCAGCACGACGTGGAGCGCCGTCGAGCGGGCCGTGCTGTACCGCTGAGCGCGGCGGCGCGCGCGGGCCCGCGTGGACCCGCGTGGACCCGCGTGGCTACGGTCCAGTAGGTGAACGGGGTATTGCGGAGTGGAACGGGACCTTGGAGGATCGAACAGTCCTCCGATGGTTGTCGTTACTGCCGCACCCAGGTCGCACTCATCGGGCGGGCTGCCCGCGATCGAGGAGTTGGGGATATGAAGCTGTTGCGAGTCGGTACGGCGGGGTCGGAGCGGCCCGCGCTGCTCGACGCCGACGGAACCCTGCGAGACCTGTCGGGCGTGGTGACGGACATCGACGGGGCGCTGCTCGCCGACGATGCCGCGCTCGGGCGGATACGGTCCGCCGCCGCGGCCGGTGAGCTGCCCGCCCTGGACGCCACCGGACTGCGCGTGGGACCGCCCGTGGGGCGCATCGGGAAGATCGTGTGCATCGGGCTCAACTACCACGACCACGCCCGGGAGACCGGGGCAGAGCCGCCCGCCGAACCCGTCGTCTTCTTCAAGGCGCCGGACACGGTGGTCGGGCCGGACGACACCGTGCTCGTACCGCGCGGCTCCGTCAAGACCGACTGGGAGGTGGAGCTCGCGGTCGTGATCGGGCGCACGGCCCGCTATCTGGAGTCGGCGGAGGAAGGGCTCGCGTGCGTCGCCGGGTACGCGGTCGCGCACGACGTGTCCGAGCGGGAGTTCCAGATCGAGCGGGGCGGGACCTGGGACAAGGGCAAGAACTGCGAGACGTTCAACCCGCTCGGGCCATGGCTGGTGACCGCCGACGAGGTGCCCGACCCGCAGCGGCTGTCGCTGCGGCTATGGGTGAACGGGGAGCTGAAGCAGGACGGGACGACGGCCGAGCAGATCTTCCCGGTGGGGGAGGTCGTGCGGTACGTCAGCCAGTTCATGGTGCTGCGTCCCGGTGACGTCATCAACACCGGGACGCCGGCGGGGGTGGCCATGGGGCAGCCCGAGCCGAAGCCGTATCTGCGGGCCGGGGACGTGGTCGAGCTGGAGATCGACGGGCTCGGGCGGCAGCGGCAGTCGCTGAAGAGCGCATAGGCGCTCCGCCGGGGGTGCGGGGGACTGCGGGGGCGTTGTCTGGTGCGGGTTGTCCGTGGTTGGTCGCGCAGTCCCCCGCGCCCCTTTCAGGGGCGTTCACCTCACGTCAGCAGTGAAGCGAGCTTGCGCCAGCCCTCCCTCGGGAGGTGGGCCATGTCGTCCTCGACCAGTTGGAGGGCGACGTGGTCCGCGCCCGCGGCGTGGAAGGCGTCTACGCGGGCGCGGATCGTGTTCTCGTCGCCCCAGGCGAAGACCGCGTCGATCAGGCGGTCGCTGCCGCCGTCGGCGACGTCGGCGTCGGTGAAGCCGAGGTTGAGGAAGTTCCTGGTGTAGTTCGGCAGCTCGAGGTACCGGCCGAGGTAGGCGCGGGCCGTCGCGCGGGCGCGGGACGGGTCGGAGTCGAGGACCACCTTGAACTCCGGGGCGAGCAGCGGACCCTCGCCGAGCCGCTCGCGGGCCTGCGCGGTGTGCTCGGGGGTGACCAGGTACGGGATCGCGCCCGCCGCCCGGTCCCGGGAGAGGTCCAGCATCTTCGGGCCCAGTGCCGCCAGTACGCGGTGACCGGCCCGCATCCCGGCCTTGTCTAGGTCGTCCAGGTAGCCGACCATCGTCGAGTACGGGCGGCTGTAGCCCTCCACCCGGGGACCGTGGCTGACGCCGAGGCCGAGCAGGAAGCGGCCGGGGTGGGCCACCTCCAGCTCGGCGAAGCCCGCCGCCGCCTCGGGGGCCCGGTGCTCCCAGACACTCTGGATGCTGGTGCCGACGACGATGCGCTCGGTCGCTTCGATCAGCGGGGCCGCGTCCCGGGCGGAGGTGTTGCCGCCCAGCCACACGGCGCCGAACCCGAGCCGCTCCAACTCGGCGACGGACTCGGCCCGTTCGCGACCGCGGACCGGGTCGGAGTCGGCGTGCAGCGCCGCGCTCCAGACGCCGTACCGTCCGACCGATTCCTTCAGAGAAGCCGTCGCGTCGTTCATCGGTTGCGATCCCTCCGGTGGGGCGTTGTGATCGTCCTTCGTGCGTACACCGCGTGCCAACCGGAGGGACCGCTGAGTGATTCCCGGAGTCCGCCGTACGGGCTATTCGCCCAGGAAACGCTCCAGCGCCTCCACCACGAGCCGGTGGTCCTCCACCTGCGGCAGCCCGGACACCGTCACCGCGCCGACCACGCCGACGTCGGCCACGGTGATCGGGAAGGAGCCGCCGTGCGCCGCGTACGTGTCCGGATCGAGGCGCGAGGACTCCTCGAACGTCGTGCCCTTGGCCCGGAAACGGGAGCCGACGAGGTACGACGCGGAGCCGTACCGCTCCACCACCCGGCGCTTGCGGGCGATCCAGGCGTCGTTGTCGGGGGTCGAGCCGGGCAGGGCCGCGTGGAAGAGCTGCTGGCCGGCGCGGTGGATGTCGACGGCGACCGGCGCCCCGCGCTCCCGGGCCAGCTCCACCAGGAGGGAGCCCAGTGCCCACGCGTCGTCGTTGGTGAACCGGCGGAAGACCAGGCGGCGTTCCTGCGCCTCCAGTTCGTCCACCGTCGGGACGGACGTCTCGGGGGAGGGGCTCACAGGGTCACCACCAGTCCGTCGCGGGCGGACTCGCGGGCCGCCTCCAGTACATCCAGGGCGGCCGCCGCCTCGCGGACGCCGACCGGGTTCGGGCCGCCTTCGCGCAGGGCCTTCGCCACCGCCGCGTAGTACGCGGGGTAGTCGCCCGCGACGGTCGCCTCCACGTGACCGCCGCCGGTCGTCGGGGACTCCCCGGCGCCCACCCGGCCCCACAGGGACTCGTCCTCCTCGCCCCAGCCGGGGCCGGGCCGCTTGCCCTCGCGCAGCGCCGCCTCCTGCGGGTCCAGGCCGTGCTTCACGTAGCCGGCCTTCGAGCCCAGGACGCGGAAGCGCGGGCCGAGCTGGGCGGCGGTGGAGGAGACGTAGAGGTGGGAGCGGACGCCGTTCGCGTGCGTGATCGCGATGAACGTGTCGTCGTCCGCCTCCGCGCCCGCGCGCCGCACGACCGACTCGGCGTACACGTGCGTGGCCGGGCCGAACAGGACGAGGGCCTGGTCGACCACGTGGCTGCCGAGGTCGTAGAGGAGACCTCCGATCTCTGCCGGGTCGCCGGACTCGCGCCAGCCGCCCTTCGGCTTCGGCCGCCAGCGCTCGAAGCGGGACTCGAAGCGCCATACGTCGCCCAGCGCGTCCTCGGCGAGCAGTTTGCGGAGGGTCAGGAAGTCGTTGTCCCAGCGGCGGTTCTGGAAGACGGAGAGGAGCAGGCCGCGCTCCTCGGCCAGCGCCGCCAGCTCACGCGCCTCGGCGGCGGTGCCCGCGACCGGCTTGTCCACCACGACCGGCAGACCGGCCTCCAGGGCCCGCTTCGCGAGCGGTACGTGCGTCCTGTTCGGGGAGGCTATGACGACGAGGTCCAGCTCCGCGGCCCGGGCGAACAGCTCGTCGGGGCCGGCGACGGTACGCACGTCCGGGAACTCCGCGCGGGCCTGCTGCTGCCGGTCGGGGTTCGAGGTGACCACCGTGTCCAGCGCCAGGCCCTCGGTGGCGCCGATCAGCGGGGCGTGGAAGACGGAGCCCGCGAGTCCGTAGCCGATGAGGCCGACGCGCAGGGGGCTGCCGGGAGGGTTACCAGTCATGCGTCCCACTTTCGCAACGGTGTTGCCAAAGTGCAAGCGCCGGGGACAATGGGGGCGTGAACAGGACCGACGGCAGAGGTACGGGGACGGGTACTGCGGGCGTGGGGCGAGGGCCGGGCCCGGGTGCGGGGTCGGGCGTGCCGGTCGAGGGCGTGCGGGCGGGTTCGGGCTCGGGCTCGGGTGTGCGGTCCGGTCCGGGTGCGGGCGCGGTCCCCGCGGCGGGCGGCGGGATGCGGGGTGCGGCGGGCGGCGCCAACCTGCTCGCCCTGCGCAGCCACAACACCGCGCTGGTGCTCGACCTGCTGCGCACCGCCGGTGCCGGGGGGATCAGCCGGCTGGAACTCGCCGAGCGGACCGGGCTCACCCCGCAGGCGGTCAGCAAGATCACCGCCCGGCTCCGTGAGGACGGCCTCGCCGCCGAGGCCGGACGCCGTGCGTCGACGGGAGGCAAGCCGCGTACGGTACTGCGCCTGGTCCCGGAGGCGGGCCACGCGCTCGGCGTGCACCTGGACCGGGACGAGCTGCGGGCGGTGCTGGTCGACCTAGACGGTGCCGTGGTGGGTGAGCGGCGTTCCGCGCTGGATCTGGGGGCGGGCGCGGAGGCCGTGGTGGAGGCAGTGGCGCGGGCGGCCCGGGAGCTGGTCGCGGACACCTTGCGGCCGTCTGAGGGCGCCGTGGGAGCGCTGGGCGGCGCCCCGGAGCCGTCGGGCGGCGCTCCGGGCCGGTCGGAGGGCGCCTCGCCGTCGCCGGGCGGCACCTCGGGCCGGTCGGAGGGCACCCCGCCGTCGCCGGACGACACCCCGCACCGCCCGGACGGCCCCCCGCCACCGCCGGACCGCGCGTTCGCCGCCGTCCCCGGTTTCCTCGGCCTCGGTGTCGCCCTCCCGGGGCCGCTCGACCACGTCCGGGGCGTGCTGCACCGGGTCACCGGCTTCCCGGAGTGGGACGGGTTCCCGTTGCGGGACGCGCTGGCGCGGCGGCTCGGCGTGCCGGTCGTCGTGGACAAGGACACCAACGCGGCGGCGCTCGGCCTCGCCGTCGGCGGAGAGGACGGCTCCTTCGCCTACCTGCACCTCGGTACGGGACTGGGTGCCGGCCTCGTGATCGGCGGGGGCGTGCACCGGGGCGCCCGGACCGGCGCCGGCGAGTTCGGGCACCAGGTCATCCAGCTGGACGGGCCGCCCTGCACCTGCGGCGCCCGCGGCTGCATAGAGGCCCTGTGCCTCGGTGCCGTCGCCCGCGGCGATCTGGCCGGGGCGGCCAGGGTGCTGGGCGCGGGCGCCGCCAACCTCGCCGGGCTGCTGGACATCGACCTGGTCCTGCTCGGCGGCCGTACCGTCGCCGCCGCCCCCGAGGCGTTCGTCCACGGGGTCGGCGCCGTCCTCGACGCCCGCGCCCGTCGCGAGGGCGGTCACGACGGCGCCGTGCCGGTGCGACTCGCGCCCGGCGGGACACGCGGGGTGGCGGAGGGAGCGGCCCAGCTGCTGCTCGCGCCGCTGTTCGGGCGAGGGGACGCGTGAGGGGGCGGCCCCCGCGCGCCCGGCACCAACGGCGGGGCGCGTAACGAGGGGCGGCCCCCGCGCGCCCGGCCGACGGGCGTCCCGCGTCTGCCGCCGGTGCCGCCGCCGGTGCCGTCCCGCCCACGGCGCCGCCCCCGCGGCTCCCCGGCGTCGCTCAGCGGCCCACCGCGCACGCGTCCCCGTTCAGCGTGAACCGCGGCGGCGGTGACGCGTCACCGGTGTGCTCGGTGAGATAGCCCAGCGTGACGCTCGCGCCCGGCGCGATCGTCGCGTTGTGCGGGGCGTTGGCCGCCGAGATCGTGTTGCTTCCCTGGGTCAGCTCCGTGTTCCAGTCGGACACGACGGTCTGACCGAGGGGCAGCGGGAACGCGAGCGTCCACCCGCGCACCGGGGTGTCGCCCGTGTTGGTGACCGTGAGGTCGACCGTCGTGCCGGTGCCCCAGGCGGTCACCGTCCGGTCCACCCGGCAGACCGGCTCCTCCCGCGTGAACGACACCCGGTGCAGGCCGCCCGGCAGGTCGTTGACCACGTAGAACTCCCCGTCGACGGTCGTGCCGACCGACGTCACCTGGGTGGGCATCTCCCCGATCTCGGCCTGCTCGTAGCCGCCCCTGCCGTCCGGGCGCAGCGCCCAGACGGTGGACGAGCAGTAGTCGGTGGCGATGTAGACCCCGCCGACCAGGTCGGCGTACTCGCGGCCCCGGTAGACGTGGCCCCCGATGACCGAGCAGCCGCCGGTGTACGGGGAGTAGGTGAAGACCGGCTCGGTGTACTGCCCGCCGGACGCGCAGTCGCCGCCCTCGAACCTCTCCAGGCCCTCGTAGCAGGACCAGCCGAGGTTCAGTCCGCCCTGCCCGGCGGGGAGGTGGTCGATCTCCTCCCAGCGGCCCTGGCCGACGTCGCCGATCCACATCGACCCGTCGGCGCCGTCGAAGGAGAAGCGCCACGGGTTGCGCAGGCCGTACAGCCAGATCTCCGCGCGGGCGCCGGGGGTGTCGACGAAGGGGTTGTCGCCGGGGACGCAGTAGGCGAGCGGGGCGCAGGCGCGGCTCACGTCGATGCGCATGATCTTGCCTAGGAGGGTGTCCAGTCGCTGCCCGGAGCGGAAGGGGTCCCCGGAGCCGCCGCCGTCGCCGATGCTCCAGTACAGGTTGCCGTCGGGGCCGAACGCGAGCTGGCCGCCGTTGTGGTTGCTGTACTCGGCGTGCGGCTGGGAGAGCAGCGGTTCCAGACGGGACTCGTCGAGCCGGTAGCGGGCGAGGGTGACGGCGCCGTCGGGCAGCGCCGTGTACGCCAGGTACAGGGCCCGGCTGTCGGCGAAGTCGGGCGGGACGGCGATGCCGAGGAGGCCGCGCTCGTTGCCCGACTCGTCCACGGACGCGGTGATGTCGAGCAGCGGGGCCGGGGCCAGGCCGGTGTCCGGGTGGTAGACGCGGACCCGGCCGGGCTTCTCGGTGATGAACAGCCGGTCCGTGCCGTCGTCCGGGGCGACGAGGGCGGTGGGGCGGCGCAGGCCGGAGGCGACCTGGGTGGTGGTCGCCTCGAGCGACGGCAGGGGGACGGGGGTCGGCTCCGCGGCCGCGGCGGGCGAGGGGGCGAGCGTGGCCAGCAGGAGAGCCGGCACGAGCAGGAGGAGGGCGCTCAGGAGACGTGCCGGACGGCGACCTCTCCTCGGATGGCCATGTATATGACAATTACGGATTTCCGTAGTGTCCATTCCAGTCCCTTCAGTAGTGTGGGAGCGCTCCCGCTCCTTCAGGCTGGGGCCCGCCGAGGAGAGCGGCAACGCGCGAACGCGCCACTTTCGCGCCGTCCGGCGCGAAAGTGCACGGTCGGTCCGCCGGTCGCCGCCCGCCGATCGGGGGGTGTCCGTCCGCCGTCCGGGCGTCGTGGCCCGAATGGCGGTGCCCGAAGCCGGGATCCACCGGCACGCTCATGTGTTCATGCGACTGTTCACGCCCGCGTCCCCCCGCCTGACGGCGGCAGCCGCCCTCCTCGCCGCCTCCGTGTCGGCCGCCCCCGTGTCGGCCGCTCCCGCGTACGCGGACCCCGGCGCGCCGCTGCCCGCCTGCACGGCCCCCGACGACCACACCTTCCCCCTCACCACCCGCCTCCACGGCGGTCCCGCCGCCTACGAGGCCGGCGGCGGCTACGGCACCTGGTACCTGGACCTCACCAACACCACGTCCCGCAGCTGCGAGGGCATCCACCCGGTCGTCGTCCTCGTCGACGAGAAGCGCGCGCTGGAACCGTCGCAGCCCCTCCTGGAGTTCTACGACGGGGACCGGCCGCACCCCGTGGAGCTGGAGGCCACCGACCGGGACGAGCTGATCGGCGCGTTCGGCGAAGGCGCCGGCGAAGACGCGGTCGACGACTTCCCCGGCTTCACGGTCGGCCCCGGCAAGACCCTCACCGTCAAGGTGCGGCTCGCGCTGGCCTCGGACGCCGAGGCCAACGAGGTCACCGCCAACGCCGCCGTCGTCCAGCGTCGCGGGGGCGACGGCGAGTGGATCGGCCAGTCGAACGACTACCGCTTCCGCATCCGCAACGACGACTCGACCGACGCGCCGAACGAAACCGACGCCCCGGACGCCGACCCGAGCGCCGAGCCGTCCACCGGGCAGACCACCGGCCCCGCCACCGGCCACAGCACCGGCCCCGCCACCCCCACCGCCGCCACCACCCCGGACGACCGGAGCACCGGCCTGCCCTCCGCCGACGAACTCGCCGGCACGGGACCGGGCAGGGCGGCCGCGACCCTGGCCGCCACCGTCCTGCTGGTCGTCGCCGGCGGCGCGGCCGTACTGCTGGCCCGCCGACGCCGCTGACCACCGCCCGCCCGCCCGCCGACGCCACCGCCCTGCGCCGCCCCCACCCGGGGCACCCGAAGCCCCGTCACGGCAGCTTCCCGGGTGCCGGCGCCACGCACGGGCCCCGGCATCCAAGCCACCCGTGACCGCCCGCCGCCCCGTCACCCCCCGACTGCGAACATCCCTCCGTGGACTACCCCGAGGACCAGTACCCGGGCGCCCCCGTCCGCCTCGCCCTCGCGGCCGGCACCTGGGCCGCGCTCGCCGCGGCGGCGCTGAAGCAGTGGCACCGCAGGGTGCTGGACGCCCTGTTCGTGCTCACCCGCTGGATCGTGATCATCGCCCGCTCCGTCCTGGTCACCGCCTTCGCCTACCGAGCCGGTGTCCGCGGCGATCACCGCCTCGACCCGGCCACGAACAGGCCGCCGTCTCCCTCGGCGCCTCCCCGGCGTACGTGCTGTGGCGGGTCGGGCTGCCGCCGCTGCTGCCGTCCCGTACACCGATGCCTGGAAGGGAACCACCGGAAGCTGAGAAGGACCGGAAGCCGAGACGGCCGTTCCCACAAGATCCCGCTCTGTTTAGGCTGGGGCGCACGCCGGACCACGCAGGCAGGAGATCCCGGACATGGCAAACCGCAAGCCCATCGAGTCGTGGCTCACCGACATGGACGGGGTCCTCATCCACGAGGGTGTGCCGATCCCCGGCGCCGACGCCTTCCTCAAGAAGCTCCGTGAGTCCGGCAAACCCTTCCTGGTACTCACCAACAACTCCATCTACACCCCGCGCGACCTGCACGCCCGGCTGCGCCGCATGGGCCTGGAGGTGCCGATCGAGTCGATCTGGACCTCGGCGCTGGCCACCGCCAAGTTCCTGGACGACCAGCGGCCCGGCGGCTCGGCGTACGTCATCGGCGAGGCGGGCCTGACCACCGCCCTGCACGACATCGGCTACATCCTCACCGACCACGACCCCGACTACGTGGTCCTCGGCGAGACCCGCACGTACTCCTTCGAGGCCATGACGAAGGCGGTCCGGCTGATCAACGCGGGTGCCCGCTTCATCTGCACCAACCCCGACGAGACCGGCCCCTCCACCGAGGGGCCGCTCCCGGCGACCGGCGCGGTGGCGGCGCTGATCACCAAGGCGACCGGCAAGCAGCCGTACTTCGCGGGCAAGCCCAACCCGCTGATGATGCGCACCGGCCTCAACGCGATCGGTGCCCACTCCGAGACCAGCGCGATGATCGGTGACCGCATGGACACCGACGTGCTGGCCGGCATCGAGGCCGGGATGCAGACCTTCCTCGTCCTCACCGGCCTGACCCGGCCGGAGCAGGTGGATGCCTTCCCGTACCGGCCGTCCAAGGTGGTCGACTCGATCGCGGACCTCGTCGAACGGGTCTGAGCCGCCTCAAACGCGCCGTTCCTCGGTATAACCCGTTCGGAGCACGCCGGCCCCCGCGCAGGATGCGGGGGCCGGTCCCGCGGGGGAGTCTCCAGGTAACTGGAGGTACACGATGGGCTCACTGAAAGTCACTCTCTGCGCCGGAGCGGCGGCGGCCGCGGTGCTCGCCCCGATCGCACCGCTCGCCTCGGCCGCACCCGCCGCCCACCCGGCGGACGGAGGGGGCGTCTCGGTGTCACCGTCCTCCCCGGCGCCCGGCAGCGACGTGAGGCTCCGCGTGCCCGACTGCACCGAGAAGACGGCCGTCGCCGTGTCGGCGGCGTTCGTCTCCGACGCGAAGCTCTCCCCGTCGAGCTCCGACGGCGCCCTCGTCGGGGCCGGCACGGTCCGCTCCACCATGGAGGCCGGCGCGTACGTCGTGCGGGTCGAGTGCGGCCAGGACGCGCGCGAGGGCACCGTCACCGTCGCCGAGCGACAGCGGCCGGCGGCACCCGCCTCGCCCGTCGCCCCCGTCGACGCGGGCGGCGGCGGCACCGCACGGCTCGCCGCCTCCGACACCCGCGACGAGGTCCGGCCCGAGCCCCCCGGCACGGCGCACACCGTGACCGGCCTGGTGCTCGCGGGCATCGCCGCCGTCGCCGTCGCGCTGCGCGGTGTCCGCAGCCGGAGCCGCGGGACGGACTGACCATGTCCGAACGGAACGGACCCACCACGCCCGAACGAGACGGACCGACCACGTCCGAGCGACACGGTCCGACCACGTGTGAAGGGAACGGGCCGACCACGCCCGAACAGGACCGGCAGCGCCCCGTCGGCCCCATCGGTCCCGTCACCCCCGGCGGCCGCCTGGTGACCGGCATCGCCTGGACGGTGCTGCTGCTCGGGCTGTGGCTGTGGGGCCGCGAGGCCACCGACGTGCGCGAGGGCATATCCGTGCCGACCACCGGCGACATGGCGGCCGCCGGCCGACCGCCCGACATACCGCTGCCGCCCGCCCACGAGCCCCTCGGCGACGCCCTGCCGCAGCGCCTGGACATCCCCGAACTCGACATCCGGGCCCCGGTCCTCGCCAGCGGCCTCGACACCAAGGGCGCCATCGAACCACCGCCCTTCGACCGCCCCGGCTCCGTCGGCTGGTACGCCGACGGCGTGACGCCGGGAGCGGCCGGGACCGCGCTCCTGGTGGGCCACGTCGACACCGAGACCCGGCCCGCCGTCTTCTACGAGGTCAGCACCCTGGAACCCGGCGAGACGATCCGCGTGGTCCGCGAGGACGCCGAGGTCGCCGAGTTCACCGTCGACGACGTCCAGGTCCTCACCCGCGACGGCTTCGACGCCCAGCAGGCCTACGGCCCGCGCGACACCGGCCGCGCCGAACTCCGCCTGATCACCTGCGGCGGCACCTTCGACCCCGCCACGGGCGGCTACACGGCCAACGTGGTCGTCTCGGCGTACCTCACGGGGACGGGCGGCTAGCCCGTTTTCCGGACCCACGCGGGTGCCGGAGGCGTATGTCAGGATTGAGCCTCGGAAACAGTGCACCCAGGGGGGTTGGATGTACGGCAGCAGGGGGGCCGGAACGATGTCCACGAGGCGGGCGTCCGCGGTGGTGCTGGGGGCGGCGCTGCTGCTCGCGGGCTGCTCCTCGTCGGGTGACGGGGACGACGAGGGCAAGGACAAGGCCAAGGACGCGGGGGCCGGCATCACGCAGCAGCCGAAGGAGGCGGACCCGTTCTGGGTCAACCCGGACGGCAACGCGGCCAAGCAGCTGGCGGCCCTGGAGAAGTCCGACAAGAAGGACCAGGCCGAGCAGATCCGCAAGATCGCCCAGCAGCCGACCGGCGAGTGGATCAGCCCCGAGAACCCCGAGGAGCAGGCCCGGGGCTTCACCGAAGCCGCCGACGAGGCGGGCCGCACCGCGCTCCTCGTCCTCTACAACATCCCGCACCGCGACTGCGGCCAGTACTCGGGTGGTGGCGCCGCCGACGGCAACGCCTACCGCGACTTCATCGACGGCGTCGCCAAGGGCATCGGCGACCGTTCCGCGACGGTCATCCTGGAGCCGGACGCGGTGCTCCACCTGGTGGACGGCTGCACCCCGGAGCAGTACCACGAGGAGCGCTACGACCTCCTCAAGGGCGCCATCGCCAAGCTCTCCGCGCTGAAGAACACCAAGGTCTACCTCGACGCGGGCAACGCCGGCTGGGGCCACCCCGACCAGATCTTCGAGCCGCTGAAGTGGGCGGGCATAGACCAGGCCGACGGCTTCTCGGTCAACGTCTCGAACTTCTACACCACCGAGGACTCCATCGCCTACGGCAAGCAGCTCTCGGCCAAGGTCGGCGGCAAGCGCTTCGTCATCGACACCAGCCGCAACGGCAACGGCCCCTACACCGAGGGCGACCCGGGCGAACGCTGGTGCAACCCGCCGGGCCGGGCTCTCGGCGAGACCCCGACCACGAAGACCGCCGACCCCCTGGTCGACGCCTACCTGTGGGTCAAGCGCCCGGGGGAGTCGGACGGCGAGTGCAAGGGCGGCCCGAAGGCCGGCGAGTGGTGGCCGGAGTACGCCCTGAAGCTGGCGCAAGGATGAGAAACCCAGGGGCGCGGGGACTGCGTGACAAGCCACAGCGCTCCCGCACCCCTGGTCGCCACCTGCGCGAGCGCTACGGCACGTGCACCCACTCCGCCTTGGAAGGCGTGCCCTCCCCGTCAGTCACGAACATCATGTACCACCCCGACTGAACCAGGTTCTTGTTCTCGGGAACCGTCACCGTCAACTGGTCCCCGTCGGCCTCGAAGTCCAGCGCGATCGACCGCTGGTCGACATCCGTGACGTGCGTCGACGCGCTCGGCCGGATCAGCCGCACCTTCTTGACCGACTCCGCCGCCCGTGAGGTGAACGTGCCCGACTCACCCCGCTCGATGGTCTGCGGCCCGCCCGACAGGTCCGGCCGCGAGTCCCGGTACAGGTACGGCGGCGTGTAGATCTCGATGCGCTGCTCGAACTTGCCCGGCTTGGTGTTCGCCTTGTCGGCGTAGAGCGAGTCCGACCCGAAGAACATCAGGCGCCCGTCGGGCAGCAGGATGGAACCGGAGTGGTAGTTGCGGCCCACCAGCGGATCGGCGACGCGCTCGAACTCGTTCGTCTCCGGGTGGTACAGCCGGGCCTGGAGGATGTTCGAGTCGCTGCGGCCCCGGTAGTCCTCCGAGCCGCCGGAGACCAGCACGCTGTCGTCGGGCAGGACCGAGGCCTGCGGATAGCGCGTGCCCTTCTCCAGCGACGGCCCGTCCACGAACTTCGGGTCGTCGGCCTTGAGGTCCGCGATCCGGGTCTTCTCGCTGGACAGCTTGGACTCGCCGACCCCGCCGCCGCCGATCACCATGTACTTCTCGTCCTGCGCCGGCGGCAGCAGCACCGTGTTGGCGGTCTCCAGCATGTTGGCGTCGCTCATACCGGGGACCTCGGTGAACTTGTTGGTCTCCACGTCCCAGATGCCCGGGTCGCGGCCCACGTCGTCCGGGCCGTAGCCGGCGTTCGCACCCGAGTAGAAGATCTTGCCGTTCTGCATGAGGAACAGCGCCGGGTACGTCGGGAACTGGCGCTCCTCCTCGGTGTACGTCCACTTCCTGGTCTTCGGGTCGTAGATCTCGTTCTTGCCCGGCACGATCTGGCCGATGTCGTCGAGGCCGGAGACGCTGAGGATCTTGCCGTCGCTCAGCGTGGTGAGCGTCGGGTACCAGCGGGCCTCGTGCATCGGGTCGACCTTGATGTACTTCTCGGCGACCGGGTCGAACTCGAACGCGTCCCGGATGCCC
The DNA here is from genome assembly GCF_014649815.1 of Streptomyces mutabilis. Classification (GTDB taxonomy): domain Bacteria; phylum Actinomycetota; class Actinomycetes; order Streptomycetales; family Streptomycetaceae; genus Streptomyces; species Streptomyces mutabilis. The sequence continues at coordinate 769,195 of NZ_BMTT01000001.1, read as the reverse complement.
TGGAAGTCCTTCTTGTCGAGGGCGAGCTTCTCGGCGATCCCGTACGTGTTGCGCGCGTCGTCGCCCGACAGGCCCTGGACGGTGTAGTTGTCCTGGGTGCCGGTGGCGTACTTCTGGCCGCTCTTCGCCGCCTCGACGTAGATCCGGCCGAGGCCGGGGTCGTTGCGCAGGAACTGCCCGGTCTCCTTGTCGAAGACCTTCTCGGCGCGCGGCACCAGCACCGGGTCCTTGGAGACGAAGGTCTTGCCGTTCTCCTTGCCGGTGAACTCGGTACCCGCCGGGAGGGTGATCGGCTTGTCCGGGTTCTCGTTGTGGACGATCATCAGGCCGCCGGCCTTGGTGACGTCACCCTTGAGCTTCTCGTACCGCTTGGTGCCGCCCGCGATCAGCAGATTGCCGTTGGCGAGCTGGGTGTGGCCGGTGCAGAACAGGTCGGTGGGCGTCGGCACCTTCTTGATGGTCCCCTTGACCGGGTCCCAGATCCGGGTGTCGTACTGCTTGGCGTCGAAGTTGTCCTGGTTGTTGCCCGACCCCGCGACGAGCAGCACCTTGCCGGTGCGCAGCAGCGCCGCGTGGATGGTGTTCTGCCGGTACTCCTCGGGGAACTCGACGATCTCCCACTTGCCGTTGGCGGCCTTGTACTCCGGTTGATTGATCTTGTACTGGTGGTATTTCTCGGTTCCGAAGCGGTAGAGCCACGGCCCGTTCATCCCGGCCAGCGCGACTACCACCGCCGTGCCTATCGCGAAGCGACGGGCCCGGCGGCGGCCGGCACGGTCCTTCATTCCTTACGTCCCCCAAGTCCACCAAGGGCGATCTGCATGGTCTGGTCGTTGCCCCCGTCGGAGGGGGCTGCCCAGCTGGGCTTCTGCTGCGGCGCGTGCGGCGCGTACGACTGCTCCGGCGCCGACTGCTGCGGCGGAACCCGGGGCTCGGGCTCCGCCGCCACGACCGGCGGTTGCTTCTTCGTCTTTCGCAGTTCATGGCGCCACGCGAACATCGGCGACGCGGTGATCAGCAGCGCGAACGTCGCCCAGATGATCATCGCAGGGTGCGAGTGGCCGAAGACGAGACCGGCGGCGATCGAGGCGCCGAAGATCACGATGAAGTACCAGTGGTACCGGAAGGTCCCGAACCACGTGTCCGGGCTGGCCGAGTCGCCCTTCGGGGTCACCACGAACTTGCTCTTGCGGCGCAGCACCGAGTCGATGAGTGCCTTCGCGTACAGGGGCGCCGACAGCGCGGACATCACCATGCCGGCCACACCGCCGGAGCCCTCCGGCTCGTGCGGGGAGACGTTGTGGCGGCGGTTCCAGACGTACAGGCCGATCTGCAGGGCGGAGGCGTTGCCGTAGAGCATCAGCCAGACCGTCGGGTCGATGTTGACACCCGAGGCGCCGGCGCCGAGGAACAGCGCGCAGCTGAGTGCGGCCAGGATCCAGTTCAGGGCCGACATCGGGTAGAAGATGATCATCATCGTGTAGTTGAAGAGCTTGCTCGGCGGCAGCGAGTACCAGCCCTTCCAGTACTGCTTGAGGATCGTCTCGTACGTCCCTCGCGACCAGCGCATCTGCTGGGTGAAGAAGTCCGTCCAGGCGTTCGGGCCCTCGCCGACCGCGAGCACGTCCGGGGTGTAGACCGAGCGCCACTTGCGGCCGGTGGCCGGGTTCTTGTGGCGGTGGATCTCGAAGCCGGTCGCCATGTCCTCGGTGATCGAGTCGTACAGACCGCCGATCTGCTTGAGCGCCTTGATGCGCACCGCGTTCGACGTGCCCACGAACATGGGGGAGCCGTAGCGGTTGCCCGCGCGCTGGATCAGGGCGTGGAAGAGGAACTGCTGCGACTCGGCGGCCTTGGTGATCGGGTTGTCGTAGTTGCCGTAGACCTGCGGGCCGATGACGAAGCCGACGTCCGGGTCGCGGAAGAAGCCGAGCATCCGCTCCAGGTAGTTCGGCAGCGGCACGTGGTCGGTGTCGACGGAGGCGAAGAAGTCGTAGTCGTCGCCGTGCGCGTCCAGCCAGGCGTTGTAGTTGCCGTGCTTGGTCTTGGCGCGGTGCGGACCCTTGGGCATGTTCCACTTGGCGACGCCCTTGCGGGAGAAGTGGTGCACGCCGAGACGCTCGCAGACCGCCTTCACCTCGGGGTCGTCGCCCTCGTCGAGGAGCCAGACGTGCATCAGACCGCGGTGGCGGATCTTGACGGCCGCCTCCAGGGTCTTCGTCACCATCTCCAGCGGCTCCTTGCCGGGCACGAAGGAGGTGAGGAAGGCGACCCGGGTGCCGGTCTCGGGCACCACCGGGACCGGGTCCCGGGCGACCAGGGTCGCGTGCGCGTTCGACAGCACGTTCAGGCAGCGGAACAACTCGATCAGGCCGATCGACACGAGCATCACGATGTCGAGCGTCGGCAGCCAGTCGAAGGCCGGGTAGTCGCGCTCGGTCCAGTGCGTGGGCTGGAGCAGCCAGACCAGCAGCACGACCGACAGCAGCGGGGCGGCGGCCAGCATCAGGGCGACCCGGATGCGGTGCGGCTCCTGCGAGATCAGCGAGCGGTACTGGACCTTGTACGGCTTGTTCGGGTCGGGCTGGGTGAGGGGGCCCGCGAGCCGGCTGTAGTGCTCGTAGTCGTACCTCGGCAGGGTCTTCCTGATCCGGCGGAACGAGCCGGTGTTCCAGGTCCGGTGCGCAGGCACTCTGAGCTGCGTGGTCTGGGACGGGTCGTGGTCCTGCCCGGCGCCCGTCGGCGTCGACGTCATGAGTCATCCCCCCACACGCGAGTCACGCGTGTTTCGTCGCTTCCGTCGTCCGCTCGGGTCCCCCTCGACCTTCACGGACGTAACAGTGGTGGGTTACTGTCACCACGGCATCCACACCTTATATAGACATGGGACAGCGACCCCCCGGTTGCATGATGCCCCCCTCGGCATCCTTCCCCCCAACCGGACCAGGGTTCTACGGTGTTCGCCATGATCGCAAGACACCCGTCGGCCGGGCACGCCGAAGGCCCCCCGTGTGCTACGGGGGGCCTTCGGCCGTCTGTGCGCCGCCAGGGACTCGAACCCCGGACCCGCTGATTAAGAGTCAGCTGCTCTAACCAACTGAGCTAGCGGCGCCTGCTGACCTGCACAACTCTACCCGATACCGGCCGGTGCTCCGGACCGCGCCGAAAGGCCCGGCGCGAGCGCCCGGGCGCCGTGTACATCATTCGGACCGTCAGCATGCGCGTGTGCGGGACAGTTGAGAAACTGTCCGGCATGTACCGAACTGTGCCGTCGCGGAGTTTTTCGCCGGGAGTGTGAGGGGAATCGCATGGAGGCTGCTCCCGTGTTCGAGGAATTCGATCCCCCGGGCGACTGCGACTGTGCCGGCTGCCGCCACTGGCGCCGCGTCCTGCCGCATTCCCGCACCGGCCGCGCCGGCGCCCACCCGGCGGCCCGTCGTGCGCTGCTCGTGGCCACCGCCGCGGCCTCCGCGCTCGGCGCGGGCGGTGTCGCGGCGGTCCCGGCCGCCGCCCACGCGGTTCACCGGCCAAGCGTCGCGGCCGTCGACGTGCCCGACACCCCGCAGGGGCCGAGGGCCCAACTGCACGGTTCGGCCGGCCCGCCGGCGATGCCCCCCGCCGGTACGCCGCTGGCCGGGATCACCCGTACGGAGATCATCGAACGGGCCCAGACCTGGGTCACCGCGAAGGTGCCCTACGGCATGACCTCCTACTGGTCCGACGGTTACCGGCAGGACTGCTCGGGCTATGTCTCGATGGCCTGGAAACTGCCCACGAACGAATGGACCGGCAGCCTCGGCACCTTCGCCGACCGCATCACCAAGGAGGAACTCCAGCCCGGCGACATCCTGCTCTTCCACAACGCGGCCGACCCCCAGGCCGGGTCCCACGTGGTGATCTTCGGCGGCTGGACGGACGGCACGCGCACCTCCTACCTCGCCTACGAGCAGATCCCGCCGCACACCCGCAAGCAGTCCACGCCCTACGCCTACTGGAGCGATTCGGCGAAGTACCTGCCCTACCGCTACAAGGGCGTCACCGCGACCACGGCCGCCACCGGCACGCGGGAGCCGGCCCCCGCACCCGGCGCCGCCCCGGCCCCCGCTTCGCACGGGGTGGCCGGCTACCCCGGACGGGCGATGTTCCGGCCGGGCGCGGACAACCCGTACGTCACCCGGCTCGGCCGGCAGCTGGTGAGGAAGGGATTCGGCACCCACTACACGACCGGACCGGGGCCGCGCTGGGGCGAGGCGGACCGGCGGGGCGTCGAGGCCTTCCAGCGCGCCCAGGGCTGGCGCGGCGGGGCGGCGGACGGCTATCCGGGCCCGGAGACCTGGCGGCGGCTCTTCTCCTGACCGTCCGCCCGGCGATCACCCGTTCACGACGTTCATGACGCATCTGGCGCGGAGGCTGGAGCACGCATGAGTACGACCTCTTCCACGAACCCGGACACCATGCCGCCGGCCCCCCAGGGGCCCCCGGAGCCGGGCGGACGGGCGGAGACCGGTCACCGGTCCGCCCGCCTCATCCACAACGAGGCCACCACCGAGATCCCCGTCCACCTGCTCTTCCGCGACGACCCGGATCCGTCGCCGGTGCCGCTGGGGCCCGCGGTCGTCGCGCGCCGGCAGGGCATGGGCGAGCAGCCCCGCGCGCGGCGCCCGGTCGCCGCGCGCACGGTGCCGCCGGTACGGATCGACCCGGAGCTGACGGAACATGCGGCGCGGGTGCTGCCCGGCGCCGCGGGCGTGGTCGCCGGTGCGTGCGGCGCGGCGGGCTGCGCGCTCACCTCCTGGTGGGCCGGGCTCGTACCGCCGCTCGCGGCCGAGGCGCTGGGGCTGCCGGCGTACGCCGGTGCCGGACTCGGGCCCGCGCAGTGGGCGGTGTACGCGGCCGCCGGGGCGCTGGGGCTGTTCGGCTTCGGCGGGCTGGCCCGGGGCCGCACCGGGCGGGCCTGGGTGCTCGGCCTGTTCGGCCGCTACCGGGGCACCGTCCGGCGCACCGGCCTGATGTGGGTCAACCCGCTGCTGCTGCGCCGCCGGGTGGACGTACGGCTGCGGCACTGGCGCAGCGAGCCGATGCCCGCGGCCGACGGCAACGGGGTCGCCCTGAGGGCGGTGACGCTGGTGGTGTGGCGGGTGCGGGACACCGCGAAGGCCACGCTGGGCGTCGAGGACCACGAGGCGTACCTGCGCGAGTGCGTCGAGGCGGCGCTGGCCCGGGTGCCGGTGGAACCGCTCGGCACGGTCCGCAGCTCGGCCGACGTGGCGGGCGAGACGCTGACCCGGCTGGTGGCGGCGGACGCGGCGCCGGTCGGCCTGGAGGTGTTTTCGGTGCGGCCGGTCCGGGTGGAGTACGCCCCCGATGTCGCCGCCGCCATGCACCGGCGCCGGATCGCCGCGCTGGACGCCGCGCAGCGGGCCAGCGCGCTCACCTCGGTCGTGGACTCGGTGGAGGACACGGTGACCCGGCTGACCATGCGCGGGCTGGTCGAACTCGACGACTACGAGCGCAAGGTGCTGGTGAAGGACCTGACGGTGGCGTTCTGCGCGGGGCGTGGGGAGGCGGGGTGCTGACCCGTTCCTCGATTGGTATGGACATGTTCAACTAACGGCAATAACCTGAAACTTGGTCTAGACCTGCACGGCTCACTGAACCTCCCCACGTCACAGGAGCATTCAGCATGCGCACAAGGACCAAGTTGTATGCCGCCGCCCTGGGCATGGCGACCACCGGAGCCCTCGTGCTCTCGTCCGGCGGCGCCAGCGGCCACGGCTACACCGACCTGCCGGTCAGCCGGCAGAAGCTCTGCCAGAACGGCGGGGTCAGCAACTGCGGCGCCATCCAGTGGGAGCCGCAGAGCGTCGAGGGGCCCAAGGGCTTCCCGGCGGCGGGACCGGCCGACGGCCGGATCTGTTCCGCGGGCAACACCGGGTTCGCCCAGCTGGACAGCCCGAAGACGCCGAACGGACAGGCCTGGCCGACCACCAAGGTGAACGGCGGGCAGAGCTACACCTTCCGCTGGCAGTTCACCGCCCGGCACGCCACGACCGACTTCCGGTACTACGTCACCAAGCCGGGCTGGAACCAGAACCACAACCTGTCCCGGTCCGACCTCAACCTCACGCCGTTCTTCACGGTGCCCTACGGCGGCAAGCAGCCCCCGGCCACGCTCTCCCACACCGGCACGCTGCCGTCCGGGCTGAGCGGGCACCACGTGATCCTCGCGGTGTGGACGGTCGCCGACACGGGCAACGCGTTCTACGCGTGCTCGGACGTGACCTTCTGAGACGGAAGCCTCTGAACGGAAGCCTCTGAACGAGCGGAGGGCCCCCTCGCCTGTGCGAGGGGGCCCTCTTGCTGTGCGCCGCCAGGGACTCGAACCCCGGACCCGCTGATTAAGAGTCAGCTGCTCTAACCAACTGAGCTAGCGGCGCATGACTCCCGCCTTCCGCTTCCCGCGGTCGGCGACGACGAAAATACTACCCGGTCCTCGGGTGTGCTCGTGACCACCGGTGCGGGAGCCCGGAGCCGGCGTCTAGATCGCCAGCGACAGCAGGACCGGCGCCGCGTTCCGGTTCAGCTCGTCCGCGGCCCGGCGCAGCCGGTGGGCGTGCTCGACCGGAAGGGACAGGGCCAGGCAGCCCACGGCCGAACCGGCCGTGATCGGGACGGCCGCGCAGACCGTGCCCACCGCGTACTCCTGGAGGTCCAGCACGGGCACGGTGGGCGGCTGGGACTCCAGCCGGGACAGCAGCAGCTTGTCGCTGGTGATGGTGCGCGAGGTCAGGCGGGCCATCTTGTGCCGGGCGAGGTGGTCGCGGCGGCCCGCGTGGTCCAGCTGGGTCAGCAGGCTCTTGCCGACCGCGGTGGCGTGCGCCGAGACCCGGAAGTCCACCCACTCGTTCACCTTGGGCGTGGCCGGGCTGTCGGCGTACTGGGTGACGCTGACCTCGCCGTCCACGTACCGGCTGATGTAGACGGCGGCACCCACCGAGTCGCGCAGCCGGTCCAGGGTGCGCTGGAGCTTCTCGCGCAGCGCCTCCTCACGGCCGTGGGTCGAGCCCAGACGGGCCAGTGCCTCTCCGGTGACGTACACGCCGTCGGCGGTCTGCTCGACGTAGCCCTCACGGCGCAGCATGCGCAGGAGCGGGGTCAGTCGCTCCCGGTCCAGGCCGGTGTGCCGGGCGATTCCGGTGTCGGTGACTCCGGTGGAGTGCCGTGCCACGGTCTCCAGGGCGCGCAGGGCGTCCTGGGCCGAGTGGTGCGGCGCGGTCGGCTTGTGCTGCAGCGCCACGGTGGTCTCCCCCTGCGCTTCGCTGATAGGCCCCTGCCCCTGCCCCTGCCTGTGCCCCCCCGACCGGACAGCGGATGCCTTTCACGATAACCGTCAAAAGGGGCCGTGTGGCGGGGTGTTGACGAACTTCCGGAGCCCTGGGCTGGGCGCTGACCCGCTGGCATATGCCAAAGGCACGCCCCAGCGCCACGACCTCGGGCGATGGGGCGTGCCTGCGTGCCGTCGGGGGTCACAGCACCGCGCTGAGGAATTCCCGCGTCCGGTCGTGCTCCGGCTCGCTGAAGATCTTCTCCGGCGGACCGGCCTCGATGACCCGGCCCGAGTCGAACATCAGGACCTGGTCCGAGATGTCCCGCGCGAAGTTCATCTCGTGGGTGACGCAGAGCATGGTGATGTCCGTGGTGCGGGCGATGTCCCGCAGCAGGTCGAGGACGCCCGCGACCAGCTCCGGGTCCAGGGCCGAGGTCACCTCGTCGAGGAGGAGCACCTTGGGCCGCATCGCCAGCGCCCGGGCGATCGCCACGCGCTGTTGCTGGCCGCCGGAGAGCTGGGCCGGACGGGCGTCGCACTTGTCGGCCAGGCCCACCATGTCGAGCAGGCCCTCGGCCCGCTCGACCGCCTCGTCCTTGGACATCCCGAGCACCGTGACCGGCGCCTCGGTGATGTTGCGCAGCACGCTCATGTTCGGGAACAGGTTGAACTGCTGGAACACCATCCCGATCTGTTTGCGGGCCTCGCGGCGCTCCTTCTCGGTCGCCGGGAAGAGCTTCTGCCCGTCCACGGTGATCGTGCCCTCGTCGGGCTTGAGCAGCGTCATCAGCAGCCTGAGGATCGTCGTCTTGCCCGACCCGGAGGGGCCGATCAGGGTGACGTGCTTGCCGGCGTCGACGGAGAAGTCGAGGTGGTCGAGGACGGTGTTGTCCCCGAACCGCTTGGTGACCTGTTCCAGGCGTATCAGCTCGCCGGAGCTGCGCTCGGGGCTCTTCTCGGGATTGGGGAGGGTGTCAGTGGGCAAGGCGTCGCTCCAGGGCTCGCAGGGCAAGGGAGGCCAGGTAGGAGATGACGATGAAGGCCACGCCGATCACCGTCAGGGGCTCGGTGAACTGGAAGTTCTGCTGCGAGAACAGCCGCGCCTCGCCGAGCATCTCCAGCACCGTGATCGCCATCAGCAGCGGCGTGTCCTTCAGCATGGAGATCACGTAGTTGCCGAGGGCGGGCACCACACGGCGGATCGCCTGCGGCAGGATCACCGCGGTCCATGTCCGCCCCATCGGCAGGTTCAGCGCCGTCGCGGCCTCCCACTGGCCGACCGGCACCGCCTCGATGCCGGCCCGGTAGACCTGCATCGTGTACGTCGAGTAGTGCAGCCCGATGGCGAGCACACCGGTGGTGAGCGCCGAAGCGGTCACACCCCACTCGGGCAGCACGTAGAAGAGGAAGAACAGCTGCACCAGCAGCGGGGTGTTGCGCACGAACTCGGTGACGACCCCGACGGGCCAGGTCACGAAGCGGGACGGCACCCGCATCAGCAGCGCCCACGCCAGTCCGAGGACGAACGAGACCAGCGACCCCAGGACCAGGATCTGCAGGGTGACCAGCAGACCGTCCCAGAAGTGCGGCATGAAGCCGGAGACCGCGCTCCAGTCCCACTTCATCGGACACCCCCCAACCCGGCAGGCTCAGGAGCGGCGGCCTCGCGCTTCGGGGCCGCCTTCCCCACGCCCGCCTTCAGCTTCTTCTCCAGACCGCGCATCACCCGCGTCAGCAGGAACGCGATCACGAAGTAGATGAGCAGGATGTACGTGTAGATCTCCGCGCTTTCCTGCAGCGCGAGACGCACCAGGTTGCCGCTGAAGGCCAGGTCGCCCATGCCCATGATCGACACCAGGGCGGTGCCCTTGAGCAACTCGATCAGCAGGTTGGAGAAGGGCGGGATCATCTCCGGCACGGCCTGCGGCAGCAGGATCAGCTTCATCCGCTGCCAGGGCGTGAAGCTGAGGGCGATGCCCCCCTCCTTCTGCGCCGGGTCGACCGCGGCGAGCGCACCGCGCACGATCTCGGAGCCGTACGCCCCGTAGGTCAGGCCCAGCGCCAGCGTGCCCGCCCACATCGGCACCAGCTGCCAGCCGAAGGCCGGGGGCAGCACGAAGAACACCCAGAAGATCATCACCAGTGCCGAGGTGCCGCGGAACACCTCGGTGTAGAAGCCCGCCAGGAAGCGGACGATCCACAGTCGGTGGGTGCGGCCGACGCCGACCACGAAGGACACGGCGATGGCCAGCAGCGCGCTGAAGAACAGCAGCTGGACGGTGACCCAGACGCCCTGCAGTACGAGTTCCCACAGTCCCGAGGTCATCCGCCGCAGAGCTCCTTCGCGGTCAGATCGGTCATCTCGTTCTCGGTGAAACCGAAGGGTTTGAGAATGCGCAGCAGTTCGCCGCTCTTCTTGAGCTTCTGCAGCTCGACGTTGAAGGCGTCACGCAGGTTGGTCTCGTTGGGCCGGAAGGCGAAGCCGCCGCCGTCGACGTGCGGTTCGCCGTCGATGATCGGCGCGAACGCCTCGGTCACCTCGGCCTTGTCGGACTTCTTCACCACCTCGCGGGTGGTCAGGGCCGTGCCCGCGAAGACGTCCACGCGCCCGGACTCGACGGCGTTGAGTCCGGCCACCTGGTCGGGGACGATCAGGATGTCGTCCTCCTTGTACCCGTGCTCCACCGCGTAGGCGATCTCGGCGTAGCCGGTGCCGGTCGCGAACTTGGCCTTCTTCTTGACGACGTCCTCGTAGTCGTGCAGCCCCATCGGATTGCCCTTGCGTACGATGAACGCGTCGAGCATCTGGTAGTCGGGGTCGGAGAAGATGACCTGCTGGCAGCGGTCGGGGTTGATGTACATCCCGGCCGCCACCACGTCGAACTGCTGCGACGCCAGACCCGGGATGAGGGAGCCGAACTCCGTCGGCACCGGCTGCACGCGGTCCACTCCGAGCCGCTTGAAGATGACCTTCGCCAGCTCCGGCGCCTCGCCCGTCAGCTCACCGTTCTTGTCGATGTACCCGAAGGGGATCTCGCCGGCGATGCCGAGCCGGGCCACGCCCTGGGCCTTGAGCCGGTCGAGGAGATCGCCGCCTTCCACGCCGGACCCGGCGGCCACCCGGGAGCAGCCGGCCGCCCCCAGTGCGCCGAGCGCCGCGACCCCCGCGAGCAGCGACCGGCGAGTGGGCCCGGCTGTCCTGGTCCTTTGGTCGGATATGCCCCATGGAGGGGTTCTGTGTGGTGGAGCCATGGGCGCGCAGCTACCCGAAGCCGGTCGGGTTATGCCGATCGTTTTCAGTCCGATACCTCCGCCCTGCGCCCTTGACCGGGGGCCCCGGGGGCACTGCCATGGAGGCATGGCTGATCGCTACATCGAAGTCTCGCTGGTCAAACGCGGAATCACGTGCAGGGCCCAGTTGCTGGACGACCGGGCCCCGATCACCTGCGCGGCGGTCTGGGACGCGCTCCCCCTCGGCGGCGACGTGTATCACGCCAAATACGCACGCAACGAGATCTACGCCCTTTTCCCGCCCTTCGCGGCATCCGAACCACCACTGGAGAACCCGACTGTGACGCCCATTCCGGGCGACCTGTGCTATTTCGCCTTCGCGGGTGCCGAGTTGGGCACCAAGGCGTACGGCTACGACCGCGAGGTCCGCGCGGGCACCACCCTCGTCGACCTCGCCCTGTTCTACGAGCGCAACAACCTGCTCCTCAACGGCGACGTCGGCTGGGTGCCCGGCACCGTCTGGGGCAGCGTCGTCGAGGGCCTCGACGAGATGGCCGAGGCCTGCAACGACCTGTGGCGGACCGGAGCCGCGGGGGAGACCCTCAGCTTCCGGCGGGCGTAGGCGAGGCGGGCACGCCCGCTTCGTACAGCGCGTGCGCGGCCCGCAGGACCAGGTCGTCCCGGTGGCGGGCCGCCACGAGCTGCAGGCCGATCGGCAGCCCGTCCCCGTCGGTGCCGACCGGGACGGTCGCCGCCGGCTGCTGGGTCAGGTTGAACGGATAGGTGAACGGCGTCCACCCCGTCCACCGCCGGTGCCCCGAGCCCTTCGGTACCTCGGCACCGGCCTCGAACGCCGTGATCGGCAGCGTCGGCGTCACCAGCAGGTCGTACGCCTCGTGGAAGCGGCCCATCCGCCGGCCCAGCTCCATCCGGACGTCCACCGCGGCCAGGTACTCCAGCGCCGAGTACCGCGCCCCCGCGCCGACGATGTCCCGCAGCCCGGGGTCGAGCAGTTCCCGCTGACCCGCCTTGAGGTGCTGCACCACGCGGGCCGCCCCGCTGAACCACAGGGTGTGGAAGGCGTCCACCGGGTCCGCGAAGTCCGGGTCCGCCTCCGACACGTACGCGCCCAGCTCCGCCAGCCGTTCCACGCCGCGCCGCACCGCCGACGCCACCGCCGGACGCACCGCCACCTGCCCGCCGAGCGAGGGCGAGTACGCCACCCGCAGCCCCCGCACCCCTTCGGCGAGAGCCTCCGTGTACGACCCGGGCGCCGGTCCCAGCGCCGACCAGTCCCGGGCGTCGGGCGTGCCGATGACGTCCAGCATCAGCGCCGCGTCCGCCGCGTCCCGGGTCATCGGGCCGACGTGCGCGAGGGTGCCGAACGCGCTCGCCGGGTACAGCGGCACCCGGCCGTACGTCGGTTTCAGGCCGAAGATCCCGCAGAAGGAGGCGGGGATGCGCACGCTGCCCCCGCCGTCCGTACCGAGCGCCAGCGCGCCCGCCCCGCGCGCGACGGCCGCCCCCGCGCCCCCACTGGAGCCGCCCGCCGTGCGGGAGGGGTCGTGCGGGTTGCGGGTGACGCCGGACAGGGGCGAGTCCGTGACGCCCTTCCAGCCGAACTCGGGCGTCGTCGTCTTGCCGACGAACACGGCGCCGTGCTCGCGCAGCCGGGCGACGGACGGCGCGTCCTCGTCCCACGGACCGTCCGGCGACACCGCCCGGGAGCCGCGCAGGGTCGGGTGACCCCGCGTCAGCAGGATGTCCTTCACGGTGACCGGCACCCCGTCCAGCCGCCCGCCCGGCTCCCCGCGCCGCCACCGCTCCTCGGCACCCCGGGCCCGGTCGAGCGCCTCCTCGCCGGTCAGCCGGACGAACGCGTTGAGCTCCGGCTGGATCCGCTCGGCCCGCTCCAGGGCCGCCCGGGTCACCTCGACGGGGCTGAAATCGCCCTCGCGATAGCCGGCGACGAGCTGTACTGCGGTCAGCTCCGTGAGGTCGGTCATGCACCCTCCCGTTTCCAGGGACGTCAGTGTCCGGGCACGTATCCACGCTTCTTGTCGACCACGTTCGCCAGCGGCTCGCCCGCCGCCCAGCTCTCGAACAACTCCACGAACTGCGCGCCCAGTTCGTCCCGCCAGCCGATGGTGTCCCCGCTCATGTGCGGGGAGACGATCAGGTCCGGGACGTCCCACAGCGGGCTGTCGGGCGCCAGGGGCTCGTGGACCAGGACGTCCAGCGCCGCCCCCGCGATCCAGCGCCTGGTCAGGGCCTCGGCGAGGTCGTCCGCGACGACCAGCTGACCGCGCCCCACGTTCACGAACCGCGCGGACGGCTGCATCATCCCGAACCGCCGGGCGTCGAACATGCCGCGCGTGTCGTCGGTCAGCGGCGCCGCCGCGACCACCCAGTCGGCGCGCGCCAGCAGCCGGTCCAGCTCGCCGGGCCCGTGGACACCGGGGCGGGCGGTGCGGCCGACCAGCGCGGTCGTGATGCCGAGCGCCTTCAGCGTCCGGGCGATGGCCCTCCCGATCGGCCCGGAACCGACCACGCAGGCGCGAGTACCGGCCACCCGGAGGGACTCGCGGTGCCGCCAGGTCCGCTCGCCCTGCAACCGCAGCGTCGTGGGCAGATCCTTGGCCATCGCCAGGACGAGCGCGGCGACGTACTCGGCGATCGGCTGGTCGAAGACACCGCGCGCGTTGGTCACCACCGTGTCCGACCCGGCCAGCTCCGGACACATCAGATGGTCCACGCCGGCACTCGCCGTGTGCACCCAGCGCGGACGCGGGCCGTCACCCGGCCACGCCTCGCGTACGGCGTGCGAGGTGAAGTCCCACACGAGCAGCACGTCGGCGTGCGGCAGCCGCTCGGCGAGGGTCGACTCGTCGGCGTGCTCGATCCGCGCCCGTCCGGTCAGCCGGCCCAGTCGGGGGAGGGGCTCGGCGTCCAGTACGAGCAGGGTCGGCGAGGACGGGGGCGTGGGCGTGGAGGTGGTCATCGGCAGGTTCGTCTCCGGGGGCGCGCGGGGGTGCTCGGAACGGGTTGACTGGGGACTTAACCGGCTGTTGACCTGGTGGTGACGCGGGCGGATTGACCACGCTCGCACCAGAACCTACCTTCGTCAACACGGCCGTGCGTACGGTGCGTTGTCCTCCCCTCTCACAGCGTGAGGTCGGTGCGTGCCATGGACATCTCCTTTCTGGGCGGACCAGCTCCGCAACGCGGGGTCGGCGTGGTCGCCCCGTTCGACTTCGCACTCGATCGCGAGCTGTGGCGATGGGTGCCCGACGAGGTCTCGCTGCACATGACGCGAACCCCTTTTGTGCCCGTCGAGGTCAGTCTGGACCTCGCGCGCATGGTCAGCGAACACGAGACCCTCGGCGAGGCGGTGCGCACCCTCAACGCCATCGCGCCCGAGGTCGTCGCCTACGCCTGCACCTCGGGCAGCTTCGTCGGCGGCGTCGCCGGCGAACGCGCGATGTGTGAGGCGATGACCTGGGCGGGCGCGGTCCCGTCCGTGACCACCTCCGGCGCGCTCCTGGACGCGCTGGCCGAGCTGGGCGTACGCCGGGTCGCGCTGGTGACGCCGTACACCGTGTCGGTGACGCGGGCGCTGGAGGCGTACATCGCCGAGGCCGGTGTCGCGGTCACCGGCTGCGCCTTCATGGGGCTGACCCGGCACATCTGGAAGGTCCCGTACCGGAACGTGGCGGACATGGCGCGCCAGGCGGTACCGGCTGAGGGCGCGGCCGACGCCCTCTTCATCTCCTGCACCAACCTCCCCACCTACGACGTCATCCCGCAGCTGGAGGCCGAGCTGCGGATCCCGGTGATCTCGGCCAACCAAGTGACGATGTGGGCGGCGCTGCGCCGACTGGGTACCCGTGCCGTGGGGCCGTACCAGGCGCTGACCGACCCGTCGGCGCGTACCGGCCCCCTGGTGCCGGGGCCGGCCGACCCCGCGGTGGCGGGTCCGGTCGGTCCGCCGGTGGCGGACATGCCGGGCGTCCCGGAGGCCCCGGACACGGAACAGCAGCAGGAAGGGTGGACATGACAGCACTGGGATTCCTGTACCCGGGCCACTCCGGCGAGGACGACTATCCACGCATCGAGCAGCTATTGGGCAGCGACATCCGGGTGGACCTGGTGCACACGGACATCGGCGAGGACGCGCACCGGGTGGACGCGCTGCTGGAGATGGGCTCACCGCGGCGGCTGGCGGCCGGCGTGGAGGAGCTGCGGCTGGCCGGCGCGGACGCGGTGGTGTGGGCCTGCACCAGCGGCAGCTTCGTGCACGGCTGGGAGGGCGCCCAGGAGCAGGTGCGCGCGCTGGCCCAGTCGGCGGGGCTGCCGGCCTCCTCGACCTCCTTCGCCTTCGTGCACGCGGCCAAGGAGATCGGGGCGCGGCGGGTCGCGGTCGGCGCGACCTACCCGGACGACGTGGCGCGGCTCTTCGCGGGCTTCCTCGGCGCCGCCGGCATCGAGGTGACCGACGTGGTCAGCTCCGGAATCATCACGGCGGCGGAGGTCGGCACCTGGACCGAGTCGGAGGTGCTGGCGCTGGCCCGCTCCGCCGACCGCCCGGACGCCGAGGCGGTCCTCCTGCCGGACACGGCCCTGCACACGGCGGCCCACATCCCGGCCCTGGAGAAGCGGCTGGGCAAACCGGTTCTCACCGCCAACCAGGTCACCGTCTGGGAGGGCCTGCGTCTGGCGGACCGCCGGGTCAACGCCCCGGAACTGGGCGCGCTCTTCACGCGGGAGCCGGTGGTCCAGGCCTGAGGCACGGCCGGGGAGGCCCCGGCCGACACGGAAGAACCCCGGTCCCGCTGAGCGGGGCCGGGGTTCTCGTCGAGCGCTGGGCAGGCCTTGCACCTGCATTTCCCCACGGGAAGTGGGGCGTCTTTCCTTGGACCACCAACGCATTGCCGTTCGCGGGGAGTTGGCCTCCCTGAGCAGCAAGATGATCGTACCGCAGCTTCGGTCCGGGCGCACATCGGCTGGGAGTGCGGGTGTGCGCGTCGGTCGGATGTTCATGTGGAAGAGCGACGTTCTTCATCGTGAACTTACCTGAACCCTTGTCAGGTCTGGGGGCGGCCCCTATTCTCGCCGCGAGAAAGCGCTTTCCCGCCTGGTCGGATTGACATGACCAGGACAAGTAGCTCGTTCCGGCATGTGAAGAGAATGGGGAGACCGAGGATGAGACGACCAGTCGCGCTGCGACTCCACGCCGCGCTGGCCACGATGGCCGTCGCGGCGGCGACCGGTGTGGTGCTGTCGATGCCCGAGGCGGCGGCAGCGGCCAGTGGCGCCACCGGCTACGCGACCCAGAACGGCGGCACGACCGGTGGCGCGGGCGGCCAGACGGTGCGGGCCACCACCGGGACCCAGATCCACCAGGCCCTGTGCGGCCGGGCCAGCAGCAGCACCCCGATCACCATCGAGGTCGAGGGCACCATCAACCACGGCAACACCACCAAGGTGTCCGGAGACAGCTGCAGCACCGCGGCCGACAAGATCGAGCTCAAGCAGATCAGCAACGTCACGATCGTCGGCGTCGGAAACGGCGCCGTCTTCGACCAGCTGGGCATCCACATCCGGGAGTCCAGCAACATCATCATCCAGAACGTGACGGTCCGTAACGTCAAGAAGTCCGGCTCGCCCACCTCCAACGGCGGCGACGCCATCGGCATGGAGAGCGGCGTCCGCAACGTCTGGGTCGACCACACCACCCTGGAGGCGTCGGGCGGCGAGTCGGAGGGTTACGACGGCCTCTTCGACATGAAGAACGACACCCAGTACGTGACCCTGTCCTACAGCACCCTGCGCAACTCCGGCCGCGGCGGCCTGATCGGCTCCAGCGAGAGCGACCGCTCCAACGGCTACGTCACCTTCCACCACAACCTGTACGAGAACATCGACTCCCGCGCTCCCCTCCTGCGCGGCGGGATCGCCCACATGTACAACAACCACTACAAGAGCCTGAACGAGTCCGGCATCAATTCCCGGGCCGGCGCCAAGGCCAAGGTGGACAACAACTACTTCGAGGACTCCAAGGACGTCCTCGGCACCTTCTACACCGACCAGGCCGGCTCCTGGCAGGTCAGCGGCAACATCTACGACAACGTGACCTGGTCCGAGCCGGGCGAGGACAACAACCCGGCGGGCCCCGACCCGCAGTCCAACACCACGGTCTCCATCCCGTACCCCTACACCCTCGACGACGCTTCCTGCGTGCCCGAGGTGGTGAGCGGTACGGCGGGCGCGGGCAAGGGCCTGCGGGTCTCGGACGGCAACTGCTCTCCGCAGACACCGACGCCGGGTCCGAGCGACCCGACGCCGAGCCCCACCGACCCGACGCCGGACCCGACCGACCCGCCGGACCCGACCGACCCTCCCAGCGGGACCAACCTCAGCATCGGGGCCGGCTCCGACGGCACCAGCAAGGCCGGCGGCACCAGCTACGGCAACGTCCGCGACGGTGACATGAGCACCTACTGGTCGCCGGCCGGCTCCACCGGCTCCGTCTCGGTCAAGTGGGGCTCCGCCACCACAGTCTCCAAAATCAACATCCGGGAGGCGGCCGGCTCCGAGGGCACCATCGGCGCCTACCGGGTCGTCGACCACGGCACCGGCGCCGTGCTGGCCTCCGGCAGCGGAGCGGGCGTCATCACCTTCCCCGCGGTCTCCCTGGAGAAGATCACCTTCCAGATCACCGGCGCGTCGGGCACCCCGAAGGTCGCCGAGTTCGAGACCTACGCCGGTTAGCGGCGGCGTTCCTCCTTCGCGTCCGGCCCGACGTGCGTCGGGCCGGACGCCCACTTGCGCGGGCGCGGGACAATGGGCGGTGGCCCACTCCACCGGGGTGCCCCCGCCCGAGCGGGGAGGGCCGTCGCACCGTACGAGGAGGAGAAGACATGGCGGAGCCCACGCCGCGTCGGAACGAACCGCGGCTACGCCCCGCGCCCCTGCTCTTCGAGCCGGCGGAGGCGTCCGCCGACCCGGAGCACTTCTTCGACCTCGAGTCGATCGACGACCCGCGGGCACTGCTCGACCGGGCCACCGAACTGACGCAGGCGTTCCGGGTGGCCGCGGACCGGGCGATGGAGTTCCAGGCGATCGCGGCGGCCCAGCTGGCCGACCCGCGCCGCTTCGACCGGCTGACGGCCGCGGACATCGCCGCGCGGGCCGAGTGGACCGAGGGCTACGCCAAGAAGATGGTGGAGTTCGGGCGGGGCCTGATGCGCGGCGACGATCACTCCGACTAACCCGAGCGCATATGCCGCGTGGGTGGGCAAGATACTCCTCGCCGCGTCCTGCTGTCCCGGTTTCCCGCAACCCAAAGGAGCCGGGTCCTCACGCGGGGTAGATGTATGCGTCATGAGCAGCAGCACGCGCAACGTCACCCCCACCGCCGCACCCCACGCATCGGACGTCACCTCCGACGGCGCCGCCTGGCTGGCATCGGCGGGCGCGTACCCGCGCAGCACGCTCGCGTTCCGGGAGGAACGGCCCGAGGCTCCGGTCGTCCTGCCCTGCGGCTCCGCCTTCGACGTGGTGAGCGCCCCCGCGATCTTCGGCCGCCGGATGCTGGACCGCCTGTGGGACGAGGGGCCCGGCTCCGGCCCCGTCGCCGAGTGCCGGGGGCGGATGCTCCTGTTCGCCGCGCCCGGCACGGCCCAGCGGCTTCCGTCGCTGCTGGAGTGGGAGGAGTGGGGTGCCCGGGGCCGGGAGGGCGGCCGTACGGGCGCGGTGCCGCCACTGCTGTGCCACGGCGCCGGCGACGCGGTGACGGTGCCGGCTCCCGCCGGCGAGCCCGCCCGCTCCGGCTGCCGCTGGCTGGTGGCACCGGACACGCGCCTGCCCTGGCTGCCGGGTCCGGAGATCTTGTTGTGGGCGGCGGTGAGGGCGGCCCGAGCCGCCGTCCGTATTCCGATTTTTCCCTCCGCCGACCAGGGTGCTAAGGTCTACGACGTCAGCAGGCGCCGCTAGCTCAGTTGGTTAGAGCAGCTGACTCTTAATCAGCGGGTCCGGGGTTCGAGTCCCTGGCGGCGCACAGACGACGAAAAGGCCCCTCACTCAGGTGAGGGGCCTTTTCGCATGCTCGGGGGAAGCCGGACGGAGCGGCTCACCCGGGTGTGACCTGCACCGTCCACGCCCCCGACGCCGTCCGCCCCTCCACCTCGACCCGTACGCCCTCGCCCGGCACCGTGAAGCTCTCGCCGAGGGCGACCGGGGCGTCGGCGAGGGGCGGGTGGACCGACTCCTCCCAGCACGCCTCGGTGTCCGGGTGGGCGTCGACGACCTGGATCGGCCCGTTTCCGGACCGGGCCCCGCCGTGCACCCGGTACACCAGCACCCCTGCCCGGCAGGCGGCGGCGTCGTTGCCGACCGGCCCCCGCGCCTCGAAGGCCAGCACGGTGTCCGTCCCGGTGCGCACCACCGCCAGCTTGGTGCCGCGCCCGAGGCCGAAGGCGGGCGCTCCCGCGGCGCCGGTCACCACCACCCCAGGCCCCGCCCCCAGCGGCTCCAGCGTCAGGCGGACCGGTTCGCCGCCCCGCACGCACGCCACCTGCCGGGGCTCCAGCCAGCCCAGCTTCCACTTGTGCCAGCCGAAGAGGTCCGGGGCCAGTCCGAACTGGCTGCCCATCAGGTCCCAGTCGCCGACGTGGGTGTCCCAGTCGCCCTCGTCGTCCTCGGGCCGGTGGTAGAGATCGGGCAGGTCGAAGACGTGTCCCGTCTCGTGGGCCAGGACCAGCCGGTCCGGCGGATGGTTCTCGAAGACGGTGACGACCCGCCGGATGTCCGTGCCGTCGGCCCGCAGCGGAGTGTTCAGGTTGACGACCTTCGTGGCGTCGGAGTCCACGCCGGGCGCGTCCGGGTCGGCAACGAAGTACACGATGTCGTAGCGGGAGAAGTCGACGTGCCGGTCGGCGGCGTCGAGGGCGTCGCGCAGGTAGGCGGCCCGGTGCTCGGGGCTCCAGTCACGCTGTATGTCGTACGCCGTCGACGGCCGCGGCATGGAGATCCAGCCGGGCAGCGGGTGCGGGCGCAGCGTGAACCTGCCGTAGGAGGCGCGCTGGAAGAAGCGGGTGGTGGCGGGGAAGTGGTCGGCGGCGAGCTCGGCCGGGGCGGTCAGCGGCTGGGAGTCGGGGAAGGACAGGAAGACCATCACCGCGTCCAGGGCCCGCACGGGCTTCGGGTACGCGGCGTTCCAGGTGCTCAGTCCCTCGGAGTGGTGCACCTCGGTGCGCCGGAGGGCGCAAGGCTGCGGGGAGAAGGGCTCGGCGGCCGAGGGGGCGGTGATCAGGGAAGTCGCGGCGAGTGCCGACATCGTGGTGCACACCGCCGCCGTACTGCGCAACCTGGGCCGGGCCGCTCCCGCCCCGCGGTCCGCGTCGAGCCCCTTGAGGGCCTCCCGGGGAAGTCGCCTCAGGGGGAGCTGGCGCGGCACATGGACCTCCGGGTGCGGTTGACGGGACACCGCACCCAGCTTGTGGGTGATTGTCGTACTACGCCCTGTTCGCGTGCGCCGGATGGGTGAGCCGTCCTGAATTTCGGCGCACATCACCGCTCGGGCACTCGGAAGTCATTTACGCAACGTCACAACTGGTCGGGGGCATGAAGAACTCGTCCAGGTGCGAGCAGAAACGATCTGGCGCAGGGGTCAGCCGGTCGGGAGCGTGAGGCGGCGGCTGGAAGGGCTCCGTGCCAGCCTCTATGATCGGCACACTTTCCTGCACGAACAGAGCACGCACAGAGATCGAGGCACTGCGGGAGCGAGCGGTGAACGGAACCTCCGAAGGGCCGGCGCCCGCGGCAGACTTCGACCGGTCCGCCGTCACGGACAGTGACGCCGAGCTGGCCCCACGTGCGCCGTGCGCGGGGGCACCGACCTACCGTTCGGCGTTCACGGCCGCCCCCCTCGCGATGGCCGTCGTCGACACCGAGGGCCTGGTCGTCAGCGCCAACGACACGCTGGGCACCCTGCTGGGCACCGGCCCGGAAGCGCTGGCCGGCCGCCCCGCCGCCGACCTCGTGGACCTCGCCTCCGACGCCGGCACCTGGCAGGCGTACCGCGAGGTGCTGGACGGCCTCCGGTCACGGCTGCGCTGCACCCGGCGCCTCAAGGGGGCCGACGGGCGCTCCCTGTGGGCGCAGGTGACGGTCGAGCCGCTCGCCGAGGCCGAGGGCGCCCCGGGGGTGCTGATGTCGGTCACCGACATCAGCGCCCGGCGCGAGCTCCAGGCCCGGCTGCGCCACCTCCAGATGCACGACCCGGTGACCCGGCTGCCCAACCGCGCCCTGTTCTTCGAGCGGCTGACGGCGGCGCTGGAGGCAGACTCGTACGAGCACGGTGGCACCGGCCGGATCGGCGTCTGCTACCTGGACCTGGACGGCTTCAAGGCCGTCAACGACACCCTCGGCCACCGGGTCGGCGACCGGCTGCTGGCCGCCGTGGCCGAACGCCTCACGCGCTGCGCCGAGGAGGCCGCGGACCCCCGTTCCGGCACCCCGCTGGTGGCCCGGCTCGGCGGCGACGAGTTCGCCCTCCTCGTCGAGGACTCCGCGGGCACCGACCAGCTCGCCGACCTGGCCGAATCCGTGCTGGCGGCCCTCCAGGCGCCCTTCGAGGTCTCCGACCGCCGCCTCTCGGTCACCGCCTCCGTCGGCGTCGTCGAGCGCCACACCGCCGGTACCACGCCGACCGCTCTGATGCAGGCGGCCGACACGACCCTGTACTGGGCCAAGGCCGACGGCAGGGCCCGCTGGACCCTGTTCGACCCCGAACGCAACGCCAACCGCATGACCCGCCAGGCGCTGGCCGCCACCCTCCGTCCCGCCATCGACCGGGGCGAGTTCGCCCTGGAGTACCAGCCGCTGGTGGGCATGGAGGACGGCCGGGTGCGGGGCGTCGAGGCCCTCATCCGATGGAATCATCCTCAGTTCGGCGTACTTGCGCCGAATCGGTTCATCGCACTGGCGGAGGAGGACGGTTCGATCGTTCCTCTTGGCCGCTGGATCCTGCGCACGGCCTGCCGGCAGGCGCGGCGCTGGCAGCTGGCCCACCCGGACGACCCGCCGATCTTCGTCAGCGTCAACGTGGCGGTCCGCCAGGTCTGGGACTCCGATCTGGTGGCGGACGTGGCGGCGACCCTGGAGGAGACGGGCCTGGCCCCGGAGCTGCTCCAGCTGGAGCTGACCGAGTCGGCGGTCATGGGCTCCGCCGGGCGCCCGCTTCAGGCCCTCAAGGCGCTCAGCGACATGGGCGTCCACATCGCCATCGACGACTTCGGCACCGGCTACTCGAACCTGGCCTACCTCAGCCGGCTGCCGGTCTCGGTGCTCAAGCTGGACGGCGCCTTCGTGCGGGGCTTCCAGTACGACGCGGGCCGGGACGCCGGGACCGCGGACGCGGGGGCCTCGGACGCCGGGCTCTCAGATGCCGGGGCCTCGGATTCCGGGCCCTCGGACACTGGGCTCGCGGATGCCGGGGCTTCGGACGCCGGGGTGGCCTCCGGGGCCGACGCGTCCGCGGCGAGCCCGGCCGACGAGGTCATCGTCGAGGCGATGGTCCAGCTCGCCCACCGCCTCGGCCTCACCGTCACCGCCGAGTGCGTGGAGACATCCGACCAGGCGACCCGTCTGCGCCGCATCGGCTGTGACACAGGTCAGGGCTGGTTGTACTCCCGGCCCGTTGCACCGGACCGCATCTCGGCCCTGCTGGGCTCCGCCGCCGGGTCCGGCGGGGCCGGGGTTCAGGCGGGCGCCGACAAGCCGTAGGCGTCGGCGATCAGCTCGTAGGAGCGCAGGCGCACGTCGCCGCCGTGGGCGTTGGCGGTGAGCATCAGCTCGTCGGCGCCGGTGCGCTTGTGGAGATCGTCGAGGCCCGCCCGTACCTCGTCCACGGTCCCGTGGATCACGTTGGAGTTCCAGGACTGGACGAAGTCCTGCTCCATCGGGCTGAAGTCGTACGCCTCCGCCTCCTCGGGCGTCGGCACGAGCCCGGGGCGCCCGGTGCGCAGCCGGACCATGTTCAGCGCGGCGGCCAGCACCTGCCGACGGGCCTCCTTCTCGTCGTCGGTGGCGAGCGCGGAGACGCCGATCAGGGCGTAGGGCGCGTCGAGGACGGCGGAGGGGCGGAAGGACTCCCGGTACAGGTCCAGCGCGGGGATCGTGTTCTGCGCGGAGAAGTGGTGCGCGAAGGCGAAGGGCAGCCCCAGGGTGCCGGCCAGCCGGGCGCTGAAGCCGGAGGAGCCGAGCAGCCACACCGGCGGCCGGTGGGCCGACTGCACACCACCGTGCGACGTGGCCTGCACGGGGCCGGGCACGGCGTGGATGCGCCGGTACGGATGCCCGTCGGGGAAGTCGTCGTCCAGGAACCGGATCAGCTCGGCGAGCTGCTGCGGGAAGTCGTCGGCGCCCTCGTTCAGGCGGTCGGTGCGTCGCAGGGCGGCGGCGGTGGCGCCGTCGGTGCCGGGGGCGCGGCCGAGGCCGAGGTCGACGCGGCCGGGGGCCATCGCCTCCAGGGTTCCGAACTGCTCCGCGATCACCAGCGGCGCGTGGTTCGGGAGCATGACGCCGCCCGAGCCGAGCCGGATGCGGTCGGTGTGGGCCGCCAGGTGGGCAAGGATCACCGCGGGGGAGGAGGAGGCGACGCCGGGCATCGAGTGGTGCTCGGCGACCCAGTACCGGTGGAAGCCGCGCCGCTCCGCGAGGCGTGCGATGTCCACGCTGGTGCGCAGGGCGTCCGTGGCGGTCCGGCCGGCGCCGACGGTCACCAGGTCCAGCACGGAGAGGGGGACGGGTGCGGTGCCGTGGGCGGTGCCCCGGATCTCCTCTGCGGTGCTTGTGCCTGCGGCGGCGTCTGGGGCCATGGTGGGGTGCCTCCCGGGTGTCACGTTCGATGTCGTTCGCTGCGCGACGTAACGGGAGACAGTCTCCGGTTATTCCCCGGCGGGGGTTTCGAGGACGGCGAGGAAGGCGGTGAAGGCGGGGGCGGGGAAGGTGAGCACGGCTCGGGCGGGGCTTTGGAGTCGCGGATGGCTATGTCGGGGTGGCGGTGGGCGATCTCCACGCAGTCGTTGCCTTCACCGCCACCGGAGTAGGACGACTTCTGCCACTGGGTGGGGGTGGGCATGACTCCCTCACAGCTCCTTGGCCAGCTTATGGATGAGGTCACGCGATCGCTCGGGCGAGAGCGATTCGTCCCTCACTCTACGAAAGAGCCTGCGAAAGTGGTCGAGTTGGGCCTCGGAGTCGAGGAAGACCGTGCCGTGCGGTGCGTCGCGCACCACTGTGTCCAAGCGGGGTACGGCTCCTCCCACGTGCACCATGGTGCTGCCCGCTCCGGCGAAGTCGTCCAGTGGGAGCGGGAAGACCCGGACCGCGACGTGCTCGGCCTCGGACATCTCCGCGATGCGTGTCAGTTGTGCACGGCTCGCGGCACGTCCGGCCACTCTTGATCCGCAGAGCTGCCTCATGAATCAACGTCTCGTAGGGGACGGGATCAGGTCCTTCGATGATGACCTTTCGCTTCATCCTGTGCTGCACCCGGTGCTCCACTTCGCCATCGGGGAACTCCGGATTCATGTAGGTGAAGAGGGAGCGGGCGTGGTCCTCTGTCTGGAACAGGCCAGGCACGTGCATGACCGCCACGTCCCGACGGAACGTCGCATGATGATCCAACTCGGCGAGGTCCTGACTGCGGGCGCCGTGAGACACGCCGGCTAGTCGACGGGCGCCACCCGGATCAGGTTGCCGTCGGGGTCCGCGACGACGAAGGTGCGGCCGAAGACCTCGTCGTGCGGCGGTTCGACCACAGTGGCGCCCTTGGCGGTCCACGCGGTGTGGAGGTCGTCGATGGCGGAGGCGGGGCCCGGGAGCATCAGGCCGATCTCCGAGGTGCGCGGCGTCTGCGGGCCGAGCCGGTCCGTCTGGCCGCTCCAGAGGGCGAACACCACTCCGGGCGCGACCTCGAACGGGATGTAGCGCGGAGTGACCATGATCGGCTTCATGTCGAACAGGTCGGTGTAGAAGGCGGTCGCGCGCTCGGCGTCGGTGACGTAGACGAGGAAGAGGTTGGGTGTGGACGGTGCGGACATGGGTGGCCGGCTCCTTCCGGGCCGGGCGTTCCGGCCGTCGGTGACAGCCTCGCGTGGGAACATGACAGAACCTGTCCTGTTCGAGGAGAGTGGGGCCCATGGGGCGACCGCAGCGTTTGATCGAGCTGCTGGCGGCGTTGCAGGCGCGTCCGCGGACCACCGCCGAGGCGTTGGCCGGGGAGCTGGGGGTTTCGAAGCGGACGGTGCTCCGGGATGTGCGGGCGCTGGTCGACGCGGGAATTCCCGTCTCCACCGAGCGGGGCAAGTACGGCGGGATCAGTCTGCTGCCCGGTGACCAGGCCGATCTGTCGAAGCTGACGACCGGCGAGGCGGACCTGCTGCGGGCCGTCGGGCTCGATCCCGACCGGGCCCGCCGGGTGGGCGGCGAGGCGGCCGCCCGGTCGGCGCTGCGCAAGCTCACGCCGCGCCGGTCGCCACCGCCCGCCCGGGACGACCTGCCGCTGTCGCTGACGGACGTGATCGCGATCGACAACCGGCCCTGGTTCGGGGAGGCCGCGCCGCTGCCCGACGTCGCGGCGCTGGTGCGGGACGTGCGTACGGGTAGGCGGCTGCGGATCGGCTACCGGCCCAGTGGCGCGGCTGCCGCCGAGGACTTCGTGGTCGATCCCTACGGGCTGGTGGAGCGGGCCGGGCGGTGGTACCTCGTGGGCGACCGGGACGGGCGTCCGCGCATGTTCGCCCTCACCCGCCTGAGGGACTGGACGGTGCTGGACACCGCCCGGCGGCTCCGGCCCGGCGCCGACCTCGTCGGTACGGCACGGGAGTTGGGCGAGATGTTGGAGAGCAGGCAGGACGTCATCGTCACGGCGCGCGTCGATGCAGGGAGCGTCGACCTGGCCCGCCGCATCCTGGGCGCCCGGCTCCGGACGGTGGGTGACCGACCGGACGGCGACGGGCGGGTCGAGATCATCGTGGCGTACGGCGGACTGGACGGAGTGCGGCAACTGCTCCAGTTCGGGGACCACATCGAGGTCGTCGATCCGGAACCGGCCCGCCGGCTGATCCACCGGCTCGCGGCCCGCACCGCCCACACCCACCGCCCCGCAACCGTGAACACTTCCGCCGAAACTGTTCACACGCCTCTCATATGAGCGACCCAAGGACAAATTCGCCGCAAGTGTTCACGTCGTGGCGTAAGGCACCCACCGCCCGCGGGCCTCGGTGACGGCACGCTACGGCGCGACGTCCTCCAGTGTCCGCCCGCTCGTCTCCTCCGCCCCGACCGCAGCCGACAGCGAGCCGACGAGGGCGACGGCGGCCAGGGTCACGAACACCGTGCCGATGGCGCCTCCCGCGTAGATGGCGCCGACGACGATCGGGCCGAGGATGACGCCCAGGCGGTTCATCGCGCCGCCCACGCTCGAGCCGAGCGCCCGGATCCGGGTGGGGAAGAGTTCCGGCGTGTAGAGGTAGAGGCAGATGTTGGAGCCGAAGAGGAAGACCGAGGCCAGGGACGTCCAGGCCAGGACGCCCTCAGCGGAGTCGCCGGCCAGCAGGCCCAGGAGCAGCAGGCAGAGTGCCGCGGCCGCCATGCACCAGATCACGGTGTTGCGGCGGCCGACCCGGTCGACGGTGAGGGCGACGACCAGGCAGCCGGCCAGGCCCGCGCAGCTCGTCACGGTCGAGTAGAGGAGGGCCGTGGACAGGCTGAGGTCGAAGTGGCCCTCGTAGATGGTGGGCAGCCAGGACGTGATGCCGTAGTTGGCGAAGTAGCCGGTGAACCACAGCAGTCCGATGACGAGGGTGCGTTTGCCGTACCTGCCGGTCAGCAACTCGCGCAGGCCGCTCTTGTGCGGCGCGGGCGGGACGGGGCGCGCCGGGGCGGGGTCGGGGAGCGGGGCGCCGGTGATCCTCTCGACCTTCTCCTCGATCGTCGCCATCGTCGCCAGGGCCTCGTCGTGCCTGCCGTGGTCGGCGAGCCACCGCGGTGACTCCGGTACCCAGCGGACGAGTGCGAAGCACAGCAGGCCGGGGACGGCCGCCAGGGCGAACACCCAGCGCCAGCCGAGTACCGGCACCAGCCAGGCGGCCAGGAGGGCGCCCGCGGTGAGGCCGGCCGGGAAGACCAGTTCGTAGAGGAGGACGAAGCGGCCGCGCTGGTGGGCGCGGGTGATCTCCGCGATGAAGGTGGCCGCGATGGGCACCTCGCCGCCGATGGCCATGCCCTGGACGAAGCGGATCGCCATGAACGGTTCGGGCGAGGTGCACAGGGTCAGGGCCAGGTTGCAGATGCCGGACAGCGCGATGCAGCCGGCGATGACCTTCACCCGGCCGATCCGGTCCGCGAGCCTGCCCGAGGCCAGCGCGCCGATCAGCATGCCGATCGAGCCGACCGTCATCAGGGCGGTGACCTGCGTCGTGCCGAGGTGCCACTCGTCGCGCAGGTCGGGGAGGGCGTAAGCGATCAGGAGCTGGTCGAACGCCTCGAAGAAGGTGACGGCGCCGACGACGAGCCGGACCATCACCTGCCAGCGGCACAGCGGCAGGCGTTCGAAGCGGGCGCCGATGGAGGCCGCCAGCGCGGCCGAGTCGTCCTGTCGGCCCGGGGTGGCGCGGGCTGCGTCGAGCGTCATGGGTGTGTTCTCCGGTTCGGGACACACGGCACGGCGGAGCAACCGCGTGCCGGGCGGCGATGAGTGCTGGAGAGGTGCGGCGAGGACGAGACGGGAGCGGGTCGGGCGGACGGTGCCGCCGGTCCCGGTTATGTAGGCGCTGAATGTCTCAGGGCTTAAGTTCTACCGGTAGCCCGCCGAGGTTAGGCAAGCCTTACTCCTGACGTCGCGAAAAATTCATCGGCCGCGGTCCCTTGCGGGCCAATTAATTAAGCCCTTAGATTTCTGGTGCTTAGACACGGCGCCTCGGGCAACGCCCCCGCCCTGTCCGCGAGTTCCCGCACCGTCCCTTTCCGGAGGCCCCCATGCCGCGCATCCCAGCCGACGAGATCCTCATCGCGGGGCGCTGGCGGCGCGGTGGCGGTCTGCCGATCCACACCGTGGACCCGGCCGACGGCAGCCTCATCACCACCGTCCACGCCGCCTCCCCGGCCGACGTGGACGAGGCCGCGCACGCCGCCGCCGAGGCCGCCGCCGCACCCGAGTGGCGGGACCTCCCGCCCCACCGGCGGGCCCGCGTCCTGTACCGGATCGGCGACCTGCTCGAGGAGCACGCCGACGCGCTGTCCGCCCTCCAGACCGCCGACACCGGCAAGACCCTCGGCGAGACCCGCGCCCTCGCGCTGAGCGCCGCCGGCACCTTCCGCTACACGGTCGCCGCCCTGGAGACGGCCGAGGACGCGCTCACACCCCCGCGCGGCCCCTACGTCACGATGAGTACGTACGAACCGATCGGTGTCGTCGGCGCCGTCAACCCCTGGAACTCGCCGATCGCCTCCGACGCCCAGAAGGTCGCCCCCGCCCTGGCCGGCGGCAACGCGGTCCTGCTCAAGCCCGCCGAGTGGACCCCGCTGGTCTCCCTCGCCTTCGGGCGCCTGGTCCACCGGGTCCTCACCGAGGAGCGGTTGCCCACCGCGCTGCTCGCGGTGCTTCCGGGCAAGGGCCGCATCGTGGGCGACGCGATCGTCCGGCACCCGCTGGTCGGCCGGATCGGCTTCACGGGCGGCACCACCACCGGCCGCGCCATCGCCCGTGCGGCCGCCGACAAACTCGTCCCCGCCTCGCTCGAACTGGGCGGGAAGTCCCCGACGATCGTGCGCGAGGACGCCGACACCGAACAGGCCCTCGCGGGCGTGATGTACGGGATCTTCTCCTCCAGCGGCCAGTCCTGCATCGCCGGTTCACGGCTGTTCGTCCACGCCTCGCGCTACGACGCCTTCGTCGGCGAACTCGTCGAACGGGTGCGCAAGCTGCGCGTCGGGCCGGGCACGTCCCCCGACACGCAGGTCGCGCCGCTCGTGCACCACGCGCACCGGGACGCCGTCGCGGCGGCGGTCGACCTCGCCCGGAAGGAGGGCGGCAGGGTCCTGTGCGGCGGCTCCGCGCCCGAGGGCGAGCGCTACGCGAAGGGTGCCTACTACCTGCCGACCGTGATCGACTCCCTGCCGAACTCGGCCCGCGCCTGCCAAGAAGAGATCTTCGGCCCGGTGCTCGTCGCGCTCCCCTACGAGGACGAGGACGAACTCGTCGCCCAGGCCAACGACTCCGTCTACGGGCTCGCCTGCGGTATCTGGACCCGCGACGCGCGGGCCGCCTGGCGGCTCGGACGGCGGATCGAGGCCGGGACCGTCTGGATCAACACCTACAAGCAGTTCTCCATCTCGACCCCCTTCGGCGGGATGAAGGACTCCGGGCTCGGCATCGAGAAGGGCCGCGACCTGATCCGCGCCTACCAGCGGCAGAAGTCCCTGTACTGGGGCACCGACTCCACGCCCCTGCCCTGGGCCAACTGACCCACCCCTCGGGAGATTCCGCCATGAACCACCCCCCGACCGACCCCGCCACGACCCACCCCCCGATCGGCCGGCTGCGCGCCCTGCGCTCGGTCGAACTGCTCACCCCGAACTTCGCCGACGCCGTCGACTTCTACGAGGAGGTCTGGGGCCTCCAGGTGGTCGAGGCCGAGCACAGCGCGAGCTGGCTGCGGGGCACCGGCGAGGAGCACCACGCCCTGCGCCTGACCCGCTCCGACCGGATCGGCCTGGGCCGCCTCGTCTTCGCCCTCGCCACCCCCGCCGAGATCGACGAGGCCGCCCGCCGCCTTCGGGCCCGCGGCATCGCCCTCGTCACCGAACCCGGCCCCCTCGACCAGGTCGGCGGCGGTTACGGCCTGCGCTTCCACGACCTCGACGGACGGCTCATCGAACTCTCCGCCGACACCTGGGCGGTCACCGAACGCAACCGGGACGTCTCCCTGCCCGTCGGCGTCACCCACGCCGTCCTCAACACCCCAGACATCGACGCCTCCGTCGCCTTCTACCGCGACGTGCTCGGCATGCGCGTCTCGGACTGGTCCGAGCACCAGATGGCGTTCCTGCGCTGCGGCTCCGACCACCACTGCGTCGCCTTCAACCAGGCGCCGTGGGTCTCCCTCAACCACGTGGCCTACGAGATGACCTCGATCGACCACTTCATGCGCGGCCTCGGCCGGCTCCGGCACCACGGCATCGCCCCCGAGTGGGGCCCCGGCCGGCACGGCCCCGGCAACAACACCTTCTCCTACTTCACCGACCCCACCGGCCTGGTGTGCGAGTACACGACCGAGGTCGCCCAGGTCGTCGAGGACACCTGGATCTGCAAGGTGTGGCGGCGCACCCCCGAACTGTCCGACCTGTGGGGGACGGCCGGCCCGCCGTCGAAGCGGATCCGCGCCCACATGACGGGCACGCCCGACGGCAGCCCGGTCGTCGCCCCCGTGGACGCGCCCGCCGCCACGAACCCCGGCCCCGGCTCCGGCACCGAAGGAGCCGCGGCATGAACGCCCACACGCGCAAGGTCGGCCTCATCGGCTGGGGCGCCATCGGCCGGACCGTCGGCACCGCGCTCGCCGCGGGCGACGTGCCGGGCGCCGAACTCGTCGGCATCGTCGACAACCGGCCGCTCGGCGACGCCGTCCCCGCCCCGCAGCTCACCGTGGAACAGGCCCTCGCCTCCTGCGACCTGATCGTCGAGGCCGCCGGACAGGGCGTCGTACGCGAACGGGGTGAGACGATCCTCGCGTCCGGCACCGACCTGCTCGTGGCGTCCACCGGAGCGCTGACCGACGAGGAACTGTCGAAGCGGCTCCTGGCGGCCGGGCCCGGCCGGGTGTACTTCACAGGCGGCGCGGTCGGCGGACTCGACCTGCTCCAGGCCGTACGCGCCATGGGACCGCTCGGCGAGGTCACGCTGACCACCACCAAGCTGCCGTCCACCCTCGAACAGCCCTGGATGGACGAGGAGACCCTCGCCCGGCTGCGGGCCACGACCACCCCGGTGGAAGTCATGCGCGGCACCGCGCGCGACGTACCGGTCAGGTTCCCGAAGTCCACGAACGTCGCCGCCTCCGTGGCCCTCGCGGTCGGCGACCTCGACGCCGTACGGGTGCGGGTGGTCGCCGACCCGGCGGCCTCGCACACCTCACACGTCATCGAGGCGAGCGGACCGCAGGGCTCGTACCGCTTCGAGGTGCGCCACGTCCCCGACGCGGCCAACCCGGCCACCAGCCAGGTCGTCCCCTACGCCGTGCTGCGCTCGCTCGCGGCCCTGGCCGGACGCCGGGGGCAGATCCTGTGACCGCGTACGACCCCGCCGGGCTGCACCTGGAGGAGAACGGGGACGACGGGCCGCTGGTGCTGTGCCTGCACGGCATCGGCTCCTCGTCCGCCGCGTTCGCCCCGCAGACCGAGACGCTCGCCGCCGCCCACCGGACGGTGGCCTGGGACGCCCCCGGATACGCCCAGTCGGCCGACCCGGAGCAGGACCTCACCCTCGACGACTACGCCGACACCGCCGCCGAGGTCATCCGGGCACGCGACACCGAGGCGCACGTCGTCGGCGTCTCCTGGGGCGGCGTGATCGCGCTGCGGCTCGCCACCCGGCACCCGGACCTCGTCGCCTCCCTCACCGTCGCCGACTCCACCCCCGGCTCCGGTACGAGCCCCGAGAAGGCCGCCGCGATGCGCGCCCGCGTCCCGGAGCTGGAGAGCCTCGGCTCCCGTGCCTTCGCGGAGCGCCGCGGCCCCCGGCTCCTGTCGCAGGACGCGCCGACCGAGCTGGTGCGACGGGTCGTCGACACGATGGCCGACTCGATCCGGCTGCCCGGCTACGCGTCGGCGGCCGAGTCCATGGCCCGCACCGACCTGCGCGGCGAACTCCACCGGGTCACCGCGCCCACCCTCGTCCTGTGCGGGGAGAAGGACCGGATCACCGGCCCCGACGCCTCACAGGTCCTGGCCGGCGGGCTGCACAAGACCGCCTCCGTGATCGTCAAGGACGCCGGTCACCTGGCCAACCAGGAACAGCCCGGGCGTTTCAACGCCTGGCTGCTCTCCCACCTGCACATCGTCACCGACACCCGCGCCACGAAGGGCTGATCACCATGCCGCTGACCACCACCGACTACGACAACGGCGGGGACCTCGCCAAGTACACCGACTCCCTGATCGCCTCCAAGGACTCCCGCGAACCGGACTGGGGCACCCTCTCCTTCCAGGAGAAGGCCGGCCCGCAGTACAAGCGGGCGCAGATCCGCTACGTCGGTTCCGGCGCCACCGGCAACCACGAGAACGACGGCCGCATCATCCCCTCCGGCGGCTTCACCTTCTCCAACATGCTGCTGCCGCCCGGTGCCGAGGGCCCCGCCCACACCCACCACGACGTCGAGGAGGCCTTCTTCGTCCTGGAGGGCCAGGTCCGCGTCGGCATCCACCGCGGCCCCGACGAGACCGAGTACCGCACCCTCGGCTACCGCGACATGATCGTCGTGCCGGCCGGCGTGACCCGCTCGCTGAAGAACGAGGGCGACACGGACGCCCTGTTCTGCGTGATCATCGGCACGCAGAAGCCGCAGGTGCCGACCTACCCCGAGTACTCCCCGCTGTACGGCGTCACCCGTGACTGACCCGGCCGGCGGGCGCCGTACGGTCGTCGTGACCGGCGCGGGCCGTGGCCTGGGGGAGGCCATGGCCCGCCGGGCGGCGGCCGACGGGTACCGGGTCGTCGTCGCCGAGCTGAACGAGGAGCGGGGCTCCCGCACGGCGGCGGCGATCCGCGAGGCGGGCGGCACGGCGGAGTTCGTGCCGCTGGACGTCGCCGATCCGGCCTCGGCCCAGGCGCTGGCCGCACGTATCGCACCCGGCGGCCCCGTGTACGGACTGGTCAACAACGCGGCGCTCGCCAACGGAGTGGGCGGTAAGGAGTTCCAGGACATCGACGTGGAGACCTGGGACCGGCTGATGACCGTGAACGCACGCGGCCCCTGGCTCGTCGCCAAGCACCTGCTGCCGCTGATGTCCACCCCGGGACGGATCGTCAACATCGCCTCCGACGCGGCCCTCTACGGCTCCCCACGCCTCGCCCACTACATCGCCTCCAAGGGCGCGGTCCTCGCCCTGACCCGAGCGATGGCCCGCGAGCTGGGAGAGCGGGGCATCACCGTCAACGCGGTGGCACCGGGCCTGACGGAGGTCGAGGCGACCGAGTCCGTCCCGGCCGAGCGGCACGCCCTGTACGCGGCGAACCGCGCGATCCCCCGCCCGCAGCGGCCCGACGACCTGGTGGGGCTCGTCTCCTACCTGCTCGGTGAGGAGTCCCGCTATCTGACCGGGCAGGTGGTCGCCGTCAACGGCGGCTTCACCATGCACTGAACACCCTCCCCAGCGTCTAGGAGTACTCATGGATCTCGGCCTCGCCGACCGCACCGTCCTGGTCACCGGCGGCAGCTCCGGCGTCGGCCTGGCCACGGTCCGCGCCCTGCTCGCGGAAGGAGCCCGCGTCGCGACCTGCGGCCGGGACGCCGACCGGCTCGCCAAGGCCGCCGCGGGCCTCGGCGCCGGTACGGACCGGCTGTACACCGGCGTCTGCGACGTCCGGGACGCGGACGCCGTACGGGACTTCGCCGAGCGCGCCGCCGCCCGTCTCGGCGGACGGCTCGACGGACTCGTCAACAACGCGGGCCAGTCCCGGATGAAGTCCCTCGACGAGACGACCGAGGACGACTGGCGCGACGAGCTGGAACTGAAGTTCGCGGGCGTCCTCAACCCTCTGGGCGCCGTCCGCGATCACCTCCGCGCCTCCGACGCCGCCGCGGTCGTCAACGTCAACGCCGTCCTCGCAAAACAGCCCGAGACCCGGCTGATCACGACCAGCGCCGCCCGCGCCGGCATCCTCAACCTCTCCGCCTCCCTGGCCCGCGAACTCGCCCCCGAGGGCATCCGCGTCAACTCCGTCTGCCTCGGCCTGGTCGACACCGGCCAGTGGACCCGCCGCCACGCGGCGGCGGACAGCGGACTCACCTACGAGGAGTGGCAGGCGGAGATCGCCGCCGACCGGGGCATCGCGCTCGGGCGGCTCGGCCGCGCCGAGGAAGTCGCCTACGCGATCGTCTCGCTGCTCTCGCCGCGCGCCTCCTACATCACCGGAACCAGCATCGACGTCTGCGGCGGAGTCGGCCGCGGCATCCTCTGAGGAGCTCGCATGCGTTACGACCACGGTGGCGGACTCCTGACCGCCCACCTCAAGTCCCTCGGCGTCGACACCGTGTTCGGCATCGTGTCCGTCCACAACCTGCCGCTGGTGGAGGCCGTCGAGGCCGACCCGGAGCTGCGGTTCGTGCCGGTGCGGCACGAGGCGAGCGCCGTCAACGCCGCCGACGCCCACGGCCGGGCCCGCGGCTCCATCGGCTGTGCGCTCACCTCCACCGGCACCGGCGCGGGAAACGCCGCCGGGTCCCTGATCGAGGCGCTGGCGTCGGGGACGTCGGTGCTGCACATCACCGGGCAGGTCGAGTCGGCGTACCTCGGCAGCGGACGCGGCTTCATCCACGAGACCAAGGACCAGCTCGGCATGCTCGCCGCGGTGTCCAAGTACGCCGCGACCGTCACCTCCGCCCGGGACGCGGGCCGCGTCCTGCGCGAGGCGTCCGCCGCCGCACTCACCGCGCCGGGCGGGCCCGCGAGCGTGGAGTGGCCGATCGACCTGCAGTACGCGGTCCAGGAGGACGACGGGCAGGGCGCACCCGCCTTCGAGGTTCCGGTGCCGGACGCCTCCGCGCTGGCCGGCGCACGCGAGTTGCTCGCCACCGCCCGCCGCCCGCTGATCTGGGCCGGCGGCGGCGCGAACACCGCCCGCGACCAGCTCCTCGCCCTGCTGGAGACGACCGGCGCCGGCCTGCTCACCTCCAACTCCGGCCGGGGCGCCGTACCCGAGGACCACGACCAGGTCATCGGCAACTTCGCCACCACGCCCGCCGCCCGCGCCCTCCTCGCGGACGCCGACGTCGTCGTCACCGTCGGCACCCACTTCCGATCCAACGAGACCGCCGACTACGGAATCCGCCTCCCCGAGGCCCACATTCAGATCGACGTCGACGCCGCCGCCCTCGGCCGGGTGTACCCCGCGTCGCACGCACTCCACGGCGACGCGGGCGCGGTCCTGCCGAGGCTCACGGAGGTCGCCGTCCGGGCCGACGGAGGCTGGACGGAACGGGTGCGGCGGGCGCGCGAGGAGGTACGGGCCGTACTGCACGACGGCATCGGACCCCAGGCGGCCGTCTGTGACGCCCTCGCCGCCGCCCTGCCGCGGGGCGCCGTCGTCGCCCGGGACGTCACCATCCCCTCCTCGGCCTGGGGCAACCGCCTCCTGCCGATCCACGACCCGCGGGCCAACGTCTTCCCGCGCGGCGGCGGCATCGGGCAGGGCCTCGGCATGGGCATCGGCGCCGCCCTCGCCCGCCCCGACGAGCCGACCGTGGTCATCGCCGGGGACGGCGGACTCGCCGTCCACCTCGGCGAACTGCTCACCCTCGCCCAGGAACGGCCCCGGCTGACCCTCGTCGTCTTCAACGACGGTGGCTACGGCGTGCTGCGCAACATGCAGGCCACCTACACCGAACGCCGCTCGGGCGTCGACCTGTTCACCCCCGACTTCGCACAGCTCGCCGCCGCCTGCTCGCTCCCGTACGCGCGGATCGGCGACGCGAGCCAGGCCGCGAAGGTGATCGACGCTGCCGTCGCCTCCGACGGGCCGACCCTCGTCGAGGTCGACCTGGCCACGCTCGGCCCGATGAAGAACCCCTTCACCCCGCCCGTCAAGATCCCCACCCGGTAGGGAGGCCCGCCGACATGAGCACCACCGAAGAGCAGGAACTGGACCTCCTCGTCCACCGCACGACCTGGGAGGCGGACGGAGTCCTCTCCGTCGAACTGGTCCACCCGGACGGCAAGCCGCTGCCGGCCTGGACCCCGGGCGCCCACCTGGACCTGCACGTGGGCGGCCACGTCCGCCAGTACAGCCTGTGCGGCGACCCGGAGGAGACGGGGTCGTACCGGCTCGGCATCCTCAACGAGGCGGCGTCACGGGGCGGTTCGCGCCACGTGCACACCAAGGTGCGGCCCGGCCAGACCGTGCGGGTGGCCGGGCCGCGCAACCACTTCGCCCTGGAACCGGCCGCCTCCTACGTCTTCATCGCCGGCGGCATCGGCATCACACCGATCCTGGCCATGGCCCGCCGCGCCGAGCGGGACGGCATCCCGTACCGGCTGGTCCACGGCGGCCGTACCCGCGCCTCGATGGCGTTCGGTGGCGAACTCGCCGCACTCGGCGGCGGCGAGGTGACCCTCGTACCGCAGGACGAGCAGGGACACATCGACGTGGCGGGCGTCCTCGCGGACCTCGAGCCCGACGCGCTCGTGTACTGCTGCGGTCCCGAGCCGCTGCTGAAGGCCGTCGAGGAGGCGGCGCCGCAGGGGCGGCTGCGCACCGAGCGCTTCGCCGCCCCGGCCGTGGCACGCGACGACGGCGACGACAGCGCCTTCGAGGTCGAGTGCCGCACGTCGGGCGTGACCCTGAGCGTCGGCCCCGGCACCTCCATCCTGCAGGCCGCCGAGAACGCGGGCCTCGCCGTCGCCTCCTCCTGCCGGGACGGCATCTGCGGCTCCTGCGAGACCCGCGTCCTGGCCGGCACCCCCGACCACCGCGACTTCCTGCTCAGCGACGCCGAACGCGCCACCGGCGAGACGATGATGATCTGCGTCTCGCGCTGCGCCTCGGACCGCCTCGTCCTGAACCTCTGACCGCTTACGGAGAACGCCGTGTCCGAGACCACCTGGCCCTGCCTGGACCCCCACCAGACCCGCGACCACGAGCCCACCCCGTACGAGACCGATCTCGCGCGCACCCTCGAGGACATCTTCACCAAGGACGGTCACGAACTGGCCGACGTGATCGACGGCCTCAACTCCCGCCAACTGCGCACGCCCACGGGCGAACCCTGGACCGAGGAGTCCTTCCGCGCCGAGATGCACCGCCTGGGAGCCTGACATGACCCTCTCCACCCGCGACACCGCCGAGCACATCTACGCCCACGGCCTGCGCAACCAGTGGCACCCCGTCGTGCCGTCCCGCTTCGTCGAGCCCGGCGGCATGCGCAGGGTGACGGTCCTCGGCGAGAACTGGCTGCTCTTCCGCAAGTCCGACGGCGCGCTCTCCATGCTCGCCGACCGCTGCCCCCACCGCGGGGCGCCCCTGTCCCTCGGCAAGCACCTCGGTGACCGGGTCGCCTGCTGGTACCACGGTGTCGAGGTCGACGGCGCCGGCACGGTCACCTCGGTGCCCGGCCTGCCCGGCTGCAACCTGGAGGGCAAGACCCTCGTCACCTCGCCGCCCGTGCGCGAGGTCGGCGGCGCGATCCTCGCCTACTTCGGCGACGAGGAGCACCCGGAGCCGGTGGAGCTGACGCTCCCCGAACCGCTCACCGACGACGACGTCTCCGCCTTCCTCTGCTACGCCGAGTGGAACGTGCCGTGGCGGTTCGCCATGGAGAACCTGCTCGACCCGATGCACGGCGCGTTCCTGCACTCCGAGTCGCACACCATGTTCGCCGGCGACACGTCCGCCAAGTTCCGGATCCGGGAGACCGAGCGCGGCTACTTCTTCGAGAAGACCGACCAGCGCGGCGTCAACTTCGACTGGGTGGAGCTGTGCCGCACCGGCGTCGACTGGGTCGACCTGTCCATCCCCTACCCGCCGTCGGCGGGCCCCGGCGGGCCGTTCGGCATCGTCGGCATGGCCTGCCCGGTGGACGCGGAACGCACCGGCGTCTTCTTCTGGCGCTACCGCAAGGTGAGCGACTGGCAGCGCGACACCTGGCGGTTCCTCTACAAGACCCTGATCGAGGCCCGCCACTGGGAGGTCCTGGAGCAGGACCGCGTCATCCTCGAAAGCATGCCCGCGGACGCCGACCAGCGGGAGAACCTCTACCAGCACGACCTGGGCGTGGTCCGCCTGCGCCGCCTCTACCAGGCGCAGGCCGGGCGGCAGTCGAAGGCTCAGCCGGTCTCGGCGCGCTGAGCGGGGATGTCGTCGGAGTCCACGATGGAACGCTCCAGCTTGGACAGCAGACGGCCCAGCTGACGACGCTCGGCGGGTGAGAGCCCGTCGAGCATCCGGCGTTCGTTCTCCAGGTGTTCGGCGAACACCTCGTCCACCTTCGCCAGCCCCGCCTCGGTGAGCCGCGAGTACACCACCCGCCGGTCACCGGCGTCCCGCTCGCGCACGAGCAGACCGTCCTTCTCCAGCCGGTCCAGCCGCAGGGTCACCCCGGCCGACGAGATCAGCCCGGAGTCCGCGAGTTGCCCGGCGGTCAGCCGGTACGGGGCTCCGGCCCGGCGCAGCGCGGTGAGCACGTCGAACCCGGCGACGGACAGTCCGTGCTCGTCGAGCCGCGAGGTCATCCGCGACTGGTACTGCAGGTACGACCGGTGCAGCCGGGCCAGCACCTCCAGCGGCGAGGTGTCCAGCTCGGGCCGCTCCCGCGCCCAGTCCTCGACGATCCCCGCCACGGCGTCCGGCCGCTTCGCCGCCCTGCCCTGAGCCATGTCTTCCCCTCGCGGCACGTGTTCGGTGCTGAAATCTTAGCCCTGAGGGAAACTGCGCCAGGCACCGGACAGACGCTCAGGCCCGCCACGCCACGCGGTGTTCCGCCAGGTGTGCCGGCACCGTGCGGTTCGCCTCCCAGCCGTCCGGGCCGTGTCCATCGGCCGCCTCCGGCGGCGTGCCGGGCTTCGACCGGCGGGCCGGGGTGTCGGGCCGGTCGTCAGTCCGACGATGCCGGACAGACGATCAGCCCCGCCAGGGCACCCGGTGTTCCGCCAGGTGGGCCAGCACCGCGTGGTTCGCCTCCCAGCCGTCCGGGAACTTCACCAGCGTGCCCAGCTGGACCGGCTCCGTGGACGGGTAGTCGTCCAGCAGTTCGCCGACCCCTTCCCGGCAGACCACGACGCAGGCGTGCCGGTGCCGGGAGGCCAGGACGCACAGGCGGCCCGTCTCCAAGTGGAAGGCGGTGGCGTCGGGGCGGCCCGACAGCGGGTGCAGGACGACCGTGACGTCGTACTCGCGGCCCTGGAGCCGGTTCGCCGTGTCGACGGTCACCTCGGTCACGCCCAGGTCGGCCAGCGCCGCCCGTACCGCCGCCGCCTGGTCGCGGTGCGCCGTGCCGACGGCGACGCGGTCGGCGGTCAGGGGGACGGGGCCGGCAGAGCGCTCGGACGTCGCCCGGCCCTCCCGGTCGAGGAGCCGCCGGACCACCTCCGCCACCGCCCGCACCGCCTCCGGGTCGGTGCGGGGCGTGTGCCGGGCGGGCAGCTCCAGCAGGCCCCACCCCGAGCGGGCGGCCTCGTCGATGACCCGGTCGGCGCCCGAGCCGTCCGAGGGCACGGCGAAGGTCAGACCCCGGTCGTCGTGGTCCGTGCCGCTGCGGAACGGCGTGTACGGGTAGAACGCGTCGGAGACCAGCGGCGCCGCCGACGCCGGAAGCCGCCACGACACCGGCAGCCGGTGCTGCGGCAACGACGGGTTGTGGGCCAGGAGCGTCGTCACGGCCGAAGCGGACGGGTCGTACGACAGGCCCGCCCACTGCTCGCTGCCCACCGTCGCGAACGGGTCCAGCTGACCGGGGTCGCCCACGAACAGCGCCCGCTCGAACAGCCCGGCGACCGCCAGCAGCGAGTCGGAGCGCATCTGGTACGCCTCGTCGACGATCGCGTGCCGCCACGGCTCGTCCACCTTCACGTGCGCCCACTTCGCGGCCGTGGACAGGACCACGGCCTGCCCGGCGAGGTCGGCGGCCTTCGCCGACTTGCGCACGTTCGCCAGGTCGTCGAGCGCCTTGTCGTACGGGTCGGCGTCGCTGCTGTGCAGGCGCCCCACCGGCAGGTCGGGGTTCTTCTCGGCGAGGCGCAGCACCAGGTCGTCCACCTGGGCGTTGGTCTGCGCCACGACCATCAGGGGACGGCCGGCCGCGGCCAGCTCCAGCGCGGCCCGCACCACGAGCGTGGACTTGCCGGCGCCGGGCGGGGAGTCGACGACGACACCGCGCTCGGTGCCGTGCAGGGTGTCGTGGAGGATCGCGGCGGTGGCGCGGGCGGCCTCCCCGCCCGGGTCGAAGACCGGGACGGCGGGCGCGTCGACGGCGGTCGTGGTTGCCTCGGCGGTCACAGGACGTCCTCCTCCGTCTGCGCGTCCGGGGCCTCCGGTACGGCGGCCTTCTCACCGGGCGGCCCGCCGTGCGTCCACGGGGTCCGCTCCGGATCGGGGAGCTTGGCCCCGCCCCGCTGCTCGTGTTCGAAGAGGGTGAAGCAGACCCGGTCGCCCTTCTTCGGCACCGACCCGGCCTCGGGCTCCTTGCCGCGGCCCATCTTGTCCACGACACGAAGCACCAGGACCCCCTCTTCCTGCTGCTCGACGAACTCGGCCGCCTGCGGCTTGCCGCCCAGCGACCGGTACACCTTCGCCCGCTCGCCCAAGTGCGGCCGGTCGTCGGTGCGGACGGTGACCAGCGGGCGCGGGCTGGGCCGCTTGCTCTCGCTGTACGCCATCACGATGTCCGTGACCTCCCCGGCGAACGCTTCCCCGGCCAGCCGTCGCCCGGCCATCACCAGCGGGTCGTCCAGCGCCTCCTGGGCCTCCAGCCGGGCCTGTTCCCGCTCGCGCGTGGCGAGCTTGTTCGCCGCGGTGACCGCGTCGTCGCGACGAGGCTGCGGGGGCTCGCCGGCCAGGACGCGGTCGCGGTGCGAGGTGAACGACCAGCGGTCGCGGGTCCACCGGTCCTCGACGTGCGCCCCGGCAGGCAGCTCCCGCAGCAGGTCCATGCCGCGCCAGACCGCGTCCCAGGTGGGGCGCGTACGGCTTTCGACCAGGGCGCGGATCTCCCGCTCGGCGGCGGTCAGCGCGCCCAGCCGGTCGTCGGCCTCCAGGCCGTCCTCGGCGGCGGCGAGCGCGGTGCGGGCACGGTCGTAGCGCTCGATGGCGGGGGCGAGCAGCTTGTTGTCGAAGGCCGGGTCGGTGGCCGGGCCGGCGGGCGGGCACAGCAACTGGCCGTCGGCGTCGCGGGCCAGCTCGACCCGGCGGGCGGCCTCGGCGCCGGTCAACTCCTCGTCGTCCGGGGCGATCCAGGCGAGCAGCGCGCCCAGGTGCTGGTCCTCCAGCGTGGACTGGCCCGTCGCCCAGTGCCGGCCCAGCAGGTCGGTCATGGCGAGGAGCAGGGAGGAGCCGGGGACCCGGGCCCGTTCGCCGTAGTGGGTCAGCCACCGGCCGAGCAGCGGCACCCTCGGCGGCGCGGGGTGCGGCGCCTCCGGGTCCTGCTCCGCCGTGCGCCGGAACCGCATGGACCGGCCCAGCAGCCGTACGAAGTCGACGCCCGCGCGGGACGGCACGATCAGCTGCGCGGCGTCCGCGCACAGGTCGACCTCGACCTTGACCCGCTTGCCGGTCTCCGGGTCGGTCTCGGTGCGCTCGGCGGCCTCGACGCTGTCCGCGTACGCCTCGACGTGCGGCAGCACGATGCCGGCCAGCTCGGCGAGGAACGCGAACCGCAGGTCGCGGTCGCGGGGCTGCGGGACGACCAGCAGATGCGGCGCGTCCCGGTCGGTGCCGACCAGGGCGCCGAGCGGGGCGCCTGCCTCACCCGCGGTGATCAGCGGCACGAAGACCAGCGGCCGGTCGGACAGGTGCCGGTGCCGGACGGTGGCGGCGGGCTGGGCGCGGCCGGTACGCACGGCCTCCAGCCGGGCGAGCGTGGTGATCAGAGACATACGGCCGCCTCCTGCGCGGCGGCGCCGGCCGCCGCGAGGGCCTCCGCCCGCAGCTCCGCCGCCCGGCGCAGGGCCGCCACCGCCGGGTCGTCCGGGTCACCGGCCTCCCCGCGGGCCGCCGCCAGCACCTCTTCGACCGTCGAAAGGCCGCCCAGCTCGGCCCGGACCGGGCGGCCCAGCGAGGTCACCGCGCCGGCCTCGCGGGACCGGGCACGGCAGTGGAAGGCCAGCTCACAGGTGGACAGGCACTCGGGTGCGTACGTCGCCGGAACCGCCTCGACCGCGGACGTCAGCTCCTCGGCCGGCAGCTCGGGGGAGAAGCAGACGCCGTCGGGGAGCGTGTCCGCGATGTCCTCGATGCGGGTCAGCCGGGCCAGCTGCCGGTCGGTGACCGCGCGCTGCTTGCGCACGTCGACGGTGGAGGCGGTGGGCAGGTTGGAGAAGTCCTTCGGGCAGACGAGGAGGAAGCGGTCGCGTACGCGCGGGGCGGGGGCCAGCCGGGCGGCGACCCGCTCCAGGGCCAGCACGTACACCGCGGCCTGCCGCGCGGCGGCGCCCACCTTCGCCGGGTCGGCGGAGCCGTCCAGCACGGGGAAGGACTTGATCTCCACGACCGTCCAGCTGCCGTCCGGATGCACCACCACGGCGTCCGGCTCCAGGTAGGCGGGGGAGCCGGCGACGTCGAGGGCCAGCATCGGGTGGTCGAGGAGCGTCCAGGTGCCGGGGAGGCCGGGCGCCCGCGCGGTACCGGCGGTGGCCTCCCGAAGTGCCAGCGCCGTCCGGGCCGCGCGGCCCTCGGGGCCGGTGGCGGACAGGTCGGGCACGTGCCCGACCGCGGGCGGCTCGGCGCCCCGGTCCAGCTTCTCGTGCACGAGCCGCAACAGTTCGGCACCACCGTCCGCCTTGACCCGCGCCTCGAAGGCGTTGCCCCGCGTGAAGGCGAACTGCGACTGCCCGAACACCGACGGCGAGCCCAGCGCGCTCGCCAGGGACGCCTTGTCGACTCCGGCACCGTCGAGGATCGCGCGCCGCCGGCAGCCCGGGTTGGCGGCGAGGGCGGCCAGCGCCCGCGCGTCCAGCGCCTTGGCCGGTACGTCCAGGCCGCGCAGCTCAGCGAGCCGGTGCCGGAGTCTCGTCCCCCGCGTCCGAGGGGGAGGTGTCCGGCTCGGCTCCTGGTTCCAGCCGCTGCTCGCGCTGCCGTGGAAATCGCTCACCCGCGGAAGTCTGGCATCCGACACTGACAATCGGGGAACCCGCGCCCTCGGTGACCGGCGCGGCAGGTGCGTCAGGCGCGTCGGCGGTGACGGCGGTGCCGGACGCGGTGCGCGTGGTGAAGCGCGCCACGAGCAGGGCCCGCGCCCGGTCCGAGGTCCGCATCACGTACGGCGTCAGCAGCAGACCCGCGCCCATCACGGCCGCGCCCGCGACCGCGTCGAGGAAGTAGTGGTTGGCGGTGCCCATCACGACGATCGTGGTCACCAGCGGGTAGACGACGCCGGCCACCTTCGTCGCCCGCGTGCCGCCGTAGCGCCACAGCACCACCCCGCACCACAGCGACCAGCCCACGTGCAGGCTCGGCATGGCCGCGTACTGGTTCGTCATCCCGCCCAGGCCGCGCGGCGCGCTGGCCTCGCCGCCCCACCAGCCGTAGGAGCTGTAGTACGCCATCGTGTCGACGAAGCCGTGGCTCGCGTCCAGCAGCCGGGGCGGGCAGGTGGGCAGCAGGGTGAAGCCGATGAGACCGATGAACGTGGAGGTCATCAGCCAGGTGCGGGCGGCCCGGTAGCGCACGGTGCGCGAGCGGAAGATCCAGATCAGGAGCACCGGGGTGACCAGGTAGTGCAGCGACGCGTACCAGAAGTCGGCCGGTACGCCGAGCCACGGCTCGCGGGTGAAGAGGCGGTTGAGCGGGTGCTCCGCGTTGAGGAACAGCGCCTTCTCCACGCGCAGGATGGCCAGGCCGTGGTCGACCGCGTCGGAGACGTCGCCCCGCACCGTGAGGCGGCCGGCCGAGTAGCAGGCGTAGACGAGGACGATGAGCGGCAGCTCGGTCCACCAGCGCAGCCGAGTCTTCGGGATCGCCTCGGTGCCCGGTGGCTCGGTGTGCCGCAAACCGATCGCCCTCCCCCTTCTTCCCGCATGCGCCTCGTGGACATGGACGTGCCACTCTACGGCCTGTGCGCGCCCGCTTCACGGAACGCTCCCGGCCCTGATAGACGCCGGGATCGCCCCCCGGGTTGCCCGCGTGCGGCGTGCGCGATGATGGAGGCGTCCGCTCAGACATTGCTCCCGGAAAGGCCCCATTCATGGCACCGCGCATCCTGCTGGCCCGGCACGGACAGACCGAGTGGTCGCTGTCCGGCAAGCACACCGGCAGGACCGATGTGCCGCTCCTCGAGGAGGGCCGGCGCGGTGCGAAGCTGCTCGGCGAGCGGCTGCACCGGGCGCCGCTGGACGGGCTGCCCGGCGTCGAGGTGCGCACCAGTCCGCTCTCCCGCGCGCGTGAGACCTGCGAACTCGCCGGCTTCGGCGAGCGCGCCCGCGCGTGGGACACGCTGATGGAGTGGGACTACGGGGCGTACGAGGGGATGACACCGGCCGAGATCCAGGCCGTGCGGCCGGGCTGGCTGATCTGGCGGGACGGGGTACCGCGCGGGGAGAGCCTCGCGGACGTCACCGCGCGTGCGGACGAGGTCGTCGCGTGGGCGCGGGAGACGGACCGCGACGTCCTGGTCTTCGCCCACGGGCACATTCTGCGGTCGATCGGGGCGCGGTGGCTGGGCCTGCCGCTGGACTTCGCGGCGCGGATACGGCTGAACCCGACGTCGCTGTCGGTGCTGGGGTGGGCGTACGGGGAGCCGGCGGTGGAGAGCTGGAACGACCTGGGGCACCTGGCGGGCTGAGCGGAAGGGCCGCGCAGGGGGCGGGCGCCGCCGCGCACGGGGCGGGCGCCGGTGCCACGTCGCCGCGGACAGCCGCACGCCGTCGTGGCCGTGGCGGAGTTCACGGGGTTCTCGGCAGCGAGGCGTGGCGGTCGAGGAAGGTCGACACTCCCGATGCCCTCCGGTGGGGGAGGAGGACCCGGGCCGTGCCCGCCAGCATCGTGTGGATACGGGAGGACTGGACCTCGGCGAGGAGGTCCATGACCCGCATGCCCGCCCCGGCCGCCTCGTCGGGGCGGCCACCGCGGGCCAGGTCGTCCGCCAGTTCGGCCGAGTACAGCGCGAGGTTCCGGGTGAAGTGCGGGTCCTGCAGCCCGGCCGCCCGGCGTGCGTGCCGGGCCGCCCGGGACCAGTCGCCCAGCGTGGACCAGCACTGGGCCTCCAGCCCCTCCAGCTCCGCCTCGCCGTAGAAGCTCATCCACTCCGGATCGGCGTCCGAGCGGCCCCGTCCGAACAGTGCCTGCGCGCGGGTCAACGCCTGCTCGCAGCCCGTCCGGTCGGCGAGCCCCGCCCAGCCGC
This sequence comes from Streptomyces mutabilis, assembly GCF_014649815.1. Classification (GTDB taxonomy): domain Bacteria; phylum Actinomycetota; class Actinomycetes; order Streptomycetales; family Streptomycetaceae; genus Streptomyces; species Streptomyces mutabilis. Next base: position 724,306 of record NZ_BMTT01000001.1, on the reverse strand, counting down.
CCGCCTCGCGCAGCGCGAGCAGGGACATCAGCCGGGCCGAGCCCAGCGGGCGGGCGGCGCGCTGTGCGGCCTGGGCCGCCCGCACCGCCTCGCGCGGACGTCCGGCGTCGCGGGCCAGGAACGCCATGTTGCAGAAGGTGTGCGCCTCCAGCGCGGGGTCGCCGGTCATCCGGGCGGTGGCGAGGGCCTCGGCGTAGTGGGAGCGTGCGTCGTCGAAGCGACCGGAGTCGTGCGCCAGCCAGCCCACGGAGATCGCGAGTTCCCCCGCTCCGGCGTACAGTCGGTCCGCCGTCGCCTGCCGGGTCGCGCCGGCGTCCAGCAGCGCGTACGCGGTGCGCAGCGGGGCCGCCGCGCGCCGGTAGAGGCCGTCCGCGCCGTGCCGGTCGTCGAGCAACCTGATCCGGCGGACGGCTTCTTCCAGCGCGCCAGCGTGGCCCGCCCCGGCCCGGCGCAGGGGTTGTCCGGCCGCCGCGGCGTCGTGGGCGAACCCCAAGGGGCCCAGCGAGGCGGCGGCCACCGTGGCACCGCTCGTCATGAATGCGCGACGCAGCACGTCGCTCTCCTCGTTGTTGTCGTGCGTGTCGTACGGGTACTGCGTTTTCTGTGTGTTCTGCGTTTTCCGTGTGTCGTACGGCGCGCGCGCCCCTCGCGTCTCAGTTGTGGTGCGCGTCACCCGGTCTGTGCGCGCCGGGGGCGCGTCCTCGGTGGCACGCGCCTGGCGTCCACGTACCGACGAGCGGGGCGCGAACCCCAGGTCGGTGAGCGTGCGGCCGGGGAACATGTGCAGGAACACCCGCTCGTACGCGTAGTTGGGGCAGCGGATCTCGCCCGCCTCGACCCGGCCGACGTAGCGCGCGTCACAGCTGACCCGCTCGCCGATCTCACGCGCGGCGCGGCGCACCGCCGCCGCGAACTCGGCCGGTGAGCGCTTGCCGCGCAACCGCCGGAAGGCGAGGTTGGGCCGCGGTGGCCGGTCGGGCTGGGCGGAGGTCACCGTTGACGACGCCATGGCCGGGTCCTCTCGTGCGAACCGTCGAACCATGCCGGGAAATGGGGGACGTGCGGTTGTTCCTCCGTTTGTCGTCCCTGTTTCCGGCGAGCAAGAACGTACCTGCTGTGACGGAATGATCACGCGGTGTTTGGCTGCAAACCGGATATCTCATCCACGATCTGCCATGAAGTGCCATCCTTTGCGGCTGACTTGCGCCGTAGCCGTTGACGTCCCGCCGCGTTGAACCCTGTGGACCGGGAGGCCCCCGACTCCCGACCCGCTCGTCCGAGGAGGAGTTCCGTGGTGGAGGCCGGGATGGATACCAGAGGGATCAGCGAGCCCGTCCGCGACGCCTGCGACGTCGTCACCGTGCCGACCCGGCAGGGCCTGGAGGCGGTCGACATCCTCAGGCGGGGTACCGGTGACGGGGTGGGCCCCGTGATCCACGACGACGGCTGCGACACTCTCGGCTTCCTGGTGCCGTCGGGCACGGCCGCCGCCTGGGACGTACCGGGAAGCACCTGCACGGAGACGGGCGGCCGCGGACTGCGCCTCGACCCGGACCCGGCGCCCCCGGTGGCGGGATCGGACTGGCTGCTGCCGCCCGGCGAGGCCGACCTGGCGACCGACCCCGCCGTACTGCGGGCCGCGCTGGGCGAGGCGGCCCGGCTGATCGAGGCCGCGGACAGCTGCCGCTGAGCGGGACGCGGGCCGGGCACGGGCACGTCCGGCAGGCATGCCAGGCGCTCGGTCCGGCAACCGTCGGGCACGGGCTTGCTCTGGCGTCCGTCGGGCACGGGCTCGGCCCGGCACGCGCCGTCACGGGCTCGGCCCGGCGAACCGAGTACGGGCGTGGCCCGATAATGGGCTGATGGGAAAGTCCAGGAACACCCGTCGTGGGCGCGCGGCCGTGGAAGCCGTCGTCGAGGACGTCGACGGCGGGCGTGCCGAGCTGGTCCCCGACCGGGAGCGGCCGAGGGCCTGGACGCTGCTGATCGACGGCGCCCCGCAGTCGCACGTCGACCTCGACGACCCGGCGTACCTGTCCTTCGAGTACCAACGCCGTATCGGCCACGTCATCGACCTCGCCGCCCCGCCGGGCAGACCCGTGCACGCCGTGCACCTCGGCGGCGGCGCGTTCACCCTCGCCCGTTACGTCGCCGCCACCCGACCCCGCTCCACCCAGCAGGTCGTCGAGCGGGACGCCGGTCTCGTCGAGCTGGTCCGCCGAGAGCTCCCCCTGGACCCCGGCGCCCGGATCCGGGTCCGGTCCACCGACGCCCGCGCCGGGCTGGCGAAGGTCCCCGACGGCTGGGCGGACCTGGTCGTCGCGGACGTGTTCGGCGGGGCCCGTACACCGGCCCACCTGACGTCCACCGAGTTCCTCGACGAGGTCCGGCGCGCGCTCGCGCCCGGCGGGGTCTACGCCGCCAACCTCGCCGACGGTCCCCCGCTCGCGCACCTGCGAGGCCAGATCGCCACCGCCGCCGACCGCTTCCCGGAGCTCGCCCTCGTCGCCGATCCGGCCGTGCTGCGCGGCAAGCGCTTCGGCAACGCGGTCCTCGTCGCCTCCGACCATCCGCTGCCGGTCGCCGAACTCACCCGGCGTGCCGCCTCCGACCCGCACTCCGCGCGCGTGGAACACGGCCGCGCGCTGAGGGACTTCACCGGTGGTGCCGCACCCGTGACGGACGCGGCGGCGGTGGACTCGCCCGCGCCGCCGGCCTCCGTCTTCGGGTGAGGCGTCGCCGCAAGGCGACTCAGGCGCCTCAGTAGCTTCCGATCTCCACCCGCGGCGGCCCGTCGTGCCACGTGCGGAAGACCGGCACCCGGTCCGTCCCCGAGGTGAACTCCACCCGGATCCACGACTCCGTCCTCCACACCTGCATCGACCAGCCCGCACCGCGTCGCCGACACCCGGGACGCGGAGGCCGTACCCAGGCCGAAGACGGCACGGCCGCACTCGGTGTCGTAACTCCGGACGCGGCCGGAGGCCGTGGGGGACGGGTCGGGGGCGGGCGCGGTGGGCGCGGCGGTCCGCGACGGCGCGGGGTCCGGCTCGCGGGACATCCCGCTCGGTGGCGTCGCGCACGTCCGCGTCGGCCGCCGTAAGCGGGGCGCGGCACCCCCCGTAGGACACCGCGCCCCTGCCCGTGCTTCCCCGGAGCAGTGGTCCACTCGCCCGAGCCCGAGCCCGAGCCCGAGCCCGAGCCCGATCCCGAGCCCGATCCCGAGCCCGATTCCTAGGCCTGTGCCTCGGCCGCCCCCACCGCCGGCAGCGTGCCCGTGCGCGCCGCCCGCCCGTACCACAGGGCGCTCGACTTGGGCGTGCGCTGCTGGGAGGCGTAGTCGACGTACACCGCGCCGAACCGCTTCTCGTAGCCGTAGGCCCACTCGAAGTTGTCCAGCAGGGACCACAGGTAGTAGCCGCGCACGTCGGCGCCGTCCGCGATGGCCCGGCGGACCGCCCTGAGATGACCGTCCAGGTAGGCGACCCGCTCGGGGTCGTGCACCGTGCCGTCGGCGCCGGGCTTGTCGTCGTAGGCGGCACCGTTCTCGCTGATGTACAGCGGCAGGCCCGGTGCCTCCCGGTGGTAGCGCATGATCAGCTCGTGCAGGCCGGTCGGGTCGACGCTCCAGCCCATCTCCGTACGCTCGCCCGGCGGCTGGTGGAACGCCACGTCGTCCGCAGCGGGCCACGGGGAGTGGTCGCTCTCGCCGTGGCCGTCGGCGCGCGGGGCGCGCTTGTCCGCGTCGGCCGCCGACACGACGGTGGGCGTGTAGTAGTTGAGGCAGACCGCGTCGATCGGCTGGCGGATCAGCCCCAGGTCGCCGTCCTGGACGTACGACCAGTCGGTGAGCGAAGCCGTCGCCTCCAGCAGGGTCCGCGGGTAGGCGCCGTGCAGGATCGGGCCGTGGAAGATCCCGCCGGACAGGTCGTCGATCTTCTGCGCGGCCGCCAGGTCCGCCGGGCTCTGCGACAGCGGCCGGACGACGGAGGTGTTGAGGCTGATCGCCACCGAGTTGCGGGTCGGCATCACCGAGCGCAGGGCCACCGTGCCGAGGCCGTGCGCCAGGTTCAGGTGGTGCGCGGCGCGCAGCGCGGCCGCCGGGTCGGTACGGCCGGGGGCGTGCACGCCGGAGGCGTAGCCGAGGAACGCGGCGCACCACGGCTCGTTGAGCGTGATCCACTGCTCCACGCGGTCGCCGAGCGCCTCACCGACGATCTGCGCGTACTCGGCGAACCGGTACGCCGTGTCCCGCTCGGGCCAGCCGCCCGCGTCCTCCAGCTCCTGCGGCAGGTCCCAGTGGTAGAGGGTGACGGCCGGCTTGATCCCGGCGGCCAGCAGCTCGTCGACCAGGCGGCGGTAGAAGTCCAGGCCGCGCTGGACGGCGGGGCCGCGGCCGGTGGGCTGCACCCGGGGCCAGGAGATGGAGAAGCGGTAGGCGCCCAGCCCCAGCTCCTTCATCAGCGCCACGTCGTCGCGGTACCGGTGGTAGTGGTCGACAGCGATGTCACCGGTGTCGCCGCCGGCCGTTTTCCCCGGGGTGTGGCTGAAGGTGTCCCAGATCGAGGGGGTGCGGCCGTCCTCCCGTACCGCGCCCTCGATCTGGTACGCCGAGGTGGCGGCGCCCCAGAGGAAGGCAGGGGGGAAGGTCACCGGGGTCACCGGCGTTTCGGACTCAAGCATGGAAGCGCTCCCATAGAGGGGTTGTGGCGGGTCGTCCGGGTCGTGGGAATCCAGACGGCGGAAGACCGACGGGTGGAAGTACGAGGGGGGAAGGCGGGGCCGGGACGGCGGTGGCCCGGCCCCCGGGGCGTGCGCGAGCACTTGGCGGACGGATGTCAGCCGTTGTCGGGCGGGCGTCAGCCCTTGACGGCGCCCTGCATGATGCCGCCCACGATCTGCTTGCCGAAGATCGCGAAGACCAGCAGCAGGGGCAGGGTACCGAGCAGCGCGCCGCCCATGATCAGGGCCTGGTCCGGGGTGAAGCCGCGGCCGAGGCCCGCCACCGCCACCTGCACGGTCGGGTTGCCGTTCTGCGTCAGCACGAGGAACGGCCACAGGAAGTCGTTCCACACCTGCACGAAGATCAGCATGCCCAGCACGGCCATCGCGGGCCGCGCCGCCGGGAACACCACGTGCCACACCACGCGCCAGCTGCTCGCGCCGTCCACGCGGGCGGCCTCGATGATCTCGTCCGGCAGCGCCTGGAGCAGGTACTGCCGCATGAAGAACACGCCGAACGCGCTGACCAGCGACGGGAAGATCACCGCCTGGAGCTGGTCGGTCCAGTCCAGCTTGGCCACCATCATGTACAGCGGGATGATGCTGAGCTGCGGCGGGATCATCATCGTGCCGACCACGATCAGCATCAGCGCGTTGCGGCCCCGGAACTTCAGCTTGGCGAAGGCGAAGCCGGCGATCGTCGACAGGAAGACGACGGTGACCGCCGAGATCCCGGCCACGATCGTGGTGTTGAGGATCGCCTCGCCCATGTTGGCGTCGGTCCAGGCGATCTCGATCTTGTCGAGGAGGTTGCCGCCGAACCAGAACGGCGGCGGCGTCTGCGCCAGGCGCTGGTTGTCGCGGGAGGCGGCGATCGCCGTCCACACCAGCGGGAACAGCGAGCCGATGGTGAACAGGGCGAGGATGATGTACGCGACGGGGCCGGCGTGCATCTGTCCGCCGGCCCGGGCCGACTTGGGCCCGCGGCGGCCCCGCCGGGGCGGCTCGGGCACCGGCTCGGCCGGGGGTTTGGTCAGGGTCGTCGTCACGGCCGGTTCTCCTTAACTACTGGCGCGCAGCCGGCGCGAGATGACGTAGTTGACGATCCCGATCACGATGAGGATCAGGAACATCGTCCAGGCGATCGCGGAGGCGCGGCCCAGGTGCTGGTTGACCCAGCCCTGCTCGTACAGGTACAGGCCGAGCGTCTGGAACTGGTGCTGGGAACCGCCCGAGGCACCCTTGTTGGCGTCGAACAGCAGCGGCTCGCCGAACAGCTGGGAGGCGCCGATGGTGGACACGACGACCGTGAAGAGGATCGTCGGACGCAGCTGGGGAAGCGTGACGTGGATGAACTGCCGCCACCGGCTGGCACCGTCCAGCGCCGCCGACTCGTACAGGTCCTGCGGGATCGCCTGCATCGCGGCCAGGTAGATGAGCGCGTTGTAACCGGTCCAGCGCCAGATGACGATCGACGAGACGGCGATCTGGGACGGCCACTTGTCGCTCTGCCAGTCGATCTTGTCCAGGCCGACGAGGTCGAGGGTCCAGTTGATCATGCCGTAGTCGCGGCCGAAGAGCAGCACGAAGACGAGCGAGGCGGCGGCGATCGACGTCGCGTACGGCGCGAGCATCACGACGCGGTAGAACGTGGAGCCGCGCAGCTTGTAGTTGAGGATGTGCGCGAGGCCCATCGCCATCAGCAACTGCGGCACCGTGGAGATGATGCCGATGGTCAGCGTGTTCTGCGCGGCGTTCCAGAAGAACTCGTCGTCGAAGATCCTGGTGAAGTTGTCCAGGCCCGTCCACTCCATGTCGGTGGGCGCGGTCAGCTCCACCGTGTGCAGCGAGGCCCAGCCGGTGTAGATCAGCGGGAACAGGCCGAAGGCGGCGAACAGCAGGAAGAACGGGGAGACGAACGCGTACGGGCTCCAGCGCAGGTCCCGCTGCCAGCGGCGGGAGAGCCGGGCCCGCTTCCTCGCCTCCCCGGGGGAGGCTGGTGCCCCGGGCCCTCGGCCCGGGGCCGCGCCCCCCTTCGAGGGGGGCGCGGCGGTGTCGTGCCGGGTGGTCATTCCGGTCACTTCTCCAGGTTGTTGTCGATGGTCTTGGTGGCGTTCTCCCAGGCCTCCTCGGGCGACTTGCCCTGGGTGACGAGGATGACGCCGTTGTCGGTCAGACCCTGCTGGATGATCTGGTCCTTCGGGCCGATCACCTGCGCCGGGATGGCCTCGGCGGCCTTGGCGAAGATGTCACCGATCGGCGAGTCACCGGTCATCTCGTTCTCGGCGTCGGTCACCTGCGGCAGCTTGTACGCGGCCGGCGCGCTCGGGAAACTGCCCTGCACGGCGAACAGCTTGGCCTGCTGCTCCGGCGCGGTCAGCCACGCGACGAACTTCTGCGCCTCCTCGACGTTCTTGCCGCTCTTGGGCACACCCAGGAAGGAGCCGCCCCAGTTGCCGGACTTCGGCGCCGCGGCCACGTCCCACTGGCCGGCCGCCTCGGGCTGCGACTTGGCCTTGATGGTGCCGAGCATCCACGGCGGGCAGGCGACGGTGGCGAAGAGGTTGTTGGAGATGGTCTGTTCCCAGGCCGGCTGGAACTGGGTCTGCGCCTGGACCAGGTCCTTCTCGGCGGCCTCGGCGGTCAGGTCGAAGGCCTTCTTGACAGCGGGGTTGCTCTTGTAGACGACCTTGCCGGAGGCGTCGTAGAACTTCTCCTCCTCACTGCTGAGGATGGCGTTGATCAGGCCGCCGGGCGAGTCCATGAAGTAGGTGTCCTTGCCGGCGCCCTCCTTGTACTTCTCGCCGGCGTCGATGAACTTGCTCCAGTCGCCCGCCCACAGCTTGCTGACCTCGTCGCGGTCGGTGGGCAGGCCGGCCTTCTGGAAGAGGTCCTTGCGGTAGCAGATGGCCATGGGGCCGATGTCGGTGCCGAGGCCGACCGCCTTGCCGTCCTTGGTGACGCCCTGCTTCCACTTCCAGTCCAGCCAGTTGCTGGGCTGCACACCCTCGACCTTGGACATGTCCACGAACTTGTCCGCCTGGGTCTCGACGACCTCGGCGATGTTGCCGACCTCGATGGCCTGGACGTCCTGCAGGCCGCTTTCGGTGGTGAGGTGGTTGACCAGGGCGGGGTAGTAGTTCTCGTTCCGCTCGGTGACCGTCTCCTCGATGTTGATGTCCGGGTTGAGCTTCTCGTACTCCTCGTAGAGGCCGGCCTCCTTGAAGCCCATGGTGCCGAACAGGCCGAGGGTGATGGTGGTCTTGCCGCTGCTGTCGCCCGACGACGAGCCGTCCTCGTCCTTGCCGTCGTCGGCACAGCCGGCCAGCAGCCCGGCGCCCAGCGACGCGATGGCCGCCACGACCACCGCCTTGCGGGCCGATCCTCTGCGTGCTGCTCGCATTGCGTCCTCCTGTTGCCCTGACGTGCCGACCCCCCGGCCAACTACATGGTTGGACCCGCTGCTTCATGTCGTTCGTTCGTCGCTGCGGCTCGGGCGGGGAACGTGCGGGATGTGTAAGTGCCAGGTAGTGTGGGAGCGCTCCCACGAGTGATGTCTTGAAGAGTCGCGGCTCCGAGCGGGGGTGTCAAGGGAACGGACGCGACGAACTGCGTTCAGTTATCTGCCTGTTAACTGGACGCCGTGAGCGGCACGGAAAGCCCTCCCGCACGGCGGGCGGCGGCCCGGAGCCGGTCATTACACCCGACCGGCCTGTTAAATTCCAGGCCAGCCGCAGAGTGCGGGGGTGTCGACGGGAGGCGGAGCCGATGGTGGGCCACGGAGCGCGTGGGCGGAGCGGTGGCCGGCCCACCCTCGAAGAGGTGGCGGCACGGGCGGGCGTCGGCCGCGGGACGGTGTCCCGGGTGATCAACGGCTCGCCCCGGGTCAGTGACGCGACCAGGGCGGCCGTCGAGGCGGCGGTCGCGGAACTCGGCTACGTCCCGAACACGGCGGCCCGCGCGCTGGCCGCCAACCGCACGGACGCGATCGCGCTGGTCGTGCCCGAACCGGAGACCCGCTTCTTCGCGGAACCGTACTTCTCGGACATGCTCAAGGGCGTCGGCTCGGAGCTGTCCGACACCGAGATGCAGCTCCTGCTGATCTTCGCGGGCAGCGACCGCGAACGGCGCCGGCTCGCCCAGTACCTGGCCGCGCACCGCGTGGACGGCGTCCTGCTGGTCTCGGTGCACGCCGACGACCCGCTGCCCGACATGCTCTCCCAGTTGGAGATCCCCGCGGTGATCAGCGGCCCGCGCTCGGCCGCGGAGTCACTGGCGTCGGTGGACTCGGACAACTACGGCGGCGCCCGCTCGGCCGTCGAGCACCTGCTCTCCCGGGGGCGCCGCCGCATCGCGCACATCACCGGCCGCCTCGACGTCTACGGAGCCCAGCGCCGCGTCGACGGCTACCGCGCGGCCCTGCGTGACGCCGGCCACGCCGAGGACGAGCAGCTGATCGAGGCGGGTGACTTCACGGAGGAGGGCGGCCGCCGCGCCATGGCGGAACTGCTGCGCCGTCGCCCCGACCTGGACGCGGTCTTCGCCGGCTCGGACGTGACCGCGGCCGGCGCCCGCCAGGTGCTGCGCGAGGCGGGCCGGAGCATTCCGGACGACGTGGCACTGGTCGGCTACGACGACTCGGCCATCGCCCGCCACATGGAGCCGCCGCTGACCAGCGTGCGCCAGCCCATCGAGGAGATGGGCCGCGCGATGATAGACCTCCTCCTGGCCGAGATCGCGGACCGCCGCCCGGCGGCCTCCCGCGGGCTGGACCGGCACCAGGTGGTGCTGGCCACTGAGCTGGTGGAGCGGGCGTCGTCCTGACCCGGTGGTCCTCTTTCGGCCGTCCCCTGCCGAGCGGCCGGAAGAGGGCGGCGCGGTCGCGGACGCGGGTGCCGCCGCGGCCCGGGCTGATGACCTTGCCAACGTTGTCCCTGGCGGCTGGGGCGGGTGACCGTTACCGGGCTGCCGGGGGGCGTAGATCAGAACACGATGAAGGGCTGACCCTTTACAGGTCAGCCCTTCATCGAACAGGGTGAGTGACGGGACTTGAACCCGCGGCCACCTGGACCACAACCAGGTGCTCTACCAACTGAGCTACACCCACCAAGGCCGGTACTGGAATCCCGCGAGGCGGGCTTTCCCGACCGGCTGAGAAAAAGTGTACAGGGTCCGAAGGGGTGCTCGCGCCCGCCTTTTCCGACGCCGCGGGCCGCCGGACCGGCGCCGCCGTGCCGCGGCGCTGTCCGGCGTTACTGGCCGGCGGGCAGGACGTGCTTGGCGGCGATGGCCTTCGCGGTGTCGGAGTCGGGGCCCGGCTGCGGTACGAAGACGGCCTCCCGGTAGTAGCGCAGTTCGGCGATGGACTCGCGGATGTCGGCGAGCGCGCGGTGGTTGCCGTTCTTCTCGGGGCTGTTGAAGTACGCCCGCGGGTACCAGCGGCGGGCCAGCTCCTTGATGGAGGACACGTCGACGATCCGGTAGTGGAGGTAGTCCTCCAGCGTGGGCATGTCCCGCAGCAGGAAGCCGCGGTCGGTGCCGACGGAGTTGCCGCACAGCGGGGCCTTGCCGGGTTCCTTCACGTGCTCCTTCACGTACGCGAGGACCTGTGCCTCGGCGTCCGCGAGTGTCGTGCCGCCGTCGAGCTCGGCGAGCAGGCCGGAGGCGGTGTGCATCTGACGCACCACTTCCGGCATCGTCTCCAGGGCCCGCTCCGGCGGGCGGATGACGATGTCGACGCCCTCGCCGAGGACGTTCAGCTCGGAGTCGGTGACGAGGGCGGCAACCTCGATGAGCGCGTCGTCGGACAGCGAGAGGCCGGTCATCTCGCAGTCGATCCACACCATGCGATCGTTCATGCGGCCACTTTACGGTGGGCGCCCGTTCTCCAGTCCCCGGCGTCGGTGCCCGCCTCTCCGGGGGCTGCCGCCCCCGCGCCCCCGCTTCGGCCTGGACGGCCTCGTCCTCGAACGCCGGACGGGCTGGAACGTGCCCGTCCGGCGTTTCACAGGATCACGGCGCGCTGCGCTGCCCCGGCAGGCTGCCCGCCGCGGCGGGCAGCGGTGCCGCGGTGCGGCGGGACTGGAACGGGACCGCGTTCTCCGGTGACAGGGCAGCCGGGTCCGACGGTGGGGCGGTCCGTGGGCCACCGGCGGACTCCGGGTCCACCGCGCGGTCGCGGTCGCCCTGTGGGCGGCGGGCCCGGTACGCGGCGCGGTAGGCGGCCGGCGACGAACCCAGCTGGCGGCGGAAGTGGCCGCGCAGCGCCACCGGCGAGCGGAAGCCGCAGCGGCCCGCGACCTCGTCCACCGAGTAGTCGGACGTCTCCAGGAGCCGCTGCGCCTGGAGGACCCGCTGGGTGATCAGCCACTGGAGCGGGGCGCTGCCCGTCAGGGAGCGGAACCGGCGGTCGAAGGTGCGGCGGCTCATGTACGCGCGGGCCGCCAGCGTCTCCACGTCGAACTGCTCGTGCAGGTGCTCCAGCGCCCAGGCGACGACCTCGGCGAGCGGGTCGGCGCCGATCTCCTCCGGTAAAGACCTGTCGAGGTAGCGCTCCTGGCCGCCCGAGCGGCGCGGCGGTACCACCAGGCGTCGGGCCAGCGCGCCGGCCGCCTCGTTGCCGTGGTCCGTGCGCACGATGTGCAGGCACAGGTCGATGCCGGCGGCCGTGCCCGCCGACGTCAGCACGTCACCGTCGTCCACGAACAGCTCGCGCGGATCGACGTGCACCGACGGATAGCGCTTGGCCAGGGTCGGCGCGTACATCCAGTGGGTGGTGGCGGGGCGGCCGTCCAGCAGGCCCGCCGCCGCCAGTACGAAGGCGCCGGTGCACAGCCCGACTATGCGGGCGCCCTCCTCGTGCGCCCGGCGCAGCGCGTCGAGGGCTTCCTCCGGCGGCGGTGAGGTGATCGACCGCCAGGCGGGCACGACGACCGTGCCCGCGCGCGAGATCGCCTCCAGCCCCTGCGGCGCCGTGAGTTCGAGGCCCCCTGTGGTCCGCAGCGGGCCCTCCTCGCCGGCGCACACCAGAAGGCGGTAGCGCGGCACGCCGGCGTCCTGGCGGTCAATCCCGAACACCGACAGCGGTATGGAACTCTCGAAGATGGGGCCGCCACTGAACAGCAGCACCGCGACGATCTCCTTGCGGCGTCGCCCGGAGAGCTTCCGGGCCGCGGCTTCCGGCGCGGCAGCGGAGTCGTGGCTCATAACTGCTAAGCCCCCCTCGGTGGTCGCGGCGCCCTGATCCTTTCGGGTCTGTCGCTCCAACACGTTTCCCCTCGGTCCTGCACGAGTCCCCCGCCGTAGACAGTCAAGATCGAATCTACTGTGTCCCGTCGCGCCGAGGTGGCCGGTTCGGCACTTGGGACATTGTCGACATGGCAACTTGGCGTGAAGCAGTCGATCACGAAGCGTTGCACTCCGGGGCGCCACAGGGAAGTGCGCCTTGTCGCAGTGGCCAATCCCCGTAGGGTGCGCGGGGCCCCCTGAACCCTTTCCGTGCAGGTGGAACGGGGGTTCGGAGGTGGTGGGGGCCAGGGATGAGCCACCCACGGAAGTTGGCTGAAAAGATGCGGACGCGTGCGCGGAAACCGGTCAGTCGACCGGTGTGTTCTTCCTAGTGTGCCGTCCTCCCCTGTGAACCGGTGGTCCGGCCCGGTGCCGGCGCCCGGTCGGCACCGCGCGATGTGTGCCGTGCGGTCGGCCCGCGACGCGCTGGGAGCGGCGCAGCAGCAGGCGGCAGACGCCGGTGACGGCGGCCAGCCCCAGGGCCGTCCCGGCGGCGCCGGTGAACGAGGTGCCGCAGTGGAGGAGTACGACGGGGACCAGGACGACGCTGAAGGCCGCCCAGCGGACGAGATCGGTGACGCCGTCCCGGGGCGGCGGCGCGGCCGTACCGGCCCCGGTCGCACCGGACGGCCGCTCGGCGTGCTGGTGCGGTTCGGACATGGCGCTCCGTGCTCCCTCGGGCTGGCGGCGAGAAGATCAACGCCCGGACGGCGCGTCGGTAACGACCGGTCACGGACAGTTGAATCCCGCGCAAACCGCCTGTACAGCGCAGCAACCATTGCGTTACGGGCGCCCCCTCGTGCATGCTCCCTGGAACCCCGCGGCGGACCCTGCGCGGGATCTGGGCGAAGGAGGCGTGCCGCCGTACCCTCGGGGGTATGGGCCTGGGAAGACCATTCCTGGACACAGCTCCGCCGCACACTGTTGTCCCCCATAGAGGATAAAAACGCCGAGACAGCCATGGCCGGTCACGAATTCTTCGAACCCGCGGACCGCAAGCGGCCCGTCGCCGAACCTACGGCGGCCGAGCCCCTGGCGGCCGAAGAGCCACGCCAGTCGTGCGACCCAGCCTTCAAGCACGGCGTCGTCGTCGGCTTCGACGGCTCCACTTCCAGTGAGCGCGCCCTCGCGTACGCGATCGGCATGGCACGCCGGCTCGGATCGGGCCTGGTCATCGTGCACGTCGCCAACCGGCTGCCGACCACCGTGTGGGCGGGCTGCGAGCCCCCCGTCTTCGTGGACGTGCCGGACCACCGCACCGAGGTGCTGGGCCTGGAACTGGCGTGCGCGGACTACCTCGCCGAGGTGCCCTGGATCCTGGTCGAGCGCGGCGGCGACATCTGCCACGAACTCGAGGAGGTGGGCCGGGAGTACGAGGCGGACGCCATCGTCGTCGGTTCCAGCCACGGACTGGTGGGCCGTCTCTTCGGCTCCGTCGCCGGCCGGCTCGCCAAGCGGGCCCAGCGGCCCGTGGTGGTCATCCCGTAGCAAGGGCATACAGGGGTCACCGCACCACCGCACATGACGCAGGGCCCGGGGGCCGGGCGGCCCCCGGCGACGGAACGGCCCCCCGCGTGCCGGTGGCATACGCGGGGGGCCCGTCCGGTCGACTCGGTCCGTGCTGGTGCTTACTCCACCGTCACCGACTTGGCGAGGTTGCGGGGCTTGTCGATGTCCCGGCCGAGGGCCAGGGCCGTGTGGTAGGCGAGGAGCTGGAGGGGGATGCCCATGAGGATCGGGTCGAGTTCGTCCTCGTTCTTCGGGACGACGATCGTGTGGTCGGCCTTCTCCTGCTCCTGGTGGGCCACGGCGAGGATCTGGCCGCTGCGGGCCTTGATCTCCTCCATCGCCGCGCGGTTCTTCTCCAGGAGGTCGTCGTCCGGCACGATCGCGACCGTCGGCAGGGCGGGCTCGATCAGGGCGAGCGGGCCGTGCTTCAGCTCGGAGGCCGGGTAGGCCTCGGCGTGGATGTAGGAGACCTCCTTGAGCTTGAGGGAGGCCTCGCGGGCGACCGGGTAGCCACGGACCCGGCCGATGAAGAGCATCGAGCGGGCGTCGGCGTACTGCGCGGCCAGCTTCTTCACGTCCTCCTCCTGCTTCAGCATCTCCTCGATCTGCGCGGGCAGCTTGCGCAGGCCTTCGATGATCCGCTTGCCGTCGCGCACGGAGAGGTCACGGGTGCGGCCCAGGTGCAGGGCGAGCAGTGCGAAGGCGACGCAGGTGTTGGTGAAGCACTTGGTGGAGACGACGCAGACCTCGGGCCCGGCGTGCACGTACATGCCGCCGTCGGCCTCGCGGGCGATCGCCGAGCCGACGACGTTGACGATGCCGAGGACGCGGGCGCCCTTGCGCTTGAGCTCCTGGACGGCGGCCAGCACGTCGTAAGTCTCACCGGACTGGGAGACGGCGATGTACAGGGTGTCGGGGTCGACGACCGCGTTGCGGTAGCGGAACTCGGAGGCGGGCTCGGCGTCGGCGGGGATGCGGGCCAGCTCCTCGATCATCTGGGCGCCGATCTGACCCGCGTGGTACGAGGTGCCGCAGCCGAGGATCTTGACGCGGCGCACGGCGCGCGCGTCGCGGGCGTCCAGGTTGAGGCCGCCGAGGTGCACGGTGGAGAAGCGGTCGTCGATCCGGCCGCGCAGCACGCGGTCCACGGCCTCGGCCTGCTCGTGGATCTCCTTGTGCATGTACGTGTCGTGGCCGCCCATGTCGTAGGAGGCGGCCTCCCACTCCACGGTGGTGGGCTCGGAGGTGGTTCGGGTGCCCTCGGTGGTGTAGGTGCGGAAGTCGTCGGCCTTGAGGGTGGCCATCTCGCCGTCGTCGAGGGTGACTATCTGCCGGGTGTGGGTGACCAGCGCGGCGATGTCCGAGGCGACGAACATCTCCTTCTCGCCGATGCCGAGGACGACCGGCGAGCCGTTGCGGGCGACGACGATGCGCTCGGGGAAGTCGGCGTGCATCACGGCGATGCCGTACGTGCCCTCGATCACCCGCAGCGTCTCGCGGACCCTGTCCTCCAGCTTCGCCGCCTCGGAGCGGGCGATGAGGTGGACGAGGACCTCGGTGTCCGTCTCGGAGAGGAACTCGACACCGTCCGCCTCCAGCTTGCGGCGCAGGTCGGCGGCGTTGTCGATGATGCCGTTGTGGACGACGGCGACCCTGTTGTCGGCCGACATGTGCGGGTGGGCGTTCTCGTCGGAGGGGGCGCCGTGGGTGGCCCAGCGGGTGTGGGCGATGCCGGTGGTGCCCTTGAAGCGCGCCGGGACCTTGGCCTCCAGGTCACGGACCCGGCCCTTGGCCTTGACCATCTTCAGGCCGGCCGCCTTCGGAGACGTGACGACGATGCCCGCCGAGTCGTAACCGCGGTACTCCAGGCGCTGGAGACCTTCCAGGAGCAGGGGCGCGACGTCACGCTTGCCGATGTATCCGACGATTCCGCACATGTATACGTAGACCTCGTGTCTCTCTTCGGCTTCCCAGCCGTGGACGACGGCTTCTCAGCCGTAGACGATGCGGCGCAGCTGACGGAGCGACAGCTCCGGTGGAGCCACCGCGCGGTACTTCAGTTCCGCCTCGATCCGCTCGAAGATCGTCGCGTTCACCAGGCCCTGGGCCTGGAGCTCGCGGTGGCGGCGACGGACGAATTCCTCGGTCGTCTCGTCGAAGTAGGCGAGCACGTCCTGGATCACGCGCAGCGCCTCGCCCCGGTTGAGGGGGGTGGACCGCGTCAGATGATCAACGAGTTCGTCGTGCACCCCGTAGATCCTGGAGTACGGGACGCACTTGTGCAAGAATCCTGCCCGATTTCGGGCAAGCGGCCGGAGGTGCGGGTCTACATCCGCTTCAGCACTGCCTGCTTCGCCAGGGTGAACTCCTCGTCGGTCAGCACCCCCGACCGGTGCAGTTCGCCCAGCTCGCGCAGCCGCCGCAGCAGCGCGTCGTGGTCGTCCTCGGTGGCGGGCGGCGGTGCGGGTGCCTGCTCGGCCGGCCGGGCGTCCTCCACGGCGGCCGGGGCGGACGGGTGCGGGAGCCGGGCCTGCACGGCCGCCGCGACCAGGGCCATCAGCGGGTCCCGCTTGAAACCCCACAGCTCCACCGCGTTCGGGTCGTACTTGGGGGGCACCTTGCTCGGTGCCGCCCGCACGGTGAAGCGGAGGTGGCCGTTCTCCAGGCCGACCGTCGGCTGCCACTCCACCGCGACGATGTCGGCCAAGGGCAGGGTGCGCGGGCCGGCGGCCGACTTGGCGTCCTCCGCCTGCCACTTCCACTCCAGCCGCACCCGCTCGCCGTCGAAGCTCGCGACGCCGTCCCCGGCGGAGACCGACAGCGGCACGGAGGGGCCCGGCAGCAGGTAGGAGTCGACCGGGCCGGAGGGGATCTGGTCGAGGAGCAGGGCGTTGCGCACCTCGTCCACGAAGTACTCGGCGACGCCGTACCGGTCGGGCTCCACCGTCAGCTGGTACGGATCGTGCGGCTCGGTCAGCCGGCCGCCGGTCGCGTGCAGCAGGGGGTCGGCGCCGTCCCGCAGCCGCAGCCGCAGCCGCCCCGACTTCTTGCCCTGCTCGAACGATATGCCCGCCAACGCCGGCAGGGGGACGAGCAGTTCACCCAGTTCCCTGCGGAGCAGGCTGACGTTCTTGTCCCGACCGGGAGTCAGCCGCAGGGTGTCGCCGTCGAAGACCCACGTTCCGTCTTTCTGGATGATTTCCGCCATGCGGGAATTGTTTCACCGACGCCCGGCGGGCACCCCGGAGGACCGTCTCCGAGGTGCCCGCCCGCTTGCGGGGGCCTTCGCCTACCGGCCCGCGATGGGGTTCTTCAGGTTGCCGATGAGCTGGAGCGCGCCGGACGGGTCGGCGAGGTCCACCATCTGCTTGTTGTTGCGCAGCTGGAGCCGGTTGAGGCAGGACAGCGCGAACTCGGGCGCGAACATGTCGTACCGGTCGAACTTGTCGGCCAGCTCCGGCACCGACTCCTGGTACGCGCGGGTGACCTCCGCGACGGTGCGCCAGAAGTCGTCCTCCTCGACGACGCCCTCCTGCGCGAGGTTGGCGGCGAGGAAGCGGAAGAAGCAGTCGAAGACGTCCGTGAAGATCGACAGGAGCTTC
Source organism: Streptomyces mutabilis (assembly GCF_014649815.1). Lineage (GTDB taxonomy): Bacteria > Actinomycetota > Actinomycetes > Streptomycetales > Streptomycetaceae > Streptomyces > Streptomyces mutabilis. The sequence continues at coordinate 707,186 of NZ_BMTT01000001.1, read as the reverse complement.
TTGTCCTCCGGGACCTCCACGGCGATCCGCGAGACCTCCGGCGGCAGCACCGCGTCCGGGTCCATCACCGCGATCTCCTCGGCGATGTCCTTGTAGACCGCGCGCTGTACGACCCCGTCCTTCAGGACCAGGATCACGTTCTCGCCGTGCGGCATGTAGACCAGGTCGTAGGCGTAGAAGCTGTGCAGCAGCGGGACGAAGTACGCCCGCAGGTAGTGCCGCAGCCACTCGGTGGGCGCGAGCCCCGACCGCTCGATCAGCGCGCCCGCGAAGGAGGCGCCCTCGTGGTCGACGTGGACCAGGGAAGCCATGGTGGCGAGGGTCTCGCCGTCCTGGAGGGACGGGACGGGGCTCTCCCGCCACAGCGCCGCCAGCATCTTGCGGTACGGCGAGTAGCGGTCGGTGGCCTGCTCGTACTCCAGGTGCCGGTAGCCGACGGCCGCCCGCTCCCGGATGATCGTCAGGCCCGTCGACTTCAGCACCGGGTCGGACTCGATGAGCTGGGCGAGCCAGTCGTTGATGGCCGGGGTCGCCTCCATGTACGCCGCCGACAGGCCGCGCATGAAACCCATGTTGAGGACGGACAGGGCCGTCTTCACGTAGTGCTTCTCGGGGTGCGAGGTGTTGAAGAAGGTGCGGATGGACTGCTGGGCCAGGTACTCGTCGTCGCCCTCGCCGAGGCAGACCAGGTGCCCGCGGGCGACCTCGGCGGCGAAGGTGACGGTGAGCTTGTTCCACCACTGCCAGGGGTGGACCGGGATGAAGAGGTAGTCGGCCGGGTCCAGGCCACGGTCGCGCAGGACGCCGTGGAACCGGTCGACGGTCGCCTCGCCCAGCTCGTCGCGCACGAAGGACTCGTACTCGATCCCGACGCCGGCCGTGAACGCCGCCCGCGAGCGGTGCGCGGCCAGCCACACCAGCCGGACGGGGCTCGCGGTCTCCGGGGCGTACGACAGGTACTCGTGGATGCCGAAGCCGAGGCGCCCGTTGTTGGCGACGAAGCAGGGGTGGCCCTCGGTCATACCGGTCTCGACGGCCTGGAAGTCGCTCTTCGCCAGCTCGGCGGAGGTGAGCTTCGGCTTGGTGAGCTTGTAGCAGGTGCCGGAGAGGGTGGAGGAGATCTCCTCCAGGTAGACGGGCAGGATCTCGTCGCTCAGGCCGAGGGACTCCTTCAGCTCGATGAAGAAGTCCAGCGCGGCGAGCGGCAGCTCGGTGCCGTCGCGGTGGCGGGTGATCGAGGCGGCGTCGACCTGCCAGTGGTCCAGAGCGCGGACGGTGGCGGTGAAGCGGTACTCGGTCTTGCCGTCGTCGGAGCGGACGACGTATGCCTCACCCGCCCACTGTTCCGGCGTGATCAGCCGCTCGTGGGTGAACTCGGCCAGTGCCTTGCGGATCAGGAGGCGGTTGGCCTGCTCCCAGTGCTCGGGGGTCAGGTGGGCGACGGCGTCGGCGAGGCTCATGCGGACACCGCCTTCTCGAACTGCTCGCGGCTGCAGAAACTCAGCAACGCCTTCTTCTCCGGCTTCTGGATCTCGCGCGCGGGCACGAATCCGACGGCTGCGTTCAGGGCGTGGACGGCCTTGTTGTCGACGTCCGGCTCGACGACGACGCGGGCGGTCGCCGGGTCGGCGAACAGCTCGGTCATCACGGCGGTGATCACGGCGCGGGTGAAGCCGTGCAGGGGCCGGTCGGTGGGGGCGACCAGGAAGTGCATGCCGACATCGCCCGGCTCGGGTTCGTACAGGCCGACCAGCTCGCGGTGGGCGGGGTCGTACTTCTCCATCAGGAAGGCGGGGACGCCGTCGTGCAGGCCGACGTAGGCGTGGTGGTGCTCGTCGGCGGCTATCTCCATGTAGGCCCGCTCGACGTCCACCAGTTTCGCGTCCTGCATCATCCAGAACGCCGACTTCGGGTGCGTGACCCAGCTGTGCAGCAGTACGGCGTCCTTCAGCGGGTCGACGGGACGGAGGGTGAGCGCGCCGATGTCGGCGGCCGTGGTGGGGGTGGTCATGCGCTGAACTCCTGGAACGCGATCGTCTTCTCGACCGGGTAGTACTCGGTGCCGAGCAGCTCTCGGATGATGTAGCTGTTGCGATAGGCACCCATGCCCAGATCGGGGCTGGTGATGCTGTGCGTGTGGACACCCGCGTTCTGCAGGAACACACCGCCGCCCGTGACGTCGACGGCGTAGTTGCGGGCCACGTCGAAGTTGCCCCGGGAGTCGTAGCGCAGCCGGTCGCGGACGGGCTTGAGGAACTCCGGCTCGGCGTACCGGTAGCCGGTGGCCAGGATCAGGCCCTCGGTCTCGATCTCGAAGTCCGTGCCCTGCTCCTCCTGGCGGAAGCCGAGCGTGTACGTGCCGTCCGCGTACCGGGCGTCGGTCAGTGCCGAGTTGGTGAGCAGGCGGGTGGGGACCGGGCCGCCGAGCTTCTTCTGGTAGAGCAGGTCGAAGATCTCGTTGATCAGATCGCCGTCGATGCCCTTGAACAGGCCCTTCTGTTCGGACGTGAGGCGGTAGCGGGTGTCCTCGGGGAGCGCGCGGTAGTAGTCCACGTACTCGGGAGAGGTCATCTCCAGCGTGAGCTTGGTGTATTCGAGGGGGAAGAAGCGGGGGGAACGGGTCACCCAGTTCAGCCGGTAACCGTGGACGTCGATCTCGCCGAGCAGGTCGTGGTAGATCTCGGCGGCGGACTGGCCGCTGCCGATCAGTGTGATCGACTTCTTCTTCACCAGCTCCGCCCGGTGCTGCACGTAGCGGGAGTTGTGGATGAAGTCGCCGGCCAGGCCACGGCAGGCGTCGGGGATGTGCGGCGGGGTGCCGGTGCCGAGGACCAGGCGGCGGGCGCGGTAGGTGTCGCCGGAGGTGGTGGTGACGACGTACAGCTCGTCCGTCTCGTCGTACGTCACCTCGGTGACCGTGGTGGAGAAGCGGACGCTGCTCAGTTTGTTCGCGGCCCAGCGGCAGTAGTCGTCGTACTCGACGCGCAGCGGGTAGAAGTTCTCGCGGATGTAGAACGAGTACAGCCGGCCCTTCTCCTTCAGGTAGTTGAGGAAGGAGTACGGGGACGTCGGGTCGGCGAGGGTGACCAGGTCCGACATGAACGGGGTCTGGAGGTGGGCGCCGTCCAGGAACATGCCGGCGTGCCACTCGAAGTCCGGCTTGGACTCCAGGAAGACGCCGTTCAGTTCGGCGATGGGCTCGGTCAGGCAGGCCAGTCCGAGGTTGAAGGGGCCGAGGCCGATCCCCACGAAGTCGTACGGGGCACTGGCTTCAGGAAGCGCGGTCAAGGGACTCTCCCAGGTACTGCTCGGCGTGGCCGGCGATCAGGTCGAGGACGGCGGCGATGTCGGCCGTGGTCGTCTCGGGGTTGAGCAGGGTGAACTTCAGGTAGTGGCGTCCGGCCACCTTGGTGCCCGCGACCACGGCGTCGCCGGAGGCGAACAGGGCCTTGCGGGCGTACAGGTTGGCGCGGTCGATCTCGGCGGGGTCGGTGACGGCCGCCGGGATGCAACGGAAGACCAGCGTGGACAGCGACGGCTGGACCACGACGTCGAAGCGGGGGTCGGCGGCGAGCAGTTTCCAGCCCTCGGCGGCCAGGTCGCACACCTCGTCGAAGAGCTCGCCGATGCCGTCGGCGCCCATCACGCGCAGTGTCATCCACAGCTTGAGCGCGTCGAAGCGGCGGGTGGTCTGGAGGGACTTGTCCACCTGGTTGGGTATACGTTCCTGCACCATGCGGCGCGGGTTGAGGTACTCCGCGTGGTAGGTGGCGTGGCGCAGGGTGGCCGCGTCCCGGACCAGCACGGCGGACGAGCTCACCGGCTGGAAGAAGGACTTGTGGTAGTCCACGGTGACCGAGTCGGCCCGCTCGATGCCGTCGATGCGGTCCCGGTACTTGAGGGAGGCGAGCAGTCCGCAGCCGTAGGCCGCGTCCACGTGCATCCACACGCCGTACTGCTCGCACAGCCCGGCGATCTCCGGCAGCGGGTCGATGGAGCCGAAGTCGGTGGTGCCGCCGGTGGCGACGACGGCCATGGGGACCAGGCCGTCCTCGGCGCAGCGCTCCAGTTCGCGGGCGAGAGCGACGGTCTGCATCCGCTTGTCCTGGTCGACGGGGATCGACACGACGGCGTCCGGGCCGAGGCCGAGCAGTTTCGCCGACTTCTTCACGCTGAAGTGGCTGACCTCGGAGGCGAAGATGCGCAGGTCGGCGAAGTTCTCGGCCTTCGCCTCCTCGCGGGCCAGCAGCAGCGCCTGGAGGTTGGACTGGGTGCCGCCGGAGGTGAAGACGCCGTCGGCGGCCGGGCCGAGGCCGATGCGGGCGGTGGTCCAGTCGATCAGTTTCCGCTCGATGAGCGTGCCGCCGGCCGACTGGTCCCAGGTGTCCAGGGAGGAGTTGACCGCGGAGAGCACCGCCTCGCCGAGCACGGCCGGGATGACGACCGGGCAGTTGAGGTGGGCGAGGTAGCGGGGGTGGTGGAAGTAGATCGCGTCACGGAGGTAGACGTCCTCCAGCTCGTCGAGGACCGCGGCCGTGTCGTGCAGTGGCTTGTCGAGGTCGATCTCGTCGATGCGAGGGGAGAGGGCGTCGACCGTGACGCCGGTGAACGGACGGTCGGTGGTGGCGAGTTTGGCGGCCACCCGCTCGACTCCTTCGGTCACGGAGCGGCGGTACTGCTCCGCGGTGGTGTCGTTGAGCAGGTGCGAGCGCATGTGGGGGTCCTCCGGTGGGGACGGTCCGAGAGGGACGGGAGAGGGCGGAGCCCTGGCTTCGACTTAGGCAAGCCTAACCTAATTATGATCGATCAAACATGTGCCAGTACGTGACTGCCGTCACTCAGGTCCCACCCGGGCGTCACGGACGGTGAGTCGGCGCGCTGCGGGGGCGCGGGGCGTCAGCCCTGTTCGCGCAGCTGCTCCTCCGTCAGGCCCTGGCGCCAGTAGCCGACGAAGGTGACCCGGCGCCGGTCGATGCCGCGTTCGCCGACGAAGTGCCGGCGGAGCTGCTTGACGCGGCCGGATTCGCCGGCGATCCAGACGTACGGGTGTTCCGCGGGCGTCAGTTGGGCCGCGCGGAGGGTGGCGAGGGTCGTCTCGGGGCCGTCGGCCGCGTCCTTGACCAGCCAGGTGACCTCGGCGTCCGCCGCCGTCCGGAGGTCCTGCACGTCGTCGGCGCGCGGCACCTCCAGCCAGACCCGGGCGCGGGTGCCGGGCGGCAGGGACTCGACGACGGCGCAGGCGGCCGGTACGGCGGTCTCGTCGCCCCAGATCACCACCAGGTCGGTGTCCTCGGGCGGCCGGAAGCGGATCGCCCGGTTGTCCGCGACCGCCGGGCCGAGCAGGACGACCCGGTCACCGGGGGCGGCGCCGGCGGCCCAGCGGGCGGCGGGGCCCGCCTGGACCGCCGACTCCGGTTCGACGCCGTGCAGGACGAAGTCGATGTCGATCTCGGCGGTGTCCCCGTCGGCGTCCCGGCGCAGCGCCCGGAGCGTGTACGAGCGCATCACCGCCCGCACGTCGTCCGGCAGTTCACGCCACCCCTGCCACCACCCGTCGCCCAACTCGATGGGCACGGCGGGTTCCGACTGGCCCGGGTGCGGCAGGAACAGCGACAGGGACTGGTCCCGCCCGTCCGAGTGGAAGGCGCACAGGTCGGGGCCCGCGAACGTGACCCGGGCCAGAGACGGACCGAGCCGCCTCGTCCGTACGACCTGGAGGGAGAAGAAGCGGAACGGGGCGGCGACGGCCGTCGTCATGAAGGGCTCCGGGGGAGAAGGGAAGGTCAGCCGACCTTCTTGGCGTTCTCGATCGCCTCGGCCAGGTTGTCGAGGAGCGGCGTGCACTTGTCGTAGGACAGGATCGGCTCGGGGGAACGGGCGATGACCTGGCCGGCCTTGACCGCGGGGAGCTGCTTCCAGGTGCCCTCGGTGATGTCCGCGGGCTGGATGGTGGAGGCGCGGTCGTCCATGATGATGACGTCGGCCGGGTACTTGTCGACGTTCTCCCAGCTCAGGGACTCGAACCAGCCGCCGGTCGCCTTCTTGGCCTCCTCCGAGGGCTCGACGAAGTTCACGCCGAGGGCCTTGAAGTACTCCAGGTCGACCGAGAGGTTGGTTCCGGAGACGTAGAACAGCTCGGCGCTCGCCGAACCGGCCAGGACCCTGATCTCGGGCTTGGCCTTCGCGGCGGCGCGCAACCGGGCCGCGGCCTTCTCGAAGGCGGCCTTGGCGTCGGTGACCTTCTTGGCCTTCATGTCCGCGCCGAGCGACTCGGCCAGCTCCCACATGCGCTGCAGCGGCTGGGTGAGCTGGCGGTCGAAGACGGAGATCGCGACGCTGGGTGCCAGCTTGGCGATCTTGTCCTTGGACTCCTCGGGGACGGACCACAGGGTGCCCGCGGTGTCGAACGTCGTCGTGACGAGCAGTTCGGGGGCGAGGGCGGCGTACTTCTCGACGTTGAGCTTGCCCCACTCGTTGCCGAGGACGGTGACCTTGTCGACGTCGAGGTCGCCGGCCTGGACGTCGGGCTTGCCGTCCTTGGTGGTGGTCGGGCCGAAGACGCCCTTGACCTGGACGCCGTAGTCCCACAGGGCGGCGGCGACGCCGGTGAAGGCGACGAGGTTCGCCGGGACCTTGTCCAGTTCCACGGTCTTGCCGCGGTCGTCCTCGAAGGACCAGGGGCCGGACTTGGCGGCGGCCGTCCCGTCGTCCGAGCCACCGCTTTTCGCGTCGTCGTCACCGCAGGCCGTGAGCGCGGCACCGAGACCGAGGGCGCCGCCCGCGGCGAGGATTCCGCGGCGGGTGAGGTGGGTAGCTCTGGCGTTGGGCATGGTGTGGCTGCTTTCGAACGGTGCGGAGCATCCGCGGGACAAGTCCAAGATAGGTTAGCCTAACCTCAGATCTTGTCCATAGGGCGGGGCCGCGACCTGCCCCGCCCGGACTGCCGGCGCCTCAGCTGACCAGGCCCAACTCCCTCGCGATCAGCATCCGCTGGACCTCGCTGGTGCCCTCGCCGATCTCCAGGATTTTCGCGTCCCGCCACATGCGGGCCACCGGGTACTCGTTCATGAAGCCGTAGCCGCCGTGGATCTGTGTCGCCTCCCGGGCGTTGTCCACCGCCACCGTCGACGAGTACAGCTTCGCCAGCGCCGCCTCCTTCTTGAACGGCTCGCCCGTCACCAGCCGGGAGGCCGCGTCGCGCCAGGCGAGTCGGGAGGTGTGGGCCTTCATCTCCATGTCAGCGATCTTGAACTGGATGGCCTGGTTGGCGCCGATGGGCCTGCCGAAGGCGTGCCGCTCCTTCGCGTACTTCACCGACTCGTCCACGCAGCCCTGCGCCAGCCCCGTGCCCAGGGCGGCGATGGCGATCCGGCCCTCGTCGAGGATGCGCAGGAACTGCGCGTAGCCGCGGCCCTCCTCGCCCAGCAGGTTCGTCGCCGGGACCCGGACGTCGGCGAAGGACAGCTCACGAGTGTCCGACGCGTTCCAGCCGACCTTCGAGTACGGGGCCGCCACCGTGAAGCCCGGGGTGCCGGACGGCACGATGATCGCCGAGATCAGCGGACGGCCGTCCGGCTTGCGGCCGGTGACCGCCGTGACCGTCACCAGACCGGTGATGTCGGTGCCGGAGTTGGTGATGAAGCACTTGGTGCCGTTGATCACCCACTCGTTCGTCGCCTCGTCGAGGCGGGCCGTGGTCCGCGTCGCGCCCGCGTCACTGCCGCCGTCCGGCTCGGTCAGCCCGAAGGCGCCCAGGATCTCGCCGGAGCACAGCCGGGGCAGCCACTCGCGCTTCTGCTCCTCGGTGCCGAACAGGTGGATCGGCATCGCGCCCAGCGAGACGCCCGCCTCCAGCGTGATCGCCACCGACGAGTCGACGCGGGCCAACTCCTCCAGGGCGATGCCGAGTGCCAGGTAGTCGCCGCCCATGCCGCCGTGCTCCTCCGGGAACGGCAGGCCGAACAGGCCCATGCGGCCCATCTCCCGGACGATCTCGTACGGGAACTCGTGCCGCTCGTAGAAGTCGCCGATCTTGGGCGCCACGACGTCGTGGGCGAACTCCTCCACCGTGCGGCGGAGTTCCTCGAGTTCGGGGGAGAGCTTGTGGTCCATGGCTTCACTTCTCCTGGTCGGAGTCGTCGCCCGGGCCGGCGAGGGCCCGGACGGTGCGGGACGGGCTGGGTCGGCCCAGGTGGGCGGCCATCCAGACGCTGGTGGCGACGAGAGAGCCGAGGTCGACCCCGGTGTCGATGCCGAGGCCGCGCAGCATCCACACGAGGTCTTCGGTGGCGAGGTTTCCGGTGGCGGACTTCGCGTAGGGGCAGCCGCCCAGTCCGCCCGCGGAGGCGTCGACGGTGCTCACGCCGTGCCGCAGGGCCGCGTAGGTGTTGGACAGGGCCTGGCCGTACGTGTCGTGGAAGTGCACGCCGAGCGCGTCCACGGGAACGCCGGCGTCGAAGAGGGAGGTGAGCAGGGCGCTCACGTGGCCCGGGGTCGCCACCCCGATGGTGTCACCGAGGCTCAGCTCGTCGCAGCCCATGTCCAGCAGGGCCCGGCAGACCTTCACCACCTGCTCGACGGGGACCGCGCCCTCCCACGGGTCGCCGAAGCACATCGAGAGATAGCCCCGGACGTGGACGTCGGCGCCCTTGGCCCGCGCCACCACCGGCTCGAACATGGCCAGCGCCTCGTCCACCGTCCGGTTCAGGTTGGCCTTGGCGAAGGACTCCGTGGCACTGGCGAAGACCGCGACGCGGCGGGCGCCGAGCGCGAGGGCGCGGTCGAGGCCGCGTTCGTTCGGCACCAGCACGGGCAGCTCGACCGGCAGGTCCGCGACCGCCGGGAACAGCCGCTCCGCGTCCGCCAGCTGCGGCACCCACTTGGGGTGCACGAAGCTCGTCGCCTCGATGGTGGTCAGGCCCGTACCGGCCAGACGGCGGACGAACTCCGCCTTCACCTCCACCGGCACCGTCGCCTTCTCGTTCTGCAGGCCGTCGCGCGCGCCCACCTCGTGGATGCGGACGCGGGCGGGCAGTCCCTCGGCCGGTACGGCCATGGGCAGACCCAGCTCGGGGGCGTTCACGCCGTCTCCTCCTCACCGTCGTCGGTGGGTGCGATGACCGCGAGCACCTGGTCCATGGCCACGGTCGTGCCCGGCGCCACGTCCAGCTCGGCGACCGTGCCCGCGTGCGGGGCGGAGATGACGTGCTCCATCTTCATCGCCTCCACCACCAGCAGGCTCTGCCCGGCGCTCACCTCGTCGCCGACGGCCACCTTCACCACCGTCACCGTGCCCGGCATGGGAGCGGTCAGCGAGTCGGCGCCCGCGTGGGCGGCACCGGTGAGGGAGGCGGCGACCGGGTCGTGGTCGCGCACGTGCCAGGCGTCGCCGTCGCGGCCCAACCAGTCGGCGGCCCGGTGGAAGGTGTGCCGGACGCCGTCCAGGGCGACGGCGACGTGGTCGTCGGTGACGGTGTGGACGCCGCGCGGGGTGTGCTCCACCGGGTCGGTGACCCGCAGGTGGAAGGAGACCGGCTTCGGCGCGCCGCCCATCCGCCAGCCGCTCGGCACCGAGAACGGGTCCGTCCAGCCGTCCCCGCGCGGACGCAGCGCGTCCAGCCGTACGGCCGCCGCCGCCTCGTACACCTCCTCCGGCACGTCGGTGGAGACCAGGGAATCGACTTCCCGCTCCACCAGTCCGGTGTCCAGCTCGCCCGCCACCACCGCCGGGTGGGCGAGCAGCCGCCGCAGGAACCCGGCGTTGGTCTGCACGCCCAGCGTCACCGTCCGGGCGAGGGCCGCCCGGAGCCTGCGCAGGGCGGTGGCGCGGTCGGGGCCGTACGCGATGACCTTGGACAGCATCGGGTCGTAGAGGCTGCCGACCTCGGTGCCCTCGCTGAGCCCGGAGTCGGTGCGGACACCGTCGCCCTCCGGCTCGTGCAGGCGCAGCACCGTGCCGCCGGAGGGGAGGAAGCCGCGCGCCGGGTCCTCCGCGCACAGGCGGGCCTCGATCGCGTGCCCGGTCAGCCGCACGTCCCGCTGCGCGAAGCCGAGCCGTTCGCCCGCCGCCACCCGCAGCTGCCACTCCACCAGGTCCAGGCCCGTGACCAGCTCGGTCACCGGGTGCTCCACCTGGAGGCGGGTGTTCATCTCCATGAAGTAGTACTGCGAGGGGTCCTCGCCCGGCACGATGAACTCCACCGTGCCCGCGCCCCCGTAGCCGCAGGAGCGGGCCGCCTGCACCGCCGCCTCGCCCATCGCGGCGCGGGTCGCCTCGTCGAGCAGGACGCTGGGCGCCTCCTCGATGACCTTCTGGTGCCGGCGCTGCAGCGAGCACTCGCGCTCGCCCAGGTGCACCACGTTCCCGTGGCCGTCGGCCAGGACCTGGATCTCGATGTGCCGGGGCCGGTCGATCCACCGCTCCACCAGCAGCGTGTCGTCGCCGAAGGAGGCGCGGGCCTCGCGGCGGGCGGCGGCGATCTCGTCGGCCAGCACGGCCGCGTCCCGCACCAGCCGCATGCCCTTGCCGCCACCGCCGGCCGACGGCTTGAGCAGCACCGGTGTCCCGATCTCACGGGCGGCCTCCGCGAGCTGCGCGTCCGTCAGGCCGCTGCCGCTGGAGCCCGGCACCACCGGCACCCCGGCCGCCTTCACCGTCTCCTTGGCCCGGATCTTGTCGCCCATCAGGGCGATGGCGTCGGCGGGCGGCCCGATGAAGACCAGCCCCGCCTCCTCGCAGGCCCGCGCGAAACCGGCGTTCTCCGCGAGGAATCCGTACCCCGGGTGGACGGCCTGCGCGCCCGTCCGCGCCGCCGCCTCCAGCAGCCGTTCGACCGACAGATAGCTCTCCGCCGCCGGCGCCGGGCCGATCCGTACCGCCTCGTCGGCCTCCCTTACGTGCCGCGCGTCCGCGTCGGCGTCGGAGAAGACCGCCACCGAGCGCACGCCCATCGAGCGCAGCGTCCGGACGACCCGCACCGCGATCTCACCGCGGTTGGCCACCAGCACCGTGTCGAACATCGAGCTCCCCATCGCGCTCCCCATCGAAGTCCCCTCCTCACATCCGGAAGACGCCGAACTGGGGCTCGCCCAGCGGCGCGTTGGCACACGCGGTCAGGGCCAGACCCAGCACCTGCCGGGTGTCGGCGGGCTCGATCACCCCGTCGTCCCACAGGCGGGCGGTCGCGTAGTAGGCGTTCCCCTGGCGCTCGTACTGCGCACGGATCGGCGCCCTGAAGGACTCCTCCTCCTCGGCCGGCCACTCCTCGCCCCGGGCCTCCAGCTGGTCCCGTTTGACCGTGGCCAGCACGGACGCGGCCTGCTCGCCGCCCATTACCGAGATCTTGGCGTTGGGCCACATCCACAGGAAGCGCGGCGAGTACGCCCGCCCGCACATCGAGTAGTTCCCCGCGCCGTACGACCCGCCGACCACCACCGTCAGCTTCGGCACCCGTGTGCACGCCACCGCCGTCACCATCTTGGCGCCGTGCTTGGCGATGCCCCCGGCCTCGTAGTCCTTGCCGACCATGAACCCGGAGATGTTCTGCAGGAACACCAGCGGGATGCCGCGCTGGTCGCACAGCTCGATGAAGTGGGCGCCCTTCTGGGCCGACTCGGCGAACAGGATGCCGTTGTTGGCGACGATCCCCACCGGGTGGCCGTGGACGCGGGCGAAGCCGGTGACCAGCGTCTGCCCGTACTCGGACTTGAACTCGGCGAACCGCGAGCCGTCCACCACCCGGGCGATGATCTCGCGGACGTCGTAGGGGGTGCGGGAGTCGACCGGGACCACGCCGGACATCTGCTGCGGGTCGGCCTTCGGCTCCACGGCGGGCTCCACGCCCCACGGCAGCGCGCCGCGCCCGGGCAGCGTGGAGACGATCTGCCGCACGATCCGCAGCGCGTGCGCGTCGTCCTCCGCCAGGTGGTCGGTCACGCCGGACACCCGCGAGTGCACCTCGCCGCCGCCCAGCTCCTCCGCCGTGACCACCTCGCCGGTGGCCGCCTTCACCAGCGGCGGGCCGCCCAGGAAGATCGTGCCCTGATCGCGCACGATCACCGCCTCGTCGCTCATCGCCGGGACGTACGCGCCGCCCGCCGTGCAGGAGCCGAGGACGGCCGCGATCTGCGGGATGCCGGCGCCGGACATCCTGGCCTGGTTGTAGAAGATCCGCCCGAAGTGCTCGCGGTCGGGGAAGACCTCGTCCTGCATCGGCAGGAAGGCGCCCCCGGAGTCCACCAGGTACAGGCACGGCAGCCGGTTCTCCAGCGCCACCTCCTGCGCCCGCAGGTGCTTCTTCACGGTCATCGGGTAGTACGTGCCGCCCTTGACGGTGGCGTCGTTGGCGACGATCACGCACTCCCGGCCGCTGACCCGGCCGATCCCGGCGATCACGCCGGCGGCCGGGGCCTGGCCGTCGTAGAGCCCGTCGGCCGCGAGCGGCGCCAGCTCCAGGAACGGCGAGCCCGGATCGAGCAGCGTGTCCACGCGGTCGCGCGGCAGCAGTTTGCCGCGGGCGGTGTGCCGGGCCCGGGCCCGCTCCCCGCCGCCGAGCCTGGCCGCCGCCAGCTTGGCGCGCAGCTCCTCCACGAGGACGCGGTGCGCCTCCTCGTTGGCCCGAAAGGCCTCGGAGGCGGGATCCGCCGCCGTCGTCAGCTCCGGTGCCTCGTGCATCCTGCGGTCCCCTCACCCGATGGTCGATCGGTCGATCGGTTAATGAGCGTTAACGCATTTCCTTCAGGTTAACGACCGCTAACCGCCCTGTCTAGAATTGATCCCATGGCCACCAGAACCGACGCCCCCACCCGCCGCGAGCAGATTCTCAAGGAGGCCGCCCGGCTCTTCGCCGAGCGCGGCTTCCACGGTGTCGGCGTCGACGAGATAGGTGCCGCGGTCGGCATCAGCGGCCCTGGCCTCTACCGGCACTTCGCCGGCAAGGACGCGATGCTCGCCGAGCTGCTGGTCGGGATCAGCGACTCGCTGCTGACCGGGGCGAAGCGGCGGCTGGCGGAGGCCGACGGGGTGACCGGCTCCGACCCGGGCCCCGGGGCGGTCCTCGACTCGCTCATCGAGGGTCACATCGACTTCGCGCTCGACGACCGCCCGCTCATCACCCTGCACGACCGCGAGCTGGACCGCCTCCGGGACGCCGACCGCAAGCTGGTCCGCCAGCTCCAGCGGCAGTACGTCGAACTGTGGGTCGGGGTGCTGCGCGAGGTCTACCCGGCGGTCCCGGAGCCGAGCGCCCGCTCGGCCGTCCACTCGGTCTTCGGCCTCCTGAACTCCACCCCGCACCTGGGCCGCCCCGGCTCCCTGCCGGGCCGCGCGGTGACGGCGGCGCTGCTGCACCGGATGGCGCGGGGGGCGTTCGCGGCGGTGGGGGAGGGCTGACGCCCGAAGAGGCGGGGGAGTGACGAGGGTTACCCGCGTCCCACTCTGGACGCCTCTCCCTACCCGCCGGTACGGTGAAGCCTGAGCAAGCGCTTAGATACGTACCCTGGAGGTGGCGCGGTGCGCCGTACGGTGTTCAACGAGGACCACGAGGCGTTCCGGGAGACCCTCCGCGCCTTCATCGAGGCCGAGGTCGTCCCCGTCTACGACGAGTGGTTCGCCGCGGGCCAGGCGCCGCGCGACTTCTACTACAAGCTCGGCGAGCTGGGCATCTTCGGCATCAACGTGCCCGAGGAGTTCGGCGGCGCCGGCCTGGACAGCCACAAGTTCGAGGCCGTCCTCTACGAGGAGACCGCCCGCGCGGGCGTCCAGTTCGGCGGCTCCGGCGTGCACGTGCTGCTCGCCCTGCCCTACATCAAGATGCTGGCCACCGACGAGCAGAAGAAGCGCTACCTGCCGAAGTTCGTCACCGGCGAGGAGATGTGGGCCATCGCGATGACCGAGCCGGGCACCGGCTCCGACCTCGCGGGCATGAAGACCACCGCCAAGCTGAGCGAGGACGGCACCCACTACGTCCTCAACGGCGCCAAGACCTTCATCACCGGCGGCGTTCACGCCGACAAGGTGATCGTCTGCGCCCGCACCTCCGCCCCGCGCGAGGACGACCGCCGCTTCGGCATATCCCTGTTCGCCGTGGACACCAAGTCCGAGGGCTACTCCGTCGGCCGCAAGCTGGACAAGCTGGGCCTGCGCACCTCCGACACCGCCGAGCTGGCCTTCGTCGACGTCAAGGTGCCCGTCGAGGACCTGCTCGGCGAGGAGAACAAGGGCTTCTCCTACCTCGGCCACAACCTCGCCTCCGAGCGCTGGGGCATCGCCTACGGCGCCTACGCGCAGGCCAAGGCCGCCGTCCGGTTCGCCACGCAGTACGTGCAGGAGCGCACCGTCTTCGGCAAGCCGGTCGCCCACTTCCAGAACACCAAGTTCGAGCTGGCCGCCTGCCAAGCCGAGGTGGACGCCGCCGAGGCCGTCGCCGACCGCGCCACCGAGGCCCTGGACGCCGGCGAACTCACCCCCGCCGAGGCCGCCAGCGCCAAGCTGTTCTGCACCGAGGTCGCCCATCGCGTCATCGACCGCTGCCTCCAGCTCCACGGCGGCTACGGCTACATGAACGAGTACCCGATCGCCCGCCTGTACGCCGACAATCGCGTCAACCGCATCTACGGCGGTACCAGCGAAATCATGAAGTCGATCATCGCGAAGAACATGGGCCTGTAAACCCCAGGACATGAGCGAAGCACTCCAGTCCCTCCTCGACCTGCTCGACCTCGAGCGGATCGAGGAGGACATCTACCGCGGCGACTCCCGCTGCGCCGTCGTCCCCCGGGTCTTCGGCGGGCAGGTGGCCGCCCAGGCGCTGGTCGCCGCCGGACGCACGGTCCCCGCCGACCGGCACGCGCACTCCCTGCACGCGTACTTCCTGCGCCCCGGCGACCCCGGCGCCCCCATCGTCTACGACGTCGACCGCCTGCGCGACGGCCGCTCCTTCACCACCCGCCGCGTCGTCGCCGTCCAGCACGGCAAGCCGATCTTCGGCCTGTCGGCGTCCTTCCAGACGTACGAGGACGGTCTGGACCACCAGGCCCCGATGCCGCCCGCCCCGGACCCGGCGACCCTCCCCACCGGCGAGGAACGGCTGCGGAGCTACCCGCACCTGCCCGCCGAGACCGTGGAGCGGTTCCTGGAGGCGCGGGCCGCCGTCGACCTGCGCTACGTCGACGACCCGCCCTTCGGCGACTACGGCACGCCCCGCGAACCCCACTCCCAGGTGTGGTTCCGCACCAACGGCAAACTCACCGACGACCCCCTCCTGCACGTCGTCCTCGCCACCTACGTCTCCGACATGACCCTCCTCGACTCGGTGCTGCTCGCCCACGGCCGCGGCGGCTGGGCCGTCGGCGACGTCGTCGGGGCCTCGCTGGACCACGCGATGTGGTTCCACCGGCCCTTCCGCGCCGACGAGTGGCTCCTGTACGACCAGCAGTCGCCGTCCGCGTCCGGCGGCCGGGGCCTCGGCCAGGCCCGTATCCACACGCATGACGGGCGGCTCGCCATCTCGGTCATCCAGGAAGGCGTGGTGCGCGTCCCTCGGGAACGCTGAGGGGCATGGCCAGACCTCAGCGGCACGAGACCGGCGGCGGCGAGAGCACTTTCACCGTGCTGGTCGCCGCCTTCGCCAACCTCGGCATCGCCATCGCCAAGGCGGTGGCCGGCGTGATCAGCGGCTCCGGCGCGATGCTCTCGGAGGCCGCGCACTCGGTCGCCGGCACCGTCACGAGGTCCTGCTGCTGACCTCGCTCGAACGCAGCGAGCGCCCCGCCGACGAGGCCCCCCCTCGGCCACGGCCCCGAACGCTGCATCTGGGCCCTGCTCGCCGCCGTCGCCACGGCGAGGAACCCGGCGACCCGCTGCTCGCCTACCTCGTCCTCGCCGTCGCCTTCCTCCTGGAGGGTTACTCGCTGCGCACCGGCCTCAAGCAGGCGCACGGCGAGGCATCGGCGCCCTGCTGCTGTACGTCGCCTGGGTGCCGGGCCGCTCCGACGCCGAGTTCCGCTGCCCCGCACCGTGCGCGAGCGCGTCAGCGCGGAACCGGTGGCCGTCGAGCACATCGAAGCCGTACTGGAGCTGACCACCCTGGTGCAGGGACCGCGGGAGGCGCTGGTCGCCGCCAAGGCCGACTTCCGGGACGTTGCGACGGCGGCGCAGACCGAGTGGGCGTGCGAGCGGGCCGAGCAGCGGCTGCGCGAGGAGTTCCCGATGATCCGCCGGGTCTGCCTGGACCCGACGCCCGGGTGCGCGCAGCGCCGCTCGGAAGGGCTCAACCCCTGGCCGTGACGGCCGACAGGGGGAGGGAGGGGGGGGCTACTTCAGCCCCGCCTCCGTCAGCAGGTACGCCGTCATCGGGTCGTAGTAGCGCGGGCTGACCACGTGGTCGTCCAGCGGCACCGCGACCTGGAGAGTGCCCTCGGACTCGGCGAGGAAGAGCGCCGGGTCGTTGCAGTCGGCGTAGCCGACGGAGTCGACACCGTGCTGGCCGGCGTAACCGGCCCAGCCGTGGTCGGCGACCACCAGGTCGGGCAACGGGCGGCCCTCCCGCTCCAGGCCGGTCAGGATCGCCTTCATCGGCTCACCGGAGTGCGTGTGCCACAGCGAGGCGCCGTGCTCCAGCACCGCCACGTCCGCGAACTGCTGGACGTACCCCTCCTCCGTCGTCAGCCCCTCCGGGATCACGACGATCTCGCAGCCGGCCGCCCGCAGCGCGTCGGCCGTGGCCCGGTGCACGTCGAGCAGACCGCCCGGGTGACCGGTCGCGAACAGCACCCGCTGCCCGCCGTCCGCCGCCTTGCGCAGCCGGCCGGCCATCCGCTCCAGCGCGGCCACGGTCAGCTCGGGGTCGATGGTGTCCTGGCCGTGCCGGTACTCCGGGTCGTCGTTGACGCCGACCCGCTCCGCCATCACCGCGAGCACGTCCTGCTCGTCGCTCCAGCGGTCGCCCAGCTCCAGACCGAGCCAGAAGCCCCGGTCGCCGTTCGCCAGTTTGCGGTAATGAGAGAGGTTGTTCTCGCGGGGCGTGGCGACGTCGCCCGCGATACGGGTTCTGACGAGGTGTTCGGCGAGTTCGGCGCGGCTGGGTGTCCCGGGTATCGGCATGGCTCCATTGTGTAGCAGCCGCCCGTGGGCGTCTTCGGCATGTCACGCGCTGGGACGTGGGTCACCTTCACAGGTGCCGCAGCGCGAACCACAGTTCCATCCGTACGTCCGGGTCGTCGAGGTCGGCGCCCAGCAGGGCCGCGCAGCGGGCGATGCGCTGGCGGACGGTGTTGCGGTGCACGGACAGGGCGACGGCGGTGCGGTCCCAGCTGCCGTGCAGCGAGAGCCAGGCCCGCAGCGTCTCGGTGAGCGCCGGAACGGTGGCGACCGGCGCGAGCAGCGCCCGAGCGTGCGCCTCGGCCTCGCCGGCCGGCACGAGGTCGGCGAACGCCGGCCGGTCGGCATGCCGGACCAGTGCGGACCGGGTGGCCCTGGCCCTGGCCAGCGCCCGCGCCGCCTGCGCGTCGGCGGCGGGCCATTCGGCGGGGGCGACGGGCGCGCTGACGCCGAGGGTCCAGCCGGGCTGAGCGGCGGGGCCGGAACCCGCGGGCGGCTTCGGCGAGGTGGGGATCGCGGGGCCGACGGGGCGATCGCGGCCGGTGGAGATGGTCGTCCGGCCGACTTCCGCCCCCGGGCCCGGGTCTGCCGCCCCCGCCGCACCGGACACGACCGAACCGGCCTCGACGGGTGAACTGGCCCCGGCGACCGCACCGGCCCCGGCGGGCGAACTGGCCCCGGCGGGTGAACTGGCCCCGGCGGGTGAACTGGCCCCGTCGGGTGAACCGGCTCCGACGGCCGGGCCGGCCGTCGAGGTCGTCCCCGCCTCGCCCTGCGGGGCCGCGCCCGCATCGGGCTGCGCACCCCCGCCCGCCTCGGGCTGCGAGCCCGCGCCGCCCTCCGTCCGTGGCGCGGCCGGCACCAGGACCCGTACGACGTCGTCGGCCGCGTCGACCAGCGGGGAGCCGAGGGCCGTGCCGAGGGCCGAGGCGGAGACCGCGTCGGGAGTGCCGGTGTTCGGGCGGGCGTGGACGACGTACCAGCGGGTGACGCCGCCGTCCCCCTCCCCGCCGCCGAGCAGCGGGGCGACCTCCTCGCGCCGGGCGCCCAGCAGCAGCCGCACGAGCGCCGAGGAGCGGGCCGCGCCGGTGCCGCTCCGGTGCTCGCCGGTGAGGAGGGAGAGCAGCACGGCGGCGACCGAGGCGATGGTGTGGTCCCCGGACTCCCGGTGCGGGGCCGCCACCCCCAGGACGAACCCCCGCCCGGCGCCGAGCGCGTACGCCGCGAGACGAGTGCCGGCGACGGTGTCCGTGGCCGTGCTGGAGGCGTGCCCGGAGACGAACCGGGCCAGCTCCGCCAGCGCCCCCCGCACCTGCGCCCCGGGCTCCCGCCCCGCCGCGGCGATCTCCGTGCCCTCCGGTCCGTACAGCACCGCCCGCCCCTCGAGCCGGCCGGCCAGCCGGCGCAGCACCGACGGCACCGGGTCCGGACGGGAGGCCGCCGCGGCCAGCCCCTGCTGGGCCTCGGAGATCCGGCGCAGCTCGGCCAGCCGGGCCTGCCCCATCAGCTGCCACACCGCACGGGCCACGCCCGAGAACGTCGTCCGCGGCGGCACCTCCACCAACGGCAGCCCGTACGCCTCGCAGGCCGCGACCAGCGCCTCGGGCACCGTGTCGTGCACGGGCGCCACCCCGAAGCCGAGGGCGGCCCCGCCCGCCGCCACGATCCGGGCGACGTAGTCGTCGAAGTACGAGGTCTCCGGGTCCGCCGCGTCCGTGAAGTGCACGCCCGCCGTCAGCAGCAGCTCACCGCCCAGCAGGTACGGGTAGGGGTCCGACATCTCCGAGGTGTGCGCCCCGTGGATCGTGACGTCCGCCGCCGGGTGCCCGGCGATCTGGCGCAGCCCCAGGTCGTCCCGGGACAGCAGGGCAGCCAGGGAGACCGGGGGAGTGGGCGGCGTGGGCGGGACGGCCGGTCCTTGCACGATGGACGATTCCTCCACTAAGGCGACCCCCCGCTGGATGAAACGTACACTTCGCAGCCGCTTTCCAGCCACCTAATGTCAACCCGGACCGGAATCCACACCGGCAGCCGCGGGTACGGGCGGATGTCCCCGCAGCGCCACCGGACACACACCCATCGCACGACACGCCACCGAGAGTGCGCGAAGGAGAGCCCCACATGGCCGTCGACTACATCGTGATCGTCGTCTATCTCGCCGGCATGCTGGCCATGGGCTGGTGGGGCATGCGCCGCGCCAAGTCAAAGAGCGAGTTCCTCGTGGCGGGACGCCGCCTCGGCCCCGGCATGTACTCCGGCACCATGGCGGCGATCGTCCTCGGTGGCGCCTCCACCATCGGCGGCGTCGGCCTCGGCTACCAGTACGGGCTCTCCGGCGCCTGGATGGTCGTCACGATCGGCCTCGGCATCCTCGCCCTGTCCGTCTTCTTCTCCGCCCGCATCGCCCGCCTCAAGGTCTACACCGTCTCCGAGATGCTCGACCTGCGCTACGGCGGCCGGGCCGGTGTCATCTCCGGCGTCGTCATGTGGGCGTACACCCTGATGCTGGCCGTGACCTCCACCATCGCCTACGCCACGATCTTCGACGTCCTCTTCGACGTGAACCGCACCCTCGCCATCGTCCTCGGCGGCTCCATCGTCGTCGCCTACTCCACGCTCGGCGGCATGTGGTCCATCACCCTCACCGACATGGTGCAGTTCGTGGTGAAGACCATCGGCGTGCTGCTCCTGCTGCTGCCCATCGCGGTCGTCAAGGCCGGCGGCTTCGGCGAGATGAAGGACCAGCTGCCCACCTCGTACTTCGACCCGCTGGGCATCGGCGGCGAGACCGTCTTCACCTATGTGCTGATCTACACCTTCGGCATGCTCATCGGGCAGGACATCTGGCAGCGCGTCTTCACCGCGGGCAGCGACCGCACCGCCAAGTGGGGCGGCACCGTCGCCGGCACCTACTGCCTCGTCTACGCCGTCGCCGGCGCGATCATCGGCACCGCGGCCAAGGTGCTCTACCCGAAGCTCGCCAGCCCCGACGACGCCTTCGCCACCATCGTCAAGGACGAACTGCCCATCGGCGTGCGCGGACTGGTACTGGCCGCCGCCCTGGCCGCCGTGATGTCCACTTCCTCCGGCGCCCTCATCGCCTGCGCCACCGTCGCCAACAACGACATCTGGTCCCGGCTGCGCGGCGCGGTCCGGGGGCCGGAGGGCGGGGGCGAGCACGACGAGGTCAAGGGCAACCGCGCCTTCATCCTCGCCATGGGCGTCGCCGTCATCCTCATCTCCATCGCCCTCAACGACGTCGTCGAGGCCCTCACCGTCGCCTACAACCTCCTCGTCGGCGGCCTCCTCGTCCCCATCCTCGGTGGACTGCTGTGGAAGCGCGGCACCGCACAGGGCGCCCTCGCCGCGGTCGCCGTCGGCGGTCTCGCCGTCGTCGGCCTGATGGCGGGCTACGGCATCCTCGCCAACGAGCCCGTCTACTACGGCCTCCTGGCCTCCCTGGCCGCCTACGTCGCCGTCTCCCTGACGACCCGCCCCACCGACGAGGCGACCCTCACCGCCTGGCGCGAACGCCTCGCCGGCCGGGCCTCCGAACCCACGTCCGAACCGGCGGTCCCGGCTCACCAGTAGAGTCGGACAGCAGTAGTACATACGCGACGAAGCGTAAGAAGGAAGGCAGTACATGAGCAGCAACGAGACGCCCCGCGGCCCCGTCGACTCCTCCCGAATCCCGCGGTACGCGGGCCCCGCGACCTTCGCCCGGCTGCCCCGCCTGGACGAGGTCGGTACCGCCGACGTCGCCGTGGTGGGCGTGCCGTTCGACTCGGGCGTCTCCTACCGGCCGGGCGCCCGCTTCGGCGGCAACGCCATCCGCGAGGCCTCCCGCCTGCTGCGCCCGTACAACCCGGCCCAGGACGCCTCCCCCTTCGCCCTCGCCCAGGTCGCCGACGGCGGTGACATAGCCGTCAACCCCTTCAACATCAACGAGGCCGTCGAGACCGTGGAGGCCGCCGCCGACGACCTCCTGGGCACCGGCGCCCGCCTGATGACCCTCGGCGGCGACCACACCATCGCCCTGCCCCTGCTGCGTTCGGTCGCCAAGAAGCACGGCCCGGTCGCCCTGCTCCACTTCGACGCCCACCTCGACACGTGGGACACCTACTTCGGCGCCGAGTACACGCACGGCACCCCGTTCCGCCGCGCCGTCGAGGAGGGCATCCTCGACACCTCCGCCCTCTCCCACGTGGGCACCCGCGGCCCGTTGTACGGCAAGCAGGACCTCACCGACGACGAGAAGATGGGCTTCGGCATCGTCACCTCCGCCGACGTCTACCGTCGCGGCGCCGACGAGGTCGCCGACCAGCTCCGCCAGCGCATCGGTGACCGCCCGCTCTACATCTCCATCGACATCGACTGCCTGGACCCCGCCCACGCCCCCGGCACCGGCACCCCCGAGGCCGGCGGCATGACCTCGCGCGAGCTGCTGGAGATCCTGCGCGGCCTGGCGTCCTGCAACCTGGTGTCGGCCGACGTCGTCGAGGTCGCCCCCGCGTACGACCACGCGGAGATCACGTCGGTCGCCGCGTCCCACACCGCGTACGAACTGACCACGATCATGTCCCGCCAGATCGCCCAGGAGAAGGCAGCGCAGTGACCCACGACCACGACCTGGTACTCCGTCCGACCGGCGCCCAGACGGAGGCCGCACTGAACCCTCCCCCCGGCCGCAACGGCGGAGACCTGGTCGTGGAGACGCTGGCCGCGCTCGGCGCGACCACCGTCTTCGGCCTGCCCGGCCAGCACGCCCTCGGCATGTTCGACGCCTTGCGCCGGTCGGACCTGCGCTACATCGGCCTGCGAGTGGAGAACAACGCCGGTTTCGCGGCCGACGCGTACGGCCGCATCACCGGTGAGGCCGCCCCGCTGCTCCTGTCCACCGGCCCGGGAGCCCTCACCTCCCTGGCCGCCCTCCAGGAGGCAAGGGCGGCCTCCGCTCCCGTACTGGCGATCAGCAGCCAGGTCCCGACGGCCGGCCTGGGCGGCGGACGCCACGGCTACCTGCACGAACTCCCCGACCAGGCCGCGTCCTTCCGGGGCGTGGTGAAGTCCGTCCACACGGTCCGCACCCAGTCCCAGATCCCGTCCGCGATCGCGGAGGCATGGACGTCGGCGCTGACCGTCCCGCACGGCCCGGTGTGGGTGGAGATCCCGCAGGACGTCCTCCTGGCGAAGACGCCGATCCCGGTGGTGACCGGCGGCGACACCTTCCCCGAGGAACTTCCCCCGCGCCTCGAACTGACGGCGGTCGCCGCCGACCTGCTCTCGCGCGCGGAGCGCCCCGCGATCATCGCGGGCGGCGGGGTCGTCCGGGCGGACGCGTCGAAGAAGCTCCGGCAACTGGCCGAGCGTCTCCAGGCGCCGGTCGTCACGACTTTCGGCGGCAAGGGCGCGTTCCCGTGGACGCACCCCCTGTCCCTCCAGTCCTGGCTGGAGGACCGCCACACCACGGACTTCCTGGAGGACGCCGACGTACTCCTCGTCGTCGGCTCGGGCCTCGGTGAACTCTCCTCGAACTACCACACCTTCAAGCCGCGCGGCCGGGTCGTCCAGATCGAGGCCGACCTCGGCAAGCTCGAGTCCAACCACCCGGCCCTCGGCATCCACGCCGACGCCCGCCTCGCCCTCCAGGCGCTGCTGGAGACGGTGGGGGAGCGGACCGACCCGGCGGCCCCGGAGCGCGTGCGCGAGGTACTGGCCAAGGTCCGCGAGCGCATCGCGTCCCAGGAGCTCACTCTGGAGCAGGACGTACTGGCCGCCGTCCGCAAGGCCCTCCCGCGCGGCGCGCCGTCCTTCTGGGACATGACCATCCTGGCGTACTGGGCGTGGTCGGCCTTCGACGCCAAGGCCCCCAACACCATGCACTCGGCCCAGGGCGCCGGTGGCCTCGGCTACGGCTTCCCGGCGGCCCTGGGCGCCGCGGCCGCCGACCCCACCCACCCGGTGCTGGCGGTGTCCGGCGACGGTGGCGCCCTGTACTCCATCGCCGAACTGGCCACCGCCCGCCAGTACGACCTGAACGTCACCTGGCTGATCGTCGACGACGGCGGCTACGGCATCCTGCGCGAGTACATGACCGACGCCTTCGGCGAGCCGACCGCGACGGAGCTGACCCGCCCCGACTACGTGGCCCTCGCCGAGTCGTTCGGGGTGCCCGGCGTCCGTACGTCCCCGCAGACCCTGGAGACGGATCTGGCGAAGGCGCTGGCGGCACCGGGCCCCTCGGTCGTCGTCCTACCGGCCGTACTGCGCATGTTCGCGCCGACGCACCTGGACTGACGGCGTCGGCGCCTACCAGATCGCCTCGACCCACTCCGGGTGGTCGACGAACGGGTTGCGGTTGTGCTGGTAGTCGTCGTAGATGACCTGGTTGCGGCGCTGCTCGAAGGCGTCCGGCGGGTCCTCGTCGTTCCATTCCTTCAGTACGGCGAGCTTGCCGATGTACGGGCTGCTGCCGTTGTCCACGCTGCCGTTGACCTCGAGGTCGGCCCAGCCGTCGCCGCCCTCGTAACGGACCGCCATGTAGAAGATCATGCGGGCCACGTCGCCCTTGACGGCGTCGCGGGGTTCGAAGGAGTCGGAGTCGGTGAGGCTGCCGCCGCTGTCGGTGAAGCCGCTGCCGCCGTTGTCGAAGTCCTTGTTGCCCCGGACGCCGTTGACCCGCACGTCCTCGGGACGCAGGTGGTGGATGTCCGTGCCGGGTCCGGTCGAAGTGCCGAAGTCGCCGTGGGACTTGGCCCACACGTGCTCGCGGTTCCAGTCGCCGGTGTCCCCGCCGTTCAGGGACTTGCTGCGGGAGATTCCCGAGTAGAGCAGGATGACGTTGCCGCTGTCGGCCGGGTCCTGGTCGGTGACCTTCAGGGCGTTCCAGACCGCCGAGTACGAGAGCTTGGTCTGGTCGCTGATGATGGTGTGCAGGGAGGACTTGAGGCTGTCGCCCGTCTTGCCGATCGCGTCCCTGTAGTACGTCGAGTCGTAGTCCGATGCCGTGGTCGTCGCCGCTGTGGTCGTCGCCGTGGCGGAGGTCGCCTTGGCCGGGGTCGCGGTCAGCGAGGGGGCGGCGAGGCCGGCGAGTGCGACGGCCGTGGCGAGGGCCACCGCTTTCCGGTGCCGTGGGCGTATCGCGAGCATGTGGGGTGTCCGATCTACGCGTGTGGAGTGGAGCGGTGAATCGAGCGTGACATGGACATGTAGGAGACGGGGTGTACGGAGCGTGGCGATTGCGTGACGACGGCCCCCGACCGGGGTGGTCGGGGGCCGTCGTGCCGGTGTGCGGAAAGGGTCAGTTCACGTCCGCGGGGTCCAAGCGGTAGAGACCGGAGGCGGTTTCGGTACCGGAGCCGGAATCACCGGTGGTGGAGTCGGACGAGGAGGAGGCGGCGTACTCGCTCTCGCTCACGGCCGTGCCGTGCTCCTGCACCCACTGGGTCACCTCGGCGCTGAGCCCGGCACCGCCGCCCATGCCTCCGCCGACCTGGACGTAGTGCAACTCGCCCTTCTTCACCAGCTCCTTGAGCCGGGCGAGGGTCATCGCGTTGTCGCTGCCCGACCAGCCCCACATGGAGATGACCGGCTCGCCGCTGCTGAGGATGAGCTGGGCGGCGCTCTGCGAACTGGGGACCGCCAGCAGCCACTTGGCGCCGTCCCGGTGCTTCTTCAGGTAGGCGGCCAACTCGGTGCTCGCGCCACCCATGCCGCCACCTCCGCCGAAGCCTCCGGCACCACCCTGCTGCCTGCCCGGACCCGCGCCACCGACCGTGTCCGCGCCACCGTCGGTGTCCGAGGCGCTGTCCGTGTCCGTGCCAGTGTCCGTCGGGCCGTCTGTGTCCGTGTCCGTGTCGTCGGCGGTCGTGCCGTTCTGCGGCGGTGTGCCGGTCGTGGGTGTGTCGGTTGTGTCGCCTGTGCCGTCGGGGTTCCGGCCGCCGCCCGGGAAGGTTCCGCCGCCCGGGCCGCCTTGGCCTTCCTGGGACTGACTGCCGGGGCCCTCGCCGCCGGGACCGCCTTCGCCGCCGCCCGGGAACCCGCCCCGGCCGCCGCCTCCGCCCGGGCCGCCCATGCCCCCGCCCGTCGACGGACCGGCGGTCGGGTTGGTCCCGCCCATGCCGCTGCCCGAACCGGACGGCACCGACCAGGCGTACGCCGCCGGACCCGCGACCCCGGCGACGACGGCCGCCGCCACGGACACCGCCAGCAGCCGCATACGGCGCCCCGAACGGAAGCCGAGCAGGCCCGCGATCGCCAATGCCATCACCACCGCGATCGTCGGCCACAGCCAGGAGTGCCAGCCGGAGGCGCGGCGCAGCAGCACGGTCGCCCAGATCCCGGTGACACCGAGGGCGAGCGGCAGCACCCACACCCAGCGCCGGTCGGCCCGGAAGGCGCGCAGCAGCATGACACCGCCGCCTCCGCACAGCGCCGCGATGCCCGGCGCGAGCGCGGTCGTGTAGTACGGGTGCATGGTGCCCTCGGCCATGCTGAACGTCAGGTAGTGCAGCACCGTCCAGCCGCCCCACAGCACCAGCGCGGCACGCGTGGGGTCGGTGCGGGGAGAGCGGCCGCACAGCACCAGGCCGCCGACGAGCGCGATGCCGGCGAAGGGGAGCAGCCAGGAGATCTGACCGCCGAGGACGTCGTTGAACATCCGCCCGACGCCCGCGGCACCGGAAAAACCGCCCCCGCCGCCACCGCCGCCCCCGCCCATGTTGCCGTCGCCGCCGAAGATCCGGCCGAGCCCGTTGTATCCCATGATCAGGTCCCAAGCGGTGCCGTCCGTCGAACCGCCGATGTACGGCCGTTCGGAGTCCGGCACCAGGGACACCGCGGCGGCCCACCAGAAGCTGGAGACCACCAGGGTGACGGCGGCGAGCATCAGATTCCTGATCCGCTTCGCCCAGCCCAGGTTCGTCGCGTACACGTACACGACGAAGACCGCCGGCAGCGCGATGTAGCCCTGGAGCATCTTCGTGTTGAAGGCGAGCCCGAAGCAGACCGCCGAGCCGAGCAGGGGCAGCAGTCGCGCGTCGCGGACCGCACGCAGCCCGAGGGCCGCCCCGCCCACCATCAGGAACACCAGCAGCGTGTCCGGGTTGTTGTCCCGGTTGATGGCGACCGTGATCGGGGTCAGAGCCAGCACCAGCGCGGCGACCGTCGCCGCGCCGTGGCCCCACACCCGCTTCACGGAGGAGTGGAGTATCCAGATCGTCACCAGCGCGGCGGCGATCAGCGGCAGCATCATCTGCCAGGTCCCGTACCCGAGGAGGCGACAGGACAGCCCCATGACCATCAGGGCGAAGGGCGGCTTGTCGACGGTCAGGAAGTTCCCCGCGTCCAGCGAGCCGAAGAACCACGCCTTCCAGCTCTCGGTGCCGCTGAGCACGGCGGCGCTGTAGAAGCTGTTCAACCCGGCCCCGGACAGGTTCCAGGAGTACAGCAGCGCCGCGAGGGCGAGGATCGCCAACAGGGCCGGCAACGACCAGCGTGGCGTGCCGGGTGCGGGAGACGGTACGGGCGGCGGCTCGGGGGCCGCTTGCAGAGGAGCGGTGGCAGATCTCACCACACCACCGTGTCCACGGCGCTTGGGCAGGGGCTGTGCTCCGACTTGGGGCGAGCTGTGAATCCCGGGCCGGGCTCAGTCGGCCGTCGCCCAGGGAGCGAGCAGATCGCGCAGCAACTCGGCGAAGGCTCCGTCCAGTGTGGCCTCCCACTCCCGGTCACCGACGGCTTCGGGGCACAGGGCGGCGGGACGGGCGATCCACAGGATCTTCCAGGGCCTGGAGTACAGCGCCGCGTCCCTCCACACCCCGCCGTGCGGGGCGAGGGGATGCAGGAGATCGCTGACGCGTTCCGTCGCCACCTGTACCAGGGGACCTTCGATCGCGGCATGCGCCCGGGGGATCGCCGTGCGCGACGTGCGGGCGATGGCCGCGGTCGTCGGATGCTGCCGGACGAGGCGTACGACCTGCGTCAGGTGCCTAACGATGCCGTCAACGGTGCCGTCGCTGGGGTGGGTGCGGCCCACGTCGTCGAAGGCGTAGGCGAGTTCCACCTGAAGCGCGCGCAGGTGGAGCCTGGAGGGGGTCCTCCAGTTCGTGTAGAGGAAATTGCGCGAGGACCCGCAGGCGCGGGCGATGGCGGTGAAGGACACGTCCAGGCCGTCCGTGCGCATGAGCTCGCGCACCGTGCCGATCACGTTCCCGATGCCGAGGGGGTTGCGGTAGTTCCAGGCGGGGGTCATGGCGACCATGGTCGGGAAAAAGTGTGAGCACTTGGGGGGTAAGTGTCATCAGGGCACTCAGATGAGCGACTTGAGGACAGTTCGGGGCTGAGTGTTCACGCTGCGGAGGGAGGGGGGCTTCCTTGAGGGTCCTGATGAACGACGTCCAGCCGGCCGCCGAGAAGACCAACGCCGGGCCAAGCGGGTCCTTCGAATCCCGCACGGGTATCCCGTCGGGATGACCGTCCACCACCTCCAGGCAGCTTCCGGCCTCGTTGCCGCTGTAGGTGGACTTGCGCCAGCCCACAAGGTCGGCCGCATACGGAACAAGGCGTTCAGGCATCGTGTTACGTAGTCCTTCGCTGTCGACTTGAGCAGGGCCACCGTTTCCCGGAGCGACATCGCGTCGCTCAGCGCGTGATAGTAGGCGCCCTGCAATCGCTCGACGACGGCTGGACTGTCGTGGATCTTGGCGACCTGGATTCCTTCCGAGTACGCCACCGGCGGCTGATCCTCGAACCACATGAGGCTCAACATGCTCTGTATCACCGGATAGGCGCCCCGGTCCCGGGGCATCACGTGCACCCGGATGCGTCCTGACTCCGCGAGCCCGGCTACA
Source organism: Streptomyces mutabilis (assembly GCF_014649815.1). Taxonomy (GTDB): domain Bacteria; phylum Actinomycetota; class Actinomycetes; order Streptomycetales; family Streptomycetaceae; genus Streptomyces; species Streptomyces mutabilis. The sequence continues at coordinate 679,238 of NZ_BMTT01000001.1, read as the reverse complement.
TACGCGAGTTGGTCCGCCATGACCCGTCGGTCACCCACCACCCGGTGCAACAGAGTCTCGTCCAACAGCGCCCAGAAGACGGGCGTGAGGCGGATCATCGAGCTCTTTCGCGCGTTCAAGGCGTGTGACAAGGCGTCTGTCACATTCCTCGTCGGTCAAGGGCGGGTACGTCGTACCGAGAACGGCACGCGCGTACGGCCGAGTCTGGAGAAGTCCGGGAACGAACGTGACAGCCGACTCTCGGATCGCCACCGCCTGCGACTCCAGCTGCCGCGCCGCCTCGAAGTAGTCCGCGACCGCCGCGTCCTCCTCCGGGAGGAAGCTGCTCAGCACGTTCCCCGTGTTCAGCGCCCGGTCCGGTCGCCGCGCGTCCTCCTTCGACGGCACTCGGCGCCCCGCCTCGATGCGTGCGATGTGCGACCGCGTCATGATGGCCATGTCGGCCAACTGCTGCTGCGTCAGGTCGGACGCTTCCCGCTGCTGCCTGAGCCAGTCGCCGCAGATGTTGCTCATCCGTTCGACTCCCGTGTGACAAAGGCGCCGTCACATCCGCACCCCTGGCGAGCCTAGCTCCGGCCGTCTCAATCTGTACGCGCATCGCTACGGAAAGCGAGGCCGCCGCGACCGTGGCACCGGTCCGGGGGCATGGCCACCGACCACCACGGAGTCGACGACATGGGTCACCGTACCGCCCGCCTCGCAGGACCTCACCTGCTTCCGCTGCTCCACCTCCTGCTGCCGGGCTCGGGACGGCGGCGCCGACGGCGCCCCCCAGCGCCGCCCACCGCCCCGCCGTACCCCCCGGACGTCACCGCCCGCCGCACCGGCATGCCGGCCCTGCGCGGAGAGGACAACGCACTCCTACGCCCCTACCTGCTCGCCCACGAGCGACGTGAGGAGGCCGGACGGCAGCGGGCCCGGCGCCGTGCGCCGCGGTTCGCGGTGCACGGTATCGACCTCGGCACGCGCGTGATCCGCGGCGTGGAGGTGGCGCGGTGAACCACGGCCCCCGTCCGGCCCGGCTGCTGCCCTGGGCGAGCCCCGAGGGCAAGCCCTGCTACCTGCTGACCGACGGCGACGGCCCGCTGTCCCGCATCGCCGACGTCGTCGAGACCACCCACCTGGGCATGGCGGAGGACCTGCTCGACCACGCCGCAGCCCTGCTCGCCGACACCCGGACGACGCCCGAGTAACTCCGGTTCCTCCTGACCCGCACCGAGACGTCACTCGACCAGTTCGGGAAAAGCCTCCTTGAGCTCGACGAGTTGAGCGCGGTAGCCGGCGTTGAACTCGGCCAGTCCGCGCTCACCGAGGTTCTTCTCGAGGGCGACTCCCTGTCCGGGCACCAGGGCGGGTATGGCGCGGAACACCTCGCCGGCGGCCTTCACGTGCCGGCCGTTCTGAACGGCGGACACCAGGCCCTTGAAGAGGTCCAACTCCAGGGCCCGGATGCGTCTGCGCGGACTGTCCCGCCCTTCGAGCCTCTCCTCGGCGACCGGCTTCGGCCCGGAGGGTGCGGTGAGGAACTTCAGCACCCGCATCGTCGCGTACAGCCGCCCGGCCAGCTTGTGACCGCTCTCGTTCTGTTCTGGCACGGTTCATTACTTGCCATCTCGACGCCCCCGCATCCCACCCTTCGAGCAGCGGTCAACTTCCGTCCACTCCCCGGCCCTAACCTGACGCCCATGCGCCCGAGAACCCTCCGCACCGTCCTCGCCACCCTCACCGCGAGCCTCGCGGCGGCCGGCTGTCTGACCGCCGCCGCGCCGGCCACTGCCGTGCCGACCACCGCCGCGCAGGAACGGCCGCCGAGGAACGCCTGCTCGCCCGCCGTCTCCCTCACCGGCTTCTCCGACGCCCTGGACAAGACCACCCACGCCGGAACCTACGTCGGCAACCTGTCGGCGCTGGCCGAAGACCGGCGCGGTACGGTCGCCGCCCTCTCCGACCGTTCCGCCCTCTTCCGGCTGGACGCGCGCACGCTGAAGCCGCGGGACGTCATCCCGCTCGCCGACGAGAACGGCGCCGCGCTCGACTCCGAGGGCCTGGTCGTCGACCGGGACGGCACCTACCTGGTCTCCTCCGAGACCGAGCCGTCCGTCCGCCGCTACTCCCGCACCGGTGAGATCCTCGACCGCCTGCCCGTGCCGGACGCCCTGCACACCGCCCCCGCGGGCCGCGCCCGGGCCAACGGCAGCTTCGAGGGGCTGACCCTCCTCCCCGGCGGCCGGACCCTCATCGCCTCCATGGAGTACCCGCTCGCCGGCGACCCCGCAGACGTCGTCCGCTTCCAGACCTGGCGGCGGTCCGGGCACGGCGACTTCCGGCTCGGTGCCCAGTACACGTACCGGACGGACACCGGCCTGGGCGTCCCCGAGGTCACCGCGACCCCCGACGGGCGCCTCCTCGTCCTGGAACGCGGCTTCACCTCCGGCGTCGGCAACACGGTCCGCCTCTACCTGACCGACCGGCGCGGCGGCACCGCACTCGGCAAGACCCTCCTCGCCGACCTCGCCGACTGCCCCACCCTCGGCGCCACCGCCGAGCAGCCCCAGGCCAACCCGCTCCTCGACAACATCGAGGGCATGACCGTGACCGGCCGCACGAAGGGCCGCCTGGACGTCCTCCTGGTCAGCGACGACAACCAGAACGCCGTCCAGACGACCCGCTTCTACGCGCTGCGCCTGCGCCTCAGGTGAGCAGTTTCCTGTGGGCGAGCTCGTACTCCAGCTTCTGGGTGCCGTAGCCGCGCAGGAATTCGGTCTGCTGGGCCTCGCCCAGTGTGGCGGGCGGTGTCTCGGCGGCCGGGTGGAAGTCCGCGAGCGCCCGGAACACCTCGGCCGCGGCGTCCGCGTGCGCCGGACCCCGGCGCTTGGCCTTGCCCAGGTGCCGGTACGCCTTCACCATCCGGTCACCGAACACCGTCAGCGGCCGCTTGGCCGCGTCGTCGCGCGCCGCGTCCAGTTTGCCGTCCTCGCCGGCGAGGACACGCAGCGTGTGCAGGCCCGCGTAGAACCGTCCCCACCGACAGGCGTCGCTGTCCGCCATGGCCCCCCCTTCCCTGCCCGGCCCCACCGGGCTCCACGTGCCACTGACTACCCGGGCCGGGTGCAGATCGAACTTTGTCGCCGCGGGATGAAATCCCCGCTCGCCCGTGTTGGTGCCTTCCGGTAGATCAGGTGAGCAGGACGACCGGACGAACGACCGGAGGGCACGCGTGGACGCGCAACGGGGATGGGCACGACGACTGGCGGGGTATGCCTGGCGCCACCCCAGGGACGTCGTCCTCGCCCTCGGCGCCTCCCTGGGCGGCATGGCCGTCATGGCCCTGGTCCCGCTGATCACGAAGGTGATCATCGACGACGTGATCGGCACCAAGACCAGGGACATGGCCGTCTGGGCCGGTCTCCTGATCGGCGCCGCGGTCGTCGTGTACGTCCTGACCTACATCCGGCGCTACTACGGCGGCCGGCTCGCCCTCGACGTGCAGCACGACCTGCGCACCGACATGTACGGGGCGATCACCCGGCTCGACGGGCGGCGCCAGGACGGACTGTCCACGGGGCAGGTGGTCGGGAGGGCGACCAGCGACCTCCAGCTGATCCAGAGCCTGCTCTTCATGCTCCCGATGACCATCGGGAACGTCCTGCTCTTCCTGATCTCGCTCGTGATCATGGCGTGGCTGTCCCCGCCGCTCACCCTGGTCGCGCTGGCCGTGGCGCCCGCGCTGTGGTTCATCGCCCGCCGCAGCCGCACCCGCCTGCACCCCGCCACCTGGTACGCGCAGGCGCAGGCCGCCGCCGTCGCCGGTGTGGTCGACGGCTCGGTGAGCGGCGTACGCGTGGTGAAGGGCTTCGGGCAGGAGGACCAGGAGACCGGGAAGCTCAGGGAGGTCGGGCGCAGGCTCTTCGCCGGGCGGCTGCGGACGATCAAGCTGAACGCCACCTACACCCCCGCCCTCCAGGCCGTCCCCGCCCTCGGCCAGGTCGCCATGCTCGCCATCGGCGGCTGGCTGGCCGTCCGCGGGAACATCACCCTGGGCACCTTCGTCGCCTTCTCCACCTACCTGGCCCAGCTCGTCGGCCCGGTCCGCATGCTCGCCATGGTCCTCACCGTCGGCCAGCAGGCGCGCGCCGGCACCGAACGCGTGCTGGAGCTTATCGACACGGAGCCGGCGATCGAGGACGGCACCAAGGAGCTGCCCGCCGACGCGCCCGCCACCGTCGAGTTCGACGACGTGTCCTTCGGCTACGAGACCGGCGACGGGAAGAGCACCCCCGTCCTCGACGGCCTCTCCTTCGAGATCCGGCCCGGAGAGACCCTCGCCGTCGTCGGCTCCTCCGGTTCCGGCAAGTCCACGGTCTCCCTGCTCCTGCCGCGCTTCTACGACGTGACGCGGGGCGCCGTCCTCGTCGGTGGCCACGACGTGCGCGAGCTGACCCTCGACTCGCTGCGGGCCGCCATCGCCCTCGTGCCCGAGGACTCCTTCCTCTTCTCGGACACCGTGCGCGCCAACATCGCCTACGGCCGCCCGGACGCCACCGACGAGGAGATCGAGGCCGCCGCCCGCGCCGCGCAGGCGCACGGATTCATCTCCGAGCTGCCCGAGGGCTACGGCACCACCGTCGGCGAGCACGGCCTGACCCTCTCCGGCGGCCAGCGCCAGCGCGTCGCCCTCGCCCGCGCCATCCTCACCGACCCCAGGCTGCTGGTCCTCGACGACGCCACGTCCGCCGTGGACGCGCGCGTCGAGCACGAGATCCACGAGGCGCTGAAGGAGGTCATGCGGGACCGCACCACGCTCCTGATCGCCCACCGCCGCTCCACCCTCGGGCTCGCCGACCGCATCGCCGTCCTCGACCGGGGCCGGCTCGCCGACCTCGGCACCCACGAGGAGCTCCAGGAGCGATCCGCCCTCTACCGGCGCCTGCTGACCGACCCCGACGAACTGGGCGGGGTGTCGCCGGGGCACGCCCGGTCCGCCGCGCCCGCCGAGGACACCTCCGTCCGCGACGAGCTGGACGCCGAGTTCGACGCCGAGCGCGGCGTCACCCCGCGCCTGTGGACCGGCGACCGCACACCGAAGGACACCGCCCTCTCCGGCACCCCGGCCACCCCGGAACTGCTCGCCCAGGTCGACGCGCTGCCCCCGGCCGACGGGACCCCGGACGTGGACGAGGCACGGGCCGTGCAGCCGGAGGAGTCGTACGGCCTGCGCCGCCTGCTGCGCGGCTTCGGCGCCCCGCTGCTGATCAGCCTCGCCCTGGTCGCGGTGGACGCCGGTATGGGGCTGCTGCTGCCTGTACTGATCCGGCACGGCATCGACGAGGGCGTCACACAGCTCGCCCTCGGCGCGGTCTGGGCGGCCTCGCTGCTGGGCCTGCTGGCGGTGCTCGCCCAGTGGACGGCGCAGACCGGCGAGATCCGCATGACCGGGCGGACCGGGGAACGGATCCTGTACTCGCTCCGGTTGAAGATCTTCGCCCAGCTCCAGCGGCTCGGCCTGGACTACTACGAGCGCGAGCTGACCGGCCGGATCATGACCCGGATGACGACGGACGTGGACGCGCTGTCGACGTTCCTGCAGACGGGGCTGGTCACCGCCTTCGTCTCGGTCGTCACCTTCTTCGGCATCATGGTCGCCCTGCTGGTGATCGACGTGCAGCTCGCGCTGGTCGTCTTCGCGACGCTGCCCCCGCTGATCATCGCCACGTACTTCTTCCGCAGGGCCAGCGTGAAGGCGTACGAGCTGGCCCGCGAGCGGGTGTCCACGGTCAACGCCGACCTCCAGGAGTCGGTGGCCGGGCTGCGGATCGTGCAGGCGTTCCGGCGCGAGCACGACGGCGGGCGGCGGTTCGCCGAGCGCAGCGACAGCTACCGGCAGGCCCGCGTCCGGGGACAGTGGCTGATCTCGATCTACTTCCCGTTCGTCCAGCTGCTGTCCTCCGCGGCGGCCGCGGCCGTACTGATCGTCGGCGGTGCGCGGATCGACGACGCGACGCTGACGACGGGCGCGCTGGTGGCGTACCTGCTGTACATCGACCTGTTCTTCGCACCCGTCCAGCAGCTCTCCCAGGTCTTCGACGGCTACCAGCAGGCGTCCGTCTCCCTCGGCCGCATCCAGGAACTGCTGCGGGAGCCGACCTCCACCGAGGCCGCCGAGAAGCCGTCCGAGGTCACGTCCCTGCGCGGTGAGATCGCCTTCGAGGGCGTGCACTTCGCCTACGGGGACGAGGAGGAGGCCCTGACCGGCATCGACCTGCGCATCCCCGCCGGGCAGACCGTCGCGTTCGTCGGCGAGACCGGCGCCGGCAAGTCGACCCTGGTGAAGCTGGTGGCCCGCTTCTACGACCCGACGGGCGGCCGGGTCACGGTCGACGGGCGGGACCTGCGCGACCTCGACCTCACCGCCTACCGGCACCGGCTCGGCGTCGTCCCGCAGGAGGCGTACCTCTTCCCCGGCACCGTCCGGGACGCCATCGCCTACGGACGTCCGGGTGCCACCGACGCCGAGGTGGAGGCGGCGGCCCGGGCGGTCGGCGCCCACGAGATGATCGCCCGGCTCACGGGCGGCTACCTCCACGAGGTCGCCGAGCGGGGCCGCAACCTCTCCGCCGGACAGCGGCAGCTGATCGCGCTGGCCCGCGCCGAGCTGGTCGATCCGGACGTGCTGCTCCTCGACGAGGCGACGGCGGCCCTGGACCTGGCCACGGAGGCACAGGTCAACCAGGCCACCGACCGCATCGCGGGCCGCCGCACCACACTCGTCGTCGCGCACCGGCTGACCACGGCCGCCCGCGCTGACCGCGTCGTCGTCATGGACCACGGGCGGGTCGCCGAGGACGGCACGCACGACGAACTGCTGGCGCTCGGCGGGCGGTACGCGCGACTGTGGCGCACCTTCGTCGGCGCGGCCGAACCGGAGGAACCGGTCGGGGCCGTGCACTGACGCCGGCGCAACCGTGCGACAGGTGCCGTGCGTCCGTACATCCGTACGACAGATCGTCATGCGGAGGGGACGGAGGGGACGCGGTGGGCGAGGGTGGTGCCCGGATGCGCCGGCGGCTTGCGCTCGGCACGGCCGTGCTGACGGCGACCGGGCTGCTGGCCGTGGCGGTGCCGCAGCAGGCGCAGGCCGCCGCGGCGTGCCCGGGCCGCAAGGTCCGGGCGCTGCATTTCGCCACCGGCTCGGTCCTGGTCTACAAGCGTGACGGTCACGTCTGCGCCGTCACCGTCCCGAAGAAGCCCGGCACCAAGCGGCAGATGTCCGTCAGCGTGCAGGCGCGCGGTGACCGGCCGGTCGTGGACTCGGGGCGGTTCGCCTACCGGGCGGGGCCGGTGACCGTGTACGTCGGGAAACGCTGCGTGTGGCTGAGGGGCACGGTGTCCGGACGGTCCGTCAGCTCCGGCTGGACCCTCTGCTGAGACCGGCGGCGGCCATTTCCCGATCTCCCCTGGTGTACGGGTGACTTGCTCCGATAGCTTCCGGCGCACATCTGTTTCACAGGGAGGGTGCATGCGCAAGGCGCTCAGATGGCTGCTGGCGCTCGTGGTGCTCATAGGCACCGTCAGCACGGCGGGCGCGGCCACCGCCGCCGAGCCGAAGGCCGTCGACATCATGGATCGGCTGCTGTCCGTACCGGGCATGAGCCTGATCGAGGAGAAGCCGTACACCGGCTACCGCTTCTTCGTCCTCAACTACACCCAGCCGGTCGACCACCGGCGCCCGTCCAAGGGCACGTTCCAGCAGCGGATCACCGTGCTGCACAAGGACGTGAACCGCCCGACGGTCTTCTACACCGGCGGCTACAGCGTCTCCACGAACCCCAGCCGCCGCGAGCCGACCCAGATCGTGGACGGCAACCAGGTCTCCATGGAGTACCGCTACTTCACCCCGTCCCGGCCCGAGCCCGCCGACTGGTCGAAGCTGGACATCTGGCAGGCGGCCAGCGACCAGCACCGCATCTTCCAGGCCCTCAAGCCGATCTACTCCGAGAACTGGATCTCCACGGGCGGTTCCAAGGGCGGCATGACCGCCACCTACTACGAGCGCTTCTACCCGCGCGACATGGACGGCGTCGTCGCCTACGTCGCCCCCAACGACGTCGTCAACCACGAGGACTCGGCCTACGACCGCTTCTTCGCCCGCGTCGGCACCGGGGAGTGCCGCGACCGGCTGAACGGCGTGCAGCGCGAGGCACTGGTGCGCCGGGCGCCGCTGAAGGAGAAGTACGAGGCGTACGCGGCCGAGAACGGGTACACCTTCGACACCATCGGCAGCCTGGACCGCGCCTACGAGGCCGTCGTCCTGGACTACGTCTGGGGCTTCTGGCAGTACAGCACCGTGAAGGACTGCGCGGACATCCCGGCCGACGCGAAGAACGCGACGGACGACGAGATCTGGAACTCCGTCGACACGATCTCCGGCTTCTCCTTCTACACGGACCAGGGGCTCGCCCCGTACACGCCGTACTACTACCAGGCGGGCACGCAGCTGGGCGCGCCGACGATCCACTTCCCGCACATCGAGAAGAGGTACATCCGCTACGGCTACCAGCCGCCCCGCAACTTTGTGCCGCGCGACATCGACATGCGGTTCCAGCCGTGGGCGATGCGGGACGTCGACACCTGGGTGAAGCACAACGCCCGGCACATGCTGTTCGTGTACGGCGAGAACGACCCGTGGGGTGCCGAGCCCTTCCGTCTGGGCCACGGTGCGCGCGACTCCTACGTCCTCACCGCGCCCGGGATGAACCACGGCGCCAACGTCGCAGGCCTGGTGCCCGAGGAGAAGGCCCTCGCCACGGCCCGCATCCTGGACTGGGCGGGCGTCGCCCCGGCCGAGGTCCAGGAGAATCCGTCGGCGGCCGAGCCGCTGGCGACGTTCGACGCCGAGCTGGACAAGCGTGACGTCCAGCGGGAGCCGGCGCTGCGCCCGTAGGAGCGCGGTACCGGTGGCCGGCTGTGCCCCGGCCGTTGGGACGCTGAGGCGTTCACAGCGGCCGGGCGCAGCCCACCGGCCGTTCGCCGCCGAGGCGGACGTAGAGCCCGGTCGAGGCGGGGCAGTCCGCCCGGGCGGCGACCGCCTCGACCACTTTGAACTGGGGCTTCTTCTTCCCCGTGCCGTCGCAGGCGGTCTCGCGGACCTTGCCGCCGCCGACGCCGTAGACGCAGTCGCCGACGATGGTGCGCGGGCCGCCCCCGCCACCCGGGTCCCCGGGGTGCGGCGGCTGCAGACTGCGCATACAGGCGTAGCCCTGGGGCACGGCCCCGTCGCCGTCCTCGTCGGCGGAGGGGCGCTGCTCGCTGATGTGCAGGACGAAGTCGGTGGTCGCGGGGCACGGCGGCCCGTCGGCCGCGCGTCCGTCCTCCCGGGCCACGACCCGCGCGGCGGCCCGTTCGCTGGAGCACGGTACCTCGGTGAAACTGACCGTCCCGAACGAGCTGCACTCGTCGATCGCCAGGAACACCGCCCCGTACCCGGAGGGCCGCCCGGCCGCCGAACCCGGCGCGGTGTCCCCGCCGGGCGGCCCGTCGCCCCGCGCGGCGCCGCCGCTCGCGCCCGTGTCGCCGCCCGCCAGGCCACCGGACGGGCTCTGGCACCCCGTCAGCAGCACGGCGCACAACGCCGGCAGGGCGCACAGCACCCGCACAGCCGATCTCGCACGCATCGCCATCCCCCCGGATCCCCCGTCCAGCGTGACCCGCCGCAGCGGGGCACGCCAGACGCGCGGGGTGCATTGCGCACGGGTGACGGGGGGCGCCCCCGGCGCGTGGCGTAGGCGCGCTACGGTCGACGACCGGTCACGACCGCCTACGACCGGTACGACAGCCCGTGCCCGAGCGGGTACAGCACCGTCTCAGGATCGTCCGCCCCTACCACCGGCACCGGCAGCTTGCCGCGCGGTCGCACCCGCCCGGCGATCACGCGGGCCGCGGCCCGCACCTCGACGTCCGTCCAGGAGTAGGCGGCGAGGAAGGCGGGGACGTCCGGGAGCTGGGCGACGTCGTACGGATTGCGGACCGCGACCGCGACGACCGGCTTGCCGGTCTCCAGCAGCCGCGCGACCAGCGTGCGCTGACTGCTGCCCGCCGTGACGTTGTACGTCGCGACCACCACCGCGTCGGCGTCCCCGGCCGCCGCGACCGCGCGGTCGATGACGGCGGCGGACGGTGCCGTCCCGGTCGGCAGGGCGGTGGCGGCGAAGCCCAGCTCGGTCAGCGCGCCCGCGAGGACACCGGTGGGCGGCCCGGTCGTGCCGGAGGGGGACGCGGGGTCGGCGCCGACGACGAGCAGCCGGCGGTGCTCTGGGGGCGACAGCGGCAGCAGCCGTCCCTCGTTGACCAGCAGCGTGGTGGACCGCTCGGCGATCCGGTCCGCCGCCTCCAGGTGGCCGCGGGTGCCGACGGTGCGGTCGACGTCCCGGCGGCTGGTGTAGGCGTCCCGGAACAGGCCCAGCTTCGCCTTCAGCCGCAGCACCCGCAGGATCGATTCGTCGAGCCGCGCCTCGGTGAGTTCGCCCTCGCGCACGGCCGTCAGGACGGCGTTCCAGGCGAGCGGCAGGTTCGGCGGGTTGAGCAGCTGGTCGACGCCGGCCTTCAGCGCCAGCACCGGCACCCGTTCGTCGCCGTACTTCGTGCGTACGCCCTGCATGCCGAGGGAGTCGGTGACCACGACCCCGTCGTAACCCAGTTCCTCGCGCAGGATGCCGGTGAGGATGGGTCGGGAGAGGGTGGCCGGGTCGCCGGAGTCGTCGAGCGCCGGGACCACCAGGTGGGCGGTCATGATCGCGTCGATGCCCGCCTCGATCGCGGCGCGGAAGGGCGGCGCGTCCAGCTCCTCCCACTGCTCGCGGCTGTGCGTGATGACCGGCAGGCCGGTGTGGCTGTCGGTGGCGGTGTCGCCGTGCCCCGGGAAGTGCTTGGCGCACGCCGCGACCCCGGACCGCTGGTACCCCGTCACCTCGGCGGCCACCATGTCCGCCACCGCCCGGGGATCGGCGCCGAAGGACCGTACGCCGATCACCGGGTTGGCCGGGTTGACGTTCACGTCGGCGACGGGGGAGTAGTCCTGGCGGATGCCCATGGCGCGCAGCTCGGCGCCCGCGATCCGCCCGAGGGTGCGGGCATCGGACCGCGACCCGCCGGCACCGACGGCCATCGCGCCCGGGAAGAGGGTCGCCGGCTCGCCCACGCGAGCCACGATCCCGTACTCCTGGTCGGTGGAGATGAGCACGGGCAGGCCGCGCGGCGACTCCAGGGACGCCCTCTGGATGCCGTTGGACAGCTCGGCGATCTGGTGCGGGTCGCGGGTGTTGTGCGCCCAGGCGAAGTAGATGATGCCGCCCACCCGGTACTCGGCGACCAGCTCGGCCGCGGTGCGGACGCCGATCTCCTTCAGGTTGGCGTCGATGTCGGCCTGGTCGGGGTCGGTGGCGGAGTGGCCGTAGACGCGCATGACGAAGAGCTGGCCGACCTTCTCCTCCAGCGTCATGCGGGAGATGAGGGCGCGCAGCTTGTCGTCGTCGGGCCTGCGGGCGTCGGCGTACGCGGTGCCGCCGCCGGCCGCGAGCGTCGCGCCGACGACCGCGGTGGCGGTGAGGACGGTACGTCTGGAGGGGTGTGCGGTGCTTCCCGTGCTGGCCGTGCTGCTGTGGTGCACGTGCGCTCCTTCCGGAGTGATCCACTGGGAATCGCTGGAGAGCTGCTGAAGGAAACTTCCAAGGAGTCACCAATATCCGGGAAGTTTCTGCCAGTCAAGGGAGCGCACAGGCATCTTGGGAAGCCGCGGGCAGCGGGCCACAGGGGCCGCCGTCGGCGCCAGGGAGGGGGCGCGCCGACGACGGCGTGCTGCCGGCCGCGGTACGGCTGGAGAGGGTGGTCAGCGATCGCAGCCAGCAGCGAGGCCGACACCGCACCGCGGAGACTCGTCCGACAGCGTGCAGTTTGGACGGACGGGGCGGTACCGGGGTTCCGCCCGGACCCGGGATTCCGCGAAGTCGGTGCGCGCGGGGACGGTGGGGCGCGAGAGGCGGGGCCGGACCACCGGACCGGCCCCCGGGGCCTCCGCCCCGGCTGCTCACCGGCTGCCTGCCGCGTCCTGGCCGTCCGTAGCGTGCGCTGTCGCTGTCCGCTGTGCCCCGGCCGTTCGCCCTTCAGTGCTGTCCGCCGCGTCCGGCCTGCCCGTCGCGGGCTTCGGGCCGTCGCTTGTACCCCTGCGGCTGCGTCCCGGCTGTCCGTCGCGCACCGCGCCGGGACGCTGCTCGCCCTCGGCCTGTTCCGCCCCGCGGACCTGGACCGGCCCGTCGGCGACCTCTCCACCGGGCAGCGGCGCCGCCTCGCACTGGCCCGCCCGGTCGCCGAACCGCACGACCTGCTGCTGCTCGACGAACCGACGAACCACCTCTCGCCCGCCCTGATGGAAGACCTCCAGGCCGCCGGCCGACTACGTCGGCACCCTCGTCGTCTCCCACGACCGGCGCCTGCGGGCGTCCTTCGACGGGCCCGTCACGGAACTGGCGCCCGTCGGGGTGAGCCCGGCCGTCAGGCCGACTCGTTGAGCAGCCGCGCCAGGTGCTCACGTCCCGCGTCCAGCAGGCCGGGCAGCGGCTCGGCCGCCTCGTACCACCGCTTCTCGTACTCCCAGCACAGCCAGCCGTCCCAGCCCTCGCGCGAGAGCACCTCGACGCACTCGCCCAGCGGCAGTACGCCGGCGCCGAGCGGCAGCGGGGTGGTGTCGTCGGCGGAGGCGATGTCCTTGACCTGGACGTACCCGAGGTGCGGGGCGAGGGCCAGGTAGCTCTCGGCGGGATCCTCGCCCCCCAGCCAGGTGTGCATCACGTCCCACAGCGCACCCACCTGCCGGTGCCCGACCAGACTGAGGACGCGCATCGCGTCGGCGCCCGTGCGGTGCGAGTCGTGGGTCTCCAGGAGGATGCGCACGCCGAGGTCGGCGGCGTACTCGGCGGCCGTGCCCAGCCGCCGTGCGGCCGTCGCGTCCGCCTCCCCGGGGCTCTGCTCGGTCCCGCCGCCGGGGAAGACCCGGACGTACGGGGAGCCGAGGTCACGGGCCAGCTGGAGCAAGCCGCGGATCTCGGCGAGCACGGCGTCGTCGTCTCCCGGCGCGGCGACGCGCGCGTATCCCGCCAGGCCCAGCGGCTCGACCCCCGACGCCTCGAACTCGGCGACCACCGCGGCCCGTTCGTCGGGCGTCAGGCCCGGATGCACCGGTTCCTCCGGGTGGGCGCGCAACTCGACACCGTGGTAGCCGTGCGCGGTCGCGAGGCCCAGCACCTCGCGCAGTGGCAGGCCGGGGACACCGAGGGTGGAGAACGCCAGCTTCATGGTGACGGAGCGTACCCGCCCCCGCCGCCCCCACTCCTCCTCACGACTCGGGTGTCGCAGCCCACTCCCGGTCGGACACGGACCGACCGTCCCGGCCGTCCACTGTCGGGTACGGGCCGGCAGTCCCAGTCCGTGCGCTGTCTGGAGGGGGCCGGTGTTCCTGTGTTCCCCGGCCGGCCCGTCGCCGGAAGCGGACCGACACTCCCGGCTCGTCCGCTGCCGGACGCGGGCCTGCATTCGCAGCCGGGTTCCCCGGGCGTGGTCCGGTTTTCCGGCTCGTCCGTAGCCGGGCGAGGCATCCGCATTCCCAGTTCGTCCGTTGTCGGGCGCGGGGCCCGCATCCCCGGCCCGACCGCTCCGGGGCGCAGGCCGCCGTTCACAGCCTGTCGGCTTTGGGGCGCAGGTCGCCGTTCACGGCCCCTCCGCTCCAGGGCGCGGGCCGGCACTCACAGCCCGTCCGGCGTTTGAGGACGGGGCCGTTCAGGCCGAAGCGGGGGCCTGGGGGCGGCAGCCCCCAGCAACGCCCACACCCGCGCGGACCACCGCGAACCCAACCGCACGACTCAAACCCGCGGCCCTCCGGAAGACCCCCGCACCATCAACTCCCCCCGCACCGTCGCGATCCCCCCGATCGGCGCCTCCTCCCGCCCCATCGCGATCCGCCCCGCCCGCGCCCCCGCCTCCGCGAGCGGCAACCGCACCGTGGTCAGCGCCGGCACCGCGTCGATGCTGAACGGCAGGTCGTCGAAGCCCGCCACCGACACGTCCTCCGGAATCCGCAGCCCGGAGTCCCGCAGCGCCGCGCACGCCCCCAGCGCGACGGTGTCGTTCGCGGCGACGACGGCGGTCAGCGTCGGGTCCCTGCGCAGCAGTTCCAGCGTCGCCTCGTAGCCGGACTGCCGGTCATAGCGGCCGTGCACCGCCCAGCGGGGATCCTCCTCGATGCCGTGCGCGGCGAGCGCCGCGCGGTGGCCCTCCAGCCGGTGCCGGGTGGTGGTCCGCTCCTCCGGCCCCGCGATGTAACCGATCCGCCGGTGGCCGAGACCGATCAGGTGCTCGGTCAGTTCGCGGCCGCCCCCGCGGTTGTCGAAGGTCAGCGCGATCGCCCCGGTCTGCGGCGCCGGCGGCCGCCCGCACAGCACCACCCGCGTACCGGCCTCGGTCAGCTTGCGCAGCTTCGCCGCCACCGCCGCCTGGTGCGCCGCGTCCTCCATCGCCCCGCCGGTCAGCACCACGGCCGCGGCCCGCTGCCGTTGCAGCAGGGTGAGGTAGGTCAGCTCGCGTTCCGGGGTGCCGCCCGTGTTGCAGACCACGGCCAGTCTCTCGCCGCCCGCCCTGCCGCCCGGCCCCCCGATCTCGGACTGGACCGCGCCGGCCATGATGCCGAAGAAGGGGTCCGCGATGTCGTTGACGAGGATGCCCACCAGGTCGGAGGTGGCCGCCGCCAGCGCGCTCGCGGGTCCGTTGAGGACGTAGTCCAGCTCGTCGACCGCCTTGAGCACCCGCTCGCGCGTGGAGGCGGCGACGGGATAGTTCCCGTTCAGCACCCGCGACACCGTCGCGGGGGAGACCTGGGCGCGGGCCGCCACGTCCGCCAGGGTCACCGTCATGTCCTCGTCCTCCGCCTCGCGCCTGCGCCGTGCCGCCGTACGGCGGCAGACCGTCGTCCCGTCCCGGGTGACCTTACGACCGTGAACCGCCGGTCGCTCGTCCCCTCGAACCACTCGCCGTCCGTCGGATCGGACAACGCACCCGAAAACACGGTCTTGTCCAGACCACCGTCCACAGGCTAGCTTCGTACCGCATAGAAAGCGCTTGCTGTACCGCGGTGCTCGTCGCGGTCGCCCCGGCACTCGCCGCGGCACCCGTCGCAGTACCCCTGGCTCATCGCTCGTACGAAGGGAATGACGTGACACGCAAGACGGTGCGAATCGCCATGAACGGTGTGACCGGACGCATGGGCTACCGCCAGCACCTCGTCCGTTCCATCCTGGCCCTCCGTGAACAGGGCGGCCTCGACCTGGGCGACGGCACCGTGCTGTGGCCGGAACCGGTCCTGGTCGGCCGCCGTGAACACGCCCTGCGGACGCTGGCCGAACGTCACGGCCTGGAGCACGTCTCGACGGACGTGGACGAGGTCCTCGCCGACCCGTCCGTGGACATCTACTTCGACGCCCAGGTCACCTCGGCCCGCGAGGAGGCGATCAAGAAGGCGATCGCCGCGGGCAAGCACGTCTACACCGAGAAGCCGACGGCCACCGGCCTGGACGGCGCCCTGGAACTGGCCCGCCTGGCGAACGCCGCAGGCATCAAGCACGGTGTCGTCCAGGACAAGCTCTTCCTCCCCGGCCTGCTCAAGCTCAAGCGCCTCATCGACGGCGGCTTCTTCGGCCGCATCCTGTCCGTGCGCGGCGAGTTCGGCTACTGGGTCTTCGAGGGCGACTGGCAGGACGCCCAGCGCCCCTCCTGGAACTACCGCGCCGAGGACGGCGGCGGCATCGTCGTCGACATGTTCCCGCACTGGGAGTACGTCCTGCACGAGCTGTTCGGCCGCGTGAAGTCCGTCCACGCCCTGGCCACCACCCACATCCCGCAGCGCTGGGACGAGAACGGCAAGCCCTACGACGCCACCGCCGACGACGCCGCCTACGGCGTCTTCGAGCTCGACGGCGGCGCGATCGCCCAGATCAACTCCTCCTGGGCCGTGCGCGTCAACCGTGACGAACTGGTCGAGTTCCAGGTCGACGGCACCGAGGGCTCCGCGGTCGCTGGCCTTCGCAACTGCCGTGTCCAGCACCGCTCGGCCACCCCCAAGCCGGTGTGGAACCCGGACATCCCCGCCACCGAGGTCTTCCGCGACCAGTGGCAGGAAGTCCCCGACAACCAGGACTTCGACAACGGCTTCAAGGCACAGTGGGAGCTCTTCCTCAAGCACGTCTACGCCGACGCGCCCTACCACTGGGACCTGCTGGCCGGTGCCCGCGGCGTCCAGCTCGCCGAGCTGGGCCTGAAGTCCTCGGCCGAGGGCCGCCGTCTCGACGTACCGGAGATCGCGCTGTGACCCTCCACCTGCCCGACGCGAACGGCGCCCTGCGCGCCTACGAGCCCCGCACCGAGCCCCTCACGCTCACCCCGGGAAGCGCTTTCACCTCCCGCACCGTCTTCTCCGCGGCGCACGTCGTCGCCGACCCGTACGCGGACACCACCCCCGACGGCCCCGCCGCCGTCGACTGGGACGCCACCCTCGCCTTCCGCCGCCACCTGTGGTCCCACGGTCTCGGCGTCGCCGAGGCGATGGACACCGCCCAGCGCGGCATGGGCCTGGACTGGGCGGGCGCGGCGGAGCTCATCCGCCGTTCGGCCGCCGAGGCGCAGGCGTGCGGCGGCAGCATCGCCTGCGGCGTCGGCACCGACCAGCTCGCCGCCGGCACCCTCGCCGAGGTCCGCGCGGCCTACGAGGAACAGCTGGCCGTCGTCGAGGAGTCCGGCGCCCAGGCCATCCTGATGGCCTCCCGCGCCCTCGCCGCGACGGCGCGGGGCCCGGAGGACTACCGGGAGGTCTACGGCCACCTCCTGCGCCAGGCCGCCGAGCCGGTGATCCTGCACTGGCTGGGCCCGATGTTCGACCCGGCCCTGGAGGGCTACTGGGGTTCGTCCGACCTCGACGCGGCGACCGGCACCTTCCTGGAGGTCATCGCCGCCCACCCCGACAAGGTCGACGGCATCAAGGTCTCCCTCCTGGACGCCCAGCGCGAGATCGACCTGCGCCGCAGGCTCCCGCAGGGCGTGCGCTGCTACACCGGTGACGACTTCAACTACCCCGAGCTGATCGCCGGTGACGAGCAGGGCTTCAGCCACGCCCTGCTCGGCATCTTCGATCCGCTGGGCCCGCTGGCCGCCGAGGCGGTCCGCGTCCTCGACACCGGGAACACGGACGGTTTCCGCGCCCTGCTCGACCCCACCGTCGAACTCTCCCGCCACCTCTTCCAGGCCCCCACCCGCTTCTACAAGACGGGCGTGGTCTTCCTGGCCTGGCTGGCCGGTCACCAGTCCCACTTCACGATGGTCGGCGGCCTCCAGTCAGCCCGCTCCCTGCCCCATCTCGCCCGCGCCTACGAACTCGCCGACGGACTGGGCCTCTTCCCGGACCCCGAACTGGCCGAGAAGCGCGTGCGGAACCTGCTGAGCCTGTACGGAGTGAACCAGTGAGCGACACGGCGCCCGACCTGACGCGCTTCAGCATCAACCAGATGACGGTCAAGCAGCTCTCGCTGCCCGAGCTGACCGCCGTCTGCCGCGAACTCGGCGTCGGCAACGTCGGCCTGTGGCGCGAACCCGTCCAGGCGTACGGCGTCGAGGCGGCGGCGAAGCTGGTGCGCGACGCGGGCCTGACCGTCACCACCCTGTGCCGCGGCGGCTTCCTCACGGCCGTCGACGCGGACGAGCGGGCGAGGGCCCTGTCCGACAACCGCCGCGCCGTCGACGAGGCCGCCAGCCTCGGCACCGACACCCTGGTCCTGGTCTCGGGCGGCTTGCCGCCCGGCGACAGGGACCTGCGCGCCGCCCGGGAACGCATCGCGGACGCGCTGGCCGAACTCGGCCCCTACGCCGAGCGGCACGGCGTACGGCTCGCCATCGAACCGCTCCACCCCATGTACGCCTCCGACCGCTGCGTGGTCTCCACCCTCACCCAGGCGCTGGACCTCGCCGAACGCTTCCCGGCCCACCAGGTCGGCGTCACCGTCGACACGTACCACATCTGGTGGGACGACCGGGCGCCCGAGCAGATCGCCCGGGCCGGCGCGGGCGGCCGCATCCACACCTTCCAGCTGGCCGACTGGACCACTCCGCTGCCCGAGGGCGTCCTCAACGGCCGCGGTCAGATCGGGGACGGCGCGATCGACATGCGGGAGTGGCAGGGGTACGTGGAGGCGGCCGGATACACCGGCGCCATCGAGGTCGAGCTGTTCAACGAGGGATTGTGGGCCCGGGACGGGCGGGAGGTGCTGGCGGAGACGGCACAGCGGTTCGCCGCGCACGTCGACCTCGCGGGCAGCGGAGAATAGATACCGGCGATCCGTGCAACCGTTCCGGGGCCGAGCGGGTCGTACTTGTCATCAGAACCCTGACGGGGGGCCGGGGGGCCAGGGATTCTGACGGGGAGGGAAACCCGAGGGGGCCCGGTCGCCGACCGGGCCCCCTCGAAGTTCTCGGGCCGTCCCCTTCCGCCCGCCTCAGAAGAAGACCCCGCACCGCAGCAGCACGTTCGCGTACGGCCGGGCCTCCCCGGTCCGCACCACCAGCCGAGCGCCGGCCGACAGCTCCTTCAGCCGGGCGTGCGGCACGAGTTCGAGGCCGGGGAAGTGCCCGTCGAGCAGGGCGGCCGCCTCCGCGTTGGCGTCCCGGACCTCCGCCGCCGCCGTCGCCCCCTCGACCACCAGCTCGTCGAGCAGCCCGTCCAGGACCTCGGCGAAGGAGGGCACCCCGGAGCGGAAGGCCAGGTCCACGACGCGGGGACCGGACGGCACCGGCATGCCCACGTCGCACACCAGGACGCCGTCGCCGTGGCCGAGTTCGGCGAGGGCACCCGCGAGATGCCGATTGAGTATCCCCGCCTTCTTCACAGGGCCTCGACCTCCGCCGCCGTCGGGTACGATGCCTGCGCGCCCGCCCTGGTCACGGCCGCCGCGCCCACCCGCGCCGCGTACGCCGCCGCGTCCGCGAGCGACTCGCCGGTACCGAGCCGCCAGGCCAGCGCCGCGGTGAACGCGTCGCCCGCGCCCGTCGTGTCCACGGCGTCCACCATCACCGACGGCACCCGGGACACCTCCGCCCCCGACGCCACCAGCGCACCCTCCGCGCCCAGGGTCACGACCACCGAACGCGGCCCCTTGGCCAGCAGGATGCGGGCCCAGTCCTCGGGGCGGTCGCTCACACGGGAGCCACCGAGGATGACCTTCGCCTCGTGCTCGTTGACGATCAGCGGGTCGCAGGCCGCCAGCACCTCCTGCGGCAGCGGGCGCGGCGGCGACGGATTCAGCACGAAGCGGCTGTCCGGCGCCAGACTCCGGACCACCTCCACGACCGTCTCCAGCGGCACCTCCAACTGCGTGGAGACCACGCGGGAGGCGTGGAAGAGACTGGCGGCGGCGCGGACATCGCCCGGCACCAGGCGGCCGTTGGCGCCCGGCGAGACCACGATGCTGTTGTCCCCGGACGGGTCGACGGTGATCAGCGCGACGCCGGTGGGGGCCCCGCCCACCAGGACGCCGACCGTGTCTACGCCGGCCGCCCGCTGCGAGTCCAGCAGCAGCCGGCCGTAGTCGTCGTCGCCGACCCGGGCCAGCAGGGCGGTGCGGGCACCGAGCCGGGCGGCGGCCACCGCCTGGTTCGCGCCCTTGCCGCCCGGGTGGACGGCCAGGTCGGTGCCGAGCACCGTCTCGCCGGCCCCCGGCCGCCGCTCGACGCCGATCACGAGGTCGGCGTTGGCCGATCCCACGACCAGGAGGTCGTAGTCGTACATGAATCGTTCTCCGATCCCGATGAACCCGATGAACCCGATGAACTCAATGAATCCGAGTGGATCCGAGTGAGTCCATGAGTGCAGCCCGCGTGCGTGCCGTTCCGCCCGTGTCAGCCCTCGAAGCCGGCCACGTTCTCCTCGGTGACCACCTTCACCGGCACCTTCACCATCTTCTCCGTCTTCTCGCCGTCGGCGGCGCGCAACGCGTTCTCGACCGCGATCGTGCCCAGTTCCCTGGGCTGCTGTGCCACGGAGGCGAACAACGTGCCCTCCCGCACCGCCTTCAGCCCGTCCGGGGTGCCGTCGAACCCGACGACCTGCACGGACTTCCCGGCCTTGGAACCCAGCGCCTTGATGGCGCCGAGCGCCATCTCGTCGTTCTCCGCGAAGACACCGTCGATGTCCGGGTGCGCCTGGAGCAGGTTGGTCATCACGTCCAGGCCCTTGGTGCGGTCGAAGTCCGCGGGCTGCTTGGCGACGACCTCGATGCCCGGGTACTCCTTCAGCCCGGCCGCGAAGCCCGCGCCGCGCTCCCGGCTGGCGGAGGTGCCGGCCTGGCCCTGGAGGATGACGATGGTGCCCTTGCCGCCGAGCTTCTCGGCCAGCGCCCGGGCACCCAGCTCGCCGCCCTCGACGTTGTCGGAGGCGACCAGCGCCGACGTGTCCGCCTTGTTGACGCCCCGGTCCACCGCGATGACGGGGATGTCGTCCTTGTTCGCCGAGCGCACCGAGGGACCGGCCGCGTCGGAGTCCACCGGGTTGACGATGATCGAGGACAGGCCCTCGCTGGTGAAGTTCTGCAACTGGTTGGCCTGCTGGGAGGCGTCGTTCTGCGCGTCCGTGACGGTCAGGTCCACGCCCAGCTTCTTCGCCTGCTCCTCGGCGCCCGCCCGGATCTGCACGAAGAACGGGTTGTTGAGCGTGGACAGCGACAGGCCGATCTTCCGGCTCTTCCCGTCCGACGACCCGCTGTGCAGCAGCGAGGTCGCGCCCACCACGGCGACGGCGACGACGGCCGCGACGACGTACGTCAGAGCCTGCTTGCCCCGGTTGCCGCCGCCGGACGCCCCGGCCGCCGGAGTCGTCGCACCGGCCTTGCGCCGCAGCGTGTCGAGGAGCACGGCCAGCGCGATGACGACACCGATGACGACCTGCTGCCAGAACGCCGAGACGGACAGCAGGTTGAGGCCGTTGCGCAGCACCGCGAGGATCAGCGCACCGATCAGCGTGCCGGACGCCTTGCCCGTGCCGCCCGCCAGCGAGGCACCGCCGATGACGACGGCGGCGATGGCGTCCAGCTCGTAGCCCTGTGCGGCCTGCGGCTGCGCGGAGGAGAGCCGGGAGGCGAGGACGATGCCCGCGGCGGCGGCGAACAGGCCGGAGAAGGCGTAGATGGCGAGCTTCTGCCGCTTCACCCGGAGCCCGGACAGCCGGGCGGCCTCCTCGTTGCCGCCGATGGCGTACATGGACCGGCCGATGTACGTCCGTCCGAGCACGAACGCCGTGATCAGCCCCATCACGATCATCACGAGCACCGGCACGGGCAGCCACCCGCCGAGCGTGTCACCGAGGTGGGAGACCGAGTCCGGGAAGGCGATCGGCGAGCCCTGCGAGATGACCAGCGACAGACCGCGCCCCACCGACAGCATGGCGAGCGTCGCGATGAACGGAGGCAGTTTCCCGTACGAGATGAGGAAGCCGTTCACCAGGCCGCAGGCGATGCCGGTCGCGACGGACAGCAGCACCGCGAGCACGACCGGGATGCCGGCCTCGGTCGCGCTCCACGCCAGCACCGTGGCCGACAGCGCGGCGACCGAGCCGACCGACAGGTCGATGCCGGCGGAGACGATGACGAAGGTGACGCCGAAGGCGAGGATCGCGGTGACGGCGGCCTGGACGCCGACGTTCAGCAGGTTGTCGGCGGTCAGGAAGTCCCCGGACAGCGCCGACATGGCGATGACGAGGACGATGAGTGCGGTCAGGGCGCCGTTGTCGAGCAGCAGGCGGCGCAGGCCGCCCGTGGCGCCGCCCTGCGCGCCCGGCTTGTTCTTGAGCGTGTCAGTGGCCACGGGAGGCCTCCGTTCCGGTTTCGTCGGTGTGGGGAGTGCTGACGGCGAGCGCCATCACGGCGTCCTGGGTGGCCTGCTCGGCGGGGAGTTCGCCCGCGACCCGCCCCTGCGCCATGACGACCACCCGGTCGCTCATGCCGAGCACCTCGGGCAGGTCGCTGGAGATCATGAGCACGGCGGCACCGGCGGCCGTCAGTTCGTTGACCAGCTGGTAGATCTCGACCTTGGCGCCGACGTCGATGCCGCGGGTCGGCTCGTCGAGGATGAGCACCTTGGTGTTCGCCAGCAGCCACTTGCCGATGACGACCTTCTGCTGGTTGCCGCCGGACAGGGTCCGCACGTGCTGCCCGAGCCCGGCCATCCGCACGCCCAGCTGCCCGGCGATCCGCTCGGCCGCCGCGTGCTGCCCCTTGAGGTCCACGAGCCCCGCGCGGGCGGACGACCTCAGCGTCACCAGCCCGAGGTTCTCCTCGACGGAGGCGTCGAGCACGAGCCCCTGCCCCTTGCGGTCCTCGGGCACGAGGCCGATCCCGGCCGCCATGGCGGCGTTCACGTCGTGCCGCCGCAAGGGGGCGCCCGCGACGTGCACGGTGCCGGAGTCGTACGGGTCGGCGCCGAACACGGCCCGCACGACCTCGGTCCGCCCGGCCCCGACGAGCCCCGCGATGCCGACGACCTCGCCGGCCCGCACCTCGAACCCGACGTCGTGGAAGACCCCGTCCCGCGTCAGCCCCTCGACCTTGAGCAACGGCTCACCGGCCTCGGTGCGTTCACGCGGGTACTGCTGCTCGATCGACCGCCCGACCATGAGCCGGACGAGTTCGTCCTCGGGCGTGGAGGCGGGCACCTGCCCGACGCTGCGCCCGTCGCGGATGACGGTGACGCGGTCACCGAGGGCGGCGATCTCCTCCAGGTGGTGGGTGATGAAGACGATCCCGACGCCGTCCTCGCGCAGCCGCCGCACGATGGCGAACAGCTTCTCGACCTCCTCGGAGGTGAGCACGGCGGTCGGCTCGTCCATGATGAGCACACGCGCGTCCAGGCTGAGCGCCTTGGCGATCTCCACCATCTGGAGCCGGGCGATACCGAGTTCACGCACGCGCGTGCGGGGCGACACCTTGACGCCCACCCGCTCCAGCAGCGCCTCCGCGTCCGCGTCCATCTTCTTCCGGTCGATCATCCCGAACCGGCGGGGCTGGCGCCCCAGGAAGATGTTCTCGGCGACCGTCAGGTCGGGAACGAGGTTGAACTCCTGGTAGATGGTGGCGATCCCGAGCCGCTCGGAGTCCTGCGCACCGTGGATGCGCACCTCCTCGCCGCCGGCCAGGATCCGCCCGGCGTCGGGCGTGTAGGCGCCGGAGAGCATCTTGATCAGGGTGCTCTTGCCCGCGCCGTTCTCACCGAGCAGCACGTGCACCTCGCCCCGGCGCAGGTCGAAGTCGACGCTGTCGAGGGCGACCACGCCGGGGAAGGTCTTGCGGATGCCCTCGATGCGCAGCAACTCGTCGGGACTGCGGCTGCTCACGGCGTACTCCTTCGTACGGGGGACGGGGACTGTCGGGGACCGCCGGGCTCCCCGCACGAGCGGCGGACGACGAGCCGGGCCGGCAGGGTGACGGACGCGCCGGTCCGCCCCTCGATCCGGTCGACCAGCGCGCGCACGGCGGCGCGCCCGAGCTCGCCCGTGGGCTGGGCGATCGCGGTGATCGGCGGATCGGTGTGCACGAACCAGCGGATGTCGTCGAACGCGGCGAGCGCGATGTCCTCGGGGACGCGCAGTCCGCGTGCCCGTACGGCGTCCAGCGCGCCGAGCGCCATCAGGTTGTCGGCGGCGAAGACGACCTCGGGCGGCTCGGACAGGTCGAAGAAGCCCTCGGTGACCCGGCGCCCGCTCTCCGCCTGGAAGTCGCCCTGGCCGATATACGCGTCGGGTAGGGCGAGCCCGTACGCGCCGAGCGCCTCGCGGAAGGCGTCGACGCGCTCGCGTCCGGTCGTCGTGGCGGCGGGCCCGGCGATGATGGCGAGCCGCCGGTGCCCGAGCCCGTGCAGGTGCGCGACGAGGTCCCGCACCGCCTGCCGCCCGTCCGACCGGACCACGGGTACGTCCACGCCCGGGATCCACCGGTCGACGAACACCATCGGCGCCCCGGCCCGGGCGGCGTCCAGCATGCGCGGGGAGCCGCCGTCGGTGGGGGAGACGAGGAGCCCGTCGATACGGCGGTCCAGCAGGGTCGTCACGTGGTGGTCCTGGAGATCCGGCCGCTCGTCGGCGTTGCCGATGATGACGCTGTACCCGAGCGCGCGGGCCTCTTCCTCCACGGACCGGGCCAGCTCGGTGAAGTACGGGTTCATGACGTCGCTGATGACCAGGCCGAGGGTGCGGGTCTGGTCGGTGCGCAGTGACCGGGCGACGGCGTTCGGGCGGTAGCCCAGCGTCTCGACGGCGGCCAGCACGCGGGTGCGGGCGCCGGGGCTGACGGACGGGTGGCCGTTGAGGACGCGCGAGACCGTCGCGACGGACACGCCCGCCTCGACGGCGACGTCCTTGATGCTCGCCATCGCCGTTCCACCTCCTTGTGGAATCGATTACACGGAGGATTGGAATCGATTACACGGGCGTTCGGCAAGAGGGGGAGCGCAGGCCGAAACCCAATCGTGACCGAAGGCCCCGGAGCCTCTGGCCGGACATGGCGGCGGCCCGGTCCGGGGTGTGGAGGCCCCGGGCCGGGCCGGGCGGTCGCCGCTCGGTCGGTCGCCGACCGCGGCCTCGAACACCCCCGCCTCGTAGGCACCGCCCTTCCGGTGCATGATCACGGCGAGCCGGTTGGCCGCGTTGATCAGGGCGACGAGGCAGATCAGGCGCGGCGGTCCGATCGTCGTCGTAGTGCTTGCGCGCCAGGGTCCGAATCTCGTCGGACACGCCCTGGTGGGCGTCGGCGGGCCGGGTGCCCTCCTCGGCGAGCGCGAGCGCGCGCGGCCTGCTCGGCCTTGGTGAACACGGTGAACTCGCGCCAGGTGGCGACCAGGTGGAGCCGGACCGCGCTCTCACCGGCCGCCGCGGCCTCCTTGACGCGCATGTCGACGCAGTGG
This sequence comes from Streptomyces mutabilis, assembly GCF_014649815.1. GTDB lineage: Bacteria > Actinomycetota > Actinomycetes > Streptomycetales > Streptomycetaceae > Streptomyces > Streptomyces mutabilis. The sequence continues at coordinate 654,212 of NZ_BMTT01000001.1, read as the reverse complement.
CCGCAGCCGTTGATCTGGCTGGCCCGCAGCGACACCAGCTCCTGCGTCGACTCCGGCAGCGCCGACTGCTGGACCAGCAGGCCTCCGACAGCGCCAGATGCTTGCTGACCGACTGCCGGGCCATGTCCAGCTCGACGTACGGCTCGCGCAGGCTCAGCCCGTTCGCGCGTTCAGACTGTCCAGCCGTCGTCGTCGGCTGCCGTCGGCCGGCGCCTTGAAGGCTCCGTCCGTCTCCGCCCCTCTGACATGCGGCCCACATGGCTGCCTCTTGCGTCAGGCAGCCGTCAGGCTGCATGTCAACCGCGCGAGGCCGCGATATTCACTACCGCCGTGGTCCCCGAGGACGGAGACTCTACCCATGGCGGACATGGCATCGTTCCGGGACGCGGTCACGGCGTGGGCGGCGGGCGGCCCCGGGGAGCCCGCACGCGACCTCGCCGGGCGCCTGTCCGTCCGGACGGCGGTGCTGCTCGAAGGGCCGAGCGACACGGCGGCGGTCGACGCGCTGGCCGCGCACCACGGCCGGGACCTGGCGGCGGAGGGCGTCTGCGTCCTGGCGATGGGCGGCGCGATGAGCGTCGGCCGCTTCGCCGGCCTGCTCGGTCCGTCCGGCCTGGACCTCCGCCTGACGGGCCTGTGCGACGAACGGGAGCGCGGCTACTACGTCCGCGCCCTGGACCGCGCGAACGCCTCCCCCCACGACCTCTTCGTCTGCACGGCCGACCTGGAGGACGAGCTCATCCGCGCGCTCGGCGAGGAGCGGGTGGCGGAGCTCATCGAGGCGGAGGGCGACCTCCGCCCCCTGCAGACCTTCCTCCGGCAGCCCGCCCAGCAGGGCCGCACCGCCCGGCAGCAGCTGCGCCGCTTCTTCGGCACGAAGAAGGGCCGCAAGATCCACTACGGCCGGGTCCTGGTCGAGGCATTGGACCCGGCCCGTACCCCGGCCCCGCTCGCGGGCCTGTTGGCGGGGATCTGACCGCGTGGAGCGTCTGGCGACCGTGAACACATGACCCGAGGTTGTACTTGGTGCGCTCGAATGAGCGCATGGGTGACACTTGGCGGGTAGGTGTCCTCGTGCTGCGGGGGTGGTGTCGGGGTGGTCAGGCGGAGGCCAGCTCGCACCACACGTACTTGCCCCGGTTGCCGTGTCTGGCCAGCGGGTGCCACCCCCACACATCGGCGCAGGCCCGCACCAGCGCCAGCCCCCGCCCTTCCTCCAGTTCCTCCACCCGCCCGAAGGCGGCCGGGGGTACGGGCGGTTCGGGATCCGCGTCCCAGGCCCCGATCCGCAGTGTGCCGGGCGGCGACCAGCGGATGCGGAGGGCGGCGGGGCCCTTGGTGTGCCGTACGGCGTTGGTGACCAGCTCCGTCGCGAGCAGTTCGGCGACGTCGACGAGGCGGATCAGGCCGTGCATGGTGAGGACCAGGCGAAGGGTGCGGCGGCTGACGGTGACGGCGCGGAGGTCGTTGGGGATGTAGAGGGAGTACTCCCACGGGTCGGTTTCGGGCATGCGGAACTCCTCGTTCGGCGGGATGCGGCGAGTGCGGGCCGGGTGTCGATGCCGCAGCCGTCATGGCAGGACGGGGCGGTGCGCTTCCGGCGGCCCGGTTGCGCTTGGTGTGTCTCGCGTCACCGACAGTAGATCTAAATTTAGGGACGCGACAAGTCGGTCGCGTAATCTGACGCCGAACGAGTTGCACCAACGGATGTGTAAAGAGGGCCAGTCGATGGTGAAGAGGCGCGAACCGACGGCACGCCAACTGCGACTGGCAACGGAACTGCGCCGACTCCGTGAGGCGGCCGGACTCAACTCCCGCCAGGCGGCCGCGTTGCTCGGTGTCGCCCCGGCGCAGATGACCCACATCGAGTCCGCGCTCGCGGGCGTGAGCGAGCAGCGGGTCCGCCGTCTCGCGGCCCACTATGCGTGCACTGATGACGGGTTCATCGACGCACTCGTAGCCATGGCCGTCGAACGGTCGAACGGCTGGTGGGAGGAGTATCGCGGCTTGCTGCCCACGTCGTTCCTGGACCTCTCCGAGCTGGAGCACCACGCCCGCTTCCTCCGCCACGTCGCGATCCTGTACGTGCCGGGACTGCTCCAGACCGAGGAGTACTCGCGCGCTGTCTTCTCGGCGAGACTCCCAGAACTGACCGCTGAGGAACTGGAGGTGCGAATCCGGCACCGGAAGGCGCGCCAACGATTCACCATCCCCTACGAAGCGGTGATCCACGAGGCGGCACTCCGCATCAGAGTCGGCAACCGTGCCACCTCCAGGGCCCAACTCTCGCGACTTCTGGAGCTGTCCGAGGCGGACCACATCACCGTGCGCGTCATTCCCTTCGACTTGGACGGTTTCGCCAGTGCCTCCAGCGCAATGACGTACGTGGGCGGCCCCCTGCCCAAGCTGGACACCGTGGTCCGTGACGCGCTGCACGGCTCGGCCTTCATCGATTCCGAGGCTCAGCTCAACACCTACCGAACGAGCTTTCGTAAGGTGGAGGCCGCGTCACTCGACCCCGGACAGTCGCGTGACTTCATCCGCCGGCTGACGAAGGAGTTCTGAGTCCCTATGGACAACTGGCGCAAGTCGTCCTACTCGGGACCGGGCGACGGCAATGAGTGCGTGGAGATAGCGACGTCGACCACGTGCGTCGCCGTCCGCGACAGCAAATCCCCCACCCGAGCCACCCTCAGTTTCCCCCGCACCGCTTTCACCCACTTCCTCCAGGCGTTGAAGGAGCCGACGGGAAAGCCGTGATGTCGGCGTCGGGCCAAGTCGCCACCAACGTACGTTGAGCCGGGAACCGGGCGCCGCCGATGCACTTCCGTGTCGCCTCGCCGTTGAGCCGGCACACCTCCTCGGGGCCCCGCCACCGGTGTCGAACAGGCAGCACACAGCGCCGACGGTGGCCGCGAGGCCGGTGAACGTCTTCCTGATGCTCGCGGACCGGGCCGAACCGACAGGTGACGTAGCCGATCCGGACCTTCCGTTCTCCTCGGAGGGCGGCCCGGCCGCCTCCCCGTACGCGCGCACCGCCTCATCGAGAACGGCAGGACGATCCGGTCGCCGCTGGGCAGTGTGACGTCGAGCGGCGGCACGTCACGGGACGGGGGCGCCATCCCGGCCACGGCGGCCAGTGCCCTCGCGACGCTCCGGGGACGCAGGCAGATGTCGCAGCCGTGGTCAGTCCCATGGTTCCCCTCCGCCGCGCCGGGGCGATTCGCACGCCCGCATGATCTTGCGGACCTCTCACCACTGTCACACCCCACCGGTACCGTCGGATCATGCCCAACCAGCCCCCCGCGGCCCCCGGCGAGCGGCGGCTCGCCACCCTCGAAGGCGTCCTGGAGCGCATCACGTACGCCAACGAGGAGAACGGCTACACCGTCGCCCGGGTCGACACCGGCAGAGGCGCAGGCGACCTGCTGACCGTCGTCGGCGCGCTGCTCGGCGCCCAGGTCGGGGAGTCGTTGCGGATGGAGGGCCGCTGGGGGTCGCATCCGCAGTACGGCAAGCAGTTCCACGTCGAGAACTACACGACCGTCCTGCCCGCCACCGTGCAGGGCATCCGCCGCTACCTCGGCTCCGGCCTCGTCAAGGGAATCGGGCCGGTCTTCGCCGACCGCATCACGCAGCACTTCGGCATCGACACCCTCACCGTCATCGAGGAGGAGCCGAAGCGGCTCATCGAGGTGCCCGGCCTCGGCCCCAAGCGGACCAAGAAGATCGCCGACGCCTGGGAGGAGCAGAAGGCGATCAAGGAGGTCATGCTCTTCCTCCAGACCGTCGAGGTGTCCACCTCCATCGCCGTGCGCATCTACAAGAAGTACGGCGACGCCTCGATCTCCGTCGTGAAGAACCAGCCCTACCGCCTCGCCGCCGACGTCTGGGGCATCGGCTTCCTCACCGCCGACAAGATCGCCCAGTCCGTGGGCATCCCGCACGACAGCCCGGAGCGGGTGAAGGCGGGCCTTCAGTACGCCCTGTCGCAGGCCACCGACCAGGGGCACTGCTACCTCCCCGAGGAGAAGCTGATCGCCGACGCGGTGAAGCTGCTCCAGGTGGACACCGGGCTCGTCATCGAGTGCCTGGCCGAGCTGGCCGCCGAGCCGGAGGAAGGTGAGGATCCGGGGGTGGTGCGGGAGAAGGTCCCCGACCCGGAGGGCGGCGACCCCGTCACCGCCGTCTACCTCGTCCCGTTCCACCGCGCCGAACTGGCCCTGGCGGGACAGCTGCGCCGCCTCCTCCGCTCGGCCGAGGACCGGATGCCCGCCTTCCAGGACGTGGCCTGGGACAAGGCGCTCGGCTGGCTGGGGCGGCGCACGGGCGCCGACCTCGCCCCCGAGCAGGAGGCGGCCGTCAGGCTGGCCCTCACCGAGAAGGTCGCCGTCCTCACCGGCGGCCCCGGCTGCGGCAAGTCGTTCACCGTCCGGTCGATCGTGGAGCTGGCCCGCGCGAAGAAGGCCAAGGTCGTACTCGCCGCACCGACCGGCCGGGCCGCCAAGCGCCTCGCCGAGCTGACCGGCGCCGAAGCGTCCACCGTGCACCGGCTGCTGGAGCTCAAGCCCGGCGGTGACGCCGCCTACGACCGGGACCGGCCGCTCGACGCCGACCTGGTGGTGGTCGACGAGGCGTCCATGCTGGACCTCCTCCTCGCCAACAAACTGGTCAAGGCCGTACCCCCGGGCGCCCACCTGCTCTTCGTCGGGGACGTCGACCAGCTGCCGAGCGTGGGGGCGGGGGAGGTGCTGAGGGATCTGCTCGCCGACGGCAGTCCCGTGCCCGCGGTCCGCCTCACCCGGGTCTTCCGCCAGGCCCAGCAGTCGGGGGTCGTGTCCAACGCGCACCGGATCAACGCCGGGCAGCACCCGCTCACGGACGGCATGAAGGACTTCTTCCTCTTCGTCGAGGACGACACCGAGGCGGCCGGACGGCTCACCGTGGACGTCGCCGCGCGGCGCGTACCGGCCAAGTTCGGGCTCGATCCGCGTCGGGACGTGCAGGTGCTCGCTCCCATGCACCGCGGGCCCGCAGGCGCCGGCGCGCTCAACGGACTGCTCCAGCAGGCCATCACCCCGGGCCGCCCGGATCTCGCCGAGAAGCGGTTCGGCGGTCGTGTCTTCCGGGTCGGCGACAAGGTCACCCAGATTCGCAACAATTACGAAAAGGGTGAGAACGGTGTCTTCAACGGCACCGTCGGCGTGGTCACCTCACTCGACCCGGTGGACCAGCGCCTCACCGTGCTGACGGACGAGGACGAGGAGGTTCCGTACGAACTCGACGAACTGGACGAACTGGCGCACGCCTACGCGGTGACGATCCACCGCTCCCAGGGCAGCGAATACCCGGCGGTGGTGATTCCCGTGACCACCGGCGCCTGGATGATGCTCCAGCGGAACCTGCTGTACACGGCGGTCACCCGGGCCAAGAAGCTGGTCGTCCTCGTCGGCTCCCGCAGGGCGATCGGACAGGCGGTGCGCACGGTCTCGGCCGGCCGGCGCTGCACGGCGCTCGACTTCCGGCTGGCGGGCTGCTGACCCAGAGGCCCTCCGGGTAAACCTCCCGACCCTGTGACAAAAATGATCGATCAAACGGGTCGGGAAGGTCACAGAGCACTTCCGGATGGGGACAGGAGGGGGCAGGATGGGCTGGCTGGCGGCACTGAGTGCCGCCAAGAGGCCCGATGGTCGACCCCGAGTGCACTCTCCTGAGCCAAGTGGGGGATGGTAGAGACAGTCAGGGCACCTCGAAGATGAGGCACTACGTCGGTGAGGGAAGACGTGAGCGACAACTCTGTAGTACTGCGGTACGGCGATGGCGAGTACACCTACCCGGTGATCGACAGCACCGTCGGCGACAAGGGCTTCGACATCGGGAAGCTCCGCGCCCAGACCGGTCTGGTGACGCTGGACAGCGGTTACGGCAACACCGCCGCATACAAATCCGCCATTACCTATCTGGACGGCGAAGCCGGCATCCTCCGGTACCGCGGCTACCCGATCGAGCAGCTGGCCGAGCGCTCGTCCTTCGTGGAGGTCGCCTACCTGCTGATCAACGGCGAGCTGCCGACCGTCGACGAGCTCACCGCGTTCCAGAACGAGATCACGCAGCACACCCTGCTGCACGAGGACGTCAAGAACTTCTACAAGGGCTTCCCGCGCGACGCCCACCCGATGGCCATGCTGTCGTCGGTGGTCTCCGCGCTGTCGACGTTCTACCAGGACAGCCACAACCCGTTCGACGAGCGCCAGCGCAACCTCTCGACGATCCGGCTGCTCGCCAAGCTTCCGACGATCGCCGCCTACGCGTACAAGAAGTCGATCGGCCACCCGTTCGTCTACCCGCGCAACGACCTCGGCTACGTCGAGAACTTCCTGCGCATGACGTTCTCGGTCCCGGCGCAGGAGTACGAGCTCGACCCGATCGTCGTCTCCGCGCTGGACAAGCTGCTGATCCTGCACGCGGACCACGAGCAGAACTGCTCGACGTCCACGGTCCGCCTGGTCGGTTCCTCGCAGGCGAACATGTTCGCCTCGATCTCCGCCGGCATCAACGCCCTCTGGGGCCCGCTGCACGGCGGCGCCAACCAGTCGGTGCTGGAGATGCTGGAGGGCATCCGCGACTCCGGCGGCGACGTCGACACCTTCATCCGCAAGGTGAAGAACAAGGAGGACGGCGTCCGCCTGATGGGCTTCGGCCACCGGGTCTACAAGAACTTCGACCCGCGCGCCAAGATCATCAAGGCCGCCGCGCACGACGTGCTCTCCGCCCTCGGCAAGTCCGACGAGCTGCTGGACATCGCCCTGAAGCTGGAGGAGCACGCGCTCTCCGACGACTACTTCGTCTCGCGCAGCCTCTACCCGAACGTCGACTTCTACACCGGCCTGATCTACCGGGCCATGGGCTTCCCGACCGAGATGTTCACGGTCCTGTTCGCCCTCGGCCGGCTGCCGGGCTGGATCGCCCAGTGGCACGAGATGATCAAGGAGCCGGGTTCGCGCATCGGCCGCCCGCGCCAGATCTACACCGGCGTCGTCGAGCGCGACTTCGTGCCGGTCGAGGAGCGCTGAGCGCCCCCTCCCCGGGCTTGTGGGTCCCGTGCTCGACGCGCTGCCGTCGGGCGCGGGGCCTTTCGCCTTCTCGCCCCCGCCGTGCCGTCCCGCCCTGCCGCCGTCCTGTGCCCCGCACGGGCCGCGAACAGCAGAAGGCGCCCCGGCGCCGGTCCCCCCACGGGCCGACGACCAGGGCGCCTTCCCATGTCCCGGTGCGGATTCCCCCCACGGGATCCGGCCGGGCGTCTGTGAGGACAGCGCCTGAATCGCTGTACTGAGCACAACGAGCAGAACCCGCCGTGCCTGTCGTGCCGATCTATCGCGTGTTGCGTGTCGCCTGTGTCCGTCGTCGTGCGGTCTGCCGGGACAACGCACGCCCGGGAGGGCCGCTCAAAGCTTCCCGGTGTACGTGTCCCGGCAACGCAGCTCTGGGAAAGTCCCCCAAGACATCCCCAGATGTCAGGTGACGCCCCCCAAGACGCTGCCTGACATCGCCAACTTAGACCTTCGAACCCCTTCGATGGTTACGTTCGCATCACTGTGATCTGCGTCTCTTGCATATGTCCCTTAGGTGCGCAAGAGCCCCGATACGCCGACCGGGACCCAAGCGTAAGGAAGATGCGCGAGCCTTGTGAAGAGCTTATGTGAGGTGCGTGCCGGACTCCAGAGGGCTCCGGCCATCGAGACCTCAGTGAAACGCGCGCAGCCGCAGGCTGTTGGTCACCACGAAGACCGAGGAGAAGGCCATCGCCGCCCCCGCGATCATCGGGTTCAGCAGCCCCGCGGCGGCCAGCGGCAGCGCGGCCACGTTGTAGCCGAAGGCCCACACGAGGTTGCTCTTGATCGTGGACAGGGTGCGCCGGGACAACCGGATCGCGTCCGCGGCCACCCGCAGGTCACCGCGGACCAGCGTCAGATCGCCCGCCTCGATGGCCGCGTCCGTCCCCGTGCCCATCGCCAGGCCCAGGTCGGCGGTGGCGAGCGCGGCGGCGTCGTTGACGCCGTCCCCGACCATGGCGACCGCACGGCCCTCGCGGCGCAGCCGCTCCACCACGGCCACCTTCTCCTCGGGCAGCACCTCGGCGATCACCTCGTCGATGCCGACGGCGCGGGCGACCGACTCGGCGACCCGCCGGTTGTCGCCGGTCAGCAGTACGGGGGTGAGGCCCAGCCGGCGCAGCTCGGTCACCGCCTCGGCGCTGGTCTCCCGGACCGTGTCCGCCACGGCGACCACCCCGCGCGCGGCGCCGTCCCAGCCGACCACGACGGCCGTACGACCGCCCCTCTCGGCCTCGTCGCGAGCGCGGGCCACCCCGGGCGGGAGGTCGTCGTGGAGACGCCCCACGACCACCTCACGGCCCTCCACGCGCCCGCGCACGCCCCGCCCCGGGACGTTCTCGAAGTCCTCGACGCCGGGCAGCGTGCCGACCCGCTCCTCGGCGCCGGCGGCGACCGCGCGTGCCACGGGGTGCTCGGAGGCGTGCTCGACGGCGCCCGCGAGGCGCAGCACCTCCTCCTCGTCGGTGCCCTCGCCGGCGTACACCTCGTGCAGGGTCATGCGGCCCGTGGTGACGGTGCCGGTCTTGTCCAGGACGACCGTGTCGACGCGCCGCGTGGACTCCAGCACCTCCGGGCCCTTGATCAGGATGCCGAGCTGGGCGCCGCGCCCGGTGCCGACCATCAGCGCGGTCGGTGTCGCCAGGCCCAGTGCGCACGGGCAGGCGATGATCAGTACGGCGACGGCGGCGGTGAACGCGGCGACCGTGTCACCGGTGGCGCCCAGCCACCCGCCGAAGGTGGCGAACGCGATCAGCAGCACGACGGGCACGAAGACGCCCGAGACCCGGTCGGCGAGCCGCTGCACCTCGGCCTTGCCGCTCTGCGCGTCCTCGACCAGCTGCGCCATCCGCGCCAGCCGCGTGTCGGCGCCGACCCGGGCGGCCTCGACGACCAGCCGGCCCCCGGCGTTGACCGTGGCGCCGGTGACGGTGTCGCCGGCGCCGACGTCCACCGGGACGGACTCACCGGTCAGCATCGAGGCGTCCACGGCACCGGCGCCCTCGACCACCGTGCCGTCGGTGGCGATCTTCTCGCCGGGCCGTACGACGAACCGGTCGCCGACCGCCAGCCGGCCCACCGGAATCCGCACCTCGCGCCCGTCCCGCAGTACCGCGACGTCCTTCGCGCCCAGCTCCATCAGCGCCCGCAGCGCGGCTCCGGCGCGGCGCTTGGCGCGGGCCTCCAGCCAGCGGCCGAGGAGGAGGAAGGCGGTGACCCCGGCCGCGGCCTCCAGGTAGATCGCGGAGGCGCCGTCGGCGCGGGAGACGGTGAGGTCGAAGCCGTGCCGCATGCCCGGCATGCCCGCGTCTTCGAAGAACAGCGCCCACAGCGACCAGCCGAACGCCGCGAGCGTGCCGAGCGAGACCAGGGTGTCCATGGTGGCCGCTCCGTGCCGGAGGTTGGTCCAGGCGGCGCGGTGGAAGGGCAGCCCGCCCCAGACCACGACGGGCGCGGCCAGGGTGAGCGAGAGCCACTGCCAGTTGTCGAACTGGAGCGCCGGGACCATCGCGAGCAGCACGACGGGGGCGGCGAGGAGGGCGGAGACGACCAGGCGCCGGCGCAGGGTGGACAGCTCGGGGTCGTCGGTGCCCGCCGCGGACCCGGCGCCCTCCGGCGGCTCGGCCTCCTCGGCCGGCTGGGGTTCCTCGGCGGTGTAGCCGGTCCTGACGACGGTGGCGATCAGGTCGGCGACCGGGGTGGTCGCCGGGTACGTGACCCGGGCCTTCTCCGTCGCGTAGTTCACCGTGGCGGTGACGCCGTCCATCCGGTTGAGCTTCTTTTCGACACGGGCGGCGCAGGAGGCGCAGGTCATCCCGCCGACGATCAGCTCGACCTCGGCGAGGGCCGGCCCGGGGGCCGTGGCGTCCGTGGGCGTTTCCGCGGTGGTGCTGGTCATGGTCCGGACTCCAGACGAGCCGGCCGGACCGTGCGAGGCCCGGCCGGAGGGGCTGTGGGAGGTGCTGGGCGCTTCAGAACGGGGCTGCGGGGCCTTCGGGCCGTGGGCGGCGCATGGGCGCTCGTCCCCCGGTGACGTGGCCGGTCAGGCCCTGCCGACCAGCTCGAAGCCCGCCTCGTCCACGGCGGCGCGTACGGCCTCGTCGTCGAGGGGCGCCTCGGAGACTACGGTGACGACGCCGGTGGACGCGACGGCCTGCACCGAGCCGACGCCCGCGATCTCGGAGATCTCGCCGGAAACGGCGCCCTCGCAGTGTCCGCAGCTCATTCCGCTCACCTTGTAGACGGTGGTGACGGAGCCCTGGGTGTCGGTCTGGGCGGTCATGTTGTCGCTCCTCGTCAAGGCGTTCGTGGCGGGTACGCGTGATCCGGCGCGGATCACTCATCCCCCACTGTACCCCTAGGGGGTATGAAGCCGGATGGGCCTGCCGTGAGATGAGGGGCGGGAAGCGGAAACTCCGCTACGGAAGTGAGGGTGACGGATGCGCGCGGTCGTGTTCGAGCGCTTCGGTGAGCCGGCCGAGGTGCGGGAGGTCGCCGACCCGCGGCCCTCGCCGCACGGCGTCGTGGTCCGCGTCGAGGCCACCGGGCTGTGCCGCAGCGACTGGCACGGATGGCAGGGCCACGACCCGGACATCACGCTGCCGCACGTGCCCGGCCACGAGCTCGCCGGGGTCGTCGAGGCGGTCGGCGACCGGGTGGCCGGATGGCGGCCCGGCGACCGGGTGACCGTGCCCTTCGTCTGCGCCTGCGGGAGCTGCGGGGCGTGCGCGGCGGGCGACCAGCAGGTGTGCGAACGCCAGACCCAGCCGGGCTTCACCCATTGGGGTTCCTTCGCCGAGTACGTGGCGCTCGACCACGCCGACGTCAACCTCGTCGCCGTGCCCGAGGGCATGTCGTACGCCACGGCCGCCTCGCTGGGCTGCCGGTTCGCCACCGCCTTCCGTGCCGTCGTGCAGCAGGGCCGCGTCGCGGCGGGGGAGTGGGTCGCGGTGCACGGCTGCGGGGGCGTCGGCCTGTCCGCGGTGATGATCGCGGCGGCGTCGGGCGCACGGGTGGTCGCCGTGGACGTGTCGGTTCGGGCGCTGGAGCTGGCGCGCGCATTCGGCGCGGTGGAGTGCGTGGACGCGTCCCGGACGCCGGACACCGCGGCGGCCGTTCGCGACCTCACCGGCGGCGGCGCCCACCTCTCCCTCGACGCCCTCGGCTCGCCCGTCACCTGCGCCGCGTCCGTGAACGGCCTGCGTCGCCGCGGCCGGCACGTCCAGGTCGGGCTGCTGCCCTCGGCCGACGGCACCACACCGGTGCCGATGGCCCGCGCCGTCGCCCTGGAGCTCGAACTCGCCGGCAGCCACGGAATGGCCGCGCACACCTACCCGCCGATGCTGGAACTGGTCCGCGGCGGAGTGCTCCGCCCCGACCTGCTGGTGACGTCCACCATCGGGCTGGAGGCCGTCCCGGCGGCCCTCGCGGCGATGGGGACGGCGCCCGGCGCGGGCGTGACGGTCATCGAGCCGTGACGGGGCGCCCTCGGTCGGCGTCGGGCCGCCCGCGGTGGGCGGCCCACTCGTGGTCGAGGACTGCCATCAGCACTTCGTCCACCCACACGCCGTCCCGCCACGCGGCTTCGCGCCGCACCCCCTCCACCACGAAACCGGTCTTCTCGTACACCCGCCGGGCCCGGGGGTTGTCTGCGTAGACCTCCAATTGGACGCGGTGCAGGCCCACCTGGTGGAAGCCGTGGCCGACGATCAGCCTTGTCGCCTCGCTGCCCAGGCCCCGGCCGCGTCCCCGGGGGCCGATGAGGGTTCGGAAGGTGCAGCTGCGGGCTGACGGGTCCCACTCGTACAGGACGACCTCGCCGACGAGTTCGCCGGTGGCGCGGTCGGTGACCGCGAGGTCGAGCCGGTCCGGGTCGCCGGTACGCACGCCGTACCAGGAGCGCAGCCGTTCCCGGGTGAGTTCTGTGGTCGGCTCGAAGGTGAAGCGGATGACCTCGGGGTCGCCGGTGATCTCCCACATCGTGTCGGCGTCCTGCCGGGTGAACGGCCGGAGGACGGTTTTCGAGCCGGTCAGGACGGGTTTCACGGAGAAGTCCATGGGCGCAACCTTGCCCCCTGCGACCACGGGACAGCGAACGGATCGCCGGCCTTGGGGCTACCGCTTCCGGTTGCTGGGGCGGGACGCCACCCAGGCCCGGACCGTGTCCGGGTACCAGTAGGGCTTCCCGCCCTCCACGTGGTCGGGTGGCGGCAGCAGCCCGTGCTTCCGGTACGACCGGACGGTGTCCGGCTGTACCCGGATGTGAGCAGCGATGTCCTTGTAGGACCAGAGCCTTCGGTCGGTCACTCGTTGCACCTCCCTGCGCGCACCTCGGCGGCGGCCGGGGACGGCCGCCGGGGGGAGCCGGATGCCGCGCCGGTGATCTCCAAGCCTGTGCCGGGTGAACGACGTCGGGTGCTGGGCGGTCAGGGCCCGTTCCGGGGTGTGACGAAAGTCCCGCCTCCGCGTGACATGTGTGACAGGAGGAGCGTCTTTGTGACACAAGTGCTGCAATCGCGTACGCCGGAGTTCAGGCGTGGCGCGTTGACTTCCGCTGTGCGGTGTGGGACGCGACGGCGGACGGCTGACTCTCGGGCCATGTCGTCCGAATGTCCGGACAAAACATTGACAGGTCGCACCCGCGGGGCTAGAAACCGGGGGAGACGCGACGGCGCGCAGTGAACGGCGGGCACCGAAGGGGGAACGCGATGGCGCACGACCCGATCGCCGGGTGCCCGGAGTCCGCGACCGCCGACGCCGGTCCCCCCACCGAACGCCTCCGGCGCGGGGCGGCCGCCTCGCCCTGGCAGGAGCGAGGCGCGAGCGCCGACTCCCCGCTCGCATCGGCCCGCGCCGGAGGTTCCCGCGTCCCGCAGGGGCGCCGGCCGCCGACACTGCCCCACGTGTCTACGCGGACACCCAAACCGCAGACACAGTGTCGGGCCCGTCCGGAGCGCCCGGCTGCTGGGATGGACCCATGGCAGTGACCGCGACCCGAACGCCCCGGACCGCGACCCGAACGCCCCGGACCGCGACCCGAACGCCCCGGACCGCGACCCGATGGCCGCGGACGGCGCCCCGATCGTCGCCGGTCACCGCCCGTGAGCTGGACCAACGGCACGTCTCGACCCGTCGCCGCCATCTGTGAAGGAGTTCTCGGTCATGACGAACATCGTCAACCACTGGATCGGCGGCAAGACCGCCGAAGGCGCCTCGGGCACGTACGGGCCGGTGACGAACCCGGCGACCGGCGCCGTCACCACCAAGGTCGCCTTCGCCTCGGTCGAAGAGGTGGACGCCGCGGTCGCCGCCGCCAAGGAGGCATACCTGACCTGGGGTCAGTCCTCGCTGGCCCAGCGCACCTCGATCCTCTTCAAGTTCCGGGCGCTGCTGGACGCCCACCGCGACGAGATCGCCGAGCTGATCACCGCCGAGCACGGCAAGGTGCACTCCGACGCGCTCGGCGAGGTCGCGCGCGGCCTGGAGATCGTCGACCTGGCCTGCGGCATCAGCGTGCAGCTGAAGGGGGAGCTGTCGACGCAGGTCGCCACCCGCGTCGACGTGTCCTCGATCCGGCAGCCGCTCGGCGTCGTCGCCGGCATCACCCCGTTCAACTTCCCGGCGATGGTGCCGATGTGGATGTTCCCCATCGCCATCGCCTGCGGCAACACCTTCGTGCTCAAGCCGAGCGAGAAGGACCCGTCGGCCGCGAACAGGATCGCCGAGTTGCTCGCCGAGGCCGGTCTGCCGGACGGCGTCTTCAACGTCGTGCACGGTGACAAGGTGGCCGTGGACCGGCTTCTGGAGCACCCGGACGTCAAGGCGGTCTCCTTCGTCGGCTCGACCCCGATCGCCCGCTACATCCACACCACCGCCTCGGCGAACGGCAAGCGCGTCCAGGCCCTCGGTGGCGCCAAGAACCACATGCTGGTGCTGCCCGACGCCGACCTCGACGCGGCGGCCGACGCGGCCGTCTCCGCGGCGTACGGCTCGGCCGGCGAGCGCTGCATGGCGATCTCCGCGGTCGTGGCGGTCGGCGCGGTCGGCGACGAGCTGGTCGAGAAGATCCGCGAACGCGCCGAGAAGATCAAGATCGGCCCGGGCGACGACCCGGCGTCCGAGATGGGCCCCCTCATCACCGAGGCGCACCGAGACAAGGTGGCGTCCTACGTCGAGGGCGCGGCGGCCGAGGGCTGCGAGGTCGTCCTGGACGGCACCGGCCACACGGTCGACGGCCACGAGGACGGCCACTGGATCGGCATCTCGCTCCTGGACAAGGTGCCGACCACGGCGAAGGCCTACCAGGACGAGATCTTCGGCCCGGTGCTGTGCGTGCTGCGCGCGGGCACCTACGAGGAGGGCCTGGCGCTCATCAACGCCTCCCCCTTCGGCAACGGCACCGCGATCTTCACCCGGGACGGCGGCGCGGCCCGCCGCTTCCAGCTGGAGGTCGAGGCCGGCATGGTCGGCGTCAACGTCCCGATCCCGGTCCCCGTCGGCTACCACTCCTTCGGCGGCTGGAAGGACTCGCTCTTCGGCGACCACCACGTCTACGGCAACGACGGCACGCACTTCTACACCCGCGGCAAGGTCGTCACCACGCGCTGGCCGGACCCGGCCGACGCCCCGGCGGGCGTGGACCTGGGCTTCCCGCGCAACCACTGAGCTGGACCGCTGAGCGCGACCACTGAGCTCGACCACCCGGGCTCCGGTGCCCCGGCCCACCCGTGCGGGCCGGGGCACCGCCGTGCGGTCTCAGCCGGCCGTCGCGCCCGAGTTCTTCACTTCCTCGGTGAGGTCCCCGACCTCATGCGCGGGCGGGGCCACGATCTCCTCGGTGGCGCCGAACTTGTCGAAGTCCATGGTGACCTTCATGGCGCCGAACTCCTGCTCCAGGCGCACCGGCAGATCCTTCTCGCCCACCCAGATGTCCATGGTGATCGAGTCGCCGCCGGTGGAGTCGAGCATGCTGTCGGCGCCGCTGAAGGCCTCCTTGAACTTGCCCAGGTCCTTCTCGTCGAGCACCGCACGGTAGTGGGTCGTGGGCTTGCCGTTGACGGTCTCCGCGCCGAGGTCCTCGACGTCGCTCGCGTACTTGAGACCCTTCATGGAGTCCGCCGGGCTGGCCCCGCCGCCCCCGCTGAACGCGGCGGCGCCCGACTCGCCGAACACCGCCGACCCGTCGATCTTGATCCATTCCTTGCCCTCGAGCGGGCCGTCGGGCTGCGGATCGATGTCGTAGTAGTAGGCGCCGTCGACGAACAGGGTGCGCACGGTCGGCGAGTCCGTGAGGTCCTGCATCTGCACGGCCTCGGTGTCCATCTCGACATCGAGCGCGTAGCCGTCGCCCCAGGAATAGGTGCCGTCCATGGCGATCGGCTCGCCGGTGCCCAGGTCGGTCGTCGTCCTGACCTCGGCGGAGCCCAGCTCCTCGGTCCGGTCGGTGGCCCGCGAGAGCGCCGCCATGATCGTGTCAGCCTTGCTCACGGCCGTGTCGGCCGCCTTGCCGGCGCTTTCCGCCGCCGACTTGGCGCTCTCCGATCCGCACGCGGTCGCCGCGACCATCGCCGCCGCCGTCAGCCCCACCCAGGCCGCGCTGTACCTCAGGTTCATGAGTCCCCACCCGTTGCCGTGTTTCTGTGATTCACCTGTGCCCAGGACTCTACCGGGCGTCACCGACAGCGTCCGGTCACCGGACGACGGGACGTCCCTTAGCCCCGCCCCCGTCCGCCGGAAGGCCCCGGACGTAATCCGCCAGTAACTCCCCCCTACCGCGTCCGCGGTACGCGGTGCCCGTCCCGTACCTCCGTGGGAGGGGCGGAGGTTCGGCCCCGGGGCTGCCCCCGATGTCGGCGGCGGCCCGTACCGTTGACGCATGGATCTTCGACTGCCCCGCGTGCGAGGGCTGCTACGGGGGCCGCGGCGGATCCTCGCCGCCGCGGCCGTCGTCGTCGTGCTCGCCGGCGCCGGGACCTGGACGGCCGTCGCCGGTGACGACCCGCCGCCGGTGCACCGCTCGGACCGGGTCGTGACGGTGGGCGACGGGGTGCGCCTGGACACCTCCTTCTTCACGGCGGGCACCGACGGCCGCCGCCCGGCCGTCCTTCTCGCGCACGGCTTCGGCGGCAGCAAGGCCGACGTACGGGACCAGGCGGAGGACCTCGCCCGCGACGGGTACGCGGTCCTGACCTGGTCGGCGCGCGGCTTCGGCGAGTCCACCGGGAAGATCGGGCTGAACGCCCCGGACGGCGAGGTCGCCGACGTGTCCCGGCTGATCGACTGGCTGGCGAAGCGACCCGAGGTGCGGCTGGACGAGCGGGGCGACCCGCGCGTGGGCGTGACCGGCGGCTCCTACGGCGGCGCGGTCGCGCTGCTGGCCGCCGGGCACGACCACCGGGTCGACGCGATCGCCCCGGCCGTCACGTACTGGAACCTCTCGGACGCCCTCTTCCCGAACGGCGTCTTCAAGAAGCTGTGGGCGGGCATCTTCGTCAACCTGGGCGGTGGCTGCGAGCGGTTCGAGGACCGGCTGTGCCGCATGTACCAGCGGGTCGCCGAGTCCGGGACGCCGGACGCGCGCGCCACGGCTCTCCTCGACGAACGCAGCCCGCAGGCCGTCGCCGACCGCATCGACGTACCGACGCTGCTGGTCCAGGGGCAGACCGACTCCCTCTTCCCGCTGAGCCAGGCCGACCTGGCCGCCCAGGCGATCGGGGACGACGGCGCCCCGGTGGCCGTCGACTGGATCGCGGGCGGGCACGACGGCGGCGACATGGAGACGGACCGCGTCCAGGCCCGCGTCGGGGCGTGGTTCGACCGCTATCTGAAGGACGACGAGTCGGCCGGCACCGGCCCCGCCTTCCGCGTCACCCGCACCCTGGGCACCGGCAGCGGCGACGGCGAACCCCGCCTGGAGGGCGTGAGCGCCGACTCCTACCCGGGCCTGGCCGGCGAGCCGCGCACGATCGAACTGCGCGGCCGCGAGCAGTCCTTCGACAACCCGCCCGGCGCGAGCCCGCCCGCCGTCTCCGCCCTCCCCGGCATCGGCGGCTCCGGCGGACTCTCCCAGCTCTCCTCCCTCGGTATCGGCGTCTCCCTCGACTTCCCCGGCCAGCACGCAGCCTTCGAGTCGGCACCGCTGGAGGAGGACGTCCGGATCACCGGCTCGCCGACCGCCACCGTGCACGTGAAGTCCACCGAGGACGAAGCCGTGCTCTTCGCCAAGGTGTACGACGTCGGGCCGGGCGGCACCCAGCCGGTGCTCCCCTCCCAACTGGTCACGCCCGTCCGGGTGGACGACATCGGCGACGGCAGGGACGTGAAGCTGGCCCTGCCCGCGATCGACCACGAGGTGGAGCGCGGCCACCGCCTGCGCCTGGTCCTGTCCTCCACCGACCTCGGCTACGCCTCCCCGGCCGCTCCCGCCACGTACACCGTCTCCCTGAAGGGCGACCTGGCCGTCCCGACGGGCCTCCGCGACACCGGCCAGGTGGCCGGGCTGCCGGCCTGGGTCTGGGGGGCGCCCCTCGCGGGCGCCGCCGTGGCCGCGGCCCTGCTGGTGACCGCCCGCCGCCGCACCACCGCGCCGCCGCCCGACCCCGCGCTGGCCGGCGTACCGCTGCGGATCACCGGCCTGACCAAGCGGTACGGCAAGTCCGGCGACCGGTACGCCGTCCGGGACCTGTCCTTCCGCGTCGAGCCGGGCCAGGTGCTCGGACTGCTCGGACCCAACGGCGCGGGCAAGACGACGACCCTGCGCATGCTCATGGGCCTGATCACGCCGGACGGCGGCGAGATCCGCGTCTTCGGTCACGCCATCGCGCCCGGCGCCCCGGTGCTCTCCCGCGTCGGCGCGTTCGTCGAGGGCGCCGGCTTCCTGCCGCACCTGTCCGGCCGGGAGAACCTGGAGCTGTACTGGCGGGCCACCGGCCGCCCGCCCGAGGACGCCCACCTGGACGAGGCCCTGGAGATCGCCGGTCTCGGCGACGCGCTCGCCCGCGCGGTGCGCACCTACTCGCAGGGCATGCGCCAGCGGTTGGCCATCGCCCAGGCCATGCTGGGCCTGCCCGACCTGCTGATCCTGGACGAGCCGACCAACGGCCTGGACCCGCCGCAGATCCGCGAGATGCGCGAGGTGATGATCCGTTACGCGGCGGCCGGCCGCACGGTGATCGTCTCCAGCCACCTGCTGTCCGAGGTCGAGCAGAGCTGCACCCACCTGGTGGTCATGGACCGCGGGCGGCTCGTCCAGGCGGGCCCGGTCGGCGAGATCGTCGGCTCCGGGGACACGCTGCTGGTGGGCACCTCCGCGGCGGTGGACGCGCCCCTGGTCGAGAAGGTGGCCGCCCTGCCGGGCGTGGCCTCGGCGGCGGCGGCCGACGGCGGCCTGCTGGTCCGCCTCGGACCCGGCGGCACCGCCCGGGACCTGATCGCCGAACTCGTCCGCCTCGAGGTGCCCGTGGAGTCGGTGGGCCCCCACCGGCGCCTCGAGGACGCTTTCCTCACCCTGATCGGAGACCCGGCATGAGCACGCAGGTCGAACGCGCCGCGCCCGCCGGCCCCCGGGAGGTCGCCGAGGGCTATCGCGCGGGCCGCACGCTGCCCGTGCGGGTGGAGCTGGTCCGCCAGCTGAAGCGGCGGCGCACGCTCGTGATGGGCGGCATCCTCTTCGCCCTGCCGTTCGTGCTGCTCGTCGCCTTCCGGATCGGCGGCGAGCCGGGCCGGGCGAACGGCCAGATCAGCCTGATGGACTCGGCCACCGCGTCGGGGGCCAACTTCGCCGCGGTGAACCTGTTCGCCTCCGCGGGCTTCCTCCTCGTCGTGCCCGTCGCCCTGTTCTTCGGGGACACGGTCGCCTCGGAGGCCGGCTGGTCCTCCCTGCGCTATCTGCTGGCGGCGCCGGTGCCCCGTGCCCGCCTGCTCTGGTCCAAACTGGTCGTCGCCCTCACCCTCAGTCTCGCCGCGATCGTCCTGCTGCCGCTGACCGCGCTGGCCGTCGGCACGGCCGCCTACGGCTGGGGGCCGCTGGAGCTGCCCACCGGCGGCAGCCTGCCCACCGGCACCGCGGCCGAGCGCCTGGCGATCACGGTGGCGTACGTCTTCGTCTCGCAACTGGTCACCGCCGCGCTGGCGTTCTGGCTGTCGACCAAGACGGACGCCCCGCTCGGCGCGGTCGGCGGTGCGGTCGGCCTGACCATCATCGGCAACGTCCTGGACGAGGTGACCGCCCTCGGCGGCTGGCGCGACTTCCTGCCCGCGCACTGGCAGTACGCCTGGCTCGACACGGTCCGGCCCGAGCTGGACTGGACCCGCCTGATCCAGGGCACGTCGCTGTCGGTGACATACGCACTCGTGCTGTTCGCCCTGGCCTTCCGGGGCTTCGCCCGCAAGGACGTGGTGTCCTAGGGCGAAGCCCGGTGACTTCGGCGAGGTCACCGGAGGATCACCCACCGGTCTCGGCGGCCCGCCGCCGTGCCCACTTCGAGACGCAGCCGTGACGCCCCGTGCCGCACGTTCCGCCCTCCCGCGCCGTCACAGTCACGTACAGCGGCGTCAACGGAACCAGGGGGCACGGAAGATGATGCGTCACCGGACACGAGGGCCGATCGGCGCGCTGCTCGCGCTCACGGCGGCGGGCGGCCTGCTGCTCACCGGCTGCGGGGGAGGCGACGACGCGGCGCGGGGCGCGAAGGACACAGCGGTGGATTCCCGGGGCGGGAACTCCGTGCCGATGCCCGCACCCGACCGACCGCGCGGCGAGGGCGGACAGCGCCACGACGGGACCGCGACCACCGGCGGGACGGCAGACTCCCGGGAGATCGCCCCCGAACCCGCCCTCCTCTCCACCTTCGCCCTGGACGTCGACACCGCTTCCTACGGTTACGCCCGCCGCACCCTGGCCGAGGGCCGGCTGCCCGACCCGTCGACGGTCCGGCCCGAGGAGTTCGTCAACAGCTTCCGCCAGGACTACGACCGCCCCGACGGCGACGGCTTCACGGTGACCGTGGACGGCGCCCGCGCCGACGAGGAGGACTGGTTGCTGGTCCGCGTCGGCCTGGCCACCCGCTCCGCCGAGCAGCGGGACGATCGCCCGCCGGCCGCGCTGACGTTCGTCATCGACGTCTCCGGCTCCATGGCCGAGCCCGGCCGCCTCGACCTCGCCAAGGAATCCCTCGGCACGATGACCGACCGCCTGCGTGACGACGACTCGGTCGCGCTGGTCACCTTCAGCGACGAGGCCGAGACCGTCCTGCCGATGACCCGGCTCGGCGAGCGCCGCGGCCGGATCCACGACGCCGTCGACAGCCTGGAGCCCGCCCAGTCCACCAACCTCGGCGCGGGCGTGGAGACCGGCTACGACACCGCCGTCGAGGGCCGCCGCGAGGGCGCCACCAACCGCGTCGTCCTGGTCTCCGACGCCCTCGCCAACACCGGCGACACCGACGCGGACGCCATCCTCGAACGCATCGCGGACGAGCGTCGCGAGCACGGCATCACCCTCTTCGGCGTCGGCGTCGGCAGCGACTACGGCGACGCCCTGATGGAGCGCCTGGCCGACAAGGGCGACGGCCACACCACGTACGTCTCGGACACCGGGGACGCCCGCGAGGTCTTCTGCGAGGAACTGCCGCGCCACGTCGAACTGGCCGCCCGCGACGCCAAGGCCCAGGTCGCCTTCGACCCGGAGACGGTCGCCGAGTTCCGCCTCGTCGGCTACGACAACCGCCGCGTCGCCGACGACGACTTCCGCGACGACCGCGTCGACGGCGGCGAGGTCGGCCCGGGCCATACCGTCACCGCCCTGTACGCCGTCCGCACCCGGCCCGGCGCCGACGGCCACCTGGCCACGGCGACCGTCCGCTGGCTCGACCCCGTCGGCCGCGCCCCGCACGAGGAGTCCGGCGAAGTGGGAACCGGCGACCTCGGCGACTCGGTGTGGGACGCGGACCGCGGCCTGCGGGTGACGGCGACCGCCGCCTACTTCGCCGAGGCCCTGCGCTCCCCGTACGACGGCGACGGTGCCCTGCCCGGCGCACCGCCCCTGGGCGATCTCGCCGAGCGTGCGGAGGCGCTGGCCGACCGCACGGAGGATCCGGACGTCCGGCAGCTTGCCACCGCGGTCCGGCAGGCCGACCGGCTGACCTGAGTCACACCCGTTGACCGCTTACGCATGAGTAAGTTTACTCTCAAGTAAGTAGCGGGAACATGCAGCGCGACACCACTCCGATCCGCGACCGGGAGCCGACATGGGCGTACGCAGGGACCTGAAACGGGCGAGGCAGCGCGGCGACCTGGTCTCCCGCGCACGGACCGAGACCGTCAGGGACGCGCACGGCACCGTCCGCGAGGCCCGCACCGCGCCCCTGGCGTCCCGGAAAACCACGGGCAGCACCGCGGACATCCCGTTCACCAACGCGGCCGAGGCCCCCGACGCGGTGGTCCTGCGCCGCGAGGCGAACGGCGCCTGGCAGCCCGTCACCGCGGTGCAGTTCGCCCGCGAAGTGGCCGCCGTGGCCAAGGGCCTGATCGCCGCCGGCCTGGAACCCGGCGGCCGGGTCGCCGTCATGTCCCGCACCCGCTACGAGTGGACGGTCCTGGACTTCGCGGTCTGGACGGCCGGCGGCCAGACCGTGCCCGTGTACGCCACCTCCTCCGCCGACCAGGTGGAGTGGATCGTCCGCGACTCCGGCGCCCGCCACGTCGTCACCGAGACCGCCGCCCACACCGCGACCGTCGTGGCGGGCACGGCCGGTCACGACCAGCACCCGCGAGCTTGGGAAATCGACTCCGGCGCCCTCGCCGACCTCACCGCCCTCGGCCTGGGCGTGAGCGACGAGGAGGTCACCAAGCGCCGCACCGCCCTGACCCCGGACACGGTGGCGACCGTCTGCTACACCTCCGGCACCACCGGCCGCCCCAAGGGCTGCGTCCTCACCCACGCCAACCTGCACGCCGAGGCCGCCAACACGGTCGAGCTGCTGCACCCGATCTTCAAGGAGGTCACCGGTCAGACCGCGTCGACCCTCCTCTTCCTGCCGCTCGCCCACATCCTCGGCCGCACCATCCAGATCGCCTGCCTGCTGGCCCGCATCGAGCTCGGCCACTTCCCGAGCATCAAGCCCGACGAACTCCGCCCTGCGCTCAAGGAGTTCCGCCCGACCTTCCTGGTCGGCGTCCCGTACCTCTTCGAAAAGATCCACGACACCGGACGCGCCACCGCCGAGAAGATCGGCCGCGGCGCCTCCTTCGAACGCGCCCACCGCCTCGCCGTCCGCTTCGGTGCCGCCCACCTGCAGCGCTTCCTCGGCCGCGGCAAGGGCCCCGGCCCCGCCCTGTGGGCGGGCTGGGCCCTGTACGACCTGCTGGTCTACCGCCGGGTCCGGGCCGAACTCGGCGGCCGGATGCGCTACGCCATCAGCGGCGGCTCCCCGCTCGAACGCGACCTCAACCTGTTCTTCCACGCCGCCGGAATCATGATCTACGAGGGCTGGGGCCTCACCGAGACCACCGCCGCCGCCACCATCGTCCCGCCGCTCGGCCCCCGTCCCGGCACCGTCGGACCGCCGATCCCCGGCACCGCCGTGCGCATCGCCGACGACGGCGAGGTACTCGTCAAGGGCGGCATCGTCTTCGGCGCCTACCGGGGCGACCGGCAGGCCACCGACGCCGCCCTCACCGACGGCTGGTTCGCCACCGGCGACCTCGGCTGCCTGGACGACGACGGCTACCTCACCATCACCGGCCGCAAGAAGGACCTGCTGGTCACCTCCGGCGGCAAGAACGTCTCCCCGGCCGTCCTGGAGGACCGCCTGCGCAGCCGCCCGCCCGTCGCCCAGTGCCTGGTCGTCGGTGACAACCGCCCGTTCGTCGCCGCCCTGGTCACCCTCGACCCGGACGCCGTCGCCCACTGGCTGGCGGTGCGGAAACTGCCCGCCGACACCCCGATGTCCGAGCTCGTGCGGGACGAGCGGATGCGCGCCGACGTCCAGGCGGCCGTCGACCACGCCAACACGGCCGTCTCCCGCGCCGAGTCGATCCGCGCCTTCCGCATCGTCGAGGGCGAGTTCACCGAGGAGAACGGGCTGCTCACCCCGTCCCTGAAGGTCAAGCGGCAGGCGGCGGTGGCGGCGTACGCGCACGAGATCGAGGCGCTCTACACGTCGGACCGGTGACCGGGGGTGCGGCGGCGCACGGACCCGCCCCACCACCCGGGATTCACGGCCTCATCATGCCGTGAGGCATTCGAGTGAATTCCGCCGCTCTTCTCATTTCGTCGTTTCTCCGCTCGCCAATTCCTCGTTGGCAGGCTGCAGGTCATGGTGCGAGCCGTCAATGCTGTGCTCGCGCGGTTTCTGCCGTCATTCAGGCATGACTGCAAGGAAGGGAAGATCTCATGAAGAAGAGCGCTGCAGTCGTCGCCGGCGCGTTCATGGCCCTCGGCATGGCCGCCCCGGCGTTCGCCGACTCGGGCGCCGAAGCCGCCGCGATCGGTTCCCCGGGGGTCCTGTCCGGCAACGTCGTCCAGGTTCCCGTGCACATTCCCGTGAACGTGTGCGGTAACAGCGTCAACATCGGCGGCCTGCTGAACGAGGCCGCCGACAACACGTGCGTGAACGACTGAGGCCGTTCCGACCAGCCGACCGGCCGCGTCACGGCCGGCCCTGGCCAGCTCTTCTGGTCCGAGGGTCGGCTTTCGCCCGTTTCTGCGGCCGTTGTGCGGCTCATCCTTCAGTCATCTCTCCAAGTAGGAAGACAACCAGAGTGCGACAGACCTTGAGCAGGGGGATGGTCGCGGCTGCCGCCGCGACGGGCATCCTGTCCCTGTGCGGCAGCCCCGCCCTTGCCGACTCGTCCGCGGACGGCGTCGCCAAGGGCTCGCCCGGCGTCGCGTCCGGCAACGCCGTTCAGGCCCCGGTCAACGTGCCGGTGAACGTCTGCGGCAACACCGTCGACGCGGTCGGCGCGTTCAACTCCGCCTACGGCAACGAGTGCGTGAACGGCTCGGACGAGCACGCCGACGACTCCGGATCCCACGGCGACGACCGCTCGGGCCACGGCTCGTACCAGGACGGCGGATACGGCGAGGACGTCGAGGTTCCGTCCGGTGCCTCAGCGATCGCCGAGGCCAAGGGCTCGCCCGGCGTCGCCTCCGGCAACGTCGTCCAGGTCCCGGTCGACGTGCCGGTGAACGTCTGCGGCAATTCCGTCGACGCGGTCGGCGCGTTCAACTCCGCCTACGGCAACTCCTGCGAACAGGAGAAGACCCCGGGCGGCTACGGCGAGGAGGAGAAGCCTCCGGTCACTCCGCCCACCGACGAGGAGAAGCCTCCGCCGCCGGCCGAGGAGGAGAAGCCTCCGCCGCCGGCCGAGGAGGGCAAGACCCCGCCGCCGGCGAAGGAGGAGAAGACCCCGCCGACCCCGGACTCGGAGCGTCCGCCCGTGCTGGCGGAGACCGGCAACGAGGTCATGCTGGGTTCCGCTGCCGCTGCCGCCGCACTGGTCGCGGGCGGTGCGATCCTGTACCGCCGGGGTCGGGCCGCCACCCGCCACTGACGGGTTCCAGCCCGCCTCATCGCCCCCGGCCGGCCTTCCACGGTCCGCCGGGGGCGTCGTGGTGCCCGGCGCCGGTGGACGGGACGGTGCCGGGCCGCCCGGCACGGCACGGCGCCCTGCCCGCGACCGTCCCAGCCGGGTGGCCCCGTCAGCGGCTGCCCGCCTTCTCGTCGTCCGGGCGGTCGGAGCAGCCGGCACGGTCGTCGGCGGGAGCGGTCGCCTGGCGGACCACACGGGCCCGGACCGGCCCGCCGGAACCCGGGCGACCGTCCCTCCGGCGCAGGCGGGGCAGACCGTGCGGGCCGTTCAGGCGGTGCAGCAGCCGGGTGGTCACATGCCTGCCCCACAGGGCCCACAGGGCCCGGCCGGGGGCCCGGTCGTCCGCGGCGTGCCAGGCCAGCTCACGACCGTCGGGGGCCGGACGCAGCAGGCTCAGCGGCGCGTAGTTCTCCACCACGAACGCCCGCCCCGGCCGCGGCGCCCCCTCCGGCAACGGACGGTCGGTCAGGTCCAGGTGCAGCGCGCGTACGACGTCCAGCCCGGCCGTGTCGGTGAAGAGCCGGAACTGGGCGCCGGGGCGCGGGTTGAAGTCGAGCAGGTGGTAGCTGCCCGTCGTACCGCAGCGACGGAAGTCGAGGTCGAAGACGCCCCGGTAGCCGAGCTCCCCGGCGATCCGCTCGGCGAGCGCCTGTACCTGCGGGTTCCGCGTCCAGCGGCCGACCGCCGTCAGACCGGCGCCACGCGGCCGGGCGAGCGTCTTGCGGCCGGGACCGCCGGCCCGGACCGTGCCGAAGCGGTCGGCGTACCCGTGGAAGAACCAGTCGCGGTCCGGCCCCGGTGGCAGGAACGCCTGGAGCAGCAGCCGGCTGCCCGCCTCCTCGGCCCGCCGGCACAGCTCACCGGCCTCCCGCGCCGAGCGCACCAGCACCGTGCTGCGCAGTCCGCCGCCCGGGGGCAGCAGCCAGGGCCGGCTCCACTTCGCCACCATCGGCAGCCCCAGCCGCGACGCGGCACGGGTGGCCTCGACCGGACCGTCCGGGACCAGGGTCTCGGGGTGCGGGACGTCCAACGACGCGCACACGCCGACCAGTTCCGCCTTGTCGGCCACTCGTCCGGGCAGTGCCGCGGGCAGGTCGGGCAGCAGGTACCAGGGCGCCAGCTCCAGCCGCGTCCGCCCCACCGCGAGGGCACTCGCGTCGTCCATCGGGATCAGTACGGCGGGGCGTGCGATCTGCGCGGCGACACGGCGCAGGACGCCCACGATGTCGGCGGTGGACGCGCCGGGCGGCGGGGGAGTGTGCAGCCGGCTCAGGTAGCGGGAGGAGCGGACCGGGCTCCGGCCGCAGTCGGCGACCACGTGCACGTCCACCCCCGCGCGGCCGAGTGAACGCACGGCGCCCAGCGTTCCGTGGTGAAAGGGATTCCGGTCGATCCGCAGCAGTACGGCGGGAACACGGGTGTCGAAAAGCGACACGGGGATACTTCCTTCGAAATCGGTCGGGGTCACCGGAGCGGGCGATCAACGCACTCGAAAGCCGTAGCGGCGGTGGCGTGATGGCATTTCATATGACTGAGTGTCGGTAGCTGATCGGCGAGGAAAGAGGAAAGAGGCCGGCATGGTCGTACGGCAGTCACGGACCCGGCCCGGGAGGCGGACGGCATGCGTCGCCGCGGCCGCGATCGCTACGGTGGCGCTCCTGGCCGCCGGTCCACCGGTCGCGGTAGGAGGACCGCCCTCTCCCTCGGCGCCGCCGCCCGCCCCCGGCGCTCCACCGGGAGCCGTCGCTCGCTCCGGCCCCGCGTTCGGCGCGTACCTGGACTACGGCCCGCGCGGCGTGGCCCGGATGGCGGAGCTCAGCGACTGGCTGGGCGACGCCGAACTGCGCGTCGGTCACACGTATCTGCCCGGCGACCGCTGGAGCAACATCGAGGGCGCCCCCGGCTTCCTCGACGCGTGGGCGGACTGGCGCACCGGCGACCCCGACCGGATGCTGGTCCTCAACGTGCCCATGATGGAGCGCAACGAGGAGGGCCTCGACGACGACGAGGTACGGGGACTCCTGCGCCAGGGCGCCGCCGGACGCTTCGACCACCACTTCAGGGCCCTCGCCGAACGGCTGGTCGACCTGAAGGTGCCGGACACGGTCATCGTGCTCGGCTGGGAGATGAACGGCGTCACGTACAGCCACCGCTGCGGGCCGGACCCGGAGGCCTGGAAGACGTACTGGAACAGGATCGTCACGGCGATGCGCGCGGTGCCGGGCCAGAAGTTCCGGTTCGACTTCACCCCGAGCCGCGGCCGGGACGCCGTCCCCTGGACGCGGTGCTACCCGGGTGACGACACGGTCGACATCATCGGCATGGATTCTTACGACCAGCCGCGCGGGATGACGTTCGACGAACAGGTGAAGGAGCCGTACGGACTCCAGGACCACGTGGAGTTCGCCAAGGCGCACAACAAGCCCCTGTCCTATCCCGAATGGGGCCTCTTCCGCAACGGCGACAATCCCGAGTACATGCGGCGCATGCTCGCCTGGATGGACGAGCACGAACCCGTCTACAACACGATCACCGACTACTGCCCGCACGGCGTGTGGCAGTGCGACGACAACCCTCGTGCCAGCGCGGTCTACCGGTCGGTGCTCTTCGGCCGCACCGACCAGCCGGCCCCCACGGTCCCGGTGCCGACGAAGCCCGCCGAGCCGCCCGTGCCCCCGGTGCCGCCCACCGCGCCCCGGCCCTCGGCCGACTGCACGCCGCTGGAGACCGGCGACTGGGTCGAGTACTGGCTCGGCGGGAAGCTCTGCATGCGCCTCGACTGGTTCTCGCGCGACGAGTAGCGGCCCTCGGCGGCGGGGCCGGTCAGGTCCTGCCGCCACCGCCGGACTCCTTCCGCTCCTGCCCGCGGCGCCGCAGCTCCTTGGCCCGCCGGCGCACGGCGACGTCGCACAGGGCCGCCGAGAGCAGCGGAGCCGTGCGGCGGCGGGCCAGCAGCAGCCGCTGGTTGTGCACCGGCTCCGGACGCCAGTGGTGCTTGTAGGGCTCGTTGCCCCGCAGCAGGCTCAGCGTGCCGCGCTCCGGTGCCCGGGCGTGCTCGGCGCACGCGTCCAGCAGCATCACCGCCACGTCCGCCTTCCGCTCCCGCAGCCCGGGATGGGCGCCGTACAGGTAGCCGCCGGCCAGCCGCCGCGACAGCAGCGTCACGTCCACGGCCACCACCTCGTCGTCCATCCGGAACTCGGTGACCACCGCGTCCCCGGAACGCACCATCGGTCCCACGGCTCGCACCAGATGGTCGCGGAACCGGGTGCGCAGGTGCTCGCCGGTCACCTTCCGCCCCTGCCACTGCAGCCGGTGCAGCTCCAGCAGCCGGCGCAGCGCCGCCTCCACCTCGTCCGGGAGGACGGTCCGCCTCTTGACCCCGAGCGCGTCCAGCCTGCGCAGCTTGGCGCGCACCCGCTGCTGCGCCTTGGCCGTCGGCAGCCGGGCGACCAGCCCGTCCATCGGGGCGGCGGGCAGCTCCAGGCAGAGCGAGTCGGGCACCCGGTGCCGGGGGCCGAGCCAGCGGTCGTAGACCCGCTCGGCGGCGGCACCCGGCCGTACCTCGCGCAGGTCGATCAGCGCGGTGCGCGCCGCCGCCGACAGACCCTCGGTGAGCGCGGCCGCCGCCTGCGGACCGCGTTCGTCGTCCAGCAGGACGTCCCCGTAGTCGGAGATCGCCCCGCCGAGCGTCACCAGCGTCGGCACCGGACTCGCCACGCGCATCAGCGGCGCGGCGGCCACCAGTTCACGGCCGTCGCGGGCCAGCAGCACCCGAAGCCGCCCGCGCCGGCCGTACGTCCGCCACCAGGAGTGCAGCCAGGCGTGGCTCTGGAACGGGGTCGCCGCGGCGCACCGCCGGTACAGCCGCCCCCAGTCCGCCGCCAGTTCGGCGAAGCCGCGCTCGTCGGTGACCGTCTCGGTCCGGTACGTCGTCGGGCGCGAGGCCGCGACCGCGCCCGGGTGCGTCGTCGGGGACGTCACAGCTGTCCGCGGGTGTCGGACGCCGGGGCGGGCCCGGGTACGGCCGCCGCCGTGCGCTCTGCCTCCCGCGCGGCGCGCCGCGGCCGGACCAGCAGCGCCAGCCCGCCGAGTAGACCGCCCGCGCTCGCACCCACCAGCCCCGTCACGGCGGGCGAGGCCGAGGACGCCTCGGTGGGCTCGGTGGCGCGCGCGAACGTGCGCAGCTCGACGTGGGTGTCGTCGACGGAGTCCGCGGCGTGCCGCGTCAGCGCGCGGGAGACCGCGTTGGCCATGTCGGCGGCCTGGTCCGGGCGGGAGGAGGTGGCCGTCACCGAGACCATCGGCGCGTCCGGCGAGGTCGCCGTGCGGACGCTCTCCTTCAGCGTCGTCACCGGTACGCCCGCCCACATCTGCGCGTCCCCGAGCACCGCGAGCTGCGTGGCGACCCGGCCGTAGGCCTGCGCGAAGCCCAGCGCGGAGGCCGGGTCGGACTTGTCGGTGGGAACGGCGACGACGTAACCCGTGGCCGTGTACTGAGGGGTGGCGACCAGGCCGTAGCCCGCGCCGAGGAGTCCGCCGGCGAGGGCGGCGGCCGCGAGCGCGGACCAGCGCGGGAGGGTACGGGTCCGGGCCCGGACGCGGCGCAGGGCGGCGCGGGCGCGGCGCAGGGCGGCGCGGGCGCGGCCGGGGCGGGCGGGCCGCTCGGCGTGGACCGTGGCCGCCGGGTCGGCCGACGGGCGGGTGAGGGGCTCGGTCATGCGGAACTCACTCCCTGGGGTGCCGGGGACAACGGGTGGGTGAAGGGCGGCCGCGTACACGTCCATCAATCGGGCGGCGCTGCGGGTGACGCAGTAGTGACGGGCGGCCTCGGGCGCGGTGCGCGGGCCGGGGCCCGGACCGGCGGACGCGCGGGCCTCGGCGAGGGCGCGGGCGAACTCCTCGTCGCCGCCCGTGACGCGCCGGGCCCTGGGCGCGGCGCCCGGGGGCAGGTCCTCGATCGCCGGGCAGGAGGCGTACAGCACCGGCAGGCCGGACGCGAGGCCTTCCACGGCCGCCAGGCCGAAGGCCTCCTCCGGCGACGGTGAGGCGAGGACGTCCATCGCGGAGGCGAGCGAGGGCAGGTCGGGGCCGGGGGAGCCGTCGGCGGCGCAGGGGCGTTCGCCGGTGAGCAGGACACGGTCGGCGACGCCGGCCCGGTGCGCGGTGCGGCGCAGGACGTGCTCCTCGGGGCCGCCCCCGACCAGCAGCAGCCAGCAGTCGTCCGGCAGCCGGGCCAGGGCGCGGACCAGCACGTCGAACCGCTTGCCCTCGGTCAGCCGGCCGACGCCGCCCACGACGTACGCGCCCGCCGGCAGACCGAGGCGGCGCCGGGTGCGCAGACGGGCGACGGGGTCGAAACGGAAGCGGGCCAGGTCGACGCCGTTGGGGACGACCTCGATGCGGGGCGCGGGCACGCCCCAGCGCCGCAGCCGGTCGGCGACGGTGGGGGAGACGGCGACCGTGGCGCTGCCCAGCCGCTCCCCGGCCAGATACAGGGCGCGGACGCCCGGGGTGAGCGGGCGGCCCTCCATCTGCGAGTCGCCGAGGGAGTGTTCGGTGGCGACGACGGCGCGGACGCCGGCCAGGCGGGCGGCGAGGCGGCCGTAGAGGCAGGCGCGGTAGAGGTGGGTGTGCACGAGGTCGTAGCCGCCGGTGCGGATCAGCCGGGTCAGGCGGGGCAGCGCGGCCAGGTCGCGGTTGCCGGCCATGCCGAGGTGGACGACCTCGACGCCGTCGGCCCGCAGCCCGTCGGCGACCGCGCCCGGGTTGGTGAGCGTCACGACGTCGCAGTCGACGGGGAGGTGGCGCAGCAGCAGCCGCAGTTGCTGCTCGGCGCCGCCCACGCCGAGGCCGGTGATGATGTGCAGGGCCTTCATCTCAGACCCCCGTCGCGGCTCGGCGGCGCAATCGGTGCAGCCGGGTCTTCAGCAGGAGCCGCACGGCCTTGTCGTGCTGTCCGACGTGCACGCGGGGAAGGGCGTACCGACCGGTCAGCGGGCCGGGGTCGATGGCGCACGCGTAGGCGTAGCCGGCGGCGCGCACCGCGTCGGCGGCACGGGCGTCGACCGTGCCGTACGGGTAGCAGAAGCCGGTCACCGGAGCGCCGGTCAACTCCTCGAGCAGCGCCCTGCTCTCGGCGGTCTCGGCCTTCAGCACGGTGTCGTCCGCCTCGGTCAGGTCGACGTGGGTCAGACCGTGCGAGCCGATCTCGACGCCCTCGGCGGCGGCGTGCCGGATGCCGTCGGCGGTCAGCAGCGGCTTGCGCGGGCCCAGCGGGTCCCAGGCGTTGTCGCCGCCGAGCCGGCCCGGCAGCACGAACAGGGTGGCCCCGCAGCCCCAGCGGCGCAGACGGGGCAGCGCGTGCTCGACGAAGTCGGCGTAGCCGTCGTCGAAGGTCAGCCCCACCAGGTCCCGGCCCCCGCCGCGGGCCCGGGCGGCCAGCAGCTCGCCGACCGGCACACCGCGCAGTCCGCGCCGCCGCAGCCAGCCGAGCTGCGTGTCCAGCCGGTCGGGCGTGACCGTGATGCGGTACGGGTCGTCGGAGCGGTCGCCGACGGAGTGGTACATCGCCACCCAGGGGACGACTCGGGTGCGTGCGCGTGTGCCGGTGCGCGTGCGTGCGTCAACGGGACCGGCGGGAGCGGGAGCTGAAGCCGAAGCGGCCATGGGGGAGCCTTCGTGTGACGGAGCGGACGGAATCCAGGGCCGGCGCGATGCCTTGGACGCGCAGGACCCGGCCGAGCAGGACGTATACGCCGACGACGGCCGCCGAACCGGCGGCGAGGGAGACGGCGGGGGCGGCGAACCGGCCCGCGACCAGCGTGCCCGCGACGGTCGCCGCGGTCGCCGTCGCCACCGGTCTGCCCAGGTCGCCCAGGACGCGCCGGACGCGGACCGGGACGCTGCGCGGGCCCATCCCGGCGAGCAGCACGGCGGCGGTCACGGTGATGCCGGCGGCGTTCGCGGCGGCGATGCCGGTCACGGCCCACGGGCCGACCGCGTACGCGCCGATGCCGGCGGTGGCGGCGATGCCGACGGCCATCGCGCCCAGCGGGTACCAGCTGGCGCGGCCCGCCGAGAAGTAGGAGCGGGCCAGCGCCCCCACCACGGTCTGACCGAGCAGCCCGAGGGCGTACACGCGCATGACGCTCGCGGTCGCCGCCGTGTCGGACGCCGTGAAGGCGCCGCGCTGGAGGAGCAGTCCGATGATCTGCGGCGCGCAGGCGACCACCATGGCCGCGCCCAGCAGCACCAGGCAGGCCGCCAGCGCCACGTCCCGTTCGACGCGGTCGCGGGCCCGTTCGGTGTCGCCGTCGGCCATCGCCCGGGCCACCACCGGGAACGTGACCGTGCACAGCATCAGCGACAGCGTCATCGGGATCTGGGCCACCTTCTGCGCGTAGTTCAGGTGCGAGATGGCGCCGGAGGGGAGCCCGGAGGCCAGGAAGCGCTCGATGAGGACCTGGGACTGCCGGCACAGTGCGAAGAGCAGGACGGTGGTGAACAGGGCGAGGGCGAGGGGGCGCGCCTGGTCGTCCGGGACCGGGCGCACCCCGCCGCCGTCGTCGTTCCGGCGGCGCAGCTGCCGCAGCAGCGACGGCAGTTGCGCCGCCACCATCAGGACGCCGCCCGCCGCCACCCCGGCCGCCGCCGAGCGCACCCCCCAGCGCCCGCCGAGCACGAACATCGCGGTGATGATGCCGGTGTTGTAGACGACGTAGATCGCCGCGGGCGCCAGGAACCGGCGGTGCGCCCGCAGGGCGGCGCTGCAGTACCCGGCCAGCCCGAAGCTCACGACGCAGGTGGCGGTGAGTCGGATGCAGTCCACGGCGAGGGCGTGCTCGGGCAGCCCCGGCGCCATCGCCCCGACCAGCTGGGGCGCGCAGACGACGACCAGCGCGCCGACCGCGACGAAGGCCGGCGCCAGCCGGGGCAGGGTCGACACGACCACCGCGCGGACCGGGTCCCCGGGGGCGCCCTGCGCGCGGCGGGCCAGGGCCAGGCTGAACATGGGGACCAGCGCGAAGGCCAGCCCGTCCTCGATCAGCAGCGTCGCCGCGAACTCCGGCACCGTCCACGCCACCAGGAAGGCGTCCGTCTCGCCGCCGGCCCCGAACAGCCGGGCCAGCGCCTGGTCCCGGGCCAGTCCGAGCACCGACCCGGCCACCGACAGCACCGCCGTGAGCAGGGCGGCACGCGCGAGGAAGCGCGTGGAGGACCGGCCCGCGGCCGACGTCGCCCGGTCCGCGTCCGGCGCGGCGGTCCGGGCCGACGGGACGGACGCCTCGTCCGCCGCACGGAGCGGGGTCCCCTTCACCGCGCCGGTACCTCCGTACCGGACCCGGCCCCGGCAACAGCCCCGGGCCCGAACCGGGAACGGGCCCCGGTGCCGGCCCCGAGCGCCCACCACGCCGCCAGCCCGAAGCACACCGCCGTCAGCACGGTCGACGGCCCGCCGATGTCGGCGTAGGCGAAGTCGGTCAGCTGCCACACCAGCAGCCCGCAGGCGACCAGCGCGCAGTCCAGGCCGTCCGGTCCGGCGGGCTGGGAGCGCCGTGCCGCTCTCAGTCCGCGCAGCCCCAGCAGGAGCAGCGCCAGCCAGCTCGCCGTGAGCGCGAGAAGCCCGATCAGCCCCTGCTCGGCCAGCACCAGCAGGTACATGTTGTGCGGGGAGAGCAACGGCTGCTTGCGGTATCCGGCGCCGGCGCCGTCGGTGTCGCTGCCCGAGGACAGCGCCAGCGAGGCGTGGGTGTCCAGGTGTTCGGGGAAGCCCTTCAGGCCCACGCCGGTCAGCGGCTGCTCGCGCCACATGCCGACCGCCGCCGCCCACATCGTGTAGCGGTCGGTGACGGACTGGTCGGGGGCCTCGGTGACCTGGGTGATGCTGCCGACCCGCTCCTCGAGCATCGCCGTGCCGATCCCGAACCCGCCCACGAGCACCACCCCCGCCGCGACCGCGGCCACCCCCACCGTCAGCGCCCTGCGCACCCCGGCGAGCAGCAGTTGCACCGCGCACGTCACGGCCGTGGCGATCCACGCCCCGCGGCTGAAGGACAGGGCGAGCGGCAGCAGCAGGGCGAGCGCGCACCCGGCGGCGAGCAGCCGGTGGCGGACCGGCGTCCGTCCCAGCGCCAGCCCGACGGCGCAGACCAGCCCCAGGGAGACCACGGTGGCCATGCCCATCACGTCCTGCGGCCCGAAGGTGCCCACGGCACGGATCTGCTCGCCCTGGTACGAGGCACCGGTCCCGGTGACGTACTGGTGGACACCGACCGCGCCCTGCCACGCCGCCAGCCCCACCATCGACCAGGCGAGCAGCCGCACGTCGTCCCGGCCGCGGATCAGCAGCAGTACGGCGGCGGGGACGAGGACGAAGACCTGGAGGTAGCGGCCGAACCCGACGAGCCCGGCGCCCGGCGACACCGCGCTCACGGCGGCGACGGCGAGCCCGAGCACGGGCAGCCCCAGTACCGCGGCCGCCGTACGGGACAGGGGGTGCCGCCGGTCCCGTACCAGGCGCAGGGCGCAGTACAGCACCACCAGCGCGGAGAGCGCGTCGGCCGGATGGGCGCCGCCCCCGCCGTCCGGTGCGACCGGCAGGGCGAGCAGCGCGACGACCAGGGCCACGGCCAGCACGGGCGGCAGCCGCCGCAGGCCCGTCGCGGACCCCAGGGGCAGGGCGTGGCTCACCGGGCTCAGCTCCCCGTGGGGCGCACGAGCGCGACGGCCGTGCGCAGCAGGATGCAGACGTCGTGCCACAGCGACCAGTCGTCGATGTAGGCGTTGTCGAAACGGGCCCGGTCCTCGATGGAGGTGTCGCCGCGCAACCCGTTGATCTGGGCCAGGCCCGTGATGCCGGCCGGCACCCGGTGGCGGGCGGCGTATCCGGGATGGGCGCGGCTGAACCGGGCCACGAAGTAGGGGCGTTCGGGGCGGGGGCCGACCAGGCTCATGTCGCCCCGCAGGACGTTCCACAGCTGGAGCAGTTCGTCGAGCGACGTACGGCGCAGGAAGCGGCAGAACCACGGCATGCGCCGTTCGTCCGCCACGCTCCACCGGGTCGCCGACTCGTGCTCGTCGGCCGGGCGGTGGGTGCGGAACTTCAGCAGCGTGAACGGCCGGCCGTCCTTGCCGACGCGCTCCTGCCGGAACAGCACCCCGGGACCGCCGATGACCCGCAGCACCGTCGCGCAGGTCAGCAGCAACGGGCTCAGCAGCAGCAACAGCGCCCCGGACACCGTAACGTCCAGCACCCGCTTGCCCACGCTCCCCGACCGCTGCCGCACCGGATCCAGACGCCGGCAGGAGAACCCGGCGAGCCGGTCCGGGCCCGGGTACGGGGGGACCTCCGCGTCGATCTCCCAGACCGCGCAGCCGGCCCCGGCCAGCGCCCGCAGCAGCGACTCCTGCCGCGTCCGCGCGGAAGGGTGCACGACCAGGACGTCGCGCACGCCGTTCTGCACGGCGGCCCGCCGCGCCTCCTCCTGCGTGGTCAGCACGGGCAGACCGGTGGCGCCGCCCGGGTCGTCGGAGACGACCCCGACGGGGCGCACCCCGCAGCGCGGGTGGCGAAGCACCGCCGAGGCCACGCGCTGCGCGGTCGCGGCCGGGCCGACGACGAGGGCCGCGCGCGGGTGGTTCAACAGCGCGGTACGGCGCCGCCGGTGCACGGCGCCCCGGGCGGCGCAGCCCGCCGCCGCGTGCAGCAGGAAGCCGAGGAGCAGCGTGCGGGCGGACAGCGTGTGCGGCGGGGCGTACGCCGCGGCGAACGCCCCCAGCGCCAGCCAGGCCACGGCGATCCGGCCGCACAGGGCGGGCAGGTCGTCCAGGACGCCGGGCAGCCGTCGGCGTGGGCGCGGGCACAGCAGCAGCGCGGCGGCGACCAGCAGGCCCGCGAGCAGCGGTTGGTGCGGGGTGCCGGTCAGGGCCAGCGCGCCCGGCAACGCGGCCGCCGCTCCGTCCGCGACGAGCAGCGGCGCCCGGGAGTCCGGCCGCGTCGCGGGGCGCCCGGTGGGAAACCCGGAACCCGTGGTGCCGGTACTGGGCGGCAGCACCGAGACGGCGGAGGGGGAGCCGAGGTCGCGCGGCTGGCCGGCGGGGGCGGGAACGGTGCTTTCCGCGGTCATGGGTGCGTGGACTCCGTGTGCTCGATGGGGGCGAAGGACGACCGCGTCGCGGCCGTCGGCCGGTCGCCGGGCAGGCGGGGCTGCGCGGGTGACGGCTCGCGGCCGGGCAGGGGGAGCGGTTCCGCTGTCCGCCGGTCACTGAGGAGGGTGCGGTAGACCGCCGCGACGGCCGCGGCCGTGAGCCGTACGTCGTGCCGGGACAAGACGTGCGCACGCCCCCGGCGGCCGAGCGACGCGCGCAGTGGAGCGTCGAGCAGCAGGCCGGTGACGGCGTCGGCCAGCGCCGTCGGGTCCCCCGGCGGTACCAGGCAGTGCGGGGCGAGAGCGGGCGGCAGGCCCTCGCGGGCGCCGTCCACGTCGGTCACCACCACGGGCCGCCCGCAGGCCATCGCCTCCAGCGGGGCCAGTGCCATGCCTTCCCAGCGCGAGGGCAGGACGACCAGATCGGCGGCCCGGTACCAGGGGGTGGCGTCGGCGACGGCTCCTGTGAACAGGACGGACGCCTGGGCGGTACCCCCGGAGGTGCGGAACCGGGCCGGTCCCTCACCGGCCGACGGGGGCGTCGGGGTGGGACCGTCGGGGCGGGTGGGGTCCGGGTCCGGGCCGCCGCCGAGGGGGCCGGCTGCCCGGCCGGAGCCGTTCGCCCGAGCCCTGTCCGGTCCGTCGCCGAGGAATCCGTACGCCGACGCGAGCGCGGCGAACCGGGCGTGTTCAGGGCCGTCGCCGACCAGGACCAGCCGGGCTCCCGGCACGCGCGCGCGGACCGACTGCCACGCCGTCAGCAGGACGTCCTGACCCTTCTGCCGGCACAGCCGCCCCACGCAGACCACCAGCGGAGCCCGCGGGCCGACGCCGGTCCGCAGCCGTGCCGGGTCCGCCTCGGCCGCGTCGTCCCGGTCCCCGGCGGCGTCGTCGCGGAAGCGGTCGAGAGCGATGCCGTTCGGGATCACCGCCCACCGGCCGCGGACCCCGGCGCGCACCCCCCGCAGCCGCTCCGCGTCGCTCACGCAGACCGTCCGCGCCGCCCACCGCGTCCCCCACCGCTCCCACCCGAGCGCCAGGGCGGCGGCGGGCCCCCCGACGGCCTCGAACGACCAGGCGTGCGGCTGGAACACGGTCGGAACGCGCCCGCGCACGGCGAGGCGCCCCGCGAGACCGGCCTTCGCACTGTGCGCGTGCACCAGATCGGGACGGACGTCCGCGATCACGCGCGCCAGCCGCCGTACCTCCCGCGCCAGCGCCGGCCCCGGTGACCGTGTCGCCGGCCAGTGCCGCACGTCGGCGCCGAGCGACCGCAGTTCGCCGGCGAGGGCCCCGTCGGGACAGGCGACCGCGACGTGCAGCCCGGCGTCGACCTGGGCACGTGTCAGATCCGTCACGACACGGGCGACTCCGCCGTCCACCGGCTGGGTGACGTGGAGAACCCGCGGCGGGGAGTCGGTCGGTGGCAGGTGCATACGAGTTTCCTCGCTCACGGAGCATGTTCGGGACAGGCGCGAACTCGTCACCGCAGGGAGCCGGCGTGAACGGTACGCGTGTCCCGCCGGGGGACGAGCCGGAAGACCTGCGGATCACCGTGGCGATCGGAGCCCCGGAGAGTGCCCTGGCCGATGTCCCGCACTGGTGCACGGGGTTGCGTCGGATGGAGTGGGACTCTAGCCGCTATCCGTAGGAATCCGGCGAAACCGGGTAAGTGTGTTGGATTGGTGAATGCCGCGTGTCTCGCGGGATCACTCGTTAGGAGGCGCAACTTGTGCGGGTGCGACACGTTGACACTGCGCCGGGCACCCGCCCGGATGTTTGCGTCGATTCCAAGGAGCACCTCTCCATGTCGCGTATCGCGAAGGGCCTGGCCCTGACCTCCGTCGCCGCCGCCGCGGCGGCGAGCACCGCCGGTGTCGCCGCCGCCGACAGTGGCGCGCAGGCCGTCGCCGCCCACTCCCCGGGTGTCCTGTCCGGCAACGTGGTGCAGGTCCCGGTGCACGTGCCGGTCAACGTCTGCGGCAACACCGTCAACATCATCGGCGCGTTGAACCCGGCGTTCGGCAATGAGTGCGTGAACGACTGACGTCGCCTCGAAAGCCCCGCACCGGCCGTCCGTGCCGCGGTTCCTCCGCTGACGGGCGGCCGGTTCGCTGAGGGGGCGGACGGTTGCCGGACGGACGGCCGTGTGCTGCCCCGAATGGGGGCTACGTGTGCCGACACGGCCGGAAGGTCTTGACAGGCGTCTCACCAGGGAGGACGTCGGTGCGGGAAACGCCGGGCGGGTGCGGGGGGTGAGTGATCGGTTGCAGAGCGCCATGGGCGCTTCCACGGTGGGCACAAGACCCGACGCACCACCGAAAGGAACCCCCATGCGTCTGCCCGCACGGCGAATCGCCACCACCGCTCTCACTGCCGGCCTCCTGATCGGTCTTTCCGGTCCGGCGGTGATGGCGGCCGATGGCGACTCGGGCCGGGAACGCACCCACGCGGCGTCCCGCGCACCCCTCCCCGACGCGGAGGAACTGCTGAGCCAGGTAGGCAGCCTGGCCGGACTGGGCGGAGTGCTCACGCCGGTCACCGACCTGCTCAACGCCGTCCTCAAGGCCGACAACGGCCGCCTTCCCGCCGAGGAGGCGGACGAGCTCGCCGCCGCCGTCAAGGAAGCCCTCGCGGCCGACGCCGCGGACGCGGACGACGCGGCGACCGCGCCCGGCACCACGACTCCCGGCACCACGACCCCGGGCACCACCACCCCCGGCACGAGCACCCCGGCCCAGCCGCCGGTCGTGACCGCGCCGGAGGCCGGGAACCCGGTCACGCTGCCGGCGCCGGTCACGGCACAGAGCGATGACGCCGCCCAGGCGGCCACCGATCTGACCGCCGCCGCGCACGCCGCCCTGCAGGTGCGGATCGACGCCCTGCTCAAGGCCACCACCTCCGGTACCGCGGCACAGGTGAGCCCGGCCGTCGAGAACGTGGTGACCGGCGTCGTCAACGTCGTCGCCGCCACGCTCGTCGGCGGCGGACTGCCGGCCGCGGACCTGGCCGGGCTGCCCGCGCTGCCGAGCGCGCCGGAGGGCGCCGCACCGGAGGTCGCGGTACCGGCCGCCCCGCAGGAGGCGAATCCCTCCTGACGCGCGGACGGCGAACCTGGCCGTTGCGCCGCCCTCCCGGGGCGGCGCAACGGCCTTTTTTTTCGGTCTCCCTGCTGTTGCACGCCGCGGGATTTCGGCGGGCCGCGGAGTGATTTCGTATCGGGTGAGGACGCCTTCCCGTATCTCATATGTCTTCCGAGCTCATGGTTTCCGCGCCCGGCCCGTGTCGTTGTGCAGGGCGTCAGCATTCCCTCGGGCGACGTGAGTTGCCGAAGAAAGGAACACGATGAAGTCCCTCAAGGCCGTCGCTGTCGTTGCCGGATCCTTGGCCGCCGTCGGCTCCGCCGCGCCCGCGTTCGCCCAGGACGCCCCCGGTCTCACGGCCGGCACCCTCGACGGCGCCGTGAGCACGCTCACCACGGACCCCGTCAACGTCCTGCCGGAGAAGGCCCCGTCGGAACTGCTCGACACCGAGAACAAGGAATCCGTGCTGCACACCGTGAAGGACGTGAGCACCCAGCTGGACTCCGGTGACCGGCTGCTCGGCGGCCTCCCGCTGGGTGGCTGACCCGCGCTCGGCGCACGGTCATCCCGTGAGAAACCCCCGGCGTGCGCGCCGGGGGACGAAGCGTGTGCCCGAGTACTTCCGCCGGTGTCGGCGGCCGGTGCTCCGTGCGGCCGCACGAGCGGTGACCGCGGGGGCCGCCGCTCGGCCGATGGTACGGGTCACCGGAAACGGACGAGGAGAAGCCATGATCGTTGATGTGGGCGGAGCAGCGAGCGGCGGGGAACGGGACGCGACGGCTCCCGCGAGAGGCGGACCCGGTCACGGGACGCGGCGCGGGATGCTGCGGGGTCTGCTCGCCCCGGCCCTCGCCGTGGCACTGACCCCCTTGGTCACGGCCTCCCGGCCCTCCCCGGCACCCGATGCCGCCGAGGGCATCGAGGACATTCTCACCAGGACCGGCGCACGGCCCGCACGCCCCGAGCCGCACGCCGCAGGGCCCGCCGGGACCGCCGCGTTCGACGCGACCTACCGAGGCCGCCGCATTCGGGGTGCCAGGGCGGCCGCGGGGCACGCCGTCTCCGCCGGCGCGTGGCACATCACCGTGGACGGCAGGCCGCTGCATCTGATGCGCCGGGCCGACGGCGGCTGGCTGAGCATGATCGACCACTACCGGTCGTATCCCACCCCCCTCGCCGCGGCCCGCGCCGCCGTCGACGAACTCGGCGGCGAGCCCCTGCGCGAGGCACCGGCCGGTGACGGCCGACACCAATTCGGGCACGGTTCCGGGGGGCACCGTGGTGTACACGCGTAAGGACGTCACCACGCTGACCGGCACCGAGAAGCGGCGGTTCGTCGACGCGCTGCTGGAGACGAAACGCCGCGGTGAGTACGACGAGTTCGTGCGCATCCACATCGAGTACTACGTCTCCGACGGCGAGCACGGGCTGCGCACCGCCCACATGGCCCCGTCCTTCCTGCCGTGGCACCGCAGGTTCCTGCTGGACCTGGAGCAGGCGCTGCGCCGGGTCGACTCGTCGGTGACGGTGCCGTACTGGGACTGGACGAAGGACCGCACCACCTCGTCCTCGCCCTGGACCGCCGACCTCCTCGGCGGCACCGGGCGGCGCTCCGACCGCCGGGTCACCACCGGGCCGTTCGCCCACGCCACGGGCAACTGGACCATCAAGGAGAACGTCACCGGCACCGAGTACCTCACCCGGGATCTCGGACGCTCCGGCAACCCCATCGAGCTGCCCACGAAGAGCGACCTGGAGTGGGCGCTCGACGACCCGGTGTACGACACCGCGCCCTGGGACTCCACGGTCCGCAAGGGGTTCAGGAACAAGCTGGAGGGATGGGGGACCGGCCGTGGCAGCGCCTCCTGGCGCAACCACAACCGCGTGCACCGCTGGGTCGGCGGGGCCATGGTCGGCGGCGCGTCCGTCAACGACCCGGTGTTCTGGCTGCACCACGCCTTCGTCGACCTCCAGTGGTCCCGCTGGCAGGCCCGGCACCGCGGGACCCGCTACCTGCCCGCCGAGCCGCCCGGACCGGGCGACGCCCAGCACGGTCGGGTCGTCGCGCGGCACGAGCGGCTGCCGCCCTGGGACGTGACGCCGGACGAGCTGGAGGACCACAGCCGGATCTACCAGTACGCCTGAGCGGACTGGGCGGACACGAAAGAGCCCCGGCCGGGACGGCCGGGGCTCTCCTGGTGCCACGGGACTCAGCCCTTGTGGCCGCCGTTCTTGCCGTCCTGGCTGTGCTTGTCGTCCTTCTCGACGTCACCGTTCACGCAGGTGTTGCCGAAGGCCGGGTTCAGGGCGCCGACCACGTTGACGGTGTTGCCGCACACGTTGATCGGCACGTTGACCGGCACCTGGACGACGTTGCCGGACAGGACGCCGGGCGAGCCGACGGCCGCCCCCTTGGCGCCCGCGTCCGCCATGGCCAGGCCGGTGCCGCTGAGCACGACGGCACCGGCGCCGAGCGCGACACCGGTGGCCTTCGCGATGCGAGACATCACGTTCTCCTTCTGACTCGGGTGGTACGGCGGCAGGACGCGCCACCGCACTGCTGGTTCAACGCGACGGGTCGGAGAGGGGTAACGGGGGAATGTGAGGATCACCCTTTTTGAACAAGAGCGTGGGGTAAGGGGGTTCTGGACGCGTGCACCTCTGGGCTGCTCTGGGTTTCTGGAGCCCCTGGGACCGCGGGTGCCTGGGGTGCCGGTGGGGTGCCTGGGGGCTTGAGCCAGGGTGCTGGGCGCCAGAGGCATAGGAGCCGTCGGCGGGCCGAAAACCGTTCGGCCCCGTGCCGGGGTGTCCACTAGCCTCCCGGGCATGACTGACGACCTACCCGACCAGGCCGCCCCGTTCCCCGGCACGCTGGGGCAGTCGGCATGCGCCGACCTGCCCGGCGTCGTCGCGCAGTCCGGCGTGACCGCGCTGCCCGCCCTGTTCGCCGACGAGGGCCGGGTGCGCGCCTTCGCGGCCGTGGCCCTGGGGGCGGACAGCGCGGCGGAGGTGGGCCGGGCGGCCGGCCTGACCTCGATGGAGACCGCCGCCGCACTGCGCCGGCTGCGGGAGCACGGTGTGGTGACGTCCGGGGACGACGGCGGCCTCGTCGTCGCCCACGAACGGTTCGGGGAACTGGCCCGCGCGGGCCGGCCGGCCGCGGAGACCGCCGGGCGCACCGGGGCCGACGACCGGGCGGGCCTGATCGTGAGGACCTTCGTCAAGGACGGGCGACTGGTGCGGCTCCCCGCGCGCTGGACGCGCAAGAAGGTGGTGCTGCGGCACATCGCCGAGCAGACCTTCACGCCAGGCGCGGAGTACCCGGAACGCACCGTCGACGAGAAGCTGCGCGCCTGGTGCGACGACGGCGACGTCGACCGTGTGACGCTCCGGCGCTACCTGGTGGACCTCGACCATCTGCGCCGGAGCGGCGGAACGTACTGGCGGCCGGATCAGTCCGTCCGGGCCGGCATCGCCTGAGCGTCCGGGCCCTGAGCACGGGGGCACGGCCGGGGCAGCGGTAGTAGGTGCCGGTGCCGGAGGCGGGGGGCGCGGGCAGGCGCCGTACCGGGGGAGCCCGCGAGGTAGGCCCGGATCGCCTCGACCGCCTGGCCGTAGTACGTGGCGTAGTCGGTGCGCGAGACGTAGCCCAGGTGCGGCGTCGCCTCGCGCAGCGAGGCGAGCAAGGTGTCCTGGTCGACGATCGCGGCGCGGAACAGTTCGGCGGGGCCGAGCAGGCCGCGGGTGCGGTCGCCGAGGGCCAGGTGGACGGAGACGAGTCGGCCGTCGAGACACCGGGGCAGCCTGGCGATCAGCGATGCGGGGAAGGAGACGCGATCGCGCAGCGTGACCACGATGTCGACGTCGGTGAGCGCCGCGGCGAGGGCGTCCTCGTCGGTGAATGGGTGTCGAAGGACACGCCGTCCGCGACCGGCGACCAGTCGGCGATCTCGGTCGCCACCTGCTGGGAGTCGTCGAGCACCGTGCAGCGCAGTCGCACGTCGTCCGGTCCTCCGCCAACGGGCAGTGGCGCCCCCGGCAGTACTCGGACCTTGCGGCCGCGCGCTCAGGCCCGTGTCCTACATGGTCAGTTGACAAGCGTCCTGGGCGTGGGAGGTGGATCGTTGGGGATGGATCGTTCCGGACGGACTGCGGGAAATAGCGAAGCCGTTGTTGCCGCCGGCCCGGGTGCGTCCGCGAGGGGGCGGGGTAGCGAACCTCGATGATGAGGCGGTCTTCGCCGCGATCATCTATGTGCTGGTCAGCGGTTGCGCTTGGCCGGGCGTTGCCACCGTGCTTCAGGGCGTCGAAGTCGACTGTCCATCGCCGGTTCGTCATCTGGTCGCGAGCCGGGGTCTGGGGACGGCTGCATCACAATATGCTCCGGCTTATGCGCGGTCCTTGACTCTGCCCATGTGAGGGCTGAGAAGGGGCGAACTTGCGAGTCCGAGCTCCGTGGACCGGGGTAAGCCCGGTTCCGAGATGCCCTGTCGACGCGAACGGACTGCCTCTACGTGTCGGAGTCTCCGCCGCCAACACCCACGACAGCCAGACCCTGGAGCCGATGCTGTCCCATTTCCACATGGGACACGAAACCCACGCGACCGATTCCAAGCCCCAACGCCTTCCTGCGGACAAGGCGTACGACGTGCCTCACCTGCGGCGTCGGATTGGCCGCAGCCCTCTGCTGCTACAAACGGCTCCGAAAACTGACCATGAGGACATGGTATAAGGACCTAAAAAACAATCGTGGCCATCAACAAGGACGCCGAGGCTCCGATCTTGGCCTCGTGGACCAGGGCGTGGTCGACGACACCTTCGACGTCGTCCCGGAGCTCACCGATGGCTTCACGACCTGCAGTCGATGACAGCTCTGTTGCTGAGGAGGTGGCGAGGCTGTGACACAAGAGTCAGTGTGCAGTGTCGGGAAAGACCACCTGAAGCTTCTGCACGCGCTGGCGCACGCCAGCACTCAGAATCCGGCGCATGACGGGGACCGGGTGGACGCGTTCTCCAGGCTTTCCGAGTTCACCGATCATCTCGGTCTCCGCCGGCCACAGTTCCAAGATTTCCTGGGGCAGCACACCACGTTCAGAGACTTCCAAGGTCGCCACTGCCTCGTGTCGGCTCTCCTCCGTGAGAACGAAAGCATCGCTGTGTGCTTGCGTCGCGGCCGACAACAACAAGCCAGCCATCTTCCCCTTGGCCTGATTGAGTCGCATTGTGCTGACCGGGATCTCGCAAGCGGCGGCGATCTCCTGGCAGGAGGTAATGCCGCTGAAGTGCCGCAGTACCAGCACCAACCGGAGCTGCTGCGGAAGTTCCTCCACTGCGTGGCAGATTCAGTCACGCATCGCGTGCTGTTCGATGAGTCGCTCCGGATGCGACGGCTCGTGGTAGCGAAGCGGAAGATGATCGAAGCTGTCCAGCCCCGGCGTCTCACGCGTAGAGCGCAGGTGGGTCTGGCGGCATTGCACACGATGGCCCGCAGCCATGCACCCACGGCTGAGTGGGTCCCGGACGTCACCGATGCGCAGCAGCGCAACCAGGGCGGCTTCCTGAACCGCGTCTTCTGCGTCGGGCCCATACCCGAGCAAACTCAGTGCCACCGCCTGCATCGAGCGAAGCCTGATGGCGAGCCAACAGCAATCCGAGAGCCCCAGTCTCGCCTGCTTGCGCCCTGCGTGTGAGTTTCTCGTCCGTCGGCGGACTGAGGGATGACATGACTGAACACCTCCGTGTTTCCCTCCCTGCGCCGACTTGCAGGGTAAGCGCCGACGATTAGT
This sequence comes from Streptomyces mutabilis, assembly GCF_014649815.1. Classification (GTDB taxonomy): domain Bacteria; phylum Actinomycetota; class Actinomycetes; order Streptomycetales; family Streptomycetaceae; genus Streptomyces; species Streptomyces mutabilis. The sequence goes on along the minus strand of NZ_BMTT01000001.1, from coordinate 609,489 downwards.
AGCTTATGCGCGTAGAGCAACCTGGCAGCTCGTTAGGTCGGTGCTACCTCTGAACCGGTGGCTTGTCCGGCACGATCCACGACAACATTTCCCCGCGGCACGTATGCTCAACTCCCGGTGCAGCACTACCATTAACAGACTGCTTGGCCACCATGCGGGGCCCGTCTGCACAGTGGGAATTCTGCTACTAATTCCGACGAGTGGGATATTCCTCGTTGAGGAAATCTCTCAGCAGGTCCATCACCGCTGCGGGTCGCTCAAGGCTTGGGAAATGACTGGCCCAAGGCAGTTCAAGGTGGCGCGCACCAGCGATCCGCTTCGGCATGTCAGCTGCAATCTCCCGAAAATCCAACAGGTCATGCGCCCCAGAAATAGTCAGACATGAAGCCGTGATCCGTGTGAGTTCTACCGGTTCACTGACTGAGTCAAATCTAGCCGATGTCTGCATTTCGAATGCGCGCCGTTGCATGCGCCGGACGTTTTCACTAACCTCCGCACTGGCATCGGAGCCCAACCACGTCGTGATGCTTAGGTCCACCGCTCCGGAAATATCGTTCGCTGCCAGCAGTGCAGTCTTCCGTTCAGTGAAGGCCCTCAATTCGGGCCCTGGTACATGCCCAGGAATCGCAGAGCAAAGCAACACCAGAGCGGGTACTTGTCTCGGCCGCTGCGCCGCCACTTCCAATGCTACTTCACCTCCATGGGAAGATCCGATCAGAGCGGCGCATTCAAGATTCAGGTAGTCAAGGAGGTCGCAAACGTCCGCAGCATCACTGTACGGCTGGTTCGCTACCGGCGAGTCTCCGAATCCTCGGAAGTCGCATCGCACCACTTGATAGCCTGCGTCGTACAGCGTCGGCACCTGTGGGTCCCACATGCCGCGGTCGCACACAGACGAGTGCAGCAAGACGAGGGCTGGGCCATCTCCGTTGCTATCGTAAGAAAGCGTCACCTGAGTGAGGATAGTCGCAGTGACCGACAGGGTGCGTTGGCATCCGCTGCCAGCGCGACACCTCACGCGAAAGAATCACCGTGGGTCTGCCAGAACGAGTTTCAACGTGACCACAGATCGCATGCTGGCCTCGGTTCCCGTATCTGACAGGGCTTGAGTGCTGTTGAGGTGTTCGAACTCGCAAGGTGTCTGTCCAGGACCCTGCTAGTTACGTACATGCTGTACTCGACCTGCCTTCTGTTTTGGTCGAGTGGGTCACGATACTCATAGCCATCCGTGAGGGTGACCGCCGATGCAGGCTCCTGCTTGCACCAACGTGGCACTCGTTTTTGCGCCTACTTGCGCACCGGGCACCTCGTCGACTGGAGCACAGCCCAGCTCGATATCGTCCTCGACGTGGTCCGCCGCAGCGACAACACACGAGGGTTCCAGATGCTGCCCCGCCGCTGGGTCGTGGAAGATCGTTCGCCTGGTTTCTGCGCAGCCGGCGCCTGGTCCGCGACTACGAACGTCGCCCCGACACCGGCGAAGCCGTCGTCCTGTGGTCGATGACCATGCTCATGAGCCGCCGCCTGGCCGCCGGCACCCGCGTCCTGCCGCGAAGGCGGGACAGGCAGCGTGAACTTGCCCGGTTTCGCCTCGACCAGCCAGCCCCGTTCCACCAGCCGCTTCAGCCGTGCCCTGGCACCTTCGACGCGGGAGACGGTCGCACTGTCCCAGCCCAGCACCACCGCCGCCCGCCGGGCACCGAGCCCGTCGTCTCCCGCATCGACCGCGGCGGCCATCAACGCCCGATAGTCCGGCGACAGCTCCATCACCTCGCTCGCGTGCTGCCGGTGAGGCACCGCCCGGCGCGGCCCGACCACCTTCTTCTGTGACATCTCGCCGGCCACGTCGGCGGACGCGTCCTCCTCGGCCAGCGCCTTCAAGTACTGCTCCAGGCCGATCACCCGGCGCCGGTGCACCTTCCCGGCGTCCCCCAGAGCCGCCCGCACCCGTTCCAGCTCGGCTTCGAGGTGCTTCACTTGCGCGGCTGCAGCCTTCTGCCGCGTCTCCAGCACCGCCCGCATCGACGGCATCCGCCACCTCCACGACTCCTCGCCCGGCAACAGGTCCAGGCTCCCGAAGAACGGCCTCTCACACGCGCAGAGGTGCTGCGCTGCCTCTCCCTGTGCGCCTGTGGACTCGTCGACCTCGACGAGTCCACAGGGGGGTCCTGCCTTACAAGGAAGCGTGCCGACCCGCCGCGAGCCGTGCCATTGGGCGAAGCGATCGAGGCGGCAGCCGCCGTGCGCAGACAAGCTTGCGCGTTTTCGCCAACCATCGGTCTCGACCATTTTCATCTCTTTAGCGTTATAATTGATGTTTGATCCGTAGGAGGACTAATATGTCTGTATGGTTCGTGACAGGAGCTTCCAGGGGCTTCGGCCGGGAAATCGTCCGCGAGGTACTCGCACGCGGTCATCAGGTGGTCGCCACGGCGCGGCGCCCCGAGTCGGTCGCTGAGGCGTTCCCGGACGCTGGCGACGCGCTGGCGCTCGCCCCGCTCGACGTGGTGGACGAGGACCAGGCCCAGGCTTCGGTCGAGGTCGCGCTCGAACGGTTCGGCAAGGTCGATGTGCTGGTCAACAATGCCGGGCGCGGACTGCTCGGCGCGGTCGAGGAAGCCAGCGACGCGGAGGTCCGGGCGGTGTTCGACACCAACGTGTTCGGCTTGCTCGCCGTCACACGCGCGGTGCTGCCGGTCATGCGCCGACAGGGCGCGGGCCGGGTGTTCAACTTCAGCTCGGTTGGCGGAATCGCCGTGGACCAGGGCTGGGGCATTTATGGCGGCACCAAGTATGCTGTCGAGGGAATTTCCGAGGCGATGCGACAGGAATTGGCGCCTCTTGGTGTGCAGGTCACCATCGTCGAGCCAGGTGTGTTCCGGACGGACTTTCTTGACGGCAGTTCGCTCCACACCGTGGCCGCCGAAATCGAGCAGTACCGGGAGACCGCAGGCCGCACTCGAGAGTTCGCCGAGACCACCAACCATCGCCAGGAGGGCGATCCGGTGAAGCTCGCACGCGTCATCGCCGACGTCGCCGAAGCTGATCACCAGCCGGTTCGCCTCCAACTCGGCGCCGACTGCGTGGCCCGCGTGGTCGGTCGGCTCGACGACATCCGCGCCGAACTCGAGCAGTGGCGTCCGGTCGCCGAAAGCACAGCGTTGGATGCGACGGCGCACTGAGACGGCCGTTTCCATGGACCGCTCGAGGGTTGTGCCGTCGTTAGAGCCAGGCGGGGGCTGCGACTGCCACCAAGATCAGGCGAACCGCCAGGTGGGTCGATGGCCACGACAACCAACTCGACGGGCCGGCAAGGACGACCCCACCCACAGCCCTCGCCACCACGCCCCGAACCGCTTCCTGCAATCGGCCGAGCTGATCGACCCGCAACCCGGTGAACGTCTCGACCTACACCATGAGCATGCGGATGCCAGGAAACGCAGTCCGTAGCGGGCGTATCCTCCTGCGGTGGCATGGACCGGCACAGGCGCGGCATACTTGCTGTATGTCCGCTGGCATTCTGGCAGTGTTCGATGCCGATATGGCGGTCTCCGTGTGGACAGTGGCTGCCGAGCGCCTATGGGGCTATACAGCTGATCAGGTGCTGTATGGTCCCGCCGAGGTGTTGCTGGCTTCGAGCGCCGCGGAAGTTTCCCGGTTCTTTGGCGGCAGCCCCTCGTCAGGACATATACGGATCCGCCGCCGCAACGGCCATGAGGCTATTGCATACCTGTGGGCCATTCCTCTGGACTATGACGGTGGCGCGGGCTGGCTCGTGTGGGGGACAAACGCGAGTGGCCAGCCAGGCGTTGATCCGGCCGCGGTAGATGCGTTTCTCAACCACTCGCCGATCAGTCTGGCCATCTGGGACCGGGAATTGCACTGTGTCTGGTTCAATGACGGCGTTCACAACCAGGAGATCTACAGCCCCGAGCCAGAGTTGGGTGGCTATGTCACCGATTTCCTGCGTGCTCGTCACCCAGAGTACTTGAAGCGAGCCATGATGCGCGTCCTCCGCAGCGGTGAGCCGCTGCTCGGGCACGAACTGTGGCCGGCCGAGACCCGGGTTCCCGACTGCTACTACCGCGTCGACCTGCTCCGTGTCGATGGGTCGGACGGTCTACCGCTGGGCGTGTGTTCTGTGGTTGTACAGGCCGGAACCGGGGAGGAAGGCGGGCGACTCCACTTGCTCAATGAGGCGAAGAGCCGCATCGGCACAGATCTTGACCCCTTGGTGACCAGTCAGAGTCTCGCGGAGGCGGCAGTACCGGATCTTGCCGACTACGTCACCATCGACCTCGTGCAGCCTGTGCCACTGCACAAGGAGCCCCTGAGGCGCCTCAAGCCCACCGACATAAGCATTCCCGGCTTCTACCGAGCCGGCGCCGCGTCCATTCACGACGATCTCCGCGAGTCTCTCTGGGCACGCGGAACACCGGTTTACGTACCGCCGGCATCCCCTTTCACAGCCGTACTCGAAACCCATAGGTCTCACTTCGAACCTGTACTCGACACCTCCCCCGGTACGTGGCTTGACAACGACCCGGATCGAGCCCGTGTCATTCACCAAACCGGAATGCACTCCCTCATGATCGTCCCTTTGGAGGCCCGCGGTGCGATGCTCGGCATCGCCGTTTTCGTACGCAGCGAAGACCCGATCCCGTTCAGCAGGGCGGACCTCGCACTCGCAGAGGAACTCGCGGCCCGGGCCGCCCTGATCATCGACAACGCTTTGCGGTTCGCGCGAGGGCGAACCGCAGCGCTCGCCATTCAACGGGACCTGCTACCACGCCACTTGTCAGGGGGCAGCACAGTGGATGTGGCGGGCCGCTACCTGCCAGCGGACACATACAGCGGCGTCGGCGGCGACTGGTTCGACGTCATACGACTATCCGGCGCCCGCGTGGCCCTGGTCGTGGGAGATGTCGTCGGTCACGGCACCCAAGCAGCCGTGACAATGGGACGCCTGCGTGCCAAGACTCGCGCGCTCAGCAAGTTGGAATTGCCGCCCGACGAACTGCTAAGCCTGATGGATGAACTCACGCTCGACATAGCCCGGGACCGTTCCGAAGACGACCCCTCTGCTTTCGGAGCCACTTGCTTCTACGGCGTGTACGACCCGGTAATCAAGCGATTCATCATGTGCAGTGCTGGCCATCCCCCACCCGTGATCGTCTACCCTGACGGATCGGTCGACTTTGCCGAAGTGCCTCCAGGTGCACCCATCGGGGTGGGACTGAACTCCTACGAATCGACGGAGGTGGAGCTGCCGGAAAACACCGTGATAGGGCTGTACAGCGACGGTCTGATCGAGATGGACCACGATATCGGCCGTGGACTACAGCGGTTGCGCACCGCTTTCGCCGACCCCGTCTCCAGCCTGGAGGACCTGTGCACATCTGTCATCGACACATTGGCCCCTGAAGGGCCGGTGGACGACGACATCGCCCTCCTTCTGGCCCGCACTCACGCTGCCGCCTGATCGATAACGGCTGGCGGAATTGACCTTGCGTCTATGGCGCAGAGGGGAAGAAGACGCTTCCGAGCGTCCAGACCAAGGTGTCCGCGCATGGTTCGTCCGCGCCCGGGCCGGAAATCCGCATCGCGACGAGGACGAGCAGCACGGGCATCCAAGTCTTGATGGGTCTTTTGGTCGGCGTCGACATCACCGACCTCCAGAGCCCCGATAGGCAGGGGCCCGCACGGACACGACGAATGGCGGCATGACCGAGGATGCGCCGCGTCTTGCCCGTAGGGCCAGGGCGGAGGGGCGCCCGCCGCGGCCAGCGTAATGTTTGATGACCGCGTCCGGTTGGCCAGGGCGCGATCATCGGTGCCGGTAGCGGTCACCACGCAGGGCTCACCGTGCAGGACGGCGGAGGCGCACTGGCCGGGCCGCGGTCGATCTCGGTGACACCGTGGAGGCCGTGGGCGGCCATGAACCACACCCGGTCCACGTCGACGATCGCCACCGTCGTCATGGGCGCGTCGAAGACACGCGCAACCAGGGAGGCGGTCCGGTCGAATGCGCCGTCGGGCGGTGTGTCCCATATCCGGTGGCGACGGACGGCGGCCGGCCGCGCCTCCTCGGCGACGGACCCCTCCGGCCCGCATCCGCCGGAGGCGCCCTACTTCGCGGCGCGGTCGAAGGCGTCGGTGCGGGCGGTGCCGTCCCAGCCGCCGGAGGGGGCGCGCAGCCCGTACAGGGCGGCGACCGTCGGGGCCACGTCGACCGTGCGGGCCGGAGCGTCGCTCACGTGGCCGCGGCGGACGAGGGGCGAGCCGCCGGAAACGAAGAAGGGGATGGGCAGGGTCGCCGGATGACCGTGGTTGCCGGGGATGGGGTTGGAGTACGGACGCGGGTCGGTGAAGCGGTGGCCGGGGCGGGCGTACGCGACGAGGTCCCCGGCCCGGTCGCCCAGGCGCAGCTCCTCGGGGGCGTGCACTGACAGCACGCCCTCCTGGGCCGCGGTCAGTTCGCGCATCCGTGCGACGGCCCGGTCCCGGAAGTCCTCCGGGCCCGTCCAGTAGAGCAGGTCGGCTCCGCCGTTCTGGGCGATGGCGTACCGGTCCTTCAGCAGCGGGTCGGCGTCCAGGACGGGGGCGAGGGAGACCATCGCGCTGGGGAGCGACCAGTCCATGGAGTGGTCGGCGAGCACGAGGACCACGCTCGTCGACCACTTGCCCGTCTCCACGAGGTGGTCGACCAGCCGCCCGACCTGGTGGTCGGTGGCGGCGAGCGCGCTCTTGCGGGCGGCCTCCACCGTCGTGCCGGTGACGTCGCTGTGGCCGACCCGGTCCACGTCGCCGAAGTTCACGAACACCAGGTCCGGGTCGGAGCCGTCGATCATGGCGATGGCCGCGTCCGCGGTGAAGGAGTCGGGGGCGTGCCCGGTGGCAGGCAGGAGCGGCTCCGGCTTCCACTGGACGTCGGCGCGGGTGCCGAAGATGCCGTACAGGTAGCGCTTGGAGAGCACGGTACCGCCGGTGAGCCCCCTGGCGCGCAGCAGTTCGAAGACGGTCGTCGCCCGCAGGTCCGCCGGCCGGTCCAGGTCGCGCACGGTCCGCTCGGCGGCGTCGTACACGGAGTTGGCGGGTACCTGGGAGCGGTCGGGGCGCACGCCCGTCATCATCATCACGTGGTTGGGGACCGTCTCCATGACCGGCAGCGACTGCGCGGCCGGGTACGTGGTGCCCTCGTCGCGCAGCTTCGACAGCCGCGGCATGAGGACGGGGCGTACCTCGTCCGGGCGGCATCCGTCGACGACCAGGACGTAGGTGCGCCGCCGGGGGCCGGACGGACCGGCGGTGGCCGACTGCGCGCCGACGCCGCCGAGGATGACGCCGCCCGCCCCACCGGCCACAGTGGCCAGGACCTTGCGTCGGGAAGGACCGGGGTGTGCGTGGTGGCGGGGCATGAGGCGTCTCCAGGAGCGTGCGGAAGGGCGGCCCGTCCGGCCGGGGCCGGGACGGGTTGCGGACGGGAGCGGGTCAGTCGGCGAGCGGGGTGGCGGCGGGGGTGACGCGGTTGCTGCCGGCCTCCACCTGCCAGCCGGCGGCGCGGCGCGGGCGGGCGTCCGGGTCGACGGGGTCACTGATGTAGACCCAGTCCATCTGGACGCGCTCGAGGGTGACTTCGAGCAGGGAGTAGCCGTGCGAGTCGAACTCCAGCATCTTGACGTGCCGGTTGGCGGCCTTGATCGACTCCTCGACGGTGATCGAGGTGGTGCGCGGTTCGGACCCGGTGATCTCGTCCAGGTTGTCCGAGGTGACGGACGTGCACACCAGCTCGGTGGCGACCGAGGGTGCCGTCGGGTACGTGCCGGCGTCCAGCGGGAGGTCGGCGGCCCAGGACGAGTGGATGTCGCCGGTGAGGAAGACAGTGTCGTCGATGCCGTTGTCGTGCAGGTGGGAAAGGAGCTCGCGGCGGTCGGCGGTGTAGCCGTCCCACTGGTCGACGTTGTACGGCACTCCCTCGGGCGGCAGCAGGCCCGTCGTGTCGGCGAGCGGCCTGGCGATGCCCTCGGGCAGCGGCGGGAAGAGCACGGGGGCGATCATCACCGGGTTGCCGATCAGCTTCCAGCGCGCCCGCGTGGTGGCGAGGCCGTCCTTGAGCCAGCGCATCTGCTCGTCACCGGTGATGGTGCGCGCGGGGTCGCCGACGGCGTCGAGGTCCCGGTCGTCGACCTGCTTGCTGCGGTAGCTGCGCAGGTCGAGCATGGACAGGTCGGCCAGGGAGCCGAAGGAGAGGCGGCGGTAGAGACGGCGCGGGTCGGGTTCGCGCACCGGCATCCACTCGCCCCAGGCCCGGCGGGCGGCGGCCCGGCGGTCCTGCCAGTCGCCCTCGGTCCCGGGCGTGTGGTTCTCCGCCCCGCCGGACCACGCGTCGTTGGCGGACTCGTGGTCGTCCCAGGTGACGATGAAAGGGGCGGCGGCGTGCAGGGCCCGCAGGTCGGGGTCGGCCTTGTACTGCGCGTGGCGGCGGCGGTAGTCGGAGAGGGTCACCATCTCCTTGTCCGGGTCGTGCGCGCGTCCGATCTCCGAGCCCGGACCGTATTCGCCGTCCGCGTACTCGTAGAGGTAGTCGCCCAGGTGCAGCACCGCGTCCAGGTCGGAACGCGCGGCCAGGTGGCGGTAGGCCGAGAAGAAGCCGGCCATGTAGTTGGCGCAGGAGACGACGCCGAAGCGGAGCGAGGACACCGCCGCGCCGGGGGCCGGCGCGGTCCGGGTACGGCCGACGGGGGAGGTCCGGCCCTCGCAGACGAAGCGGTACCAGTACGTGGTGGCCGCGTCGAGGCCGTCGACGTCGACCTTGACCGTGTGGTCGGCCTGCCGGCCGGCGATGGCCGAGCCGCGTCGGACGACACGGCGGAACTCGCGGTCGGCGGCGACCTCCCAGCGGACGGAGACGGTGGGGCCCGTTCCCGAGCCGGGCTGTGCCTCGGGAACGGGCGTGACCCGGGTCCACAGGACGACGGCGTCTGGCAGCGGGTCACCCGACGCCACCCCGTGGCCGAAGACCCCGTCGGACCCGGGGGCCGCGCCGGCGTGCAGGACGGTCAGGGGGGAAGCGACTCCGACGACCGTGAAGCCGGTGGCGGACAGGAAGCGGCGGCGGTTGAGGAATGACACATTCCGTTTTTAGTGAGCAAGGGTGACCGCTTGGGTAACGAAAGGTGATGCCGGAGCCAACGACCGGTTCCGCCGGGGCCGCGAAGGCGCGGGGGCGCCGGTGGGCGGGCACGGCGATCAGTACCACAGGGGCCGGATGCACTTCATGGTCTGCGGCCGAGGGCTTCACCGGGTGGTGTGCACTCCGGGCGGAGACCGGTGTAGCGGAGGGTCGCGAAGAAGGTCCGATAGTGGGGGCTCCGCCGCAGGGGCCGTTTGCCGATCCAATCGAGGACGCGGTGACCTGCTCAGCGTTCAGCAGGGAACGTGCGTCGATGGCCTGAGCGACCTCGGGGCCGTCGCGCTCCATGTGAGCGATGTCACGCTGCCCGATACGAGCCGGGGCGAGTTCATGGTCCTCAACGACCGGCTCGGGATCGGCAGCCGATGGACCGGCGGTGGAGAGCCCCACGACGACCGCGACCTGGAAGGGGCGAGCGGAGGGCGACCCGGACTGTGCCCGTACACCCTGAGCTCGTCGCTTCCTTGACGAAGTCACCGTCCAGTACGAGCCCGAGCCGACCGACCTCCGCTTCGGCAGGCTGGCGGGCTCGGTGTCCCGACGGGTCTGGGACAAGGCCCGAGGGAAGGTTCTCCGGCCCCACGAGTACGAGTCGTAGGCCGGTAAGCGCGTGTACTGCTGCCGCCACACCTGCCTCACCGCGTGGCTCGACAGGGGCATACCCCCGGCTCAGGTCGCCGAGTGGGCCCGGGGGGCAGACACCCGTAGAGGCCCGGTTTCAGCCGGGGCTACCCGGACTCCCGCGCCTTTCGGTGTACCGGGCCAGGCTGGGAACTGCGAAGGTCGGACACGGCTTGACCGGGCGCAATGGGGTTCCTCGCCAAACGGGCAGTGGCGCCCCCGGCAGGACTCGAACCTGCGGCCAAGCGCTTAGAAGGCGCCTGCTCTATCCACTGAGCTACGGGGGCCTGGTGTGGTGGCCTCGTTCGTGGTGCCCGGGTGTGGGCTGATCCGTGACGTTGCCGGGGACAAGGATAGGGCTCCCGGCTCCATGTCCCTGATGCTCCTCCTCCGTGGCTCGATGTGGAGGTTCGGTGAAGCGGTTCCGATAATCGCAGGCAGGTACGAATCGTGCACCGCTTTTGACGTCTCACGCATCGGGTGTTGTGCACTCGTTATGCCTGGACTGAGCTCGCGTCCCAGTAATCCCTTCCGCCTGAAGTGTCCGGTCGGCGCGCAGGCATACTCATATGCTTCAGAATTCCCCTGAAATTGGGCATTCTTCACATGTGGTGACCTTGGACGTACGGCCTCAGCTGCTCGACGCACTCTCCGCCCTGCGCGACCGTGTCGCGGCCGCACGCTTCCCGCTGCCCCTGGCGGGGGCCCCACGCGCGCGTGCCAACCGCGACGAACTGCTCGCACAGCTCGACGACTACTTGGTGCCCCGGCTGAAGGAACCCGAAGCGCCCCTGCTGGCCGTCGTCGGCGGCTCCACCGGCGCCGGTAAGTCCACGCTGGTGAACTCCCTGGTGGGCCGTCGGGTAAGCGAGGCGGGCGTACTGCGGCCCACCACCCGCACGCCGGTGCTGGTCTGCCATCCGGAGGACCATCACTGGTTCAGCGGTATGCGGGTGCTGCCCGACCTGACGCGCGTGTGGGTGCCCCACCGGGAGCCCGACGACGACCTGCTCCTGCCGGGCGAGAACCCCACGCGCGTCCTGCGCGTCGAGACCGCCGACAGCCTCCCGCCGGGCATCGCCCTACTGGACGCACCGGACATCGACTCCCTCGTCGCCGACAACCGCGTCCTGGCGGCCGAGCTGCTCTGCGCCGCCGACATCTGGGTGATGGTCACCACGGCCGCCCGGTACGCCGACGCCGTCCCGTGGCATCTGCTGCGTACCGCCAAGGAATACGACGCCACTCTCGTCACCGTCCTCGACAGGGTGCCCCACCAGGTGGTGGCCGAGGTGTCGCGGCAGTACGCCGCACTGCTCACCAAGGCCGGGCTCGGCGACGTCCCCCGCTTCACCGTCCCGGAGCTGCCCGAGTCCGCCTGGGGCGGCGGGCTGCTGCCGGCCAGCGCCGTGGCGCCGCTGCGGACCTGGCTCGCGCACCGGGCGCAGGACCTCGGTGCCCGGCACGACGCCATGGCCCGTACGGCGCACGGCATCCTGGACTCGCTCAAGTCCCGGATGCCCGAACTGGCCGGTGCCACCGCCGCGCAGTACGCCGCCGCGCTCCGGCTCACCGCCGCCGTCGACGGCGCCTACGACGGCGAGCACGCGCGCGTACGGAGCAGGTTGCAGGCGGGAGCCGTGCTCGCCGGGGACGCGCTGAAGCGGTGGCGGGCGTTCCCCCTCGACTGCACCCCCGAGGAACTGCTCGACTCGCTGGTGGAGAGCCTCACCGCCCTGCTGCTGTGCTCCGTGACCGCCGCCGACGAACGGGTCGACGAAACCTGGCGGCGCGAACCGGCCGCCGCCGCCCCGGAACTCGCGGGCCGCGACCCGGCGCCGGAGAGCGCCGAGCACCGCATCGGCATGGCCGTTCGGCGGTGGCGCCGGGAGCTGGAGGAGTACGCCGAGGACGAGGTCCGCGAGCTCGACCGGAACCTGGCCCCGGACCCCGCCGTCGTGGCCGCCCTGGTCGCCACCGTGCTGCTGGGCGGACGGCGGGGGCGCAGCGCCGGGGAGCGGCTCGCCGAACGGATCGGCGCCCACGGCGCGCTGCGGCTGCGTGACCGGGGCGGGCGGCTGCTCGACGAACACGTGGACCGGGTCCTGCACGTCGAGCGCGAGCGCAGGCTGGCACCGCTCGACGGGCTCGAGGTCCATCCCGAGCCCCAGGCCGAACTCATCGCCGCGCTGTCCGTACTGCAGAAGGAGAGGTGACCGGTGACCGCCGTCACTGATCAGGACCCCACCGAGCACACCGGCCACACGACCGGGGAAGTGGTCCCGGCCGGCCGGCCGGACCAGGCGGGTCGGTCGGAGCAGGCCTCGGCCTCGGAGGGTCGGTCGGAGCAGGCCTCGGCCCTGGAGGGTCGGTCGGAGCAGGCCTCGGCCCTGGAGGGTCGGTCGGAGCTGGGCTCGGCCCTGGCGGGTCGGGCGGACCGGGGAGGCCGGTCGGGTCAGCCATCGGCGCAGCCGGCGGACGAGTCGGGCCGTTCGGGCACGACGGACCGGTCGGGGCCCGGGAACGGCCAGGAGCCGGACCGGGACGCCACGGAGCGCGTCACCGCGCGGGGGGACGTCGCCGGGGACGCGACCGGAGAGGACGCCGGGGGCGCAGGGCGGGGCGCGCCCTCGCAGAAGCGCGGGGGCGAGCGCCACTCACGCGGGTACCACGCGCGTGCGATGGACGCGGCGGTGTCACGGCGTACGGAGCGCGACCGGGAGCGGGACGGGGCGTGGGGCCGGATCGGGGAATCGGGCCGGGACCGGAACGGAGATGCGGGCGCCAAGCGCCGGGCGGCTTCGGAGCGTGAGGCGGCCGTGGGACACGAGTCGGTCTCCGGGCGTCCGGTGGCTTATGAGCAGGCAGTGCCTTCCGTGCCTGCGGTGGCTTCCGGGCACTCGGTGGTCTCCGAGCGCGCGGTGGGTGCACCGCCCGGCTCCGCGGACGGAGGCGAGGGCGCCTGGGGTGACGGGCTGATCGCGCGGCGGGTGGACGAGAGGAACGGCGGAACGGACCCGTACTCCGTCGTGCCGAGCAGGCCCGCCGGTTCCTCGGCCGCCTTGATGCCGCTGGCGTACGACGGACAGCTCAGGTCGCGGCTCGACGCGCTGCGCGAACTGGTGGGCCTGTCCCGCACCCGGCTCGACACCGGCACGCTGGGCGAGGCGGGCCGGGTCCTGGACGAGGCCGCCGCGCGGCGCAGGCTCTCCGGGCAGCACACCGTCGTCGCCATCGCGGGCGCCACCGGCAGCGGCAAGTCGCAGCTGTTCAACACGCTCGCCGGGGTGACGATCTCCGAGACGGGCGTCCGCCGGCCGACCACCGCGGCACCCATCGCCTGCAGTTGGAGCGACGGCGCGGCCAGCCTCCTGGACCGGCTGAGCATCCCCGGCCGGCTGCGCCGCCGCCCGATCCAGTACCCGGACTCCTCCGGGTCGCCGCTGCGCGGGCTGGTCCTGATCGACCTGCCCGACCACGACTCGGCGGCCGTGCAGCACCGCGAGCAGGTGGACCGCATCCTGCGGCTCGTCGACGCCGTGATCTGGGTGGTCGACCCGGAGAAGTACGCCGACGCCGTGCTCCACGAGCGCTATCTGCGGCCGATGGCAGGCCACGCGGAGGTCACCTTCGTCGTCCTCAACCAGGTCGACCGGCTGCCCGGGGAAGCCGCCGAACAGGTCCTCGACGACCTGCGGCGCCTGCTCGACGAGGACGGCATCGCGCTCGGAGAGCACGGCGAACCCGGAGCGACCGTGCTCGCCCTCTCCGCGCTGACCGGTGAGGGCGTCGGCGAACTGCGCGAGATGCTCGGCCAGTTCGTCGCCGAACGGCAGGCTCCGGCGCGCCGCATCTCGGCCGACGTGGACGCCGCCGCGCGCGACCTGCGGCCCGTGTACGTCACCGGGCAGCGGACCGGGCTCAGCGAGGAGGCGCGGGAGGAGTTCGCCGACCGGCTCGCGGACGCGGTGGGCGCCACCGCGGCGGGCGAGGCGGCCGAACGCGCCTGGCTGCGCAACGCCAACCGCGCTTGCGGCACCCCTTGGCTGCAGCTGTGGCGCTGGTACCACGACCGGCGCGAGCCCCCCACGGGACGGCTTCCGCTGCGCTCCCAGGTGGACGAGGAGGCCACGGCCCGGCAGCGCGTCGAACAGGCGGTGCGTACGGTGTCGGAGCGGGCGTCGGCCGGGCTGCCGACGCCGTGGGCGCAGGCCATGCGCGAGGCCGCGGTCCGCGGCGCCCAGGGGCTGCCCGAGGCCCTGGACGAGCTGGCGGTGCGCACGGGACTGCCGCCGGGTCGTCCGCCGCGGCCGGGCTGGTGGCCGGTGGCGGTGCTGGGCCAGGCGTCCATGACCCTTCTTCAGGTGGTGGGAGGACTGTGGCTGCTGGGGCAGATCATCGGGTTCGTGCCGCCTGATCTCGGCGTGCCGGTGCTACTGATGCTGGCCGGGATCATCGGCGGCCCGCTCATCGAGTGGAGCTGCCGCATCGCGGCACGCGGCCCGGCCCGGCGCTACGGCCACGAGGCGGAACGCCTGCTGCGCGAGGCGGCCGCGGGCTGCGGCCGTGCCAGGGTGCTGGACCCGCTGGCGGCGGAGTTGCTGCGGTACCGGGAGGTACGGGAGCAGTACGGGCGGGTCACGGGCGTGGGGGCCGTGGCGAGGTAGCGGAGAGTGCGGCCGCACCGCCCGAAGGAGTGGCGGAGTTCTCCACAGACCCGGAGCCGGTCCACAGCGCTCAGCGGGCCGGCCCGGACGGAGGCAGTCTGACCTCGGGCGATCGCGACGGACGCGGTCGTCACGGCAACGGCGGTGGCGGGAGCACGCGGAGGTGGTGCCCGCCGCGCCGGAGCAGCCGTACGGGACGCCCCCGTACGGGGAGGGAGGACTCGCGATGAACGAGACGATGATCTGCGCGGTGGGCAACGTGGCGACCCAGCCGGTGTTCCGGGAGCTGGCGAGCGGGCCGTCGGCGCGGTTCCGGCTGGCGGTCACCGCGCGCTACTGGGACCGGGAGAAGAGTGTGTGGACGGACGGCCACACCAACTTCTTCACGGTGTGGGCCAACCGGCAGCTCGCCACCAACGCGTCGTCGTCGCTGGCGGTGGGCGACCCCGTGGTGGTCCAGGGCCGGCTGAAGGTACGCACGGACGTGCGCGAGGGGCAGAACCGGACCTCGGCGGACATCGACGCGGTGGCGATCGGCCACGATCTGGCACGCGGTACGGCGGCGTTCCGGCGCGCGGGCAGGACCGAAGCAGCCGCCTCCCCGCCGCAGCCGAACTGGGAGGCACCGGCTCCGGATCCGGCCGCTCCAGCCACCGCACGGCGGCCGGAACCCGCGGCCGTGGCATGACACAGGCGACCCACCGGAGGTGACCGAAGCGCGGCTTATCGGCGAATACGCCTCGGATGCACTCGGGTTGATTTGTCGATAAGCCCTGCTCATGGCTCTGTCGGCGATAACGATTCCGATTCGGATCATCGCGTGGGCGAACATCACCGGCGGACACGGTGCGTCATGTCCTTAGGATGCCGAACGAGCCCCGAGGGGCTGCTGAT
Source organism: Streptomyces mutabilis (assembly GCF_014649815.1). GTDB lineage: Bacteria > Actinomycetota > Actinomycetes > Streptomycetales > Streptomycetaceae > Streptomyces > Streptomyces mutabilis. The sequence continues at coordinate 594,114 of NZ_BMTT01000001.1, read as the reverse complement.
TCTGCTGGTGGGACCGTGCCCCCCACGCCAACGGGTCCTGCTCGAAGGGGAATTTGGTGTTTTCTACGCTCGCTGTGCTGTCCCTGCCAGGCCGAGGAGCGGCGCGACGCGCCGCCACGGCGTTGGTGTCCGCGGTCGCCGCCGCAGGGGTGGTGACCGGTGCCGGCCCGGCAGCCGCGGCACAGGACGGGGCGGCACAGGGGCAGGGCGGGGCGACGGCCACCATAGGTGGCCTCAAGACACACGGCACCGCGGTCATCCACGGCGCCACCGGCGACCAGGAGGTGCCGGCCGGCCTGTTCGAGATGTCCGTCGACGGCGGCGGCATGCTGCAGACGTACTGCGTCGACATCCAGAACCCCACGCAGAAGGACGCCAAGTACCGCGAGACGGCCTGGAGCGGCACATCGCTGGGCACCAACAAGGACGCCGGCCGCGTCCGCTGGATCCTGCGCAATTCCTACCCCCAGGTCAACGACCTCGCCGCGCTCGCGAAGAAGGCCGGCGTCCGCGGCGCCCTCACCGAGCAGGACGCGGCGGCCGGCACACAGGTGGCCATCTGGCGGTACTCGGACGACACGGACGTCGAGGCCACCGACCCCGAGGCCGAGCGGCTCGCCGATTACCTGGAGAAAAACGCCCGCGACCTCGCGGAGCCGAACGCGTCGCTCTCCCTGGACCCGCCCGCGGTCTCGGGCCGCCCCGGTGAGCGGCTCGGCCCGGTGACGGTGCGCACCAACGCCGACGGTGCGACGGTGACCCCACCGGTCGACGCCACCGCGGGTGGCGTGCGGATCGTCGACCGGAACGGCGCCCCCGTCACCTCCGTCACCAACGGCACGCAGATCTTCTTCGACGTGCCGGAGGATGCGGACCCCGGCACCGTCGGACTGACCGTCCAGGCCTCGACCACCGTGCCGGTCGGCCGCGCCTTCGCCTCCGAGAGCCGCAGCCAGACCCAGATCCTGGCCGGCTCCAGCGAGTCGACGGTCACGGCGACGGCGACCGCCACCTGGGCCGGCCAGGGCGCGATACCCGCTTTGTCCGCGAGGAAGAACTGCGCCGAGGGCGCCCTGGACATCACCGCGTCCAACAAGGGCGACGAGGACTTCACCTTCGAGCTGCTGGACACCGAGTACACCATCGCGGCGGGCGAGTCCCGGACGGTGACGGTCCCGCTGCCGGAGGACCGGCCCTACGACTTCACCGTCCGCGGCCCGGCCGGCTTCGAGCAGCGCTTCTCCGGCGTCCTCGACTGCCGCACCCGGACCGCAACCCTCGGCGACACCACCCACACCCTCACCGAACCGGTCCCCTCCGCCCCGGTCGAGCCCTCCAGCGCGAACCCCAACCTCGCTGAGACCGGCAGCTCCGGCGTGACCCCCCTGATCGGCGGCACGGCCATCGGCCTCGTCGTGATCGGCGGCGCGGTACTGCTGGTCCTCCGCCGGAGGGACGAGCAGTGACCGCGGGTGCTTCGGCACCGGCGAGGGAGTGAGGGGGAGGGGCAGGCACCAGGACGAGGGGGGTGCCCGCACCAGTGCTCCGGAGGAGGGAGTGAGCCGTGGGGACGGCGTTCGCGACCACGAACCATGGCCCGGTAGCGCTCGGGGAGGCCGGCCTGTACGCCGAAGACCCAGGGCCACGCGATCGCCAGCCGCTTCGAAGGGCTGGTCACCCGCTACAAGGCCGGAGTCCACCTCCCCCCACTGGGCCTCTGGCTCCGCGACCGCATCAGGCTCGTGCTAGCGACGCCACATCAATGGTTCAGGTGGGCTGGAGTTCGCCGGTGACGGGGACGTCGGGGGCGTCGTGGTTGGTGACGATGACGAGGTTCGGGCCTTTCGGACCGGGGCGCCACTGGCCGCCGGCCAGGCTGAGGAGCGCGATGTTGGGGGTGGGCCCCCGCTTCCAGTCGAGGCTGCCCGCGATGGTGGCCAGGGACGTGCCTGCGAGAGTGTGGGCGACGGCGGCATGGTCGGTGGGATCGTTGGCGGTGGTGAGGGCGTGGTGGGCGGTTTCCACGAGGGCATGAGCCAGTCCGAGGGGCTGCAGCCAGGATTCGCCGGTGTCGCGTTGGTAGGCGTGGGCGAGATCGGCGCAGGTGGTGCCGTCGAGGCTGGAGCGGTAGGGGTGGTTGGGGCTCCAGTAGACGAGGGTTGCGACGCGGGCGTCGGCGAGTTCGTCGTGGATGCCTGGGGCTGTGGTGGTGTGGGTGTGGGGGTAAGTCAGCCACCGCGAGCAGGTGATCAGCCGGGGCCGTAGCCCGGCCTGGCGTGCCTGGTGGTGGAAGAGGGCCAGGTCAGTGGCGGTGGCGGCGCTGGTGACGATGTCGACGCCGTGTTCCCGCATCCGGCCGACCTGCGTGTGGAAGTCGGTAGCGGGTTCGCGGTAGGGGCCAAGGTCGGCCAGGGTGTGTCCGCGCGCGGACGTCACCGGGGCGAATCCGTACTCGTGGTGACGGAGCAGGGTGCCTTGGAGGTCGTCGTTCCACAGGCAGCCGGCGGTGTGGGGGCCGTCGATCTGTTCCCACATCCGGGCGAAGACGGTGGCGATGTCGTCCAGTCCCCACGCGAAGTGGTAGGTCCATCGGAAGGTATGCCCCCGGTCAGCGCCACGGGAGTGGACGTAGGCCTGCCACGGGAAGGTGGTCGACAGGCACGGAACGCCCAGTTCCTCGCACGCGTCCGCAACAGCCGGCAGGACCTGTGTGCCGGCCATGGTCAACACGATGTGTGCCTGGTCGGCGGTGACCAGGTCGTGGACGGCCTGCCGCGCCGCCGCGGGGTCGGAACGGCTGTCGCGAACGGCGATAGTCACGTCGTAGCGGCGGTTGCCGTTCCGGACGTGGGCCAGCTGCGGCGCCAACGCCTTCAGGACGTACGTCAGCGGCTTGCCCAACGGGGCCAGACGCCCCGTCAAAGGTGCCACCACGCCGATCGTCAACCGGGCCGAGGCTGTGCTCACCCGTACTACCTGCTTTCTCATCGCTCGCCGGGAAAGGGTCGGTGCACCGTGACGGCGGACGACGTCACGGTGCACCGACCCCGTAGGTGGGCCTGTGTCGGCCTCTTCGGATCAGTGGCTGGACCGGTCCACGGTGACGCACGTGGTGCGGCTCATCACCGACACCGTCTCGTTGCCGCAGTTGTTGCTGTGGCCCGAGGCGTTGCGGGCGAACAGCAGGTTGGACAGGATCCCGCCGCTGGGGCCGGCCTGGTCACCGCCGCCGCTCTCACCGGTGTCCTCGGACAGACACGTGCGGTCCTTGAACAACGCCACCTTGCCCGTCCCGCACAGGTTGGCGTGACCGGAGGAGTTCCTGCCGGACAGGTTGGACAGCACACCCCCCGGCCCCGCGTCCCTGTCACCGGCCTGCGCCTCCGCCACACCCACGGGCGTCGCCAACACCATCCCCACCATCGAGGCCACCACCGCGATACGCCGCGCACCGAACATCCGCACCCTGATTCCTCCCCATCTGCCGTTCCCGGCCGCGTCGGCCGGTCCACCACCCATAACGACGTGCCGGCCCAATGGCATGGCCCCCGAGCCGGTGAATCACCAGCACGACGGTTGATCAACCCCCCGAAAGCAGACACATAGCTCAGACCGTTGACATCGGCTGATGGGGGTACTCGATCGTCGGCTTGCCGGGGGAAGCCGCCTTGCCGGGGGAAGCCGCCTCGATGCTCCCGGTCGTGTGCACACGGGCCACGGGGAGGGACGGCAGGCCGACGCCGGTGACGGCGCCGGACACTCTCCTCGAAGGAAGCCACCAGAATGTCGTGCCCGGAGTCCCGGAGCGCTGAGGCGAGGGGCCCGATCGCGAACGCGCTGGCCGGGATCGTACGCGCCGCGTGAGTGCCCCGCGCGACTGGTGGCGAAGTGGCTCCCGGGGGCGTGAGTTTCCAGGCGATCGGCGACCGGATCACCAGCATCCAGATGGGCGCCTGGTCGTGGTCGGCGCTCATCTGGATGCTGGTCGTCTTCAGTTGCCGCTTCACCGTGGCCGTGGAAGGGCCGCCCCAACTCGTCGAGGCGGCCCGAAAATTGACGGGCCGCATCGACGTCGAGGTAACCCGGCCCGACGGTAAGCCGAGGCCGGGCCGGAGTCCAGAGCTGTCGGCGGGAACGCCGGGCTGAGCGCACACCCTGCCCGAAGGGGGACGGAGCCCTCGTGCAGGCTGCGGCAGTGCCGGCTAAAGGGCGACGGAGTTCACCGGGCCATGCTCGGCATCGCCCGGCTGCACGACCTGGCCCTCACTGGACAACTCCCACCTCATCCGGGACGACCTCTGACTCTTCCGCACGTGAGGTGCTGAGTCAGTCATTGGGCACCAGCATGAAGGCGCGTACCGGAGCCGTCTTGTCGGAGGGGCAGTTATAGCTGCATGTGGACCCGACGACGGTTCCGTCGTTGCTGATCGCCCGCGCGTGACTCAGCAGGACACCGGTAGGCAGGTTCGCCACCCGATCGTTCAGGTCGATCATCTCGTCGCCGTTCCACAGGAACGCCCGCGCCGGTTCCGTGGGCGTCGGCCCGGCCTGGCCGACCACCTGGCCGCGGTCGTTGATCCCGTAGGCGTAACTGCTGTTCTCCTTGCCGCCGAGCGTCCCCAGCTCACGCATCACGCCCTCCTCCCACAGAAAAGCGTGCATGTGGCCGTCAACGGTCTGGGAGTTGCCGACGATCTGACCGGCGGTGTTGATGTCACGCGCCTCGGTGGCCTCAGCGTTGCCCCCCAGGGTCCCGAGGTCCCGCATGACGCCGTTCTCCCACACGAAGCCGTGCAGCGGGTGCCCGGACTCCGGCAGCGCCGCCCCGACGACCTGGCCGCCGTCGTTGACGGCGTAGGCGATGCTCTCCGTGACGTAGGGACGATCGGACCGGCCGCCGAGAGTGCCGAGGTCACGTATGGTCCCGTTCTCCCAGAGGACCGCCCGCCGGGGCGCCTCCGGGGCAACCGACCGGACGCCGACGACCTGGCCGGCGGAGTTGATGTCCTCGGCACTGCTCATGCTGCCCGGCCCGTATCCCGTCCCCAGGTCGATCGTCGAGCCGTCGCGGTGGAGGAACGCGTGGGACGGGTCGGTGGAGGTGACGCTCGTATGTCCGACGACGTGGCCGGCGTCGTTGAGGCCGTTGGCGAAACTTCGGGCGTACGGATCGTCCGAGATCGGTGCGAGGTCGCTCATGGTCCCGGCCTTCCACGTGAACCCGTGGCGGGACGGTCCCGCGGTGGTGGAATTGCCGACGGCCTGTCGTGAGTCGTTGACGTCCGCGCCGACACTGATACTGACGCCGTATCTGTTGGTGCCCAGCACTCCGAGGTCGACGTACGTGTACGTCGTGACGCTCGAGGGCGCCGGGTGCGCCGCGTGAGCGGCCGGGGCTGTGGCGAGCGTCGCCGACGCCACCGTGAGCAGGGCAAGGAATCGAGATCTCCGTCGCATGACCCCAGCCTTCAGCAACACTGCCGACGCGCACAGAGGTTGATCCCTTACGAAACGCTTACCGATCACGTACGAATACCGGGCGGTTGACGTCTGACCTCGGAGACACACCGGCGTTCCCGGGGGCCTACCCGGTTCGGCTCGTAAGCCCGGACACTGGACGGGACCCGCTGCCCGGCCGGTCGCTGCCTTCGCGGCCGGATCGTCAACCTCTGCCGGCCGGCCTTCGTCGGCCGGGCCCGGCACCAGCGGCCCTGGCCAGCAGGCCTCGCTCGGTGAGGCGGGGCGCGGCTGACGGCTGCTGCGGCTGCGTGGTACCCCCGTGCGCCGATTTACATCGGGCGTGATCCGCCGAACAGTGCCTACTCGTCAGGTGCTCGCGAATCCGCCGGTCCACCTCGTACTCGGGCCAGATCATGGACAGTTCACGCTTGCCGGGGCCGAGCGCCGGCATGCAGCGGCATCCCTGGCGGTCGTAGATCGAATGTCCGAGGCGGTGCTCATCTCGGCGCGACGGCATCGAGCCAACCGGCGAGCGCGGAGAAGTCGGCGTCTTCGAGGCCCTTGGCCGGGTCGACGCGATGAAGCAGTGACGGCCCGGGGTGGCCGGCAGCGGCCCAGGGGCGGTCCATGCCGCTGATCTCGTCATCGATCCAGATGAACGGCCGGCCGTCCGGATCAGTGGGCCATCGACGTCGAGGAAGAGGGGAGAGGGCACTCCGCTACGGCGGTCACGGCGGCACGATCGCCCGGCTCGGTGGGCAAGCGGCACCCTCGGGCCGGGCCGTCTGCGGGCCGTGCCAGGGTGCCCGAGGCCGACCGGCGACGACCGACAGTGATAGCAGGGTCTCAGACACCTCCACGAAACCGCAGGTCAGAACCCCCGCGGCATACGCGTTTCCTCCCAGGGGTGGCGGTGCGGCAAGATGGGGTGTATCTGCCCACTGCCTGATCAAGCTGCCGGACGGTTTCTCTTGGCTGAGTTCATTTACACCATGCGCAAGGCGCGCAAGGCGCACGGCGACAAGGTGATCCTCGATGACGTCACCCTGAACTTCCTGCCTGGCGCCAAGATCGGTGTTGTCGGTCCCAACGGTGCCGGTAAGTCGACCGTTCTGAAGATCATGGCGGGGCTGGAGCAGCCGTCGAACGGTGACGCGTTCCTGTCGCCGGGCTACACGGTCGGCATCCTGCTGCAGGAGCCCCCGCTCAACGAGGAGAAGACCGTCCTGGAGAACGTCCAGGAGGGTGTCGCCGAGGTAAAGGGCAAGCTCGACCGGTTCAACGAGATCGCCGAGCAGATGGCGACCGACTACTCGGACGCGCTGCTGGAGGAGATGGGCAAGCTCCAGGAGGAGCTCGACCACGCCAACGCCTGGGACCTCGACGCCCAGCTCGAGCAGGCCATGGACGCGCTGGGCTGCCCGCCCGGCGACTGGCCGGTCGGGAACCTCTCCGGTGGTGAGAAGCGGCGTGTGGCGCTGTGCAAGCTGCTGTTGGAGGCCCCCGACCTGCTGCTCCTCGACGAGCCCACCAACCATCTCGACGCCGAGTCGGTGAACTGGCTGGAGCAGCACCTCGCCAAGTACGAGGGCACCGTCGTGGCCGTGACCCACGACCGGTACTTCCTGGACAACGTGGCCGGCTGGATCTGCGAGGTCGACCGCGGCCGCCTGCACGGCTACGAGGGCAACTACTCCAAGTACCTGGAGACCAAGGCCACCCGTCTCAAGGTCGAGGGGGCGAAGGACGCCAAGCGGCAGAAGCGCCTCAAGGACGAGCTGGACTGGGTGCGGTCGAACGCCAAGGGGCGGCAGGCCAAGTCCAAGGCGCGTCTGGCGCGTTACGAGGAGATGGCCGCCGAGGCCGACAAGATGCGGAAGCTGGACTTCGAGGAGATCCAGATTCCGCCGGGCCCGCGGCTGGGCAACGTCGTCGTGGAGGTCAACAACCTCAGCAAGGCCTTCGGAGAGAAGGTGCTGATCGACGACCTCTCCTTCACGCTGCCGCGCAACGGCATCGTCGGTGTCATCGGGCCGAACGGCGCCGGCAAGACCACGCTGTTCAAGATGATCCAGGGCTTCGAGGAGCCGGACTCCGGTTCCATCAAGGTCGGCGACACGGTCAAGATCTCCTACGTCGACCAGAGCCGCGAGAACATCGACCCGAAGAAGACCCTGTGGGCCGTCGTGAGCGACGAGCTGGACTACATCAACGTGGGGCAGGTGGAGATGCCCTCGCGGGCCTACGTCTCCGCCTTCGGGTTCAAGGGGCCGGACCAGCAGAAGCCCGCCGGGGTGCTCTCCGGCGGTGAGCGCAACCGCCTCAACCTCGCGCTCACCCTCAAGCAGGGCGGCAACCTGCTGCTCCTCGACGAGCCGACCAACGACCTCGACGTCGAGACGCTCTCCAGCCTCGAGAACGCCCTGCTCGAGTTCCCCGGGTGTGCCGTGGTCGTCTCCCACGACCGGTGGTTCCTGGACCGGGTCGCCACCCACATCCTCGCCTACGAGGGCGAGTCCAAGTGGTTCTGGTTCGAGGGCAACTTCGAGTCGTACGAGAAGAACAAGATCGAGCGGCTGGGGCCGGACGCCGCGCGTCCGCACCGCGCCACCTACAAGAAGCTGACCCGGGGCTGATCGATCTTGCGGCACATCTACCGCTGCCCGCTGCGCTGGGCGGACATGGACGCGTACGGCCACGTCAACAACGTGGTCTTCCTCCGCTACCTGGAGGAGGCCCGTATCGACTTCCTGTTCCGCCCGGAGAAGGACTTCAAGCAGGGGTCGGTGGTGGCGCGCCACGAGATCGACTACAAGCGGCAGCTCGTCCACCGGCACCACCCGGTCGACATCGAGCTGTGGGTCACGGAGATAAGGGCGGCTTCCTTCACGCTCACCTACGAGGTCAAGGACGGGGACCTGGTCTACGTCCGTGCCTCGACGGTGATCGTGCCGTTCGACTTCGAGGCGCAGCGGCCCCGGCGGATCACCGCCGAGGAACGGGAGTTCCTCGAGGAGTACGCGGACACCAAGGAGGGGGCCGTCGTCGCATGACGGTCCTCCACCTCGCCGACGGGGGGGAGGCCGCGGACCTCGCGGCCTTCCTCTCCCGGCTGCTCCACTACGACCGGTCGGCGGCGGTCCGCCTCCAGGCGGCCGGTACGGCGCTCGCCGTCTTCGGGCGGCCACCCTCCTTCGAGGTGCTGGCCGTGCGCGCGGTGCGGCTGGCCAAGCCGTACGAGAACGGGCTGGACGTCACGCTGGACGTGACCGTGTCCGCCGGTGAGCTGCTGGAGACGGTGGACGAGCAGGCGGCCACCGCCGGTGTACCCGGCGCGGTGACCGGACCCCCGTGGGCCGGGGTGCTGCCCCCGCGCGGTGGCTGGCGGCCCGAGCCGGGGCTGCCCGCCCCGGACGCACTGCGCGCGCTGGTCGCCGCCGCGGTGGCGGAGTTCCGCGCGCGTACGGGCGAGCTGGCGGCCGAAGACCGCACACGGACCGAACTGGACCGGATCGGGCGGGAGATATGGTCCCGGACGGTCGGCGACACCGGGCTGCCGGTGCGTGCCGTGCACGCGGCCCAGTCACTGGGGTTCCTGCGGCCTCCCGGGGCGTCCGTGTCCGACGAGGACGCGCCGAAGCTCTTCTCCTCGGGCGCGTGGCTGCGGCTGCGCACGCCCTACGGGTCCGTCGTCCTGCGCCGGGCGGGGACCGGGGCGCTGGGCATCAGCGTGGGCTGACGGCGCGAGGGGGCGGTGCGGCGGGGCGCTCAGGCTCCGTCGCTGTCGTCCGGTCGTACGGCGATGTGGTCGGGTTCCAGTTCCAGGGCCACGCGGTCGCGCATGTCCAGGGCGCGCGTGTACTCGGCGGGCAGCTGGAGCCGGCCCGCGCGGTCGAGCACGGCGTAGCGCCGCGAAGTACGTCAGGTCGGGGTCGCCGGATCCCTCGGTCCGCGAGCCCGGGGAGGGCGGCAGCGCGTAGGGGCCGGTGCGGATCAGGGTCCGCACCGTGTGCGGCAGGCCGTCGAAGGTTCTGACGGCCCCCTCCCGCACGCCGCGTCGGCGTCGGAGCGCTGCGCCGCCCGGCACGTCCGCCTTCACGACCAGCGCGGCGTCGGCGGCGTTGCGCGGGTCCGTCCAGGGCGTGCCGCAGGGCGGCGTCGCCGATGGCACCGGAGAACGCGGTGAGCGTGGCCAGCACCGTCGTGGTCAGCAGGACGGTGAGCAGGGCCGCGGCGAGCAGCAGGCGGTGCGCCCGCGCGCGCAGCAGCACGAACCCCGCAAGCCCCCCGAACCCCGCCACTGATCCCCCGGCACCCGTTGTCCGGACCACCTTCGGGCGAGGATCGCAGAGGGGACGCGCCGCTGGTAACCGTTCGAAAGGCGGACTTGACCGGATCGTGACCGGATTCCGGCGCCGAGGGACCGGAATCCGCGCATCAGCCCCCCGGCGGGCTCGCTCAGCCCTGCGTGTTGATCATCGAGGCCGCCGCGTACGTCAGGTACTTCCACAGGGTCCGCTCGTGCTCCTCGGACAGGCCCAGCTCGTCCAGGGCCACCCGCATGTGCTTCAGCCAGGCGTCGTGCGCCGCCCGGTCGACGGCGAACGGGGCGTGGCGCATCCGCAGCCGCGGGTGGCCGCGGTTGTCGCTGTACGTCGTCGGACCGCCCCAGTACTGCATGAGGAAGAGCGCGAAGCGCTCCTCGGCCGGGCCCAAGTCCTCCTCCGGGTACATCGGCCGCAGGATCGGATCCTCGGCGACCCCTCGGTAGAAACGGTGGACGAGCCGGCGGAAGGTCTCCTCCCCGCCGACCTGCTCGTAGAAGGTCTGCTCCTGAAGCGTGCCGCGCCGAATCTCATTCACGTCGTCCATGGTCTCAGACGCGTGGACCTAGGACTTGAGGATCAGGACCCGCCGGGCCCTACTGTGGAGTCATGGGCGGGCACCCGGACCTGGACGGCCTCGCCGCCTCCGCGCGGGCGGAGCTGGTGCGGGAGATCGAGCTGAGCGGCGCCTGGGCGGCCGACCCGGTGTGGCGGGACGCCTTCGCGACGGTGCCGCGGCACCTGTTCGTGCCGTACTACTACGTCGGCGTCCGGGGCGGCTACGAACGCCGCTGGGGGGAGCATCCCGACCCCGGTGCCCGCGAGCGCTGGGTGCGCGGCGCGTACGCCGACGCCCCGCTGGCCACCCGGCTGCGCGACGGTGAGCTGCTCTCCTCCAGCAGCCAGCCGTCGCTGATGGCGGAGATGCTGGCGGAGCTGGGCGTGACGGACGGCGACCGGGTCCTGGAGATCGGCGCCGGCACCGGTTACAACGCCGCCCTGCTCGCCCACCGGCTCGGCGACGACGACCTGGTCACCACCGTCGACCTGGAGCCCGAGATCACGGAGTCGGCCCGCCGGCACCTGGCCGCGGCCGGGTACCACCCGGCCGTCGTGACCGGTGACGGCGCCCGCGGGGTGCCCGGACGCGCCCCCTACGACCGCGTCCTCGTCACCTGCGCGCTGTCCTCGATCCCGCGCGCCTGGCTCGCCCAGTGCCGCCCCGGCGGCCGCATCCTGACGCCGCTCGCCACCGGCCTGGTCGTCCTGACCGTCCGCGACGCCGGGCACGCCGAGGGGCGCTTCCTGCACACGCCCGCGTACTTCGTGCCGCTGCGCGGGATCTCTGACCGGGCCGAGCCGGAGACGCCGGGCCTGGGCGGAGTGCCGCGCCGGGCCCGCGAGGACGACCTCTTCCGCTTCCTGCTGGCGCTGAGCCGGGGCAGCCTCGACCCGCAGGAGGCATACGCCCTGTGGGCCCGCGAGGACGCCCCGCGCCGCGAGCGCTACGGCATCACCGTCAGCGGCGAACGGGCCTGGGCGTGGCTGGACGACCCGGAGGGCCCGTACGCCTGGCCGTTCACCTGACCCGGCCGCGCCGGGTCAGGTGGTCCGGCGGCTAACCGCGGCGGATCGTGATCGTCGTCCAGGCGCCGACGTGCACCCGGTCGCCGTCCTGGAGCGGCACCGGCACGAAGGGCTGGATGGGCTCCTCGCCGCCGTTGACCGTCGTGCCGTTCGTCGAGTTCTGGTCGACGACCGCCCAGTTCCCGCCCGGCTGTTGCACCAGCACCGCGTGCTGGTGCGAGACGCCCGGGTCCTCAGGCGGCACGGCCAGATCGATGTCCGGGGTGTCGCCGGTGGAGTGCCGGCGGCGTCCGATGGTGATCTGGTTGCCGCTGAGGGTGCGCTGCTGCTCGGGCGAGTACGCGGGCAGGTTCAGGCCCGCGGCCTCGGGGCCGGAGCGCTGCATCATCGCCATGAAGTACTCGCGGTCCGGGCCGATGGTCGCCGTCCACGTCGCCGGTCCCTGGGGCCGTTGCGGCTGCTGGGGCTGCTGCGGGAACCCGTAGCCGCCGCCACCACCGGGCGGGGGAGGCGGGGCCTGGGTGGTGCCGGGCTGCGGGTAGCCGTAGCCGCCGCCCTGCGCCGGACCCGGGCCGTTCGGACCACCCGGACCACCGGGGCCACCCGGTCCGCCGGACGACGGCGGGGAGAGCACCCAGTCGTCGTCTCCGCCGCCGAAGGAGGGGCCGCCCTGCTGCGGGCGGTCGGTCTCCTGCGGGAAGGCGGGCGGGGCCGGCGGACCGGAGTGCTGGTAACCCTGCGGAGAGCCCCCCGGGGCACCGGGGCCGGGCGGCGGCGGAACCGGCCGCGACGGGTCGGCGCCGAACGAGGGAGGTGCGGGCGGGCCGGAAGGCCCGTTGGGGCCACCGGGGTCGCCGGGCCCACCGGGACGGGACGGTGCGCCGGGGCCACCGGGGCCACCGGGGCCGAAGGGGTCAGAGGGGCTGCCGGCTCCCGGACCGCCGGGGCGGCCCGGTCCTTCGGGACCAGCAGGCCCGCCGGGGTTGAAGGGGCCTCCGGGGCCATTGGGGCCACCCGATCCGAAGGGGCCGCCCGGACCGCCCGAACCGTCGGGCCCGTTGGGTCCGCCAGGCCCGCTGGGTCCGCCGGGCCCATTGGGGCCACCGGATCCGAAGGGGCCGCCAGGGCCACCGGGACCGCCGGGCCCATTGGCGCCGCCAGGCCCGAAGGTGCCACCAGGACCGCCCGAGTCACCGGGGCCGCCAGGGCGACCACCGGGACCACCGCCCGGCCCACCGTTCCCCGACGGGTCGCCGCCGAAGGGCGGGCCCGGCGGGATCGGCTCCGCCGGCCGGTTCATCCGGGACGGGCGGGAGCCCTGGTAGTCGTACGAGTCACCGCCGCCGTACGACGGGCCCGACGGCGGCTGCGGGAAGCGCGGCCCCGGGCCACCGGACGCCTGCGGGCGCGGGGCGGCCGGGGTGTACGAGGTGGCGGTGTTGGTGAGGAAGTTCCACCGGCACTCCTCGCAGAACGGCGCCCCGCCCTCACGCGGCGTGCGGCACTGCGGGCACACCTGCGGCTCGGCACCGGGACCACCGGGGCCGCCCGCCGGGCCACCGGGACCGCCGCCCGGGCCGGCCGGCGGCGGGAAGTAGCCGCCGCCCGGGGGCGGCGGCGGGGGAGGGGGCGGCACGGCACCGGCCATGCGGTGACCGCAGACCTCGCACCAGTCGTCGGAACCCGACTGGTGTCCGTTCGGGCAGGTCGGCATGTCGGTGCTTCCCCCTCTTGCGGGCTTGATGGACCGTGTTGTCCTGCGTCACTTCTTCACACGAACAGTCTTCGTCGACCGAGTCTCGAGAGTCATCTCGTCGGCCTCCTCGACCTTCGCTTTGAGTCGCACAGTACCTGCCACCGCGTCGACCACGTCCACCACCTTGGCGAGCAGTTTCGCCGTATCCGCGTTTCCGGAGGCTCCCGCGAGCTGAACGGCCCGGCCCAGTTTGGCCGTTGATCCGTCGATGTCTCCCGCTTTGCGGAGATCGAGCCCCTGTTGGATGACTTGCGCCAGTTCGGCCTGCCCGGTGTAGTGGGCGACCTGGGGGTTGATCGACGTGGAGGCGGCCATGTCGTCGGTCCACACGGCGCGCACCAGGCCCTGGGCGCCGAGGCTCTGGACCGTGCCGCCGGGCTCCGGAATGACCAGGGAGACCCGGGCGGCAAGCATCTCCTGGCCGAGGTCCGCGGCCGGTACCTCCACGCAGACGTGGTAGTCGCGGGACTCGTCGCCCCAGGAACCGGTGGGGTAGTCACCGGCGCGCGGGCCCGCCTCGGCGCGGCGGCCGGTCAGTTCCTCGACCGTGGGGGCGACCTGCTTGACGAACTTCACAGTGGTGCCCACGGGGGTCCACAGGCGCAGGGCGACGTCCGCGACCTCCTTGCCCATCGCCGTCTCCATCATCTGCGTGAAGTCGGCGGTGAGAGAGGCCGGGTCGGCGACGATGTCGGCGGTGCCGAGCAGGGCGGAGGCGATCCCTGTGACTTCTTTCACTTCCCAGTCGGTGCCCACGCCCCGCGCGTCACAGGTGAAGCGTCCGGCGCAGGCGTCGAGCGCGGCCTTCAGCTCCTCGGGTGACTCGTGTTCATTGCGGCCGTCGGTGAGCAGGATGCCGTGGCGGATGGCGACGTCCGCGGTGGCCAGCAGCCGGTCGGCCAGCCGCAGCCAGGTGCCGATGGCGGTGCCGCCGCCCGCGCTCAGCCTGCGCAGCGCCTGCTTGGCCTGCTCCCGGGTGGTGGCGTCGGCGACCGCGAGCCGGCCGTCGCCCGGATAGACTTCCCTGGCCACGTGCGTGCCGCCGATCACCGTGAAGTGCACGCCGTCGCGCAGAGTGTCGATCGCGGCGGCCGTCGCGTCGCGGGCGTTGCGCATCTTGGTGGGCGGGTAGTCCATCGAGCCCGAGCAGTCGACCATGAGTGCCACGGCCGCGGACGGGCCCTGGCCCGGTGAGTACAGGTGGGGCGCGGTGACCGCGCTCCCGATCGTGCCGCCGCCGGTCGCGGTGACCGTCACGATGGCGTTGACCTCGCGGCCACCCTCGGGCAGGTACTCGTTCTGGTAGACGTCCACCGAGAACTGCGGCACGTTCGACTTCGAGAAATTGGCCATGCCCGATCGCATCCCCCTCTACGTCCCCACGGTGGTGGGCTGACGGCGCGGGCCGCCCCCTGCGGCCCGCGAGACCGCCCCGCGCGCATGCCTGCCCGTGCGGGGGGCCTCAGGCCGATCCTGCCCCCTGCGGCGGCACCGGGAACGGCAGGAGGGCCACTGTTACGTTGTCGTGGCCCCCGCCGTCCAGGGCGTGACCGACCAGGACGCGGGCGCTGTGCAGGGGGCGCGCGGCAGCGTCCAGGGGCACGGCGTCGGCCATCTCCTCGGCCGACTCCGCGTAGTTCCACAGGCCGTCCGTGCAGACCACGACCACACCGGGCCGGTCCGGCTTGAACGCCGCGGTGTGCGGCTCCAGTTCGTAGGCGTCGGCGCCGAGCCACCCGGTGATGGCGTGGGCGCGCTCGTCGGCGTAGGCCTCGGCCTCGCTCATCAGGCCGGCGGCGACCATCTGCGCGGCCCACGAGTCGTCCTCGGTGAGCCGGGCGGGCGGGGTGCTCCGGTCGACCGGCACCCAGTAGACGCGGCTGTCGCCGACCCAGCCGACGACCAGCAGGCCCGCGGCCACCACGGCGCCGACCAGGGTGCAGGCGGGGGCGTTCTGGTGCGGGGCCTGCTCGCGGGCCGTCTCGGGTTCCTCGGCCAGCGCGTTGACGGCGTGCGAGGCGGCGAGGATGGCGTCGTGCATGGCCTGTTGCGGATGCGTGCCGCGCGGCAGGGCGCTGAGCAGCGACTCGCCGGCCGCCCGGGACGCCGCGAGCGAGGCGTCGTCGGGGCGGGTCGCCGAGGAGACGCCGTCGCAGACGATCGCCACGCTCGCGGGAGCGCCGTCGGGCAGCGCGGTGCAGCCGACGGAGAACGCGTCCTCGTTGCGGTGGTGCCGCAGGCCGCGGTCGCTCACCGCGGCGACCGGGCCGGACTCCTGCTCCATGTGGTCGCGTTCGCGAGGCTGGGCGTGCCCGCAGTTCTCGCAGTAGCCGTCGTCGTCGACCCGGCCCGCGCGGCAGGCCACGCATACCTTCTCGTTCGCGGCGGGTGCGGCGGGTGCGGCGGGTGCGGCGGGTGCTGTCGGTGCCGCGGGTGCGGCGGGCGAGCGGGGGTCGGGCGCCTGCAACGGGTACTCCTCGGGCTCTCGGCGGTCGCTCCGCCCGTAGTCCTCCCGTCCGTAGTCCTCCCGTCCGTGGTTCCCCCGGCCGTACTCCTCCCGCCCGTGATCCTCCGGGCCCGCCCGGTGGTCGGACCGCACCCCGGACGCGGCCGGTTCGGGCGCCGTCGGCGGCATGGGCGGCGCGCCCGACGGCACCGGCCGCACCGGCGGCATCGGCGGTGCGGCCGGTGGCGGCGGCAGCGAGGAGCCGCCCGAGTCGGTGCCCGGGACCTCGGCCGCCGTGTGAACGGGGGCGGGCCGGCCGAAGCCGTCCGAGTCCCGGGCCACGGGCCAGTCCACGCCGTCCGGTGCCGACGACGGCGGGGACACCGCGCCGTTCATGGCGATCGTCGGGCTGTCGTCGGGCCGTGCGGGCACGGCGGACAGGTCGTATCCACACGCACCGCAGAAACGGTCACCCGACTCGAGGGGTTCCTCGCAGCTCGGGCACTTCGGCACAGCGGCCTGCTGGGGCATCTGCGACATCAACTACACCCACGTCCGGGGGCGGTAACGATTGGCACGTTCCACCAGGTCGATCCTCTCCTCGCCGCCCCGCGCCAGCCGGGCCAGCGTGCGGTACGAACGCTCCAGGCCGAAGCGCAGGCCGCGTTCGTCCAGGCCGCTGCCGAGCAGCGTCCGTCCCCCGGCGGCGGGAGGGACGGAACCCCGACCTCCGGAGAGTACCCAGTCCAGCGCGCAGCCGAGGACCTCGGCCGACAGCTGTTCGCGCCGCGCCGGGTCCAGACCGTACACGTCCAGCGCCTCGACCTGCCGCGCGGCAGCGGTCAGATCGTCCAGGAACGCCACGTCGCCCGCCGCCGCGGTGCGCTGCCGCAGCCGCGCCCGTACGGCCGCCACGCGCGCGCCGGTGTAGTGGATGGAGGACTCCGGCACCGACTCCAACGTCCGTACGGCACCGGCCCGGTCGCCGCCGGCCAACTGCACCCGGGCCAGCCCGAACGCCGCGCTGACGTGGCTCGGGTCGGTGGCCCACACCAGGCGGTAGTACTCGGCCGCGTTGTCGAGCTGACCCAGAACCTCCGCGCACAGGCCCAGCGCCAGCTTGGGCGCGATCTCGCCCGGGAACGCGTCGTAGATCGCGTCGAAGGCCAGTGCGGCGCCCTCGTGGTCGCCGGTCACCAGCGCGGCCAGCCCCCGGTACCAGACCACCCGCCAGTCGTCGGGCCGTTCACCCTCCAGCGTCTCCAGACCCTCCAGGGCGCCGGGCGCGTCGCCGCTCTCCAGCCGGGCCCGGACCTGCCGCAGCCGCGTCTCCGTGGACGGAGCGGGCGCCGCGGCCAGCGCGGTCAGCAGCTCGGCCGGCGCGGACGCCATCAGGCCCGCCAGGAAACCCGCGTTGGGGTCCCCGGCGTCGACCCGGGGCACCGGCAGCGCGAGGGCGGCGACGGGAGCGTCGGCCTGCTTGACCAGGCCGGGAGCGGTGGCGCCGGGCCCGCCGCCCGCGCCGGCCGTGCTCACCGCGCCCGGCAGCGCGGCGCTCGCGCCCGTCCCCGCGGGCGGGACGGCGCCCGTGCCCGCCGGTCCGGTGGCGCCCGTGCCCGTCCCGCCGGGGGCCCCCGGACCCGCCCCCGTCCCGCCGGGCGCCCCGACCGCGGCGCTCGTACCGCCCGGCAGCGCCGGGCCGGTGCCCGCGCCGCCCGTCAGCCCGGCCGCCGCACCCGCGCCGCGCCGCCTGCTCCCGACCTCCCGCGCCCCCAGCCGGGACACCTCACCGTCGAGCCTCGGGAACAGCTCCGTGTCGGTCACCCTGGCTTCCGGCCCGAACAGCGTGGACACGGCGGGCCGGGAGCGGCCCGTCTGCAGCGAGACCACCTCGCGCAGCACGCCCGTCAGCTGCTCCGCCATCTCCTGCGCCGAGGCGAACCGGCGCGCCGGATCGGGGTCGGTGGCCCGCACCAGCAGCCGGTAGAACGACTCGTACCGCCGGAAGACGTCGATGGTGTCCGGGTCCGGCAACGAGTCGGCGTAGACGGTCGTGTAGCCCTGGAAGTCGAACGTCAGCACGGCCAGCGTGCGTCCGACCGTGTACAGGTCGGACGCCACCGACGGGCCGACGTCGGCGACCTCCGGTGCCTGGTAGCCGACCGTGCCGTAGATGGCGGACTCCTCGTCGTCCATCCGGCGCACCGCGCCCATGTCGATCAGCTTGAGCTGGTCCTCGCTCTGAATGGCGTTGTCGACCTTGAGATCGCAGTAGAGGAGGTTGCGGCTGTGCAGGTGACCGAGCGCCTCCAGCGTCTCGATGCCGTACGCGCAGGCCTGCTCCACCGGCAGCGGGTCGCGCCGCCCCTCGGGGGTGCGCCGGCCGTTGGCGATCTCCTTCAGGGACTTGCCGCCGACGTACTCCATGACGATGTACCCGTCCAGCGAACCCGTCCGCTGGTCGAGGTGCTCGACGAAGTTGTAGATCCGCACGATGTTCGCGTGCTCGATCTCCGCGAGGAACCGCCGCTCGGAGATCGCCGCCGCCATCGCGTCCTGGTCGCCGGTGTCCAGCAGGCCCTTGAGGACCACCCAGCGGTCCGAGACGGCCTTGTCGACGGCCAGGTAGATCCAGCCGAGGCCGCCGTGCGCGAGGCAGCCCACCACCTCGTACTGGCCGTGCACCACGTCCCCGGCCCGCAGCTTGGGCACGAACGAGTACGGGTGCCCGCACTTGGTGCAGAAACCCTCCGTGCGCCCCGGCCGCTGCCCGCGCGCCCGCCCGACCGGCGCCCCGCAGTCCGAGCGCGAGCAGAACCGCTTCCGCTCCGGCACCTCGGGATTGTCCAGGACCATCGCGCGTGGGTCGGGGCGCGGGATCGCCGGGACCTCGACCAGACCGGCACCGAGCCGGCCGCGCGCGGAGGCACCGGCGCCCGAACCCGAGCTGCGCACCGACACCGAGCGTCCCGTGGACCGGCCCGACACCGACCGCGAGAGCCGCCCCGACACCGAACGCCGGGACTTCGAGGACTGCGACGACGTACGCGAACTGCGCCCGCTGGAACGGGAACTCCCACTGTCCGCCGAGCCGCCCGAGCCCCGCCCGCCGCCCCCGGTGACGCCGGTCGGCGACGAGCCGACCATGCCGTCGGCGGCGACGACCGGTGCGAGACCGCACGTGTCGCAGTACAGCTCGCCGCCGCCCACGTCCTCGTAGGTCCCGTCGCAGCCGGGACGCTGACACGTCCGCCCTGCCTCACTCATGACGCTGCCTCCCCCTCGTCGCTCACGCGCCGGGCCCCCGTCCGGTCCGGTCCACCGGCCCGCCCTGACCGGGCACGCGCGGGGCTGAGCCGAGCAGTTCGGCCGCCGCGTGCTGGTAGCGCAGCACGGCCTGCTCGGCGACGCGCAGGTCGCAGGGCGCGCTCCACAGCATGCGGCGCGCCTTCTCGTACTTTTCGGACAGCTCGGGGTCCTCGGCGTGGCCGAGCCGGGCCACCTTCGCCTTGTACGCGTCCAGCCGGCCGCGCAGCTCGGCGCGGACCGCGAGCGGCGCGGTGACCGCCGTCAACGACTCCCGGGCGCGCAGCAGCTCGTCCTCGGCCTTCTCCTCCAGGGACTCCAGGAGCGGGGACAGACGGTGCCACTGGGCGTGCCTGCGGTACTCGGCGGCCGCCGCGAGCTGCTCCTGGAGCGCGGTCGGCGGACCGCTGACCACCGGCACCTCCGTCGCGGCGATCTTCGCCAGCACCTCGCCGCGCGCGGTGCGGGCCTCGGCGAGCGTGCGGTCCGCGCGGGAGAGCACGTCCCGCAGCCGTACGATCCGCTGCTCGGCGTCCTGGCGCACGGCCAGCACGGCGTCGATCTCACGGCGCACGTCCTCCAGGGCGCGCGCCTCCCGGTCGTACACCGTGGTGTCCGGGCGGCCGCCGCCCGGCGCCGAACTGCCCTCGGCGGGCAGCCAGAAGGCGAGCGGGTCGGACACGACCTGCTCGCGCAGCCTCGTCAGGGTGCGGGTGATCCGCTCCAGGTCGTCGCCGGCCGGGTGCTCGCCGGGACGGACGCCCACGGAGTGCGCGAGTTCGCGGGTGCGCCTCAGCTCGGCGGCGAGTAAGTCGATCCGCGCGGGCAGCGCCGACCACACCGCGTCGGCGGCGACCACCATGTCCAGGGAGGTCGCGTACAGCTGGTTCATCCGGTCCACCAGCGTCGCCAGTGAGTACCGCTCGCTGAGCCGGCCCGGCCCCCCGGTCAGGGTGGGGCCCGTGGCCGTGGCGCCGCCGCCCGCCACCGTGACGGCCTCGCCGCGCATCAGTTCGGTCAGCTCCGCCAGGTCCTCGCGGCTGGACCAGCGGCGCCGGGCCCGGATCTCCCGCGCGGTGCGCAACGCGCCCGAGTACGCGTCGAAGTAGGTCCACAGCAGCGTGATCGACGCCTCCGCGGCGGCCCAGCGCTCGGCGGTCACCCCGGTCAGCTCGGCGCCTTCGAGGAGTCTGCGGCCCGCGTGGTCCTGGAGGGCGAGGAGCGAGGTCTCGATCGCCTCGTGCTCCGCGCCGAGCCGCGCCAGCGCACGGTCCACCTCGTCCCGGTCCATCACCGGCCCGGTGGGTCCCGTGTCGCCCATCGATCACCTCTCGCTGTCGCGGACTTGTGCGTTCTCTGTTCCCGCGGTGCGTCCTCGCGGTGCGGCGGTCCTTCAGTTCTCGCGCAGGTACTGCGGTGGACTCGGTGGCTCCGACTTCGCCGGGTCGCCGCCCATGGTCTTGGACAGCCACCGTTCGTACGAGCGTTGCCAGCCCTCGGCCTCGTCCGCGCGCCACTGAACGAGGATGTGGTTGACCCGGCGTACCAGATCGTCGGCGTCCTTCTTCATCGCCACGCCGTAGTACTCGGTGGTGAAGGCGTCGCCCTTCAGTTCCACCGTGGGGTCCTGGGCCGCCTGGCTCGCGGCGAGCGCGCCGTCGGTGACCACCGCGTCGACCTCGCCGAGCTGGAGCCGCACCAGGCAGTCCAGCTGGTTGGGCACCGTGGTGCGCAGGTCGACGCCCTCGGCGAGCCTGCCGTCGGCCCGGTCCCGCTGGAGGGTGCTCAACGCCGTCGAACCCGCCGCCGTGCAGATCTCCTTGCCGGCCAGTGTCCCGTCGTAGCCGGTGATGTCCGACGACCTGGGGGCCAGCACCTGCTGGCCGGTGCGGAAGTACGGGGCGGAGAAGGCGACGTCGGTCAGGCGGTCGCAGTTGATGGTCATGGTGCGGACCACCATGTCGACCCGGCCGTCCTGGATCGCGGGTATGCGCTGGTCGGTGGGGATCGCCTTGAACTGCACGGCGTTCCGGTCGCCGAGGATGTCCTCGGCGATGCGGCGCACCAGGTCGATGTCGAAGCCCTCCAGCTCGGCGTCGCCGCCGCTGTTCGGGTCCCGGTAGCCCCAGTGGTAGCTGTTCTGGTCGACGCCGACGATCAGCTTGCGCCTCTCGCCCTCACGGCCGCGGATCTCGTCGATGGCGGGGCCGTCGTCGCCGGCCGGGGGCAGGGTCTGCTTCTCCGGGTCCGTGCACTCCTCGGCGGCGCGTGCCTGGCCCCCGCGGGCGACGCCGTGGCCGCCGCTGTCCGTGCCGTCGCTCCCGCCGTCGGCGCGGGCCAACGGCAGGAGCAGGGCGAAGAGCACGGCGAGGGCGCAGGCGACGGCCATCGCCCCCACTCCGCCCCAGCCCTTCAGGCCGGTCCGCAGTCGTCGTGCGCGCATCCTCACGCCTCCTTTCACGGGTTCCCCTTCCCACCCGTCCGCCGGACCCACGCCCCGCCTCACCGGTACTCCGAGAGCCTGCGCCCGATGCCCAGCAGCGCGCCGGCCGCGCCCAGCCCGGCGAGGACACCGGCGCCCTGCGGCAGGTACCCCATCGCGTCCAGCCCGTCGCCCGCCGCCTGCGCGAATTCCCGTTCCTCGTGCTCGAGAGCGGTGGCGAGCGAGGCGTCGACGCCGTCGAAGCACTCGTCGGTGGCACCCTCGCCGCCGATCACCAGGTCCAGCGCCTGCTGGTAGTTGCCGTTCTCGTCCTGCTCACGGGCGGCGGCGTGGCGCTCCTTCCACTCCGCCATGTTCCCCTTCGCCACGGTGACCGGGCGCTCGCCCGCCTCGTCGTCGGCCAGGGAGGCGGCCCGGGCCAGGCCATTGCCGAGCGCGTCCATGTTCTTCCCGAAGTCGAAGTCGTAGGCGTCGACCGTCTCGTCGCCGACCTTCTTCGTCTCCGCGCCGCGCGCCACCAGGGTGAGGTTCTCGTTGCCCCGCGCCTTGAGGGAGGCGATCCGGGCGTCGTGCAGCACGTTCAGCGAACGTACGCCGTGGTCGTGGGAGTCGCCCAGGTTCGACCGCGCGACGCCGTGGCCGACGACCAGCCAGAGCAGGACGACGGCGGCCGTGGCCGTGGCGGTGACCATGCCGTGGTTGAGGACCCGGTTGGTGCGCCGGTAGTTGCGGTGCTGTGCCCAGGCCAGGGCGGCGAGCGCGAGGACGCCGAGGCCGATGGCGGCCCACGGGTAGGACCTGGCGTCGTCGTAGTCGGCGCTCAGCCGCCGGTTCTCCGTCTTGTACAGGTCCTCCGCGGCGGGGAGCATCTCCCGCTGCATCTTCTCGTTGGCGTAGCGCAGGTAGGCGCCGCCGACCGGGAAGCCCTGCCGGTTGTAGGTGCGGGCGCGCTCGATGAGGCCCTTGTACTCGGGCAGCAGGCGGTTGAGCCTGGTGATGGTGTCGGCCGAGGGCGAGTCGGCGTCGGAGTCGGCGGCGGCCGTCACCAGCCCTTCGGCGGCCGTGCGGATGCCCTTCTCGTACCGGTCCCGGGACTCCTCGGTCTCCTGGCCGCCGGCGAGGAACCCGCTGGAGGCCGCGGTGTTGGCCTCGGCGAGGGAACGGTATATGTCGGCCGCGTCCGAGGTGAGCGGCTGGCTGCGGTGCAGCACGTCGTCGGCCGCCGCGGATCGCTCGTGCATCTGCCAGGCGGTGACCGCGCCGAAGGCGACGACCAGCGCGGCGAGCAGCGCCCCGATGATCCGCAGCCGCCCCGGCTCGGTGACGGCGGCCGCGCGCAGCCGGTCGAGGCCCTCGGCGAACGCGGTGCGGCGGGGGGCGGTGGGCGGGGGAGGGGGAGGGGGAGGGGACCCGGCGGGAGCACCGCCCCGCTGCGGTGGGACGGACGCGGACCGCGGCGGTACGGCGGGCAGGGTCGGCACGCCCGTGCCCGGCGGTGGCGCCGCGCTGCCCTTCGGCGGTCGATTCACTGCTGACCTCCCCCATGGTCATCCGTCGCCGCAAGTATCGCTGCCCGCACCGGCATTCGCACCGGCCTTCACTCGATCTTGATTCGATCCGGGTGCAACGCACCACCCATGCCCAGGAATACGCCACCGGAACCGGTCCGGTTCCCCGGACCGGTTCCGGTGGCGCGACACCGCCCAGGGCCTCAGCCGGCGAAGTGGTCCCGCGCCCGCGCGTGCGCCTCGGGCGCCGCCCCCGTCCGGTCAAGCCCCAGCAGCACCGCGCCCAGCACCGGCCGGGCCGTCACCACGCGCGGTACGGCCTCGGGGGCGCGGGCCGCCAGCAGCTGCCGTATCCGGTCGTCGAGCCGCGGATGCCGGGCCGCCAGGACGCTGCCGCCCAGCAGTACCGGCGTCCGCTCGGCCAGCAGGTCCAGCCGGGTCAACGCGATCGTGGCCATGGCGACCACCTCGTCGGCCTGCCGGTCGACGATCGCCCGCGCGATCGGGTCGCCGCCCGCCGCCGTCGCGAACAGCACGGGCGTCAGCTCGTGCCGCCGGGCGGGCTCGACCCGGCGCAGGTGCAGGGCCTCGATGAGGGCGTACATCGAGGCGAGCCCGAAGTGGGCGGGCAGCGTGCGCGCCAGCTCGGTGGGGTCCCCGCGGCTGTCCGCCGCCCGCGCCGCGTGCCACAGCGCCTCCTCCGCGAGCCCCCAGCCGCCGCCCCAGTCGCCGGACAGCCGCCCGACGGCCGGGAAGCGGGCGGTGCGCCCGTCGGGGCGCATGCCGACGCAGTTGACGCCCGCTCCGCACACCACGGCGACCCCGCGCGGCTCGTCGACGCCGGCCCGCAGGACCGCGAGCGCGTCGTTGCGCACGTCCACGCTCGCGCCCCGCGCGCGGGCGTGCAGGGCGGCGGCCAGCTGCTCCTCCTCCACCGGCAGGTCGGCGTTGGCCAGGCATGCCGAGACGTGTTCGACGGAGGTGACGCCGGCCGCCGCGAAGGCCCGCGCCACCGCTTCCGCCAGGGCGTCCACGGCCCGCTCGACGCCCACCGCGGGAGGCCGGAAGGCGCCGCCGCGAGCCGTGGCGAGGACCTCCCCGTCGGCCGCCACCACGGCCACGTCGGTCTTGCTGTTCCCCGCGTCGACGGCGAGGAGAGTCCCGGTCAGACCCGGTCGTTGTCTCGGGGGCGGGAAGAGCGCGGGTGTCCCTACTTGGTGGTGCTCGGCGGCGGAATCGGGGACGCCGCGACGGACTGCGGGGAGACGGTGCTCGAGTAGGCCGACGGGGCCGCCATGCCCGCGGTCGGATCGGGTGCCGCGGCCTCCTGCCCCGGCACCTCCGGCCTGCCGACGATCGGGATGCCGGCCGCGTCGAAGGCTCGCTTGACGCGCCAGCGCAGCTCGCGCTCGACGGTGAGGGACTTGCCGGGCATGGTCTTCGCGGAGACCCGCACCACCATGGAGTCCAGCAGTACGGAGTCCAGGCCGAGCACCTCGATCGGGCCCCAGAGCATCTCGTTCCAGGGTTCCTCCTTGCTCATCCGCTCGCCGACCGCGGCGATGGTCTCCTTCACCTTCTCCAGGTCCTCGTCCGAGCGGACGGTCACGTCGACGCCGGCCGTCGACCAGCCCTGGGAGAGGTTGCCGATCCGCTTCACCTCGCCGTTGCGGACGTACCAGATCTCGCCGTTGTCGCCGCGCAGCTTGGTCACCCGCAGTCCGACCTCGATGACCTCGCCGGAGGCCACGCCGGCGTCGATGCTGTCGCCGACGCCGTACTGGTCCTCCAGGATCATGAAAACGCCGGAGAGGAAGTCGGTGACCAGATTGCGGGCGCCGAAGCCGATCGCGACGCCGGCGACACCCGCGGAGGCCAACAGCGGGGCCAGGTTGATCTCGAAGGTGCCCAGCACCATCAGGGCCGCGGTGCCGAGGATGAGGAAGCTGGCCACCGAGCGCAGTACGGACCCGATGGCCTCCGAGCGCTGGCGGCGCCGCTCGGCGTTGACCAGCAGGCTGCTCAGCGCGGTGCTGGCTCCCGTCCCGGCCCTGCGGTTCATCCGGTCTATCAGCTTGGTGATCGCCCGCCGGACCACCACCCTGAGCACCGCCGCTATCGCCACGATCAGCAGCACCCGCAGGCCGATCGCGAGCCAGGTCGACCAGTTCTCCTCGACCCAGCCGGCGGCGTTCGAGGCGCTTTCCTGGGCGTCCTTGAACGAGGGCACCGCCGGTGTCGACGACTCCGAGGGCGACGGCGACGGTGACGGACCGGCGGCCAGTAGGACGGCGGCGGACAGGGACACGACGGATACCTCCAGGTGCGGTGCCGCCCGCCCCCCCCGGTGGGGGTCGCTCCAAGTCCACGGAATGGTCACCGGACGGGCGGAATCACCACACTAACGGGGCACCGTGTGCGGAACGGCGCGAAGTTCACAGGAGAGACCGTGCTCACCCGCGCTTGAACTGGTCACGGTCGTGGGGATGGATTCCCTGTGGTCGAAAACACTCCCAGCCCGTTACCGGGACATGGTGGCGCTTCCACCAGCCATGAGGGGAGACTGACTGCAGATCGTCCCGGCGCGAGCCACGCGCCGCCGACGCCCAAGGAGGCACCCGTGCCGCATGTTCTGGTCCTCAACGCGTCGTACGAGCCACTCGGCGTCGTACCGCTCCGCCGCGCGCTCGTCCTCGTCCTCGAGAACAAGGCCGTGTGCCTCGAGGAGTCCGGCGCCTTTCTGCACAGCGCGACCGTCACCGTGCCCGCACCCAGCGTGGTCCGGCTCAAGCGGTTCGTGCGGGTGCCCTACCGGGGGCCCGTCCCGCTCACCCGCCGGGCGCTCTTCGCCCGGGACGGGGGCCGCTGCATGTACTGCGGCGCCGTCGCCACCAGCGTCGACCACGTCATCCCGCGAAGCCGCGGGGGCCTGCACGCGTGGGACAACGTGGTGGCGTCCTGCCGCCGCTGCAACCACCTCAAGGCCGACCGCCACCTCGGCGAGATCGGCTGGCGCCTGCGCCACGAGCCCGCCCCGCCCACCGGACTGGCCTGGCGCATCATCGGTACGGGCCATAGGGACCCGCGCTGGCTGCCGTACCTGCAGCCGTACGGCGCGGAGGACGCCATGGCCCGGATCGACGGCATTTCCGCCTGACGATCCGGGCCTCTGTCCGCCGTGCGGTCGGGTGGGAGCCGCGGCTGGCGGGAGCGGGTCAGCGCACCCACTTCTTCAGCGGCTCGGTGTCCAGGGTGATGCCGACGGGATCGGGCAGCGCGATCTCCTCGCCGAAGGGGACCGCTGCACGGTCTCGTACCGCCCGCCGTCCGGCCGGCTGCGCACCTCGCAGGTGTCCCGTTCGATGAGGAGGTACACCGGGATCCCGGTCTCCGCGCGTGCCCGGGGCTTGTCGACGCGGTCGCGCCGGTCGGTGTCCGAGTCGTACGAGGTGACCTCGACGACCACGAGGACGGGGTGGCATCCGCCCATTCGCCCGCGCCGGCGAAGGCGTGGCCGGCGCTGAGTGAGCCGTCGGGGCGGGCAGCGGCCTTCCCGGTACGACTCGACAACCGGAACCTGTGGTGAGAGTCGAGAACGCAGTGGGGAACTCAGCCCTGGCGTGCGGGGTGTTCCCGGTGCGGGGTGCCCGGCCCCAGCGCGCGCGGTCAGCGCCCCGACCAGGAGGAAGGCCGGGGCGGCGCTCGATCAGGGGCGACGCCACGTGAGTGTGTAGCGCCAGAAGAGCCGGCGGCGCAGGCGTGCGCCGGGCAGGACCGTACGGGCCTGTTGGGCGATGTCGGCGAAGGGCATGTCGGCCGGCCGGGTCCGGGCGGACATCGAAACGGGCGGGGCCGCGCTCCGCCCTCGGTTCTTGAGCCACCCCGTGGCGGCGTTCAGGGGGAGGGCCGTGGCGCTGAGCAGATGGTCCGTGGCGGTCTGTGGCCGGTAGAGGCCGACGACGACCAGGGTGCCGCCGGGAGCCAGGTGCCGGCGGAAGGCGGCGAGGGTCTCGGCGAAGGGCAGGTGGTGGAGGGTGGCGACGCAGGTGATGACGTCGTGGGGCCCGTCCGGGAGGCCCGTCGGGGCGTCCGCGACGGTGAAGGACGCGGATGTCGCCTCGGGGGTCAGCAGGCGCGCCCGCGAGGTGATCTCCGGGTCGGAGTCGATGCCCCGGACCTCGTCGGCGCGGGTGGCGAGGAGCCGGACCAGATCACCGCTGCCGGAACCGACGTCCAGCGCGCTGCCGAACCGGCTGGGGAGCCGTCGCAGGATCCACGGGTGGTAGTGGGCGTTGTGGTCCCACGGGTGAGCGGCGTTGAAGCGGTCGAGCGCTTGGAGCAGCCGGTGCGGCGGCGGTGACACGCGGCTCCTTCCGTGCTCCGTCCCGGTGGATCCGCAGCCCGTGACGGCTCACGCCCGTCCCGGCTCCACGCCCTCGCGGGGAAGCGTGAGCACTTCCACTCCAACTGTCCTTGAGTCGCTCATGTGAGCCCTCCGATGACACATGGCCGCCGACTGCTCACGCTTCTGGAACGCTACCCGCCCCCGGCCCGAGCCGCGGGGCGCCATCCGGCACGGCTGCGACGGGGAGACGCGCGCGGCCGGGACGGGCGGAGGTTCCCCGGCGGAGTCGCTGGTCACCCTGGCCCTCGGCCGACCTGCCCGCGCCCGGTCATCGACCCCTCACACGTAGCGCAGCTCGCCCGGCCGCACCGAGCGCCCCAGCAGCGGCAGTGCCGTCGCTGCTGCCAGCAGGCAGGACCCGTACACGGCGGGCGCGACCAGCAGGGCGGTCCACGGGAGCGAGCCGTCGCCGGTCAGGGACGAGTACCAGGTGCCGACCGCCATGCCGCCGACGCCCGCCAGCAGCAGGGCGGGGGCGAGGGGGAGCGCGGTCTCCAGGAGCAGGGCCCGGTTCAGGACCGTACGGGGCACTCCCGCGGCGACCTGGGCTGCCAGGGCGCGGCGGCGGGTGGTCAGCGACTCGGCAGTGCCCACGGCGAGGCCGCAGAGGGTGATCGCGAGGGCGACGAGGACGGCGGCGGCGGTCAGGTCGAGGCCGGTGGTGTAGTACGCCATGTCGGCGCCGAGGTGCCACTCCCTGGTGCGCAGCTCGGTGAGCATCGCGTGCCGGATGCACAGGAACGCCGTACCGGCGACGGTCACCACGAGGACGGCGGCGTGGGTGCGGGCCGGGGCATACGGGTCGTCGCGCAGCCGTTCCGCCGCGAGCAGTGGGGCCGCCGTCCCGGCCCGCTCGGCCAGGAGCCGGCCGGTGAACCGAGCGGTGGCCCCGGCCAGCCAGACCGCGCCCGCGCCGAGCGCGACGACGAGGGAGAAGACGGTCAGCGGACCCTGCCAGTGCACCCGGTCGCCCGCGCTGTGACCGCTGCTCATGGCGAGCGGGGCCACCGCTGCCAGGAGGACCAGTCCGCACAGGAACAGCGTCCCCGGCCCGCGTCCCGTTCGCGGCGCCACCCGTCGCACCCATCCCAGCGGCGACGCCACGACCCGGCGCAGCGCCAGCGCACCCGCTGCCGCGCCCAGTACGGGTACGCCGACGGCGACCAGCGCGATGCCCGCCCACGTCAGCGCGGTCGGCCCGTTCCACAGGCGCAGCAGGAGCAGCACCGAGAAGACGGTCGCCACCGCCGAGCCCACCAGACAGGCGAGCCCGGTCTCCAGCGCCGCGATCCGCCGCACCTGCCAGGGCGTCGCCCCGGCCAGCCGCAGCGCGGCGAGGCGGCGGTCCCGGTGCACGGCCCCGATCCGCGTGCACTGGCCGAGAAACGCCAGCACCGGCACCAGCACCAGCAACAGGCCGGCGATCACCCCGGACCGGGTACCGGGCTGGCTCGCCAGACCGTGGAAGACGGACACGGTGAAACCACTCGGGACCGAGGCCAGCGCGACCGCCGCCAGCGCGAAGCCCGTCGCCAGTGCCGCGCCCGCCGCCGTCAGCGCGAGTCGCCACCACTCCCGCCGGTCCGATCCGCGCACCAGCTGCCGGGCCAGCCGGACGTCCGAGACCACCGTGCTCACGCCGTCACCCCCAGCGGCGCAACCGCGCCGTCCCGGAGCCGGACCTCGCGGTCGGCGTACGCCGCCACCTGGGCGTCGTGCGTGACCAGCAGCACCGCCGTGCCCGACTCCCGGGCCGTGTGCGCCAGCGCCGTCATCACCTGCTCCGCCGACAGCGAGTCCAGCGCGCCGGTCGGCTCGTCCGCGAACACCACCTTCGGGCCGGTGACCAGCGCACGGGCCAGCGACGCCCGCTGGGCCTGTCCGCCGCTCATCGCGCCCGGCCGCAGTTCCTCCTGCCCGCGCACCCCGAACCGCTCCAGCCACTCCCCGGCCCGCGCCCGTGCCTCCACGCGCCCGGCACCGGCCAGCATGAGCGGCAGCGCCACATTGTCCAGGGCCGTCAGCTCCGGAATCAGCTGACCGAACTGGAAGACCACCCCGAAATCGGTGCGCCGCAGCTCGCTCAGCCGCTTCTCGGGCAGTTCCTCCAGCCGCCGTCCGGCGTACGTCACCGAGCCGGCGTCCGGCCGGACGATCCCGGCCAGGCAGTGCAGCAGCGTGGACTTGCCACTGCCGCTGGCCCCGGTGACGGCGAGGATCTCGCCGGCCCGCAGTTCGACCGAGGCACCGCGCAGGGCCTCCGTCCTGCCGTGGGCCTTCACCAGGCCGCGGGATGCGAGAAGCGGCTGCGCCGCGTTCCCGGTCGTGTCCCCGTTCGTCATGCTGTGCGAACCTCCGCGGTCAGGGTGGTGAGCCGGGCCGCCGTCGTGGCCATCCAACGGAGGTCGGCGTCGAGGTGGTTGAGGGCGTAGTCGGCCGAGAGCACGGTGGTCAGGTCCGTGCCGGGGGCCGTCTTCACCGCTGTGAGCTCCCGCATCCGTTCCATGTGAGCGGTGCGCTGGGCCAGCAGATAGGTGCCCGCGTCGCCACCGGTCAGGATGGAGACGACGACCTTGGTGAAGATCTCGTTCGTCACGAAGGGGGCGGGCGGGGCGATCTCGCCCGCCCAGCGCGCCAGTTCGCGCGCGCCCGCCTCGGTCGGGCGGTACGCGGTCCGCTCGGGGCCGCCGTCCGACGCGGTGCCGTCCACCTCCGCGAGGCCGTCGCGGACCAGACGCTGCAGGGTCGTGTAGACCTGCCCGTAGGCCAACGGCCGGGCCTGGGGGAAGCGTTCGTCGTGGCGCCGCTTCAGGTCGTAGCCGTGGCTCGGCCCCGAGGCGAGCAGCCCCAGCAGGATGTGACGGGTGCTCATGAGGAGTAAGTATTCACCAAGTACAGGTACTGAGTGAATAGCCGGGGCGTTGCCAGGGCGCTTCCCCTGATCTTCGGCGTTCGCGGCCTCTGTCCGTCGTGACCGGTTTGCGCGTTCTCCTGATGGGTTAGGTGACTGTTCCGCCCGTATTCGGTGAGATTTTTCGGGGGTGAGGTGTGACCAGGGCCACGTTGTCGGTGTCGGGGCGTCTGTCCTCGCGCGGACTGGGTAGGGCTGCCGTAACCCGCCAAAAGCGTGCTCGACACAAGGAGGCCCCCGTGGCTGCACTGGCACCCCTGCTGCTCCCCGCCCCGTCCAAACCCGTGGCGGAGCCGTCCACTCCCTGGGCGGAGCCCTCCGCCGCCTCCGACACCCCTCACTACTGCGTCTTCGGCGCCACCGGGAGCTGCGCCGAGACCCCGCTCACCAGCGAACCGCCGCTGCCCGACGCGGAGCCCCTCACCAGCGAGTCGCCGTTCGCCGACGCCGTACCGCTGACCAGCGAGTCCTCGCCCGAACTCACGGCCGACGTGCCGGAGCAGGGCGGCCCCTCCTTCGCCGTCCCCGAACCCACGAGGTCATAGAGGTCGCAGATGCCAGCAGCCCGGCCGGCCGAGCTTCCCGCCGAGGACCTTCCCGAGGATCTGACCCGGCTCGCCGCCCTGCACGGCGTCGCCACCTCCTACCGCCCGTCCCCGGACCGCACCGTCGCGGCCTCGGTCACCGCCGTCACGCTGGCCCTGGCCGCCCTCGGCGTGGACGCGAGCACGCCGGAGGCCGTGCGTGCCGCGCTCGCCGCCCGCGACACCGACCTGCGCGAACGCCTGCTGCCGCCCACCGTGGTCGCCTGGAGTGACGGCACCCCACCGGCCGCCCTCACCACCCTGCCCGACGGCACCCGGCTGCGCATCGACACCGAGCTGGGCGACCACCGCACCGGCACGGTGGGTAACCCGTCCGCTGAGATCGCGACCTCCTCGACCGGCGACACCCTCGCGGACCGCCCGGTCGGTGAGGGCGCCGTGGGCTCGTCGGTGGGTGGGGACGCTGAGGGCGGCCCTGGTGGTGCCGATGCCGTGGATCGCCCGGGAGGTGATGTTCTCGCGGGCCGTCGGGCCGGTGAGGGTGGCGGGGGTGGCCCGGGTGGTGCTGATGTCGTGGGCCGCCCGGGAGGTGATGTTCTCGCGGGCCGTCGGGCCGGTGAGGGTGGCGGGGGTGGCCCGGGTGGTGCTGATGTCGTGGGCCGCCCGGGAGGTGATGTTCTCGCGGGCCGTCGGGCCGGTGTCGGCGTCGTAGGTCCCCCGGCCGGTGACGACGCCGCGGGGCCCCCGGCCGGCGACGTCATCCGCGGTCGCCCGCCCGGCGACGGCACCACGACCCGCACGGCCGGTGACGGTGCCGTGAGGCGGTCGGTCCGTGACGCCCTCGCCGGGCTCCCGCCCGGCGTCCACCGACTGACCGCCACCGCCCCCGACGGCCGGACCGCGCACGCCCACCTGATCGCGGCGCCCGCCCGGCTGCCCGCCCCCGCCGCCCGCTCCCACGGCCTCCTCGTCCAGCTCTACTCCCTCCTCTCCCACCGGTCCTGGGGAATGGGCGACCTCGGCGACCTCGGCGAGCTCGCCGCCTGGGCCGGACGCGCCCTCGGTGCCGGGTTCATCCAGGTCAACCCGCTGCACGCGGCCGTGCCCGGTCCCCCCACCGACCCCTCCCCGTACCGCCCCTCCTCGCGCCGCTTCCCCGACCCCGTGCACCTGCGGATCGAGGACGTGCCCGAGTTCGCGCACGTCACCGACCACGAGCGCGCCCGGACGCTGCGGGAGCGGGCGGCGCGGCTGCGGGGCGCCGTACTGGAGAGGGACGCCCTCATCGACCGGGACGCCGTGTGGGAGCTCAAGCGCGAGGCACTGGAACTGCTCCGCGAGGTTCCCCTCGGCCCCGGCCGCCGCGCCGCCTACTGCGACTACCTCGCCGAACAGGGCACCGCCCTGGAGGACCACGCCACCTGGTACGCCCTCGCCGAGGTCCACGGCCCCGACTGGCACCGCTGGCCCGAGGGCCTGCGCGACCCCCGCTCGGCCGACACCGCTCGCGCCCGCACCGCCCTGATGGACCGCGTCGACTTCCACTCCCGCCTCGCCTGGCTCACCGACACCCAGCTCAGGGCGGCCCAGCACACCGCCCGCGAGGCCGGCATGCCGGTCGGGATCGTCCACGACCTCGCCGTGGGCGTACACCCTCGCGGCGCCGACGCCTGGGCCCAGCAGGAGCACTTCGCCGCCGGCATGTCGGTGGGCGCCCCGCCCGACGCCTTCAACGCCCGCGGCCAGGACTGGGGCCTGCCGCCCTGGCGACCCGACCGCCTCGCCGCCTCCGGCTACTCACCCTTCCGCGGCCTGCTGCGGGGCCTGTTCCGCTACGCCGGGGCCCTGCGCATCGACCACGTCATGGGCCTGTTCCGGCTCTGGTGGGTCCCCGAGGGCCACCCGCCCACCGAGGGCACCTACGTCCACTACGACGCCGAGGCCATGCTCGCCGTCCTCGTCCTGGAGGCCTCCCGCGCCGGTGCCGTGGTGATCGGCGAGGACCTGGGCACCGTGGAACCCGGCGTGCGCGAGGCGCTGCGCGATCGCGGGGTGCTCGGCACGTCGGTGCTCTGGTTCGAGCGGGACTGGGAGGGCGACGGCCGTCCCCTGCCCCCCGAGCGCTGGCGCGCCGACTGCCTGGCCACCGCGACCACCCACGACCTGCCGTCCACCGCCGCCCGCCTCACCGGCGAACACGTCGAACTCCGCGACCGCCTGGGGCTGCTCACCCGCCCACTGGAGCAGGAACGGGCCGAGGCGTCGGCGGACACGGCCGAGTGGCTGGACGTACTGGCCCGGCTCGGCCTGCTGCACGGCACCGCCGGGGACACCGGAGCCCCCTCCGAGGAGGCGGAGATCCAGGCCGTCCACCGCTTCCTGCTGCGCACCCCCGCCCGCATGGCCGGCATCTGGCTCCCGGACGCCGTCGGCGACCGCCGGCCGCAGAACCTGCCCGGCACCTGGGACCAGTACCCGAACTGGCGCCTGCCGATCGCCGACGCCGAGGGCCGCCCCGTGACCCTGGAGGATCTGGCCGCATCTCCGCGGCTGCACGCCCTGATCGACGTCGTACGGGAGCGCGCCGGGCACGGGGAGGAGCGTTCCGAAGGCCCTGTCCGGTCCCCGTACGGCACCCCGGGCGCGCGCCCCTGACGGCCGTTCGCTAACTTTGCACCGTGGACAAGAAGAACGCCCTGCGCGCCGGCGCCCTGGCAGCCGGTACGACGCTGATGATGCTGCTCATGTCGTCC
Source organism: Streptomyces mutabilis (assembly GCF_014649815.1). Taxonomy (GTDB): domain Bacteria; phylum Actinomycetota; class Actinomycetes; order Streptomycetales; family Streptomycetaceae; genus Streptomyces; species Streptomyces mutabilis. The sequence goes on along the minus strand of NZ_BMTT01000001.1, from coordinate 560,669 downwards.
CCCGCGCTCGCGCTGACCCGCGACGACGGTGACGACCCCGGCACGGGCCTGAGCGTCATCGAGACGCTGGGCCTCTACGTCCTGGCCCCGATCGCGCTGTTCGTGATCATCGCCGGCCTGGTCATGGTCCTGGACCGGTCCCAGGAGAAGCACCGGGTGACCTCCCGCAACATCAAGACCCGGCCCGAGGCCGACGCCAAGGCCTGACGGGCTCCACCCGACGGGTCCACGGCCCGACGGCCCACCTCAGCTGTACCGAGGGCGCCGGTCCCTCCGCACGTGGCGAACAGCCGCGCGCGGGCGGGACCGGCGCCTTCCGCATGTCGTCTACCTCTCGGTCGCCGACAGCAGGTCCCGCAGCAGGTCGGCCAACTGGCCGGCCCGCCCGGCGTCGAGGGCCGCGGACAGGGCCTCCGTCTGTACGGCGAGGCCCGCGCCGACCGCCTCGTCGACCAGCTCCAGCCCGCGGTCGGTGAGCGTGACCCTGAGGCCCCGGCGGTCGTGCGGGTCGGGGGAGCGGCGCAGCAGCCCGGCCCGTTCCAGCTTGTCGAGGCGGCCCGTCATGCCGCCCGTGGTGAGCATCAGGGTCGCCGAGAGCTGCCGGGGCGAGAGCGCGTACGGCTCCCCGGAGCGGCGCAGCGTCGCCAGGACGTCGAACTCGCCGCGGGAGATGCCGAACCGCGCGTAGGCCTGGTCCATACGCTCGCCGATCGCGCGCGAGAGCCGGTTGACCCGCCCGAAGACCTCCATCGCGGTGGTGTCGAGGTCGGGCCGGACCTCTGCCCACTGGCCGATGATCGCGTCGACCGGGTCCTCGTGCTGCTCGGGGCGCTCACTCATGGGACGAGTATCGGCGCCGGCAAGGTCGGCCGCAAGAAAGTGGCTTGGTAATAAGTTGCTTAGACGTAAGCTACTTATTGTCGACCTACTCGAAGGGGCTTCCCCGTGGCCGTGAACCCTCCCGCCCTCATCGCCCTGACCGCCCTCGCCCCCGTCTCGTGGGGCACCACCTACGCCGTGACCACCGAGTTCCTGCCGCCCGACCGGCCGCTGTTCACGGGGCTGATGCGTGCCCTGCCCGCCGGCCTGCTGCTGCTCGCCCTCGCCCGGGTGCTGCCCCGCGGCGCCTGGTGGTGGAAGGCGGCGGTGCTGGGCGCGCTGAACATCGGGGCCTTCTTCCCGCTGCTGTTCCTCTCCGCCTACCGCCTCCCCGGCGGCATGGCGGCCGTCGTCGGCTCGGTCGGCCCGCTCTTCGTCGTCGGGCTCTCCGCGCTGCTGCTCGGGCAGCGGCCCACCACCCGTTCCGTGCTCGCCGGGGTCGTGGCGGCTTTCGGCGTCAGCCTGGTGGTGCTGAAGGCGGCCGGGGCGCTGGACCCGCTCGGCGCGCTGGCCGCCCTCGCCGCCACCGCGTCCATGTCCACCGGCACCGTGCTCACCAAGCGGTGGGGCCGCCCGGACGGTGTCGGCCCCCTCGCCCTCACCGGCTGGCAGCTGACCGCGGGCGGCCTGCTCATCGCGCCGCTCGCCCTCCTGGCCGAGGGCCCCCCGCCCGCCCTGGACGGCCCGGCCGTCGGCGGCTACCTCTACCTGGCGCTGGCCAACACGGCGGTGGCGTACTGGCTCTGGTTCCGCGGCATGGGCCGGCTCTCCGCGACCCAGGTCACTTTCCTCGGCCCGCTCTCGCCGCTGAGCGCGGCCGTCGTCGGCTGGGCGGCGCTCGGCGAGACGCTGACGCCGGTGCAGCTGGCGGGCATGACACTGGCGCTCGGGGCGACGGTCGCGGGGCAGCTCGCCCCGAGGGGTGGGACGCCGACGCGGCCCGGAACGTTCAGTCTCCTGCAAAGAACGGTCGGGAAGATTCGATGGACCTGAGGAGTGAACCGCTGCGACGGTAGGGCCACCGCGATCGCCGACCAGCGAAAGGACCTCCGTGGCCGTAGCGCGCCGTGCGGCCGGAGAGCGCTGGGCTGCGGTACCGCCGAAGGAGCCTGCGCTGCCGCAGCGCGGACGAGGCTCTGGGCTGCCCAGCAGCGTGGGCCCGTCCCCCCAGAACACCCGCGCGCGCCACCCCACAAGCCTCGGGGGCTCCCGGCGCGGTGCCGGGAGCCCCCGAGGGCGTACTCGTGGCGACGGCTACTCGGCCGCCGCCGCGTCCGCCCGCTGTGCCCGCAGCGCGCGCTCCACGCCCGAACGGGACTCCGAGACCAGCCGGCGCAGGGCCGCGTTCGGCTCGGCGGAGGAGAGCCAGGCGTCCGTGCGGTCCAGGGTCTCCTGCGACACCTGCACCGCCGGGTACAGGCCGACCGCGATCTGCTGGGCCATCTCGTGCGAACGGGACTCCCAGACGCCCTTCAGCGCCTCGAAGTACCGCTCCGTGTACGGCGCCAGCAGCTCGCGCTGGTCGGTCTGGACGAAGCCGGCGATGACCGCTTCCTGCACGGCGTTCGGCAGCTTGTCGGACTCCACGACCGACTCCCAGGCCTCCGCCTTGGCCGCCTCGGTCGGACGGGCGGCACGCGCGGTGGCGGCGTGCCGCTCACCGGCCGCCGTCCTGTCCCGCTCGTACTCGCTCTGGATCTCCGAGCCGCCGAACCGGCCCACGGCCGCCAGCCGCTGCACGAACGCCCATCGCAGCTCGGTGTCGACGGCCAGGCCCTCGATCGTCGTGGTGCCGTCCAGCAGCGCGTCCAGCAGGTCCAGCTGCTCCGGCGTCCTGGCCGTCGCCGCGAATGCCCGCGCCCACGCCAGCTGGTGGTCGCTGCCGGCCTCGGCGGCCCGCAGGTGCGCCAGTGTGGCCTCCGTCCAGCGGGTGAGCAGCGCCTCGCGGGCGGAGGGGGCGGCGTACTGGTCGATGGCCAGCTTCACCTGGCGGTGGAGCGACTGCACCACGCCGATGTCGGACTCCTTGCCGATGCCGGACAGGACCAGGGAGAGGTAGTCGCGGGTGGCGAGCTCCGCGTCCCGGGTCATGTCCCAGGCCGACGCCCAGCACAGGGCGCGCGGCAGCGACTCGGTGAAGTCGCCGAGGTGGTCGGTGACGACGGCCAGTGACTGCTCGTCCAGACGGACCTTCGCGTACGACAGGTCGTCGTCGTTGAGGAGGACGACCGCCGGGCGGCGCTTGCCGACCAGCTGCGGCACGGCCGTCAGCTCGCCGTCCACGTCCAGTTCGGCGCGGTCGCCGCGCACCAGTTTGCCGCCCGCGTCGACGTCGTAGGCGCCGATGGCGATGCGGTGGGGGCGCAGGGTGGGCTCGCCCTTGGCGCCGGCCGGGAGTGCCGGGGCCTCCTGGCGGATGGCGAAGGACGTGATGACGCCCTCGGCGTCCGTCTCGATCTCCGGGCGCAGGACGTTGATGCCGGCCGTCTCCAGCCACGCCTTCGACCAGGTCTTCAGGTCACGGCCGGAGGTCTCCTCCAACGCGCCCAGCAGGTCGGACAGGCGCGTGTTGCCGAAGGCGTGCCGCTTGAAGTACGCCTGCACGCCCCGGAAGAACGCGTCCTCACCGACGTACGCGACGAGCTGCTTGAGCACCGAGGCGCCCTTGGCGTACGTGATGCCGTCGAAGTTGACGAGCACGTCGTCCAGGTCGCTGATGTCCGCCATGATCGGGTGCGTGGACGGCAGCTGGTCCTGCCGGTACGCCCACGTCTTCATCTGGTTGGCGAACGTGGTCCACGAGTGCGGCCACTTCGAGCCGGGCGCGTCGGCCTGGCATGCGGCCTCCGCGTAGGTGGCGAACGACTCGTTCAGCCACAGGTCGTTCCACCACTCCATGGTGACCAGGTCGCCGAACCACATGTGCGCCAGCTCGTGCAGGATCGTGGCGGCCCGCACCTCGTAAGCGGCGTCCGTCACCTTCGAACGGAACACGTACTGGTCGCGGATGGTCACCGCGCCCGCGTTCTCCATCGCGCCGGCGTTGAACTCCGGCACGAAGAGCTGGTCGTACTTCTTGAACGGGTACGGGTAGTCGAACTTCTCCTGGAACCACTCGAAGCCCTGGCGGGTCACGTCGAAGATGGCGTCCGCGTCGAGGTGCTCGGCGAGCGAGGGGCGGCAGTAGATGCCGAGCGGCACCGACTGGCCGTCCTTCTCGTACACGCTGTGCACCGAGTGGTACGGGCCGACGATCAGCGCCGTGATGTACGACGAGATGCGCGGGGTCGGCTCGAAGACCCAGACGTTGTCCTGGGGCTCCGGGGTGGGCGAGTTGGAGATGACCGTCCAGCCCTCGGGCGCCTTCACGGTGAACTGGAAGGTGGCCTTGAGGTCGGGCTGCTCGAAGCTCGCGAAGACGCGGCGCGCGTCCGGCACCTCGAACTGCGTGTACAGGTACGCCTGGTCGTCGACCGGGTCGACGAAGCGGTGCAGGCCCTCGCCGGTGTTGGTGTACGCGCAGTCGGCGGCCACGCGCAGGATGTTGCGGCCCGGCAGCAGCCCCGCGAGGGCGATGCGGGAGTCCTGGAACACCTCGGCGGGGTCGAGGGCGTCGCCGTTCAGCGTCACCTCGTGGACCGTCGGCGCGACCAGGTCGATGAAGGACTCGCCGCCGCCCTCGGCGACGTCGAAGCGCACCGTGGTCACGGACCGGTAGGTGCCGCCCTCCTGCGCGCCGGTGAGGTCGAGATCGATCTCGTACGAGTCAACGGTCAGCAGCTTCGCCCGCTGCTGCGCCTCTTCGCGAGTCAGGTTTGTGCCAGGCACGCGGTCATCTCCTCGTTATGTGTGGGTTGCGCCATCCTTCCACGCGGCCGGTACGGAACGCGATGTCCATTTCCCGCCGGTGCGCGGACCGGGTACGCGTGAGCCTGGGTTCCATGCAGCACTACACCGCACGGCCCGTTCCGCCGGCCGCCCTGAAGGAACTGCGCACCACCGACGACGCGGGCCGCGCACCCGCCCCGCGGACCGACGGGGAAGGCGGCGCCCCGCTGCGCTGCTGCCTGCGCCGCAGCCGCCCGGGGGAGACGATCGCCCTCGTCTCCTACGCCCCGCTGCGCCGCTGGGCGGCGCGGACCGGCACCGATCCGGGCGCGTACGACGAGCAGGGGCCGGTCTTCATCCACGCCGGGGAGTGCGCGGGCCCGGAGGCCGACGGCCTCGCCTTCACCGACTCGCACCGAGTCCTGCGCCGCTACCGCGCCGACGGGCGCATCCTGGGCGGGCGGCTGGTCGAGGAGCCCGACGCCTTCGCACCGGCCCTCCGGGAAGCGTTCGACGACCCGGCCGTGGCGTTCGTCCACGTCCGGGCCGTCGAGTACGGCTGCTTCCTCTACGAGGTGAGGCGGGGCTAGCCCCAGGGGCCTAGCCCTTGAGCTCCGCCGCCACCAGCTCCGCGATCTGGACCGCGTTCAGGGCCGCGCCCTTGCGCAGGTTGTCGTTGGAGACGAAGAGGGCGAGGCCGTTGTCTACGGTCTCGTCCTGGCGGATGCGGCCCACGTACGACGGGTCCTGGCCGGCCGCCTCCAGCGGGGTCGGCACCTCGGTGAGCGCGACGCCGGGGGCGCCGGCCAGCAGCTCCTTGGCGCGCTCCACGCTGATCGGGCGGGCGAAGCGGGCGTTGATCTGGAGGGAGTGGCCGCTGAAGACGGGCACGCGCACGCAGGTACCGGAGACCTTCAGCTCCGGGATCTCCAGGATCTTGCGGGACTCGTTGCGGAGCTTCTGCTCCTCGTCCGTCTCGTGCAGGCCGTCGTCCACGATGGAGCCGGCCAGCGGCAGCACGTTGTACGCGATCGGCGCCACGTACTTGTCCGGCTTCGGGAACTCCACCGCGGAGCCGTCGTGGGTGAGCTTGGGCGCGTCCGCGCCGACCTTCTGGACCTGCTCGAACAGCTCGTCCACGCCCGCCAGACCGGAACCGGACACGGCCTGGTAGGTGGCGACGACGAGCGCCTGGAGGCCCGCCTCCGCGTGCAGCGGACGCAGCACGGGCATCGCGGCCATCGTGGTGCAGTTCGGGTTGGCGATGATGCCCTTGGGGCGGTCGGCGATCGCGTGCGGGTTGACCTCGGACACCACCAGCGGGACCTGCGGGTCACGGCGCCAGGCGGAAGAGTTGTCGATCACGACCGGGCCCTGCGCGGCGACCTTCTCGGCCAGCGCCTTGGAGGTGGCGCCGCCCGCGGAGAACAGCACGATGTCCAGGCCGGAGTAGTCGGCGGTGGCCGCGTCCTCCACCGTCACGCCGTCCAGCTCCTTGCCGGCGCTGCGGGCCGAGGCGAAGAGCCTCAGTTCGGTGACCGGGAAGTTCCGCTCCGTGAGAATCCTGCGCATGACCGTGCCGACCTGACCGGTGGCTCCGACGATTCCGACCCTCACGGTGACTCCTTCTCCGTTGTGCGCGTGTCTTCACGCGCGCTTTGCTCGGCCGAGACTTTTCCATCATGCGGCGCGGCCCGGCCCACCTGTCCAATTCTTTGCGCGGTGCGCCCGCGCACTGGGACGAGGCGGCTCGGGCAGTGGGTGCGGTCCTTTCGCGAAAACCCCGGCTGAGCTGCAGAAATTCCGCCGACCGGACCCCGCGCCGCAAGCTGTGCTGTTCCGCCCCTGCCCATCCCTTCCCACCCCACACGACGATGTGACGTATGCCTCTCGCCGGGGCGGGTGCGCTCCGGCGAACGTTTCGGGCCGCCGCGGCGTCATAGGGGAAACGCGGTGAGGGGAGGGGTGGCCGTGCTGCGCGGAAGGGTTCGCCGCGGCCAGGGGGACGCCGTGCGCGACGATCCCCTGGACGCGGCCCAGGAGCGCAGGGTGCGGGCGGTGCTCGCGCTCGGCGGCGTGCCGCAGGCGGACCTGCCGGACGGGGTGCAGCAGGTCCGCCTGCGGCTGCTGGAGCGGACGGCGAGCGGCCGGGAGGCGCCCCGCGACGTGTCCGCCTGGGCGGCGGTCGTCGCCTCCAACCTGGCCATGGACTGGCACCGGGCCAGGCGCCGGCAGGACCGGCTGGGCGAACGCCTGGCCGCCCTGCGCCAGACCGAGCAGCCCTCCGGGGAAGACACCAGCCTGCTCTCCCTGGCCGTCGCCCGGGTGCAGACCGGCGGCGGCACGGACGACGCGGCCGGCCAGGCGGCGTCCGGCGCCCAGCAGGACGGCTCCGCCTCGGGGGCCGCCCCTGACCAGGAGGCCGGGCTCGTCTTCGGCACCCCCCGTTACCTGGCCTGCGCCCGCCTGGTCGCCGAGGGCACGGTGACCGGCGCCGATCCGCTGCCGGGGGAGGCCCGGCACCGGATCACGCTCCGGGTGACCCGCTCGTACGCACCGGCGGCGAGCGCGCCGCCGCAAGCGAGCACCGGGCCGACGGCGAGCATCGGGCCGCGGCCCGGGACCGAGCCGGTGACCTTCCTCCTGGACGACGCCACCGCCCGGCTCCGCCCCGGCGACCGGGTGCTGGTCGGCGTCTCGCGGGACGGGACCGGCGCCGACACGGTGATCACCGGCGAGCGGAACATCGCCACCGCCCGCACCTGGATCAGCGCCTCCCTGCCCGAGTCCCGGACTCTCACCTGCGACTGACCTCCCGCAGGAAGCCGAAAGGGGCGGGCGCCCCGCAGAGCACCCGCCCCTGACGCGCACCGCACCGGACTACGGCACGACCTTCCCGATCCGTACGCTGCCGAGGCCCGCGGCCGTGCCGTGGGCGTTCACCAGCTGGACCCGGCCGAAGAACTCGCGGCCCTCCGGGGCGGCGGCCAGCGCCGTGACGCTGCCGGAGACCGTCGCGGAGCCGCCCGTGCCGAGCTTCACCGGCGCCGAGCCGTCCACGGTGACCGAGCCGAGGGTGGCGGCGAAGTACACGTCCCGGTAGTCGTACTCCGTGCTGCCCGAAGGCACCGCGTAGCCCACGACCTCGACGGTGTACGCGCCGGCGGCCGGCTTCGGAACGGAGACCGACTCCTCCGAGTCGCCGTCGGCGGACTGGCCGACGACGTTGCCGTCCTTGTCGTAGACCGTCAGGTCCAGGTCGGCTGCCGCGTCGGAGACGCCGCCGATGGCCACGTCCAGCGACTCGGCGCCCTCGGGCACCTCCACCGTGGACCTCTTCGTCTCACCCTGCGCGATCGTCGGGCGGGACGTCTCGGCCGAGCCGAGCGGGCCGCCGACCAGCTTGCCGTCGATCGGACCGTACCGGTTCGTCACCTTCCAGGAGGCGTCGGCCGGGGTGCCGACCTTCGCCTCGGGCACGGTCACGACCTCCGGGTCGAAGGTGGCGCCGAGGACGGTGACGTCCAGCTCGTACGGGTTGTCCAGCAGCGGCGAGGTGCGCCGCGACTCGACCTCGATCTCCCAGACGCCGGGCTGCGGGGCGGCGTACGCGCGCACGTCGGGCCGGCAGCCGTTGCCGTCGAGGTAGTTGTTGTAGCAGTACGGCGTGGAGGTGCTGTCGGCCGGGACGCCGTACGGGTGGATGGCGATGAACCGGGTCTGGCTGCCCTCCTTCAGGCCGCTCATCGCCACCTCGAGCGTCTTCGCGCCCCCGGGGACGGTCACGAAGTACGACTCGGTGCTGTTGCGCTGCACGGAGTCCTTCGCGGAGAAGTCGTACTCCAGCGGGGCCGAGGCCACGACCGTGGTCAGGACCAGCTTGTCGGTGCCCTCGGTGCGCGGGTCGTCGACCTCGAGGATCGCGCTCTTGATGCCCTCGGAGCGCGGCTCGGCCTGCACCTTGACGGTCACCGGCTCGTTCAGCGGCAGCCTCACCTCGTCGGAGCCGACGATCCGGAAGGTGCCGCCGGTGTTGTTCTCGAAGTGCAGCTCGTGCCGGATCGCCCGGTCCGCGCCGGAGGTGCGGGTGAGCGTGATCTCGTACGTCCTGCGCTCGCCGGCCTTCAGGCCGCCCTCGCGGTCGTAGAGGCCGGTGCCGTGGCCCGGCTTCTCCAGGAACTGGTCGATCGCGGTGTCGACCGGCGCCTCGACGGTGTACTCGTGGGCGGTGGCGCCCTTGCGGATCGACCGCCAGGCGTCGGGGATGTTGATCAGACCCGCGCCCTCCTCGTACGCCTGCACGCCCTTGATGTGGTCGGCGGTCGAGGTCAGCGCCGTGCGCAGCTTCGCCGGGGTCAGCTCGATGTCCGCCTGCTTCGCGGCCGACAGCAGCAGCGCCGAGGCGCCGGCGGCCTGCGGGGAGGCCATCGAGGTGCCCTGGAGCATGCCGTAGCCGGCGGGCAGGTCGTAGCCCGCCTCCGGGACCGGGGCGCCGGGTGCCCAGGTCTGGATGGTGTTGACCGCCGCGCCGGGCGCGGTCAACGTCGGCGTGAAGCCGCCGTCCTCACGCGGGCCGCGCGAGGAGAACGGCATCATGGCGTACTTCTTCTTCACCGCGGAGCCGTAGTTGGCGGCCCAGGTCTCGCGGGAGATGGACGCGCCGACCGAGATCACCTTGTCCGCGAGCGACGGGTCGCCGATGGTGTTGGCGCCGGGGCCGGAGTTGCCCGCGGAGATCACCAACTGGACGCCGTAGGTGTCGATGAGCCGCGTGTACAGCTCGGCGCGGGCGTTGTTGCCGTCGTTGAGTGCCGGGAGGCCGCCGATCGACATGTTGACGATGTCGACGCCGCGGTTGACGACGAGGTCGAACATGCCCTCGGTGAGCGCGACGTTGGTGCAGCCGCCGCTCCAGGTGCAGGCGCGCGACGAGACGATCTTCGCGCCCGGGGCCGCGCCGTCCATCCGGCCGCCGAACAGGCCGTTGGCGGCGGCGAGGCCGGCCACGTGCGTGCCGTGCGAGCCCTCGATGACGCCGATGTTGACGAAGTCGGCCTTCGCGCCGGCCCCGTTGTGGACGACGTCCTTGCGGATCTCGACGACGAACGGCTGGCGCTCGGCCACGTCCGTCTTCGGGTCGTCGGTGCCGAAGTACCCGACCTGGAAGCCGTCCTTGTAGGGCTTCATGGGGGTGTCGTCGGCGAAGTCGTTGTTGTTGTTCAGGTCGACGCGGACCGTGCCGGCCGCCTTGTCGTACAGCACGCCCCAGGAGTCGGTGGTGTCACCGTCCCGGTTGGCGTCGCCGGCCGCGTCACCGCCGGTGGTGTACGACTCCAGGAAGGTGCTCACCTGGTAGGAGCCCGCCGGGGCCGCCCAGGTCTTCCCCTCGTAGGTGAAGGTGGGCCCGGAGACGGAGGTGGTCATCGGGCGCCAGGTGCGGTCGCCGTCGACGACCGGGTCGGTCGCGGTGACCCAGTCGACGATCTTGCGCTCGCCGGTGGTGGTCTTCTGCAGCGCCGGGTGGCCGAGGTCGACGCCGGAGTCGAGGATGCCGATGGTGATGCCGCGGCCGTCCGCCTTCGGGTACTTCTTCACGAAGTCGACGGCGCCCGTCTCGAAGGAGGGGTTGTACGGGTTCTCGGCGGGGGTGCGGCGGTCCGGCGCCGGGTAGGAGCGGCCCTCGCGGTGCTCGGCGCCCTTCGCCCGGTCCGCGCTCGGCGTCGGGTCGTCCAGCGGGATCTCGTCGCGCAGGTCGATGCCGTGCACGGAGGAGAGCTCGGTGGCGGCGGCGATGGCCGAGTCCGCTTTGCCGGTGGGGACGGTGGCGCGGACGTAGCCGAGCTCGTCGTAGGTCCGGCCGACGCTGCCGCCGTCGACCGAATCCAGCTCCTTCGCCACCTGCTCCGTCTTGCCGGGGGCGGTGGCGACCATCATGGTGACGGTCTCGGTACCGTCGGCCTTCGCCTCGGCGAGCAGGTCCGCGTCGTCCGAACCGAGCTTGTCGTGCGCCGACTTGACGGAGGCGTCGGCGGGCGGGGTGGCCTGGGGGCCGTCGGCGGCGAAGGCCACGGGTATCGGCCCGGCGGCGCAGAGCGCGGCGACGAGGCCCGTGGCCACGGCCAGGCGGGCCGCGCGTCTCGCGCCCGGTATCGGTTCGCGCTGGGGGGTGTGGGTCATCGGCATCCCTTGTAGGTAAAGGAACGTGCGTGAACGACCGGGGCCGATCGGTCCTGGCCGCAACAGTCCGGAATCCGATCCCGGACGACCGCTCAGCTTTACGCAAGGGCTCACCGTTTGGGGAGAGTTGTCCGGGGCGGTATGGAGTCATGGCGTACTTCCGCCATACGCCATCGGGTACACAAGGGACGGGCTGTGACATTCCTGTGAGCCGTGTCGCGCTCCGGGCCGGGCGGGTTAACGTCCCGGAGTGCTGCGAGAACTGAGGGTGGCGGCCTACGCCGTATGCGTCCGCGACGGGCAGGTGCTGCTCGCCCGGTCCCCCGGCCCCGGCGGGGTCCCCGAGTGGGTGCTGCCGGGCGGCGGCACGGAACACGGCGAGGACCCCCACGACACCGTCGTGCGCGAGGTCGAGGAGGAGACCGGCTACCGCGTCGAGCCCACCGCCCTGCTCGGGGTCGACTCCAGTCGCCGCACCCGCCCGAGCCGGTTCGGCCCCGGCAGGCTGCTGCGGCGGACCGTGGACCACCACGGCGTACGGCTCGTCTACGAGGCCCGGGTCACCGGCGGCGACCTGCGGTTCGAAGTCGGCGGTTCCACCGACCTGGCGGCCTGGCAGGACCTGGACGCCGTGCCCGGGCTGACCCGGGTGCCGCTGGTCGACGCGGGACTGCGGCTGTGGCGGGAGAGGCCGCCGGCGGGGCGGCCCGGGTGCCACGGGGCGAAAGAGGGCTGAATCCGGCTCAACCGTCCCCGGGCACCGCAACCTTCGCGGCGCCCGCCCCGTCCGTCCCACCGACCGGGCAACACCGAGGACGCAGACGATGGGGGAAGACATGACCGCACGTGCACGCACCACCCTGATGGCGGCCACCGCCGTGGCACTGTCGATCGCGGTGGCGGGACCCGCCGTGGCGGCGCCCGCCACCGGCGGCCACGACGCGACCCGCCGTGCCATGGAGGCCGCCGTCACCGCCGGTGTGCCCGGCGTGACCGCGTCCGCCAGGGACGCCCACGGGACCTGGTCCGAGGCCGTCGGAACGGGGGACCTGAGGACCGGCGAACCGCGTTCGGAGCGGGACCGTTACCGGGTCGGCAGCATCACCAAGACGTTCGTCGCCACCGTCCTGCTCCAGCTGGAGGCCGAGGGCAGGCTGTCGCTGGACGACACGGTGGACGAGTGGCTGCCGGGCGTGGTCGAGGGCAACGGCCACGACGGCGGCCGCATCACTGTGCGCCAACTCCTCAACCACACCAGCGGCGTCTACAACTACACGGCCGACGAGGAGTTCGTCCGCGCCTACTTCCTCGAGGACGGCTTCTTCGAGCACCGCTACGACACGGTGACGCCGCGCGAACTGGTCGCGGTCGCCATGACCCACGAACCGGACTTCGCCCCGGGCGCCGGCTGGAGGTACTCCAACACCAACTACGTCCTGGCCGGCATGGTGATCGAGGAGGTCACCGGGCGCCCGTACGGCGACGAGGTGCGCCGCCGCGTCATCGAGCCGCTGAAGCTCCGGGCCACGTCGGTCCCGGGCACCAGGACCACCCTGCCGCGGCCCAGCAGCCGCGCCTACTCCAAGCTGGCCGGGGCGGCCACCGGCCCGACGTACGACGTCACGCGGCTCAACCCGTCCATCGCCGGGGCGGCAGGCGAGATGATCTCCAGCTCCGCCGACCTGAACCGCTTCTACACGGCCCTGTTCCGCGGCAGGCTGCTGCCCGCCGAGCAGCTGGCCGAGATGACGACCACGGTCCCCGCGGAGCCGGGTGTCGAGTACGGTCTCGGCCTGATCAAGCGGCGACTCGACTGCGGGGTGACCGTCTGGGGCCACGCCGGAGGCATTCACGGCTCCTCGTCGGAGGCGGTGACGACGAGGGACGGCCGGCACGCCCTCGCCTTCAACTTCAACGGCGACTGGGCGGGGGACAGCGGGGCGGTGACCGAGGCGGAGTTCTGCGCGAAGTAGACGCCGCAGCGTCAGGAGGGGCGCCCCCGGCACGGCGGCGCCCCTCCTCTCCCCTCCTCGTGGTCGTCCCGGTCCGTCACTACCGGGGCAGCACCACGACGTACGCGGCGGGTTCCCTGTCCCCGGCCGCCATCAACGCCGTACGGACCACGGCCGCCTGATGTTCCGGACGGTCCCGCACCTTGCGCGGCGTCAGGTGCACGACCGTGACGCCCAGCCGCTCCAGGTGCTCGCGCTTGCGGGCGTGTTCGGCCCGGAGCGCCTCGTCCTCCTGCTGCCGGTGGGCGCGGGTGTCCAGCTCCAGTGCCACCGAGTGCTCGGGCCAGAAGGCGTCCACGCCGCCCAGGTGCGGTCCGCCGGGCAGGCGCAGGTCGACGTTCCACAGCGGCTCCGGCAGCCCGTGCTCGCGCACCATCCGGTACAGGCGCTGCTCGGCCAGCGCCCGCCCCTCGGCGACCAGCGAGTCAACGGCGTCCACCACGTGCGGGCGGCTGAGCAACCGGGCCCGGTTCAGTTCCCGGACCACCGCCGCCGGTTCGCAGTGCCCGTCGCGTACCGCCTCCGTCAGCAGCCGGCGGACCACGCCCGCGTCCGTCAGCTCCGCCACGGCGTCCGCCAGGGCCCGCGCCACCGGCGCCACCGGAACCCCGGTGATCAGCTGGGCGGAGGGCAGCGCGGCCGTGCGGACGACGCGTGCCCAGCCCGTCGTGCGCAAGCGGCGCAGTCTCGGCACCAGGACGTCGATGACCTCCAGGGACGGCAGCGGGGGAGTCGTGGAGAAGCCGTGCAACGTCAGCGCGGCCAGCCCCGTGACCATCGCCTCCGTGTAGGGGGCAGCGGGCTCGTCCTCACCGCCCGGCTGGACCGGCACGGACGCGGTGACGCCCGGGCCCGATCCGCCGGAACGCTCCCGTGCCGCGTACAGGAGCACCGCGTGCAGGCGCTCGTCGCTCGTGGGCGGGCCCGGGTGGAGCAGGACGACGTTCGGCAGCAGTTGCTGCCAGGGTCCGCCCGGCCGGCACTGCGCGTCGGCCTCGGCGGCGGAGACACCGTGCGCCCGCAGCTGAGCGGTCGTCATCAGCCGGCGCCGGCCGTCGGTCAGCTGGCGCAGGGGGCGAGGGGAGAGCGGGGTGTTGTGCGTCATGACCGGCAATTTCCCGCGCCCGATCCCTCCCTTAACCGCTGTTACAAGTCCATCGACGAATCAGGACAAGGCCGCCCTCAAGGACGGGTGTTCGGATGTCGAGAACCCCTGGTCCGCGCAGGTGCGGCCAGGGGTTACGGCTGCTGTTGACGGAATTCCGTAACGATCACGGAATGCCGAATCATTGGCCAGAGGTGGGGGCGGCCGGAAGGCTAGCGGCCGGCCGCCGCGTCACACGCCTGCCCCCGCAGCGCCCGCGCCAGGTCGTCCCGCGCCTCCAGCACCAGCCGCCGCAGCGCCGGCGCGGCCCCCTCGTGCGCGGACAGCCACGCGTCCGTCGCCTCCAGGGTGTCCCTGGAGTCCCGCAGCGACGGGAACAGCCCCCGCACCACGTCCATCCCGATCTGGATCGACCGCTCGTCCCACACCCGCTCGATCGCCGCGAAGTACTTCTCCGCGTACGGCGCGAGCAGCTCCCGCTGCGAGGCCTGCGCGAAGCCCGCGATGGTCGCCTCCACCAGGGCGTTGGACAGCGCGTCCGACTCCACGACCTGCGCCCAGGCCTGCGCCTTCACCGCCGCCGACGGCCGGGCCGCCAGACAGCGCACCTGGTGGCGCTTGCCGGAGGCCGTGTCGTCCCGGGCCAGCTCGGCGGCCAGCAGGCTCTCGTCGGCCTCGCCGTGCGCGGCCAGCGGCTCCAGGAACGCCCAGCGCAGCTCCTGGTCCACATCCAGGCCGTCGATCTTCTCCGTGCCCTCCAGCAGCCCGCGCAGCAGCCGCAGCTCCGGCTCCCCGGAGGCGACCGCCGCGAAGAACCGCGCCCACGCGAGCTGCTGCCCGCTGCCCGGCGCCGCGCCCCGCAGCTCGCGCAGCGCGCCCTCGCCCAGCAGCCGGCCACCGGCCTCCCGCCACTCGGGGGCCACGTAGTGCGTCAGCGCCGAGCCGGCCCAGGCGTGCAGCATCTGCAGGACGCCGATGTCGGACTCGCGCCCGGCGAACCGCATCACCAGGCCGGCGAAGTCCCGGGCCGGCAGCAGCGCGTCCCGGGTCATGTTCCACAGCGCCGACCAGCACAGGGCGCGGGCCAGCGGGTCGGTCAGCGCGCCCAGGTGCTCGCGCAGCGTCGCCAGCGACGTCTCGTCGAAGCGGGTCTTGCAGTACGTCAGGTCGTCGTCGTTGACGAGGACCAGCTCGGGCGCCTCGGCACCGGCCAGCTCCGCCACCACCGTGCGCGGCCCGTCGACGTCCACCTCGGCACGCGCGTACCGTTCCAGGGCGCCCTCGGCCGTACGCCGGTACAGGCCCACCGCCACCCGGTGCGGACGCAGCTCGGGGTGCTCCGCCGGGGCGATCACAGCGGCCTCCTGCACCACGGCCAGCTCGTCGACCGTGCCCGCCTCGCTCAGCAGCACCTGCGGGGTCAGCGAGTTGACGCCCGCCGTCTGCAGCCAGGAGCGCGACCAGGCCGCCATGTCCCGCCCGCTGGTCTCCTCCAGCACCGAGAGCAGGTCACCGAGCCGGGTGTTGCCGTACGCGTGCCGCTTGAAGTAGCGCCGGGCGCCCTCCAGGAAGGCGTCCTGCCCGACGTACGCCACCAGCTGCTTGAGCACCGAGGCGCCCTTGGCGTACGTGATGCCGTCGAAGTTGAGCTTGGCGTCCTGGAGGTCGCGGATGTCGGCGGTGATCGGGTGCGTGGACGGGAGCTGGTCGGCGCGGTACGCCCAGGCCTTGCGGCGGTTGGCGAAGGTGATCCAGCCGTCGGTGAAGCGGGTCGCACCGACCAGCGAGAAGGCGCCCATGAAGTCCGCGAAGGACTCCTTCAGCCACAGGTCGTCCCACCACTCCATGGTGACCAGGTCGCCGAACCACATGTGCGCCATCTCGTGCAGGATGACGTTGGCGCGGCTCTCGTACGACGCCCGCGTCACCTTCCCCCGGAAGATGAACTCCTCACGGAAGGTGACCAGTCCCGGGTTCTCCATCGCGCCGAGGTTGTACTCGGGCACGAACGCCTGGTCGTACTTCCCGAAGGGGTACGGGTAGTCGAAGTGGTCGTGGAAGAAGTCCAGGCCCTGCTTGGTGACCAGGAAGACGTCGTCGGCGTCGAAGTGCGGGGCGAGCCCCTTGCGGCACATGGCGCCGAGCGGGATCTCCAGCCGCGTGCCGTCCTCGAAGGTCCGCTCGTAGGAGTCCGTCACGTAGTGGTACGGACCCGCGACCACGCACGTGATGTACGTCGAGATCGGCTTGGTCTCCGCGAACCGCCACACACCGTCGGTGAGTTCGCCGACGCCGTTGCTCCACACCGTCCAGCCCTCGGGTGCCCGCACCTCGAAACGGAAGGGCGCCTTGAGGTCCGGCTGCTCGAAGTTGGCGAAAACGCGGCGGGAGTCGGCCGGCTCGTACTGGGTGTACAGGTAGACCTCGCCGTCCTCGGGGTCGACGAAGCGGTGCAGGCCCTCCCCGGTGCGGGAGTACGCGCACCGGGCGTCGACGACCAGCTCGTTCTCGGCGGCCAGGTCCTCCAGCGCGATGCGGGAGCCGTCGAAGACCTCGCTCGGGTCGAGGTCGCGGCCGTTGAGGGACACCGCGGTCACGCTGGGCGCGATCAGGTCGGCGAAGCTGCTCGCGCCGGGCTCGTTGCAGCGGAAGCGGATCGTGGTCACGGAACGGAAGGTGCGCGGACCCTCACCCTCCGCCTCACCGGTGGCCGAGCGCACGTCGAGGGACACCTCGTACCCGTCGACGGACAGCAGGGCGGCCCGCTCCCGGGCCTCGTCGCGGGACAGATTCTCACCGGGCACGGGCGGCACTCCCTCGGGTGGTGTTCAGCATGCGGACAGCACCGATCCTGCCATGTGCCCCTGACGCGCGGCAGCCGGGAATGGCCACGGCGGCCGACCGGTTGCCAGGAGAAAAGCTCGGTTGCGTCGCCTCCTGAGGAGAGACATGTCCAAGAAGACCCCCGTCGACTTCTGGTTCGACCCGCTGTGCCCCTGGGCCTGGATGACCTCCCGTTGGGTCCTGGAGGTGGAGAAGGTCCGGGACATCGAGGTCCGCTGGCACGTCATGAGCCTCGCCGTCCTCAACGAGGACAAGATCGACGAGCTGCCCGAGGAGTACCGCGAGATGCTCCGGACCAAGGCGTGGGGCCCGGTCCGCGTCGTCATCGCGGCCCAGGAGCAGCACGGCGCCGAGGTGCTCGGCGACCTCTACACCGCGCTCGGCACCCGCTTCCACAACCAGGGCGAGGGCCCGGAGAAGGAGACGGTGGCCGCCGCCCTGAAGGACGTCGGCCTGCCCGAGTCCCTCATGGACCACTGGGACGACACGCCCTACGAGCCCCAGCTGCGCGCCTCCCACAAGGAGGGCATCGACAAGGTCGGCCAGGAGGTCGGCACCCCGGTCATCGCCGTCCCCGGCGCCGACGGCGAGCAGCTCGCCTTCTTCGGCCCGGTCGTCACCCCCGCCCCCAAGGGCGAGGACGCCGCCAAGCTCTGGGACGGCACCCTCGCGGTCGCCTCCGTCCCCGGCTTCTACGAGATCAAGCGCACCCGCACCAAGGGCCCCGACTTCAGCAACCTGTAGGGCCGCGCCGGCTCCCACGAGTACCGGGCGGAGCCCGTCGGCGCCGCCGTTGTGCCGCGCGGGCCCGCCCGCCGTAGCACCATGTGTCGGACACCGGCCCTGGAGGCGAGTCCCACCCCATGACGGAGATCGACAGACGTCGCCGGCCACGCCGTGCCCCGCGACCTGGTCGGCCGGCTTGGCGGGTTTGCCCTCGGACAGCCTCCTGTGCGTCAGCGACGGCTCGCGCGGCACCGACCCGGCCTACGAGACGGCCCGCGCCGGCTACAACGAGACCGGCGCGGTCCCGTACTTCCTGCGGCCGGTCGAGCAGATCGAGGCGTACTGCGATGGGCTCGAACCGGTGGAGCCCGGCGTGGCGTCGGTGCCGCTGTGGCGCACGGACGGCGAAGGGACACCGAAGCCGATCGGCCGGCACGGCGGTCTCGCCCGCAAGCCCTGACCGGCGGGCACACAGGAGGCCCCCGCGAGTCACGTCCTCGCGGGGGCCTCCTCCATTCCGCCTGCCGCCGTGAAGGGTGAGAAGACGATCACGAGGCAGGACGTCTCACGGGCGCGTCAGGGCGCCAGCAGCAGCACGTCCCCGCGGGACTTCGCGGCCTCGTACCGCCTCGCCACGTCCTGCCAGTTCACGACGGCCCACATGGCGTCGATGAAGTCGACCTTCTGGTTCTTGTACTGGAGGTAGAAGGCGTGCTCCCAGGCGTCGAAGACCAGGATCGGGGTGGCGCCCTGGCCGACGTTGCCCTGGTGGTCGTAGACCTGCTCGACGATCAGCCGGCCGCTGAGCGGTTCGTACGCCAGGACGCCCCAGCCGGAGCCCTGCGTGGTCGCGGCGGCCTTGGTGAGCTGCGCCTTGAAACCGGCGAAGGAGCCGAAGGACTCGGCGATCGCGTCGGCGAGGTCGCCCACACCGTCGGCGGCCAGCGGTTCGCCGCCCCCGTCGCCGGTCATGTTGTGCCAGTAGATCGAGTGCAGGATGTGCCCGGAGAGGTGGAAGGCCAGGTTCTTCTCCAGGCCGTTGATCGAGCCCCAGGACTCCTTGTCCCGCGCCTCGGCGAGCTGCTCCAGCGTGTCGTTGGCGCCCTTCACATAGGCCGCGTGGTGCTTGTCGTGGTGCAGCTCGATGATCTCGGGTCTGATCACGGGCGCCAGCGCGGAGTAGTCGTACGGCAGTTCAGGAAGTGTGTAGACGGGCATGGCGGATCCCCTCTGACTTCTTATTGCAAAAGGCTTGCAAGTGCACGCTAGCAGCAAGAAGGCGGGTAGGGGTGTCCGAGGGGGACGGACGGGCGTGCCGCGCCGGCGCGAAAGGACCCGGCGCGCGGACGTGAAAGGGCCCCCGCACGAACGGTGTCCATGCGAGGGCCCCTGGAGAGTCCGTGGCGGCTAGCCGCGCGCCCGCCGCCGCTGCCAGGCGTAACCGGTGGCGGCCAGGACCAGCGTCATCGCTCCGGTCGAGTAGAGCTGCACCCGGGTGTCCGGCTCGCGGGCCATCAGGACGAACACCGCGGCCATGCCCGTCAGTGCCACCCAGGTCAGCCACGGGTACGCCCACATGCGCACCACCAGCTTCCCCGGCGTCTCGCGCTCCAGTCGGCGCCGCAGCCGCAGTTGGGAGACGGCGATGAAGATCCAGACGACCAGGATGACCGCGCCGATCATGTTCAGCAGCCAGGCGAAGACGTCGTCCGGCCGCCAGTAGCTGAGCAGCACGCAGCCGAAGCCGAAGAGGGAGGAGACCAGCACCGCGATCCGCGGCACCCCGCCCGACACCCGGCCCAGCGCCTTCGGGCCCTGACCGCGCTCGACCAGCGAGTAGCCGATGCGCGAGGCACCGTAGATGTTGGCGTTCATCGCGCTCAGCAGTGCGACCAGCACGACGACGTTCATGAGCTGACCGGCGCCTGGGATGCCGAGTTCGTCGAGGGCGGCGACGTACGGGCCCTTCTCGACGACCTCCGGGGAGTCCCAGGGGACCAGGGTCACGATGACCGCCATGGAGCCGATGTAGAACAGCGCGATCCGCCACATCGCCGTCCGTACGGCGCTCGCCACGCCCTTGACCGGGTTCTCCGACTCGGCCGCGGCGATCGTCACCGTCTCCAGGCCGCCGTAGGCGAAGACCGAGGCGAGCAGGCCGATGATCAGGCCGTTGCCGCCGTTGGGAAGGAAGTCGCTCAGGTGGGAGGTGCCGGGGGAGTCGGTGCCCGGCAGGACGCCGGCGATCGCCAGCACGCCCAGCACCAGGAACAGGGTGATCGCGCCGACCTTGAGCGCGGCGAACCAGAACTCGAACTCGCCGAAGTTCTTCACGGCCGCCAGGTTCGTCCCGCAGAACACCACCATGAACAGCGCCACCCACACCCACTCGGGCGTGCCCGGCAGCCAGCCGTGGACGATCTGCGCGGCACCGATGCCCTCCAGGCCGACGGCCGTGCACAGCAGCACCCAGAACGCCCAGCCCGCGGTGAAGCCGGCCCAGGGGCCGATCGCCCGCTCGGCGTGCGCGGAGAAGGACCCCGACGACGGATACGCGGCCGACATCTCGCCCAGCATCCGCATCACCAGCATCACGAGGAGACCGGAGAGGGTGTAGGCGACGACGATCGAGGGCCCGGCGGCCGCGATGCCGGCCCCGGAGCCGACGAAGAGTCCGGCGCCGATCACGCCGCCGAGGGCGATCATCGACAGGTGGCGCTGCTTGAGGTCGTGGGAGAGTGCGGCGTCGGGCGACTCGGGCTGCGCCTCGGTGGTGGTGCTGTTGGACATGGGGCGGCTCGTCCAATGCGTGGGGGGCAGGGCAAAAACGCCCACAGTCTCCGGGGTGGCGTCCGTCGGCGACACCGGTTGCCCACGATACGGACGGTCCCGGCACGGAACGTGATCGTCCGAATGCAGGGTCTCGATTCCGGGTGACACTCACCTCCCCACCGCGGTGACCGATATCACCCGCAACCACGTGTATGCCGCTCGTTTGTCGGGGGCCCACCAAGTCGCCGATCGACCCTTTGTCGAGCGCTGCTGGTGATCGGGTCCCACCCGCTGGGATAGCGTCGCGCTGTCCCGACATGTCCACACCACCGCGGAGTCCCCATGAGCACCGCTGCCCTTCCCACCCGCTCCGGCCAGGTCCTCGCCGATCTCGTCCCCTCCTCCCGGGTCCGGGATGTCGCGCTGGTGGCCGGCGGTGCCGTGCTCACCGGCATCGCGGCCCAGATCGCGGTGCCGGTTCCCGGCTCCCCGGTGCCGGTGACCGGCCAGACCTTCGCCGCCCTGCTCGTCGGCACCTCGCTCGGCGCCGGGCGCGGCCTGCTCTCGCTCGCGCTGTACGCCCTGGTCGGCATGGCGGGCGTGCCGTGGTTCGCGGGGGGCGGCTCCGGCGTCGGTGCCCCGTCCCTCGGCTACGTCTTCGGCATGCTGCTCGCCGCCACCGTCGTGGGCGCCCTGGCCCGCCGCGGCGCCGACCGCTCGGTGCTGCGCACGGCCGGCACCATGCTGTTCGGCGAGGCGATCATCTACGCCGTCGGCGTGCCGTACCTGGCCCTCGCCGCCGACATGTCCCTCACCGCCGCGATCGCGGCCGGCCTGACCCCGTTCCTGATCGGCGACGCGCTGAAGGCGGCGCTGGCGATGGGCGTGCTGCCCACCGTCTGGAAGCTGGTCGACAGGAAGTAGGCACGGCGCGCAGACACGGCAAGGGGCCGGCCCGATCGCTTCCGCGACCGGGCCGGCCCCTTGCCGTGCGTCGGCCGGCGGTCAGTCCTTCCCGACGAGCGCTGTCGGCGCGGTGACCTTCTGCTTGACGACGGCGACGACGAGCACGAGCGCCGCGACGAGCAGCGACAGCAGCACGGTCGTACGCCCGTTGTGCTCCGTGTCGGTCAGCATGTAGCCGAGCACGAAGACGATCACGGCGGCGGTCGCCCAGGTCAGGTACGGGAACAGCCACATGCGCACCACCAGCTTCTCCGGAGCCTCGGCCTGCATGATCTTCCGCATCCGCAGCTGCGAGAAGCAGATCACCAGCCATACGAAGAGGGCCACGGCACCGGAGGAGTTGACGAGGAAGAGGAAGACGGAGTCCGGGAACTCGTAGTTGAAGAACACGGCGACGAAACCGAACACCACGGACACGAGGATCGCCGTTCGCGGCACGCCCCGCGCGGTCGTCCGGGCGAACGCCCCCGGTGCGTCACCGCGCTGGCCGAGCGAGAAGGCCATGCGGGAGGCCGTGTAGAGCCCGGAGTTCAGGCACGACAGTACGGACGTCAGCACGATGAAGTTCATGATCTGACCGGCGTTGGCGATGCCGAGCGAGTCCAGCGCGGCCACGTACGAACCCTTGTCGACGATCGACTGCGAGTCCCAGGGCAGCAGCGCGACCACGACGAAGATGGAGCCCAGGTAGAAGACGGCGATGCGCCAGATGATGCTGTTGGTCGCCTTGGTGACGGCCCGCTGCGGGTCCTCCGACTCACCGGCGGCAAGGGTGGGGATCTCGCTGCCCATGAACGAGAAGACGACGAGCAGCACGCCGGTCAGGATCGCCCCCGCCCCGTTCGGCAGGAATCCCCCGTGCTCCGTGAGATTGGCCAGCCCCGCCTGCTCGCTGTCCACGCCCGGCAGCACCCCGAAGACGGCCAGCCCGCCGACGACGATGAACGCGGCGATCGCGACGACCTTGATCCCGGCGAACCAGAACTCGAACTCGCCGTAGGAGCCCACCGAGGCGAGGTTGGTGGCGGTCAGCACGACCATCACGATCAGTGCCCACCCCCACTGCGGCACGGCGGGTATCCATCCCTCCAGGATCTTCGCCCCCGCCGTCGCCTCCACGGCCAGCACCACGACCCAGAAGAACCAGTACAGCCAGCCGATGGAGAAACCTGCCCAGGGCCCCAGCGCCCGGTCGGCGTGCGCGGAGAAGGAACCCGAGGTCGGGTTGGCGGCGGACATCTCACCGAGCATCCGCATCACCAGCACCACGAGCGTGCCGACGAGGGCGTACGACAGGAGGATTCCGGGGCCCGCGGTGGCGATGCCGGAACTGGAGCCCACGAACAGCCCGGCTCCGATGACACCGCCGATCGCGATCATCGACAGATGGCGGTTCTTGAGTCCGGCCTGGAGCCCGGACCCGGGTCCTCCGGGCTTGTTGGGGCCGTCCTCGGCCTTGGTCAGAGTCGGCTGCGAAGTCATGGGGGTGTTTTCCTTTGCGCCGGTCGAACAGTTCCCCGTACGAGCGGTGTACGAGTCGGACCAGTGAATCGGAGGTGAACGAAATCAGGAACCTTTGATTTCGGATCGTTACTTGAGCCTTTCCTGAGGTTCCATAGTTTTACCCACTCTTTTCACAGCCTGTACCCGACGCCGCGGCCCCGCGGGGCCCGTGTCACACTCGACCCATGCGCGTGTATCTCGGCTCGGACCATGCGGGCTACGAACTCAAGAACCACCTCGTCGAGTGGCTCAAGACGGCGGGGCACGAGCCCGTCGACTGCGGCCCGCACATTTACGACGCCCAGGACGACTACCCGCCCTTCTGCCTCCGCGCCGCCGAGCGGACCGCCGCGGACCCCGGCGCCCTCGGCATCGTGATCGGCGGTTCCGGCAACGGCGAGCAGATCGCGGCGAACAAGGTGAAGGGCGTGCGCGCGGCGCTGGCCTGGAGCGAGGAGACGGCGTCACTGGGCCGCCAGCACAACGACGCCAACGTCGTGGCGGTCGGTGCCCGCATGCACACGCAGGAGGAGGCGACGAAGTTCGTCGAGACCTTCCTCGCCACCCCGTTCTCCGGCGACGAACGCCACGTCCGTCGCATCGACATGCTCACGTCCTACGAGACGACCGGCGACCTCCCGCCCGTCCCCGCCCACCACCCGCAGCGGTAACCGCACGGCCGGTGCACCTCTCCCCGGTGCCCGAGCACCGGGGTGAGCCCCCGCCGGGGTGCGGGGCGGAGCCCCGAAGCGAGCCCCGCTTCCCGTTCGACCGAGTCGGGCGGGAGGGTCGGCACAGGAACGAAAGGACGACCTCCGTGCCAGAGGGGCACACCATCCACCGGCTGGCCGTGGACTACGCCGATGCCTTCGTCAACGGCACGGCGCCGCGGGTCACCAGCCCCCAGGGCAAGTTCTCCGACGCCGCCGCCCTCCTCACCGGCACCCACCTCGTCCGCACCGAGGCCCACGGCAAGCACCTCTTCCTCGGCTTCGGCGCGGCCGACCCGACCGAGGCCCCCGACCCCGCCGACTGGGTCCACATCCACCTCGGCCTCTTCGGCAAGGTCACCTTCGGACCGGCCCCGGCCCCGCCCCCCACGGACACCGTCCGCCTCCGCCTGGCGAACGACACCACGTACGTCGACCTCCGCGGCCCCACCACCTGCGCCCTGATCACGGACCCGGAGAAGCAGGCGATACACGACCGCCTCGGCCCCGACCCCCTGCGCCCGGACGCCGACCCGCGAGCGGCCCACCGCCGCGTCTCCCGCAGCCGCACCACCATCGCCGCCCTGCTCATGGACCAGAAGGTCATCGCCGGCGTCGGCAACGTCTACCGCGCCGAGGTGCTCTTCCGCCACGGCATCGACCCGTACCGCCCCGGCAACTCCCTCACCCCCGCCGAGTGGGACGCGATCTGGCACGACCTCACCGTCCTCATGCGCGAGGGCGTGAAGAACAACCGCATCGACACCGTCCGCCCCGAGCACACCCCCGAGGCCATGGGCCGCCCGCCCCGCGTCGACGACCACGGCGGCGAGGTCTACGTCTACCGCCGCGCGGGCCTGCCCTGCCACCTCTGCGGCGACCCGATCCGCACCGCGGACCTGGCCGCCCGCAACCTCTTCTGGTGCCCGACCTGCCAGCGAGGACGGACGTAGGCGACCACGGCCCCCGTCAGAACCCGTGCGGCAGCCACGGCGCGACGTCCGATCCGAACCCCACCGACGCCTCCGCCAGCGCCCCCGGCCGCACCTGCCGCACCCGCCCGGCCGCGCCCAGCGACGTCAGGCTCACGCCCCCGAGGTACGCCGCGCCCAACTCCCGTACCGACAGCGCGAGATCGGCCGCGTCCGACGTACGCTCACAGGACGCCCCCTTCGTGTCCCCGCTCAGCCGCCAACGCCCCGCGTTCCAGGGGCAGAAGGCGTCCTCGACCTCGAACACGACGTCCACCGGCGCCTGGTACGTCCGCGCCGCGAGCGCCGCCCCCACGTCCACCGGACGCACGTACAGCGCGTCCCGCAGAACCGGCCCGCACCGCCGCAGGTCCGACACCTGGTACTGCCACGCCTCGTCGACCGGCCGCCCCCGCACCGACAGCGTGGACGTCAGGTCGATACCGAACAGGAAGCGCCACAGCGCCGCCTCGGTCACCGGGTCCAACCCGGCCAGGTCCCGCAACACCACCGTGCCGGCGGGCCCCTCGCTGCTCCAGCCCGGCCGCACCTGGAACCGTGCGTACCCCGTGACCTCACCGCCCCGCCGGGCGATCACGCACTGCAGCGGCGACGCCCCGCCCCGGCTGCTCTCCGGGTCCAGCAGCCCGTGCCGCTCCCAGCCGGGCCGCCGGGCCAGCATGCCCGGCCGCCCGGGCACCAGCCGTGCGTAGACCGCCTCGCACACGTCGAGCACATCGCCCGGCGCCGCGTACCGCAGCCGTACGTCGTCCGTACCGTCCGGCACCGACAGCCGGACCCGGCCCGTGTCGATCTCCGCGTTGACCTGGAAGGTCGCGGCGCCGTACCCGAACCTGCCGTAGATCGCCGGCTCGGAAGCCGTCAGCACGGCCAGCGGCTCGCCCATGGACCGTACGTCGTCCAGTTGCCGCCGCATCACCGACGTCAGCACACCCCGGCGCCGGTGCGTGGCGGCCACGCCCACCATCGTGACGCCCGCCACCGGCACCTCGGCACCGCCCGGCACCGTCATCCGGAAGCTGAAGGCCCCCGCCGTGCCGACGCACTCGTCGCCCTCCCAGACCCCGAGCGAGCGGTCGGCCTCGGTCAGCGATTCGTAGAGCTCCAGTTCCTCGGCCGCTTCCGGAACCCCGCCGAAGGCACGGACCAGGGTCGCGTACCACGTGCCCCACTCGCTCTTCCGCAGCGTCCGCAACTCGGTCTTCAGCTCGCCCTTGTCATCGCCCATGGGCCATGCGTACCAGGGTCCGGAAGGACGGGGCGAGGCAATTTCCGCCAGGTTGCCGCACGAGGGCCGTTCGTGACGTTCACTGTGAAGTCGGGCCTCGGACGGGGGACAAGCAAGACCTCCCGTGCCAAGTGTCCGGTCCGATGGATAGGGTCCCGAACTAATGGCAGCAGGACGGCAGCGGCGCGCGGAAGCCGACACGTTCACGGCCCGGTGGAAGAAGCAGTGGCACCGGGCCCGCGTCGGCATGCGCAGATCCGCCGTCGACTACTTCCGCGGCGACGGCTCGGACTGGATCGCCCTGGCCGGACTGCTGCTGACGATCCCCGTCATCGCGGCCACCACGATGATGAACTCGGTCTGGTGCGCACCCTCCGCCCTGGTCCTGCCGATCGTCGCGGGCGGCCTGTTGCTGCGCCCGGCGAGCCTGCTGGGCCTGTACGCGGCGGCGGCCACGGCGCTGATCGTGGAGTCGGTCCAGCTCGGCCCGTACACCGAGGGTCCCTCGCGGGTCACCCCCGGCGTGGTCCTGGTCGTCGCGGCCTGCGGCTTCTTCGGACTGCTGGTCGCCCAGTTCCGCAGCCGGGTCGGCGTGCCCTGGCGGCGCGGCGGCACCATGCTCTTCGACCTGCGCGAACGCATCCGGGTCCAGAGCAAGCTGCCGGGGCTGCCGCCCGGCTGGCACCGCGAGATGGCGCTGCGCCCGGCCGGCGGCCAGTCCTTCTCGGGCGACTTCGTGGTCGCGGCCCGCACCAACGGCGGCCGGACGCTCGAGGTCGTCCTCACCGACGTCTCCGGCAAGGGCATGGACGCGGGCTCGCGCGCCCTGCTGCTGTCCGGCGCCTTCGGCGGACTGCTGGGCAGCCTGCCGCCGCACGCCTTCCTGCCGGCCGCCAACGGCTACCTGCTCCGCCAGGACTGGGACGAGGGCTTCGCCACCTCCATCCACCTCGTCCTGGACCTCGACTCGGGCGACTACGAGCTGTACTCGGCCGGACATCCGCCGGGCCTCCAGCTGAGCGCGGGCACCGGCCGCTGGGAGGAGAAGACGGCCGAGGGCCCGCTGCTGGGCGTGTACGACGGGGCCCAGTTCGACCCGGTGAAGGGCTCGCTACGGCCCGGCGACGTGTTGATGCTGTTCACGGACGGTCTGGTGGAGACCTCGGAACGCGACATCGCCGAGGGCATCGACCGCCTCACCGGTGAAGCCGACCGCTACGTCGCGGGCGGCTTCCACGGTGCCGCCTGGCACCTGATCGAAGCGGTGGCCAAGGACGTCAACGACGACCGGGCGCTGCTGCTGATCTGCCGGGAGGGCCCGACGGCCCAGACCACCACGACCCGGACCACCTCGGCCGTCCGGTCCACGGCGACCCGCCCCTCGCTGACGGCGGACTGACACACTGGCCCCGCGCCCCACACCCCACCCGCACCCTCCACACCGCCCACACCCCCGCCCGGCTCTCGCTGACCGAGGTGGAGGCCGTCGCCCGCGCCGCCCACGCCGGGCAGACCGACAAGGCGGGAACGGCCGTACGCCGAACACCTGCGGGCCGTAGCCGAGGGCGTGCGGCGGCGTGGCGGGGACGACGAGCAGATCGCGGCGGCCTGGCTGCACGACGCCGTGGAGGACGACGCGCTGACCGAGGACCGGCTGTGCGAGGCCGCGCTGAGCCGCCGTACCAAGGACATCGTCCTGGCCCTCACCAGGCGGGCCGGGGAACCGCCCGAGGCGTACGCCGCACGCATCCTCGCCACGCCCGGCGCACCGCTGGTCAAGGAGGCGGACCTGGCGCACAACGCCGACCCGGCACGGGTCGCGGTCCTGGACGAAGCCACACGCACACGACTGACCGAGAAGTACACGCGCATGCGCGCACTCCTCGGTCTGCCGGACGAACACTAGGACCTCAGGACCTCAGGACCTCAGGACCTCAGACGGACACCTTCTCGCCGGCCTCGCTGGACGCGCGCGCCCCTTCCGCCTCGCGTCCCTCGGTCCACTCCCGCCCTTCACGGCCCCGGGCGGCCTCGCCGGGATCACGCTTGAAGGCCCACTCCATCTTCGGTTCCACCACGCACCGCAGGACCCGCTGGACGGGCTTGGTGCACAGCAGGGTGATGAGGGTGGCTCCCAGGACGGTGATCCCGATCTCACCGAGCGGCGTGTCCCACACCGAGGCGTGGAACCAGCCCGCGAAGGTGCCCTCCTTCACCACGAAGCCGTGCAGCAGGTAGCCGTAGATCGTGCCCGCGCCGAG
This sequence comes from Streptomyces mutabilis, assembly GCF_014649815.1. Classification (GTDB taxonomy): domain Bacteria; phylum Actinomycetota; class Actinomycetes; order Streptomycetales; family Streptomycetaceae; genus Streptomyces; species Streptomyces mutabilis. Next base: position 532,666 of record NZ_BMTT01000001.1, on the reverse strand, counting down.
CGCGGTGAACCACATGCGCCGGCCCGGCACCCAGGCGAAGAAGCACGCGGTCAGCACGACCGAGCAGCCGAAGAGCGCCAGCGTCAGGACGGGCCCGGACCACCAGGGGCCACCGGTGTCCTGCACGGCGGCGTTTCGGTAGAACCAGCCGGTCTCCATGCGCGGCACCGACCACCAGGAGACGACCGCCGACACGGCGACCACCGGCACGGACAGGATCCGCACCGACCGGCGCCGCACCAACTGGAAGTGCTCGGGGCGCAGCACCAGGCCCAGCACGAAGCACGGCAGGAACTGCAGTACCCGCTGCATGTTCAGGTCGTTGCCGATGCTGGGCGTCACGGAGGCCAGCGCCGCGATCACCAGGGCGATCGGCAGCGGCCAGCGGACCGTCTTCCAGATGGGGGTGGTCAGCCGCCAGACGAACAGCGCGGCAAGGAACCACAGGAGGTAGGTGGGGTCCAGCAGGCTGATGTCGTTGCCCGGGTCCTCGCTGAAGCGGCGGTGCAGCGCGTAGCCGACCTCGAAGACGACGTAGGGGACGACGACGCCGGTGATCAGGCGTTTCACGCGCTTGGGGCTCAGGTCGAAACTGCGCGAGAAGTAGCCGGAGATGATGATGAACGCCGGCATGTGGAACGTGTACAGGACCCGGTACAGGGTCTCCACGGTCCGGTTCCCGTCCAGGACCTGGCCCCAGGCGTGACCGACGCCGACCAGCACGATCGCCAGGTACTTGGCGTTGTCGAAGAACGCGTCGCGCTGTCGGCCCGGTCGTGTCTGCTGATCCGGTGGGGACGGCGTCTTCCGGTCGCCGTGCGGTCGCAGCGAGCTCGTCATGCAACCCCCCGCCGGAGAATCGGCGAGTCGTCACAGGACCTCGCTGCTCTGGTGGGGGACGAGGCAGCGTAGAACATCTGAGGCACCCTAGCGTTCTCCGTGGGATTCCGTAAAACCTTCGACGTCATTCCTGTATTCGGATCCCGAGTGCCTGGCGAGTACCCCGCAATTCGGGGAACTCGGCCCGGGCGGTGGCATGACCTCCGCCACAGCGCGGAAAGTCGCCGTATACCGAAGGGGCGTCCGGGCCGCCCTGCTTGTCATGACACGTCATGACTAAACAGCGCATAAGACCGGAGGGTGACTTCCCTGGAATGTCCGCCTCCGCGGCCTGGCGGAGACCTTGAGGTGATCCTGTGATCTCCCTGTGATGCACCCGTCGGTGTGCGTCCCCGGGTAATCCGAAATATCTGCGAACGCGTTGTGTGGACATCGAAACGAAGCGGCCGGAATTCCCCGCACGAGTGTCCTGTCGAATTCCTGTACGGGGTGGCATCGTGGGGTGCGTCCGCGCGTGTGCGGCGGCGCCGGGCCCCGGAACCGGCCGACGATGCGTCACCCGCCGCATAGCCGGGCCCGGTTGGTGGCACGATGGTCCTGGCGGGGGTGTGCGCGGCCGCACCTCCGGGCCGGGAGAGCGGACCGATCGAGGGTGTGATCAGTTGTGGCCATTTCACTGTCAGTGGTGCTGCTGTTGGCGATCGTCCTGGTGGTGCTGATCCGAGGAGGCTCCATCAAGGCGGGCCCGGCGATCGTCGCCGTCCTCTTCGGCTTCTTCCTGGCCTCGACCGGCATGGCCGACGACATCCAGCGGTTCCTGGACTCGATAGCGGACACCGTCAACTCGATCCAGTTCTGACCGGGCAGCACCCCGGCCGGCCCGGACCCGCACCGCACAAAAGACCTCCGGCCCGATCCCCTGAAGGGATCGGGCCGGAGGCCTCTCGGAGCGGGCGACGGGAATCGAACCCGCGTAGCTAGTTTGGAAGACTAGGGCTCTACCATTGAGCTACGCCCGCACAGCACGCGCCGCAGGTCGGTGACCGCGGCACTGCAGGCATCGTAGCGGGTCGCACCCCGTTCCCGCACACCCCTTCCGGTCCGCGCCGGACCTCCACGGGCGCCCGGGAAACCGGGGGTACCCGGTGCCTGACGGCATGTACCCTACGTGTCGCACCAGACGGGGTGTGGCGCAGCTTGGTAGCGCGTCCGCTTTGGGAGCGGAAGGCCGTGGGTTCAAATCCCGCCACCCCGACCACCGACCGACCACCGGGTGATCGCCTTTTGGGCGGTGTAGTCGCTGCCGTTACTATGCAAGCTGCACGCCCGTGTGTCTCAGAGTCTGAAGTCTCCGGGCGGCGAATCCGCCGGACGCCCCTGGCCCCGGCAGAACCCAAGAAGTCAGCCACCAAGGAGACCGAACCGTGAAGAGCGCCGTGGAGACCCTGAACCCGACCCGGGTTCGGCTCACTGTCGAGGTGCCCTTCGAGGAGCTCAAGGACAGCCTCGACGCGGCGTACAAGAAGATCAACCAGCAGGTCACGGTGAAGGGCTTCCGCAAGGGCAAGATCCCGGCCCGGGTCATCGACCAGCGGTTCGGCCGCGGCGCCGTTCTGGAGGAGGCCGTCAACGACGCGCTCCCGAAGTTCTACACCGACGCGGTCAACGAGGCCGACCTGAACCCGCTGGGTCAGCCCGAGGTCGACATCACCGAGCTGAAGGACGGCGAGACGCTGAACTTCACCGCGGAGGTCGACGTCCGCCCGACCGTCGAGATCCCGGACTTCTCCGGCATCGAGGTCGAGGTCGACGCCGTCGAGGTCACCGACGAGGACGTGGAGAAGTCGGTCGAGCAGCTGCGCGAGCGCTTCGCCTCCACCTCCCCGGTCGAGCGCGCCGCCGAGGACGGCGACGTGGTCACCATCGACCTGCAGGCCAAGGTCGACGGCGAGGTCCTCGAGGACGGCGTCGCCGACGGCGTTTCCTACACCATCGGCTCGGGCGAGCTGCTGGAAGGCATCGACGACGCCGTGAAGGGCCTGGAGGCCGGTGGCGAGGCCACCTTCACCTCCGAGCTCAAGGGCGGCTCGGCGGCCGGCAAGGAGGCCGAGGTCACCGTCAAGGTCACCCAGGTCGCCAAGCGTGAGCTGCCCGAGCTGGACGACGACTTCGCGCAGCTCGCGTCGGAGTTCGACACCCTGGAGGAGCTGCGCGCCGACAGCCGCAAGCGCCTCGCCAACATGAAGCAGTACGACCAGGCCACGCAGGCCCAGGAGCGCGTCCTGGACAAGCTGCTCGAGCTGGTCGAGGTCCCCGTCCCCGAGAAGCTCCTCGAGGACGAGATCAACACCCGTAAGCACAACCTCGAGCACCACCAGCTCGGCCAGATGGGTCTGGACCTCGAGAAGTACCTCGAGATCCAGGGCAAGACGGCCGAGGAGTTCGACACCGAGACCCGCGAGGCCGCGGTCAAGGGCATCAAGACCCAGTTCGTCCTCGACGAGCTGGTCAAGCAGGAGAAGCTCAACGTCAGCCAGGAGGAGCTCACCGAGCACCTCATGCGCCGCGCCTCCTCCTCCGGCATGTCCCCCGACCAGTTCGCCCAGGCCGTCGTCGAGCAGGGCCAGGTCCCGCTCCTCGTCGGCGAGGTCGCCCGCGGCAAGGCCCTGGCCGTCGTGGTCGAGAAGGCCACGGTCAAGGACACCAACGGCGAGGTCGTCGACCTGGACGACGAGGAGGAGACGGAGGAGGCCGCCGAGGCCGCCGCCGAGTCCACCGAGTCGGGCGACGACAAGGCCGAGGAGAAGACCGAGGGCTGAGACCCTCGCGCCTCCGCAGACGGACGCAGAACGGGCCCCGGGACGATCAGTGCCGGGGCCCGTTCCGCGTACGGCGGGGCACCCCGCCAGGGGCGCGGGGAACGGCGCGAGCAACCACGAGAAGCCGCACCCGGCGACCAACCCCCACCTCGACGGCGAGGCTCCGCACCCGCACCCGCACCCCGCGGAGCGCTACGCCCCCGGCGAACACCCGCGGAACCGGGATGGCACCGCAGGGTCACCGCGTTAGGGTCCATGAATACGAGGGCAGGGGAGTCTCCGAAAGCGGCTCCAGCCCCGCAGGGAAACGTGAGACGGCCCGGCGCCGTCGTAAGACGAGCAGGTGGATACGTGACGAATCTGATGCCCTCAGCCGCCGGCGAGCCCTCCATCGGTGGTGGCCTCGGCGACCAGGTCTACAACCGGCTGCTCGGCGAGCGGATCATCTTCCTCGGCCAGCCGGTCGACGACGACATCGCCAACAAGATCACCGCACAGCTGCTGCTCCTTGCCGCCGATCCGGACAAGGACATCTTCCTGTACATCAACAGCCCGGGCGGTTCGATCACGGCCGGCATGGCGATCTACGACACCATGCAGTACATCAAGAACGATGTGGTGACCATCGCCATGGGTCTGGCCGCCTCCATGGGTCAGTTCCTGCTCAGCGCGGGCACCCCGGGCAAGCGCTTCGCGCTCCCGAACGCCGAGATTTTGATCCACCAGCCCTCCGCCGGTCTCGCCGGCTCGGCCTCGGACATCAAGATCCACGCCGAGCGGCTGCTGCACACCAAGCGGCGCATGGCCGAGCTCACGGCCCAGCACACCGGTCAGACGATCGAGCAGATCACCCGCGACTCGGACCGCGACCGCTGGTTCGACGCCTTCGAGGCCAAGGAGTACGGCCTCGTCGACGACGTGATCACCACGGCCGCCGGCATGCCGGGCGGCGGCGGCACCGGGGCCTGAGCCCTCCCGGACCCCAGCGGGTCCGAGAGCGTGTCCCAGCCTGCCCCCAGCCGACGCCTCAGCCCCTTTCCAGGAGACACTGTGAACGACTTCCCCGGCAGCGGCCTGTACGACCGCACGCGCGCCGAGTACACCGGCCCGAGCGCCGAGTCCCGCTACGTGATCCCGCGCTTCGTCGAGCGCACCTCCCAGGGCGTGCGCGAGTACGACCCGTACGCGAAGCTCTTCGAGGAGCGCGTGATCTTCCTCGGCGTCCAGATCGACGACGCCTCCGCCAACGACGTCATGGCGCAGCTCCTGTGCCTGGAGTCGATGGACCCCGACCGGGACATCTCGGTCTACATCAACAGCCCCGGCGGCTCCTTCACGGCGCTCACGGCCATCTACGACACGATGCAGTACGTGAAGCCGGACATCCAGACGGTCTGCATGGGCCAGGCCGCCTCCGCCGCCGCCGTCCTGCTGGCCGCCGGCACGCCTGGCAAGCGCATGGCGCTGCCGAACGCCCGGATCCTGATCCACCAGCCGTACAGCGAGACCGGCCGCGGCCAGGTCTCCGACCTGGAGATCGCCGCCAACGAGATCCTGCGGATGCGCTCGCAGCTGGAGGAGATGCTGGCCAAGCACTCCACCACGCCGGTCGAGAAGATCCGCGAGGACATCGAGCGCGACAAGATCCTCACGGCAGAGGACTCGCTCGCGTACGGCCTGATCGACCAAATCATCACCACCCGGAAGATGGACAACTCCTCTCTCCGCTAGGCGGGAGGCTGTATCGTCTGCCGCTCCTTGGCGCGGTTTGACGCGATTCACGTCAAAGCGAACCGTGCCAAGGGGGGCCCGGACGGGGGGCCCGGCAAGGTACCGTCGGACATAAGGCAGCACCAGGAGTCCGCCGGCCGTTGACGTCTCGTCGGCGGCCCGGCGTCTCCCAGGCGAAGGGGAAGCACACCGTGGCACGCATCGGTGACGGCGGCGATCTGCTCAAGTGCTCGTTCTGCGGCAAGAGCCAGAAGCAGGTCAAGAAGCTCATCGCAGGGCCCGGTGTGTACATCTGCGACGAGTGCATCGATCTCTGCAACGAGATCATCGAGGAAGAGCTCGCCGAGACCAGCGAGGTGCGCTGGGAGGAGCTCCCGAAGCCCCGCGAGATCTACGAGTTCCTCGAGGGCTACGTGGTCGGCCAGGAGGCCGCCAAGAAGGCCCTGTCGGTCGCGGTGTACAACCACTACAAGCGGGTCCAGGCCGGCGAGAACGGCGGCGCCCAAGGCCGCGACGACGCCATCGAGTTGGCGAAGTCCAACATCCTCCTGCTGGGCCCCACGGGCTCCGGCAAGACCCTCCTCGCCCAGACCCTCGCCCGCATGCTGAACGTCCCCTTCGCGATCGCCGACGCCACGGCGCTCACCGAGGCGGGGTACGTCGGCGAGGACGTCGAGAACATCCTGCTGAAGCTGATCCAGGCCGCCGACTACGACGTCAAGAAGGCCGAGACCGGGATCATCTACATCGACGAGATCGACAAGGTCGCGCGCAAGAGCGAGAACCCGTCGATCACGCGAGACGTCAGCGGCGAGGGCGTCCAGCAGGCCCTGCTGAAGATCCTGGAGGGCACCACCGCCTCGGTCCCGCCCCAGGGCGGCCGCAAGCACCCCCACCAGGAGTTCATCCAGATCGACACGACGAATGTCCTGTTCATCGTGGGCGGCGCCTTCGCGGGCCTGGAGAAGATCATCGAGGGCCGGGCCGGCGCCAAGGGCATCGGCTTCGGCGCGCAGATCCGCTCCAAGCGGGAGGTCGAGTCCAAGGACCAGTTCGAGCAGGTCATGCCGGAGGACCTGGTCAAGTTCGGCATGATCCCCGAGTTCATCGGCCGCCTCCCGGTCATCACCTCGGTCCACAACCTCGACCGCGAGGCCCTGCTCCAGATCCTGGTCGAGCCGCGCAACGCCCTCGTCAAGCAGTACGAGCGCCTCTTCGAACTCGACGGCGTGGAGCTGGACTTCGAGCGCGAGGCCCTGGAGGCCATCGCCGACCAGGCCATCCTCCGCCAGACCGGCGCCCGCGGCCTGCGGGCCATCATGGAGGAGGTCCTCCAGGGCGTGATGTACGAGGTCCCGTCCCGCAAGGACGTGGCCCGCGTCGTCATCACGGCGGACGTGGTCCTCTCCAACGTCAACCCGACGCTGATTCCGCGGGATTCGCGGGGGCGGGGGTCGGGGGAGCAGAAGACGGCGTAGGCAGCAGCAACGCGGAAGGGGCCCGGTCGACCGACCGGGCCCCTTCCGCGTTGTCGCGCGTCCGCGTCAAACCTTGACGCGGACCTCCTTGCGGAACTTGGCGGTGAGTTCGGCGGCCTTCTCCAGGTCGGCTGCCTTGCCCGCCATGGCGTCGGCCAAGTCCATGTTGATGATGACGCCGAGGGTGCTGTGGTCACCCCAGATGCACACCGGCATGCTGAACTCCGACGGTCCGGAAGCCGCCGAACCCGACGCCGCGTCGGCGTTGTTGATCTTGGTCTCCTGGCACTTCAGGATCGCGCCGTCCAGGTCGCTCGGCTTGTACTCCTTGGGGCTGCCGACGACCCGGCCCTCGGTCTCCTCGTCCTTGGAGGCGTTCTTCTTCAGCTCCGCGAACATGGCGTCGACGACCTTCTCCGGGTCCTCGATCTCGCCGTACACGCCCATGAAATTGATCATCTTCATGGAGAGCGGATTGGTCTCGTCCCCGGCCTCGTAGCCCGCGTTGACGTCCTGCGCGTTCTTGACCCCGTGCTTCTCGGCCTCTTCGATGTCGCTCTTGTCGAAGCCGCCGCTGTCCGCGCGGTCGCCCTTCTTGTACTCACCGCCGAGCACCGTCGCCGGAGTGGTCAGCTTGTGCGGCCCGTCGTCGGCGATGTCCGAGCCGCCGCCGCTCCCGCCCCCGCCGAATACGAAGTACGCCCCCACGCCGATCGCCGCCACGACGGCGACCGCGCCGATGATCAGGCCCGTCTTCTTCTTCCCGCCGCCCGGCGCCGGGGGCTGGGGCATGCCGTACGGCTGCTGGCCGTAGGGCGGCTGCTGGCCGTACGGGGCCTGCTGGCCGTAGGGCGGCTGCTGCGGCGGGACGCCGCCCTGCTGGGGCTGCTGCGGGTAGCCGTACCCGGGCTGCGCGGGCGGGGGCGTCTGGGGGTAGCCATAGCCGGGCTGGGGGGCCTGCGGCGGCTGCTGGCCGTACGGACCCGGCTGGCCGTACGGTCCGGGCTGCTGGGGCTGCCCGCCGTACGGGCCCGGCTGGTTGTGACTCATTTCTGGGTTCCCCTCCAGATGCTTACGTGGTGCTGACATCCTGACGCAGACCTGGCGTGCGCAGGTCACCGGGGGGCGCACCGTTACAAACGAAACGCGTTTCGGGACAGGGCCGTGACGCCCTTGACGTGCTCCCCGAAAGGCCTGGGAATCCGGCCTGGGTCGGCTGACCCGTCCGGGGCTTCCTGCTTCACCGCGCTGTGCGGGCACGAGTGCCCGTCTTATCGGCGCTCCACAGGCGTTCAGCGTCTCCGCCCGTCCGGCGGCGACGATGCGGCGTCCTTCACGGACTTGGCGAGCCGGGTGCGTGCGAGGCCGGACACCGCGAGGTCTTCCACGAATATCGCTTGGTTGTCGCGGATGATCTGTGTGGATGCCTTGTGGTGCCAGTCCCGGCGCCGGTCGGCCACACGCGCGTGCTGGCGTGCGACCTTGAAGCGGGCCTTGGCCCGGTTCTTCGAACCCTTCTGCTTGCGGGACAGCTCCCGCTGAAGGCGCTTGAGTTTCTTCTCGGCCCGGCGCAGGAAGCGGGGGCTGTCGATCTTCCTGCCGTCGGACAGGACGGCGAAGGCGGACAGGCCGAGCTGTCCTTGGCGACGGTCAGAGACGTGGGTGGGGCCGGAAGCCGACGGGACCACTTGGTCTTGAGATCACCGACCTTGGCCACGTACACCGTGCCGTCGCTGGTCAGGGAGAAGGCGTTGGTATTGAGGCGGATCGACTGCCGGGTGTCCTTCTTCGACTTGTATTGGGGCGGGCCCACCTTGCGGCCGCGCCGCTTGCCCTTGACCGAGTCGAAGAAGTTCTTGTGTGCGGTGTCCAGGTCCCGCAGGGACTGCTGTAGGACGACCGCCGACACGTCGGCGAGCCAGGCACGCTCCTCGGTGCGCTTGGCCTGGGTGATACGAAGCCGGGACAGCTCGGCCGACTTCACATACGGCAGCCCCGCCGCGTGCGCTTCCTTCCGGTCACGCAGACAGTCGTTCCACACCACCCGCGCGCATCCGAACGCCCTCGCCGGCGCACGACGCTGGGAGGCATCCGGGTAGACCCGGTAGTTGTAGCGGAGCTGCATGAGCAGGATCCTAGGAAAATTCCACTCATGGAGGGGCAGAACGACTACAGACGTGGAAGATGTTTGCTTCGGGCTCTGCATGTGCACGTGGTCTTCGTGACGAAGTACCGGCGCGGAGTATTCAACAGCCTGAAGGGCGTCTCCGCCCGCCGGGCACGGCTGGGGGCACCTCCGAGCCGGAGGCTGGGGGAGAATTCATCAGCCGGATCACCGCGCCATCATGCGCGGACAGCTGTGGTCGCTCCCGTACTTCTCCGTGTCGTGCGGCGGGCCGCCGGCGGTGATGGTCCGTCAGTACATCGAGCAGCAGAAACGTCCGCTCCGCAGTGCACGTCAAAGCACTCCTGAGATGCATTCATCCCCGGCATGAACGCCGGGGCCTTCTGCAAGAGACCCGGTAAACTGACCCCCGTGACCGAGAACACTCAGCAGCCGCAGCCCGCACCCACCACCGAACTGCCGACCCAGTACACGCCGGCCGAGGTAGAGGGGAAGCTGTACGAGCGCTGGGTAGAACGGGGTTACTTCGAGGCCGACGCGGACAGCGAGAAGCCGCCGTACACCGTCGTCATCCCGCCGCCGAACGTCACGGGCAGCCTGCACCTGGGGCACGCCTTCGAGCACACGCTCATCGACGCCCTGACCCGCCGCAAGCGCATGCAGGGCTACGAGACGCTGTGGCAGCCCGGCATGGACCACGCCGGCATCGCCACGCAGAACGTCGTCGAGAGGGAGCTGGCCAAGGAGGGCAAGTCCCGGCACGACCTCGGCCGCGAGGCGTTCGTCGAGCGTGTCTGGCGGTGGAAGGGCGAGTCCGGCGGGCAGATCGGCGGGCAGATGCGCCGCCTCGGTGACGGTGTCGCGTGGTCGCGTGAGCGGTTCACCATGGACGAGGGTCTGTCCCAGGCCGTCCAGACCATCTTCAAGCGCCTCTACGACGACGAGCTGATCTACCGCGCCGAGCGCATCATCAACTGGTGCCCCCGGTGTCTGACGGCCATCTCCGACATCGAGGTCGAGTACCAGGACGACGACGGCGAGCTGGTCTCGATGAAGTACGGGGACGGGGACGAGACGATCGTCGTCGCCACGACCCGTGCCGAGACGATGCTCGGTGACACGGCCGTCGCCGTCCACCCGGAGGACGAGCGCTACAAGCACCTCGTCGGCAAGCTGATCAAGCTGCCGCTGACCGACCGCTCCATCCCGGTCGTCGCCGACGAGCACGTCGACCCCGAGTTCGGCACCGGCGCCGTCAAGGTGACGCCCGCCCACGACCCGAACGACTTCGAGATCGGCCAGCGCCACGGCCTGCCCGCCATCGCGGTCATGGACGAGCACGCCGTCATCACCGCCCACGGCCCCTTCCAGGGCCTGGACCGCCTGGAGGCCCGCTCCGCCATCGTCGCCGCGCTGCGCGCCGAGGGCCGGATCGTCGCCGAGAAGCGGCCCTACGTCCACTCCGTCGGGCACTGCTCGCGCTGCAAGACCACCATCGAGCCGCGCCTGTCGATGCAGTGGTGGGTCAAGGTCGGCCCGCTGGCCAAGGCGGCCGGTGACGCCGTCCGCGACGGCAAGGTCAAGATCCACCCGCAGGAGATGGAGAAGCGGTACTTCGACTGGGTCGACAACCTCCACGACTGGTGCATCTCGCGCCAGCTGTGGTGGGGCCACCGCATCCCTGTCTGGTACGGCCCGGAGGGTGAGGTCGTCTGCGTCGGCCCCGACGAGGAGCCGCCGAGCGGCGAGGGCTGGTACCAGGACTCCGACGTCCTGGACACCTGGTTCTCCTCCGGCCTGTGGCCGTTCTCCACGCTGGGCTGGCCCGAGCAGACCGACTCGCTCGCGAAGTTCTACCCGAACTCCGTCCTGGTCACCGGCTACGACATCCTCTTCTTCTGGGTCGCCCGGATGATGATGTTCGGCCTCTACGCGATGGACGGCACCCCGCCGTTCCACACCATCGCCCTGCACGGCATGGTCCGTGACCAGAACGGCAAGAAGATGTCCAAGTCCTTCGGGAACGTCGTGAACCCGCTGGACTGGATGGACAAGTACGGCTCCGACGCGCTCCGGTTCACGCTGGCGCGCGGTGCCAACCCGGGTGTCGACGTCCCGATCGGCGAGGACTGGGTCCAGGGCTCCCGCAACTTCGCCAACAAAATCTGGAACGCCACCCGCTTCGCGCTGATGAACGGCGCGACGGTCGAGGGCCCGCTGCCGGACGCGTCGAAGATGTCCTCGACGGACCGGTGGATCCTGTCGCGGCTGAACTCGGTCGTCGCCGAGGTCGACGCGTACTACGAGGACTACCAGTTCGCGAAGCTCTCCGACGCCCTGTTCCACTTCGCCTGGGACGAGGTCTTCGACTGGTACGTCGAGCTGTCCAAGACCACCTTCCAGGCGGGCGGCGAGGCCGCCGAGGTCTCCAAGCGCGTCCTCGGCGAGGTCCTGGACGTCACGCTGCGCCTGCTGCACCCGGTCGTCCCCTTCGTCACCGAGACGCTGTGGACGACGCTCACGGGCGGCGAGTCGGTCGTCGTCGCCGAGTGGCCGTCGGACTCGGGCTTCCGGGACGCCGACGCCGAGCGGGAGATCGAGACCGTCCAGTCGGTGATCACCGAGGTCCGCCGGTTCCGCGCCGACCAGGGGCTCCAGCCCGGGCAACGGGTTCCGGCCCGGCTGACCCTCGCGGGCAGCGCGCTGGCCGCGCACGAGGCGGCCGTCCGGCAGTTGCTGCGGCTCCAGCCGGAGGGTGACTCCTTCACGGCGACGGCGACGCTGCCGGTGGCGGGGGTCGAGGTCGCCCTCGACCTCTCCGGTGTCATCGACTTCGCCGCCGAGCGCAAGCGCCTCGCCAAGGACCTCGCCGCCGCCGAGAGGGAGAAGGCCCAGGCCAACGGCAAGCTCGGCAACGAGGCGTTCCTCGCCAAGGCGCCGGACCACGTCGTGGACAAGATCCGTGGCCGCCTCGCCAAGGCGGACGAGGACATCGCCCGTATCCAGGCGCAGCTGGAGAAGCTGCCGAAGGCGTAGCCGCCGTTACGTGATGCAGGCTCCCGGTGCCCTACAAGCGCCGGGAGCCTGCACATCCCCAGGGCGCGGGGAACTGCGCGACCAGCCACAACGGCGCCGCACACGCCACGGAACCTCAGCCACCCCACTCCCCGCCCCCGACCGTCGCAGACTCTCCGTAGACTTGTCTCCGTGAGCGACATCCCCGGCGAGAACGACCAGCCCGACCCCTCCGACCCCCTCGACTCCTTCGACGAGATCATCGACGCGGAGACCACCCGCGACCCCGACCTCGCCGTCATCGAGGCCGGCAGCCGCACGCTGCGCACCCAGGGCGGCCCCCCGGAGGCCGACATCCCCGCGCGTCCCGAGGACCCCGAGGTCGACGCCGCGCTGCGCGAGGTCGAGGCCGAGCTCGCCACCCGCTGGGGCGAGACCAAGCTGGAGCCGTCCGTCGCCCGCATCGCCGCGCTCATGGACGTGCTGGGGGAGCCGCAGCGGTCGTACCCCTCCATCCACATCACGGGGACGAACGGCAAGACCTCCACCGCCCGCATGATCGAGGCCCTGCTCGGCGCCTTCGAACTGCGCACCGGGCGGTACACCTCGCCGCACGTGCAGTCGATCACCGAGCGGATCAGCCTGGACGGCGCCGCGATCTCCGCCGAGCGGTTCATCGAGACCTACCAGGACATCAAGCCGTACGTCGAGATGGTCGACGCGCGGCAGGAGTACCGGCTGTCCTTCTTCGAGGTGCTGACCGGCATGGCGTACGCCGCCTTCGCCGACGCGCCCGTGGACGTGGCCGTCGTCGAGGTGGGGATGGGCGGCTCCTGGGACGCCACCAACGTCATCGACGGGGACGTCGCCGTCGTCACCCCCATCGACCTGGACCACACCGACCGGCTCGGCTCCACGCCCGGCGAGATCGCGACCGAGAAGGCCGGCATCGTCAAGCAGGACGCCACGGTGATCCTGGCCCAGCAGCCGGTGGACGCCGCGCAGGTCATGCTGAAGAAGGCCGTGGACGTCAATGCCACGGTCGCGCGCGAGGGGCTGGAGTTCGGGGTCGTCGCCCGGCAGGTCGCCGTCGGCGGGCAGCTGGTGACGCTGCGCGGGCTCGGCGGTGAGTACACCGAGATCTACCTGCCGCTGCACGGCGCCCACCAGGCGCACAACGCGGCCGTCGCGCTCGCCGCCGTCGAGGCGTTCTTCGGCGTGGGCGCGCAGCGGCCCGAGCCGCTGGACATCGACACCGTGCGCAAGGCCTTCGCCGCCGTCGCCTCGCCGGGGCGGATGGAGGTCGTGCGGCGTTCGCCGACCGTGGTGCTGGACGCGGCGCACAACCCGGCCGGCGCCCGGGTCACCGCGGAGGCGGTGGGGGAGGCGTTCCAGTTCAGCCGGCTCATCGGTGTGGTGGGCGCGAGCGGCGACAAGAACGTGCGGGGACTGCTGGAGGCCTTCGAGCCGGTCTTCGCCGAGGTCGTCGTCACGCAGAACTCCAGCCACCGCGCGATGGACGCCGACGAGCTGGCCGGAATCGCGGTCGAGGTGTTCGGCGAGGACCGCGTCCAGGTCGAGCCGCGGCTGCCGGACGCCCTGGAGGCCGCGATCACGCTGGCCGAGGAGGAGGGCGAGTTCGCGGGTGGCGGCGTGCTCGTCACCGGTTCCGTCATCACCGTCGGCGAGGCCCGGCTGCTGCTGGGGAAGGGCTGAGGGATTCCGTGCGTACGCTCTGTGCTTCGACCTTGATCGGCGAGTTCTTCGTCATCGGCTTCGCCGGGCTGGTCGCCATGAAGGACCCCGACCTGTCCATGGGGACGGTGTGGACGGTCAGCGGCATCGCGATGTTCCTGTGCGTGGCGCTGTGCGGCGCGGTGACCCGGCCGGGCGGCATCGCCTTCGGCTGGGCCCTGCAGATCGCGCTGATCGCGTCCGGTTTCGTCGTGCCGACCATGTTCTTCCTGGGCGCGGTCTTCGCGGCCCTGTGGTGGGCCTCCGTGCACTACGGGCGGAAGATCGACGAGGCGAAGGCGAGGTTCGCGGCCCAGGCCGAGGCGTCTTCGCCCGACGCCGTCTGACGCTGCGTGACGGGCGGCGCGACACGCCCGGTAACCTCTGTCATCAATTCGTGCGACGCGGCATTCGCACCGGCGCCCACCCGCATGCGCACAAACCGTACGCACAGCCCGTACGCACAACCGCACACCCGCATATCCCAAGGAGCCCCCGTGACCCAGCGCAGCCTCGTCCTCCTCAAGCCCGACGCCGTCCGTCGCGGCCTGACCGGCGAGATCATCAGCCGTATCGAGCGCAAGGCCGGCTGGCAGATCACCGCGCTGGAACTGCGGACCCTGGACACCGAGACGCTGGAGCAGCACTACGGCGAGCACAAGGGCAAGCCCTTCTACGAGCCGCTGGTCGAGTTCATGGCGTCCGGTCCGGTGGTCGCCATGGTGGTCGAGGGGGAGCGGGTCATCGAGGGCGTGCGCGCGCTGGCCGGCCCGACCGACCCGATCGCCGCCGCCCCCGGCTCGATCCGCGGGGACTTCGGTGTGATCGTCCGGGAGAACCTGATCCACGCCTCCGACTCCGAGGAGTCCGCCGAGCGCGAGCTGAAGATCTTCTTTCCCGGCCGGGTCTGACCACCCTCCGGACACGCCGGACGCATCTTTTTTCTGACGCCGTGTCAGCCGAACGGCCAGCCGCGGACCAGGGCGGTCGCGTAAAAGCGACCGCCCTGTGGCATATGCGCGCCTGTTCGGGGGAACGGATGCCCCCGTTGGCCCGTCTCCACAAGCGAGGCGGTGCGCCATCTGCCGACAATGGCGAAGACCCTCGCGCAGTGTTCGCGAAAGCGCGTCTACGATGGAAGCCTCCACGCGTCACTGCATCCACTTCGCCTACCTGAAAAGCCCTCAAAAGCTCCTGGGAAGGCCAGTCGAATCCTGATGGGGAACTCAATGTCGTTCATCGGCCGTGACATGGCTGTCGACCTCGGGACCGCCAACACGCTGGTGTACGTCAGGGGTCGCGGGATCGTACTCAACGAGCCGTCCGTCGTCGCGATCAACACCAACACCGGTGGCATCCTCGCGGTCGGCGCCGAAGCGAAGAAGATGATCGGGCGCACGCCCGGCAACATCGTTGCCGTGCGTCCGCTGAAGGACGGCGTCATCGCCGACTTCGAGATCACCGAGCGGATGCTCCGCTACTTCATCCTGAAGATCCACAAGCGGCGGTATCTGGCTCGTCCGCGGGTCGTCGTCTGTGTGCCCTCGGGCATCACCGGCGTCGAGCGCCGCGCCGTCATCGAGGCGTCGTCCCAGGCCGGCGCCCGTCAGGTGCACATCATCGAGGAGCCCATGGCCGCGGCCATCGGCTCCGGCCTGCCGGTCCACGAGGCCACGGGCAACATGGTGGTCGACATCGGCGGCGGCACCACGGAGGTCGCGGTCATCTCGCTCGGCGGCATCGTCACCGCCCAGTCCATCCGCGTCGCGGGTGACGAGCTGGACAATGCGATCATCCAGCACGTGAAGAAGGAGTACAGCCTCCTCCTGGGTGAGCGCACGGCCGAGCAGATCAAGATCACGATCGGTTCGGCGTACGACCTCGACGCTGACGAGCACACCGAAATCCGCGGGCGGGACCTCGTCTCCGGGCTGCCCAAGACCGTCGTCATCTCCGCCGCCGAGGTACGCAAGGCGATCGAGGAGCCGGTCAACGCGATCGTCGACGCCGTCAAGACGACCCTCGACAAGTGTCCGCCGGAGCTGTCCGGCGACATCATGGACCGGGGCATCGTCCTGACCGGTGGCGGCGCGCTGCTGCGCGGCCTCGACGAGCGGCTGCGCCGGGAGACCGGAATGCCGATCCACATCGCCGAGGACCCGCTGGACAGCGTGGCGCTCGGCTCCGGCAAGTGCGTCGAGGAGTTCGAGGCGCTCCAGCAGGTGCTGGACGCCCAGCCCCGCAGATGACGTAACACTTCGGTTCCGCCGTACGAGACGATCTCCTCTCGTGCGGCGGATCGTTGATATAGAGGCTTCGTGCCGCGCGATTCACACCGCGCGCACAGAATCCCCTGAATACCTGAACACCGCCACGTAATTGTCGAATTCGACGAGGAAGGCACGGCCGCCGCACGTGAGGGACACGAAAGAGAGCCGGCTGCTCCTGGTGCTGCTGATCGCCATCGCGTTCGCACTGATCACGGTGGACATCCGCGGTGGTGAGGACTCACCGGTCGACGGTGCCCGGCAGGCCGCGGCCGGTGTCTTCGGTCCGATCGAGAACGGGTTGTCGTCCGCGGTCGACCCGATCGGCAATGCGATCTCCGCCGTCCGCGACTCCGGCGACCGGCACGACCGGCTCGCCGAACTGGAGACGGAGAACGCGGCCCTGAAGGCGAAGCTCGGCAGCGACGAGCGCGGCCGCAGCCGCCTGAAGCAGTTCGACAAGATGCTCGGACTCGCCGGCGCCGGCCAGTACGGCATCAAGGGCGCCCAGGTCATCGCCATAGGAGCCGCGCAGGGCTTCTCCTGGACCATCACCATCGACGCCGGCGCCAACGACGGCATCGAGCGCGACATGACCGTCCTCAACGGTGACGGCCTCGTCGGCCGCGTGACCACCGTCGGCCCGAACACAGCCACGGTGCTGCTCGCCAACGATCCCGACTTCACCGTCGGCACCCGGATGGAGGGCACCGACGAACTCGGCTTCGCCTCCGGCCAGGGCGGCCGTCCCCTGCGCGTCGAACTGCTCAACGGGAAGGCCCAGGTCAAGGAGGGCGACCGACTGGTCACCTTCGGCTCCCAGGCCGACAAGCCGTTCGTGCCCGGCGTGCCCGTCGGCACCGTCTCCCGCGTCGACCCCTCCGGCGGCGACCTGACCCGCACGCTCGAGATCACACCGTTCGTCAGCTTCACCAAGCTCGACGTCGTCGGCGTCGTCGTCCAGGGCCCGCAGAAGGACCCGCGCGACACGGTGCTCCCGGAGAAGAAGCAGCCGAAGCCCACGCCGACCGTCACGGTGACCGTGACCCCCGGAACCGATCCCGACGGCCAGGCCCAGAACGGTCAGCCGCAGGACGGCGGGACCGGGCAGAACCAGCAGTCCGAGCAGAACGAGCAGTAGGAGCTTTCACCCCATGCGCGTCAACCGGATCCTGCTCTCCGCCTCCCTCGTCGTCGTCGCCCTGGTCGTCCAGGTGAGCGTCCTCGCCCGCCTCCACCTGCCCGGAGCCGTCCCCGACCTGCTGCTGCTCACCGTCCTCGGCCTCGCCCTGGTCTACGGCCACGTCGGCGGCGCCCTCGTCGGCTTCGGCGCCGGACTCCTCGCCGACCTCGCCCCGCCCGCCGACCACGCCGCCGGCCGCTACGCCCTGGTGCTCTGCGTCATCGGCTACCTCGCCGGCCTCGCCAAACCGGAGAACGGCCGGCTCAGGTCGGCCACCGGCCCCATGGCCGTCGTGGTCGTCGCCGCCCTCGGCACCACCCTGCTCTACGCCGGAGTCGGCGCCCTCGTCGGCGACACCGCCGCCCGCCATGTCGGCCTGCCCGGCCTGCTGTTCACGGCCGCCCTGTACGACCTGCTGCTCGCGCCCTTCGTCGTCCCCGGCATCATGGCCCTCGCCAGACGCGCGGAGAACGACCCGCTGGCCGACACCAACTCCGCCGGCCAGAAACCCGACATCTCCTCGGGCTGGCTCTCCGGCGGCACCGGCCTGCGCATCGGGAACCAGCGCGACGGGCTCCGCGTGAAGGCGGCACGGGCACGGGTGGCCCGGGCCGGACGCATCAAGGGGGTCAAGCGGCTGTGACCACGCAGCAGCACACCAGGAGCACACACGTCTCAAGGGGGAAGCAGCCGCAGTGACGAACATCCCCGAGACCGGCCGCAGCACACGAGTCCAGACCCGGCTCGTCGTCATCCAGGTCCTCGTCCTCTCCCTCCTCGCCACCCTCGGCGGCCGGCTCTGGTACCTCCAGATCCGCCAGGGCGACGAGTACGCCGCGGAAGCGTCCGGCAACCACGTACAGCAGGTCGTCCAGCCCGCACCCCGCGGCTCGATCCTGGACGCCCGCGGCGTGGCCCTCGCCGACAACGAGACCCGCCTGGTGGTCTCCGCCTCCCGCACCGACCTGCTGAAGATGAAGGACGACGGCAAGGCCGTCCTCACCAAGCTCGCCGGCGTCCTCGGCATGGAGCCCGAGGACGTCATGGACAAGGTCCGGCTCTGCGATGCCGAGACCCCCCAGCCCTGCTGGAACGGCTCGCCCTACCAGCCGATCCCCGTCACCGACGAGGCCACCCCCAAGCAGGCACTCCAGATCCGCGAGCGCGCCGAGGACTTCCCCGGCATCACCGCCGAACCCATGGCCGTCCGCCGCTACGCCGCCCCCGGCAAGGCCAACACCGGCCAGGTCCTCGGCTACCTCTCCCCGGTCACCGACGAGGAGATCAAGAAGGCCGAGGACACCGACTCGCCCTTCCTGCGCTCCGACCAGGTCGGCCGCTCCGGGCTGGAGCGCCAGTACGACAAGGCGCTGCGCGGCAAGGCCGGCGTCACCCGCTACGAGGTCGACAACCTCGGCCGCGTCATCGGCGAGGCCGAGTCCGATCCCGGTGTGCCCGGCTCCAACCTCGTCACCAGCCTCGACGCCCGCGTCCAGCGCGTCGCCGAGTACGAGCTGAACGAGGCGATGAAGGCCGCTCGCAAGGAGATGGACCGCAACACCAACCGGCTCTACGAGGCCGACGCCGGCGCGGTCGTGGTGATGGAGGCCAAGACCGGCCGCGTCGTCGCCATGGCCTCCAATCCGACGTACGACCCCAACGCCTGGGTCGGCGGCATCTCCGCCAAGGACTACAAGAAGCTCACCGGCAAGGAGTCCAACTACCCACTGCTGAACCGGGCCACCCAGGGACAGGCCGCCCCCGGCTCCATCTTCAAGGTGGTCTCCACCTCCGCCGCGGTCGAGGCCGGCTACGACTTCAACGGCGGCTACGACTGCTCCAGCTCCTACTCCGTCGGCGGTCAGGTCTTCAAGAACTTCGAGTCCGCGAGCTACGGCTCGATCGACCTCGGCCGCGCCCTGGAACTCTCCTGCGACACCGTCTACTACCGCCTGGCCCACCAGGAGTGGAAGAAGGACGGCGGGATGAACCCGAAGACCCCCAACGACTACTTCTACAAGGCCGCCCACGAGTTCGGCCTCGGCGAGAAGACCGGCATCGACCTGCCCAACGAGGTCAGCGGCCGCGTTCCCGACCGCCAGTGGAAGCAGGACTACTGGAAGGCCAACAAGGACGCCTGGTGCAGGACCGGCAAGAAGGACGGCTCCTACGTCGAGAAGCTCGCGTACGAAGGCTGCCTCGAGGGCAACAAGATGCGCGCCGGTGACGCCATCAACTACTCCATCGGCCAGGGCGACACCCTCGTCACCCCCATCCAGATGGCCACCATCTACGCGGCCATCTCCAACGGCGGCACCCTCTACGACCCGTCCATCGGCAAGGCGATCGTCAGCCCCGACGGCAAGGACGTGCAGGCGATCACGCCCCAGGCGCACGGCAAGCTGCCCATAAGCAAGACCACGCTGGCCCAGATGGACGACGCGCTCGCCGGCGTCGCCACCCGCGGCACCGCCGCCTGGCGGTTCGAGGGCTGGCCGCAGGACGAGATCCCGATGCACGCCAAGACCGGTACCGCCGAGGTGCACGGCAAGCAGACCACCTCCTGGTTCGCCACCTACACCGACGACTACGCGATCGTCATGACGATCTCCCAGGGCGGTACCGGCTCCGGCGCCTCCGGCCCCGCCGTCCGCAACATCTACGACGCGCTCTACGGCGTCTCGGACGACGGGAAGATCGACACGAGGAAGGCGCTGCTGCCGAAGCCGCAGGCGAAGCTGCCGACCATCAAGGCGGACGGCACGATCCCCGCACCCAAGGTCTCCAAGGACGTCGTCAAGGACCTCCTGCCCGACGAGAAGGCCTCCCCGGAAGAGGAGTACGCCCCCATCGACGAGCAGGGACAGGCCGCGACGACGCCGACGCAGAACGGCGACAACCGCGACACCCGCCGCCACCGGCGGCGCGGCGGCGGACGCGGCCGAGGGCGCGGCACGACGAGCGGCAGCGTAAGCCGGAGGGCACGCACATGACCGGCGCCAACAGCTTCCAGGTCTCCGGATACGGACCCGAGAAGGCCGGCTGGACCCGGGTCTTCGCCCGGGACGGCATGGCACGACGGCTCGACTGGCCGATACTGCTGGCCTCCGTCGCGCTCTCCCTGATGGGCTCCCTGCTCGTCTACTCCGCGACCCGCAACCGCACCGAGCTCAACCAGGGCGACCAGTACTACTTCCTCACCCGGCACCTGCTGAACACCGGCATCGGCCTCGCCCTGATGGTCGGCGTCGTCTGGCTCGGCCACCGCGCCCTGCGCACCGCCGTACCGGTCCTCTACGGCGCCTCCGTCTTCCTGATCCTGCTGGTACTCACGCCGCTCGGCTCGACCATCAACGGCGCCCACTCCTGGATCAAACTGCCCGGCGGCTTCTCCCTCCAGCCCTCGGAGTTCGTGAAGATCACGATCATCCTGGGCATGGCGATGCTGCTCGCCGCGCGCGTCGACGCGGGCGACCGGCCTCACCCCGACCACCGGACCGTACTGCAGGCCCTGGGCCTGGCCGTCGTACCCATGCTGATCGTGATGCTCATGCCCGACCTCGGGTCGGTCATGGTCATGGTCATCATCGTGCTCGGCGTGCTGCTCGCCTCCGGCGCCTCCAACCGCTGGGTCTTCGGACTGCTCGGCGCCGGAACCGCCGGCGCCCTCGCCGTCTGGCAGCTGGGCATCCTGGACGACTACCAGATCGCCCGCTTCGCCGCCTTCGCCAATCCGGCACTCGACCCCGCGGGCGTCGGCTACAACACCAACCAGGCCCGCATCGCCATCGGCTCCGGAGGCCTGACCGGCTCCGGCCTCTTCCAGGGCTCGCAGACCACCGGCCGCTTCGTGCCGGAGCAGCAGACCGACTTCGTCTTCACCGTCGCCGGCGAGGAACTGGGCTTCCTCGGCGCCGGTCTCATCATCGCCCTGCTCGGCGTGGTCCTGTGGCGCGCCTGCAAGATCGCCCGCCAGACCACCGACCTGTACGGGACGATCGTCGCCGCCGGCATCGTCGCCTGGTTCGCCTTCCAGACCTTCGAGAACATCGGCATGACCCTCGGGATCATGCCGGTCACCGGCCTGCCACTGCCCTTCGTGTCGTACGGCGGCTCCTCGATGTTCGCCGTGTGGATGGCGGTGGGGCTGCTCCAGTCGATCACCGTCCAAAGACCCATGTCGGCGTAGCAGGGGCCCGCTGCCGGGAGGCGGACAGGGTGAGCGGTAAGGGGGACCGTCCGGGCCGGGTTAGGCTGGATGGTCCCCCTTGTCAGCACACGAAGGTTCCGTGAGATGCCTGCCGAAGCCGCCGAGTCTGTGAAGTCTGTGTTTCCGCAGCTCGAAGCTCTGCTCCCGCATGTGCAGAAGCCGATCCAGTACGTCGGCGGAGAGCTCAACTCCACGGTCAAGGACTGGGAATCCTGCGACGTCCGCTGGGCCCTCATGTACCCCGACGCGTACGAGGTGGGTCTGCCCAACCAGGGCGTCATGATCCTCTACGAGGTACTGAACGAGCAGCAGGGCGTCCTCGCCGAGCGCACCTACAGCGTCTGGCCGGACCTGGAGGCGCTGATGCGGGAGCACTCCGTCCCGCAGTTCACCGTCGACAGCCACCGCCCGGTGAAGGCCTTCGACGTCTTCGGCCTCTCCTTCTCCACGGAGCTGGGCTACACCAACATGCTGGCCGCCCTCGACCTCGCGGGCATCCCGCTGGAGGCCAAGGACCGCGGCATCGACGACCCGGTCGTCCTGGCCGGCGGACACGCGGCCTTCAACCCCGAGCCGATCGCCGACTTCATCGACTGCGCCGTCATCGGCGACGGCGAGCAGGCCGTCCTGGAGATCACCGCGATCATCCGCGCCTGGAAGGCCGAGGGCCGCCCCGGCGGCCGCGAGGAGCTCCTGCTGCGCCTGGCGAAGACCGGCGGGGTCTACGTCCCCGGCTTCTACGACGTCGAGTACCTCCCCGACGGCCGCATCGCCCGCGTCGTCCCCAACCGCTCGGGCGTCCCGTGGCGCGTCTCCAAGCACACCGTCATGGACCTCGACGAGTGGCCCTACCCCAAGCAGCCCCTCGTCCCGCTCGCCGAGACCGTCCACGAGCGCATGTCGGTCGAGATCTTCCGCGGCTGCACCCGCGGCTGCCGCTTCTGCCAGGCCGGCATGATCACCCGCCCGGTGCGCGAGCGCTCCATCACCGGCATCGGCGACATGGTCGACAAGGGCCTGAAGGCGACCGGCTTCGAGGAGGTCGGCCTGCTGTCCCTCTCCTCCGCCGACCACTCGGAGATCGCCGACGTGGCCAAGGGCCTCGCCGACCGGTACGAGGAGGACAAGATCGGCCTGTCCCTCCCCTCCACCCGCGTCGACGCCTTCAACATCGACCTGGCCAACGAGCTGACCCGCAACGGCCGCCGCTCCGGCCTGACCTTCGCGCCCGAGGGCGGCTCGGAGCGCATCCGCAAGGTCATCAACAAGATGGTCTCGGAGGACGACCTCATCCGGACCGTCGCCACGGCCTACGGCAACGGCTGGCGCCAGGTGAAGCTGTACTTCATGTGCGGCCTGCCCACCGAGACGGACGACGACGTCCTCCAGATCGCCGACATGGCCACCCGCGTGATCCAGAAGGGCCGCGAGGTCTCCGGCTCCGGCGACATCCGCTGCACCGTCTCCATCGGCGGCTTCGTCCCCAAGCCCCACACCCCCTTCCAGTGGGCCCCGCAGCTCTCCGCCGAGGAGACGGACGCCCGCCTGCAGAAGCTCCGCGACAAGATCCGCGGCGACAAGAAGTACGGCCGCTCCATCGGCTTCCGCTACCACGACGGCAAGCCCGGCATCGTCGAGGGCCTGCTCTCGCGCGGCGACCGCCGCACCGGCGCCGTCATCCGCGCCGTCTACGACGACGGCGGCCGCTTCGACGGCTGGCGGGAGCACTTCTCCTACGACCGCTGGATGGCCTGCGCCGACAAGGCCCTCGCGCCCTTCGGCGTCGACGTCGACTGGTACACCACCCGCGAGCGCGGCTACGAGGAGGTCCTGCCCTGGGATCACCTCGACTCGGGCCTCGACAAGGACTGGCTCTGGGAGGACTGGCAGGACGCCCTCGACGAGACCGAAGTCGAGGACTGCCGCTGGACGCCGTGCTTCGACTGCGGGGTGTGCCCCGCGATGGACACGGAGATCCAGATCGGTCCGACCGGGAAGAAGCTGCTGCCTCTGACGGTCAAGAACAACGCTCCGACCGGCTGAAGCGGGGGAGCGTGTCCGGCCGGGGCGTGCTCTTGGTACGGCGCCGCCCTGGCCGTTGGCCGGTCCCCGGGGGCCGCACCGGCTTCTGAGTGGGGAGTTCCTTCAGTACGGTGATGATCGCCGATCTGGCCTCCGGCGACAGTTCGACCATGCGGCGGTCCCCCTCCGACCCGTTCCCACGACCCACCTGCCGTCGGCACGGCGGTCCGGCGTCCACGGTATCCGTGTACGGTCGCCGCGCGCTGCCTCTGGCAGGTCTGGCGTGGTTCGGGCGCGGGCTGTACTGCGGTCTCGCCCGGCTCGCGCGGTACCTCGTCGTCGTGCCGGCCGCGTGGGTCCACGCCTGGGTGCTGACGCCGGTCGGGCACGGGCTGGCCCGGTGCGGGCGCGGTCTGCTCTGGTGCGGCAGGGGAGTTGTGTGGTGCCTGGTCAAGGCCGTGACGGGTGTCGGAATGGTCCTGTACTGCACGGCCCGGGTGCTGCTGGTCCTGCCCGCCCTCGCCGTGTGGCGGTGGGTGCTGGTGCCGGTCGGCCGGGGGCTCGCGGTCATCGGGCGGGAGGTCCTGGACGCGCTCGGGCACGTCTGGCGGGTCGCCGGGTACGTCTCACGCGCCGTCGGGCGGTTCCTCGCCGCCGTCTTCCGGTGGACCGTCGCCGAACCGGCGCGCTGGGTGTACCGGAGTGTGCTGACGCCGGCGGGGCACGCCGTGCGGGACACCGTCCTGCGGCCCGTGGCCGAGGCGGCTCGGAGTGTCCGGCGGGCGGGCCGGCAGGCGCTCGGCTCCGTCCGGCTGTCCGTGCGACAGGCTCGCGCCGACCTGCGGCGGACGCTGTTCGGGGAGCCGGAGCGGACGCCGTCGGTGGACCGGCGGGAACCCTCGGGCGCGCGAACGCGTACTCTTGAAAAGAGGCCCTGACGCGAGACCTCCCCGCCGATGCGGGGACACCGGGAAGGCGTCAGCCGGATCGCCCCCCGCCACCGCGGGGACGCGTCCCGGTCCCGACCGCCGTACACAAGGAGAAGTCCCCTGGGCAAGCGACAGCCCGAAGGCCCGCCGCCCGTACCCGCGGTGCAGCGCATCCGACTGCGTTACACCAAGCGCGGCCGCCTCCGGTTCACCAGCCACCGTGACTTCCAGCGCGCCTTCGAGCGTGCGCTGCGCCGCGCCGAGGTGCCCATGGCGTACTCGGCGGGGTTCACACCGCACCCGAAGGTGTCGTACGCCAATGCCGCACCCACCGGCACGGGCAGTGAGGCGGAATACCTGGAGATCGCGCTCACCGAGGCGCGCGACCCGCAGCGGCTCAGGGAACTCCTCGACGAGTCCCTGCCCGCCGGGCTGGACATCGTCGACGCGGTCGAGGCCCGGACCTCCGGGCTCGCCGACCGGCTGACGGCCTCCGTGTGGGAGCTGCGGCTGGCCGGTGTGGAGTCCGCGGACGCCGAGCGCGCCGTCGAGGCGTTCAACTCGGCCCCGGCGGTGGAGGTCCAGCGCAGGACCAAGAACGGCGTCCGCACCTTCGACGCCCGCTCCGCCGTCGCACGTTTCGAGAGCGTCACCACGCACGGTTCGCCGGCTGATAGGCCGACCGACCAGCCCTGTGCGATACTGCGGCTGGTTGTTCGGCACGTGACGCCTGCCGTACGACCCGACGACGTCCTGTCCGGTCTTCGCGCCGTGGCCGACCTGGCGCCGCCGGTCCCCGCAGCGGTGACCAGGCTGGCGCAGGGGCTGTTCGATGAAGAGACCGGTGCGGTGACCGACCCGCTCGCGCCCGACCGCGAGGCGGAAGCGCCCGAGCCGCAACCGGCCGCCGCTTCCGCCGCCGCGAAGGCGCCGGTGTAAGGAAGGTTCCGCGTAGGGACGGACGTCGTAGCGCCGCCCTCGAACTCGGGAGCCACCTGGGTCGGGCAGCGCACCGACCACAAGACTTTCGCCAGGCCGTGCACGACAAGGGGTACGGAACCGGCGAGACAAGACACGAGAGCTTCCGAGCGGCGCCCGCGCCCCGGACGGCGGCGATCGCGCAACAGCGCGAGCCGCGGACGTCACCGGCGGTCGACCTGTCGATGCCGGACCGGGCGCGGCGCCCGGGAGCCTGACGGGAGAAACCCCCGCATGCTCGAACCGACCGAACCCACCGGGTCCGCGACCACCTCGACGGACACCGAGTCGAACACCCCCAGCGACACCCTGCCGCCGCGCCGTCGGCGCAGGGCCGCCTCCCGCCCGGCCGGCCCGCCGTCCGGCGCCTCTGAGGCGTCGGCGGAGAGCGTCGCACCGGCCGATGTGACGCCGGTGACCGGCGAGGCCGAGGAGACCGAAGCGGACGAGGCGGTCACCGAGGCCGCCGGGACGACGGCACCCGAGCCCGCACCCGCGGGCCGTCCGCGGCGCCGTGCCGTGCGACGCGCCTCTTCGCCCGCCGGGGCCCCGGCCTCGGTGGAGGCCGCCGAGACCGTCGTTCCCGCGTCGCCCGCGGCTGAGGCTCCCGCGCAGCCGGAGCCGGCCGTCGCTTCGGAGCCGGCCGTCGAGGATGCCGCGCCGCGTCGTTCCCGTCGTCGTGCCACGCGTACGGTGACCTCGCCCGCCGAGCCGGCTGCCGAGGTCGCCTCCCCCGCGGCTGAGGCTTCCGCGCAGCCGGAGCCGGCCGTCGCTTCGGAGCCGGCCGTCGAGGATGCCGCGCCGCGTCGTTCCCGTCGTCGTGCCACGCGTACGGTGACCTCGCCCGCCGAGCCGGCTGCCGAGGTCGCCTCCCCCGCGGCTGAGGCTTCCGCGCAGCCGGAGCCGGCCGTCGCTTCGGAGCCGGCCGTCGAGGATGCCGCGCCGCGTCGTTCCCGTCGTCGTGCCACGCGTACGGTGACCTCGCCCGCCGAGCCGGCTGCCGGGACCGCGCCCACCGCTGAGGCCACGGACGCCGAGCCGGTCGCCGCGCCGCAGGCGGAAGCCGCCGAGGACACCGCCGAGGACGCCGCTCCCCGTCGTTCCCGCCGTCGTGCCACGCGGCGCGTGTCCGCCCCGGCGGAGCCGGTCGCCGAGACGGACGCCGACGTGAGCGCGCCCGCCGCCGAGGCCGCCCCGGCACCCGAGACCACCGCCGCGCCCGCCGTGCCCGCCGAGGAGGCCGCCCCGCGCCGTGCGCGCCGCCGGTCCACCCGCAAGGCCGCCACCGGGTTCGCCGCGCCCGCCCAGAGCGCCTCCGCCGCCTCCGGGGAGGCGGACGCCCCCAAGCGTCCGTCGCGTCCGGCCGTGGCCGTCTTCCAGCCGCCCGTCTTCGCCGAGCCCCAGTTCCAGACGCCCGAGCGGGCCGCGGCCGAGGCCGCCGCGGAGGCCGCCGGGGCCACGCCGGCGCAGGCCGCCGAGGAGACCGAAACCGAGGAGTTCCCGGAGGAGCAGTCCGCCGGGTCGCGCCGCCGCCGTCGTCGCCGGGGCGCCGCCGAGGAGAGCACCGAGGACCGGGCCACCGCCCCCGCCGCGCAGGACGAGCCGGAGGACCGGGCCGACACCGACACCGACAGCGACGCCGACGAGTCGGGTGAGGACCACGACGACGCCGAGGGCTCCGACGAGTCCGGCTCGCGCCGCCGCAGGCGGCGGGGTGGCCGTCGCCGCCGTCGCGGCGATGCCGCCGAGGGCGAGCACGGCGAGGACACCGAGCACGTCGCCGCCGAGCAGGCCGCGCAGGACGCCGAGGACACCGCCGAGCAGGCGGAGGAGGACGCCGAGGAGAACGGCGAGTCCTCCGACGAGAGCGGCGGCTCCAGCAGCAGCCGTCGCCGGCGTCGTCGCCGCCGCCGGGCCGGGGACGGCTCCGGTGAGGCCGAGTCGTCCGCCGACGACCCCGAGCGCACCGTCGTCAAGGTCCGCGAGCCGCGCCCGAAGCCCGAGCCGTCCGACGAGGTGCAGTCCATCAAGGGCTCCACGCGACTGGAGGCCAAGAAGCAGCGCCGCCGCGAGGGCCGTGAGCAGGGCCGCCGCCGGGTGCCGATCATCACCGAGGCCGAGTTCCTGGCCCGCCGCGAGGCCGTCGAGCGCGTCATGGTCGTCCGCCAGCACGGCGAGCGCACCCAGATCGGCGTCCTGGAGGACGGCGTGCTCGTCGAGCACTACGTCAACAAGGAGCAGGCCACCTCGTACGTCGGCAACGTCTACCTCGGCAAGGTGCAGAACGTGCTGCCGTCGATGGAGGCCGCCTTCATCGACATCGGCAAGGGCCGCAACGCAGTCCTGTACGCCGGTGAGGTCAACTTCGAGGCGCTGGGCATGGCCAACGGCCCGCGTCGCATCGAGTCCGCCCTCAAGTCCGGCCAGTCGGTCCTCGTGCAGGTCACCAAGGACCCGATCGGTCACAAGGGCGCCCGCCTGACCAGTCAGGTCTCGCTGCCCGGCCGCTACCTGGTCTACGTGCCCGAGGGCTCGATGACCGGCATCAGCCGCAAGCTGCCCGACACCGAACGCTCCCGCCTCAAGACCATCCTCAAGAAGATCGTCCCCGAGGACGCGGGCGTCATCGTGCGCACCGCCGCCGAGGGGGCCAGCGAGGAGGAACTGCGCCGCGACGTCGAGCGGCTCCAGGGACAGTGGGAGGAGATCCAGAAGAAGGCCAAGGGCGGCAGCGCCGGCGCGCCCACGCTGCTGTACGGCGAACCGGACATGACCGTCCGGGTCGTGCGGGACATCTTCAACGAGGACTTCTCCAAGGTCGTCGTCAGCGGCGACGACGCCTGGCAGACCATCCACGGCTACGTGTCGCACGTGGCGCCGGACCTGGCCGAGCGGCTGTCCAAGTGGACGAGCGAGGTCGACGTCTTCGCCACGTACCGGATCGACGAGCAGCTCGCCAAGGCGCTGGACCGCAAGGTCTGGCTGCCCAGCGGCGGTTCGCTGGTGATCGACCGGACCGAGGCGATGGTCGTCATCGACGTCAACACCGGCAAGTTCACCGGTCAGGGCGGCAACCTCGAGGAGACGGTCACCAGGAACAACCTGGAGGCGGCCGAGGAGATCGTGCGCCAGCTCAGGCTGCGCGACCTCGGCGGCATCATCGTCATCGACTTCATCGACATGGTGCTGGAGTCCAACCGGGACCTGGTGCTGCGGCGCCTGCTGGAGTGCCTGGGCCGGGACCGGACCAAGCACCAGGTCGCCGAGGTCACCTCGCTGGGTCTGGTCCAGATGACCCGCAAGCGGGTCGGCCAGGGTCTGCTGGAGTCGTTCTCGGAGACCTGCGTCCACTGCAACGGCCGGGGTGTCATCGTCCACCTCGACCAGCCGACGGCGGCCGCCGGTGGCGGTGGCGGCAAGCGCCGCAAGCGGGCCCGGGCCGGCGCGGACCAGCCGCACGAGCACGAGGTCGTGGCCGGCGTCGAGACCGGTCCGACGGCGGAGCAGGAGGCGGACACCGAGTCCGAGGCCGAGGTCGCCGCCGAGGTGGCCGAGCCGGTCGCCCTCCCGGCGCCCGAGTTCACCCCGGACGAGGAGCTGTACAGCAGCGCTGCCGAGGCCGAGGCCGCCGCCTCGCGTGGTCGTGGCCGGCGCCGCACCAGCCGACGGGCGTCGGCCCCGGCAAGCGCCCCGAAGGGCGCGAAGGGCGAGAGCCCGGCCGCCGCCCAGGCGCCCACCGCGCAGGACGTCACGGCCGCCGAGGAGGCCGAGCGTCCCGTCGTGCGGGGGGAGTCCGCCGCCGAGGTGCTGGCCGAGCCCGCGGCGGTCGAGGACGCGGTCTCCGGCGCGCCCGCCCCCGAGGCCCCGGCCGCCGAGGAGACCGCGCCCAAGGGCCGCACCCGCCGCCGGGCCACCCGGAAGGTGTCCGCACCGGCCGGTTCGCCCGCGGGTTCGCAGGCCGCCGTCGTGACGGTCCCCGAGGCCGCGCCGGCCGAGCTGCCGCAGGCCCCCGCCGAGACGGCACCCGAGGCCCCGGTGGCCCAGGAGCCGGTCGAGCAGCCCGCTGCGCCCGCCGAGAGCGCCGCACCGGCCCGCCCGCGCCGGCGCGCCGTGCGCAAGGCCACCGCGCCTACCGCGCCCGAGGAGACGGCCGTCGTGGTCGTCCCGTCGGCCCCGGCACCGGACGCGGCCGAGCAGGCCACGGCCGCCGAAGGCGCGGGGACCGACGACGAGGCCGCCCCGGCCAAGAAGGCGGCGGCCCGCAAGACGGCCAAGAAGGCGACGGCGAAGAAGGCCGCCGCCAAGAAGACGACGACCGCCAAGAAGGACACCGCCAAGAAGGACACCGCCAAGAAGGCCACCGCCAAGAAGGCCACCGCCAAGAAGGCGGCCAAGACGACGACCGCCAAGAAGGCCACGGCGAAGACCACGGCCAAGAAGACGGCGTCGAAGAAGACCGCGGCGGCCGCTCAGCAGAGCCCGTCCTCGGTCACGGCCGCCACCGACGAGGGCTGATCCGGCACCCGCCCGATCAGGCACCTGCCTGATCGGGCACCTGTCGCAGAACGTGTGGTCCTGTCCGTCCGGAAGCCGTTCGGACAGGACCACACGTTTCCCCGGACGTGCCCGTGCGCATCATCACCGGACAGTCACCGATCCGCCCCCGTGAGGAGAGAAGATCACGTGCCGGTACTGACGAGGCTCATTCCCTCGCCGCTCGCCGTGGACATCCGGCCGGGCGCGCTCGACGACCTCGCCGACGTCCTGGCGGACGAGCGGATCTCCCGGTCCGGGCGGCTCGCCGTGGCGATCAGCGACGGTTCTGGGGCGCGGCTGCGCCGGAGACTGGAGCCGTCCCTGCCCGGCGCCGACTGGTTCGAGGTCGGCGGCGGCACGATCGACGACGCCGTGCGGCTGGCCGACGGGATGAAGTCGGGCCGCTACGACGCGGTGGTGGGCCTCGGCGGCGGAAAGGTCATCGACTGCGCCAAGTTCGCGGCGGCCCGGGTGGGCCTGCCCATGGTCGCCGTGGCCACCAACCTCTCCCACGACGGCATCTGCTCCCCGGTGTCGATACTGGACAACGACGCGGGCCGCGGTTCGTACGGCGTGCCGACGCCCATCGCGCTCGTCGTCGACCTCGCGGTGATCCGGGAGGCGCCGATCCGCTTCGTACGGTCCGGCATCGGCGACGCCGTCTCCAACATCTCGGCGGTCGCCGACTGGGAGCTGGCGCACCGGGTCAACGGCGAGAAGGTCGACGGTCTCGCCGCCGCCCTGGCCCGGCAGGCCGGCGAGGCGGTGCTGCGTCATCCCGGCGGCTGCGGCGACGACGGGTTCCTGACCGTGCTGACCGAGGGCCTGGTGCTGTCCGGCATCGCCATGTCGATCGCCGGGCACACCCGCCCCTCGTCCGGCGCCTGTCACGAGATCAGCCACGCGCTCGACCTGCTGTACCCCAGGCGCGCGGCGAGCCACGGCGAGCAGGTGGGCATCGGCGCGGCCTTCGCGACGTTCCTGCGGGGCGACCAGGAGGGCTCCCTGCTGATGGCCCGGACGCTGCGTCGGCACGGGCTGCCGGTGGTGGCCGAGGAGATCGGGTTCGGCGACGACGAGTTCGTACGGGCCGTGGAGTTCGCGCCGCAGACCCGGCCCGGCCGGTACACGGTCCTGGAGCACCTGGACCTGTCACCGGAGCGGGCCAAGGAGGCGTACGCCGAGTACGTCGCGTCGGTGGCCGACTGAGGCAGGCGGGGCCCGGTTTGACCCCTGTCATGCGGCCCCGTAACCTTGACCGTCGGCGTGTCGACTGACGCGTCACATCCCCGTAAACCTCATTCCTTCCGGATGCGGACCCCCGTGGGCCCGGGCCGGGAGAGGCCGCTCGCGCATGTCGCGGGCGGCTGGACTGCGGGGGTGCCGTTCCCGAGCGAGAGAGTGAGATCCGCGTGTACGCCATCGTGCGCAGCGGTGGTCGCCAGCACAAGGTTGCTGTCGGCGACATCGTTGAGGTTGACAAGATTTCCACCGCCAAGGTCGGCGACACGGTCGAGCTCTCGACCCTGCTCGTTGTCGACGGCGACGCTGTGACCAGCGACCCGTGGGTGCTGGCCGGCATCAAGGTCCAGGCCGAGGTCGTGGACCACCACAAGGGCCAGAAGATCGACATTCTGCGCTACAAGAACAAGACCGGCTACCGCCGCCGTCAGGGCCACCGCCAGCAGTACACGGCGATCAAGGTCACTGAGATCCCCGCGGCTGCGAAGTAAGGGACTGAGGAGACATGGCACACAAGAAGGGCGCATCGTCCACCCGGAACGGTCGCGACTCCAATGCCCAGCGGCTCGGCGTGAAGCGCTTCGGCGGTCAGGCCGTCAACGCGGGTGAGATCCTGGTCCGCCAGCGCGGCACCCACTTCCACCCGGGCGCCGGCGTCGGCCGTGGCGGCGACGACACGCTGTTCGCCCTGCAGGCCGGTGCGGTGCAGTTCGGCACCCACCGTGGCCGCAAGGTCGTGAACATCGTCCCGGTCGCCTGACCGGACACTTTCGCGAGGCGGGCCTCACTTCCCCGAGGGGAAGCGGGTCCGCCTTTCGCGTGTTACCCAAGAGACATTCCCCGCAGTAGGCAGTAACTGGAGGCACATCCCATGACCACCTTCGTGGACCGCGTCGAACTGCACGTCGCCGCGGGTAACGGAGGCCACGGCTGTGCCTCCGTCCACCGTGAGAAGTTCAAGCCGCTCGGCGGCCCGGACGGCGGCAACGGCGGCCGCGGCGGCGACGTGATCCTCACCGTCGACCAGTCGGTGACCACGCTCCTCGAGTACCACCACTCCCCGCACCGCAAG
This sequence comes from Streptomyces mutabilis, assembly GCF_014649815.1. Classification (GTDB taxonomy): domain Bacteria; phylum Actinomycetota; class Actinomycetes; order Streptomycetales; family Streptomycetaceae; genus Streptomyces; species Streptomyces mutabilis. Next base: position 500,485 of record NZ_BMTT01000001.1, on the reverse strand, counting down.
GCCACCAACGGCAAGCCCGGTGAGGGCGGCAACCGTTCCGGCAAGGACGGCCAGGACCTGATCCTCGCCGTGCCCGACGGCACCGTGGTCCTCGACAAGGCGGGCAACGTGCTGGCCGACCTGGTCGGGCACGGCACGTCCTTCGTCGCCGCGCAGGGCGGCCGGGGCGGCCTCGGCAACGCGGCCCTCGCCTCCGCCCGCCGCAAGGCCCCGGGCTTCGCGCTGCTCGGCGAGCCGGGGGACCTCGGGGACGTCGTCCTGGAGTTGAAGACCGTCGCCGACGTGGCGCTGGTCGGCTACCCGAGCGCGGGCAAGTCCTCGCTGATCTCCGTACTGAGCGCGGCCAAGCCGAAGATCGCCGACTACCCCTTCACGACGCTCGTACCCAACCTCGGCGTGGTGACGGCCGGTGAGACCGTCTACACCATCGCCGACGTCCCCGGCCTCATCCCGGGCGCCAGCCAGGGCAAGGGCCTCGGCCTGGAGTTCCTGCGGCACGTGGAGCGGTGCAGTGTGCTGGTGCACGTCCTGGACACGGCGACGCTGGAGTCCGACCGCGACCCGGTCTCCGACCTGGACATCATCGAGGCGGAGCTGCGCGCGTACGGCGGCCTGGACAACCGGCCCCGCATCGTCGTCCTGAACAAGATCGACGTTCCCGACGGCAAGGACCTCGCCGAGATGGTCCGCCCGGACCTGGAGGAGCGCGGCTACCGCGTCTTCGAGGTGTCGGCGGTGGCCCACATGGGCCTGAAGGAGCTGTCGTTCGCCCTGGCCGACCTGGTGGCCAAGGCCCGTGCCGCCCGCCCGAAGGAGGAGGCCACGCGGATCGTCATCCGGCCCAAGGCCGTGGACGACGCGGGCTTCACGGTCACCCGCGAGGAGGACGGCCTGTTCCGCGTGCGGGGCGAGAAGCCCGAACGCTGGGTCCGCCAGACCGACTTCAACAACGACGAGGCCGTCGGCTACCTCTCCGACCGCCTCAACCGCCTCGGTGTCGAGGACGAGTTGATGAAGGCCGGTGCGCGCAACGGTGACGGCGTGGCCATCGGCCCCGAGGACAACGCGGTCGTCTTCGACTGGGAGCCGTCGGTGACGGCCGGCGCCGAGATGCTCGGCCGCCGCGGCGAGGACCACCGCTTCGAGGCACCCCGCCCGGCCGCCCAGCGGCGGCGGGACCGGGACGCCGAACGGGACGAGGCGGAGCGGGAGTTCGACGGCTTCGAGCCGTTCTGAGTGGTGTGAGACACAGACCCCGACGCCTGGGAAGGCGTCGGGGTTGCACCGTTTCTTTGTCTCCCATATCACAGATGTCGATGGTTACCGGGTGGCTTCACCAAGGCGGACGTGACGTGAACGCGTTGCATACTTGACATGTCTGTATTCCGCCCGCGTCATCATCAAGGGGATCGTCGTCCTCGACACCGGTCCCGTCGGAGGAGCTCCCGCAGTGCGAAATCCTGAAGCACCCCGGTTGGTCGGTGTCTACCGTCGCGTAGTCCCGGTGGGTGCGCGTCGTGTGATCGCCGAGCACGTGGACAGCGGCTTCCGCCAGCAGGTCAAAGAGGGCATCGCCGCCGCTGCCGCCAAGCGGGACCAGATCAAGCGCGTGCGCGTCGCCCGCAGCAACCGGAAGCTGCTGGCCCGCCACGACCGGCGGGTCGTCAGCGTGGGCAGTACGCCGCGCATCGCCCACGTCGTACCGAGGGTCACGCCGCTGGAGGCCCGGCGCGCCAACCTCGAGGACGTGACCGAGGCGCTGCGGCACGCGGGCATCGACTACTTCTGCGTACGTTCGGCCTCCGAGACGTCCACCGCGGTGGCGGTCCGGGAGGACGACCGGGAGAGCGTGATCACCGCGCTGCGCCAGGCCTGCCGGGTCAGACCCGGTTACGTGGTACCCATACGCAAGGGCGAGCCTCTCGACGAGGCCGCCCTGCCTGCCTTCGGAGCCGGGCCGTGGAAGCGGGTGTCAGGATCCCCGGTCTTCCGCTGCACCTGGTACCGCACCGACGAGACCGGCCGCATGGTGTTCGGCCTGCGGTACGGCTGCGACATCGAGTTCTGGAAGCGCGAGGGCGACGAACTGCTCTCCCCCCGCCGCAACCCGGTCGCCGAGGCCGTTCCGGTCGACGAGGAGCCGACGGAGGCGGACGAGGCCCTCTTCACCGACCTCGCCCCGTTGCCGGCGCCCGAGGCCCCGCGGGACACCGAGACGCCGGAGGCCCGGGACGGCACCGGTGACGGCGGTCGCCCCGCGCGCGTGCGCACCCGCCCCGCCTTCGCCGCCGGAACGGTCGGACGCCGCACCTTCCCCATCGACGTGGTGTACACGTGGGTCGACGGCTCCGACCCGGAGTGGATACGCAGCCGGGCCGAGTTCTCCGACCGGCCCTACCACGAGGAAGCGGCCAACGCGGCGCGGTACCTCAGCAGGGACGAACTGCGCTATTCGCTGCGCTCCCTGAACCTGTACGCGCCCTGGGTGCGCAACATCTACCTGGTGACCGCCGACCAGACTCCCGAGTGGCTGAACACGGACCACCCGCGACTGAAGGTCGTCAGCCACAAGGAGATATTCAGCGAGCCGACGTCCCTGCCGACGTTCAACTCGCACGCGATCGAAAGTCAGCTCCACCACATCGACGGACTCTCCGAGCACTTCCTCTACTTCAACGACGACGTGATGCTCGGCCGGGAGACGCTGCCCCAGCACTTCTTCCTGCCCAACGGCCTCGGCCAGTTCTACCTGTCGCCCGCGCTCATCCCCTTCGGCGAGCCGAGCAGCGACGACCCGCCCGTCGCGGCCGCCGGCAAGAACAACCGCCGGCTGATCGCCGAGCGCTTCGGCGGCACCATCTTCCGCAAGATGAAGCACGTGCCGCACGCCCTGCACCGCAGCGTGCTGGACGCGATCGAGACCGAGTTCGCCGACGAACACCGGCGCACCGCAGCGAGCCGCTTCCGCAGCGCCGGTGACATCTCGGTCACCTCGTCGCTCCACCACTACTACGCGTTCCACACGGGCCGCTCCTTCCCGGGCGACCAGCTCGTCTACCGCTACCTCGACGTCGGTCGGCCGGGCGCCGAACGGGTCCTCGGCCGACTGCTCGCCGAGCGCGAGGCCCACGTCTTCTGTCTGAACGACACGACGTCCACCGAGGCCGAGCTCGCCCACCAGCAGACCCTGATGACCCGATTCCTGGACGAGTACTTCCCCTTCCCGAGCCCCTACGAGCGCGGTGCAGACGACTGATGAGACAACTACCCACCCCCCACCAGGTGATGCGCAAGGGCTACGCCGCCGTGCGTTCGGCGCGGTCGCGGCTGGACAGCCTCGTCCTGGTCCCGCCGAGCCCGGACGACTGGCCGCGCGTCGCGGCGGACCACCTGTCCCTGCTGGACGGCCGCACGCTCAACGTCTGCGTGACCGTGCCCGAGGACCTCACCGCGTCGGCCGCGTCGCTGGTCCTCGGCTCGGGCTCCTCCCCGGTCGTCGTCCCGCTGACCCTGGTGCAGCGTGGCGACGGACGCGTCGAGGCCCGCGGCACCTCGGTCATGGACCTGCTGGAGGGTGTCCGCGCCGACAGCCCGCCGGTGCCCGCCGGGATGCGCAGGTTCCTGCTGGAAGCCGGACAGTGGCGGATGTCCGCGGTCTTCACCGACGTCCGGGGCGAGGAACGCCGCTTCGCGCTGGCCGCAGCGCCCCGGCTGATGCCCGACGGCCCCACGCTGCCCGAGCCCGTGCGGGACGACGGCACCTACTGCCGCGTCATCGCGTCGAGCACCGGACGTGCGTACCTCTCCCTGGGCAGGGACCACGCCGAGGCCGAGGTCGTCTCCGTCGACATCGGCTGGTCGCGGGTCACGCTGCGGGGCCGCCTCGTCAACTCCCCGGCGGAGGCGTGCAACGGGGACGTGGAACTGATCCGCAGGAACGGCAAGGTGAGCCGGACGATCCCGGCCACCTGGCAGGGTGACGTCTTCACCTGCGCCGTCGACACCGCTGACTTCGGCGCCTCGGGTGCCAAGGAACAGATCTGGGACGTCCGCCTGCGACGGCCGCGCGGCCGGTCGCTGAAGCTGTGTCGGCGACGGACCGACGTACGCAGCCCCGGGGACGTGTTCCGGATGCCGAACCGGCTGCTGACGGCGGACGACGGCACCGCACTGCGGATCAACCCCTATTACACGCCCGTCGGCAGCCTGGCCTTCCGTGCCGCGCTCATCCCCTCTGGAAGTTGACAAAAAGATGAAAATCACCTTTCTCCTCACCTGGGGTGACGAGATGGGCGGCACGGAGCAGGCCGTCTACACCCAGGCGACCCACCTGGCCCCCCGGCACGACATCGAGGTGCTCAGCGTCTTCAAGACGCGCGAGCAGCCGTTCTTCACCGTCGACGAGCGGGTGTCGGTGCGTTACCTGGTGGACCGCACCGGCAAGACCGAGCGCCCGGTACGCGAGAGCGGCCTGAGCGCCGAGGAGTGCCGGCACCTCGCCGGGCTGCCGAGCGAGCTGATCAGCCCGAAGTGGGAGGCGACGTTCGACGCGCTCTCCGACGTCGAGATGCAGCGCGCGCTGCGGACCATCGACACCGACGTGCTGATCACCACCTCGCCCGCGCTGATGTCGGCGGTGGCCGACCTGGCGCCCTCCCGGGTGATCACCATCCAGCAGGAGCACCGCCCGTCCCAGTTGCGTGGCGGCACGGGCGAACCGCTGCTGCTGCGGGCGCCCGCCATCGACGCGCTCGTGGTGCTCACCGAGCGCACCAAGCAGTGGCTCGAGGAGTCCCTCGGCAAGGCCGCGCCCCGCCTCGCCGCCATCCCGAACGCCATCCCCGAGGGCTTCCGGCCGCGCTCCAGCCTGACCGGCAAGACGATCGTGATGCCGCGCCGGCTCGTGCCCGACAAGCAGGTCGACCACGCCATCCACGCGTTCGCCAAGGCGCTGCCGGACCATCCGGGCTGGCGGCTGCGCATCTTCGGCGACGGGCCCCAGATGTCCCGGCTGCGCAACCTCATCCAGGGCCTGGGCCTGCACGACTCCGTGGAGCTCCTCGGCCCCAGCCAGCACATGACCGAGGAGTGGGCCAGGGCCAGCCTGACCATCCTCCCGTCGCAGGACGGCGAGGCCTTCCCGCTGGTGCTGCTGGAGGCGTTCGCGGCCGGCGTCCCGGCGGTGGCGTACGACATCGTCACCGGCCCCGCCGAGATCATCCGGCACGGCGAGGACGGGCTGCTCGTGCCGCCCAACGACATCGACTCCCTGGCCGAGGCGATCTCCCGCCTGATGGGCGACGAGGAGCTGCTGCGCTCCTACGGCGAGAAGGCCTACGAGGGGTCCGCGCGGTTCGCGGCCGAGGTGATCGTCAAGCAGTGGGAGGAGCTCTTCACCGAGCTCGTCTCCCGGCGCGACGACCCGCGGCGGATGGCGGAGCGGGCCGACCGCATAGCCCACCGGGTCGCCCACGGCGGCGCGGGCCGCTTCCACGCCGCCGTCGCGGCGGACCGCACGGCGCCCTCCTCGGGCGACCAGCGGGCCCGGGAAGTCGTCATCGGTGCCTCCGACCGCTCCCTGGTGCGGGCCGGCGGCCGGCTGTCCGAGGTCCGTGACGACCTGCAGGGCTCGGAGATCATCCAGCGCAACTTCGAGACGGTCGTCGAGGCTCTCGAGTCGCACGGCATCCCGTACGTGCTGCTGCGGGACCGTGACGACAACCCCCGGCGCCGGCTGGCCGTCGACACGGTCGAGCAGGCCCGCGTCCGCAAGGCACTCGCCGGCGTGTACGAGGGCAAGGCGGTCTACGCCGAGCTGCTCAAGCCCCGTACGCACGCGCCCGGTGTGCTGCTCGCCGAGCGGCTCGAGGCGGCGGGCGAGGTGGCCGGTCTGCGGGTGTTCCGCCCGGTGGTGACCTCCAGCCGCACCCTGCGCTTCGGTCCCGCCTACGGCTGCGACATCGAGTTCTGGCGCCAGGTGCCGGAAGAGGAGGGCGGGGACGGCCAGTTCGTCGCGCCGCTCAGGCCCAGCGCCGTCGGCCCCAAGCTGCCGTCGCTGACCGCCGACGCCCGTATCCGCGTCCGCGACCGCGAGTACCCGACAGTGGAACCGCTGACCCGGAAACTGGTGAGCGACCTCACCTTCCCCGTGGACGCCGTCTACACCTGGGTCGACGACTCCGACCCCCGCTGGCAGGAGCGCCGCGCCCGCCGGCGCGCCGCCCTCGGGCTGGAGGCGGAGAGCTCCGGCGACGAGGCCGCCCGGTTCCGCAACCGCGACGAACTCCGCTACTCACTGCGGTCGCTCGCCATGTTCGCGCCCTGGGTCCGGAAGATCTACCTCGTCACCGACGACCAGACCCCCGAGTGGCTCAACGCCGAGCACCCGGACATCGAGGTCGTCTCGCACCGGGACATCTTCGCCGACGGCGACTGCCTGCCGACGTTCAACTCGCATGCCATCGAGAGCCAGCTGCACCACATCGACGGCCTGTCCGAGCAGTTCCTGTACCTGAACGACGACGTGTTCATCGGGCGCCCGGTCGGCCCCCAGCGCTTCTTCCTGCCGAACGGCGCGAGCCGGTTCTTCTGGTCCCCGACGACGGTGCCGATCGGTGAGCCGACCGAGGAGGACGAGGGCTACTTCGCCGCGGCGAAGAACAACCGCTCGCTGCTGGAGGAGCGGTTCGGGGTGACGGTGGCGAACAGCTTCGTGCACGCACCGCACCCGCTGCGCAAGAGCGTGCTGGAGCGCATCGAGGAGGACTTCCCGGAGAGCGTGGCCCGCACGGCCGCCACCCCGATGCGCGGCTGGCAGGACATCTCCATGGTGTCCTCGCTGCACCACCACTACGGCTACCTGACCGGGACCGCGGTGCCGAGCAGCATCCGGTGCGCGTACATCGACGTGGGCACCTACAGCCGCCACCCGGAACTGACGCGGTTGCTGGCCATGCGCGGTCACGACGTGTTCTGCCTCGGTGAGTCCCAGGACGCGGAGGTGCCGGAGCACGAGCAGGCCCGCATCGTCGACTCGTTCCTGCGGGCGTACTTCCCCGTGAAGAGCCCGTACGAGCGCTGACGCCGGACCGCCCGGACAACGGGGAAGGGGGCTGCCGACACGGACGTGTCGGCAGCCCCCTTCGTGCACCGTCCGCGTCAGTGCAGGTCGCGGTAGGTGTTCCAGCCGGTGCCGAGCTGCACCCGGGCCTTGAACCGCCCGTCGGTGTAGGAGGTGTAGCGGTACAGCTCGCCGCGGGAGTTCGCGGCGATCAGGTCGGCGCGGCCGTCGCCGTCGATGTCGCCGGGGGAGGCCAGCTTGTTGTACTGCTGCCAGCCGGAGCCCAGGTCCACCTTGCCCGCGAACGGCGAGGTGCTGACACCGGTACCGCGGTACAGGTACAGCTGCCCGCCCGGGGTGCGGGCGACGATGTCGGTACGGCCGTCCCCGGTGAAGTCACCGGCGCCGACGAGCTTGTCGTAGGCGTTCCAGCCGCCGCCGACCTCGAGCGGCGAGGAGAGGTACGCTCCGTGGCCCTTGCCCCGGAAGAGGTACAGGGTGCCGGAGGAGTCGCGGGCGAGGAGGTCGCCCTTGCCGTCGTCGTTCAGGTCGCCCGGGCCGAGGAACAGGTCGTACCGGCCCCAGCCGGTGGCCAGGTAGTCGTCGGCCGTGTCGGCGTAGTTGTAGAGCACGCCGTCGTACAGCTCCAGCAGGTCCGCGTACCCGTCCTTGTCGAGCGAGGACGCGTAGGCCACGTGGGCGCCCGCCCAGCCGCCCGTGTCACTGAGCTGGGTGCGGGCGGTCAGCTGGCCGTCGTTCTTCACGCCGTACCAGTAGAGCGTGCCGTCCGTGCTCATGCCGAGCACCGAGGCCTTGCCGAAGTGCGGGTACGCACCGCCGCCGGCGAAGAGGTCCACCGACTCGAAGCCGTAGCCCGTGTGCTGCTTGGCGTCGAAGTTCCCGGTGCCGTCGGCCCGGTAGAAGTACAGGTCGCCGGAGCGGGTGCGGCCGAGCAGGTCGCCGAGGCCGTCGCCGTCCCAGTCGCCGCCGGCGATGATCTGGTTGTAGCCGTTCCAGCCCTCGCCGATGTGGTCGCGGGTGGCGAGCGGGGCGGTGGCGCTGCCCTTGCCGGCGTAGAAGTACAGGGCGCCGAGGGGGGTGCGGGCCACGACGTCGCCGATGCCGTCGCCGTTCATGTCCCCCATGCCGACCAGCTGGTCGAACATCTGCCAGCCGCCGCCGACCTTCACCCGCCCGCGGAACGGGGATTCGACGCTTCCCGTGCCCTCGTACAGGTACAGGTCGCCGCCGTAGGTCCGCGCGAGCAGGTCGGGCCTGCCGTCACCGGTGACGTCCCCGGGCGTGAGGACCTTGTTGTAGATCTGCCAGCCCGTCCCGCTCCAGGTGGCGTAGCCGGTGCCGTCCACGCCCCAGCTCTGGAACAGGGACAGGGTGCCCGTCGGCGACAGCGTGAGGACCTCGGGGCCGCCGGTGCCGTCGAGGTCGCCGGGCGTGAGGATGTCCTTCTGCTTCTCCTCGTAGTCGTCGACGTTGACGGCGTACGGGGTGAAGTCGCGCGTGGTGGAGCGCCACGCGTACGTGCTGCCGTCCTGCAGGCGCACGAGCATGTCGGTGAAGCCGTCGCCGTCGACGTCGAAGCGTGGGCCGGGGGCAGCGGCGGCGGCGCGCATCCGCTCGGACTGCTTCGGCTGGGGCACGGCGCGGTCCAGCTCGGGAAGGGCGGACTTGGGCGTCGTCATCTCGACGTCTGGTGACGGCTTGTCGGCGGCGACGGCCGGGGTGGTGAGCAGCATGCCCGCGGCGACCGCGAGGGCGGTGCAGGCGAGCAGGCGGGAACGCCGGGATCTGCGGCGCGTGCGAGAAGTGGACAAGGTCCCCCCACAGGTGAAATCGAAGAGTCGGCACAGTGAAGAAGAGGTGATCACTGCCGATGATCGTCGGATTGTATGTGATCCCTGTGACAGGTTGGCCAGTTGTTTCCACGACAACGTCTCCTGGCGTGCGGTGACGCCAGGAGACGGAGGGTCCAGTATTTTCGCGACGGTGCCGCTGAGGTGGCCCGTGGCTCGGTTGTTACCCGGTCAGGGGTGTTCCGGCTCGGCCACCTCGAGCGCCTGGGCCGGGGTCGGGACGGGGCGACGCTCGTCGAACGGGACGACGGGCAGCGGCGTCTGCTCGCCCAGGAAGACGCGCCGCACGACGCGCTCCGCCGCGTGTCCGTCGTCGAACGTGCAGAACCGGCGGCGGAAGGCGTCCCGGCGCTCGGTCGTCTCCGGAGTGTCGTACATCCCCGAGACGAGCAGCCGCAGCAGTTCCTCCTGCGTGGTCGCCACCGCGCCGGGCGGCTCCTGCAGCAGGTCGAAGTAGGTGCCGCGCACCGCGGAGTAGGTCTCCCAGTCCGGGGCGTAGCTGATGATCGGACGGTCCAGCACGCCGTAGTCGAACATCGCCGAGGAGTAGTCCGTGATCAGGGCGTCCGCGGCGAGGTACAGCTCCTCCACCTTGGGGTGCCCGGAGACGTCGACGATCCGGCCCGTGCTGCGCAGCTCGTCGGCGTGGGCCGAGGTGCCGTAGAAGTAGTGGCCGCGCAGCAGCACGGTCACGTCGGGCCCGAGCTCGTCGGCGAGCCTGGCCAGGTCCAGCGGCGGAGCGAAGTCCGGCTGGTACTCGCGGTGGGTCGGCATGTACAGGAACACCTTCGCGCGGTCGGCCAGCCCCAGCGCCTCACGCGCCCTGCGCACGTCCTCGGAACCTGCGTTGACGAGGGCGTCGTTGCGCGGGTAACCCGTCTCCAGCGTGGTGTAGGAGCAGGGGTAGACCCGTTCCCACACCAAGGTCGAGAAGCGGTTGGAGCTGATGCTGAAGTCCCAGCGGTCGCAGCGCTTGAGGAGCTTGGAGAAGCTCATGTTGGTGGACGCCGGGTACTTCCGCTGGTCCAGCCCCATGGTCTTCAGCGGAGTGCCGTGGTGGGTCTGTACGTGGATCTGGCCTTCCCGCTTCACCACGTTGTCCCCGAAGTTCACGTTGTTGACCAGGTACTTGGCGCGCGCCATGACCGCCCAGTACTCACGCGATCCCACCCGCACGTAGTCCGTGCCCGCGGGCACCTGGTCCACCGCGTCCGGCCGGATCGCCCACACCCGGCGGATGTGCGGAGCGACACGGGCGAGTTCGGCCTCGATCGCCGCGGGGTTGCAGGAGACGCTGCGGTTCCAGTACGCGGAGAACACCGCGAGGTTCTCGTCGAGCGGCAGCCTGAGCTGGGAGCGGTAGAAGACCCCCATGGCGCGGCGCTTGGACCGGTTCACGGCGGCACGGGTGCGCTTCTTGACCTCCTGCCGGAGCCGCGCCGCGCGCGTCGCGCTCACCATGGTGTTGTACGCACCGCGCTCCAGCATGGCGTACTTGTGGCCCTGGCCGCCGGCCGGCCGCGTGAAGCCCTGGGGGACCCGGGCGCGGTAGTCGGCCGAGGCGCGGCGGAAGAACTCGGCCCGTGCCTTGTGCGGCAGGCGGCCCGGGTGCTCCACCACGGTCAGGTAGTGGTCGATCATCTTGCGGAACAGCGGGCCGCGCCACACGTCCAGTTCCTCGTGCGCGTCGAGGTAGTCGAAGACGCGGCGGTACTGGTCGAACACGTCGAAGTGCTTGCGGCTGACCGTCTTGAGGATGTTGCCGCCCTCACGGCGCTGCCGGTAGTACACGCAGACGCGGTCCAGGAGGGTGATCTGCTCGGCGCTGATCAGGGAGCAGAACGTCCAGGGGGCGTCCTCGTAGTACCCGGGCGGGAAGGTGAGCCCGGTGCGGGCGACGAAGTCGCGCCGGTACGCCTTGTTCCACACGATCTGGAGCAGGTCCAGCAGCTCCGGACGGTCCCGGAGGGAGAGGACGTCCGGTCCGTCGTTCGCCAGCAGGTCCGCGCGCTGATTGCGCCTGACCTTGCCGTCCCAGTAGGTGCGGGCGTAGTCGTAGATGAGTATCTCGGGGTCGCCCGTGGCGTCGAGACGGTCGGATATCGCCGTCAGCGCACCGGCGGACAACGTGTCGTCACTGTCCAGGAACAGTACGTAGTCGCCCTGCGCCTTCTCCAGTCCCGCGTTCCGCGCGCGCCCCAGTCCCACGTTCTCCGTGAGGTGAGTCACCTCGAGTCGCGCGTCGCGTGCCGCGTACTCGTCCAGGATGGCTCCGGAGCCGTCCGGCGAGCAGTCGTCGACCGCGATGACCTCGAAGTCCGTGTAGTCCTGCCCGAGCACGGAATCGAGGCACTCGGGCAGGTAGGCCTGCACCTTGTGCACGGGGATGATGAGGGAGAGCCTGGGCATCCTTTGCAACCTGTTCCAAGGGGGCTGGCGGGGGTTCCGAGACACCGTAGCGGGCCAGTCTGTGACGTGCCGCCAAGCGTAATGGCCACGATGTCGCCCTACGCCTCGCTTCGGTCGGATTGCGTTTTGAGGATTCACACATACATTGAGGCGCGCACACATATCGCGCACGGTTCACACGTGCCGCTCCCGGGCGGCGGCGGGCGAAGCGCCGGGCGACTGCTGCCGGGGGCCGGGCAGGGGCAGTTCCGTCGCGAGCCGCCCCGCCATCCGCGCCCGGTGCTCACCGGCCGTCGCGCACAGCGCCCGTACGGCCCTGGCGAAACGCTCCTGGGACGGTGGCTCGGCCGGGCCCAGCAGCCGCCGGGCCAGCGCTGCGCGTTCCGCCGCCCGTCCGTCGCGCTCGGGATGCCGGACCGCGTCCAGCAGCGCGGGCACCCCGGCCGCGTCCGGCGTCAGCACGGTCGCCGCCGCCACCGTCGGGAACGTCTTGCGGAACCCGTCCTCGGCCAGCCCGCTGGTGTTGGCCACCGCGTACGGCTTGCCGCTCGCCAGGAAGTCGCTGATGACACTCGACACATCGCTGATGAGCAGGTCGGCCCGGTTGAAGCAGGCGTACAGGGTCGGCCGGGCGTCCGTGACGACCTGGTGCTCCCACTCGGGCAACGAGGCCCAGTACGCCTCCTCCCAGGCGACCGCCGCCCCCGCCACCGCCGCGGCCCGCCCGGGCTCCGGCGCAGGCTGCCGCAGCATCCGCTCCGCCTGGTCGGCGGCCGAGCGGAAACCGGCGCTCGTGAGCCGGTCCAGCTCCGCCGTCCGGCGAGCCAGCTCACCCGCCGCCGACGCGTCCGGCCGGAGTCCGCTCCGCTCCCGGTTCGCGGCCCGCACCAGCTCCCGGATGCGCAGATCGGCGGCCCGGGCCCGCGGGTCCACCGACCCCGTCAGCGGGTGCGGCTTGTACAACAGCCGTACGTCCGGGTCGGCGAGCAGCGCCCGCACGACGTTCTCGCCGGCCTCGATCACCGACGTGTTGCCGGGATTGCCGTCCCAGCCCTCCCAGGTCGGCGCGTACAGCACCGTCGTGTACGCGCCGGGCGCGGGCGGCCCCGCGTACGGCCGTACGGCGTCCAGTTGCGGGCGGCCGATCTCCACCACGTCCTTGTCCTCGACGCCGACCTCCGCCAGCGCGTACCGCTCGCGCGCCGCCGGACCGGCCACCCACACCTCGTCGTACGCCTTCGCGTACGGGTTGCACGAGGACGGCTTGTCGCTCTCCCCGTGGTTGACGAAGGCGTGCTTGATCGTGGGGATGCGCAGGACCTGCGAGGTCTTGCCCGAGTTGGAGGGGTGCAGGAGGACGCGGAGGGTGGATTGCTCCAGGCGCATCAGCGTGGAGACCTTCGGCAGGCACACCACGGGGATGTCGGTCGCCGCGATCCGCTGCACCATGTGCCGCTCCCGCAGCACGATCACCGGCCGTCCCTCCAGCCGCGCCAGTGGCTCCAGCCACATGTTGGCCTGGTACGCCGAGGACGCCCCGCCCGAGAAGTACAGGCCGACGGTCGGCCGGTACTCCGCCAGCCAGCCGTCGAACCAGTCCAGGACCTCCTGCTCGCCCGCCGGCCGGCGCCCCGGCAGCAGCCGCAGCAGCAGCGCGCCGAGACCTGCCAGCGACACCGCCAGCGACAGTGCGAGGCCCGCCGTCCCGTACACCGGCGCGTCGGTGGCCGCCGTCACCAGCAGCCCGGCGGTGGCGGGCAGCCCCAGGACCGCCAGGCGGTGACCGGGGTGGCGCAGCAGCGCGGGCGGGGCGGGGGTCAGGCGCAGCGCGGAGGCGTCGACGTTCCGGGTCACGACGGGCAGTGTCCGGGTACGCCGGACCAGCACCGAGACCGCCTGGATCGCCCAGTGCAGCCCGTAGAAGACGAGCAGGGCGGCGACGAGCGGGGCGTACGCGGGTTCCCGGTGCTGCTCGCCGAGCCGCAGCAGGCCGACCACGAGCAGCAGGTCCCGCAGCACGTGCCGCACCGTGACGTCGGCGTGCGACTTGGCGAACAGCGACACCATGCCCCGCTGCCAGCGGTACAGCACTCCCTCGGCGGCCAGCGAACCGGTCGTCGCGGCGAGCAGCAGCGGCACGTGCGGCAGCAGCGCGCCCACGGCCTGCGCCGCCGAGGCGGTGGCCAGCACGCCGAGGACGAGCAGCTTCACGGCGGTCCGGCGGCGCAGGAGGGCGAGGCCGGGGACCCGGGGGCGCGGACGCCCGGGGCCGAGGCGGCGAGTGCCGGGACGGGGGGCACGGCGGGGAAGTCCGCGGCGGGGCAGGGATAGGGGCACTGCGGTCGCTCCAGGCTTGCTCGTCGCGCATCGGACATACGGGTTAACGCACGGCGACCTCCGGACGACACGCACGTGTTGTCCCGGCCCCTGACGCGGTAGCGGCAGGCCGTCCCGTCCGCAGCCTGGACGGCGGCGCGGGGCGCGCTCCGCGTCGCGTAGATTTCCTGGTGGGCGCCCGGACGGGCGCGCGTCGACGGGGAAGGACGGGCGGCAACAGTGGCTGGGGCAAGGCAGGCCGTGGGCGGGGCCCGCAGGATCGTCGTCAAGGTCGGTTCGTCCTCGCTGACCACCGCGGCGGGCGGTCTGGACGCCGACCGGGTCGACGCGCTCGTCGACGTCCTCGCGAAAGTACGCAGCGGCGGGGAGCGGGAGATCGTCCTGGTCTCCTCCGGCGCCATCGCCGCCGGTCTCGCCCCGCTGGGCCTGCGCCGCCGCCCGAGGGACCTGGCCCGCCAGCAGGCGGCCGCCAGCGTCGGGCAGGGCCTGCTGGTCGCCCGCTACACCGCGTCCTTCGCCCGCTACGGCGTCCGCGTCGGCCAGGTGCTGCTGACCAGCGACGACATGAGCCGCCGCGCCCACCACCGCAACGCCTCCCGCACCCTGGACAAGCTGCTGGCGATGGGCGCCTTCCCGATCGTCAACGAGAACGACACCGTGGCCACCGACGAGATCCGCTTCGGCGACAACGACCGCCTCGCCGCCCTCGTCGCCCACCTGGTCCACGCCGACCTGCTGGTGCTGCTGTCCGACGTGGACGGCGTCTACGACGGCGACCCGAGCAGGCCCGGCACCTCGCGGATCGCCGAGGTGCGCGCACCGGCCGACCTCGCGGACATCGAGATCGGCAGCGCGGGCAAGGCGGGCGTCGGCACCGGCGGCATGGTCACCAAGGTCGAGGCGGCCCGGATCGCCGCCGCCGCCGGCATCGCCGTGGTGCTGACCAGCGCCGTGCACGCGGCCGACGCCCTGGCCGGCGGCGACACCGGCACCTACTTCCACGCCACCGGCAAACGCTCCGCCGACCGGCTGCTGTGGCTCCAGCACGCCTCGACCCCGCAGGGGGCGCTCGTCCTCGACGACGGGGCGGTGCGCGCGGTCGTCGAGGGCCGCAAGTCGCTGCTGCCTGCCGGGATCGCCGGCGTCGAGGGCGAGTTCGCCGCGGGCGAGCCCGTCGAGCTGCGGGACGGGAGGGGCCGCGCGGTCGCCCGGGGACTCGTCAGCTTCGACGCCAGGGAGCTTCCCCGGCTGCTCGGCCGCTCCACCCGGGACCTGGCGCGCGAACTCGGACCGGCGTACGAACGCGAGGTCGTACACAGGGACGATCTGGTGATCCTGCACCCGTAATAGGTCGGAACGTCCCCGAATCGGCGGTGTACGTTCCGCAAAACCGCCCCGCGATCTTGCGCGGCCTGCTCAACTTTCCTCCAGGGACAGGCCCGGCCGACCGCTGGGCTCAGCAGTGTGCGTGAAGGAGGCCGTCGTGAGCGGAGTGCGCCCTGGAACGGCGGCGTCCCGCGCCCGCCCGGGCGGCGGCGCCCGCAAGGCGTCCCGTGCGGCCGGTGAGGAACGCCCCCTGACCAGCGTCGCGGCCGGCGACCGGTTCCGGGGCGAGGAACCCGAGCACACCCCGCGCCTGTGGCACGTCACCCTGAGCGTATCCGGTGCCCGCGCCCCGCTGCCCGAGGTCCGCCGCGCCCTGGAACAGCTCGCCCACGACCACCCCTTCCTGCTGACCAGCCGCTACGCCGACGACCACGCCGAGATCCGGTACTGGGAGGAGGCCCGCGACCTGCACGACGCCGCCGCCGTCGCCCTGCGCCTGTGGGGAGAGCACCGGCAGACCGCCGGGCTGCCGCCCTGGGAGATCGTCGGCCTGGAGGTCATCGACCGGGTGACCTACCACCAGCGCATCGCCGCCGGATACGGACCGGCCCCGGCTACGCCGGTCGGGGTGCACCCGTTCTAGCCGGGCCTCGCGCCGGCCCCCGTCCGCCCGGCGACGCGCGGCACGCGCTCGTGCCCCGGAGCGCGGCGCGGGGCCCGCCGGGACGCTCGGCGCGGTGTGGTCTCAGGCGCCCCGCTCCCGGTCGTGGTCGCGGTGGGTCCGTGCAGTGCAGAGCCCCATCGCCGCGCCCCGCCGGGGCCTGCCCGCCGCGACGCCCTGGTGGCGCGGGGCGCCCCGTCCCGGTCCGTGGTCGCGGTGCGGATCCCGAGGAGGGCGCTCGCCGCCTTGGGGACGTACGCTCCCCGCGGCCGGTACGCGCTCGCGCGGGGAGCCCCTGGCGCCACCCGCGGCCGGCCCCGCCTCCAGGGGGACGGAGGGAGTGCGGCCACGGGCCCCGGCCGTCCCGTTCCGCCCCGTCCGGCGCATGTCTCGCGGTTCGGGACGACCGGTGGCCGACCCGTACGGCCTACTACGCTTCCCCCATGACCACGCTCTCGCCGTACGACTCGATGTCCCCGGTCACCCAGGCCGCCTACCGGGCCAAGGCCGCCGCGGCCGACCTCGCGCCGCTGCCGCGGGCCGCCAAGGACGACGCGCTGCTCGCCGTCGCGGACGCGCTGGAGGTCCGTACCAGCGAGATCGTCGAGGCCAACGCCCAGGACGTGGCCAAGGCCCGCGCCGCCGGGACCAGCGAGGCCATCGTCGACCGGCTCACGCTCACCCCGGAGCGGGTCCGTGCCATCGCCTCCGACGTGCGCGACGTCGTCGCCCTGCCCGACCCGGTGGGCGAGGTCGTGCGCGGCAACACCCTCCCCAACGGCATCGACCTGCGCCAGGTCCGCGTGCCGCTCGGCGTGGTCGGCATCATCTACGAGGGCCGGCCCAACGTCACCGTCGACGCCGCCGCCCTGTGCCTGAAGTCCGGCAACGCGGTGCTCCTGCGCGGCTCCTCCTCCGCCTATCAGTCCAACACCGCCCTGGTCCGGGTCGTCCGCGACGCCGTGGGCGGGGCCGGTCTGCCCGCCGACGCCGTGCAGCTGGTACCCGGCGAGAGCCGCGAGAGCGTGCGCGAGCTGATGCGGGCCCGCGGCCTGGTCGACGTGCTCATCCCGCGCGGCGGCGCCTCGCTGATCAACACCGTCGTCCAGGAGTCCACCGTCCCCGTCATCGAGACCGGCACCGGCAACTGCCACGTCTACGTCGACGCGCAGGCCGACCTCGACACGGCCGTCGACATCCTCATCAACTCCAAGGCCCAGCGGGTCAGCGTCTGCAACGCCGCCGAGACCCTCCTGGTCCACCAGGACATCGCCGCCGAGTTCCTGCCCCGCGCGCTGGACGCCCTCGCCGAGGCCGGCGTCACCGTGCACGCCGACGAGCGGGTCATGACGTACGCCAAGGACTCGAAGGCGACCGCCGTCGAGGCCACGCCGGAGGACTGGGAGACGGAGTACCTGTCGTACGACATCGCCGCGGCCGTCGTCGACTCCCTCGACAAGGCCGTCGAGCACATCCGGCTGTGGACCTCCGGCCACACCGAGGCGATCGTGACGACCTCACAGCAGGCCGCCCGCCGCTTCACCCAGCTGGTCGACTCCACGACCGTCGCCGTGAACGCCTCCACCCGCTTCACCGACGGCGGCCAGTTCGGCTTCGGCGCCGAGATCGGCATCTCCACGCAGAAACTGCACGCCCGCGGGCCGATGGGGTTGCCTGAGCTGACCAGCACCAAGTACATCGTCACCGGCGACGGGCACGTGCGGCGCTGACGGCCGGCCCCGCGCCCGCGACCCGATCGGGACGTCTCACCCACCGGATGAATTTCTCCGCCGTCTGCCCAAATCGACCCCCCAGGTCTACTCTGGACCCGTGCCGGAGGACGTGGGGGGTAGGCCGTTCCCTGACGGCTGGGAGCCCGACGACGACCACGACCACGGGGTGTCGGACGAAGAGTTCGCCTCCGTGGTCTTCGACGAGGTCTTCGTACGGGCGGCCGCGGTGCACGAGCCGTCCGCCGTCGAACGCCTCCTGGCCGCCGCCGAGGCCAGAGCCGCGGCCACCGAGGCGGAAGCGGCCCGCCGCGGCCGCAGCAGAGCCGAGCGCTACGACGACGGGTACGGCGACTTCGGCCATGAACCCGACCTCGACGACCCGGACGACGACCGCGACCTCCTCGACCGCCCCTACGGCGCACCCGCGGCCTACGGCAAGAAGGTCCGCTGGCACCGGCCGGTCGCCTGGATGCTCGCCCTCGTGATGGGCGTCGGCATGGTCGCGCTGGCCTTCGCGGCGGTCTACCGCGGCGCCTCCTCGGGCGGCGGCGCCGAGCAGGTGCCCCCACCGGCCTCGACCGGCCCCGAGCAGGGCGGCACCATGACGCCGTCGGCCTCCGCCGACTACTCCCAGCCCGCCGTGCCGGTGCTTCCGCGCACCCCCTGACCTGCCGCCGCCCGGCGGTTCGAAGCCGTCCCGACTCGACCCGCGGCAGCGCGTTTACGCGACCCTCCGCAGACCTACTCTGAAGGTATGGCAGGGCTGGGCGACCCGCCCGGAGGGACGCCCGAGGGCTTCCCCGGAGGCGGAGAGGACGAGTACCGATCCGTCGTCTTCGACGAGTCGTTCGTCCGCGCTGCCCGCCTGGAGGAGTTCTCCGCCCAGGAGCGCATCGCCGACCACGCGCCCGCCGTGCGCCGCCGTACCCCGCTGCGCCGGGCCGGCCTCTCCCGGCAGGCGCTGATCCTTGTCGTACTCGTCGCCGTCGCCGTCGGCGCCGCCCTCTACATGGGCGTACGCCACCCGTACCAGAGCCCCGCCACCCAGCGGCCCGCCGAGCCGGTGCGGATGACCGTCGTCCCGCTCGCACCGCAGGGCGAGGTGCCCGGCGCGCAGGACGCCGCCCACCTGTACGAGCACAGCCCCGCCGCGGAGTTCCGGACCGCGGCCAAGGGCGTCCCGCTGCCGGGCCACCACCGCACCGCGCACTTCTCGGACGACCAGGTACTGAACGCCCTGACCACCGCCAAGCACTACGTCGTCCGCTCGGCGCTCGACCCCGACGTGCTCGGCGGCCGGGACGTCCGCTCGGTGCGGGCGCTGCTCGACCCGGACCAGCTGGAACAGTTCGACGAGAGCTTCGAGAGGCCCACTCCGGACGGCCGGAACGCGCCCACCGGATGGCTGGTGCGCTTCGACCCGGCCCGCGCCGAGCTGGCCGACGCGGAGATCCGGGTGCACGGCAGCATGCGGTTCACGGAGACCGACGCTTCCACGCTGGAGGTCTCCGCCGACCACACCATGGTCTACCCGCTGCGGCCCCCCGGCGACGACCGGGCCGAGACTTCGCTGTTCACCGTCCGGCGCGAACTGCTCTTCCGCTTCGACCGGGACGACCTGCGCCTGCAACAGACGCAGCTCGTCGCCGCCCACGTCCAGGCCGGACCGCTCTCCTGCGCCGACGACTCGGCCGGCCACCTGCGCCCGCTGCTCGCCGGCCAGACGGCCAGGACCGGCATACCCGCCGGCACCGACCCGTACACCGAGGACAACCCCACGGCCCTGTGCGGCACCCTGGCGACGGGCGCCCAGCCGGAGGTGTAGCCGCCCGGCGGCGCGGCCGCTCGACCGCACGCGCGGGGCGGCCGACGCCCCGAGGAGCCCTCAGGCGCCGCCGCCCGGCGGACGGTCGTCCGGCGCCTGGGACCCGCCCGGTGTCCCGTCCGGGCCCTCGGACGACGACGACCCGTCCGCTTCCTCGGGCGGCCTCGACTGCGAGGACGTGAAGCCGCCGAAGCCGCGCCGCATCCGGTCGCCGAGGTCCCCGGCGCCGCCGGCGATGTCGTTCACCAGCTTCATCAGCGGGTCCTTGGAGCTGCGCACATGGGTGGCGTAGCTGGAGGCCGACTCGCGGAAGGAGTCCCGCACCGAGGTGTCCTGGTCCTCCTCGCGCCGCGGGTAGTGTCCGTCCATGATCCGCTGGTAGTCCCGGGAGGCCGCCCACTTCTTCAGCTCGGCGGCCCGCACCGTGGTGAAGGGGTGGGAGCGGGGCAGCACGTTGAGGATCTTCAACACGGAGTCGCGCAGGTCGCCGCCCGCCTCGTACTCCTCGGCCTGCTCCAGGAACGCGTCCACGTTCATCTCGTGCAGGTGGTTGCCGCCGGCGATCTTCATCAGGCCCCGCATGGACGCCTGAAGGTCCTGGCCGACCAGCAGACCCGCGCGGTCGGCGGACAGCTCCGACTTGCGGAACCACTCGCGCAGCGCGGTCACGATCGCCATGATCGCCACGTTGCCCAGCGGGATCCAGGCGACCCGGACCGCTAGCGAGGTCAGGAACAGCAGGATGGTCCGGTAGACCGAGTGCCCGGACAGCGCGTGCCCGACCTCGTGCCCGACGACCGCCCGCATCTCCTCCTCGTCCAGCAGCTCGACCAGGCCCGTGGTGACGACGATGATCGGCTCGTCCAGGCCGATGCACATCGCGTTCGGCTTCGGGTCCTGGTTCACGTACATCGCCGGGACCTTCTCCAGGTCCAGGATGTAGCAGGCGTCGCGCAGCATGACGTTCAGATGGGCGAACTGGCGGTCCGAGACGCGCACCGAGTCGGACAGGAACAGCAGCCTGAGACTGCGCTCGGGCAGCAGACCGCTCAGCGCCTTGAACACCGTGTCGAAACCGCTCAGCCTGCGCAGCGCCACCAGCGCGCTGCGGTCGGCCGGGTGCTCGTACGCACGCGAGGAGATTCCGGGGAAGCGCCTGCGCTGCCTGCTCGGCACGCTCTCGTGCCCGTTGTGCTGGTGGCCGTCGGACATGTCTTCCCCCATGTGCGTGTGTGTGGCCTGTGCGTATGTCTGGGCCTTTGCGAACCCTTGTGCGGCCCTTTGCGCCCCCGAGGCCGAGCCCAGCCTAGGCGGAGATACCGTGGACGGGCAGTACAGCGAAGGAGTCCACGTCATGTCGCACACCCCCCACACCGACTGGCTCGCCGCGGCGGCGACCGCGGCCGAGCAGCAAGGGCCGGGGAATCTGCTCCGGATCGTGCTGATCGTGATGGTGGTGGGCTGTGTGCTGACGGGGTGGTTCCTGCTGCGGGGGTACAGCCGGAAGGACGACTGACGGGATCCGGAGGTTCCCCGGAAACGCACCGGAGCACCTCTGGCCGCCTCCGACCGTCCCCGACGGCGGAGTCGGCGTGATCGCCCGTGAGGCGCCCGCATACGATGAGGCGACGTCTTTATTCCGCCCACACCGGATAGGTCCTGCCGAAGATGAGCTTCCACAGCACCGCTGCCCAGATCGTGACCCTCGCCTCCGAGGGCGGCGAGGAGCACAGCGGCAACCACGAGAGCCTCAGCCCGTACGTCACCGGCATCGGCGCGTTCGTCATCCTGATGTTCCTGCTGTGGATCACCACCCGGTTCAACCGCGACCGCTGAGCGCGGGGGCCGTGTGCCCCGGGACCGTGGGCCGGGCAGGAGCCTTCACGCCGGGCCGGTAGGGTCTGCACGCATGGGAGAGCAGGACATGCCTACCGGTCCGGCACACGACACGGCGCACGCGCCGGAGCGCGGCACGCAGAACCGCGCAGTGCCCGCCCGCGCCGGCGGCCCGGCACCCTCGGGCAAGCGCCGCCTCGGCGTCATGGGCGGCACCTTCGACCCGATCCACCACGGCCACCTCGTGGCGGCCAGCGAGGTCGCCGCGCAGTTCCACCTCGACGAGGTGGTGTTCGTGCCCACCGGGCAGCCCTGGCAGAAGAGCCACCGCACGGTCTCCGCCGCCGAGGACCGCTACCTGATGACGGTCGTGGCGACCGTCGAGAACCCGCAGTTCTCCGTGAGCCGCATCGACATCGACCGCGGCGGCCCCACCTACACCGTGGACACCCTGCGCGACCTGAGCGCGCTCAATCCGGACGCGGACCTGTTCTTCATCACCGGCGCCGACGCCCTCGCCCAGATCCTCACCTGGCGCGACAGCGAGGAGCTCTTCTCCCTGGCGCACTTCATCGGCGTGACCCGGCCCGGTCACACGCTGACGGACGCCGGACTCCCCAAGGGCGGTGTCTCGCTGGTCGAGGTGCCCGCCCTCGCCATCTCCTCCACGGACTGCCGTGCGAGAGTCGCCAAGGGCGATCCCGTCTGGTACCTGGTGCCGGACGGAGTCGTGCGCTACATCGACAAGCGCCAGCTGTACCGCGGCGAGTGAGCCGAGAGGGGCACCGGTGAACGAGGGATACGACGCGGGATACGGCGGCGGGGACCAGTACGAACTCGTCGGCTACGACGAGTACGGCCGGCCCGTGTACCGCCAGGCACAGGGCCAGGCCCCGGTCCAGGCCCACAGCGGCGGCCAGCAGCCGTACGATCCCTACGACCCGTACCCGCAGCAGCACGGCGGCGGGCAGGCCCAGCAGGGCTACGGCTACGACCCGTACGCCACGGGCGGGCAGCAGCCCTACGACGCCCACGCCTCCCAGGCCGGCTGGGACACCGGTCAGCAACCGCCCGCTCCCGCCCACGAGGGCCACTCCGACGCTCAGTACGGGGACGGCCGGGCCGGACAGCAGTACGACCCCTACGACCCCTACGGTCAGGCGGTCACCGGCGGCCCGCAGCCCCAGGTCGCCGAACAGACCGCGCACATCCCGCAGCAGGCCGGCCCGCGCGACGAACCGGAGGCCTCCGGCGGAAGTGCCGAACCCGACCGGGAGTACCGGACCGAGCAGTTCGCCTTCGTCGAGGAGCCCACCGACGACTCCGAGGACGTCATCGACTGGATGAAGTTCACGGAGAACCGCACCGAACGCCGCGAGGAGGCCCGGCGCCGCGCACGCGCGCGTGTCGTCGCCCTGGTCGTCGTCCTGGCGCTGGTCGCCGTCGGCGGCGTCGGCTACCTCTGGTACGCCGGGAAGCTCCCCGGCATGTCCGCCTCAAACGACAAGACCGGCGGTACGACGACCGCGGGCGCCCAGAAGCGCGACGTGATCGCCGTCCACCTGCACGACACCGACGGCGGCGGCACCTCCACCGCGCTGCTCGTAGACAACACCACGACCAAGCAGGGCACCGCCGTCCTGCTGCCCAACACCCTCGCTCTGACCGCGGACGACGGCACCGCCACCACGCTCGCGAAGTCCGTCGACGAGGCCGGCCCCGACGCCACCCGAACCGCGCTCGACACGGTCCTCGGCACCGACATCGAGGGCACCTGGCGCCTCGACACCCCCTACCTCCAGATCCTGGTCGACCTGGTCGGCAACATCGAGGTCGACACCGACACCGACGTCCCCGACCCGGACGCCGATGAGAAGGGCGCCGCGCCCCTCGTCCGCAAGGGGGAGGCCCAGACCCTCAGCGGCAAGATGGCCGTCGCCTACGCCACGTACCGCGGCTCGGGCGAGGAGGCCGACGCCCAGCTGCAGCGGTTCGGGCAGGTCATGCAGGGCGTGCTGCGCAAGCTGTCCTCGGATCCGCAGGCCGCGACGACCACCGTCCAGACCCTCGGGCTGATCCTCGACCCGCCGCTGACCGAGAAGGACCTCGGCTCCTTCCTCGCGGGGCTCTCCGACCTCGCCAAGGGCGGCGATTTCCGGACCGCCCTGCTGCCCGTCCAGGACGACGGCAGGCTCAGCGCCGAGGCCGGTGACAGCGTCGTCAAGGACGTCCTCGGCGGCACCGCCAAGAGCCCCGACAAGGACGCCGCCGTCAGCGTCTCCGTCCGCAACGCCACCGGCGACGGGGAACGCACCGCCAAGGCCCGCGTCACCCTCCTCAACGGCGGCTTCACCTTCCTGGAGGGCGGCACCGCCTCCGGCACCCAGGCGACGTCGGAGGTCGTCTACGCCGAGGCCGCCGACAAGGAGAACGCCGTCCAGGTCGCCAAGACCCTGGGCCTGTCCGCCGAGGCGGTCGAGCAGGGCAAGGTCTCTGCCAACGCCAGGGTCTCGGTGGTGCTCGGCCAGGACTACGAACCGTCCTCGTAGGGGCGGACGCTTATCACGTGGGCCGCCGTCGGCGGTCGTGAGACCCTTGAGGTCAAACGACCGCCGACCGAAAGCCACGCAGTGACCGCGACCGACCGATCCATCGAACTCATCAACACCGCCGCCCAGGCGGCAGCCGACAAGCTCGCGCACGACGTCATCGCCTACGACGTCAGCGACGTGCTGTCGATCACGGACGCCTTCCTGCTGGCCTCCGCGCCCAACGACCGCCAGGTCAAGTCGATCGTCGACGAGATCGAGGAACGGCTCAACAAGGAACTCGGCGCCAAGCCGGTCCGCCGCGAGGGCGACCGCGAGGCCCGCTGGGTCCTGCTCGACTACGTCGACATCGTCGTCCACGTCCAGCACAGCGAGGAGCGCGTCTTCTACGCCCTGGAGCGGCTGTGGAAGGACTGCCCCGAGCTGGAGCTGCCCGCCGACGCCAAGGAGACCCGCGGCAAGGCGAAGGAGCACGCCGAGCGCCAGGCCGCCGAGGAGGCGACGGACACCGACGGGGACTGGCGGTGAGCGCCACCGGTGAGGTGACGGCCGGCCGGCCCGGCCGCGGCCGGCGCGTCATCCTGTGGCGGCACGGACAGACCTCGTGGAACGTGGAGCGCCGCTTCCAGGGCACCACCGACGTCGAGCTCACCGAGACCGGCGTCGCCCAGGCCCGTCGCGCCGCCCGGCTCCTGGTGCACCTGAAGCCCGACGCGATCGTCGCCTCCGACCTGCGCCGGGCCGCGCACACCGCCGCGGAGCTGGCGGCGCTCACCGGCCTGGACGTGACCCTGGAGGAGGGCCTGCGGGAGACCTACGCGGGCGTCTGGCAGGGCCTGACACACGACGAGATCATCGCCCGGCACGGCGAGGAGTACGCGGCGTGGAAGCGCGGCGAGCCGGTCCGCCGCGGTGGCGGCGAGCTGGAGACCGAGGTCGCCGACCGGGCCGCCCCCGTCGTGCTCCGGCACGCCGAGAAGCTCGCCGACGACGGCACGCTCGTCGTGGTCAGCCACGGCGGCACGATCCGCACCACCATCGGCCGCCTGCTCGGTCTGGAACCGCACAGCTGGGAGAGCCTGGGCGGCCTGACCAACTGCTGCTGGTCCGTCCTGGGGGAGGGCGCCCGGGGCTGGCGCCTGCTGGAGCACAACGCCGGCACTCTGCCGGAACCGGTGCTCGGCGACGACGACTGACCGGCCCCGGGCGCCCGGGACGTGTCCCGGGCGGGCACGGGAACCCGGATTTCACTTTCCGGCAGGTCGCAGGCTAAAGTTCTTCTTGTTCGCCCCGCCGAGCGGGGCGAAACACCACTCGGCCCGGCCGGGTGGCAGCAAGGGGCTATAGCTCAGTTGGTAGAGCGCCTGCATGGCATGCAGGAGGTCAGGAGTTCAATTCTCCTTAGCTCCACAGCCCAAGGACGAATCCCGTCCCCCTCGGGGGGCGGGATTTCTCGTTTGCGCGTCCACTTGAGCAACACGCGTCCCACAGGCGTATACCTCGGTGGACTCCGTGTCCGGACCGGTACTGAGGCGTCGCTGACCGTATTGGCCCGGTCGTGGCAGAATCAAACGGCCGGAAGGGGACCGCGACCCGACGGGAGGGAGTGGCGATGCCTGCGAGCATCCTCGAGGAGGTCGGTCACCTCCTCGGCTCAGCGGTGACACGGAACACGGCCACTCGTCTTCTCTGCCCCTCCTGTGGTTCCGGGCACGTGGCCCAGGTCCTCGGGGACAACGGCGGGATCTCATACGTGTGCACGGCCTGCGGCCACAGCTGGAGCTGATCGATGGGTGCACACAGGCGGAAGTGCGACTGGTGCGGCAGCGGCACCCCGATCGTGCGGGACATGGAGCCGGTGAACCCGGACTACCAGTACTGGTGCGAGGAGTGCGCGCGGGCGCTGATCATAAAGGGCGACCCGATCGAGACGTACCGCGAACTCGAGGGCGAGCCGATCTACGGCCGACTCCTGGAGGAGCACTGCACGCTCAAGCGGTTCTACTCGTTCGTGACGGCGTAGCGATCCCCGGCGCGCTCTCCGATACGGACGCCACAAGAGAGCAAAACGGGCAAACTGGAAACGATTTGGTGTTGGGCCCGGTGGACCGTGTAATGTTGGCGTCGCCGCCGGGGAAACCGGGCGGACGAAAGAGCAAGGGGCTATAGCTCAGTTGGTAGAGCGCCTGCATGGCATGCAGGAGGTCAGGAGTTCAATTCTCCTTAGCTCCACAGTGAACGAACCCCCCGGATCACTCCGGGGGGTTCGTTCTTGTGTCAGCGGCCGAGCGCCCTGCGTCCCCTGCCCGGGGACAGCTCCGGCAGGTTGGTGCGCGAGGAGGGGGCCTGGCCGCGGGTCTCCTCCTCGATGCGCAGTGCGAGCGCCGGACAGCGGCGCACCGCGCGGACCGCCTTGGCCTCCGCGAAGCGCGGTACGTCGGCCTGTGCGACGGTCGGGAAGCCGTCGGCGCCGAGCTGGAAGACCTCCGGGAGGATGTCCGCGCACAGCCCGTGGCCCCGGCACAGCGTCCAGTCCACGTGAATCCTCTGCCGGCTGGGCCCGTTCTCCCCGTCGCCGCCCGGGATGCCCGTAGGGGTCCCCCCGCCCTCCAGGAGCGGCAGGACACCTTGGACGGGCCGTCCGCAGCCGGTGCCCAGGACATGGGCGGCCAGGTCGTCCGTGAACGCCTTGACGGTCGACTCCAGGAACATCGCCGAGCCGTCCGGGTGCGAGCAGGCGCCGCGCCGCTTCACGTTCCGCGCGACCTGCTTGACCGCCTCCAGCGCGGCCGGACCGCCGCCGTTCAGGATGTCCTCGAGTCCCCGCGCGGCGGCCGGCAGGCCGAGGTAGCAGGGGCCGCACTGGCCGGCGCTCTCCTCCGCCAGCCAATGGGCCACCCGCAGTGACTCGCCCAGCGGGCAGGTGTCCTGACCGATCGGCAGGATCGCGCCCGCGCCGAGCGAGCCGCCCGCCTGCTGCAGCGAGTTGCGGGAGACGATCGCCTCGTCGACGGCCGCCGCGTCGATCCACTTGCCGTGGTAGCCGCCGGTCAGCACCCCCTGCGGCACCGGCGGGGCGCCGGCCAGCTGGAGGACGTAGCGCAGCGGAACCCCCGTCGGCACCTCGATCACCATCGGACGGGCGACCGCCCCGGACACGGTGAGCATGACGGTCCCCGGCTCGTCGTACAGGCCGGTGGTGCCGTAGCGCTCGGGGCCGATGCGGGCGGCGATCGCCAGCTGGGCGAAGGTCTCGGCGTTGGACAGCAGGGTCGGCGCGCCGCCCACGCCGCTCCTGGATGCGCTAACCTTGCGGCCGGGCGGGACGGCCGGGCCGCCGTCGATGGAGCGGATCAGCGAGGCCGCCGCGCCGGTGACCATGCGCACCGGGTTGCGCTGCACGCGCGCGCGGAGTGCGGAACGGCGTCCGTTGCTCAGCCCGCGCTCGGCGAGGGCGGCCTCCATGGAGCGCTGGGTGGACTCACGGGTGACGCCGATGACGAGGGTGCGGGCGCCCATGGCCTCGGCGCACAGCAGCGCGCCGTCCAGGATCAGGTGCGGGGCACGGTTGATGAGCACTGTGTCCTTGCGGCAGGCCGGCTCGTCCTCGCTGCCGTTGACGACCACGACCGGCCGTACGCCGCGCTTGATGGCGGACTCGGCGACCGAGCGCAGCTTCTTGTGGAAGGGGAAGCCCGCGCCGCCGCGGCCCCTCAGGTTGACGCGTTCGGAGAGCTGCGCCAGATGCTCCCCGCCCATCGGTTCGAGCGGCCCGTGCACCTTCAGGTGCATGGGCAGGTCCAGGCGCTCGACAAGGTCGAAGCCCGACGTGAGCTGGGGAAGGCCGACCACGCGGACTTCCGGGACGTCGGGCAGGGCCTCGTTCACTCAATGGCCTCCGGATGGCGTGTTCCAAGGTTCGCCCGAACCCGGTGCGTCGAAGTCCCAGGACGCGTCGCGGGACGACGCGCCCCGGGGTGCACCGGGGGTCGGTTCAGTGGTGGGACCGCTGTCGTACGTGTCGTTCGGGTAGTACGCGTCGTGGACGGCGTTCGTCTCACCCGTGTCGTACACGTCACTCGAGCCGTGGCCCGAGGAATGACCCGCGGTGTCCGTATTGCCATAGACGGGGATGGTGTGTCCCGTGTCGTTGAGCGGGTCGTACGCCGACGGGGGTGCCTCCCCGACCGGGGGCGGTGACGGTATCGGCCAGCTTCCCGACGTGCTGCCGCCACCGTCCGCGACGGGCACCGCCTCGGTGGGCCGCATGTCCGGTGGCAGCCGGGTGGCAGCGGTCGCGTCGGTCGTCAGCGGCCGGCCGCGTCCTCTGGAGGGGCCGGAAACGGCACGGTAGGCCGCCGCGAAGCCGCCGGCGGGCTCCGAGGGCGCGAGTCGCTCCGCGGGCTCGTAGAGTGGTGCGGTCGGGTACCTGCCGCGCGGCCTGGACGCCGTGGGGCTCTGGTGGCCCGGCAGCGCGGCGGCCGTGGCCCGGGACCGGCCCTCCGGTTCCTCACGGGCGTTCCGCTCGGCGGTGCCGAAGAAGGCGGCGATCCGGTCGGCGACCCTGCGCTGGCGGGGTGCCGCGCGCAGCGCCAGGGCCGCCATGACACCGAGTACGGACAGGCCGTACAGGACCGTGAACAGCGGCTTCGCCGCGCGACCCGCGTAGAGCCCGTGCAGCAGGGCCAGGCACCATGCCGGGTAGGCCAGCATGTGCATGGCCCGCCAGCGCGAGGCCACCGGCGCCGGGGTGGCGAAGCGGTTGCGCAGGGCGCCGGTGACGCCCACGAAGATCATGAGCATGCTGGCCAGGGTGCCGAAGCCGATGAGCACGGACCGGCCCCCGAACGCCTCGTCGTCCGTGGCGAGCAGGCCGAAGGGGATCACCGCGGCGACCCAGGTGGTGTGGTCCAGCGCCAGCTTGACCCCGATGTGCACCAGCAGGAGCACCACCGAGGTGACGGCGGTGCTCCGGTGCACCGCCTGGGCCAGGATGCGCCGGCGGGCGTCGAGGACGATCCGGTCCTGGGCGACCAGCCCCCAGATCACGGAGCAGCTCAGGAGGACGAGGGAGAGGACGCCGGCACCGAAGTCCAGGTACTCCGCGAAGGTGTCGTCCACCGTACTGTCGTTCGTCACCACGGCATGCCTCCCCACGTCAGGGACGCGCGGGGAGGGGGTGAGCTGTCGCTGCGGGGATGGATCAGGGGAGGGTTCATCGGGGCGACTCCGAGCGGTTCGGGAAAGCGGTCCCGCTGCCGCACTCTAAGTGGCGCCATACCCACGGGTACGGGGTTTGAGTTATTGCGTTGTTATCGAACGACAATGCGCTCGTGGTGTTGTCCTTTAGCGGTAGTTACGCGAAGTAACCTTTGGCCTTGGTCCAGGTTTCCGGCCGACGGGCGGAGTCCGGCGGCCGGTGGGCGGCGAACCAGGGCTCCGAGGGAAGCCCGTCGCGGCCCGCTCGGCGACTGCGGTACCCTGGCGCCATGCGTGCCGTACGCCTTCTGCTTAGCGAGCCGCGCTGATCAGTCCCGACCCCGGTCCGTTCCGGCGGTCGGAATCGGCGCGGCGTCCCCTCCTGTGCGAGGGGATTTTTCATTTCCCGGCAGTCGCAGCCGCTGGTCTTGAATGTCGCAGCCGCTGGCAGAGACGATCGATGGAGCTTTGAGGATCATGAGCGAGACGAACCCCGCGGCGACCGCCCCCGTGACGGCGGACGCCGCGCCGCACCGCTACACGGCGGCCATGGCCGCCGAGATCGAGGCACGCTGGCAGGACTTCTGGGACGCCGAGGGGACCTACGCGGCGCCGAACCCCGAGGGCGACCTGGCGGGCGACCCGGAGGTGGTCGCCAGGCCCAAGAAGTTCATCATGGACATGTTCCCGTACCCCTCGGGTGCGGGCCTGCACGTCGGCCACCCCCTGGGGTACATCGCCACCGACGTCTTCGCCCGCTTCCAGCGGATGACCGGCCACAACGTTTTGCACACCCTGGGCTTCGACGCCTTCGGCCTGCCCGCCGAGCAGTACGCCGTGCAGACCGGCACGCACCCGCGCGTGTCCACCGAGGCCAACATCAAGAACATGCAGAGCCAGCTGCGCCGGCTGGGTCTGGGCCACGACAAGCGCCGGTCGTTCGCAACGATCGACCCGGAGTACTACAAGTGGACCCAGTGGATCTTCCTGCAGATCTTCAACTCCTGGTACGACGACGAGGCGAAGAAGGCCCGCCCGATCTCCGAGCTGGTCGCCCAGTTCGAGTCCGGTGAGCGCGCCGTCCCCGGCGGCCGCGCCTGGGGCGAGCTGACCGAGGGCGAGCGCGCCGACGTCCTGGGCGAGTACCGCCTGGCCTACGCCTCCGACGCGCCCGTCAACTGGTGCCCCGGCCTGGGCACCGTACTGGCCAACGAGGAGGTCACCGCCGACGGCCGTTCCGAGCGCGGCAACTTCCCCGTCTTCAAGTCCAAGCTGCGCCAGTGGAACATGCGCATCACCGCCTACGCCGACCGGCTGCTGGAGGACCTGGACGAGCTGGACTGGCCAGAGGCGATCAAGCTGCAGCAGCGCAACTGGATCGGCCGATCCGAGGGCGCCCGCGTCGACTTCCCGATCGACGGCGAGCGCATCACGGTGTTCACCACCCGTCCCGACACCCTGTTCGGCGCCACCTACATGGTGCTGGCGCCCGAGCACCCGCTGGTCGAGAAGTTCACCCCGGGCGCCTGGCCCGAGGGCACGCACGACGTGTGGACCGGCGGTCACGCGACCCCGGCCGAGGCCGTCGCCGCGTACCGCGCGCAGGCCGCGTCCAAGTCCGACGTCGAGCGGCAGGCCGAGGCCAAGGACAAGACCGGCGTCTTCATCGGCGCGTACGCCACCAACCCGGTCAACGGCGAGCAGGTTCCGGTCTTCATCGCCGACTACGTGCTGATGGGCTACGGCACCGGCGCGATCATGGCCGTCCCGGCCGGCGACCAGCGCGACTTCGAGTTCGCTCGCGCCTTCGAGCTGCCGATCCGCTGCATCGTCGAGCCGACCGACGGCCGCGGCACCGACACCTCGACGTGGAAGGACGCACTCGCCTCCTACGACGCGAAGATCATGAACTCGTCGAACGACGAGGTCAGCCTGGACGGCCTGCCCGTCGTCGAGGCCAAGGCCCGCATCACCGAGTGGCTGGAGCGGTCCGGCGCCGGCCGGGGCACCGTCAACTTCCGCCTGCGCGACTGGCTGTTCAGCCGCCAGCGCTACTGGGGCGAGCCCTTCCCGATCGTCTACGACGAGGACGGCATCGCCCACGCCCTGCCCGAGTCGATGCTGCCCCTGGAGCTGCCCGAGGTCGAGGACTACTCGCCGCGGACCTTCGACCCCGACGACGCGGACACCCGGCCCGAGACGCCGCTGTCGCGCAACGAGGACTGGGTCAACGTCACCCTGGACCTGGGCGACGGCCCGAAGAAGTACCGGCGCGAGACCAACACCATGCCCAACTGGGCCGGCTCCTGCTGGTACGAGCTGCGCTACCTGGACCCGCACAACGGCGAGCGGCTGGTCGACCCGGAGACCGAGCAGTATTGGATGGGCCCGCGCGAGGGCCTGCCGCACGGTGGCGTCGACCTGTACGTCGGCGGCGCCGAGCACGCCGTGCTGCACCTGCTGTACGCACGCTTCTGGTCCAAGGTCCTGTTCGACCTGGGGCACGTCTCCTCCGCCGAGCCGTTCCACAAGCTGTTCAACCAGGGCATGATCCAGGCCTACGTCTACCGCGACGCACGCGGCATCGCCGTACCCGCCGCGGAGGTGGAGGAGCGCGACGGCGCCTACTACTACCAGGGCGAGAAGGTCTCCCGGCTGCTGGGCAAGATGGGCAAGTCCCTGAAGAACGCGGTCACCCCGGACGAGATCTGCGCCGAGTACGGTGCCGACACCCTGCGCCTGTACGAGATGGCCATGGGCCCGCTGGACGTGTCCCGGCCGTGGGACACCCGCGCGGTGATCGGCCAGTTCAGGCTGCTGCAGCGGCTGTGGCGGAACATCGTCGACGAGAACACCGGCGAGGTGACGGTCGTCGACGTGGCGGAGTCCGACATCGACGAGGACACCCTGCGCGCCCTGCACAAGGCCATCGACGGCGTGCGGCAGGACCTGGAGGGCATGCGGTTCAACACCGCCATCGCCAAGGTCACCGAGCTGAACAACCACCTGACGAAGGTAGGCGGCCCCGTCCCGCGGACGGTCGCCGAGCGCCTGGTGCTGCTGGTCGCGCCGCTGGCCCCGCACGTCGCCGAGGAGCTGTGGCGCAAGCTGGGCCACACCGACTCGGTCGTCCACCAGGACTTCCCGGTGGCCGACCCGGCGTACGTGGTCGACGAGACCGTCACCTGCGTCGTCCAGATCAAGGGCAAGGTCAAGGCGCGCCTGGAGGTCGCCCCGTCCATCTCCGACGAGGACCTGGAGAAGGTGGCGCTGGCCGACGAGAAGGTCGTGGCCGCGCTGGGCGGGGCCGGCATCCGCAAGGTGATCGTGCGGGCGCCGAAGCTGGTGAACATCGTTCCGGCGTGATGCCGGGGTAGTCCCCTAGGTGCTCTTCAGGGCCGGTTCAGGGATGAGTGCGGGCAGGTTCGGGGTTCCGTCGGAACCTCGGGCCTGTCCGCTGCGTTTACCGTGGAAGAGCGGCGCGGAGAGCGCCGTGGTCCGCCGGTGCGCGGGCCGGACGCTCGGAGGAGGAGCTTCGTGGAAGCAGTGATCACGGTATTCGCCCTGCTCTTCCTGCTCGCCGTCGTGCTGGGGGTCTACGCCACGGTCAAGGCCGTCGGCGCGGCCAAGCGCAGCGTGGACCGCGGCATCACCCAGGCCCGCCGCACCGTCGAGGACCACACCCTGCGGGCCAGGTCCCTCGTCCAGGTGGGTCCGGCGGCCGAGCTGGCCCAGCTGCGGCTGACCTTGCGCACGTCGATGCGGGCCACACAGGACGCGCTGCACGCGCGCGTGGCCGAGGACGAGTCCCTCAAGGAGTCCCTCGCACTCTTCGAGCGGCTCAGCGCGCACGGGTTCGAGCTGGACGGCGAGCTCAAGCGGCTGGAGTCCGAGCCCGACCGTGCCGCGCTCGCCCAGCGCCTGCCCGAGCTGCGGGAACGCACCGAGCGCATCACCCGCTCCGCCGAGTCCCTGCGCTGGGCGGCCCACGACCGGGCCCACCGCTTCGCCGACGACGACCTGGACTCGCTGAGCGCACAGATCGACGTCGAGGCCGGCGCCCTGCGGCACTGGACCGAGACGGAGCCCGCCGCCGCGCCGCCGTCCTGGCCCCAGGCGCCGGCCGCCGACGCCCCGCCCGCCCCGCAGAGTTGGCCTAAGGTCCCGCGGCCCGAGCCGGCCGAGGAGCCGGCGCGGCCGGTCATCGACCCACCCGCTCCGAGCCCCGTGTACCCGTGGCAGAAGAAGGCCCGCCCGGAGAGCACGACCTGATCACGGCCCGGTGGGCGCCGGTCGTCGGGGCCGGGCTGCCGGAGGGGCGCTACGGCAGGTAACCTCCAGCTCATGTCCCGCCATGTCGCGATCGTCACGGATTCAACGGCCTACCTCCCGGCCCGGACGATGGAGCGGCACGGCATCACCGCGGTACCCCTGACCGTCGTCCTCGGCGACCAGGCACTGGAAGAGGGCACCGAGATCTCGACCCGCTCGCTGGCCCAGGCCCTGCAGAAACGGCGGCCGGTCACCACATCCCGGCCCGCCCCCGAGCTCTTCGCCGCGGCCTACCGCCGGATCGCCGAGTCCGGCGCCGACGGCATCGTCTCCCTCCACCTCTCCGCGGAACTCTCGGGCACGTACGACGCGGCCGTCGTCGCCGCGCGTGAGGCACCGGTCCCGGTGCGGGTCGTGGACACCGGCATGATCGCGATGGCCCTCGGGTTCTGCGCGCTCGCCGCGGCGGAGGCCGCGGAGACGGGTGGCACGGTGGACGAGGCCGTGACGGCCGCCGAGAAGCGGGCCGCGGGCACCTCCGCGTACTTCTACGTCGACACCCTCGACTACCTGCGCCGGGGCGGTCGGATCGGGGCCGCCCAGGCACTGTTCGGATCCGCGCTCGCGGTGAAGCCGCTGCTGCGGCTGGACGGTGGCCGCATCGAGCCCATGGAGAAGGTACGCACGGCGTCCAGGGCCATCGCGCGGCTGGAGGAGATCGTCGCTGACCGCGCGGGCGGCGCACCCGTCGACATCGCCGTACACCACCTCGCCGCCCCCGACCGGGCGTCGGCCCTGGCGGAGCGTCTGCGGGACCGGGTGCCGGACCTGGCCGACCTGCATGTGAGCGAGGTCGGTGCGGTGATCGGGGCGCATACGGGGCCGGGGTTGCTGGGGGTCGTGGTCTCGTCGCGGTGAGGCGGCGCCGG
Source organism: Streptomyces mutabilis (assembly GCF_014649815.1). Classification (GTDB taxonomy): domain Bacteria; phylum Actinomycetota; class Actinomycetes; order Streptomycetales; family Streptomycetaceae; genus Streptomyces; species Streptomyces mutabilis. The sequence continues at coordinate 466,478 of NZ_BMTT01000001.1, read as the reverse complement.
GCTGCCCCGGTGAGGTCCGTCATGTCACCCGGGTGAGGGACGGAGTTGTCCACAACCCGCGAGTAGTCCCCGGAAAGCGAGCAAGATCATCGCGGGTCGGGCGAGGTGTCGGATCCTCCTCGCATGGCTCTTCGATCACGCTCACGTACAGCGAACGCGACCAGCGGCCCCGGCCGCGAACCGGCCTCCGACGGCCGGCTACGACACCGCCGCGTATCCCGCACCCGCTCGCGCTCTGGCTCCGGCCCGCCCGTGCGGGCACGGCACGGACGCCGTCGCGTGCCCGCGGACGACCTCCGTCTCCGCGCGGAGGCGATCTTCGGCGAACGTCCCGGCTCGCGGGGCGAGTCGGGGAAGGGCCCACCTGTCGAGGTGCGGCAGGCGGGAGAACGCGGGCGGGCAGAGGCCGGACCGGGCGCCGTCGAGGCCGCGCACGTCTCCGACGCCGCGGGTGCCGAAGTCGGTGCCGTGGGCGGCATGCGGACCGCGGGCGGTGCGGACGGCGACGCGGCCACCTGGCGGGAACGCGCCGGGCATGCTCTGCGGGAGCGGATGCCGGTGTGGCTGCAGACGCGGTGCGGGATGGAACGGCGCAGCGCAGCCGCGCTCACGGTGCTGCTCGTCGTCGCGGCGGTCTTCGCCGTGCAGCACTTCCGGACCGGCCGGACACAGCCCGTGTCGGCGCCCGAGGTGGTACGGGAGGCGGCGGCGTACGGTGCCGACGGGAGCGGTGAGGTGGCCGACGACGACGCAGCTGCCGAGGGCCCGACCGAGGGCACGGCGACGGCGACGACCGGGGCCGAAATCGTGGTCGACGTCGGCGGCAAGGTGCGCGAGCCCGGGGTCCACCGCCTTCCGGCCGGTTCACGGGTCGCGGACGCCCTGCGCGCCGCCGGGGGCGTGCGGCCGGGCACCAGGACAGACGGGCTGAACCGCGCTCGCTTCCTCGTGGACGGTGAGCAGGTGATCGTCGGCGCCCCCGCACAGGCCACGGGGGCCGTCCCCGGCGGTACCGCCCCGGGTGGCCCGGGTGGCGCGGCTGCGGGAGCGGCACCCGCGGCGCCGGTCTCCCTCAGCACGGCGACCGCCGACCAGCTCGACACCCTCCCGGGCGTCGGCCCGGTGCTGGCCCAGCACATCATCGACTACCGCGCCCGGCACGGCGGCTTCCGCTCGGTCGACGAACTGCGTGAGGTCAACGGCATCGGCGAACGCCGCTTCGCCGACCTACGGAACCTCGTGCGGCCATGAGCACCGGGACGGACGCGCAGACGGGTGCCGACAACGGCACGGACGCCGGGCGGCCGGCCACGCAGCGGTCCTCGTCCGACGGGACGGCGCCTGCGCGCGCGGCCGTGCACGCCGCGTCCGGGCACCGGCTCGGGGCGGCCCACCCCCGGCAGGAAGGGCCCGTGGATCTGCGGTTGGTGGCGCCCGCCCTCGCCGCCTGGGCCACGGCGGCGCTGACGCTGGACGCGCCCACCGGGTGGGCCGTGGGCACCGTGACGGTCGGTCTGGTCGTGGCAGGCGCACTGCTGCTGAGGGCGGGGAGACCGAGTCCCGCGCGCGGACGGCCGCGCGCGTCGGTCGCCGCCGTTCTCCTCTGCGTCGCCGCGTCCGCGGCCTCGGCCGGGCTGCACGGCGCCGACCTGCGCCGCGGGCCCGTACCGGAGCTGGCCCGGCAGTACGCCACCGTCACCGCGGAGGTCGAGGTCACCGCCGACCCCGGCCTCACCCGGCCCCGGGTCCGGGGCAACCGGGCGGTGCCGCCCACCGTGTTGATCGAGGGCGACGTACGACGGGTGACCGAGGCCGGCGGAAGGGAGGTGCTGACACGGACGCCGGTGCTGATGCTCGTCGACGTGGGCGGGGACGAGGGGTCGGACCAAGGGGGAGCGAGGGGACAGGGGCCTGCCCCACCGCGCGCCCCGGGCGACGTGCCGAACCCCCGTGCCGGTCCCGGCAGCGCGCACTGGCTGGAACTGCTGCCCACCACACGGCTCCGGGTCACCGCCCGCGCGGCGCCCCCGAGGACGCGCGGGGACCGCGTCGCCGCCGTGCTGCGGGTACGGGGCGATGGGAAGGCACCGGACGTGGTGGCCGGGCCGTCGGGCGCGCAGCGGTTCGCGGGACGGCTGCGGGCCGGTCTGCGGGAGGCCACCGACGGCCTGTCTGCGGACGCGCGGGCCCTGCTGCCGGGGCTGGTCGTCGGGGACACCTCGCGCATCACACCCGAGCTGGAGGAGGCGTTCAAGGAGACCGACCTCGCGCACACACTGGCCGTGTCCGGAGCCAACTTCACGATCGTGCTCGCCCTGCTGCTCGGACCGCCCGGGCTGGCCCAGCGCAGCGAACGCCGGGGGCTCGCACCACGTCTCGGTATCTCCCTGCGGACGACCGCGCTGCTCGGCGGGATGCTCGCGCTGGCCTTCGTCGTCGTGTGCCGTCCCGACCCGAGCGTGCTGCGGGCCGCCGCGTGCGGTGGCGTCGCCCTGCTGGCCCTGGCCACCGGGCGCCGCAGATCCCTGCTCCCGGCGCTGGCGACGGCCGTGCTGCTGCTGGTGCTGTACGACCCGTGGCTGGCCCGCAGTTACGGCTTCCTGCTCTCCGTGCTGGCCACCGGGGCGCTGCTCACGCTCGCCCCGCGGTGGAGCGCGGCGTTGCGCCGACGGGGGGTTCCTCCGCGGCTCGCCGAGGCGCTGGCCGCCGCCGGCGCGGCGCAGGCCCTGTGCGCGCCGGTCGTAGCCGTGCTGTCGGCGCGGGTGAGCCTGGTGGCGGTGCCGTGCAACCTGCTCGCGGAGTTCGCGGTGGCACCGGCCACGGTGCTGGGTTTCGCCGCGCTGGCGACGGCACCGGCGGCCATGCCGGTGGCCGAGGGCCTGGCCTGGTGCGGAGGCTGGCCGGCCGAGTGGATCGCGGCGATCGCCCGCACCGGCGCCGCGCTGCCCGGCGCGGGAGTGGACTGGCCGGGCAGCTGGGCCGGGGCGGCGCTGCTCGCGCTGGCCACGCTGGGGGTGCTGTTCCTGGTCCGGCGCCTGCCGGCGCGTCCCTGGTGGTGCGGTGCGGTCGCGGTGGTGCTGGTGCTGGCGGTGGTGCAGCCGCCGCCCTTGGCCCGGGTGATCAAGGGGTGGCCCCCGCAGGGCTGGCGGATGGTGATGTGCGACGTGGGACAGGGCGACGCGCTGGTGCTGGCGGCGGGTGGGGGCACGGGCGTGGTCGTGGACGCCGGGCCCGACCCGGCACTGGTCGACCACTGTCTGCGCTCGCTCGGCGTCACCCGGGTTCCGCTCGTGGTGCTGACCCACTTCCACGCCGACCACGTGGCGGGGCTGCCCGGGGTGCTGCGGGGGCGCTCGGTGGGGGCGATCGAGACCACTGCCCTCGAAGAGCCCGCGGACCAGGCCGGCTTCGTCCGCAGGCAGGCGATGGCCCGGGGGGTCCCCCTGCGGCACGCCGCCGCCGGGGAACGGCGGCGTACCGGTCCGCTGTCCTGGCAGGTGGTGTGGCCACCGCCGCCACCGAAGCCGTCGCCGCCGGCACCGTCGGGCGCGGTGCCGGGCTCACCGTCGAGTCCGCAACCGGCCCCATGGGAGGGCACGGAAGGGCCCAACGACGCCAGCGTCACTCTGCTGGTGCGGACGGCCGGGCTGCGTCTGCTGCTGCTCGGGGACCTGGAACCGCCGGCCCAGCAACGGCTGGCGAGTTCACCGGCGGCTGCGGCGCTGGAAGGGGTCGACGTCCTGAAGGTGGCCCACCACGGCTCCGCCCACCAGGATCCCGGCCTCATGCGCAAGGTGGCCCCGCGGCTGGCGCTCATCAGCTGCGGTGAGGACAACACGTACGGGCACCCGGCGCCCGCCACCGTCGAGGTGCTGCGGTCCGGCGGCGCGTTGGTGCTGCGTACGGACCGGGACGGGCCGCTGGCGGTCACCGGCACGGGCGGGGCGCTGCGGGTGGCGGGAGACTGAGGGCCATGGACACACCACAGGTCGACGCCTACCTCCGCCGGCTGGGAGCCGAGTACCCGGCGTGGCCCACCCTCGATGCCCTGCGCGAGCTGCACCTGCGTCATTTGCGGACGGTGCCGTTCGAGAACCTCTCCGTCCACCTGGGCGAGGAGATCGTGCTGCAGGAGGAGCGGCTGCTGGACAAGGTCGTGGGCGCAGGGCGAGGCGGGTTCTGCTACGAACTCAACGGTCTTTTCGGTGCGTTGCTGACCGCGCTCGGGTACGAGGTCACGCTGCTCGCGGCGCGGGTGTACGGGGAGGGGGGAGCACTCGGGATTCCGTACGACCATCTGGCGCTGCTCGTGCGAACGGTGGACGGAGGCGACTGGCTGGCGGACGTCGGGTTCGGGGCGCACAGCCACGGTCCGCTGGAGTTCGCGGAGCGGGGCGAGCAGGAGGACCCCGGGGGGACGTTCCGGATCGTCGAGGCGGGACCGGACGAGGCCGGGGTGCGCGGCGGGCACGACTCGCCCCGGGCGGCCGACCTGGACGTGCTGCGCGACGGGGAGGCCGTGTACCGGGTGGAACCGCGCCCGAGGGTGCTCGGCGACTTCGTGTCCGGCGCGTGGTGGCACAGCACCTCGCCGCGGTCGCACTTCCTGCGGTCGCCGGTGTGCTCGCGGCTCACGGAGGACGGAGGAAGGATCACGCTCAGCGGGCGCAGGCTCACGACGACCACCCCCGACGGCGGGCGGGAGGAGCGCGAACTGGCGACGGACGAGGAGGTGCTGGCGGCGTACCGGGACCGCTTCGGCGTCCACCTCGACGAGGTGCCGGCAGTACCCGGCGGATGACGGGACAGGGTCCTCGATGAGGAGAACGGCCCCGCCGACGAGGAGGCGGGGCCGGCCCGTGACGGAGCCGGGTGTCGCCCGTGAGGAATCGGGCCGGGATCGGTGAGATCGCCGACTCCCGGGCACTCGTGCGTACTCCCTGTACATGTGCCGGTTTCCCGTGATGTGGGTCCGTGTTGCCTCGAAAGCCCCATCGGTGATCGACTGTTTCTTCGTCAACGAATTCGTCAACGTCTCGCAGAGGGTGTCGCAGATGATCGGCCCCTTGCTGGGAAGCCGAACGAAGCGCATGCAACGGACGGGTCCCCTCGCCGCGGTGCCGACTCCGCCGAACGGGGGAGTACTCAGCTGCCGGGTCCTCGACCCCGTCGACGAGCCGGTGCCGAACGCTGAGTTCGCGGTCAGCGACACCATGGGGCGCAAGGTGATCGGTGGCGGGACGGACCCCTTCGGGTCGTTCCTGGCGACGGTGCCCGCGGGGGAGTACCGGCTTGCCGAGTCCGCCGAGGGCTACACGCCCTACCGGGCGTCCGCGACGGTCACCGGGGACGCGCCGGCGTCGCTCGGCGACGTGACCCTGCAGGTGGCCCAGCCCGCGCAGCTGCCGGCGCCGGGGGACCGGGAGATCGAGCCGACGCACTCCTCGATCGCGTTCACCGCGCGGCACATCGGGCTCTCCCGCGTCCACGGCCGGTTCAACGCGTTCGCCGGCGCGGTGCGCATCGGCGAGGACATGGATCAGTCGGCGATGCACGTGGTGATCGACGCGGCGTCCATCGACACCGACGTGAAGATGCGCGACGACCACCTGCGATCCGCCGACTTCCTGGACGTGCAGCGGTTCCCGACGCTGGAGTTCTACAGCGAGAAGTTCACGCACCGGGGCGGCAACCGGTGGGCGGTGACCGGCACTCTGTCCCTGCACGGAGTGACCCGCACGGTCACGCTGGACGCCGAGTACCTCGGCCTCGGCAACGGCATGGAGGGTGAGACGCGGGCGGCCTGCCGTGCCACCACCGAGTTGCACCGCGACGACTTCACGGTCAGCTGGCAGACGATGCCGGCGCGCGGCATCGCCGTCGTCGGCCCCGGCATCCGGATCGACCTCGACGTGCAGATCGTGCCCAAGAGTGACCTCCCGTTCCGGCTTTCGCGCGGTGCCCGACAATGGCATCCGTGAGTGACGTGAGACATGTGCTGGTGCTGCCCGACCGCGAGGCCGCCGAGGAGGTGGCCCAGGCGCTCGGGGAGCGGTTCGGCCTCGACGAGGAGCCCCTGCTGGTCCGGGACGCCCTGGCCGGCGAGGACGACGCCGAGGACGCCCAGTGGCTCGTGGTACTGCGTGACGAGGAGGAGCGCCTGGACCCCGGGGAGCTCGACGAGTTCGCGGGGGAGTGGGAGGGCTGGCGCGAGGAGCCGTAGGGCCTGCCGACGGTTCCCGTCCGCGCCGGCACGCCCGCCGGGGGGGCGTTGTCAGTGGTGCGTGCGATGCTTGTCGCGATGGCCAGGAAGACTGCGAATGACGACCCTCTCGCCCCGGTGACCCTTGCCGTGGGCCCAGAGGACCTCCTGCTCGACCGTGCCGTGCAGGAGGTGGTGGCCGCCGCGAAGGCCGCCGACGCCGACACGGACGTACGCGACCTGACCTCCGACCAGCTGCAGCCCGGCACCCTCGCCGAGCTCACCAGCCCCTCGCTCTTCGCCGAGCGCAAGGTCGTGGTCGTACGCAACGCGCAGGACCTGTCCGCCGACACGGTCAAGGACGTCAAGGCCTACCTGGGAGCCCCCGCCGAGGAGATCACCCTCGTCCTGCTGCACGCGGGCGGCGCCAAGGGCAAGGGCTTGCTGGACGCCGCGCGCAAGGCGGGCGCGCGCGAGGTGGCGTGCGCCAAGATGACGAAGCCCGCGGACCGGCTCGCCTTCGTGCGGGCGGAGTTCCGCGCAGTCGGACGGTCGGCCACCCCCGAGGCCTGCCAGGCCCTGGTCGACGCGATCGGCAGCGACCTGCGCGAGCTGGCCTCGGCGGTGTCGCAGCTGACGGCCGACATCGAGGGGACGATCGACGAGGCCGTCGTCGGGCGGTACTACACCGGCCGGGCCGAGGCCTCCAGCTTCACCGTCGCCGACCGGGCGGTCGAGGGACGGGCGGCGGAGGCCCTTGAGGCGCTGCGCTGGTCGCTGGCGACCGGAGTGGCGCCGGTGCTGATCACCAGCGCGCTCGCCCAGGGCGTGCGGGCCATCGGAAAGCTCTCCTCCGCCCGCGGCGGACGCCCCGCCGACCTCGCCCGCGAGCTGGGCATGCCGCCGTGGAAGATCGACCGCGTCCGGCAGCAGATGCGCGGCTGGACCCCGGACGGCGTGTCCGTGGCCCTGCGCGCGGTGGCCGAGGCGGACGCGGGGGTGAAGGGCGCCGGGGACGACCCCGAGTACGCCCTGGAGAAGTGTGTGGTGACCATCGCGCGGGCGGCGCGTTCCCGAGGGCGCGCGTAACCCGGGTCGGACAGGCGCGCGCAACCTGGGCCAGACGGACGCGCGTGATCCGTGCCGGACAGCCGCTCACACCGAAGGCCCCGGCGTCCGTCCTGGGGAAGGACGGCCACCGGGGCCTTCGGACAAAGCTCGCGGATCCATGCCCGCGTGGCGAACGCAGGCCGCGCATGGATCCTGGGTGCCGGACGGGAGCGGATGAGAGAGGGCCCGCCCTGGGTCCTTCCGGCGATTCAGATCAGGTAAGAGGTTCAGCCCTTGAGGGCGCCGACCTTCTGCGCCAGGGCCGACTTCTTGTTGGCGGCCTGGTTCTTGTGGATGACGCCCTTGGAGACGGCCTTGTCGAGCTGGCGCGCAGCAACGCGCTGGTACTCGGTGGCCTTCTCGACGTCGCCCGCGGCAGCGGCCTCACGAGCCTTGCGGATCGCGGTCTTCAGAGAGGACTTGACGGCCTTGTTGCGCAGCCGGGCCTTCTCGTTGGTCTTGTTCCGCTTGATCTGGGACTTGATGTTCGCCACGAATGAGCCTTTGCAGGTTCAGGCACGAGGCCGCGAGGCTCCCGTGCCGGTGATTTCTTGAAGGAGTGCCTCGCGCTGAGAGGGCATGAGACACAGCCCCCCACACTACCAGCGGCCGCTCAGCCCGCCCAAACCCGGCCCAAGCCCGGCCCCGCACCGGGCCCGCCCCGGCCCCGAACCCAGCCGGAGTCGGCACCCCAACGGCCCCCCCACCGGACTCGATCCGCCCCCGATCCCGCCCGCAACCCCTCCCAAACCCATCCCAGCCCCGCACCCGTGGGACGATGGAAGCTACGTATAGATCCGACCCGAGACCGCAGACACTGCGGACGCCTCAAGAATCAGGACCCTGCGTGCCCGCGATCCCTAGCCATGTGCCCGAGCCGAGCCGTACCGACCCGGCTCTGATCCGCAACTTCTGCATCATCGCGCACATCGACCACGGCAAGTCGACGCTCGCCGACCGGATGCTCCAGCTGACCGGTGTGGTCGAGCAGCGGCAGATGCGCGCCCAGTACCTCGACCGCATGGACATCGAGCGCGAGCGCGGCATCACGATCAAGTCCCAGGCGGTGCGACTTCCGTGGGCCCCGTCCCACGACGAGGGCAACACGCACATCCTCAACATGATCGACACCCCGGGGCACGTCGACTTCACCTACGAGGTCTCGCGCTCGCTCGCCGCCTGCGAGGGCACCATCCTCCTCGTCGACGCAGCCCAGGGCATCGAGGCCCAGACCCTCGCCAACCTCTACCTGGCGATGGAGAACGACCTCACGATCATCCCCGTGCTGAACAAGATCGACCTGCCGGCCGCGCAGCCCGAGAAGTTCTCCGAGGAGCTCGCCAACCTGGTCGGCTGCGACCCCGACGACGTGCTCAAGGTCTCCGCCAAGACCGGCCTCGGCGTCGACGCGCTGCTGGACAAGGTCGTCGCCGAGGTCCCCGCCCCGGTCGGCGTCAAGGACGCCCCCGCCCGCGCGATGATCTTCGACTCGGTCTACGACTCCTACCGCGGTGTCGTGACGTACGTCCGCGTCATCGACGGCCAGCTCAACAAGCGCGAGCGCATCCGGATGATGTCCACCGGCGCCACGCACGAACTGCTGGAGATCGGCACCAATTCGCCGGAGATGCTCTCCGCCGACGGTCTGGGCGTCGGCGAGGTGGGCTACCTGATCACCGGCGTGAAGGACGTCCGCCAGTCCAAGGTCGGTGACACCGTCACCAGCCAGCACAAGGGTGCCGAGGAGGCGCTCGGCGGCTACAAGGACCCCAGGCCGATGGTCTTCTCCGGCCTGTATCCGCTGGACGGCTCCGACTACCCGCTGCTGCGCGAGGCCCTGGACAAGCTCCAGCTCAACGACGCCGCCCTGGTCTACGAGCCCGAGACCTCCGCCGCCCTCGGCTTCGGCTTCCGCGTCGGCTTCCTCGGCCTGCTCCACCTCGACGTGATCCGGGAGCGCCTGGAGCGCGAGTTCGGACTCGACCTGATCGCCACCGCGCCCAACGTGATCTACCGCGTGGTCATGGAGGACGGCACCGAGGTCGAGGTCACCAACCCGAGCGAGTTCCCCGAGGGCAAGATCAACGAGGTGTACGAGCCGGTCGTGCGCGCCACGATCCTGGCGCCGACCGAGTTCATCGGCGCGATCATGGAGCTGTGCCAGACCCGGCGCGGCACCCTGCTCGGCATGGACTACCTCTCCGAGGACCGGGTGGAGATCCGCTACACCCTCCCGCTCGCGGAGATCGTCTTCGACTTCTTCGACCAGCTGAAGTCCAAGACCCGCGGTTACGCCTCCCTCGACTACGAGCCCACCGGCGAGCAGACCTCCAGCCTGGTCAAGGTCGACATCCTGCTGCACGGTGACAAGGTGGACGCCTTCTCGGCGATCACCCACAGGGACCAGGCGTACGCGTACGGCGTCCGGCTCGTCGCCAAGCTCAAGGAGCTGATCCCGCGCCAGGCCTTCGAGGTGCCGGTCCAGGCCGCCATCGGTTCCCGGGTGATCGCCCGCGAGACCATCCGCGCCATCCGCAAGGACGTCCTGGCCAAGTGCTACGGCGGTGACATCTCCCGTAAGCGGAAGCTGCTGGAGAAGCAGAAGGAAGGCAAGAAGCGGATGAAGATGGTGGGTTCCGTGGAGGTTCCTCAGGAGGCCTTCATCGCGGTGCTGTCGAGCGACGACAGCGCGGGGTCGGGCAAGGGCAAGAAGTAGCCGCCACACCGCACCCGCCGCACGCCGAGTCCGGGCAAATCGGCCACCTAGGGGCCCGTCGTACGAAAGTGCGGCGGGTCCCTTCGCACGTCACGGGCGCGCATCTGTAGGAAGTGACAGGGTGCGGACTCTTACGCCGAGGCCACTCGCCCTTTACGCTGATGCCTGCCCCGTAGTTACTCGTGAGTTAAACAAGTGATCGGGCAACCGTCCGAGCCCCAGCCCGACCACCGCCCGAGAGTGAATCCAGCCGCACCTGAGCAAGCCGCGCCGTCGCGGGCCCACGGAGGATGTCGTGAGCGACACACAGACACTGATCGAGAACCGTCCGCCCTCCGTGGCGGGGCTCTTCCTGGAGCGGGTGGCGGCCACGCCGGACGCCGAGGCGTACCGCTACCCGGTGCCGTCCGCGTCGGGTGAGGGACCGGACGACTGGAAGTCGCTGACCTGGGCGCAGGCCGCCGAGCGGGTCTACGCGATCGCGGCCGGTCTGATCGAGCTGGGCGTGCAGCCCGAGCAGCGCGTGGCACTCGCCTCCTCCACCCGCCTGGAGTGGATCCTGGCCGACCTCGGCATCATGTGCGCCGGCGCCGCGACGACCACCGTCTACCCGCAGACCAACGCCGACGAGTCGGCGTACATCCTCTCCGACTCCGAGAGCCGGGTGCTGATCGCGGAGGACGCCGCGCAGCTGGCCAAGGCGAAGGAGAGGCGGGCCGAGCTGCCCGACCTCACCCACGTCGTGGTGATCGACGCGACCGGCGCCGACACCTCCGAGGACTGGGTCCTCACCGTCGACGAGCTGGAGCGCCGGGGCGCCGCCCGCTTGGAGAAGGACCCCGAGCTGGTCAGGAAGCGGGTCGGCGCACTCACCAAGGACCAGCTCGCCACCCTCATCTACACGTCCGGTACCACCGGCAGGCCCAAGGGCGTCCGCCTCCCGCACGACAACTGGTCGTACATGGCGAAGGCGATCGCGGCGACCGGCCTGGTCACCAAGGACGACGTGCAGTACCTGTGGCTGCCGCTGGCGCACGTCTTCGGCAAGGTGCTCACCTCCGGCCAGATCGAGGCCGGTCACATCACCGCCGTCGACGGCCGCGTCGACAAGATCATCGAGAACCTTCCGGTGGTCCAGCCGACCTACATGGCGGCCGTGCCCCGCATCTTCGAGAAGGTCTACAACGGCGTCGCCGCCAAGGCCCGTGCGGGCGGCGGGGCGAAGTACAAGATCTTCCAGTGGGCGGTCGGCGTGGCCCGTGAGTACGCCAAGGTCACCCAGGACAACTTCAAGCGCACCGGCACCGCGAGCGCCCCCGCCGGCCTGCGCACCAAGCACGCCGTCGCCGACAAGCTCGTCTACGCCAAGATCCGCGAGGCCTTCGGCGGGAACCTGCGTGCCTGCATCTCCGGGTCGGCCGCCCTCGCCCCCGACATCGGCTACTTCTTCGCCGGCGCCGGCATCCACATTCTGGAGGGCTACGGCCTCACCGAGTCCTCCGCGGCCTCCTTCGTCAACCCCGGCGAGGCCTACCGCACCGGCACGGTCGGCAAGCCGCTGCCCGGCACCGAGGTGCGCATCGCCGACGACGGCGAGATCCTGCTGCGCGGCCCCGGCATCATGGAGGGCTACCACAAGCTGCCCGAGAAGACCGCCGAGGTGCTGGAGTCCGACGGCTGGTTCCACACCGGCGACATCGGCGAGCTCTCGCCCGACGGCTACCTGCGCATCACCGACCGCAAGAAGGACCTCATCAAGACCTCGGGCGGCAAGTACATCGCGCCCGCCGAGGTCGAGGGCCAGTTCAAGGCGGTATGCCCGTACGTCTCCAACATTCTGGTCCACGGCGCCGACCGGAACTTCTGCACCGCGCTGATCGCCCTCGACGAGATCGCCATCACGCAGTGGGCGAAGGAGAATGGGCTGGCGGGCAACGCGTACGCGGAGATCGTCGCGGCCCCCGCGACCGTCGAGATGGTCGACGGCTACGTCAAGCAGCTCAACCAGGGCCTCCAGCGCTGGCAGACCATCAAGAAGTTCCGCCTGCTGCCCCGCGACCTGGACGTCGAGCACGGCGAGATCACGCCGAGCCTGAAGCTGAAGCGGCCGGTCGTCGAGCGGGAGTACAAGCACCTGATCGAGGAGATGTACGAGGGGTCGCGGGAAGCGTAGCCCGGGCCCGGACGTCGTGATCCGTACGGCGAATGCCCGAAACCGTCCGGCTTTCGGCCACTTTCGAGTGTTCGCCTACCACGAATCTCACCCATGGCGGTTCACTTCGGTAACTCCGCGCTTATGGGCGGGGCCGGTCTGTCACTCTAGTCGGCACTGACTGCGAAGCATGCGCACGCACTGCCCGGGGAGCCGTCCATGGGGGCCATTCCGACGCAACGGGAGATCGTCTCCCGCGCCACTGGTGCGCCCGCGCGCCCTGCCGGCGCATCCGTCAAGGAAAGCGCGCGGGCGCACGTGACCCTGCTCGGCAGCTCCCTGGCCCCGGGCGCCGCCCGCGCGATGGTGCGGGCCGCACTCGCCGACTGGTCCGCGCTCGGCCTGCCCGGCACGGACCAGCTGACCGAGCATCTCACCGCCGACACCTTGGTGGCCGTCAGCGAACTGGTCACCAACGCCGTCGTGCACGCCGGCACCGACGTCGAGGTGGTCTGCCGGCTGGAGGAGACCGGCACCCTCGTCGTCGAGGCCACGGACCACCACCCCTCCCGGGCGCCGAGGAGCGGCGACCAGGAGACGCCGCAGGAGACTCCCGAGTACGGCAGGGGCCTGCGGCTCGTCGCCGCGCTCGCGGAGGCCTGGGGCATCACCTACCGCCCGGGCACCAAAACGGTCTGGGCGCGGCTGCGCGCCACGGGCGCCGATGCGGAGACGACGGAAGCCGCGGAGGCGGCGTACGCGGTGCGGACCGCCGCGCGGACCGAGGCGTACGAGGAGGAAGACGACCCGCGGTTCACCGGAGCCGCGGCCGGTCCACCGCCGGGGCGGGAGACCGGGACGGGCCGGCGCGGCATCCGCGACCGCGAGTGGCTGGGCCGCGGCGCCCTGTCCTTCCTCGCCGAGGCCTCCGATCTGCTGGCCGGGCAGCTCGACGAGGACCTGGTCGCCTCCCTCGCCGGTCAGCTGATCGTGCCGCGGCTCGCCGACTGGTGCGCGGTGTGGCTGGAGGACGAGTCCTTGGGCCGGGGGGCCTGGAGCGACGCCCCGGGGGCGGTCGTGGGGGCACGGCTGGCCCGCGTCTGGCACGGCAGTGAGAGCCTCATCGAGGAACTGCGCCGCGCCCTGGAGAAGGACCCGCCCCGCCCGCGCGACCCGTGGCGCTCCGGACCCGTCGCCCACCCCTGGCCCGGCGAGGCGCTGGGCCCGGACGGCGTCCACGGCGCCGCGCTCGCCTACCGCCTGATCGCCGGGGGCCGGCCGCTCGGCACCCTGGTGATCGGACGGACCGGTACCGCCGGCTTCCCCGACGAGATCACCGGCCTGGTGGAGGACCTCAGCCGCCGTGTGGCACTCGCCATCGGCGCCGCCCGTCAGTACGCCCGCCAGGCCACCATCAGCGCCGTCCTCCAGCGCGGCCTGCTGCCCGGCGCCGTCGCCGAGATCCCCGGCGTGCGCAGCGCCCTCGTGTACGAACCGTGCGACAAGGGCGGCCCCAGCGGTGACTTCTACGACCTCTTCCCGGCCGGTGACGGCCGCTGGTGCTTCGCCGTCGGAGACGTCCAGGGCAAAGGTCCCGAAGCCGCCGTCGTCATCGGGCTCGCCCGGCCCTGGCTGCGGCTGCTGGCCCGCGAGGAGTACGGCGTCCCCGACGTCCTGGACCGCCTCAACCAGCTCCTCCTCGACGACGCCACCGAGGCCGCCGACGCCGCCGCACGCGCCCTGGTCGCCGTCGGTGGCCCACCGGTTGCCCCGGGCGACGGACCGCAGACCCGTTTCCTGTCCCTGCTCTACGGCGAACTGGTCCCGCACGACGGCGGCGTCCACTGCACCCTCGCCTCCGCCGGGCACCCGCTGCCCCTCCTCCTCGGCCCGGACGGCGCCGTCCGGGCGGTCGCCGAACCGCAGACCCTGCTCGGCGTCGTCGAGGACGTGACGTACACGAGCGAGACCTTCGAGCTGTGCTCCGGCGACACCCTCCTCTGCGTCACGGACGGGGTCACCGAGCGGCGCAGCGGCTCCCGCCAGTTCGACGACGGGGACGGGCTCGCCGCGGCGCTCGCCGACTGCGCGGGCCTGGACGCCGGGCTGGTCGCGGAGCGGATCAGGCGGCTGGTGCACGAGTTCGGGGCGCGGCCCCCGGAGGACGACCTGGCGCTGCTGGTCCTGCAGGCCGAGTAGGCGAGCGGCCGAGCGGGGCGGGCAACCGAACTGCAGCGGCCGTGCGGGACAATGGAACGCATGCCCTCCGCACTCCCCGACGGCGAGCCCGTCCCCGCCGACGGCGCCCTCCCGGCGTCCGCGCTCGCCGGCGCCGCCGACCGCCCCCTCGGCTTCTACCTGCACGTCCCGTACTGCGCGACCCGCTGCGGCTACTGCGACTTCAACACCTACACCGCGACCGAGCTGCGCGGCACCGGCGGCGTCCTCGCCTCCCGCGACAACTACGCCGATACGCTGACCGACGAGATCCGCCTCGCCCGCAAGGTGCTCGGCGACGACCCCCGCGAGGTCCGCACGGTCTTCGTCGGCGGCGGTACGCCCACCTTGCTGGCCGCCGGTGACCTGGTGCGGATGCTGCAGGCGATCCGCGACGAGTTCGGCCTCGCGCCGGACGCGGAGATCACGACGGAGGCCAACCCGGAGTCGGTCGACCCGGCCTACCTCGCCACTCTCCGCGAGGGCGGCTTCAACCGGATCTCCTTCGGCATGCAGAGCGCCGAGCAGCACGTCCTGAAGATCCTGGACCGCACCCACACCCCCGGCCGCCCCGAGGCCTGCGTGGCCGAGGCCCGCGCGGCGGGCTTCGACCACGTCAACCTGGACCTAATCTACGGCACCCCCGGAGAGAGCGACGACGACTGGCGCGCCTCCCTGGACGCGGCCCTCGGCGCCGGACCCGACCACGTCTCGGCGTACGCCCTGATCGTCGAGGAGGGCACCCAGCTCGCCCGCCGCATCCGGCGCGGCGAGGTCCCCATGACCGACGACGACGTCCACGCCGACCGGTACCTGATCGCCGAGGAGACCCTGTCGGCGGCGGGCTTCGACTGGTACGAGGTGTCCAACTGGGCCACCTCCGACGCCGGGCGCTGCCTGCACAACGAGCTGTACTGGCGGGGTGCCGACTGGTGGGGCGCGGGTCCCGGAGCGCACAGCCACGTGGGCGGGGTGCGCTGGTGGAACGTGAAGCACCCGGGGGCGTACGCGGGCGCGCTGGCGGCGGGGAAGTCGCCGGGCGCGGGGCGCGAGATCCTGACGGACGAGGACCGGCGGGTGGAGCGCATCCTGCTGGAGCTGCGCCTGCGGGAAGGCGTCCCGCTGTCCCTGCTGCGGGAGACGGGGCTCACGGCGTCGCGACGGGCGCTGTCGGAGGGACTGCTGCAGGAGGCGCCGTACGGGGAGGGGCGTGCGGTGCTGACGCTGCGCGGGCGGTTGCTGGCCGATGCCGTGGTGCGGGATCTGGTCGACTGATCCCTCGGGCGAGTGAATCGGTGCGCAGGGCCAGGGAGATGCGCGCCGTGGACGAACGCGGGATCACCAAGTACTTCGAGGAACTCGAACCTCCCGAGGGCGTGAAGGTGGAGCATCTCCGGGGGGGGTGATCGTGATGACGGCCGGCCCTGACATCGTGCACCGCAGGATCGTTGCCGATGTGCAGGAGGTCCCGCGGCGGCGCCGGTCCCGTCGGGGACCGCCTGCCACTGGAAGCTGCGAGGTCCGAGCTGGACACCGGCGAACCCGGCACCTTCCCCGGCGTCAGGCCCCACCGCCACCCGTGACGAAATCGATCAACTCCTCCACCCGCCCCGACAACGCCGGCTCCACATCCTTGTACGACCCCACCCGCGCCAGGATGGCCTGCCACACCGCCCCCGTGTTCTCGGCCGGCCACCCCAGCGCCCGGCACACCCCCGTCTTCCAGTCCTGACCGCGCGGCACCCGGGGCCAGCCCTCGATCCCCAGCGACGACGGCTTCACCGCCTCCCAGATGTCGATGTAGGGATGGCCCACGACCAGCGCGTGCTCGCTCGTCACCGCCTGCGCGATCCGCCATTCCTTCGAACCCGGCACCAGGTGGTCCACCAGGACCCCCAGCCGAGCGTCCGGCCCCGGCGCGAAGTCGTCGACGATGGACGGAAGGTCGTCGACGCCCTCCAGGTACTCCACCACCACGCCCTCGATGCGCAGGTCGTCGCCCCAGACCTTCTCGACCAGTTCGGCGTCGTGCCGCCCCTCCACGTAGATGCGCCCGGCGCGCGCCACCCGGGCGCGGGCCCCCGGGACCGCCACCGACCCCGACGCCGTACGGGAGGGCCGCACCGGAGCGGAGGGCGACGGCCGCACCAAGGTCACCACCCGCCCCTCCAGCAGGAAGCCGCGCGGCTCCATCGGGAACACCCGGTGCTTGCCGAAGCGGTCCTCCAGGGTCACCGTGCCGGCCTCGCAGCCGATCACCGCGCCGCAGAACCCGGTCCCGGGCTCCTCGACCACCAGACCGGGGTCGGCCGGAACCTCCGGCACCGGCTGCGATTTCTTCCACGGAGGGGTCAGATCGGCGGAGTACTGGCGCATTCTGATGACGATACGAGGAGCGGGCGCGCCGAGATCAGCACGACACGCCGAAGCGCGCGGCCAGCGCGTCCCGTTGGGCCCGCACGAACGCCGCGTCCACCACCGCGCCGTGACCGGGCACGTACACCGCGTCCTCGCCGCCCAGATCGAGCAGCCGGTCCAGCGCGGCCGGCCAGTGCGCCGGAACGGCGTCGGGGCCCGCCTGCGGCTCGCCGGACTCCTCGACCAGGTCGCCGCAGAAGACCACCTCCGGATCTCCCGGCACCAGCACCGCGAGGTCGTGGCCGGTGTGCCCCGGGCCCACGTCGGCCAGCAGGACCTGCCGGCCGCCGCCCAGGTCGAGCGTCCACTCGCCGCACACCTCGTGCGGGACGCGGACCAGCGCGTCGGCCGCCTCCTCCGCCGCCCGCGCGTCCAGCCCCTCCGCCACCGCGTCCGCGCGGAGCGCCTCCGGCCCGTGTCCGCCCCGCGCGAACAACGTGTCGGTGCCCACCGCCCCGTACACGTCCACGCCCGCGAACGCCGCCGCGCCGAAGACGTGGTCGAAGTGCGGGTGGGTCAGCGCGAGATGCGTCACACGGCGACCGGCGAGCGCCTGCGCCGCCGCGCGCAACCGGGCGCCCTCACCGAGGCTCGACCCGGCGTCCACGAGCAGCGCGGCGCCCGTGCCGACGACCAGCCCCGCCGTGCAGTCCCACACCGGGAGCCGGCACCGGCCCACCCCGGGCGCCAGCCGCTCCCACCCACGGTCCTCCCACATCACGCTCATGACCGCGACGCTATCGGTGGGCACACCCGCGGGCACGGCGGCGGCGAACCGGCCTTGCCGTGGGCGTACCCCACGGCCGTACACTGGGCCGGGGAAGTCTGGCACTCGAACACGGTGAGTGCCAGGGAGAACACCGGGCGGACGACTTCTGGAGGTGTGCGCGATGCTCAGTGAACGCAGGCTGAAGGTGCTGCGCGCCATCGTTCAGGACTACGTCGGCACCGAGGAGCCCGTCGGCTCCAAGGCCCTCACCGAGCGGCACCACCTCGGCGTCTCCCCGGCCACCGTGCGCAACGACATGGCGGCCCTGGAGGACGAGGGGTTCATCGCCCAGCCGCACACCAGCGCGGGACGCATCCCGACCGACAAGGGCTACCGGCTCTTCGTCGACAAGCTGGCCGGCGTCAAGCCCATGACCGCGCCCGAGCGGCGCGCCATCCAGAACTTCCTGGAGGGCGCCGTCGACCTCGACGACGTCGTGGCCCGCACGGTGCGGCTGCTCGCGCAGCTGACCCGGCAGGTCGCCGTCGTGCAGTACCCGTCGCTGACCCGCTCGACCGTGCGCCACGTCGAGCTGCTCTCGCTCGCGCCCGCGCGTGTGATGCTCGTGCTGATCACGGACACCGGGCGGGTCGAGCAGCGTATGGTCGACTGCCCGGCGCCGTTCGGCGAGGCGTCCCTCGCGGACCTGCGGGCGCGGCTCAACAGCCGAGTGGCGGGACGGCGGTTCGCGGACGTGCCGGGCCTGGTCGAGGACCTCCCGGAGGCCTTCGAGGCCGAGGACCGGGGTACGGTCTCCACCGTGCTCTCCACTCTCCTGGAGACGCTGGTCGAGGAGAACGAGGAGCGGCTGATGATCGGCGGCACCGCCAATCTCACCCGCTTCGGGCACGACTTCCCCCTCACGATCCGGCCGGTGCTCGAGGCGCTGGAGGAGCAGGTCGTGCTCCTCAAGCTGCTCGGCGAGGCGAAGGATCCGGGCGTGACCGTCCGTATCGGTCACGAGAACGCCCACGAAGGACTCAACTCCACGTCCGTCGTGTCGGTGGGCTACGGTTCGGGCGGCGAGGCGGTTGCCAAGCTCGGCGTGGTCGGACCGACCCGCATGGACTACCCGGGAACGATGGGAGCGGTACGCGCAGTGGCACGGTACGTCGGACAGATCCTGGCGGAGTCGTAGGTGGCCACGGACTACTACGCCGTACTCGGCGTGCGCCGCGACGCGTCCCAGGACGAGATCAAGAAGGCGTTCCGGAGGCTCGCGCGCGAGCTGCACCCGGACGTCAACCCCGATCCGAAGACCCAGGAGCGGTTCAAGGAGATCAACGCCGCCTACGAGGTGCTGTCGGACCCGCAGAAGAAGCAGGTCTACGACCTCGGCGGCGACCCGCTGTCCCAGGCGGCGGGCGGTGGCGGAGCCGGCGGCTTCGGCGCGGGCGGCTTCGGCAACTTCTCGGACATCATGGACGCGTTCTTCGGCACGGCGTCGCAGCGCGGACCGCGCTCGCGCACCCGCCGCGGCCAGGACGCCATGATCCGCATCGAGGTCGAGCTGGACGAGGCGGCCTTCGGCACGACCAAGGACATCCAGGTCGACACGGCCGTCGTCTGCAACACCTGCAGCGGCGAGGGCGCGGCCCCGGGCACCTCCGCCCAGACGTGTGACATGTGCCGCGGCCGGGGTGAGGTCTCGCAGGTCACCCGGTCCTTCCTGGGCCAGGTCATGACCTCCCGCCCCTGCCCCCAGTGCCAGGGCTTCGGCACCGTGGTCCCCACCCCGTGCCCGGAGTGCGCGGGCGACGGCCGCATCCGCTCCCGTCGCACGCTCACCGTGAAGATCCCGGCCGGTGTCGACAACGGCACCCGCATCCAGCTCGCGGGCGAGGGAGAGGTCGGCCCCGGCGGCGGCCCCGCCGGTGACCTGTACGTCGAGATCCACGAGCTGCCGCACTCGACCTTCCAGCGCCGCGGCGACGACCTGCACTGCACGGTCACCATCCCGATGACGGCGGCGGCCCTCGGCACCAAGGTGCCGCTGGAGACCCTCGACGGCATGGAGGAGGTCGACATCCGTCCGGGCACCCAGTCCGGCCAGTCGATCCCGCTGCACGGCCGGGGCGTCACCCACCTGCGCGGCGGCGGCCGGGGCGACCTGATCGTCCACGTCGAGGTGACCACCCCGACCAAACTCGACCCAGAACAGGAACGCGTGCTGCGCGAGCTCGCCAAGCTGCGCGGCGAGGAGCGTCCGCAGGGGCAGTTCCAGCCTGGTCAGCAGGGCCTCTTCTCGCGTCTGAAGGACGCCTTCAACGGGCGCTGACGGGCACCGGGCACGGCTTGTCGCCAGGGGCTCCGCGACGCGGATGCTCCTGGCGTATGCCAACGGAAGCCCGGATTCGGACTCGTTCCGAGGACGTGACAACATGCGCTCATGTCCTCCGCACTGACCGATCTCTTCCCCTGCCCGATCGTGCAGGCGCCCATGGCGGGCGGCGTCTCCGTGCCGCAGCTCGCCGCCGCGGTCTGCGAGGCGGGTGGGCTGGGATTCCTCGCCGCCGGGTACAAGACCGCGGACGGGATGTACCAGGAGATCAAGCAGCTGCGGGGGCTGACGAACCGCCCCTTCGGCGTCAACCTCTTCATGCCCCAGCCGGAGACGGCCGACCCCTCCGCCGTCGGCGTCTACGCCCACCAGCTGGCCGGCGAGGCCGCCTGGTACGAGACGGAACTCGGCGATCCGGAGTGCGGCCGGGACGACGGCTACGACACCAAGCTCGCGGTGCTGCTGGACAACCCGGTGCCGGTGGTGTCGTTCCACTTCGGCGTCCCGAGCCGCGAGGTCGTCGACTCCCTGCACCGCGTCGGCACCTTCGCGCTGGTCACCGCCACCACCGCGGACGAGGCCCGGGCCGTCGAGCTGTCCGGCGCCGACGCGGTGATCGCGCAGGGCACGGAGGCCGGCGGACACCAGGGCACCCACCGCGACAACCCGGGCACCGGCGGTACCGGCACGGGACTGCTGTCGCTGGTCGCCCAGGTCCGGGAGACGGTGAGCCTGCCGATCGTCGCCGCCGGCGGCATCATGCGCGGCGGGCAGATCGCCGCCGCCCTCGCCGCCGGCGCGAGCGCGGCCCAGCTCGGCACCGCCTTCCTGGCCACCCCCGAGTCCGGCGCGCACGACCTGCACAAGCAGGCCCTGACCAACCCCTTGTTCGTTCGCACCGAACTGACCCGCGCCTTCTCCGGCCGCCCCGCCCGCGGCCTGGTCAACCGCTTCCTGCGCGAGCACGGCCCGTACGCCCCCGCCGCCTACCCCGAGGTGCACCACCTCACCGCACCCCTGCGCAAGGCGGCGGCCAAGTCGGGCGACGCCCAGGGCATGGCCCTGTGGGCGGGACAGGGCCACCGGATGGCGCGGGAGCTGCCCGCCGGGCAGCTGGTGGAGGTGCTGGCCGCCGAACTCGCCGCGGCCGGGACAGCGTTGTCGGGACTCGCGACGGGAGGTACGGGCCGATGACGGCACCGGTGTTCGTGGTCGACGCCCTCGGGCCGGGGGACCTGCCCGGAGGGGAGTACGTCCTCGACGGCCCCGAGGGACGGCACGCGGTCTCCGTGAAGCGGCTCCGGCCCGGCGAGGACGTCGTCCTCACCGACGGACGCGGACGCTGGGCCGAGGGCGTGGTGAAGGCCGCCGAGGGCAAGGACCGGCTGGTCGTCACGGACCTGACCGTCCACGGGGAAACGCCGCAGCAGCCCCGCATCACCGTCGTCCAGGCACTGCCCAAGGGCGACCGGGGCGAGCTGGCCGTCGAGACGATGACCGAGGTCGGCGTCGACGCGATCGTGCCCTGGGCGGCGTCCCGCTGCATCACGCAGTGGAAGGGCGACCGGGGCCTGAAGGCGCTCGGCAAGTGGCGGGCGACGGCCCGCGAGGCCGGCAAGCAGTCCCGCCGGGTCCGCTTCCCCGACGTCGCGGACGCGGCGACGAGCAAGCAGGTTGCCTCCCTTCTGGCCGACGCCGACTTCGCCGCCGTACTCCACGAGAGCGGCGAAGAGCCCCTGGCCGCCGCGGAACTCCCCACCACCGGCGACATCGTGCTCGTGGTCGGTCCCGAAGGCGGCGTGTCCCCCGAGGAGTTGGCGCTCTTCGCCGAGGCCGGTGCCCGGCCCTACCGCCTGGGACGCAGCGTCCTGCGCACCTCCACCGCGGGCACCGCGGCGACCGCCGTCCTGCTGGCCCGCACCGGCCGCTGGTCCTGACGGCCCCGGGTCAGCCGTCCGCCTCGCGGGCGGCGACCACGGCCGGGAACAGCTCCCAGCCGTCGAGGTCCGCGGACCGGTCCAGCAGGCCGCGCCGGGCCGCCTCGTCGACGAAGGCCCGTACGACACCCGGTTCGTGCAGGTTGAGAGCGGCGTCCCCCAGCGCCACACAGCCCGAGGGCAGGAAACCGTCGGGGACGTGCCGTCCCCCGCCGCCCGGGAACAGCAGACGGGTCCGCGTCCCGTCCCGGGACAGGGTGAGCACCTCCTGGCAGGGCTCCGTGACACTGTGCCGGTGACGCACCGACCACACGTAGGCGGTGGCCGCCTCGTCCACCACGAGCCGTCTGAGCCGGCGTCCGTCGCGCATGGGCCCACGGTAGTGAGGAGTGGCCGTATGCGCCCTACCGCCGGCCCCGTACCGGTGGCAGGCTGCCCCGCATGGGGGCATCGAGGCGGATTCGGCGTATTGCTCCGGCGGTCGTCGGTGTGGTCGTCGCCGTCGGCGGAGCGGTCGCGTGCGAGCCGGGCGGGCTCAGTTCCGCGTCGGTGGCGTTCACGACCGACCGGACGGTGACGCGTGAACTGGAGCGGCAGAAGGCGGAGGTGAGGTGGCTGACCTGCACCGCCTCCTACGGCGACGAGGCCACCGGCGCTTCCGAGAACGCCGTCGCGACGGTCGAGTGCGAGGGCAGGACGGACGACGGGAAGGACATCACCGTCGACGGCAAGGTCACCCGCGTCGTCAACGGCGCCTGCGTGCGCGGCGAGTTGACCGCGAAGGTGGACGGCAAGGAGTGGTTCCGGGTCGACGGGCTGGGCAACTGCGAAGCCACCGGCGGCCCTTCCGCGAACGAGCCGTCGCAGCAGCAGCCCCGCCCCACCGTGACCGTCACCCGCACCATCTGGTGCCCGGACGACCCGCACTGCCGGCCGGTGGAGGGCAAGTAGCCGCACCGCGCGCGGGCCGTGGCCGGTATGTGATCCAAACCCCTGTCGGCGGGCCCCGCCCCTGCATAGGGTGAAAGGGTGACACAGCCCGCAGCGCCTGCCTACCTCCGCTTTCCGCACCCACACGGCGAGTTGGTCGCCTTCACCGCCGAGGACGACGTGTGGCTCGCCCCGCTCGACGGCGGCCGGGCCTGGCGGGTCAGCGCCGACAACGTGCCGGTGAACCACCCGCGCATCTCGCCCGACGGCACCACCGTCGCCTGGACCTCCACCCGCGACGGCGCTCCCGAGGTGCACATCGCGCCCGTCGACGGGGGCCCCGCCCGGCGACTCACCCACTGGGGCAGCCTCAGGACCCAGGTCCGCGGCTGGACCAGGGACGGTCGGGTCCTGGCCCTGACCACCCACGGGCAGGCCAGTTCGCGCCGCACCTGGGCCCGCGCCGTCCCCCTCGACGGCGGCCCCGCCGAAACCCTGCCCTACGGGCCCGTCGGCGAGGTCGCGGCCGGCCCGCACACCGTGCTGCTGTCCGCGCCGATGGGCCGCGAGGCCGCCTGGTGGAAGCGCTACCGGGGCGGCACGGCGGGCAAACTGTGGATCGACGCCGAGGACGACGGTGAGTTCGTACGGTTGCACAGCGACCTCGACGGCAACATCGAGTACCCCTTCTGGGTCGGCGACCGCATCGCCTTCCTCTCCGACCACGAGGGCACCGGCGCCCTCTACTCCTCCCTCGCCGACGGCTCCGACCTGCGCCGGCACACCCCCCTCGACGGCTTCTACGCCCGCCACGCCGCGACCGACGGCACCCGCGTCGTCTACTCGTCCGCCGGCGAACTGTGGACGCTGGACGACCTCGACGGCGACGAGCCGCGCCGCCTCGACATCCGCCTCGGCGGCCCGCGCGTCGACCTCCAGGCCTACCCCGTCAACGCCGCCCGCTGGTTCGGGTCGGCGTCCCCCGACCACACCGCGCGCGGCAGCGCCGTCGCCGTGCGCGGCGGCGTCCACTGGGTCACCCACCGCTCCGGCCCCGCCCGCGCCCTCGCGGCGACGCCCGGCGTCCGCACCCGGCTGCCGCGCACCTTCCGTGCCGACGGCGAGGAGTGGGTGGTGTGGGTGACGGACGCCGAGGGCGACGACGCCCTGGAGTTCGCGCCCGCCACCGGACTCGCGCCCGGCAGCAGCCCGCGACGGATCGCCGCCGGGCAGCTCGGCCGGGTGCTCAACCTCGCCATGGCACCCGACGGCAGCCGCGCCGCCGTCGCCTCGCACGACGGACGCGTCCTGCTCGTCGAGCGCGCTACCGGCGAGGTCCGCGAGGTCGACCGCAGCGACGACGGCGACGCCTCCGGCCTGGTCTTCTCGCCCGACTCCGCCTGGCTCGCCTGGTCCCACCCCGGCCCCGACCCGCTGCGCCAGCTCAAGCTCGCCAACACCACCGACCTGTCGGTGAGCGAGGCGACGCCCCTGCGCTTCAAGGACTACGCGCCCGCCTTCACCGTGGACGGCAAGCACCTCGCCTTCCTCTCCACCCGCTCCTTCGACCCGGTCTACGACGAGCACGTCTTCGACCTGGCCTTCGTCGAGGGGGCCCGCCCGTACCTGATCACACTCGCGGCGACCACCCCGTCGCCCTTCGGCCCGCAGCGCCACGGCCGCCCCTTCGAGACCTCGGAGCGGGAGGAGACCCCCGACAGCGAGGGCACCCCCACCACCCGGATCGACATCGAGGGCCTCGCCGACCGCATCGTGCCCTTCCCCGTGGAGGCCGCCCGCTACTCCGGGCTGCGCGCCGCCAAGGACGGTGTGCTGTGGCTGCGCCACCCGGTCACCGGTGTCCTCGGCGCCTCCCGCGCCACGCCGGACGCCCCCGACCCGCACACCGAGCTGGAGCGCTACGACCTGGCCCAGCAGCGCGTCGAGCACCTCGCCGGCGACGCCGACCACTTCGAGGTCAGCGGCGACGGCAAGCGGGTGCTGCTGTGGACGGACGGACGCCTCAAGGTCGTGCCCAGCGACCGGCGGGCCTCCGGCGACGAGGACAGCGACACCAACATCACCGTCGACCTGGCCCGGGTCCGGCAGACCGTCGACCCGGCCGCCGAGTGGCGCCAGATGTTCGACGAGACCGGCCGCATCATGCGGGACCACTTCTGGCGGCCCGACATGAACGGCGTCGACTGGGACGGCGTACTCGACCGCTACCGGCCCGTCCTCGACCGCCTCGCCACCCACGACGACCTGGTCGACCTCCTGTGGGAGGTGCACGGCGAACTCGGGACCTCGCACGCTTACGTCACCCCGCGCGGCGGCCACGGCTCCGGCGCCCGGCAGGGCCTGCTCGGCGCCGACCTGTCCCGCCACGACGACGGCACCTGGCGCGTCGACCGCGTCCTGCCCTCGGAGACCTCCGATCCCGACGCCCGTTCCCCGCTGGCCGCGCCCGGCGTCGCGGTGCGGGCCGGGGACGCGATCGTCGCGGTCGCGGGACAGCCCGTGGACCCGGTCACGGGACCCGGCCCGCTGCTGGTCGGCACGGCGGGCAAGCCGGTCGAGCTGACCGTCTCCCCGGCCGGCGGCGGCGAACCCCGGCACGCCGTCGTCGTCCCCCTCGCCGACGAGGAGCCCCTGCGCTACCACGCCTGGGTCGCCGACCGCCGCGCCTACGTCCACGAGACCTCCGGCGGCCGGCTCGGCTACCTCCACGTGCCCGACATGCAGGCGCCCGGCTGGGCCCAGATCCACCGCGACCTGCGCGTCGAGGTGGCCCGGGAGGGCCTGGTCGTCGACGTCCGCGAGAACCGCGGCGGCCACACCTCCCAGCTGGTCGTGGAGAAACTGGCCCGGCGCATCGTCGGCTGGGACCTGCCGCGCGGCATGCGGCCGTCCAGCTACCCCCTGGACGCGCCCCGCGGCCCGGTCGTCGCCGTCGCCAACGAGTTCTCCGGCTCGGACGGCGACATCGTCAACGCCGCGATCAAGGCGCTCGGCATCGGTCCGGTCGTCGGCACCCGCACCTGGGGCGGCGTCATCGGCATCGACAGCCGCTACCGGCTGGTCGACGGCACGCTGATCACCCAGCCCAAGTACGCCTTCTGGCTGGAGGGCTACGGCTGGGGCGTGGAGAACCACGGCGTAGACCCGGACGTCGAGGTCCCGCAGCGCCCGCAGGACCACGCGGCGGGCCGCGATCCCCAGCTGGACGAGGCGATCAGGCTGGCGCTGGCGGCACTGGAGGAGACCCCGGCGAAGACGCCGCCGAGCCTGCCGTAGTCGGCCGGGGGCGGGTGTCGCGGCCCCCCGCGACGCAGGGCCCCCGTGCCGCCCTCGGCGGCACGGGGGCCACGGCCCGATGGATACGATGCCCGTAGAAGATCACCGGCGTGAGGAGGCCCCCCATGACAGGCGAGCCACAGGACGACTGCCTGTTCTGCAAGATCGTCGCAGGCCAGATCCCCGCGACGATCGTCCGTGAGACCGAGACGACCGTCGCGTTCAGGGACATCAACCCCCAGGCCCCCACCCACGTCCTGGTGATCCCCAAGGCCCACTACCGGGACGGCGCCGCCCTCGCGTCCGGTGCCCCGGAGCTCGCCGCGGACGTCCTGCGCGAGACCCAGGCGGTCGCCGACGAGGAGAAGCTGGACAGCTATCGCATCGTCTTCAACACCGGCACCGGCGCCGGCCAGACGGTCTGGCACACCCACGCCCACGTCCTCGGCGGCCGCGGCCTCGAATGGCCCCCCGGATAACCCGGACGACCCGGATCAACCACGATGTCCGTACGTGAACTCGTCGTCCTCGGCACCGCCAGCCAGGTCCCGACCCGGCACCGCAACCACAACGGCTACCTGCTCCGCTGGGACGGCGAGGGCATCCTGTTCGACCCGGGCGAGGGCACGCAGCGCCAGATGCTGCGCGCCGGGGTCGCCGCCCACGACTTGAACCGGATCTGCGTCACCCACTTCCACGGCGACCACAGCCTGGGCCTGGCCGGCGTCATCCAGCGCATCAACCTCGACCAGGTGCCGCACGAGGTCACCGCCCACTACCCGCGCTCCGGGCAGCGCTTCTTCGACCGCCTGCGCTACGCCACCGCCTACCGCGAGACGGTCGCCCTCACCGAGTCCCCGGTCGCCACGGACGGGCCCCTGGCCGTCACCCCCGCCTACACCCTCGACGCCCGCAAGCTCTCCCACCCCGTCGAGTCCTACGGCTACCGCCTCACCGAACCCGACGGCCGCCGCATGCTCCCCGAACGCCTCGCCGCGCACGGCATCACGGGCCCCGACGTCGGCCGCATCCAACGCGAGGGCTCCCTGAACGGCGTACCGCTGGACGAGGTCAGCGAGGTGCGCCGCGGCCAGCGGTTCGCGTTCGTCATGGACACCCGGCTGTGCGAGGGCGTGCACGCGCTCGCCGAGGGCTGCGACCTGCTGGTCATCGAGTCCACGTTCCTCGACGAGGACGAGACCCTCGCCACCGACCACGGCCACCTCACCGCGGGCCAGGCGGCGCGGGCCGCCCGGGACGCGGGGGTCCGGCACCTGGTCCTGACCCACTTCAGCCAGCGTTACTCCGATCCCGAGGAGTTCGAGCGGCAGGCCCGGGCGGCCGGCTACGACGGCGAGCTGACCGTGGCCCGCGACCTCACCCGCGTCCCGGTTCCGAAACGTCGGTGAAACAGTCGTACGATGCTTCGATGCCCCTGCCCAAAGCTGAACTGCACCTCCATATCGAAGGCACCCTGGAACCGGAGCTGGCCTTCGCGCTGGCCGCCCGCAACGCCGTGTCCCTGTCGTACGCGGACACGGACGCCCTGCGCGAGGCGTACCGCTTCGAGGACCTCCAGTCCTTCCTGAACCTGTACTACGAGCTGATGGCCGTCCTGCGCACCGAGCGGGACTTCGAGGACCTGGCCAACGCCTACCTCGCCCGCGCCGCCGCGCAGGGCGTGCGGCACGCGGAGATCTTCTTCGACCCGCAGGCCCACCTCGCCCGGGGCGTGGAGATGGGCACGGTGGTCGAGGGCCTGTGGCGGGCGCTGAGCACCAGCCGGGAGAACCACGGCGTCTCCACCCGCCTGATCATGTGCTTCCTGCGCGACGAGTCCGCCGAGTCGGCCCTCGCGACGCTGGACGCCGCCAAGCCCTTCCTCGACCGCATCACCGGCGTCGGCCTGGACTCGGCCGAGGTCGGCCACCCGCCGGTGAAGTTCCGCGAGGTGTACGAGGCCGCCGCCGCCCTCGGGCTGCGCCGGGTCGCGCACGCGGGCGAGGAGGGGCCGCCGGAGTACGTCACCGAGGCCCTGGACGTCCTCGGCGTCGAGCGGATCGACCACGGTCTGCGCTCGGTGGAGGACCCGGCGCTGGTCGAGCGGCTGGTGCGCGACCGCGTCCCGCTGACCCTGTGCCCGCTGTCCAACGTCCGGCTGCGCACGGTCGACACCCTCGCCGACCACCCGCTGCCCGCGATGCTCGACGCCGGTCTGATGTGCACGGTCAACTCCGACGACCCGGCCTACTTCGGCGGGTACGCCGGCGACAACTTCGACGCGGTGCGCGAGGCCCTCGGCCTGACCGAGGACCGGCTGCGCGAGCTGGCCCGCAACTCCTTCCTCGCCTCCTTCCTGGAGGACGACGAGGAACTGCGGGCGCGCTACCTCGCCGAGGTGGCGGCGTACGAGTTCCCGACGGCGTAGGGTTCAGCCCGTCCCGGACCCCGGTGTGCCCGCGGCCTGCCGGGGTCCCGCCGTGCCGTAGGCACCTTGGACGGCCACGGCCGGGGCGTCCACGTCGATCTCCACGACCGGCTGCTCCACGGCGCCCACCTCGGGCACCGCACCGCTCGGCGTGCCGGTGGCGGCGGCGACCAGCGCGGCCGGGGTGCCGCCGCGGCGGCGGATGGCGCCGGGCAGCAGCGGACGCCCGCCGGTGTGCAGGGCGACGGCGGTCATCGGCGCGGCCACCAGCAGCAGACCGCCGGCCAGCACCAGGCCCATGCCCGCGTAGCCGGCCTGCTCCGACAGCACGCTGCCGGCCAGCGGCCCGGCGGCCGTCCCCAGCGAGGACGCCGAGCCGACTAGCACCGCCCACCTGCCGCGCGGGTCGAGCGAGGCGGCGAGCCCGATCAGGTACGACAGCACCACCGGGTACAGCGTGTTCCAGGCGATCTCCCCGGTCGCGAAGGTCAGGGGCGTGGTCGCGGACGCGGTGAGGGCGATGCAGACGGCGATGACCGAGGTACCCGCCCCGATGGGCATCGCCCGCCCCAGCCGTGGTCCCAGCGCGCCTGCCACCAGGACACCCACCAGCCCCGCGCCCAGCGCGACGGCCAGGACGACCCCGAGAGCGGCGTCGCCCAGACCGGCCTGCGTCAGCCCGATCCGGCCGCTCACGCCCCACAGGGAGTTCTGCGCGAGGGACCAGCACAGCACCGTGACGGCGAGGACCAGCCCGGAACGGCGGCGGGGGAGCGGGGTGTCGGTGTCGGTGTCGTGCCCGGCCGGTGACATGGCCGTCCCGCCCGGCAGCCGGCCGGTCAGCGGCCACACCGCGAGCGCGGCCAGCGCGATCGCGGCGAGCGGCAGCCCGTGCGACCGCCCGAGGTGCGGCACCGTCAGATACACCGCGCCGGCCAGCGCGGACACGCTCAGCAGCCCGGCGGTGGAGGCTCGGTGGGGATCCTTCTCGGCGGCGATCCGGGTGGCGGCGACCGTGATGGCCGTGCCCGACCCGAAGCCGCCGAGGACCGCGCCGGCGACGACGGCGGGGACGGCGGTGGTCAGCGAGGCGGCGCCGTAGCCGAGGACCGTCAGGGAGAGGCCGAACCGGGCCAGCGCGCGGGCGCCGATCCGCCGCACCCGGGAGGCCAGCAGGAAGCCGGCGGTCGCCGAACTGAGCAGCAGAGCACTGCCGACGGCCCCCGCCTGCGTGGTGGTCAGCGGAAGGCTGGTGTCGAGTCTGCCGACGGTGGTGGGCAGCAGATACGGAGGAAGGTACCCGGCCGTGAAAAGGGCGACGAGGGGCCAGGCAGTGGTGCGGGCGAACACGGGCGTTCCCAGGGCGTGCGAAAGGAGGGTGGGGAAGGCAGGGGGCGACGACCGTCGAATGATCGGAACGCGCGCGCAATTTGTATCAAGCGCGGGGAGCCGGAAAACAGCCAGGCAGATGTGATCTGAGTCACATTCCGGTTTGGAGTTCCGAAGGCTGGGTAACAGTGTTCGCTACCGCCAGTGAACTGCCCCGCCCACGGCCGGAATTGACGCCTCCACCTTCGCCCTGATCTCTCGCATCACCGCGACGATCCGCGCCTCGTGATCCGGCGTCAGCCGGGCCACCGGCACCGAGCAGCTGATCGCGTCAAGCGCCGGATCCTCGTACCGCAGCGCGAAGCCGAAGCCCACGATTCCCCGCACACCCTCCTCACGGTCGACGGAGTAGCCGCGCTCCCGGGTCCGGGCCAGGTCGGCCGCCAGGGACTCCCGGTCGGTGAGGGTGTTCGCGGTCAGCGCCTCGTACGGTCCTTCCGGCAGTTCCGCGTCCGGCCGCTCGGCCAGCAGCGCCTTGCCCAGCGCGCCCACGTGGGCGGGCAGTCGGCGCCCCACCCGGCTGATCGTGCGCAGGTATTCGTGCGACTCGCGTGTCGCCAGGTACGCCACGTCGTGCCCGTCCAGCCGCCCCAGGTGGATCGTCTCGCCCAGTGCCTCGGACGCCTCGTCGAGGTACGGCCGCACCACCCGCACCCGCGGGTCGGAGTCCAGGTAACTGGTGCCGGTGAGCAGGGCGTGGATGCCGATGCCGTACAGCGAGCCGGTGACGTCGGTGCGGACCCAGCCGCGGGAGATCAGGGTCTGGAGCAGCGCGTACATCGAACTGCGCGGCACGCCCAGCTCGTCCGCCAGCTCCTGGAGCCGGGCCGGGCGGTCCCCGCGCGCGGCCAGCACCTCCAGCAGCTCCACCGTGCGCGCCGCGGACTTCACCTCACGGACGCCGCCTGCCGCGCCCCCTGTCTCGGACATGTGCCGATCGTAAGCGGATGCCGCCGACCCATTGACGCCTCCCGGTCATCTCTCTAGCCTCCATCTTCATACGTGGAT
This sequence comes from Streptomyces mutabilis, assembly GCF_014649815.1. Taxonomy (GTDB): domain Bacteria; phylum Actinomycetota; class Actinomycetes; order Streptomycetales; family Streptomycetaceae; genus Streptomyces; species Streptomyces mutabilis. The sequence continues at coordinate 435,624 of NZ_BMTT01000001.1, read as the reverse complement.
GCCATCTACATACGGAGACAGGGGACGGTTGAGATGACGAGCGTGGGCCCCGACACCGGCGCCGCACGGACGGCCGTGGTCCGACGGCTGCGCGAGGGAATGGCGCGGAGCGTGCTGTCCTTCCCGCTGACCAGCTTCCGCGACGACGGTTCGCTCGACCCCGGCGGCTACCGCGCCTACGTCGCCGAACGGCTCGCCGCCGACCCCGGTGCCCTGTTCCCGGCCTGCGGCACCGGCGAGTTCTTCTCCCTGGACGAGGACGAGTACCGGCAGGTCGTCACCATCGCCGTCGAGGAGAGCGCCGGCCGCGTGCCGGTCGTCGCCGGGACCGGGTACGGCTGGGCGCAGGCCCTGCGGTTCGCCCGCGTCGCCGAGGAGGCCGGCGCCGACGCCCTGCTCGTCATGCCGCACTACCTCACCGCCGCCCCGCAGGAGGGCCTGGTCGCCCAGCTGGAGCGGATCGCCGCCGGCACCCGGCTCGCGCTCGTCGCCTACCAGCGCGGCCAGGTCGCCTACACCGCCGAGTCCGTCCGGCGCATCGCCCGCGTCCCCGGCGTGATCGGCCTCAAGGACGGCCACAGCGACCTCGACCGGCTCCAGCGCACGGTTCTCGCCGCCCCCGAGGACTTCCTCTTCTTCAACGGTGCCGCCACCGCCGAGGTTCAGGCCCGCGCCTACGCCGCCGTCGGCGTCCCCGCCTACTCCTCCGCCGTGCACGCCTTCGCCCCCGAGATCGCGAACGCCTTCCTCGCCGCCCTGCACGGCGGCGACACCGGCACGGTCGACAAGCTGCTGCGCGACTTCTACGTCCCGCTCGTCGAACTGCGCGACCGCGTCCCCGGATACGCCGTGTCCCTGGTGAAGGCGGCGGCCCGGCTGCGCGGCTGCCCCGTCGGCCCCGTCCGCGCCCCCCTCACCGATCCGTCCCCCGCCGACCTGGCCGAACTCAAGACCCTGCTCGCCACCGGACTCGACCTCGTAGGAGCCGCCCCGTGACCCGCGACCTCACCATCACGGCCGTCCGCCTGACGCCGATCCTGGTCGCCGACCCGCCCCTGCTCAACACCCAGGGCGTGCACCAGCCGTACACCCCCCGTCTGATCGTCGAGGTGGAGACCACCGGCGGTGTCACCGGCGTCGGCGAGACCTACGGCGACGCCAAGTACCTGGAACTGGCCCGCCCCTTCGCCGACAGACTGGTCGGCCGTCAGGTCTGTGACCTCAACGCCCTGTTCACCACCGCCGGCGAGGTCGCCGTCGACTCCTCCCGCGTCTCCGGTCAGGTGGACGTCGGCGGGCTGCGCGGCGTCCAGACCGCCGACAAGCTGCGCCTGTCCGTCGTCTCCGGCTTCGAGGTCGCCTGCCTCGACGCCCTCGGCAAGTCGCTCGGCCTGCCCGTGCACGCGCTGCTGGGCGGCAAAGTGCGCGACGCCGTGGAGTACAGCGCGTACCTCTTCTACAAGTGGGCCGACCACCCCGAGGGCGTGGCCGCGGAGAAGGACGACTGGGGCGCCGCCCTCGATCCGGCCGGCGTGGTCGAGCAGGCACGCGCCTTCACCGAGCGTTACGGCTTCACCTCCTTCAAGCTCAAGGGCGGCGTCTTCCCGCCCGAGGAGGAGGTCGCCGCGATCAAGGCCCTCGCCGAGGCCTTCCCGGGCCACCCCCTGCGCCTGGACCCCAACGGCGCCTGGTCCGTGGAGACCTCACTCGCGGTCGCCGCGGAACTCGGGGAGGTGCTGGAGTACCTGGAGGACCCCGCGCTCGGCACCCCGGCGATGGCCGAGGTGGCCGCGAGGACCGGCGTGCCGCTGGCGACCAACATGTGCGTGACGACGTTCGCCGAGATCCAGGAGGCGTTCACCAAGGGCGCCGTGCAGGTCGTGCTCTCCGACCACCACTACTGGGGCGGGCTGCGCCACACCCAGCAACTGGCCGCCGTCTGCCGCACCTTCGGCGTCGGCGTCTCCATGCACTCCAACACCCACCTGGGCATCAGCCTCGCCGCCATGACCCACGTGGCGGCCACGGTCCCGAACCTCCACCACGCCTGCGACTCCCACTACCCCTGGCAGTCCGAGGACGTCCTCACCGAACGCCTCACTTTCGACGGCGGCAAGGTCGCCGTCTCCGACGCGCCCGGCCTCGGCGTCGAACTCGACCGCGACAAGCTGGCGTTCCTCCACCGTCGCTGGCTCGACGACGACGGCACGCTCCGCGACCGCGACGACGCGGCGGCCATGCGGATCGCCGACCCCGACTGGGTCACCCCGTCCGTCCCCCGTTGGTGAACCGTCCCCGTCGGTGAAACACCCGTGCAGCACCCCTTCCCCCCCCCCTTCCTCTTGCCACGACCGGAGCCGCTCGTGTACGCAGCAGCGAGTCCCGAGGTGCATTCCCCAGCAGTACAGTCGGCCGTCCGCAAGATCTTCCGCCGCGTGGTTCCCCTCTTCTTCGTCATGTTCGTGGCGAACTACATGGACCGCGTCAACCTGGGCTTCGCCCAGGACGAACTCCGCGCCGACGTGGGCCTGTCGGCCGCCGCGTTCGGCCTCGGCGCCGGCGTCTTCTTCATCGCGTACGCCATCTTCGAGGTCCCCTCCAACATGCTGATGGAGCGGTTCGGGGCCAAGGTGTGGCTCACCCGCATCATGATCAGCTGGGGCGTCGTCGCCACCGCGATGGCCTTCGTCGACAGCGTGGAGATGTTCTACGCCCTGCGCTTCCTGCTGGGTGTCGCGGAGGCCGGCTTCTTCCCGGCCGTCATCTACTACTTCAGCCGCTGGCTCCCCGACTCCCACCGGGGCCGCGCCACGTCCGTCTTCCTGATGGGGTCCGGTACCGCGACCGTCATCGTCGGCCCGATCTCGGGCGCGCTGATGGAGATGCACGGTATCTGGGGCCACGCCGGCTGGCAGTGGATGTTCTTCATCGAGGGCATCTTCTCCGTCGTCCTCGGCTTCGTCGTCTACCGCTTCCTCGACTCGGGCGTCGAGCAGGCGACGTGGCTGACCGACGAGGAGAAGACCGGCCTCGTCGCGGCCATCGACGCCGAGCAGGAGGAACGGGACGCGCGACGCGGCGGCAAGGCGGCGAAGGTCTCCCGGTGGAAACTGCTCGCCGACCCCCAGATGCTGCTCTTCCTCTGGATCTACTTCGCGATCAACGTCGCCCTGTACGCGGTGACCTTCTGGCTGCCCTCGATCGTGGACGACATCGGCGGGGTGAGCGACTTCCAGGTGGGACTGCTGACCGCCGTGCCGTGGCTGTGCGCCCTGGTCGCCCTGTTCGTCAGCGGCCGGATCTCGGACCGCATCGGCAGACGCCGGCCCGTCCTGGTCGTCCTGCTCCTGCTCGGCGGCTGCGGCACCCTGCTGGCCGTGTTCGTCTCGCCCTGGGTCGGGCTCGGCGCGCTGTGCCTGGCCGCCATGGGCTTCAAACCGGCCTCCCCGGTCTTCTGGACCATCCCGCAGAGCTACCTCGACGCCCGCGCAGCGGCCCCCGGCATCGCGCTGATCAACTCCATCGGCAACCTCGGCGGGTTCGTCGCCCCCACCGCCTTCGGCATCATCGAGGACACGACCGGCTCGACCAAGGGCGGCCTGGTCGGTCTGACCGTCGTCGGTTTCCTGGCCGCGCTGAGCGTACTGCTGGTGCGCGGCGGCGGGCGCAACGACCGCGTCCGCACTCGCCCGGCGAGGGCGGCGGCGGCCCCGGCCCCGAAGACCACCCCGGGCGCCGCCCGGACCGCGCACCCGGGACCGGCCACGACCTGACGCCGGGCCGGACACCGCCGCACTGGCGGTGGCGTGGTGCACACTGGCGGGGTCCGCACCATGCCAGGGAGCGCACCGTGACAGCGTCCACCGTGTCCACCGACGTGCCCGACGTGCCGTCCTCGCCCGTCGTACCGGCCGACCAGAGACCACACCGCCACGTCCCGCCCGAGGGATCGCAGCGCCACCCCCGGATCGATCCCCTCGCCGCCCTGCGCACCCCGCAGGACCCGCCCTGGGACGTCTACCTGACCGGCACCGTCTTCCTCGACGTCGTCTTCACCGGGCTCGACTCCGCCCCGGTGCGCGGGACCGAGTCCTGGGCCCGGGGCATGGGGTCGAGCCCGGGCGGCATCGCCAACATGGCGACCGCGCTCGCCCGACTCGGCCTGCGCACCTCGCTGGCCGCGGCCTTCGGCGACGACCACTACGGCGACTACTGCTGGGACGTCCTCGCCCGCGGCGAGGGCATCGACCTCACCCCCTCGCGCACCGTGCCCGGCTGGCACTCGCCGGTCACGGTCTCCATGGCGTACGAGGGCGAGCGCACGATGGTCTCCCACGGCCACGAACCGCCGCCCGAAGAGCCGTCCCCCGACTGCCCGCCCGGCGCCCGCGCCGCCGTCGCCTCCCTCACGCCCGGTGTCAGCGCCCCGTGGATCGCCCGGGCCGCCGCTCGCGGCACCCGCGTCTTCGCCGACGTCGGCTGGGACGACACCGGTGCCTGGGACCTGGCCGCGCTGCCGGACCTCGCGCACTGCGAGGCCTTCCTGCCCAACGCGAAGGAGGCCATGCGCTACACCGGCGCCCGCTGCCCCCGCGCCGCCGCGCACGTCCTGACCGACCACGTGCCGCTCGCCGTGGTCACCCTCGGCGCGGACGGCGCGTACGCGGTGGACCGGCGGACGGGGGAGAGCGCCGAGGTCCCGGCCATCGAAGTCGAGGCCCTGGATCCGACCGGCGCCGGGGACGTGTTCGTCGCCGGCTTCGTCACCGGCACCCTCGCCGGCTGGCCGCTCGCGGACCGCCTGGCCTTCGCCGGGCTGACCGCCGCCCTCTCCGTCCAGGAGTTCGGCGGCTCCCTGTCGGCGCCCGGCTGGTGCGAGATCGCGACCTGGTGGCGCAAGGTCCAGTCACTGGAGGACCAGGACCCGGTGGCCCTGAGCCGCTACGCGTTCCTGGCGGACCTGGTTCCGGAGGACCCGTCCGGCTCGTGGCCCCTGCGCCGCGCGGTCCCGACCATCGGCTTCCGCCCCCCGACGGCCTGACCGGAGAGCCTCAGAACCCGAGCCGCCGCAGCTGCTTCGGGTCGCGCTGCCAGTCCTTGGCGACCTTCACGTGCAGGTCCAGGAAGACCGGAGTACCGAGCAGCGCCTCGATCTGCTTGCGGGACTTGATGCCGACGTCCTTCAGGCGCTTGCCCTTGGGGCCGATGATGATGCCCTTCTGGCTGGGCCGCTCGATGAAAACGTTGGCGTGGATGTCCAGGAGCGGCTTGTCGGCGGGACGGTCCTCGCGCGGGAGCATCTCCTCCACGACCACCGCGATGGAGTGCGGCAGCTCGTCCCGTACGCCCTCCAGCGCGGCCTCCCGGATCAACTCGGCGACCATCACCTGCTCGGGCTCGTCGGTCAAGTCGCCCTCGGGGTAGAGCGCGGGGCCCTCGGGCAGCAGCGGGGTCAGCAGGTCGGCGAGCAGGTCCACCTGCTTGTTCCCGGTGGCCGACACCGGGACGATCTCCGCCCACGTGATCCCCAGCTCCTGGCCGAGCTGATCGACGGCGATCAGCTGCTCGGCCAGCGTCTTGCCGTCCACCAGGTCCGTCTTCGTGACGATCGCGACCTTCGGCGTCTTCTTGATCCCGGCGAGCTCCTTGGCGATGAAGCGGTCACCGGGGCCCAGCTTCTCGTCGGCCGGCAGGCAGAAGCCGATGACGTCCACCTCGGCCCACGTCGTGCGCACGACGTCGTTGAGCCGCTCGCCCAGCAGCGTGCGCGGCTTGTGCAGCCCCGGGGTGTCCACCAGGATCAGCTGCGCGTCCTCGCGGTGCACGATGCCCCGCACGGTGTGCCGGGTGGTCTGCGGACGGTTCGAGGTGATCGCCACCTTCTGCCCGACCAGAGCGTTCGTGAGGGTGGACTTGCCCGCGTTGGGGCGGCCCACGAAGCAGGCGAAGCCGGCCCGGTGAACAGCCTCGGCCGGTTCTTCGGATGACTGGGTACGAACGCTCATGGCGCCCATTGTCCCTGATCCCCGGAGCCGCGCCGTACCACCCGCCGTACTGCCCCGGGCGACCGGACGAGGGGGTGAGGAAACGACCGGACCCCGGCCACCCCGCGTGTGAGGGGGGAGGCCGGGGCCCGGAGGTGCCACCGGGGCCGGGAGGTCAGCCGAGGGCCTTCACCTTGCTCCAGTCCGCCGACAGGACGTTCTTCACGGCGGGGTTCGTGTTGGTCCTGGAGGGGTGGTAGATCCGCATCTGGCCGTCGCTGCCGTAGCGGGCCCAGATGTCGGGGATGCCGTCGCCGCTGACGTCGGGGATGCCGAGGGCCGTCGACACGTTGGCCTCGGTCCAGGACGTGCCGTAGGACACGTCGCCGTTGAGCGAGCCGGCGGCCAGCTTGAGCGAGACCAGGTCGACGCTGCCCTTGACCGGACCGGGCTTGCCGTGCCGGACGTACATGTTGCCGTTGTCCAGGTTGCGCCACAGCAGGTCGGGCGTGCTGTCGCCGTTGATGTCGGCGACGTTGACGATGTCGCGGCGGGCCCAGGCGTTGCTGTTCATCAGCGTGGCCTCGCGGAAGGAGGCACCGCTGTAGCCGGACAGGGCCCAGAACTCGGCTCCGGCGCGCAGGACCAGGTCCGGGTGCTTGTCGCCGGTGATGTCGCCGACGGCCTTGATCTGCGTCCAGGTGGCAGGCGCCGGGGTGCCCGACGGCAGCCGGACCTCCAGTCGCTCGCCGACGTCGAAGCTGCCGTAGCCGTCACCGGGGTAGAGCCAGAAGCGGCCGTCCGGGGTGACCGCGAACAGGTCGGTGGCACCGTCGCCGGGGTAGGCGTCCTGGTAGTGGGTGATCAGCGCGGCCTTGCCGGTGCTCGGGTCGTACCAGTGGTCGGCCGGGTGCAGCTTCTTGTCCGGTGTGTACGCAGCTCCGAGACAGCTGTACAGCTCGCCCTCGGGGGCCCCGACGCAGTTGAACAGGTTGCCGCTCTCGTTGACGATCAGCAGGTCGGGGAGGCCGTCGCCTCCCGTGTCACCGGGGCCGTCGGCCGTGTCTCGCGGCGGGACGTAGAAGTTGTAGTCGGAGCGGACGCTCTTGTTGCCGTGCGTGTCGTAGGCGTGGACGCCCAGCCAGTTGGGGCCGGCGTGGGGAGGCTTGAGGGCCGTGACGGTGGCGACGCCGTCGGCGTCGGCCGTCACGTACGTCCAGTTCTGTCCGTCGATGGCGTACTGGAACTTGGTCGCGCCCGCGGAGGTGAAGGTCACCGAGCCGGTCGCCCCGAACTTGACGTTCGCCCAGGTCTGGCCGTCGGACGTGGCCTGTGGGAAGTCCACGCTCTCGATCTCGGGCTGCGGCGGAGCGGTGGCGTCGACGGTGAGCCGGCAGGGTTCGGTGCCCGGCGGGAAGTACGTGGAGACCGCGTCCGAGGTGTCCAGGGAGCGCACGTCCCACGAGTAGGTGGTCTTGTCGGTCAGCGGCAGGGTGGCGGGTATGACCACCCGGGCGGTGCCGACGGAGTCCGGCTTCGCGGTGTAGGTGACCGGAGTCCCGCCGGTCTTCCAGAAGCGGAACTGCAGCGACTCCAGGTTGCCGTCCGGGTCCTTGGCGTTCGCCGACAGGGTGATGTTGGTCTTGCCGATGGTCACGCCCGCGCCCGGACCCGGGGAGCAGGTCCCGCCCGGGGACGACTTGCCGCCGGTCGGCTCGCTCGGCTTGCGGTTGTAGACGACCGTCAGCGTCGCCGACGTCGCCCGGAACTTGCGCCAGGTCTGGGTGTCGGACTCGCTGGTGGCCCGCATCCCGAAGGTGATGTTCGACCAGCCGCTGTCGGCGCCCTGCTGGGCCGCCGCGTCCACCTCGAACGACTCGTACTCGTCGGGGCAGGAGCTGGAGGACCAGCCGTGCGCGAAGGAGTTCTTGTCGAGCGACTTGTTCCAGCCCGGCTGCTTGTTCCACGTGGTGCCGGACGAGATCGACCCGGTCAGCCAGAACTGGAACTCGCGCTTGGTGCAGGACCAGGAGTGGTTGTTCAGCACCTTGAACTTCGCGTCGGTGACCGTCGCCCCCTTCAGGGAGCTGCTGAACCTCATGCGCCAGAACGACCGCGCCGTGCCGTTCGTGTCGTCCTCGTGGCCGACCCGGGCGTCCGAGGTCCCGGAACTGAAGTTGGTCCCGTTCCAGAAGCTGCTGTTCGGGTACGGCTTGTACGCCACCGTCCACGCCTGCCAGGGACCGTTGAGAGTCGGGTCGACGAACACGGGGTAGCGGGTGTCCGCGTCGGTGAGCAGGTCGGTCCCGCCCAGACCGAGGTCCATCCGGGCCGACTTCGTCCGGTCCCCCGCCAGCCGCACCGGCAGCTGCGTCTGCCGCGCCCCGGGCTCGATACCGCTCAACCCGGACAGCTTCAGTACGTCGGCGGAGGTGGCCACGGAGGTGCGGGTTGCGCCTTCGGGCGACTCGGGGTCCCGGCCGCTTGAGTCCCAGGCGAACGGTGTCGGGACGGAGCCGATCTCCTTGCCGTCCGCGTCGAGCACCAGCACCCGGCCGCCGTCCGCGGCGTACTGGAAGACGGCCGTGCGGGAGCGCAGTCCGTAGGAGACCTTCGTCAGCGCCTCGCTGCGCGCCGCCTCGCGGTCCTTGACGATGAGCAGCTGGGCGAATCCGCCCTCCTCGCGCGCCACCAGGAGCAGGTCGACGCCGGGCAGGACCTCCGGATACAGGGCCCGGGGGCCGTCCAGCACCGGCTCGGGCAGCTCGCCCGGCCAGGTGTAGGCGACGGTGTGGCCGTCGATGTCCAGCTCGGCCAGCACGGTCTCCGGCGCGGCGGGTCCGTCGGCCAGCGGCAGCCGCGTGTAGGAGCGGTCGGCGCGGTCCTTCCCGCCGGGGGTGCCGCTGGCGAACCGAACCGGCATCGCGGGGTTGACCGGGCGGACGCCGAGGGTGTCACCGGCCTTCCCGGTCCGCCGCAGCCGGTTGTCGATCGGCGCCCACGCCCCCTCGGCGTTCTTCGCCCGCTGGGGCAGCGCGGTCATCTCGGTGCGCATCCTGCCGTCGGGCAGCGCCCAGGTCCGCGAGGTGGCGGTGGTCGCCGTGTCGACGGGCACCTGCTTGCGGGTGCGCCGGGCCTCGGACGCGGCGGCGGCCTCGTCGCGGGGGCCGGTCGCCGCCGGCTTGGCGTCCGCGGGCCGGTTCGCCCGTGGGGCCGGCGAGTCGTCGGGCAGCCACCACGGCAGGAGGGTGGCGGTCAGGGCGGCCAGGACGAGGCCGAGGGTGAGGGCCAGCCTGGTGCGCGTGCGCACGAGGGGGCTGAGGAAACGGGGCGGCGCGGACACGGCGGTGGTCACTCCCGTGTGGACCAGGCGGATGGGGGCAGCACGGACAGCCCCGGACGGCGGGCCGCGGGGCATGGGCGCGCACACGATCACATGATCCGCATGGGCCGTCCATATATGAAGAATTTATGAACTTGTGATGCCCTTGCTGTGACCGTGTGTGACCGTGTGTGACCGGAATTCGGATGTCGCATGTACGGCTTTTGATCACCTGTTGTGCGGCGATGAGTGCGGTTTTTCGTCATACGGCTGACCGGTCACGAGAAATGACGTTCTGATGCGGCATCAGGCGTGCCGCAGATCACAGGAGTCGCGTCACGGGTCGATCTGCCGATCTTGAAGCCTGTGGCGCTCATGACAGAAGGTGCGGGCACATTCGTTTGCCTGGGTGGGAGTCGACGCGCATGCGTGCTCATAGTCCGCTGTCCTGGCTGGGGCGTAGGCGCCCGGCCCTGACGGAGTCACAACGACGGCGTCGGCGGCACGGCCGCGTGGCGACCGTCCTCCTTTTGTCCTCGACGATGACGGTCACGACCCTCAGCGCGCAGGCATGGGCGGTACCGGGCCCCGGCATGAGCCGAGAAGCGGCGATCGACCTCCCCGACCTGCCCGAGAGCACCTCCCTCGACGGAGACGAGGAGGCGGAGAAGAACCTCACGACCGCCCCCGTCGTCCCCGTCGACCCGTACGCGCCGACCGCCGTGACGCCCTGGACGGAGAGCAGCGGCACCGCCACCCTGGCCGAGGACGCCCCCGCCGGCACCACGGTCCCGGTCTCGGGCGGCCTGCCCGTCGCGATCGGTGTGCCGGAAGGAACCGACGCCGCCGACGTCGCGGGTGAGTGGAAGGTCGACCTGGCCGCGCCGTCCGCCTCCCAGGAAGCCGGCGTCTCCGGCCTGATCATGCAGGTCACCCCGCCGGCCACCGCGGACCCGGCCGCACAGGTCGCGCTCGCCGTCGACACCACCTCCTTCGCGGACCTTTACGGCCCGCAGGCCGCCGACCGCTTCGGCCTCGTGCTGCTGCCCGAGTGCGTGCTGACCTCCCCCGACAGCGGTGACTGCGCCGCCGAGGGCGGCGCGCAGACCATGTCGGGGAAGGCCGGTGACAGGGCCGAGCGGCTGCCCAGCACGGTCGAGGTGGTGCCGGCGAAGGAGGCACCCACCAAGGCGAAGAGCCCGCGCAACGTCACCACCCACAAGGTCCTGACCGGCTCCGTACCGGTCGCCGACCTGCTCGGCGGCGAAGCGACCGCCCGGCAGGTCCCGGAGACCGGCACGGAGCAGACCCCCGAGTCCGCCCCGAAGCCGTCCGGCGCCTCCGCCCGCACCGCCTCCGCCCGCACCGCCGCCCTCCAGGCCGTCGACGCCTCCGGCCCGCAGGTGATCGGCGCCATGGACACCGGCGCCTCGGCCGCCGGCGACTTCACCGCGACACCGCTGCTCACCTCGGGCGCCTGGTCCGCCGGAGCCTCCTCCGGCGCCTTCACCTACGGCTACGAGGTCCAGGTCCCCGAGACCGCCGGCGGCCTGATGCCGAAGATCGCGCTGGGCTACTCCTCGCAGACCGTGGACGGGCGCACCTCCGCCACCAACAACCAGGCCTCCTGGATCGGCGACGGATGGGACTACAACCCGGGCTCCATCACCCGCACCTACGCCAACTGCCGCCAGGACTCCAAGAAGACCGGATCGAACAACGCCACCCACCGCACCGCGGACCTGTGCTGGGGCTCCGACAACGCCACCCTGTCGCTCGGCGGCACGACCACCGAGCTGGTGTGGGACGAGGACCAGGGCAAGTGGATCACGGCCAACGGTGACGGCGCCGAGGTCGAGCGCATCGAGGACCCCGACACCGAGAACGGCGCCCGCAACGGCGAGTACTGGGTCGTCACCACCCGCGACGGCACCCGTTACCACTTCGGCAAGCACCGGCTCCCCGGCTGGGCCGACGGCAAGGCGGTCACCGACTCGGTGCTGACCGTCCCCGTCTACGGCAACCACCCGGGCGAGGACTGCTACAAGGCCGGCGACTGGGCCGGCTCCTGGTGCACGCAGGCCTGGCGCTGGAACCTCGACTACGTCGAGGACGTCCACGGCAACGCCATGTCCCTGTGGTGGAAGACCGAGCAGAACCACTACGCCCGCAACTTCAACTTCAAGGCCCCCGTCGTCTACGACCGCGGCGGCTACCTGTCCCGCATCGACTACGGCCAGCGCAAGGACAGCATCTTCTCGGCGCCCGCCCTGGCCCGCGTCAACTTCACCGTCGACGAGCGCTGCTTCTCCGAGGGCTCGCTGACCTGCTCCGAGGCGAACTTCACCGACAAGGACCCGGGCAAGTACCGCATCTGGTACGACACCCCTGCCGACCTGCGGTGCACGTCCGGCAAGACCTGCTGGAACGCGGGCCCCTCCTTCTGGAGCCGCAAGCGCCTCACCGAGATCCAGACCTCCGCCCAGCGGCGCACCGACACCGACGCCCGCCAGGTCGTCGACCGGTACGCGCTCAAGCAGAGCTTCCCGGTCCTGAAGACCGGCCCGAACACCGCCCTGTGGCTGGAGTCGATCCAGCGCACCGGCTTCGCCCGCAACGGCTCCACCGACGACAGCGTCGAACTCAACGCGGTCCGCTTCGAGTCCAACGCGGACGACATGCCCAACCGGGTCATGCGCCCGAACGACCCGCGCCCCGGCTTCTCCCGCCTGCGCATCGCGCGCGTCATCAACGAGTACGGCGGCGAGACCGTCGTCACGTACAAGCCGGCCACGGGCGACTGCGCCACCGGCACCGGACTGCCCGGCAAGTCGGACACCGCCGCGCTGAAGTCCAACACCCGCCTGTGCTACCCGCAGTTCTGGAGCCCCGACCCCGAGGCGGAGGAGATCGACTGGTTCCACAAGTACGTCGTCGACTCCATCGAGGAACTCCCCAACGTCGACGGCTCCTTCGGCACCCGCACCGCCTACGCGTACGAGAACGCCGGCTGGAAGCTGTCCGAGTCGGAGTTCACCAAGAAGTCCACCCGCACCTACTCCCGATTCGCCGGGTTCGAGCAGACCACGGTCATCACGGGCACGGACGAGCCGAGCATCGGCAGCAAGAAGTCCAAGGCCGTCACCCGCTACTTCCGCGGCATGGGCGACACCGTCCCGGTGAAGGACATCACCGGTGCCGAGATAGCCAAGGACCGCGAACCCTTCGCCGGCCGCATCGCCGAGGAACTGACCTACACCAGCGCCTCCGACGCCGACACCGACTGGCTCTCGCGCAGCGTCACCGTCCCCGCCGCCACCGAACTGGGCCGGCGCGACCGCGACGACGGACTGAGCCCGCTGCGCGCCTGGCGCGTCACGGAGCCCAGGGAGATCGCGTACACCAAGTCCTCCGGCACCGGTGACGACGACCGCACCGAGCGGGTCGTCGAGACGAAGACGGAGTACGACTCGACGTACGGCCTGCCCACCCAGGTCGAGTCGCTCGGCGACACCGGCAAGGCGGGCGACGAGTCCTGCACCCGGTCCGAGTACCTCCACCACCCCGGCAAGAACCTCATCGGCCTCACCAAGCAGGTCCTGGTCTCACCCACCACCTGCGCGAACGCCGACTTCTCCGACCTGTCCACCCTCACCGGCGCCACCCGCACCGCCTACGACGGCACCGGCTACGGCACCGCCCTCGCCGCCGGCACCCGGGGCCTGGCCACCCAGACCTGGTCGCTGAACGGCGCCGGCACCGGCTTCCAGACCAACGGCACCAGCCAGTTCGACGCCGTCGGCCGGGTCGTCAGGCAGACCGACCCGGACGGCAGGTCCGGCACGATCACCTACACCCCGGCCACCGGACAGGTCTTCGAGGTCACCGAGACCAACGCCGCCGGCCACACCCAGAAGCGGGTGCTGGAGCCGGGCCGCTCCACGACCCTGAGGACCACCGACGCCAACGGACACGTCAGCGAGGCCAAGTACGACCCGCTGGGCCGCCTCCTGGAGGCCTGGGGTCCGGGCCGCACCCCGTCCAGCTCGTCCGTCCCGGACTTCAGGGCCGTCTACACCGTCCCGAAGTACGACCCGGAGAACCCTGACCGCAAGCCCCCCTTCGTCACCAGCTACACCCGCGGCCACAACGACCGCGTGGAAGCCTCCGTCACCCTCTACGACGGCCTCGGCCGCGAGCGGCAGACGCAGGAGGAGGCGGACGGCGGCGGCCACCTGATCACCGACACCCTCTACAACAGCTCGGGCGAGATCTGGCAGACCAACAACGCCTACCTCACCCACGAGGCCGAGCCCGGCGAGCTGTTCACCCCGCTCGCCGACACCGCCGTCCCCAACATCACCCGCTACACCTACGACGGCCTCGGCCGGGTGGTGGAGGAGACACCCGTCCTCAAGGTCATGAACCCGGAGACCGAGGAGGCCACCTCCCAGCCGGTGCCGGCCAAGGCGACCCGCTACGAGTACGGCCAGGACTGGTCCAAGGTGATCAACCCGGCCGGCACCTCCTCCTACCGCGTCTACACCGACGCGCTCGGCCGCACCTCCCGCGTCGACACCTTCAACTCGGCGCCCAGCGGCTTCACGTCGATGCGGTACGCGTACGACAACCGCGGCCACCTCGTGAAGGCGACCAACTCCGCCGACCCCACGCACCCGTACACCTGGACGTACGACCACCGCGGCCGGCAGACCAGCGCCACAGACCCGGACACGGGCACCACGCGCACCACGTACGACCACCGCGACCGGACGCTGACCACCACCAACGCCCGCGGCGTCACCGTCTGGAACGGCTACGACGTCCTGTCCCGCCCGACCCAGCAGCGCCTGGACAACGCCACCGGCAAGCTGCTCGCCGACCTGGGCTACGACTCGGCCCCCGGCGGCAAGGGCATGCCGGCCACCGCCACCCGCTACACCGACGGCGAGGCCTACACCCAGCGCATCAACGGCTACACCAAGGACTACGAACCGACCTCGACGACGCTGACCCTGCCGCAGTCGCTGGCCGACACCTGGGGTCTGCAGACCAGCTACACCTACGGCTACACCTACAACGACACCGGCGCCCTCAAGGAAGCCACGCTGCCGGCCGTCGGCCGCTTCGACGCCGAGAAGCTCGTCGTCCGCTACAACAAGTACGGCAAGCCCCTCTCGGTCTCCGGCAAGGAGTGGTACGGCGCCGAGACGGTCTACGACTCCTACGGCCAGGTGCTGCGCTCGACGCTGGGCGCCCAGCCGTACCGGGTGTGGACGCAGAGCACGTACGACGAGTCCACCGGTGAGCTGAAGGACCAGTCGGTCTACCGCGAAGGGACCGGCGACCAGAGCGTGGTCTCCGGCCACCTCGTCTCCAACCGCTCCTACACCTACGACCCCTCCGGCAACGTCACCTCGATCCGCGAGCACTCGGACGGCATCGCCGAGCGCCAGTGCTTCGCCTACGACCCGCTCGGCCAGCTGAAGACGGCCTGGACCGCCAAGGACCAGACCGCCTGCGCCGGCCCGAAGAACGCCGACGGCACCCTTGACGTGGCCGCGGGCAAGGACGGCTCCGGCTACTGGCAGGAGTACGAGTACGACCTCGTCGGCAACCGCACCGAGCTGACCGAGAAGGACCTCACCGGCGCCACCGCAAAGGACGCCACGACCACCTACTCCTACGGCAAGGCCGACGGCACCCAGCCGCACACGCTGACCAGGGTGTCCAAGACCTACACCACGCCGCAGGGCGCCCAGGTCAAGGCCGAGGCGGAGCGCCTGTACGAGCTGACCGGCGAGACGAAGTCGGTCACCTCCGTCGAGAACGGCGACAAGCAGGAGCTGACCTGGACCTACGACGGCAAGATCGACCGCATCAAGGGCCAGGGCAGCGGCGGCAAGACCCCGTACGTGGGTCTGGCCGAGAAGTGCCTCGACCTGAAGGGCGGCACGGCGGCGGCGGGGCAGCCCGTCCAGCTGTACTCCTGCAACGCCTCGGTGGCGCAGAGTTGGCGCTTCGCCCCCACCGCGGCCCAGACCGACCCCGACCGGGGCGCCATGGTCATCCACGACGACTGGTGCGCGCAGCCCGCGGGCAACACGGCCGGCTCGGCCGTCCAGCTCCAGAAGTGCGACGGCTCGGCCGCGCAGGAACTCAAGCGCAACGCCTCCGGTCAGCTGACCCACATCGCGTCGGGCCTGTGCCTGGCGGTCAGGAACGCGGACTCGGCGAACTCGACCCCGATCGTGCTCGCCACCTGCGACGCGACCAAGGCCGAGCAGCAGTGGTCCGCGCAGAACGACACCCGCTACATCTACGGTCCCGACGGCTCCCAACTGCTGCGGATCAAGGACAAGCAGGCCACCCTGTACCTGGGCGAGGCCGAGGTCACCGTCCGCCCGGGCGGCGTCCTCGTCCACACCCAGCGCACCTACGCGGCCCCCGGCGGCGCGGTCATGCGCTACGCCAACGGCAACGGCGGGGAGGCCCTGGTCGCGCTGGCCGGCGACCACCAGGGCAGCACCTACGCGGAGGTCGCCCTCTACGGCGACATGGCGGTACGCATCCGCAAGCAGGACCCGTTCGGCAACCAGCGCGGCACCGACACGGTCGGCCACGACCTGCAGACCCACTCCGGGTTCCTGGGCGCCACCCGCGACGACTCCTCCGGCTACCAGCCGCTGGGCGCCCGGCTGTACGACCCGGTGGTCGGACGCTTCCTGTCCGCCGACCCGGTGCTGGACCTGAACGACCTGCTCCAGTCCAACGGCTATTCCTACGCGCACAACAACCCGGTGACGATGTCCGACCCGACGGGTCTGGCCATCTCCCTGACAGCCTCCGAACGGGCCGCGGCCCTCGCGGGAGCGGGGCTGTCGGCGGCACAGGTCTCGCAGGCGCAGGCCACCATGGGCAAGTCCCTGACCTCGGTGATCCTCGGCGCAGCGTGGAGCACGCTGAAGGACTTCATCGGCATCAGCGACGCCATGGCCTGCTTCGGCGGTGACATGTGGTCCTGCGCGGGCATGGTCCTCGGGGCGATCCCGTGGTTCAAGGCCGGCAAGATCCCGGGCGTCCTCAAGGCCATCGACCGCACCATCGACGCCATCCAGGCCTTCCGCAAGGCCAAGAAGGCGGCCGAGGCCGTGCTCAAGGCCGCGAAGGCGGCCGAGGCGGCGGCGCTGAAGGCCAAGAAGGCGGCGATCGAGAAGGCGAAGAAGGAAGCCGCGCAACGCGCCAAGAAGAAGGCGGCGGAACAGGCCAAGAGAACCGCCGACAAGGCCGCGGCCCAGGCCAAGAAGACCGGCAACGCGGTCCAGAAACGGGCCCAGGCCAAGGCCGCACCGAAGGTGTCGTCGGTCAGCAAGGCCTCCGGCGGCGGCAAGAAGGCGGCCTCCAAGCCGGGCGGCAACTCCGGCGGCTCCTCCCGCAGCAAGGGCGGCAGCAGCGGAAGCGGCGGCTCCGGCAAGGCGGACGGCGGCTCCTGCCCGATCAACAACAGCTTCGTGCCGGGCACCCACGTCCTGATGGCCGATGGCACCACCAAGCCGATCGAGCAGGTCAGGGCCGGCGACAAGGTCGTCGCCACCGATCCCGAGACCGGCGAACGCCGCATCGAGACGGTCACCGCCGAGATCAAGGGCGAGGGCCTGAAGCACCTGGTCAAGGTCACGATCGACACCGACGGCAAGACGGGCACGAAGACGGCCGAGGTCACCGCGACCGACGGCCACCCCTTCTGGGTCCCCGAGCTGGGCAAGTGGCTCGACGCCACCGACCTCAGCGCCGGCCAGTGGCTCCGGACCAGCGCGGGCACGCACGTCCAGATCACCGCGGTGGAGCGCTGGACGAGCCCCGGATCGACGGTCCACAACCTGACGGTCGGCAACGTCCACACGTACTTCGTGGTGGCGGGGGCGGCGCCGGTACTGGTCCACAACTGCGGTACCGGTGGGGCTGACCCCGACCACCTCCAGGACATGGTCGACGACATGACCGACCTGGCCGGGGGAGGCGCGGGCTGGCGCACCATGGGCGCGTTGCACGCGGACACCCCGAGTGGAGGGCTGGACCTCGTCGCGGTTGGTGCGCGCGCTGACCTCACGCAGCGCCAGTGGACGTCTCTCCCGTCGCTCGGCAGTGGCACCCTCGCCATCCGTGTTCCGCAGCCGGCGAGGACTGTCGCCAAGGACGATCTGTGGCACGCCGAGGTCAAGCTGTGGACGGAAGCGGCGGGTATTCTCCAGATCCAGCCGCGTCTGCTCGTGGTCAGCAGACCTATCTGCCCCGCGTGTCAGAACTTCCTGACAAGACGAGGCGCGAGCATCACCTCAGACACCACAGCACAGTGGTGAGCGACTGATGAGGGCTGTGGGGGGAGCGAAGACGATCGCTCCCCCCACAGCCGTAGTGACCGTCCGAGAAGGAGTAAGTACATGCAGGACACGGCCCGCGGCGTTGCCCTGGCCTTCAACGCCTCTGCGGTCCTGCGGATAGGGGGCGCGGTCTTCGCCGCCTGTCCGGACGAACGTCTCCGGTCCCTGTACTACCGGATGGACGCCGGGATGCGAGCCGTCTGGCGCCACCTGCGCGGCTCCGACATCCATCCCCGGGTCGTGGCCGAGGCCGAGGACGCGAATCGTGCATTGGGGGAGCAGTCCCGGGCGCTCGGTCTTCCCGAGGAATTCCTCCGGGGTCACCGCGACCTCGCCGCCACGGCGCTCGCCCATTTCGCGGGGCGGGAGGAGGCGTCACAGGAGGACATGTCCGCACGGGCCGTGGAGACGGCCGGCTTCCTGGAAGCCGGAGTGGGCAGCGCGCGGGGGGCGGTGGACTTCGAGCGCTCGTGCCAGGTGGCCGCCCAGTCGTTGCTCCAAGGCTGGGCCGATGACCCGCTGTCCACGATGAGGGAAGTACGTCGCGAGACCGGCGTGTGGGCCCTGGCCTACCAACGGTTCGTCACCCCGGTGCCCGGAGCCGAACCTGACATCGCGGACTGACCCGCTCCGGACAGCGGGCCGGTCCGACGGCCCGAGAGACAGGCATACGGCCTCGGTCAGCCCGCGCTGACCGCGCCTCGCACCGTCCCGTCAGGCGAAGCCACCAGCACCGGCGTCCCCGCACCCCCCAGGTCCCGTACCGCCGCCCGGTCCTCCTCCGACGCGGACTCAGCCTCCGTCACCACCGCCGCCGCCTCCAGCGACTTCGCGCCGGACGCCACCGCCATCGCCACCGCCGTGCGCAGGGCGCTGAGCTTCAGCGAGTCCAGGGCGACCGTGCCGGCGACGTACGTGCGGCCGGTCTCGTCGCGTACGGCGGCGCCCTCGGGGACGCCGTTGCGGGCCCGGGCGGAGCGGGCCAGGGTGACGATCTTGCGGTCCTCGGGGTCGAGGTCGGGAGTCTCGGTCATGAGGCGAGCATACGCAGCCGAGCCGGCCGCCCGGAGGTCAGGGACGGTCGAGGCGGAGCCGCTCCGCGCGCGGCAGTCCCGCGACCACCAGGTCGTACGAGTCCTCGACCAGCTCCCGGGCGAGACGGTCCGGGAGCGCGCCGTCCGGATCGCCGGCCAACGTCACCGTGTTCCAGTGCCGCTTGTTCATGTGCCAGCCGGGGACGATCAGCCCCGGGTGGTCACCGCGCAGCCGGATCGCGTCGTCCGGGTCGCACTTCAGGTTGACCGTGAGCGGGTCCCCGTCCAGGAAGGACAGCGCGAACATCTTCCCCAGCACCTTGAAGACCGAGATCTCCGGGCCGAAGGGGAAGTCCTCCACGGCGGCGTCGAAGGACAGGCAGAAGTCGCGCAGCTCCCCGGGGGTCATTCGGACGCGGCCTCCTCGGCGGGCCGCGCCGCGTCGACCGGCTCCACCAGCACCGTCACGATCTTGTTCCGGCGGCCCGCCGCGGCCTCCGCCGTCAGGCGCAGCTCACGCCCGTCGGGCAGCTCCACGATCGAGGAGGCGCCGGCGATCGGCACCCGGCCGAGCGCCTTGGCGAGCAGGCCGCCCACCGTCTCCACGTCCTCGTCGTCGAACTCCTCCAGGCCGTACAGCTCGCCCACGTCGCCGATGTCGAGGCGGGCGGTGACCCGGAAGCGGCCCTCGCCCAGCTCCTCGACCGGCGGGAGCTCCCGGTCGTACTCGTCGGTGATCTCGCCGACGATCTCCTCCAGGATGTCCTCGATGGTGACGATGCCGGCCGTGCCGCCGTACTCGTCGATGACGACGGCGACGTGGTTGCGTTCCTTCTGCATCTCGCGCAGCAGGTCACCGGCGTTCTTGGTGTCGGGCACGAAGGACGCGGGACGCATCGCCGTGGAGACCAGGTCGCTCTCCGCCTCCCGGCTGATGTGCGTCCGGCGGACCAGGTCCTTCAGGTACACGATGCCGACGACGTCGTCCTCGCTGTCCCCGGTGACCGGTATCCGCGAGAAGCCGGAGCGCAGGGCCAGGGTGAGCGCCTGGCGGATGGTCTTGTAGCGCTCGATGACGACGAGGTCGGTCCGCGGGACCATGACCTCACGCACCAGCGTGTCACCGAGCTCGAACACCGAGTGCACCATGCGGCGCTCCTCGGCCTCGATCAGGGACTCCTTCTCGGCGTAGTCCACCAGTGCCCGCAGCTCCGCCTCGGAGGCGAAGGGGCCGCGACGGAAGCCCTTGCCGGGCGTGAGCGCGTTGCCGATGAGGATCAGCAGCGACGGGATCGGACCCATGATCCGGTCCAGCGGCACCAGCACGTACGCCGCCGCCGTGGCCGTGTTCATCGGGTGCTGTCGGCCGATGGTGCGCGGTGACACCCCGACGGCGACGTACGAGACGAGCACCATCACCGCGATGGCGATCAGCAGGGCCTCGGTGGTGTTGGCGAACTCCTGCAGGCAGGCATAGGCGACCAGCGCGGCGGCGGCCATCTCGCAGGCGACGCGGACCAGCAGCGCCACGTTGAGATAGCGCGTCGGGTCCGCGGCGACCTTGGCGAGCTTCGCGCTGCCGCGCCGCCCGGACCGCACGGCCTCCTCCGCGCGGAAGCTGGAGACCCGGGCGAGTCCCGCCTCCGCGCACGCCGCGAGCCAGGCGATCACCACCAGGGCGACCGCACCGGCGACGAGGGGGAGGCTCATGAGACGGTCGGGGCCGGGGACGGGCCGGTCAGGCCCTTCTCCGCACGCCAGCCGTCCACGATGGCGGCCTGCAGCGAGAACATCTCAGCCTTCTCGTCCGGCTCCTCGTGGTCGTAGCCGAGCAGGTGAAGCACCCCGTGGACGGTCAGGAGCTGGAGCTCCTCGTCCATGGAGTGCTGCGTCGGCGCCTCGGCGCCCTGCTTGGCGGCGACCTCCGGGCAGAGCACGATGTCGCCGAGCAGCCCCTGCGGCGCCTCGTCCTCGTCCTTGCCCGGCGGACGCAGCTCGTCCATCGGGAAGGACATCACGTCCGTGGGGCCGGGCAGGTCCATCCACTGGATGTGGAGCTGCTCCATGGCGTCGGCGTCCACGACGATCACCGAGAGCTCGGAGAGCGGGTGGATGCGCATCCGCGCGAGCGCGTAGCGGGCGATGTCGAGGATCGCCTGCTCGTCGACCTCGGTTCCGGACTCGTTGTTGACGTCGATCGACATGGTGGTGCTGGTCTACTTCCCCTTGGCCTTGGCACCGCTTCTGGGTGTCCGGCCGCCGTTGTGGCCGCCGTTCTCGGTGCCGTTCCTGCTGTCGTACTGCTCGTAGGCGTCGACGATACGGCCCACGAGCCTGTGCCGGACGACGTCCTGCGACGACAGCCGGGAGAAGTGGACGTCCTCGACACCCTCGAGGATCTCCTGCACCTGCCGCAGACCCGACTTCGTGCCGCCGGGCAGGTCGACCTGCGTCACGTCACCCGTGATCACGATCTTCGAGTCGAAGCCGAGGCGGGTGAGGAACATCTTCATCTGCTCGGGGCTGGTGTTCTGGGCCTCGTCCAGGATGATGAACGCGTCGTTCAGCGTCCGGCCGCGCATGTACGCCAGCGGCGCGACCTCGATCGTCCCGGCCGCCATCAGCCGGGGGATCGAGTCCGGGTCGAGCATGTCGTGCAGCGCGTCGTACAGCGGGCGCAGGTACGGGTCGATCTTCTCGTAGAGCGTGCCCGGCAGGAAGCCGAGCCGCTCGCCGGCCTCGACCGCCGGGCGGGTCAGGATGATGCGGTTGACCTGCTTGGACTGCAGGGCCTGCACCGCCTTGGCCATCGCCAGGTAGGTCTTGCCGGTGCCCGCCGGACCGATGCCGAAGACGATCGTGTGCTTGTCGATCGCGTCGACGTACCGCTTCTGGTTCAGCGTCTTGGGGCGGATCGTGCGGCCGCGCGAGGACAGGATGTTCTGCGTGAGCACCTGGGCCGGGGTCTCCTGGCCGTCGCTCTCCCCGTTCTCGCTCGCCTTGAGCATGGCGATCGAGCGTTCCACTGCGTCCTCCGTCATCGGCTGCCCCGTGCGGAGCACCAGCATCATCTCGTCGAACACGCGCTGGACCAGGGCGACGTCATGGGTGTCGCCGACCGCGCTGATCTCGTTTCCCCGGACGTGGATGTCGGCCGCCGGGAAGGCCTTCTCGATCACGCGCAGGAGGGAGTCGCCGGATCCCAGCACGGTCACCATGGGGTGCTGGGCGGGGACGGTGATCTGTGCTCTGGCCTGCCCCTGCGCGGGGGTGTGAGCTGAGGGTGTCTGAGTCATGGGCCGGCGCTCGAGGCCTGCTCGTCCTCCTCTGCGGCGTGCGCCGCGTGACGGGTGTGTCTGCTGTCTCCAGCGTACGACTCCCCGCCGACAGCACCGAGACCTTTTATCGGACCGGTGTTCCCCGCATCAGCTCCTCGATGCCCTCCGGGTACCGCCCGCTCAGCACCGGGTCGGCGAACATCCGGTTCAGCAGGACGTCGCAGAGCTCCGTCGCCCCCCGGTCGGCCGCCGCCCCGGAGGCCGGACAGGCGGGCCCGTGCGAGTTGGCGATCCCGATGTCCGAGGCGCCGGACGCGCGCAGGGCGCGTACCGCCAGGCCGCGCGCGAGGAGCTGGTGGTGGGGCACCGGGAGGGCGTCGAACGGCAGCCGCTCGCCCGGTGCGTGCACGCCGAGCACGTGATCGAGCAGCGTGTGCTCGGCGGGCTCGTTCGGGGTGCTCCCCTTGCCGACGCGGTCGCCGAGCCGGTCCGCGACCCGGGACACGTACTCCGCGGACCGCGACGCCGTGTCCCGCTGCCGCCAGTCCAGCCCGGCCGACAGGCCCCAGTGGAGGAGCGTCGGCACCGGCCGCACGCCCGCCGCGCAGACCTCGTCGACCAGGCGGTCGTAGAAACCGAGGCCGCCGGGGGAGTCCGCCCGCGGCCAGGAGACCGAGAAGCGGTAGGCGTCCACGCCCAGCCCCGCCAGCAGCGCCACGTCCTCGCGGTAGCGGTGGTAGTGGTCGCAGGCCACCGCCGCCGTCGAGCCGTCCCTCACCCGTCCCGGAGCGGCGGTGAAGACGTCCCACACGGACGGCCCCCGCAGCTCGGCCGCCCCCTCGATCTGGTGGGCCGAGGTAGACACGCCCCACAGGAAGCCGTCCGGGAACCGTGGCATCGCGTTCGTGTCCGTCTCGGTCGCCGTGGGCGGATCCGTACCGCCGGTGAGGGAAGTCAACGCCCGTGCACGGCACCGGCGTCACGCACCCTCCTTCAGCACCCGCGAGATCAGCCTGCGCTGCTCCTCCGTCAGCCGTGGATCGGCGGCGTACACCGTCCTGCCGTCCACGGTGATCTGGTAGCTGAACCCGTCCGGCACCCCGATGGGCGGCGTGCCCCGCCCGTCGGCGACCGCCCGCTCGGCCAGGGTGTGCCACTCGGCCGCGTCGGGGCGTCCGGCGGTCTCGACCTCCGCGTGGCGCTCGATGCCCGCGAAGCCTCCTGTGCGCCTCACCTGAATCCGCATGGACCCGTGTCTAGTACGGAATCACAGCGTCCGCACCCCGACCCGTTCCCAGGCCTTGCGCACCGCCTCCAGCTCCTCCGCGTCCCCGTACCGCTCCCGGGCCGCCTTCACCGTGAGCGTCGCGAAGTCCGCGAACAGCGCGTCCTGGGCCAGCTCGCCGCCGGTCAGCACGTCATACCAGATCAGTCCCGCCCGCTCCCAGGCGTGCCCGCCGAGCGCGGTGGCGACGAGGTAGAAGGCGTGGTTGGGGATGCCGGAGTTGATGTGGACGCCGCCGTTGTCGCGGCCGGTGCGCACGAAGTCGTCCATCGTCGCGGGCTGCGGGTCCTTGCCCAGCACGTCGTCGTCGTACGCCGTGCCCGGCGCCTTCATGGAGCGCAGCGCCACTCCCGTCACGCGCGGGGCGAGCAGCCCGGCGCCGATCAGCCAGTCGGCCTCGGCCGCGGTCTGGCCGAGCGAGTACTGCTTGATGAGGGCGCCGAAGACGTCGGACACCGACTCGTTGAGGGCGCCCGGCTGGCCGTAGTAGGTCAGGTTGGCGGTGTGCTGGGTGACGCCGTGGGTCAGCTCGTGGCCGATGACGTCGAGGGGGATGGTGAAGTCGAGGAAGACTTCCCCGTCCCCGTCGCCGAAGACCATCTGCTCGCCGTTCCAGAAGGCGTTGTTGTACTCCCGGTCGTAGTGGACGGTCGCGTCCAACGGCAGTCCGGCGCCGTCGATGGAGTCGCGCCCGTACACCTTCAGGAAGTGCTCGAAGGTGGCGCCGAGACCGGCGTAGGCCCGGTTCACTGTGGCGTCCTTGCCGGGCTCGTCGCCCTCGCCGCGCACCTTCTTGCCCGGCAGGTCGGTGCCGTGCCGGGCGTCGAAGACCGTGCGCTGCGGCTTCTCGGGCCCGGCGCCGGCGCGCGGGGCGACGGAGGGGGCGCCGATGACCGTGGTGAGCTGCCGGTGGGTGCGCTCGAAGGCGTCGCGCTGGAGGGTCCGGCGGGCGGGCCCGGCGAGCACGGGGTCCTCGTGCTGGGCGAGCTTGTCGAGGACGTGGGGCGGCACGATGGTGCAGAAGACGGGCTGGAAGCCCCCGTATGTCATCATGTCCGGCACCATCGCACTGTGTGACGTCGCTGTCACCACCCGCAACCACGATTGGTGAAAACCGGCACCAAGGCGGCCCCGTGACCGGCGGGGAGTGGTATACGGCACTTTTTGTCCCGGTTATCCCTGCGGTCCCGCATACTGATACACACCCGCGTGACCGGCGTGACTCGGCTAAGGTGCTGGGCATCATGCGATTCGGGCTGCTTCTCCTTAGCTGCCGCGGCGAGGGCCTGTAAATAGGCCGACTCCCTCCCCGCGGTGCTGAGTGGTGCGCGTCGGCCGTCCTTCCGGACACGCGGACACCGCGGACATCACGAGGAGCCCACGCCACCATGGTCAACCGCCAGCAGCCCAGCCCCATGCCGACCGGCAAGTACCGCGGCTACGAGCAGGTCGACATCCCCGACCGCACCTGGCCGAACCAGCGCATCACCACCGCCCCCCGCTGGCTCTCCACCGACCTGCGCGACGGCAACCAGGCGCTGATCGACCCCATGTCGCCCGCCCGCAAGCGCGCGATGTTCGACCTGCTGGTCAAGATGGGCTACAAGGAGATCGAGGTCGGCTTCCCCGCCTCCGGTCAGACCGACTACGACTTCGTGCGCTCCATCATCGAGGAGCCCGGCGCCATCCCGGACGACGTCACCATCTCCGTACTGACCCAGGCCCGCGAGGACCTGATCGAGCGCACGGTGGAGTCCCTGAAGGGCGCCAAGCGGGCCACCGTCCACCTGTACAACGCCACCGCCCCCGTCTTCCGCCGGGTCGTCTTCCGCGGCTCGCGCGACGACATCAAGCAGATCGCGGTCGACGGCACCCGGCTGGTCATGGAGTACGCCGAGAAACTGCTGGGCCCGGAGACGGAGTTCGGCTACCAGTACAGCCCCGAGATCTTCACCGACACCGAGCTGGACTTCGCCCTGGAGGTCTGCGAGGCGGTGATGGACACCTACCAGCCCGGACCCGGCCGCGAGATCATCCTCAATCTGCCCGCCACGGTGGAGCGTTCCACGCCGTCCACGCACGCCGACCGCTTCGAGTGGATGGGCCGCAACCTCTCCCGCCGCGAGTACGTCTGCCTGTCCGTCCACCCGCACAACGACCGCGGCACGGCGGTCGCGGCGGCCGAACTGGCCGTCATGGCCGGCGCCGACCGCGTCGAGGGCTGCCTGTTCGGGCAGGGCGAGCGCACCGGCAACGTCGACCTGGTCACCCTGGGCATGAACCTGTTCTCCCAGGGCGTCGACCCGCAGATCGACTTCTCCGACATCGACGAGATCCGCCGTACGTGGGAGTACTGCAACCAGATGGAGGTCCACCCGCGCCACCCGTACGTGGGCGACCTGGTCTACACGTCCTTCTCCGGCTCCCACCAGGACGCCATCAAGAAGGGCTTCGACGCGATGGAGGCCGACGCGGCCGCCAAGGGCGTCACCGTCGACGACATCGAGTGGGCCGTCCCGTACCTGCCGATCGACCCGAAGGACGTCGGCCGCTCCTACGAGGCGGTCATCCGCGTCAACTCGCAGTCCGGCAAGGGCGGCATCGCCTACGTCCTGAAGAACGACCACAAGCTGGACCTGCCGCGCCGGATGCAGATCGAGTTCTCGAAGATCATCCAGGCCAAGACGGACGCCGAGGGCGGCGAGATCACCCCCACGGCCATCTGGGACGTCTTCCAGGACGAGTACCTGCCCAACCCGGACAACCCCTGGGGCCGCATCCAGGTCGCCAACGGCCAGACCACGACCGACCGCGACGGCGTCGACACCCTCACCGTCGAGGCCGCGGTCGACGGCCAGGAGACCACCCTGGTCGGCACCGGCAACGGCCCGATCTCGGCGTTCTTCCACGCCCTGCAGGGCATCGGCATCGACGTACGGCTGCTGGACTACCAGGAGCACACGATGAGCGAGGGCGCCTCCGCGCAGGCCGCCTCCTACATCGAGTGCGCCATCGGCGACAAGGTGCTGTGGGGCATCGGAATCGACGCGAACACCACACGCGCCTCGCTGAAGGCGGTCGTATCCGCCGTCAACCGTGCTACGCGCTGACCAGTCGAAACGGTGGTTCGAGGCCCCGCCCGCCGGAAAACGGCGGGCGGGGCCCCGTCGTATACCGGCCATTTCCGTGTGCAGGTCACGGAAAGGCCTCTTCCCGGGTACTGACTCCACGTCGGTGATGTGGCTAACATCACGCCAGCGCGACGATGCTGTCACGCGGTTACGGAGGTGCGACGTGCTGCCTGGACGGGGACGAAACGGCCGAGCTGCCCGGCTGCCACACATCCTGGGCACCCGCACCGCGTGGACACCCGTCGGCGACGGCGAGTTCTTCTGCCCCGGCTGCGGGGGCGACCGCAACTACCAGCGCCTGACCGGCCGCCGCCGCTTCACGCTCCTCGGCGTCCCCGTGCTGCCGCGCGGCGAGTCCGCCCCCGCCGTCGAGTGCGCCGCCTGCCGCCGCCACTACGGCACCGACGTCCTCGACCACCCCACCACCACCCGCTTCTCCGCCATGCTCCGCGACGCCGTCCACACCGTCGCCCTCGCGGTCCTCGCCGCGGGCGGCGCCTGCTCCCGCACGGCACTTCAGACGGCGGCCGTCGCGGTGCGCGCGGCCGGCTTCGAGGACTGCACCGAGGACCAGCTGAGCGCGCTGGTGGAGGCGCTGGAGGCGGACACCGGGCGGGTCCACGGTGAGCCCTGCGTGCCCGGTCTGGCCATAGAGCTGCACGAGGCGCTGGACCCGCTGGCCCCGCACCTCGCCGCCGTCGGCCGCGAATCGATCCTGCTCCAGGGTGCCCGCATCGCCCTCGCCGACGGCCCCTACACCCCCGCCGAACGCGACGCCCTGGCGACGATCGGCGCGGCCCTGACCATCTGCTCCGACGACGTGACCCGCCTCTTGGAGTCGGCGGGCACGCCCTCCTAGCCGGGCCTCCCCGCCCGGTCGCCCTCCCGGCCGGCGGCCCTAGTGGTCCAGGTCCAGCCGCATGATCTGCCGGTGCATGCCCGGGCCGAAGTAGTCCGGGCGCAGCCCGCCGTCGGGCTCCTCCGGGCGGAACCCGAGGTCGCGGTAGAGGAAGATGGCCGCGAGGTTGGCGGGCTCCACCGTCAGGCGCACCACCCGTATGCCGTCCCGGCGCAGCCGGTCCAGCACCTCGGTCATCAGCTCCCGTCCCAGCCCGTGACGCCGGCGGTCCTGCGTCACGCACAGGCCGAGTATCCAGCTGTCCGCGCCCAGCGCCCTCGTGGCCGCCAGCACGTAGCCGCGCAGCCGGCCCGTGCCGTCGTCCAGCACCAGGAAGTTCTGTTCGTACATGTCGAAGAGCTGGCGCAGCAGGAAGCCCGGATAGGCGACCTCCTGGAAGACCTCCTCGTCGAGCCGCCGCAGTTCGGGCAGGTCGGATTCCCGGGCCGTCCGCAGGACCAGTGGTTCGTCGGGATGGGGGGTGAGATGCGTGAGCTGGTCGCGGTGGTCGAGGGAACGTTCCAGTGGTTCGGCGGTCATGCAACCCCCCAGTCGGGACGCGCGAGGTCAACTCGACGGATGCGCTGTTCATTCGTCAGGAGTACCGGCCTTCGTGTGGCGGCCGGTGACTCCTTCTGGCTAGAGTGAGCGTCCAACTTCTCCCGTGCAAGGGCGAGTTAGGGTGTGCGACAGTGCGCCTGACGTGCGCCCGGCGGATGAGGGCTGGCGTGTTTCCGGCTGTCTCGACGTGTCCTGGTGGCCTACCGTGCACGGCACTGGGGCTTGTCCGGAACCGAAGGAACGCGGCAGGGTGACTATGGATCGCAACGCCGACGCACCGTGGTCGAAGTTCGATCCAGAGGTGTACGTCGACAACAACTACCGGACGCCGCTCGAAGTCGACCTGCTGATCGTCCGGTTGATGCGCGACTGGTTCAGCCGCTGCTTCACCGGAGCCACCCCCGGCACCGCCCGGGGCATCGACGTCGGAGCCGGCGCCAACCTCTATCCCGCGCTCTCCATGCTCCCCTGGTGCGAGAAGGTGCTGCTGCTGGAGTACGCGCGCCCGAACGTCGAGTACCTGGAGCGGCAGGTCTCCTCCGGCGGGTACGACACGGCCTGGGACGCGTTCTGGAACGAACTCCGCCACGCCCCCGCCTACGCCGCCGCCGATCCCAGGAGCCGGTTCGGCGAGATCGTCAGGGTGGAGCGCGGCAACCTGTTCGACCTGGAGAACGGAAGCCGCCGCTGGGACCTCGGGACGATGTTCTTCGTCGCCGACTCGATGTCCGAGTGCCCCGACGAGTTCCACCGGGGCGTGCGCTGCTTCATGAACGCGCTGGGCGAGGGCGCGCCGTTCGCCACCGCCTTCATGAAGGAATCGGTCGGCTACCGCGTCGGCGACCACGACTACCCGGCCTACCGGGTGAACGAGGACCAGGTCAGGGAGAGCCTGGAGCCGTTCACGGGAGAGCTGGAGATCCACGATCTGCACCACATGGTGCGGCCGGGACACGAGGGAATGATCCTCGCTCTGGGGCGGCGCAACGCGGTGGTTGCCGCCCCGTAGGAACGGGGACCATGCTGGAACACAGGGCAAGCGGATCTGTACGAGGGGTGCGGGGATGCAGATCAAGCCACGCCAGCATCTGCTGGACATCTGGCAGGCCATGGCCCGTCACTCGTTCGACGACGGGAAGCTCGTCCGGGGGGACACCGACGGGCTGAGCAGCGTCGCGGACGCCGAGCGCCTGCTGTGTCTGCTGTATCCGGCGACCGAGGTCCCCGCCTTCCGGCTCGACCAGCCGGACACCACCGAACGCGACGTCCTGCGCGCCCTGGACCGGCTCGGCAGCCGCCTGGAGATCCCGCCCAACCTGATCACCGCGCTGACCCAGTTCATGCGCACCCACACCGGCACGGACGACAGCCCCACCTTCGCCGGCGGGCACTACTTCCGTCCCGCCGAACCCGACGGCCGGATCACGCACGAGCAGGGCCAGCTGGGCGTGGTCGACTCCTACTCCATGTCCGTCACGCTCTGCCTCGCCACCCTCGGCTTCCTCAAGGTCTACGAGACCACCACCACCCGCCCCGAGGTGCACCGGTCGATCGCCGAGCTGCGCGAGGCCACCAACGCCCGGCTGACCGCCGCCATGGTCAGCCTGCTGCGCTCCTTCACCGTCAACGTCTTCGACGCCGAGTCCGAACAGGGCAGGAGACTGATCCAGGTCG
This sequence comes from Streptomyces mutabilis, assembly GCF_014649815.1. GTDB lineage: Bacteria > Actinomycetota > Actinomycetes > Streptomycetales > Streptomycetaceae > Streptomyces > Streptomyces mutabilis. Next base: position 406,076 of record NZ_BMTT01000001.1, on the reverse strand, counting down.
TCGGACAGGGCAGGCAGTCCGACCGGGCCGTCCTCCAGCAGTTCTCCCGCCGCTTACGCCCCCTGCGCGCCACCATCATCGAGAGTCTCTCCCGCGGCATCGAGGTCGACGAGGGCATCCGCGACGAGAGCCAGCTCTTCGAGTGCGGCTGGGCCTGGGGCATCGTCCAGGACGCCCCCGAGATCACCGACCTGGACGTCCCGGTCCGCGGCCAGCCCGCCGGGATCGCCGACCGCCTGCCCTACGTGTACTTCACCGTCGTCGCCCTCGACGGCATCCAGGACCTGTTCTCCGACCGCACCCTCACCCTCGGGCTGCTCGACGCCGACCAGCAGAAGCTCGCCGAGGCACTACGCCTGCGCTGGGAGCTCAGCCAGCAGTACTGGTCGGCGATCGCCCGCTTCGGCACCGAGCGCTGGCCCCTGGAGGACCTGCCCTGGCAGACCACGGGCCTGCGCCTTGAGTCCGAGTACTTCTCCCTCACCGTCGCCGCCATCCTCGTCCACGACCTGGTACGCCGGAAGGCCACCGACGACGACCTCACCCGCACCGTCGCCGTCATGGAACGCCTCGCCGACCGCGGCCGGGTCACCAGCCGGATGACGAGGAACGACCCCACCATCGCCCTGCACAACCCCGGCGTCACCATGCCGCTGGCCGGCAGCGACCGCACCGGCGGGCTGCTGCTGTGGCGGATGACGGACTTCTCCGCCCAGCTCCTCAAGCGGATCATCCAGCTCGCCGAACTCTCCCGGAACATCGGCGCGCAGGACCGGCTGCTGCGTCTCGCCGAGCAGGCCTTCGAACACCTGTGGAACCGGCGGATCGACGACGAGGACGGCGCCGGCCTCTGGGACAACGTCCAGGCCGTGTACCCCGAGGCGCACCACGCCGAACTGCGCATGTCGTGGAGCATCACCGAGCGCGTCACCGAATGCCTCGTCGCCGCCCGCAACCTCTACGAGCAGCAGCCCATCCGCAGCCCCGAACTCGCCGAGCTGGCCCGCGAACTGCTCAGCGAGGCCACCCACCTGTTCGGCAAGGAACAGCTGGAGGCGTCCGCCGCCGCCGACGGCAGCAGAGCCCGGGCCATGCGCAGCATCGAGAACCGCCTCGACCACGCCCGCAGCCTGGTCGACGACCGGCCCGCCACCGCCTTCGCCCTGGCCCTGCCCGTCCTCCAGGAACTCGACACTCTGGCCCAGGCCAGGGGCGCCGCCGCACAGGAGGTGTGAGCGTGCTCGTCTTCGCCGCCTCCGACAAAGGAGGCACCGGGCGCTCGGTGACCAGCGCCAACCTGGCGTACCAGCGCGCCCTCACCGGCGACCACGTGGCCTACGTGGACTTCGACTTCGGCTCGCCCACCGCCGCCGCCGTCTTCGACGTGCCCGGCGCGATGCGCGGCACCGAGGAACGCGGCCTGCACTCCTACCTGGAGGGCGAGGTCGCCGAGCCCGCCCGGATCGACGTCTGGCGGCAGACCGAACACCCCCTGCTGCGCGCCCGCCCCAACCAGTCCGGCCGCCTCGTCCTGTTCCCCGGTGACGCGGGCGGCGGCGAGTTCGCCATCGGCGAGGAATCCCTCCAGCGCTGCATCGACCTGTTGCTGCGGCTCAACGGAGAGTTCGACGTCACCGTCGTCGACCTCAGCGCCGGCCGCAGCTACGCCGTCGACATGGTGCTCGCGGCCACCGCCCACCCCCGGATGCGCAACGTCCCCTTCCGCTGGCTCGTCTTCCACCGCTGGACCCGGCAGCACGTCATCGCCGCCTCCGGGCTCGTCCACGCCGACCACGGCATCATCGGCGGCGGCGTCGAACGCGGCCACGACAAGGAGGCGCTGGAGGCCGCGATCCGCTTCGTGCGGGCCGCCGTACCCGACCCCGAGTCGCCGCTGTGGTCCCAGGGCTCACCCGCCCAGGCCGCCTGGATGCAGGCCTGCGACGAGGCGCTGCGCCGGCTCGCGGCCGAACACGCCATCGGCGACAGCGTGGTCCTCGGCATCGTGCCGCTGGAGCCCATACTCCAGTGGCGCGAGCAGCTGATCACCGAGGAGGACGTCCTCGCCACCCAGATCGCCAACAAGGAGACCCTGGAGGCACTGGAGGAGATCGCCCGGCGCCTGACGGACGACGCGCACTGGGGGCGGCCGTGACGGACGCAGTCTTCCGCGAGACCGCCGCCGAGCCGCGCAACCGGTCGGTGCCGCTGGCCCACCTCTCCCTGGAGCTGGGCCACCTCTACATGGAGGACTTCGAGGCCGGCCCGGAACGCCTGCGCAGCCACTTCGCCGAAGTACGCCCCTGGGCGGAGGCGGCCCGCGCCGCCGCCGCCGCCCGCACCGGCGGCACACGCGCCCGGATCAGCACCTGCTTCCTCATCGACGACTACTTCACCCGCTTCTCCACCCCCGCCGAGGTCGTCCCCATGCTCCTCGCGCAGGCCGAGCGGGCCGGGCTGAGCGTCGACTACCTGGCCCGCGAGTCCGGCTGCGCCGTCACCGGGAAGGTGCCCGTCGCCGAGGCGGTCGCCGGACGCATCGTGGAGTCACCGCCGCCCGGCAGCTACGGCCTGCGCCCGCCCGCCGCGCAGACCGGCTGGCTGGCCAACGGCGAGCGCAGCCCCGTCGCCCGCGCCCCGCAGGCCATGAAACGGGCCGTCGAGTGGCAGCCGCCCAAGGAGACCGCCGCCCGCCGCCACTCCGTCTTCCTCGACGTCGAACTGTGGAGCGACGACGCCGACGGGCACCGCACCTGGTCCTGCCCCTTCCTGGCCGCCGTCTGGCAGCTCGCCCGCCTCGGCCTGCTGCGCAACGAGGGCGAGGCCGTCCTCGTACCGCAACCGCACACCACCGCCGGCTTCCCCGACGACTGGGACGAACTGCCCTCGCTGCTCCGGCTCAACGACCGCGCCGACCCGTTCGCCGCCTACCGGACCTGCTCGGTCCTGCCCACCCGCTTCCTCCCGGTCGAACACGCCGTCCGCGTGATCCTCGACCAGATCGAGGTCGACCCCGGCGCCCTGGAACAGGTCGCCGAACGCTCCGGCCGCGAACGCACGCCCGTCCCCGACTCGGTCGCCGACCGCGTCTCCTACGTCTACTACCCGGGGCTCTGACATGGCGCCGCGCGAGAGCACACGCACACCGCGCGCCGTACTCGCCTGCGGTGAGATCCGCACCTGCCTGCTGCCCGCCCGGCAGGCCCTCGACATCCGGGCCGCCGCTCAACTCCTGGCCCTGCGCGCCGACGAACGGGCCCTGACCTCCGAACGCCCCGGCCTCTACGCGCGTTCCTCCGACACCCTCACCGGCGTCGACTGCCCGCTGCCCAGCGCCAACGGTGCCCGCGTCCGCGCGGTCGGCACCGTCGCCGCACGGGCCGCGCTCACCGAGGGCCGCGTCCTGCAGACCTCCGCCCGCTTCCACCTGCCCGCCACCGGCCCCGACCGGCGCCGGCCGTGGGGCGAGTACCTCGTACGGCCCGGCGTGGTCGAGCCGCTCGGGAAACTGCCGCACGAGGCGGTCGCCCAGGGCGTCCTCGGCGGCGGACGCACCGGCGACCTCGACGCCGGACTGATCGCCGAGGGCCTGCTCACCCGGCTGCTGCGCCACCCCCTGCTCGACCAGCGCCCGCCCTTCCGCTCCCGCCCCACCCGGCTGCGCTGGGCCGCGCTGCCCGCGGCGCCGGGCGAGGGATTCCGCCTCGAACGCTTCACCCTCGCCGAGGACGAACTGCGCACCGTCCGCCTCCGGGTGCCCGAGGACACCCCCGCCGCCGGTCTCGCCGCCCTCTGCGAGGACCTCGCCCTGCACGACTGGCTGCTCACCACCGTCGTCCGCATGCTCGACGGCGTCCGCCTGGGCACCGGCGCCGCCCGGGACACCGGCGCCGTCGTCCGGACCCTGCGCCCGGCCGTCGACCACCTGCTGCACCTGTGGATGCCACGCGCCCGGGTGAGCCCGGAACTGGCCGCGCTGTGGGACCCGCTGGAGGAACGCCCCGGCTTCACCCGGCAGTGGCGGACCCTGGTGCAGCGCATCCGCGACCAGCTCACCCTGCACGCCATTCCCACACCTCACCAGGAGGTGGAACCGGTCCCCTGACCGGGCGCCGGCGCCTCCCACGCACATCCCCGCACCTCGATCGACCCGATCCGACGCGTATCCCAACGGGGGGAGAAGCGAGATGAGCACGGCACAGTCACCCCGCCCCGACGACACGAACCACCCGCCCGGCCCGGCCGCCCTGAAAGGGGAGTCGCCCTGGGCACGCATGCTGCTGATCGCCCTGGTCGTCGGCGCCCTCTTCTGGAGCGTCACGGCACTGCTGAGCCCCGACGACGGAACACTGCGGCAGTTAGCGGCCGCCGTGCTCTGCGCCGGCGCCGCGCTGCTCGTCCAGTACGTCATCGGCCTGACCCCGCGCCCGGGGCACGCCCGGCTGGAGGAGCACACCCGCCGGGTGGAGAACGCGCTGGCCGAGAACACCGCCGCCGTCCGGGAGGGGTTGAACCGCTACGACGACGAGCTGAAGACCGGCCTGACCCGGCACACCGAGGACGTGAAGCAGCTGGTCGAGACCCATGTCACCCGGGTCGACCACGGCGCCGCCGAGGCCCGGCCCCAGATGGACCCGGTCCGCATCGACAGCGTGCCCGACCTCGCCAAGGGCTTCGCCGACGTCCTGCTCCCGGAACCCTCGATCCTGCACACCTTCGTCCACCTGGAGATGGCGCGGGTCGTCGGCCACATGGCGGACCTCACCAACCTGAACGCCGAGTGCCCCGGCGAGAACCACGACTGGATGCTCACCCTCACCCGCGCCGCCGAGCACTCCATCTGCGCCACCAGCACCTCCGTCGACCGGGAGTTCTGGAACAGCGAGCCCGCCGGCCGTTATCTCGACGCCCAGCAGCAGGCGATCGACGAACAGGGCTTGACGGTGCGCCGGCTCTTCCTCCTGGAGAGCGCCCGCGAGCTCGACGACCGGCTGCTGCGCCTGTGTGAGGAACAGGAACTGCGACGGATCGACGTACGCGCCGCCGTCCTGCCCGAACTGCCCCCGCACCTCCAGCGCGGCACCACCAACGACTTCATCCTCTACGACGAGGCGGTGTCCTTCGAGATCGAGCAGGACCTGCGCGACGTCAACGTCCGCACCCGGCTCACCGCCCGCCAGGACTACGTCCGGGACCGGCTCAAACGCTTCCGGGAACTGTGGGACGCGGGCATGGGCCTGCGCGAGCTGGAGGTACGGGTCGACGCCGAGGAGGACGGCAACTGGATGGTCGACCGGGCCTGACCGGCCGCCCGCCTAATCCCCGGGGAGTAAGAGCGCCCGGCTGTCACCCGGGGCAGTACCCGGCAACTCGCCCCCGGGCCCGACGCGACGGCGCTCCGCCGCCGGAAGTCTGGAGACACCGAACCAGACTTCCGACCGGAGGAGACCGTCCCATGGGGGCTGCAAGGACACGCGGGGGGACAGACGGAGGGATGCGCTCCGGGCGGCGCCGGGCCGTGCCCTGGCTGGTGCTCGGCCTGTGGGTCGCCGTACTGGCGATCGCCGCGCCGTTCGCGTCGCAACTGTCCGACGTGCAGCGCGACCGCGCCGTCGACTACCTGCCGGCGAGCGCCGACTCGACCCAGGTGGCGAAGATCCAGGACCGGCTGCCCGGCGGCGAGGCCACCGAGATGGTCGTCGTCTACCACCGCGACACCGGACTGACCGCCGCCGACAAGGCCACCGCCGCCGACCAGATCGCCGGGATCGCGTCCGCGCACCCGCTCACCGACCGCCCCTCCGGCATCCCGTCCGAGGACGGCACCACCCTCATGTACCCGGTCGCCAGCACCGAACCCGGCCAGGACGAGGAGGCGCGCGACGCACTCGTGGGCGCCGTTCGGGAGATCGCCGAGGGCGGCGACGGGCTGAGCGTCGACGTCGGCGGCGCGGGCGCCCTCGCCACCGACGCGGGCGAGGTCTACAACTCCCTCGACGGCCCGCTCCTCTACACCACGGCCGCCGTCGTCGCCCTCCTCCTGATCCTCATCTACCGCAGCCCCTTCCTCTGGCTGGTCCCGCTCGCCGTCGCCGGAATGGCCGACTACCTCTCCATGGGCGTCGCCTACGGCCTCAACCAGTGGTTCGGCACCTCGGTCTCCGGTCAGAGCACCGGCATCATGACCATCCTCGTCTTCGGCGTCGGCACCGACTACGCGCTGCTGCTGGTCTCCCGCTACCGCGAGGAGCTGCGCCGCATCGAACGCCCCCGCGACGCCATGCTCGCCGCCCTGCGCGGCTGCGGCCCCGCCGTCCTCGCCTCCTCCGGCACCGTCGCCGCCGGCCTGCTCTGCCTGCTCGCCGCCGACCTCAACTCCAGCCGTGGCATGGGCCCGCTCGGCACCGTCGGCGTGCTCTGCGCGCTGGCCGCCATGCTCACCCTGCTCCCCGCGATCCTGGTCCTGCTGGGCCGCCGCGTCTTCTGGCCCCTCGTACCCCGCTACGGCAGCACGCCCAAGGCCCGCAAGTCGCTCTTCACGGCGATGGGCGGCTCCGCCGAACGACGCCCCCGCGCGGTCCTGGTGGGCGGCGCCCTCCTGCTCGGCGCACTCGCCCTCGGCTCCCTCAACCTCCCCGGCACCCTCAAGCAGGAGGACTCCTTCACCTCCAAGCCCGAGGCGATCGCCGCCATGGAAACCCTCGCCGCCGCCTACCCGGAGCGCGGCACCCAGCCCATCACCGTCATCACCCCGACCGACGGTGCCGACGCCGCCCTCGCCGAGGCCCGCGACACACGGGGTGTGGTGAGCGCCGAGCGGGGCCGCAGCGGCGACGGATGGACCGAGCTGACCCTCCTGGCCTCCGCCCCGCCCCAGTCGGCCGCCGAGACCGCCACCATCGAGGACCTGCGCGACCGCCTCGACGGCTCCTACGTCGGCGGCCCCAGCGCCCAGCAGATCGACCTGGAGGACACCAACGCCCGGGACACCGTCATCGTCGTCCCGCTGGTGCTGCTGTCGGTCCTGCTGATCCTCGTCGTCCTGCTCCGCTCCCTGGTCGCCCCGCTGATCCTGGTCACCGCCGTGGTCGCCGTGTGGGGTGCGGCCCTCGGTATCGGCGGCCTGGTCTTCGGTCCGCTCTTCGGCTTCGAGGGCACCGATCCGGGCCTCGGCCTGCTGTCCTTCGTCTTCCTGGTGGCCCTGGGCGTCGACTACGGCATCTTCCTGATGCACCGGATGCGCGAGGAGTCCCTGCACGGCGCCGAACCGACGCGGGCCGCGCTCACCGCACTGCGCACCACGGGCGGCGTCATCGCCTCCGCCGGGCTGGTCCTCGCGGCCACCTTCGCGGTGCTCACCAGCATGCCGATGGTGCAACTCGTCGAGCTGGGCTTCGTCATCGCCGTCGGCGTCCTCCTCGACACCTTCCTCGTCCGCACCTACCTGGTCACCAGCGCGAGCGTCGCCCTGCGCCGCCGGCTGTGGTGGCCGGGCCGCCTCTCCCGGGGACCCGAGGAGCCGGCACCGGCCGGTGAACGGGAGCCCGTCGGTGTCTGAGCCGGCACCCCCCGACCGGAGTGCGCCCCTCCTCTCCCGGAGGGGCGCGCCCGTCGCGGAGGATGGGCGGGTGCAGGCAATTACCCCCACCCCTCCGCCGGGGCCCGGACCCCGCCTCGGCGAGCGGATCATGGCCGCGATCAACCGCGACCCGTCGGCCGCCCCGCACGCCGACCGCAACGACACCGTCCTCGCCGCGGTCCTCTTCACCGCGGCGGCCTGCATCGCCCTGCTCGCCGACGAGGGCCGTCGCCCCGACGCCCTGGGCTGGGCCCTCCTGCTCGCCGGCCACGCGCCGCTGGCACGGCGCAGGCGCCGCCCCATGCTGAAGTTCTGCCTGGTGGCCGCCCCGGTCGCCGCCTACCACGCCCTCGACCACAACCACTCCGCGCCCGTCCCCGCGACCATGGTGGCGCTCTACACCATCGCCACGACCGGCACCGTGCGCCGCACCCTGGCCACCGGCGGCACCGTCATCGGGGTGGGGCTGGTCATGAACGCCCTCACCAACCCCGAGGGCACGATCGAGCTGCTCCGGATCACCGGCTGGGTCGTCGCCGTCCTGTTCTGCGGCATCGACGTCCGCTACTACCGCCAGTACGTCGCCTCCATCGTCGAACGCGCCGAACGCGCCGAACGCACCCGCGAGGAGGAGGCCCGGCGCCGCGTCGCCGAGGAACGCCTGCGCGTCGCCCGGGACCTGCACGACCTGCTCGCGCACAGCATCACCCTGATCGGCGTGCAGACCTCCGTCGCCGCCCACGTCCTGACCGCCGACCCCGAGCGCCTGGACCGCGCCGCCGTCGCCAAGGCCCTCGACGACATCGCCGAGACCTGCCGGTCGGCGCGCGGCGAACTGCGCACCACCCTGGAGGTCCTGCGTGCCCAGGACACTCCCGACGCCCGAGGCGCGCTGCCCGGCCTGCACGGCCTGCCCGACCTGGCGGAGGCGGCGCGCCTGGCCGGAGCGAGGGTGGACCTGTCGGTACGGGCCGACGACGTCCCGCCCGCGGTCGGCGCCGCCGCCTACCGCATCGTGCAGGAGGCGCTGACCAACGCCGTACGCCACGCGGGACCCGAACCGTCCGTCCAGGTCGAGGTGTGCGCCGAGCGGGGCGCCCTGCGCCTGTCCGTCACCGACGACGGCACCGGCCATGACCCGGCCGGCACCCCGGGATTCGGTCTGGTCGGGATGCGCGAGCGGGCCCGCAGCGTCGGTGGCACACTCGACGCCGGGCCGCGCGGGACGGGCACCGGCTTCGAGGTGACGGCCGTACTGCCGACACCCCCCACACCCATGCCGACGACCACGACGACGATCACCGCGGAGAGAGCCGGATGACCATACGCGTACTGCTCGCGGACGACCAGAACCTCGTCCGAGCCGCGTTCGCCCTGCTCGTCGCGTCGGCCCCCGACATGGAGGTGGTCGGCGAGGCGGGCACCGGCCGCCAGGCCGTCGAACTGGCCCGTACCGAACGCGCCGACCTGGTCGTCATGGACATCCGCATGCCCGACCTCGACGGCATCGAGGCGACCCGGCTCGTCGCGGCCGACGAGGACCTGGCGGGCGTGAAGGTACTCGTCCTCACCACCTACGACACGGACGAGAACATCGTGGAGGCCCTGCGCGCGGGCGCCTCCGGCTTCCTGGTCAAGGACACGAGACCCGCCGACCTCCTCGACGCCATCCGCACGGTGACGGCGGGTGACGCGCTCCTGTCACCCGGCCCGACGGCCCGCCTGATCGAACGCTTCCTGCGCTGCCCTGCGACGCCCGTGGGGGGCGGTGACGGCCCCGACTGCCTGTCCGACCGCGAACGGCAGGTCCTCACCCTGGTCGCCCGGGGCCTCAACAACACCGAGATCGCCGACGCCCTGGGCCTGAGCCCCCTCACCGCCAAGACCCACGTCAGCCGCATCATGGGCAAGCTGGGCACCCGGGACCGGGCCCAACTGGTCATCGTGGCGTACGAGTCGGGCCTGGTGACACCCGGCACCGGTCAGCGGCAGTAGAGGTCCGAGTCCGGACGGTCCCCGGTCGCCAGGAAGCGGGAGACGACGCGGTCGCCGCAGGCGTTGCCGTTGGCGAGGTAGGCGTCGTGGCCGGTGGAGTCCACGGTGACCATGACCGCGCGGCGCCCGAGCGCATCCCGCATCTTCAACGCGCCGGTGAGCGGGGTGGCGACGTCCCGCTCGTTCTGCACCAGCAGGACGTTGGACGGGCCGTGGTCGGTGATCCGCACCGGCGCCTCACGCGGCGGGTACGGCCAGGAGGCGCAGAGCATCGCGTTGCGGGGCATGCCGGCGGTGAGCGGGTACTTGGCGCGGCTCTCGGCGACGCCCTTCTCGTACACGGCCTGGGACTCGGGCCACGCCACGTCGTTGCACAGTGTCCCTGCGCCGACGCCTGCGACGTTCTGCAGCACTTCCTCGGGCGGCGCCTCGGGCGCGGGCGGCACGGTGCCCTGCCGGGCGGCCCGCATCAGCTGGGCGAGCGCCGGGTAGCGGCCGGGCCGGTAGAGGCCGTCCAGCAACGCCTGGCGCAGCACGTTGCCGTTCAGCTCCTCCGGATTGGCGCCGGGCCACGGGATCGGCTCACGGTCGAGCCGCGCGGCGAGCCGCAGGAACATCGGCCGGACATCGGCGGCCCGGCGCGCCAGGCGGTCCGGGTTGCCCGGCCTCGAGGCCCATGCGGCGAAGTGCGGGAAGGTGTCCTCGACGCCCTGCTCGTGCCCGGCGAGCCAGGCCCGGTTGACGCGGTCGGGGTCGGGGTTGTCGACGCTGTCCAGCACGATGCGATCGGTGCGGTGGGGGAAGAGCTGCGAGTAGACCGCGCCGACGTACGTCCCGTACGAGACACCCCACGCGGAGATCTTCCGCTCGCCGAGCGCGGCCCGGATGCGGTCGATGTCGCGGGCCTCGTTGGCGGTGCTGAGGTGCTTGATCAGTTCACCACCGTTGCGTGCGCACGAGTCGGCCATACGGCGGGCGGTGGCCATGTTCCCGTCCACCGAGCCGTCGGGAGCGGGCCAGGGGCGGAGCTTTGAGGTGGCGAGGTCGCCGTACTCCAGCCCGCAGGAGACGGGGGAGGACGGTGCGAGCCCGCGCGGGGCGAACCCGATGAGGTCGTGGGTGTCGCGGACGCCCTGCGGCAGTTTCTGCCCCTTCCCCGACGGGTCGTTCAGGCTGGAGCCGCCCGGCCCGCCGGCGATGAGCAGCAGGGCGCCGCGCCGGGCGTCCGGATCCTCGGCGGGGATGCGCGAGACGGTGATGTCGATCCGTGGGCTGTCGGGGTCGGAGTGATCCACGGGGACCTGGAGGGCGGCGCACTGCTGACGGGGGTCGACGGTGGCGCCCTCGCAGGCGGTCCAGGACAGGGGCTCGGTCCCGGGCGGGCCGCCGGTGGCCGCGGAGGCGGTCACGGGCGCGGTGGCGGCGAGGAGGGCGGTGGACACGCCGACGAGGGCGGCGTTACGGAGGATGCGCGTGCGCTGCGTCATGCGACGAGCCTCGCGGATGCGCGGGGGGCTCCCCATCCGGACAACGCCCCGAAACGCCGGGGGGCTTACCCCAGTGTGCGGCTCAGGGTCGCCGCAGGCGTCGGCCCTGGGGCCGCCTGCTGGTGGAGTGCCCCGACGGTACGTACGAACTCCGTCCAGGCCACCGACCCGACGACGACCACCGGCCCACCGGCCACCTTGCTGTCCCGGACGGGCACGACGCCGGGGACTCCGTCGGCCACTTCGACGCAGTTGTCTCCGTCACCGTTGCTGTAGGTGCTCTTCGTCCAGCGGGCGTTGCTCAAGTCGAACGCGCGCATCGTCTGAAGGCCTCCGCCGCCGATTCGATCAGGGCCAGGGACGCCTCCGGCGACAGTGCGGCGGCCCTGAGCAGATCGTATGTGCGCTGCGCGTGCATCACCACGGCCGGATCGTCGATGAGTGTGCCCGAATACTCCGTCTCCGTACATGCCACCGGCGGGGCCTCTTCGAAGTCCATGAGCTTCAACATCCCGCCCATGGCCGCATGCGCCCCTGCGTCGTACGGGAGCACTGTCACCACCGCAGTGCGGTCACGCATCAGCCGTGCGATGTGACCCGACTGCGCCGCCATGGCCTGCGGACCGCCCACGCCAATCCGCAGCACGTTCTCATGCAAGGTCACCCAATACTCGGGCCGTGCAGCGTCGTCGAGGATGAGCGATCGCTCCGAGCGGGCGGTGACGATCTCGTCGACGTAGGAGTCCGGCTCGAACGGATTCGCGGCGATCGTGACCGCTCGTGCGTACTCCTTCGTCTGCAGCAGGCCCGGAACAACCGTCGGCGCGAACTCGCAGATCCGCGTATCGCGGATCGTCAATCAACTTCCGGCACAACCGCCCTCGTCAATCCTCTGCGCCACGTCCAACTGCGGCTTACGAATAGCCTGTTCGAACCGCCCGATGTAGCCCCCCGACACGAAAACCCGAGCCCCGAGCTCGACTTGGGTGATTCCCGCATCCTCGCGCCGCCGTTTCAGTTCCGTTCCGAAGAACTCCCACGCCGCCTGCCGTGAACCATTGGCCATAACCAACCCCTGCGCGCGGAACCCCACTTGTAGTGCGCATATTCCCGCCGAGTGTAGTCATCGCACGGCATTCTGGAGGCGCGAAGAGTGAAACCGTAAAGCGGAGGGGAACACGGTGGAGGCACCACACTCGGCGCTCTGCGTCGAAGAAGCGGAGGACACGGTGAAAGAATTGCGCGCGGCGCTCGCGGAGGCCGGAATTACTCTTCCCTCCCTCGGGCTCGACCCGGTGAGTCTTGCGCGGGAGGCACCCTGTCCCCTCGTCGAATTGGGCCGGTGTTCCGTCGGGACCGCGCGGCGCCTCGCGGCGGTGCTGCGATGACCTACCCCCCGCCCGTCGGCACCTACGCCATCGACATCCGCACCGGGCGCGTCGGCCTCGTCATGGGGCACGAGGGCCCGTACGTCCAGATGCGGCCGTACGGCGGTGGCCGGGAGTGGGACGCCGAGCCGGGTGACGTACGCCACGCCACCCCGGCGGAGCGCCTCAGCGCGGCGACGGCCTACACCAATGCCAGAAGCCGGGGCGAGGTGCCCTGACGCATGCGCGAGAATGGACGGCATGAGTCTGTTCCGCGACGACGGCATCGTGCTGCGCACCCAGAAGCTGGGTGAGGCGGACCGGATCATCACGTTGCTCACACGCGGTCACGGACGCGTACGCGCCGTGGCGCGCGGAGTGCGGCGGACGAAGTCGAAGTTCGGGGCGCGGCTGGAGCCGTTCTCGCACGTCGACGTGCAGTTCTTCTCGAAGGGGAGCGAGCTGGTCGGACGCGGGCTGCCGCTGTGCACGCAGAGCGAGACCATCGCGCCGTACGGCGGTGGCATCGTGACCGACTACGCCCGGTACACCGCCGGGACGGCCATGCTGGAGACGGCCGAGCGGTTCACCGACCACGAGGGCGAGCCGGCGGTGCAGCAGTACCTGCTGCTGGTCGGCGGGCTGCGGACCCTCGCCCGGGGCGAGCACGCGCCGAACCTCGTGCTGGACGCCTTCCTGCTGCGCTCGCTTGCCGTGAACGGGTACGCCCCGACCTTCGGGGACTGCGCGAAGTGCGGGATGCCCGGTCCGAACCGGTTCTTCTCGGTCGGATCGGGCGGTTCCGTCTGCGCCGACTGCCGGGTGCCCGGCAGCGTCGTACCCTCGCCGCAGGCCCTGGAACTGCTCGGGGCGCTGCTCACGGGAGACTGGGGGACCGCGGACGCGTGCGAGCCGCGGTACGTCCGGGAGGGGAGCGGGCTGGTCTCCGCCTACCTGCACTGGCACCTGGAGCGCGGCCTGCGCTCCCTGCGGTACGTAGAGAAAACCTGAAGCCGAAGTCACCTGAAGGAGACGAGAGACACATGGCGGTACGCGGATTCCTGGGGCGTCAGCGCCGGGAGTACAGGACGCCGGAGCCGCACCCGTCCGGCGCGCGGCCTCCTAAGCTCGGTGAGCTGGTTCCGGAGCATGTGGCGATCGTCATGGACGGCAACGGGCGCTGGGCCAAGGAACGCGGGCTGCCGCGCACCGAGGGGCACAAGGTCGGGGCCGAGCGGGTGCTCGACGTGCTCCAGGGCGGCATCGAGATGGGCGTGAAGAACATCTCCCTGTACGCCTTCTCCACCGAGAACTGGAAGCGGTCGCCGGACGAGGTGCGCTTCCTGATGAACTTCAACCGGGACTTCATCCGCAAGACCCGCGACCAGCTCGACGAGCTGGGGATCCGCGTGCGCTGGGTCGGGCGGATGCCGAAGCTGTGGAAGTCGGTCGCCAAGGAGCTCCAGGTCGCCCAGGAGCAGACCAAGGACAACGACCTGCTCACGCTGTACTTCTGCATGAACTACGGCGGGCGGGCCGAGATCGCCGACGCGGCGCAGGCCCTCGCCGAGGACGTGCGGGCCGGGCGGCTCGACCCGTCGAAGGTGAACGAGAAGACGCTCGCCAAGTACCTGTACTACCCGGACATGCCGGACGTGGACCTGTTCCTGCGGCCGAGCGGGGAGCAGCGCACGTCGAACTACCTGCTGTGGCAGAGCGCCTATGCCGAGATGGTCTTCCAGGACGTGCTCTGGCCCGACTTCGACCGGCGCGATCTGTGGCGGGCCTGCCTGGAGTTCGCCTCGCGGGACCGGCGGTTCGGCGGCGCGATCCCCAACGAGGAACTCCTCGCCATGGAGGGCCGGACGGAAGGCTCCAGCCCGTCCGGAGTTTGACGACGAGGCCGTTCAGGCCGGCAACAGGGGCCCGGGGCAAAGCCCCGGCCCCATCGGCTCAGCCGCCGGTGGCACCCGCGCAGTCCGCGCACGTGCCGAAGATCTCCACGGTGTGCGCCACGTTGACGTAGCCGTGCTCGGCGGCGATGGCCTCCGCCCACTTCTCCACGGCCGGTCCCTCGACCTCCACCGCCTTGCCGCAGGTGCGGCAGACCAGGTGGTGGTGGTGGTCGTCGGTGGAGCAGCGGCGGTAGACGGACTCGCCGTCGGCGGTGCGCAGGACGTCGACCTCGCCGGCGTCGGCGAGGGACTGCAGGGTGCGGTAGACGGTGGTGAGACCGACCGAGTCGCCCTTGTGCTTGAGCATGTCGTGGAGCTCCTGCGCGCTGCGGAACTCCTCGACCTCCTGGAGGGCCGCCGACACGGCGGCCCGCTGCCGGGTGGCGCGGCCCTTCACGGGCGGTCCAGCGGTCGTCACCGGATTCCTCCTCACGTCTGCGGCTTGCCGGGCCATTGTGCCAGCCCGGCCCGCCGACGGTCAGACGCCGACCTCGTCGGTGGTCCCCCGGGTGGCCGGAATCTTGCATTCTGCGGGATCGGCGGCGGGCTGCGCCGCCCTGAGCGCCCGCGCGCGCCGCCGGGCCAGCGGTGCGGCCAGCGCGGTCATCAGGACGAACGCCCCGATGGTGAGCAGCACGATCGTCGCGCCGGGCGGCACGTCCTGGTAGTACGACGTGACCGTGCCGCTGATGGTCACCGTGACGCCGATCGCGACGGCCACGGCGAAGGTTGCGGCGAAGGAACGGGTCAGCTGCTGCGCGGCGGCCACCGGGACCACCATCAGCGCCGACACCAGCAGCAGCCCGACGACGCGCATCGCGACCGTCACCGTCACGGCCGCCGTGACGGCCGTCAGCAGGTTCAGAGCGCGCACCGGCAGGCCGGTGACCCGGGCGAACTCCTCGTCCTGGCTGACCGCGAACAGCTGGCGGCGCAGGCCGAGGGTGACGAGGACCACGAAGGCCGCCAGGAGGCAGATCGCGGTGACGTCGGAATCGCTCACCGTCGACAGGGAGCCGAAGAGGTACGAGGTGAGGTTGGCGTTGGAGCCCGTCGGCGAGAGGTTGATGAACATCACGCCGCCGGCCATGCCGCCGTAGAAGAGCATGGCGAGGGCGATGTCGCCGCGGGTCTTGCCGTACCAGCGGATCAGCTCCATGAGGACCGCGCCGAGGACGGAGACCAGGGTCGCCATCCACACCGGGGACCAGGTGAGCAGGAAGCCGAGGCCGACGCCGGTCATCGCCACGTGGCCGATGCCGTCGCCCATGAGGGCCTGGCGGCGCTGGACCAGGTAGATGCCGACGGCGGGGGCGGTGATGCCGACCAGGACGGCCGCCAGCAGCGCACGCTGCATGAAGGCGTAGTTCAGGATTTCCATCAGCTCAGCAGTCCCGTGCGGATCGGTTCGGCGCCCGCCGGTGCGTGCGGGTGTACGTGGTCGTGGCCGGGCAGGGCGTGCTGGCCGACGGCCTTGGGGGGCGGGCCGTCGTGGACGACACAGCCGTCGCGGAGGACGACCGCCCGGTCGATCAGGGGCTCCAGGGGTCCCAGCTCGTGCAGGACGAGGAGGACGGTGGTGCCGGCGGCGACCTGGTCGCGCAGGGTGTCGGCCAGGACCCCCTGGCTGGCCAGGTCGACGCCGGCCATCGGCTCGTCCATGATCAGCAGCTCGGGTTCGGCGGCGAGCGAGCGGGCGATCAGCACCCGCTGGTGCTGGCCGCCGGAGAGGGCGTTGACGGAGTCCTTGGCGCGGTCCGCCATCCCGACCAGGTCGAGGGCGCGGCGGACCGCCTCGCGGTCCGCCTTGCGCAGCACGCCGAAGCGGGCGCGGGAGAGGCGGCCGGAGGAGACGACCTCGGTCACCGTGGCGGGGACGCCGCCCGCGGCCGTCGTGCGCTGCGGGACGTAGCCCACGCGCGCCCAGTCGCGGAAGCGGCGCCGCGGGGTGCCGAACAGCTCGATCTCCCCGGCCGTGACGGGCACCTGGCCGATGACCGTGCGCACGGCCGTGGACTTGCCGGAGCCGTTGGCGCCGAGCAGCGCCACGACCTCACCGCGGCCCACGGTGAGGTCGATGCCGCGCAGGACGGGGCGTGAGCCCAGCTCGGCGCGGACGCCGCGCAGGGAGATGACAGGCTCGTCGCTCACGATGCCCTCCGTAACGATCGGTGCGCTCACTTGGCGCCGAGGGCGGCCTCGAGCGCCTTGAGATTGGACTCCATGACCGCGATGTAGTCGTCGCCCTTCGACTTGTCGGTGATGCCCTCCAGCGGGTCGAGGACGTCGGTCTTCAGGCCCGCGTCCTTGGCGAGGGTCTTCGCGGTCTTGTCGGACACCAGTGTCTCGTAGAAGACGGTGGTGACGCCGTCGGCCTTGGCCTCGTCCTGGAGTTCCTTGATCCGGGCGGGGCTGGGCTCGCTCTCCGGGTCGAGGCCGTTGATGGCCTCCTGGGTCAGTCCGTAGCGCTCGGCGAGGTAGCCGAAGGCGGCGTGGTTGGTGAAGAAGACCTTGGTGTCGGTGTTCGCCAGGCCGTCCTCGTACGCCGTGTTCAGGTCGGCCAGCTTCTTCGTCAGCGCGTCGGCGTTCTTGCGGTAGTCCGCGGCGTTGTCCGGGTCGGCCTTCTCGAAGGCCTTGGCGACGCCCTCGGCGATCTCGGCGTACTTCACCGGGTCCAGCCAGACGTGCGGGTCGAGGGCGTGCTCCTCCTCGGAGTGGGCCTCCTCCTCGGAGTGCGCCTCCGCGGCGTGCTCCTCCTCGGAGTGGCCCTCGGACCCGTGGTCGTGGTCGTGCTCGACGCTCCCGTGGTCCTCGAGCTTCGTCAGCGTGGCCGTGTCGATCTTGGTCTTCACGTCGGCCTGGCCGACGGCCTCGTCCACGGCGGGCTGGAGGGACTTCAGGTAGAGCACCGCGTCCGCCTCGCCCATCTGGGCGGTCTGCTTGGCGCTGAGCTCCAGGTCGTGCGGCTCCTGGCCGGGCTCGGTGAGGGTGGTGACGTTCACGTGGTCACCGCCGATCTGCTCGGCGAGGTACTGCATCGGGTAGAACGACGCGACGACGTCGAACTTGTCCGTGTTGCCCGCCGCCGCGCTGTCGCTGGAGCAGGCCGAGAGGGTCCCGAGGCCGACTGCGGCGGCCGCGGCGACTGCTATGCCGGATATGTGGCGTCGTCGTACGTTCATGGCATTCATTTTCAACAAATATGGAAACCGTTGTCAACTAAGTGGGGCGGTGCAGGGAGGCCCCGATTTGGTCGAGGGGCGGCCCACGCCGGTAACCTGAGGCATTCTCTGGAAGCATCTCGCTTCGTCGCCCGTCGTCGTAATGAAGAGAGCACCGTGGCCGCCGACAAGATCGACACCATCGTCAGCCTGAGCAAGCGCCGTGGCTTCGTATTCCCCTGCAGTGAGATCTACGGCGGTCAGCGCGCCGCCTGGGACTACGGTCCGCTGGGTGTCGAGCTCAAGGAGAACCTCAAGCGCCAGTGGTGGCGCT
Organism: Streptomyces mutabilis; assembly: GCF_014649815.1. Classification (GTDB taxonomy): domain Bacteria; phylum Actinomycetota; class Actinomycetes; order Streptomycetales; family Streptomycetaceae; genus Streptomyces; species Streptomyces mutabilis. The sequence goes on along the minus strand of NZ_BMTT01000001.1, from coordinate 388,198 downwards.
ACATGGTCACCTCACGCGAGGACGTCGTCGGTCTCGACTCGTCCGTGATCCTCGCCCCCGAGGTCTGGGTGGCCTCCGGTCACGTCGCGACCTTCACGGACCCGCTGACCGAGTGCACCTCCTGCCACAAGCGGTTCCGCGCGGACCACCTCGAAGAGGCCTACGAGGAGAAGAAGGGCAAGGCCCCGGAGAACGGCCTCGCCGACCTCAACTGCCCCAACTGCGGCAACAAGGGCACCTTCACCGAGCCCAAGCAGTTCTCCGGCCTGCTCTCCACCCACCTCGGCCCGACCCAGGACAGCGGCTCCGTCGCCTACCTGCGGCCCGAGACCGCGCAGGGCATCTTCACCAACTTCGCCCAGGTGCAGACCACCTCGCGCCGCAAGCCGCCGTTCGGCATCGCCCAGATGGGCAAGTCCTTCCGCAACGAGATCACGCCCGGCAACTTCATCTTCCGCACTCGCGAGTTCGAGCAGATGGAGATGGAGTTCTTCGTCAAGCCGGGCGAGGACGAGAAGTGGCAGGAGTACTGGATGGAGCAGCGCTGGAACTGGTACACCGGCCTCGGCATGCGCGAGGAGAACATGCGGTGGTACGAGCACCCGGCCGAGAAGCTCTCCCACTACTCCAAGCGCACCGCCGACATCGAGTACCGCTTCCAGTTCGGCGGCAGCGAGTGGGGCGAGCTGGAGGGTGTCGCCAACCGGACCGACTACGACCTCTCCTCGCACGCCAAGGCCTCCGGCCAGGACCTCGCCTACTACGACCAGGAGGCCGGCGAGCGCTGGACGCCGTACGTCATCGAGCCGGCGGCCGGTGTCGGCCGGGCGATGCTCGCCTTCCTCCTCGACGCCTACGTCGAGGACGAGGCGCCCAACGCCAAGGGCAAGATGGAGAAGCGCACCGTGCTGCGCCTCGACCCGCGTCTGGCCCCGGTGAAGGTCGCGGTGCTGCCGCTGTCCCGCAACCCGGAGCTGTCGCCGAAGGCGAAGGGGCTCGCGCAGGCGCTGCGGCAGCACTGGAACATCGAGTTCGACGACGCCGGTGCGATCGGGCGCCGGTACCGGCGCCAGGACGAGATCGGTACGCCGTTCTGCGTGACGGTGGACTTCGACACGCTCGACGACAACGCGGTGACCGTGCGGGAACGGGACACGATGAAGCAGGAGCGCGTGTCGCTTGACCAGATCGAGGGGTACCTCGCTTCGAGGCTCGTCGGCTGCTGAACGTCCGCCCCGGTTGACGTACCAGGCGGCTCCGCCTCCTGGACACCCGGACCCGTGCTCGCCCACCGCCCGACTCGGTCGGGGAAGGGGTGAGCGCCCCGGGTCCGTGATTGGCCCCCGACAGAGGATCCCGAGTGGTCCTCCGTCGGGGGCCGTCGTGTTGCCAGGGTGGTGGCCATGAGCCTCGCCTTTCTGCTGACCACCTTCGTGGTCGTCGCGACCCCCGGCACCGGGGTCGTCTACACCCTCGCCGCCGCCCTCTCGCGCGGACGTCGTGCGAGCGTCGTCGCCGCCCTCGGGTGCGCGCTCGGGATCGTGCCGCACCTGCTCGCCACCGTCACGGGCGTCGCGGCGGTGCTGCACGCCAGCGCCACCGCCTTCCAGGTGCTCAAGTACGCCGGCGTGGCCTACCTGCTGTACATGGCGTGGGCCACCCTCCGGGACAAAGATGCGCCAGTGGTGGCCGGCGAACGCGCCGGGCCCGTTCCGGCGGGGCGGGTGATCCTGCGGGGCGTGCTGATCAACATCCTGAACCCGAAGCTGACGCTGTTCTTCTTCGCCTTCCTGCCGCAGTTCGTGAACCCGGGGCAGGCCGGAGCGCTGCCGCGGATGCTGCTGCTCGGCGGTGTGTTCATGCTGGTGACCTTCGTCGTGTTCGCCGGGTACGGCGTCCTGGCCGCGTCCGTGCGCAGCCACGTCATCTCCAGGCCGAGGGTGATGGCGTGGCTGCGGCGGGGCTTCGCGGGGTCGTTCGTCGCGCTGGGGGCGAAGCTGGCTTTCACGGCGCGGTGAGCGCGGGGGCGGGCCGGCTGCCTCCCACCGAAAGACGCGGAGATGCCATGCCGTCGTGGATGAAACCGGTCGCGATAACGCTCGACTGCCCCGATCCCCTGGCTCTGGCGGCGTTCTACCAGCAGGCCACCGGCCTGGGGAACGGCACCCTGACTCGAACGCCGACTTCGCGGGCATCAACGGCGAGCACGGGCTCCTCCTCGGTTTCCAGCGCGTCGACGACTACCGCGCCCCGAACTGGCCCGGCCAGGTCGTTCCCCAGCAGCTGCACGTCTGCTTCCGGGGCGAGGGGGACGTGGACGAAGCCGAGGCCCGGCTGCTGGAGTCGGGCTCCATGAACCGTACGTCCCGGACGCGGCTGCCGAGCCCTCATCGAGCACGGGACCACTTCACCGGGATGAGCGCCCGAAGTGCGGGAACCCGGAGAAATGCGGAAGGTGAGGTTCCCAGGGTTTCCGAGCACGCACAGGGCGAGGACGAACAGTCATGGCTGAGCAGAAGTCGGCGCAGACGCTCCCGCGGCCGTTGCACGCGGCTGCCTCCGCGCTGCGCAAGGTGCCGGGCGCCGGGACGGTCGGGAGGGCCGCCGAGGGCGCCCTGGACAGGATCGGAGCGGTGTCGCCGCGCGGGCGGCGCGCCGTCGTGTACACGGGGGCCGGGGTGCTGGGCATCGCCGGACTGCTGGAGTGGCCGGTCGCGCTGACCGCGGGAGCGGTGGCGTGGTTGACCCGGCCGAGGCCGCAGGAGTCGCCGGGGGCGGAGGCCGCCCGGGCGCTCCGGGACGGGGTGGGAGGCTCCGGCGGGGGCGGGGACAGGGACGGAGGCAAGCGGGAGGGCGGAGCGGCCGGGGCGGCGAGGACGTCCGCGCGGCGGAGTGTTGCCAAGAGAACCTCCGGCACGCAGACCGCTGACCGGAAGAGCCCGGCCGCGAAGACGGGGGCGGCCGGGACGGGTGCCGCGAAGACGAGCGCCGCGAAGGCCAGTACCGCCAAGAAGAGCACGGCGAAGACGATCGCGGCGAGCGCCATCGCCAAGAAGACCGCCGCCAGGAGGAGCACGGCCGTCAAGAGCACCGCCGCCAGGCGGCCCGCCAAGACGAGCATTTCCGCCACCAGCCCCGCCATGTCGGCCGCCAAGAAGACGACGGCCGGGGCCTCCGAGGCCGCGGCCTCCGCCGGTACCGGGGGCAGCCGGAGCCGGAGGGCAACCACGTCCACGCGGAAGGCGGGCTGAGAGACAACGATGGTCAGTGGACTTCTGACGCGGTCCCAGGGTGCCGTCACCGGGTTCGTGCTGGCGGGACCCCGGCTGCTCGCCCGCGGCACCGCCCCAGCGGTGGGTGCCGCGGCCGGCGCCGTGGCGGGCACCGCACGGGCCGGTGTGCGCGGCGCGGACTTCGCGGCGCGGGCGGCACGGGTCGCCCGCGCCGCGCTGCCCGGCGGCGGCACCCGGGACTGGCGGGCCGGCAGCAGGGCGCACCTCGCACTGCGGCCGGCCGCGACCGAGAAGGTGCGCCGGGCGGGCGGCACCGAACACGTCGCGCGGCGCGTGGCGGCGGCCCTGGCCGAGCACCCGGACGTGGCGCTCGCCTACTGGGACACCGGCCTGGCCCGGCTGGTGGTGACCGCCACCGAGGACGCGCTCACCGACCGGGTGGTGGACCGGGCCACCGAACTCGCCGAACGGCACGGACTGACCCGGACGGACCAACCGGGTCCCGGCGATCCGGTGGAGGAGCTCGCCCACCCGGGCGACCCGGCCTCCGTGCGCGTCGCGGCGACCGCCCTCGGCGCCGACGTCCTGGGCATCGCCGCCGCCGTGACCGGCGCCCGCATGGGGCTGCCGCCCACCCCCCGCCTGGTGACGGCCGTGGCGACGCTGCTGCGCGAGAACCCCGCCTTCCGGGCCTGGCTGCGCGAACGGCTCGGCGCCCACGGCATGGACGTGGCACTGGCCGCCGCCAACGCGGCCGTACACGGCGCCGGACAGAGCCCCACCTCGCTCTGGCTCGACGGGGCGCTGCGCACCTGCCAGCTGACGGAGGCGGTGACCCGCGCGGCGGCCTTCGAGGTCGTGCACGACCAGTTGTGCCGCCCGTCACGGGACAGCCTGCCCGCCGACCCCTCCCTGCGCCCGCCGCTGCAGAGTTCCCCGGCCCAGGACTACGCCGCCCACGCCTCGACCGGCAGTGTGGTGGGCGCGGCGGCGACGCTGCTGGTCAAGCACGACGTGGCGGAGGCCGCCGAGGCGGTGCTCGCCGGATCCCCCAAGGCCGCGCGCTACGGTCCCGCCGCCTTCCACGCCGTACTGAGCACCGCTCTGTCGCGCACCGGTGTGCTGGTGCGCGACCCCGAGCGGCTGCGGCAGCTCGAGATGGCCGCCACGGTCGTGCTGCACCCCAGCGCGCTGCGGGCGCCGGAGGCGGGCGCGGACCCGTGGACCGAGGACGTGCTGGACGCGGCGCGCCGCGCGGGCCTGCGCGTGGTGATGGTGGAGGACCCGGCGCTCGCCGACTTCACCGGCCTCGCGGACCAGGTGGTCAGCGGCAAGCGGCCGTTGCGGGAGGTCGTGGACGAACTGCGCGCCGAGGGCGGCGTCATCACCGTCGTACGGCCCCGGCCCGGCGACGACGAGTCGCTGCTGGCCGGGCTGCTCGGCGGGGACGTGGCCGTCGCGCTGGCCGACGGGGACGCCCCGGTGTCCTGGGGCGCGGACGTGCTCGCCCCGCAGGGGCTCGCAGACGTGTGGCGGCTGCTGCGGGCGGTGCCCGCGGCCCGCGGGGTCGGACGCCGGTCGCAGACGCTGGCCCGGTCCGGCGCCGCGCTCTCCGGGCTGCTGGTGGCGGTGGGAGAGGCGCGTGGCAGCGGCAAGAAGGGCGGCGGGGGCGGCGGTTCGGCGCTCCCCGGGTTGCGGCACGCGCCCGTCGACGTGAGCGCGGCGGCGGCCCTGTTCTCCGGTACCCGGGCCGCGCTGGGCGTGGCGATGGCCCGTGCCCCGCATCCCCGCCCGCGGGTGGCCTGGCACACGCTGGACCCCACGGGCGTACGGGAACGCCTGGCGCGGGAGAAGGAGCCGGAGCCGTCTCTCGCCGAACAGCTGACGGCGCGGGTGAAGGCGGCGGCCGACCGGGCGGGCCGTGTGCCCGTCCTAGCGCCCGTGAAGTGGACGTGGCAGCTGGGGCAGGCCGTGCGGGGCGAGCTGGACGACCCGCTGACTCCGGTGCTGGCGGTCGGGTCGGCGGCCGAGGCGATCCTCGGCTCCGTCATGGACGCGCTGCTCGTCGTCGGCGCGCTGGATCTGAACGCGCTGGTCGGCGGCTTCCAGCGGCTGCGGGCCGAGCGGGCGCTGTCCGGGCTGCTCGCGCAGCAGAAGCAGAAGGCGCGGGTCTCCGACGAGGAGACGCACGACCCGTCGGCCGAGCCGCGGGTCGTGGACGCGACCAAGCTCCACCCGGGCCACATCGTCGACCTCAAGGCGGACGACGTCGTGCCGGCCGACGCCCGGCTGCTGTGGGAGGACGGCCTGGAGGTCGACGAGTCCGCGCTCACCGGCGAGTCGCTGCCGGTGGACAAGTGCGTGGACCCGGTGACGAACGCGCCCGTCGCCGAGCGGCACTGCATGGTCTTCGAGGGCACGACCGTGGTCGCCGGACGCGCCCAGGCCGTCGTGGTGGACACCGGCGAGCACACCGAGGCCGCGCGGGCGGTCTCGCTGGCCGCGCGCACGCCGTCGGCGGCCGGTGTGCAGGCCAGGCTCCAGGAGCTGACCCGCAAGGCGCTCCCGCTCACCCTCGCCGGCGGGGCCGCGGTGACCGGCCTCTCGCTGCTGCGGGGGACGCCGATCCGGCAGGCCGTCTCCGGCGGTGTGTCGGTGGCGGTGGCCGCCGTGCCCGAGGGGCTGCCGCTGGTGGCGACCGTGGCCCAGTTGGCGGCGGCCCGCCGGCTCAGCCGGCACGGCGTCCTCGTGCGCACCCCGCGCACGCTGGAGGCGCTGGGCCGCATGGACACCATCTGCTTCGACAAGACCGGCACGCTCACCGAGAACAGACTGCGGCTGACCCGCGTCGCGGGCGCCGACGGCACGGTCCGCAAGTCCGGCGATCCGGAGGCCGCCGACGCCGTACGGATCGCCGCGCGCGCCTGCCCCCGCCTCAACGGTGACGGCGCCCGCCCCACCCACGCCACCGACGAGGCCGTGCTCGACGCCGCCGGTCCGGACCCGGAGTGGACGCAGGAGGAGGGCCTGCCCTTCGAGACATCGCGCGGTTACGCCGCCGCCGTCGGACGGGACGGCGACGGGGCGCCGGTGCTGGTGGTCAAGGGTGCCCCGGAGACCGTCCTGCCCGCCTGCGCCGACCTGCCCGCGCACGCCACCGAGGCGGCGCACGGCCTGGCCCGCGACGGACTGCGCATCATCGCGGTGGCCAGCCGGCCCCTGCGCAAGGGGGAGAATGCCGCCGACGTCCTCGAACAGGAGCCGCAGGAGCTGGAGTTCACGGGGATGCTCGGACTGTCCGACGTCCCGCGCGAGACGTCCCCGGCCCTGGTGCACGGGCTGCGCGAGGCGGGCGTACGGCCCGTGGTGCTGACCGGCGACCATCCGCAGACCGCCCACGCCATCGCCGTCGACCTGGGCTGGCCCGAGGACGCGGTCGTGGTCACCGGCGACGAGATCGCCGCGGCGGACCGTTCGGCGCGGTCCCGGATGCTGCGTGACGCGGACGTCGTCGCCCGGGTGGCGCCTGAGCAGAAGCTCCAGGTCGTCGAGTCGCTGCGGGACGCCGGGCGGGTCGTCGGCATGGTCGGCGACGGCGCCAACGACGCCGCCGCCATCCGCGCCGCCGACATCGGCGTCGGCATCAGCGCCCGCGGCTCAGCCGCCGCCCGCAACGCCGCCGACCTGGTCGTCACCGGCGACGACCTGCTGGTCCTGGTGGAGGCGGTGCGGGAGGGCCGCGCCCTGTGGCACAGCGTCGCCGACGCCATCGCCATCCTGATCGGCGGCAACGCGGGCGAGGTCGGCTTCGGCATCCTCGGCACCGTGCTCGGCGGTTCCGCCCCGCTGTCCACCCGTCAGATGCTGCTGGTCAACCTCTTCACGGACCTGTTCCCCGCGATGGCGGTGGCGGTCACGGAGACCGGCGACCCCGAGCAGGAGGAGGACGACGCGGGCACGCCGCTCGGCACGGCGGTGCTGGGCGAGCCGCTGATCCGCCAGATCCGGCACCGGGCGATGACCACGGCCCTCGGCGCGACCGCGGCCTGGCTCTTCGGCCGCTTCACGCCGGGCACGCGGCGCCGCTCCACGACGATGGCCCTGTGCGCCGTGGTCGGCACCCAGCTCGCCCAGACCCTCGCCGACCGCCGCGGCAGCCGCCTGGTCCAGGTCACCTCCCTGGGCTCCGCCGCCGCCCTGGTCGCCCTGGTGCAGACGCCGGGCGCCAGCCAGCTCTTCGGCTGCACGCCGCTGGGGCCCATGGCCTGGGCGGGCGTGGCGGCGGCGATCGTCCTGGCGCTGGCGGGGCAGCGGGCGCTGCCGGCGGTGGAGGAGGCGGTCGTGAGGTACTGGCCGAAGGTGTCGGAACGGCTGCCGGAGTTCGCGCGCTGAGCCCGGCAGCGCCGGTACGGCGGTGCCATTGGGCTACGGCCCGAGCGGCACCCCGTGCTCGTCGGCGAAAAGCCGCCTCCCGCACCTCCGCCGATCCCAGACGCCCGGCGGTCCGTTCCGCAGCGCGGCGGGCCCAGCGGCCGGTGGTCAGTGCGCCGAGGGCCAGGACCGCGAGGCCGCAGGCGGGTCAGGATCCACCAGCCGGGGCGGGCGGCGGAGACGAAGGTGTCGCGGTACGACGAGGCGCCCACGCACTATTACATGATCCGTGTCCACAGGCGCGGCGGGCACTGCTCCGCGTGCGTGACAATGGAGGAATGTCCACGCCCACCGCGCCCGCCCCCAGCACCACCGCCCGGCCGTTGCAGGTCGGCCCGCACACCGTCGCGCCGCCCGTCGTGCTGGCGCCGATGGCCGGGATCACCAACGCGCCGTTCCGCACGTTGTGCAGGGAGTTCAGCGGCGGCAAGGGCCTGTTCGTGAGCGAGATGATCACGACCCGGGCGCTGGTCGAGCGCAACGAGAAGACCATGCAGCTGATCCACTTCGACGCGACCGAGACACCGCGCTCGATCCAGCTGTACGGTGTCGACCCGGTGACCGTCGGCAAGGCCGTCCGCATGATCGCGGAGGAGGACCTCGCCGACCACATCGACCTGAACTTCGGCTGCCCCGTGCCCAAGGTGACCCGCAAGGGCGGCGGCTCCGCCCTCCCGTACAAGCGGAACCTGCTGCGGGCCATCGTCCGCGAGGCCGTGACCGGCGCCGGCGACCTGCCCGTCACCATGAAGATGCGCAAGGGCATCGACGACGACCACCTCACCTACCTCGACGCCGGCCGGATCGCCGTCGAGGAGGGCGTCACCGCCATCGCCCTGCACGGCCGCACCACCGCCCAGCACTACGGCGGCACCGCCGACTGGGACGCCATCGCCCGCCTCAAGGAGCACGTTCCGGAGATCCCCGTGCTGGGCAACGGCGACATCTGGTCCGCCGAGGACGCGCTGCGCATGGTGCGGGAGACCGGCTGCGACGGTGTCGTGGTCGGGCGCGGGTGCCTGGGGCGGCCGTGGCTCTTCGCCGATCTCGTCGCCGCCTTCGAGGGACGTACCGACGCGTACGTACGGCCCACCCTGCGCGAGGTCGCCGACGTGATGGTGCGGCACGCCGCCCTGCTCGGGGAGTGGATCGGCGACGAGGCACGCGGCGTCATCGACTTCCGCAAGCACGTCGCCTGGTACCTCAAGGGCTTCGCGGTGGGTTCCGAGATGCGCAAGCGGCTCGCGGTCACCTCCTCCCTGGAGGCACTGCGTGCCGGGCTGGACGAGCTGGACCTCGACCAGCCCTGGCCCACCGGCGCCGACGGCCCCCGCGGCCGCACGTCCGGCAACAACCGGGTGGTCCTGCCGGACGGCTGGCTGAAGGACCCGTACGACTGCGCGGGCGTCGGCGAGGACGCGGAGCTGGACACCTCCGGCGGCTGATTCAGTCGCCGGCCCCGGTGGGGCGCGGGACGGAGCCGTAGGCCGTCAGGAAGCGGTCGCGGAACGAGCTCATCTTCCACACCGGCGCGTCCTGGGCGGGCTCCAGGCCCTCCGTGCAGTTCCAGTCGTCGACCGCGTCGAGCACCTTCGGGTCCTTGGCCACGATCGAGACGGGCACGTCCCGGCTCGCCCTGTCGCCGCTGACCCGGGCGAGCGGCTGGTGGTCGCCGAGGAGGACGAGGACGGTGTCGTCGGTGCCGTAGCGCTCCAGCCACTGGGTGGGGCAGGTGACCCAGTACTCGACCGACTTGCCGTACTCCTGCTTCGACCGGGTGGAGTCGGCGATGATGTCGGCCGCCTCCACGCCCGACGCCTCGGTGCCCTCGTACACCGAGCCGTCGCCGATCTCGTCCCAGCCGACCGTCCTCGGCAGCGGCGCCCAGGGCTGGTGGCTGGAGGTCAGGATGACCTCCGCCATCAGCGGCCGGTCCCGCTCCCTGCCGTGCTCCCCTGGTGTCTCGGGTGTGTCGGGATCGTCGGCGGTCCGCTGTGGCCGGCGAGAAGGCGTGATGACAGGCACCCGGAGGTCCTTCCGTGCGTGACCCGGTGGTCGGCGGACCCGGCGAGGGGGCCGGTCCGCCGCACTCTCGTACGTCCGGCGCCGGCGGTCCGTTCACCGGTCCGCATGGTGAAATCCGACGGCCTGTGGCAGCGTGATTCTCGCCACCTCTGATAGAGGTCACGCTCAGATGAGCAGATCTTGGGCGGTTCCACTTCTCCAAGGGGTGGCACTGAGTGCCATGCCATGATCATTCATCGATCGAACTCAAACGTGGTGTACGTCGCTCAGATGAGCGTCGATCGCGAGCTCTGAGGATTCATTCGTTCAAGAAGTGAAAACACAAGCCGTCGGTCGCTTGCCAAGCCTTGACTTTCGATCCGCTGGCGGACGAGTGGTTACAGGCGCATGACGCGCAAGTGGACGTACCCAGGTGCCTTTGATCTGGGTACATTCCTCGCCGTCAGGGCAGCCACCGCGTCCTCGAGGAGTCGAGACCCGTGTCGGAAAACAAAGATCCCCAGGTAGCGAAGTTCGTTTACGACTTCACCGAGGGCAACAAGGACCTCAAGGACCTCCTCGGCGGCAAGGGCGCCAACCTCGCCGAGATGACCAACCTGGGCCTTCCGGTCCCTCCCGGCTTCACCATCACCACCGAGGCCTGCAAGACCTACCTCGACAGCGGTGAGGAGCCGACGGCACTGCGTGACGAGGTGAGTGCGCACCTCGACGCCCTCGAAGAGAAGATGGGCAAGAAGCTCGGCCAGGCCGACAACCCCCTCCTCGTGTCGGTCCGCTCCGGTGCCAAGTTCTCCATGCCCGGCATGATGGACACGGTCCTCAACATCGGCCTCTCCGACAAGTCGGTGCAGGGCCTGGCCAAGCAGGCCGGCGACGACCGCTTCGCCTGGGACTCCTACCGCCGCCTGATCCAGATGTTCGGCAAGACCGTCCTCGGCGTCGACGGCGACCTCTTCGAGGAGGCGCTGGAGGCGGCGAAGGCGGCCAAGAAGGTCACGGTCGACACCGAGCTGGAGGCCGCCGACCTCAAGAAGCTCGTCACCAAGTTCAAGAAGATCGTCAAGACCGAGGCCGGCCGGGACTTCCCGCAGGACCCGCGCGAGCAGATGGACCTCGCCATCAAGGCCGTCTTCGACTCCTGGAACGGCGAGCGCGCCAAGCTCTACCGTCGCCAGGCGCGCATTCCGCACGACCTCGGCACCGCCGTCAACGTCTGCTCCATGGTCTTCGGCAACCTCGGCCCCGACTCCGGCACCGGCGTCGCCTTCACGCGCGACCCCGCCTCCGGCCACCAGGGCGTCTACGGCGACTACCTGCAGAACGCCCAGGGCGAGGACGTCGTCGCCGGCATCCGCAACACCGTCCCGCTGGCGGAACTGGAGAAGATCGACAAGAAGTCGTACGACCAGCTGTTGCAGATCATGGAGACGCTGGAGAACCACTACCTGGACCTCTGCGACATCGAGTTCACCATCGAGCGCGGCCAGCTGTGGATGCTCCAGACCCGCGTCGGCAAGCGCACGGCGGGGGCGGCCTTCCGCATCGCCACCCAGCTCGTCGACCAGGGCCTGATCGACGAGGCCGAGGCCCTCCAGCGCGTCAACGGCGCCCAGCTCGCGCAGCTGATGTTCCCGCGCTTCGACGAGGACGCCAAGGTCGAGAAGGTCGGCCGGGGCATCGCGGCCTCGCCGGGCGCCGCGGTCGGCAAGGCGGTCTTCGACTCGTACACCGCGGTGAAGTGGTCCCGCTCGGGCGAGAAGGTCATCCTGGTGCGCCGCGAGACCAACCCCGACGACCTGGACGGCATGATCGCCGCCGAGGGCATCCTGACCTCACGCGGCGGCAAGACCTCCCACGCGGCCGTCGTCGCGCGCGGCATGGGCAAGACCTGTGTCTGCGGCGCCGAGGAGCTGGAGGTCGACACCAAGCGCCGCCGGATGACCGTGCCCGGCGGGCACGTCGTCGAGGAGGGCGACGTCATCTCCATCGACGGCTCCTCCGGGAAGGTGTACCTGGGCGAGGTCCCGGTCGTGCCGTCGCCCGTCGTCGAGTACTTCGAGGGCCGCATGCACGCCGGTGCCGAGGACGCCGACGAGCTGGTCGAAGCGGTGCACCGCATCATGGCCTTCGCCGACCGCAAGCGCCGGCTGCGGGTGCGCGCCAACGCCGACAACGCCGAGGACGCGCTGCGCGCCCGCCGCTTCGGCGCCCAGGGCATCGGCCTGTGCCGCACCGAGCACATGTTCCTCGGCGACCGGCGCGAGCTGGTGGAGCGGCTGATCCTGGCCGACACCGAGACCGAGCGGGAGGAGAGCCTGAAGGAACTCCTCCCGCTCCAGAAGCAGGACTTCGTCGAGCTGTTCGAGGCGATGGACGGCCTCCCGGTCACCGTCCGCCTCCTGGACCCGCCGCTGCACGAGTTCCTGCCCGACATCACCGAGCTGTCGGTGCGCGTCGCGCTCGCCGAGTCCCGCCAGGAGCCGCACGAGAACGAGCTGCGCCTGCTCCAGGCCGTACACCGCCTGCACGAGCAGAACCCGATGCTGGGCCTGCGCGGCGTCCGTCTCGGCCTGGTCATCCCCGGCCTGTTCATGATGCAGGTGCGGGCGATCGCCGAGGCGGCGGCCGAGCGCAAGGCCGCCAAGGGCGACCCGCGGGCGGAGATCATGATTCCGCTCGTCGGCACCGTCCAGGAGCTGGAACTCGTCCGCGACGAGGCCGACCAGGTCATCGCCGAGGTCGAGGCGGCCACCGGCGCCAAGCTCAAGCTGTCCATCGGCACGATGATCGAGCTGCCGCGCGCCGCGCTGACCGCCGGTCAGATCGCCGAGGCCGCCGAATTCTTCTCCTTCGGCACCAACGACCTCACCCAGACCGTGTGGGGCTTCAGCCGCGACGACGTGGAGGCCAGCTTCTTCACGGCCTACCTGGAGAAGGGCATCTTCGGCGTCTCCCCGTTCGAGACCATTGACAAGGACGGCGTCGGCTCGCTGGTGGCCGCCGCCGCGAAGGCCGGCCGCGAGACCCGCCCCGACCTGAAGCTCGGCGTCTGCGGTGAGCACGGCGGCGACCCGGAGTCGGTGCACTTCTTCCACGAGGTGGGCCTGGACTACGTCTCCTGCTCCCCGTTCCGCATCCCGGTGGCGCGCCTGGAGGCGGGCCGGGCGGCGTCGCAGTCGAAGGGCAGCGACCACCGATAGCCCGCTGAGCGGGGCCCAGGCCCCGGAGCCGCCGTCTGTCACCCGACCACCCTCACCGATCGGCGGCGGCTCCGGTCCACGAGAAGAGGCGGCACCCTTGTGCGGGGGTGCCGCCTTCTCGTCAGCCGGTGCTTGCGCGCGCGTCAGCCGGCGCCGTTGCCCCGGCGCCGACGCGCGGCCAGCAGCAGTCCGCCGCCGGCCAGTACGACGGCCGCGCCGCCCGCCGCGATGTACGGCGTCGTGTCGTCGCCGCCGGTCTCGGCGAGGTCGGTGCCCTGCTGCCCGGCGGCCTCCTCGCCGCCGGAGTTCTCCGCGTTCCCGGATTCCCCGGAGCCGGCCGCGTCGTCGGAGTCCTTGTCGCCGGAGTCCTCGTCGTCGGCGGGCACGAAGCCCGCGGGCGGCTTGTCGCAGCCGACGCCGTCCTTGTCGCGGTCGAGGTGGTCGCCGTAGTGCTCGTCGCCCTCCTTGATGTTGGAGTACCCGGCGTCGTAGGCCTCGGTGCAGTTCTCGAACGGGTGGTTGCCGTCGTGCGCCTGGGCGGCGGCGGGCAGGGCGGCCAGGGCCACCGCGGCCAGGGCGACGGCGGCGGGCTTGCGGAGCAGCTTCATCAGGAGTCCCGGAAATGGTGTGGTGGAGCGGATGTGAGGTGACGAAGCTATTGAGGTGCGCGGGATGTGGTGGAGATATGAAGGAGTCGTGATGGGAACGTTATGTGACCGGACGGTAGCCCTCCGCTGCCTCTCCGCTGCCTCTCGGCTGCCGGTGGCGGGCTAGGTCCGGAACGGTCCGCGCACCTCGTAGGTGATCCCGCCGGAGGAGCTCCCGCTCGTCCCCCGCTGGCTGGAGAAGTACAGCCGGGTGCCGTCGGGCGAGAAGGCCGGGCCCGTGATCTCCGAGCCGGACTGGCCGTCGATGCGCAGGAAGGGGGCGATCACGTCGCTCGGTGTGATCACGCAGATCTCCATGTTGCCGCCGTCCTCCGCCACGAACAGGTCGCCGGAGGAGCTGCCGGTGACGTTGTCCACGCCGGTCAGCGGGGCCGTGCCGGACGTCACCAGGGAGTCGTCGTAGGCCAGCTCGATGGTCTGCGCGGCCGCGTCGTACTGCCAGACGCGGTTGTCGCCCTTGGTGGTGAACCAGCAGGTGTCGTCCGCGTAGTAGCAGCCCTCGCCGCCGTTGAACCGCTTGGCGCCGGAGACCTGGCGGCGGGTGGCCGTCGCGCCGGACGGGTCGGGGACCCTCGCCCACGACACCGGGCCGCTGGTGGCCGAGCCCGCGACCAGCACCTCCAGCGTGCCGGAGGACAGGTCGCCCCAGGTCGTGGGGCGGAAGCGGTAGAAGCAGCCGTCGCTGACGTCCTCCGTCAAGTAGACGACCTCGCGGACCGGATCGGCCGCCGCCGCCTCGTGCTTGAAGCGGCCCATGGCGTCCCGCCGCACCGCGGCCTTCACGCCCCACGGGTCGGTCTCGTAGACGTAGCCGCGGTCCACCTCCTCACAGGACAGCCAGGTGTTCCACGGCGTCCTGCCGCCCGCGCAGTTCTGCCGGGTGCCCGAGAGCACCCGGTACGCCGACGTGATCGTCCCCGTGGCCGAGAACTTCACCGCGCTCGCCCCGCCGGAGGGGTTGATCTCCGAGTTGGACACGTAGATCCAGCCCGGGCCGTCCGCGTAACAGGCGCCGCCGTCCGGGGCGTTGTGCCAGGTGTACGAGGTGCCCGCGACCCTCTGGCCGGAACGGGCGATCACCCTGCTGGTGAAGCCGGCGGGCAGCCGGATGCCGTTGGCGTCGGGTGCTCCGAGCGCCCCGTACGGGCCGCCGCCGGGCTGGGCGGGGGCGGCGTGCGCGGCACCGCGCCACAGGGCTCCGCCGAGCACGGCCGAGCCGCCGACGACGGCCGTGCGCAGGAGGGTACGACGTTCCACTGCTGCCTCCGGGTGTCCTGACCGGGGCCCGCCGCCGGTCGGCGGCGGGAGCGTACGGCCACGGACCCTAGAGCGGCTCGGTTGACGGTGCATGGACAATCTGTGACGGCCGGGCGGCGCGCTCCCTCATTCGGGCGGCGTGCTCCCTCAGCGGTCCACGGCCACCGCCGTGAACGTCGTCTCGGGCGTCTGCGGGCTGGTGAAACGCGCGTTGACGAGGTAGAGCCGGTCGCCGAAGCGGGCGGCGGTGGCGGGGACGTCGAAGCGGGGATCGGTGATCGTACGGCGCAGGGTCGCCCGGCCGGCCCGCGCGTCCAGGTCCCACACGCTGACCAGATTGCGCCGGTTCTGGACGACGTACAGCGTGCGGCCGACGCGGACCAGGCCGTCGCCGTTGACGACGTCGTCCGCGCCGTCCAGCCCGATCCGGGTGGCGCGGCCGGTCCGGAGGCTGACGCGGTGCAGCTCGCCCGGGGTGCTCCGGACGAGGATCAGGCCACGTCCGTCTGGGGTGGTGACGATCCCGTTGGCGTTGATGACGTCCGGCGTCTGCTCCCAGTCGCCGGTCAGCTCCAGGGTGCGCACCTCGCCGCGCCGGCCGCGCGGGACGCCGTACAGGACGGGCCCGTACGAGTCGGTGAACCAGGCGCGGTCGCCGTGCAGGACCACGTCGTTGACGAAGTGGCCGGTGGCCTCGGTGAGCCGGTGGGTGCGCAGCAGCCTGCCGGTGCGGGCGTCCACGATCCGTGCCGTCCCGCCGCCGCCCCCGGCGACGTACAGCAGCCCGTCGTCGTCCAGCTTCAGGCCGATGGCCGCGAGGCCGGTGCCGCCCTCGTGGACGATGCGGCCCTCGCCGGTGCGCAGGTCGGTGCGGTAGACGGCGCCGTTCGCGCGCGAGCCCAGGTAGGCGTACGGCCGCGCCCCGATGGTGATGCCCTCGGGCAGCCAGCCGTCGGGCAGCGGGAACTCCGTGGGCCAGGCGTGCCCCGGGGCGGCGGCCTGTACCGGCCCGGGGCCCGCGGCCACCGTGAGCGCGGCCAGGGCGGCACCGCCGAGCACCGTGCGCCGGGACGGGCGGGGACGGTTGCGAGTCATGGTGCGACCTCCGTGGGAGAGGGGCGGGGACTCGATGAAACCCGATCGCCCCGCCGAACTCGACCGGGCGGGCGGGTTCGACAGGAACCGACAGCCCGGCGCGGCCTACGCCGCCTTCACCTCGTACGTCGCCACCCGCACCGCCTCGTCGTCCAGGCACACCCCGGTCGCCAGGTCGAAGCGCTGCTTGAGCAGCGGGGAGGCGACGAAAGGGCGGCCCCGGTGGGTGCCGGTCAGGCCGCGGGAGAGGACCGCCGCGCCGGTGAACGGGTCCCGGTTGTCGATGGCGTACAGCTCGCCTCCCCGGTCGCGGAACAGGGCCACCTGGCCGCCGTCCGGCAGCAGGGCCGCCACGCCCCGGCCCGGGAGCAGCGCGCCGAGGTCGCAGGCGGTGAACCAGTCGTCCGTCAGCCGCAGCAGGACCTTGAGGTCGGTCGTCTCGGGTGCCAGGGTCATCGCCGGGTGCTTCCTTCCAGAAGGTCGTCTCGCGAGGGGCGCCGCAGGCCGATGTCCAGCAGCGGCAGGTCGGGCTTGATCTGGTCGCGCTCGGGCACGAAGCCCACGACCGGGTCGGGGGTGTCGGGCGCGTTCACGAAGGACACGAACCGGGCCAGCTTCTCCGGGTCGTTGATGGTCTCGGCCCACTCGTCGCGGTAGTGCGAGACGTGGGCCCGCATCAGGGACTCCAGCTCGTCGCAGATGCCGAGCGAGTCGTGTACGACGACGTCCCGTACGTGGTCGAGGCCGCCCGGAACGCGCTCCAGCCAGGTGGAGGTGCGCTCCAGCTTGTCGGCGGTGCGGATGTAGAACATCAGGAACCGGTCGATCAGGCGGACCAGTTCGGCGTCGGACAGGTCCTGCGCGAGCAGGTCCGCGTGGCGCGGGGTGGCGCCGCCGTTGCCGCCGACGTAGAGGTTCCAGCCGTTGGACGTGGCGATCACGCCGAAGTCCTTCGACTGGGCCTCGGCGCACTCGCGGGCGCACCCGGAGACCGCCGACTTGAGCTTGTGCGGGGACCTGAGCCCCCGGTAGCGCAGCTCCAGGTCGATCGCCATGCGCACCGAGTCCTGGACGCCGTAGCGGCACCAGGTCTGCCCGACGCAGGACTTCACCGTGCGCAGCGACTTGCCGTACGCGTGCCCGGACTCGAAGCCGGCGTCCACCAGCCGGGCCCAGATCACCGGCAGCTGCTCGACGCGGGCGCCGAACATGTCGATGCGCTGACCGCCGGTGATCTTCGTGTAGAGCCCGAAGTCCCGGGCGATCTCGCCGATGACGATCAGCTTCTCCGGGGCGATCTCACCGCCGGGGATGCGCGGGACGACGGAGTACGAGCCGTTCTTCTGGAGGTTGGCCAAAAAGTGGTCGTTGGTGTCCTGGAGGGCCGCCTGCTCGCCGTCCAGGACGTAGCCGCTGGCGCCGATGCTCGGGGCGAGGGAGGCGATGATCGAGCCGACCGCCGGCTTGCAGACCTCGCAGCCGTCGCCGCCCCGGGCGTCCTCGCGGCCGTGCCGGTCCAGCAGTTCCCAGTAGGAGGTGATCCGCAGGGCGAGGACGATCTCGTACAGCTCCTCGCGGGTCTGCGCGAAGCAGCCGCACAGGCCCTTGTCGACCTCGACGCCGCTCGCCTCCAGCTCGGCGGTGACCAGCTGGCCGAGCACCTTGACGCAGGAGCCGCAGCCGGTGCCGGCCTTGGTGCACTTCTTCACCTCGGGCACGGTGGTGCAGGAGTGCTCCGTCACCGCGCCGCGGATCGTGCCCTTGGTGACGTTGTGGCAGGAGCAGATCACCGCGTCGTCGGGGAGGGCGGACGGGCCGAGCTGGGCGGGCGCTCCGGATCCGGCGGGCAGCACCAGGGACTCGGGGGAGACCGGCGGTACCGAGCCGGTGAAGGCGCGCAGCGTGCCGTACGCCTCGGCGTCGCCGACGAGGATGCCGCCGAGCAGCGTGCCGTCGCGGCCGATGACCAGCTTCTTGTACAGGCCCGCACGGGAGTCCGAGTAGACGACGTCCAGGCAGTTCTCGGCGGTGCCGTGCGCGTCGCCGAAGGAGGCCACGTCCACGCCGAGCAGCTTCAGCTTGGTGGACAGGTCGGCGCCGGTGAAGGAGGCCTCGTCGGAGGCGATCGTCGCGGCGGCCGTCTCGGCCTGCTCGTACCCGGGCGCCACCAGCCCGTACACCCGGCCGTCGGCGGCCAGCGCGCACTCGCCGATCGCGAACACCCGCTCGTCGGTGACCGTGCGGCACTGCTCGTCGACGCTGATGCCGCCGCGCTCGCCGACCGCGAGACCGCAGTCGCGGGCCAGCTGGTCCCGGGGGCGGACACCGGCGCTGAACACCACCAGGTCGGTGGCGAGTTCGGAGCCGTCGGACAGCTTCATGCCGGTGACGGCGCCCGATGCGTCGTCGACCACGATCTCCTGCGTGCCGACGCCCGTGTGGACGGACAGGCCCATGTCCTCGATGGTGCGCAGCAGCGCCGCGCCGCCGCCCTCGTCGACCTGGACCGGCATCAGGCGGGGTGCGAACTCCACGATGTGCGAGGTGAGTCCGAGCCCCTTGAGCGCGCCGGCCGCCTCCAGCCCGAGCAGCCCGCCCCCGACCACGGCGCCGGTGGTCGCGGTCTTCGCGTACGCCTCGATGGCGAGCAGGTCCTCGATCGTCCGGTAGACGAAGCAGCCCTCGGCGTCCTTGCCGGGGACCGGCGGGACGAACGGGTAGGAGCCGGTGGCCAGGACGAGCACGTCGTAGCCGACGACCAGTCCGGAGCGGGCGGTCACCGTGCGCGCGTCCCGGTCGACGGTCACCGCCGGGTCGCCGACGCGCAGTTCGATGCCGTGCTCGGCGATGAAGGCCGGGTCGGTCATCGACAGGTCCTCGGGGGTCCGCCCCGAGAAGTACGAGGTGAGCTGGACGCGGTCGTAGGCGGGTCGCGGCTCCTCGCACAGCACCACCACGCGGTGCGTGGCGGTCAGGCCGCGCTCGGCGAGGGCTTCCAGGAAACGCTGGCCGACCATGCCGTGGCCGACGAGGACGATGGTGGGGGTGGGCCCCGGGTCGGTGGTCATCAGGAGCCTCCGTCGTGGGTGAGCAGGTGGAGCAGGGGGCCGCCGTCGGACGGGAGCGGCTCCGCTCCCTCCCAGGCGCGCGCGAGCGCGCCGACGGTGCCGAGTTCGCCGACCAGGACCCCGCCGACCAGCCGGTCGTCACGGACGACGACCTTGCGGTAGGTGCCCCGCGTGGCGTCGGCGAGCTGCACGACGTCGTCGCCGGGGCGCGGGTCGGTCTCGCCGAACGCGGCGAGGTCGAAGGGGCTGCCGGGCCCGGAGGGGCGGTCCGGACCGGCGAGGGTGAGCCGGGTCAGCGAGCGGGTGCCGGTGTAGCGGGCGGCGGTGCCGTCCCCGGCGAGCAGTCCGGCGAGCGCGCCCGCCTGTTCCAGAGCCGGGGCGGCCAGTCCGTACACCCGCCCCGCGTGCTCGGCGCAGTCGCCGATCGCGCGGATGTGCGGGTCGGCCGTGCGCAGCTCGTCGTCGACCACCACGCCCGTGCGGACCTTCAGGCCCGCCTCCCGCGCCAGGCCGACGCGCGGGCGGACCCCGCAGGCGAGGACGACGAGGTCGGCGCCGAGGGCGTACCCGTCGGCCATCTCCACCGACCGCACCGCCCCGCCCACGCTCCGCACGTCCCGCACCCGGCACTCGGTGTGCACCTCGACACCGAGGTCCTCCAGATGGCGCCGGACGAGCGCGGAGGCGGCCGGGTCGAGCCGGCACTCCATGAGCCGCTCGGACTGCTGGGCGAGGACGACCTGCGCGCCGCGCACGGCCAGCGCGCGGGCGGCGGACACCCCGAGCAGCCCGCCCCCGACGACGACCGCCCGCACCCCCGGCCGCAGCGCCTTGGACAGCGCCAGGCAGTCGTCCATCGTCCGGAACGCGTGCACGCCCTCCGGCAGCTCCCGGTCCGGGGTGAACAGGCCGCGCAGCGGCGGCAGTACGGCGTTGGAGCCGGTGGCCAGGACCAGCGTGTCGTATGCGATCACGGAGCCGTCGGCGCAGCGGACGGTCCGCCCGGCCCGGTCGATGCCGGTGACCCGGCCGCGCAGCAGTCCGGCCGGCGCGGGCAGGGCGACCACCTCGGGGCCGTACCGTCCGGCCAGCACCTCGGCGAGCAGCACCCGGTTGTACGGGCGGTGCTCCTCGTCGCCGACGACCAGCGCGGGCGTGCCTAGCTCACCGAGCCGCCGGGCGAGCGTGACGCCCGCGAGGCCGGCGCCGATCACCACCACACGCGTATTCGAGGTCATGGCACCGAGCGTGCGGTGCGGGTGTTACCCGGTGGCATCGCGACTGTTTCCCACCGGGAACGCTGCGCTCAGCGGGGGCGGGGAGCGGGTGTGAGGGCTTTTGGGAGGGGCGGTGGCGCCCAGGAACCTCAGAAGACCCTCATCTCGATGGACGGCACATCCACTCCCTCCATAAGGTCGCGATCATGCCCGACATAGCGCTGACCACGGTCGTCCTGCTCTGCCTCGCCGCGCTCGCGGCCGGCTGGATCGATGCCGTGGTCGGCGGTGGCGGGCTCCTGCTGCTGCCCGCGCTGCTGCTCGGCCTGCCCGCCGGTACGCCGGCCGCGCACGCGCTGGGCACCAACAAGGCGGTCGCCATCGTCGGCACCACGGGCGCGGCGGTCACGTACGCGCGCAAGGCGCCGGTGGACGTCCGCACGGCCGTCCGTATCGGGCTGGCGGCACTCGCCGGATCGTCCGGCGGCGCCTTCTTCGCGGCCGGGATGAGCACCGAGGTGCTCAAGCCGGTGATCATGGTGGTGCTGCTGGCGGTGGCGGCCTTCGTGATCCTGCGCCCCGCCTTCGGCACCGCCCCCGCCACCGGCCCCGCCACCCGTCGCCGGGTCCTCGCCGCGATCGGCCTCGCGGGCCTCGGCATCGGCTTCTACGACGGTCTCATCGGCCCCGGCACCGGCACCTTCCTGGTGCTGGCCCTCACCGGCATCCTCCACCTGGACCTGGTCACGGCCTCCGCCACCGCCAAGATCGTCAACTGCTGCACCAACGCCGGCGCCCTCGCGATGTTCGCCTGGCAGGGCGCGGTGCTGTGGCAGCTGGCCGCCCTGATGGCCGTCTTCAACCTCGCGGGCGGCACCCTCGGCGCCCGCACGGCCCTGAAGCGGGGCAGCGGCTTCGTGCGGATCGTGCTGCTGACGGTGGTGTTCGCGCTGGTGGCGAACCTGGCGTACGAGCAGTGGATCGCATAACCCGGGCCTCAGCGGCGTCTCAGCGGCTGCCGGTCAGGTGCGCGAAGACGACCACGTTCCCCTGGTAGCCGGTGCCGCGCGAGTAGTCGCCGCCGCAGGTGATCACGCGCAGCTCGGGCCGGTCGGCCGCGCCGTACACCTTCTCGTCGGGGAAGTCCTTGGCGGCGTACACCTCGACCGCGTCCACGGTGAACACCGCGACGCCGCCGTCGCGCCGGTCGACCTCGACCACCGAGCCCTTCTCCAGCGCCCCGAGCCGGTAGAAGACGGCGGGGCCCTCGGTGTTGTCGACGTGCCCGGCGACGATCGCGGTGCCCGTCTCGCCGGGGGTGGTGCCGGCCTCGTACCAGCCGGCCAGGTTCTCCTTCTCGGCGGGCGGCACTTCGAGGCTGCCGGACGGCGTCAGCCCGAGGCCCGTCATCGGGGCGTCCACGCCGATCGCCGGGATGCGGACGCGGTCGGGCGGGGAGGGCGGCAGCGCCGGTGCGGCGGGCGCCTGCGCGGCCTGCCCGGTGCCGGTGCGGGCCTGGGCGGCCGACGGCTGCGGCGGGGCCTCGGTGCCGGCGGAGTCGAGCAGCAGCCACACCCCGGAACAGAGGGCGACCGCGGTGACCGCCGCTATCGCGGAGTCGCCGATCCTGCGCATGACGCGGCCCCTCTCCCTCGGGTCCCTCGGGGGGTTCCCCTGCCCCCTCCGGGCCGCGAGGGGCATCGGACCCGGAGGGGGTGGGGAAGTGCGGTACCGGCGGACGGGCAGCGGAGGGTGCCCGTCAGATCCCGTCGCCTCTCGCCCGGCGATGCAGGAGCCAGGTACCGCCCGCGGCGGCGACGGCGAGAGCCGCCACACCGGCCGCGGTCTGCACGGGATCGGGGCCAAGAGCGCCGCCGACCCCCGTCTTCACGCTTCCTCTGGGGTACACCTGCTCACGGGCCGCGGTCAGCGTGACCACCAGGTCACCCGTCACCCGCTTGCCGCTCCCGCCACAGGTCGCGACGATCTCGTACGTCCCCGGCTGCGCGCTCGGCGGCACCTGGAAGCCGCCGGTCGTCTCGCCCTCCCGAGCGCCCGGCGCCAGCGGGAACTCACCCGCGCCGACCGCGCTGGCGTCCCCCGCCGCAGCGCCGTCCTCGCCGCACGCCGCCGTGCGCACCGTGGCCCGTTCGCCCGGCACCACCGAGGACGGGGACACCTCCAGACCACCGGTGGCTCGGGCGTCCCCGGCATACGCGGGCGCCGGGGAGGCGAGGCCGGCGGCCGCGACGGCGAGCACGGTGCCGGTCAGCAGGCGGGCGGTACGTCGCATCGGTGCTCCTTTGAGCTCTTGGGTGGCCCCTGCCCTACCGAGGAAATCGGCACCGGGCGCGGCCCGCTCCCCGAGAGCGCGCCGGGAATGGGATGAACGGGTGTCGCCGGTACCCCCGGCGTCCGCCGGCGGGACCCCATTCGGGCAGGTCACAGGCGTGCGGCGGGTCGCTTCGGAAAAGTTGCCGCGGTGCGCGGGACGCGCGTGTGAACGGGTGACCGGTGCCTCCGAACGGACCCGCCCCGGCTTCCCGGCGTCAAACCTCGCCGGGAAGCCGGGGCGGGCCGTCGGCCCACGCTCGGTCAGTCCACGTTCACCGCGCTCCACGCCGCGCCCACCGCTGCGTACTCGGTGCTGTCGGCGCCGTACAGGTCCTTCGCCGCGTCGAGGGTGGCTTTGCGGGCGCCCGCGTAGTCGGTGGAGGAGGTCATGTAGACCGTCAGCGCCCGGTACCAGATGTCGCCCAGCTTCTCCCGGCCGATCCCGGAGACGGTGGAGCCGTCGCAGGTGGGGGAGTCGTAGCTCACGCCGCCCACGTTCTTCGCGCCGCTGCCCTCGGCCAGCAGGTAGGCGAAGTGGTTGGCGATCCCGGAGGAGTAGTGGACGTCGAGGTCGCCCGCCGCGGTGCTCCAGCAGTCGGCCGAACTGCCGTCCCGGCTCGGCCTGTCCATGTGGCGCAGGGCGTCGCGGCCGAAGCCGGATCGGACGACCTTCTCGCCGATCAGGTAGTCACCGGGGTCGGTGGAGTTGTCCGCGTGCCACTCCACCAGCGCACCGAAGATGTCGGACGTCGCCTCGTTCAGGCCGCCGGACTCGCCCGAGTACGTCAGCGCCGCCGTCGACGACGTCACCCCGTGCGTCATCTCGTGCGCGGCGACGTCCAGCGAGACCAGCGGACCGAAGGTCGTCCCGTCACCGTCGCCGTACGTCATGCAGAAACAGCCGTCGTCCCAGAAGGCGTTGTTGTACCGGGTGCCGTAGTGCACGCGGCTGTACGAGCCCTTGCCGTCGCCGGCGATGCCGCTGCGGCCGTGGACGTCCTCGTAGTAGTCCCAGGTGACGTCCGTGCCGTACTGCGCGTCCACGGCGGCCGAGGCGCGGTCGTCCGCCGTCCCCGAGCCCCAGTGGTTGTCGGCGTCGGTGAACACCGTGGAGGGGGCCCGGACCAGGCAGACCCCGAGGAAGCACAGGTCGGTACGGTTCCCGGCGTCACCGGTGTAGGTGTCGCCGCGCGTCGGGTCCTTCAGCTGGTACGACGACCCGGACTGCGTGGTCGACAGCGGCACCGTCCCGCCGTACAGCGACTTGCCGTCGCCCTCGGCCGCCGACTCGAGGGCGTCCCAGGCGTCGATCCGGGCGCCCGTGCCCGCGTCGGTCAGCACCGTGCGCGCGACCGGGTTGCCGAGGGAGTCCAGCGCGACCGCGTTCGTCCGCCAGGCCAGCTTCGGGGCGCCGTGCAGGGCGTCGACGACCAGCTCGGGCTCGGCGGTGAGCCGCTTCAGCAACTCGCCCGGGTTGGCGGCGCGCAGTGCGTTCGCGGCGAGGTCGGCGGCCCTGGGGGCCGGCAGCTTCGGGGTGACGGTGGGCAGGGAGACGGCCGCCCTCGTCGCGCGGTCGGCTCCCCGGTACTCGCCGTCGGGGGTGAGGTGGACGACGAAGTCGCCGCCCAGCACGGGCAGTCCACGGTAGGTGCGGTCGTAGCGGACGTGCTGGGTGCCGTCCGCGTCGACGATGACGTCACGGACCTCCGTGTCCTGGGCCGGGGACAGGCCCAGGACGGAGGCACGGTCCGTGAGGACCGCCGCCGCGTTGTCGACGGCGGCGGAGGGGGTGGGGCGGTCCGCGGCGTCGGCGGTGGGGGAGAGGGCGGCGACCAGCAGGGTGGCCGCGATGCCGGCCGTGGTGAGGCGGGGACCACGGACGTGCCGTATTCGGCTCATCGATCTCCTCGGGGAGGGGCCCACGAGCGCGTGGGGCGCACGGGGGCCTGTGGGGACGTGGGGGTGCGTGGGGGTGGGGGTGTGGGGAGTGCTGACTCGGATTCAATGGCCCCGGACGTGTCATGTCCATAGCGCTGGCGTGGAGATCGTGAGGGGAGAGAATGACCTTCGTGGATGCCGCCCCGAACGCCTCGGCGGATGCCGAGAGACTGCCGTTCTTCGTCTACGGCACGCTCCGCCCCGGCGCCCCCAACCACACCCGCTTCCTCAGCGGCCGCACCCGCTCCGGGGAACCGGCCCACCTCACCGGCGCCACCCTGTACCCCGGCCCCGGCTACCCCTACGCCGTCGAGGGCCCCGACGGAGTGGTGACCGGCGACCTCGTCACCGCCCGGCCCGAGGCGTACGCCGACCTGCTCGCCACCCTCGACCGGCTGGAGGAGTACACGCCGGGGGACCCGCGCAACCTCTACGACCGGGTCGCGAGGAACGTCGTACGGACCGCCGACGGCACGCTCGTCCGCGCCTGGGTCTACGTCGCCGCCCCGGCCGTCGCCGCCCGGCTGCGTGCCCGGGCGACGCCGATCGCGGGCGGGGAGTGGCGGATCGCGAGCCGGTGAGCCCGGCGGGCGGCCCTAAGGCGTCACCGGCTCCACCCGCACCGCGCACACCTTGAACTCCGGCATCCGCGAGGTCGGGTCCAGCGCCGGGTTGGTCAGCGTGTTGGCGCGGCCCTCGCCCGGCCAGTGGAAGGGCATGAAGACCGTGTCGGGGCGGATGGCGGTGGTGATGCGGGCCGGAGCCACGGCCCGGCCGCGCCGGGAGACGACGGCCACCGGATCGCCCTCGGCCGCCCCGAGCCGCGCCGCCAGCCGCGGGTGCAGTTCCACGAAGGGGCCGGGCGCGGCGGCGTTCAGCTCGTCCACCCGCCGGGTCTGCGCGCCGGACTGGTACTGCGCCACGACCCGCCCGGTGGTCAGCAGCACCGGGTACGCGTCGTCCGGCTCCTCGGCGCTCGGCCGGTGCGAGACGGGGGCGAACCTGGCCCGGCCGTCGTCGGTGGCGAAACGGTCGAGGAAGAGGCGGGGGGTGCCCGGATGCCGGTCGGCCCCGCCGCAGTCGGTCTCCTCGGGCGCCGGGCACGGCCAGAACACCCCGTTCTCCTCCGCGAGCCGCCGGTAGTCGATCCCGGAGTAGTCGGCGGGCCCGCCCGCGCTCGCCCGGCGCAGTTCCTCGAACACCTCCTCCGGCTCGGTCGGGAAGCCCTTCTCCACCCCGAGCCGGCCGGCCAGTTCGTGCAGCACCTCCAGGTCGCTGCGGATCCCGTCGGGCGGCGTGATCGCGCGCCGCCGCAGCAGCACCCGCCCCTCCAGGCTGGTCGTCGTCCCCGTCTCCTCCGCCCACTGCGTCACCGGCAGCACCACGTCCGCCAGCGCCGCCGTCTCGGAGAGCACCACGTCGCACACGGCCAGGAAGTCCAGCGACCGCAGCCGCCCCTCGACGTGCGCGGCCCGCGGCGCCGACACCACCGGGTTGGACCCCATCACCAGCAGCGACCTGATGTCCGTTCCCAGCGCGTCCAGCAGCTCGTACGCACTGCGCCCCGGACCCGGCAACGAGTCGGGGTCGACACCCCACACCCGGGCCACGTGCCGCCGCGCCGCCGGGTCGGTCAGCTTCCGGTAACCCGGCAACTGGTCGGCCTTCTGCCCGTGCTCGCGCCCGCCCTGCCCGTTGCCCTGCCCTGTCAGGCAGCCGTACCCGGACAGGGGCCGGCCGGCCCGCCCGGTCGCCAGGCACAGGTTGATCCACGCGCCCACCGTGTCCGTCCCCTTGGCCTGCTGCTCGGGCCCCCGCGCGGTCAGCACCATCGCCGCGTCCGGCGCGCAGAACAGCCGCACCGCCTCCCGCAGTTCGGGAACGGAGACTCCCGTGATCCGCTCCACGTACTCCGGCCAGTGCGCCATCGCCGCCGCCCGCGCGTCCTCCCAGCCCGAGGTGCGCTCCTCGACGTACTCCGCGTCCACCCGCCCCTCGGCGACGACCAGGTGCAGCATCCCCAGCGCGAGCGCGAGGTCCGTGCCGGGCCGGGGCGCGAGATGCAGGTCGGCCTGTTCCGCGGTCCTGGTGCGCCGCGGGTCGACGACGATCAGCGTGCCGCCGTTCTCGCGCAGCTCGGTGAAGTACCGCAGGGACGGCGGCATCGTCTCCGCCGGGTTCGACCCGACGAGGATCACGCAGCCCGTCCTCGGGATGTCCTCCAGCGGGAACGGCAGCCCCCGGTCGAGCCCGAACGCCTTCGTGCCGGCCGCCGCCGCCGACGACATGCAGAACCGCCCGTTGTAGTCGATCTGCGAGGTCCCCAGCACCACCCGCGCGAACTTCCCCAGCGCGTACGCCTTCTCGTTGGTCAGCCCGCCCCCGCCGAACACCCCGAGCGCGTCCGCGCCGTGCTCGGCACGCGTACCGGAGAGGTTCGCGGCGATTCGCCCCAGCGCCTCCTCCCAGCTCGCCGGCACGAGCACCCCCTCGCCCGACCGCACCAGCGGCGACGTCAGGCGGACCCCGGACGAGAGCACCGCCGGCGCCGTCCGCCCCTTGCCGCACAGCGCGCCCCGGTTGACGGGGAAGTCCGTGCGTTCGGAGACCTCGACGGTCCCGCCCTCCACGGGCGTCAGGTTCATCCCGCACTGCAGGGCGCAGTACGGGCAGTGCGTGGGCGTGGCGGTGTTCTGCATGCCACCAGCGTGCGACGCGCGTGTTACACGTCCGGGCCGCCGTTTGTTACACCGCCGGGACGGTGACCTCCCCGGCGCTCCCCGGCCGCCGTGAGGGCCGCGTCACCGGTTCAGCGCGCACGGGCCAGGGCCCGCTCCACCCCCGGCTCCCTCGGCCCCAGGAAGCGCGGGTCCGGCTCGAAGACCGCGTCCAGCGCCGCCTTGCCCGCCGCGAGGATCTCCCGCGCGCCCCCGTAGTACCAGGTGAGGTCGTGCCGGTCGTCGACCCCGACGCCGTACGACGCCACCCCGGCCTCCTGGCACAGCGCCACCGCCCGCCGGATGTGGAAGCCCTGGCTGATCAGCACCGCCCGGTCGACCCCGAAGATCTTCTTCGCGCGGACGCAGGAGTCCCAGGTGTCGAAGCCCGCGTAGTCGCTGACGATCCGCCAGTCGGGCACCCCGTGCCGGACCAGGTAGGCGCGCATGGCGTCCGGCTCGTCGTACTCCTCGCGGCTGTTGTCCCCGGTGACGAGCAGCACCTCGACCCGCCCCGCGCGGTACAGCTCGGCCGCCGCGTCCAGGCGGTGCGCGAGATACGGAGACGGCTCCCCGTCCCACAGTCCCGCGCCGAACACGACCGCGACCTCGGTGCGGGGCACGTCGGCGGTGGTGTGCAGCCGGTCGCCCGTGACGACGTACAGCCACGCCATCGGCAGCAGCGCCGGCACGCACCCGGCCATCACCGCCTGTACCAGCCGCCGCCGGCCCTTCCGGGTGCGCGGAAGGCGCGGTCTTCGAGGTCTCCAGCGGCGCATCGTGTCGGTCCCCTCCCGGTCGTGTCCCGGTCGTCCCCTGACCCCAGGGACGCCCGGGCGCGCGGTCCGGTTCACCGGCCGCTCACACGGGGTGCCCGGCGCCGTGTGAACCGACGGAAAATTTCCGTGACACCCGCGCAACGGGGAGGCAACGTCCGGCCGCCACCCTCGACGCATGACGGCGACGACACTGATGGGCAGGACGACGAGCACGGCGACCCCCGGCGGCACCCCCGCCCTGGTCGTCGTCGCCCACGGCAGCCGCGACCCGCGCGCCTCGCGGACCGTCCGCGCCCTGCTCGACCGGGTCCGCGCCCTGCGCCCCGACCTTCCGGTGCACCTCGGCCACATCGAGCTGAACGCCCCGCTCCTGCCCGACACGCTGGCCGCCCTCGGCGACAGGGAGGCGGTGCTCGTCCCGCTCCTCCTCAGCCGGGGCCACCACGTCAAGCGGGACGTCCCCGAGGCGGCCGCGGCCTCCCCGGCCCGCACCCGCGTGGCCGCGCCCCTCGGCCCGCACCCCCTCCTCGTCGACGCCCTGCACGACCGCCTCCTGGAGGCCGACTGGCCCGCCCACGCGGGCCCGGAGCACGCCGTCGTCCTCGCCGCCGCGGGCTCCAGGGCCCCGGAGTCCCGGACCGACACCGCCCGCACCGCGGCCGCCCTTTCCGCCCGCCTCGGAGTCCCGGTCCTCCCGGCGTACGCCTCGGCGGCGACCCCGACGGTCCCGGAGGCCGTGCGCGCGCTGACCGCCCGGGGCCACCGCCGGGTGGCCGTCGCCGCCTGCTTCACGGCCCCGGGCCGCTTCGCGACGGAATGCGCGACAGCGGCCCCGTGGATCGCCTCGGCCCCGCTCGGCACCCACCCGGCGATCGCCCACCTCCTGCTCCACCGCTACGACCAGGCACTTGGCGCAGAAGGTGAGGGCGACGCACCTGAAGGGACGCGGGGAACGGCGCGACGAGGGGCGTGGGGAACGGCGCGATCGGCCACGACGCACGCCGCACACGCGAGCGGACCCCACCCGGCACACGCATAGGCGACCCAACTGTCACACCTTCCGCTTAATGTTCAGGGCATGGAAGGCACCGCACCCCCACTCCCGTACGACCCCACGTCAGTGGCCCGCTACGCCCCCGAACCCGACAAACGCCCCGGCCGCACCGCCTTCCAGCGCGACCGCGCCCGCATCCTGCACTCCGCCGCCCTGCGCCGCCTCGCCGGCAAGACGCAGGTCGTCGCGCCGGGGGAGGGCAGCCCCGTCTGGGACGCCAGCCCCCGCACCCGCCTCACGCACTCCCTCGAATGCGCCCAGGTGGGCCGCGAACTCGGCGCCGCCCTCGGCTGCGACCCCGACCTGGTCGAGGCCGCCTGTCTCGCCCACGACCTGGGCCACCCGCCCTTCGGCCACAACGGCGAACAGGCACTGAACGAGTTCGCCGAGGACTGCGGCGGCTTCGAGGGCAACGCCCAGTCGCTGCGGCTCCTCACCCGCATCGAGCCCAAACGGTTCACCGAGGACGGCCCCGTCGGCCTCAACCTCACCCGCGCCACCCTCGACGCCGCCACCAAGTACCCCTGGCCCCGGGGCGCCCACCCCACCGACCCGGCGTCACCCAAGTTCGGCGTCTACGACGACGACCGGCCCGTCTTCGCCTGGCTGCGCGAGGACGCCCCCGGCGCCCGCACCTGCTTCGAGGCCCAGGTCATGGACTGGGCGGACGACGTGGCGTACTCCGTGCACGACGTCGAGGACGGCCTGCACGCCGGCCACATCGACCCGAACTGCCTGCTCGCCGACCCCGAGCGCGAGGCCGTCTTCCGGGTCGCCGTCGGCCGCTACGTCCCCGCCGGCACCGACCACGCCGAACTGGCCGCCGCCCTCGACCGCCTCCTCGCCCAGGACTGGTGGCCGCACGGCTACGACGGCTCGGCGACCGCCCAGGCCCGCCTCAAGGACGCGACCAGCCAGCTCATCGGCCGCTTCTGCCTCGCCGCCGAGGCCGCCACCCGGGGGGCGTACGCGGGCGGCCGGCTCACCCGGTACACGGCCGAACTGGTCGTGCCCCGCGAGACCCGCATGGAGTGCGCCGTCCTCAAGGCGGTCGCCGTCCGCTACGTCATGCAGCGCACCGAGCAGGAGCGGCTCCGCGCCGACCAGCGCGTCGTCGTCGCCGAACTGGCCGAGGCGCTCACCGCCCGCGCCCCGGACGGGCTCGACCCGCAGTTCCGCGCCCTGTTCGACGCGGCCGCCGACGACCGTGCCCGCAAACGGGTGATCGTCGACCAGATCGCCTCCCTCACCGACGCCTCGGCCCGCTCGCTTCACGCCCGCTTGACGGGGCATCCATGAGACTGACGGGACAGGAGTGACCCGAGCAGAACCGGAAGGCGCCGGAACAGCGTCCTTAGTGGCCTGATCGGGTCACTCCCTCTTCCCGCGCCACGCCGCTTGCGGGACGCTCGCACGTGGCGGCACCCTGACGAGGAGGCAGACAAGTGGTCGACGCGGATCAGACATTCGTCATCGTCGGAGGCGGCCTGGCCGGAGCGAAGGCGGCCGAGACGCTCCGCACGGAGGGGTTCAGCGGCCGGGTGATCCTCATCTGCGACGAGCGCGACCACCCCTACGAGCGCCCGCCGCTGTCCAAGGGCTACCTCCTCGGCAAGGAGGCACGCGACAGCGTCTTCGTCCACGAGCCCGCCTGGTACGCGCAGCACGACATCGAGCTGCACCTCGGCCAGACCGTCGTCGAGATCGACCGCGCCGCCAGGACCGTCCACTACGGCGACGACGGCACCCACGTCAGGTACGACAAGCTGCTCATCGCGACCGGCGCCGAGCCCCGCCGCCTCGACGTCCCCGGCACCGGCCTCGCGGGCGTCCACCACCTGCGCCGCCTCGCCCACGCCGAGCGCCTCAAGGGCGTCCTCGCCTCCCTCGGCCGGGACAACGGCCACCTCGTGATCGCCGGCGCCGGCTGGATCGGCCTGGAGGTCGCGGCGGCGGCCCGCGAGTACGGGGCGGAGGTCACCGTCGTCGAACCCGCCCCGACCCCGCTGCACGGCGTCCTCGGCCCCGAACTGGGCTCCGTCTTCGCCGAGCTGCACGAGGCGCACGGCGTCCGCTTCCGCTTCGGCGTGCGGCTGACCGAGATCATCGGCCAGGACGGCATGGTGCTGGCCGCCCGCACCGACGACGGCGAGGAGCACCCCGCGCACGACGTGCTCGCCGCGATCGGCGTCGCCCCGCGCACCGCGCTCGCCCAGGCGGCCGGACTGGAGATCGCCGACCGCGCCGCCGGCGGCGGCATCGTCGTCGACGCGAACCTGCGCACCTCCGACCCCGACGTCTACGCGGCCGGCGACGTCGCCTCCTTCCACCACGCCCTCTTCGACACCCGCCTGCGCGTCGAGCACTGGGCCAACGCCCTGAACGGCGGCCCCGCCGCGGCCCGCGCGATGCTCGGCAAGGGCCTCGCCCACGACCGCGTGCCGTACTTCTTCACCGACCAGTACGACCTGGGCATGGAGTACTCGGGCTGGGCCCCGCCGGGGTCGTACGACCAGGTGGTGATCCGCGGCGACGCGGCCAAGCGCGAGTTCATCGCCTTCTGGGTGAAGGAGGGCCGGGTGCTGGCCGGGATGAACGTGAACGTGTGGGACGTCACGGAGCCGATCCAGCAGCTGATCCGCTCGAAGGCCCAGGTGAACACGGAGGCGCTGGCCGACCCGCACGTTTCGCTCGAAAGCCTGGTCGCATAGCCGTCGTACCTCCGCCGTGCCGCGATTCCCGGGGGCAAGACCCGGACCCCCGGCCGGGGGCCGATCACCGCGGCGGAGGAGTGTCGGCGCCGCCCCGTAGAATCGCCACGTGGCGGGACGGATCAACGACGAGGACGTGAAGGCGGTACGGGACGCGGTCCCGATCGACGCCGTCGTCTCGGAGTACCTCCAGCTGCGGAACGCGGGCGGCGGCAACCTGAAGGGACTGTGCCCGTTCCACGACGAGAAGTCCCCGTCCTTCCAGGTCAGCCCGAGCAAGGGTCTCTTCCACTGCTTCGGGTGCCAGGAGGGCGGCGACACCATCACGTTCGTGATGAAGATCGACCACCTCACCTTCTCGGAGGCGGTCGAGCGCCTGGCCGGCCAGGCCGGCATCACCCTGCGCTACGAGGAGGGCGGGTACAACCCGACCCACCAGCGCGGCGAGCGCATCCGCCTGGTCGAGGCCCACAAGATCGCCGCCGACTGGTACGCGGAGCAGCTGGCGACCAGCCCCGAGGCGGACACCGGCCGCGCCTTCCTCGCCGACCGCGGCTTCGACCAGGCCGCCGCCCAGCACTTCTCCGTCGGCTACAGCCCCCAGGGCTGGGACCACCTCACCCGCTACCTGCGCGGCAAGGGCTTCAGCGACAAGGAGCTGCTGCTCTCCGGCCTCGCCCAGGAGGGCCGCCGCGGCCCCATCGACCGCTTCCGCGGCCGGCTGATGTGGCCCATCCGCGACGTCGGCGGCGACGTCGTCGGCTTCGGCGCCCGCAAGCTCTACGAGGCGGACAACGGCCCGAAGTACCTGAACACCCCCGAGACCCCGATCTATCGCAAGTCCCAGGTCCTCTACGGCATCGACCTGGCGAAGAAGGACATCGCGAAGGCGTCCCGCGCGGTCGTCGTCGAGGGCTACACCGACGTCATGGCCTGCCACCTCGCGGGTGTGACGACCGCGATCGCGACCTGCGGCACCGCCTTCGGCGGCGACCACATCAAGATCCTGCGCCGCCTGCTGATGGACAACGGCTCGGCCCGCGTGATCTTCACCTTCGACGGCGACGCGGCCGGCCAGAAGGCGGCCCTGCGCGCCTTCGAGGACGACCAGAAATTCGCCGCCGAGACCTACATCGCCATCGCCCCCGACGGCATGGACCCCTGCGACCTGCGCCTGGCCAAGGGCGACGAGGCGGTCGCCGACCTGGTGGAGCCGCGCACCCCGCTCTTCGAGTTCGCGCTCCGCCAGATCGTGAGCCGCTACGACCTGGACACCCCGGCCGGCCGCGCCGCCGCCCTGGACGAGGCCGCCCCGGTCGTCGCCCGCATCAAGAACAGCGGCGCCCAGCACGAGGTCGCCGTGCAGCTCGCCGGGATGCTCGGCATCCTCGACACCCAGTTCGTGGTCAAGCGGATCGCCCAGCTGGCCCGCTGGGCCCGCGACCGCGGCGGCAAGGGCCCCGCCCCGGACCGGCAGCAGCGCGGCGGAGCACGGCAGCACGCGGCCCCGGACGCCCCGGGCTCCCGCGGCGGCGGCCCGGCCCTCAACCTCCGCAACCCCGTCTTCGCCACCGAACGCGAACTGCTCAAGCTCGCCCTCCAGCGCCCCGAGCTGGTCTCCCCGGCCTTCGACGCGTACGGCGTCGACGAGTTCACCGCCGCGCCCTACGCCGCCGTGCGCCAGGCCATCCTGGAGGCGGGCGGCGCCGAGTTCGGCGTCCAGGACCCGCAGGACTACCTGGTCCGCGTCCGCGACGCCGCCCCCGACGACACCGTCCGCGCCATGGTCACCGAACTCGCCGTCGAGGCGATCATGCTGCACCGGGGTGTCAAGGACGTCGACGAGGTCTACGCGGGCGCCCAGCTCGTCACCGTCCGCCGCCGCGCCGTCGAGCGCCGCATCCGCGACATCACGGGCCGCCTGGCCCGCCTCACCGGCCACGGCGACCCCGCCGAACTGGCCGCCGTGCAGAACGAACTCTGGGTCCTCCAGCAGTACGACCAGACCCTGCGCGAACACGGCGCCGCCGCGCTCTGAGCGTCCGCGGGTAACGGCCCGGACGCAAAAAGTCACCGCACGCCCCTCGTGGCGGTGATGTGTCGTACTCCACACTGGGGGCGGTGCCTGAGTCCTCGGAGCGCGGCCGGGTCCCCGACCCCCGCGGTTCCGTTCCACGCGTACGGGCGGACAGCGGCGAGCGAGCCGACTCCGTTCCCGAAGTACCGCCGTCGGTCCCCGTCGGCCGCGTCCATCCTGGAGGTCGCCCCCGTGCAGACCCAGACCCTCACCCAGACCGACACCGGTACCGACGGCGCGGAGCCGGACGCGGAGAGCGGCGTCCTCGTCGCGATGCCGCCGCAGCACCGTGCCGTGCACCACCCCGAGAACCGGTCGGACGGCCGGCCCGCCGACGCCCCGGAGCCCGCCGGGGCTCCCGGGGAGCCCGAAGGCCCCGAGGGTCCCGAACCCGCCGAACCGCCGCCGCCCACCCGCACGGAGAGCGGGGGTCCCTCCTCCGACCTGTTCCGCCAGTACCTGCGGGAGATCGGCCGGATCCCGCTGCTCAGCGCCGCGGAGGAGGTCGACCTGGCCCGGCGCGTGGAGGCCGGGCTGTTCGCCGAGGAGAAGCTGCGGCTCACCCCCGACCTGGACAGCCGGCTCGCCCTGGACCTCGACCGGCTCGTCGTCATGGGCCGCGTCGCCAAACGCCGCTTGATCGAGGCGAACCTGCGGCTCGTGGTCTCGGTGGCCAAGCGGTACGTCGGACGCGGCCTGACCATGCTGGACCTGGTCCAGGAGGGGAACCTCGGGCTGATCCGGGCCGTCGAGAAGTTCGACTACGCCCGCGGCTACAAGTTCTCCACCTACGCCACCTGGTGGATCCGCCAGGCCATGTCCCGGGCCCTGGCCGACCAGGCGCGCACCATCCGGGTCCCCGTCCACGTCGTGGAACTGATCAATCGGGTGGTGCGCGTCCAGCGCCGCATGCTCCAGGAGCGCGGCTACGAGCCGACCCCGCGAGAGGTCGCCGCCCATCTGGACCTGGCCCCCGAGCGGGTCGGCGAGGTACTGCGCCTCGCCCAGGAGCCGGTCTCCCTGCACGCCCCCGTGGGCGAGGAGGACGACGTGGCCCTCGGTGACCTGATCGAGGACGGTGACGCCACCAGCCCCGTGGAGTCGGCCGCGTTCCTGCTGCTGCGCCAGCACCTGGAGGCGGTGCTCTCCACCCTCGGCGAACGCGAGCGCAAGGTCGTCCAGCTCCGCTACGGCCTGGTCGACGGCCGCCCCCGGACGCTGGAGGAGATAGGCCGCATCTTCGGGGTGACCCGCGAGCGGATCCGACAGATCGAGTCCAAGACGCTCAACAGGCTCCGGGACCACGCCTACGCGGACCAGCTGCGCGGGTACCTCGACTGAGGTCGACGGCAGGCCGGTCAGGCGTTCGGGACCGCCGCCTCCCGACGCTTCTTGGCGTCGATGCCGGCGCCGACCGCCACGCCGCATCCGATACCGAGAGCGAGGCCCGTGCCCAGGTTGCCGCCGACCTGCCCGAGGCTGAGACCCAGGGCGACGCCGATGGGCAGCCATAGCCGAAGGGCGGTGTCCGACCGGCGGCGCGTGCCGTCGTGGGCCCCGGCCGATGTCGCGTTCCGCTCCGGCTGCCCCGGCTCCCGCTCCGGGTTCCCGCCGTCAGTCTCCGTCATGTCCTCGTCCCCCCCATGTGTCCGGCCGCGGTCAGTCGACCTCGGCGACCGCCTGCGCGAACTGCGCCGCGTACAGGCGGGCGTACCCGCCGTCGGCCGCCAGCAGCTCGCCGTGCGTACCCTGCTCGATGATGGAGCCATTCTCCATCACCAAGATCACGTCGGCGTCGCGGATCGTCGACAGCCGGTGCGCGATGACGAAGGACGTCCGCCCGTGCGCCAGCTTGGCCATCGCCTTCTGGATCAGCACCTCGGTACGGGTGTCCACGGACGATGTCGCCTCGTCCAGGACCAGGATCACCGGGTCGGCCAGGAACGCCCGCGCGATCGTGATCAGCTGCTTCTCGCCCGCGCTCACCCCCGTGCCCTCGTCGTCGATCACCGTGTCGTAGCCGTCGGGCAGCGTCCGCACGAACCGGTCGGCGTGCGCGGCCCGCGCCGCCTCCTCGATCTCCCCGCGCGTGACCTCCCGCGCCGCCCCGTACGCGATGTTCTCCGCGATGGTCCCGCCGAACAGCCAGGTGTCCTGGAGCACCATGCCGATGCCGGAGCGCAGCTCGTCCCGGGACATCTTGGCGATGTCCACGCCGTCCAGGGTGATCCGGCCGCCGGAGACCTCGTAGAACCGCATCAGCAGGTTGACCAGCGTGGTCTTGCCGGCGCCCGTAGGGCCGACGATGGCGACGGTGTGGCCCGGCTCCACCTTCAGCGACAGGTCCTCGATCAGCGGCCTCTCCGGGTCGTAGCGGAACGACACGTGCTCCAGCTCCACCCGTCCGCGCAGGTCCTCCGGCCGCGCCCCCGGGATCGGGTCCGCGGACTGCTCCTCGGCGTCCAGCAGCTCGAAGACCCGCTCCGCCGACGCCACGCCCGACTGCACCAGGTTCGCCATCGACGCGACCTGCGTCAGCGGCATCGAGAACTGCCGGGAGTACTGGATGAAAGCCTGCACGTCACCGATGGAGAGGGAACCCGAGGCCACCCGCAGACCGCCCACGACCGCGACCAGCACGTAGTTCAGGTTGGACACGAACATCATCAACGGTTGCATGATCCCGCTGTTGAACTGCGCCTTGAACCCGGCCTCGTACAGCGCCTCGTTCTGCTCGGCGAACTGCTTCGCCGACTCCTCCTGCCGCCCGAACACCTTCACCAGCGTGTGCCCGGTGTACATCTCCTCGATGTGGGCGTTCAGCGCGCCCGTCGAGCGCCACTGCTGCACGAACTGCGGCTGCGACCGCTTGCCCACCCGCGTGGCCACCACGAACGACAGCGGCACGGTCACCAGCGCCACCAGCGCCAGGATCCAGGAGACGTAGAACATCATCGCCAGCACGCCGATGATCGTCAGCAGCGAGTTGATCAGCTGCCCCATCGACTGCTGCAGCGTCTGCTGGATGTTGTCGATGTCGTTGGTGGCCCGGCTCAGCACCTCGCCGCGCTGCCGCTTGTCGAAGTACGACAGCGGCAGCCGGGACAGCTTCGTCTGCACGTCCTCGCGCAGCCGGAACACCGTGCGGTTCACCGCCCGGTTCACCAGCCGCGTCGCCACCGCCATCAGCAGCCCGGCCGCGCCGAACACCGCCAGCGCCAGCAGCAGCACCTCGCCCACCGCGCCGAAGTCGATGCCCTGCCCGGGCGTGAAGTCCGTGCTGCGGAGCATGTCGGCGACGTTGCCGTCGCCGCGCTGCCGCATCGACTCCAGGACCTGCTCCTTCGTGGCCCCGGACGGCATGTCCCGACCGACGATGCCCGCGAAGACCAGGTCGGTGGCCCGGCCGAGGATCTTCGGTCCGACCACGCTGAGGCCGACGCTGACCACCACGCACGCCAGCAGCGTGAACAGGGTCACCCGCTCCGGCCGGAACTGGCCGATGAGCCGTTTGCCCGACCCCTTGAAGTCCATCGAACGCTGGTCGGGGCCGCCCCCGGCCATCATGCGACCCGCAGGCCCGGCCATCAGGCAGCCTCCGCTTCCGTGAGCTGGGAGAGCACGATCTCCCGGTAGGTCTCGTTGTCCGCCATCAGCTCGTGGTGCCGGCCCTCGCCGACCACCCGCCCCTCGTCCAGCACGATGATCCGGTCCGCGTCCCGGATGGTCGCCACCCGCTGCGCCACGATCACTACGGTCGCCTCGGCCGTCTCCCGGCCCAGCTCGGCCCGCAGCGCGGCGTCGGTCGCGTAGTCCAGGGCGGAGAAGGAGTCGTCGAAGAGGTAAATCTCGGGGCGCTGCACCAGGGTCCGGGCGATGGCGAGCCGCTGCCGCTGACCGCCCGACACGTTCGTGCCGCCCTGCGAGATCGGCGCGTCCAGCCCGCCGTCCAGCGCGGAGACGAACCCCTTGGCCTGCGCCACCTCCAGCGCGTGCCACAGCTCCTCGTCGGTGGCGTCCGGATTGCCGTAGCGCAGGTTGGTCGCGACGGTTCCCGCGAAGAGGTACGGCTTCTGCGGCACCAGCCCCACGACCTCGGCCAGCACCTTCGGATCGAGGGTCCGTACGTCCACCCCGCCGACCAGCACCTCGCCCTCGGTGGCGTCGACCAGCCGGGGGACCAGGCTCAGCAGGGTGGACTTGCCGCTGCCGGTCGAGCCGATCACGGCGGTCGTCTCGCCCGGCCGCGCCACCAGCCCGATGTTCCTGAGCACCGGCTCCTCGGCACCGGGGTAGCGGAAACCGGCCCCCCGGACCTCCAGGTGCCCGTGCCGTCGCAGCTCGGTGACCGGCGCCGACGGCGGCACCACACTGCTCTCCGTCCCCAGCACCTCCTGGATGCGCTCGGCGCACACCTCGGCGCGCGGCACCATCATGAACATGAAGGTGGCCATCATCACGGACATGACGATCTGCATCAGGTAGGCGAGGAACGCGGTCAGGTCGCCGATCTGCATCCCGCCGCTGTCGATCCGGTGGGCGCCGAACCACACCACGGCGATCGACGACAGGTTCACCACCGTCATGACCACGGGGAACATCAGCGCGAGCAGATTGCCGGTGCCGAGGGCCACCTCGGTGAGATCGGCGTTGGCCTTCCGGAAGCGCTGCTGCTCGTACTCGTCACGCACGAAGGCCCGGATCACGCGGTTGCCGGTGATCTGCTCGCGCAGCACCCGGTTCACCGTGTCCAGCCGCTCCTGCATCGCCCGGAACAGCGGCCGCAGCCTGCGCACGATCAGCGTCACGCAGATCGCCAGCACCGGTACGACCCCGACCAGCACCCCGGACAGCGGCACGTCCAGACCGAGCGCCATCACGATGCCGCCCACGCACATGATCGGCGCCGACACCATCAGGGTGAACGTCATCAGGGCCAGCATCTGGACCTGCTGCACGTCGTTGGTGGTACGAGTGATCAGCGAGGGCGCGCCGAAGCCGCCGACCTCGCGGGCCGAGAAGGACTGCACCCGGTCGAAGACGGCACCGCGCAGGTCCCGGCCGAGCGCGGCGGCGGTGCGGGCGCCGTAGTAGACGGCGCCGACGTTGCCCACCACCTGCACCAGCGAGATCGCGATCATGAGGGCGCCGTGGCCCAGGATGTAACCGGTGTCGCCCTTGACGACACCGTTGTCGATGACGTCGGCGTTCAGCGTCGGCAGGTAGAGGCTGGCGCAGGTCTGCACGAACTGCAGCGCCACCAGCAGGGTGATGGGTTTTCGATGGGGCCTGAGACAGGCACGCAGGAGTCGTATGAGCACGCTGGGTCTCTCGGAGTCGGTGACGGGGCCGGTTGGTTGCCCCTGGCCCCTATCGTCGAACACTCCACCCGCGTTGCCTCAACCGAATTGACCCAAGAGCGCGGCGAATTCCGGCCTACGAGCGGTACGGACCCCCGGACGGGACCGCCCCGGGTCACGCGCGAAGTGCCCCCGGATGCGTCTGCTCCCGCACCGACACGAACTGCTGCCGCACCGCCTGGCCCACCGCCAGTTCCTCGCCCGGCTCCAGCACCTGGGCGACGGCGCCCTGCCAGACCGGGGGAGTGCGCGGGTCCAGCGTGCCCTGGGACACGCCCAGCGCCCACGCCGCCTGCCTGGCGGAGCCGATCGCCGCGTAGTCCGAGGGCTGCGGCACGACGACCTGTGTCCCGAACAGCGCGGGCGCCGCCGCCTGCACGGCCGGCAGCTCGGCAGCCGCGCCCAGCAGGAAGACCCGCCGCACGTCCACGCCCCGGCCGCGCAGCACGTCCAGGGCGTCGGCGAGACCGCACAGCATTCCCTCGAACGCGGCCCGCGCCAGGTGCTCGGGCTTCATCGACTCGCGCCGCAGGCCGGCCAGCGTCCCGGCGGTGTGCGGCAGGTTCGGCGTTCGCTCACCCTCCAGGTAGGGGAGCAGCACCAGCCCGTGCGCGCCCGGCGTCGACTTCATCGCCAGCTCGGACAGGCTCTCCAGGTCGGGCAGGCCGAGCAGTTCGGCGGTGCCGCGCAGGGTGCGCACGGCGTTCAGGGTGGTGACGACGGGCAGGTGCATGCCGGTGGCGTCGGCCAGTGAGGTGATCATGCCGTGCTGGTCGACCAGCGCCTCGTGGTGCACGGCCATCACGGACCCGGACGCCCCCAGCGACACCACCGCGTCGCCCAGCCCGATGCCGAGCCCGAAGGCGGCGGCCTGGGTCTCGCCGGTCCCGGCGGAGATAAGCAGCCCTTCCGGCGTCGTACCGGCCGCGTCGGCGGGGCCGATCACCTCGGGCAGCAGCGCCTGGTGGCCGAGCGCCAGCTCGACCAGATCGGGCCGGTAGCCGCCGGTCGCCGCCGACCAGTACCCGGTGCCGGACGCCCCGCCCCGGTCGGTGGTCCGCAGCGCCGGCCGCCCGAGCAGCTGCCACACCAGCCAGTCGTGGGCCTGGAGCAGTACGGCGGTCCGCGCGGCGGCCTCCGGCTCGGTCCGGGCCAGCCAGCGCAGCTTGGTCACCGGCTGCGCGGCCTGGGGGACGCAGCCAACGGCCTGCGCCCACGCCTCGCGCCCGCCGAGCGCGTCGATCAGGTCGGCCGCCGCCACCTGGGAGCGCTTGTCGCCGCCCACCATGGCCGGGCGGACGGTGTTGCCCTGCGCGTCCAGCGGCACGACCGAGTTGGCCTGCGCGGACACGCCGATGGCCTGCACGCCCTCCAGCAGTCCGCCGCCGGCCGCCTCCCCCAGGGACAGCAGCCAGGCCTGCGGGTCGACGTCGGAGGGACGGCCCCCGCCCTCGGGGCTCTCCACCGGATGCGGCGCGAAGCCCTGCCGCAGTACGGCACCGGTGTCCGAATCGCAGACGACGATACGAGTGAAATCGGGCGAACTGTCCAACCCGGCGACTATCCCCATGCTCGAAATTCTGCCGTACCGGGAGAGGGGTCCGTACCCGGTTGGGGCACGCGATCCGGTCGGGACGCGCGGTCCGGCGTGGGCGCGGGCGTCAGGTGTTGCTGGTGCCCCAGTCGTCCGCGCCGCTGCCGTTGGTGTTGCGTTCGCGCAGGGAGCGGACCCGCTGGGCCACCGAGTCGGGCATCCGGTCGCCGACCTTGTCGCTCACCACGTGGTACGCCTTGTCGGCGAACTGCCTGCCCTGCTGGGCCGCGGACTCGGCGGTGTTGCGCACGGCCGGGTTCTGCGCGACCTGTCGGGCGGACTTCCGCAACTGCTCGTAACGTTCCCGCCCGGCCTTCGTGCCCAGCACGTAACCCACGGCGAGTCCGACGACGAACGTGAGCCGGTAACGCATGGCGGCCACCCTTCCCTTGCTCTGGCTCCGAGGTGTCGGGGAGTACCGATTGGCGGAGCACCCCCCTGCTTGCGCTAATGTATGTGTCGCAGCGAGCGCGCGCCCCCTGGCGAATACCCAGGCAGACGCGTTCGATGCGATACGAGACCTTCCTCGGTAGCTCAATTGGCAGAGCAGCCGGCTGTTAACCGGCAGGTTACTGGTTCGAGTCCAGTCCGGGGAGCTCGGTCCTCCGTAGCTCAATTGGCAGAGCAGCCGGCTGTTAACCGGCAGGTTACTGGTTCGAGTCCAGTCGGGGGAGCACGGTGAACGAGGGCCCCGCGAGGGGTCCTTTTTCATGTCCTCGCCCTCGTCCTCGCCCTGGCCGGGAACCACGCGGCACGCTGCGGAGTCCTCAAGGTCATGGAGGCGTCGCGGTAGCCGACCAGCCGAGGCAGGAGATCGTATGAGCGGCTATGCTGCGGCAGACGGCGCGCACAGATGTACGCGACACGCCGCTATGGGGCGGTAGCTCAGCCGGTTAGAGCAGCGGACTCATAATCCGTCGGCCGTGGGTTCGAGTCCCACCCGCCCCACCACCAACTACGCGGGCAGAACCGTTTCTACCTGCGAAAACGTAGGAACGGGGGTCGCCACTCCAGGGTGGCGACCCCCGTTCACTCGCCCGAACCAAGATCCAGGGACCCTACAGGGGCCCGGAGGGCACCGTTCGGGTCACGAGGGGCTACGCGGCTTCCTGAGATGGTTCTCGATCTTCCTCGCCGACCTCGGAGTCGCCCGGGGCAACAGGGACCGGCGCCCACGCTTCGGGTCCCATCTCCATCCCGCCGTCGATGACGAAGCGGGCAAGGTGATGCTGACGCCTCCCTGGCTCTGGAAGGTGTGCGGTGATCTTGTCCGCCGACAAGATCCTCAGGCCGGCTTCCCTGCAGTGGTCTCGCACCCAGTGGATCGCGGCCTGCGTCGCGTTCTCCTGGCTGGCGGCGGCCGTCCTGATCTTGCCGAGCGAGCGGCTGTTGTGCCGAGCCTTTACGCTGATCGTCCAGGCCCCCTCGGCGCTGCGGGCGGCGTCGGCATAGACGACGGCCATGCCGTCGCTGAAGAGCTTCTTGGGAAGGGTGAGCGGACGGAGCACGTCGTAGGGCACGCTGCGCGGGATCACGGACGTCATGGACTCGGCCTCGCGGCGTGCCAGTTCGGGGAGGACGCTGGTGTAGGTGTCCGAAGTGATCTGGCGGGAGCTGTGCCCCAGCCGCTCCTGGACGACCTTGATGTCGTTCCCCTGGAGCAGCGACAGGCTGGCGGAGATGTGCCGGAGATCATGAAGGCGGACCGGCGGAAGCCCGGACAGTTCCACCAGGCGCTTGAAGCGTCGGCTCACCCAGTCGGGATGGAGCGGCTCGCCGTTCTCGTGGGTGAAGAACCGGTCCGACTCGACCCAGGCTTCTGCGGCGGACCACTCTTCGCGCGCCTTCTCCCGCCGGGCTCGTCCCTGCCCTAGGACCTCGGCGGACTCCTCGCTCAGGTTCAGGGTGCGGACGCTGTCGGCTTTGGGAGCTTCGCCGTACAGCCGGTAGGCCACCTCCACGATCTGAGCCGAGATGCGCAGCCAGAGATCGGCGAGGTTGACCTCGTGCACCGGCAGGGCGCACATCTCGCCCCGGCGGGGGCCGAGAAAGATGAAGGAGTGCCATAGGTCGTA
This sequence comes from Streptomyces mutabilis, assembly GCF_014649815.1. Lineage (GTDB taxonomy): Bacteria > Actinomycetota > Actinomycetes > Streptomycetales > Streptomycetaceae > Streptomyces > Streptomyces mutabilis. The sequence continues at coordinate 345,365 of NZ_BMTT01000001.1, read as the reverse complement.
CAGCCAGTCATCCCCGACGAAGTCCAGGAAGGCGCCGGTCTGTTCGGGCGTCCAGACCATGACCGGACCTGGCTTCTCGCCGGTTCGCTTCCAGTGCTCGACCCGTTCGGACGTCCATACCAGGGGTTTGGGGCGAGTGACGGCCGGCAGCTCGACCAGCCGGGCCCAGTTCTTGCTGAACGCGTCCTCGCGCTTCATCCCCCAGGTGATGGCGGAGCTGAGGGTGTCGTTGATGCGGTGCATGGTCGCTGCGGACGTGACCTTCCGCAGGCCCTTGCGGGCCTCGCGCAGGGCGGCGTTGGCGTCGAGGTAGGCGCGCCGGGTAAGGCGGCGCTCCTCCTTCTTCCCTGCGGCGCGAACCCAGGCTTGGTGCGCGGCGTCGCGGGCCCTGGTTAGCTCCTCGACACGCAGGTGGTGGAGTATTCGCTCTGCGTTCTCGCGCTCGATGGCGTTGTGCATGGCGTCGAGGTGGCGGACCCGGAGGTCTCGGCGCTTGATGTGCCCGAGGTGAGGCACCAGGTAGTTGTCGATGTGTTCCTGGTAGCCGTGTCGGGTGGTGCGGGCGAGCTTCTTCTTCGCCTCGATCCAGCGCCGCAGATACTCGGCCATGGTCTCGGTGGACATGACGTCGGCGCCGCCTGCCACCTCGTTGTAGAACTTCTCGGCCGCCTCCTCGGCCTTCTCCTTGGTGGGGAAGCCACCGCGCTTGGGGCGGCGCCGCTTGCCGTTCTCGCCGCGCTCCAGCTCCAGGGCGAAGTACCACGTTCCGTGGCCCTTCCGTCCGAGCTTCGGGCACGTCAGCCCGATGTCACCGATCTTCGGTGTGCCGTCATCGTTCAGTATGGGTTTGCCGTTCTTGTCGGTGAGCGGCCCCTTGCACTGGCATCGCCGGTAGAAGTTCGGCGAGTACATCCGACCCCCTGCTGTCGGCTGGCTCTCGGCCAGCCAAGGTTGTGCGTACGTGTCCGTACGTGTCTGGCGTGATCTCTCTTGATCTTGCTGGGGGTGTCGGACAGCGTTGTAAAGTTGCTGACAAGTTGGCGCGGGGGAGATTGCGACCAACGAGATGACTGCTCAGGAAGCGGGCGGACAGGCTTCGGCCGGAGCGATGGGCCTGGAGGAGCTGCTGGCTCTTCCGGCGACCGTCAACGTGACAACTGCCGGACGAGCTCTGGGCATTGGCCGTGACAAGGCGTACGAGTTGGTGCGGGCGGGCAAGTTCCCGGTTCGTACGCTCCCGCTCGGGGGCACCGTGCGTGTGCCGACGGCCGAGCTGTGGAAGGTGCTCGGCGTCGAACCTCGACGCGGGGTGGGGGCGGGAACGTGATAAGCGGAGGGCAATGTACGACTTTGAGGTGTTCGTGCGTTTCATCAAGACTGTGACCTATCTTCGGTAAACTAGTTCACGTAAGGGGGTCGGTAGGAGGGGCGAGATCATGCCAAGGCTGTACGGCTTCGAGGACATGGCGTACCGCCGTGTGCGCGAGAGCGAGGCGGAAGGAATTAGGCGCGCTGCCTCGCGCCGCCTGCTCAGGCAGAGCTGGCCCGCCATCTGTGAGGCGATCAATGCCGAGGGGTACCGCACGACGCGCGGCAACCTGTTCAAGCCCGACGTTCTCGCGAACATCCTCGACCATCCGGCCATCGCCGGCCTGATGGAGAACGAGGACGGCGAACTGGTGGACTCGGGCGGCCCGCGGATCATCCCCGTCCAGGACTTCCTGGCCATCCGCGCCATGCGCCCCTCCAACGACCCCGACACTCAGCGGGCACCCGACCGTGAGTACCTGGTCAGCGGCCCGCTGGGCGTCTGCGGCCTGTGCGCCCACACCCTGGGGGCTTCACCGTCGAATGCGGGGAGCCGCGGTTACCGCTGCATGCCGAGTACGGCCCAGCACCCTGGGGGGTGCGGCAAGGTCCGCATCAACGCCGACCTGTTGGAGAACTACCTGGGCGAACACGTCCTGGCGGAGCTGGCCAAGCCCGAGGTCGCTGCGCTGATCGGCGAGGTGCGTGACGAACTGCTCGCTACCGCCCAGGACCTGCGAGATGAGGCCGCCGCCGCCCGCCGCAGGCAGAAGGAGCTTGGCGAGAGCTACGGGCGGAGTCCGGAGCTGTCCCTGAAGGCGTTCAAGGCGGCCGACAAGAAGCTGACCGAGCTGATTCGGGAGAAGACCACGCAGGCTCGTGTCCTGGAGCAGGTCAAACACGTCCCTGTCGGCGACATCCCCGATCTGGTCCGGTGGTGGAAGCACGCTCCGATGGCCGCGAAGAGGGGGGTTCTCGTGCTCTTCTTGGAGCAGATCGCGGTCTACCCGGCCGCATCCAGGGGCTCGCGCACCGTAGACGCGGACCGGGTGGCACTGCGGTGGCGCCAGTGGGGGGTTGAAGAGGCGCCCGCAGAGTCCGCTTAGGTACAGCGACCGGCTCTCTTGAGGCCGAGGCTGCTCAGCACGGCCAGAGTCAGGCCCCCAATCAGGCAGATGACGCTCATCCCCGCCAGTATGGGGCTGAGCGTGTTCTCGATGGCCAGTGGCCATGTGTGCCCGCCCTCGAAGGCGAGCACGTAGCCGCCCCGGCTGATGGCGTAGAGGATGCCGAAGGCTGCTCCTGCCGTCGTTATGGAGAGCCCTGTCGCCGACGGTCGTCCCTGCCGCCGGACTGCACGGGCGATCTTCGCCGAGCGCATGGTGACCTCCAGGCCAGCTGCCGCGAAGAAGCCCAGGTAGGTGAGGAGGTACGTCCGTACCTCGGAGTTCCGAACGTATGTGGTGGACAGGTCGAGATGGACTCTGTCGGCGCGGCGGAACTCCAGGATGAGCAGCGCGGCCACCACGAAGACGAAGCCGATGCGCAGGGCAATGCCGGCGTGGTGTGGCGCGTTGTACTCCCAGTCGATGATCAGGACTTGCAGGCTGGCGCAGAAGATCACTGCCGCGATGTCCGAGATAAGGAACGACACGTCGTCAGATCCAGCGACGCTGTCGACGGCGTCAGCGACGTCGGGGACCGCAAGTAGCGTGCCGACGAAGCAGCAGACCAGCGATGTGAAGTGTGCGCGCTGCGAGACGCGGTAGGCGAGCAAGCTGCTACGACGCTCTTGGGTGAAGTGCAGGTATACGAGTATCGCCGCACTGATCAGTGCTACCACCGCGCACAGGCCGAAGACCGGGCCGTCCAAGGGGTCAGCGTCCTTCCAGGTAGTCCGCTGCCCTCTCAGCGGCTTCTTCGGTGCTCAGTCGGCGACGTGGCCGCCCCTCGCGGGGCTGGTCGACGCCAGGGGGAGGTGGGGGGATCGGGGGGACGTCTTCAGACAGTCCTGCGCGCCGACGCATCTCCCGGAGCTTCTTGCTGATTTCAAGAATGTCCTGCACCTCAAGGCCCTGCATTAAACGCAGAGCTTGACGGGCTTCAGGGCGTTCCGCGTACACGGTGAGCGCCGTGAGGTCGTCCCACTCCGGGCCTGGCAGCAGGAACGCGGCCGGAGCGCCGAGGGCCTGAGCGAGGGCGGCGACGGTAGCTGTCGTGGGGTTGCTACTCGTGCCGTTCATCAGGCTGTTGCACTGGCCGTGGGACAGATCGGGCTTGCGTCTCCCTTCCTGCCTAGTGGCTTCCGAGACGTCCCGGGCGCTGGGGATGAAGCCGTCTGAGTCGCGGCGCAGACGGAGCAGCGCGAGCAACTTGGCGCTCAGGCCCAGCGGTTGGGCATCGTCGTGCGTGTCTGCCATGTCCGTCTTCTCTGGCCGTGTCGTATGCTCGCCGCAGGTGACTGGCCGGTAACAATCGTCCGTGCTCTAACAATACCTCGCAGGTCGGAGGGGTTATAGGGTTTGTCGGACAGTTTCTCGGCGAGCGCGCGACCGGTGAGCGGCGGACATCGGTGTGCTCTGCGCCTGCCTGGCGGCGGGCGCGCCGGGAGGGTCGTTTCTGGGCGGGCGAAGGCGGCGGCGCATACGCCGTTCACGGGAGGAATCGCATGTCCGAGTTTGACGAGCGGCGGATCAAGGAGTGGGCGAAGCAACCCTCACGGGTGCTTCGCGGCAAAGGCGGGCCGGCGGCTCGGGAGGAAGCGCGCAAGGTCCTGGAGTGGCAGGCCCTCATGCGAGGCGAGCCACAGGACCCGCGCAGTTCGGCGGACGGGGGTGGTTGACGTAGCTGGGCGGTGCCGCGCCCTTCGGTGGCATAGATAGGTGACATTCTTGAAGAGCTGCTGTACGTTCTGACGTGCCGGGCGGGTACAGCAGCCGCAGGAGCCCCGCACGGCAGCGTCGCGTGAGCGGCATCCTTCCCTACTCCTCGCCGGGCGGCCGACCCCCCCGCGCCCCGCCCGGCGAGGAGTCGGCCGCCCGGTGCGGCCGTCGGGGTGCGTGACGGGAGCTGGCCCGCCGTGACCGCTTGGTCGTGGCGGGCTCTCTTGTGTCCGCATCCGGGAAGGGAAATTGAGGAATGCGACGAATTCCCCTTTCTGAATTCCCTTGAATTAAAAGAGTTCTGAACTTGCTTTGGCGGTATTCGCCATTAAGATATAAGTGTAAGAACAAAGGGAAACACTCCGAACGGAATTCACGAAAGGCGCGGGAAAATGGCTGACAGCAAGGTCGAGTTCATCAACATCAAGGTCAGCGAGATCGTCCCTAACCCGGAGCAGCCGAGGAAGTTCTTCTCGGAGGAGGCGCAGGAGGAGCTGACCAACAGCATCAAGGAGAACGGCCTCCTTCAGCCGGTCGTCGTCCGGCCGGTCGAGGGCGCCAAGGTCCCCTACATGCTGATCGCGGGTGAGCGGCGCTGGCGGTCATGCCAGGCGGCCGGCCTGGAGGTCATCCCGGCGAAGGTCGTCGAGGGCGCCACCGAGGAAGAGGCGTACGTCCTCAGCATCGCCGAGAACGTCAACCGCGCGGACATGACGATCATGGAGGAGGCCGGTGCGTACGCCGACCTCAAGGCCGCCGGATGGACCCCAGCGAAGATCGCCAAGCAGTTCGGCAAGACCGAGACTCACATCACCTGGCGGCTGGGCCTGCTCACCCTGCGCCCCGAGGTGGCCGAGATGGTAGACCAGGGGCAGATCAAGAACAACCTTGCCTGGCACATCGCCCAGCTCAACCCGGCGAACCAGATGGTGGCGGCCATGCGGTACGTGCGCGGCGACTTCGACAGCGAGGCCGAGGCGCAGCACTTCGCCAACGGCCTCAAGATGATGGAGCAGCAGACCTCCCTCACCAACGAGAAGGCGCCGACGGCCGAGGAGCAGGAGAAGCAGAAGAAGGCCAAGGCCAAGGCGAAGGACGGGCTCGGCAAGGCCGAGGAGGTCCTGATCCCGCTGCTGGAGGAGCTGGCCGAGAAGAAGCCGGAGGATCTTGCGGTCATCCTCGGTGACGACCTCGCCCGCCACCTGCGAGTCGTCGGCCGCCTGTACGCCAAGGTGCAGATGGTGCGGAACCTGCTAAGCAAGGCGCAGGGCGTCCAGCGGGCCATGGCTGAGGAGTTCAACAAGGCGGCCGTCGAGGTCCAGCAGGAGGCGGCGGCTGCGAAGAAGACCGCGGCCGGGGCCAAGCCCGAGGCGAAGGCCGAGAAGTCGGAGGCGAAGACAGCGGGCAAGCCGCAGTCCACGGCGAAGAAGGCGGCGCCCAAGCCCGCCACGAAGCCCGAGGCGCGCACGGCCACGGGCACCAGGGCCCCGGCGCGCCGGACGCCCGCCAAGAAGGCTGAAGCGGCAGTGAAGTAGAACGGAGGGGCGCGGCAGCGGTCGCGCCCCTCCTCTCCTGCGAGTTTGGGTGAGTGGGCGCGGCCAGAATTCCGGTCGCGCCCGTTTCCGCTTGAATCCCTCTCCAAATTTCAACCCGTTTCGGCCCGGGCCGGGCACGCAGGGAGGCGCTTTCCCTACGTGCCCGGTGCCGCTCAGGCCCCTACAGGTCCGAGCGGGCGGCATCATCGGTCACCGGGGCCGCCGGCGGGGCCGCCGACGCGCCCTGGTATCTGAGCACCACGAAAGGAATGGCCACGTGCTCACCCTGTTCACCAACCGGTTCCAGGCGTTCCAGCCCCCGCAAGGGGTGCCGGTGCGCATCACTCTGGGCGCTCCCCGCTTCAAACTCCCCTACTCCCTCACCCACTCGGTGCGGGAGCTCGCCCCGCGTCGGGACTACCTCTCCCAGCCCCAGCCCGAGTTCACGACGGCGTATCGGGCCGACCTCAACCAGCTCGGCCCCGAGCGGATCGCCGCGCGCCTGCGGCAGATCACGCAGGCCGAGGGCGATCACCGCCTGGTGCTGCTCTGCTTCGAGGACCTGGCCAAGCCGGGCCTGTGGTGCCACCGCCGCGTGTTCGCGGCCTGGTGGAAGGAGGTTACGGGAGACGAGGTGCGGGAGCTGTCCCCGATGGATCAGCAGGGCACCTTGATCTGAGCGTCGGAACCACGCTCCAAAGATAGGTGACATGATTCCAAGGGGCTGCGTGCTCCTTGTCTAAGGTTCCAGCGCAGCGCCCGGCCCGGCACCCGCCGAGGCCGGGCGTTGTCGTTCGTCGGGAGGCGAGAGATGTTCCAGGGCACCATCCCGGGCCCCATGCGCTCCATCGTGCGCGAGACCGCCGGTGGGTGGCCGCGCGGTCCGGTGTACGTCCCGTGCTGCGGGAACTTCACCATCGAGCGCAGTGTGGCCGGCATGGGCTTTGCCCTGCACTCATCGGACGTGTCCATCTACACCAGCGCGGTTGGCCGGTGGCTCACCCGCCAGCCGGTCGGCATCCAGCTCCGCGAGGAGAGCTGTGACGAACTCGGCTGGCTCGCGGACTCCTTGGACGACGGTGTCGGCACCGTCGCCACGCTCATGCTTGGCACTCGGTTCCTCGCCAGCGTTGGCCGCGAGGGGCTGTGGCACGAACGGGTGCTGCGCTCCTACCGGGAGCAGTGGGAGGTCAAGCACGCGGAGACGGTCGAGCGGCTGTCCGGCTCTGACGTCGAACTGGCTTCGTACGAGGTGGAGGACGTGCGTTCCTGGCTCCAGAAGGTACCCCGTGACGCCCCGGTGTGCTCCTTCCCTCCCTTCTACGGCGGCGGCTACGAGAAGCTGTACGAGCCGCTGGAGGCGCACTTCACCTGGGACGCGCCCGAGTACGAGCCGCTGTCCGACGACGACGTGGTCAGCGTGCTCGGCGCGATCACGGACCGGCCGTACTGGCTGACGGCCTCCAACCACGACGTGCCCGAGCTGCACCCCTACCTGCGCGGCGTGATCAAGGCGACCCCGCGTGCCGCTCCCTTCTACGTGTACGCCAGTCAAGCCCGGACGAGGATCGTCGCCCCGCGCCAGCCGATCGAGCCGGTGAAGGTCCCCCGCCTGCGCGAGGGTGACGAACTGGTCGGCCCGCTCACGCTGTCGCTGCTGAAACCCGGCCAGTTCAACGCGCTGCGTTCCCGATACCTCAACCCGAAGATCGCGCCGGGTGCGGCGAACCTGGCCGTCGCGGTGAAGGACGGCGGCGGACGGATCTTGGGCGTGTTCGCGATGGCCCCGAGCACGTTCACGCCGGACGAGGCGTACGTGCTCTCGGACTTCGCGGTCGCGCCAACCGACTACCCGCGGTTGTCGAAGCTGATCGTGCTCGTGGCCACGAGCGCCGAGGCGCAGTTGCTGTGCCAGCGGGCATTCTCGCGGCGGATCCGGCGGGTGGCGACGACGGCGTTCAGCAACAACCCGGTGTCGATGAAGTACCGCGGGCTGCTGCGGCTGCACAAGCGCAGCCCATCGAACGAGGACGGCTGGAAGTTCCAGCTCCAGTACCAGGGGGCTATGGGCCAGCACACGCTGGCCGAGGCCCTTGAGATGTGGGCGAAGCGGTGGGGCGCCCCGATGACGAAGACGGGAGTCTGACCATGGAGGAGACCACTCGCCTCGCCCCGCCGCAGATGGTGCAGGGCGACCCGCGCACGCTGACGCTGCTCGACGTCAACGCGCGGTTCCTGCCGCACGAGCAGTTCCGGCAGCTCGTGGCGAACATCGAGCGAGACGGCTGCCTGACCTCGACACCGCTGGTGTGGAACGAGCGCGACACAGGGCGGCTAGTCGTCCTGTCCGGCAACCACCGCACGCTCGCCGCGATCGAGGCCGGCCTGTCGCAGATCTGGTGGATGCAGATAGACGAGCCGCTGCCCCGCCAGCGGCAGATCGCTCTCCAGCTCTCGCACAACGCCATCGCGGGCCAGGACGATCCGGCAATCCTCAAGGAGCTGTACGACGAGCTGGAGTCGGTGGAGTGGCGGCAGTACACGGGCCTGGACGATAAGGCTCTGGACCTGCTGGAGAAGGTGGACGTCGCCTCCCTGGGCGAGGCGAACCTCGACTTCGCCAGCGTGCAGTTCATGTTCCTGCCCGATGAGCTGGAGCGAGCCGAGGCCGCGTTCGATGCGGCCCGGTCCGCAGCGGCGGCGGACCAGCGGTGGGTGGCCGGGCTGGAGCAGTACGAGCCGGTGCTCGATGCGCTGGAGACCTCTCGGGCCGCGTACAAGATCGGCAACAGCGCGACGGCGCTCGGCGTGATCCTCGAGGTGTTCGAGCGGCACCTCGGGGAGCTGGCCGAAGGCTGGTTCGACACGGCCACCGGAGAGGCGACGAGGGCGGGGACGGCACCGCTGGAGACAGTGTTCGGCGTTCGGGACGTGCCGGTGGAGACAGCCGCCGTCGTGCGGGCGGCCATCGACCGAATGGTGCAGGACGGCACCGTGCCGGCGGACCAGCCGTGGCGGGTGCTGGAAGTCCTGGCCGAACAGAGCAACTAGAGGGCCGTTGGCCAGGAGGTGAGCGGTGGCCGAGGGCACCGTGGAGTCCTGGGAGCGGCAGAGCGGGGAGTCGGTCCAGGCGTTCGAGGCGTTCGCCGTGTACCGCGATCTTGGCCCGGCGCGGAGTGTCACAAAGGCAGCACGGGAGTTGGATAAGTCTCGGTCTCTGCTGGGCCGGTGGTCGCGGCAGTTCGCATGGGTGATGCGGGCTGCGGCCTACGACCGGGAGCAGGACCGGCTGTTCCTCGCGGAGCAGGCGCAGGCGCGGCGGGACATCGCCCGCAGGCACGCGAAGTTGGCGCAGGCCGTGCAGAGCAAGGCGGTGGCCCGGCTCCAGACGCTCGACCCGCGGGAGCTGTCGCCGTCGGAGCTGCTGCGCTACATCCAGGTCGCGGCGGAGATCGAGCGGCGGGCCGTGGGTGAGGCACCGGCGGCCGGGATGGTTGAGGACCGTGACCAGGGCATGGACGTGGCCTCTCTGTCGGATGAGGAACGCCGGGCTCGGATGGATCAGCTCCGCCGGGAGCTGGAGCGCCGGTTGTCGGAGGGCGCGCAGTGAGCCGCGGCCGGGCCAAGCGCCGCATGGTCGGGGGGTTCGCGGACCCGTCGGTGATGAGCGACGAGCAGTTGAAGGCCGAGGTCGCGGTACTGCTTCGGGCCGACGAGCTGTCGGCGCGCAGGTGGGCGTGCGAGGTCCCAAACTGCGACGGGCTGCCCCACGCGGGGTGGCTGCATCACCATGCCCGTGCGGCGCAGCGTCAGCCGCTGTGGCTGTGGACGGTGTGGATGCTGCTCACCGGTCGTGGCTGGGGGAAGTCGCGGACGGCGGCGGAGACGGTGAGGGATTGGGCGCAGACACCGGGGCTGCAGATCGCGGTGGTGGCGAAGAACGCGACGCTGGTGCGGGACATCTGCTTCGAGTCCCCGAAGTCGGGACTGCTGTCGGTGTTCCCGCCGGAGGAGGTGGCGAAGTACAACTCGTCGCTCGGTGAGACGACGCTCCGGCTGACGAACGGCACGCTGATCCGCGGGTTCGGTGCGGAGACGCCGGACAACCTGCGCGGCTGGGCGTTCGACAAGGCGTGGTGCGACGAGTACGCGGCTTGGTCTCGGCACACCGCGCAAGAGGTCTACGACATGCTGTGGTTCTGCCTGCGTGAGGCGGACACCCCGCAGGTCGTCATCTCCACGACGCCCAAGCCGCTCCCGCACGTCAAACGGCTCGTCGAGCGCGGCCGGGAGCAGGAGAAGGCGCATCAGAAGGGAGGGGCGCCGCCGCGGGTGGTGTTGACTCGCGGGCACATGCGGGAGAACGACGCGAACCTGTCGGCGGCGGCCCGCGAGGAGCTGGAGGAGGAGTACGCCGGCACCCGGCTGGGCCGTCAGGAGCTGTCCGGGGAGCTACTCGAGGACGTGGAGGGCGCGCTGTGGAAGGGCTGGATGCTGGAGGTCGAGGGCTTCCGGTCCCGGCCCGAGCATCTGCCGGACCTCCAGCGGGTGGTGGTATCCGTTGACCCGGCCACGAAGTCCCACGAGAACGCGGACATGACCGCGTTCACGGTGGCGGGGCGCGGGTTCCCGGTGGAGACGATGTTCGGGGACGACCGGCCCCGCGGGTATCTGCTGCACTGCGAGCAGGACCGGTACACGCCGACGCAGGCGATGAAGCGGGCCGCCACGCTCTACCACGAGCACCGGGCGGACTGCGTGGTCATCGAGGCGAACAACGGCGGCGACTACCTGCCCGCTCTCCTGGAGCAGGTGGATCCGACGGTGAACTGGCGCATCGTTCACGCCACGAGAGGCAAGCGGGCGCGGGCGGCCCCGGCAGCGCAGCTGTACGAGCAGGCTCGGGTGTCGCATGTCGGCCCCGCTCGGCGGTTCGCGGAGCTGGAGGAACAGATGACCACGTTCGTTGGCCAGGGGGAGACGGAGGACTCGCCTGACCTGCTGGACTCGGCGGTGTGGGCGCTGTGGGACCTGTTCCTGGATCCAACGATGCCGCCTCCACGTGGCGGGGATGACCAGCGGCTGAGCGGTCGACGGTAACCGAGTGTCATCCCTGCGCGGCATACCGTCATGCGCAGGGATTGAGGTCATTAGCCTTGACTAATGCAATTAGCTATGGCTAATATCTTCTCCTGAATCAATCATGCCGGTGCAGGAGGTGAAGACATGGAGCCGGGCGTCCGAGCTCTACCCGAGGACGGCTATGAGGAGCGGCTGACTGCGGAGCTGGCCCGACTGCCTCGCGACGTCACAGTTGAGATCAGCCGACTCCAGCGCGCATCCGGACTGACTCAGTCAGCCCTAGCTGCCCGTATGGGCGTAACGCAGGGTCGCGTCAGTCAGGTCCTCTCTGGTGATGCGAACGCCACACTCCGCACGTTGGCATCGGCGGCAGCGGCGCTCGACGCACACTTTGTTATTCGGCTTGAGCCGAACCCTCCCAAGGCTGACGAGTAAGGGCCTCCCTCTGTGGGGCGTGGGCGGTGCCTATTGAGGCTACAGAGGCGGCCGCGGGTTCTGCACTCTCGGGACTAGTGAATCTCTGCCATTCACATATGCCCGTACGAGCATGATCCGATACTGGTCCCATGCTTCGTCCAGCGAGCGCCGATATTCGAACGCCTGGCCGGTGCTTTCCCAATGGCGTGCATCGGCGCAGTGCTGCCGGATGCCCTGCATCCAGACCTGTTCCTCCCTGGTCTTCACGAGGTCTTGCTCGCGCAACTCTTTCGCAAGGTCACGAGCTTTGGTCTCCACCTCGTCGGGTGTCCAGGTCAGGTCCCAGCGCAGGCGGCACCAGTCGTTCCGATGTTGAAACATTCGGGCATCCAGACGCTGCAATCCGTAGACGAGTGCCGCCTTTTGTATCGCGCGGAACCATCCTGGAGTACTCTTGCTCGTTCCACCCTCACTCTCGTGTCTCCTGCTCTTGACTGCGCCAGTCAGTCGCTCTGCGTCCAGAATGCTCGGACCTACGCCTCCTGCAAGCAGGGCTGCGTATGGTGACGCTATGAGGGCGCCCAGCAGCGCAGCCAGCCCAGCTGTCAACAGGATGACCTGAAGAGAAGTGATGATGCTGGCTCGTGTGAAGGGGCGTAGACCCTTCCCTTGGCCGCGAGCCCAGAGCCATGCCCAGCCGCTAGGCAAAGCGACGATGAAGGCGATCAAGGCCCTCGCCCATGTGGACTGCTCCCCGACGATGGGAATCGCCAAGGACTCGTGGAGCATCTGCCATGCCGTAGTTGCCACGACAACCACCTTGATCCGCAGGCGCTACTACCTTTCTACGCGCAAGGGCAGTTTTCTTCCTGTTGTAGGCCCTGCGATCGCCGACGCCGACGCCGACGGGACGGCGCACTAAGCTGGCATGCGGCGCGGGGCCAATCACCGGAGGACTGCCCCCGATGAGCCTGCGCCAATTTGTGATCGACGCTTGGTCGTGGCTGAACTACAAGCCGGTGATGGCCGACGCTGGCCGTCCGAGCAGCCGGGCGTTTCCGGAGCTGGCCAAAACGTGGGTGCCGCCGCACGAGTTGCGGCGGCTGGCCGCGTACAAGGTGCTGGCCTCGTACGACAACAACCAGGCCGGGCAGCTTGCGGCGGCCGGTGGCGACGCGAGCGCGCTGGAGCGGCGGGAGCTGGGGGACGCGGCGAACCTGGTAGACACCGCCCTTGGCTACCTCCTCGGTTCGGAGCAGAAGGTCACGGTCGAGGGCGCGGAGCACGCCGATGCGGAGATGCCGACGCCCGGTGCAGCGGAGGCCGCCGCGGTGCAGGACCGGTTGCGGAAGTGGGCGGACAAGGAGCTGCTGACCTTCCGCGTCCAGCAGGCTGAGCGAGCTGCGGTGCTGCTCGGGGACAGCGTGATGGTGCTCGCGTGGAACCCGGAGAAGCAGCGGCCGACGCTGAGGGTCTACGATCCAGGGTTTTTCTTCCCGCAGTGGGACGACGAAGACGAGGATTTCCCCAGGCGGGTGCATCTGGCGTGGGAGCTGCCGGCGGACGACGACGCCGGCTTGAAGGCCAGGGTGCGGCGGGTGACGTACGAGCTCGGTCCGATCTCCGAGGACGGCGAGCCCGGCGAGGGTGCGGCGGCTGGCGGGCGGCAGTACCCGTGGGAGCCGGGCCGGACGTCCTACGTGACGTGCTACCTCACGGACGCGGAGTGGCTGCTGGAGGACCTGAAGAACGGCGAGACGCTGGACCGGCTGCCGATGGACAAGGCGAGCTTCCGGGTGCGGCCGGACGGCACGGAGCTGAACCGGCTGGACCTGATGATCGACTTCGTGCCGGTGGTGCACATCGCGAACACGATCCCTGACGGTGGAGAGCACTGGGGACGCTCGATTCTGCCGCGGGTTCTGCAGGCGCTCGACGAACTCGCGGCCACGGACTCGGACAGCTCAGCGGCCTCGGCGACGACGGGCACGCCGATCATCGGGCTCGCGGGTGCGCGGCTGCCGGTGGACCGGGCGACGGGCAAGCCGCAGGAGCTTCAGGTGAAGGCCGGTGCGGTGTGGCAGCTCGGTGAAACGGGGCGCATGGATGCCCTGGACACGTCGCCGCAGTTGGCCGAACTGCGGGCGCGGGTGGATCACCTGCTGGAGCGGATCGCGGCGAACAGCCGGGTGACGGCGGCCGGTCTCGGGACGCTGGAGGCCACGGAGGTGCCGTCGGGCTACGCGCTGAAGCTGGCGCTGGGGCCGCTGGATGCGTTGATCGGGATGATGCGGTTGGCGAGGGAGCACAAGTACCGGCTGCTGTTCAAGATGGTGCAGCGGCTGTACCAGGCCGGGCGTGCGGCGGGCTGGACGGCCGGAGAGACGCTGCCGGCGCGGCTGGCATGGGCGCCGCACACGCCGACGGACCGCGGCGCGGTGCTGGAGGAGGTCGTCAAGGCGTACGGGGCGGGGGTGCTGTCGCTGGAGACGGCGGTGGCGATGCTGCTGGAGGCCGGGTATCCGATCAAGGACGCGTCGCAGGAGGTGGAGCGGATCCGGGCGAAGGCGGAGCAGGAGGCCGCGGTGCGGATGGCGGAGGCCGCTGCTCGGCGCGGGCGTGGAGAGGACCACGAGGACCAGGAGGAGGATGACGGGTCCGGGTCGGCCGGGGGGAGGAAGCCGGTGGGGAAGGTGAGCGAGCGGGAGCCGGTTGAGGCGGGCCGATAGTGCGGCCTCGGGGTGCGTGAAGCAGGGGTCAGCGCCAGATGCCGCGGGCGCGCATCAGGTCGATCTGGGGTTCGGTGACGTGCTCGCGGTACTCGGCGTGGTTGTACGGCGGGCGGTCGGCGTAGAGGTTGGCCGGGTAGATCGGCTGTTTGGACAGGGTGGCGAACAGCTCGGTGCGCAGGTCCTTGGTCCAGTTGGTCCACGTGGCGGTTGTGCGCTGGCGCCGGAGGGCGGGCAGGTCGATGGTGGCGGTGACGAAGGTGGCGACGCCGCCGTGGTCGAGGTGACCGACGGTGCGGCCGGTGTAGTCGGTGATGGTGGAATGGCCACCGAAGAAGTCGACGCGCGGCACGTTGGCTCCGGTGTAGGAGGCCGGGTTGGGGGCGAGGACGTACATGGTGTTGTCGAGAGCGCGGGCGCGGTTCTGGATGTCGTAGGCGTCGGAGGCGACGCCCGGCAGCGGGTAGCTGGTGCGGTAGGCGATCTCGCATCCGCCGAGGGCAAGGCCGCGGGCGTTCTCCGGGTAGGACGCCTCGTTGGCCATCATGACGCCGAGACGACCGATGGCGGTGTCGGCAACGGGCCAGTACGCCTCGGGGCTCCGGCCGTAGAGACGGGTCCACTGGTCGAGCACGTCGTGTGGGCTGACGCTGTGTTCCATGGGTGGCAGCGGGGCGAGCTTGTGGTGCCGCAGGACGATCTCGCCGTCGGGGTCGATGACGAATCCGACGTTGAAGTACCGGTCAGGGAAGGCCGGGTGGAGGGCCTTGGCCTGGGCCATGATGTGAATGTTGGACTCGCGGGCCCAGCGGCCGAGTTCTTGCGTTTCCGCGCCGGGAAGGCTGATGGCGCAGGTGCGCGCGTATGTGGCGTGGTCGAGGTCGTGGATCTCGTCGGTGAAGCCCTGGAGCGCGCCTTCGGGCAGGGCGACCAGCCGGACGGGGTGGTCGAGGCCGCCGAGAGAGACAGCGGTGCGGGTGAGGGCGTAGAGGTGGTCGAGGTTGGCGGCGATGTCGTCGCGCTGCTGGATCTCGGTGATCTCCGGGATGAGCCCGACAGCGGTGTAGGGGTCGAGTGTCATGGGTGGTGCGCCTCCTTGTTCGAGGCCATCCTGCGGGGGTGGTCGGACAAGGGTTCGTGGCCGTGTCGGTGCAGGTGGCTACACTGGCCGACAGCGCGGGGGCGCGCTCTGGAGGAGATGTATGGTCCGGCCCCTGCCGCCTCGCCGTCCTGTCGGCCACCGCCGGGACGGGCGGCCGATCTACCCGATTCTCGGTGCTTCGTCGGAGGACGAGACGAACGACCAGCTCGATGAGGCCCCGGACGACGGCGGCCAGGAGCAGCAGGTCACGGTCACCCAGGACCGGTTGGGCAAGATGCTCACCCGCGAAAAGGCGCAGGGCGAACGGGCTGCGATCAAGCGGCTGTTGTCCACGCTCGGGTTCGACTCCCCGAAGGCGCTCACCGAGTTCGTCACCGCGCAGAGGGAGGCCGAGCAGGCCGCGCTGTCGGAGGTGGAGCGCCGGGAACAGGCTGCTACCGAGCGGGAGTTGCAGGCCGCGCGCCGGGAGGAGCTGGCCGCCGAGCGGGAACGGGCGGCACTTCGCCGGGCCGCGCTGGTGGCGCTCGGCGCGGAGGGCGACGATCTGGTGGACGCTGAGCGTCTGCTGGCCGTGGACGACGAGGACGCGGACGAGGCGCAGATCCAGTCGGCGGCCGAGGCCCTGCGAGCCAGGCGTCCGGAGCTGTTCGGTGAGGTCCGCACCCTGATGCCGGCCGCCCCCGCGGGCGCACCGGCAGGGCGCGGCCCGACCCGTACGGCCCCGGTGTCCAAGCCCGGTTCGGCCGGACTGGAGATGGCCAAGCGCCGTGGCCTGATCCCGGAGTTCAGCGACTCCGCAGCCCGATAATCCAGGCCTCAGACCTTGGGGGACCACGCCCCCTGAACTTCGTGGACGGCATCGCCTCCGTGGGCGGTGTGCGGAATCTGACCGCAGCGTCCATGGAGACCAAGCACATGACCATCCAGCCCGTCTCGACGTCCGAGTACACGACCGCCAACCGCGAGTGGCTGGCGTCCCTGCACGGCACCGACTCCGTCGACACGATCACCCTCGACCTGAACCTGTTCTGCGAGGGCACGCACTACGTGTGCGGCGACGGCTGCGAACCGTACGGCCGGGTGCTGTCCGGTGTGCCGGTCGGCAGGGTCGCGGAGTCTGGCCTGTACGGCCCGTACGACCCGGAGGCGCACTGCGGCCGCCAGATCCTGCGCGGTTTCCTGATCGCCGAGGCCCCATTCGCGCCGGGCCAGACCCGTGTTCCGGCCGCGCTGCTGTGGCACGGCGCGGTGAAGGCGTCCAAGGTGCCGGGCGGCATCGACGTGTCCCAGCTCGTGTGGCACCCGCGTGCCGCGCAGATCCGCTTCGTGTGAGCGGGGGCTGAGCTGTGACGATTCAGGACCTGCTCAAGGACGTCTCGGTCATGGACCTGACGGCGTTCGCCAGGGCGATCCCGTCCCCGAAGGACTTCCTGCTCACGCAGATGATCTTCCCGACCGTGGAGATGCGCGAGGTGAAGTGGCGTACGAAGGACTCCGGCCGGTACGTCAACGTCGCCAAGTACCGGGCGTTCAACGCCTCGGTGCCGTTCGCGACCCGTGAGGCGTGGCAGACGTCCCGCGAGGGTGCGCTGCCCGCGCTGGGCCAGAAGCTCGTCGTCTCCGAGCAGGAGCAGATCCTGCTGGAGGCGTCGCACGGCTCGGATCAGGACCGGCTGATCGAGCTGCTGTACGACGACGTGGAACGGCACGTCGAGGCCATCCGGTCCCGGCTGGAGCTGGCCGCCGGCGACGTGCTCGTGGACGGGCGGTTCACGCTGGAGCAGGAGAACGGCCTGACGCTGGAGGTGGACTGGAACGTCCCCGCCGAGAACATGCCGGTCGCCCGGATCCCGTGGTCGGACCCGGCCTCCGACCCGATCGCAGACGAGCTGCGATGGATTCAGCACCTGGACGACATCGGCGCACCGGAGCCGGAGCTGGTGATCACCTCCCGGAAGGCGTTCAGCTACCTGGCGGCGAACAACGCCTACAGGGCGGCTTACTACGGCAGCGTGAACCCGTCGACCACCCCGACGGCGACACTCACGCCGCAGCAGATCAACGTGGTGCGCGACAACTACAGCCTGCCGCCCATCCAGTTCTACAAGGCCCAGGTGCGGGTGGACGGCAAGCCCCGCAAGGTGCTGCCCGAGGACCTGTGGATTCTGGTGCCGCCGGAGCGGGAGAAGTGGGCGCAGACCATGTACGGGGTGACCGCGGAGGCCCTGGTGCTGTCGCGCGGGTCGAACCCGGAGATCATCCGGGAGGACGCCCCCGGCCTGATCATCACGCGAGGTGTTCAGGACGACCCCGTGCAGATCTGGACCAAGGGCGCCGCGGTCGGGATGCCGGTCATGCACACCCCGGACGCGCACATCGTGGCGAAGGTTCTGTGATGGCGAGCCGCGGGCGGCTGAAGGCCGCGGTGTACGTACAGGACCCGACCACGAGGGAGGAGCTGATCCTGCTCCCCGGCAACTGCCCGGACCCGGAGGTGGCTGTGCTAATCACCAACCCGGACGCGTGGGATGAGCCACCGGAGGACTGCGACGAGCCGGACGAGGCTGTCGCCGTGGAGAAGGTGGAGCCGTCCGGGAACAAGGCCGGCGGCCAGGCGGAGACGGCCGACGTTGGCGCGATCAAGAAGCCGCAAACCCGGCGCTCCCGTTCGTCCGGGTCGTAGGATGACGCTCGTACGGCCCGTCACCAGCATCCCCCGTCTGGTGACGGGCCGTACCTCGTTCGTTGGAGGGGTCCCTTGTGGATGAGTTCCAGAGGTCATGGCTGTTGGCGCAGCTCGGGCCGGATACTGACGCGGCCGACCTGGAGCGCCGGTTCTTCCGGCTGCGGTCGGTACGCGCGGTTGCACTCGAGGTACTGGGCGAGCGGCGTGCGAAGCTGCTCGCCGACCCGCTGAAGGTAACCGTCGACGGCGTGGTGACGATGGACCTGCAGGAGAACCTTCGAGGGGTCGAGCGGCAGATCGAGCAGGTCCGCCAGGTCCCCGCCCCGGATGGCCCCGAAGACGAGGACGACGCAGATGAGGCGATGGCGACGACATGGCTGACGCCTGCGAGCCGCTACCGCTAGGTCCCGGGAACGAGCTTGGGCTGCTCCATGGCCGGTTGGCGAGGGCGGCCCGTCATCTGAGGTGACTCGGACGCCGAACGTTTCTAGCTGGTGATGGACGCAGCAAGTCGCTTGGGACCGATCCACCTGTCGAGACGCCAAGGATCGTGATGCTCACAGAATACGGCTAGATTGACCGGAGTGAGCGCACCGTTGGGATTCCGGGGCCCGGCGAAGAGTTCACTGTCCTCGATCTTGGCGGTGCAACCATCGGGGAATTCGCACCTTCTACGAGTAGCCACGGTCCGCAACACCCAAAGTGGCTGGGGCTGCGTAACAGGACCCAGAGCTTGATGGTCGAATATGCCGGCAGACCACGGAATCGTGTCGTATATGTTCGTGTATCTGTTCTTTACGGAGTTGCACCAGCCGCAGGCAAGGCGCAGATTCTCAACAGACGTCTTCCCGCCCTCTGCAACCGGGATTACATGATCCACCTCGATGCACAGCTGACTCGCGCGCATGCCTCGGGGGCGCGTGAAGTCAACTAGTGGTGGGGTGGGCGGCTCATCTTGGGCGATGCCGAGGAACTTATCTCGGGCATGGTCTCCGAACAGGTAACCGCAAAGGTAGCAGCGAGGTTCTGGCTGCCCCATGGCCCACAGTTCTTCGCGCGTGGCGAGTCCGACCGCCGACCGCTTCCGCCTCCTCCGGGCTGAGACCAGCTGCCAAGCAAACTTCGTCAGCACGCGTGCATACTTCTTTCGCTCGTCCAAGGGGACTTGCGGGCTGACGGTGTTGAAGTAGTCGAGTATGGGGGCGTGGAGGTGTCCGATACTCAGTTCGGCGTCCAGTTCGTACGGAGCCAGGTCAACGAGACTTTCGATGAACCAGCGACCCCAGACTGTTGACAGGTCTCCGCGCAGGAGCCAGCCATGATTTCCAGATATGACCTCTGGCACTGTGTATTTCGAGAGAGACTTCAGGGCCTCGTCCGACCAGTTACTGTCCAGGGCCTTTTTGATCTCGGCGAAGAACTCGCCGACCTCCTGTGGCTGCATCACGCCCCGGCAGCGGGGTTGTACTCGCCCTCCTTGGGCAGGGACTCGGGGTTCCTTTGGTAGTCGTACCAGAGGCGACTCCAAGTCCTGCGGATGAGTGGGGTGTCCTTCTTCTCGACGTTCCAAAGTCGGTTGAAATATGCAGGGTTGACGTCAGTGAGCCACGCCTCCATGGTGGAGTCGACATCGTCGAGGCTGTTGAGCGTCTTCTTCTGCATGCGCAGGAATTCGAAGTAGTCAGCCGCCAGAATCGTGAGGCTGATCTTGTTGTACAGGTTGCTGCGGGTGGTTCCCCAGGCGTTCTTCGCCTCCGGATCGTCGGCGCCGAACTTGTCCCTGATGTTCGAGTAGAACCTGATGAAGACGTCCCGCCAGGGGCCGTCAGGCCTGGCCCATGCCGCGACCTTCTCGTCGTGAGTGTCGAAGTCTGCGACGAACGCACTTTCGTCAAGGTGGTACTTGCCCCAGACCCGGGCCCAGTCGGTCTTCTGTCCGTAGAGCTTGCCCCCGGACAGCTCTCGGAAGATTCCTACGAGTCCCTTGAGGACCGGCCACTGCAGCAGGGTCCTGTTGTCTCCCGCGATACCGGTCTGTACGAAGTTCTTGAACGGGCTCTCTTCCGCCCGCGTGAGGTAGGCGATGGCCTGAGAGTCGTCCAGCTTGATGCCGGCGTCCTTGAGTCGCTGTGCCACCGGGTCCAGTTCGTCCTTGCTCAAGCTCGTCGACACGATCGTGCCCAGAAGGGCTTTGCCCATCGGCGTGGCCTTCTGGTTCACGACCACGAACTGGAAGACGTGTTCGCTTGGGCTGGGGTCGAGCAAGAGGGAGACGGGCAGCCGCCGAGCGTGTGCCGAGATGAAGTCGGCCTTGGCCTGAGCAGGGTCCAGGCCGTTCTCTGCTGCCTCAAGGAGGAAGGCCTCCCCGTCCTGGCTCTCAGCCAGGCTCGCCGCGGCCAACACTGCGCCCTTCAGGCGGTGCTGTCCATCGACGAGCATGATCGGCTTGAGGTAGCTGATCATCGCTTCCCGGTCGAAGCCGAGGATCTTCTTCGGCTTCACGTCCGCGTCGAGGGCTTCGAGGACCTTGATTCGACCTTTGAGCTCGGTGTAGAAGTCGATCAGGTGGGTCTCGTCGGTGAGGAGCACGCTCGCTGCATCTGCCTCGTCTCCGTTCCCCGCGTCCTCCGCTGCCACTTCCTCGTCTTCGTCGTCTTCGTCTCCGACGGCATCGAGCCCGTGCTCCTTTCGAGCCCGATCTATGATCGAGGAAAGTCGCTCCTGATCCAGAGCGGTCTTCTTCAGTTCCGGCATGCGCGCCTCGAGGCGTGCAACTACCCGCGACATCAGCTCCAGCAAGGACGTGTCGCTGAAGTCCTCGCTCACGATCTCCAGCGTGCCGAACTCGGGAGTGCCGTCCAGAGGCTTGAAGCTGACGGAGGTCTCGCTCTGCGGAGCAGCCAGGAGTGGGTTCTGCACGATGTTGCGCTCATCGTGATAGAAGCTAGACAACTCCCTGATCCTGGACCTGCTCTCCTGCCGCTGGAAACCAATGGTTTCCTCGTCATCGAGACGACTGCGCTGAGGCACGCCGACCCACTGGTCAATTTGCGTAGCCGGCGCTGCGAAGAAGACCAGGGGCTTGCCCGACGGGGTCTGCTGCGTGATGTGGGCTGGGTACGTGTAGGTGATCGTCTTAGCGTTCACGCAGGGGCCTCCAGAGAGCATGATCCAAGATGCCTCCAACGCTACCTGCTGGGGGTCGATCTCCACCGCAAGTCTCACAAAGCCTGCTCCCCGACCTGCCCTTGACCTGCGTCGACCGCGAACACACGATCGACCCAGCAACTGCCGTGAGGGGATGTGCTGTTGGGCTGTCCCCTAGGTGATGTGAGCGTTCCACCGCCGACTGTCGGTGGGGGGCTCTACAGTTTCAACACCTGCTCATGCCGAAGTCGACCGAACGGCGACGACGGCCAAAGGGCGAGCGGGTCACAACTGAGTGGGTCCGGCATATAGCAGCCGGGCACCCGGGGAGGGGCATGATGCTCCAGATCAACGACGTGCGTGTCGAGACGATGTGCCGTCTGTACAGGAAGAACAAGGCGAGGGCGTGGGACGGCGAGTACCTCGACGTTCTCGACACCGCTCTGAACCTCACACTTGGCCACAGGCGTGCGGCCGAAGACCCCGACCTTCTGTGCCGGAACGTCATCCGGGACGCACGTCGGACGATCCGCCGCTCGGAGGCCAATGCCCGCCGGAGTGCCGCTTGCCGGCCGCTGGCCGACGCTGCTCGCCGCCGCGTATCCACTACCGCAGCGGACGGTTCGCCCGTCATCGAGATGGTCACGTACGACACCCCCGAAGAGCGTGCACTCGCAACCGAAACCATCCGGGAGCTGACCGCCTTCGCCGCGACGCTTGGTCCTCACGGCCCCGCCTGCCTCCAGGGCATGCTCGACATGGAGACCGTCCCTGACTCCGCCAGGAAGACTGGCGTGTCTGTGGCCACGGTTGAGCGTGCCCGACGCGCCCTCCGTATCCACGCCAAGGCGCTGATCAGCGACGCCGCATGACGACGTTCACCAACGTTCACGTCCGGGTGGCTGAGCCGTACGAAGGCACATCTCGTGTCGCTCTCCGGTTCACGCGGAGCGTCGTGAACATGCAGATCCCGACCGGGACCATCGGGGCCTATCTACTGATGGAGCACGAGCAGGAAGGTGCCCGCCCGCTGTACGTGGGACGGTCGGACACCTGTCTCCGCCGGAGGTTATCCCGTCATCCACTCCGCGGGCGTGCAACCCACTTCGTCGTGGCCCCGGCCCGCAACTCCCACCAGGCCTATGCGATCGAGTCCTACTGGTACCACCAATACCGGTCCGCGGGCAGCGCCATCCGGAACCAGATACACCCCGCCAGCCCTGCCGGAACAGGCCGCCGCTGCCCGTTCTGCCCTGAAACGGCTATCGAACGCGCCTTGAGCCGAGCTCTACCTCGACCACGTCTTTCTGACACCAGGAGCACATCATGACCACCGCCGACATGGACATCATCCCGGTCGTCCTCTCCGGACAGGCCCTTCTCAGCCTCCGCGAGTCCGGCCACAACTTCCCGTCTGCTGTCGGGGAGGTGATCGACAACAGCATCGAAGCCCGCGCGAACCACATCCAGATCATCACCGAAGAAGCGATGAAGAGCCGCAAGAAGACCCTCACACAGGTCTCCTTCATCGATGACGGTGAGGGCATGGACGACGAGACGCTGCAGCACTACCTTCAGCTCGGCTTCTCCAAGAGGTTCATGTCCGAGAAGACCATCGGGAAGTTCGGTGTCGGTGCGAAGCTCGCCGGTCTCAGCGTCGGCATGCGCATCGACGCCTGGTCCCGCGTCGAGGGCAGCGAGCAGATCAGGCACGTGTTCTTCGACCTCGAAGAGGGCATCGAGGCCGAGAAGCGCGGCGACAAGGTCGGGATCTACCCCCCCGATGACGAGCCTCTGCCCGCCCACCTTGAGGTCTACTTCCCGGAGGGCTCGGGCACCATGGTGACGTGGTCGAAGATCGACAGGGTCTCCGACGGCCATGGTCGGAGCACTCCGGACCACATTCGCAACGAGATGAACAAGGAACTCGCCCGGGTCTTCCGGGAGTTCCTGAGCGGTGGCATCCGGATCACCGTCGACCACACGGACTTGAAGCCCCACGACCCGACCTTTCTCCGGAAGGGCACCTGGGCCGACCAGGTGCTCACCGAGGAACTCGCACGCACCAGCGGCGAATCACGCGCTGAGGCACGGCACTTCCACGGTCAGGTCTTCTTCAACGAAGAGGTCAAGGTGCAGGGTACAGATCACAAGATCCGCGTCGTCATCGCTCTGGCACCGCCCGAGATCCTGCGCTTCAAGGGCGCCGGCGGCGACGCGTTCGCCAAGCGGCTGCGGATCCCGGACAACGAGGGCGCCATCAGCTTCATGCGGCTTGACCGCGAGATCAGCTACACCCCGGTAGCCAAGCTCTTTCCCTCGGGGATCCAAACCAAGGACCGGTACATCGGCTTCGAGGTCTACTTCACCCCGGAGCTCGACCGCATGATGGGCGTTCGCAACGTGAAGCGCGGGGCGGTCCCCGCTGATGAGCTTCGCAGGACCCTGCGGACCATCGCGGAGAGCGTCATCCCGAAGGCTCGTGACGAGATCGACCGCGTATGGGGTGAGGTCAACCGCGACGACGCAGTGAAGTCCGGCGAGCACGCCCCGATCACGAAGGCCCTCAAGGACGCGGACCGCACCATGCCGAAGGCCCGGGTCAAGCAGGTTCCCACGCCGGCCCAGCAGGAGAGGGAGTACGAAAATCTGGCCAAGGACGCTGGGCGGAACACGACGGAGGAGGAGAAGGCCGCCTACGTGCAGGAGATCAAGGAGCTTCCGTTCGTCATCGAGACGGTGGACGTGCCCGGAGATGATCTCTTTCAGCTCACGCACCTCAAGGATCAGACGATCATCCGGCTGAACCAGCGCCACGTGTTCTACCAGGAGATGTACGAGCCCTTGCAGCTGCTGTCGAATGAGGGCGGCACGGGCACAGGCCCCAACGTGTCCGCAACGGCTCGCCGAGCCATCGAAGCCATCACCCTGCTCCTGGTGGCGTACGCGAAGGCCGAGTCCATGCACGAGACGCCGGTCGACCAGTACAAGGAGCTGCGGAAGTGGTGGGGCAGCTTCACCGAGCAGTACCTGACGAAGATCAAGGACGTCC
This sequence comes from Streptomyces mutabilis, assembly GCF_014649815.1. GTDB lineage: Bacteria > Actinomycetota > Actinomycetes > Streptomycetales > Streptomycetaceae > Streptomyces > Streptomyces mutabilis. The sequence continues at coordinate 321,425 of NZ_BMTT01000001.1, read as the reverse complement.
TCTGAGGTCAGCTGACGGCTCGCGGACAGCATGAAGGGCCGGCGGAGACAAGTAGTTGTCGCCGCCGGCCCCTCGTCTGTCAAGCCACCGCGAGCGACACGAAGTCGCTGATGCTTCTCAGATCGCGTCGCCCGTGGAGGAAACCGACGCCGCGGTGAATGTGGATGATCAATGCGCGGGAAACGGCTTCGTCCGTGGGCTCTTCGCCGTCAGCGAGGCACCGTTGCTTCAGCAAGGCGAGGTATACGTCCCCGTACGCTCCAGCGAACGTCTTCCAGCTCATCTCGACGTTCGAGTCGGTGACGATGTCCTTAACCAGCGGAGTCGAAGCGTCACGCAGGGACAGTGCGAGGGCCCAGCGGCACAGGACGTTCCAGTGCGTGATGCCGGTATGGCGCTTGAGCCAGACGAGCTGGTCCTTGGCCGTCTGCGAGAGGCGGATGGTCTCAAGCGACATGCGCTGCTCCTGCGGTCCACCAGTAGCCCGGTTCGACGGTGGTGGTGAAGGTCTTGTCGTCGTGGACGAGGGTGTATGTGTGGGAGAGATAGGGCTTGAGGCGACCGAGCAGCTTCTCGTCGATTTCCTCGTCCGTGGACAGGAGCAGCACCTGGCGGCCAGCCTTGGGGAAGTAGCGGTCCACGAGGTGCTCCCGGTGCTTGCTGTCCAGACGGCCGAGCGGGGTGTCAATGACGCTCGGCAGCCGGTTGCCGGCGGTCTTGGCCAGGCCCCACAGGAGGGAGACGGCAAGCAGCTGCCGTTCGCCGGCGCTCAACCGGCCGGGGTCGATGGTTTCGCCATCCGGGCCGGTGAGGACAAGGGCGAACTTGTCGTCCGTGTTGATTTGGATGTCACGGATGAGGCCCTGCTTGCGCATGAGCGTGTTGAAGCTGTGCAACACGGCGGCTTCGACGTTCTCGATGTGGTGAGCGAGGAGATCGTCCCCGAGCTGTTCAAGGGTGCCGCGTGTCTTCTCTGAGTACTTGACCACTCGTTCCAGCCACGCAGAGCGCCACTCGGCCGCACGGCGGGATCGATGAGCACGGTCAAGCTCATCGTCTAGCCGTTGGCGGCGTGCGACAGCTTCAGCGTGCAGGCTTTCTCCTCGCTGGAACTGCGCCTGTGCAACCGCCATCCTCTCGATAGCGGTCCGGCGCTCCTCAACGAGCCCGCCGATGAACTCGTCGTCAGGCACGGCGTCTACCTGCTGTTGGGCGGCCTCGAGATGCTCCGCGATGTCGGCAGCTTCCTTCAGGAGATCGCGGGCCCGGGCGGAGTCACTGGCCAGTGCCTGGTCGAGTGCCGACAACTGCAGCAAGGCGTCGTGAGGGAGCCCGAGGTTGTACTCAAGGTCAGCGGCCCTCTCACGCTTCTTTCGATCGCTGGTGAGCTTCCTCTTCAGCGCGGAGCGGGCATTAGCGGGCAGCTCGTCTGCGACTTGCATGAGCAGCCACTCGTCGCGTTCTTCTAGGACTCCGAGGAAGCGCGAGGCATCATCGGCTTCCTTTTCCAGCTCCGCCTGCTTCCTGACCCCGGCGAGTTGATCCTGCAGGAGTAGAAGCGGAAGCGGTCCTTCGGCTAGAGAGATCAAAGCCTTGTTCGTAGCCACCGCTTGATTCTTGACGCGGTTACGCTCGGCCTCCAGTTCCTTCCTGCGCTCGTACTCCTTGCCACCAGCACGCTCGAACTTGTACTCAACGTCATCCAATTCCTTTTGGCGAACGAGGAGTTCTGAGCGGGCTGCCGCCATTAGCTGATGGGCATCAGATGCGGCCTGGGTGGCCTGCGCCAACTCCAGTTCTTGCTTCCGGATCTTGTCCAGAACGTCTTGATCGGCGTCGGACAGCCGCTGACGGTTCTGGAGGGTCTTGAGGAGTTGCCGCAGACGTTCTACGGCGCTGACGCCGAGGAGCGAGTGAATGGCCGACTCGATGACCTTGGCTGCGCTTCGTGGATCGGCAAGCTCCTCAATCTTCTCTCCGTCGAAGAAGAAGAGCGTGGCTACGTCGAGCGGAAGGATCGTCTCAACGTGATCGGCCCAGCCCTCAGTCAGTGGGCGACTGAACTCGCCATCGACCAAGACAGTCAGGAATTCACGCAGCGTCTTACTGCCGGTGAAGTACCAGTTCCTGACGACACGGTAGTAGTGTTCTTCCCCCTCCACGGTGATGGAGAATTCCAAGGCGATGGATGCGCCCTCGGCGGGATCTGCCTCTCGGTTGATGCACTGCTGAAGGTAGTCGTTGTAAGGGCGGCTGCCGCGGCCGCTGCAGTCAGCTTTGGGGCCGTAGAGTACGAGCTGGATGGCATCGAGAAGCGTGGTCTTGCCACAGCCGTTCAGTCCGCCGATGAGGACGATGGGGCGCCCGGGCTCTGTGCGGAGGTCGAGCCGCTGCTCGCCTTGGTACGCCCCAAAGTCGCGCAGCGTGATGTTATGCAGGAGCATCGTTCTACTCTTCGTCCAATGTCGGGGCCTGGGGCTGGTCTGTGGTCTCAGGTCGGACGCCGCTCTCGTGCATAGCTTGCTTAAGCTGCGCGAACTCCAGCGCGTCTTCTTTGCTCTCGTAGAACCCCTTTTCGATCACTTTCTCAAGCGCCTCGTAGAGACCCTTGCGCCGTGTCTTGGTCCTGTATTCACGTTCAACAGCCAGTAGTTCACGGACCATGGTGAAGTGGATTTCGTCGTCGCCGCAGATCTTGCGGAGGAGGTCGATCTCGTTCGCGCGGATGACCAGGCTTTCCTCAAGGTCTTGCCCGGGGAACTTCTCGCCGGTCTCTTCCTCGTAGATCCGCGGGAGGATGTCTTCTACCTCGTGCTTCTTGAACACCCAGATCCGACGGATTTCGTGCAGCTCTTCCATCGTGATCAGCTCGATGTTGCGGGCCTCCTCGGGACCTTCCCTACGGACGTGCGCCTGGGCGCGAAGCAGCTTCCGCAGCCAGTCCTCGCGAGCCTTCTGGGTGTACGGGCCCTGGATGATGCGGTCGTTGAACAGCTGCACTCGACCGTTCATCCGCCGGAAGTCCCGTGTCTCCTTCTCCTTCGACACGTCGTCCAGCTCGTTGCGAAGAGAGAGGAGTGGACGCATCCACTTCTTCTGCTCCGGGTCGTTTTGGATCATGGCAGTCATGGACTTGTCCTGGTCCACAAGCGTGCATGTCCAGCAGCCGAACCGGCTGTCACCGCAGGACGGGGTGGTGTCGTCCACAACCAGCGGACATTCGGAGTCGCTGGATGCCCCCTGATACATGGTGAGCAGGTCCTTGTTCTTGTAACCCCATGGATTGGCCTGCTGCATGAGGAACGCCCACACCTCGTCGTTGGTCCAGTCCTCGATGGGGCTGTACACGAGCGAGTTTGGGAGGTTGCCGTTAGGGGACAGGCGGTCGCGCACGCGCCGCTTCTCGTGCTTTGCCATGGCTCGGGCGCGGGCCTGACTTTCAGCCTTGCGGATACCGAGGACGAGAATGGCTTCGCCATGACGACGCACAACCTGGCGGATGAAGCGGTTCGATGGCTTGATCTTCATGCGCTCAGTGCACCAACGGAACTTCGGCCGAGGGGCCGGGTATCCGCGGCCAATCAAGTTGACCCAGAAGGTGTCCTCCACCTTGGGGGTGAGCCGGTGCGGTTCGATCGGCAGGTTCTGCTCGGCCGCGGCCTTCTTCATTGTCTCAAGTGATTGCGACACCCAGGCAGCAACGATGGGGTTTTCTACCAGGGTGTCAGTACTGATCACATGTACTGGCTTGGTGCGTTGCTCGGCCGGCAGTCCTTGCAGAGCAAGCCATACGAGTTGAAGGACGGCGGTGGAATCCTTTCCGCCGCTATAGCCGATGACCCAAGGCACCTCGTCCGCGGTGTAGAGCTCACGCACTTCATCGGTCAGCTCGTTCACGACCTCGGAAAGGCCCCGGCCCTGGAAGGCCACGGGACGTGCCACGGTGCTCATGCATCTCCTCGTGCGTATGCGTCCTCTACACGCTGTTCTTCGGGGCTGAGCCGAAGGTCCATGTGGTGTCGGAGGTAGTTCACAGTCAAAGTCAGGTTCTGGTGGCTCTTCGACACGCGGCCACCCACGAGTGCTCGGCCTTCCCAGTCGGTGTTGCTGCGCGTCCAGTCCACGGACTTCAAGCGGGCCAACTTCGGCTTCCACGCCTTGGGAGAGTGTGCGTTCCTCAGGAGGGTGTTACCGATCCTGCCTAGGGCATGCAGTGCGATGCCATGGCTATGGATGAAGTCACGGCGAACCTCGGGGGCCGTCAACTCGCGGCGGCGGACCAGAGACCATTCTGGGATGACCGTGTCAATGGCCTCCCAGTACTGCTCAGCGAGTGTCTGCGCTTGTTCCTTTTTAACCTCAAGTCCCTGAAGGAGAGACTGAGTTGCGTAATAGACAGCACTGAGAGTGAACAGCTTGCGGGACCGTTGGGAGAGGGTGCTGTTCTCCATCTCCACGTGTCCCTTGAAGACGGGCGACTTCATGGCAAGCAGTCGGGTGATGATGGCCAGGTCGTCTCGGTGGTCGTAGAGCACGCCGATGGACCGGGCCGGGCGAACGGCATGACGGTTGAGGTCGGCGAACATCTGCTGGCAGCGGGCGAGGCCGGCATCGTGGAAGAAGACGACGGCGATGGTCTCTTCGCCGAGATCCGGGTTCTCCTTCAGCGCCTGTTCGATCGCAGCTCGACGGTGCTGGCCGTCGTTGATGAGGAAGCGAGCGGCCATGGGGATGCGGATCTGCCCTGCGCGCATCCCCACCCCGGAGTCAGAGATGCTCTCGAAGTGCATCTCGCCATCCACGGACGCCGTCAGCGCACTAAAGACATAATCGTCCGGATTGTCCACGATGTACCGAGTGAGGGCTGGGAGTCTCCCCTTGTTCAGCACCCGTTGCGCGCGGACTTCAGGGGCCAGCTCGTCTTCGTCGAACAGGAAGATCTTCGGAATGAGACGAAGCGGACACATGGAGACGTAGAACTCGCGCCCCGCCTGGACCCCTCGGATGGCTGGAAAGATGTACTCGAAGCCTGACGAGGTAGCGGCGTCTGCGAGCTGCGAAGGTGACTGTGATCCCACCTACGCAACGGTATCGTACTCGTACGTCAGAGATTAGACGTACAGGGCATGCAGGAATAACGCACAGAGGTGTGGTGGGGCTAGTGGTGACGTATCTCGACGCGGCAGCGACCACGCGCGTGGACCCGCGCGTGGCCGAGGTTGTCCTGCACTGGATGACTGAGGAGTTCGGTAACGCAGGCAGTCGCACCCACGAGTACGGCTCCCGGGCGAAACGTGCCGTGCAGCAGGCGCGTCAGTACTTGGCCGGCACGTTCGATGCCGAGGTGGACGAGCTGATCTTCACCAGCGGAGCGACTGAGAGCAACAACATCGCCCTGCTGGGTCTGGCCCCCCATGGCGAAGAGACTGGCCGACGTCACATCATCACCTCGGCAATTGAACACAAAGCGGTCATCGAGCCTCTTGAGTACCTGCAGACACGGGGCTTCGAGGTCGACTTCATCGAACCCGGCCCGTCAGGACGCGTCAGCGTCGACGCCGTGATGGAACGCCTGCGTCCGGACACCCTGCTGGTATCGCTCATGCACGTCAACAATGAGACAGGGGTCGTGCAGCCTGTTGCCGAGCTCGCGCACAAGCTGCGTGAGACCTCCACATACATGCACGTGGATGCGGCACAGGGCTACGGGAAACTGACACAGGACCTCACGGCGCCGATCGACATGATCAGCGTCAGCGGGCACAAGATCGGCGGACCCAAGGGCGTCGGGATGCTCTTGGCCCGCCACCGCGGCTGGGACACTCTGCCCCTCAAGCCGATCATGTTCGGCGGCGGTCAGGAGCGGAAACTGCGGCCGGGTACCCTCCCGGTCCCGTTGATCATGGGGTTGGCTGAAGCGGCAAAGATCTTCCACAAGGAACATGCCCAGTGGAACAAGGAAGCGGCTGCTTTCCGTGCTCGCCTTCTGGACGCACTCGCGAAGACGCGCTTCCGTATCAACGGCGACCAAGACCACACGGTCCCTCACATCCTCAACCTGACCTTCGACGGCGTGGACGCCGAGGCGCTCATCGTGATGCTGAAGGACCAGGTCGCCGTAGCGACGGGCTCCGCCTGCACGAGCGCCTCCTACACCCCCAGCCACGTCCTGACCGCCATGGGCCTGCCTGAAGAAGTGGCGTCCAACGGGCTCCGCCTGTCGTGGTTCCCCAGCCAGACGACGGACCTGGACCCCACCGAGCTGGCAAATGCGATCATGCGCTTGCAGCCCGACTCAGCTTGATCGGTCATGCGGTGCCCGTCGGACCAGACGATGCCCCCGCAACTCGCGCCCACAGCGTAGGAGCTCCGCTTCCCAGCCGTTCTCCGTACCGATGAGGTGAGGGTGCTCGTACAGCCCCGCCTTCACCTCTGCTGCCGTGAGTCGTTTGTAACGCTCGACGTCTGGATCGTCGGGAGCCAGGAACTCGTGCTTGCGGTGCAGTAGAGGCCGGTTCATGGATTCGGCGTATGAGGTGTGGGAGGTCTCAAGCGTTTTGAGATCTACCTGGTACGACGACAGGATCCGCGGGTGCGGGTCGCTGTCGAAGTCGGGGTAGTCCAGCCAGCTCACCGCCCGTCCCTGATGACGCAGCTTGGCCACGGTCCAATCCTGTGGGCGGCCGGCCGCGATCGAGGCGCAGTGCTCGTACAGGCGCAGGACCGTGGGCATGCGGTCGAGGGCGCGCTGATGCACGTACAACGCGGTCGGGGTCAGCTTCCCGACCGCGGAGGCGTTCATGGCTCCGCGGAGGTACGCGTCGTCGCGGAGTTTCAGGAGAAGACGGTCGGATCGCTGGCATGCCTCCTTGTAGGAGGTGAAGAAGGCACGGACGTCGAGCTGGACACTCAGGGGGAGGCTGCTGAAAGGGCCGCGGCCGTTGAAGAGTTCGACGGCCAGGAAGAGCAGGGTATTGAGGGTGGTCCGCTTGCGGCCCTCCTCGACCTTGGCTTGCTCGGCGGAGTCCCGGACAAGGCGGCGCAGTTCATTGGGGCGTAGGTGGCCTAGAAGCTCAGCCATCGGCTGGGGCACTTCCTCCATACGGGGAAGGCGCCCGCGCCGTTCCACGTGGTCGACCACGGCGGCGATCGCCGAGGTCGTGTCTTCGGAAGCGAGCCACTCCGCGTCGGGAACGATCCGTTGAGCGAGGTAGCTCAGCCGCGCCTTCTCATCCTTGAAGGCATAGACAATCCCTGGCGCCGCGGAGACAGTCCGTACGCCCGTTACTTGTTCGACGTAGTTGCGCAGTTCGCTTGCCCCGAAGAGGTGCTGGAACGTTTGCCGGCTGGTGAGCAGGCCGTCACCGAACGCCTCACCGCGCACCTTCGACTTCTCCCAGGTAAGTCGTGCTGAGGCGACCAGGACTGTTCCCGCCAGTTCCCACGCTGCCTTCAGCGTCTTTCGACGTTCCTGCGGATCTTCGATGACGTTGAGGACGTAGGTAAGAAGAACAACGTCCGCGGGCTGCAGCGTCGTCTCGGGTAGGTAGAACGGATCCCAGCCAACGGCGCGGTAGTCCAGCTGCTGAAGGGTGTGCACGTCACCACCGCGGCCGCAACCGTAGTCAAGGACGGTACGTCCGGGGAGTACTTGCCTGTCGATCACAGCCTGTCGGGCAGGCACGGAGAGGCTTCTGCGGCTGATCGCGGTGAGTCTGCGGTCGCTGCTCCATGCCTGCTGCTCCATGTTCACGCCCTTGCATAACTGGGGGGACACGGGGAGGGTAACGTCGGGCGCTCCTGGGCTTGGGGGTAACTCGGGAAGGCGACCGGCTGCCGGCGACGGGCATCGACGTCTACATGCCTGGGCAGGTCCGGCAGGTTCGCCACCCACAGCCTGGCGCGATGTACTTCTCTGTGGCCTAGCGGTGTCACGTCGCCCCCGTGCTCAGACGGAGTCCAGGTCGTCGAAGATGCTCCGGCTCTCTGTGCCGTCGCCGCTTGCCTCTTCGCTCTCCTCCTCTTCGAAGCCCCCACCGCACAGGGGAGACGTGTACAGGTAGGTGCTGAGTACGTCTTCCGTGTACGAGAGCTCAGCGGAAGCATCGGGGTGGTCCTCGTAGGCGACGCGGTAGGCGACCACAGCCGCCTCGTAGTGTCGCGCAATGTGGAGCCAGTCTTCCTCAGATTCCCATTCGATGGTGCTTCCCGGGTCCTCGATCACGTCCGCTAGTTCGGGGATGACGTCGCGGAAGACTCGCTCTCGGAGTTCTTGGTACTCATCTGGAGTGGTGAGTTCAGTAGTTGCGGACGTTTTTGCCCAGTCGAAGTCGACCTCAAGATGGATAGGGAGGGATGTGGCGTTCTCTGTGATCTTGGCAACGGCAGACCTCCGTTCCCTTTCCGGGAGGAGCCCGGCTTGCCACAGGCGAGCCAAGAGCTTTATGCCAGTTACCCCGAAGCGAAGCGTGTCTACATGGATGAACATTCCGATGATGTCTCCTCTCAACTCTGCAAGCCTCAGTAGGAAGGTGGGGCTGCAACACGAGGAGAGGAACTCAGTGAACTCCGGCGACTCGCAGAGAAGACGAGTGTCCTGAAGTTCCGAGATTCGGTTGATGAGGAGGTCGTAGCACACCTCCGGGATGATGACTGTCTCGCGTGAAACGTCTTGTTGGCCGCCACAGTCGACCATGGTGAACAGTGCTCTTTCGGTCAATCCGGAGATAAAGATCTCGACCAACTCGCTGTTCTGGCCGATGTGTTTCGCCAGGGCGTGCGCCAAACTGGGATGGTAGAACTTCCATCGTGGGCTGGTCTGAGTGTCGACCCTAAGGAGGAACGACCCGCTCAAGCGACCAAGGGCCTGAGTCACTCCGGCCTTGGTTCCCCCTATGAGATCCAGTGCTTCCCCCTCCCGAGAGGTGAAGGCGATAGGTGACTTCAAGCCTTCACCGGCCATGTACACCAGGCACAGTGCCGAAAGTGAATCTTGATCCAGCCCTCTGAGTACCTCACAGAGGTGGTCGATGGGGTTTTCGAAGAAGTCCAGCAGCTGCTGCTCCGATCCACTCTCAAGCCCGGATGACAAGTAGGTACTTCCCAGTCGCCTGGCTTGCTCGGGCGTGAAGGATGTAGATCGAGCCGCGATGTGTAGATGGTCCTTAATTTCTGTGAGGAAGCTCTTGGGCTGGTCTCCGTGCCGTAGGTGATTGTAGAGAATCTGCTCCCTTTCTCCGACTGTCAGGCAGTGGGGAGACAGATCCACCCGGCGATCGAGGAGTTCCCTTGCGGCTCCCTTGAACTCACCTCGTGCGGCTTCAAGGATGTAATCGCGACTAGTGAAGACAAAACGCGCCCCGTTCTTGATCGCAGTTCGCATCAGCCCCGAGTTGCGAACCCACTTCTCGGTAGACCGGGCATCGAACCTAAAGACGCCGAACGCGTCGTCAACCCAGAATAGCTGGTGTGGCTCGTGCGGATTCCACGCCTCCCGGAATTCCTCAGGTGCGTCAACCCTAATGACGGCACTCCCATAAGCATCCACCGCACCGATGGCTAGAGCGGCCGCCGTGATGGACTTCCCAGAACCCGCCCCACCGACCAGGATGGCGAACCCGTGATTATCCAGATACTCCATGGCCTGTGCGTAGAATTTGGTTCGCACGAACGTGGCCAGGCTCTCGTCGCCGAGGTGCGATAGGAAAGCGTGGGCTTGACTGTACCGTCTTTCGTCAAGAATCTGAGTCAGATCACCGAGCCCGTACATCCGAGGAAGTTTCCTGCGCAGGCTCACACTGCTGGTGATCATTTCCTGAATCCAAGTCCCGCTCAACACGAGGACGTCCTTGGCCCCAGCAGCCTGGAACATGTCGCGCATCACTCTCTCGCTGTCTGCTGTGACGCGCGCGTTAGTCATGAGCACATAAGTTGAGCAGATTTGTTCTGCCGCCAGTCTGCTGACCTTCTTTACTTCGCCGGTGACGTCTGAGGGTTTGAGTGTGTCTGACTCGTTCTGGACAAACTTGCACTGGATGACAAAAGGTCCTTTGAGCCTGCTGGCACCCGGGCCCCCGAACGGAGCCGGCGCCTTGGGATCCGGCTCCCAGTCCCCATAGAAGGCGCCATCACGTCCACCGTCGCTGCCTTCAGCGAAGCTCACCACTGTCGGCCCTAGGATCTCTCTTATGATGGCCAAGGCGAGATCCTCGAACGCTCGCCATCCAAGGGTGTGCAGCCGATAGCTTGGACGAGCGAACGCCTCTCCTGGATACCGGCCGGAGTGTGAACTGGTCATGAGACAAAGGCTACTTGCGACGGCTCAGGTGGCGGCGGGAGACAGCCAGTGCTGTTGGGCCAGCGAGTGGCTGCTGCGTAGCACACTAGGTCCTGTCGCCGCGCCCAGCGGAAAACCACGGGCGCACGCCGACAGCACGCGGCATCATGAGGCATGAGTTCGGATGACTGGCACCTCACCGAAGACATCGACGACTTTCTCGCTCGCGCCGGAGACTTCCTGCACGCACGCCCCGCCCTGCACACCGTCCCACTGACGGTGACCGAGGCACTGCGTACGCGCGGGACGGACGCGTACGGCTCCGAAGCCCCCATCTTCGGCTTGCTGGAGCGGGCGGGCGAGGTCCGCGCGACCTTCTTCCGTACCCCGCCCCGCCGCCTGACCGTCACCCCCCTTAGCCCCGAAGAGGCCGACAGCCTCGCCGCCCACCTAGCCGGCCTCGGCCACCGCCTCCCCGGCGTCAACGCGGACCACGACACCGCCGCCTCCTTCGCCGAGGCTTGGCAGCGGCACACGGGCGCGAGACCGACGTTGCACGAGCAGGAGCGTCTGTACCGCCTGGGCACGCTCACACCGCCGGAGCCGTTCCCTGAGGGCCGGGGGCGAGTCGCGGGCGAGGAGGACCGCGAACAACTCATGCTCTGGCACCGGGAGTTCGTCACCGCCATCGGAGGAACCCCGTCTGCGGACAACAGCTCATGGGCGGACTCGCGCATCGCCGACGAACGCGTCACGCTGTGGGAAACCCCGGACGGTTCCCCCGTCTCCATGGCAGGCAGGACCCCCATGGTCGCGGGCAAGATCCGGGTGGCCCCCGTCTATACCCCGGCTCACCTGCGTGGTCGCGGTTATGCGGGCGCCGTGACAGCCGAGGTGAGCCGAGCCGCACTATCCGCGGGCGCGGCGGAGGTCCTGCTGTTCGCGGACCTGGCCAACCCCACCAGCAACGGCCTCTACCAGCGGATCGGGTACCGCCCGATCGCCGACTTCGCGGTGTACGACGTTTAGCGTGCCGCGCCGGAGATCCGTCGAAGAACTCCAGAGGGCTGCGGGCAGCGCAGCGAACACGTGGCTGGCGCGCAGCCTCGACGCCACAGCACCCAGACTCAATGCCTGCCTGCACCACGCGGTCCGTGGGGCATTAGATGGGCAGACCGAAGCCCTTGTCGGTGTGGTTGATGATGTTCTGGCTAGGGCTGGCGGAGGCTTGTGGGTCGTGTGTCGGCGTGGCGGCACTCCGTGACTGGCGGTAACGCTGCGGCCCGCGTGCCGATCGCCACCTTGAGGGACCCATCGGCACGCGGGCCGTAGGGATAGATCCAGCCATTGGTCCGCATTAGCAACAGGGCCCGGGTCCTCAGCAGATCCACAGATAAGAGGTGGCACGGTGGTGAGCCGAGGGTGGCATGACTTCGAACGCTTGCCGCGCCTGTGAACCGCAGCCTACTCACAGAGAAGGCTGGCGCTACTGCGGACACCGTGCGTTTCTCGATTGCGGCCGACGTCGCAGCATCCATATTCTTCCGAGCAACGCGTTGACGGAGACGAGTAGCCAGGAATCACGCGAGTAGAGAGAGCCGCCAGCAGCTGGGAAGGCGGTCTCGCGCTCCGAGGTGAAGACCCTCCTGAGCGCGGGGAGGAACGGCCCCGCCGTGGGCTCCAATGCCCCGCCGGCCGGCCCCCGTCACCGGGCCCGAATGAGGCCGCCACCTGTGGCGGCGAAAGTGCGGTGGCACCGCGAGTTGCCCTTCTCGCCCGCACTCCCAAGGGATCATGACGATGTCCTTCGGAGGACCGAAATGATCCACAGCCGCGTACACGTCTCCGAGCTGCGAGAACACGTTGGCCGTACCGTATCCGTCTGCGGGTGGGTGAACACGCTCCGCCTGCAGCGCAAGATGCAGTTCGTCATCGTGCGGGACAGCACCGGCATGGCGCAGGTGACCCACAAGCGCGACGACGGGCCGCTGGAAGCCCAGCTCGAAGCACTCACCCCCGAGTCCGCCGTCAGAATCACCGGCCGCGTCGTCGACGCCGCCCAGGTCAAGCTCGGCGGCCTGGAGATCGTCCCCGAAGCGGTCGAGGTCCTCAACCTGGCCGCCACGTCGCTACCGATCGACGAGCACACCGGCCTGGAGCAGCGCCTGGACTGGCGCTTCCTGGACGTGCGCCGCCGTCCCGCCACCCAGCTGATGTTCGCCGTGCAGACCACCCTGGAACAGGGCATGCGCGAGTACGCCTACGCCCAGGGCGCCACCGAGATGCACACCCCCAAGCTCATGGGTACCGCCTCGGAGTCCGGCGCGGAGGTCTTCAAGCTGGGCTACTTCGGCCGCAGCGCCTACCTGGCGCAGTCGCCGCAGTTCTTCAAGCAGATGGCGATCGCGGCCGGCGTCGACAAGGTCTTCGAGATCGGCCCCGTCTTCCGCGCCGAGCCGTCGTTCACCTCCCGGCACGCCACCGAGTTCACCGGCGTCGACGTGGAGCTGGCCTGGATCGACGGTGTGGAGGACGTCATGGCGTTCGAGGAGCAGATGCTCACCCACGCGATCGCCAAGGTCGCCAACACCCACGGCGAGGCGATCGCCGAGCACTTCGGCGTCGAGGTCACCGTCCCCGCCACGCCCTTCCCCCGCATCACCATGGCCGAGGCGCACGAGATCCTGCGCAAGGGCGGCTGGGACCCGGCAGGGGTCAAGGAGGACCTGGACCCGGAGGGCGAGCGCAGCATCAGCGCCCACATCCAGGAGGCCACCGGGCACGAGTTCGTGTTCATCACGCACTACCCGGTCGGCATCCGGCCCTTCTACCACATGCGGCCGGCTGACGACCCGAGTGTGACCTTGAGCTTCGACCTGCTCTGCAAGGGGCTGGAGGTCACCACCGGCGCCCAGCGCGAGCACCGGTACGACGTGCTGCTGAAGCAAGCCGCCGAAAAGGGCATGAGCACCGAGCCCATGCAGGACTACCTGAATACGTTCAGGTACGGCTGCCCACCGCACGGTGGCCTGGGCATGGGCCTCGGGCGGGTGCTGATGGTGCTGCTCGGTCTGGAGTCGATCCGCGAGGCCACCTTCCTGTTCCGCGGACCGAACCGTCTTACGCCGTAGCTGCACGCCGCCTCTTACGCTGACATGCCTCGGGTTTCAGCCTCACGGTGTACTCGACGAAACCGGCTTCCGATCGTCCGGTGAGGTGGAGAAGTATGACTGGTTGATCTCGCGCACTACAGTGCGGGATGTGCCGCGCCTATTTGTTCTTTTCGACCTGGACAACACCCTCGTGGACCGACGGGGAACGCTGGCCGACTGGTCTGCCGAGTTCACCGCTCGGCACGGCCTGGCTGACGAGGAGCAGGCGCACGTGCTGGGCATGGTCGCCGAGCGTGCTTACCCGTCCACATTCGAAGTGATCCGCGCCCGATATCGGCTGCCCATGCCGCCCGACGAGTTGTGGCGCGCGTACTGCGTCGACATCGCGGCCTCGGTGTCGTGCCCGGCCGAGATCCTCGATGGCTTGGACGAGCTGCGTGGAGCCGGCTGGCGGGTGGGGGTAGCGACCAACGGTGCGGTGGACATCCAGCATGCCAAGTTGAGGACCACCGGTATCGCCGAGCGTGTGGACGGCGTCTTCGTCTCCGAGGAGGCTGACGCGCGCAAGCCGCAGCGCGAGCACTTCGCCCTGGCTGCGGCCCGCTGTGGCGTCATGCTGGGCGATGGCGGCTGGATGGTCGGAGACAACCCGGTCAACGACATCGGCGGCGGAAGCTCCGCGGGACTGCGCACCATCTGGGTCGGTCATAGTCGCTCATGGCCACTTGCCGACCCCGCGCCCGACCACACGGTGCCGCACGCACGCGCCGCCATCGACTACCTGCTTCTGCATGGCGCCTACCACGCGAGGGCCACGGCATGACGTACACCGTCGGACTGCTGCACCCCGGCAGCATGGGATCCGCCTTCGGCTCCCAGATGCGCGACTGCGGCCACACCGTTTTGTGGTGTCCAGACGGACGCAGCGACGCTACCCGCCGCAGAGCTGAGCACGCGGGTCTCGAACCCGAGGCACTGCCCGAGCTCGTCTCCCGCTCCAACGTGTTGCTCTCCCTATGCCCACCGGCCGCTGCGGAGGAGGTTGCCGCCCAGGTGGCCGACCTCGGCATGGTCGGCACGGATACGATCTATGTCGAAGCGAACGCCGTCGCTCCGCGGCGCGTGCAGCGTATCGGCGACTGCCTGGGCCCCGTGCCGGTCATCGATGCCGCGGTGGTCGGATCGCCTCCGGTGGGCGGCAAGACCCCGATGCTCTATCTGTCTGGCCCCGGTAAGCAGACTGACCGGATCGTTGAACTCTTCGCGGGAACCGGTGTGCGGACCCACGTCCTCGGTGACACGATCGGCCAAGCATCCGCACTCAAGCTCGCGTACTCCAGCTACCAGAAGGTCTCTCGTGTCCTCGCTGCCGTGGCGTACGGAGCCGCTGCGTCGTACGGCGTCGCGGACGAACTGCTGGTGATTGCGGCCAAGCGCACCCGCAGCTACCTCGTGGAGACCGACTACATCCCCAAGACCGCAGCCCGTGCCTGGCGCTGGGGCCCGGAACTCGAGGACGCGGCAGCTCTGCTCTCTGACGTCGGCTTGCCGGACTCCCTGATGCACGCCGCTGCCGCGACGCTCGCCCGGTGGGACGGCAAGAGGGACGAGCAACTGGACATTGCCGAGGCCCTGGAAGCCCTGCACGATTAGCAAGGCCTGGACGACCCGAGTTGAGCTGCACCAACCGGGTCGCCGGCATCCTGGCTGTCAGGCGTCCGATGACGCGGTGCGGACGATGACGTCGATTCTCTTGGCTGCCTCCCGGGGCGCCGTCGCATCTGTGTCCACACGCAGATGCCACTGAGTCTGCGGATGAGCCGCAAGGTCGGCCTCTGTGGCGTCCCATGCAGTCAGCCGAGCCGCCGTGTCCTTGTCGCCCCGCTGCGGTGAGCGTAGGGCGGTGGTCTCCTTGGAGCACCACAGCAGCACGCGCACCCAGTGCGCAGTGAATAGGGAGGAGACCTGCCCCATGCCCGTCATTTGCCCGAGGTGGATGACGGGGATCCGGCCCCCCTCCATGACGTTCTCGAGGCCAGGCCGGTCGACAACGTAGACGTTGCCGTACCGTTCGTTGCGGTAGATGACGTCGCCGCGTGCCTCCAGGGCGGCCAGCTGTTCCGGTGTGCCCATTCGGTAGCCCTTGGTGTTCCCCTCCCCGATCTTGAGTCGGGCGAACCGGACGTACCGCGCGTCGAGTTCGGTGAGTATGTCCGTGATCGTGTCCTTGCCTGCCGCCGGTGGCCCGTACAGCAGGATGCCCCTCCTCATTGGAACACCGTCCCGAAGACCTGACGTACCTGGTCCGTGAGCGATATCGCGGCGCCAAGCCGGTTGTCGACAACCAAGTGCGGTACGACGGGCCGCAGCTCGGGATCGATTCCGACGGCGTACGCATCCCAGTTCTGCAGCTTCCAGCTGTCCCGTGCGGCGGAACGGAAGCTGATGTACTCGTACATGGTGTCGATGTCGCACTGGATCCAGACGACAGCGACGGTGACGCCACGTGCTTCGCAGCGATTGATCAGGCGCCGCATCCACCGAGGATCGGTGATCTCGGCGATGAACGGTGCGGTGAGTACCGTGCTGATCGCGCAGTCGATGTTCGCGTAGGCGGTCTCCAGCAGGCACTGGTATTCCAGCGGGCGGACTTTCTCCCGGTAGAGGTCGGTGTGCCGGTCATTCGGGTCGCTGCCCATTTCTACGAGGAGGCGCTCGACGAGGGGGCGCGTGATCGGGTCCTTGTCGAGGACGGGCCAGCCGGTGAGCTGGGATATGAAGCGAGCGAACTCCGACTTCCCGCTGCCTGCGTACCCCCCGACCATCATCAGCGTCGGCTTGTTCGGGTCGCCGCCGGTGTGGCGGCGCTTCCAGGCATCGAGGATGCGCTGCTGTATGCCTCGTCCGTCGGTGTCCTCCGTACCGGGCGAGAGCTGAAGCAACGCCCGCTCCACAGCCAGCACGTGGGCCCCGTTGTGCGGTTCGCTCGACTCGGTGAACTTGAGCTTCCTAGCCTCGTCAGGCAGGGCGTTGCGGAAGCCGAGCTCAGGCTCGGTCGCGCGGTACAACAGGCAATACGCGCGGCGATAGTGCGGTCCGGGATAGACCTCACCCTGCTCGTGCTGCCACAGCGTCTGGAAGTTGGCGGCCGGCACCGCGAGTCCCGCAGCCCGGGCAACCTCGCGCAGCTGCTCGCCCGCGCCTTCGAGCGTCAGGCCGTGGGCTTCGCGTTGCTGCCTCAGCCTGTCCGGGCGCCACCCCGGCCGACTCTTCCCCACTGCGCCTACCGCCTGCCCATCCCTGGTCATGATCCGGAGCCTAGGTCAGCCTCTCATGAACGCATGTGAAAGCGGATGTTGAAAAGTCAGGCCCTTCGGCCATGAACGGCTGATGAGCAGCTTCGGTAACCGCTCGTGATACTTCGCACGCCTCCGGACCGCTGTCATGGTCACACCGACGTGACCGTTGCAAGCCCCTCGCCCTCCAATGGCGATTAACCGATGGAGCCTCACCATGCGCTGCTCGAGGACGTGCGTCCCCTCATCGACGAGTTCGTCCGCGCCCCCGTCCCAAGCGCAGCGCCCGCCTCGTCACTACGCTGCTGCGGTGAGCTCCCTGGCCCGCTCGTTGAAGTCGGCCACGAGCCGATGACTGCCGAAGGGTCGCATGCGTCGTTGAAGGTCATGCACGGCCTCTACGGCACGCGAGGACCTCACCTGCTGGGTCAAGTTCAAAGTGCGAACACCGGCCGCGTAGGCCGCTTCGAGGTCGTTCCTCTGCAAGTGAGAGACGGCAAGAGCGGCTTGCGACATGGCCCCACGTCGAGCGCGTTTCTGGCTCCTGGCATGGTCAATGGACCTGCGGGCGTGCTCGTCCGCGGAAGCCGCGTCCCCAAGGTCCCGGAACGTATTGGCGTGCTCGCCGTGCAGGTAGGCCGGATCGATGAACGCCGCCCACTCCGGCTCCTCATTCAGCCGCGCGTTCGCGTACGCCTTCTCCGACTCGACCACGGCCCGAGTCGCCGCGGTCTTGTCTCCGAGCAGTGCGAGCGCGCGCGCCTCCAGGCACCAGAGGTCCGCGAGGCAGGCCGGCGAGTTCGCGTGGGTCAGGCCGAGACGCCCCGCCTGGGCCAGGCGCCGTCCTTCGGCGGGATCTCCGAGAAGGGTTGCCTGGTCGGCCATACCCGCGAGCACGTGGGAGCCCAAGGCCGCGTTGCCGGATTCCTCCGCGAGACGCAAGGACTGGATCAGATACCTCTGGGCTACGCCGTGTTCGCCGTTGTCGTAGGCCATCCACCCGAGAAGGTACGTCTGCTCGGCCGCCGCTTCGCAGAGTGCCCGCCGCACGTCATCGCTGTAGGTGCGACGGAGCAGAGGGTAGACGTGCTGGTTCATGTACTCGGCGAGGATCAGGCGACCGGAACCGCCTCCTTGAAGTACGTCCATCTTCTGGAACTCGCCGAACATGTTCCTCACCGCCGTCACGTCCTCAAGACGTACGCGGGGGCCGGGCTCTGGACTCTGGTCGAGGGTGTTCATCAGCCAGTCGCGCGATGGCCCTACACCGGCAAGGGCTGCGAACGGCACGCCTGCAAGGAAGTTACGTCGATCCACGTCAGCTCTCCCGAGGTCTGCGACAACCTCCACGGTAGCCGCGTAGGAAGAGTTGTACACGAGCGCGCGTTCAGCGCCTGCGCCTTCCCCGAGCCCGAGATCATACGTTGTGACCCGGTATCCGAAGTGATCCGAGAAGACCGCCGCGATGATGTCGGGCAACGGCTGGCGCGGAATCTGTCCTTCGATCCAGAAGCGGACCCGCGTCGTGCTGGTGGCGACATGGGGCTCGTTCCACAGCAACGCCTTGGCCTTCACGCGTCGCGCCAACTCGCCACGACTCAGTCCTGAGCGGTCGAGCCAACTCGCAAGCCGATCGTTCGTCATGCAGCGCCCCCTGGCCGAGGTAACGGAAACGACACCCTTCGACACCCCTGATCACGGTACCGCGCAACTCCCTTCTGAAGTTGCCTAGTTGTCAGCCAAGCCAGCCGCTGGGAGGGCCAGACCATGATGAGTAGTGCAGGGCAGAGCGCGGAGACAGAGCAGCAGCCTGTGTCGGATGGGCAAGAGCACACGCCGTTCCGCCCTCCGCGCCTCGGAGTCCTGCAGCGTCAGCTCGGGGGTTACGGCCCGGCGAAGGTCAAGCCCAACTCGATCACGCGCCGGGCCATCGACGGCCGGTCCGTGCTCAAGATCTACCGTTGTGTCTCCCCGCACGAGAGGCGGCGCCGGGAGGTCGAGGCTCTGACTCTCGCCGCCGACTGGGGGTTCTCTGTGCCCCGCGTCCTGGCGACTGGTGAACAGAAGACCCATGCCTGGACCGTGCTGTCGACCGTGCCCGGCAAGCCTTGTTCATTCGACACGGCCAAGGGGATTCAGCATTACCTCTGTCACGTTGTCTCGACGACCGAGCGGTTACATAGTCAAGTCGTCGCACTGCCTCCCGGAGCCGGCTGGACCCAGCAGAAGGGTGACGCGAACAGAGGCAACAGTCGCTTCCTTCTCGACCAGATGTCTCTCGCCTGCCGACGACTGCCATGGTGGGGGTCGCTGGAGGCTTCTCTGAAGCCTTGCGACGCCCTGCCAACGGTTTACCTTCACGGTGACCTCAAACCGGACCATCTCCTGTTCGACGGCAGCCGGCGTCACGTTCTCGACTGGGAGGCCAGCGGACGAGGGCCAGCGTCCAGCGATCACGCCGACGCGATCTTCCACCTCATACGCGACCTGATCTATTCGTCGGTTCCAGTCCACCGAATCCCCGTCGGGCTCATCAGCCAACTTCCTGTTCCTGGCGCGGTGTTGGCCTGGCGTCTTGCCCTATGGCTCGACCGACGGAGAGCCGGAGACATCCTGCTCCTGCCATCGCATGACCTTTATCAGCTCGTCGCGGAGGACGATCCCGCGGCAGCCTGCGCGGAACTCGCTCGAACGATCGCCCACCTGCGCGCGGCTGGTGTCCCGCGCTGAGAACGGCGCTAACTCGGCCCAACGAGGCCCGCGAGACCGCACGTCCCTTTCCAACCCTTCGAAATCGGAGTAGGCCATGCAACGAACCACCGCGACCTTCGGCAACAGCCACGTAGTGATCGAGGCGGGGGTGATCCCTCCCGACGCGACGACCATCGTCGAGCGCAAGGGCCTCGGCCACCCGGACACGCTCGCCGACCACCTCGCGGAGCGATTGTCCCGCGCGTACAGCCGGTACACGGTGGAGCACTTCGGCGCCGTGCTGCACCACAACTTCGACAAGCTGGCGCTCCTCGGCGGTGCGAGTGAAGTCCGGTACAGCGGCGGTCGGATGACCTCTCCCGTGCGTGTTCTGGTCAACGGGCGGGCGGCTCCCATGTGCGGCGGAGAGACCATCCCCGTCACCGAGATCGTCGAGGCGGAGGTAAGGGCGTTCTTCGCCGAGCGCCTGCCGGAGGTGGCTGACCACCTCGACATCGCCTACAACATCACGAGTAACTCAAGCCCGGGTGCGGTGCTCACCGGAGACGCCGTTCCGGATCGGACTCGCTGGTTCAACCCCCGGTCGATCGACGACCTCCGCGAACGTCGGGTGCGTCTCTCGAACGACACGTCGCTCGGCACGGGTTGGGCCCCTGAGAGCCCATTCGAGACCTTCGTTCGCGACCTGGTGGATCACTTCTCGGGACAGAGTGACTTCACGCGGGCCCATCCGTGGTGCGGCTCGGACGTCAAGCTCATGGGCTACTGGGACGGCCAACACGCGGACATCGTGCTGTGCGTGCCCCAGAAGTCCCGCCATGTCGCGAGTCGGGCCGAGTACGTCCAGAACACGGAGGCGGTCCTCGCGGAGTGCCATCGCCTCGCCGACAGCAGGCTGCCCGGCGCGGACGCGGACTTCCGCCTCAACGCCCGCGACATGCCCGAGAAGGACGAGCTCTACCTGACGTACACCGGCAGCTCGATCGAGTCCGGGGATGAGGGCGTCGTCGGCCGAGGGAACCGCGTCAACGGACTCATCACGCCTCTGCGGCCGATGAACCTGGAGGGAGCCAGCGGTAAGAACCCCGTCTACCACGTTGGCAAGCTCTACAACATCGCCGCCCTCCGGCTCGCCCGCCGGCTCAACGAGGCCACGGGAGAGCACGCGGAGGTGCACCTGGTGAGCACCACCGGGCAGAGGCTCGACCAGCCCTGGCGCGTCCTGGTCCGTCTCGCCGCGGGGGAGGTCGAGATCGACAAGGTGCAGGCGCTCGTCACCGAGGCCCTGGACGAGTTCCCGGCCCTAACCGACGAGCTCGTTCACGATGGGGTCGTGCTGAGCTGATGACGACGCGGACGCTCGGCGAGGTGCCCCCGGGATGTCGACGGCGGCTACTCGCTCACTATGGACCGAAGGCTCAGGAATGGCTCGATGCCGTTCCGTGCGTGCTGAGGCAGGTAGCGGAATGCTGGCAGCTCTCCCTCGGCGGGTACCACGACGCCGGACACGCCTCGGTGATCGTGACGGCCACGGCCCTCGACGGGCGTCCGCTGATCGTCAAGGCTTGGGTGGACCCGGCCCGCTACCGCCACGAGATTCGAGCGTTGCGGTTGTGGGCCGGCGGGCCGACGGCGGACGTCGTTGAGGCCGACGACGACATGGCGGTGGCCGTTCTGGAAATGGTGGGCGGTCGTCCGGGAGGTTCCAGTTGGCGCCAGCGGGAGACACAAGTCGTGGCTGCCGCACTGCAAGGGCTGCACACTCTCGGACGGGTCAGACCCCTCACCGGTCACCTCCCCCTCCTCGGTGACTACCTGCGTTTCGAGGTCTTCCCGAGGATCGAGAAACGGGTGCGAAGTCTCGATCTCGGTTCCTGGCAGCCGTTCGCCGACCACGAGTTCCGAGCGATTCACAGACTCGTGGAAGGCACAGGTCAGCCCACCGTGCTGCACGGGGACATGTATCGCGAGAACGTGGCGTTCGACAGCACCGGGCATCCGCGGCTGATCGACCCGGTGCCCATGGTCGGAGACGCGGTGTTCGATTGGGCCTTTTGGACCGTCTACTACGACCTCGGTCGTGAGACGAACGTACGGCTCGCGACGGCGTCCAGAGTCTCCCGCATCCCGGTGCCGGTGATCGCCCCATGGTGCAGGTTGCTGTCCTTGGACGGCCTCCTCTACTACGTGGACACCGATGATCCGCGAGCACCCCAGATGTTGGAGCTTCTCTCCTTCTTATCCGCCCGAGGCTCAGGGAGCGACGGATGAGGACGCACATCGTCCGCCACGGTCAGACCGAGTACAGCATGAAGTACCTCGTCAATGGGGACCCCTCCGTTCCGGTCGAGCTCAGCGCAGAGGGAATCCGATCGTGCCAGCGAGCCTGGGCCGTGCTTCCGCTTCACAGCA
This sequence comes from Streptomyces mutabilis, assembly GCF_014649815.1. Lineage (GTDB taxonomy): Bacteria > Actinomycetota > Actinomycetes > Streptomycetales > Streptomycetaceae > Streptomyces > Streptomyces mutabilis. The sequence continues at coordinate 299,616 of NZ_BMTT01000001.1, read as the reverse complement.
CGAAAACATGGATCGCCAGCGGCTTCCCGCGAGCCCAGCAGACCGCGGTCCTGCTCACCGGTGTCCCCGCCGCCGAGCTGGTTGTCGAGGCCAGGCTGAACGAACTGGATTACGGCGACTTCGAAGGCGGTCCTTGGCTCACATACGGTGATTGGCTTGATCACCATGGTGCATGGAGGCGTCCGTCAGGCGCTGCAGAATCCCAGCGGGAAGGGATCCGCAGGATGCTCCTCGGGCTGCGGGACTGCCTAGCTGTCCCTGGGCCTCGCCTCGTGGTGTGCCACGGTCTGCTGCTGTCCGTGCTGCTCTGGCAGCGTGACCGGTCCGGGGGCGAGGCGATGCCTCTGCACTTCTCTGAGGCCCCGTGCGTCCAGCCGCTCGACGTTGCGGACGACACGCTCACCGTCTGGATCGAGGATCTTCTATCTGATCTTGCTATGGAGTCTCGCAGAGACCTCGGGGAAGGGGGTGACGCGGCTATATAAGCGGGGCAGCGCCATCTCGGCAGTTGCTACCGTCGGAGCAATAGCTCACTTCCCGGAGGAGAAGGACCCCTCATGCATGATGCCCGCGCCCTGATCGACATGGGTGCCGAAGCGGTTCGTCGGCTCGCTCGTCGCGGCTACACCCTGGACCTGTCCGAGCTGGAGTCCCTCCACTCTCGGCGCAACCAGAACATCCGCTCGGCCGACGAGCTGCGGGCAGAGTCCAAGCGGGTGGCGAGCGAGGTCCAGCAGACGGCCAAGCAGGGCGGCGACATCACCAAGCTCAAGGAGCGCGCCCGCGAGATCAAGGAGCAAATCCGAGAGATCGAGGCCGACCAAGAGCAAATCGAGGCCCAGCTCCGTGACCTGCTCCTGAGCATCCCGAACCTGCCGGACGACTCGGCCCCCGATGGCGACTCCGAGGAGTTCGCGGTCGAGATCCGGCGCGTCGGCACGCCCCCCGCGTTCGCGTTCGAACCGAAGGACCACGTTGATCTGGGCGAGGCCACCGGCATCCTCGACTTCGGCCGGGCCACGAAGCTGTCCGGACCGCGCTTCGCGGTCTCTCGTGGCGCTGGTGCCGCTCTGGAGCGTGCCCTGGCTACGCTCTTCCTCGACCTCCACACGCGTCGGCATGGCTACGTCGAATACGCGGTGCCCTATCTCGTCACTCGCAAGACCATGACCGGGACCGGCCAGCTCCCGAAGTTCGAGGAGGACCTGTTCAAGACCGGTGTCGCCGATCGCGAACTGTTCCTCATCCCGACGGCCGAGGTTCCGCTGACCAACCTCTACGCCGATGAGATCATCCCCCCGGCAGAGCTGCCGCTCGCATTCACCGCGCACACCCCGTGCTTCCGGTCGGAGGCGGGCTCGTATGGCCGCGATACCCGTGGACTGATCCGCCAGCACCAGTTCGCCAAGGTCGAGATCGTTCGCATCGTCGACCCGGCGGACGCCGACGCCGAGCTGGAGAAGATGATCGGCCATGCCGAGGCGTGCCTGAAGGAACTCGGCCTCGCCTACCGCGTCATCAAGCTGGCCGCCGGCGACACGGGCTTCTCAGCCCAGCTCACCTACGACATCGAGGTCTGGATCCCGAGCCAGAACACGTACCGCGAAATCTCGTCGGTCTCGAACTTCGGCACCTTCCAAGCCCGCCGGGCGAACATCCGGACACGCGGCGAGGACGGCAAGCCCAAGCTCGTCGCCACCCTCAACGGCTCCGGACTGCCTATCGGCCGCACCCTGGCTGCTCTCCTCGAGCAGTGCCAGCAGCAGGACGGCTCCATCCTCCTGCCCGAATCCCTCGTCCCATACCTCGGCTTCCGCCGGATTTCGGCGGACGGAACACCGGAGGCATAGTGCTCGTCGGCGTCTGCGACTTTCCTGGTAGCTACGCTTTTCCCCCTGCCGGATACGGCGGGATCGAACGATGGCTGTGGGCGGTCGCGGTAGGCGCCCGTGCCGCAGGCGCCGACGTACACCTCCTTGGTCCGGGCTGGCTCCCGGACCTCGAATCCGAATGGGTCCGTAAGCCGGTCCGTCTCGAAGACGTCACCGCCGGATCTCTGGCCGAGCGCGACCTCCGAGACACCGGCTACGACCTCCTCGTCGTCGGCCACGAATACCCCTCGCTGGCTACGTGGACTCGCACCTGGGACGAGTTGGACTGCGATGTGGCCACGTTCCAGCACTCTCCCGTCTTCCAGCACACCGCCACCGCGTTCGACGGCAAGCGGTCACGGCTGTACTGCTACTCGTCCGAAATGATCGAGCGGTACGCCGCACACCAACCGATCCCCGAACTCGCCGTTCACTTGGGGCTCCAGGAGGACGAACCGCGAGCCGTTCGGGGTCGGGACCTCGTGTGGCTCGGACGAATAGATGAGGAGAAGGCTCCGCACCTCGCCGTGAGGGCGGCGGAGATTCTCGGCCGCCGCATCCGAATCGTCGGACCGGTCTTCGACGAGGAATATGTTCGTCGGAACAAGCTCTTCGCTGCAGATCACGTCGAGTGGGTGGGTGAACTCGGCGGCCCCGCCAAGACCGCCGCCATCCGCGACGCGTCGGTGTTCGTCTACACATACGCGCGGAACTATGTGGAGGCGGGAGCGGCGGTGTTCGGTGAGTCCCTACGAGCCGGCACGCCCATCGCCGCACTGGTTTGGCGCGAAGGGACTTGTGCCGAGGCAGCATTGTGCGGTGATACCGGCGTGGTCGCGGTCGTCAGTCCCGAAGAGGACGACGAGACCGCAGCCCGCCGACTGGCCGAGGCTATCGAAGAGACTGAGCCGCGCGATCACAGTCGGGTGCAGGCGATCGGACAACAGCGATTCGATCCCGCGCGGCACTTCGAGGCCATGGCGGCTCGGCCATGTTGAGTAGGGAGCTTGGCCTACGGATTCCAGGGGTGCTTCGCCGAGCGTTAGGCGCTCATTGGGAGTTCTACCAGGATGGGGACACGCTGGAGGTCAAGCATCCCCATCGCGACTCCCCGTACCGCCCGCCTCGCGGGCCACTGTCCTGGGAGCAACTGCTCGGCACTCTCGAACACGCCTTCGCCGCTCAAGGCTTCCTCCGGGACGCATGCCTCCCCCTCCGATGGGGCCGCGAAACCGAACTGACCATCTCTGCCGTCCAAGCACTTGACCCGCTCCTCAAGGAGGGGCGTCCTATAACCTATAGACGCGGCTTCATTCCTCAACCAGTGGTCCGATTCACCGGGCAACGCTCTGCGTCCGGAGAGCTCTGCGACGGATTTCTCACATCATTCGTCAACGTCTCGTGCGTCCAGCCCGTAGGGCATATTGACGAGTACGGGCAAGTTTTGGACGCCTGGCTGTCGGTGCTCTCTCAACTCGGTTTCCACGCTCGGCATATAAGCGTCTACGGGCACTTGCGGGTGTGGAGGCGAAGTCAAGTCGAAGGAATAACCCTGCGGTTCCGGCACTTGGACCTGACCTTGGGTGACATTGTCCTCCTCTGGAACGCCAAGGACCCTCGGTGCATGGCCGTAGATCTAGGAACAGGCCTTGAGCGGTTGGCCTGGGCCCGAACTCGTCGAAAGTGGCATGAGCTTGTCTTCGGTCCCCTTGTTGATGCAGCGCCTCCCGCAACCCTTGACGCTCTGCGTACGGCGACACTCCTCCTTGGAAACGGCATCATGCCCGCCCCGAGGGGCGCAGGAGGGATAACCCGACGCGTCCTTGCGGCGCTCAAGCCAGAGACGGTTCGCCTGGGAGTGAGCGTCGCAGTTCGATCGTCCCACCGCTACTGGACGGCCGTTGCGGGGCTTCCCGTGCAGTGGCCCGCAGTCGCCGCTCGCATCGAGCAAGAAGTGGTGAGTCGCCACGAAATAGGAAACAGTCCTTTCGGGCAGTGACCAGATGGTGCGCCCACCACGTCCGACAGCGGCGTTAGCGTCGGCTGAATGGATCAGACGAACGACACGGCCACCGTCCGGCGCGTGGAGATCAGGGCACGGGGCGATCAGGCCGGCATCGAGATTGACGGCACGCGAATCGATCCGAGCGCCGTCAAGGCGTACTCGGTCAGCCACTTCGCCGGGGAACGGCCGGAGGTTCTGCTGCACGTCGCGGACCGTGGCGACACCCAGTGGTCTGGGCTGGCCCGCGTCGCGGTGGCCGACCTCCCTGACCCCGGCCCCGCGGCGGCCGTGTTCCTCGACGCGATCGACCCGGAGGCGCTGGAGCGCGCCGCGCTGGCCCGGCCCGACCTGGGCACCGAGCCTTACTCGCTGACGAAGGCGATGCTCACCCAGCTCGTGGAGTGGGCTCATGGCCTTTGATGTGGACGGTGCGCGTCGGGTCGTCGGTCGCATCCTGGACGACAAGCTGGAGGTGTGGCGGGACAGCGCGGGCCGTACGGATGACGTGCTGGACGAGACCACGGGGCGGCTCGTGCCGGCCGCGCCGGACGAGGAGCTGGTCTGGGATGGGCTCGGCGCGGTGATGCCGATCGGCCGCCCGGCCATCACCCAGCCCCTTGGCGGGTCGGTCGCCGTCGAGCCGCCGACCACCGACTACCAGGCCGTGCTTCCGGTCGACGCTCCGGTACTGGGGCGCGACGACGTGATCCGCGTGGCTGGATCAGTCCGTCCGGATGGTCCTCGCGACCCGCAGTTGGTGGGCCGCCGGTTCCGCGTCTCCGACGAAGCGGTGGGCAGCTACAGCGTGGTGCGCATCGTCAGGGTGCAGGTGATCGACTGATGGCCACGGCGAACCCGCACCCCAACGCTCACCCGGACGCGACCGCCTTCCGTGATCCGATCGCGCTGGCTGCCACGCTGGCCCGGATGGGTCCGGCCGCCCGCGCTCGCACGCGGACGATCACACGGCACCACGCCATGCTGCTGCGGGTCCGCATCCAGCGGAACGCGAGCGGTAGGCCGGGCCCGAACGTGATCACCGGCCAGTACCGCGCCTCCTGGGACGTGCGGATGCGCGCCAGCGGCGGCGAGGTGACCGCCGAGGTGTTCTCCGACGCCCCGCAGGCGCGACGACTGGAGTACGGCTTCGTCGGCGTGGACAGCCTCGGGCGGCACTACCGGCAGCCGCCGTTCCCGCACGTCGAGCCCGCCTTCCGGCAGACCGAACCGGCGTTCATCCAGGCCCTGGCCGATGGGGTGCTGCCGTGACCGCTCGTCTTCCGGTGACCCGCGCGCTCGCCGCCCTCCTGGAGCACGCCACGGGCCGCCCGTGCGGTCTCGGCGAACTCCCACGTGTCCAGAGCAAGTCCGGCTGGGAGCCCGCGCCCGTCCCGTACACGATCCTCGACTCGCTGCCCGCCGAGTTCGCAGGCCCGCCCCTTTGGGACTGGCATGCCGATGTCGCCTGGGCCTACCAGGTCACCTCGGTCGGGGAACGAGCCGATCAGGTCGAGTGGCTGGCCGACCGCGTACGCGCCGGCGTCGTCGGCCGGACCGACGGCCGCTGGACCCATGACCTGCATGTTCCCGAAGTCCGCGTTATCGACAGGGAGTTGACCTACGACGCCGGAGGGGAACCCTCGGTGTCGGCGGCAGGCGCTATCGTGTCCTACGTGCAGCGGGTCACGATCACCGTGACCCCAGCATGAAGGAACGTTTCTTCTGATCCTCACCGCGGAGGCCCGCGCGGACGCTAGGCCCCAGGCCAGGCGAACCCCCTTTGAACCTCAAGGGGCAGGGCCTCGGCACGGGACGCTGCCCCAGAAGTGGGAGCGGACCTGTGTCCACGAGCACGAAGAAGACCCAGACCCGATTTCTGCGGCGCGGCATCTCCAAGATCCTCTGGTCGAAGGATCTCAACGACCCGAAGTACCCCAGCCGCCGGGAGATCACCAACGCCTTCGGCCTGACCGACGCCGTTTCGGACATCGAGGGCTGGGCGCTGGAGAACGACCCCATCGAGACCCCCGACATGGGCTCGACCTTCAACTCCTCGATCCCGGGCAACGACAAGGCCGAGAACTCCAGCCTGACGTTCTACGAGGACCGCTTCTCCGACGAGATCGAGCAGCAGCTCCCCAAGGGCGCGAAGGGCTACGTCATCCTGCTCCGCAAGGGCGACCTGCCCGGCTCACGCTCGGTGGACGTCTTCCCCGTGCAGGTCGCCACCCGCGCCGCGACGTACAGCACTGGCAACGAGGCCGCGAAGTTCAAGGTGGACTTCACGATCACCGACGAGCCGTCGCTCGACCGCCCCGTGCCGCAGGCCCATCCCCGTCCGCTGCCGGACGAGGACTGCGACGACGACCACGGGCACGGCCACCACGACGGTGACCACGTCGACGTGACCGTGGTCAGCACCACGAAGACCAAGACCGAGGCGACGGTCCGCGAGCACGACGCTGACGAGGGCTGATCGTGTCGCGCCCCGCACAGGCCAAGCGCCTGTCCCCCTCCACCACTGCGGCGGAGGGGGCGTGGTCGGCCAAGATGGAACGGCTCCGCCGCCGAGCCCGCCCGCAGAACCGGCTGCGCATATGCGATGACGCCGAGCTGCGCCAGCGGTACGACGAAGCTGAGCAGGCCGCCCGCCGTGCACGGTTCGTCGCCGAGGCCAACCCGGGTGACGAGCTGGCCACGCGCCAGGCAACCGACGCAGATGCGGCGCGGGACCAGGCCCTCCACGCACTCGACGCCGCCTCGGAGTTCCTGACCTTCCGCGCGCTGCCGCGCCCGGTGCTGGAGGAGCTGATCAGTGAGCACCCGCCCACCGAACAGCAAGCGGAGGAGGGGGCGATCTTCAACGCCGACACCTTCCCCGCCGCGCTGGTGGCCGCGGCCTCCGTGGACGGCATGAGCCGCGAGGAGGCCGAAGAGCTGCTGAACGGCTGGTCGGCACCGGACGCGAATGCCCTGTGGGACGCCGCCTGGCAGATCCAGCAGGAGAGCCGGGTCGAGCTGGGAAAAGGCTGAGCCGTGACGCCGGCCTGCGCGCCGAACTGGAGCTGTGCGAGCGGTACGGCATCCCGCACTCTCAGTTCTTCGGCGGCGACGGCCGCTGGACCGACCTCGACCGGGCCAAGGCGCTGGCCTGGGCGGAGTGGCAGCGGTCGGTATGCCCGGAGTGCCACACCCGGCTGGAGGAGTGGGACCGCGAACGCGGCGGCGACCCCCACGCCTACGTCACCGACACCCTGCGCTGCCCCGGCTGCGAGCTGATCGAGCAGGAACGCGACCACGTCCCCCAAGACCGCTCCGGCTACGGCGTGAAGATCCAGCTTCTGCCGCGCGAGCAGTACCAGCCGCGCCCCTGATCCACCCCCGCACCATGTAAGGAGGCCGCCCGCGGTGGCCGGGTTCACCCTCACGGTCGCGATGCGCGCCGAGGTCCGCGACCTGATCGCGGGAACCCGTGCTGCCTCCGCACAGATGCGGACCCTGGGAGAGCGGACCGATGCCGCGAACCGGTCCCTGGCACGGCTGGACACCAACGGGGCCCGGCTCGCTTCGCAGTTCGCCGCGCTGAATCGTTCCTCCCGCGCGGCCGTCGGCGAACTGAACCGGATCACCGCCCGGGCCGCCGCAGCGCGCACGGCCCTGCGCACGGCCGGGGACGACGGCGCACGGTCGATGTCCCGGCTCCAGCGGGCCACCGCCGGGGCCGGGCGGCGCGGCCTGTCCGCCACGAACATGCTCGCCGGCGGCGCCCTCATCCTCGGCACCGGGCAGATCATCGAGGAGGGCAACCGCTACCAGCGGCAGATGAACCTCTTCCGTGCGGTGACCGGCGCGACCGCCGCACAGATGAAGAGGGCGGCCGTCGTCGCCCAGGAACTCGGCAACGACCTGTCGCTGCCCACCACGACGTCGGCGGACGCCGCCGAGGGCATGGTCGAGCTGAGCAAGGCGGGCTTCCGCGCGGATCAGTCGATCGACGCCGTACGCGCCTCCCTCCAACTCGCTGCGGCGGCCGACGTCAACGCCGCCACGTCGGCCAAGTATTTGGGCGACATCATGGATCAGTACGGTCTTGGTGCTGATCAGGCGGCCAAGGCGTCCGACACCCTCGCCGCCACGGCCAACAGCGCCTCCGGGTCCATCACCGACATCTACTACTCGATGCGGTACGCGGGCCCGGTCGCGCACGCGCTCGGCGTCAGCCTGCAGGACACCGCCGCGGCGGTCGGCATGCTCGGCAAGAGCGGCATCCTCGGCCAGACCGCCGGCACGAGCTTGCGTGGGATCTTCGCCAACCTAGCGGCGCCCACACCCCAGATGCGGGGTGCCCTGAAGGACCTGGGGATCGAAGCATTCGACACCCAGGGGCGTTTCCGGGGCCTGCGCACGGTGATCGACGGCTTGTCGAAGGCCGAACGCACCATGTCCCAGAAGGACTTCGCGGCCGGGGTGACCCGCGCGTTCGGTAAGCCGGCGCTCAGCGGCGCGGTGGCGCTCGCCCACCAGGGAACCGAGAGCTTCGACGCCCTGTCGATGGCTGTACGGCAGACCGGGGCCGCGGCGTCCATCACCGCGTCCCGCGGCCAGGGACTGACCGGTGCGATGACGCAGTTGCGCACCCAGGCCCGGCAGACGGGCATCGCACTGTACGAGGGGATGGCGCCCGGCCTGGAGTGGGTGACCCGTCTGCTCACCCGCGGGATGGCCGGGGCCACGCCGTACCTGACCACGGCCCTCAGTTACGGCCGCGACCTCGCCACGCTGTACGGGCCGGACCTGAAGGCGAGGACTGAGGCCGGACTGGGTGGGCTCATCGATGAGGCCCGACAACTGGTCGGCCCGCTTAAGGAGATCGGCGAGCACTCTCTGGCCACCGGTCTCAATCTGCTGATCAACGCGGGAAGCACCCTCGGCGATGTCCTGTCCAACGCCGCCGACGGTGCCGAGCCGCTCCTGAAGGCCGTCGCGGGCCTGGGCCAGGAGGGCGGCGCGGCGGCCGGCACGCTCGACATCGTCGCGACCGTCGCCAACGCGGCCATGGACGCGGTCTCCGGCCTGTCCCTCGTTCTCGTGCCGGTCGGTCACGTCGTCGGTGGCCTCGTGACGGCGTTCGGCGCCCTCCCCGCCCCTATCCAGTCGGCCGCCCTGGCGATGCTGCTGTTCCGCCGCGCGCAGCCCGCCCTGACGAACCTGGCCACCACCGTCAGCGGGCCGGTCCGCTCCGGTATCCGGGCGTTCAACGACGAGATGCGGGTGCAGCAGTCCTTGGCCGCCGCGTCCGGCGTCGCCCTGTCCAGGTACGGCGCCGCCTGGGCAGCGGTCCAGGCCCGCGTCGGGTTCCTCGGCAACATGACGGCCGCGTTCCGCAGCGCGAACGGCGCCGGAGTCACCTTCACCGGCACGCTCAACGGGATAGGCCGGGCGGCCGGGTCGGGGCTGCGCTCTGCGCTCGGCGGCGTGACCAACGCCCTCGGCGGCCCGTTCGGTGTCGTCATGGCGGGCGTGTCGGTCGGCCTGGGGCTGCTCGCGGCCCCCCAGCAGAAGGCCGCGCAAGCCGCCGCTGAACACCAGCAGCGCATCTCCTCTCTCACCTCCGCGCTGCGCGAGTCCGGCGGCCAGATCGACAGCAACGTCCGCCAGCAGGCGGCCCAGGCCCTCCTGGACACCAAGACCGAGCAAGGCCAGCTCACGAAGGTCATGGAGCAGGCCGGCGTGCCGCTGGCCACCCTGACCGACGCCTACCTCGGGCAGGGCATGTCCCTGGACGCCCTGCAAAAGCAGCTGCAGGCGACGGCTGATAAGCACAAGATCTGGAAGGACGTGGCGGGCGGCAAGGCGACCGTCCGGGACTACTCGGACGTCGGGCAGCGGTACAAGGACGCGGCTGACGCGCTCGGCAGCGTCAAGGGCGAGATGGCCGATGCAGTGAAGAACGCCAAGGAGCTCGCCAACGCCACGAAGGGCGCCGGGGACGGCACGTCCGCGTACGACCGGCTGAAGGCGGCCGTCGGTGGCCTGGCCGACGAGACGGCGGACGCTGACACCCGCACGCGTTCGCTGAAGTCGGCGATCGATCTGCTGTCGGGCGGACAGATCTCCCTTCAGGCAGCCAAGGCCAAGGTGAACAGCGCCGTCCTGGATCTGCAGGAGGGAAGCAGGAACGTCAACCGCGGGCAGGGCTACGGCGGCAAGCAGCTCGTCAACGAGGACAAGACCCTCAACACGACCACGCGCAACGGCCAGCAGCTGTACACCCAGCTCACCGCCCTGTCCGACGCGGCGGCCGACGCGTCGGTGGCGACGTTCGACCTGGCCAAGCGCAACGGCGAGACGCTGCCGGCGGCGCTCGCGAAGGCACGCGAGCAGATGAGCCGCGCCCGCGCGGAGGCGATCAAGGCCGCCCAAGGCTTCGGCCTGACCAAGGCCCAGGCCGAAGGCGTCGCAGACAGCCTCGGCCTGCTGCCGTCCAAGGTGTCCCTGCTGCTTCAGACCAAGGGCATGGACTCCACCCTGGCGAACCTGATCGCCGTCCAGGCCGAGTTCCACCGTCTGCCGAAGCAGCGGACGATCAAGGTCGACTCCCTCAGCGACGGCGCGCAGAAGAAGCTGCGTGACCTCGGGTTCACCGTGAAGACCGTGCCGGGCACCCGCCAGATCAAGATCACGGCGCCGACCGCGGGGGCGAAGAAGAACCTGGACACCCTGATCGACAAGCTGGGCCGCACCCCGAGCAGCAAGAAGGTCACCGTATCCGCGCCGACCGCCGCGGCGATCAAGAGCCTGGAGGCCGTCCAGGCCAAGATCCGCGCCACGCCGGGCGCGAAGTACGTCGTCGTGCAGGCGCCGACGGCCGAGGCACGCAAGCAGCTGCAGGCGCTCGGCTTCCGGATCGAGAAGGTACCCGGGTCGAAGAACGTCAAGGTCATCGTGCCGACCAGCGGCCCACGCAAGGCCGCGGACGCCATCCAGCAGCGCATCAACGCCTTGCGCGGCAAGGAGGTGACAGTCACCACCCGGCACGTCTCGATCTTCAGCCAGCTCGCCGAGCAGAACACCAACATCGCGGACGCCATCGAGAAGCAGGCCGAGGCACAGGCCCGCGCCGCCAAGCGGCATGCCGACGGCGCGGTGGTCGACTACTTCGCCGACGGCGGGGTCACCAGCGGCCAGCGCCGCGAGCGGCACGTGGCACAGATCGCCCCGGCCGGCAGCTACCGCATATGGGGTGAGCGGGAGACCGGCGGGGAGGCCTACGTGCCTTTGGCCGCCTCCAAGCGCGACCGCAGCAAGGCGATCGTGGAGGAAGTCGTTGACCGCTTCGGCGGACAGGTCGAGTGGTACGCCAACGGCGGCGTCCGCGGCACCCGTAGCCGCGACTACACGCCCACGCTCGCCAGCTCCTTCAAACAGGCGCGCAGCGTCGAGGCCATCGCCGGTGTCGTGCGCTCCTTCGACATCCGCACCAGCAGCGACCGCGCCCGCACCCGCGTGGTCGACGCCCGCGCCGGCGGCCGGGTCCAGGTCGTCGTCGTGCGCGAGCAGCAGCCGCTGATCGGCTCCATGCCCATCAGCGTCACCGACAGCGCCGCCACCCCTGAGCAGATCGGCAACGAGATGATGCGCACCCTGCGCAACGCGCAGCGGGGCGGGAGAGTGTGATGACCACAGCACCGAACAAGCACAGCCGCCCCGAATTGGCCCCGTGGCAGTACGAGATTGGCGGCGTCGTCCTTGGCACCGGCACCTACGTCCCGGTCGGTAACGTCGAAGGGCTCGGGTCGCCCGCTACCCGGCCGCAGGACGCCGACAACGCCAACAGTGACGGCACCACGCCGGGCCGGGACTTCTACGGCCCGCGCTCCCTGCGATTCGAGGCTGGCATCAAGACCCCCGGCGACCCGGTGAAGGCCGCGGACCTCCTCGCCCGGCTGGAGCGGGCCCTGGACACCCCCGACGCCCGCACCAGCCCCGACGGCCGCCACATTCTGCGCGGACGGTGGCCAGGGCACCCCACTCGCCGCATGTACGGGCGACTTCGCCGTATGGAAGCGACCAGCACGGCCAACGCCGTGCACGGCTGGATCCCCTTGGATATTGAGTTCGTCGGCCTGGACGACCCGCGCTGGTACGACGACGAGCTGTCGACGCTGACGCTCGGCCTCGACCAGGCGGTCCGCACCGACCGCGCGGACCGCACCGTCGACGAGGCGATGGGCCGCCCTGCCGCGTGCCGCCGGCCACCCGAGTCGGAGCATCACCCGGCCGAAGGGAGGCCCGGATGGGTCACCAATCACGGCGACGTGCCCACGCACCCGAGCCTGCGCGTACACGGCCCGGTCACCAACCCGCGGATCTGGAACACCGCCACCCGCCGCGTCCTCGAACTCGGCCTGTCCCTGCGCGAGGGCGAGTGGGTGGAGATGGAGACCCGACCCGGGACCTGCTGGGCGCTGCGCAACGGCACCGTCAACGTCGCGAACGACCTCAGCCCCGCCTCCCGTCTCGACCTGTTCGCCCTCCCGCCCGGACGGTCCGAGATCGCCTGGAGCGCGAACGACCCGTCCGGCACCGCGCGCCTCGAGGTGGCGTGGCGGTCCGCGTACACCACCTTGTGAACGGAGAGACTCGTGACGCTGCAACCCCCGATGATGGTGCGCGGGGCCGACCACTCCGCCCGCGCGATGCGCCTGATGATCCGCGACCTGGCCCGAGGCCGGCAGGGTGTCGCGGGCGGTGAGGACCTGAAGGTCCGCCCCCTGGAGACCCCGGGCCCCGGTGTCCGTGTCGGCGACGGCTCCGCTCTCATCCACGGTGCCCGGCCGTGGCAAGGGGCCTACACCCAGTCCAACATTGGCGACACCGTGGTCGACGTGCCGCCGACCGGACCGGTCGCCCGCACCGACCTGCTCGTGCTGCGCATCGAGGACCCGGAGTTCGAAGGCGACCGCGACCCGCGCCGCCAGGAGATCGGCTACTTCCACCTCATCCAGAACATCGCCTCACAGGCCACCGCCGCGCTGCGGGAGATGACGGCGATCCCGCTGGCCCGCCTCACCATCCCCCGGAACACCGCGACGATCACCGCCGAGATGATCACCGACCTGCGGCGGCTGGCCAACCCGCGCACCGAGCGCACGCTGCGCACCGTGCATCCCGTGACCACAGAGAAGGTGCCTGGCAAGCACGGCCAGTGGGCGGCCTGGCCAAAGGAAGCTGCCTGGGACGTGGACATCCCCGCCTGGGCGACGGAGGCCACCATCGTCGTCACCCTCTCCGGCCTGCGTGCCGAGGCGGGCTCCGTGTACGTCGAGCTGCGCACGCGGCTCGGAGAGCGCGCCGCGAAGCCGACCGTCGTGGACGACGACGGCACCACCACCCACCGCTCCTCCGTCACCCTGGCCGACACGCTCGCCGTACCGCCCGCCTACCGGGGCACCCGCCAGCACCTGGCCGTTGAGATCAACCAGAACGACAAGTACGGCGACGGTGACTTGAGCGTGGCCAAGGGCACGACGGTCACGCTCGACGTCGCGTTCACGGAAGGGCCTGCGTGACGATGGCCGACTACCGCTACATCGTCGCGCGGGCCACGACCGGCGACGTTCTGCACTGGAACCTGCCGCTGAACGAGGTCGAATACGGCCCGGAGATATCCGGGCCCGGCTCACTGAAGGCCACCTTGCCGACCGCGTTCCGACGCTCCGTTGGTGACGCGCTCGACGCCGGCGACACGATGCTCCTCGTCGAGCGCAACGCCCGCCTCGACTGGGGCGGGCTGCTCTGGCGCGCCGAACCGGAGGGCAACACCCTGCCCGTCGAAGCCTCCGGGTTCACGAGCTACCTCCACCGCCGCTTCGATCTGCACGGCAACCTTGACGGCCGCGGCCCCTACATCGAAGCGGACCCGTGCGAAGTGATCCGCGATGTGTGGGCCTACGCGCAGGTGCAGCCGGACGGCGACCTCGGTGTGGTCGTGGACGACACGAAGTCGAAGGCGAAGACCGGCACCGCGAAGGATCCGTACACCACCTCCAAAACCGACCCGCGCAACCTCGGCGAGATCGTCGACGAGATGGCCAAGATCGATGACGGCCTGGAGTGGTCGGAGACCGTGGCATGGCGCGGGCGCCGCGCCGAGCGCCGCATCATCCTCGGTGCACCACGACTTGGTCGACGCCGCGAGGACCTGACGTTCACCACCGGTGCCAACGTGGTCGGCACCCCGCACGTCATCAAGGACGCCGACTCCTACGCCCAGTGGGTCATCGGGCTCGGCGCGGGCGAGGGCAAGAAGCGCAAGGTCGTCGTGGACGGCGTGCGCAACGGCCGTCTGCGCCTGGAGCACCGGCTGGAGACGAAGGAGAAGGACGAGGCGAAGCTGAAGCAGCGGGCCCGCCGCGAACGGCTGGCCCGCCAGGTTCTGCCCTCGCTGACCGAGCTGGAGATCATCGATCACCCGGCGGCCCCGATCCACGCGTTGCGCATCGGGGACGACGTACGGATTCGCCTGTTCGAGCCGCACACCGAGTACGACGGCTGGTGCCGGATCGTCGGCTGGACGGTGCGGCCCGGCGAGGGTGAGACGGCCGAGCGCGTGACGTTGAAGCTGGAGCGCACCAACAAGCCCGAGGACGAGACGGGCGAAGGAGAGGAGCAGTAGGTGCCGGACACGATCGCAGACCTCGGCCGCCGACTGGCCAAGCTGGAGAAGCGGGTCGTCACCTTGGAGCGCGCCCGCCGCGCGCCGTATCCGGAGTGGCGCGACCTTCCGCTGACCGGCGGCACCACCGTCCCGGACGAGGAGCAGCCGCCGCAGTTCCGCGCCAACCCCTGGGATACGACCGAGTTCTGCGGCCGTATCGGACTGGCGGGCGGCCGGGCCGCCGACGAGCAGCTGGTCGCGCTGCTGCCCGAGGGGTACTGGCCGGAAGCGCCGCGCACGGTCGATGTCGCCTCCGACGCGGCACGCCGCAGCCTCCAGCTCGACATCGACCCGAAGGGCCTTGTGCGGCTGCGCGTGCAGGGCGGCGGCAGCGTCCGCGCGTCATGGATCAGCCTCGACAGCACGTCGTTCCGGACTGACCGCGCCGACACCTGACCAGCTGCGCGCCCCGACAATCGGCCGGTGCGCCGCCGGTAGCATGACGCCCTGGGTGACCCTCCACCCGCTTCGCGCTCCCGAGGGACCGGACCGCCGCGGCGGCCACGGCCGACTGCCATCCGGCGCAGGGGAGAAGGACGAAGCGCGTGGCTACACCGCTGAGCGCGGACAGGTTCCTGTCCGTGCTGAAGGGCGCCGGGCTCGGCGTGGTCGAGCACGGCAAATGGCGCACCCACAACCGGAACACCCACGGCAACTGGGGCCCCGCGAATGGGGTCATGATCCATCACACCGGGCCGTACACGTCCGAGCAGGACATGGTGGAGCTCTGCCGCGTCGGCTACCAGGATCTTCCAGGTCCCCTCTGCCATGGCGTCATCGACCGGTCCGGGACAATCCACCTGGTCGGCTACGGCCGGACCAATCACGCAGGCATGGGGGACACAGACGTCCTGCTCGCGGTCATCGCCGAGAAGACGAGTCTGCCGCGCGACAACGAAGCGGACACCGACGGCAACCGGCACTTCTACGGCTTCGAGTGCATCAACACAGGAAGCCAGCTGTGGCCGGCGGCGCAGCTCGACGCGATGGCGCGGGCGGCGGCGGCGATCTGCCGCGCGCACGGCTGGAACGAGCATTCCGTCATTGGCCACAAGGAGTGGCAGCCAGGGAAGCCGGACCCGGGCGGCATCGACATGGACGACTTCCGCGCCCGGGTCGCCCGGCACCTCAAGGACGGCGGCAAGCCGAAGCCCCACCCGAAGCCGAAGCCCAAGCCGGACCCGAAGCCCAAGCCGAAACCGAAGTACGCGGCGTACCCGGGCAAGCAGTTCTTCCGCGAAGGGCGCTCGTCCCCGGTGATCGCCGCGATGGCGAAGCGGCTGATCGCCGAAGGCTGCGACTCCTACGACACGCCGCTCGGTCCGGTGTGGAACGACGCGCACCGCCGCTCGTACGCGGCCTACCAGATCAAGCGCGGCCACCACGGTGCCGACGCCGACGGCATTCCTGGCCCGCAGACCTGGGCGGACCTCCGCGTCCCGCACCAGGCCGGTGCCGCCGACCCTACCCCCACCACCCCGAACCAGGAGCAAGACCCGATGCCGCAGGCCCTTGCCGACGTTGCCGAGCGCACGATTGCCACCTACCTCCAGTCGCTGCTGGGCCTGATGGCAGCCTCCAGCACGACGGACATGGTGTCCCTGTCGGCGTGGCAGGCCGCGGCGGTCTCCTCGATACCCGCCGCGCTCAGCGCGCTGAAGTCCACCCTCGGCACCGTCCTGGGCAGGCCCGGAACGGCCTCGTGGCTCCCGCTCAAGCGCGACCCGGCCACGCCCAAGCACTGACCGCCGGGCAGCGAGAGGAGAGGAGGAAGGCCGTGCCCGAAGGGCAGGTCGCGCTCGCCCTGGCAGAGCTGCGTCAGGCGCTGGAGGTCGGATTCGCGCGCATAGACGGACAGTTGGCGTTGCTCGTCCAGCGTAGCGACCAAACGGACAAGGCCCTGGAGGACCTGGAGGAACGGGTGAGCGCGCTGGAGAAGACCAGGTGGCCGTTGCCGACCGTCGCCGTACTGGCCAGCATCACCGCGGTGGTGCTCACCGTCTTCAGCCTGGCCCGCGCCTGAGACGAACGCCCCTGCTGTCAAGCGGTGTTGTCCGACAGCGCGCATAGCGTGAGGGCGCACTTGTTCCTGCGGCCTGGGGGTCATCATGCATACGACAAGCCTGCTCATCACCGACCTGGAGGTGGACACTGCGCTCGCGAACCCGGCGGTCCCGGCCGCCATCCGGTCGGTGTGGCAGCTGCTCTGGGAGTCGGAGGTCCGGATGGACGAGGTCCTGGCGTTCGACGTGCCGGACGCGGAGCTGGATGATCGTCTGGTTGTCATCCGCCATGCAAAGGAGGCCGGCGTCTACGAGGCCGGGATCACCGTGTCAGCGGCCAACGCGCTGCGCGAGCTGATCGGGGCCCGTACGGACGGACCGCTGTTCACGCTGGGAGGGCGGCGGCTGACCAAGGCCGAGGTGGCGACCGCCTTCCGCGAGGTGACCGGCGGGCGCACCATCCACGCCCTGCGGTTCACGCGACAGAGGAAGGAGCAGGGCTCGACCCGGCTCAGCTCCACCGCCGACCAGCCCGAGGGCAAGAGCGCGTAGAGCGCGCGGCAACGCACACGGCCCCCGCCGAAGCGGGGGCCTTTGGCCTCTTGGAGAAAAGACCGCCGACACCATAGCAGCGACCGCCGCGCATGCCGGCGTGCGCGTACGGCTACGCTGCCCTCTGCATCCAGGGCAGACACCGGAGGACGGGGATGAGTCGGGGCAAGCCGTATCTGGTCGGGCACCAGGAGTTCGCCGCGCTGTACCGCGTCGATCCGAAGCAGGTCGCGCAGTGGCTGGCGCCGAGCCGTGGCAGCGTGCTGGATCCGGGGACCGCCATCATCGTCAGTGGGGTGCGGTATTGGCCGCTCGGCTTCGCTGCCCGGTGGGGAGCGACCACGGCGCGGTTCCGCCAGGTCGACCTGAATGTAAAGTCGCGGATCATCGCGGAGCAGGGCGAGGGTTGGGAGCCGGATCTGGGGGATGAGCTGCCACCGATCGTCGGCCAGCAGGAGATCATCGAGCTGTTCCATCTGCCCGCACAGGGCAACTTGGCGACGACCGTCGCGACTGGGCGGTTCCCGGAGCACGACTGGCTGCTGTCCGGGTCGATGCTCTGGATGCTGGACATCGTCCTCGATGCTGTTCCGAAGCTCCGCGAGAGCGCGCGGGGCCTGCCCTGGGACGTGGACGAAGCGGTCGTCTCCGCCCTGCGCGACGGCACGTACGACGGGCCCGGCAGTCGCGTACTGACCCGAGGCCGCCACGCCCGAAAGGCCCTCTGACCTGCGCAATTACTGTACTTAGCCTCGAACTGCCATTAAGGTATAAGTAATCCCTCGTCATGAGGGTCCGCAGTTCACCAAGGAGGCAGTAGTGCAGTTCATCGTCACGCCGGGCGGCGACGAGATCGCGGTCATGGATGCCCGCGAGGCCCTGGTTGTCGAAGGGGCCCTCTCGCTCTACCTGCTCAAGCACCCCGAGTCCAACGTCGCCATCGACGCCCTGCAGGCCGCATCGGCGGCCAACGAGGCTCGTGAAGCGCGCATGGAGGAGGCGGCCGAGCGAGCCTCCGCCTGACTCGGGTTGAGTATGTGAAGTCGCGTCTGTAGCTGGTGGGGTTGATCATCTGTCCGCCGACCCGCAAGATAGGTGACATTCTTGAAAGAAGGTCATCGGGGGGTGGGTATGGCAGCCGTCCAGGACGAGATACCGGGCCTGGTCATCCACACCGTGAGGCAGCCGGACGGCCAGCCGGCGTCGATCCAGGCCCAGTTCGAGACATTCCACGAGCTCAACCCCTGGGTGCTGCGCGCGTTGGAGGCCCTGACTGCCGACTACCTCAAGCGCGGCGCGAGCCGTGTCGGCATCGGGATGCTCTTCGAGGTCCTGCGCTGGCGCTACGTCACGGCGACCGAGGGCGACGAGTTCCGCCTCAACAACAACTTCCGCAGCCGGTACGTCCGGCTTCTCATCGAGCGCCACCCCGAGTGGGCGGGCGCGTTCGAGGTCCGCGCCTTGCGGACCGACTGACCCAGTTCTCTTGGAGACGAACGACCCATGAATCAACCGACCGAGCAGCAGGGTGACGACGCTCCATCCAGCGCCCCGCCCCTGACCGCCACCGAGGTGCTGCCCGAACGCAGCGTGTCCCAGAGCGCCGTTGTGCTGCGCGCCGACCAAGTGGAGTTCGACGCGCGTCAGGTGGCCGCGCTGTCGCTGATCAGCCCCGGACTCGCCCAGGCGCCGCGTGCCCAGCTGGCCTTGTTCTTCCACTTCTGCGTGCGGTCCGGCCTCGACCCGTTCGCGCGGCAGATCTACATGATCGGCCGTACCAACTGGAAGGCCGCCGACAACCCCGACGAGCCGGAGAAGACCTGGACCATCCAGACCGGTATCGACGGCTTCCGCACGGTCGCCCACCGCGCGGCTATCAAGGCAGGGGAGTCCATCTCGTACGAGGACACCGTCTACTACGACTCCGAGGGCAACGCCCACGAAGTCTGGCTGTCGAAGGCGTACCCGGCCGCAGTCAAGGTCACCGTCCTGCGCAGCAACGCCCGGTTCCCGTTCATCGCCCGCTGGGATGAGTTCGCCCCGACGTACTACGACCGCAAGCAGGGCGCGTACGTCGTGGCGAAGATGTGGCAGCAGATGCCCGCCCACATGCTCCGCAAGTGCGCCGAGGCCGGCGCGCTGCGCATGGCCGCACCGCAGGACCTGTCCGGCGTGTACGTGGATGAGGAGATGGCGCGGGCCGACGCTGAAGCCGTCGTCCGCGAGGCGGAAGAGGCGACCCGGCGCCTGCGCGAGGCAGCCGGACTCGAAACAGGGACCGACAAGGGCGGCGACGCGAAGGACGAGTCCACCGAGGACTCCCAGGGCGGGGGCCAGGACGAGAGCACGGACAAGCCCGCGCCGAGGAAGCGGCCGCGTGCCGCGAAGAAGGCCGCCCCGGAGGCCAAGCCGGACACCGCCGCGGAGTCCGACGAGGCTCCGGCCCCGGCGAAGCGCACCCCGCGTAAGCGGGCCTCCGCACCCCGCCGCGCCTCCTGACGCCTGACCCCTGACGACACCGGGTGCCGCCTGCTGTCTGCGGGCGGCACCCATCCTCTTGGAGATCAACGTGACCACTATGGCCATCGCGCCGGAGCGGCCCGTCAGCCTGTGGCCCGCCGCTCACGCGGCGGACGCACGCCGCCCCCGCTCCCAGCAGACCAAGCTCGGTGCCAGCGACACCGTGTGCGCCCGCCGAGCCGGATACCTCCTGCACGGCCGCACCCCGACTGATGTCGGCGAGAAGCGGAAAGCGATCCTCGGGACCTGGCTGCACGCCGGGATTCTCGAAGCCGCCCGCGAGGAGTACGGCTGGCTCGTCGAGCGCCGCGTCGAGGACCAGACCCTCCGGGGCCACATCGACGCGGTCCAGCTCGACAGCGCCACCGCCGCCCGGCTCCCAAAGCGGCTGCGTCCCACGCTCCCGGCAGAGGAGACGACCGTCGAGGACGTGAAGACCAAGAGCACGTACCAGTGGGACAGCGTCCTGCGGTACGGCGCGAGCGAGGCCGAGCTGCGGCAGGTGTACCTGTACGCCGACCTGCTCGGCACGGAAGGCTTCGCCAGCGTTCGGGGCCAGCGGCAGCTCGCCCACCTCGGGCCGGTGCCGGTCGCCCGTATCCGCTTCCGGTTCATCAACCGCGACTCGGGCGACGACCACGTTCAGGAGATCGCCTACGAGGCCGACCGTGCCCGCCGTGCCCGCTGGTGGGTGCAGCAGGTGCGGGCCGCCGCCTCCCCGGAGGAGCTGCCGCGCACCTTCCAGGGGCCGGGCATCTCCGCGATCTGCGACCACTGCCCGTTCCGCACCGCGTGCTGGGGGCCGCTCGTAGCCGGGCGCTCACCGCAGAGCCAGCTGATTCACGACGACGAGGACCGCGCGAAGGTGCTGGCCGAGTACGCCGAGGTCTCCGAGCAGATCAAGCCGCTCAAGGACCGGCAGAAGTTCCTGCGCGCCCAGCTCGAAGGCTCCGAACCCGGCGTCTACGGCGACAACGTCCTGAAGTGGAGCGGCGGCAACCCGACCAAGGTCGATGACGTCGAGGCGATGGTCGCGCTGTATCGCCGTGCGGGGATTCAGGTGCCGATGGTGCCGGACGCGGCGTCGATGAAGGCGACGCTGAAGGAGGTGGGCATCCCCGTGCCCACGCGCCTCGACCACGACCGGCGGACCGCGGTGAGCATCAACGTCACCGCGCGCAAGAAGCCCTGATCGCGCCACCCGGCGGGGGCGGAGCCGGCGTGCTCCGCCCCCGCCCCGGCGTGGCGGGGACCGGACGGAACACGGAGAGGTGCCGGTGAGCATCCAACTGATGGTGGTGGCCGCCTACCTGCCGAAGGAGGTGATCAATACCACGCAGAAGCTGGTCCTCATGAAGATCGCGGACTCGGCCGACGACCAGACCAGGCTGGCCCGGCCGGGCCTGGAGCGGCTGATGGCCTGGGCCGGCGTAGGGGAGAAGCAGGTCATCACGGTGGTGACGCAGCTCGTCGGCCTCGGCCTGGTCGAGCGGGTCACGGTCGGACGTGTCGGCCGTCGCGCCGAGTACCGGGTGTTCCCGCACGGCGTGCCGCCCATCCCGTCGACGGAGGAGCTGATCGAGCGGCGCCGGGCGGCGCAGCGTGCCCCGACCAATCCCCGGCTGGCCCGCAAGACCGCGCGCCGCAAGCCGTCGTCGGCGGCCCGGACCCAGCAGGACGTCGCCGCACGGGAAGAGGCACGGGCAGCCGCCGAGGCCGCCTCGGAGCCAGGGTTGCCCCAGGGGAACCCTGACGATGCTCCGGGCAGGGCTTCCCCAGGGGAACCCAGTGGGTTGCCCTCGGGAAACCGGGCGGGTTCCCCTGGGGAAACCCTTTCTCTTCCTCCTTCTTCCTCTTCTCTTCCTCACCCCCCTACCCCCACGGCTGACGCAGCAGGGGAGCCGGAGGCGGAGCGCGGAGAGCAGCAGCGGGCGGGCTGCCCGAAGCACGCCGAGCCGGTGGGGAACTGCCGCGGGTGCGGGACGAACCCGCGTGCCGGGAGGGAGCAGGCGCGGCGCGAAGCGGCCGACCGCGAGCACCGCCAGCAGCAGGACTGGCTACGGCAGTTCTTCGCCGAGCAGGAGCGGCGCGTTGCGCAGACGGACCCGCAGGCCCTGGAGATGGCCCGCCAACGAGTGCGAGACCTGGCCCGGATGGGGCGCGAGAAGGGTGCCAACTCTCAGCAGAGACAAGGGCGTTCACAAGATCGGCAACATTGACGCCCCGGTGTACGCCATTAAGATATAAGTATGAGTTCGGAACTGGCCGAACTCGCCAACCTCTTGGAGGCCACCTTGACCGACACACTCACCCCGGCCCCCGACGCCTACGTCGTGGTCGCCGAAGTGATCCACGGCGCGCCGGTCGCACCCCGCCTCGGCGACCACCTCTACTGCTCGGCCGAGTGCGCCGAACACGGCGTCCGCGAGCTCGTCAGCGACCTGAGCAAGGAGGAAGGCGGCAGTGGCTTCGTCCTGCCCCACGAGGGGCGCGCGATCGGCTGCGTCGTCACCCCCGGCGGCCGGATGTGGTCGGTGAAGATCCTCGCCCGCAGCGAACTGCCCACCGTCTGACAACCGCTTTCACCTGAGATAGGTGACATTTTTCAACGGTGGGCGTGCTTTCTTCGCGCCCGCCGTGCACACCCTCTTGGAGACCAGCACATGACCACCACCATCGCGGCTCTGCCCGACCACAACCGCACCACCGACCCGCTGTGGCAGCGGCTCTTCCACAGCTACGGCCACGTCATCACCCCGCTGCGCTACGCGGGCTGGGTCACCGACATCGAGACCGCCGGAGGAGGCGAGTTCTTCGTCCGCGCCGACCTGCGGGACGGCACTGAGCTGATCATCGCCTCCGAGCACAGCCTGCCCGCCGATCCCGCCGAGGTGAACGGCTGGACGGCCGTCCGCCAGGACGTGGAGAACGCGGACAGGCACACCGTCCTGTACGACTCCACCCCCAACGGCCCGCAGCGCCACCACCGCAACAGCCTCATCCCGCTGCTCGCCCGCATCGACGCCCTCGACGTTCCCCGCCGCGCACCCCGGCTGATCGTCTCGGCCACGCACACCGCGCCGTACGGCGCGAGCCACAACCAAACCGCCGGGATCGAGGGCGCGGCCACCGCCATCGCCCGCTTCTCGGAGTGGTCCCAGCGGCTCACCGACCACGAGGGCTACCGCCGCGTCTGGCAGCGGGCGGTCCCAGGCGGACGGCTACCCGCTGGCGCTGTTCGAGTGCGCCGGACACATCACGACCGTCCGCGTCACCCGCAGCGATGACTGACCGGCCGCGCCGCGCACCGCGCCCCATCGGGGGCGCGGACCGGTGATCTGGCTGCTGATCGTGTGCGCCCTCGGCCTGCTGGGGTTCACCGCCCTCGGCATCGAGGACAGCCGCCACCACCGCGCGTTACGCGCCTCCGACGAGTCCTGACAACGGCCGCCCGGCCCACCATCCGGGCCGGGCGGCCCCTGCCTCTTGGAGACCTAAGACCGTGCCCCGATCCATCCACCTGCTCTGCGGAGCGGGCGGAGATGCCACCGGCCTGTTGGAAGCCGGTTTCGACCCCATCCTCGGCATCAACCACTGGCAGACCGCCATCGACACGTTCGGGCTCAACCACCCGAATGCGGCGGCGCGCTGCGCCGACATCCAGAACTACCCCATGCGCTGGCTCCCCAAGGCCCTCGTGCTGTGGGCCTCAGTGATCTGCACCGAGGTCAGCCCCGCCGGCGGGAAGAAGCGGCCCGACCCGGCGCAGAACGCGCTGTTCGAGGAAGAGGAGCAGTGGCGCGAACTGCCCCCGGAAGCCTTCGAGATGACCCGGGTAACCGCCTGGTGCGTGCTGCGCGCCGCCGAGGCGAAGCGGTTCCCGTGCGTCGTCGTGGAAAACGTCGTCGAGTTCATCACCGACTGGCTGCTGTTCCCCGAGTGGATCCGCGCCGTGAAGAAACTCGGCTACCGCGTCCAGATCGTCTCCGTGTCCTCCGCGCACATCGGGTCGGAGACCAATCCGTACGCCCCGCAGTGGCGCGACCGCGTGTACTTGGTCTTCACCCTCACCGGCATCCGCCGACCCGACCTCGCGCCGCGCCCGCTGGCGTACTGCTTCGAGTGCGGGCGGGACGTCAAAGCACGCCAGAGCTGGCGTGACCCGCGGGTGAAGGTCGGCAAGTACCAGCAGCAGTACGACTATCGCTGCCCGAACAGCCGCTGTGGCCACGCGCTGGTGGAGCCGTACGTCCGGCCCGCCTCCGACGTGATCATGTGGGACGACATCGGCCAGCGCATCGGGGACCGCGCCCGCCCGCTGGTGCCCAACACCATGCGCCGCATCGCGGCCGGACTGGCGAAGTTCCCCTACGAGCCGTCCGTCGTCACCCTCACGCACGGCAAGGACGGCACCGACCGCGCGTTCGCCCCGCACACCCGGCCGCTGCCCACCCGCACGGCCAAGCTCGGTGAAGCCCTGCTGGTGCCGGTCGGCGGCTCGTGGAACGACACGGCCTCGCCCGTCGGGGAGCCGATGCGCACCCGCACCACCCGGGAGAGCGAGGCCCTCGTCACGGTGGACCCGTTCATCGTGGAGTTCCGCAACAACTGCAACGCCGCGCCGATCGCCGCCCCGCTGAGCACCATCGCCACGGCCCGCCACCACGGCCTGGTCGTGCCCGACGGCGATGTCCGCACCAGGGCGCGCAACACGTTGGTGATCCCGTACCGCAAGGCCGCTCCGAAGACCGCGGTCGAGCCCCTGCACACGCTGTCGACCCGCGACTCTGCGGCCGTCGTGCGCAGCGCGCCCGCCATTGAGGACTGCCACTTCCGCATGCTCCAGCCCCGTGAGCAGCTGCGCGGCCAGCGGTTCCCCGACACCTACGAGGTGGTCGGCTCCAAGGCCGCCCAGACCCAGCAGGCCGGCAACGCGGTGAGCGTCAACGTCGCCCGGTGGATCGGCGAACGCCTCAAGCCCGTCCTCGCCTGACCCCATCCCCCAAGAAGAAGGGACACCCCTGCCATGACACCGTCAGCACACGACGAGGTGGCCATCCTGGCTCAGCAGCGGGGCGAGCTGTCGCTCGCGCTCCGCCGAGCCGAGCAAGCCCACTGCCTGGCCATCATCGATCACCTCGCGGCCAAGATCCGTGCCCGCTGCCCCGAGGCCGTTTACGTGGCCTTCGACCGCAGCTGCGAAGACCGCGCCGTCACCGTCCACGGCGTGCTCGGCGAGCAGCCGAGCCCGCTGGGAGCGTGCCCCTGGCTGTGGGACGGCACCGAGACCGGCCATCCTCTCAACGAGATCGGCTCGGACATCACCCTGGACGTCGAGTACGCGCTCCTGCCACCGACCTCACCCGTGTGGGCGCTCGTGCACCGCAACACGGGCATGGATGGCAGTTGGCTTCTGGAGCTGCCCCCGGTCGACCGCGCGGCCCGCGTGGCCGAGCTGATACGCGGGCACCACCCGGCGGCGACGGCGGTCGTCGTGGACGGCCGCGCAGGCGGGGGCCGTGTCGTCGGGGTCATCGAGGAGCAGGCGGACGGCGACGCCCCCGTCCCCGTGGCCCGGCCACGCCTCAGCCGCGCATGCGACGACGCCCTCACACGCCTCGTCGCGCAGGTCTTCCTCCTCCCGCCGCTGGCCGACCGTCACCTGATGCCGGTACCGCGCGGCTTCGCCCATCCCCACGGCTCCAGCGTCAGCGATCAGGTCCGCCTGATGCCGCTGCCGCCGACCGCTTAGCCGACGGGAGGAGGAGCAGATGAGCGGCAACGGGTGGGTCGGTGAGGCCCCCTGCGCCGGGGACGCCCGCTTCACGTCCGAGGAGACGGCGGCCGAAGCCCCGACGGAGCCGCTGGTCCTCTCCCTCCTCGCGGCCTGCCAGGGCTGCCCGTTCCGGTCGCAGTGCATCGACCTGGTCATGCCGAGCACGAGCCTGTTCGACGGCGTGTGCGGCGGACGGCTCTGGCACAACGGGCAGGTCCTCGCGACCTGCGAGGGCGCTCAGCCCGCCGAACTACGCGAGCGCGGCCTACGCCCGATCACCCACGGCACCGAAGCCGGTGCCCGTGCCCACAACCGGCGCGGGGAGCGCGCGTGCCTCCTGTGCCTGGAGGCCGGACGGCTCGCCCAGCAAGCCCGCCGGGCCCGCAAACGCGCCTCCGGCTCCTGATCACCACCCCTACAACTCCTGCGGAGACACACCATGTTCACCATCAAGGCCCGCGACCTGGCGGCCATCCTCGACCAGGCCGCCCTGCACCGGTTCCAGGCGGACGAGGACGCAGGCGACCTCGACGCCCTGATCCTCGACTGCACCCCCGGCCACCTCCACGTCGTCGCGTGCAGCGACCGGACACTCGCCGTCGCCCGCACCCCCGTCGCGGGCGACGTGTGGACGGCCCCCGTCGGCTACGACGACGCCACCGCCCTGCGCGGCTGGCTGGAGTCGTCCGACACCGTCACCGTCGAGCACGTCACCAGCGGCGGCCATCAGCTGCTCCGCTTCACCGAGGGCGTCGCGCAGCTCACCGTCCCCGCCGCACCCCACGTCGGCCGCCTGCCGTGGCGCTCCCTGCTGCGCCTGGTGCTCGACGCCCGCGAACACCCGCTGGCGCAGGGGCGCCCCGTGCAGCTCAGCGCCGACGACCTGTCCCGGTGGCTGAACGCCGGCGGCAACGGCGAGGTGATCGAGTTCCGCTCCCTGGGACCGGCGGGCACCCTGGTGACCGCCGGACCCGACTTCCTCGGCCTCCAGACCCCGCACGGCTGGGACGGCCCGGAGCCCGGTCGGGGATGGTCCTCGTCGCTGCGCACCCGCCTGTTCCTCTTCGCCGGGCAGTTTCTCGAGGTCGGGGCGTGCTACGCGGACTGGACGGGTACGGCATGGATCGTGCCCGCCCGGCCCCGCTCCGGCGAGGAGCCGTGGTTGATCTCGGCCGACTACGCGGCCGTCACCCTGCCCATCTCCCAGGTGCTCGCGGTCGGCAAGTTCCTCGTCCGCCTGCCCGACTGAATCGAGATAGGTGACATTCATGAAACATGATATGCGCTCCGGTGCTCCGTTGTGCGGCCAGCTCGCGGACCCCGGCTACGGACTGAACCCGTGGCCCGCCGCGTGGCGCGCCCGTCCCTCGACTCCTGCGGCCCAGTCGAATCGAAAGGAAACCCCTGTGAACAAGGCCCAGCTCATCCAGGCCGTGGCGAAGACGACCGGCAACCGCGCTCAGGCGGCCGACGCCGTGGAGGCCGCGCTCGACGCGATAGTCCGCGCCGTCACCGCCGGTGAAGTCGTCTCCGTCACCGGCTTCGGCAGCCTCGCCTCCGAGGTGCGCCCGGCCCGTACCGCTCGCAACCCGCAGACCGGTGAGCCGGTGGAGGTGGCCGAGCGCCGGGTCGTGAAGTTCCGCCCCGGCATCCGGTTCCAGGACCTCGTGGCGGGCCGCCGGGCCATGCCTGAGTCCGGCAACTGCATCCAGAAGGACCCCAAGTCCCCCAAGGTCGCCCGCCCGTAACCCGCTGCACACCAGAGGCCGTCCCGGAGCGCGCTGGGACGGCCCCGCTGAAGGAGTTCGAGATGAACGACCGTTCCGTGGGCGTCGAGATCGAGGCCACGGCGAAGTGGCTGGAGGAGCGGGGCCTGGTCGGCGCGGCCCGTCTGCTACGGCGCGTCGCGCGCCAGAGGGACGAGGCCGTGCGGCAGCTCGGCCTTCGCCCCTCCTCACCCGGGCATCAGGCGGGGGGTGACGAGTGCACCGCTCCGCGCGACCTGGACGCCGCCGCCGAAGCGGCGATGCTGCGCACCGACGTGGCGCGTTTCCAGGCCCTGGCCGAGCGTGCCGGCTGGGTGTCCGACCCGGACGCGAAGCGCCTGTGGCGCTGGCGCGATGGCTGGTGGGAACTGAGCTACCGCCGCAGGAATCCGAAGGACGGCTACCACGACACCGGCTGGTATTTGTGGGGGCCGCCCGGCAGTTATGACGGCGAGTGGACGGCCCGCGCCAAGACCGCGGCCATGGCTGAGGCCAACCGGCTTATCACCGACCATCGCGCGGCAACCGGCGAGGGTGATCGGTGACCGCCGAACTTCAAAGCGCCCCGGTGACCCTGCCGAGCGTGCAGGAGAAAGGGGAATGGCAGCCGCGTGTTGTCGGTCTCGACCTGTCGCTGACCTCGACCGGCATCGCGGGCACGGACTGGGCGCGGGCGTACCGGCCCGGCCGGCGCCGCAGCCACGAGCGGCTGGACTGGCTGGTCGCGGCTGTCGCGCTGAGCGTGAAGGACGGCGCGGACCTGGTGGTAGTCGAGGGCGCCGCGTATGCCCAGGGTGGGCAGGCCGGGCACCACGAGCTGGCCGGGCTGTGGTGGCTGGTCACGCAGTACCTGTGGCGCCACCGCATCCCGTACGCCGTGGTGACCCCGCACGGGCGCACGATCTACGCGACCGGCCGGGCCAACCCGGCCCAGGACTTCCCGCGCAAGGACCGGGCCCGGATCGCGAAGGGCATGGTGCGCTCGGTGGCCGTCGAGCGGTACGGCGTCCCGTGCGAAGGGCCGGGCCGCTACGACCAGGCGGACGCCACGATCCTCGCCGCGATGGGGCTCGACTGGCTCGGCTACCCGACCGTGCCCGTGCCCGACTCGCACCGCCGTGCGCTGGAGGCCGTCCGCTGGCCCGATCTCATTCCGGCTGCCGCGAATTAGGGAATTGAATTGCGGAAATTAAATGCGCATTCAGTCGGCCATACCTTGCTTCTGGGGTATTTGCCATTAAGATATAAGTAAGGAATTCGGGAAATGCTCGAATGGGAAGGGGAATTGGAATGGAAACCCAGAACCACGGATGCGGCTGCGAATGCAACAGCGGCGGCTTCTGTGGCGGCTGCGGCCACGCCGGATGCGGCGGACGCCGCTAACCATCCCCCAACCCCAACAGCACCCCGCGCCCCCGGCCAAACGCCGGGGGCGCACCCATACGCGCAAGCGCCTCTTGGAGACCCAATGACCGACTACTCGCCCGGAGTCCGCGAACTCGCCCACCAGATAGGGCTCGACCCCGAACACGTCGCATACGCCGTCCGCTTCGCCTCACGCACCTTCGCCCGCGTACAGGTGACCACCGGCATGACCCTCGACCAATTCCGCCGCCTGTTCACCCAGGACCGGCACTCCATCGCCATCGTCGCGAACATCGCCATGCGCCACGCCGGCCGCCGCGACGACGCCCAACTCCTCATGACCATCTACAAGGCCGCCGTCGGCCGCCTCCCGTACGAGCGGCCCTTGCACACCGGCGTCGGCACCCTGCCCGAGTACCACGGCCACAAGCAGGTCCAAGAGGCCGTACGCATCCTGACCGCCGCCGGAATGCCGCCCATCCACACCGACGGCGTCCACGAACTGCGCCCCGGCTTCCAGGTCATGCCCGACGACACCGGAGACCTGCCCGGCTGGGTGTTCATCGCACCCGACCCCGGCGCCAAGCGCCGCACCGGCTTCGCGGGCGGAGACCTCGGCTACCTCGCCGTCATGCGCTGGGCCGGATGGGGCGTCATCACCGAACGCCTCCCCGGCGGCCTGTACGCCGCCTGCCACCCCGACCACCGGCACAACCCCTTCCCCACCGCCCCCACCTCCTGACCCCGCCCGTGCCCGGCCGCCCAGCGCGGCCGGGCACGGCCCACCAGAAAGGCATCAGCCCGTGAAGCTCCCCGTTGACGACGCCACCCTGGCGGCCTGGTCCACCCTGCTCGGCCTCACCGACAAGCAGACCGCCGCAACCCTCGCCGAGATCGAGAACACCCTGCGCATCGGCTACGAGCACCGCCCCGACGAGCTGCGCGACACCAGCTTCGACCAGCTCATCAGCGACATGGACACGGACGAAGCGGCCCTGATGTTCCTCATCAACGGCCTGCGCCAGGCCGGCTACCCCGCCGCTGCCTACGACGTCGAGATCCGCGGCATCTTCGCCACCCTCCGGGACCTCCAGCAGACCAGCTGACCCCGCTCCCCACCCCATCCACACGCCGCCCCGGCCGCGCCCTGCGCACCGGGGCGGCCCCACGCGCGCCCGCAGAAAGGAACCCGCAGTCATGTCCGACGACTTCTTGCCCCGCGCGGCAGCCCCGGCCACCGCCGCGCGGCCCGCGCCGTCGTGGGCGAAGAAGCCCCCGCCCACGTCCAAGGCCCGCCCCACCGGCAAGATCACCGCCCGCCGCTACGCCGCCCCGCACGACCCGCACGAGCACGCCCGCAAGATCGCGGAGAACGTCCTCGACGCCTGGTACCAGTCCTTCGGCGGCAGCAACATCGACGTCCCCCTCGGCACCGTCGCCGGGCTCTCCCTGCTGCGCAACGTGCCCGGACTGGCGGACTGGGTGCTCAACCTCCAGCCCGAACAACTCCCGCAGCTTCTCAAGGAGATCTACCTCGGCCACTGGATCAAGCGCCCGGACCTGATCAA
This sequence comes from Streptomyces mutabilis, assembly GCF_014649815.1. Taxonomy (GTDB): domain Bacteria; phylum Actinomycetota; class Actinomycetes; order Streptomycetales; family Streptomycetaceae; genus Streptomyces; species Streptomyces mutabilis. The sequence goes on along the minus strand of NZ_BMTT01000001.1, from coordinate 269,470 downwards.
CCGCGCAATACGCCTCCACGACTGGGCCTGGAACCCCAACCCCGACAAGCAGCAGCTCCGCGCCGTCCACGCCGTCACCCGCGCCGCCATCAACACCGGCCTGATGGAACTCACCGGCCACGACGACCCCTGGCAACGCTCCGAAGCCGACGTCCTCAGCCCCCTGCTCACCGGCCTGCGCCACAAGAGCGACAAGAAGTGGCGCGGCGAATACCACACGCCGGCGTGCGTCACCGACCTGATGGCCAACATGACCGTGGACAAGGACTTCGCCAAGCCAGGCATGTCCTTCCGCGAACCCGCCGTCGGCTCCGGCACCATGTTCCGCTCCGTCGCCCAACGCCTGCGCGACCTCGGCCTCAACCCGCACGACTTCCACTGGTACGGCAACGACATCGACTCGCTGTCCGCCGGGTGCGCCGCCGTCAACGCGATCATCTGGGACCTCGGCCCGCGCTGCCTCATCGGCTGCGCCGACTCCCTCGCACCGGAAGACGACTACGCCAAGACCCGCGCCGAAGCCAAAGAAGCCTTCGAGCAGCGCGACCGGTACATGGACACGGCCCGCACGATCATCGCTCACCGCCGCGCCCTCGCCCTCCTCGACGAACTCATGCCCAGCAAAGAGAACGCCGCGTGACCGAACCCGACCCCTTCGACCGACCCGGCACCACCCCGGCACCGCGCCGCCGACGCCCGGCCTTCGCCGGACCCCGCGACGAGATCGACCTGCCGCCCCTCGACCAGATCGCCCCCACCCTCGACCCGCCGTGGAGCAAGGAGGACACCGACACCCCCGACCGCACCGCCGCCTACCACCACCCCGACGGCCACCGCATCGGCCTCCGCGTCCAAGCCCGCGGCCTCGCCATCCAGACCTGGATCACCGCAGGCCCCCGCCTGCCGCCGATCCCCGACGGCACCGACATCGAGCAAGCCGAAGCACAAGCCGCCAACGACGCCCGGCTCCAGCCCGGCCGCACCTGGCACGCCGTCCTGACCACCCGCACCAGCAAAGCCCTGGCAGCCGACCTCGCCGCGCTCGTCCGCGAACGGCTGCTCCCCGCCCTCACGAACAAGCCACGCGGCATGCCCGCCCCCGCGCCGCCCGCCCGTATCGGGCAGCCCGACACCGCATCGCAGAAGGAAGGACCCCAGAAGTGAGCACGCCCGACAACACCGTGCAGGTCACCAGCCTGCCCAACCTCGCCCAGATCCTGCCGTACCTCCTCGGGCACTACCCGGACGACAGCATCGCCCTCCACGCCCCCGGCCCGAACTTCCACGACGGGCCGACCATGACGTGCCCCCTCCCCGACGACAGCGCCGAGTGGCAGGCCACCGCCGAGCACGCCGCCCGCCAGTTCGTGGCCTACGCCCACGACCGCGGCCATGACCTCGCTGAGGGCGTCATCATCTACCTCTGCCGCGAACCGCGCCCCGACCAGAGCCCCGAGGAGACCGCCGCGCTCCTCGCCCCCGTCGGCACCTGGCTCACGAACGAGTTCGTGGAGCACCGCGCCACCGTCCTCCAGACGATCGGGCTCGTCGCGAACCGGTGGTGGGCCTACGAGTGCGACATCGACGGGTGCTGCGAGGGCGAGCTGCTCCCGTCGCCCGACGACCCCAACAGCGTCGTCGCGCAGATGACCCGCCTTGGTCGCACCCCGGGCCCACGCACCCGCGACATCATCAAGGAGTTCCGGGCCACGGCGGACCCCGCCTTCTTCAAGGACCTGCACATCGCCGCAGACCACTTCAACTCGCGGTCCGCGACTAACGCTGGACGAGACGCGACGCTCGCGTTGACGTTGGAGCAGATCGACGCCGCCATGAGCCGGTTCCGTGACGGCGCGACCGTCCTCAGCCGCGCGCTAACCACGCAGCTCATCGTCGGCCTGCAGGACGACGCCGCCGTGGAGGCCGGCATGGCGCACGCGGAGGACGGCGACCTTCCCCACGCCCGACGCCTCTGGGCCTACCTCGCCCGGCACTGCGCCGAACCGTGCAAACCGGAGGGCGTGCCCATACTGACGCTGTTCGCGTTCGTCGCCTGGCGGCAAGGCGACCTCATCGCCGCGCGGCTCGCCTTGCGCGACGCCATCACCACCGACCCCGACTACGAGCTGGCCACCGGCATACACCTCGGCGCCATCGACGGCGAAGACCCCCGAGACTGGCTCGCCTCCGCCCGCGAGGGCCATGCCCACCGCGCGGCACACCTCCGGCACGCCGTCGAGGTCGCCAGCGAGTACCGCCCCGTCACCGACACCACCGCGGTGTGCTTCCGCGAAGCCCTCGACGCAGCCACCAGCCACCACTACGACCAGGTCCTGACCGAAGACGAGCGTCTCCTCGCCCGCCACAGCACTATCGACATCACCAACGGAGCCTTGGCCGACTTCCGCAACGGCCGTCCCCAGCTCAAGGATGAGATCGCCGCCCGCATCATTCTCGGCCTGCAAGACCCGCACACCAGGGACGCCGCACTGTCCACCGGCGAGGAGAGCGACCTTCCCTACGAGCGGCAACTGTGGGGCTACCTCGTCCGGCGCTGCGTGCCGCCGCACACCGGAAAGGCACCGCCCCTCCTCACCCTCCTCGGATGGGTCGCCTGGCGACAGGGCGACACCGTCACCGCGAGCCATGCCTTCACCGAAGCCCTCGACATCTACCCCGGCTACACGATGGCCAAGCTGCTGCTAGACGGCATCCGCATGCAGTGCGACCCGGCCCGGCTTCTGGCGACGTACCGCGACGCGGCGGCGGAGTTCGCCGCAAGCCGCCCGGACATTGACACCCTTTGACCGACACCGTGGCCCCGGCAACTGCCGGGGCCACCCGCCTGGAGACCCCATGGCTGCTCACCGCCGACAGGGGCGCGCTCTCGGGTGCAGACGGCGCGGCCCTCTCGCATCGGTCAGGAGTGCGACTAGCGATGCTCGCACTATACAAAGGCGAGGCACGCCTCCCCTCAGAAAGTGCTCCAAGCCGATGCGTGCGCCTCCGGACCGTAGGGATTCCACCCGTTGAGGTGCGGCTTGAGATCTTCCGGCTCGAACGTCAGCCCGTACGGCATGGTCGGTAGTTGTGTCAGCGGGTCGAGGGTCTCCGCGTAGTCGCGCGCCCACCGCAACCAGACACGAGCCGATTCGACGTCGACGTCCTCGTCCGCCGCTACATTGATCCTGCGCTCCAGAGCGTCGCAGTACTGGCGGAGCGCGTGTGCATCCTGCCACTGCCTTGCCTGCTCACGGAGAATCGTTGCGAAGCGAGCCTGCGCAGCCTTCTCTCTGGCGGTAGCCATGGCCGCTTCCCAGCTGATGCGGCGCTCTTCCTTCGCGCGTTCCTCATCCAGCTTCCTCTGCTGCTCCTCGACCGCGCGAGTCTCCAGTTCCTGGAGCACGATCCCGAGGACGTCCTCGAGTTTCGACCGCTTGCGGTCGCCCCAGTGGTGCTGCCTCTTGGACCGGCTGTACCCGATGTCCAGAGCGAGCTGCTGAGAGCGGTCTGGATCGGCAGACTGGGGAAACTCCTGCTTGATAGTGACGCAGCTGGTGAAGCCGTCGATAACGATCTCCAGCACCCCTTCCCGACAACTCGCGGGGAAGTACCGGCCGTTGTAATAGTGCGCTGAACGGTGGTCACGCTCAGGGACCCGCTGCTCGCGTACCCTGTATCCCCGGCGTTCCGCCTCTGCTGCGAGCCCTTGCAGCAGAAGCAAAGCACGGCGACGCAGAGAGGGCGGCATAAGAAGCCGGCGCTCGCTGTCTCGCAAGGCCGCCACGACGCGGTGCGGTGAGCGCAACTGCGCGGGGACTGAAACCCGCGGGTTCTCCTCTGGGGACCTCCGCCCAGAGTTGGCATGTGGGCCGTCTACCAACGAGATTTGCAGATCACGGCCCGCGTTCCACAGTCGCTGCTTCTCGATGCGTTTGCCCGCCGGCGCGAGTTTGTGCCGCTTAGCGAAGTCGATGACACGTCGCCACTCGGTGATCTCATTCTCGTCAGGCTCTGATATGACCACATGGCGCTCGGCGACCAATCGCTCCATGAGCTTGGTCGCTTTTGCGCGGCGTGCGACGGGGATGGGCCTTTCGCTGTACGGCGTTGGCTGCTTCTTGTGTGTCGTCGTCGGCTTACTCCCATGAGCTGTCGCCGTTGTCGTGGAGCCGCGGACCCTGCCCTTCGCCACGGCCACCGGGGCCTTCGACTCGCCAGCAGCAGTGCGCCCACGCGCCGGATGCTCCGGATGATGACCGTGCTCCAGATAGAACCGACCCGCCTCAGTGACGTCCGCCCGCCAGCTGCCACCCCGGCGGCTGACCGTCACGAGACCCCGATCGCGCAGCGCGTAGGTTGACCGCCGCATGCCCGGATCCTGGGCGCCGGGATCCTCGCCGGCAGCAATCTTCCTGAGGAGCGTGAGTTGTCGATCGTTCAACGCTTTCCAGCGGTACATGCGACAAGTTCACAAGGGATCAAGGCGGACCACAATAGGGGCGGTCGTGATGCCCTCACAGTGGTACCGGTGACAGCCGTGCATGGGAACGCACTGGACAGCAAGGTGACCCCCGTGAGTGGCCGAATTCACGAAGAGATCGAGCCTCCCATGAGGCCACGGCGCAGCAGTAACCTGGGTCCAAGCGACTGACCTGCACAAAGTCGCGCGGCTCTACCCCGGGCGAAGGGGGCGGGGCCTTTTTCATCAGCCCATGCTTGCGAGCGCGGCGAGTCGACGAGCCCCCAGCAGAATCGCTGCTTGTCGCAGCGTTTCTCTGTCTGGGCTCTCTCCGCCTGTAGCGCGGACTTCCTTCTTAATGTGAGCCTCAACCGCCTTGCGGAGGTCCATGCAGGCTTCTCGTATGATTGCCGCCATCACTCCGCCAGCTACTCGTCCTGGAGAGATTCTGCTGAACTGCTCTGCCAGCCATTGGTAGGCAGCCATTCGTAGTTCGGGAGTTCCAGCATCGGTGTAGGCCCGGTCAGACTCAAGGTAAGGGATGCTCGTAGCTCTGACGAGTTCCCATGCTGGCGCATCCTCCTCGGTGCGAGGAAGTCCGCTGGCCCAGGCTGATGCTTCCTTTTTCAGCTCTTCCAGGGGGCAAAGGGTAGCCAGAAGGGCTAGGCCCTTGATGCCTTTGGTTCCAACTTTAGTGAAGTTGATGTTTCGATCTGGGCCGATACCTGTGCCAATCCAGAAGTCTGGATCCTTCAATTTCGGAACGATTCGCTGGTTCGTGCGATTGATCCACTCGTTGAGCACTGAGAAGCGTTCTGAATCCACCGACCAGATCTCTTTTAGATCCTCGCGAGCCTGGTCGGCCCCGAAGGCTGACAAGAGGAGGCCTCGTTGAAATACCACGAGGAACGCTAGATTGTCGGCCTTAACGCTCTCCGAGATTTCGTTTGCCTTAGTGTTGGGATTCTCGCCAGTTCTGGTTTCGATGGCCTTCTTCGTGTCGTTGTCAGAGCCCAGCCACAGTTCGTGGTCACCGCCAATAAACCCAGCCGCCGCGTAGCGTTCGCGGAGTTCTGCATAGGGCTTCAACTGAAGCAGGGGGCGCACTAGATTTTGGCCGATTCCATCGGCGAATGCTTCACTGATCGCGGCAACTTCTTCAGGTGCGAACGCAAACGGACGTTCCTCTAGCCGCGCTGCACGGATCTTCTTCTTGAGTTCGATCTCGTCCCAGCGTAGACCCGCAGGAGGGTCGACCCGTGCAGTTACGTCTCTGACGAACTCTTCCAGTTTCTCGTAATCGGTGTCGTCGCAGCGAGGTGGATAGATCGTCTTGACGGTCTCATAAAGGGAAAGCACTGTCGTCAAGTAGAGACTCTGGTCAAATTTGGCTTGATCTGAATGCCAGTCGACCAGGGCGAGGGGGATTCGCTTCAACGATGCTTCACTGTCGGCGTCTCCACCAAGCTCTGAGGCAATCAAGCGCCGTACGGTAACGGACACCAGATCTTGATCATCGAGAAGGTAAGTCCGAGCTTTCGATACGGAAACCGCGTGCTTGTTCAGCGCGACGAAGATGCTGCGGCAAGCGAGTAGCACATTGCTGGATTGCTCGGTGGGAGGAGTGAATCCTGCTCTGGGATCCAGTACCAGAACAAGAACTGGGATTCTGGTCTCGTTCGGGCTGAGTAGTCCGCGCTGTGCCGAGTCGAGAATCTTCCGTAGTGCAAGGAATCGATGTTGTCCATCGAGGATTACGGCATGCGCTCGCTCGGTATTCCAGCGGAGGTATCCAACTTCTTGGTTCGGTAGTGAATCAATCAGCACTGGACCGATCGTATTGCGCTCCATTCCCTCGTATGGAGCGTCATCAGGGCCTGATGGATCATCCTCATACGTCTCCATCACCGCATTGCGGTTGCCTGGATCGACTGGGAGGAGAACTACTGTGAACGAGTTGAAGAATTTAAGGGAACCAGGCTGAAGCAGGTAAGTCCTGATCGGACCCGCAGCACGTTCGTCGTCAACCGCCCGTTGGAATAGTTCTTCGAAGTTGACCGGCTGACGATCGGTGATTGCCAGATCACGCGCCAGCTGTAGGTATCGAGTGGCTTCAGTTACGGTCATGGAGATGGCGTAGTACGGCACTCGCTCATCTCCGATGGCGTATTCTCCCCGCACGAAGGCGTACTGGCCCGTGTAGGCTTGCCGTCGGCGACTCATCGCTGAGAGGCTCATTCTCAGTCCATCTTTTCATTCAGCAGCGGGTGGGCGAGGCGGATAGTCAGCGATTCAGCAAGGCGTACCAACTGATCAGCTTGCCTCAGCTCGACAGGAGCATCGGGCGGCAGTTCCTCTTCTGCATCGAATTCGTCAAAGTCATCCTCGTCGCTTCCATCATCTAGAAAATCTTCAATGTCGGCGTCGAGGTCTTCTTCATCTGCGTCCGGAGAGTCTGTGCGCTGCCGCAGGGATGCGGCGAGTTCGAATACATCGTCTGGGGGCTGGACGGGTAGTAGGACTACGGTGCAGTCGCCGGGTGTGAGATTGAGCTGCTCAAGCCCACGGCTGAGTTTAGAGCCCGACCGCAAGTGTTGCCGGATCCGTGTTGACAGGTTGACTGCCTTGCCGACATAGAGGGGCCGCTGGAAAACAGTCGCACAGAGCAAGGCCCATTCAAGATGGATGTTCTTCTCCATTATCATCTCGCTCAACCGAGATGACGAAGCACCAGTTAGCGCCGGCGGGCGATCTTGAATTGCAATGTGTCTGTACTTACCCACCATGCCAGCTTCGAGGGGCGGCCCGTCTTGCGGAGCGATTCGGGTTTGAAGGTCCTCGAACACATCGTTGGCGTCGCGCTCGAAGGCACTCAGCGCCAGATCTCGGAGGTCAGCTGTCCAGATGTAGATGCCAGGTTGTGCCGGAATCATTCCTCGGCGGGCAGTCCGTGACAGCGAGAGGTATTGCCGCACGCTCAACAAGTCCAACTTGAACGACGCGTACAATCAGGCCTCCTGTGCCAACTTAGCCGCTCCACGGGCCAGTTGCTGGTTGTTGGCACTGTAGCAGCCAGTTCTTGGCCGCTGTATCTGCTTGTGAGCAACTGATTACCGGCGCCTTGAGAGGCGCTGGTCGTGTTACGGAGTGTGGGACGCCCCGCTCAGCTGAGACTCGGGGAGCTATGTCAACGCGTGCACGGCGGCGTCCATGCGGTCTGGGCTGTCCATGCCAGCAACCCACGTCACCATCTGCTGCTCCAGCACAGGCCATTCGCCGACATGATGGACGCGCCCCTGCTCGTAGAGCTGAGCAACCGGCTCCTCGCGCAGCCGCTTGCCGTGCTTCGCGGTGACCGGCAGCACGCCGGCCATCAGCATGTTCTTGGATTACGCTGCTGTATCGCGCTGACCTGCGGAGAAGCACAGGCCTCCCCGGGTGGAGGCAGCGCCTTTACATCGGTAAGGCACTCCGCTGCGCTCAAGATCGATCGGGCCGCCTCTCGCAGCGGCGACCAGCACCTTCGCAAACCAGACGGGGCCGCAGCTCTCTCACCGCTCGTTCAGGGGCCCGGCAAAGGGACCTCCCAGGGACCCGCACGGTGCCCAGGAACCCGCGAGGGACCGGAAGGGCACGGAAGGATCAGGAAGGACAAGGGGCTCAGGCGTACGAGACCACGGCTCTGACCTGCGAAAACAGGTAGCGCACGGCAGGATCAGGAAGATCGCGGACGATCCTCAAAGGACTCATAATCCGTCGGCCGTGGGTTCGAGTCCCACCCGCCCCACTTCGCGCCACCTTCCGCAGAAACCTTTTCCGGACGGTGGCGCCGCGCCGGGCTACCGGTCCCGCACGTTCTCCGTGGCGTCCTCCTCGTCGCGCTCGCCCTCCGCCTGGGAGGGAGTGGTCTGCGCCGGGTCGGGGCCCTCCTGGCGGTTCTGCTCGTCGTCGCGTTCGCCTTCTGCCTGGGACGGGGTCTGCTCGCTCATCGTGGTGCCTCCTCGTGCCGGACGGATACCGGGCGGGTCCGTGGCCGGGTACCCCTCCGACACGCCCGGCATCACACCGGGCCCGGTCTCAGCGGCGCAAGCGGGCCAGCGCCGTCCGCAGGGCCGTGCGCACCTCGGGCGGTGGGGGCGGGCCGTCGCTCTCGGCGCCGGCGGTGACCGCCGCGGCCACCGTGCGCAGCTTGGTGTTGGACAGCTGGGAGGCCTCCCGCAGGATGTGCCACGCCTCGTCCGAGGTGCAGGCGTGCAGCGCCATGAGTACGCCCCGGGCCTGGTCGATGACCGGGCGGGAGGCGATCGCCCGGCGCAGCTGCTCCACCTCCTCCTGGAGGACGTGCAGCTGTTCGGCGGGGGGCGAGGGGGCGGCGGGAGGCCCGGTTTCCGGCTCCTGCTCCGGCTTCCGCTCGGGCTCCGGCCGGTGGGCCGTGGCGCGCAGGGGGTCGGAGGTGTCCAGGCCGGCCAGTTCCAGGATGCGCAGCGGCTGGCCGTGCCAGTTCGTCGCCGTCACGGGCACCGCCTGCCGGTGGCTGTAACCGCCGAGCAGGTCCAGGAACTGGAGCCCGGCCGTGTCCATGAACGTCACGTCGCCCATGTCCAGGTCCACCCGGCCGATACCGGCCGGCAGCGCGGCCAGGACCTCGGCCAGGATGTCCGCGCAGCCGTGAACGAGTTCTCCCCGTGGGGCGAGCAGCGCCCGGTCGGTGTCCACCCGGCCGTCGATGACCAGGGTGGCGGGACTACCCGCCAGACGTGGAGGTGCCGCTGAGGTCATGTCACCGCCTTGTCCGTCCATGTCGGTCCCCGGCAGACGTTCGCAACGTCACGCAGCCCCCGTCGGCCGACGGACCGTAGCGAGGGACCGGGTCCCGGTCCGGCCGCGGTGGTCCGGCGGCCCTGTTGGTGCACCTGCCCACCGGACGGGTGACTACACCCGGGTCCGGGCAGTGAACGGTCCGTGGGGGCGAAGGCGCCGGCCGTCGTCGACGCGACCGCCGCCTCGCCCGCCGCTTCGAGCACGCGCGGGGCAGGACCGTGCCGCGCCGGGTCACCCCCGGGCGGCCGGCCGTGTCGGACAGGGCCTGGCGCAGTGCGGTGAGCAGACCGTCCCCGGACCGGTCCGGTACGCGGGTGTCGACCGCGCCGGTGCAGTGCGTGGACGGCGGGAAGCCGAGCCGGGCGGCGGCGGACGCGGTCTCCCGCAGCACCCTGCCGCGCAGCCCGGTGGGCGGGCCGGCCGGGGGCCGGCGCAGCGCCAGGATCGTCGTACGGACCTCCTGGACCGTGGACCGCAGCTCGTCCACCGCCCGGCCGAGGATGTCCCGGACGTCGTCCGCGCCCGGGGCGGCGCCGCGTGGTGGCGAACAGCCGCTGCACCACCAGATCGTCGAGGTCCCGGACGATGCGGTCCCGGTCCTCGTAGACGGCGAGCCGTTCCCGGCCGCGCCCGGCGTCGGCGAGGACCAGGGCGGGCGCCGACGTGCTGCAGGGTGCTGCGCCAATCCAGGTCGGTGCCGACCTGCGGGACCGCTTCGAGGAGGCGGGTCAGTCGGGGCGCGGGCCGGCCGCTCATGCCGTACGGCTTCGTCGGTGTCGTCGGTTCCGGCCCGCGTTCTCCCGCGCCGAGGGTCAGTCGGCCGACGTCGGGTTCAGCGCCAGCGGCTCGATGCGGCCCTCCAGCATGATGCCGAGGCCCTGGACCGCGCACACGTCGGGACGCTCCGCGATGTGCACCGGCATGCCGGTCGCCTGCCGCAGCATCTGGTCGAAGCCGGGGAGCAGCGCGTTGCCCCCGACCATCATGATGCCGCGGTCGGCGAGGTCCGCGACCAGGTCCGGCGGGCAGTCCCGCAGCACCTTGCCGATCCCGTCGAGCACCGCGGTCAGCGGCGTCTGGATGGCGTTGCGCACGGCGGCGGTGTCGACCCGCACGCTGCGCGCCAGCCCGGTCGCCACGTCCCGGCCGTGGATCTCCGTGGACGCGGGCCCCTGCGGGGTCAGGCCGTTGCCGGAGAGGGCGATCTGCAACGGGCGCACGGACTGGCTGGGCAACACCAGTTCGTGGTGGTGGCGCAGGAGCTGCACGATCGCGTGGTCGACGGCCTCCCCGCCGACCGGGATGCGCTCCGCGGCCACGATCGAGCCGAGCGAGAGCACCGCGACCTGCGTGGCGTGCGCCCCACACACCATGATCATGGTCGCCTCGGGCTGCTCCACCGGTAGCCCGCAGCCGACCGCCGCGGCGATCAGCGTGTCGACGAGTTCCACCCGGCGCGCGCCGAGCCCGACCAGCGTCTCGATCGCCGCCCGCCGGGAGAGGGGATCCGCGTCGTGCGGGGTGCACACGGCGGCGCGCAGCCGGGGCTTGCGGCGCAGGGCGCGGCGGATCTTGTCGCCGAGCAGGTGCCGCAGCATGCGCTGGGCCATCTCGATGTCGACGACCGTGCCGCCGGAGACGGGCCGTACGACGCGGATGTAGCCGGGGGTGCGACCCGTCATCTTCTCCGCGAACTCACCGACCGCGATGAGCGCGCCGGTGCGGGTGTTGACCGCGGCGGCGGACGGCTGGTCGACGACGAGCCCGACGCCCTTGACGTACACGCGCGTCCGCGCCGCGCCCAGGTCGACGGCGAAGTGGCAGCGGCGCAGCTGCTCCAGACTGGCGGTACTGGCGGTCATGGCAGATCCTCCCGAGAGCGCGGACCGTGCGGGGCCGGCTGGTGGCCGGCCTCCTTGGCATCGTGCGTGGGGGAGGGGGCGGGCGCGTCTTGGAGGGGGCCGGGCGGGGGGCCGCCGAACGGGGGGGTGCGGTCAGCGGCTCTGGGCAGCGGAGAGCAGCAGGCGCAGGCCGGAGACCAGCGGCACGTCACCCGAGGCGCGCAGGCGCCTGCGGGTCTCTTCGTCGCGTGCGTGTCCGATGAATCGCATACCGGTCGTACGGGCCGCGGTCAACTCGGCCACGGTGGAGCCGACCAGCACGCACGTGGCGGCCGGGACCCCCAGCCGGTCGAGGACCGGATGGAGGCCCCGCGGGTCGGGCAGCAACCGGGTGAGGTCGGAGGCCCGTCCGTGCAGCCCTCCCCGCAGGCAATGAGTCAGTCCTCGGCGCTCCAGGTAGCCGGCCACCGGGCCGAGCGCCCGATCGGTCACCACGGCCACCGGAGCCTGCCGCGCGTGCAGCGTACGCACCAGTTGCTCGGCGGTCCGGCTGGGATGGGCCGTCAGCGCCGCCCGCTCGTCGTGCCGGTCGACCAGACGGCGAAGATCCTCGGCCAGCGGGTGCCGGGCGAAGGCCCGGAGCAGGTCGAGGGTGCTCGGGTGTCCCTCCAGCGCCGGCACGGGCCCGCCCGCGTCGAGCAGTGGATGCCCGGCCAGCGCGTCCTGCGGGGCGCGCCGGTCAGCGATCAGTCGTGCCGCGTCCAGCAACACCTCCCGCTCGACACCCGGCCGGTAAAACCGGGCCAGCACTCCGTCGAAGCCCAGGATCACGCAACGGGAGTTGGCGATGAGGTCTGACGGAGATTCGGCTGCGCGTGGATCGGGGCCGCGGAGGAAGGCCAGGCGGCTGCGGTAGGGGGCGGGACGGACCCACCGGGTGCGGTGGCCCGGCATGTCCGGCGCGCGGCCGGGATCGTACGGAAGCCAGTGGATGCCGTCGAAGCCCTTCGCCCCCGGTTCGCGGCTCTCCCTGGCCTCCACGGCCCTGACCGGGTCGTCCACACGCCACGCCAGCTCGACACCGGGGATGTCGGTGGCGATTCGGTGCTCGCTCAGGTCGACGTCGAAGTAGTGCGTCGCCGGGCCGCCGCCGGACCGGTGCGCCGACCAGGAGTCAGCCGGGACGAAACGGCCGTCGCGCAGGCGCACGACGACGGCCGCCGAGTCGTCAGGCGGCAGCGGGAGCCGACCGCCGGCCGGCAGGGGGAAGGGCCCCCTGACCGTGCCGGTGCGCGGCCTCCCGACGCCGGAACCGGCCTGCCCGACCACGTGATACCAGCCCGTGCCGTCGTCCAGGGGGCGGAAGAGGCCCGGGGCGTAGGCAGGGCCGTCCTGGCCCTCCTCGTCCACCTCGTCGTGGTAGAGGGGAGCCGAGAGCACGACGATCGCCTGCGCGGCGGCGGCGGTGTCCAGCGCGGTGCCGACCGACCGGGCGTCGGCGCGGAAGACCTGCACCTCGCCGCCGTCCGGGCGGGACTCCTCCTGCCAGAACTCCGACACCAGCCGCAGGCTGCCCACGTGGGCCAGCCGCTCGGGCAGCTTCTCCACGGTCGCTCGCAGGAGGCGGGTGGCCTGCACCCCGGGCGCCAGTCGTACGAGGAACCCCGCCCGGCCCGAGAAGGGGTCGTACGCATGCTCCTCCAGCCCGCTGTCCGCCAGCAGGCCGGTGACGAGGTGGGACAGGGCCGCGAGGGCCTCGTCGCCGCTGAGACCCTCGGCGAACGTGAAGCGGGCGCAGACGCGGAGGTCGGTGTCGACGCCGTCGTCCGCCTCCGCCTCTTGCGCCGCGACCTCCGCGAGGATCTCCGCCCGCTCCATGGCCGTCGCGGGATCCAGGTCCGGGTCGTCGTCCGGGCCGTCTCCCCAGGCACCACTGCCCACGAGCGTGTCAGGTCGCTGCTCCTCTTCCTCCGGGTCCCCCAGCAGGGGTGTCCAGAGGTCGTCCTCCGTGGGGAAGGGGCCCTCGGGCAGCTCGTCGGGCGGGGACAGGAGGTCGTGCCGGGTGTGCTGGGCCGTCGACTGCCCGGATTCCTCGCGCTGGGCTTCGTCCGCCTGCCCGTGCTCCTCGCGCAGTTCCCGGCCCAGCGCCACCAGTGCCGGGCTCCGCCCGCCGGACAGTTCGTACTCCTCGTACACCTCCAGCGCCTCCTCGCCCCGGCCCTGGCGGCGCAGCGCGAGCAGGTACAGGCGGCGGAAGTCCTCGCGGTGCGGGTGCGCGCGCAGCAGACCGGCCAGATCGGTGGCGGCCCGGTCGTAGTCGCCGAGAGTCAGGTCGAGTTCGGCCCGCTTGGTGTGCAGGGCGAGGCGCAGGCGGGCCAGGCGGGTGCGGGCGGTGCGGGCAGCGGGGCCCGGCACGTCCGCCAGGGGCTCCGGGCCGTGCCACAGCGCCAGCGCCTGTGTGACAAGGTCGCGGGCCTCGGCCGGCGAGCCCTCCAGAGCCGCCGCGTCGGCGCGGCGCACCAGTTCGTCGCAGTGCACCACGTCCACGTGGTCGGCGCTGGTGTGCAGGGCGTAGCCGTGGGCCGACGTCACCAGTACGCCCGGCCCCAGGAGGGCCGCCAGTTCCCCGGCCGCCCCGGTCACCTCGGCCCGCGGGTCGCGCGGCTCGTCACCCGGGTCCCACAGCCCCCACCGCAGCTCCTCGTGCGTCACCGTGCGGCCGGGCTTGAGCAGCAGAGTGGCGAGCAGCGCGCGGACGGCGGGCGGCAGCGTGGGGGAGCCGTCCGGGAGGTCGACCCGCAGCGGGCCCAGGGCGCGGTACCGGCGCGGCTCGTACGCCTCCCGGGCCCGCGTGAGCAGGCCGGGATGCGTGAGCAGGTCCCGGCCCCGGGTCTGGGTCTCCAGCGACGGGAACATCAGCTGGTCGAAGGCGTGCGCGTAGTCGATGCGCAGGGCCTCGGGCAGCCGGTCCAGCCGACGGGACTCGATCGGGACGGTCAGGCGCGAGGTTCCCGACGTCAGCAGCAGCATGACGTCGCACAGGGCCCGCAGGTCCTCGGAGTGCCCTGCCGGGCCGGAGGTGCGCCCCGGTTCGAAGAGGCTGAGCCGGGCCGTGCCGTCCGGCAGCAGGACGACCCGGGACGCCTCCAGATGGCCGTGCGTGGTACCCGCCGCGTGCAGGGCGCCGAGCGCGCGGGCGAGCTGCGCCCCCACCGACACCGTGAGCGGCGGCGGCAGCCGCCGGCCGTTCGAGCGGACGAGCGCGTTCAGCGCGATGCCGTCCAGGTACTCCATGACGACGTACGGGACGTCCTCCTCGACACCGCCGTCGAGGACGGTCACCACGTTGGGGTGGTCGATCCGCGTCAGGCGCCGGACACCGCGCACGAACGCCCGGCGCGCCGCGGGTCCGGGGAGCGGGTCGTGCAGCCGGACCGTCACCGTCCGGTTGGTCTCGGTGTCCTCCGCCAGCCACATCCTCCCGGCCGGCGAGAGCCGACGCACCGGCCGGTAGCGCGCGGCCGGCGCGGGCGGGAAGGGCGACGCGGCCGGCGGCCGGGCGCGCGCGGCGAGCTGTCGTGCGCTTTCCTGGCTGATCGCCGCGAACGTCTCGTTCCCGTTGGCGCGTTCGGTCCCGTCCCGGGAGGGGATCAGCGCGCTGAACTCGCCTGGCGAGCGTCCCGCGCGCTCGTCGATCAGGCCCCCGGTGCGCAGCAGCAGCTCGTGGGTGCGGTCGCGGGCGGTGCGGGGCAGCCCGCGCAGGAGCAGTTCGCGGACGCCGGGTCGGAACGCGTACGAACCGGGTGGCCCGGGGACGGTGGAGAGCAGGCCGCTGAGGATGACCTCGGCGAGGTGACTCGGGAGCGGGTCGGGTTCGACGGCGGCCTGCACCAGCCGCATCACCGGCAGGTCGGGGCGCCCCAGCGCGAGGTGGCCGGCCAGCCGGAAGGCCGGCGGGGAGGCGTTCGCCCGAAAACGCAGGACCAGTTCCCGCGCGGACAGCCGCGAGAGGTCGGTGCGGTCCTCGGCGTCGGCCGGCAGCGGGTGGTGCAGGACGGCTGCCGCGCCCGCGTACTCGGTGCCGCCCGGGCTCGCGACCAGGGACGCCCAGTTCGCCAGCCACTCGGGGCCCGGCTCCAGCACCGGGACGTGCGTGGCCCCCCTGGGGGCCCGGGGGACGGTGGTGTCGTACGGCGTGAAGTCGAGCGCCGCGCTGGGCGCCGCCCGGTGCGGGGCGGACAGTCGGCCGGCGACGGGCGGCAGCGCGGTGTCCCGCCACAGCTGCTCGGGCAGCGGCTGGAGGACGGCGAGGGGCGTGTGCCGGGCCCAGCGGCGCAGCGTGGCGAACCACCGCGTGCCTGCCGGGCTCTCCCGCCACTGGGGGCCCATGCAGTCGCTGATCAGCAGGGTGACGGTACGGCCGTCGGCGGGTGCCTCGGCTCCGTTGTCGCGGACGGTGCCGTCGGCCTCGGCCCGGTGCAGGGTGACGGTGCGGAAGACGCCCGACTGGGCGAGCGCGGTGTGCAGTTCCCGCACCAGGGGCTGCCACACGGGCATCGTGGGTCCCGTGTCGTGCACCAAGCTCAAACGCAGCCACCGCTCCCGCACCGGGCGCAGCACCGGCAGCCACCACTCGGGGTCGACGCCCAGCCGGGCGATGCGGTCGGCGGTCGCGGACTCGTCCACTTCCCGGCCCACCGGGGCGTTCGCGCGGCGTTTGAGCGGGCGCAGCGACCGCTGGATCGCCAACGGGTGGGGCAGCATCGGCGGGGCGGGGACGAGCAGGGCACTGTGCGGTTCGGCCGTCGCCGTCCCCGCGGGCGGCGCCTGGGCGGGCAGGCGCAGGGGGCTGCGGGGGCCGGGCGTCCCGGATGCCGCAGGCGCGGGGGCCGGCCGGCCCCGCCCGTTCTCCCGCCGCGGCTCGCGGGGCCGCAGCGCCGCCGGGCCGGTCGCGGGCGGCGGGGCGGGCTCCGGGGGCTGCCGGTCGGCCAGCGGGGCCGGTGGGTGCGGCTCCTCCGACGGGCCCGGCGAGTCTTGGTCCGCGGGCTCCATGTGCCCCGCCAGCCACAACAGTTCCGCCAGTTCCAGCGGTGTGGGGCGGGCACCCGAGGACGCCCGGCCGAGGATGTCGGCCAGGCGGGGCAGGGGGTCCGGTGGGCCGGGCCGGTCGGCGGGCATCAGAAGGCGTCGGGCTGCGGGGACCGGCCCAGGTAGGGCATCAGCTGTTCCGCCAGCTCGTCCAGGGACTCGGTGCCCAGGCCGGAGGAGCGGGCCAGGTAGATGGCGTTGAGGAGCTGGTCGGTGGCCAGTTCTCCGCTGCCCACGCGGGACAGGAACCGGTCGATCAGCTGCCGGGCGTATCCGTCGGGCTCGCCCAGGTGGGCGCGGACGATCTCGGCGAGGTGGTCGTCGTCCGGCTGCCGCAGGCGCAGCGAGACGCAGCGGCGCAGGAAGGCCGGGGGGAACTCGCGCTCGCCGTTGCTGGTGAGGACGACGAACGGGAAGGCGTTGCAGCGGACCCGGCCGCGTTCGACGGGCACCCGCTGGTCGGTGCCGTCGATGAGCACCTCGGCCCGCCCGCCTGGGATGTCCCGCGAGGCGCGCACGAGTTCGGGGATCTCGTACTGGCCCTCCTCCAGGACGTGCAGGAGGTCGTTCGGCAGGTCGAGGTCGCTCTTGTCGATCTCGTCGATGAGCAGGGCGCGGGGGCGGGCGTAGGGCAGCAGGGCGGTGCCGAGCGGGCCGAGGCGCAGGTGGTCCTCGACGCCGGTGCCGCCGGCCGGGTGGCCGGGGTGTTCGGCGGTCCGGCGCGCGGCGTAGAGGCGGGAGAGCGGGTCGTAGGTGTAGAGGCCGTCGTGGAGGGTGCTGCGGCTGGTGATGTTCCACCTGAGGACCGGCCCGAGCCGCAGTTCCCGCGCGACCGCGTAGGCAAGGGACGACTTGCCGGTGCCCGGCGGGCCGGTGACCAGCAGCGGCCGCCGCAGGTAGAGGGCCGCGTTGACCAACTGCACGGTGCGCTCGGTCGCCTGGTAGGTCGTGGCGCGGTGGGCGCGGTCGGGGGAGGCGTGCGCGAAGTCGCCGTCGTCGTCCGGGGGATCCAGCAGCGGGCGGCCGTCGAAGTCACGCCAGGGCGGGGGCGGGGGCAGCCTGGTGATGCCGTCGTGCGGGTCCGGCGCGCCGGTGTAGACGGGCCACAGGGGCATGGTTCTTCTCTCCGAGCGATCGGTGCGGCGGGTGGTTCCTGTGCGGGGCGAGCCGGGTCAGCCGACGGGTGAGTGCAGCAGGGCGGCGGGCTCGGCGAAGCAGCGCGGGTCGTCCCACAGCAGCTGGACGTCCCTCGCCCAGTGCTCGTCCGGGACGTCGGCCGCGTCCGCCGTCTCGCGCAGCTCCATGACCAGACGGGGGAGTTCGGACGGCGGGACCCCAGCCACGGACACGGCGAGTTCGTCGAGGAACGCGGTGCCGGAGCAGGCGCCGTCGTGCCCGTCGCCGGGGCAGCCCCTGCGCGGCCACAGCAGTACCGGGACGGGGAGGTTGAGGCCGACCTCGAAGTGCTCCCGGGCCGCCGGGGGCGGGGCGGCGAAACCGGCCAGCTCCGCCTCGTCCCGCAGCCGCTTGCGCAGCCCGGCCGGCCGCTCCCGGGTCCCGCATTCGACGCGGTGCAGCTTCCCGCCCGGGCTGACGCCGAGTTCGCGCCACCTCTTGCGCAGCTGGTGGCGGAGTCGTCCACTGCGGTGGCGGTACCGGTCGGTGACGACCAGCGGGTAGGCGCAGCCGAGCGGGGTGGGGTCGTCCTCGCTGCACGCCCAGTGCGCGACCGGTTCGTTGAGCCACTCGCGCGGCAGTACGAAGGTGATCAGTTCCTCGGCGCCGGGATCGAGCTGGGTGAACGCCTCGTCGATGCGCTCCTGCACGAAGGCCCGCACCGCGCTCCGGGCCATCCGGCGCGAGCCCACCGGGCGGCGCCGCCCGTCCCGGTAGGCCGACACCTCGACGGTGACCTGGTCGGCGCCGGCCCCGCTGTGGTCGATCTCCACGACGATCGGCGACCACGTCGCGGGCCGCGGCGGGAGGGCGTGCGGCCGTTCCTCCAGCAGTTCCTCCAGCCGGTCGGCGAACCGGGCCACGGCGCCCGGCTCCGTCACCTCCCACTGGACGTAGGCGGCGGCTTCCCGCAGGGAGGCGAAACCGCCTTCGGGCGGCGACGGGGCGAAGTCGTCCATGGCGGAGACGTACAGCCGGTTCGGTTCGCACGCCAGGCCGGCCTCCTCGGCGCGGCGCAGCAGTGCGTACAGCCGCCTGCGCGCGTCCGACCGGTGCCCGGGCGTGGGCACCAGCTCGCCGAGTTCGGGCCAGTAGCGCGCCATGACCTCGACGGGCAGCATCCGGCCGACGCGTACGTCCCTGGCGCCCGCGACCGCCGAGACCATGCCGACGACCGTGCCGTCGGCCAGTGTCACCGCCGCCCCGCTGAACCCGGCCGCCAGCGGCTGCCCGTGCCCCGTCAGTGCCTCCAACTGGACCCACTCGTCCGAGATCAGCGGGCCGGGCACGGCCCGGTAGGAGGCGAGCATGCCCTCGTCGTACCCCTTCGGGAAGCCGTAGGCGACCAACTCGGGTGCGGGTACGGACCGTTCCGCGCCGGGGCGGGCGAATGCGGCCGGGGTGAGCGGCACTGCACGCTCCAGCTCCAGTACGGCCAGGTCGCCGCGGTCGGCGGCGCCGCCCCGCCAGCCGCCGTGCACGGCGACCGCGGCGGACAGCTCGCCCAGCTCCCGGTGGCCGGGAAAGGTCACCGTGACCGTGGCGTCCTCGCTCCACCTGACGACATGCGCGCAGGTGAGCACCCGGCGCCTCGAGACGAGGAACCCGGCGCCGACCTCCGTGCCGCACTCGACGCGGGCGTGCCACGCGGCACCGGTCATGACCGGCCCGCGGCGTCCGGTCCCTCCGGACGCTCCAGGTGCTGGGGCGACCAGCTCAGCCTCACCACCAGATGCCCCTCGGCCGCCCCCTTCGCGATGACCGCGCCGGTCTCCGCGGTCAGTTTCACCCCGAACTCCAGCTCCACCGAGTCGGGTCTGAGCGAGCCGTCCCGGAACACCCGCAGCGCGGACCCGGCCGCCGCCCGCACGCCCTCCAGGGAAGCCTCGAAGGTGCGCGCCGCCCGTGCCGGTCCGTCACCGCGCGAGACCAGTCGCGCGCCGTCCTCGTCCTCGACGCCCTCGACGACCACCCGCGCACCGTCCTCGGTGCTGAACTCGACCAACCGGTCCATGAAGCCGTTCGCTCCCCGTGTGCCGTCCTACCCGTGCGGGACCTCATTGTGACGGACGGTACTCGGCGGTGTCCCGTCTTCCGCCGCCGGTCCCGCGCGGGGCTGGCGGAAACCCGCCAGGGCGCCAAACCGCCACCCCTGGTCAACTCCTCAGCCCGACAGGCCCCGTGAGACTGCTCCCAGCAATCGTCACAGCACTCTACGACGACACGAAGAGAGACGTGGATGACCAGAGGACCAGTCAGACGCGGAGCGACCCTCCTGTCGGCGGGGCTCGTGATCGCGCTGCTGCCGGCCGGTACGGCGGCGGCGCAGGAGCCGCCCGGGGCGGCGACCGGCACCCCGTCCGCGAACGCCCGCGACGCCACCCGCACCGTCACCCTCGTCACCGGCGACCGGGTGGCCGTGGGCGATCTCGGCGGCGGCCGGAGGACCGTCACGGTCGAGCGGCCCGAGGGCGCCACCGGCGCCGTGCACACCCGCAGCACCGGCGGCCGGACCACGGTCGTGCCCGACGAGGCGTTGCCGTACCTGCGCGACGGCAGCCTCGACGCACGGCTCTTCGACATCGGGGAACTGCTGGAGCAGGGGCTCGCCGACAGCGAGACCGGCGAGCTGCCGCTGATCGTGACCTACGGGAAGGGTGCCCGGGCCGCCGCCTTGAAGGGGGCCGAGCGGACGCGGTCGCTGCCCAGCGTGCGCGGGGTCGCCGTCGAGGCGGACAAGGGCCGTACATTCTGGCGGGAATTCACCCGTCGGGGCACCACCATCGACGGCGTGTGGCTCGACGGGCGGGTCAGCGCCGCCATGGCCGAGTCCAACGCGCAGATCGGCACGCCCGAGGCCTGGGAGGCCGGGCTCACCGGCAAGGGCGTCACGGTGGCCGTGCTGGACAGCGGCGTGGACGCCGGCCATCCCGACCTGGACGGCCGCGTCGCGCAGAGCCGCAGCTTCATACCGGGTGAGGAGGTCGCCGACCGGCACGGCCACGGCACGCACGTCGCCTCCACCGTCGGCGGCAGCGGCGCGGCCTCCGACGGCAAGGAGAAGGGCGTCGCGCCCGGCGCGACCCTCGCGGTCGGCAAGGTCCTGTCCGACCAGGGCACGGGCAGCGAGTCCCAGATCATCGCCGGCATGGAGTGGGCCGCCCGGGACGTGGACGCCGACATCGTCTCCATGAGCCTCGGCTCCACCGAGCCCAGCGACGGCACCGACCCCATGGCACAAGCCGTCGACGCCCTGTCCCGCGAGACCGGCGCCCTCTTCGTCATCGCCGCGGGGAACACCGGCTCCCCCTCCTCCATCGGCTCGCCCGGCGCCGCCGACTCCGCCCTGACCGTGGGCGCCGTCGACTCCGCCGACCGGGCCGCCTGGTTCACCAGCGCCGGGCCACGGTACGGGGACGACGCCCTCAAGCCCGACCTGTCGGGCCCGGGCGTCGGCATCCTCGCCGCCCGCTCCCGGCTCGCCGAGGGCAGCGGCGACTACACCTCCATGGACGGTACGTCGATGGCCACGCCGCACGTCTCCGGCGTGGCCGCCCTGCTCGCCGAGCGGCACCCCGACTGGACCGGCGCGCAGTTGAAGGACGCGCTGATGTCCACCTCGAAGCGGCTCGACGACTCCGCCTACCGGCTGGGCGCGGGCCGGGTCAGCGTGCCGGACGCGATCGGCACCGAGGTCACCGCCACCGGAAGCGCCGACCTCGGCCACTACTCCTGGCCGTACGACGCGAACGAGCCGGTGACCCGCACCGTCACCTACTCCAACTTCTCAGCCGACGACGTCGAGTTGAGGCTGTCCGTGCAGGGCGCCCCCGAGGGCGTCGCCACCCTCGCCGACACCACCCTCACCGTGCCCGCGCACGGCACCGCCTCCACCACCGTCACCGGTGACGGTGCCAAGGCTCCCGTCGGGACGACGAGCGGACGGATCGTGGCGTCCGGCGCGGACGGCACGCCCGTCGCGCACACGGCGGTCGGGCTGGTCAAGGAGGAGGAGCGGTACACGCTCACCGTCCACGTCAAGGACCGCGCCGGTGCCGCCACCCCGGCCGACCTGACCGTCCAGCGCCTCGCCGAGGGCGTCGACCCCTTCCCCGCGCACGTCGGCGACACCGGAACCCTGAAGCTGCGGCTCGTGCCGGGGACGTACAGCCTGACCTCCTTCCTCGACGTGCGCGGCAGTCGCGGCGCCGACTCGCTCGGGCTCGGCTTCCTCGCGGCGCCCGAGGTCGTCGTCGACCGGGACCGCGAGATCACCCTCGACGGCACCGAGCTGCGCGAGATCAGCGCCGACGTCGACAAGCGCACCGAGACGCGGCAACTGCTCATGGAGTACGACCGCAGCGCGAACGGCTCCGACCTGTTCGGTGCGGTCCAGGTGCCCCTGACGTACGACAGCGTCTTCGCCGCGCCCACCGGAAAGAAGGTCACCGAGGGCGACTTCGAGTACCGGACGGTGTGGCGGCTCGGCAAGCCGGCACTGGAGGTGAAGGGGATCGGTGAGGCCGTCGTCCAGTCGGGCGGCACCCTGATCGAGGGCCGCCGCCGACTGCCGCTGGTGGACGTCGGGGACGGTCCCTTCCCGGACGGCGCGCGGGGCAAGGCGGTCCTCGCCGAGCTCACCGGGGGTACCGTGCCGACGGACCTCGCGCAGGCCGCGCAGGACGCGGGCGTGAAGGCGCTGTTCGTGACCGACGACGTGCCCGGTCGGCTGATGTCCTGGTGGGGCACGGCCGACAACGCCGACCGGCCGCTGCAGATCGCCACGGTGAGCGCCGCCGACGCACAGCGGCTGCGGGACGCCGGCCGCGTCGACATGACCGGGACGCGCAACAGCCCCTACACGTACGACCTGTCCGAAGGCCATCGCGGCGCCGTGCCCGACCGGGACCTCACCTACGAGCCGGGGCGCCGGGGCCTCGCGGAGCTGCGGACCAGGTACCACGCGGCCGAACCCGCGAGCGGCGGCGAGTTCCGGTACTCGATCACCGACACCTTCCCGATCGGCCTCGGCTTCAAGGAGCGGATCGACTTCCCGGCCGAGCGCACCGAGTACGTGTCGACCGGACCCGGCCAGCTGTGGCACGAGTCCGTGACGACCGTCGACGGCGCGCTGGAACAGCGGTCGGGGACGCTCCGGTACGGGGGAGGCTCGCGCACCGGGCTCGACTGGTTCAAGCCGGTGTGGCACCCCTGCCTCGGCACCGGGCTGGGCTGGGGCCAGCAGCGGGCCGGCGACCGGCTCCAGTTCAACGCCCCCGGCTGGGGCGACTCCGGCCCCGACCACACCGGCTTCGGCGACGTGTGGAGCGAGGGCAGCGGGATGTCGCAGACCACGTCCATGTACCTGGACGGCGAACTGGTCGAGCAGCGGGCGGGTTCCGCCGCGTACGTGGACGACGCGCCGGCCGACGAGCGCACCTACAGGCTCGTCACCGACACCGCGCTCGACGCAGGGCGCTGGGGCCTCGGGACCGAGGGGCGCGCGGAGTGGACCTTCCGTTCGGCCGCCACGCCGGAGAACCGCTGGACCTACCTCCCCCTGATCAACCTCTCCTTCGACGTCGACACCGACCTCGCGGGGAAGGTGCGCGGCGGGAAGAAGCTGCGGGTGGGGATCGGCGCCGAGTACGTGGCCGGTGCCCCGGACACCGGGACGATCGGCGGCGGAGAGCTGGAGGTGTCGTACGACGCCGGGAAGACCTGGCAGGACGTCCGGCTGCGCGGCGGTGACGGGGAGGCGTCCTGGTCCGGGACGCTGAGCGTGCCCCGTGACGCCGGGCACGTCTCGCTGCGGGCCTCGGCGCGAGACGACCGGGGCGGCTCGGTCACGCAGGAGATCGTGCGGGCCGTGGCCGTGCGCTGACAAGCGGACGGCGCCGCCTCCCTGGGACAAGAGGCGGCGCCGCCTGGTTTCCCGGACCGTCAGACCAGCCGGCCGACGAAGTGGACGAGGCCGGCGAGGATGTCGGTGAGAAGGTTCATGATCGTGCAGCTCCTTGCGCTGTGCTGTGTGGGACTCGGTACTGCTTGGGACATGTGCGTCGACTACGGTCTGCAGCCCGTCGCTTGCACACCGTAAGTGTCGTTGGTCTCTGCAGTCACATGCGCTCTTCAGTGCGACGATCACCTGTTCCAGGGAACAACTGCTCGCCTGTTCGGATCACGCCCAGCTCGGCCAAGTCGGTGGGGCGCAGGCGCAGTTGATCCGCCGTCGACTCGACCTCCTGCGGACCCCGCTTCAGGATCGCCGCCGCGAGCTCCGGCGCGATGACGGAGAAGTAGCTGTCCGGCGTGGCCCAGGTGCGCCCCGGCGCGGCCAGCGCCAGCGCCCCGCCCGAGCCGCCCTCGCCGATCACCAGCGTGGTCACCGGCGTGCGCACCGACGCCATCGCGACGAACAGGTCGGCGATGGCCGGGCCCGCACCCCGCCGCTCCGCCTCCGCGTCGCCGGCCGCGCCCGGGGTGTCCACCAGGGTCAGCACCGGAATGCCGAGCCGGTCCGCGAGGCGGAGCAGGCGCGCGGCGGTGCGGTAGCCGGCGGGCCGGGTCGCCTTCCCGGTCTGGGCGGCGTACGCCACCGTCCGGCCCGCGTGCTCGCCGAAGCCGCAGAGCATGCCGTCCGGGTCGGTGCCGCCACAGCGGTCGCCGGACAGGGCGACGCGGTGGGTGAGGTAGGCGTCCAGGTACGCCCCGGCGCGCGGGCGTTCGGGTGCGCGGGCCCGCCGGACCGCGTCCCAGCCGCTCACCGGCAGGTCCCGCGCCCCCAGCGGCTCCGGCACGGGAGCCGGTCCGTCCGACGGCGCGGTCAGCAGCCGCAGCCACCGCCCCAGCGTCGCCCGCAGCTCACCGGCCGGCACCACGGCGTCCGCGCTGCCCGCCGCCACCTGTGCCTCGGCCGTGTACGCCGCCGGGTCGGCGGCCGGCGGCCGGACCCGGGACCCGGCGAAACCGACCTGGGCGCCGGGCAGCGCGAGGACCACGTCGGCGCCCGCGCCCAGGGTCGCCCATCCGCCGCCGGTGGCAGGGTCGCGCAACACGGCGATCTGCGGCAGCCCGGCCTCCCGGGTGAGGGCCGCCTGCCGGGCCACCCGCTGGAGCTGGGTCAGCGCGAGCATCCCCTCCTGCATCCGGCTGCCGCCGGTCGCGACCAACGGCACCACCGGCAGCCGGTGTTCGCGGGCGTACGCGTGAGCGGCCTCCAGCCGGTCACCGGTGTGCCGGCCCAGCGAGCCGCCGAGGAAGCCGAACTCGAAGGCCAGCAGCACCGCCCGGGTCCCCTCGACGCGTCCGGTGCCGCAGACCACGGACTCCGCCTCGCCCGTGCGCTCGGCGGCGCGGGCGCGGGAGGCGCCGTAACCGTCCCAGCCGAGAGGGCCGTCGGGCGGCTCCGGCCGGCCCGGTGGGTGGGGGAGTTCGGAGAAGTCGTCGGTGAGCAGGGCGAGGAAGGCCCGCGCGGACAGGCGGTCAGCCATCGGTCAGCGCCCGCTTCATGATCTTCCCCATGTCGTTGCGCGGCAGCGCGTCCACGTACCGGACCACGCGGGGCCGCTTGTGCGGGGCGAGCCGCCCGGCGACGTGGTCGGCGAGGGTCTCCAGGGCGGGCGGCGAGGCGGGGTCGGCCGGCACGATCCACGCCACGATCCGCTCACCGAGGTCCGGGTCGGGCTCCCCGGTGACGGCCGCCTCCCGCACCTCCGGGTTTTCGAGGAGCGCGTTCTCGATCTCACCGGCCCCGATCTTGTACCCGCCGCTCTTGATCAGGTCGGTGGCCTTGCGGCCGACGATGCGGACGTAGCCGTCGGGGTCGCGCACCGCCATGTCGCCGGTGCGGAAGAAGCCGTCCTCGGTGAAGGCGGCGGCGGTGGCGTCGGGGCGGTTCAGGTACTCGGTGAACAGGTTCGGGCCGCGCACCTGGATCTCGCCCACACTCTCTCCGTCCAGCGCCGCGATCGGGGTGCCGTCCTCCTCCACCAGCCTCAGCTCGACGCCCGGCAGCGGCACGCCCACCGTCCCGGCGCGCGGCTCGCCGTCCGCCCGCACGCTGGTGTTCATCAGCGTCTCCGTCATGCCGTACCGCTCGATCACCCGGCGTCCGGTGGCGGCGGCGATGCGCTCGTGGTCGTGCACGGGCAGCGCCGCCGAGCCCGACACCAGCAGCCGGGCCCCGGCCAGCGCCTTCGCCAGCTCCGGCTCGGCGGGCAGTGCCTCCGCGATGCGGTGGTACATCGTCGGCACCCCGAAGAGCATGGTCGCGCCGTCGTTCAGCTCACGGGCCGCGCCCTCGGTGGTGAACCTGCCCAGGTGCCGCACGGACCCGCCGCGCCGCAGCGGGCCGAGGATGCCCAGCACCAGGCCGTGCACGTGGAACAGCGGCAGCCCCTGCACCAGCACGTCGTCGTCCGTCCACCGCCACGCGTCGGCGAGCGCGTCCAGGGTCGTCGCCAGCGCGCGCCTCGGGAGGACCGCGCCCTTGGGCGGGCCGGTGGTGCCGGAGGTGTAGACGACGAGGGCGGGGGCTCCGTCGTCGGCGCGGTCCTCGGGGACGGGGCCGGTGGCGTGCACGTCGACGTCGATCCGCTCCAGGGCGCCCGGGGCGGGCGGGAGTTCGACGCCGGGGGGAGCCAGGACGAGTGACGGCTCGCTGTCGGACAGGATGTGCCCGAGCTCCTTGTCGCCCGACTTCGGGTTGAGCGGCACGGCGGGGACCCCGGCCAGCAGCGCCGCCACGACGGCGACGGCGGTCTCCATCGCCGGTGTCGCCCAGACGGCGACGCGCCCGGCCCCGCGGATGCGGTCGGCCGTGCCACCCGCCGCCGCGGCCAGTTGCCCGTACGTCAGGGAGCGCTCGCCGAAACGCAGGGCCGGCCGGTCGGCCCCGGCACCGGTCGCGGCCGGGGAGAGGGCGGGGAAGAGAGAGGACACGCGTCGTACTCCTTAGTCGATTCTCTGCTGTTCGCGATGGCCGGTTCCCGACCTGGGCCTATCCGAAGCCGGGGACGACCAGCACCAGCCACGCCAGCGCGGGCACGGCCGCCACCACGATCCCCCCGTACACCATCAGTTGCCTGAAGAACCGCTCGCGGTCGACGTCCGGCGCCGCGGCCAGCACCAGCGCGCCGTTGGTCGAGAACGGGCTGACGTCCACGACCGTCGCGGACACCGCGAGCGCCGCCACCATGCCGACCGCCCCGATCTCGCCCTGCGCGAGGAACGGCACCGCCAGCGGGATCAGCGCACCCATGATGCCCACGGACGAGGCGAAGGCCGACACGATCGCGCCGATGTAGCAGAGCAGCACGGCGGCCAGCAGCGGGACGCCGATCCCGCCGACGCCCTCGCCGGCCCAGGTGATGGTGCCCATCTCCTCCAGCACACCGACGTACGTGAGGACACCGCAGATCAGCAGCACCGTGGACCAGGCGATCTCGCCCACCGCGCGACGGCTGTCGGCCGGCCAGGCGGTGCTCAGCACGACGGCGAGGGTGACCGCGGTCAGCCCCGCGTCCAGGTCGAAGCCGAGGACGGCCACGACGAGGGCGACCAGGGCGCTGAGGGTGGCGATCCGGGCGGGGGTGAGGCGGAGACCGGCGCCGGTGCCGTCGTCGGTGTCCTGGTCGGGGCGGACGGCGACGGCGGTGGGGGCACCGGAACCGGTGCCGACGCCGGGCATTGTGCCGGTGCCCGGAGGTTCCTTGCCCGCGGGCTCCGTGCCCGCCCCGCCGGTGCCGTCCGTCGGTACCGAACCCCGCGCCCACAGCTTCCGCCCGCCGAAGAGCGCGAAGAGCACGCCCGCGATCAGGACGTTGGCGATCAGCGAGGCCAGGAAGAGGGTGACCTCGCTGCCCGGCAGGTCCTCGCGCTCCACGATGCCGTTGACGATCGACCCGTAGATGCTGATCGGCGAGAAGCCGCCGGCCTGGGCGCCGTGCACCACCATCGTGCCCATGAGCAGCGGGCTGATCGAGTACCGGGTGGCGAAGCTCAGCGCGATCGGCGCGACGATCGCGACCGCCGCCGGGCTGACCGCGCCGATCGCCGTGAGCGCGCCGGTGAGCGCGAACATCACCCACGGGATCAGCGCCACACGCCCCCGCACCAGCCGGACGGCGGCGTGCACCAGCCAGTCGGTGGTGCCGTTGGCCCGGGCGATCGCGAACAGGTAGGTGACACCGACGAGGACGACGAACAGGTCGCCGGGGAAACCGGCGAAGATGCCGTCCGCGTCGAGGTCCGCGACGAGCGTGCCCACCCCGAAGGCGGCGGCGAAGGCGAGGGCGCCCATGTTGACGGAGCGGGTGGTGGCGATGACGAACACCACCACGAGGACGAGGATCGAGACGAGTTCGGGGGACATGCGGGGGCTCCCGAGGCTGACCATTGGCAGAGTGGCTGAGCCACTTGGACGGTGCGACTGGTCGGTCAGCGTGGGCCCGCTCCGAGGCCGAGTCAAGGGGTCGCGCACGAATTGGCTCAGCCACTCGGCCACGGTCGGCCCGGTGTTACGCTCCCGGCGAGAGGGGGAACCGTGACCGACGCCCTGCGCCCCATGACCAAGCGGCGCCTGTACGAACAGGTGCTGGAGCGGCTGCGCCAGTACGTCGCCGACGGCGGCCTGCGGACCGGTGACCGCCTGCCGCCCGAACGGGACCTCGCCCAGCGCCTCGGCGTCAGCCGGGCCTCGGTGAAGCAGGCGATCGTGGTCCTGGAGGTCCAGGGCCTGGTGGAGGCGCGGCACGGTGGCGGGACGTACCTGGTGCGCGACAGCCTCGACGTCGAGCCCGTCGAGAAGATGGTCGAACGCCGTCGGCGCCTCCCGGACGTCCTGGAGGCCCGCGAGGCGCTGGAGACCAAGCTCGCCGAACTGGCCGCCGAGCGCCGCACGGAGGACGACCTGGCCGCGATGCGGTCCGCGCTGGCCGTCATGGCCGAGGAGATCGAGCGGGGCGGGCACGGCGTCGAGGGCGACCGCCTGTTCCACGCGGCGGTGACGGCGGCGGCGCACAGCAGCCTGCTCGCGGAGTTCATGCGCTCCATCGCCCGCCAGATCGCCGAGAGCCGCACCGAGTCCCTCCGCCAGCCCGGCCGGCCCGGCCGCTCCCTGGCCCAGCACCGGGCCATCCTCGACGCGATCGCCGACCGCCTGCCCCGGCAGGCCGCCGCCGCGATGCGCCGCCACGTCCGTACGGTCGCCAAGGTCCGCCTGCTGGACTGGGACCCGGGAGAGGAACGATAGAGCCATGCCCCGAATAGCACTCGTCACCTGCCGCCCCGGCCCGCAGGTCAGCGTCGACCGGGACCTGCCGGTGCTGGTGCGGGCCCTGGCGGACGCGGGCGCGACGGCGTCCGCCGAGGTGTGGGACGACGACGGCGTCGACTGGGCGTCCTTCGACCTCGCCGTGATCCGTTCCACCTGGGACTACAGCTGGCGGGCGAACGAGTTCACGGCGTGGGCCGAGGAGTGCGGGAGGCTGACGCGGCTGGCGAACCCGCCGTCCGTCGTGCGCTGGAACACCGACAAGCGCTACCTGGGCGAGCTCGCCGAGGCGGGCGTGCCCACCGTCCCCACCCGGTACACGGCGCCCGGTGAGGCCGTCGACCTGCCGGACGACCACGAGTACGTCGTCAAGCCGACCTCCGGCGCCGGGGCCCGCTTCGCCGCCCGCTACACCCCCGACGAGCACGCCGTCGCCGTACGGCAGGTGGAGCGGATGCACGCCGAGGGCTTCACGGCGATGGTGCAGCCGTACGTGCGCAGCGTCGACACCGCCGGGGAGCGGGCGTTGCAGTTCTTCGGCGGGCGCCTGCTGCACGCCGGCCGCAAGGGCGCCGTCCTCACACCCCGGACGCCCTACGACGAGCGCAAGGTCGCGCACCCGGGCCTGGAGCGCTGGACGCCGACCGCGGCCGAAGTCGCCGTCGCCGAACGCGCCCTGGCCGCCGTACCGGACGCCCCCGAGCTGCTGTACGCCCGCGTGGACCTGGTGGACGGGGACGACGGGCGGCCGCGGGTGATGGAACTGGAGCTGGTGGAGCCGAACCTGTTCCTGTGGCTGCACGAGCGGTCGGTGCCGCGGGTGGTGGAGGCGGTGCTGGACGCGGCCCGCTGAACGCGGCCGGCTATCGGTCGCCGACCGCCGTCCGCTGGAGCAGCTCCCACGCGAACTCGGCGACGACCTCGCGTCGTTGGCCGTGCGCGTCCGGCGCGGTGAAGGCCAGGCCCCACCGGGCCGGGGCCGAGCCCTGGAGCGGGCGGGCCGGTGCGAAGGCGCGGGCCGCCTCGTCGACCGTGCAGGACCAGGGGGTGAGGTCGTTCACGGTGCGCAGCTCCGGTCCCTCGGCGCCCGGGGCGCGGACCAGCCACTCGTTCCAGACGGCGCCCCTGTCGCCGACGAGTACCTCGAAGCGCAGATCGGGCCAGAGCGGCAGGGTCCACTGCCGGGCCTCGCACTCCAGGTCGCCGATCCGGCGGGGTGCCGTCGACTCGGGCTCGCCCAGGACGGAGCGGTACCGGGAGGCCGCCGAACGGGAGCGCGGGGAGCGGAGCATCGCCTGCCAGCGGCGGTTGGCCTCCCTCATGACCGCGATCGATACACCCAGCTCACGGCGGGCGTCCTCCACCAGGTCCGGGTTGTGGTCGGCCATGCGGCGCAGCAGCACGAGCTGGAAGTCGCGCGGGGTGAACGGGCCGGAGGGCCGCTTTCCGGTGGGCATGGATCCATCGTGGCCCATGGGCCGGACGAGCACACGGGCGCAGGCCCATTGCCCCGGCAAACGCGATGTGAGTAGCCTGTGTTCGTCATTCCGATCGCCTGTTGAAATCTCGAACAACTTAGGGAGGGGGCCGGACATGGGGCGCCTCGTACCAGCCGTGACCCGGGCTCTCGACATACTCGAGCTCTTCCTCGACGGGGACGGCACGCTCTCCGCCCCCGACATCGTGCGCCGTCTCCAGCTGCCGCGCACCACCGTGCACGAGCTGGTCACCACGCTCGCCGCCCGCAAGTACATCGTCCCCGTGGCCGGGCAGCCCGGACGGTACCGGCTCGGTGTGCGTCCGTACCAGCTCGGCGCCCGCTACGCCGAGCACCTCGACCTCGCCGCCGAGGGCCAGCAGGTCGCCCGGTCCGTCGCCGAGACCTGCGACGAGACGGTGCACGTGGCGATCCTCGAGGACACGGACGTCATCTACATCGCCAAGGTCGACTCCACGCACGCGGTGCGGATGGTGTCGGCGGCCGGGCGGAAGCTGCCCGCCCACTGCACGTCCGTCGGCAAGATGCTGCTGGCCTCCCTTCCCGAGCCGCAGCTCGCGGCCCGCTTCCCGGACGGCACCGAGCTGACCGCGATGACGCCGAACAGCATCACCGAACCGGCCGCGCTGCGCGAGGCCCTGGCCGATATCCGGGAGCGGGGCATCGCGGTGGAGAACCGCGAGTCCAACCCGGACGTCTCCTGCGTGGCCGCCCCGGTCCGCGACCGCACCGGCCGGGTCGTCGCGGCCCTGTCCATCTCGGTGCCCATGATCCGCTGGAGCGAGGAGCGCCGCGCCGAGCTGGAGGAACTGGCCGTCAAGGGCGCCGCCGACCTGTCCGAGCGCCTCGGTCACCGGAGCGCGTCATGACGGCGACCGGCACGGCGTACGAGGTGGCCGTCCGGGCGGAGGCGGCGCTCGGCGAGGGACCCACCTGGGACCCGGCGACCGGCCGCCTCCTGTGGATCGACATCCTGAACTCCCGCATCCACACCTACGCCCCGGCGACCGGCCGGCGCACGGTGCGCCGCACCGAACAGCACGTGGGCGCGGTCAAGCCCCGCGCGGGCGGCGGGGTCGTCCTCAACCTGCGGGACGGCGTCGGCCTGCTCGATCCCGACGGCACCTTCCGCTGGCTGCACCGGGAGGTCGTCCCCGGCCGACGCGCCAACGACGCCGCCGTCGCCCCCGACGGCACGCTGTGGGCCGGCACGATGCGCTACGACGAGGCACCCGGCGGCGGCACGCTGTCCCGGGTGGCCGGAGACGGCACGGTGACGACGGTGCTGGACGACGTGACGGTCAGCAACGGCACCGGCTGGAGCCCCGACGGGCGGCTGATGTACTACGTCGACACGCCGACCCGCCGCATCGACGTCTTCGACGTCGCCGCCCCCGACGGCCGGATCACGGGCCGCCGCCCGCTGGCCGTGATCGAGGAGGGGGCCGGCTTCCCGGACGGGCTGTGCGTCGATGCCGAGGGGTGCGTGTGGGTCGCGCTGTGGGACGGGGGCGCGGTGCGCCGGTACACACCGTCCGGCGAGCTGGACCGGGTGATCGTGCTTCCGGTGCCCCGGGTGACCGCCTGCGCGTTCGCCGGTCCGGGGCTGACCGACCTGTACATCACCACGGCCCGTGTGGGGCTCAGCGCCCCGCATCCGCTGGCGGGGTCGCTGCTGGTGGTCCCGGGCGCGGGGCGGGGGGTGGCCCAGCCGGCGTTCGCCGGCTGAGACCCGGAGCCGGCGCGCGGTGGCGGGGGGCGGGTCAAGACGCCGGCAGTCGAGCGCGGCGGCCCGTCACCGCCCCGTGCGGTCCAGTGACCGCACGACCTCGCGTTCGCCCGGTGTCAGCGGCGGCTCGGTGAGCCGGGGGAGCGGGGAGCCGGCGAGGGCGGCCAGGACGGCGTCCGGGCGGAACAGGCGGGTCGGGGGCGTACGCATGCTGGTGACGTCCCAGATGGCCGAGGCCGCCGCGTACGAGCCCGTGGCCGCCTTCATCACGCGCCGCGTGTACGCCGTCACGGCGCGGTCGGCGACGCCCGGCCGCCGCCCGCCGCGCACCCCGGGGTAGAGGGCGTCCTGGCCGACGGCCATGGACCACGCCGCGTCCACCGAGCGCGCCGCCCCCCGCACCACCCGCCGGGCCAGACCGGGCGCGGCGAGGCTCCCGGCGCGCTCCAGCTCCCGTCCGAGCACCTGCGCGCCGAACGCGGCCACCGACATGCCCTGCCCGTACGCCGGGTTGAACGTGGCCAGCGCGTCCCCGAGGACCACGAAGCCCTCCGGCCAGCGCGGCGCCTTCTCCAGGTACCGCCGCACGTTGCTGGTGGACCGGCTCAGATGGATGTCGGTGAGCGGCTCCGCGCCGGAGATCAGCCGGCCCACGATCGGGTCCGGCAGCGCGAGCGTGTACCGCAGGAAACCCTCGGGGTCGGCGGGCGGTTCGCCGCCGCGCGAGCCGCCGCAGCTCACCAGCCAGCGGTCCCCTTCGACCGGCATGACCATCGCGCTCCGGGCCGGCCGGCTCACGTACGGGTTGGCCTGCACGATCGTCAGCGGGAACCGTTCCGCCCCCTCGGGCACCCGGTAGACGCGCGAGGCGTTGACCAGCCCCGAGTCCACGGCCTGTTCCCGGACGCCGGACAGTCCGAGGCCGTCCAGCCAGGTGACGACGCGCGTGCCGCGCCCACTCGCGTCGACGACCAGGTCGGCGTCGAGGTCCGTGTCCCCGCCGGGTGCCGCGATCCGCACCCCCCTTGCCCGCCCCGCGGATCCCGTCAGCCCGAGCACCGTCGCCTTGCGGATCTCGACCGCGCAGTGCTCGCGCACCGCCTCCCGTACCGTCCAGTCCAGCAGCGCCCGGGTGCAGGTGAGCATGGCGGGCCCCTCGCGACGCCACCGCCGCAGCCAGCCCTCGGGAGTGCGGGCCAGCATGCCCGAACTGAGGGATATCTCGTGGGCCCCGGCGGCCAGCAGCCGTTTGCGCAGGCTCACGCCCGGCACCAGCTCCTCCATGGCGGCCAGTCCGCCGGCCATCAGCAGGTGCGCGTGCCGTCCCTGCGGCAGCCCGCGCCGGTGTTCCGGCCCTTCGGGCAGCTCGTCGCGGTCCAGCACGATCACCTCGTCCACGCCGGCCGTGGACAGCACGGCCGCGGCCAGCGTTCCGGCCAGGCCGGCACCGACGACGACAGCTCTACGCGACATGGGGCTCCTCGGGTTCAGCCATGGGTGGGGTGGTCCTGGAAGGCGGTACCGCACCACCGGATGCGGTACCGCCGACGGGCGGGCGGTCCAGCGCACGAGCCAGCTCCACCAGCCCGCTCGGGCCCGAGACCTCGGTGGCGTGCAGACGGTACGAACCGGCGGTCTCGGGCGGTTCCTCACGGGCGGCGGCCCGGCGCGCGGCGTCGGTGAGCATGGCCGCCTCCGCAGCCAGCCGGGCCTCATGGGGTGAGCGGCCCGCGCGCAGGGCGGTGTCCCGCACCCGCTCGCGGACCCGGTGGTCGAAGTACGGGGCCAGCGTGAGCAGGGCGTCGTGGATGGACACCTCGCGCCACTGCAGCCGGGCCTGTGGAAGCTGCCACCAGGCGGCCGGGGGCTTCGGGGCGGTGGACACCGACCTCACCAGGGTCCACAGCGGTTCCAGCCGCCGGTAGTCGCCCAGCCCCCGCCAGTGCGCGACCACGGGAGGCAGCAGCCTCGGCAGCAGGAACCCCGCCGAGCACAGCAGCGCGGCCAGCGAGGCCATCGGCGGGGCCACCGTGGTGGACAGGAAGTCGAGGTCGTGGCCCGACCAACGCGCCACCACCGCCGTGTACTTGGTCAGCTGGAACCCCACCACGTCCAGCAGCGCCCCCAGCAGGATCAGCCGCAGCCCGGCCCGCAGCAGCCCGCCCACCTCACGGCCCCACTTGACGCAGACCGCGCACATCACCAGCATCGCCGCACTGTGCCCGAGCAGGTACAGCAGGATCATCTCCCGCATGAACGGGGTGCCGGCGTAGTAGGTGTCGAGGTCGGTCAGGCGCTCGGTGGGCGCGTCGGCGAGGGCGAACAGCACCACGATCGCGACCGCCAGCAGCCCGTAGGCGGCCATGCTGCGCAGCACCAGCCGCCGTACCCGCTCCCGCGGGCCGCCCCGCCAGTTGATCAGCAGCACGAGCACGGCGCAGCTGTACGCGCAGAGCATGCCGTAGGTCAGCGGGGCGCCGAAGTTGGGGACGCCGGTGAGGTCGTTGACGGTGGCGAGGGTGGCCGGGGCGGCGCACACGAGGACCAGGGCGCCCAGCACGATCGCCGCGCAGGTGGAC
The DNA here is from genome assembly GCF_014649815.1 of Streptomyces mutabilis. Classification (GTDB taxonomy): domain Bacteria; phylum Actinomycetota; class Actinomycetes; order Streptomycetales; family Streptomycetaceae; genus Streptomyces; species Streptomyces mutabilis. The sequence continues at coordinate 235,001 of NZ_BMTT01000001.1, read as the reverse complement.
AGGGTCAGCGGGTTGCGCATGGCCGTGCGCGGACGGCGGAACAGCAGCACGGACGTCGTCCCGAACACCAGGGCCGCGAGGTACACGACGAGACTCATACCGTTCGGCTCCTCTCGCGCCGGGCCCGGATCACGCGGCCCCCGCCGTGCTCGTCCCGCTCGGCACGGCGGCCTTCCGCGGTACCGGGGCGGTGGCGGCCAGCACGTCGGCGATCCGGCCGAGGGCGGCCGGGCCCGGCACCCGGCCGGGGAGGCGTCCGGCGTCGGCGGCCGGCGGGGCCTTGCCCTCGGGGTCCGCCTCGTGCCGCACCGCGGCGCCGATGACCGCGGCCCAGGCGGCGGCGTCGGCCCGTTCCGGGTCGCCCGTCGCCGCCAGCGCGACGGCGCGGGTCCGGTCGTACAGGTCACCGTCGAAGTACGCCTGGAGGTGGCTCAGCGCGTTGTGGACGCTGGTCTGGCGCCACACAAGCCGGGTGGTGGGCGAGGCGAACCGGGGTTGGGGCAGCCGCAGCGCCCGACGGGTCAGCAGGTCCTCCAGCGCGCGCTCCAGGGGCGCGAGCCGGACGTACGTCCGCCGGGCCCGCCGCCACTCGTCAGCCCGGGGCGCCACCAGTGGGACCAGCACCCCGACGACCGTCAGCAGCGCGCCGAGCCCCGCCGCGGCAGGGGAGACGAGGGTGCCCAGCGCCGACCAGTCGCGCCCGGACCAGCGGGCGCCCACCGCGACCAGCTTGGCCAGGCTGTAGCCGGCGCCGCACAGCGAACCGGTGCCGAGCAGGACCAGCCCCGCCCGCAGCGCGCCCCGCACCCGGCGCGCCCAGCGCAGCGCGGACACCGTGGTGACGGTCACCGCGGTCAGGTGCGCCAGCAGGTACAGCACGATCATCTGGGCGAGGAACGGGGTCGTCGCGTAGTACGTGTCCAGGTCGGTCCGGCGTTCCACGGGCGCCTCGCCGAGGGCGAAGGTGACCGCGATGCCCAGCAGTACCGCGGCGTAGGCGAGCAACCAGCGGCGGGCGGTGCGGCGCACCCGGGGCCCGCCGCGCCAGTGGACGACGAGGACCTGGGAGGCGGCGCAGTATCCGGTGAGCGCCGCGTAGGTGAGCGGAGCCGCGAGGTTCGGCACCCCGCTGACCCGGTTGACGGCGCCGACCGTCGGGGGCGCCCCGAGCAGGAAGCAGAGCCCGGCCAGTCCCAGCACCGCGCAGATGGCCCACAGATACGGATCGCGGCGGTGCCGCAGCAGGTCGGGGGCCTTGACCAGCAGGCCGAGCCACAGCACGCCGCAGCTCACGTAGTTGATCACGCCGTTCATCTGGTCGTCCCGCGGTAGTTGAGCGCGGCTCCGATGCGCCCGGCGAGGTCCTTCGGGTCGTCGGGATCGCCGCCCTGCGCGGCGAACACCGAGTCGGTGGAGGCCTCCAGCCAGGTCCGCAGCCGACGGCCCATCAGCATGCCGAAGCGGTCCGCCTCCTGCTCCTCGGCCAGCGAGAAGTCGGTGCGCGCGGCGACCGGCCGGGGTAGGCCGACGCTCGCGCCCGTCGCCGCCTCCGCCTGTCGGCGGCTCATGTGCCACACCTCGTGGCAGAGGATCACGATCTGGTGCCACACGGCGGCGCGCTCGTCCACCACCACGTCGTCGTGGCTCTCGCGCTCCAGCCACAGCCCGCTCGCGGTGTGCGGGGGGAACGCCGCGCGGTGGACGACCACCTCGCGTCCCCGCCAGGCGCTGACGGAGGCGACCAGCGCCTCGAAGAGGACCTCGGGGTCCGCCGGGACCGGCACCCGGATGGGGTCGATGAGGGCGTCAGCGAGACGACGCATCTCCTTCCTGGTACGCACCGCTGTCTCCCTGTTCCCCTGGGTGTGGCTCGGTCACCAGTGCAATATGCCAAGACAGGTGACGTCCCGGCCAGTTGCCCCGCGCTGCGCGGTCACTCGGTGACCGCCGCGGTGTCCCCGGGGGCCACGGCGCGGGCGCGGACCTCGCGGATGACGTCGGGGTGGCGCAGGGCGCGCGAGACGGCCCCGATCTCGCGCAGCAGTTCCGTGGTGTCGGGGCCGTTGCCGCCGTAGCCGTCGTCCGTACGGCCGGCGTCGACCGCGTCGAGGATCACCACGGCCGCGGCGAGCGCCCTGGCCCACTCCGGTGCGCAGCCCAGGCCGAGGGCGGCGACGTAGGACCGCTCGCGCAGCCGTTCGTCGGTGCGCCGGGCCAGCGGCAGCAGGACGTCGCGGATGAAGGTCTCGCGGCGGGTCAGACGCAGTTCGGGGCTGGCGCGCAGGACGAACGGGACCCCGGAGCCGTGCACGGCCCGCATCAGCCGGTACAGCGGCCGCAGCCGCCGGTGGGCCCGTCGGATGCGGCGCCGCTCGTACAGGTACTGGCCGGCGTGCGGCAGGATGAAGCCGACCGCGATCGAGACCGCGGACAGGCAGGCCGCCGCCGGTGCCACGTCCAGGCTGAGCCGGTCCAGGTCGCCCCCGGCCCAGCGGGCGGCCACGGCGGTGAGCTTGGCGGCGTCGAAGGCCAGGTTCAGCGCGTAGCCGACGCCCAGGAACTTCAGTCCCCATCGCAGCCAGGCGTCGAATCCGCCGGTGCGGATCCAGTTCCAGATCAGCCGCGCCGTGATGAGGACGGCGGTGGTGTGCGCGAGGAGGTACAGCAGGATCAACTCACGCATGAACGGCGTGGTCGCATAATACGTGTCCAGGTCCCGGGTGCGTTCCACGGGCACGTCGGCGAGGGCGAACAGCACCCAGAGCAGGACGATCACGCCGCCGTAGGCGGAGACGACCCACCGGGTGGCCCTGCGGGTCGAGGGGGAGTGCTCGGACAGCCCGTCGCGCCAGGCGATGATCAGCAGCAGGCAGGAGGCGCAGAACGCGGTGAGCAGCGAGTACACCCAGGGTGCCGAGATGTTCGGTACGCCGGTGACGCGATTGACCCACACGATGGTCGAGGGCGCGACGAACACGAAAACCGCACAGGCGAGCAGCAGCAGACCGCCGACCGCGCGCAGCAGCGGGTCCTTCCAGAGCCGGACGATGGTCGGCAGTTTGATCGCCAGGGCGGCGGCCAGGACCCCGGCCGGAACCCACCAGAAGGACGTGTAGAACTCGCTGAGGAACGAGGCCGGACCCATGGCCGCGTCCGCGAACCCCATGGCGTCCTCCGCTCTCCCTGGCCGCCGAGACCGCTTCCGTTCCCAAGGCCGTTCGAGCCTACGCGGCCGAACGCGTCCGCATCGAGTTCTTGTCCGAACCATTGACGTGCCGCGCTCACCGCTCTACGGTCCCGTTCGAAGTTACGAGCGATATTCGATATATCGAACAATCCATGAGCAGATAGGGCAGGGCATGGGACGACCTGACCTGAATCGCAGGCACTTTCTGGCCGCGGCGGGGGGCCTGACGGTCGCGGGAAGCTTCGGCTTCGCGGCCCTCGGTACGGGCGCCGACGCCCTGGCCTCCGACGCGGACACCCGAGTGCGCTACTGGAACCTCTTCAGTGGCGGCGACGGATACAACATGATCGCGATGCTGGACGCCTTCCGTAAGGACAACCCCGGCATCGACGTGAAGGACTCCACCCTCCAGTGGGGCAGCCCCTTCTACACCAAGCTCGCCATGGCGGCCGCCGGCAACCGCGCGCCGGACATCGGCGTGATGCACCTGGGCCGCGTCACCGGCTTCTCGCCGGGCCGCCTCCTGGACCCCTGGGACGTCGGCCTGCTCGCCAAGTACGGCGTCAAGGAAGCCGACTTCAACCCCGAGCTGTGGCGGCGCGCCGTCATCGACGGCAAGCTCTACGCCCTCCCCCTCGACATCCACGTCCAGCTCTGCTTCTACCGCAGGGACGTGCTGAAGAAGGCGGGCCTGCTCGGCGCCGACGGCCGGATGGTGCCGGTCACCTCCGTCGACGAGTGGTTCGACGTACTGAAGGAGGCCAAGAAGGCCACCGGCAAGGGCCTGCAGACCATCGGTTTCTGGCACAACGACCAGAACTTCCAGTGGTGGTTCTTCGTCGCCTTCTACACCCAGCTCGGCGGCACCTGGTTCAACGACGACAACACCGAGGTCACCTTCGACACCGACAAGGCCACGCAGGTCCTGGAGTTCCTGCGCCGGCACATCGCCGACGGGTACGCCGACCCGAGCTTCGGGGGCGGCGCGGGTGCCGAACAGTTCGTCAACGGCGCGCCCTTCGCGTGGGAGGGCAACTGGTCGGTGCCGGTCTTCTCGGGCGCGAAGCTGGACTACGGCGCGGCCCCGCTGCCGCCCGTTTTCGGCAAGCAGGCCACCCACGCCGAGTCGCACTCCTTCGTGCTCCCGCACCAAGCCGGCCGCGGCGGCGCCACCAACGAGGCCGCGCACCGACTGGCCGCCTACGTCGTCAAGCACGCCCAGCAGTGGGCGGCCGGCGGACACATCCCCGCCTACACGCCGACCCTGTCCACGGCCGCGTACAAGGAGCTGAAGCCGCAGAGCGAGTACGCCGGCGCGATGGACCACCAGGCCACCGAGCCCAAGGTGTGGTTCGCCGGGTCCACCGGCATCCTCGCCCAGCGCATCGGCCCGATCGTCGTCTCCTCGACGATGGGCTCGGCGAAGCCGGAAGCCGTCGCCCGCCGCATGAAGGGCGCGCTCACCGACCTGCTCGGCACGAAGAACCCGATGGACGGCAGGACCGCCGCGCAGGGAGGTGCTGTCGCATGACGACGACCAGCGCTGAAACGATCGTCCGCCCGACGCGCGCGAAGACCGCCGCGGCCGGCGCCACCCTCCGACGCAGGCAGGGCTTCCAGCACGGCGGCTGGTTCGTCGCCCCGTTCCTCGCCCTGTTCACGCTCTTCGTCGTCTGGCCCCTGCTGCGCGGCCTCTACCTCAGCTTCACCGACGCCAACATCTCCGGCGACGGCGCCAGCTTCATCGGCCTGGACAACTACCGTGAGGCCCTCCAGGACCCGCTGATGTGGGACGCGTTCGGCCACAGCGCGTACTTCACGCTGCTCGTGGTGCCCTGCATCACGGTCCTGGCCTTCCTCCTCGCGATGCTCGCCCACCACATCGAGCGCGGCAAGTGGCTGTGGCGGCTGTGCTTCTTCATGCCGTTCCTGCTGCCGTCCACCGTCGCCGCCAACCTGTGGCAGTGGCTGTTCAACCCCGGCACCGGCATGATCAACCACGTCTTCGGCCTCGAGACACCCTGGCTGACCGACAAGTCGTACGCGCTGCTCGCGGTCGTCATCACCACGCTGTGGTGGACGGTCGGCTTCAGCTTCCTGCTCTACCTCGCCGCGCTCCAGGGCATCCCGCTGCACCTGTACGAGGCCGCCAAGCTGGACGGCGCGAACGCCTGGCACCGCACGGTCCACATCACGCTGCCGATGCTGCGCAACATCACCGGCCTCGTCGTCGCCCTCCAGATACTCGCCTCGCTCCAGGTCTTCGACCAGGCCGTCGTCATGCAGGACTTCGGCCCGGGACCGGAGGAATCGACCCGCACCTTCGTGCAGTACACCCTCGAACAGGGCTTCACCAGCTACCGCGTGGGCTACGCCTCCGCGATCTCCATCATCTTCTTCCTGCTCATCGCGGCCGTCGCCCTCGCGCGGATGTGGCTGCTCCGCAACCGTGAGGAGGGCGGCCGATGACCACCGCCGCAGCACCGATGCGGACCAAGCCCCGCAAGGCATGGTCGCCCAGCCAGATCGTGCTCACCCTCCTCGGCGCCGCCGTCTCCGCGGTGTTCCTCGCCCCGCTCGCCTGGGCGCTGCTCACCTCCCTGAAGTCGGAGACCGAGGCCGTCGAGGTGCCGACGCACTGGCTGCCCGAGGACTGGACGGGCCAGGCATGGACGGCCCTCTTCGAGACCGGCAACATCACCAACTGGTTCGTCAACTCCCTGGTCGTGTCGGTCTGCGCGACCGCGATCGTGCTGCTGGTGAGCGCGCTGGCCGGCTACGGCTTCGCACGCACCGAGTTCCGCGGCAAGGGCGTCCTCATGGCCCTGGTGATGGCCGGCCTCATGATCTCCCCGGCCGTGCTCGGCGTCCCCCTGTTCACGACCGTCCAGCAGATGGGGATGGTCGACACCTACTGGGGCATGATCCTGCCGCAGTGCGCACCAGCCGCGATGGTCTACATCCTCTACAAGTTCTTCCAGGGCATCCCGCGCGAACTCGAGGAGGCCGCCTTCATCGACGGCGCCGGCCGCTGGCGCGTCTTCTTCACCATCATCGTGCCGCTCTCCCGCCCCTCTCTCGCGGCGGTCGGCATCTTCACCTTCATCAGCTCCTGGAACAACTTCCTGTGGCCGTACATGGTGACCAACAACCCCGACCTGATGACGATGCCGAACGGCATCGCGACCGTCATGAACTCCTACGGCATCCAGTGGGCCCAGCTCATGGCCGGCGGCCTCATGGCCGGCCTGCCCCTGATCATCGTCTTCGTCTTCTTCCAACGGCAGATCGTGGCGGGCGTCGCCCACACGGGATTGGCGGGACAGTGACCCTCCGCAGAACCCTCACCGCCGTGGCGACGGCGGCCCTCATGGCCCTGCTGCCCAACGCGGCCCAAGCGGCGGACACTTACCCCGACCCGCGCCCCATCACCGGCCAGCAGATCATCCACGACCCCACCGTCATGCGCCTGAAGGGCGGCGGCTACGTCGCCTACTCCACCGGCGGCGTCATCGGCGCCCGCCTCTCCGAGGACGGCCGGCACTGGGACGACGCGGGCAACGCCTTCGCCGAGCCCCCGGCCTGGTGGTACGAGTACAACGACACCGGGGACCCGTGGGCCCCCGACCTCTCCTACCGCGCCGGCCGCTACTGGCTCTACTACGCCGTCTCCTCCTGGGGCACCAACCACTCCGCGATCGGCGTCGCCACCTCACGCACGGGCCTGCCCGGCACCTGGACCGACCACGGCAAGGTCTTCTCCTCCGAGACGACGGACACCTGGAACGCCATCGACCCGGCGGTCGTCGAGGCCGACGGCCGGCTGTGGATGTCCTTCGGCTCGTACTGGAGCGGCATCCGCATGGTCGAGCTGGACCGGCGCACGGGCAAGGCCGTCGAGGACGCGAAGGTCCACCACCTCGCCACCCGCCCCGACGAGCCGTACGCCGTCGAGGGCCCGGAGATCGTCAAGCACGGCCGCCACTACTACCTCTTCGCGTCGTACGACGCGTGCTGCTCGGGCGTGAACAGCACGTACAGGATCAAGGTCGGCAGGTCCACGGACATCAAGGGGCCCTACGTCGACAGCAGTGGCACCCCGATGCTGGAAGGCGGCGGCGACCTCCTCCTGGAGGGCCACGGCCGCTACATCGGCACGGGCGGCCAGTCCGTCTTCCGCGACCGGGGCCGGGACTGGCTGGCGTACCACTACTACGACGCTCAGGACGAGGGCACGCCCAAGCTCGGGCTGAACGCCCTGACCTGGACCGCGGACGGCTGGCCGGCAGTCGGCCAGTGACCCGCACACCCACCCCCGGACGACACGGAAACTCCCGAAAGGCAGAGATGCGAACCGCCCGCTTCACCCTCGACCCCGCCTTCACCGTCGGCGAGGTCAACCCCCGGCTCTTCGGCTCCTTCGTGGAACACCTCGGCCGCTGCGTCTACACCGGCATCTTCGAACCCGGCCACCCCGCCGCCGACGACGACGGCATACGGACCGACGTGCTGGACCTCGTCCGCGAACTCGGCGTCACCGCCATCCGCTACCCCGGTGGCAACTTCGTCTCCGGCTACAAGTGGGAGGACTCGGTCGGCCCGGTCGAGGACCGTCCCCGCCGCCTGGACCTGGCCTGGCGCACCACGGAGTCCAACCGCTTCGGCCTGTCCGAGTACATCGCCTTCCTCAAGAAGGTCGGCCCCCAGGCCGAACCGATGATGGCGGTCAACCTCGGCACCCGCGGCGTCGCCGAGGCCCTCGAACTCCAGGAGTACGCCAACCACCCCTCCGGCACCGCCCTCTCCGACCTGCGCGCCGAGCACGGCGACAAGGACCCCTTCGGCATCAGGCTGTGGTGTCTGGGCAACGAGATGGACGGCCCCTGGCAGACCGGCCACAAGACCGCCGAGGAGTACGGCCGCCTCGCCGCCGAGACCGCCCGCGCCATGCGGCAGATCGACCCGGACCTCGAACTCGTCGCCTGCGGCTCCTCCGGCCAGTCCATGGAGACCTTCGCCGCATGGGAGGCGACCGTCCTCCAGGAGACCTACGACCTGGTCGACCACATCTCCCTGCACGCCTACTACGAGCCGCACGACGGAGACGTCGACTCCTTCCTCGCCTCCGCCGTGGACATGGAGTCGTTCATCGAGAACGTCGTCGCCACCTGCGACCATGTCGGCGCCCGCCTCAAGTCCAAGAAGAAGATCAACCTCTCCTTCGACGAGTGGAACGTCTGGTACATGGCCAAGACACAGGCGGAGGTGAGCGCCCTCGACTGGCCCGAGGCCCCCCGCCTGCTGGAGGACAACTACAGCGTCACCGACGCGGTCGTCTTCGGCTCGCTCCTCATCGCCCTGCTCAGGCACGCCGACCGCGTCACCGTCGCCTGCCTCGCCCAGCTCGTCAACGTCATCGCCCCGATCATGACCGAGCCGGGCGGTCCGGCCTGGCGCCAGACCACGTTCTTCCCGTTCGCCCAGGCCTCGAAGTACGGCCGCGGCGAGGTCCTCGACGTCCGGGTGGACTCGCCGACGTACGAGACGAAGAAGTACGGCGAGGCCGACCTGCTGCACGCCACCGCCGTGCGCGCCGAGGACGGCTCGGTCACCGTCTTCGCCGTCAACCGGTCCCGCACCGAGTCGCTGCCGCTGGACGTCGCCCTCAGCGGCCTCGACCTGAGCGAGGTCGTCGAGCACAGCGCCCTCGCGGACGCCGACCCCGACGCCCGCAACACGCTCGCCGAGCCCGAGCGGGTCGTCCCGCACGCGGTGGACGGCACGGCCCTGAGCGACGGCAGGCTGACCGCCGCTCTGGAGCCGCTGTCCTGGAACGTGATCCGGCTGCGCTGAGGCCCGCCCGGGTCAGCGGCGCCGGCCGGGGGAGGCGACCGGTTCCACCGGCACCCCTCCGGCCGCGCCGCCCAGCAGCTCCAGCCGTACCGTCCCGGGTCCCGACTCCGCCACGCCGTCGGCCAGCACGGCGAGGGCCAGGGTGTTGGCGGCGGCGCGGGTGCGCAGGATGCCGTTGGGCAGCACGAAGGTCCGCGGCGCGGCCGTGCGGTCGGCCGCGTACTCGCCCATGTTCCAGCCGTTCAGGAAGAGCTGGGCGCGCGGGAAGCGGCCCGGGGCGCCGTCCAGGACCAGCCCGACCGAGGCGTCGACGTCCGGCGGAACGTCCAGCCGGAAGGTAGTCCGGTACCAGGTCACGCCCTGGCGCCGGTCGCCGCCGGGGGAGGGCACGGGCTCCCAGTCGGCGTCGTCGTACCCGGGCAGGTGCCAGCCGTGCCGTTCCCCGTACAGGCCGCCGTTGTTGAGCGGCCCGCGCACGGGGTCGGGTGCGGCCGCCCCCTGGATCCGCCACCGCACCTTCGGCGCGGCCCCCTCGAAGGCGGCCGAGGTCAGCCCGCGGGCCGCCTTGTAGTCGTCCTGGGCGTGCTGAGTGCGCCGGACCAGTACCGACAGCACGGACGAGGCACCCGCGTCGGGCCGCCTCCGCCGCGCCTCCCGCAGGCCGTCCGGCAGCCGGAAACGGGCCGTGGCGGTCCACGTGCCCCGCCCGTCGCCCTCGTCGTCCACACGGTGCGTGCCCAGCGGCTCTCCGTCCAGCCAGGCCATCAGGAGCCCTCGCGCGCCCGTGCCGCAGGACAGGGAGACCGACTCCAGGCCCGCGGCGCCGGTGAGCCGGCCCCGGTACCAGACGTCGCCGTAGTGGAAGCCGTAGTCGTCGGCGAAGAGCACGGGCTGCCCGTCGGGCACGGGGGTCGTGCTGAACGACGTCTTCCGGTCGGCGGCCGTCCACCCCGAGTCGTCGTAGCCGGGCCTGGACTCGGGGTTCTCGGCGCGGCGTCGCCAGCCGTCCAGCGCGGGCAGGACCAGCTCGGGCACACCGGGCAGGGACCGGGCGGCGTACAAGCTGTGGGCCCGGCCGAGCGACGTGCTCAACCGGCTGCCGTTCCAGGTGACGTCCGTGATGCCGGGCGGCGCCCACACCTCCAGCCCGCACTCCTCGACGGTGTCCCCGGTCAGCCGGATCGTGTGACCGTCCAGGGCGGCGTCGCGCAGCAGCGCCGGGCCGTGCACGAGCACCCGGCCCGACGGGGTCTCGTACGGCCACAGCCGCAGGGAGGCGGCGTCGTCGGCGAGGAGCAGGATCATGGTGCGGTCGGTCTTGCCGCTGCGGATCCGGAGCCGGGTCAGCCTGTCCTCGGCGAGTTCCACCGTGACGTGCAGCTTCCCGCGGTCGTACGCCCAGGCTGCCTCCTCGTCCAGCCGGGTCGGCCAGGGCTCGTGCGGGCAGTCCAGCACCAGGTGCGCCATCTCCCCGGCCCGGCCCACGAAGGCGGCGATGTCCAGCTTGCCGACGCTCATGGAGAGCATGGGCTGCATGTTGGAGTACGCCAGTTTCCGGCCCGCGCCCAGGTGCAGCCCGGTGGCGAACAGTTTGGCGTCCCGGCCGGGGACGGTGACCTCCACGTCGGTCCCGCCCATCGGGAGTTTCGAGGTGACGTCGGCGGTGGAGTCGTTGCGCACCACGTACGCGTGTGTGCCGGTGTCCGGGTTGACGAGGTGCCGAACCCGCAGGCGGGCGTCGGCGGCCCTGACCCCGGCGGCCTCGTCCAGCCGCGTGAAGTCGGGCACGTTGCGCAGGAGCTGCCCGAGCTGGTGGAGCGGTGCCGTCCTGTCCGTGGGCCGGCGTGCCTCGTCGATCCCGGCGGTGGGGTCGTAGGCCGGGTCGGGCGCGGACGGCGCGGGCAGCCAGCCCCAGGAGGTGCCGCCGAACGCGGTGTGCACTTGGTGCAGCGTGACCCCGTCCGCGAGGTGCGCGAGGTGGACCCGCCGTGCCTCCGCGGCGTCCCGGGTCCGCTCTGCCTCGCCGCGGGCGACGGGGCCGTCGGAGGGCAGCAGGGGTACGTCGATCCCGTCGGCGCGGAGCTTCTCGCGCAGGTGGGCCCGCTGGGCGCGGTGCGGGGCGTCGAGGCGGTAGAGCAGGAGGGTGCCGGTGCCGCGGGTGTACTGGTGCCGGGCGGCGACCGCGTTGACGTGGCTCAGCCACTCGTCGGCGTGGCGCAGGTAGGCGGGGTCGGCGGTCCGGGCGTCGGCCCCGGTGGCCGTCAGCCAGCCGGGCAGGCCGCCGGCGTCCACGTCCGCGCCGATGTACGGGCCGGGGTCCAGGACGACGTACATCCGGGTCTCGGCGGCCGTGCGCAGGAACAGGTCCAGGTCGCGGACGCCGGTGAAGTCGTACGCGCCCGGCGCGGGGGAGTGCAGGTTCCAGGCGAGGCGGGCGCTGACCGCGTTGTAGCCGTACGCCCGCATCTTCTGCAGGACGTCCCGCCACAGGGACGGGCTCGGCAGCCGGAAGGGGTGCATCTCGCCGGACCACAGGGCCAGGCGCCTGCCGTCGACCAGCAGGGAGTACCGGTCCAGCGTGACGTGGTGGCGCTGTCCGTCGGCGCCGGGCGGGCCGGGCGGCGGGCCGGTGGGTACGGTGCCGCGGGCGCCGGAGCGGGGCAGTGCCTGGCTGCTCACGCTGCCGCCGAGCGCGAGACCGAGGACGGTGGTGCCCGTGAGGGTGCTGAACGCTCGTCTGCTGAGCCTGCTGAGCTCCAAGGGAGCCTCTCCTGTTGCCGTGCTTGCGGTGCTTCGCTGCCGGGCCATTCTGCACAACCGGAGCGGTGCTGCGGTAAATGGCCAAAGTGTGACCTGTTCGCGTCCGGCGGCCGAACATACGATGCGACCGCATCATGAATGACATGTGCACAACAGGTGTGCAGGGCATTCAACTACCTCCGGGCGGCCATCGCCGGCCGCATCCACCCCCCACTGACCGGGATGGGAGACCCATGGCCACCGGCCTGCTCCTGAGCGGCACGATCGCCGCGCTCCTCACTTCCGCGCTGCCCGCGCAGCACCAGCCCTCCGGCGGGTTCGAGGACCCGCCGCCGGACAAGATCGTCATCAAGGTCGCCACGGTGAACGGCTCCGGCTGCCCGCAGGGCACGGCGGCGGTCGCCGTCTCGGAGGACAACACCGCCTTCACCGTGACCTACAGCGACTACCTCGCCCAGGCCGGCGGCGACTCGCCGCCCACGGCCTTCCGCAAGAACTGCCAGCTCAACCTGCTCGTGCACGTCCCGCAGGGCTTCACCTACGCCGTGGCCAGCGCGGACTACCGCGGTTTCGCCGCCCTCCAGGACGGCGCGAAGGGTACCCAGCGGGCCTCGTACTACTTCCAGGGCTCCCCGAACACGGAGTACCGCACCCACCCCTTCGACGGCCCCCTCAACGACAACTGGCAGGCCACCGACAGCACCGACTGGGCCCAGCTGGTCTGGGCGCCCTGCGGAGTCCAGCGCAACTTCAACATCAACACGGAGCTGCGGGTGAGCACGGGGACCTCCGACCCCGCCGAGGTGAGCTTCATGACGATGGACTCGACGGACGGGGACATCAGCACGGTGTACCACCTGGCGTGGAAGGAGTGCCCCGAGTCCTGACCGCCCGCGGACAGGTGTCGCCTCCCCCGACGGGGGAGGCGGCATGGGTCCGGCGCGACCGCGGTGAAGTACGGCCGGTCCGGAGCCGACGGGCTGAAGCAGCCCCGCGGCATCATGGAGCCCAACGGCTTCAGTAGTCGACGGCCACGTGGTGACCCTCGTGAACGAGGTGGAGGGCCACGTCGACGAGACCTGCTTCCACTGGCTCGGCGGGACGCGTGGGTGGCGGCGCCCCCACGCATGAGCACTTCCACACCGAGTCCGCACCCCCGACGGCAACGACTACGGCGTGGACCCGCTCAGGCAGCACCGGAAGAACGAACCACTGACCCGGCCGCCGACGCGGTCACGACCCGCTCGGCCGGCACACGAGCGGCTTGTCCAGTTCGGCGCACGGGCGGTGGCCCTTGGAGCGGATGATGTCCTTGCCGACCTCGTTGGCGAGGTAGCGCAGGAAGCCCGCGGCGATCGAGTCCGCCGGCGGCTCGCCGTACGTGTAGGCGATCTCGGTCTCCCAGAAGGGGTACGCACCCTGGTCGGCGCCCTCCAGTGTCGCCGGGTAGCCGTCGATGCGGACCTGCCGCACGTCGTCGCGGGCGACGGCGGAGCCGACCTCGCTGTGACCGAGGGCGCCGGGGGTCGAGGCGACGGCGTCCAGCAGTTGCGGTGTGCCGCCGACCTCGCAGCGGCCGGGCCTGCCGGTGTCCAGGCTCCGGCAGTCGTTCGTGGTGACCGCGGGCAGGGGCCGACCGTCCAGCACCCGCTGCTCCAGGGCGGTGCGGGTGCCGGAGCCCGGGTGGCGGCTGACCAACTGGATCGGCAGGTTCTCGCCCTTCACCTGCCGCCAGTTGGTGATCTTCCCCGCGTAGATGTCCCGCACCTGCTTCAGGGACAGGTCCCGCACTCCGGTGTCCTCGCTCACCACCAGGGTGAACAGCGACAGGGCGACCGGTCTGGGCAGCAGTTGCGGGCGGCCGTCGGACTTGGGGCCGTCGCTGAAGGCGAGCCGGTCGCCGAGCCCGCCGTCCTCGCCGAGCTCGGCGTCGTCGCCCGCCGTGGCGAGGGAGTCCAGGCCGGGGACGCTGCCCCTGAACGAGTCGTCGGTCAGCGGTATCCGGGCTTCGGGGCAGGTCTTCGTGTACTGCTGGGCGGCGAGTTCCAGCACGGGCTTGAAGGCCGTGGAGCCCGACAGGTGCAGCGTGCCCTCGGCGCAGTCCAGCGGGGCGGCGACCGCTTCGTCGCCGCGGGCGAAGGTGGACACGGACTGGGCGACGCTCACCAGTACGAGGAGGGCGAGCAGCCAGCGGACCGGCCGTGAGGCGAAGGGGTAGTACTCGGTCCTCTTGATGGTCCCGCCGCGCACCCCGCCGACGACGCCCGCGGTGATCTCCGGGCCGGTGAGGTCGTCCCTGGAGGTGTTGGGCAGGCGGTCCAGGACCGCCAGCACCTTGTAGTGCGCACGGCGGTTGAGCTTCACCTTGGGGAGCGTGATGACGCCGTCCGTGGCGCCCAGGCCCGCGGTGCCCGGTTCGAAGAAGTCACGCAGCATGGGGTGGCTGCACTCGGTCACGACCATGCCGACCACGCGGCGGCCCGGGAACGCCGCGCGTATGCCCACCGGGTCGTCGACGCGAGCGACGTAGTCCTCCTCGACGATCGGGGACCAGCCGACGTTCTCGATGCGCAGCAGGACGACCGACGGATCCTCCAGGTCGACGCCGTCCCACTGCATGCGCTGGAGCACTCCGGCCTGCGGCCCGGTGGAGGTGCCCGAGTCCCGGGCGCTGGTGTCCATCTGGACGCGGTAGCCGAGCCGTTTGCGTCCCGCGAGGAAGAACTCCCACAGGGCGGCGATCACGGGCACGGCGAGGCCCAGCACGGCGATCACCGACTCCCACGGGACACCGCTCATGACCGACTCCCCCCGGCGTCGCACTTGGCTGGAGAGGCCATGTTGTACGGGCGCGCCTCGGACGGGGAGTCCCGGTGCTGACCATCCGTCAGGAATTCACCGGTGTGTCACCTGTGGCACGGGGTGTTTTCCGGACGTTGGTTGCCGTTGCTGCGCGGGCCATTGACGCGCACGGGGTTCGACCCTACGTTCCCGTCCGAAAAGGCGATCGCTGTTCGAAATCCAGAACAACTTCCTGCAGGAGTCCGTACAGGAAGCAGATCCAGTCCGTACAGGAACCGGAACAGGAGCGTCCCTCACATGAGTCGCAGACGAACCGCCCTACTCGCCCTCCCCGCAGCCGCCCTGCTCGCGCTCGTCCCCACCACGGCGTCGGCCTACCCCGGCCCGGGCGTGGTGACCGGATCCGTCGTCACCCACGACCCGACGATGATCCGCACGTCCTCCGGCCAGTACCTGCTCTACGCCACCGACGACGGCATCACCAGCAAGACCTCCAGTGACCGCACCGCCTTCGCCGCCGGAGCGGACGCGTTCCCCACGCGGCCGAGCTGGTGGAGGAACTACTCCAGCGTGATGGAGGCCTGGGCGCCCGACATCTCGCACCACGGCGGCAGGTACCTGATGTACTACTCCGTCTCGAAGTTCGGCGAGAACACCTCCGCCATCGGGCTGGCCGTCTCCACCACCGGACTGCCGGGCAGCTGGGCCGACCACGGCATCGTCTACACGTCGAACACGTCCAGCGACTACAACGCCATCGACCCCAATCTCTTCGTCGACGACGACGGCAAGTGGTGGCTGTCCTTCGGGAGTTGGTGGACCGGCATCAAGATGATCCGGATCGACCCGTCCACCGGCAAGCAGCTCGCCTCCGACACCGCCCGGCGCTCCCTCGCCTCCCGGCCGTCCGGCACCAAGGCCGTCGAGGCGCCGTACATCGTCAAGCGGAACGGGTACTACTACCTCTTCGCCTCGTACGACACCTGCTGCGCCGGCACCAGCTCCACGTACAAGATCAAGGTGGGCCGGGCGACCAGCGTCACCGGGCCGTACTACGACCGCAACGGAGTCTCGATGATGAACAACGGCGGTACCCCCGTGCTCGAGTCGCACGGCAGCGTCATCGGCCCCGGTGGGCAGTCGATCATGAACGACGTCGACGGCGACCTGCTCGTCTACCACTACTACGACGCCAACGACAACGGCGCGCCCAAGCTCGGCCTCAACCTCCTGGACTGGAGCAGCGGCTGGCCCGTCGCCTACTGAGCGCCGGGGCGGCGGCGGTCAGCCCGTGCGGCCCATGCTCGCCGGGCCCGGCCGGCTCCGCGAGGCCGGCCCGCCCGCCGCCGGCACCGACTCCAGGCCGTCGGTGCCCCGGACCTGGGCGGCCGTCAGGCCACCGCGGGCCGGGACACCGGGCGGGGTGGGGCCGGCGGGCACGGAGTGCGGGGCGGCGGCAGCCGGGGCCGTGGCGGGCGCGGGCTGCGGGACCGGTACCGGTATCGGCACCGGGCCGACGGCCGCCGCCGGGCCGACGGGCACCGCGGCGGGGGGCGGTGTGCCGGTGCCGGCGGCGGGGGCGGCGGCGAGCCCCGCAGGACCGGCGGGCTGAGCGGCGAGCGCCCGCATCCCGGCCCCGTTGGTCTCGCTCACCAGACGGTCCACCGCCGCCGTGCCCGAGCTGTAGCCGGTCCCGGTGGCGGGCTCGGGCACGGCGGCTCCCCTCCTGGACCCGTAGAGCACCTGTTCCAGGCCGGACACCAGGCGACGCACGTCCACCTGGGGGCGCACCACGAGACGCAGGAAGCGGCTGGACGAACCGATCTTGTTGCCGCATTCACGGACCAGGACCCGGTGCTCGGTGAGCATCCGGTCCCGGACGACGGTGCCCTCGGCGCCCACGGGGAGGCGCACGAAGAGGAAGTTGCCCTGGGAGGGATAGACGGTCAGACCGGGAAGCGCGGACAGGTGACCGGCCATCTCCAGGCGGTCGCGGCGCACCTGGTGCAGGCTCAGCGCGTACTCCGGCCCGTGGTCGCGCAGCATGAACACCACGTGCTCCGCGAAGGAGTTGAGGTTCCACTTCGGCAGCATGGCGCGCACCCGGCCCGCCAGCGCCGGGTTGGCGACCAGGTAGCCGAAGCGGATGCCGTGCAGGCCGAAGTTCTTGCCGAGGCTGCGAAGGACGACGACGTTGGGGCGCAGCATCGCCTCCTGCACGACGCTGGGTTCCGCCTCCGCGTCGGCGAACATCAGGAAGGACTCGTCGATCACGACGAGGTCCCGGTCGGCCATCGCGTCCATGAACTGCACCAGCGCATGCTTGCGCAGATAGCCGCCGTCGGGGTTGTTGGGGTTGCAGATCACCACTGCCCGCGTCCCCCGGGCCCGGATGAACTCGGCGTACCGCGCGAGGTCGAGGGCGAAGCCACCGGACTCCTGGAGCGGGAACATGTCGACCCGCTTGCCGGTCCCCATCGGCTGGTCGGTCCAGCGTCCGAAGGTGGGGACGGGCACGGCGAGGGACTCGCGGACCAGCAGATGGTCGATCCAGGTGATCAGCTCGGTGGACCCGTTGCCCATCGCCACGCACTGCGGGGGCAGTCGCAGCAGGCCGCACAGCTCGGCGGTGATGGTGTCGGCGCCGCTCGGGTAGTACGTGATGATGTCGCGCAGCCGGCCGGCCATCTCGTCGAACATGGCCGGGGTGGGGAAGTACGGGTTGCAGGGGATGCAGAAGTCCACCGGCCCCGCGCCCGCCTCGCCACCGCTCTCCCGCGTCAGCGCCGCCATCGACGGGCTGTGCGCCGCGGTGCTGCGGAACAACGAGGTGACGTTGCCGGACAAGTGGACCTCCGTCTGCGGGCGGCCCGCGCGGGGGAGCGCGGGCCGCCCTTACATACGGAGGAGCGGCGCAGGGTGTTCAACGCGTGTGAAGAAGGTGTGCCCTCACGCGTCGAACGAGTGGACCGTCGTCGTCCGGTAGGTCTGCCCGGGCCGCAGCACGGTCGACGGGAACGACGGCTGGTTCGGCGAGTCCGGGAAGTGCTGCGTCTCCAGGCACAGGGCGTCACCCTGCCGGTAGAGCGAGCCGCCGGTGCCGGTCAGGGTGCCGTCGAGGAAGTTGCCCGAGTAGAACTGCAGACCGGGCTGGTCGGTGGCGATGCGCAGGGTGCGGCCCGAGGCGCCGTCGCGCAGGGTGGCGATGTGCTCGGGGCGCTCGGTGATGCCCTTGTCCAGCACCCAGTTGTGGTCGAAGCCCTTGGCGGTGACCAGCTGCGGGTGGGCGTCGCGGATGTCCCGGCCGATCGGCTTGGCCCGGCGGAAGTCGAAGGGCGTGCCGGACACCTTCGCCAGCTCGCCCGTCGGGATGAGGCCCGCGTCGGTGGGCGTGTAGCGGGACGCCGCGATCGACAGCTCGTGGTCCTCGACGGTGCCGCTGCCCTCGCCGGCCAGGTTCCAGTAGACGTGGCTGGTGAGGTTGACGACGGTGGCCTTGTCGGTGGTGGCCTCGTAGTCGATGCGCCACTCGCCGCGCCGCGTGAGGGTGTACGTCACCTTCGCCTTCAGCGTGCCGGGGTAGCCCATCTCGCCGTCGACGCTGGTGTAGTGCAGGACCAGGCCGACGTCGGAGCCCTCGGTGAACGGTTCGACGTCCCACACCCGGTAGTCGAAGCCCAGGGCGCCGCCGTGCAGGGAGTTCTCGCCGTCGTTGACGGAGAGCTGGTACTCCTTGCCGTCCAGGGTGAAGCGGCCCTCGGCGATGCGGTTGCCGTACCGCCCGATCAGGGCGCCGAAGTGCGGGCTGCGGGCCACGTAGTCGTCGAGGTTGTCGAAGCCCAGCGAGACGTTGGCGTAGCGGCCCCGGCGGTCGGGGACCTCCAGGGACTGGACGACGCCGCCGTACGACAGCACCTTCATCCGCGTGCCGCCGTTCTCCAGCGACCAGCGGTACACCTTCGTGCCGTCGGCGAGCTTGCCGAAGAGCTCCTTCACCGGCTTCCTGCCTCCCGTGGCGTGTGCCGTGCCGCCGAGCGTGGTGGCGGCGATGCCCGCGGCCGCGGCGGATGCCATGACCGTGCGTCTGCTCAGTTCCATGTGCGGCTCCTCTGCTCCCGTGAGAAGAAGCGGGCCCCGCCTCTCGATCAGGCGGGGCCCGGGGTGACCTACGAACCGACCCTGCGCTTGTTCCACACGTCGAACCCGACCGCCGCCAGCAGCACCGCGCCCTTGATGACCTGCTGCCAGTCGGTGCCGATGCCGACGAGGTTCATGCCGTTGTTCAGCACACCCAGGACCAGACCGCCGATGATCGCGCCGAGGACCGTGCCGACACCGCCGCTCATCGACGCGCCGCCGATGAACGAGGCGGCGATGGCCTCCAGCTCGAAGTTGAGGCCGGCCTTGGGGGAGGCCGCGTTGAAGCGGGCGGCGAAGACCAGACCCGCCAGGGCCGCGAGCATGCCCATGTTCAGGAAGACCAGGAAGGTGACCTTCTTGTCCTTCACGCCCGACAGCTTGGCCGCGGGCAGGTTGCCGCCGATGGCGTAGATGTGACGGCCGATGATCGCGTTGCGCATCAGGTAGCCGAAACCGACGACCAGCACACCCAGGATGAGCAGCACGATCGGCGCGCCCTTGTAGCTGGCCAGCAGCAGCGTGACGACGAGGACGGCGGAGACCAGCGCGACCAGCCTGAGCAGGAACAACTTGGCCGGCAGCACCTCCAGCGCGAACTCCTGCTGACGCTTGCGGTCGCGGACCTCCTGGTAGACCACGAAGGCGATCAGCGCGAAGCCCAGCAGCAGGGTGAGGTTGTGGTAGTTGGTGTCGGGGCCGACCTCGGGCAGGAAGCCGTTGGCGATCTTCTGGAGGTCCTTGGGGAACGGGCCGAGGGTCTGGCCCTCCAGGAAGATCTCGGTCAGCCCGCGGAAGAGCAGCATGCCCGCGAGAGTCACGATGAACGACGGTATGCCGAGATAGGCGATGAAGAACCCTTGCACCGCCCCCGCGGCGGCGCCGATGGCCAGGCACAGCACCACCGCGAGCGGCCAGGGCAGATCGTTCTCCACCATCAGTACGGCGGCCATCGCGCCGATGAACGCGGTCAGCGAGCCCACCGACAGGTCGATGTGGCCCGCGATGATGACCAGCATCATGCCGATCGCGAGGATCAGGATGTAACTGTTCTGCAGCACCAGGTTGGAGACGTTGCGCGGCAGCAGCAGGTCACCGTCCGACCAGACGGCGAACAGCGCCACGATCAGGCCGAGGGCGATCAGCATGCCGTACTGCCGCATGTTGCGGCGCATGCCGTCGAGCATCAACTGCCACAGGCCGCCGCCGGCGGCCGAACCACCCTTTCCGGGCGGCGCCGGGGCCGGGGTCTTGGCGGTCACGTCCGTGCTCATCGGGATACCTCTTTGTCCTTCGTCATCTGACGCATCAGCGCTTCCTGCGAGGCCTCGGCCCGCGAGAACTCACCCGTCAGCCGCCCCGCGGCCATCGTGTAGATGCGGTCGCACATACCGAGCAGCTCCGGCAGCTCGGAGGAGATGAAGACGACCGCCTTGCCCTGTGCGGCCAGCTGGTCGATGACCGTGTAGATCTCGTACTTGGCGCCCACGTCGATGCCGCGGGTGGGCTCGTCCAGGATCAGCACCTCGGGACCCGCGAAGATCCACTTGCTGAGGACGACCTTCTGCTGGTTGCCGCCGGACAGCTTGCCGACCGGTTCGAAGACGGTCGGCGCCTTGATGTTCATGGACTTGCGGAAGTCCTCGGCGACCTGCCGCTCCCCGTGCTCGTCGACCACACCCCGCTTGGCGACCTTGCCCAGGGCGGTCAGCGAGATGTTCCGGTTGATGGTGTCGATGAGGTTGAGGCCGTAGTGCTTGCGGTCCTCGGTGACGTAGGCGATGCCGTGCCTCACCGCCTCGGGGACGGACTTGGTGCGGATCTCCACCCCGTCCTTCAGGACGGTGCCGCCCGCGTACCGGCCGTATGTGCGGCCGAAGACGCTCATCGCCAGTTCGGTGCGGCCGGCGCCCATGAGCCCGGCGATGCCGACGATCTCGCCGCGCCGGACCTCGATCGACACGCCGTCGACGACCTTGCGCTGCTGGTCGATGGGGTGGTGCACGGTCCAGTCGCGGATCTCCAGGGCGGGTGCCGCACCCTCCTCAGGGTGGTGCGGGGTCCGGTCCGGGAAGCGGTTCTCCAGGTCCCGGCCGACCATCCCGGAGATGATCCGGTCCTCGGTGGTCTCCGCGGCCTTCACGTCCAGCGTCTCGATGGACCGGCCGTCGCGGATGATCGTGACCGAGTCGGCCACCCGGCGGATCTCGTTCAGCTTGTGCGAGATGATGATCGAGGTCATGCCCTGTTCCTTCAGCTGAAGGATCAGGTCGAGGAGCTTGCCGCTGTCCTCGTCGTTGAGCGCCGCCGTCGGCTCGTCGAGGATGAGCAGCTTCACCTTCTTCGACAGCGCCTTGGCGATCTCCACCAACTGCTGCTTGCCCACGCCGATGTCCGCGACGCGGGTCTCCGGGTGCTCGTCGAGACCGACCCGGCGCAGCAGTTCGGTGGCGTGCCTGAGCGTCTCGTTCCAGTCGATCAGGCCGCGCTTGGCGTGCTCGTTGCCGAGGAAGATGTTCTCGGCGATGGACAGGTACGGCACCAGCGCCAGCTCCTGGTGGATGATCACGATGCCGTGCTGCTCGCTCGCCCGGATGTCCCTGAACCGGCAGGTCTCGCCCTCGAAGAGGATGTCCCCCTCGTAACTGCCGTGCGGATGGACGCCGGAGAGCACCTTCATCAGGGTCGACTTGCCGGCGCCGTTCTCCCCGCAGATGGCGTGGACCTCGCCCTGGCGGACGGTCAGCGTGACGTCCGACAGCGCTTTGACACCGGGAAAGGTCTTGACGATCGAGCGCATTTCCAGGACGGGTCCCGCCATGGTCGTGCCTTCCAATCCTTGTGGGGGCCCGGTTACTTGAGGTCGTCCGCGGTGTAGTAGCCGCCCTCGACGAGGACCTTCTCGTAGTTGGACTTGTCGACGCTGACCGGCTGGAGCAGGTAGGCGGGCACGACCTTGGCACCGTTGTCATAGGACTTGGTGTCGTTGACCTCGGGCTCCTTGTCGTTCAGGACCGCGTCGACCATGTTCGAGGCGACCTTGGCGAGCTCGCGCAGGTCCTTGTATACGGTCTGGGTCTGCTGGCCCGCGATGATCGACTTCACCGAGGCGACCTCGGCGTCCTGGCCGGTGACGACCGGCATGGACTTGTCGCCGGAGCCGTAACCGTCCGACTTCAGGGCGGAGAGGATGCCGATGGAGATGCCGTCGTAGGGCGAGAGCACCGCGTCGACGCGTGCGCTGCGGTAGCTGGAGGTGAGCAGGTCGTCCATGCGCTTCTGCGCGGTGCCGCCGTCCCAGCGCAGCGTGGTGACCTGGTTGAGGTCGGTCTGCTTGGAGCGGACGACGAGCCGGCCGTCGTCCATGTACGGCTTCAGGGCTTTCATCGCGCCGTTGAAGAAGTACTTGGTGTTGTTGTCGTCGTTGGAGCCGGCGAACAGCTCGATGTTGAAGGGGCCCTTCTTGCCCGCCTTCAGGCCGAGCTTGTCCACGATGTACGAGCCCTGCAGCTCGCCGACCTTCTCGTTGTCGAACGAGGCGTAGTAGTCGACGTTCTCCGTGCCGAGGATCAGCCGGTCGTAGGAGATGACCGGGATGTCGGCGTCCTTGGCCTGCTGGAGGACGTTGCCCAGGGACTTGTTGTCGATCGCGGCGATGATCAGGGCGTCCACCCCCTGCGTGATCATGTTCTCGATCTGCGAGACCTGCTGGTCCGGGTCGTCCTCGCCGTAGACGAGCTTCGTCTCGTAGCCCTTGGACTTCAGTTCCTTCTCGACGTTGGCGCCGTCGGCGATCCAGCGCTCGGAGGACTTGGTCGGCATCGCGATGCCGACGGTGGCGCCTTCGGCGCCGCCCTTGTCCTCCTCGCTGCCGCCCTCGCTGTTCTGGCCGCAGGCGGTCAACGTGAGGGCGAGGGAGGCGGCGGAGGCTATGGCAGCGAGTGCGGCTCTGCGGTTGCGCATGGTCATCATCCTTGATGTGGGTGCAGGGCTCGGTCTGGTGGTGCCAGAACGCAAAATCACTGAGGAGGGGAACGACCGAAAGAGATGTGTGGGATTGTGCGCGGTCGTGTCTTCTTCTGAGAAGGGAGTTTCCGGAATGTTATGACGAGATCTCGAACCGGTTGAGCGGGCCGGGCAGCCGCGAGCCGAGCGGGGCCATGTCGCCGCCCGCCCCGTGCCGGGCGAGCAGGTCGAGGGCGAGCCGGCCGCGCCGCACCCGCTCCTTCGCGGTGGCCAGCGTCAGTTCCCGCAGGTGATGGCCGTACGGATAGATCCCGGGCGCCTTGGAGAGGCCGAACTTCAGGTACAGCGGGGCGCCGCGCCGGATCAGCTCGGCGATCTCGTACATCCGGACGTAGCCGCCGAGGTCGTCGGG
Source organism: Streptomyces mutabilis (assembly GCF_014649815.1). Taxonomy (GTDB): domain Bacteria; phylum Actinomycetota; class Actinomycetes; order Streptomycetales; family Streptomycetaceae; genus Streptomyces; species Streptomyces mutabilis. The sequence goes on along the minus strand of NZ_BMTT01000001.1, from coordinate 211,884 downwards.
AGCCTCGATGTACATGTCCATCGGCGCGGCCGAAACCCGCCGTATTTCGGTCAGGTGGTCCGGCGTCAGGTCACTGGGCACGTTGATGGAGTCGGCGCCGAGGCGCTCGTACACCGCGTACGAGGCCGGGTTGACCGGCCCGACCAGCGCCGAGAGCTTCAGCGTGGTGTCGGCGGGGATGATGCCGGCCGTCCGCGCCCGGTGCAGCGTCCACAGCACGCCCTCGTCGGCGATGAGCAGGCACTTGACGCCCAGTTCCGTGGCGCGGACGGCGTCCTCGACGCACCCCGCGACCGCGTCGTGGCCGCGGGCGCGCAGACCCGCGCCGCCCGAGTCGGTCCGGGTGGAGCCGCCGATGTCCCAGGTGCCGCGCGGGCCGGTGAACAGGCAGAGCTCGATGTCGCGTTCTGCGGTGGCCTCGACCATCTCGGTGATCTCGGCGTCGGTCAGCATCCACACGCCGCTGCCCTGGCTGATCCGGTGGATCGGCACGTCCAGTCGTGAGGACTCCTTCAGTACCACCCCCAGCGCCTCCGGCCCCTCACAGGAGGGGATCTCGGTGCGCCAGCGGCCGCCGCCCGGGAAGGAGTGCGGGGAGGCGTCGGTGGGATCGAGGGCGGGCGCGGCCAGGCCGAGTGCGGTGAGCGCCTGCTCACCGGGCCTGCGTGCGGCGGCCTTGGCGGAAGCGTCGGTCACAAGCGTTCCTTAGGTTCGGTACGCCGGAGTCCGCGTCCGTACGTCGTGTTCGACATGTCGGACAGGGTTCGCGGCGTGAGGTACGAAAAGCCTCGAAGTGGATGTACGCCGGTACGGAGGCCGTCAGGTCGCCCCCGTACCGGCGTACGGCTCAGGGACGGCGTCAGGGATGCAGCAGCACCTTGCCGACCTTCGGATCGCCGGAGCCCACCAGGTCGATGGCCTGGGGGAACTCGGCGAGCGACAGTTCGTGCGTCACCAGTGGCCGCGGGTCGAGCAGACCGGCCGCGAAGACCCGCACCGTGTGCGCCCACGCGTCCGGCGGCGCCCCGAAGACGGTGTGCACCTCCAGTTGACGCACCACCAGGTCGGTGGGGTCGAGCCCGTCGGCGCCCGGCGCCGGGATGCCGGTCAGGACCAGCCGCCCGCCCCGGCGCAGCAGCGAGGCGGCGGTCCGGGCGGCACCGGCCGAACCGGCGGTCTCGATGACGACGTCGAAGTCGTCCGGAAGGAGCTGGTCCTTGGTCCGGAAGCCGGTCGCGCCGTACTGCCGCGACAGCGCCTCCCGGTCCCCCCGCGTGCCGACGACCAGCAGTTCGCCGGGGGAGGCGGCGCGCAGGAACTGCACGGCGAACATGCCGAGCGTCCCGGTGCCGACGACGGCCACCCGCTCTCCTGGACGGGCGTTCGCCTTGAGCGCGGCGGCGGCGATGCAGGCGGCGGGCTCCAGCAGTGCGGCGGCGGTGAGGTCGGCGTCGTCCGGCAGGACGTGCAGCAGACGGGCGGGCAGGGTCAGCGTGGGTGCCATGGCGCCGGGCTGGGTGAAGCCCGTCTCCTCGTAGCCGGCCGTGCACAGCGTCGTCTCGCCCGCGTGACAGCGGTCGCACACCTGGCAGTTGCGGAAGCCCTCGCCGACCACCTTGCGCCCGGCGAGGGACGCCGGCACCCCGGCGCCCACCCGCTCCACGGTCCCGGACCACTCGTGCCCCGGGGTGAGCGGGTAACGCACGTACCCCTCGGGCCGGTTGCCCTGCCAGACCTCGCGGTCGCTGCCGCAGATCCCGGCCGCGTGCACACGCACCAACGCCTCGCCGGGGCCGGGTTCGCGCGGCTCGTGGGGGACGATCCGGTGCTCGCCCGGCGCCTCGACGAGGACCGCGCCGCTCACGCCCCGGTCCCCTTGGGCTTGCGCTGCTCCCAGCCCTCGGCCCACAGGTCGAATCGCGCCTGCTGCTGCGGGAACTCGGCCGCCGCATCGGTGTCCAGCTCGACCCCGAGGCCGGGCGCGTCGGACAGGTGGAAGCACCCGTCCTCCGGGTCCACCTGCGGCGCGCCCTTCACGACCTTCTTGATCTCCGCGTCCGCGAAGTCGTTGAAGTGCTCCAGGATCTTGAAGTTGGGGGAGGTGAAGCCGACCTGGAGGGAGGCGGCGGTGAGGACGGAACCGCCCACGTTGTGGGGCGCGACGAGCATGTAGTGCGTCTCGGCGGTGGCGGCGAGCTTGCGCGTCTCCCAGATGCCGCCGATGTGACCGACGTCGGGCTGGATGATGTCCACGGACTGGTCCTCGAACAGCTCGCGGAACTCGATCCGGTCGTGGATGCGCTCCCCGGTGGCGACCGGGATGTCGACCTTCCCGGCGACCTTCCGCAGCGCCTTGAGGTTCTCCGGCGGGACCGGCTCCTCCAGCCAGGCAGGCTTGAAGGGCGCGAGCTCACGCGCGAGCCGGACGGCGGTGGAGGGCGAGAAGCGGCCGTGCATCTCCAGCATCAGTTCGGCGTCCGGCCCGATCGCGTCCCGCACGGCCTCGATGAGGGAGACGGCGTACAGGGTCTGCTCGTGGTCGAGCTCGAAGTGACCGGTGCCGAACGGGTCGATCTTCAGCGCCCGGTACCCGCGATCCATGACGCCCTGCGCGGCCTTGTGGTACGCCTCCGGGGTCCGCTCGGTGGTGTACCAGCCGTTGGCGTACGCCTTGACCTTGTCGGTGACCTTGCCGCCCAGCAGCTGCCAGACCGGGACGCCGAGGGCCTTGCCCTTGATGTCCCAGCACGCCATCTCGACGACCGCGATGCCGGACATCACGATCTCGCCGGCGCGGCCGTAGTCGCCGTACTTCATCCGGCGGACCAGGTCCTCGACAGCGAACGGGTCGGAGCCGAGAATGTGGTTGGCCTCGGCCTCCTTCAGGTATCCGAGGAGCGCGTCGGTGTGCCCCAACATCCGGGTCTCGCCGACTCCAGTGATCCCCTCGTCGGTGTGCACCTGGACGTACGTCAGGTTGCGCCACGGCGTCCCGACCACGTGTGTGCTGATTCCGGTGATGCGCACGGCAGTTGCCCTCCGGTCTGTTCGATATTTCGACACTCGTTCGAAATGCTGGCGTGACAGTAAGGAGAGTGCGGTCGGAGTGTCAATGGGTCGGACACATAACGGTTTCGGCAGTTTCGAAAGCGCGGTGCGGAGTGCCTTCGGCCGCTTTCCCACACAACCTTCACAGCCACGTCTAGGAACGCGCCCACCCCGGAACTTAACCTTCCCGCGTCATGGACTACTGCCACCCGTGCCGACGGCACCTCAACGGCGCCCTCGCCTGCCCGGGGTGCGGCACACCCGTCGAGGAACCCCGCGCCGCCGAGCCGCACTTGACGGAGGCCGAGGAGGCGCCGCCGTCGCGCGTCGAGGAGGCGCGGGCGGCCGACGGGCGCCCTTCCGGCGGGCGGGGCAGTCGCCGCGACCGCAAGGCCGCCGCACACCGCCGGCGCCGCCGCCGGGTCCTGTTCGTCACCGCCGGTTTCGTCCTGGCCGCCGGCGGACTCAGCCTCGCGGAACTCGGCCTGGACGCCCCGGGCTCCCCGCCGAGGCCGGCGGCGGGCGGCGAGTCCACGGACGGCGAGGCGACGCGGGAGGTGGGGGAGACGTCCGCCGTACCGGCCGACGCGACCTCGGGTACGGCCACCGCGACCACCGCCTCGGGCACACCGTCACCGGACGCCTCGGCGTCGGGCTCGGCTTCGGCATCGGCGTCGGCTTCGAAGTCCCCGTCGGCGACGGAGCCGGAGACGGCCGAGGAGACGGACGGCCCGTCGCAGCCCCCGGCCTCCGCACCCGACGCGCCCGGCACCCCGGACCGCCCGACGGCACCCCCGGACGACCCGCCCCCGACCACGGCCCCCACCCCGTCGACCTCACCGGACCCGACCCCGACGGAAACCTGCGACCGCTTCCTGTGGTGGTGCACGTAAGCGTTCCGCGTGCCCTGTCATCGGTGCGACCCCGGGCGATGGTGTGTCCCGACGCTTTGGACGAGGCCGTGGCTCGCCGGCGGCGGACGGCGCCATGACTACGCCAGTACGAGCGAGCCGGTCCGTCCGGACCTCCTCGCCGGCCGCTGATCGGACCCACGGGGTGCCGGTCAGTCGAGGCTGAACGGCTGCTCGGGCTCCCATTCGTTCTCCAGCCATCCGTCGGGAGCCGGCTCCAGAGGCAGTGGCCCGGGCATCCGGTGGCCGTCGCGGCACTCACGGAACGGGCCGTGCACGGGGTCGAGCAGTGCCCGCCAATGCGGGTCGAGGTGGTGGAGGCGCCAATGGGACATGCCGGTCCCCGGTTCCCACCGCAGGACCTCCCAGGTGTGCCAGATGGCCTGCAGGCGACTCACCGCGTCGGCATGGGCCCACCAGCGCGGGCACCAGATCTGCCCGGACTCCTCGGACGGGTGCAGGAGCCGGGGCGCCAAGAGCCCCGTGACGAACTGCTCGAGGTTCTGGAAGACGGGAGTGTCGCCCCGCGGCTCGTCGGCCGTGGCTCCTTCCCCGTCCTGCCCGTCGGCGGGCCGGTGGTCCGGCGCTGTGGTCATGCGGCTTCCCTTTCCGTGTGCGCTGTCGTCAGACCGCTCCGCGGTGCCACGCCGTCGCGGCCTCCACAGGGCGGCCGAGCCGGATGTGGACGTCGGTCAGCACCTTCAGAGCCGTGTGGAGGCCGCCGATCCCTTCCGGCCAGTTCTCCTGGGCCGCCAGCCGGGCGACCCGCACCGCTTCCCTGGCGGGTGCGAGGGCGCGGACGTTGTCCCGGTACGGGCGTCCGCGCGCACAGACCAGGAACATGAGGGCCTGCCGGCGCAGCAGTTCGGCACGCGTGGCGGCGGAGCGGTCGGTCCACCCGGCCAGGGAGCTGAAGACCTCCTCCGCCTCCAGCGCCGTCCGCCAGGCCGAAGCCCTGTGGCCCGCTCTGCTGCGGGCCATGGCGAGCTGGCGGAGGTCGCCGAGCAGTTCCGTCTCCTGCGCCGCCCGGTCGGTCTCGAGGAGCGGACGCCTGACGGCGACGGCGCGTTCGGCTGCCCGCACGGCCCGGGACCAGTCGCCGATCCGGTGCGCCGCGCGTGCCAGCCGGGAGCAGATGTCGGCGAGCATGGCGCGGTGCGGCTCGGGGTCGGAGCGTACGAGCTGTTCGTACAGTTCGCGGCCTTCTTCCAGCAGGGGAATCGCGTGGCGCGGGAGAGCGTTGCGCTCGTAGCTCACGCCGAGGTCGTACAGGCACAGGGCGAGGTCCGTGCGGGAGTCGGTGCGCCGGGTGAGGTCGAGCGCCTCCCGCAGCAGGATGCGCCGGGTGATGTTCTTCTCGATGGCGCCGTACAGGTCTCCGTAGCGTTTGAGCGCCCGGGCGAGGCCGGGGGTGAAGCGGTCGGGGTTCTCCCGGACCAGTTGCCGGCGGATCCGCACCGCGTCTCGCTGGACCTGAATGGCGACTTTCGTACGGTCCAGCTTCTCCAGGGCCCAGCCGAGGTTCTCCAATGTCCAAGCCTGGTCGGACCGGTTGCTCCGGGTGAGGGGGCGGGCGGTCCGCTCGTACGCCGAGAGGGCCTGCTCGTAGTGGTCGACGGCGACTTCAGTGTGGTCCAGGACCTCGTACAGGTAGGCCAGGGCCCCCAGTGAGCTGCCCAACTCGGGAAGGAAGACGCCGGGCCTGCGCGCGGTCAGCCGTCTGCGCAGCTCGACGGCCTCGCGGAGCGGCGGGAGCGCGTCGGACGGCCTGTCCAGCGCCCGCAGGTCCCAGGCGAGGTTGTGCAGCAACTGCGCCAGGTGGGGTCCGTGGACCTCGAGGAGGCCGTCGGCGAGCGGACGCAGCAGACCGATGGCCTCTCGCTCCAGGTCCATCGACTCCTCGTACCTGTCGAGGTCGCTGAGGTCGACCGCCAGCGAGAGCAGGCAGTCGGCGAGGTCGGCGGTGTGGGCGTCGGGGTTGCCCCGCGTGAGTGCGCGGAGCGTCGCGACGGCCTCCTCGTCGTGGGCCCGCGCGGCCTCGTACTGGCCCATGCGCCAGAAGCTGAGCGCGTGGTCGCGCAGGTTCCTGGCATGGAACGCGGAGTGCAGGTCGGGGCGCCTGCGCACCAGCCTCCGGCTGAGCCCGAGCGCCTCGCCGGCGAGCCGGTCGGACTCCTCGAGCCGGTCCAGGTTCCAGAGCACGGCGGACTGCAGCCGGACCGCCTCCGCACGGTCGCGTTCGGAGGCGTCGCCGTTCTCCCAGGAGGTCAGCGCGTCGAGGAGACCGTGCGCCGTGTTCACCGCGTCCAGCGCCTCGTCCAGGTGACCGGTGGCCAAGGCGCACCGGGCCAGTTCCAGCCAGGACCGCGCGAGGTCGGACCGGGCTGCGGGGGGCACCGGCCCGTCTTCGCCCGCCGAAGCCCGACGCAGGGCCACGGCTGCGCTCGCGGCCTTGTAGGCCCGCTCCCACTGGCCCACGCCCCGGCACCGCAGCGCGAGGTTCTGCCAGGCCCAGGCGCGGTCGCCGCGTGCCACGGGGTCGTTCAGCGCGGACAGCGGCTGGTTCACGAACTGGCAGGCGCGGTGGAGGTCCTCCGCGACGCGCAAGGCGTAGCGGCTGAGCACATGAGAGGTCTCGGGGAGGGCGTCCGAGTGCGCCCGCAGCACCGGTGCCGGTACGGACGCCGCGTCCAGCACCTCCTCCAGGCGGCGCAGTACGGCGCCGGCCTCGCCCCTGCGCCCGGCGTTGGCGTGCAGCACGGCCGAGCGGGCCAGGACGTCCAGGGTCCGTACGCGTTGGGCCTGCGAGGCACGGGCGAACAGCGCGGGCAGCAGCCGTTCGTTCTCGAGAACCCGGCGCGCGGCCTGGTACTCCGCCAGCCGGTCCGGGTGCAGTTGCCCCCAGAACTGGCCGTCCGAGGCCGGATAGAGGCGACGCAGCCAGCGGGACAGCTCGGCCGCGATCCCGGCGCCTTCGGCCCCGGCCGCCGCGAGTGCGGGCAGGGCCAGCACCGTGGCCAGGGCCTCCTCCTCGTGCGCCGCACCGCACAAGGTCGCCACGGCCACCGCGTCGCGCAGCAGGGACAGACGGCCGCCGTCGCCGTGCGGGCCCGCCCCCAGCGGCAGCCCGGAGGCCGTGCTCTCCCAGTAGCGCTCCTCGTGGCGCAGGAGGAGCGGCAGCGGCTGTTCGGCGTCCTCCAGGGGCGCGGGCCCGTGCTGGAGCAGCGCGGTCAGCACGTCCATCTGCACGGTCAGCGCCGAGTCGTGGCCCGGGCCGGGCGGGCCCAGTGGCCGTGCGGCCGCGGCCGCTGCCCGCCAGTCGACGGCGCCGGACTCGGGCATCTGGCCGAGCATGCGTGAGAAGTCCCGCACGGCCGCGTCGACGGCCCGCTCCCGGGCGTCCGCGCTGTCGCTCAGCGCGGTCAGCTTGATCTCTTTCGCCGTGGCGAGCAGTTCGTGTCCGTGATGGCCGGCGCCGTGCGCCTCCGTCAGCCAGGTGCCGACGGACCGGGACAGGAGCAGCACCCGCGCCCTGCGCCGGGACTGCTGCAACTGCTCCAGCACGCGGTGGATCAGCCGGGGCTGGGTCTCGGCGTAGTCGATGACCAGCAGCAGGTGGTGCGGCGACTGGACATCGCGCAGGACCTCGAACCCGGGGCCCACCGCGTCCCCGGGCCGGTCGGGCGGCTCGCGCAGCAGCTGGCCCGCGACCCAGCCGCGGGCGCGCGTCCGTTCCATCAGCTCACGCGCCAGCCGGGTCTTGCCCTGCCCGGCGGGCCCGGTCAGCACGCGGACCTCCAGCCGTCTGCCGCCCTCGCGTGCACACCAGTCGAGCAGTTCGGCCAGCTCCTTCTCACGGCCGTGGAAGGCGACCGCTTCGGCGTCCGCGCGCAGCAGCATGGACGGTGAGCGCAGGTCGCGCTCCGGAGGGGCCGGGTGCAGCAGCGGGGCCAGTTCCACGGCCTCCAGCTGGGGCACGATCGAGGTCGCGTCCCGGACGGCGGTCCGGAAGGCCTCGTCCGCGAGCAGGTCCTGGCTGCGGGTGGCGGTCAGCCGGCTGCCGCCGCCCTCGGCCTGCCGGTCGGCGCACACGACGCCGAGCAGCAGGCGGTCGCTGAAGACGGCGGCGCCGGACATGCCGGACCAGGGCGAAGGGCCGCCGGATCGGGCCGCGGTCCCGGGCAGGGGCTCGTTGCTGAGCAGTTCGTAGCGGCGTGTGGTCCCGCCGGTCAGTGGAGGGACACGGGCGCTCAGCTGCTCGGCGGCACGGCCCGCCGGGCCCCGTTGCGCCCGGGGGAAGCCGAGGGCCGTGACCTGAACGGGCCTCGCCGTGACGCATCGGCCCCAGCGCTGCGGATGGGGGTCCTTGCCGTCCTGGAAGGACCCGGGGGGCGCCCAGCCCGGGCCTGTGGTGCCGTCCTCGGCGTCCTCGATGTCGAGGAGCGCCGCGTCCACCACGTCGTCCAGCCGGAACCATCGCACGCGTGCCCGGTGTTCCGCGGGCGCCGCCTCGGGCAGCCGCACCCCGATCCGCGCCGAGTCCCAGGGGCCGTCCGCGTCACCCAGCAGGTGGGCGGCGGTCAGCGCGAGCCGCGGGGCGACGAGGTAACCGGTGCCGAAGGCCGACCTCTCGTGTCCGGCCCGCCGGGTGCGGATCTGCACCACGCGATCAAGCTCCACGGCGCGTCTCCGCCCAGGTCAGTCCTCGTCGCCGATGGAGACGTCTCCGGGGCCGTCCTGCCCGCGCAGCTCGGGGGTGAGGTGCAGCGTCACCCGCTGGGCCGTCCGTGCCGACCGCTCGCGTCGCGCATCGGCCTCGGCGACGCCGAAGCGCAGCCTGCCGGAGCCGTCCTTGGTGCGGACCAGCTCCACCTCAAACTCCGCGGTGATCTCTCCCAGGACGAACCGCAGCTGTGATCCCCGGGCCCGCTGCTGGGCCTCGGTCAGCTGTCCGCGCAGCAGCTCGATGGCGTCGGCCAGGTCCAGCCACTCCCCGTCGGTGCCGTAGCCGTCGCCCGCCATGTCACTGCCCCCCGCGTGGCCGCGTCCGTGGTCCGTCCCAACACCATAGATCAGCACAGGAGTTGCAGGAAGGGGAGCATGGGACGTGGCGCGTCCGCCGGTACCTGCCGGGAGAGCCTCCCGGCCACCGGGCTCCCCGTCTCACCGGCAGTACCCAGTCCTGCGCACCCTCCGGGTCGTCCACGGTGACGGGGGCGGTCCGGTCGAGGTGACGGTCATGGTGAAGGCCGGGCCCCTCTACGAGTTGCGGTACGAATCCGAAGCGGGCTGAGGGTCAGCTCTCCGCCGAGTCCTCCCCGAGCATCCTCCGCAGCGCGTCCCGCAGGGCGACCCGCTCCTCCTCCGACAGCCCCGCCAGCGGCTCCCGCGCGAACCGCAGTGACTCCCGCAGGCCCCGGGCCACCCGCCGCCCCTCGTCCGTCGCCGCCGCCACCTTCACCCGCCGGTCGCCGGGATCGGGCCGCCGCTCGACCAGGCCCCGCGCCTCCAGCCGGTCCACGATCCCGGTCACGTTCGACGGCTCGCACTTCAGCTTCTGCGCCAGCTTCCGCATCGGCAGCGGCTCCAGCGACAGCAGGCTGAGCAGCTTGGCCTGCGCCCCGGTCAGGGCGAGTTCCGCGGCGGCCCCCTCGTAGTCGGCGTGGAAACGGGCCACGACCTCGCCGATCAGCTCGACGACTTCGAGGGTGAGTGCGTCGGGTCGACGGGACGTGTCGCGTGGTGTGGCCATGGAATCCAGGGTACCCATTTGTTTGACAACCTGAAATGTTCAGTCGCATGGTTGTTTCAGGACCTGAAACAACTGCGTCGACCGCCAGACCCCCTTCCCGCCCCAGGAAAGGCCCACCATGACCGACTCCCCCTCCCTCCCCACCGTCAACCGCGAATGGCACCTGGACAGCCGCCCGGTCGGCTGGCCCGAGCCCGAGGACTTCTCCCTCGTCGAGGCGGAGCTCCCCACCCCGGGCGAGGGGCAGGTCCTCGTGCGCAACCTGTACGTCTCCGTCGACCCCTACATGCGCGGCCGCATGAGCGCCGCCAAGTCCTACGTCGCCCCCTATGAGCTGGGCAAGCCGATGCAGGGCGGTGCGGTCGGCGAGGTCGTCGCCTCCAACACCGAGGGCATCGCCGTCGGCGATCACGTCCTGCACTTCTTCGGCTGGCGCGAGTACGCCGCCGTGGACGCGAAGAACGCCGTCAAGGTCGACCCGGACGCGGCGCCGCTCTCGACGTACCTGGGCGTGCTCGGCATGACGGGGCTGACCGCCTACGCCGGTCTGCTGCGCACCGCCGCCTTCAAGGAGGGCGACTCCGTCTTCGTCTCCGGCGCCGCGGGCGCCGTCGGCAGCCAGGTCGGGCAGATCGCGAAGCTCAAGGGCGCCTCCCGTGTCATCGGCTCGGCCGGCTCGGACGAGAAGGTCAAGCTGCTCGTCGACGAGTACGGCTTCGACGCCGCCTTCAACTACAAGAACGGCCCGGTGAGCGAGCAGCTGCGCGCCGCCGCCCCGGACGGCGTCGACGTCTACTTCGACAACGTGGGCGGCGACCACCTGGAGGCCGCCATCGGCTCCCTCAACCGGGACGGCCGCATCGCGATCTGTGGCGCGATCTCCGTCTACAACAACACCGAGCCCGCCCCCGGCCCGAAGAACCTCGCCCGCCTGATCCAGACCCGCGGCCGCATCGAGGGCTTCCTCGTCGGCGACCACTACGACCTGCAGCCGCAGTTCGTCCAGGAGGTCGGCCCCTGGGTCCGCTCCGGCGAGCTGAAGTACCGCGAGACGGTCGTCGAGGGCATCGAGAACAACCTGGAGGCGTTCCTCGGGGTCCTGCGCGGCGACAACACCGGCAAGATGATCGTCAAGCTGTGAGACCCCTGCGGGGGAGGAGCGGCCTTCACGGAGTTTCCGGCATGCGGTAGCGTCTTTCCGAAATCCGTCGTGGTCGTGGGCGCGAGTCACGGCGGACCGAGGAGGAAGACAACCGCATGCCCATTCAGCAGTCCGAGGTCCTCTACACCGCCGTCGCCACCGCCGAGAACGGCCGCGACGGCCGGGTCGCCACCGATGACGGCAAGCTCGACGTCGTCGTGAACCCGCCCGAGGAGATGGGCGGCAGCGGGGCCGGCACCAACCCGGAGCAGCTGTTCGCCGCCGGGTACAGCGCCTGCTTCCAGGGCGCGCTCGCCGTCGTGGCCCGCCAGGAGGGCGCCGACGTCTCCGGCTCGACCGTCACCGCGAAGGTCGGCATCGGCAAGAACGACGACGGCTTCGGCATCATCGTCGAGATCTCCGCCGAGATCCCGACGGTGGACGCCGCCACCGCGCGGTCGCTGGTGGAGAAGGCGCACCAGGTGTGCCCGTACTCGAAGGCCACCCGCGGCAACATCACCGTGACGCTCGCCTGACCGCCGGCCCGTCGCGCAGGACTCACCGGAGGCCGCACCCGCAGACACCGGGCGCGGCCTCCGGCGCGATCCTGCGGCCCCCGCCCGGCCGGTAGAGTTCCGCCCATGCGCGATCTTGGGGCGGGATTCGGTCATCTCCTGAAGGGCCAGCGCTGGGTGGCCCGGCACGGCAAGAGCTACGGCTTCGGGCTCGTCCCGGGTCTCATCACCCTGGTCCTGTACGTGGCGGCGCTGGTGTCGCTGGCGCTGTGGGGCACCGACTTCGTCGCCTGGGCGACCCCCTTCGCCGACGACTGGTCCACCCCCTGGTCCGGCCTCTTCCGCGGCTTCCTCACCGCCGTCCTCTTCGCCCTCGCCCTGCTCCTGGCCGTCCTCACCTTCACGGCGGTCACGCTGCTGATCGGCCAGCCCTTCTACGAGAGCCTCTCCGAGCGCGTCGACCGGGACGTCTCCCCGGACGGCACCGCTCCCGAGTCGGACCTGCCGCTCATGCGCGAGCTGTGGATCTCGGGCCGCGACAGTCTCCGCGTCCTCCTGCGCGCAGCCGTATGGGGCGTACTGCTCTTCGCCCTCGGCTTCATCCCGGTCGCCGGCCAGACGGTGGTCCCGGTGGTCGGCTTCTTCGTCACCGGCTTCTTCCTCACCGAGGAGCTGACCTCGGTCGCCCTCCAGCGCCGGGGGGTCGAAGTGCGCGACCGGCTCGCCCTCCTGCGCTCCCGCAAGCTGCTGGTCTGGGGCTACGGCACCCCGCTGGCCGTGGCCTTCCTCGTCCCCTTCGTCGCGGTGTTCCTGATGCCGGGAGCGGTCGCCGGCGCCACCCTCCTCGCCCGCGAACTGCTGGGCGAGGAGACCCGGGACGGCGGCGACGACCGGTCCGACGGCGGCTCCGCCGACCCGGCGGTCAGCTCCGGCCCGGCCGCTCCGCCTCCGATGCGCTGACCGCCACGGCCACGATCGACCGCACCTGCGCCACGATCTCCAGCCGATTCCGCACGAACGCGGGGTCGGTGACCGCCCCCGTCGCGGGGTCGGTGTTCCCGTCCCCGAACTGCAGCACCGGCGTGTGCACGTGCCCGCCCGGCAGCGTGCCGTGGAGCCCGAGGCGGTCCCGCAGCAGGGTCGCCCGGTAGGCGATCTCGTTCGACAGGTAGTCCCCGCCGCCGCCCGCACGGGCCGTCGACCCCGGCGTCGGTCCCTGCGGCCGCACGACCGGCTCGGTGCCGCCCGCCGGGATCTCCGTCACGCTCGTGTTGTCGTACACGGGGAACCGGCCCGTGTCCGCGGCGGTGATCGCCTCGTACGGCAGGGTCGTGGTCGTCCACTGCGGCTGCGAGGCCGGGTCGGCCACCGGCACCGCCTCCGTGCGGGAGACGTTCTCGTTGTCCGGGAAGCCGCCCCGCCAGGCCCCGTTGGTCCGCTCCACGTCGAACCGCCCGACCCGCCCCTGGCTCACCGTCGTGAACAGGTCCACGCGAGGCAGAAGCGGCCTCAGCGCCTCCTCCACCGCCCCTTGCGTGAAGTCCCGCCAGCGCACCGGGAACACGGCCGTCTCCACCCGCGCGGGACCCGCCTCCGTCTGGATCACGGTGCCGTCCAGCGCGAGCGCGGCGGCGCCGGACGGGTTCGATATCCGGATGTCGCGGTCCAGGGTGAACGGGTCGAAACCGGTGAGCAGGACCCGCTCCAGGCCCTTGCCCCGCTGCCCGTCGCCGGGCAGGTCGATGTCGGTCTGGCCGCGCGAGGTGCCCTCCAGCACCGTGAGCAGCGCGTCCCGCTGCCGCTCGGTCAGCCGGAACTGCGGGTCCCAGGTGCGCAGTTCGCGGGTCATCCCGAGCCGGGCCCAGTACAGCGGCCGGTCGTCGTCCCGGCTGAGGTCCCCGCCGGCGGGCCCGCGTCCCTGCACCCGGTCCACCGCCCGCCGCCACAGCGCCGAGCCCTCGCGCGCGACGAGACGGCGGGCCTCCCGGTAGGAGTCGGCCCGCCCGAGTCCGCGGGCGAACGCCGGTGCCACCCCGGTGAATCCGGAACGCCGCAGGATCTCCTGGGGCACTTCGCCGTCGAGCCGTCGCTCCTCGACGGTGGGAGCGGGGGCGGTGACGGCGGCCGGGGGAGCCGCCGTGGCCGTCGCGGGGGTGACGAGTCCCGCCACCAGGGCCAGTCCGAGTACGCCGGTCCGAACGCGTATGTCTGTCAAGGGAGTCCAGGCCTTCCGTCGCCGTGGAGTGCGCTGCGGTCGCGGCAGTATCGCGTGACGGAGGGGACGCGCGCTACGGCGACCGGCGCATGGGCGTTTGTGAAGGGTTCGTACGAACTCCGGTTCGGACGCTCGATCACCGGCCACCGGATCCCGGCGGCGATTAACGTCTGGGACGGGCCGCCGCGCGACGGCGTGCCCCCCGCGCACAGCCCCGGCCCGGGACCTGACGGCCGGGCCGGGGCGCAGTACCTCTTCGCAGGCCCCGCCGCGGCGGCTACCGTACCGAGAAGCCGTACACCGTCTCCGAGCGGAACACCTCACCCGGCCGCAGCACCGTGCTGGGGAACTCCGGCCGGTTCGGGGAGTCCGGGAAGTGCTGCGTCTCCAGCGCGACGCCGTCGCCGGGGGCGAAGGGCTCGCCCAGGTGGTCGGCGGTGTACAGCTGGAGGCCCGGCTCGGTCGTCGCCACCGTCAGCACCCGCCCCGATGCCGGGTCGTACAGCTCGGCGACCTCCACGGCGGTGTCCGTCACGCCCTTGTCCAGGACGAAGTTGTGGTCGTAGCCCGAGCCGACCTTCCGTGCCCGCCGGAAGTCGAAGCGGGTGTCCGCCACGTCCTCCAGAGCGCCCGTCGGGATCAGGTCGGCGTCGACCGGTGTGATCCGGGAGGCGGCCAGCCGCAGCTCGTGCCCGCCCGCGTGCCCGGACCCGGGGCCGCCGAGGTTGAAGTAGCTGTGATTGGTCGGGTTCAGCACGGTCGGCGCGTCGGTGACCGCCTCGTACACGATCCGCAGCGCGCCCGTCGCGCCCAGCGTGTACGTCGCCGACATCTCCACCCGGCCCGGGAAACCCTCCTCGCCGTGCGGGCTGACCCGGCTCAGCCGGACGCCGTCCGCGACCGGCGCCACGTCCCACACCCGCTTGTCGAAGCCGCGCTCGCCGCCGTGCAACGAGTTCGGCCCGTTGTTGAGCGCCAGCGCGTACGTCCGCCCGTCCAGCGGGAAGCGCCCGCCCGCGATGCGGTTGGCGTACCGTCCGACGAGCGCGCCGAAGTAGGGCTCCGGGTGCGTCACATAGCCGTCCAGCTCGGTGAACCCCAGCACCACGTCGGCGCTGTTCCCGTCCCGGTCCGGGACCTCGGCCGACTGCACGATCCCGCCGTACGACAGGACCCGCACCCGTACGCCGGCCCGCTGAAGGGTCCAGCGGTGGACGGGCGTGCCGTCGGAAAGTGTGCCGAAGAGTTCGTTCATGTGCGGAACTCTAGGACACCGCCCAGGTGGGACCGGGTCAAGGCTTCTTCGCGGTCACCGCGCGGTAGGCGATCTCCGCCAGCCGTGCCTGGCCGTCCACACTCGGATGGAACCAGTCCCAGTGGCTCAACTGGTCGGTGCCGAACCGGAACTCGTGCACCGCCCCGCCGTCGGTGCGGCACCGCCGGTCCTTCGCGCAGACGTCCCGCAGCACCGCGTTGTAGTCCTCCACCCGGCCCCGCACGGTGTTGCGCCGCAGGGTCGCCGCCGAGTCCAGCGCGTCCGCGTCGCCCAGCATCGACGGGCAGATGCCCAGCTTCCACACCTGCTTGCCCAGCGGATTGGTGCGTCCCTGGGACCACAGCCGCTTCAGGTCCGGGATGCTCGCCACGAACACCTGCGCCTTCGGCAGCTTCTCGCGCAGGGTGCCCATGGCCTCCTCGAACTGGGCACGGAAGTCGGCCACCGACGTCATCGCCGAGGTCGTCGCCCGGCAGGCGTCGTTGGCCCCGACCATCACCGCGACCAGCTCCGGCTTCCGCGCCGCCGCCCGCTCCATCTGCGCCGTCAGATCGGCCATCCGGGCCCCGGTGACGGCGTAGTTCCAACTGTGCTCGGCCGCCTCCGCCTTCCCCAGGAGCCGTACGGCGAGGCTGTCGACCTCGGCGCTGCTCCCGGTGGCCCACGAGACCTCGGGGCAGTCCGACAGCACCGTGCACGCGTCGAAGCCGCGCGTGATGGAGTCGCCCACGGCGGCGACCGACTCCGGGCTGGTGTCCCACACCGGAGCGGGCTTCGTGCGCTTCGAAGCGGAGCCGGACGGGTCGGGGGCGCCGCCCACCGCGTCGCAGCCGGTCACGCCCACGACGGCCGCGGTCAGCACCGCGGCGGCGCGCACGGTGAGTGCGGCACGCGAACGGCGGCGGACGCGCCGCGTCGCCACCTCCCGCTCCGGGCCCTGCCCCATGTCGGTCCCACCCCTCGCCTCGTGCCACCAGTGTGCTCAACCCATGACACCGCGCGAGGGTTCCCGGGGGCGGCGATGCAACGTCTCACACCCGCACAAGCGTCCTGCCGGGTGAATGGCGGAGGTTTGTCGGCACCGGGACCGACGGTACGTCACACTCCACGTCCCGGCGCACGGTAGCCTCGCCATCAACGTGGCCCGACCGGCCGCGGGCCGTTCCACCTGTTCCGAGATGTCCCGCTCAGCCCGGAGGTTCCGGTGACGACACGTGGAGTCCTGTACGTGCACTCCGCGCCGCGCGCGCTGTGCCCGCACGTCGAGTGGGCCGTCGCCGGGGTGCTCGGCACGCGCGTCAGCCTGGACTGGATCCGGCAGCCGGCCGCGCCCGGCACCTGGCGTTCGGAGTTCTCGTGGCAGGGCCAGGCCGGCACCGCCTCCAAGCTCGCCTCCGCGCTGCGCGGCTGGCAACTGCTGCGCTTCGAGGTCACCGCGGAGCCGTCCGCGAACGCCGAGGGCGAACGCTACAGCTGCACCCCCCACCTCGGCATCTTCCACGCCGTCACCGGCATTCACGGCGACATCCTCGTCCCCGAGGACCGGCTGCGCGCAGCCCTGACCCGCTCCCGGCACGGCGAGAGCGACCTTGAGTCCGACATCGCCAAGCTCCTCGGCAAGCCCTGGGACGACGAGCTGGAGCCCTTCCGCTACGCCGGCGAGGGCGCCCCGGTGCGCTGGCTGCACCAGGTGGTCTGATCCGGGACGCCGTAGGAGTCATGGGAAAGGGCCCCACCGGTCGGTGGGGCCCTTTCAGGTACGTGCGATGGTGGCTCAGAACGTCCGGAACGCCAGCACCACGTTGTGGCCGCCGAAGCCGAACGAGTCGTTCAGCGCGGCGATCCGGCCCTCGACCGGCAGCTTCCGGGCCTCGCCGCGCACGATGTCGGCGTTGGCCTCGGCCTCCGGGTCGAGGTTGTCGACGTTGATCGTCGGCGGCGCCACCCGGTGGTACAGGGCGAGGACCGTCGCGACCGACTCCACGCCGCCCGCGCCACCGAGGAGGTGACCGGTCATCGACTTGGTGGCGGAGACCGCCATGTGGTCGACGTCGTCGCCGAGGACCTTGCGCAGCGCCTTCAGCTCGGCGATGTCACCGGCCGGCGTCGAGGTGGCGTGCGCGTTGACGTGCACGATCTCGGCCGGGTCCAGGTCGGAGCGGTCCAGCAGGTTCTGCAGGGCGTGCGAGATGCCGCGGCCCTCCGGTTCCGGCTGCACGATGTCGTGGCTGTCGGCGGAGACTCCCTGACCGACCGCCTCCGCGTAGACGCGGGCACCGCGCGCGGCGGCGTGCTCGGCGGACTCCAGGACGAGGACGCCGGCGCCCTCACCGAGGACGAAGCCGTCACGGCCCGTGTCGAAGGGACGCGAGGCGCCCTGCGGGTCGTCGTTGTTCTTGGACATCGCCATCATGTTGCCGAACGCGGCGATGGGCAGCGGGTGGATCGCCGCCTCCGTGCCACCCGCGACGACGACGTCGGCGCGGCCGGTGCGGATCATCTCGATGGCGTAGCCGATGGCCTCGGCACCCGACGCGCAGGCGGAGACCGGCGTGTGCACGCCCGCGCGGGCGCCCACGGCCAGACCCACGTTGGCGGAGGGGCCGTTCGGCATCAGCATGGGGACGGTGTGCGGGGAGACGCGGCGGACGCCCTTCTCCTTGAGCACGTCGTACTGGTCGAGCAGGGTCGTCACGCCGCCGATGCCGGAGGCGATGACGGCGCCGAGCCGGTCGGGGTCGACCGTGCCGCCCCCACCGGGCTCGCCGGCCTTGCCGGTGAAACCGGCGTCCTTCCAGGCCTCCTGCGCGGCGATCAGCGCGAACTGCGCCGAGCGGTCCAGCCGGCGGGCCTGCGGACGCGGGATGACCTCGGAAGGGTCGACGGCGGCCGGTGCGGCGATGCGGACGGCCTGGTCGGCGGCCCACTCCTGCTCCAGGGGCTTGGCGCCGGACTTGCCGGCGACCAGGCCCTCCCAGGTCGAGGCTGCGTCGCCACCCAGCGGTGTGGTTGCGCCGATACCGGTGACGACCACGGTGCGCTTGGTCGAGCTCACGGGAATTCTTTCTCCAACGGGATACGGATTCGTACGGCGCCACCGCCGGGTGGCGGGGCAGTCAGCCCAGAGTCAGTGACCGCAGGTCACTTCTGGTTCTTCAGGATGTACTCGGTCGCGTCGCCGACCGTCTTGAGGTTCTTGACGTCGTCGTCCGGGATCTTGACGTCGAAGCGCTCTTCGGCGGCGACGACGACCTCGACCATGGACAGCGAGTCGACGTCCAGGTCGTCGGTGAAGGACTTGTCCAGCTGGACGTCCTCAACCGGGATGCCGGCGATCTCGTTCACGATCTCCGCGAGACCGGCGACGATCTCTTCCTGAGTGGCGGCCATGGTGGCGCTCCTTCGTTGATGTTCCAGAGGGTGTGGCTCTTGTGTTCCGCTCCGGACCGCATGATCCGGCACGGAGTGCCTAGGGGAGGGTAACGACCGTCGCGGCGTAGACGAGACCCGCCCCGAAGCCGATGACGAGTGCGGTGTCGCCGCTCTTCGCCTCGCCGGTCGCCAGGAGCCGCTCCATCGCGAGCGGAATCGAGGCGGCCGAGGTGTTGCCGGTGGTGCGGACGTCACGGGCGACCATGACGTGCTCCGGCAGCTTCAGTGTCTTCACCATCGAGTCGATGATCCGCACATTGGCCTGGTGCGGGATGAAGACGTCCAGGTCGTCCGGGCTGATCCCGGCCGCGTCCAGCGCCTGCTGGGCGACCTTCGCCATCTCGAACACGGCCCAGCGGAACACCGCCTGGCCCTCCTGCGTGATCGCAGGAAACTTGACGTTGCCCTCCCTGTCGAGGGGCAGCTCGGAGACGTCGCCGATCCGGAAGCGGTCCCAGGGGACCGTCTGCTTGATCGTCTCGGACTTGTCGCCCTCGGAGCCCCAGACGGTCGGGCCGATCGCTGGCTCCTGCGAGGGGCCGACCACGACCGCGCCCGCGCCGTCACCGAAGAGGAAGGCCGTGGCCCGGTCCTCCAGGTCGGTCAGGTCGGAGAGCCGCTCCACGCCGATGACCAGGACGTACTCCGCGGAACCCTCGACGATCATGCCCTTGGCCAGCGTCAGACCGTAGCCGAAGCCCGCGCAGCCCGCCGAGATGTCGAAGGCGGCGGCCTTGTCCGTGCCGAGCTTGTCGGCGATCTCGGTGGCGACGGCCGGGGTCTGGCTGAAGTGCGACACGGTCGACACCACCACGGCGCCGACCTGCGAGGCGTCGATCCCGGCGTCCGCGATCGCCTTGCCGGACGCCTCGATCGACATCGCGGCGACGGTCTCCTCGGGACCCGCCCAGTGGCGCGTCTCGATGCCGGAACGCGAGCGGATCCACTCGTCGGACGAGTCGATCGTCTCGAGGATCACCTCGTTCGGCACGACCCGGGTCGGGCGGTAGCCGCCGACACCGAGGATGCGCGCGTACGGGGCGCCCTTGCTGGGCTTGATCTTCGACATGCTCTCGCGCTCCTTGTCAGGCCTGCTGGGCGTGCTCGGCGACGAGCTCACGGGCCGCGTCCAGGTCGGCGGGGGTCTTCAGGGCCAGCGTCTGCACACCGGGCAGCGCACGCTTGGCCAGGCCGGTCAGGGTGCCGCCGGGGCACACCTCGATCAGCGCGGTGACGCCGAGCTCCTGGAACGTCTCCATGCACCGGTCCCAGCGGACCGGGTTGGCGACCTGCCCGACCAGGCGCTCCAGCACCTCGGTGCCGGAGGCGACGGCCTGCCCGTCCTTGTTGGAGACGTACGTCACCTTCGGGTCGGCGGGCGTGAGCGCCTTCGCGGCCTCGGCGAGCTTGTCCACCGCTGGCGCCATGTGGTGCGTGTGGAAGGCGCCGGCCACCTTCAGAGGCACGACCTTGCGCACGCCCTCGGGCTTGTCCTCGTTCAGCGCGGCCAGCTGCTCCATGGTGCCGGCCGCCACGATCTGACCGGCGCCGTTCACGTTCGCCGGGGTGAGGCCGAGCTTCTCCAGGTGGGCGACGCTCACCTCGGGGTCGCCGCCGAGCAGCGCCGACATGCCGGTCTCCGTGACCGCGGCGGCCTCCGCCATGGCCAGGCCCCGCTTGCGTACGAGGGCCAGCGCGGCGGTGTCGTCGAGGACTCCGGCGAACGCGGAGGCGGTGATCTCGCCGACGCTGTGTCCGGCGACCGCTCCGGGCGCGATCTCGGAGATGTCACCGAGTGCCGCGGCGGACAGCAGGCCCGCGGCGACCAGCAGCGGCTGCGCGACGGACGTGTCACGGATCTCGTCCGCGTCGGCCTTGGTGCCGTAGTGGGCGAGGTCGAGTCCGATGGCCTCGGACCACGCGGCGACGCGGTCGGCGGCGCCGGGCAGGGCGAGCCAGTCAGTCAGGAAGCCGGGCGTCTGGGCGCCTTGGCCGGGAGCGACGAGTACGAGCACTCTCACACTCTCTCTTGAGGACGGGCGCGGCCGCCCGTGGGGACAGGGACGAAGAACACGAGGGGGTTTTGTAGGGGTCCGACAAAAGTTTAGAGTTGCGGATCTCCATCGGCCAGACGCCCCAGGATGAGCGCGATCCGCAGTGTGAACGCAGACCGTACATCAGACGGTGACCATCCGGTGACGTCAGTCACACGTCGGAGCCGGTAGCGCACGGTGTTCGGGTGAACGAAGAGCATCCGGGCGGCCCCTTCGAGGCTGCTCGCCTGTTCGAGATAGACGCTGAGTGTCTCCAGCAGTGCCGCGCCGGCTTCCTCCAGCGGTCTGTAGATCTCCTCCACCAACTGCACGCGGGCCGAAGGGTCGGAGGCGATCGCGCGCTCCGGCAGCAGATCGTCCGCCAGCACCGGGCGCGGGGCGTCCTGCCAGGCGGTGCAGGCCTTGAGGCCGGCGGCGGCGGCCTGCGCCGACCGGGTCGCGGCCAGCAGGTCGGGCACCACGGGACCGGCCACGACGGGCCCCTGCGCGAACGGCCCGATCAGCGACTTGGCCACGGCGAGCGGGTTGTCGCTGCCGCCCGCGATCACCACCAGCCGGTCCCCGAGCACCCCCGTCAGCACCTGGAGCTTGGCGTGCCGGGCCGCGCGCCGGATGGCCTCCACGGTCAGCTCGGAGTCCCCGTCGGGCGCGGTGCCCAGCACGACGCACACGTGCTCGGGCGAGTTCCAGCCCAGCGCGGCCGCCCGGGACACGGCTCCCTCGTCGGCCTCCCCACTGAGCACGGCGTTCACCACCAGTGACTCCAGCCGCGCGTCCCAGGCACCGCGTGCCTCGGCGGCCTGCGCGTACACCTGGGCGGTCGCGAAGGCGATCTCCCGGGCGTACACGAGCAGCGCCTCGCGCAGCATCGACTCGTCACCGGGCGCGGCGACCTCGTCGATGGCGGACTCCATCACCTCGATGGTGGTCCGCACCATCTCCACGGTCTGGCGCAGGGTGATCGCCCGGGTCAGCTCGCGCGGCGCGGTGCCGAAGACGTCGGTGGAGATGGCCTGCGGAGCGTCGGGGCGCCGGAACCACTCGGTGAAGGCGGCGATGCCCGCCTGGGCGACCAGCCCGATCCAGGAACGGTTCTCCGGTGGCATGGCCCGGTACCACGGCAGTGTCTCGTCCATGCGCGCGATGGCCTGCGCGGCGAGCGATCCGGAGGACTGCTCCAGCCGCTTGAGGGTCGCGGTGTGCGGATGGACGGCGCGCGCCGCGGGCTCTGGCTTGCTGGTTTCGGGTTCGGGCACGGGACAAGACTGCCTTATCGGGACGGACGCGTGTCGCCGGGGCCGTGCTCGACGGCTCGGACCCTCCTCGGGCACGCGGCGCGCCGCGACTACGGTGGACGACGTGATGGACGTACGGCGCGCCGGCGAGCGCTACCCCGGAGGCGACGCGGCGGCGGGCATCGAGTCGCGGCACGCCTTCTCCTTCGGCCCGCACTACGACCCCGACAACCTCCGGTTCGGGTCACTGATCGCCTGCAACGAGGAGCGCCTCGCGCCCGGCGCCGGCTTCGACGAACACCCGCACAGCCACACCGAGATCGTCACGTGGGTGGTGGAGGGCGAGCTGACCCACCGGGACACCGCGGGCCACGAGACGGTCGTCCGCGCCGGTGACGTCCAGCGCCTCAGCGCGGCGGGCGGCGTGCGCCACGTCGAGCGCAACGACGGCCCACTGCCCCTGACCTTCGTCCAGATGTGGCTGGCCCCGCGCGAGCCCGGCGGCGACCCCGCCTACGAGATCGTCCGCGGCATCGCCGACTCCACCCCGTACGCCGTCCCGGAGGCCGGCGCGATGCTCCACGTACGGCGGCTGGGGGCGGGGGAGCGGACGGCGGTGCCGGACGGGGCGTGCGTGTACGTGCACGTGGTGCGGGGCGAGGTGACGCTGGACGGGGAGGACCTGCGCCCCGGCGACGCCGCCCGCCTCACGGACGCCGAGGGCGTGGACGCGGTGGCGGGGGCGGCGTCCGGCGCGGAGCTGCTGGTGTGGGAGATGGCGGCTCGCTGACGCGGCGGGGACCGCGCGTCAGGTCAGCGGGTGTGTGAACGGACCCGCCGCCCTCTCGAGGGCCGCGAGGGTGATCTCCGGCCCTCGTGCTCCACGCCCCACCTCAGCCTTCAGCCCCGTGCCTGAGCCAGCACCGCGTCCGTGAAGGGCGGCCACACCTCGACCGCCCACGGCCCGAAGGCGCGGTCGGTGAGGGCGACGCAGGCGAGCCCGGTGTCCGGGTCGACCCACAGGAACGTGCCGGACTGGCCGAAGTGACCGAAGGTCCGCGGCGAGGACGACGCGCCCGTCCAGTGCGGGGACTTGGAGTCCCGGATCTCGAAGCCGAGGCCCCAGTCGTTGGGGTTCTGGTGGCCGTAGCCCGGCAGGACGCCCTTCGTGCCCGGGTACTGGACCGTCATCGCCTCGGCGACCGTGCGCGGGTCCAGCAGGCGCGGCGCCTGCACCTCGGCGGCGAAGCGCAGCAGGTCCTGGACCGTCGAGACCCCGTCCTTCGCCGGGGAGCCGTCGAGGGTGGTGTCCGTCATGCCCAGCGGTTCCAGCACCGCCTGCCGCGCGTACTCGGCGAACGGCATGTCCGCCGCCTTCGCGATGTGGTCGCCGAGCTGCTCGAAACCGGCGTTGGAGTAGAGCCGGCGCTCCCCGGGCGGGGCGGTCACCCGGTGCTCGTCGAAGGCCAGGCCCGAGGTGTGGGCGAGCAGGTGCCGGACCGTCGCCCCGGGCGGTCCCGCGGGCTCGTCCAGCTCGATCGCGCCCTCCTCGTACGCGACGAGGGCCGCGTACGCCGCGAGCGGCTTGGTGACCGAGGCGAGCGGGAAACGCTGCCCGGCGGGGCCGTGGGTCCCCAGGACCGTGCCGTCGGCGCGTACGACGCCCGCCGCGGCGGAGGGGACCGGCCAGTTCTCGATCAGCGCGAGGCTCTGCAAGGACATGGCGTCGAGCCTAAGCGCTCAGAGCGTCAGCTCCAGCAAGGGGTCGGGCTTGAGCTCGAAGCCCATCGAGACGTACATGGACTCGGCCTGCGCGGACGCGGTGAGGCGGACCCGTCGGGCGCCGTGCTCGCGGAACCACTCCAGCAGCGCCTCCATGCAGGCGCGCGCGTACCCGCGGCGGCGCGCGTCCGGATCGGTGGCGACGCTGAACACGTAGCCGTCGGTGCCCCGCGGGTTGCCCGCGCCGCCGATGCGGTAGTCGAGCGTGCCGGCCACCAGTGCCGCGAGCGACCCCGGGCGCTCCGGATGATCCACGACGAACGCGGCGAAGTCACCGTCCGGCCGGGCCAGCCTGGCGCGCAGCACGGGCAGGGACTCGGCGTGCCAGTCGGTGGAGGGCTCGGACCTGGCCAGCGAATCGATCATCACCTGACGCAGTCGGAGCACGTCCTCCGCGTCCTCGGGCAGCGCACGGCGTACGAGGGTCGTGCCGGGCATGCTAATCAGCCACGGCCCAGGGCGGCCGCCGGTTTTCCGCCGCTCACGCTTGCTTGGAGTGCACTCCAAGGTCATAGCGTGTGGCACATGACGGTGATGCAGACCACGGCCGGGACCCTCGCGCGGAACGCCACCAGCACGGACATCTGCTCCGCCCCGCCCCGGCGTCACCCGCGCCCCGACGGGCAGGACCGCTACACCATCAGCGAGGTCGTCGCCTTCACCGGGCTGACGGCCCACACCCTGCGCTGGTACGAGCGGATCGGTCTGATGTCCCACATCGACCGCTCGCACACCGGGCAGCGCCGTTACAGCAACCGCGACCTGGACTGGCTCGACTTCGTCGGCAAGCTCCGCATGACCGGCATGCCGGTCGCCGACATGGTGCGCTACGCCGAACTGGTGCGCGAGGGCGAGAGCACCTACCCCGACCGGCGACAACTGCTGGAGTCCACGCGCCGCGACGTGCTGGCGCGGATCGCCGAACTCCAGGACACCCTCGCCGTACTCGACCGGAAGATCAGCTTCTACGGGGACGCCGGACGTGCCCGTGAAACGGAGAGCACCTGATGACCGACAGCACCATCCCGACGGCGCGGCTCGGCGACGGCGGCCCCGAGGTGGGCGTCCAGGGCCTGGGCTGCATGGGCATGAGCTTCGCCTACGGCCCCACGGACGCCGACGCCTCGCGGGCCACCCTGGAGCGGGCACTCGAACTCGGCGTCACCCTCTACGACACCGCGGACGCCTACGGAGCGGGGGAGAACGAGCGGTTCCTGTCGCCGTTCGTCAAGGCCCACCGCGACGAGGTGGTCATCGCGACGAAGTTCGCCCTGTCCATCCCGCCGGACGACCCGACGAAGCGGATCATCCGCAACGACGAGCCGTACATCCGCCAGGCCGTCGAGGCGAGCCTGCGCCGCCTGGACGTCGACGTGATCGACCTCTACTACATGCACCGCCGCGACGTGAACGTGCCGATCGAGGAGACCGTCGCCGTCATGGCCGACCTCGTGCGCGAGGGCAAGGTCAAGCACCTCGGGCTGAGCGAGGTGACCGGCGACGAGCTGCGGGCCGCACAGGCGGTGCACCCGATCGCGGCCGTGCAGTCGGAGTGGTCGCTGTTCAGCCGGGACATCGAGGCGGGCGTGGTACCGGCGGCCCGCGAACTGGGCGCGGCCCTCGTCGCGTACTCGCCGCTCGGCCGGGGGTTCCTCACGGGATCCTTCGCCGACGCGGAGCAGGATCTGACGGTCGGCGACTTCCGCCGTCAGCAACCTCGCTTCACCGGCGACAACGCGGCGGCCAACGCCGCGCTCCTCGCCCCGGTCCGCACGGTCGCCGAGGCCCACCGCGCCACCCTGGGCCAGATCGCCCTGGCCTGGGCCCAGCAGCGGGCGGAGGTGCACGGCCTGCCGGTGATCCCGATCCCGGGCACCCGGAAGCCGACGCGGGTGGAGGAGAACACGGGGGCGACGCGGATCGTCCTGACGGACGACGAGCTGTCCCTGCTGGAGCCCATCGCGGGCAAGGTCGCGGGCGACCGCTACGCGGACATGACGTTCACTTCCGCCGGACGGGAGTAGACGCGTCACAGTTCCGCCAGCAACTCAGCCTTCTTCGAAGAGAACTCCTCGTCCGTCACCAGCCCCGCCTGATGCAGCTCCCCCAGGTGCCGTATCCGCTCCGCGATGTCCGCCGGATCCCGCCGGGCCGCCGGCACCGGAACCGGCACCGGGGCGTCCGCGCCCCGTTCCCGCACCGCCGCCAGCACCGCGGCGGCGAACGGCAGCGACTCGTGCACCGGCCCGTACCCGAGCCCGAACACGACCGCCGCGGGATCCTGGTCGGCCTGCGCAACAGCCGGTGCGACCGAGGCGGACGCGTCCCGCGGCAGCAACCGCAGGTACCCCTCGAACAGCTCGGGGGAGCGCCACTCCACCCCGCCGAGGTCGGCGACCGGGAAGCTCTGGTCGCCGGCCTTCCACTTCGCCGACGACGCGCCCGTCCAGGACCACCGGAAGGACACCGACGTGCCGTCGAAGGACGCCTTCCCGTCGTACGCCTTGAAGTGCAGCGGTGCCTCGGGCGCGGCCACCAGGTACCGCTCGGTCTTGCCGGACTCGCTCAGCAGTCCCCGCAGCTCGTCGGCGTAGTACTCCGCGAGCGTCTCCCGCTCGGCGGGCAGCACCAGGCGGTACGGGTCGCCGCTCTCCTTGAGCTGCCCGGCCGCCGCCTCCATCAGCGGGTCGGCACCCGGGCGCGGCTCGGCGCGCAGCACCACGGTGCCGCGTCTGCCCGGCGTGAGCGTCACGCCGGCGAGCGCTTCCAGGGGTACGCGGCGTTCCCCCAGGGCCTGGAACAGCTTGGGTGTTCGAATCCCCCGTTCGTAGCGGATGAGCACGGAGTCGGACTCGAACTCCCAGGCGGCATGAAATCCGGCCAGTACGTCACCCATGCGGCTCATCGTATGCGGCACGAGCTCTTCCGTCCCCTCCCCGTGCAAACCGGAGTATCTGCACCTCTACGCGCGTCAGGCGGCCGCCGCTTCGGACAAACCCGCCCGGCATGTGCCGTTCTCACCGGCGCAGGCGACCGTGCGGTACGCGCCGACGCCGATTTCCGCGAAGTTCCGCAGGCTCTCCGTGCCCGGCACGAAGTAGCCGCTGTGTCCCTGGGCGCCCCGCGCGGACAGCACCCGCGCTCCGAACCCCGCGGACACCGGGTCGGCACCGTGCCCGAGGCCGCCGACCTCCATGTACGGCACCTCCTGGATCCAGTCGTCGGCGTCCCGCATCGCCCACACGCGGGCGGAGGTGCCCAGGTGGGCTGCCTTCTCGACGCGCATGCCGGGGCTGCCGGCCACCGCTATGTCGGTCACCCGGCCGGGCAGTCCGCCGGCGGCGAGGCCGCAGACCACCGATCCGTAGCTGTGGCAGAAGAGGGAGACCGGTCCCCGGCCGGGAAGCGCCCGCAGCAGGGCGTTCAGCCGGACGGCCCCGATTTCGGCGCGGGTCGCCGTGGCGGCCTCCATGCCGAGGCCGCTGGGGGAGGTGTAGTCGGCCCAGGCGATCACGGCCGTACGCGTGCCCGGGCTCGCCCTGTGCTCGGCCGCGTACAGGGACTCGCCCATGCCTGCGGGCGCCGAGTACTTGCGGACGGTGCGCTGGAAGGTGAGCAGCTCGGTGTCCACGCCGGGCACTACGACGGACACCCGGTCGGCGCGGTTCAGGTTCCCGAACACCTCGGCGACCTTGCCCGAGCCCGCCGGGTCGAAGGCGAGGATGCGGCGGTCCGGGGCCAGCAGCGAGTCGTAGCGTTGGGCGCGTCGGCCCGCCTCGCGCTGTCCGGACAAGGACAGGCGCTCGTCGTGCATCCGCAGTCGCTCCACCGCGCGCGCCTTGCGCAGCGCCGCGCGGTTGGCGAGGTAGCGCAGTTCGACGGGGGCGCCGTTCATGTTGCCGACGGCGAGGGGGTAGCGGCGGGCCAGGCTCCGCCGTTGCCAGTCCGAGAGCGAGGCGAAGAAGCGGGCCAGCCGGGCCGGGGCCGCCTGCGCGTCGGGCAGCCGGCGGCCGTCGATCCGGCCGTGCTCCCAGGCCGTGACCGACGCTTCGAGCGCCGCGGGCCCCCGCTGGTTGCGCAGGGCGGTCCAGCCGGTGGTCGCCAGCATCACGAACACCACGGCCAGGGCGAGCAGTGCGCGCCAGACGTTGAGCTGTGGGGAGGTGTCGAAGGAAGTCACTGGGAGGACACACTAGGAGAACGAGACGGTCTCGCGTGAATCCAGTGACACGGATCACGTTTCGATCTCCCGCTACGGGGATGGGTCCGTCCGTCCGGCGCCGGGGGCGCCGCGCCAGTCGCCGGTGAGCGCGGGCACCACGTGATCGAGGTAGGCGGTGGTCAGTTCGCGCAGCGCCGCGAGCCCGCCGTCGTCCCGGGTCGACCAGATCCGTTCGGTGACCCGCATGACCGCTCCGAAGACGGCCACGACCACGCGTGGCCGGGGGTCGGCGTCGACGTCGACGTTCTCGCGGTGGGCGACGACGCGGGCGATCTCCTCCTCCAGCTCCGTCGCACGCCGCAGGTGTGCGGCGAGCAGGGCCGGCGTCGACTCGATCACCCGGTAGAACCGCATGTGCAGCTCGAGCGGGACGAGCTGTTCGACGGCCTCCCCGATCGTGTCCCAGGTCTCGACGAGGGCCTGCCGCATCGCGTCCAGCGGCGCCTCCTCGGGCGGCCGACGGCGTACGGCGTCGACGAAGTGCGACTCCGCGAGCCGGGACACGAAGAAGGCCGCCTCCTCCTTGCTGGCGAAGTAGCGGAAGAAGGTGCGCTGCGAGACCTCGGCCGCCTCCGCGATGTCGTCCACGGTCGTCGCCTCGTAGCCCCGCTCGGTGAACAGCTCGAGGGCGGAGCGCAGCAGGGTGTCCCGGGTGCGCTGCTTCTTCCGCTCGCGCAGCCCCTGCGCGGGTGCCGTCTCCACCGTCTTCAAGAGGTCGCTCCTCGGGCTCGCTCCGGCGTGTCGCCGCGCGGTCGTCTCCGCAGTTCAGGCTAGCCGCAGATGACGGGTCAGTTACCGACCGGGGAAACCGTTTGTCAACTGTCAGCGGCTGTCATTAGCCTCGCCGGTATGACTAGTCAGACCACCATCGACAAGGCGGAGCCGGGGGACGGACCGTCGGCCCCGGCGCCGGCCACGGGGCTGCGCGGCCACCCATGGGTCACCCTCGTCACCGTCGCGGTCGGGGTCATGATGGTGGCCCTCGACGGCACCATCGTGGCCATCGCCAACCCGGCCATCGGCAAGGACCTGGGCGCCAGCTGGTCCGAGCTGCAGTGGATCACCAACGCCTACTTCCTCGCCCTCGCGGTCTCCCTGATCACCGCGGGCAAGCTCGGTGACCGCTTCGGCCACCGGCAGACCTTCCTCATCGGCGTGGCAGGCTTCGCCGCCTCCTCCGGTGCGATCGGGCTCTCCGACAGCATCGCCGCGGTCATCGTCTTCCGCGTCTGCCAGGGCCTGTTCGGCGCCCTGCTGATGCCGGCCGCGCTCGGCCTGCTGCGGGCCACCTTCCCGGCCGAGAAGCTCAACATGGCCATCGGCATCTGGGGCATGGTGATCGGCGCCTCCACCGCGGGCGGCCCGATCCTGGGCGGTGTGCTGGTGGAGCACGTCAACTGGCAGTCGGTGTTCTTCATCAACGTGCCGGTCGGCATCCTCGCCGTGGTGCTCGGCGTACTGATCCTCCTGGACCACCGGGCCGAGAACGCCCCGCGCTCCTTCGACGTCGTCGGCATCGTCCTGCTGTCCGCCTCGATGTTCTGCCTGGTGTGGGCGCTCATCAAGGCGCCCGAGTGGGGCTGGGGTGACGGTCGGACCTGGCTGTTCATCGCCGTGTCGGTGGTGGGCTTCGCCCTCTTCTCCTTGTGGGAGACCAAGGTGAAGGAGCCGCTGATCCCGCTGGCGATGTTCCGTTCGGTGCCGCTGTCGGCGGGTGTCGTCCTGATGGTCCTGATGGCCATCGCCTTCATGGGCGGCCTGTTCTTCGTGACGTTCTACCTCCAGAACGTGCACGGCATGAGCCCGGTCGACGCCGGCCTGCACCTGCTGCCGCTCACGGCCATGATGATCGTCGCCTCGCCGCTGGCCGGTGCGATGATCACCAAGTTCGGCCCGCGCGTGCCGCTCGCGGGAGGCATGGTGTGCACCGCGACCGCCATGTACGGCATGTCCACGCTCGGGACGGACACCGGCAGCGTGGCGATGTCCGTCTGGTTCGCGCTGCTCGGTCTCGGTCTCGCACCGGTCATGGTGGGCGCCACCGAGGTCATCGTGGGCAACGCCCCGATGGAGCTGTCGGGCGTCGCGGGCGGCCTCCAGCAGGCGGCGATGCAGATCGGCGGCAGCCTGGGTACGGCGGTCCTGGGTGCCGTGATGGCCTCCAAGGTCGACAGCGACCTCGCTGGGAACTGGACGGACGCGGGCCTGCCCGCGCTCACGCCGGCCCAGGAGGAGCTGACGGCCCAGGCCGTGCAGCAGGGGATCGCACCGGTGCCCGAGGGGACCCCGGAGCAGATCGCCGCGAAGATCACCGACGTCGCGCACGACACCTTCGTCTCCGGCATGAGCCTGGCGTCGCTCGTGGCCGCCGGTGTCGCGGCCGTGGCCGTGCTGGTCGCCTTCCTCACCAAGCGCGGTGAGAACGCCGAGGCCGGTGCGGGCGTGGGCCACATCTGAGGAAGTCCGGTCCGTTCCCGGCCGTGTTCGCCTATCCGGGTGACAGGGCCGGGGAACCCTCCCCTCCGGTCGACCTCGCAGGTCACAGTGGGTCAAGTCCTCCGCAGGGCACGGAGGGCGAGATGCTGCGGCGCGCTGCTGGAGGGGGGCAGCGCGCAGGCAGCACGTTCGCGGCAGGCGTGAGCCGCCGTTCGGGGGTACCTGAACTCCACGAGGGGTTCAGGGAGTTGATGATGGCGACCTTCGGCACCGGATCGCGCAGGCACCCCCGCTCACGTGGCCGGACGTGGTCACGGACCGGGCCGGATCGCGCGACCCTCGCCGTCGTCGGACTCGGCTGCGCGATCGCCGGCTTCTTCGCGCTGGGGATCGTCCTCGGTCCCGCCGCGATCGTCTGCGGCCGTGATCGCTCTGGTCCTGGGCGCCATCGACACGGTCCTGGCCGTCCTGTGGCTCATCGGAGCGGCGCCCTCGGGTCACGGCATCCTCTGACCTCCGTCCCCTCGGGGAGCCCCGCGCCTGCGCTACTCCCCAGTGGCGGAGGCAGAGCTTCGGGCAGGGGCGGGGCCGGGCACGGACGCGGGAGCGGGGACAAGGCCGGGGGCCGCCGTCCCCCTCAGCTCCGCGACCTCCACCCGCAAAGCCCGGACCTCCTGCGCCAGTGCCTCGATCGCCTCGGTCTGCCGCCGCTCCTCCACGTCGTCCTTCTCGAACCGCGCGATGAACCACGCCGCGATGTTCGCCGTCACCACACCGAGCAACGCGATGCCGGACAGCATCAGCCCGACGGCCAGCAACCGCCCCAGCCCGGTCGTCGGCGCGTGGTCCCCGTACCCCACGGTCGTCATCGTCGTGAACGACCACCAGACCGCGTCCCCCAGCGTGCGGATGTTCCCGCCGGGCGCGTCCCGCTCGACGGACAGCACCGCGAGCGAACCGAACATCAGCAACCCCACCACAGCCCCGGCGACATACGTCGTCAGCCGGATCTGCGTGGCCATCCGCGCGCGCCGCCCGACCAGCAGCACGGTCGAGACCAGGCGCAGCAGCCGCAGCGGCTGGAGCAGCGGCAGCAACACCGCGCACAGGTCCAGCCAGTGCGTGCGGACGAACCGCTTGCGGTCCCCGGTGAGTCTCAGCCGCACCAGGTAGTCCACCGCGAACGCTCCCCACACCAGCCACTCCGCCACCGCGCACGCGCGGGTCAGGGGGCCGCTCGCGGAGCTGTTCACGATGGGCACCGCGTACGCCACGGCGAAGAGCACGGCCAGCGCCAGCAGCGGCCGCTGGGTGCGCCGCTCCCACCGCTCCTGTGCCGTCCGCCCCTCGAGACCCTCGTCCGTGACGTCCTTCTCCGTACGCGTCATGGCCGCATCGTAAGGAGGCCGTGGAACGGCCGGGGCGGCGGAGCCGAAACCCCACCGCCCCGACCGCCGCCGTGTACGTGCCTACGCGTCGCCGCCCGCGACCCCCGGGTCGGCCGCCGCCACGTCGAGCAGCCGGTACCGGTCGATCGCCTGCTTCAGGACCGATCGGTCGACCTTTCCCTCCCGCGCCAGCTCGCTCAGCACCCCGACCACGATCGACTCCGCGTCGATGTGGAAGAAGCGCCGGGCGGCCCCGCGCGTGTCCGCGAAGCCCCAGCCGTCCGCGCCCAGCGACTGGTACGTCCCCGGCACCCAGCGCGCGATCTGGTCCGGCACCGACCGCATCCAGTCCGACACGGCCACGAACGGCCCCTGTGATCCGGCCAGTTTCCGCGTCACGTAGGGCACCTGCTGCTCCTCCTCGGGATGCAGCAGGTTGTGCTCCTCGCACGCCACCGCGTCGCGCCGCAGCTCGTTCCAGGAGGTCGCCGACCAGACGTGGGCGCGCACGTTCCACTCCTCGGCGAGGATCCGCTGCGCCTCGACCGCCCACGGCACCGCGACCCCGGAGGCCAAGATCTGTGCCGGGATCGAACCGTCCGTCGCCTCACTGAAGAGGTAGACACCCTTGAGGATGCCCTCGACGTCCACGTTCTCCGGCTCGGCCGGGTGCTGGATCGGCTCGTTGTAGACGGTGAGGTAGTAGAAGACGTCCTCGCCGTGAGGGTGCTCCTCGTCCGCGCCGTACATCCGCCGCAGCCCGTCCTTGACGATGTGCGCGATCTCGAAGCCGAAGGCGGGGTCGTACGCCACGCACGCCGGGTTGGTCGAGGCCAGCAGCTGCGAGTGGCCGTCCGCGTGCTGCAGGCCCTCGCCGGTCAGCGTCGTACGCCCCGCGGTCGCGCCCAGCACGAAACCGCGCGCCAGCTGGTCGCCCATCTGCCAGAACTGGTCGCCGGTCCGCTGGAAACCGAACATCGAGTAGAAGACGTAGACCGGGATGAGTGGTTCGCCGTGCGTGGCGTACGCCGAACCGGCCGCGATCAGCGAGGCGGCGCAGCCGGCCTCCGAGATGCCGTCGTGCAGCATCTGCCCGTTCGGCGCCTCCTTGTAGGCGAGCAGCAGGTCCCGGTCCACGGACTCGTACTGCTGCCCGAGCGGGTTGTAGATCTTCGCGCTCGGGAAGAACGAGTCCATGCCGAACGTGCGGTACTCGTCCGGCGCGATCAGCACGAACCGCTTGCCGATTTCCTTGTCCCGCAGGAGGTCCTTGAGCAGTCGCACGAACGCCATGGTCGTCGCGATGGACTGCTGGCCCGACCCCTTCTTCACGGTCGCGTACGTCCGTTCCTCCGGCATCGGGAGCGGCTTGGAGCGCACGACCCGGGTCGGCACGTAGCCGCCGAGACTCACCCGGCGGTCGTGCATGTACTGCATCTCCTCCGTGTCCCGGCCCGGGTGGTAGTACGGCGGCGGACCGGACTCCAGCTCCTTGTCGGAGATCGGCAGGTGCAGCCGGTCGCGGAAGCGCTTGAGGTCGTCGACCGTCAGCTTCTTCATCTGGTGCGTGGCGTTGCGACCCTCGAAGTTCGGCCCGAGCGTCCAGCCCTTGATCGTCTTGGCGAGGATGACGGTCGGCTGGCCCTTGTGCTCCAGCGCCGCCTTGTACGCCGCGTAGATCTTCCGGTGGTCGTGACCGCCGCGCCCCAGGTGCAGGATCTGGTCGTCGGTCATGTTCTCGACCATCGCGCGCAGTCGGTGGTCGTCGCCGAAGAAGTGCTCGCGGATGTAGGCGCCGGACTCGGTGGCGTACGTCTGGAACTGGCCGTCCGGGGTGGTGTTCATGCGGTTGACCAGCACGCCGTCGCGGTCCTGGGCGAGCAGCGGGTCCCAGGTGCGGTCCCACACCAGCTTGATGACGTTCCAGCCGGCGCCCCGGAAGACCGACTCCAGCTCCTGGATGATCTTCCCGTTGCCGCGCACCGGGCCGTCGAGGCGCTGGAGGTTGCAGTTGACCACGAAGGTCAGGTTGTCCAGGCCCTCGCGGGCGGCGATGGACAGCTGGCCCAGCGACTCGGGCTCGTCCATCTCGCCGTCGCCGAGGAACGCCCACACGTGCGACCTCGAGGTGTCCGCGATGCCGCGGGCCTGCATGTAGCGGTTCATCCGCGCCTGGTAGATCGCGCCGATCGGGCCGAGGCCCATCGACACCGTCGGGAACTCCCAGAAGTCCGGCATCGACCGCGGGTGCGGGTACGACGACAGCATGTACGGCGCCTTGGACTTCTCCTGCCGGAAGCCGTCCAGGTGCTGCTCGGTCAGCCGGTCCAGCAGGTAGGCACGGGCGTAGATGCCCGGTGAGGCGTGCCCCTGGAAGAAGACCTGGTCGCCGCCGTCGCCCCCGTCCTTGCCCCGGAAGAAGTGGTTGAAGCCCACGTCGTACAGGGACGCCGAGGAGGCGAAGGTCGCGATGTGGCCGCCGACACCGATGCCGGGCCGCTGGGCGCGCGAGACCATCACGGCGGCGTTCCACCGGGTGGCGTTGAGGATCTTGCGCTCGATCTCCTCGTTGCCGGGGAAGAACGGCTCGCTCTTGGTCGGGATGGTGTTGACGTAGTCCGTGCTGCGCATCTCGGGCACGGCCACGCGCTTCTCGCGGGCCCGCTCGATCAGCCGCAGCATCAGGTAGCGGGCCCGCTCCCGGCCGCGCTCGTCGACGGCGGCGTCGAGGGAGTCGAGCCACTCCTGCGTCTCCTCCGGGTCGAAGTCAGGGACCTGACTCGGGAGGCCGCCAATGATGATCGGACTGCGATCACTGCGATCGGATGCGGATGCCACGCTGTTCCTTCGCTGTCGGAGGGCCACTTTGCCGGATGCTGCCTGATGCCGGATGCTGCCTGTGTCTGCGCCGATTCCCCGCCGGAACCCCATCGTGTACCTCGAGGGGGCAAACGTCATCTGTACCGTGGGGTAACCGGTTCCCCCATGGGAGCCGGGGCACGTTCATTCGAGTCTCGTACCCACACATGGTTGCCAAATACGCAAACAGGGCAGATAGGTGTGGTGTACGTCACCTTCGGTCTGGACGGCATGGCTGGAGTTGCGGCGACACAGCCGGGATCGTCACCGTTTCGGCGGTCCCAGTCGCCGGGTACTTGCGCGATCCGTCCCGCCCGTGTGGACTACGGCCAAGCTTCGCGCACGCGCGTGGCTGAAGACATCTACCGAAACATGATCAGGAGGCAACCCGTGAGCGCGACCGCGGACCACGCGGAGGAGCGGACTAACCCTGCCGCCAGGCTGGGTTTCCAGCCCGGGCAGGTGGTCCAGGAGATCGGCTACGACGACGACGTCGACCAGGAGCTCCGCGAGGCCATTGAGAGCGCCGTCGAGGGCGAGCTGGTGGACGAGGACTACGAGGACGTGGCCGACGCCGTCGTGCTGTGGTTCCGTGACGACGACGGCGACCTGACGGATGCGCTGGTGGATGCCACCACGTACATCGAAGAGGGCGGGTCGATCCTCCTTCTGACGCCGAAGACCGGCCGTCCGGGGTACGTCGAGGCCAGCGACATCTCGGAGGCTTCGACGACGGCCGGACTGACGGCGTCCAAGAGCGTCAGCGTCGGAAAGGACTGGAGCGGCAGCCGGCTGGCGACGCCCAAGGCGGCCAAGTCCAAGCGGTAGCCGACCGGGCTCCGCATCACCGGGCCCCGGACGGGCCGGCCGCCGTCGGCCCGTCCGCGGGTCCGCGATGACCCCTGCGTAGGGTGTTTCCAGCGAACCACCCTTCGAAGGGACGAACAGGACATGACGATCCAGGTCGGCGACAAGGCCCCCGACTTCGAACTCAAGGACAATCACGGCGCGACCGTCCGGCTGTCCGACTTCCGCGGCCGGCAGAACGTGGTGCTGCTCTTCTACCCGTTCGCCTTCACCGGCGTGTGCACCGGCGAGCTGTGCGAGGTACGCGACAACCTGCCGCAGTTCTCCGACCGCGACACCCAGGTGCTCGCCGTCTCCAACGACTCCATCCACACCCTGCGCGTCTTCGCCGAGCAGGAGGGCCTGGAATACCCCCTGCTGTCCGACTTCTGGCCGCACGGCGACGTCTCGCGCGCCTACGGCGTCTTCGACGAGGACAAGGGCTGCGCCGTCCGCGGCACCTTCATCATCGACCGGGAGGGCGTCGTCCGCTGGACCGTCGTCAACGGCCTGCCGGACGCCCGCGACCTGACCGAGTACGTGAAGGCGCTCGACACCCTGTGACCGCCGGCCTGTGACCGGCACGGTGTGAACCGACACCTTGCGGTCTGTAGGCCGCAGGGCCTGCGGGGGGCGGGAACCCGTCACTAGGATCGAATCGTTGATCCGATATCCACGCACTACGGGGCTTCCCGCCCCTGGACACCAATGGAGGACTCGTGGGAGTCAGCCTCAGCAAGGGCGGCAACGTATCGCTGACCAAGGAGGCCCCCGGCCTCACCGCGGTCATCGTCGGTCTGGGGTGGGACATCCGCACCACGACCGGTACCGACTTCGACCTCGACGCCAGCGCCCTGCTGCTGAACAGTGGCGGCAAGGTCGCCAGCGACGCGCACTTCATCTTCTTCAACAACCTGAAGAGCCCGGACGGCTCGGTCGAGCACACCGGCGACAACCTCACCGGTGAGGGCGAGGGCGACGACGAGCAGATCAAGATCGACCTGGCCAACGTCCCCGCCGACATCGAGAAGATCGTCTTCCCGGTCTCGATCTACGACGCCGAGAACCGCCAGCAGTCCTTCGGTCAGGTCCGCAACGCGTTCATCCGCGTCGTCAACCAGGCCGGCGGCGCCGAGATCGCCCGGTACGACCTCAGCGAGGACGCCTCCACGGAGACCGCCATGGTCTTCGGCGAGCTGTACCGGCACGGCGCCGAGTGGAAGTTCCGCGCCATCGGCCAGGGCTACGCGTCCGGCCTGCGTGGCATCGCCCAGGACTTCGGCGTCAACGTCTGAGCGACCTGCACCGCCGGGGCGTGAGCCTCGACAGTCCGGCGCCGCACGGTTTACGTGCGGCGCCGGACGCGCAGGAAACCCGAGAACCATCACCCGGGGAGGGATCACCATGGGCGTCACGCTCGCCAAGGGAGGCAACGTCTCCCTGTCCAAGGCCGCACCGAACCTCACGCAGGTACTGGTCGGGCTCGGCTGGGACGCGCGTTCCACCACCGGAGCACCCTTCGACCTCGACGCCAGCGCCCTGGCGTGCGGCGGCGGCCGGGTGCTCGGCGACGAATGGTTCGTCTTCTACAACCAGCTCAAGAGCCCGGACGGCTCGATCGAGCACACCGGCGACAACCTCACCGGCGAGGGGGACGGTGACGACGAGTCGGTGCTGGTCGACCTCTCCGCGGTGCCCGACCGGTGCGACAAGATCGTCTTCCCGGTCTCGATCCACCTGGCCGACGAGCGCGGCCAGACCTTCGGCCAGGTCAGCAACGCCTTCATCCGGGTCGTCAACCAGGCCGACGGCCAGGAACTCGCCCGCTACGACCTCAGCGAGGACGCCTCCACGGAGACCGCGATGATCTTCGGAGAGCTCTACCGCCACCAGGGCGAGTGGAAGTTCCGTGCGGTCGGACAGGGGTACGCGTCGGGGCTGCGCGGCATCGCTCTAGACTTCGGAGTCAACGTTTCGTAAAGCCGCGTACGGCGCGGGGGAGCCCCGTACACACACGATTGGGTAGCCAGTGGTTCTGAAAACCTTCGGGTGGTCGTTCGCGGTCACCGCGCTCGGCCTGGTGGCCGCGATCTTCTACGGGGGGTGGGCCGCCTTCGGAGTGGTGGCGATCCTGTCCATCCTGGAGATCTCGCTGTCCTTCGACAACGCGGTGGTCAACGCCGGGATCCTGAAGAAGATGAATGCCTTCTGGCAGAAGATCTTCCTCACCATCGGCATCCTGATCGCCGTCTTCGGCATGCGCCTGGTCTTCCCGGTCGTCATCGTCGCCGTCAGCGCGTCCCTCGGCCCGATCGAGGCCGTCGACCTCGCCCTCACCGACCAGGACCGCTACCAGGAACTGGTGACCGACGCCCACCCGTCGATCGCCGCCTTCGGTGGCATGTTCCTCCTGATGATCTTCCTCGACTTCATCTTCGAGGACCGTGACATCAAGTGGCTGGGCTGGCTGGAGCGCCCGCTGGCCAAGCTGGGCAAGGTCGACATGCTGTCGGTCTGCATCGCCCTGATCGTGCTGCTGGTCTCCGCCATCACCTTCGGTGCCCACGCCCACCAGCACGGCGGCACCCACGCCGACAAGGCGGAAACGGTCCTGCTCTCCGGTATCGCCGGTCTGATCACCTATCTGGTCGTCGGCGGCCTCTCCGGCTTCTTCGAGGACAAGCTCGAGGAGGAGGAGGAGCGCGAGCACGAGGCCGAGGAGGCGGCCGAACGCGCGGGCAAGCCCAAGTCGGCCGTCAAGCTGGCCGGCAAGGCGGCGTTCTTCATGTTCCTCTACCTGGAGGTATTGGACGCGTCGTTCTCCTTCGACGGCGTCATCGGCGCCTTCGCCATCACCAACGACATCGTCCTGATGGCCCTGGGTCTGGGCATCGGCGCCATGTACGTCCGTTCGCTCACGGTCTACCTGGTCCGCGAGGGCACCCTCGACGACTACGTCTACCTGGAGCACGGCGCCCACTACGCCATCGGCGCCCTGGCGATCGTCCTCCTGGTGACCATCCGGTACGAGATCAACGAGTTCATCACCGGCATGATCGGTGTCGTCCTGATCGGCGCCTCCTTCTGGTCCTCGGTCCGCCGCAACAAGCGGCTCGCCGCGGCCGGGGGAGAAGGCGGCAAGGAGAGGGCGGAAGTCTCCTCCGGGGTGTGAAACCCTTCTGTTCCCGGGCCGGGCTCGCTCCCGGTGCGCCCGCACCTCTGGTGTGAACACGGCCCGGGTGAGGGAACGCTCTGTGCGGGGCGGCCGACGAGGACGACTCCTCGGAGCCGCCCCGTCGGCGGTCCGCGGCGGGTGCGAGTGAACGTGGGGGCGGAAATGGGCTTCTTGGACGGTCTGAGGCGCGGTCGCGAGTCCGAGTTCGACTCGGGCAGCGCGGCGACCAACTCCATCCAGCTGACCAAACGGCACAGCCAGGTCTCCCTGACCAAGCAGGGCGCGGCGACCGGCAACCTCCGCATCAACCTCTCCTGGCGGATGCGGACCTCGGACATCATGGGCACCCAGCGCGAGAGCCTGCTGCGCCACCCCTTCAAGGCGCTCAAGCCGCCCGAGGTCGTCGGCCACAGCCGAAGCATGGTCAACGTCGACCTCGACCTCGGCTGTCTCTACGAACTCCAGGACGGCACCCGCGGGGTCGTCCAGCCGCTCGGCGGCTTCCTGGGCGACGTCAACGGCCCGCCGTACGTCAAGCTCAGCGGCGACGACCGGTTCGGCTCGGCATCCGGCGAGACGATATACGTCAACCTGGACCACAAGGACGCCATCAAGCGTCTGCTGCTGTTCGCCTACATCTACGACCAGACCCCGGCCTTCGACCGCACGCACGCCATCGTGACGCTCTACCCGAGCAACGGGCCCCGCATCGAGATAGGCCTCGACGAGCGCCATCCCCAGGCCCGGTCCTGTGCAGTCCTGATGATCGAGAACGTCAAGGACGAGATCCTCGTCCGCCGCGAGGTGAAGTTCGTGTACGGCTTCCAGGGGGAGCTGGACCGGCTCTACGGGTGGGGCCTGCAATGGGGCCGTGGGCACAAGAGCAAGGCGGAGCGGTAGGACTCCGGCCGTAACCGCACGGGTTCGGCGCGGAACGCGCCGGTGCGGTGCCTACCGTCCGATGAACTGCGGCCCTTGGGGCGGCAGCCGGAAGTCCGGGTCGGGTGCCCCGGAAACCGGCGGCGGATAACCGTAGCCGGACTGCGCCCCGGTGGCCCCCGCCGAGGCGGGGGCCTGCGGGTACCCGTACGCGGGCCGACCGGCCGGTTGCGGGTACCCGTAGGCCGGCTGAGCCGCGGGCGGCTGCTGCGGGTAGCCGTACGCGGGCTGTGCCGGGACCCCCGCGGGCTGT
Organism: Streptomyces mutabilis; assembly: GCF_014649815.1. Classification (GTDB taxonomy): domain Bacteria; phylum Actinomycetota; class Actinomycetes; order Streptomycetales; family Streptomycetaceae; genus Streptomyces; species Streptomyces mutabilis. The sequence goes on along the minus strand of NZ_BMTT01000001.1, from coordinate 172,405 downwards.
TCCGGGGGCAGCGGGCGGGAGACCTCCGGGAGGGGCTGGACCGTCGTCGGCTCCTCGGGGCCGACCGTCGGGGCGGCGGACGGGGGAGGCGGGGCGGCAGCGGGCGGCGACGACTGGACGGGTGTGTGCGGGGGCGTCTCGGGCCGGGGTGCCGACATGGGGCCGTCCGACCCTTCCGACTCGTCCACCGAGATGCCGAAGTCGGTCGCCAGGCCCTTGAGCCCGTTCGAATATCCCTCGCCCAGCGCCCGGAACTTCCAGCCCTCCCCGCGCCGGTACAGCTCGCCGCAGATCAGCGCCGTCTCCTGGCCCGTCTCCGGCTTGACGTCGAAATACGCCAACGGCTGCGCGTCGGCGGCCGTGGCGTCGTACAGCAGGATGCGCAGGGACGTGACGCGGTCGAAGGAGGCGCCGTCCGCCGAAGCGACCAGCAGGATCCGGCCCACCGAGGCCTCGAGCCCGGTCAGGTCCGTCTGGATCGTGTCGGTCAGGCCCTCGGCGACCCGCTTCTTGCCGAGCCGCCAGACCTGGCCCGAGGGATGCCGGGGCTGGTTGTAGAAGACGAAGTCCTCGTCGGAACGCACGCGGTCGTCGGGCCCCAGCAGCAGTGCGGAGGCGTCGACGTCGGGCACCCCCTGCCCGGGAGTCCAGCGCAGCACGGCGCGTACCGTGGTGGCTTGGAGCGGGACGTTCGATCCCTTCAGCATCGCGTGCGTCATGCCGTCATCCTGCCCTCTCGGTCCTGGTCACGACAACGCGGGGGCGGGTACTCGGATCGTGTCTCCCGCCCCCCGGGTCGCCGCCGTCGACACGGCCGGGTTACCTGGTATTCATGCCCGGTGGGAACCGTCGACATGGTCACGTACGTACTATTACCGGCCACCTTGGACAGTTCACAGGTCGCCCAGAGAGCACGGGGGAGTATTCATGCGTCATTTCGGACAGATCGCCCCTGAAGTGCGGAAGCGTCTTTTCCACCAGGAGCCCTGCACCTTCACGGCGGACTCCCCGGCCCGACTGCTGTCCACGGCCCTGGGTGCGACCCTCTACAGCCCGGCCACCCGGCCCAGGCTCGCCGACGACATCCTCAAGCAGGCCGCTCGCGGTGTGGTGTCCATGGTGCTGTGCCTGGAGGACTCGATCGACGACGCCGACGTGCCGGTGGGGGAGGAGAACCTCGTCCGCCGGCTCAACGACCTGGCGAAACGTTCCGACATCGACGTCCCCCTGTTGTTCGTCCGGGTTCGCACCCCTGAGCAGATACCCGACCTCGTACGGCGCCTCGGTCCCGCGGTCCGGCTGCTGTCCGGATTCGTACTGCCGAAGTTCACCGAGACCCGCGGCATGCCCTTCCTGGAGGCGCTCTCCGCCGCCGAGGCCGCCACCGGGCACCGGCTCTTCGCCATGCCCGTGCTGGAGTCGCCCGACCTGCTGTACCGGGAGTCCCGGGTGCAGACGCTGGAGGGCATCTTCCGCGCCGTCGACAAGTACCGCGACCGCGTGCTCGCCCTGCGCCTGGGCGTGACCGACTTCTGCTCCTCCTACGGGTTGCGCAGGGGCCCCGACATGACGGCGTACGACGTCCAGATCGTCGCCTCCGTGATCGCCGACGTGGTGAACATGCTGGCCCGGGCCGACGGCACCGGATTCACGGTGACCGGCCCGGTGTGGGAGTACTTCCGCGTCCAGGAGAGGATGTTCAAGCCTCAACTTCGGCAGAGCCCCTTCCTCGAAGTGGAGGCCGTGGAACTCCGCTCCAAACTCATCGAGCACGCCATGGACGGCCTGCTGCGAGAGATCTCCCTGGACCGCGCCAACGGGCTGTTGGGCAAGACCTGCATCCACCCCTCGCACGTCCTCCCCGTGCACGCGTTGTCCGTGGTCAGCCACGAGGAGTTCACCGACGCCCAGGACATCCTGCGCCCGGAACGCGGCGGTGGGGGTGTACTGAGGTCGGCCTACACGAACAAGATGAACGAGGTGAAGCCCCACCGCGCCTGGGCCGAGCGGACGCTTCTGCGCGCCGAGGCCTTCGGTGTGGCCAACGAGGACATCGGCTTCGTGGAACTGCTCGCCGCCGGCCTGTCCGACTGAACGCCCCGCCGGACCGAACGCAAGGAATCCATGACCGACGCAAGGGCCCACACACCGGTGGACAACGGGAGGCACGAGTACATGATCGAGAGGGCGCGCGCCGACGAGCGCGCCGGAGTCTGGTCCGGCAACTGGGTCGCCGAGCGGCTCGGCGTCGAACTCGCCGGCGACGACACACTGCCCGGCCTGCTGGGACTCGCCCTGCGCCGCAACCCCAAGCGGGCGCACCTGCTCGTCTCGAACGTGCTCGGCAAGCACGTCCCGCAGTCGCCTTCCGTCGTCCACGGCCACGGCGTCGCCCTCGGCCGCCGCGTCCGCGACCTGCTCGGTGCCGAGGCCGCCGCCCGCGCCGTCGTCCTCGGCTACGCGGAGACCGCCACCGGTCTCGGCCACTCGGTCGCCGACGGCCTCGGCCCCGCCCCGTACCTGCACTCCACCCGCCGCCCGGTCGCCGGGGTGGCCCGCGCGGGCGGCTTCGAGGAGTCCCACTCGCACGCGACCTCCCACCTGCTGCTGCCCGAGGACCCGGCGCTGCTGGCCGGCGACGGGCCGCTGGTCCTCGTCGACGACGAGTTCTCCACCGGCAACACGGTGCTCAACACCGTCCGCGCCCTGCACGAGCGCTATCCCCGCAAGCGGTACGTCGTCGTGGCCCTCGTCGACATGCGCTCGCCCGCCGACGCCGGTCGCCTGGAGGACTTCGCCCGGGAGATCGGCGCCCGCGTGGACCTGGTGACGGCCGCCTCCGGCACGGTCCGGCTGCCGGACGGTGTGCTGGAGAAGGGGCAGGAACTGGTCGCCCGGTACGAGGCGCTCGCCGCCGGGCCGACCCCTGGCAGGGGGAGCGGCGAGGTGCCCGGGCCCGCGGAAACCTCCCGCGGCGTCGCCGCCGGAGCCACCGCGCCCGTCCCGGGCCGCGCGGGAGAGTCCGCGCGGCGTGCCGTCGGGCTCGAGCCGTCCACCTCGTCCGTCTCCGGCTCCGTCGCGCGCGTCGACCTGGACTGGCCCGCGGGAGTACCGGACGGCGGACGGCACGGGTTCACCGCGGACCATCGGCACAGGCTGGAGGCGGCCCTGCCCGGCATGGCCCGGCGGATAGCGGGGGCGCTGCCCGCCCAGGCCCGGCGCGTCCTCGTTCTCGGCTTCGAGGAGCTGATGTACGCCCCGCTGCGCCTGGCCCACACCCTGGAGCAGACGGTCGACGCCGAGGTGCGCTACTCCACCACGACCCGCTCTCCCGTCCTCGCGGTCGACGACCCCGGCTACGCGATACGCACCCGCCTGGTCTTCCCCGCGCACGACGAACCCGCCGACGGCCCCGGCGAGCGCTACGCGTACAACGTCGCGGGCGCCGGCTTCGACGCCGTCGTCGCCGTCGTCGACTCGGCCGCCGACACCCCCGCACTGCACGCGTCCGACGGACTGCTGGCCCGGCTCGCCGACCACACCCCGCACGTCCTGCTCGCGGTCGTGCCGTCGTACGTCCCGCAAGCCCCGCACGCCCCCGAAAGGCCACCCATGCTGTCCGAGCCCCTGCGCGGCCCCGACTTCTCCTCGTACGCCCCCGACGAGGTCGGCTGGCTGCTCCAGGACCTCTCGGACGTGACGCTGGAAGCTCCGACCGAGGAACGCGAGGAGGCCATCCAGAGCGGCGGCGCCCACTACGCGGAGTCGCTGCCCGTGGAGTACCAGCCCAGCGAGCAGTACCAGGAGCTGTTCCGCGCGGCGCTCAAGACGTCCGCCGCCCGGCTGGCCCGGGCCGTCGGCGCCGTCACCGAGATCGTGCTCACCGAGCGGTCCCCCCGCCCCGTCCTCGTGTCCCTCGCCCGAGCGGGCACACCCGTCGGCATCCTGATGCGCCGCTGGGCGCGGTTCCGTCATGGTCTCGGCCTCCCTCACTACGCGGTGTCGATCGTGCGGGGCCGCGGCATCGACGCCAACGCGCTGCGCTGGCTGGCCGACCGTCACGACCCCGCCGACGTCGTCTTCGTCGACGGCTGGACCGGCAAGGGCGCCATCACCCGCGAACTCGCCGCCGCCCTGCGCGATTTCGAGGCCACCGACGGCATCGCTGGCTTCGACCCGGAGATCGCCGTGCTGGCCGATCCAGGCTCCTGCGTACGCACCTACGGCACCCGCGACGACTTCCTCATCCCCTCCGCCTGCCTCAACTCGACCGTTTCCGGCCTGATATCCCGCACCGTGCTCCGGGCCGACCTGGTCGGTCCGCACGACTTCCACGGCGCGAAGTTCTACCGCGAACTCGCCGGTGCCGACCTGTCGACGGCCTTCCTCGACGCCGTCACCGCCCGCTTCGCGGATGTCGCCGACGCGGTCGGCGCCCAGGCCAAGAACCTTCTGTCCGTCGACCGCGCCCCCACCTGGGAGGGCTGGGCCGCCGTCGAGCGCATCAGCGAGGAGTACGGCATCGACGACGTCAACCTCGTCAAGCCCGGCGTCGGCGAGACCACGCGCGTGATGCTGCGCCGCGTCCCGTGGAAGGTGCTGGCCAGGGCCGGCGCGGGCGCCGACCTGGACCACGTGCGCCTGCTGGCCGAACAGCGGGGCGTACCCGTCGAGGAGGTCGCCGACCTCCCCTACACCTGCGTCGGACTGATCCACCCCAAGTACACGCGGGGCGCGACCGGCGCCGACGGCAAGGCGGTGGCGCTCTGATGCCGGTGCTCGTCGCGAGCGACCTCGACCGCACGCTCATCTACTCCGCCGCCGCGCTCGGGCTGACGATGCCCGACCCGCGGGCACCCCGATTGCTGTGCGTGGAAGTCTACGAGAGCAGACCCCTGTCCTACATGACCGAGACGGCCGCCGGGCTGCTGACCGACCTCGGCGACACGGCGGTCTTCGTACCGACGACCACCCGCACCCGCGAGCAGTACCAGCGCATCAACCTCCCCGGCCCGCCCGCGAAGTACGCGATCTGCGCGAACGGCGGCCACCTGCTGGTGGACGGCGTCTCCGATCCCGGCTGGCACGCGCGGGTGACCGCACGGCTGGCCGACGAGTGCGCTTCGTTGCCCGAGATCCGCGACCACCTGATGAACACCGCGGACCCCCTGTGGGTGCGCAAACACCGGGTCGCCGAGGACCTCTTCGCCTACCTCGTGGTCGAGCGCGAACTGCTGCCCGAGGACTGGGTGAAAGAACTCGCCGTGTGGGCCGAGAACCGTGGCTGGACCGTGTCCCTCCAGGGCCGCAAGCTCTACGCCGTCCCCAAGCCGCTCACCAAGAGCGCCGCCGTGCGCGAGGTCGCCCGCCGCACCGGCGCCGATCTCACACTCGCCGCCGGTGACTCCCTCCTCGACGCGGACCTGCTGCTCGCCGCCGACCGGGGATGGCGCCCCGGTCACGGTGAGCTGGCCGACTCGGACTGGACCGCTCCGGCGATCAGTGCCTTGCCCGAGCGTGGTGTGCTGGCCGGTGAGCGGATCCTCCGGGAGTTCCTGCACGCGGCGAGTCCGGCTCGCTGACCCCGCCGTCGCGGCCCCCGGCACCGTCCCCGGTACCGGGGCGGCCTTCGTCGGCCGGCGGCCGTATGCCCTGTCCATTGCCGCGTCCGCGACCCCGCCGACGTTGTCCGGCCCCCGGCCGCAGCAGACGCATGACGATGAAGGCCAGCAGCGCCAGGGCGGCGAGCGCGAGGATCACCTTCGAGTACGTGGAGGCGATGCTCGAGACCTCGGCCCAGTTGTCGCCGAGCGCGTAACCCGCGAGTACGAACACGGTGTTCCAGATCGCGCTGCCCAGCGTGGTCAGGGCGAGGAAGACGGGCAACCGCATCCTCTCCACGCCTGCCGGCACGGAGATCAGGCTCCGGAAGATGGGGATCATCCGGCCGAAGAAGACCGCCTTGGTCCCGTGCTTCTGGAACCACGCCTCCGTCTTCTCTATGTCGGACACCTTCACCAGCGGCAGCTTGCCCGCTATCGCCACCGTGCGGTCCCGGCCGAGCAGTGCGCCGACCCCGTACAGAGCGAGCGCGCCGATGACCGAACCCGCCGTCGTCCACAGCAGGACGGCGATCAGGTTCATCCGGCCGGAACTCGCCGCGAACCCCGCGAGCGGCAGGATCACTTCGCTCGGCAGGGGAGGGAAGAGATTCTCCAGCGCGATGGCCAGGCCGGCGCCCGGGGCGCCGAGCGCGTCCATGAGGTCGTTGATCCACTGCGGTGCCGCACCGCTGTCCGCGGCCGTCTGCGCTGCGATGGCTGTCATGCCGACCACGGTAGAAAATCGCAGCTGAAGGGAGCCTGAGGAAGACCGCAGGATCGACTGCGGTGAACCGCACGCGGAAATTGCGGTTTTCCGCAATGTGCGCCGGTTCGTCGCCCGGCTAGCCTCGCGATCATGCGAGACATGGCGCGACGTGTGGCGCGGTGCGGGGTGGGCCTCATCATGGGGACCGCCACGGCCGCCGTCGGGCTGCTCTTCGCCCTGCTGGCCGGTGCGGCACTCCTGCCGGTGGCGGCGTGGCCGGCCGCCCGCCGCGCCGTACTGCGCCCGGTCCTCGCGGGCGCGCGGATACTGGCGGGGCTGGAGCGGACCCGGCTGGCGATGTGGCTGGACCTCCGCATCACGCCCGCGCACGAGGACGTGCGGGCCCTGCGGTACGTGGCCTGCCGCTGGGCACTGGGCGTCCTGGGCGGCGTGGTGATGCTGACGGCAGCGATCGGCCTCGGGTACGGCACCTTCGGGATATACGGATGGCTCCTGCTGGACGGCATACGCGACCCCGGTTCGTTCGTCCTCGGCAGTCTCGGCGGCTTCTTCCTCGTGTTCCTCGCCGTGCAGGGAATACTCGGCGTGGTGGGACTGGAGGGTCAGCTGGCGCGCCACTTCCTCGGGCCGCGGCACCAGGACGAGCTGGAGCGGCGCATCGCCGAGCTGGCCGCCAGCCGCGCCGCCGTGGTCGACGCGGTGAACGACGAGCGGCGCCGCATCGAGCGTGACCTGCACGACGGCGTGCAGCAGCGCCTCGTCGCCCTCGGCATGCTGCTCGGCCGCGCCCGCCGCAGCCAGGACGCCGACCGGCACGACCGGCTCCTGGGCCAGGCCCACGACAGAGCCGCCGCGCCCTGGACGAGCTGCGCGAGGTGGCCTGGCGGGTCTACCCGACCACGCTGGACGAGGCGGGTCTGCGCGCGGCCCTGGAGACGGTCGCCGAGCGGGCGTCCGTGTCCGTCGGGGTGGAGTACGACCTGGTGGAGGAATCCGACCAGGCTGTGGCGACCGTCGCCTGCTTCGTCGTCTGCGAGGCCGTCACGAACGCGGTCAAGCACGCGGCGCCCACCCGGATAAGCGTCGCGGTCGGAGCTGAGGAGCAACGGATGTACGTGAGCGTGCGGGACGACGGCTGCGGTGGGGCGAACGCCGCCGGCAGCGGACTGTTCGGGCTCGCCCGGCGCGTCGCCGCTCTCGACGGAAGCCTCAGCGTGGTCAGCCCGCCCGGCGGGCCCACCCTCGTGGCCGCGGAGCTGCCGTGCGGCTGATCCTCGCCGAGGACTCGACCCTGCTGAGGGAGGGTCTGGTGCGGCTGCTGACGAAGGCGCAGCGCCGGGACGGGCGATGTGCCCGGGTCAGCCGCAGCATCCTCCGCCGCAGCAGCCGCCACCGCCACCGCCTCCGCCACCCGGGGCGGGAGCGGGTGCGGACCCGGAGGACGAGCCGCCGACCGCGACCGTCGACAGCAGCTTCACCGTGTCGTCGTGGCCCGCCGGGCAGGCGGCGGGGGCGGAGGACTCGGCCATGGGGCGGCTCAGTTCGAAGGTGTCGCCGCAGCTCCGGCAGCGGTACTCGTAGCGAGGCATGGGCACAGGTTAACCGGCCGGACGGCCCGTTCCGCCGGGAAGAGCCGGAGAACCGGTCGGGCACGGTCGCGTGACCGGCCACGGGCATCAGGCCGCTGGTCAGCGACCGGAAGTCGGCCGTTGATCAGTGACCGGCACCGCGCTCCTCGCGGATCCGGGAGACCACATGGACCACCGCCTGCCGGACTTCCTCGGTCTCCGTGAGGAAGTGCCAGTAGTCGGGGTGTCGGCCCTCCAGCGTGGCGATCGCCCGTTCCAGCCGCGCCACGGCGTCGTCCAGCGGGCGCGCGTGACGGGGGTCCGGGGTGTTGCGGCCGGCCATGGCCAGGCGCTGGGCGTCCCGGATGGCGAAACGGGTGCGCTCGATCTCCTGTTGGGGATCCTTCTGCACGGCGTTCAGCTGTCGCAACCGGTCGCCGGCGGCGGAGACGGCCTCGTCGGTCGCGTTCAGCAAAGCCCGCACCGTCGACAGCAGGGCGGTGGCGTCCGGCCAGCGCTGTTCGTCGCGGGCGGTCCGGGCCTCGGCCAGCTTCCGTTCGGCCTGCCGGACCGACTCGGCGGCCTGGTCCGGTACCTGCTGGAGATCCTGCCAGCAGGCGGCGGTGAACCGTCGCCGCAGCTCGCTCAGTACCGGTTCGACCTGCTCGGTACGGGTGGTGAGGGCCTGGGCGCGGGTGCGCAGGGAGACCAGCCGGTGGTCGATCTCGGCGGCGCGTTCGGGCAGCCGCTCGGCCTCCGCGCGGACCGACTCGGCCTCCCGGGTGACCCGCTCGGCCCGCTCCAGGGTCTGCGGCACGCCGTGTGCTCCGGCGCCCTGGTTCAGCCGGGTCAGTTCCGGGCCGAGGGCGGCGAGCCGGGCGGCGAGGTCGTCCGCCTTGAGCCGGGACTCGCGGGCCGCGTCCAGGGCGTTGGCGGCGGCGAGCAGAGCCTGTCGGGCGCGTTCGACGGCGGGCGCCAGGCGGGCCAGCTGGGTCTCGGCCTTGCCGAGCAGGGGGCCGAGCCCTTCGGCGAAGCGGTCCAGTTCCTGCTTGACGCGGCCGAGCTCGTTCTTGGCGGCGGTCAGTTCGGTGCGGGCGCGGGAGGCGGCCGACGCCTCCAGGTCGTCCCGGTCCAGGTCGTGGGCGTCGACGGCGTTGATGTACTGGTGGCTGACCTCGTCGATGCGCAGGCCGAGCGCCTCGAAGTCGGCGACCGCGCGCCGGGCGGCGGGGGAGGAGTCGACGGCCGCGATCGTCTCTATCGAGATCCGCAGGTCCCGCTGCGCGGTGTCCAGTTCGTAGAAGGCCGCCGCGGCGTCGTCCTTCGCGGCCTGTGCCTCGGCCCGCTGACTCTCGGCCCGCCCACCGAACCAGCGGCGCGTGCCCCCTCCGGCGAACGCGGCGGGAAGCGCGACAGCGGCGAGGAGCGGCAGGCCCACGAGGGCGAGCACGTCACGGACCACGCCCGGCTTGCGGCCGCGGGCGGAACGGTGCGGCAGGTGCCGTGCGCGCGGCACCATCGGTGAGTGCGGCTGCGATGGTGTCGCCGTCACATCCCTCTCCCGTGTCGTCCGTCCTGCCCGGGTTCATTCTCCCACCCGTTAGGGACGAACACACGGGCCGGTCAGTTCGCGGTTCGGACCGCGACTTTGCCGTCCTGGGTCCGCGCGTTCACCACGTGGGAGCTGGTGTCGTCCCGGGGCACGGACACATCGACCGCACCGTCGTCGCTCTCGGCGGACACCTTGTACGTCCCCCGGGGCAGGGCGACGCTCACGGAGCCGTCGTCGCTGCGGGTCTCCACCAGGTCCGGGACCACTCGCAGATCCAGGCGGACCGAGCCGTCCTTGGTCGAGGCCTCGACCCGGCGGGAGGAGACGTCCGCGCGCAGCGATCCGTCGTCGCTGTGCAGTTCCAGCGGTCCGGTGGAGTCGCTGACGCGCACGGACCCGTCCGCCGTACGGATCTCCAGCGCTTCCCGGAAGCCCTGGGCCCGCACGCTGCCGTCGTCGGACTTCACCTTGACGGCGATACCGCGCGGCACCTCCACGCGGTGCTTGCTGGCACAGTCGGCGACCACGCCGGAGCAGTGCGTCCGCAGCTTCAGCCGGTCGCCGTCCATGTTCCAGGTCACCTCGGGGTCGGAGCCGATGGCGACCGAGCCCTGGAACCACCGGGTCACCTCGACCTTGCCGGACGCGTTGCCGTCGGCGGCGATGATCTCCAGCCCGGAGTCGTCGGCGTCGATGGTGAGGGTGTCGCCCTGGAAGGCGAAGGTCCGGTGGTCGGGGTCCTTGTCGTCCTCCGCGGAGGCACAGGCGCCGAGGCCCGCGACGAGGACGGCGACGGTACCGGCGGCGGCGAGCACGCGGGCCGGAAGGATGTGGCGGGACATGACGATTTCCCCCAAGGACGGACGACGAGGCGCCGCCGGGTGGATCCGCGGTGCGGGGCCGGTGCGGCGAGACTCTTCGACCGTACGCAGCGGTGGGCCCCGGCGGGATCCGGGCCGCTCCCGGATCGGGGGTGGGGTTAACCCCCGCTCCTGCCCCGTCCTCGCTCCTGCCCGTCCCCGGTCCTGTCCCGCGACCGCCCCTGCCCGCACCCGTTCGCGCTCCCGCCGCGCTGCGCGGACCCCCACGTGTCGGCGCCCACCGCCCGGCCCCCCATACGCGTTGCCGCACACCGCCTGGGGCCATGTAGGCTGTCCACTCGTCCTGGGTGCGTAGCTCAGGGGTAGAGCGCCTGCCTTACAAGCAGGATGTCGGCGGTTCGAAACCGTCCGCGCCCACCAGGACCGGCGCCGCTGTCGTCGGTGTGAGGCCCCCGGAGCATCCTCCGGGGGTCTTTCGCGTGCGCCCGCTCGGTGCGGTCCTCAACGATCCGGTGATCCGCCTGCTGCCGGTGCGAAATCGTTCAGGCATCCTCGGGTGGGGTTTCGCGGTCCGGGGCGGAGTGTGCGCGTTTCAGTTCGGAACGGGCGGTCACCTGGTCGGGGCCCGTGATCTGCGACCAGTAGCGGTGGGTGGTGACGAAGACGGCCAGTTCGCGTTCGCGCTGCCGGAGCTTTTCCACCTCGGCCTGTTCGTCCGCCGACCAGCCGGGCGAGGCCGGGCGTTCGACCTTGCGCCAGCCGTTGTCGTCACTGAAGCCGTCGAGCGGTTCGACGGACCAGGGGAGTCTCCTCAGCAGGGCCGACAGCTCGGCCCGGACCTGATGCAGTTCCTCCTGGCCGGCGAGGAGGTCACTGGGGAAGTCATAGGTCGTAGCCACGAGCCAATGATACGCCTGTTCGAATTTGAGGCGTGCGTTCCCTTCAGTGGTTCACGCGAAAGGATGGCCCGCGGCCGCTTGGCGTCTTCGTCGTCGCCCTGCGCTCATCCGCCGCCGGGCCGACTGCCAGACCCCTGCCCTACCGTGAAGAACATGGACGGCGTGGAAAAGCGGGCCGGTGGGGGAGGGGACCGGGTGTGCCTGGTGCCCTGGGCGGAAGGGGACCTGTGGCTGCTGCGCAGGACCAACGTCCCCGAGATGACCGCGCACCTGGGCGGCCCGGAGACCGAGGAGCGGCTGGCGGTGCGACACCGGCGGTACGTCGAGTCGGAGCCGGGGCGGATGTATCGGATCACGCTGGCGGACGGTGGCGAGACCGTCGGCTCGATCGGGTACTGGCAGCGGACCTGGCGGGGCGCGGAGGTCTGGGAGACCGGGTGGGCGGTGCTGCCGGAGTCCCAGCGGCGCGGGCTGGCCGCGCGGGCGGCGCGTGCCGTGGCGCAGGCCGCCCGCGCCGCCGGTCCGCACCGGTATCTGCACGCGTTCCCGAGCGTCGGTCACGCCGCCTCCAACGCGGTCTGCCGCCGGGTCGGCTTCACGTTGCTCGACCAAACCGACTTCGAATATCCGAAGGGCCACTGGATCAGGTCGAACGACTGGCGGGTGGACCTGAAGAGGGGAGACTGAGGCCATGTGCCGCAGCATCAAGACACTGCGTCCGCCCGTGCTGGCCGAGGAGGCCACCGAGGACGAGATCAGGGCCGCGGCCCTGCAGTACGTCCGCAAGGTCTCCGGTTTCCGCGCGCCGGCCGCGCACAACCGGGAGGTCTTCGAACAGGCCGTGGAGGCCGTCGCGGGAGCCACGGCCGAACTGCTCGCCGGCCTGGAGATACGGGGAGGCGCCGGCGCGCGGCGTGCCTCATGACGCCTTGAGGCCCGCCCGGTCCACCCCGGTGTGCCGGTGCTACGGACACGCCACGGCTGCCACGCGGCATTGCCGGGCGGCGTGTCGCCGCGCGCCGCGCCGAGCGGCACGGTGCCGCCGGACGCCCGGACCCCCGATAGGGCCCGCTGGGGGTCAGGAGGGTTCTGTCGCCCGGGGCTGGCGGCGCATCAGGTACGCGGCCACCGCCCCCGCGCCGAAGAGTGCCGCCAGGGACACCCCGGTGGCCAGCCAGGTCGCGCCCAGCCACTGGCTGCCGAAGTAGCCGAGGGCCACGCTGTAGACGGCCCAGGCCAGTCCGGCGAGGGCGGACCAGGGGAGGAACTCGCGGATCCGGCGGTGTGCCGTACCGGCGACGAGGGAGACGACCGAGCGGCCGGCCGGAGCGAAACGGGCGAGTACGACGAGGGCGCCGCCGCCTCGGGCGAGTGCCCCGCCGAGACGGTCCTGCGCCGTGGTCAGCCGCCGGGAACGGGCGATCGCGCGGTCCAGACGCGGTCCGCCGCGCCACGCGAGACGGTAGACCGCCAGGTCGCCGAGGACGGAGGCGGTCGCCGCGCAAAGGATCAGCACCAGGATGTCGGGGACGTCCTGCGGAACACGCCCGGCGGCCGCCGCACCGGTACCCGCTGCCGCCGCCGCACCGGAGCCCGCTGCCGCCGCCGTGGCCGCAGCGATCACCAGCACGCCGCTCGGCAGCACCGGCAAGAAGATGTCGAGGAGCACGGAAGTGGCCACCAGCGCATAGATCCATGGGCTGCTGACCAGCGAACCGATACTTCCGAGACTTTCGACCACCACAACTCCCCGTTACTCCCCCGTGGGCCGGGCCATGCCGCGGAATGCGGGGACGGCAGGAGCGGCCGATGACAGCCATACAGCGTACGCCCGGGGTGTGACAGACGGTTCACAGGGGGCTTGGGTGTTGGGCACGGAACGTTCACCGGGAGGGGATGTTCACGTCGCCGTTCACGTCCCCGGGGGCTGCCCGGGGACGCGGAGACGGTTCAGGCCGCGACCGGGGTCTGCCGCTCCGCGGCTGCCTCCTCCTGCTCGGACGTGCGCCGGGCGAACAGCCGGTCCAGGCCGAGGGCGCCGGAGCCGGTGAAGGTCAGCAGCAGGAAAGCCCAGCAGAACATGGCCGACGCCTCGCCGCCGTTCTCCATCGGCCACAGGGCGTCCGGCTGGTGCACCTTGAAGTACGCGTAAGCCATGGAGCCCGAGGAGACGAGCGCGGCGGCGCGGGTGCCGAGGCCCAGCAGGACGAGGCCGCCGCCGACCAGCTGGATCACGGCGGCGTACCAGCCGGGCCAGGTGCCCGCGTCGACCGTGCCGCCGGTGCCCGACGCGCCGCCCAGGACCCCGAAGAGGGAGGCGGCGCCGTGGCAGGCGAAAAGCAGGCCGACGACGATGCGGAACAGGCCGAGGGCGTAGGGCTGGGCGCTGTCGAGGCGTCCGGACATGTGGGGGGTGCTCCTTCGGTCGGGCCGGCCGGGGACGGGCCGGTGGGGACGGAACCGAGTGGGCTGCCCACGTTAGGTGAGCCTAACGAGTACTTGCAAGTTCAACATTTGGCCATGGCATGGCAGGTGGTCACCGTCATGCCGCGTCCGCCGCAGCAGGTGGGAGCGCTCCCACGGCTGGATCGAGGCCTGTCGGCATGACTGGTTCCCTACCCGGCCCCGCCCTGGGCCCTACGCCAGCTCCCTGTCAGTGACCAGGTGCAGGGCGGTCGCCCCGTCGCGTTCCGCCCGGGCCTGCTCGAGCCGCAGCCGGGCCGACCGCCCCCGCAGGGTCAGCGTCATGATCTGGTTGCCGAACCACGGCCCGCCGGTCCTGCGCCAGCCGACCGCCGGTGCCGCGCAGCGTCCGTGCCGGGCGATGCGCCGCCCGAGGGCGCGCGCCCAGGCGCTCCAGCCGAAGCGGAAGCCGAGGCGGATGGAGAGTGGTACCGAGTTGTGCACCGGTGAGCAGGTCAGCTGCGCGACGTGGGAGTCGGGTGCGCGCCCCGGCCAGGACGGCTCGGCCACGTACGCGTGGTGGACGTCACCCGACACCACGCTCACCGTCGCGGGCGCCTCCCGCCCCGTACCGGCCTCGGCGATCAGGTCCGCGAGGGCGTCGAAGGAGGACGGGAAGGCCGCCCAGTGCTCCAGGTCGGCCCCCCGCCGGATGCGCTCCCCGACCCGTGCCCAGCGCGCACCCCGTTCGCCGGCGCACATCGCGGCGTTCCACGCCTCCACGTCGTGCACCAGGTGAGGCAGCAACCAGGGCAGGGAGGTACCGATCAGCAGGTGGTCGTACGCGCCTCCCCGCTCGCCGGCGGGCGCACCCTCCCGCCCGCCGGCGCGCGAACCCTCCGTCTCACCGTCGCCCGCGTCCACCCCCTCGCGGTCGCCCCGCCCGTCGAGGACCTGCTCGCGCAGCCAGGCGGCCTCACCCGGGTCGAGCATGGCGCGGCGGTCCTCCTTCAGAACGCGAGCCGCGCGGGAGTCCACCATCAGCAGCCGTACGCGGCCGAAGTCGCGCCGGTAGCTCCAGCGGACGGAGGCCGGGTCGGCGTCGGCCCGTGCGGCGAACGTGCGCAGCGCGTCGGTGCCGTCGGGGGCGTCGCGGACGGCGGCGTAGAGGGGATCGGTGGCCAGCTCCTTGGGGGAGAGGTTGCCCAGCTGCTGGTACACCCAGTAGGACATCAGCCCGCTCAGCAGCCGCTCCCGCCACCAGTCCGTTGCCCGCATGTCGGCGAGCCAGGCCTCGGAGGTGTTCCAGTCGTCGATGACGTCGTGGTCGTCGAAGATCATGCAGCTGGGCACGGTGGACAGCAGCCAGCGCACCTCGGGGTCGAGCCACGACTCGTAGTAGAGGTGGGTGTACTCCTCGTAGTCCGCGACCTGGTCGCCCGGGGGTTCGGCGAGGTCGCGGCGGCCGGAGATCCATCGGCGTGTGGCGTCGGAGATCTCGTCCGCGTAGACCTGGTCGCCGAGCAGGAGCAGCACGTCCGGGCGCGCGGCCTCCGGGTCGGCCGCGATGCGGGCGGAGAGGGTGTCCAGCGCGTCCGGCCCGACCGGGTCGTGACCGCCGGCCGGCGGCGCGGCCCAGCGGCAGGAGCCGAAGACGATGCGGGTGCCCTCGTCCGCCGGGGACGTGGCGATCACGGAGGGCGGGAAACGGGAGTCGGGCGGCGGCCACACGCGTGTGCCGTCGAGGAGCACTTCGTACTCCGTCGCCGTACCGGGTGTCAGGCCGCTCACCGGGATCAGTGCGTAGTGGTGGCCCGCGATGTGGAACGTGCGGCTCGTGCCCCGGGCGCCGTCGGCGCAGCGAACCTCGGCGGTGCAGGGCCGGTCGCTCTCGACCCACACGGTCGCGGACGAGCCGTCGGTGTATCTCAGCAGTGGTCCCAGGCGTAGTCCGGCCATGGTGATGCCCTCCTCCGTCGCCCCGTACGGTACGGAACGACGGAGGACGGCGGGATGGTTCCGCGCCGAACACGCCGTGACGGGCTCGCGGTGTCCGAGCACGTGGCCGCCTGCGCGGTCACCGGGGCGTCAGCAGCTCGCGAGCTGGTTCTGCAGTGCCGACTTCTCCGCGGAGTCGACCGAGAGGTCGTAGTAGTACTTCACCTGGACCCAGGCGCGGACGTACGTGCAGCGGTAGGCGCTGCGCGAGGGCATCCAGGTGGCGGGGTCCTGGTCGCCCTTGGACTGGTTGACGTTGTCGGTGACCGCGAGGAGCTGGGGGCGGGTCAGGTCGTTGGCGAAGGCCTGGCGCCGGGAGGTGGTCCAGGAGCCGGCGCCGGAGTCCCAGGCCTCGGCGAGTGGGACGAGGTGGTCGATGTCGACGTCGGAGGCGGCGGACCAGGTGGCGCCGTCGTAGGGGGAGTACCAGCTTCCGCTGGTTGCGGCGCAGGAGGAGTCGGTGACGACGCCCGAGCCGTCGCGCTTGAGGACGGTCTCGCGGGTGTTGCAGGTGCCGGACTGCGTGATCCAGTGCGGGAAGAGGTCGCGGTCGTAACCGGTGCGGCTCTCGGTCTCCACGGTGAGGGAGGCGAGGTAGGAGCGGGCGGTGGCGGCGCTGACCGGGGTGGGGAGGGCGGCGGAGGCGGCCGGGCCGTTGAGCAGCCCGGCCGAGGCTATGAGGCCGGTGAACGCGGCGAGGAAACCGAGCCGTCGACGCGCGTAGAACTTCGGCATGCGAACTCCCTTGAGATGTGGGGGTGTTGGGGCGCGAGCAGGGGAATGCTCGCGGCGCCGCATGGCGCACAGGTGTGCGGCCGGTAAGAAGTTAGTGACGTGTGCATGGCACGTCTACAGGTGCGGCAGGACTCGTGACGAACGTCCCGGGACCGTCGCCCCCTCGGCCCGCCCGCGGGGGTCGCGTACTATGGACGGCGCAGAAGGGGAGTAGCTCTTCGCCGGACCGTCGACACACTGCTCAGCTCGCCTGAGCCGGCGCCCGGAGGCGGACCTCGTGCGCGGGGCCGGCCAGCGAGACCTTCGGCAAGCAGTGCACGCCCGTGCCGTACGGCGGGGGCGTCCGTGTGCTGTCGTGCCGAGGTGTCCGCAGTGCAGGATCAGCACTCTCGGTGGGGCGGCCCCGACCGATAGAGGATTCCTTGATCAGTCTGACCGTGACGGCGCTCGTCTTCGGCGTCGTCTTCCTCGCCGAACTGCCGGACAAGACCGCGCTCGCCGGCCTCGTCCTCGGCACCCGCTACCGGGCCTCGTACGTCTTCGCCGGCGTGGCCGCCGCCTTCCTGCTGCACGTCGTGCTCGCGGTCGCGGCCGGCAGTGTGCTGACCCTGCTGCCGCAGCAGATCGTGCACGCGCTGACCGGCGTGCTGTTCCTGGGTGGCGCCGCCGTGCTGCTGATGAAGAAGGACGAGGACGACGAGGAGATCCGCAAGCCGGAGGACCAGTCCTTCTGGAAGGTCTCCGGGGCGGGTTTCATGCTCATCCTGGTCGCCGAGTTCGGCGACCTCACGCAGATCATGACCGCGAACCTCGCGGCCCGCTACGACGACCCGCTCTCCGTCGGCCTCGGCGCGGTGCTCGCGCTGTGGGCGGTGGCCGGGCTCGGCATCGTCGGCGGGAAGGCCCTGATGAAGCGGGTGCCGCTGCGGCTGATCACCAAGGTCGCGGCGCTGCTGATGCTGGGTCTCGGCGTGTGGAGCCTGTGGGAGGCGGTCGCCGGCTGAGCGGGGCGGCGGGTGCGTTCCGGACGGTGGACGGGCGGGCCGGTGGACGGGCGGGCCGGTGGCGCGCGGAGGGGGCGGCGTGCGAGCTGAACGGTTGGTGAACGTTCCGCCGGGGTGGTGGCGCGAGCCCCCAACCGTTTTGTACCGTGGAGGAACAAAGTGGCTCCCGCCCGTTCACCCTGACCGGCGGGCGGGGCCGCCTTGTTTCCTCCTCGCGCCTTGGAGTCCGCCGATGACGGCCACCGCCACCACCGTTCTCACCGCCCGTGCCCTGCTGCTGGACATGGACGGCACCCTCGTCAACTCGGACGCCGCCGTCGAGCGCGTCTGGCGGCGTTGGGCCGACCGGCACGGTCTGGACGGCGACGAGGTCATGAAGGTCGTCCACGGACGCCAGGGCTACGCCTCGATGGCGCTGCTGCTGCCGGACCGGCCGATGGAGCAGAACCACGCCGACAACGCGCGCATGCTCGCCGAAGAGACCGCCGACACCGAGGGCGTCGTCGCGATCCCGGGTGCGCCGGAGTTTCTGGCCTCGCTGCGCGGTCTGCCGCACGCCCTGGTGACCTCGGCCGACGTGCGGCTGTCCACCGCGCGGATGGCCGCCGCCGGGCTCGCCCAGCCGGACGTCAGGGTCACCGCCGAGTCGGTCGGCGCCAGCAAGCCCGACCCCGAGGGCTTCCTCAAGGGCGCCGCCGAGCTGGGCGTCGACCCCGCCGACTGCATCGCCTTCGAGGACTCCGGCGCGGGTATCGCCGCCGCCCGTGCCGCCGGGATGCGGGTCGTGGGCGTCGGTCCGCGCGCCGGCCTCCACGGGCCGGACGTGGTCGTGGAGGACCTGACGCGGGTACGGGTGGAGGCCGGCGCGGACGGCTCGCTGCGGCTGCACATCGGCTGACGGCGGAGTATGCGCCTCGGGGGCGTTGCCGGGGTGCCCGACCGGACGCCGGCCGCGGGTCGTGTGCGGGTGCGGTCGCGGTCGCGGTCGCGGTTTCCGTGTGACGGTGCCTACGGCGCTCACGGCTTGCGCAGGACGCGGGCTCACGGCCCCCGGGGCAAGGCCGCCTACGGCTCCCGCGTCTCCGACTCCAGCATGCGCCGGGTGTCCTGCCCGTAGACTCCGAGCTCGTCGGAGCGGACGCCGCGGGTCCACTGGTAGGTGCGGACCGAGTCCTCGACCTGGTGGTCGTAGTCGCCGTCGATGTCGCCGTTGTAGAGGTACAGCTGGGTCAGTCGCTGCTGGAGTTCGACCACCTCGGAGCCCTGGTCGCCGCGGTGCAGCGTGGGGCCGCCGGCACGGTCCCGGTCGCGGTCGTCGCCCTCGGACTCCTGGGTGGGCGCGCCGGGAGGGGCGGTCGCGGCGGACGGTGACGTCTCGGCCGACCGGGACGGCGAGGCGCTGGGCGCCGACTCCGACTCCGACGTCGACGTCGACGGCGAGGGTGACGGGCTCGTGCTCGTGGACTCCGAGGCGGACGGGGACGGGAGCGCGGAGGTCTCGGAGGCGGACGGCGAGTTCGATCCGGGAGCGGAGGGCACCGCACTGGTCGACGGGTCCGGCACGCTCGCCCTGACCTCCTCCGGCGGCGCGCCGTCCCGCGAGGGTGCCTCGTAGGAGAACAGACCGCTCGCGAACCCGGCGGCGCCCCCCACGACCACGACCGCTGCCACGGCACTCATCAGCACGCCCCTGCGCCGCCCGCGCGGCGGACGCCCGTCGGTGCCGTCAGCGCCGAGTTCCACGGGAGTGGCGGGGGCGGTAGGCGAGGCGGCCGAGGTTTCGAACAGGCTCAGGTCGTGCGCGCGGGGCGCACCGGTCGAGGGCGCCAGCGGCGTGGGCAGTACAGAGGTCGCCTCCGTGGCCGGGACCGGCGGCTGCCCGGCACCGACGGCGCGCAGCGTCATGGTGGCGTCGGGGTCAGGCGTGCTGGACGGGGCGGGCACGGACGGGGGTGTCGCGCCCTGCGGAGCCGTGGCGCCCGGCGATCCGCCCGCCGACGCGGCGGACGAGGGCGAGCCCGACGAATCGGCACCGGGCGAAGGAGCGCCGGGCGAAGGAGCACCCGGCGAAGGAGTACTCGCCGAAGGAGCCCCCGGTGAGTGCGCACCGGACGAGGGCGCGCCGTTCGCGGCCGCTCCTGCCGAGGGGCTCACCTTGGAGGATGCCCCGTCCGCAGTCGCCCCGTCCGCAGTCGCCCCGCCTGAAGGCGCCCCCTTCGACGGCGCCCCGCCCGCAGCACCGCCTTCCGAAGGCACCCCGTCGCCACAGACCCCCGTCTCCCGCCCCCGTGCCCCCGCGTCCCCGGTGCCGTCCAGTTCGACGTACGGACGTATACGCAGCGGGTCGAAGTCCTCGGCCGCTGCCGCCTGTGCCGTACGGGCGTCGCGAAGGGCGTCGGAGGCTCGCGTTCCGCAGGCGCAGGCGGGCGTGTTGTCCGCCTCCCGGGGGGTGCCGCACTCCGGGCACGAGTGCTCCGAGGGCCGCTCGCGCGACGTCTGTCCCCGCCGTTCCGGCTGTTCCCGCTGCTCCACGCGTTCGTCCCTCCCTTCGCGACTCCCCTCGCGAACTCCACAGATTATGCAGATCTTCTCCATACTTCCGCGCGCGCGCCCCCGGAAGCCCGGCTTCCCCCAGGACTGCCCCGGCCGTAACTGGTTGACCAGGATGAAGGGTGCGCGACCGTACCCGTGAGTGATCCATGAGACACCCGAGGAGGTCTTCATGGCCCAGGACGTGCGCGAGGCGACGGGCCCGATGCGGCCCGCGGGAAACGAGGAGGGGCGGGAGCAGGTCCCCGGCGGCGTGCTCGTCTCGATCGGAGCTCTGCTCCTCGGCATGCTGCTCGCCGCCCTCGACCAGACCACCGTGTCGACCGCGCTGCCCACCGTCGTCAGCGACCTGGGCGGCCTGGAGCACCTGTCATGGGTGGTCACCGCGTCGCGGCGGGAGCGCCCGCACGACCACCGGCGTGTGCCGACGCCGGCCGGCTGACCGCGGGCCGGGGCGGAGGCCGTCCGTTCGGCGCGAGCGGAGGTCGATCGGCGCCGTCGGCCCGGCCCGCTTCCCGTCCCGCCCCCGTCAGGCGGCGCCCGCCAGCCGCTTCGCGAACCAGTGCTCGGCATACGGCTCTTCGTTGTGCGGCTCGGTCTCGGTGTAGCCGAGGCGCGCGTACAGGGCACGGGCCTCGACGAGGTCACCGCGCGTGTCGAGCACCATCCGCGAGGCCCCGAGCGCCCGTGCAGCGTCCTCTGCGGCCCGTACGAGCAGCGCGGCGCCGCCCCGGCCGCGCATCCGCTCGTACAGGAACACCCGGGTCAACTCCGCGGTGTCGGCGTCCAGCAGCCGTACGCCCGCCGTGCCCGCCGCCTCACCGCCGTACCGGGCGACCAGCAAGCGGCCCCGGGGCGGGGCGAGGTCGGCGCCGGACTGGGCGGCGATCTCCCGCTCCAGCTCTCCGGGGTCGGTTCGCCGTCCCTCGTACAGCAGGTACCAGCGGTCACTGACCTCCGTGCAGTACGCGCGCCACAGGGCGGCGGCGACGGGGGAGTCGTACGGTTCCGGGGCGACGGTCCAGGCCATGCCCGCATTCTCGGGACGGGCGGGCGTCCTGCGCGAGCGAATTCTCCCACCGACGCGCCGTTCCCGCACCCCGTGCGCCGTTTGACCGGAATCTGAGGGGCAACCCGAACGGCGAGCCGGCCCGCCGGGAGAGCCGGTCGGGCCGATAACCCGGAAGGCACTCATGTCCACAGGCGTGATCATCGCTCTGATCGTGATTGTGGCGGCCGTGCTCGTCGTGGCGGCCGTCCTGGCCCTGCGCGCGCGGGGCCCCCAGCACGGCGGAAGCCTGAAGCGGCGCTTCGGGCCCGAGTACGACCGGGCCGTGGCCCGGCACGACGGAGACACCAAGGCGGCCGAGCGGGAGCTGGCCGACCGCGTGGAACGACACGGGTCGCTGCGCGAACGGCAGCTGGAGCCGGCCGAGCGCGAGCGCTTCGAGGCGCGCTGGACGGCGGCCCAGGAGCGTTTCGTCGACTCCCCGCGGGAGGCGGTCGGCGAGGCGGACCGGCTGCTCGCGGAGCTGGCCGCAGCCCGGGGCTTCCCGGACGGCGGACAGTACGAGGAGCAGCTCGCGGCCCTGTCCGTGCACCACGCCCACCACGTCGACGGCTACCGGCGCGTGCACCGCGTGACGCACGCGCGCGTGGACGGCGCGCAGGACGCGGGCGCGGGCACGGAGGAGATGCGCGAGGCCGTGGTCGCGGCCCGCGCGCTGTTCGAGGACCTGGTACACCCGGCCCGCCACCACGACGGAGGGCGGCACCGGGCCGGAACGGACGGCGACGGAGCGGCGCCCGCCACCCGCGCGCACCACTCCTGGTCGTTCAGCAAGAGCCGGCCGAAGGAGAGTTGAGGCACATGTCCGACGTGACCCGGCAGCCCGGCGGCACCCCCGCCGAGCAGGAGACGCAGTACCCCGGCGCACGCGGTGCGGCCGTCCCGGACACCGGCCGGGCGGCCGAGACGCCCCCGGCTCCCGGAGCCCGGGCGGACCACGCAGCGGGCGCCCGCGCCGACACCACCCCCGGCGCGCGGGCCGACGGGGCGGCACTCCCCCGGCCCACCGGCGAATCCACCACCCCGACCGGCACCCCGACCGGCGTCACGGGGGCGGTCCACGGTGGCGGCGCGCTCCTCCCGCACGAGGCGTGCGACGAGCTCGGGCAGCGGCTCCAGCACGCGGTGGCCGGCTTCGTCGACGCGCCGCGCGCCAGCGTGGAGGAGGCGGACCGCGTCCTGGAGGAGATCACCGCCCGCTTCACGGACGCCGTGGCGCACCGCCGGCGCACCCTGCGCACGTCCTGGCACGACACCGGCCCGGGCGACCGCGCGACGAGCACCGACACCGAACAACTCCGCCTCGCCCTGCGGGACTACCGCGAGCTGGCGGACCGCCTGATGCGCCTGTGACCGACGGGCGTCACCGCTCCGCCCGGCGCTCCCGCCACTGCCGTACGACCTCTTCGACGTCGTAGGGCTTGAGACCCAGCGGGGGGCCGGGCGGCGGCTTGAACATGACGTCGCGGATCTTGACGTTGATCTCCTCGACGATGCGGCGCACCACCCGTTCCGACGGGGCGTTCGCCGCCGCCTCCAGGGCGTCCTCCGCCTCCTTGCGCAGCGCGAGGGTCGGGGGCAGCACGGAGAAGCCCTCACGGGCCATCTTCCGCTTGACCCACCAGAGTTCGTCGTAGGTGCCGTCCATCTCGCCGGGCAGGGGTTCGCCCGCGCCGGGCAGGTCGGCGAACTCGCCCCGCTTGTCCGCCTCACGGATCTGTTTGTCGACCCAGGACTCGAAGTCGACGCCAGGTGGCTTTCGCTCGGTCATGACCTCATTGTGCCGGACACGGCACCGGCGGCCGACTTATCATGCGGCGGCGATACGTCAACGTGGGACGTCTCTGAAGGAGCGCACGTGCTCGAACTCACCATGGCCGCCGTCACCGCGGCGGACGCGGGCGCCACGGCCGGCATGCAGATGGCCGAGGCGCCCAGCGAGCCGGGAGCGGTGCTGCGGGTGGGCAGGGACAAGTCCGTGTGCCGGCTGTCGACGCCGGACGACTGGCTGTTCGTTTCCCGGGTCCACCTGGAGTTCCGCTGCGGAACCGGCGGCACGTGGCAGCTGACGTGGCTGCGCGGCTCCCAGCCCGACCCCTCCTCGGAGGTCCGGCTCACGTTCGGCGGCCACACGCGGCCCGTGTCCTACGGCGGCACCGTGCCGCTGCCGAGGGGCGGGAGCGGCGACATCGTCGTCCAGGACCGCACGGAACCGCGCAGCGTCAACGTCGGCTTCCACCACGAGGCCTGAGCGCGCGCCTTCCCCACGTGGCCCATGAGCGCGCGCCGCCCTCACTGCAGCACGCGGGCCAGCGCGAAACCGTCGTAGCCCTTGCTGCCGACCGTCTGGATCGCCGTACCGCTCAGCCGCGGGTGGCTGCCGATCATCTCGATCGCGGCACGGCTGCCGCGCACGTCGTCGCCGGTGTCACCGGCGTCGGCCACGCGGCCGCCGCGGACCACGTTGTCGACGACGATCAGGCTGCCGGTGCTGGTGAGCCTCAGGGCCCACTCCAGGTAGTGCGGGTTGTTGCCCTTGTCCGCGTCGATGAAGACCAGGTCGAAGGGCGACGGGTTGTCGTCGGCGAGCTTCGGCAGCGACTCCAGGGCCGGGCCCACGCGTACGTCGACGAGGGCGTCGAGGCCGGCGCGGGCGATGCTGCGGGTGGCGACCTCGGCGTGCCGGGCGCTGTACTCCAGCGTGACCAGGCGGCCGTCGGCGGGGAGGGCGCGGGCCAGCCAGATGGTGCTGTAGCCGCCGAGGGTGCCGATCTCCAGGATGGTGCGGGCGCCCTGGATCTGCGCCAGGAGCTGGAGGAGCTTGCCCTGGGTGGCGGTGACGTTCACCGGCGGCAGCCCGGCGGCGTCGCTTTCCCGCAGGGCGGCCTCCAGGGCGTCGTCGGCGGGGGAGAGCTGGGCGGTGAAGTAGGCGTCGACGTCGTCCCAGAGCTGCGAGTCGCTCATGCGGGGCCTCCCGTGTGCGTCGTTAGCTTTTCTAAGTAGGTGCGCTAACGAAGATAACCGGGGGACGGTGTGCGCCGGGGCGTTCCGACGGGCGTGTTTCGGTCGAGCGGGGTGGGCGGGTGGGCGCTGTCCGCACCCGCCACAGGTCCCGTCCTACGCGCCCTCGCGCGCGTCCACCGCCGGGGCTGAGCCCGGCAGCGGCTGTCCAGCCGACTCCGACATGAACCACACCGCCACGCCGCCGACGACGGCCGCGGCCATCATGTAGTAGGCGGGCATCATCATGTCGCCCGTCGCCCCGATCAGTGCCGTCACCACCAGCGGCGTCGTCCCGCCGAACAGGGACACGGACACGTTGAAGCCGATCGACAGCGAGCCGTACCGCACCCGCGTCGGGAAGAGCGCCGGCAGTGCGGACGGCATCGACGCGGTGAAGCAGACCAGCAGCAGGCCCAGCGCGGCCATGCCCAGCCCCACCGCCCACAGGCTGCCGTCACGGATCAGCAGCAGCGCCGGCACGGACAGCAGCAGGAACCCCGCGCAGCCCGCCGCGATCACCGGACGCCGCCCGACCCGGTCGGTCAGCGCGCCCGCGAAGGGCTGGACGACCATCATCAGCGCCATCACGGCCAGCACCACGAGCAGCCCGTGCGTCTCGTCGTACTTCAGTTCGCTCGTCAGGTAGCTCGGCATGTACGACAGCAGCATGTAGTCCGTGACGTTGAAGACCAGTACCAGGCCGACGCAGAGCAGCAGCGCCTTCCACTGCCCGGTGACCATCTCCCGCAGCGGCACCTTCACCCGGGCCGCCTCCGACTTCTCGACCTCGGCCGCGAACGCCGGCGTCTCCTCCAGCCGCATCCGCAGGTACAGCCCGATGATGCCCATCGGCCCCGCGATCAGGAACGGTATCCGCCAGCCCCACGACGTCAGGTCGCCGTCCGACAGCAGTGCCGTCATCAGCGTCACCAGACCCGCGCCGCCGATGTACCCGGCCAGCGTGCCGAACTCCAGCCAGCTCCCCAGGAACCCGCGCCGCTTGTCCGGCGCGTACTCGGCGATGAAGGTGGAAGCGCCCGCGTACTCACCCCCGGTGGAGAATCCCTGCACCAGCCGTGCGACCAGCAGCAGCACCGGCGCCCAGACGCCGATGGTCGCGTACGAGGGGATCAGGCCGATGGCGAACGTACCCGCCGCCATCATGATCATCGTCAGGGCGAGGACCTTCTGCCGCCCGACCCGGTCCCCGAGCGGACCGAAGACCATGCCGCCGAGCGGCCGGACCAGGAACGCCGCCGCGAAGGCGCCGAACGCCGACAGCAGCTGCGCCGTCGGGTTGCCCGACGGGAAGAAGACCTTGCCCAGCGTCACGGCGATGTAGCTGTAGACGCCGAAGTCGAACCACTCCATCGCGTTGCCGAGCGCCGCCGCCTTGACGGCACGCCTGACGAGCGCGGGATCGGTGGCGGTGGGCGTGCCGTCGGCACGGGAGGGGTGTGGCGCGGACGGTGCGGGGGTCGTGCGGGACGGATGAGCGACGATGGGGGCGGCCGACAACGCTTCGCTCGCCTACCTTTCGACGGGAACAGGGACGCCCCGACCCGCACGGCGGCACTGTCGCCGGGCCGGAAGGAACCCGCGGCCACTCGGCCACGGGCAGAAAGGCGACCATAGGCGCTGACGCGCCGCTTACGCCCGGTATGCACTTCGTTGCCCAATGCATCAAAAGGGTGTGCACGCAGGGACGTCCGCGCGCCACGGAGCGCTCCTTCCCTGCGTGACCTGTGATCCTTCTCGCTCCCAGAAGAGGCAACCGGCCCTCTCCCGCACTATCGTCGTTCGAACAAACGGCTGGAAGGCGGACGAAACCCGGGCAGGAGAAAAAACACGGCGAAAAGCGAACGGCGGTCAGGTTGAGTGGGGGTTACCTGCGTCTCCCCCCGGGGGGTGGTGCGAGCCTCATAGGGTTCGCAAGGACGACACATCGCGTGCACGGGCGCGATGCGAACGGGGCGGGAGGCCGACGGGGCGTGGCGAATGCGGAGCACAGTGGGCGACCGGCGGAGGCTTTCGGAGCCCGGGCCGTCGATGCGACCAGGGCGCGGATGCGCGTGGCCCGCCTCGGCCTGTGGCTGGTCGCCGCCATCCTCGCCGTCCGGCAGCTGGCCGCGGTCCTCAGCACCCCGAGCGGAGAACGGCTGACGGACCTGGAGACCTGGGTCGGGGAGCACGGTGTCCTGCACGTGGAGGGCTCGCTGTACGAGTCCACGCAGTTCACCGGCACACCCTTCGTCGGCCTGGTACTCAAACCCTTCACCCGCGCCGCCGAGCAGGCCCTCGGCTGGGGCTGGACCTTCGGCTCACTGCTGCTGGTCGTCGCGCTCGGCCTGGTCGCCGCCCGAGCCCTGCCGCGGCCGGTGGGACGCCGCACGGCGCTGCTGGCGGCGCCGGTCGCCGTGAGTCTGCTGATGCTGTCCCTGCCGGTGCGCAACGCCCTGTGGCTCGGCCAGACCAGCATCCTCCCCGTCCTGCTCGTGCTGCTGGGCTGCTTCGCCGTACGGGGGGAGCACGCCGACCGTGTCGGCGGCGTACTGATCGGCGTCGCCGCCGCCTTCCAGCCCACCGTGCTCCTCTTCGTGCCCCTCCTCTGGTTCACCGACCGCAGACGCGCCGCCGTGTCCACCGGCGTCACGTTCCTCGCCTGCACCGCCGTCGCCTGGGCGGCGATGGCGCAGGACTCGTACACCTACTGGGTCCACCACATGGCCGGCGTGGGCCTGGGCGGCGAGGCCGACGACCTCGCCAACCAGTCGCTGCACGGCGCCCTGCTGCGCCTCGGCCTGAACGGCCCGCTGGAGATCGCCCTGTTCCTCCTGCTCGGCGCGGCCGTCGCCGTCCTCGCCCTGCGCCGCGCCGTGCGCTACGCCCGC
Source organism: Streptomyces mutabilis (assembly GCF_014649815.1). Lineage (GTDB taxonomy): Bacteria > Actinomycetota > Actinomycetes > Streptomycetales > Streptomycetaceae > Streptomyces > Streptomyces mutabilis. Next base: position 145,582 of record NZ_BMTT01000001.1, on the reverse strand, counting down.
GACGGCCAGCTGCTCCTCGCCGTCGCCGTCACCGGCTGCGCGGCCGTCGTGGTGTCCCCGGCCACCTGGCAGCACCAGTTGCTGTGGGTGCTGCCCGCGCTCGTCGGCCGGGTCGGCAAGCGCGCCTCCGACCGCCTGGTGTGGCCGGTCGCCGTCGTCCTCGTGATGACGCTGCCCGCGAAGATGATGCTGCCGAACATGGCGGCCCTGTACCCGCTGCGCGACAACATCGTCCTGCTCGCGGCGCTGGCCGCGGCCGTCGCCGTGCCCTTCCTGCCGCGCACCTCGCCGTACTTCGACAACCCGGTCCCCACGAGCTACGCCCCGCCCGTCCCGGCCCGCTTCAAGCACGTCCCCCTCCTCCCCTTCCTGCGCCGGGTCCTCACCCGCCCCAACCTCCTCCTGGAACTGCTCCTCATCCGGGTCACCTACGCCGCCTACTCCCGGGTCCGCCTCGCGGCGACCGGCGGCAGCAACTCGGCGGGCCGGGCCCGCGCGGAGGAGCACGGCTGGCAGATCCTCGACATCGAGCGCTTCCTGCACCTCGACATCGAGCACGCGATCAACCACGCCGTGGTGAAGATCGGCTGGCTGCGGGACTTCTTCGACTTCTACTACACGTCGTTCCACTTCGTCGTCCCGCTGGCCGTCCTCGGAGTCCTGTACTGGCGCCGCCCGGTCGACTACCGCTGGGCCCGCGCGTCCCTCGGCTTCACCACGCTGCTGGCCCTGGTCGGCTTCTGGCTGTACCCGCTGGCGCCGCCGCGCCTGATGCCGGGATTCGGGATCATCGACACGGTGCACGGCGTGCAGGACTTCTCCAAGCCGGACTACGGCACGCTGACCCACGTCACCAACCAGTACGCGGCGATGCCGTCGCTGCACTTCGGCTGGTCGCTGTGGTGCGGGGTGGCGATCGCGGTCATCGCCCCGAAGCTGTGGATGAAGGCCCTCGGTCTCCTGCACCCCCTCTTCACCGCCGCGGCGATCGTGGCCACCGGCAACCACTGGGTGCTGGACGCGGTGGGCGGCGCGGCGGTCGTGGCGGCGGGCTTCGGCCTGGCGTACCTGTTCCAGGGCCCGAGGGCCCGGGTGACCACGGCGGCGGCCGAGGAGACGGCGGCGGCGAAGGGCGCGGCCGCCGTCGCGGACACGGTCGCAGACAAGGAGGCCGCCCCCGTCCCGTCCCCGGCCAAGGACACGGAGGACGCGGTGGACAGGGCGGACAGGGCGGACACCGAGGACGCTTCCCCGCGCGCCGAAGACCTCAGCAGCGGCGCCCCGTCCCCGGTGAAGGACCGTAACGGGAGCTGAGCCGGTACTCGCCGGGTGCCTCGACCGTCAGGCGGGTGAACTCGCCGTCCCGGGCGAGGCACCCGCCGTCGGCCCGCAGCCACGGCGACCAGGCGACCCGCACGGTCACCGAGCCGGGCCGGTCCACGCGCAGTACCAGGTCGGCACCGGAGGTGGCCACGACGGTGCCGGGCTCGGAGACGAGCGGTACGGCGTCCCGCACGCGGAACACCCGCCAGTGCTCGTCCTGCCAGACGGGTTCCAGCCAGTCGGGCCGCAGCTCCGGGTCCCGCACGAGGGCCGCCTCGGCCTTGGCGGACCCGTCCGGCTCGGCCAGCGGAAGCACCACGAAGCCGACCGCCCAGCGGTCCAGCCAGTCCCGGTAGGCGGTCGCGGAGAAGGTCCCGTCGTAGAAGAGGCGGCCGCGTTCCACGTCGAGCTGCCGGTTCCAGCCGCGGGCCAGGTTGACGTGCGGGGCGAGCCCGGCGGCCTCGCGGTGGTCGCGGGCGGGCACCACCTCTACGCGGCCGCGGTCGGCGCCGAGCCCGTCCAGCGCCCGTACGACACCGTCCGTCTCGACGGCCCAGGCGGGCACCGCGGTGTACTCCGTCAGGTCGTCGGCGGTCTTCTTCCCCGTCCACCCCACGGAGAAGACGAGGGCGACGATCAGCAGACCGCACGCGCTCCGCCGCGCCCGGTCCGTGCCGAGCAGGGCCGCGAGCAGCGCCGGGGGTGCGAAGTACTCCGCGAACCGCTCGACGTTCGTGCCGATGGGGGAGGCGACGGCGTACGTCAGCACGATGCCGGCCGCGTACACGCCCCCGCTCCACCGCGCGACCCGCCAGGCACGCGGAGCCAGCACGGTGACGGCGAGGCCGAGCGCGACCGGCGGCCATATTCGGCCCGCCGGCATCGGCTGCTCCCCGTCGAAGGGGAACAGCAGCGTGGTCAGCCCGACGACCGCGGCGGGCGGCACGAGGAGCACGAGGGCGCGCCCCCAGTCCCGTACGAGCAGGAACCCGGCCCCGACGACGGCCAGGAACAGCCCGGCCACCGGCGACGCCATGGTGGCCAGCGCCGCGTACCCGGCGGCGAGCACCAGCCGCCGCGCCCGGACCAGGAACACGCAGGCCGCCAGTCCGAAGGCGAGGCCGAGCGCGAAGGTGGTGCGCCCCGAGGCGACGTTGCACCACAGGGCGAGGGAGGCGAGCAGGGCGACCCACGGGGGCCTGCGCACGCCGGTCCGCGTGATCAGCACGGCCGCCAGCCATGCGGCGGCCAGCCCGGACAACGCGGTGACCGTGCGCACGCCGAGCGCGGCCATCAGGTACGGCGAGATGACGCTGTAGTTGGCGGTGTGCACCCCGCCGTACCAGAACAGTCCGTAGGCCGAGGATCCGTGCCGTGAGACGAAGTCGGTCCAGGCCTCCTGCGCGGCGAGGTCACCCCCGCCGGTGGCGAGAAACACCCACCACACCGCGTACAGCGGGATGGTGGGCAGCGTGACGAGCAGGGGCACGCGATGCCGGCGTCCGAAGGCACGCAGGGCATCGCTCGGGCGTCTCTCCCGGCGCCGCTCGGGGCTCGGGAGGGTCGTCAGGGCGGCAGGGGCCACGGTCGGGTTTCCGTTCGGTGTCATCGAGGTGCACGGCGGGGGCACGTGCGAAGACGATGATTCGAACGGAAACGTTGATCGGGTCCCGGCCGGATCAGTGGGCGGCGGTGGCGGCCCAGTCGACGAAGGCGGCGAACGCGGCGGGGGCCAGGGGGATGATCGGCCCCGCCGGGTTCTTGGAGTCGCGGACGGCGACGGCGGGGTGGCGGGGGAGGTCGGCGACTTCGAGGCAGTTGCCGCCCTGGTCGCCGCTGTAGCTGGACTTACGCCACTGGATCTCCGCCGCTGTCGCCTTGCTCTCCATGGCTTTCCTCCATCAAGCTCCGGATGAGCTCCGCCGATTCTCTGAGGGAGAGCGCGGAGGCCTGGAGATGATCGTATCGGAGTGAGCAGTCCTTGACGGTGTTCGGATTGGCGGTCGGATGCCCGCTTCCATATCCCTCGGTATAGACGATGGACGGGTCCCTCGCGAAACGGTAGACGTCGAACGAGCCTTGTAGCCCCGCGTGTGCTCCTGCCGAGAAGGGCAGGATCTGGATGTTGATCCGTGGGGTGCTCTCGAAGGCCAGCAGGTGGGCGAGTTGGTCCCGCATGACGCTCCGGCCGCCGATCGCCTGGCGCAGCGCGGCCTCACTGAGCACGGCCCAGAAGACCGGCGGCTCTTCCTTGTCGAAGATGTTCTGGCGGGCGATCCGGACGGCGGTGCGGTCGTCGAGGTTGCTCCGGTCCAGTGCGCCCAGGACAGCACGCGCGTAGGCCTCGGTCTGCAGCAGACCGTGGATCATGTGCGTCTCGAACGAGTAGATCTCGGTGGCTCTCGCCTGCAACTCGGCCACTTGTTGGAACCAGGCCGGCTGTTGGCTGCGCATCACGAGAGTGACCAGCCGGGACAGCAACCCGCCCGTCCCCAGCGCCGCGTCGACACGCTCGCTGAACTCCGGCGTCGGCAGTTTCCGCGCCGTCTCGATCTGACCGACGAGCGACCCGGTGTAGTTGACGATGTCGCCCAGCTGCCGCTGCGTCAGTCCGGCGGCCTCGCGGTGGCGACGCAGCTCGAAGCCGTAGTAGTCGAGCGGCGAGGCACCCGGGTCCAGGACGTTGATGTGGGTCACGCACAGCCCCCTTCGCGCACAACTCGGTCCACTGGGGCACCGGTTGTATCCGTTCCGTAGCCCACCGTAGTCGTCCGGCGTCAGGCTCGTGCCGTGAACGATTACTTTCCCTCGGTCCTCGTGGGCCACCGCCCGGCAGACCAGTACCGGATGAGTTTCACGGCCGGAGCGCACTCGGCGCGGCACGTGAGGCGCATCGTGCGTTCGTACCTGCGCCAGTGGGACCTCGCCGGGCTGGCCGACGCGGTGGAACTCGGCGTGACCGAACTGCTGGCCAACGTCGTACGTCATGTCCCGGACCGCCGCTGCACGCTGCTGTTGCAGCGGCGGGCGGACGGCGGCGGGGTCCGGGTGGAGGTGGCGGACGGGAGCCCCCGGCAGCCCGTACCGGTCGCGCCGGTGAGGGACGACTCGGAGTGCGGCCGGGGCCTGGTGCTGCTGGACGCGGTGGTGGACGAGTGGGGTGTGGCGCCCGGCCTCGGGGACGGCAAGACCGTGTGGTTCGAGTGCGGTGGGGCGTCCCCCGCCCCGGAAGCGGGGGACGTCCGGTGATCACACCGCTGCGGTGTGCCCGGTGATCGGGCAGGCGCCGGCCGATGCCGTGGCTGCCGCCGTACCGAAGGAGGCGGTCCTGGCGGTGGGCGCCGTACCGCCGATCTGCTGGAGGATCTCGTCGGAGAGCAGGTCCTCCTTGCCCTTGAGGGCGTCGGCGACCTTGAGGTCGGTGTTGAAGACCATCTCGGCGGCGATGTTGTCCTGGACGATGCGGGCCAGGTTGTCGAGGGCGACGAAGATCGGGTCCGAGGGGGTCTCCACGGTCGGCAGGTCGATGAGGTGGGTGTCCACCTTCGCCTGGTTCATGGTGCGGCGGATGATGATGGACGCCTGGTTCAGCTCGGCCGTGGTCCAGATCGACAGGACCGTGACGTAGAGGTCGCTCCACGCCTTCTCGCCGATCAGCGTGCGCCACCGCTTCATGAGACCTTCGATGCCGGTGATCTGCGCGGTGGCGGCGAAGGTCATGTTGACGCGGATGGACGGGTAGACCGCGGCGGCGAACCGGTTGAAGGACACCATGTCGAACGACTCGGCCGTGACGGAGGCGTCGATGAACTTGACGGCCTCACTGAGGATCTTGTCGCAGGAGTTCTCCAGGTCCAGGGGGAGGTTCGCGGTGCCGAGCTTGGTGTGTGCCGTCCGGAGCGTGGATGCGAAGGCGTTCAGCGGGGTGATCCAGCCCTTGTCGCCCGGCGCCTTGGTGACGACCATGTCGAGATCGTGCGGGTCGATGCGGTCCGCGTTGGGGATGTTGGGGACCTGGTCGCTGAGGTAGGCGGCGAGTACCGAGAAGACGCCCAGCGGTACGTGGGCGATCGACTTGGCCAGTTCGAAGTACTCCGGGATCGGGTCGACGGTCTCGACCTGTGTGCCGTTGTTGATGAGGGTGAAGCGTCCGCCGACCGCGTTGTTGGAAACGACGATGACGGGACTGAGTTGCGTCGTCAGTTCGCTCTTGAGCGTCGCGTAGTTGGCGCGCATCCTCGCGTTGACGGCGCGTATCGCGTCGCGTGCCGCCTTCTCGTCGGTCGCGGTGGCTCCCGCGGTGGCCGCCGAGGCGGTGGAGGCCGATTGGCCGGTGAACAGCGTTGCCGCCCCGACGGCCGACGCGGTACCCAGAAATCCTCTACGTGTTGCCATGCCCCGTCTTTCTGCTTGCTTCGTGAGTGAAAGTGCCGTTTGGCGATGTGGGGGGGCGTGGGGGGAGTTCAGGGTGGGGGGATTTCAGGGTGGGGGTGGGTCAGAGCCTGAGGCCAGGCCAGGTCAGGCCAGGGTCAGGTCAGGTCAGGGACTTCTGCGACGGCACGACGACTCCGTAGAGGTCCTGGACCGTGGCGAGTGCCGCCTCGTGGACCTGCTGTGCCGGGATGCCGTTCGGGTTGCCCTCCAGGGGCAGCGGCCGGGTGGCGGAGGCGTCGGCAACCACGGTCGGAGCGTTGCCGTTGAGGAAGGCGCCCTGAGCGGTGAACAGGGTGCACATGTTCGTCATGAACCCGGCGATGATGACGTTCTTGTTGCCGGCCTTCTTGACCTGCTCGGCGAGATCCGTTCCGTGGAACGCGTTGGGGACGCTCTTCTCCACGACGGGCTCGCCCTCGGCCGGCTTGAGCGCCGGAATGATCTGGCCCGCCTGCGACTTCAGGTCGTAGCCCTTGTCGACGATGTGGATGACCGGGGTGCCGGCCTTGCGGGCCCGCTGCAGCAGCGCTTCGGCGTTGTCCACCGCCGGCTTCCAGCCGTCGAGTTCCATCACACCGGAGGTGTAGGTGTTCTGGTAGTCGACGAGGATGAGCGTCGCGTCGGAGAGCGTGGCCGGGGTATCACCGAGTTCGTTGAGCTCGCGCAGCGTCGTCGTGTCCTTCGCGACGTTCGTCGCGGTGGTGGCGGAGGCCGACGGCTCGTCCTTGGCGGTGGCGGCCTCGGAGTCACCGCCGCACGCGGTGGCGGTGACCGAGAGGACGGCGGCGGCGGCGAGCGCGACGGCCGGACGGAGCAGCTTCATCAGGAGATCTCCTTCTGCGACGGAACGACGACCCCGTACAGGTCGGCGATGGTGGCGAGGGCGCTGAGGTGCACCTGGCGGGCGTCCAGTTCGGTGCCCGCGACCGGCAGCGCGCGGGTGGCGCAGGCGTCGGCGACGACCGTGGGGCGGTTGCCGCGCAGGAAGGCGCCCTGGGCGGTGAAGGCCACGCACATGTGCGTCATGAAGCCGGCGAGGACGAGGTCGGTGTTGCCGGCGGCGTCGACATGCTGGTCGAGGTCCGTGCCGACGAACGCGTTCGGCGCCTTCTTGACGACGACGGGCTCACCGTCGAGCGGTGCGACGCCCGGGTGGATCGAGCCGATCTCGGCGCGGATGTCGTAAGGGGTGCCCTCGCCGCCGTCGTTGACGACGTGGACGACCTTCGCGCCCTCCTGACGGGCCCGCGCCAGCAGTCGGGCACCGGCGTCGAGTGCGTCCTGCCAGCCGTCCAGCTCCATCACGCCGGTCGTGTAGGTGTTCTGGTAGTCGATCAGGACCAGGGTCGAGCCGGCGAGCTTCGCGGGGGTGTCGTCGAAACCGTTGAGCTGGCGCAGGGTCGTTCTCGGCATGCGAAACCGCCTCATGTGGCTTGTCGGGAAAGGCAGTTCACCGGCTCGGTGACCTGCGCCTATGACGCTACGGACCACCTGCGGTGTCGGCAATGTCGTCTAACATGCAGAAACCGACACCGGTGTCGCCGAGCGTGGGGGGTTCCTTGCACACCGTCAGCCGACTGATCGCCATCGTCCTCTTCGAAGACGTCGACCTGCTCGACGTCACCGGACCGCCGGAGGTGTTCTCCCTCGCGCGACGGGAGACGGACGAGGCGGCGGGCTACGACGTCGTCCTCGCCGCCGAGACCATGGACCCGGTCACCACCGGCGCGGGGGTCCGGGTCCTGCCCGACGTCACCTTCGACGAGCTGTCCGGGCGGAGCATCGACACCCTGATCGTGCCCGGCGCGGTGGAGGTCGACGGTCAGCGCGCCGTCCATCCGCGCACCGACCCCGCCGTGGTGGACCGGGTGAGGCAACTGGCCGAGCGGACCCGACGGGTCACCTCCGTCTGCGTCGGGGCCCACATCCTCGCCGCGGCCGGACTCCTCGACGGCAAGCGCGCCACCACCCACTGGTCGACGGCGCAGCAGTTGGCCGCCGATCACCCGGCCGTCGAGGTCGACGCCGACCCGATCTTCATCCGCGAGGGCGATGTCTGGACCGGCGCCGGCATCAGCGCCTGCCTGGACCTTTCCCTCGCCCTCATCGCCGACGACCTCGGGGAGGCCGTCGCGCTGCGTGTCGCCCGGCAGCTCGTGATGTATCTGAAGCGGCCCAGCGGGCAGAGCCAGTTCAGCGTTCCCCTGGAGCAGGTCTCCACGACGCGGCGCATCGAGGACCTCCGGCACCACATCATGCGCCACATCGCCGAACCGCTCACGGTCGCGGACCTCGCCGCGTGCGCCCATGTCAGCGACCGGCAGCTCACCCGGATCTTCAAGAACGAACTCGGCACGACACCGCACGCCTACATCGAGTCGGTCCGCGTCGAGGCGGCGCGCCGACAGCTCGAATCCACGGACGCCACCTTGGAACGTGTCGCCACCGCCTGCGGTTTCGGCACCGTCGACACCCTGGTGAGGGCCTTCCGCCGCCGACTCGACACGACCCCGACCGAGTACCGCCGCCGCTTCAGGACCGGCACGATCGCCCATATGTAGCCCGTTTCGTCCGGATCGGCGGGACGCGGCTCGGTGCGCCCGTTGTCAGACGCTGCCGACGGCAACACCGCCCATGGACGCCATCCGCACCACCCCGCCGCGGCCGGTCGACGTGACCGCGCTCTTCCCCCGACGGGCCGTGGCCGCAACTCGCCCGCGTACCGCCCGCGAGGAGCTCTACTGTTCCGGGCCTTGCCCGCCGTGGGCCCGGACTCGGGCAGCACGACGGCTGCCCCGCCCACGGGGTCCCCCCACTCGCGCCCAGCCGTGAGCACTCCACCTCCCGCTGTCCTCGCCGCGCTCATCCGAGCGCGTGGGTGACACTCGCCTCCTCGGTGTTCACGCCTTTCCCGTGGGGCCGTACTGCGCGGCCGTCGCCCCTGTCGCCAAGGCCCAGTCGTTAAGTGGGGCGGCTCACCTCGTCGGCCTTCTCGAACGTGACCGGCGCCTCGAACGCCGCCCGGCGGGTGGCCCGGCGCAGCGCCTTCAGGAGCGGGGTGCCGAGGGTGAGGGTCAGGGCCACCGTCACGGCGGCGCGGCCTCCGTCCCAGCCGAGGGACGTGGCCAGGCAGTACGCGAAGAAGCGGGCCAGGTTGTCGGGGATCGACGCGTCCGGGTCGAAGGCGATGTTCGAGGCGAGCGTGTTCATGAAGGTCCAGCCAGCGAGGTTCATGACCGTGCCGTAGGCGAAGGCGGCCAGGAAGCCGTACGCGGCCAGCATGAGCAGTTCCGCCCGGTCGCGCAGCCGGTCGGGGCCGGGCAACAGGCCCGCGCCCATCGTGAACCAGCCCATCGACAGCATCTGGAACGGCATCCACGGACCCACCCCGCCGGTGAGCAGCGCGGACGCGAACATCGTGACCGAGCCGAGGACGAAGCCGAAGCCGGGGCCCAGGACCCGGCCGCTGAGGACCATGAGGAAGAACATCGGCTCCAGGCCGGCCGTCCCCGCGCCGATCGGGCGCAGTGCCGCGCCCGCCGCCGCCAGGACGCCCAGCATCGCCACCGCCTTGGGGCCGAGGCCCGACTCCGAGATCGTCGCCGCCACCACGGCCACCAACAGCACCAGCAGGCCCGCGAACAGCCACGGCGCGTCCTGCGCGTGCGCGTTCAGGGAGGCGTCCGGCGGGGCCAGGAAGGGCCAGCCGAAGCCCGCCGCACCGACCGCGCTGACCAGCGCGAGCGCGGCGACGGAGCGCGGGCCGAGGCGGACCGCGCGGGCCTGGCGGTCGTGCGGTGAGGACGGCCCCGTCATGCCAACGCCTCCCGTACCTGCGCGACCGTGAGCCACTTCCGAGGCGCCAGCACCTTGGCGACCTGCGGCGCGAAGGACGGCGAGGCCACCACCACGTCCGCCGCCGGGCCGTCGGCGATCACCTCGCCCTCCGCGAGCAGCACCACGCGGTGGGCCAGCTCGGCCGTCAGCTCCACGTCGTGCGTGGCGAGCACGATCGCGTGTCCCTCGGCGGCCAGGGAGCGCAGGACGCCGGCCAGCCGGGCCTTCGCCGCGTAGTCCAGGCCGCGCGTCGGCTCGTCCAGGAGGAGGAGGGGAGGGCGGGCGGTCAGGACGACGGACAGGGCGAGCGTGAGGCGCTGGCCCTCGGACAGGTCGCGGGGGTGGGTGTCGTCGGTGACGCCGGGGAGCAGGTCGGTGAGCAGGGTGCGGCAGGTGCCGGGGGGCGCCTCCGCGTCCCGGTCGGCGGCCTGGCACTCGGCGGCGACCGTGTCGGCGTACAGCAGGTCGCGCGGCTCCTGCGGGATCAGGCCGACCCGGCGGACGAGGTCGCGGGGGGCCGTGCGGTGCGGTACCGCGCCACCGGTCCGGACGGAACCGGAGGACGGTTCGACCAGGCCGACGAGTGCGGAGAGGAGGGTCGACTTCCCGGCGCCGTTGCGGCCCATCAGGGCGACCGTCTCGCCCGGGGAGACGGTCAGGTCGACGTGGCGCAGCGCCTGGACCCGGTCGCGGCGGACGGCGAGGGAACGGACCTCGGCTGCGTACGGCGAGGCGGCGGCGGGCGTCTCCACCCGCTTTCCGCGCCGCCACCGACGGGAGGGGGCGGGCCGGAGCGCGGGGGGCGCCGGCCGCGAGGCGGCCGGTGCGGCCGGTGGGGTGCGGTCCGGGATCTCCCGGTCGGCCAGCCGGTCCCGCAGCGGGGCCGCACGGCGGCGGGCGTCCCGGATCGTCAGGGGCAGCGGGGACCAGCCCGCCAGCCTGCCCAGGTCCACCACCGGGGGGTACACCGGGGACACGGCCATCACCTCCGCCGGGGGACCGAGCAGCGGGGGCTCCCCCGGGGCCGGGAGCAGGACGACCTGGTCGGCGTACTGGATGACCCGCTCCAGTCGGTGCTCGGCCATCAGGACCGTCGTACCGAGGTCGTGGACCAGGCGCTGGAGGACCGCCAGGACCTCTTCCGCCGCCGCCGGGTCCAGGGCGGAGGTCGGCTCGTCCAGGACCAGCACCTCCGGGTGCGGGGTGAGGACCGAGCCGATGGCGACCCGCTGCTGCTGGCCGCCGGAGAGCGTGGCGATGGGGCGGGACCGGAGGTCGGAGAGGCCCAGCAGGTCCAGGGTCTCCTCGACGCGGCGGCGCATCACGTCCGGCGGCAGGCCCAGGGACTCCATGCCGTAGGCGAGTTCGTCCTCGACGGTGTCCGTCACGAAGTGGGACAGCGGGTCCTGGCCGACCGTGCCGACGACGTCGGCGAGTTCGCGCGGCTTGTGGGTGCGGGTGTCGCGGCCGGCGACCGTGACCCGGCCGCTCAACGTGCCGCCGGTGAAGTGCGGGACGAGGCCGCTGACCGCGCCGAGGACGGTGGACTTGCCGACTCCCGAGGGCCCTGCGAGCAGGACCAGTTCGCCTTCCGGGACCGCGAAGTCGATGCCCCGGACGGTGGGTTCGGTCGCACCGTCGTACGTGACCGACACGTCCTCGAAGCGGATCACGACGGCTCCTTCACAGCGGTCTCGGGCGTGGGGGTGACGAACGCGGGGAGCAGGCCGATCAGTACGGCCGCCGCCGGCCACAGGGGGAGGGACGGCGCGACCAGCGGGACCACGCCCGGGTGCAGCGCCGCCGGGTCGCGGGCGGCGGCGAGGAAGAGCAGGGCCGCGACGGCGGCGCCGGACGCGGTGACCAGCCAGGCGCGGGCGTCCCAGCGGTCCGGGCGGTAGCGGGTGCGCACGGTCCGGCGGCCACCGAGCCACAGGCCCCCGAGAGCGGCGGCGACTCCGGCCACGAGGACGGGGACGCCGTACGTGCCGCCCGCGGCCGTCAGCAGCCCGTACGTCCCCGCGCAGACGCCGAGCAGGCCCGTGAGGGTGAGCGCGGCGGTGGTGCGGCGTACGGCGGCCGGGACGTCGGCGGTACGGCCGTAGCCGCGGGCGTCCATCGCGGCGGCGAGGGCGACGGAGCGCTCCAGGGCGCCCTCCAGTACGGGCAGTCCGACCTGGAGCAGGCCGCGTACGCCCCTGTCCGGGCGGCCCCTGAGGCGGCGGGCGGCGCGCAGGCGCTGGATGTCGGCGATGAGGTGCGGGGCGAAGGTGAGGGCGACGACGACGGCCACACCCATCTCGTACAGGGCGCCGGGGAGGGACTTGAGGAGGCGGGAGGGGTTGGCGAGGGCGTTCGCGGCCCCGACGCAGATGAGGAGGGTGGCCAGCTTCATCGCGTCGTACAGGGTGAAGGCGAGGCCCTCGGCGGTGACCCGGCCTCCGAGGCGGATGCCCTGGGCCCAGTCGGGGAGGGGGACTTCGGGGAGGGTGACGAGGGTGTGCGTGCCGGGGATGGGTGAGCCGAGGACCGTGGTGAAGAGGAGGCGGATGAGGAGGACGGCGAGGGCGAGCTTGACGAAGGCGCCGTAGGAGCGGGACCACGGCGCGTGGGGGCGGCGGGTGACCACGACGTAGGCGGAGACGGCGATGAGGAGGGCGAGGAGGAGCGGGTTGGTGGTGCGGGTGGCGGCGGTGCCGAGGGCGAGCGCCCAGAGCCACCAGGCGCCGGGGTGGAGGGCCCCACGACCTCCCGCGGGCCGCGGCGCTTGTGCGGCGCCGTTGCCCGTGGGCTGAGCGGGCTGCCCGTTACGGGGCATTCCTGCGCCGCCTCGCCTGCCAGGTCGCCGCTCCGGCCAGGGCCGCCACGATCGCTGCGCCCGCATAGAGGCCTACCGACGGGCCGTCGGATTCGTCCTCCGCGGCCTTCCGGTCCGACGGCTCGGTGGGCGTCGGCTCCCTCTCCGCCGGGACCTGCTCCCCGCACCCCGACTTCGGATACCCCGCGATCGCGCAGAGCAGGGCGCTGTTGTCGTACCTGAGCGAGCCCGCCGCGGCGGCCAGGGCGTCGGCCGTCGTCGCGTCGGGGGAGACCCGGGCGCAGGCCGTGCGCGGGGCCGGCGGCGTCTCGCCGGACGGGGCGTCGGAGGCCGTACCGAAGTCGAGGACCAGGGCGACGCGCTTGGTGCCGTCCTCGGCCGGTGTACTCGCGCAGATCGACGCGAACTCCGCCGTGCCGCGGGGCTGGGCCGCGTCGCCGGAGTTCACGCTCACCGCGAAGCGGAAGCCCTGGACATCGCCGTCGGAGGGGCGGGCGAGGGACGGGCCCTGGGTGGCGTAGACCCACTTGTCGCCGTCGCGGTCCCAAGAGGACCAGTAGCGGTAACCGGCGGCCTGTACCTGGCCCGCGCTCCCGATCAGCAGGAACGCGGCCAGGAAGAGGAGTACGACGCGGCGGGTCACGGCTGCTGCTTCTTGTTGCGGCCGCTGAGCAGGAAGCCGATGCCGATGCCGAAGGCCAGGCAGACGCCGACGAACCACCAGACGCCGAAGCCGGAGTCGTCCTTCTTCTCGTCCTCGTCCGCGGCCTTGGCGCTCGCGGTGGCGGTGTCCTTAGCCGCCGCCCCCTGCGGAGCCGGCCCCGTCGCGTTCAGCTTCTCCACCAGGTCCGTGCCGCCGAAGGCGCGCGGGTCGGCGCCCGTGGCGTGCGCGGCGAGGATCAGCTGGGCGTAGGCGGCCGGGCCGCTGCCCTCGGCCCACTTCGCGGCGTTCTTCTCCAGCCAGGCCAGCGGCTTCGCCGCCTTGTCCGCGCCGCCCTGCGCGGCGAGCGCCACGACCGCGTCGGCGGTGTTGCCGTAGTCGGGCTGTTCGGCGGAGCCGCCGAGAGCCGACTTGAGGTGACCGTCCTTCGCGAGGGCGTCGGCGAGGTACGCGGCGCCGTTCGCGGCGGCCTGCTCGCGGGTGGGCTCGTCCGCGTCGGTGCAGCCGGCGCCGCCGGCCTTCTCGCCGGCCTCGGTGACCAGGCCCTTGCCGAGCGCGCCGAGGACGCCGGCGGCCGTGGCGTCCGCGTTGGCGAGCAGCTTGCCGTCCTGGTTCGGGTACCCGAAGGCGCCGCCGTCCTCGGCGCAGGGCAGGGCGGAGGCGAGCAGCGCGTCGTACGGGGACTTGCCGGCCTTCCTGACCTTCTCCGGGTCGGTCTCCGTGGCGGTCAGGGCGCCGATGACGACGGAGGTGGAGTTGGCCTCGCTGGGCCCGCCGGGGGTGTAGCCCCAGCCGCCGTCCTTGTTCTGCACGGACTTCAGCCAGGCCAGGGCGGACTCGACGACGTCACCGTGGCCGCCCACGGCCCACAACGCCTGGACGGCGGCGGCCGTGCTGTTGGTGTCGACCATGGTCTTGGCGTCGCAGGCCTTGGCCGGGTCGGCGCGGAAGGGGGCGAAGCCGCCGTTGTCGCACTGCTGGTCCGTGAGCCACTTCACGGCCTTCGGTGACGGGACCACGCCCGCCGTGTCCTGCGCGAGCAGCGCGAGGGACTGGCGCCACACGCCGTCGAACTGCGGGTCGGCCGACCCGTACAGCCCGGACGGACCGGACGCCGACGTGGACGGTGACGGATCGGCGGCGACCGCGGGCGCGGCGACGCCGATCACGGCTATGGCGGCCAGAACCGTGGCGCTGCTGCGACGGCGGACGTTCATGAGCGGCGGGTGCCTTTCCCTGTGCGGGGCCGGACAGCACGGGGCACCCCCGGCGGCTCGGCCCCGTATGCCTCGACGGTGCCCGTGCACGGCGGGCGCCGGGCACGTGAGCCGGTCACGTCCGCGCGGGGCAGTCCGGCTCACCGTCCCAGGAAGGCGGCCTCGACGGCCTCGTGGGGGCGGCTCACGGTTGCGGGTCAGCGCCGGAATTGCACCGGCTTCCCCCCGTACGGGTGTGATGACGACGCGGCCACTTTACCCGGAGGCAACCGGACCGGACCCGTGCGCTCGCTCACGCTCCTCCGCCCCCGTCGCAGGGGGCTCCCCGGCCCCCGTCACGTCGATCAGCCGGCACGCCGTCTCGATGTCCACCCCCACCTGGGCGATCGACGCGCGTCCGGAGAGCCAGGCGATGAGGGTCGAGTGCCAGGTGTGCTCGATGACGCGGACCGCCGAGAGCTGCTCGGCGGTGGGACGGTCCAGGCCGCCCATGGCGTCCAGGATGATCGCCGTGGTCCGGCGGGACACCTGGTCGACCTCTGGGGAGACGCTGCGGTCGGCGAAGGTCAGGGCGCGGGCCATCGCCTCGGCCAGCCGGGGTTCGCGCTGCAGGGCGCCGAAGGCCCGCATCAGGGTCTGCGCCACCCGGACCGCGGCCGTCTCCCCGGCCGGCGGGCTCTTGCGCAGCGTCCCGTGCAACTGCTCCAACTGGTCCTGCATGGTCGCGACCAGCAGGTGGACCTTGGACGGGAAGTAGCGGTACAGCGTGCCGAGGGCGACCTCGGAGGACTCCGCGACCTCGCGCATCTGCACCGCCTCGAAGCCGCCCCGGCAGGCGAGCCGGGCGGTCGCGTGCAGGATCCGGCGGCGACGCGCCCGCTGCCGCTCGGTGAGGGGCGGGGCGGGGGAGCGGTGCGCGGGGCCGGACCCGGCCGCTTCCGGGTTGTCCACCTCGGTCACCTTCTCCCCGCCGTCAGGCCCGGCGCCGTGTCCGGCGCGGTCTCCGGCGCCGGGGCGCGCCGTGGCGTGAATCACCTGATCCACTCGTCGCAGCGCCCCTACCTGCCGGTAGATTCGGAGCCTCTGAACGATCAAGTCTGAAACTTGTTCTAGATTAACGTCCCGGCATAGTGTCGCGGGACAGCGCAGTGAGAAGGGGGCCAGGGTGACCGCTGAGGCCAGTGGGACGGGTCCCCGTCCGGAGCCCGCCGCTGACGGCTTGCGACCGCTCCGCATCGCGCTCCTCACCTACAAGGGAAACCCGTTCTGCGGCGGCCAGGGCGTCTACGTCCGCCACCTCTCACGCGAACTGGCCCGCCTCGGCCACCGGGTCGAGGTGATCGGCGCCCAGCCCTACCCCGTGCTCGACGACGGCCCGGACCACGGCCTCGGGGACCGGCTCTCCCTCACCGAGCTGCCCAGCCTCGACCTCTACCGCCAGCCCGACCCCTTCCGCACCCCGAAGCGCGACGAGTACCGGGACTGGGTCGACGCGCTGGAGGTCGGCACCATGTGGACCGGCGGCTTCCCGGAGCCACTGACCTTCTCGCTGCGCGCCCGCCGCCACCTGCGCGCCCGCCGCGGCGACTTCGACGTCGTCCACGACAACCAGACGCTCGGCTACGGGCTGCTCGGTGACGTGGGCGCCCCCCTCGTCACCACCGTCCACCACCCCATCACCGTGGACCGGCAGCTCGAACTGGACGCCGCCGAGGGCTGGAAGCGGCGGTACTCCGTACGCCGCTGGTACGCCTTCACCCGCATGCAGAAGCGCGTGGCGCGCCGGCTGCCCTCCGTGCTCACCGTCTCCGGCACCTCACGTCAGGAGATCATGGACCACCTCGGCGTACGCGGCGACCGCATCCACGTCGTCCACATCGGCGCCGACACCGACCTCTTCTCGCCCGACCCGTCGGTGCCGAAGATGCCGGGCCGGATCGTGACCACGTCCAGCGCGGACGTGCCGCTCAAGGGCCTGGTCTTCCTCGTCGAGGCGCTGGCGAAGGTGCGCACCGAGCAGCCCGCCGCCCACCTCGTCGTCGTCGGCAAGCGGCCGGCCGAGGGGCCCGTCGCCCAGGCGATCGAGCGGTACGGCCTCGAGGACGCCGTCGAGTTCGTCAAGGGCATCTCCGACGCCGAACTGGTCGACCTGGTGCGTTCGGCCGAGGTCGCGTGCGTGCCCTCCCTGTACGAAGGGTTCTCGCTGCCCGCCGCCGAGGCCATGGCGACCGGCACGGCGCTGCTGGCCACCACCGGCGGGGCCGTCCCGGAGGTCGCCGGACCCGACGGGGAGACCTGTCTCGCGGTGCCGCCGGGCGACGCGGGCGCGCTGGCCGCCGGACTGAACCGGCTGCTCGGCGACCGGCAACTGAGGGCCCGGCTCGGCGCGGCCGGACGCGAGCGCGTGCTGCGGCACTTCACCTGGGCCCGCGCCGCCGAGGGCACGGCCGCCCGCTACCGCGAAGCCATCGGTCCCTCGGCCACCGTCCCCGCCACCACCCCCACCAGTGACACCGGCGTCTACCCCGAAAGCAGGGCCACGTGCTGACCGTCGACTTCTCCCGGTTCCCGCTCGCCCCCGGCGACCGCGTCCTGGACCTCGGCTGCGGCGCCGGCAGGCACGCCTTCGAGTGCTACCGGCGCGGCGCCCGCGTCGTCGCGCTGGACCGGAACGCGGAGGAGATCCGCGAGGTCGCCAAGTGGTTCGCCGCGATGGAGGAGGCCGGCGAGGCCCCGGCCGGCGCCACCGCCACCGCGATGGAGGGCGACGCGCTGGCCCTGCCCTTCCCGGACGAGTCCTTCGACGTCGTCATCATCTCCGAGGTGATGGAGCACATCCACGACGACAAGGGCGTCCTCGCCGAGATGGTCCGCGTCCTCAAGCCCGGCGGACGCATCGCGATCACCGTCCCGCGCTACGGCCCCGAGAAGGTCTGCTGGACGCTGTCCGACGCCTACCACGAGGTCGAGGGCGGTCACATCCGCATCTACAAGGCCGACCAGCTCCTCGCCCGCATCCGCGAGGCCGGCCTCAAGCCCTACGGCACCCACCACGCGCACGCGCTGCACTCGCCGTACTGGTGGCTGAAGTGCGCCTTCGGCGTCGACAACGACAAGGCGCTGCCGGTGCGGGCGTACCACAAGCTGCTGGTCTGGGACATCATGAAGAAGCCGCTGGCGACGCGCGTCGCCGAGCAGGCGCTGAACCCGCTGATCGGCAAGAGCTTCGTGGCGTACGCCACCAAGCCGCACCTGCCGCCGGTGGACGCCGCGTGACGACCTCGCGCACGCCTCGCACCGAACACCTCGTCCTGCCCGGCGTCCTCACCGAGGCCGAGGCCGCCGCGACCGTCCGCGGCATCCTCGCCGTACAGCGCGAGGACGGCGCGATCCCGTGGTTCCGCGGGCACCACCTCGACCCCTGGGACCACACCGAGGCGGCGATGGCCCTGGACGCGGCCGGCGAACACGACGCCGCCGAGCGGGCCTACGAGTGGCTGGCCCGGCACCAGATCCCGGACGGCTCCTGGTACGCCGCCTACGCCGACGGCGCCCACGACGACGTCACCGACCGGGGCCGCGAGACCAACTTCGTCGCCTACGTCGCCGTCGGCGCCTGGCACCACTACCTCGCCACCGGCGACGACACGTTCCTGGACCGGATGTGGCCCGTCGTCCACGCGGCGGTCGAGTTCGTGCTGGGCCTCCAGCAGCCCGGCGGACAGATCGGCTGGCGGCGCGACGACGACGGCACCGGCGCCACGGACGCGCTGCTGACCGGCAGCTCCTCCGTCCACCACGCGCTGCGCTGCGCCCTCGCCATCGCCGAACAGCGTGAAGAACCGCAGCCCGACTGGGAGTTGGCGGCCGGCGCGCTCAGGCACGCGATCCGCCGCCACCCGGAGCGGTTCCTGGACAAGGACCGCTACTCGATGGACTGGTACTACCCGGTGCTGGGCGGCGCGCTGACCGGCACGGAGGCCAGGTCCCGCATCGCGGAGAGCTGGGACCGCTTCGTGGTCCCCGGTCTCGGCGTGCGCTGCGTCGTCCCCAACCCGTGGGTGACCGGCGGCGAGTCGGCCGAACTCGCCCTCGCCCTGTGGGCGATCGGCGAGTCCGACCACGCCCTGGAGATCCTCCAGTCGATCCAGCACCTGCGGGACGCGGACAGCGGCCTGTACTGGACGGGTTACGTCTTCGACGACGACGCCGTATGGCCGCGCGAACTCACCACCTGGACGGCCGGCTCGCTGCTCCTCGCCGTCGCCGCGCTGGGCGGGCACGAGGCCACCTGCCAGGTCTTCTCCGGCGACCGGCTGCCGAGGGGGCTGGACCCGGACTGCTGCGTCTGAAGGCCGCGCCGCCGGGCGCGGCTCAGTGCCGGTGGAGGCGGTTGGCGACGGCGTGGCCGACGAAGAGGTAGACAACGGCGGCCAGTCCGTAGCCGGCGACCACGCGGGCCCAGGCCTCGTCGAACGTGAACAGGTCTCGTGACCAGCCGGCCAGCCAGTTCGCGGCGTCATGGACGAACCGCACCAGGTCGTTGGCCCGGTTCGCGTCCAACAGGTACATCAGGATCCACAGTCCGAGGATGACGGCCATGATGTCCGCGATCACCGCGACGGCCGTTCCGGCGGAGTTGGAGCCACTGCGACTTCGAGGGGACATGCCTTCCGCCTGACCCCGGATGTCCGTTCGAAACCAACGGCGACGGCCCCTCGCCCGGAAGCTCCGGTGGGCGAGGGGCCGTTGACGTCGGACGGCTGGCGGGCGCGGTCAGCCGCGCTGGATGCCCGAGGTGTCCTGCAGCACGCCCCGGCGGCCGTCCTGCGTCTGCGCGACCAGGTTGGCGCCGCGCTGCTCGACCGCCAGGTACCAGGTGCCCGGCGCGAGTTCGGCGATCGGCGTGGGGTTGCCGTCCTCCGCGAACAGCGGACGCGGCACCGGCACGGCGAACCAGAACGGCGAGAAGTCCCCGGCCGGCTGCGCCTGCTGCGGGGCCTGGGCCTGCTGCGGGGCCTGCGGCTGCGGCTGGCCGCCGCCGAAGGACTGACCCGGCTGACCCGGCTGACCGGGCTGCCCCGGCTGGGCACCGTACGGCTGCTGCTGCGCGCCCGGGTAGCCGTAACCACCCTGCGGCTGGCCGCCGTAGGGCTGCGGCGCGGCCGGACGGGCGGCGGGGATCAGGGAGCCCTTGAGGGCCGGGACCAGCGGCGTGGCGACGGCCGCGACGGCCATGACCACAGTGGCGACGAGGGCGAGGATCAGGCCCAGGCCGGCGCCGAGATCGCTGGTGAAGCCCCCGTCGCCGTCGAAGGCGCCCGCCGGGTCGAAGATGTTGCCGAGCGCGCTCCAGGCGGCGAAGAGCGTGAACGCGACACCGAACTGGCCGAGGTCCAGCCCCGCCACCTTCTTGGGCTGCGGCAGGGCGCGGGCCACGATGATGAGCGCGGTGCCGATGATGCCCGCGAGGACGACACCGAGCACGACCGCCCCACTGCCCCACAGGCTGGGAATGTCGGCGTCGTCCGGAGCGCCGTCGATCGAGTAGATGTCGAGGAACGACGCGATGAACAGCAACACCGCTGCTCCGATCACCACGCCGTCGCCTCGAGTGAGGGAGCGGATATTCACTTCAGGTCCTTCGTAGGTCGTCTCGTCGTCGGTAGAGGCGTCGCTGTCACCATGTCGCCGTCAGGGTCCGGAGTGAAGCGCGGGGGTGGCCCCTCATCGTACGGATGACACTATCGTTCAGGCGTCGGGCCTGTCCCCGGGGATCCGCGCGCTGATCACTACCCGCGCAGGAAACTCACGATTCCCTCAGACATCCCTTGCGCTGCTTTCTGCCGCCAGTCGCCGCTGGTCAGCAGCGCCGCGTCTTTGCCGTCGCGCATGTTGCCGCACTCGATGAACACCTTGGGAACCGTTGACAGATTGAGACCGCCCAGGTCCGTGCGCGTGACCAGGCCGGTGCCGCCGCCGACGTAGTTGGAGGGGGCGCTGCCCGTCACGCGGACGAAGCCGCCCGCGATGCGCTGACCCAGTTCGGCGGAGGGGGCGACGATGGCCCGGGTGTCGGCCGCGCCGTCGTGCACGGAGCCCGGCAGGATCACGTGGAAGCCTCGGTTGCCGTCCCCCGACCCGTCGGCGTGGATCGAGATCGCGGCGTCGGCCTTCGCCTCGTTGCCGATCCGGGCCCGTTCGTCCACGCAGGGGCCGTACGGACGGTCGTCGTCCTGCGTCAGTTCCACGGTCGCGCCCTGCTCCTCCAGCAGCGTGCGCAGCCGGTGGGCGACGTCCAGGGTGAACTTCGCCTCGGGCCAGCCCGCGTCGGTGGCCGTGCCCGTCGTGTCGCACTCCTTCCAGTGCGTGCCGACGTTCACCTTGCGGTTGATCTCGGACGCGTGCCGGAAGTTGCCGGGGTTGTGGCCCGGGTCGATGACGACGACCTTCCCCTTGAGGGGGCCGTTCGCCCCGGCGGGCGCGGACCTCGAGGCGGAGGGCGACGGCTTCCTCGGGGTGGGCGAAGGGGAGGTGCCCGTGGGCGCCTTGGGGCCGGCGCTCGGGGAGGCCGGACCGTCCGAGGACGGTGCCGCCGACGTTCGCGCACCGCTCGCGCGGTCCGCACCGCCGCCGCCCCCGTCGTCCGGGCCGGCGACCGCCGCGTACACCCCCCAGCCGAGCAGCGCGCCGGGGACGAGCGCGGCGATCGCCACCGTCAGCGGGCGGCGCAGCGGGGAGCGGCGGGGCTGGGGTGGTTCGAAGTCCGGGCCTGTGTACGACACGTCAGCGACTCTAAACCGCGCCCTCAGATCCCCGTGCCCGTTCGCCGCAGGACGCGCAGTGAGTCGGTCACGGAGTCCTCCGTGAACGCGCCGGACGCGAGGGCCCGGAGGTAGACGCGGTACGGGGCCTGGCCGGTGAACTCGTCGGCCGGGTCCGGGAAGACGTCGTGGATGACCAGGAGGCCGCCGTCGGCGACGTGCCGGGCCCAGCCCTCGTAGTCGGCGCCCGCGTGCTCGTCGGTGTGGCCGCCGTCGATGAACACGAGGCCGAGGGGTGAGCCCCAGACCGACGCCACCTGGGGCGAGCGGCCCACCAGGGCCACCACGTGCTCCTCCAGCCCGGCCCGGTTGAGGGTGCGGCGGAAGGTGGGGAGGGTGTCCATCACGCCCAGTTCGGGGTCGACCGTCTCCGGGTCGTGGTACTCCCAGCCCGGCTGCTGCTCCTCGCTGCCCCGGTGGTGGTCGACGGTGAGCGCGGTGACCCCGGCCCGGCGGGCTGCGTCGGCGAGCAGCACCGCGGAGCGTCCGCAGTAGGTGCCGACCTCCAGCAGCGGCAGCCCGAGCCCGCCGGCCTCCACGGCCGCCGCGTACAGCGCGAGGCCCTCGTGCGTGGGCATGAACCCCTTCGCGCCCTCGAAGGCGGCCATGATCTCCGGCGTGGGTGCTGCCGCGGGCATGCGGGTCCTCTCGGTGGTACGTCCGGCGTGCGGCCCCATGCTGCCGCACCCCCCGCCGCGCGTTGCGGCAGGGGGTGCGGGCGGACCGGTGCGGTGGGGTGCGTGCGGTGCGGGTCAGGCGGTGACCGTCTCGCCCGGCAGGGACAGGTCCAGGTCGACCGGGCGGTGACCGGTGTGGGTCGCCGAGTGGGCGAGCGGGCCGTGGCCCGCGGCACGGGCGGCCAGGACGTACGGCCCCTCGGCGGGGACCGCGAGGGCGTAGCTGCCGTCACCGGCGGAGAGCGTCGCGCCCGCCTGGCGGCCGTGCCGGTCGATCAGCGTGACCTTGGCACGGGCGACGGGGACGCCGTCGGTGGTCAGCACCCGGCCGCGGAAGCCGGCCAGCGCCTGCTCGGCACGGGCCAGGTTGGCGTCCTCCTCGCTGCTCGCGCGCAGTTGCGTGGTGGACTCCGGGCGGCGGCGGGGGAGGAAGAAGGCCAGGGCCAGGCCCACGGCGACCGCGGCGGTGGCGATCAGGAACGAGACGCGGAAGCCGTGCATGGTGGGGACGGCGACGCCGCCCACGTCGTTCGCCGTGTTGGCGAGCACCATGCCGATGACGGCGCTCGACACCGACGTACCGATGGACCGCATCAGGGTGTTGAGGCCGTTGGCCGCGCCCGTCTCCGAGGCCGGGACCGCGCCGATGATCAGCGCGGGGAGGGAGGAGTAGGCGAGGCCGATGCCGGCGCCGATCAGCACCGAGGTGACGACGGTCTGCCAGGCGGCGTTCATCAGGCCGAGGCCGCCGCCGTAGCCGACCGCGATGATCAGCAGGCCGATGATCAGGGTGGTGCGGGGGCCGTAGCGGGCGGACAGGCGGGCGTAGACCGGCGCGGTGAACATCATCGTCAGGCCCAGCGGGGCCACGCACAGGCCCGCGACGACCATCGACTGGCCGAGGCCGTAACCGGTCTCCGAGGGCAGCTGGAGGAGCTGGGGCAGGACGAGCGAGATGACGTAGAAGGAGACCCCGACCATGATCGAGGCCAGGTTCGTGAGCAGGACCTCGCGGCGGGCCGTGGTGCGCAGGTCGACCAGCGGGGCGGCGACGCGCAGCTCCATCAGGCCCCACAGGAGCAGGATCACTACCGCGGCGGCGAACAGGCCCAGCGTGGTGGGCGAGGACCAGCCCCAGTCGCTTCCCTTGGTGATCGGCAGGAGAAAGAGGACCAGGCCGGCCGACAGACCGAGCGCACCCGGCAGGTCGAAGGAGCCCTTCGCGCGCAGCGGGGACTCGGGCACGACGAGGAGGGTCAGGGCGATGGCGAGGACGCCGAGGCCGGCGGCGCCGTAGAACAAGGCGTGCCAGTCGGTGTGCTGCGCGACCAGGGCCGCGGCGGGCAGCGCCAGACCGCCGCCGACACCGATCGAGGAGCTCATCAGCGCCATCGCCGAGCCCAGCCGCTCGCGCGGCAGCATGTCGCGCATCAGGCCGATGCCGAGAGGGATCGCGCCCATCGCGAAGCCCTGGAGGGTACGGCCGACGATCATCGGGAGCAGGGCGTCGGTGAACGCGCTGACCAGCGCGCCCGCCACCATCACCGACAGGCTGAGGATCAGCATGCGGCGCTTGCCGAACAGGTCGCCGAGCCGGCCCATGATCGGCGTGGCCACGGCTCCGGACAGGAGCGTGGAGGTCAGGACCCAGGTGGCGTTGCTGGACGAAGTGTCCAGGAGTCGGGGCAGGTCCTTGATGACCGGGACGAGCAGGGTCTGCATCACCGCGACGACGATGCCCGCGAAGGCGAGCACCGGGACGGTGGCTCCGGTCGCTCGCCGGGCGGGTTCGTCGGTCGTCGTGGGGGACACGGACATTGAGTGGGGCCTCCAGGCCGGGAGTCGGCGCATGCGTCTGAATCTGGTCTGCGTCTGTCGTCTAGGTGTGTGCACACTGAACCTCGTGCGCCGGGGCAACTATTCCGTTGCTTCGAGTCCCTAACTAATTCTTGACCTTCTCTTGGGAACCCGCCTACGCGCGGTTCACCTTCCGGTCGCCTAGGACTCCGGTCCTAGGACGGGACGGGCACCAAATGCCGATGCAAGGGGCGGACTCGGGTTGAGACCATGACACCCATGCTCGAAGCCATCGGCACCTCTGCCACCGCCCGAATCTCCGCCCGCCGCAGCCCTCCTCCCACCTGGCTGGTCGTCGCGCTCGCCTGCGCCGGACAGTTCCTGGTCGTCCTCGACGTGTCCGTCGTCAACGTCGCCCTGCCGTCGATGCGGGCCGATCTCGGCCTGAGCGCGCAGGGCCTGCAGTGGGTGGTCAACGCCTACGCCATCGCCTTCGCCGGCTTCATGCTGCTCGGTGGGCGGGCCGGTGACCTCTACGGGCGCAAGCGGATGTTCCTGGTCGGGCTCGGCCTGTTCACGCTCGCCTCGCTGGGCGGCGGGCTCGCGCAGGAGGGCTGGCAGCTGCTGCTCGCACGGGCCGTGCAGGGGCTGGGCGCGGCGGTGCTGGCGCCGTCGACGCTGACGATCCTGACCGCGGCGGTGCCGGAGGGCGCGGCGCGGGCGCGGGCGATCGCGACCTGGACCGCCGTGGGCGCGGGCGGCGGCGCGGCGGGCGGTCTGGTGGGCGGCGTCCTGGTGGACGGGCTGTCGTGGCGCTGGGTGCTGCTGATCAACGTCCCGGTGGGCGCGGTGGTGCTGGCCGGCGCCGTGCTGTGGCTCACCGAGAGCCGGGCCGGTGAGCGGCGGCGCCTCGACCTGCCGGGCGCACTGCTGGTGACCGCCGGTCTGGCCGCACTGGCCTACGGCATCTCGCAGACCGAGTCCGCGGGGTGGGCGGCGACGGTCACGCTCGTGCCGCTGCTCGCCGGGCTGCTGCTGCTCGGGCTGTTCCTGCTCGTCGAGGCGCGGACGGCGGCGCCGCTGATGCCGCCGGGGCTGCTGCGGCTGCGGTCGGTGGCGTCGGCGAACGTGGCGATGCTGGTGTCCGGCTCGTCGATGTTCTCGATGTGGTTCTTCATGACCCTGTACGCGCAGAACGTGCTGGGCTACTCCCCGCTGGAGGCCGGTCTCGCCCTGGTGCCCAGTTCGCTGGCGGTGGTCCTCGGGTCGAAGCTCGCGCCGCGGTTCATGCGGCGGATCGGGGCGCGGCACGTGGCCGTGCTGGGCACGCTGGTGGCGGCGGCCGGCTTCGGCTGGCAGTCGACGATGACGGCGGACGGGGCGTACGTCACCGCGATCATGATCCCCGGGGTGCTGATGATGCTGGGCGCGGGCCTGGCGGCGACTCCGCTGGCCTCGCTGGCCATCTCCGGGGCGGCGGCCGGGGACGCCGGGCTGGTCTCCGGGCTGATCAACACGTCCCGGACGATGGGGGGGTCGCTGGGGCTCGCGGTGATGTCGACGATCGCGGCGGCCCGGACCGGGGGAGAGGAAGCGGGGCCGGCCGCGCTGACGGACGGATACGCGCTGGTGTTCCGTACGGCGGCGGTCGTGCTGGTCGCCGGGGCGGTGCTGATGTGGGCGTGGCTGCCGGCGGGGAAGCGGGAGGAGAAGGGGGCGGACACGGGGGCGGTGTGAGCGGGGCGGCCGGTCAGACCCAGCCCTGCCGGGCCTCGCGCAGGGCTCCGGCCGCGGTCTTGCCGATGGCCGCGGCGAGGTGGTTGCGGACCGTCGGCCCGGACAGGTGCGGGCTGCCGGCGATGTCGGTGACGGCCGCGCCGTCGGCACCGGTCCGCAGCGCGTCGCACTCGCGGGCGGTGAGCGGGTTCCGGCCGGCGCATGAGCGCGGCGGCGGCGAGCGCGGGGTGCGGCGCGTCGGTCCCGCAGGGGTGACGCCACGGAGACGGCCGCGGCGGGCGACAGACGCTGTCGTCCGGGGCTCGGCAGGACGGACCTCACGGGTGGCCGGCGTCTGTCACGGGTCGACGGCGTCCCGTACGGTCGGGGCAGTCCGTGATCAACCGGGTCGAACAGGAGAGCCATGCCCATCGACGCAGCCGAGGCGCTCGCCGCCGCACCCCGCGTGCGGGAGATCGTCTGGGACCACAAGGACGTCCAGCTCTACCACCTCGGCATCGGCGCCGGCCTGCCCGCCACCGACCCGGGTGAACTGCGCTACGCCCTCGAGTCCCGGCTGCACGTGCTGCCCAGCTTCGCCACGGTCGCGGGCGGCGGCGCACCCGGCGTCACCGGCGCACTGTCCGGGCCCGGCGTCGATGTCGACCTCGCCCGCGTCCTGCACGGCGGGCAGCGGCTGCGCCTGCACCGGACCGTTCCCGCGCGGGGCCGGGCTCGCGCGGCCTCACGCGTGGTCGCCGTGTACGACAAGGGCACGGCGGCCGTCCTCGTCCTGCGCACCGACGTCACCGACGCGGACGGTCCGCTGTGGACCGACGAGGCCGAGGTCTTCGTACGCGGGGAGGGCGGCTGGGGCGGTGAACGGGGACCGTCCGGCCGTCCGGGGCCGGTGCCGGACGGGGCGCCGGATCACGTGGCCGAGCGGGCCGTACGCGAGGACCAGGCCCTGCTCTACCGGCTGTCCGGCGACTGGAACCCCCTGCACGCCGACCCGGAGTTCGCCGCGCGCGCCGGCTTCGAGCGGCCCGTCCTGCACGGGCTGTGCAGCTACGGCGCCACCCTCAAGTCGGTCGTGGACACGCTGCTGGACGGCGACGTGAGCCGGGTGCGGGAGTACCGGACGCGGTTCACCGGGGTCGTGTACCCGGGGGAGACGCTGCGGGTGCGGATGTGGCGGGCGATGGCGCCGGAGGGGGGCGGGACGGTGCGGGCGGACGTGAGCGTGCGCGAACGAGGCGATGCGGTCGTGCTCGCCGACACCGTGGTGCGGTACTCGCCGACACCCTGACGCGGTGTGCGTGACGGCCAACGGCTCCGGCCCGGTCCGTCGGATGTGACGGACCGGGCCGGAGCCGCTCGCTGTACGTGTCCCGCGGCCGTCAGGCGGCCGCTTCGGACTCCTCGGCCGGCTTGCGGTGGCGGCCCCGCGGAACCTGGGCACCGTCCTGGCTGGACACCGGTCCCCGGTGCCTGCCGTGGCCGGTCCCGGTCTCGGATACGTCGGCGCCGTCGGCCTGCATGGGCTGGGTCGTGCTGGCGTCGTTCATCGGAAGGAATTCACCCCGTCAACATGATCTTTCCTACAGCCGGGCGAGTCTAACCGGCACCCCGCGGGCCGAATCCAGGCGACCGTGCCAACCGGCACTACTTCGTTACAAGCCGTGCCAGCGGGGCCTGTTGCAGCGGTACGGGGCGCGGTGGGGACGGAGCCGGGGCGTCCGGTTCCGTCACCTCCGACGCGTCCTCCACACCGGGCGCGAGTGACTGCTCGGGAGCCGGTGCGGGGGGCTCGGCAGGAGGCGACGACTCCGCCCTCCCCTCCCTCGTCCGCACGCTGCCCGCGTCAGGTGGCGCGGGCAGCCGCGCCACCCCGCACGGCGACTGCGGCGTGGCGCACGGCAGCCGCAGCTCCCCGTCCGCGGTCCACAGCCCGGCGCCGGTCAGCCACCCCGCGGGCGCCGGAAGGTGACGCACCCGCCGTTCGTCGGGCCGCCACACCGCGACCCAGCTGCCGAGCGCGCCGTCCACGCGCAACGCCACCGCGCACCGTTCCGGCGTCAGCGCCTGACCCGGCTGGATCGCGAACGGCGTCACCACGCAGTCCGGCAGCCGCAGGCACTGAGGGAAGCGCACCGGCAGGGTGCTGCCCAGCACCCCCCAGCCCAGCCGGTCCTGCCCCGGCGAGGGCGCGTCCG
Organism: Streptomyces mutabilis; assembly: GCF_014649815.1. GTDB lineage: Bacteria > Actinomycetota > Actinomycetes > Streptomycetales > Streptomycetaceae > Streptomyces > Streptomyces mutabilis. The sequence continues at coordinate 118,062 of NZ_BMTT01000001.1, read as the reverse complement.
AGCGGATCAGCACCAGCCCGCTGTCCGGGTCGGCCAGCAGTAGCCGGTCGTCGCTGTCCGCGGCGATCTGCAGCAGCGGGGACACCTCGCCGTCCCGCTCCAGGTCCAGTACGACCGCCTTGGTGCGCCCGTCCGTCTCCCGGTCCACGGCCAGTATCCGGCCCGTGCGGTCCAGCCAGACCCCGCCCGAGCAGCGCCCGGGAATCTCGGCCAGCCGCTCGGGCCCGAACGCGCCGCCCGCCACCTGCCACAGCACCGTCGAGCGGAAGCCGGTGGCGAGGGCGTACGCACGCTCCCCGCCCGGGGCCGGGGGCAGCAGCCGCAGCACGGTGGTGTCCGCCGGGCACTCGACCGCGCCGAGCGGCAGTTCGCCGGTGCCGGGTCCGGTCGGGTACAGCAGCGAGAAGAAGTGCCGTCCGGCCGCCACGCGGTGGACCAGGACCCGCCCGTCGCCCATCGGCTGCACCTCGGTGCCGGGCTCCTCCGGCTGGTTGCCGGGCAACGGCACCGCGTACGGTTCCGGACCGTCCAGGGTCCAGCGCTCCGGGTACCAGCAGTCCCCGCGACGGGCGAGGCGTGCGGCGTAGGCGCCCTCGGCGGTGATGCTGCAGCCCGCCGGTGGCGGGCCGTCGTTCCCGGGCGCCGCAGAAGGCTCGATAGCACAGGCTGTCATCGTTCGGTCACCTCCAGCGACGAAGCTAGTTTTCGTACGCGCGGGCGGGGGACCGGCGAGAGTCCGCATCACACGTACGTGTGGCACAGGAACGATTCGCCTGAGGGGCGTGCGGGGTGTGTGCTGTGCCCGGCCGGGGCGGGAGCCGGGGAACCGCCGCGGGTACGACGGCGCAGTACAGGCAGGTAGCCTTGCACCCGTGCCCCGTCTGTCAGAAGTCATCGCCGCGCTGGAGAGCCTGTGGCCCGCCGAGCGGGCCGAGTCCTGGGACGCGGTCGGCACCGTCGTGGGCGACCCCGACCAGGAGGTCTCCCGGGTCCTGTTCGCCGTCGACCCGGTCCAGGAGATCGTCGACGAGGCGGTGGAACTGGGCGCCGACCTGCTCGTCACCCACCACCCGCTGTACCTGCGGGGGACGACGACCGTCGCGGCCTCCACCTTCAAGGGCCGCGTGGTGCACACGCTCATCAAGAACGACGTCGCGCTGCACGTCGCCCACACCAACGCCGACACCGCCGACCCGGGTGTCTCCGACGCGCTGGCCGGCGCCCTCGGCCTGCGCGTCGGAGGGCCCCTGGTGCCGGACCCGACCGACCCGCACGGGCGTCGGGGCCTCGGCCGCGTGTGCGAGCTCGAGCACCCGCTGACCGTGCGCGAGCTCGCCGCCCGCGCCGCGGAGCGGCTGCCCGCCACCGCGCAGGGCATCCGCGTCGCCGGTGACCCGGAGGCCGTAGTCCGCACGGTCGCCGTCAGCGGCGGCTCCGGCGACAGCCTCTTCGACCTCGTGCGGGCGGCCGGCGTCGACGCGTTCCTCACCGCGGACCTGCGCCACCACCCGGTCTCGGAGGCCCGCGCCCACAGTCCCCTCGCGCTGCTCGACGCGGCGCACTGGGCCACCGAATGGCCCTGGTGCGAGCTGGCCGCGGCCCAGCTCGACGAGATCTCCGACCGTGAGGGATGGGACCTGAGGGTCCACGTCTCCAGAACGGTCACCGACCCCTGGACCGCCCACGCGGCGTCCGCCCCGACCTCCGACGCAATGGGAGCCCCCAACTGAAAGCCGAGTCCGCCGACCAGATCCGACTTCTGGACGTCCAGGCCCTCGACGTCCGCCTCCAGCAGCTCGCGCACAAGCGCAGGTCCCTGCCCGAGCACGCCGAGATCGAGTCGCTGACCAAGGACCTCACGCAGTTGCGCGACCTGCTCGTGGCCGCCCAGACCGAGGAGAGCGACTGCGCCCGCGAGCAGACCAAGGCCGAGCAGGACGTGGACCAGGTGCGCCAGCGCGCCACCCGCGACCAGCAGCGCCTGGACTCGGGCGCCGTCACCTCCCCGAAGGACCTGGAGAACCTCCAGCGTGAGATCGCCTCCCTCGCCAAGCGGCAGGGCGACCTCGAGGACGTCGTCCTGGAGGTGATGGAGCGCCGCGAGTCCGCGCAGGAGCGGGTCGCCGAGCTGACCGAGCGGGTCGGTTCCGTGCAGGGCAAGCTCGACGACGCCGCCGGGCGCCGGGACACGGCCGTCGGGGAGCTGGACGCCGAGGCGGCCTCGGTGACCAAGGAACGCGAGGTCATCGCGGCCTCCGTCCCCGCCGACCTGCTGAAGCTCTACGACAAGCTGCGCGAGCAGCAGGGCGGCGTCGGCGCGGCCAAGCTGTACCAGCGCAGCTGCCAGGGCTGCCGCCAGGAGCTGGCGATCACCGAGCTGAGCGAGATCCGCTCGGCGGCGCCCGACACGGTCGTACGCTGCGAGAACTGCCGCCGCATCCTGGTGCGCACGGCGGACTCGGGCCTGTAGGGAGCCGGTTCGGTGGCAGTTCCGGTGGCGGAGGCGGGTGCCGGTCTGGTGCGGGAGTTCGTGGTCGAGGCCGACGGCGGGTCGCGGGGCAACCCGGGGCCCGCGGGCTACGGCGCGGTGGTGCTGGACGCGGCGACGGGGCAGACCCTGGTCGAGGCGGCCGAGTACCTGGGCGTCGTCACGAACAACGTGGCCGAGTACCGGGGCCTGCTGGCCGGTCTGCGCGCGGCGCGGGAACTGGACCCGGACGCGACCGTGCACGTCCGGATGGACTCCAAGCTCGTCGTCGAGCAGATGTCGGGCCGCTGGAAGATCAAGCACCCCGACATGAAGCCGCTGGCGGCCGAGGCGGCGCGGATCTTCCCCGCCGGGCGGGTGACGTACGAGTGGATCCCGCGCGCCGGCAACAAGCACGCCGACCGCCTGGCCAACGAGGCGATGGACGCGGGAGCGCGCGGCGAGCAGTGGTCGCCGTCGGCGTCGACTGCGGAACTGGACGCCGGGCGCTCCGCCGGTGCCCCTGGCGCGGGGGACGCCGACGCACGGACGCGTACCGGCGCCGCGGATGCCGCCGGTACCGGCGGCGGGCTCGCCGCGGCGGGCGCTGAGGGAGTCGCCGCCGACCCCGGGGCGGCGGGTGCTGCGGGTGCTGCCGCGGCGGGTGTAGGGGAAGCCGTCGTCGCACCTACTGCGGCGGGCGCCGGGGAAATCACCGCCGACGACCCCACCGCCGCAAGCACCGCGCCAGCCGCCGGCTCCGCGCCAGCCGCAAGCACCGCCCCAGCCGTCGGCAACGCCACCGGTCCCGCCGGTCCCGCCGGCATGGAAGCCGCCACGGCCGCCGACGTCCGGGCCGCGAAGACCGTGGCCTCACCCGGCTGGGGACCCCCCGACATGGGCGCCCCCGCCACCTTCGTCCTGCTCCGGCACGGGGAGACGCCCCTGACGCCGCAGAAGAGGTTCTCCGGGAGCGGCGGCAGCGACCCGTCCCTGTCGGCCGCCGGCCGCGAGCAGGCCGAGAAGGTCGCCGCGAGCCTCGCCCGGCGCGGCACGATCCAGGCGATCGTCACGTCCCCCCTGGCCCGCACCCGCGAGACCGCCGGCATCGTCGCCGCCCGCCTCGGCCTGGAGGTGACGGTCGAGGAGGGGCTGCGGGAGACCGACTTCGGCGCCTGGGAGGGGCTGACCTTCGGCGAGGTGCGCGAGCGTCACCCCGACGACCTGACCGCCTGGCTGTCCTCGCCGGACGCGGAGCCGACCGGCGGCGGCGAGAGCTTCGCGGCGACCGGCGCCCGTGTCGCCGCCGCCCGGGACAAGCTGGTCAGGGCGTACGCGGGCCGCACGGTCCTGCTGGTCTCCCACGTCACGCCGATCAAGACGTTCGTCCGCCTCGCCCTGGGTGCCCCGCCCGAGTCGCTGTTCCGCATGGAGCTGTCGGCGGCGTCGCTGTCGGCGGTGGCGTACTACGCGGACGGCGGCGCGAGCGTCCGCCTGTTCAACGACACGTCCCACCTGCGCTGAGCGAGGCCGCCGCACGGGCCAGCGCCTCGACCCGTCCCCAGTCCCGGCCGGTCACCGCGTCCTTGGGCAGCATCCAACTGCCCCCGACGCAGCCGACGTTGGGCAGCGCGAGGTAATCCGGCGCGGAAGCCGGCCCGATGCCCCCCGTCGGGCAGAAGCGGGCCTGCGGCAGCGGGGCGGCGAGCGCCTTGAGGTAGGCGGTGCCGCCCGCGGCCTCGGCCGGGAAGAACTTCATCTCCCGCACCCCGCGCTCCAGCAGCGCCACCACCTCCGACGTGGTCGACACCCCCGGCAGGAACGGCACCCCGGACGCCCGCATCGCCTCCAGCAGCGCATCGGTCCACCCCGGGCTCACCAGGAACCGCGCCCCGGCCGCCACGACCTCCCCCACCTGTCCCGGCGTGATGACCGTGCCCGCGCCGACCACCGCGCCCGGCACTTCTGCGGCGATCACCCGGATCGCGTCGAGCGCGACCGGCGTCCGCAGCGTCACCTCGATCGCGGGCAGCCCGCCGGCGACGAGCGCCCGGGCGAGCGGCACCGCGTCCGCGAGATCGTCGACGACCACGACCGGGACGACCGGGGCGAGGTCCAGCACGGAGGCGGGGGAGGAGGAGGGCAGCGGTGAACTCATGCCCTCATCGTGCCGTCGAGGAGTATCAGGTGCAACGCGCGTTGCGCTGCGTGCAACGGGTGCTCCGGTCCCTTCAGTGGACCTCCGCCACCAGCACGTCCAGCGCCCACGGCTTCCCCGCCTTCGCGGGAGCCTCCGCCTCCACCTCGTACCCGAGATCACGCAGCGCCTCGACCAACTCGGCGGGCCCGGCCGGAGCACTCCCGGACGTCAGCAGGCTCCGCACGATGCGCCCCTTGGTCGCCTTGTTGAAGTGGCTGACCACCTTCCGGGTGGGCGCGTGCAGCACCCGCACGGTCGCCGTCCGTCCGGCGACCTCCCCCTTCGGCTTCCAGGCCGTCGCGTACGCCGCCGAGCGCAGGTCCAGCACCAGCCCGTCACCGGCCGCGTCCGGCAGCACCTCGGCCATCGGCGCCCGCCAGTAGGCGCCCAGCGCGCCGAGCGCGGGCAGCTTCACGCCCATCGAGCACCGGTAGGAGGGAATCCGGTCGGTCACCCGCACCGCGCCCCACAGCCCGGAGAACACCAGCAGCGAACGCGCGGCCCGCTTCCGCGCCGCCGTGTCGAGCGAGGCCAGGTCCAGGGCGTCGTACAGCACACCCGTGTAGATCTCGCCGGCCGGTCGCGCCCCGGCCGTGCGCAGCTCCGCGTTCTTGGCGACCTCGCCGCGCAGCCCCTCGCTCAGTCCGAGTACCTCGCGCGCCTTCTCCTCGTCCCCGGCGCACAGCTCGACCAGCTCACCGAGGACGGTCTCCCGGGCGGGGGTCAGCCCGGGGAGCGACAGCGACTCCGGCTTCAGCGGTGCGCCCCGGCCGGACGCGGCCTTCCCCTCGGACGGCGGCAGCAGGACAAGCACACGTACTCCTTCACATCGAGCTCTGGCCCTCGGTCAGGGTACGGCGTGGCCCTCCCGTGCCTGGTCGACGGCCCGTACGAGCTCCCCGGGATCGTCGGCGTGCAAGCGCACGACACGTACCTCGTGCCGCCGCCCGAAGAAGGCGGCATGGGTGACGGGCTCGATGAGTTCGAGGGTGACGGAGGTCTGAGCCCCCACGGCGAGATCGAGCTCACCCTCCGTCCGCTCCTGCGTCGTCCGCAGCTCCCGGCGCACGGACGCGATCCGCTCCAGCGGTATCCGCAGGTCGACGTGGACGGCCCGGCGGATCCGCAGCGTGCCGCCGACGGGGTCCAGGACGTGCGGCCGGACCACGGAAGCGGCGTGCAGCCCGATCACGACGACGATGGTGTACACGTCCAGGACCAGCACCACGTGGTGCACGGTGGGCCAGTCCCGCAGCAGCACGGACATCATCATGGTCTCGATCACGCACACGAACGCGAACCCGAACATCATCGCGCCCTGCCCCCGTGCGTACCCGAAGGCCGTACCGCCGGGCACCGTCCCGTGGGTCCGCCGGCTCGCCCACAGCACCAGACTGGCCAGCAACCGCAACTCGTGCCGGACCATGAGCCAGGCAATCCTCGCGAAGCGCGGGCCGCTCACGACCGCCCCCGCGCGACGATCCCCAAGGCCAGCCGGATCGCCTCCGCCTGCCCCGGAGCGAAGTCGGCGTACATGGCGCGCAGGAAGCTGTGGCCGGAGTCGAGCTCGACGCCCTCCTCGGGCAGCATCTGGGCGGGCAGGCACTCGGCGAGCACCCGGGCCGCCTCCGCCACCCGCGGATCATCGACGTCGACGTCCGCCAGCTCGTCGAGCAGCGCGTACGCCCGATGCGCCTGTGCCACCGCCTCCGGTGTACCCAGGGCGCCACGCAGCGCGGCCAGCAGCCCCTCCCGGTCCTCCGGCGCCGTCGTGCTCTCCAGCAGCGCCAGCATCTCGCGGTCCCGTACGGCCATGGGGGAGCCGGAGACGTCCCCCATCCCCGCGAACAGCTCGGCCAGCTCCGGCGAGACCGGCCCCTCGGCCGGCAGCCCGCCCTCCGCCGCCAGCAGCGCCCGCAGCCGCGCGCGGCGCTCCCGGATCGCCGCCTCCTGCCGCGCGAGGTCCGCGTCCAGTTCCTCCAGCACCTCTGCGAGATCCTTCCCGGCCTCGTCCGCGAGCACGTCCCGCACCTCCGCGAGCCCGAGCCCCAGCTCGGTCAGCCGCCGGATCCGGGCCAGCACGACGACGTGCCGCAGGGTGTACGTCCGATAGCCGTTGGCCAGCCGTTCCGGTTCGGGCAGCAGGCGCTGGTGGTGGTAGTGCCGCACGGTCCGCGTGGTGACGCCGACGACGTCGGCGAGTTCTCCGATCCGCATGGCTCCAGTGGAGACGTTGACGTTGCGGCAGGGTCAAGCGGGACGAGGGTCCGGCTTCCGAACGGCGCCGCCGGTCCTGTGCCGCGATCGAGGGAACGGTTTCCGATCTCACGGGCAGGTGATCAGCCAGAACCCCAGCCTGGCGAGCGACCGGAGGGGGGCGTGACCTGACTGCCATGGCACACGCACCGATCACGCGGGACCTCCTGCTGGACCTTCTCTGAGCCCGTCCGCAGGTCACCCGCCCGCCCGGTACCATGGTCGACACGGCAGACGAGCCGGGCGGGCGGCCGCGTGGAGTCCCTTGCGGGACTTCCCGAGGAACGTCCGGGCTCCACAGGGCAGGGTGATGGCTAACGGCCACCCGGGGTGACCCGCGGGACAGTGCCACAGAAAGCAGACCGCCGGAGGCTTCGGTCCCCGGTAAGGGTGAAACGGTGGTGTAAGAGACCACCAGTGCCCAGGGCGACCTGGGCAGCTAGGTAAACCCCACCCGGAGCAAGGTCAAGAGGGGCGCCGTGAAAAGCGCTCTGCGCGGACGATCGAGGGCTGCCCGCCCGAGTCCGCGGGTAGACCGCACGAGGCCGGTGGCAACGCCGGTCCTAGATGGATGGCCGTCGCCGGCGGGACCGCGAGGACCCGCCGGAACAGAACCCGGCGTACAGCCCGACTCGTCTGCCCCCTCCTCCGGCGCGCGGCCGGCCCTCACTCGAACGCCGGCACGAGCCGCTCCGCGATCAGTCGCAGCCGCGTGTCCACGTCCGCCGCCTCCGGCAGGTCCCGCCCCGTGAACGCCTTCACCGGAGTCGCCGACCGCCTCTCGGTCGCGGGTACGCCCGAGGAGTGCCGGGAGAAGATCGAACGGGACATCGCCCCCAGCGGCGTGATGTCCGGGGCGGTTAGTCCGATGCCGCGGGCCAGGTCGCCGGCGGCGATCGCGTCGATGACCGGCGTGAACCCGGCACGGTCGACGCCACTGCGGAGGAGGTTGTTCCTCCGGTACTCGGCGCCCGCCCTTCCCGCGGTTGTCCAGAGGGCGGACGGTCGAAAGTTTCGGGTGAGTGGGTCGGCATTTCTGGTGCAGAGGTCGTCCTTTGTCCTGTGAGGCGACCCCGATGGTCGTTGAACTGCGCCTGAGCAGTGAAGTGGGTTGATGTGCGGTCGACGAGGGGAGGGCGAAGCTTTCGAAATATTTACCGAAACTGTTGACGCTTGACGAGTGCAGGCCAACACTGGCGCCGTTGTTCGAACCGTGCAGGACCTCCAGGAGAGGAAGCACCCCCCATGAACCTGCTCGCACAACCGGGGCGCCGCAGAAGCGGCCCCCTCACGCTGCTCGTCAGGAGCGCCTGGGCCGTCGCGCTGGCCGCCCTCGCCGCCATGATGCTGCCGGGCACCGCCCACGCCGGCACGGTCGTCACGACCAACCAGGAGGGCACCAACAACGGCTACTACTACTCGTTCTGGACCGACAGCCAGGGCACCGTCTCCATGGACATGGGCTCCGGCGGCCAGTACAGCACCTCCTGGCGCAACACCGGCAACTTCGTCGCCGGCAAGGGCTGGAGCAACGGCGGACGCCGGACCGTGCAGTACTCGGGCACCTTCAATCCGTCCGGCAACGCGTACCTGGCCCTCTACGGATGGACGTCGAACCCGCTCGTCGAGTACTACATCGTCGACAACTGGGGCACCTACCGGCCCACGGGCGAGTTCAAGGGCACCGTGACCACCGACGGCGGCACCTACGACATCTACAGGACGACGCGTTACAACGCGCCCTCCGTCGAAGGGACCCGCACCTTCGACCAGTACTGGAGCGTGCGTCAGTCCAAGCGGACCGGTGGCACCATCACCACCGGCAACCACTTCGACGCCTGGTCGCGGGCAGGGATGCCGCTGGGCAACTTCAGCTACTACATGATCATGGCCACCGAGGGCTACCAGAGCAGCGGCAGCTCCGACATCACGGTCGGGGGGACCAGTGGCGGCGGTGGCGGTGGCGGCGGTGGCGGCGGTGGGTGCACCGCGACGCTGTCCGCCGGGGAGAAGTGGGGGGACCGGTACAACCTCAACGTGTCCGTCAGCGGGTCCAGCGACTGGACCGTGACGATGAACGTGCCGGCCCCGGCGAAGGTCATGTCGACCTGGAACGTCAACGCCACGTACCCCAGTGCGCAGGTGCTCACCGCCCGTCCCAACGGCAACGGGAACAACTGGGGGGCCACCATCCAGGCCAACGGCAACTGGACCTGGCCGTCGGTCTCCTGCAGCGCGGGCTGACCCGGACACGGAGGAGAGAGGAGGAGCCGCTCCCATGAGAACGAGATCCCGTCCGCCCCTGCGGTCCCTGGTCACCGCCGTCTCCGTCGCCGCGCTGGCCGCCGCCGGCACCGTCGCCGCCGACGCCGCGCCCGCGCGGGCCGCCGCCTGCAACGGCTACGTCGGGCTGACCTTCGACGACGGCCCGTCCGGCAGCACCGGGGCGCTGCTCGACGCGCTCAGGCAGAACGGGCTGCGGGCCACGATGTTCAACCAGGGCCAGTACGCGGCCCAGAACCCGTCCCTGGTCCGGGCGCAGGTCGACGCCGGCATGTGGGTCGCCAACCACAGCTACACCCATCCGCACATGACCCGGCTGAGTCAGGCGCAGATGGATTCGGAGATCTCCCGGACGCAGCAGGCCATCGCGAACGCGGGCGGTGGCACGCCGAAGCTCTTCCGCCCGCCGTACGGCGAGACCAACGCCACGCTGCGCGCGGTCGAGGCCAAGTACGGGCTGACCGAGGTGATCTGGGACGTCGACTCGCAGGACTGGAACAACGCCAGTACCGACGCGATCGTGCAGGCCGTCTCCCGGCTGGGCGACGGCCAGGTCATCCTCATGCACGACTGGCCCGCCAACACCCTCGCGGCGATCCCGCGCATCGCGCAGGCCCTTGCGGGCAAGGGCCTGTGCTCCGGCATGATCTCGCCGCAGACCGGGCGTGCCGTGGCCCCCGACGGGGGCGGCGACGGCGGCGGAGGTGGTGGCGGAGGGGGTTGTACCGCGACCTTGTCCGCCGGGCAGCGGTGGGGGGACCGGTACAACCTCAACGTCTCGGTGAGCGGGTCCAATGACTGGACCGTGACGATGAACGTGCCGTCCCCGGCCCGGGTCATGTCGACCTGGAACGTCAACGCCAGTTACCCCAGTGCCCAGGTGCTGACAGCCAAGTCCAACGGCAGCGGCAACAACTGGGGCGCCACCATCCAGGCCAACGGCAACTGGACCTGGCCGACGGTCTCCTGCAACACGGGCTGAGCCCGGACCAGATGGGCCGAGGGGTCCGGGGGCGGGTGTGCCTCCCGGGCCCCCTTCCTCCCCGCGGGCGCGCCGGGGCGAGGGCGGGCGCCGCGTCAGCACCAGCGGGTGCCGGGGCAGTTCCAGCCATCGCCTCCGCCGGACGAGCCTCCGGAGCTGCCTGAGCCGTCCGGCAGGCCGTTCGGGAAGGTGCTACTGCGGTCCCGGTCGCCGGGGAACGGGTCGCTGTAGTCCGGGTCTCCGTCGCCGTCCCGGTCCGGCAGGTTCGGCTCGTCGCCGTCCTCACGGTCCGGATTCGGGCAGCCGTTCTCCGGATCGGTTAGTTCCAGGGTCACCCGGTCGTCGACGGTGACGTCCCCGCCCTCGGCCGGGTCCGTCGCGCACACCCGCCAGTCGTCGTACTCGCCCTCGTCGGGCAGCTGGTCGTTGAGGTACGCCGTGTCCGCGCGTACGTCCTCGGCCGGGACGATTCCGAGATCCACGACCTCCTTCTGCGCCGTCTTCCAGGTCTTCCAGATCAAGTCCGGCATCTTCGGCCAGGGGATCGCTCCGCCGTCCGTCCGGGGACACGGGGCGCCGGTCTGCACCGCGCCGAAGTCGATCGTCTTCGTGCCGGCCGACGTCCAGCCGGTCCGCTGGAAGCAGACGGTCCAGTTGAGCCGCAACATGATGCTCTTGTCCTGGTCGGACGCGTCGTGCTCGTCGACGCCGAACCCGGCTGCCTCGGCCGCCTCCCGCGCCTCGTCCAACGGCATGCCCCGGTAGTCCACGGCCTTCGGGCGGGGCTTGGGCGCCGGTTCGCTGTCATCCCCGGCCGTCGGTGAGGGTGACGCCGAGGTCAGGGCATCAGCCGCACCTCCCGTCGCCCTGCCCTTGCCGTCCGCCTCCGCCTCCGCCACCGTGCTCGGCGCCCCGTCCTTGGGCGGATCCGGTAGAACCGCGCCGAGCAGCGCCATGGCGCCGACGGTGGCCGCCACCTTCACGCCCTTCTGCCAGGGGCTGTCCGTCCAGACCAGGACGATCGCGGCGATCAGGATCACGAAGCCCAGATACTCGTTGACCAGGCCGAACAGCGGCACGGCGAGGACGGAGCCGACGCGGGCCGGAGTGGTCAGCCACCAACGAGTACCGGGAGTCGCCGGGCCGGGGAACGGCGGAGGCGTGGGAGGAGCGGGCGGGCGGTGCATGGGCGGGGCCTCCGACGGAGCAGGGTCATGACGGACCCGCGAGGTCACTCCGGCCGTCTGTCGAGCGACCGCATCGTACAGAGTCGCTGTGGCGAGGCCCGCCCTGCGCCCCCAAGGAACGGCCCGCCACCCGCGCCAGATGCCGCTCGAACACCTCCCGCGCCTCGGGCGTCAGCGTGCGCAGTGCCACCATGGCCGTGATCACGACGTCGCACAGCTCCGCCTCGACGTCGTCCCACGTGTGGGTGACTCCCTTGCGCGGGTTCTGGCCGGTCGCGCCGATCACCGCCTCGGCAACCTCGCCGACCTCCTCGGACAGCTTCAGCATCCGCAGCAGCAGGCCCTCCCTGCCGCCGACGGGCTGGTCCGCCTCCAGCCACTTCCACAGGGCGTCGATGGTGGTCCACAGGTCGGTGCGGGTGGCGGGGGCGGTGCCGAGGTCGTCGTCGCTCATGGCGGGCAGCCTGCCACGGAGGGCGGGCGGTACGTCAGTCGAACAGGGGCTCCTGCTGCCCCTCCGCCGCCTTCCGTACCCGCTTGTTCCGCGCCCCGACCACCACCGCCGTGGCCGCCGCCGTCACCGCCAGTGCGGCCGGGACCATCCAGTTCCGGTTGACCGCGTGACCGAGGGCGTGGTCGAGGGAGAGACGACCCGGACCCGAGACCGCGAGGCCCGCCGCCGTCAGGCCGAGGGACACCGCGTACTCGTAACCGCCGGCCTGGGCGAAGAAGCCGTTGGGGGCGTGGACCGCGGCGGCGCCGGCCATCGCGCCGGCCGCGGCGGCGCCCGCGGCGGGGGTGGCGAGGCCCAGGGCCAGCAGCGCCCCGCCGCCCGCCTCCGCGAGGCCCGCCGCGGTGGCACTGGCCCGGCCGGGCGCGTAGCCCATGGCCTCCATGGCCTGACCGGTCCCCTCGATGCCGCCACCGCCGAACCAGCCGAGCAGCTTCTGCGCGCCGTGCGCGGCCAGGACACCGCCGGTGCCCAGCCGGAGCAGCAGCAGGCCCAGATCACGCCGGTCATGACAGTTCACGTCGACTCCCTCGCGGACGGCGGTTGATCACACCACTCACCACCGTCGCCCGCGGGTGCCGCGCGGGCCCCTCGCGGGTGCCATTGGAGTGAAGGGCGGGAGGGCGGGGAGCCCGCGGTCGGGTGGCGGGGGATCGCCGGCGGTGTGACTCTGGCCGGCATGACGATTCAGACCACGCGACTGAGCGACCCGGCCGTCCGCGCCTTCGTCGCCGCCGTCAACGCGCACGACCGTGACGCCTTCCTGGCCACGCTCGCGCCGGACGCCACCATGGCCGACGACGGGGACGACCGGGACCTCGCCCAGTGGATCGACCAGGAGATCTTCTCCTCCAACGGGCACCTGGAGGTCGACAACGAGTCGAACGGCGGACGTGCCCTCATCGCCCGCTACCGCAACGACACCTGGGGCGAGATGCGGACTCGGTGGAGCTTCACCGTGGGTGACGACGGCCGGATCGCGCGGTTCGAGACCGGGCAGGCGTGAGGGGAGGGGGCGCGAGGGCGGCAGCCGCAAGACGCGGCAGCCGTTCCGCCCCCCCCCGCCGGCGCGTCTCCCGCCCCACGCGGGAATTCACCCCAGCCGGTGCCGCGGAACGGCTGCCGCCTCCCCCCTCGGGATGGCTCGCGGAGCCGCACGGAAGGCTTGGTCGCCAAGTGTGAAGCTCCTGTGAAGGAGAGTTGAGCATAAGTCCGCCACCGGCCGCAATAGTGCGGACTTCGATATTCCGATTGTGTGGATCGAGGGGCGACTTCCCGTGCCCCCTCCTCAGCCGCGACCCACGTACGGCATCGCCGTCGCCATGACCGTCGCGAACTGCACGTTCGCCTCCAGCGGCAGCTGCGCCATGTGCCGCACCGTGCGCGCCACGTCGGCGACGTCCATCACGGGCTCGGGTGCCGTCTCCCCGTTGGCCTGGAGCGCGCCGGTCTGCATGCCGGCCGTCATGTCGGTCGCCGCGTTGCCGATGTCGATCTGGCCGACCGCGATGCCGTAAGGCCTGCCGTCCAGCGACAGTGACTTGGTCAGACCGGTCAGCGCGTGCTTGGTCGCCGTGTACGCCACCGAGTGCGGGCGCGGGGTGTGTGCCGAGATCGAGCCGTTGTTGATGATCCGGCCGCCCGGCGGGTCCTGCTCCTTCATCTGCCGGTACGCCGCCTGCGCGCACAGGAACGCGCCGTTGAGGTTGGTGTCCACCACGTGCCGCCAGGCCTCGTAGGGCAGCTCCTCGACCGGCACCCCGCCCGGGCCGAACGTCCCTGCGTTGTTGAACAGCAGGTCCAGTCGTCCGAAGCGGTCGCGCACGGCGGCGAACAGGGCCTCGACGTCCCCGGGGCGGGACACGTCGGCGCGGACCGGGAGCACTGACGCGCCCTCCGGTGCCCGTGCCGCCGTCTCCTGCAGCCTCTCAGGGCGCCGGCCCGCCAGGGCCACCGACCAGCCGGACGCGAGCAGTTCGACGGCGACCGCCCGGCCGATGCCGGAACCGGCTCCCGTCACGAGGGCTACCTTCTGCGCGCCGGTGTTCTCCTCGGCGGCGGTTCTCACGGTGTTCATGAGTCGGCAGCGTACGCGTGGCCGAACATGCGGAACTCATGCGTCCGACATGGGATCGCCATGTTCGCGCCAAGACAATGTCGTCCCCGGCCATTCGAATGCCCCCTGCAACCACCGCAAGGGGAGGAACGGATGACACCCGCGAACCACCAGGGCCCGACCCGGTCCGGGGCCACGCCCTCGCACGCGCCCGAACTCCGCGCCGCCGCCCGGCACCTGGGCCGCCGTCGCTTCCTGACCGTCACCGGCGCCGCCGCCGCGCTCGCCTTCTCCGTGAACCTGCCGTCCGCCGGCACCGCGAGCGCCGCCGAACTCGACCCGGCGCAGCTCACCGACGACCCCTTCACCCTCGGCGTCGCCTCCGGCGACCCGCAGCCCGACTCCGTCCTGCTGTGGACGCGCCTGGCCCCCGTCCCGTACCGGGCCGACAGCGGGCTGCCCGCCAAACGCGTCGACGTGTCCTGGGAGTTGGCGCTCGACGAACGCTTCCGCCGCGTGGTCAGACGGGGCCGGGCCACCGCGCACCCCGAGTTCCACCACACCGTGCACGTCGAGGTCGACCACCTCGCGCCCGGCCACGTCTACTACTACCGCTTCCGCGCGGGACGGTACGTCAGCCCGGCCGGCCGCACCCGGACCGCGCCCGCCCAGCGCAGCCGGGTCTCCGACCTCACCTTCGGCCTGGTCTCCTGCCAGCGCTACGACCAGGGCCACTACACGGCGTACAAGCACCTGGCGCAGGAGGACGTGGACGTCGTCTTCCATCTCGGCGACTACCTCTACGAGTACGCCGTGAACTCCAGCGGCGGCTCCCGCGCCTACCCCGCGGGCACCCTGCCGGACCTCTTCAACCGCGAGACGGTGACGCTGGAGGACTACCGCCTGCGGTATGCCCTCTACAAGTCGGACCCCGACCTCAGGGCCGCGCACGCCGCGCACCCGTTCGTCGTCACCTGGGACGACCACGAGACCGAGAACAACTACGCCGACGAGACGCCCGAGAACAGCGTCCCGCCGGAGGAGTTCCTCATCCGCCGCGCCGCCGCCTACCGGGCCTACTGGGAGAACATGCCGCTGCGCCGCCCCCAGCTCCCCGACGGCCCGGACCTCAAGCTCTACCGCCGCCTCCACTGGGGCCGGCTCGCCCAGTTCGACGTCCTCGACACCCGCCAGTACCGCTCGAACCAGGCCCACCGTGACGGCTGGCAGTTCCCCGGCCCCGAGTCCGAGGACCCGAGCCGCACCCTGACCGGCGAGGCCCAGGAACGCTGGCTGATCAACGGCTGGCACCGGTCCGACGCCCTGTGGAACGTGGTGCCCCAGCAGGTCACCTTCTCCCGGCGGTTCAACTCGACCAGCACCCCGTCCAAGGTCTCCATGGACTCCTGGGACGGCTACCCGGCCTCCCGCGAGCGGGTGCTGGCCGGCGCGCAGGCCGCCGGCGTGGAGAACCTGATGGTCCTCACCGGCGACGTGCACGTCCACTACGGCTTCGACATCAAGCGGGACTTCGACGACCCCGGCTCCCGGACCCTGGGCACCGAGATCGTCACCACGTCCGTCACCAGCGGGCGCGACGGCTCCGAGAAGCCCGCCAACTGGGACACCCTCATGGCCGCCAACCCGCACCTGAGGTTCTTCAACGGGCTGCGCGGTTACACGACCGTCTCGCTCGGCCGGGAGCTGGCGCGGGCCGACTTCAAGACGGTCTCCCACGTGACCACCGAGGGCGCGCCGCTCACGACCGCCGCCTCCTTCGTGACCGAGGTCGGGGAGCAGGGGCTCAAGCCGGCGTGACCGCGCGCTCCTCGCCGGGGTAGCGGACGCCGACGCGGTCCCGGATCACGTCCAGCGTCCGCATCACGGCCAGTGTGCCGTCCAGCGGGACCAGCGGGGACTCGGCCTCACCGGCGTGCAGGGCGCGCATCACCTCCCGGGCCTCGTGCTTGAGACTGGCCCGGGGCCCGTCGGCCGGGTCCGCCCGGAATTCCTGAGGCTCCTTGCCGTCGCGGTGCAGCACGAAGTGGTCCGGGAAGAAGAAGCCGTACGGGACGTCGATGCGGCCCTCGGACCCGGTGACCGACGCCGAGTTGGGCGTGCCGCCGGTGATGGAGCAGTGCACGGAGGCGAGCGCGCCGCCGTCGTAGGAGAGCAGCGCGCCCGTCTGGAGGTCGACGCCCTCCTCGGAGAGCACCGCCCGCGCGACGACGTCCGACGGCTCGCCGAGCAGCAACTGCGCGAACGACACCGGGTACACACCCAGGTCGAGCAGCGCGCCGCCTCCCTGCGCGGGGTCGCGCAGCCGGTGTGCGGGCGGGAAGGGGCCCGCCAGCCCGAAGTCCGCCTGCACGCTGCGGACCTCGCCGATCGCGCCGTCGTCGACCAGCGCCTTCAGGCGCCGGACCAGCGGGTTGCAGTACATCCACATCGCTTCCATCAGGAAGCTGCCGCCCGCGCGGGCGAGCGCGACGAGTTCCTCCGCCTCGCGCACGTTCAGCGTGAACGGCTTCTCGCACAGCACGTTGCGCCCCGCCTCCAGGCACAGGCCGGCGGCCGCCCGGTGCGCCGAGTGCGGGGTGGCGACGTACACCACGTCGACCTCCTCGTCCCGGGCGAGCGTCTCCCAGTCGCCGTACGCCCGGGATATCCCGAACCGCTCCGCGAACGCCTTCGCCGACGCCTCCGTCCGCGAGGCCACCGCCACGACCTCCGCGTCCGGCAGATCGACCAGATCCGCCGTGAACGTCGCCGCCATCCCACCGGTCGCCAGAATCCCCCAGCGCACCTTCTGCCCGGTCACCGCTGACACCCTGCCCCACCCTCGCTCAGGTCGTTCGAGTTTGTTCGTTCAAGACCGTACGAGCTGAGAGCATAGGTGCCGGATCTGCAGAAGAGGGAGGGGCACATGCCCGAGCGCGGGCCGTCCACACCGCACGCACCGCAACCGATCACCCCACAACCGAACACGCCGCACCCGCCGCACACGGCCGGACCGGGAACGGGACCGGCCGTCGGCTCGCTGCCCGACGACCGTGGCAACCGCGGCGCGCGCCGCACCGGACTGCTCGTCACCCTCCTCCTCGGCGGGCTGACCGCGACGCCGCCGCTGGCGATGGACATGTACCTCCCCGCGCTCCCGGAGGTCACCCGGTCCCTGAGCGCGCCCGCCGCCACCGTGCAGCTCACGCTCACCGCCTGCCTGGCCGGCATGGCGCTGGGACAGCTCGTGGTCGGGCCGATGAGCGACAAGTGGGGCCGCCGGCGGCCGCTGCTGACCGGCCTCGCCGTGTACGTCGTCGCCACCGCGCTGTGCGCGCTCGCGCCGACCGTGGAACTGCTGGTCGCCTTCCGGCTGGCGCAGGGACTCGCGGGGGCCGCCGCGATCGTCATAGCCCGGGCGGTCGTGCGCGACCTCTATGACGGTGTGGCCATGGCCCGCTTCTTCTCCACCCTCATGCTGATCTCCGGGGTCGCCCCCGTCGTCGCACCGCTCATCGGCGGACAGATCCTGCGGGCGACGGACTGGCGGGGCGTCTTCGTCGTGCTCACGGTCGTCGGCATCGCGCTGGGCGCCGTCGTGTGGGCCAAGCTGCCGGAGACGCTGCCGGAGGGGGAGCGGCACGAGGGCGGCGTCGGCGACACGCTGCGCGCCATGCGCGGGCTGCTCGCCGACCGCGCCTTCACCGGCTACATGCTCGCGGGCGGGTTCGCCTTCGCCTCGCTGTTCGCCTACATCTCCGCGTCGCCGTTCGTCATCCAGGAGATCTACGGGGCGTCGCCGCAGACGTTCAGCCTGCTGTTCGGGATCAACTCGATCGGGCTGGTCGCGGTCGGGCAGATCAACGGCAAGATCCTGGTCGGGCGAGTGCGTCTGGACCGGGTACTGGTCCTCGGCCTGCTGATCGTCATCGTCGCCGCCACCGCCCTGCTGCTGATGTCCCTCGGCGTCTTCGGCGAGGTCGGGCTCGCGCCGGTCGCCGCGGCGCTGTTCGTGCTGATGTCGGCGATGGGCATCAGTCTGCCCAACACGCAGACGCTCGCGCTGATGCGGGTGAAGAAGTCGGCCGGCTCCGCCTCCGCGCTGCTCGGCACCTCCTCCTTCCTCATCGGCGCCGTCGCCTCGCCGCTGGTCGGGATCGCGGGGGAGGACACCGCCCTGCCGATGGCCGTGGTGCAGCTCGTCGCGGCGGTGGTGGCGCTCGCCTTCTTCATGGGGATGTGCCGTCGCCCTTCGGAGGGAGAAGAGAGCTGAGCACACCGAGACTGCGCAGCGGCACCCCGGAGCGGGCCGGGCTCGACCCCGAGCAACTCCGCCGTGTCGTCGAGGAGGTGCACGGCCTCACCACCGGGGAGCGGCCCTGGGCGGCGGGCGCCGTCGTCGCCGTGGGGCGGGGGCCCGTGCTCGCCGTGGAGGAGGCGGCGGGCTGGGCCGTGCGCTACTCGGCCTACGACGCGCGCGCGGACGCGGGCGTGGAACTGCCCGAGCGCTCCCGGGTGCCCATGAGCGTCGGTACCCCCTTCGACCTGGCGTCCCTGACGAAGCTGTTCACGGCGGTCGCCGCCGTGCAGCAGATCGAACGGGGCACCCTCGGCATCGACTGGGAGGTCGGGGCGTACCTGCCGGACTTCCGGGCGGCGGCCGTGCACGGGATCACGGTGCGGCAGCTGCTCACGCACACCTCCGGGCTGCGCCCCGAGCTGCCGCTGTACGACTGTGCCGACGACGAGGAGCGGATGCGGCGGCTGCGGGCGGAGCCGCCGGTGGGGGTGCCGGGGACGTACTGCTACTCGGACCTGAACATGCTGCTCCTCCAGCACGTGCTGGAGCGCATCACCGGCCGCGCCCTCGACGTCCTCGTCCGCGACGGGATCACCCGGCCGCTGGGCATGGCGGCGACGCGCTTCGGGCCGTGCCCGGGGGCGGCGGCGACGGAGGACCAGCGGCGGCCGTGGGCCAAGGCGGACCGGGGGATGCTGCGGGGGGTCGTGCACGACGAGAACGCGTGGGCGCTGGGCGGGGTGGCGGGTCATGCGGGGCTGTTCTCGACGGGGCGGGACCTGGCGGTCTTCTGCCGTGCGCTGCTGGCGGGCGGCTCGTACGGGCCGGCGCGCATCCTCGGCCCGGACTTCGTGGAACTGCTGCTGACCGGGCCGGGGCTCGGCTTCGCCCTCGACCAGCCGTGGTTCATGGGGGAGTTGGCGGGGCGGGGGGCGGCCGGGCACACCGGGTTCACGGGCACGATGCTGGTCCTCGACCGGGCGACGGACACGTTCGCGGTTCTCCTGGCCAACACGGTCCACCCACGGCGCCGGCCGCCGGACAACGGGCCGCGGGCGGGGCTGGGGACGCGGGTGGCGCGGGCCGTACGGGTCGCCTCCGGCGGTTGAGCGCCCTCCCTGGCCGCCGGCGCCGCAGGCACCCCGCCCAACCGCCGGAGGCAACCGCGCCCCATACAATGCGCCGAGTGAACGACCCCGCCGAAACCCTGCGTGCCGCCCTCGCCGAGCTGGTCGACGGGCTCCCGCCCCGCCAGGCCGCGCAGGCCGTGGAGCGGCTGATCGCCAACTACCGCGGGGCCACCCCCACCGACGCCCCCATCCTGCGCGACCGCGCGGACGTCGTCGCCTACGCCGCCTACCGCATGCCCGCCACCTTCGCCGCCGTACGCTCCGCGCTCGCCGCGTTCGCGGACGCCGTGCCCGGGTGGGTACCCGGCGGCCACGTCGACGTCGGCGGCGGGACCGGCGCCGCTACCTGGGCCGTCAACGACACCTGGCCGGGTGCCCGCCCGGTGACCGTGCTCGACTGGGCCGAGCCCGCGCTCGCCCTCGGCCGGGAGATCGCCGCCGCCCTCCCGGCCCTGCGCGACGTCCGCTGGCAGCGCTCCCGGATCGGAGCGGCGCTCACCGTGGAGAGCACCGATCTCGTCACCGTCTCCTACGTGCTCAACGAGCTGACCGGCCCCGACCGCGCCGCCCTCGTCGACGCCGCCGCCTGGGCCGCGCGGGCCGTCGTGATCGTGGAGGCCGGGACGCCGGACGGGTACGCCCGGGTCATCGAGGCCCGCGACCGGCTGATCGCCGCCGGGTTCCGGGTGGCCGCCCCCTGCCCGCACAGCGCCGCCTGCCCCATCGTCCCCGGCACGGACTGGTGCCACTTCGCGGCGCGGGTCAGCCGTTCCTCCCTGCACCGACAGGTCAAGGGCGGCTCCCTCGCCTACGAGGACGAGAAGTTCAGCTACGTCGCCGCCACCCGGCTCCCCGTCGAACCCGCTCCCTCCCGGGTGGTCCGGCGCCCGCAGATCCGCAAGGGCCAGGTCCTGCTCGACCTGTGCGAGCCCGACGAGCAGCTGCGCCGCCGGACGGTCACCAAGCGCCACGGCGACCTGTACAAGGACGCCCGCGACGCCGACTGGGGCGACCCCTGGCCCTCTCCGGAGGCCAACCAGCCCACGCAGTAGGGTCGTTGACCGAAGGAGGGGGCATGGCAGCACCGCTCACCGGGCGCGGGGAGACCGTCGCCCGTACCGTCTCCGCCGCGCTCACGGCGACGCGGCAGCTCACCGGCGGTCTCGGTACGGCGCTGCTGGCGCTCCTCGTCGCGTGCGGGCTCGCCCTCACAGCCGTGGCCTGCCTGGTGGGCGTGGGCCTGCTGATGGCGCCGACCGCGCTGCGCGCACTGCACGCCCTGGCCGCGCGGGAACGGGAGCGGCTGGGTCGCTGGGGCGAGCAGGTCGTGGCCCCGGACGCGCCGTCGAACGGGCTGCGCCGCGCCCTCGCCGATCCGGTCACCCGGCGTGAGGTGCGCTGGGTGGTCCGGCACGCCACCCTGGGGCTCCTGCTGGGGCTGCTCGGTGTGCTGCTGCCGATCTGCGCCGTCCGGGACACCACCTTCCCGCTGTGGTGGCTGGTCCTCCCGGGGGACGCCACGACCACGTCCGTGGGGATCGGCACCGCCCACTCCTGGTCGGACGCCCTCGCGGCGGCGCTGCTGGGGGCGGGCTGGGTCGCGATCCTGCTGGGGCTGGGTCCGGGAATGGCGCGGCTCCAGTCCGGGCCGGGACGGCGGTTGCTGGCGGCGGGGCCGGGAGTGGACCTGTCGTTGCGGGTGGCGGAGTTGACGACGACGCGGGCGGCGGCGCTGGACGCGCACGCGACGGAGTTGCGGCGGATCGAGCGGTCGTTGCACGACGGTGCGCAGAACCGGTTGGTGTCCGTGACCGTGTTGCTGGGTGCGGCGCGTCGGATGGCGCACCGGGATCCGGTGGGGGCGGAGGAGTTGCTGGAGCGGGCGCAGGTGGCGGCGGAGGAGGCGTTGGCGGAGTTGCGCGGGGTGGCCCGGGGGATCCTGCCGCCGGTGCTGGCGGACCGGGGTCTGGCGGGGGCGTTGTCGGGGCTGGCGGCGGACTGCGCGGTGCCGTGCCGGATCGAGGCGCGGGTACCGGGGCGGTGCGCGGCGTCGGTGGAGGCGACGGCGTACTTCGTGGTGGCGGAGGCGTTGACGAACATCGCGAAGCACAGCGGGGCCCGGCGGGCGTCGGTGACGGTGCGCGGGAGCGGGGGGCGGTTGCGGGTGGTGGTCGAGGACGACGGGCGCGGTGGCGCGGACGAGGGCGGCGGCACGGGGCTGACGGGCATCCGGCGCCGGGTCGCGGCACATGACGGCTCTCTTCGCCTGGACAGCCCGCCGGGCGGACCTACGACCCTGGAAGTGGACCTGCCCTGTGGAACCTGAAGTGGACCGCGCCCTGCGGATAGTGATCGCCGAGGACGACCCGCTGCTGCGCGAAGGGCTCGCCCTGCTGCTGCGCGCAGAGGGCCTGGACGTGGTGGCGACCGCGGACACCGCCGAGTCGGCGCTCGACGCCATCGACGCGCACGAGCCCGATGTGGCCGTCCTGGACGTACGCATGCCGCCCACCCACACCGACGAGGGCGTCCGCGCGGCCGTCGAGGCCAGGCGCCGGCGGCCCGCGACGGCCGTCCTGGTGCTGTCCGCGTACGTCGAGCAGTCCTTCGCAACCGATCTGCTGACCGGCGGGGTGGGCGGACTCGGCTACCTGCTCAAGGAACGGGTCGGGCGGGTCGAGGAGTTCATGGACGCGCTGCACCGGGTCGCGGCCGGGGGTACCGCCATCGACCCGGAGGTCGTCGCCCAGCTGTTCACCCGGACCCGGCAGGACACCCGCCTGGAACGCCTCAGCCCGCGCGAGCGGGAGGTGCTCGCCCTGATGGCCGAGGGCCTGGGCAACGGCGCCATCGCCGCGCGGCTGGTGGTCACCGACGGCGCGGTCCACAAGCACATCCGCAGCATCTTCGCCAAGCTCGACCTGTCCCCGGCCGACCGGGTCGACCGGCGGGTGGCCGCCGTCCTGCACTACCTGGAGAACGCGCGGGCCCAGCCCCGCTGACCGCTGGGGTGCAGCGGGCCGTACCCCGGCCCGGGGGCGCCCCTTCGGGCGGCACCGTCCGGTGTCGGCCGAAGGGGCGTCCGGCTCCTCACGCACCCTGTTCGCTCGCGGCCCGGTCCTCCTGTCGGCGTTGTCCGCGCTGTCGTTCCTGGAGCTTGCGCAGCAGTGCCCGCTTCTCGGCGCGCGGGTCCGGGGCGCCGCCGATCCGGCCGCCCCGGTCGCCGCCGCGCAGGGCGTCGCGGCCGAGCTTTCGACGGGCACCGCCGACGCCCAGCATGTTTCCGGCTCCACCTCGGGTCATGGGATCCCCTCTCCGCGGTTACTGGATCAGTACGAGACGTTGGATCAATGCGAGACGGTGCGTCTCGTTTCGTCTCGGTCCACTGTCCGGCGAGACGTACCGTCTTGTCAACCTGATAGATTCGAGCCATGGCCGCCTCGAAACCCACCCACGCCCCCGCCGCCGACAAGCCGCACCCCGACGTCAGCCGCCGCAGTCAGCGGTCCCGCCGGGCCATCTACGACGCGGCCCTCGCGCTGGTCGCCGAGGTCGGGTATCCGAGGACGACCATCGAGGGAATCGCCGCCCGCGCCGGCGTCGGCAAGCAGACGATCTACCGCTGGTGGTCCTCCAAGGCGGACGTCCTGCTGGAGGCATTCCTCGACCTCGGCGACCGGGCCGTGCAGGCGGCCGGGGAGGAGGGCGTCGGCATCCCGGACACCGGTGACCTCGCGGCCGACCTCAAGAGCGTGCTGCGTGCCACCGTCGACGAACTGCGCGACCCGAAGTTCGAGGCCCCCTACCGCGCCCTCGCCGCGGAGGGCGTGGTCAACGAGCAGCTCGGGCGGGCGTTCCTGACCGAGCTGCTCGAGCCGTCGCTCCAGCTGTTCGTCGACCGGCTGCGCTCGGCCCAGGACGCCGGTCACCTCCGTGCGGACCTCGACCCGCGCATCGCGCTCGAACTGTTCGTCTCGCCGCTCGCCCAGCGCTGGCTCCAGCGCACGGCCCCGATCTCCCACGGGTACACCGACACGCTCGTCGACTACGCACTGCACGGGCTCGCGCCGCGCTGACCGCAGACCGACCGGCGAAAACCGGCCGAACAACCCTGACCAGGGAAGTTTGTCCCTTCCCGGCCCCGAAGCGCGGAATGGTGCGACCATAGGGCATGCTGGTGCGCACGACGGCGAGGCGAGGGGATAGATGAGAGCGGAGTTCGGCGGTCGGAGCGGTCTGCAGGGCAAACTCTCCCAGTGGCTGCGCGGACGCCGCCCCAAGGAGGCCGCCGGTGACGGTGGCCGGGAGGATCTGCTGCTCGCCGCCGCCGACGCGGGACTGCCCCTGGCGCCCGCCGCGCACCCGGCCGGATACCGCTGCTCCTGCGAGCGCGTCGGCTGCCCCACCCCCGCCCGGCACCCGGTGTCGTTCGCCTGGCAGACCCAGTCGACGACGGACCGCTCGCAGATCGAGCGCTGGGCCCGCCACCAGCCCGAGGCCAACTTCATCACCGCGACCGGCATGGTGCACGACGTCCTGGACGTACCTCTGGAGGCCGGTCGCGAGGCGCTCGGGCGGCTGCTCGACGCCGGTGTCGAGGTCGGCCCGGTCGCCGAGAGCGACGACGGCCGCATGCTGCTGTTCACCCTCACCCGGGGCACCCCCGAGGACGAGGACGAGTGGTGGCCCTGCGAGCTGGACTGCCACCCCGAGACGATGGACGAGCATCCCGGCCTGCGCTGGCACTGTCGCGGTTCCTACGTGCTCGTACCGCCCGCCCGGCTGCCCGGCGAGGACCGCACGGTGTACTGGGTGCGCGGCCCCGAGCACCCGCTGCCGGACCCGCTGACCCTGCTGGAGACCCTCACCGACGCCTGTGCCCGGCACGCCGGCGCGGAGGGCGACCACGCGGGCGCCGCCTGGCCCCTGCGCCGCTGAGCGGGGCCGGCCTACGGCGGGGCGGCTACTCGCCCTTCGCCGACGTCAAGCCCTGGACCCGGCCCACCACGGACACCGGGCCGTCCGCCGGGTCGAGCCCGATCTGGTTGGAGACGAACTCCATCGTCAGCGACTGCTTGATCTCGCCGTCCGTCAGCGCCAGCACGTCCTCGTTCGGCGTCGGCACGGACACGCCCTGCGCCGCCGTCTGCTTCTCGTAGTGGCGCGTGCTGAAGAACACCGCCGCCCCGCCGTCCTTCGTGCGCAGCGCCAGCGGCGCGTAGTCGCCGTTCGTCAACGGCTCGTCGATGTACTGGGTGACCAGGCCGGGGCGCTTCGACCGCTTCTGCCGCAACTCGCGCCAGGCACTGGTGTGGGCGCCGTCCGCGAAGCCTTGCCCGCCGTCCTTCAGGTACGCCGTGTAGTCCTTGCTCAGGTCGCCGGGCGGGGTGGCCACGTCGGCGGAGTTCGCGGGGACGGCCTCGGCCCAGCCGTCCGCGTCGGTCCTGAACTCCGGCACCTTGCCCGGGGCGACCAGCGTCAGGTACGCCGCCTGCCAGGTCTCGTCCAGGCCGTGCCGGGTGAACACCAGTAGCCAGCGCGTGTCGCCGCCCTTGTTGCCCTTGGCGTCCGCGACGAACCAGCGCGGCCAGCCCGCCTTCTTGGGGATCGTGAACTCGGCGTCCGTCAGCTCCAGCGGCGTGTGCGACGGGTTGCCGTCCGGGTGATTGGCCCGGCCCGCCTTCAGCCGTGCCGAGTCGATGGCGGCGAGGGCGCCCGTGGTGTGCCCGGCGTCCAGGGAGGTGTCGTACGCCTTGTCGGCCGCGTTGTACGCGGCGGTGAACTGCTCGAGCGCCTTCGCGGCCTCGGCCCGGGTGGCCGACGGGAGCACCTCGCGCTCACCGTGCACCACCACGCAGCCGCTCGCCGTCAACGACAAAGCGGTCGCCGAGGCGGCTATGAGCGCCTGCTTGCCAAACCTGCGGGGCCTACGAGGGCCGCGATCCCAGCTCATCAGGTTCCTTCACCTTCCCCTTCCCGGAGGCGAACCCTACCGGGGCGAAACGGCGCCCGGACGCCGGGACGGGGTACCGCGGCCTCTCCGTGACCTCGCGTCACGGGTCGCGGCGCCGGAGGACCGGAACGGCCCCCGTGCGCGGGCGCGGCAGCACCTCCACCGGCTGGTGGCAGACGTCGGAGAGCACTCGCCGCCTTGCCGTACGACGAGGCCCCCACGCCGGTCCGGCCGCTCGACGACGATGCTTGAATGCCCCGGTGACCAACTACGACGTACTGCGCGTCTTCTGCGCGCCGAACGGCGGATACGGCAACGAGCTCGGCGTGGTCCGGGACGGCTCCGTGCTGCCGGACCCGGCGGGGCGGCAGGAGCTGGCCGCCGAACTCGGCTTCAGCGAGACCGTGTTCGTCGACGACCCCGAGCGCGGCGTCGTCGACATCTACACGCCGACCCTGCGCCTGCCGTTCGCCGGGCACCCCTGTGTCGGCACCGCCTGGCTGCTCGACGTGCCCGAACTAGTCACCCCGGCCGGGGTGGTGGGCGCCCGGCTGGACGGCGAGTTCAGCTGGATCGAGGCCCGCCCCGAGTGGGCCCCGCCGCGCACCCTGCGCCAGTACGACACCGCCGCCGAGGTGGACGACCTGGCGGTGCCGCCGCCGGGCGAGCGAGGCGAGATGGGGGTCCCCCCGGACGAAGCCTGGGGGAGGGTGTACGCCTGGGCGTGGGAGGACGAGGCGGCCGGGCGGGTGCGGGCCCGCGCCTTCCCGGGGCGCGGCGACGGCATCGACGAGGACGAGGCGACCGGCGCGGCGGCGCTGCTGCTCACCGAGCGGCTGGGCCGGGCCCTGAACATCACCCAGGGGGCCGGCTCGCAGATCCTGACCGCGCCGCAGCCCGAGGGCTGGGTCGAGATCGGCGGCCGGGTGCGCCTGGAACGGTGACGGGCGCCGCTCACCCCGGGAGCGCGAACCCGCCGCTCACGCGGAGAGCGGGAACTCCTCGCCCAGGGCCCGGAAGACCGCCGTGTTCAGGGCGAAGGCCCGCTTGCACTCGGCGACGACCCGCTGCTTCTCCAGGCCGTCCGCGCGGATGCCGTCCAGTAGCTCCCGGTACTCGCGCTTGAACGCGGCCGGGTTGGTGATCTCCTCGAAGACGTAGAACCGGACCCCGTCGCCCTTCCTGGCGAAGCCCCACGTCCGCTCCGCCTTGTCACGGATGATCTGGCCGCCGGACAGGTCGCCGAGGTAGCGGGTGTAGTGGTGGGCGACGTACCCGGCCGGCCAGTCCTCGGCGCACTCGCGCACCCGGGCCGCGTACTCCTCGGTCGCGGGCAGGGCGGTCAGCCCCGCGCACCAGTCCGCGCCGCGCAGGTGCGCCAGGTCCCGCTCCAGCGAGGCCAGCCGCATCAGCTCCGGCCGCACGAACGGCCCGGCGACCGGGTCCGACGCCAGCCGGCCGGCCCCGGTCTCCAGGGCCTCGTAGACGAACCACAGCTGCTCGGTGTAGCGCGCGTAGGCGTCGACGCCGAGCCGCCCGCCCAGCAGGTCGCTCATGAAGGTCGAGGTCTCCGCCTCCACGTGCTGCTCGTGGGAGGCGGTGCGGATGAGCGTCGAGAAGGAGTCCATGCCTGATTTTCTGTGGTTAGGTTCACCTAAGTCAACAGTTTGCCGACGGCCTGTCGGTAAGGTCTACCCGGACGCGGAACGGCCCGCCCTCCGAGGAGAGCGGGCCGTTCCGGTGGCGGTACCAGGGGTCGGTCAGGGAAGAGTCAGGATCTCGGCCCCGGAATCGGTCACCACCAGCGTGTGCTCGAACTGCGCCGTCCGCTTGCGGTCCTTCGTCACGACCGTCCAGCCGTCGTCCCACATGTCGTACTCGTGCGTCCCGAGCGTCAGCATCGGCTCGATCGTGAAGGTCATACCGGGCTGGATGACGGTGGTGGCGTGCGGGCTGTCGTAGTGCGGGACGATCAGCCCGGAGTGGAACGACGAGTTGATCCCGTGCCCGGTGAAGTCCCGTACCACCCCGTACCCGAACCGCTTCGCGTACGACTCGATGACCCGGCCGATGATGTTGATCTGCCGTCCCGGCTTGACCGCCTTGATCGCGCGGGCCAGCGACTCCCGGGTCCGCTCGACCAGCAGCCGGCTCTCCTCGTCCACGTCGCCGACCAGGTACGTCGCGTTGTTGTCGCCGTGCACGCCGCCGATGTACGCCGTCACGTCCAGGTTCACGATGTCGCCGTCGCGCAGTACCGTCGAGTCCGGGATGCCGTGGCAGATGACCTCGTTGACCGAGCTGCACAGGGACTTGGGGAAACCGCGGTAGCCGAGCGTCGACGGGTAGGCGCCGTGGTCGCACATGTACTCGTGCGCCACCCGGTCCAGCTCGTCCGTGGTCACGCCGGGAGCGATGAGCTTCGCGGCCTCCTCCATCGCCCGTGCCGCGATCCGCCCGGCGACCCGCATCGCCTCGATCGTCTCGGGCGTCTGCACCTCCGGTCCGGTGTACGGCGTCGGCGCGGGCTTGCCGACATACTCGGGCCGCCGGATGTTTCCGGGTACGGGACGGGTGGGAGAGAGCTCCCCAGGTACGAGCAGCGACTGGCCAGAAGACATGACAGCGAGTCTAACCAGGGGCATGCGAGACCATGTCCCTGGCGAAAGGAGCCGGTCATGGCCCTGTTCAAGAAGCGCACGGTCGGAAAACCGGGCGAGTGGTACTACTGCCTGGAGCACAAGAAGGTCGAGGAGGGCCCGGAGTGCCCGGCCAAGAACCGCTTCGGCCCGTACGCCTCCCGCACCGAGGCCGAGCACGCGATGCGGACGGCCCGCGAGCGCAACCTCGAGTGGGAGAACGACCCCAAGTGGCACGACGGCCCGGCCGGACGCGCGGACGAGGACTGACGGTCAGCCCTCCACGGTCGCGGACCCGGCCCCGCTCCCGGCGGCGGCTGCGCGCTCCTTGCGCAGCCGCACCGCGTGCTCGTTCGTCCGCACGTCGAACCGCATCATCGTCGGCAGGCACAGCGCCAGCAGCGCCACCGC
The DNA here is from genome assembly GCF_014649815.1 of Streptomyces mutabilis. GTDB lineage: Bacteria > Actinomycetota > Actinomycetes > Streptomycetales > Streptomycetaceae > Streptomyces > Streptomyces mutabilis. Next base: position 89,687 of record NZ_BMTT01000001.1, on the reverse strand, counting down.
GCCCGCGCACAGCAGCCCGCCCGACCACACCGACGCCCGCACCCCGGTGAGTGCCGCCATGCCACCGGCGCGGACCTGGCCGAGCTGCGGGCCCACGGAGTACGACAGCAGCTCGATACCCGCGAGCCGGCCGCGCAGCTCGTCCGGGATGGTCTGGTTCCACATCGCCCCGCGGAAGACGCCGCTGACCATGTCGCAGGCACCGGCGAGGACGAAGCAGAGCAGCACCAGCCACACGTTCCCCGCGATTCCCGCGGCGGCGATCGCGAGGCCCCACCCGGCCGCCGCCAGCACCACCATCCGCCCGTGCCGGTGCACCCGCGACGTCCAGCCGCCGCTGAGGCCGACCAGCAGCGAGCCTGCGGGGATCGCCGCGTACATCAGCCCGAGCGACCACTCGGCGTCCAGCTCGTCCGCCAGGAACGGCAGCAGCGCGAGCGGCATCGCCAGGAACATCGCGGCCAGGTCGACCGCGTACGTGCCCAGCAGCTCCTTGCGGTGCCACGCGTACCGGGCGCCCTCCGCGATCGCCGCCCACGACGGCCCGCGCGCCCCGTGCGAGGCGGGGGAGGCGGCGAGGCCGGCCACCAGGAGGACGGAGACCAGGAAGGTGAGCAGGTCGACCGCGTACGCCCACCCCAGCCCCGCGTACGCCACCACCACCCCGGCCAGCGCCGGGCCCGCGATCCCGCCCACCTGCCAGCGCACCGCGTTCAGCGAGGCGGCGGCCGGCAGGTGCTCGTGGGCCACGATGCGCGGGATCAGCGAGTCCAGGGCCGGGCGCTGCACGGCCGCGAGCGCCGAGGTGAGCGCGGCGATCACGTACAGCGGCCAGACGGCTGGGCTCGGCATCAGCGCGTTGACCAGCAGCGCGGCGGACAGCAGACCCTGACCGGCCTCCGTCCGCACGATCAGCTTCCGCTTGTCCCAGGCGTCGGCCAGGGCACCCCCGTACAGCCCGAACACCACCAGCGGTACCAGCTCCACGGCGCCGATCGCGCCCACGGCCGCCGCCGACCCCGTCAGCTCCTTGATCTGCACCGGCAGCGCGACCAGCGTCAGGAAACTCCCGAAGTTCGTGATCAGGCCGGAGAGCCACAGCCGCCGGAAGTCCCGCGAGGCCCGCCAGGGCGAGAGGTCGGGCAGCAGGGCGCGCAGACCGGTGGGCCCGGCGTCGGGCTCGGGAGCGTCGTGGGTCACGAGGGGTCATCGTCGGCCGGGGCACGGGCGTGGGCAACCGGTTTTCCGGGCGCCCGCCTCCGTCACCAGCGCGACGGAGGCGGGGCCGTCAGGTGGTCGGCCAGGCGGGAGAGGCGGTCGCGGAAGCGGCGGGGGCCCCGCGGGGGCGGCACCGCGTTCTCGCCGGCCGCCGCGCTGACCAGGTGCTGCACCGTGTCCAGGTCCAGCTCGGCGCCGTCCGGCACGGACAGGGCCTCGTGCGCCATGGCCGTCAGCTCCCGCTCGCCGCTGCCCAGGGCCAGCACCGTGGCGCCGGCCCGGCGGGCGTCGTGCACCCGTTCCAGGAGCGGGGCCCCGGGGTCGTCGGGCGTCACCACGAGCAGCGTCTCGCCGCGCCGGGCCGCCGCCAGCCGTCCGAGGCCGACCGCCAGGTGCGCCGGGTCCGACGGCCGCGCGTCGTGCCGTACGAGGGTGGGGGCCAGCTCCGGAGTCCCCGACCAGGCGGCCTCGTCCACCAGGTGCGCCGCCAGGTGCCAGGGCTCGTACTCGGCGGTGCCCACCAGCAGCAGCCCGCCCCCGTGCGGCACCACGGACCCCCTGAGCGCCCCCGCGAACCTCCGGGTGGCCCCCAGCCACTCGGTCCCGGCGAGCACTTCCCGCAGCAGCGCGACCCGTACGGCGTCCATGCGCCCGCATCCTGCCGCAACCCGGCCCGCGCGGTCCGGCGTTCGCCCGGGATTCGCCCGACCCGGGGACGGCCGGGGACGACCGGGGACCCGGTCCGGTGACGTCCGGCACCGGGCGGGACCTCGGCCCGTGCGGCGGCCGGGACGGACGTAGGGTCGGCCCATGACCTCTACCGACAGTGCTGCACCGAAGGCCCCCGCCAAGGACCCCTGGGACCTGCCCGACGTATCCGGGCTGGTCATCGGCGTGCTCGGCGGCACCGGCCCCCAGGGCAAGGGCCTCGCCTACCGCCTCGCCAAGGCCGGCCAGAAGGTGATCGTCGGCTCGCGCGCCGCCGAGCGCGCCGAGGCCGCCGCCGAGGAGATCGGCCACGGCGTCGAGGGCGCCGACAACGCCGAGACCGCCCGCCGCAGCGACGTGGTGATCGTCGCCGTGCCGTGGGACGGTCACGGCAAGACCCTGGAGTCCCTGCGCGGGGAACTGGCCGGCAAGCTCGTCGTCGACTGCGTCAACCCGCTCGGCTTCGACAAGCGGGGCGCCTACGCGCTCAAGCCCGAGGAGGGCAGCGCCGCCGAGCAGGCGGCCGCCCTGCTGCCGGACAGCCGGGTCACCGCCGCCTTCCACCACCTCTCCGCCGTCCTCCTGCAGGACCCGGAGATCGACGAGATCGACACCGACGTGATGGTGCTGGGCGAGGAGCGGGCGGATGTGGAGATCGTCCAGGCCCTCGCGGGCCGCATCGCCGGCATGCGCGGCGTCTTCGCCGGACGGCTGCGCAACGCCCACCAGGTCGAGTCCCTGGTCGCCAACCTGATCTCCGTCAACCGCCGCTACAAGGCACACGCCGGGCTCCGCGTCACCGACGTGTGAGGCGATGGGGGACACTGGTGGGTGCCGGCCGCGCCGGCGCAGTACCCGCACGTGTCCCCCGACAGGAGCCCGCCCCATGCCCCGCCTCGCCCTCTACGCCCTGGTCGTCTGCGTCCTCGCGGTGGCCGCCGCCGTCGTCTCCTTCGTGCAGGGCAGTGTCGTGATCGGCGTCGTGTGGGTGCTGCTGTCCGGTGTGTCGTCCAACATGTGCTGGTACTACGTCAAGCGGGGCCGCGACGCCCGGCGTGCCACGTCCGTCACGGGCTGACGGTGCACAGCTCGTCCGTCTGCCAGAAGCGGTACAGCTCGAAACCGCAGTAGGTGTCGATCTCGCCGATCCCGAGGGAACGCAGGATCGCGTCGATCGCGTCGAAGAACACGCCGTTGACCGCCGGGATCCACAGCAGCGCGAACACGATCAGCAGTCCGAACGGCGCCAGCGGCTCCACCTGCCGCCGCACGTTGTACGACAGCCAGGGCTCGATCACCCCGTAGCCGTCCAGGCCCGGCACCGGCAGGAAGTTCAGGATCGCGGCCGTGACCTGGAGCAGCGCCAGGAAGGCCAGCGCCAGCCGGAAGTCGCGCGGTACGCCGTCCAGCGCGTCCAGCCAGAACGGCGCCGTGCAGACGATCGCGAACAGCACGTTCGTCAGCGGCCCCGCGGCCGAGATCAGACTGTGCCGCCAACGTCCCCGGATGCGCCCGCGCTCGATGAAGACGGCACCACCGGGCAGACCGATCCCGCCCATGATCACGAACAGCACCGGGAGCACGATGCTCAGCAGGGCGTGCGTGTACTTCACCGGGTTCAGCGTGAGGTAGCCCTTCGCGCCGACCGAGATGTCCCCGCTGTGCAGGGCGGTGCGCGCGTGCGCGTACTCGTGCAGGCACAGCGACACGACCCAGGCGCCCGTCACGAACAGGAACACGGCCACGCCCGGCTGCTCGGCGAACCCGGTCCAGGTGGCCCAGCCCGTGACCGCGGTGACGGCGACGATCCCGAGGAACACGGGACTGATCCGCCGGTCGCTCCGGTGGACGGGGGCGGTGGTCATGGGGCTCCCTGGGCTTTTCGGCGTGCGGACCCGGCCGGCGGGACCCGCGGGGACTGCCCGACCGTACCGGGCGCACCGGGAGAACGTCTCGCGGTCGGCGGGAGGTTCCGGGCGAGGCCGGCCACGGGGCCCCGCGGACCGGTGGCCCCGCGGCTTCCGGCACGTGTTCCCCGCGTTCCGTCGACCGTCCCGTTCCCGGTGGTCCGTCGCCGGTCCTGCGTTCTCGCGGTCCGTCGCCCGTCCGTGCCTCGCCCGTCCGCGCCTCGCCCGGTCCGTCGGCTGCGCCGCGTCCCGCGGCCCGCCGGCCCCGCGTCCCCGGCGACCGGCAAGCCCACACGCCGCACCGGCAGAACCTCGTGACCGGCTCCGACGGCAACGGGGACAATGGACCCCGTGCGCTATCGCATCCTCGGCACCACACAGGTACTCCGCTCCGACGGCACGGCCGTCCCGGTCGGCGGGGCGCGGCTGCGCGCACTGCTGACCGTGCTCGCGCTCAGGGCCGGCCGCACCGTGCCCGCGGGACTGCTGGTGGAGGAGGTGTGGGCCGGCGACCCGCCCGCCGACGCGCCGGGCGCGCTGCAGGCGCTGGTCGGGCGGCTGCGCCGGGCCCTCGGGGCGGACGCGGTCGTCTCGGCCGACGGCGGCTACCGGCTCACCGCCGGCCCCGAGGACACCGACCTGCACCGCTTCGACCGGCTGGCGGGCGAGGGCACCCGCGCCCTCGCCGACGGCGACCCCGCCAAGGCCGCCGCCGTGCTCGACGACGCCCTCGGCCTGTGGTGTGCCCCCGCCCTCGCCGACCTGCCCGACCGCACCGCGGAGGCGGCCCGTTGGGAGACCCGGCACCTGGACGTCCTGCGGGCCCGCCACACCGCCGCGCTGGACCTCGGGCAGGCCGAGCACTCCCTGCCCGAGCTCACCGCGCTGTGCGACGGCCACCCCCTGGACGAGCCGCTCCAGGCCCTGCGGCTGCGCGCCCTGCGCGACACCGGCCGCACCGCCGAGGCGCTGGCCGCCTACGAGGACGTACGACGGCTGCTCGCGGACCGGCTCGGCGCCGACCCCGGCCCCGAACTGCGGGCACTGCACGGACAGTTGCTGAATCCCGGCCCGCCCGAGAGTCCCACCGGACCCGCGCCCTTGGCCGGACCGCCGGGGACGCCCGCCGCGCCCACCGGACCTGAGGGCTCCGCCGCGCCGGACGCCTCCGCCGAACTCACGCCGTCCGTCGCGGGCGCCGCCTGTCCGGCGTCCGCCGGCTCCGCCGGTGCCGCCTCCCCGTCCGCCGGTACCGGTGTGTCCGCCGCCCACCCGTCGGCACAGGCCCACCCCGCGGCCCCCGCCCGCACCACGTCGCCCGCCGCTTCGGCCTCCGCCGGCCCCACGGCGCCGCCGGGCCCTGAGGCCCAGGCTTGCGCCACCGTGTCGGCGCCCCGCCCCCGCGGCAACCTGCGAGCCCGGCTCACCTCCTTCGTCGGCCGGGACGCCGACCTGGCCGCCCTCCGCGCCGACCTGGCCGCCACCCGCCTCGTCACCCTCCTCGGGCCCGGCGGCGCCGGCAAGACCCGGTTGTCGCAGGAGGCCGCCGAGGGCGCCGGCGACCCGGCACGGGACGGTGCCTGGCTGGCCGAACTCGCGCCCGTCGACGGCCCCGACGCCGTGCCGGAGGCCGTGCTGACCGCGCTGGGCGCCCGCGAGACCGTGCTGTACGGCGCCGGCGCGGAGGAGATGCGGGCCGTCGCCGCCACCGACCGGCAGGCCACCGCGGTCGAGCGCCTCGTCGAGCACTGCGGCCGCCGCCACATGCTGATCGTCCTGGACAACTGCGAGCACGTCGTCGACGCCGCCGCCCGCCTCGCCGAGGAACTGCTCGCCCGCTGTCCGAACCTCACCGTCCTCGCCACCAGCCGGGAACCCCTCGGCGTACCGGGGGAGCTGCTGCGCCCGGTGGAGCCGCTGCCCGAACCGGCCGCGCTGCGGCTGCTCGCCGACCGGGGCGCCGCCGCCAGCCCCGGCTTCCGCCCCGACGCCGACGAGGAGACCGCGGACGCCTGCGCCGAGATCTGCCGCCGCCTCGACGGACTGCCGCTCGCCATCGAACTGGCCGCCGCCCGGCTGCGGATGCTGACCCCGCGCCAGATCGCCGACCGCCTCGACGACCGCTTCCGCCTGCTCACCTCCGGCAGCCGCACCGTCCTGCCCCGCCAGCAGACCCTGCGCGCCGTCGTCGACTGGTCCTGGGACCTGCTCGACGAGGAGGAGCGGGAGGTGCTGCGCCGCCTGTCCGTCTTCGCGGGCGGCTGCGACCTCGCCGCCGCCGAGGCCGTGTGCGGGCCCGCCGCCCTGGACGCGCTCGGCTCCCTCGTCGACAAGTCCCTGGTCGTGGCCGCGCCGTCCGGGAGCGACGGGATGCGCTACCGGCTCCTGGAGACCGTCGCCGAGTACGCCGGCGAACGCCTCGACGAGTCCGGCGGCCGACCCGCCGCCGAGCGCGCACACCTGACGTACTACCGGGAACTCGCCCGCACCACGGACCCGTTGCTGCGCGGCCCGCGACAGCTCGCCGCCATCGAGCGGCTGGAGCGCGAGTACGAGAACCTGCGCACCGCCCTGCGCCACGCCATCGCCGAGCGCGACGAGCAGGAGGCGCTCAGCCTGTCCCTGTCGCTGGTCTGGTACTGGCAGATGCGCGACATGCGGGTGGAGGCGCGGAACTGGTTCAGCGAGGTCATGACCCTCGGTCCGGACCCGTTCGCCGAGCCGGTCCGCCGCGCCGAGCCGGTGTGGGAGCGGTGCACGTCCGCCCCGCCCCCGATGACCGGTGAAGTGCTCGCCGAGGCCCGCCGAGGCGTCCACCTGGCCCATCTCGCCTGCATGGACACCGAGCTGGACGCCTGGCAGAGCCCGGCGGCCAAGCGGAAGCTGCGCGCCATCGCCGTCACGTACGAACCGGGCATGCCCCAGACCTGCTTCCCTCCCGGCCTGCTCTGGTTCTTCGCCGTGATGCTCTCCGGCGACATGGTGCGGCTGCGCGAGATCATGGACGGAGCCGTGCGCACCTGCCGCGAGACGCCGGGATACGACTGGGCGCTGGCCGGCAGCCTCCAGATGCGCGCCAACTTCCTCGCCAACCGCACCGAGTGGGCGGGCGACGCCACCAGTGACGCCGACGAGGCGCTGGAGATCTACCGCCGCCTCGGCGACGCCTGGGGCACCGCCGAGGCCCTTGCCGCCCGCGCCGAGGCCCGGGAGCGCAAGGGCGAGTTCCAGCTCGCCGCCGCCGACTACCGGGCCGCCGCGCAGCACGCCGAGCGGCTCGGCGCGCACGCCCACGTCGACGTCCTGGAGGCCCGCCTCGGCAGTGTGCTGCTGGAGGCGGGCGAGGGCGAGGAGGGTGAGCGCATCCTGTACGCCGTGATCGACCGCACCGACGGCGCGGGGCACAGCGGCGCCATGCCGGCCGCCCGGCTCTTCCTCGCCGGCTGGCTCGGCATGACCGGCCGGACCGCCGAGGCACGGGTGCAGCTACGGCTGCTGCGCCGGGACTTCGCCATCTCGCACTTCATCGTCTTCGACGCCTTCATCCTCGCCGCCGAGGCGTGGATCGCGACGCTGGAGGACCGGCACGAGGAGTGCCTCGACAAGGTCCGCAAGGCGCTGGAGCGGGCCGAGGACCCGCTGTCCGCGGCCATCGCCCCGCACATGCGCTCCGGCTGCCTGACCATCGCCGCGATGGCGCTGGCCCGCGTGGACGGCGGGCGCCGGGCCGCCGACGCCGCGCGCTGCATCGGCGCCGCCGACGCGATGCTGCCCCCGGAGCACGTCTCGATGGGCCTGGAGCGGGACGCACGCGCCCGGGCCACCGGGCGGGTCCGCGAGGTGCTCGACGCCGAGGCGTACCACGCCGCGTACGCCGAGGGCGACGGCCTCTCCCCGCGGGAGGCCCTCGTCCTCGTCTGACCCGGGACCCGCGGCCGTCCGTGCCGGCCCGGTCAGGTCTTCGTACGGAACTTGTGGATGGCGACCGGCGCCATCACCGCCGTGATCGCCACCGACCAGGCCAGCGTGATCCACAGGTCGTGCGCGACCGGGCCGCCGACCATCAGTCCGCGCGCCGCGTCGGCGAGCGTGGACAGCGGGTTGTAGTCGGTGAAGGCCTGCAGCCAGCCCGGCATCGACTGCGTCGGCGCGAAGATCGAGGAGCCGAACTGGAGCGGGAACAGCACCAGGAAGCCCATCGCCTGCACCGACTGGGCGTTTTTGAGGATCACGCCCAGGGTGATGAACACCCACATGATCGACGAGGCGAACACCGCCGACAGGCCCACGGCCGCGAACAGACCGCCCCAGCGCTCGATGTCGAAACCGACCAGGACGGCGACGACCATCAGCACCGTCGTCGCGAACAGCATCCGCAGCATCTCCACCGCGATCTTCGCGAAGAGCACCGAGCCGCGCCCGATCGGCAGCGACCGGAAGCGGTCCATGACGCCGGAGTTGAAGTCCTGGCTGAACCCGGTGCCGACGCCCTGGGACAGCGTCATGCTCATCATCGCGATCATGCCGGGGATCACGTACTGGACATAGCCGTCCTGGCCGCCGCCCAGGGCCTGGCCGATCGACCCGCCGAAGACGTACACGAACAGCAGGGTGAAGACGACCGGCATCAGCACGGCGTCGAACATCGACTCCGGGTCCTGGCGGATCCACAGCAGGTTGCGGCGGACCAGGGCGCCGGTGTGCCGCACGTGCCCGCGCAGCGAGATCCGGGCGTCGGGAGTGGGTGCGGGTGCGGGAGTGGGGGTCAGGGTGGCGGCGCTCATACGGCGACCTCCTCGCGGGTGTCGGCGGGCGCGGGGTCCTGCGGGGCACTGGCGCGGTGGCCGGTGAGCGACAGGAAGACCTCGTCCAGGCTGGGCAGTTCGGTGGTGACGGAGGAGACGGTGATGCCGCGCGCGGTGACCGCGCCGACCACCGCGGTCAGCTGCTCGTCGCTGAGGATCGGCACCAGGACGGCACCGCGCTCCGTGTCCACGGTGGAGCTGGCGAGCCCGGTGATGCCCAGCTCGTCCAGGTGGGAGGCGAGCGGGCGGAGCTGGAGCGGGTCGGCCGGGCGGACCCGCAGGGCGCGGCCGCCGACCTTGGCCTTCAGCTCCTCGATGCCGCCGTTCGCGATGACCTTGCCGCGGTCCACGACGGTCAGCTCGGAGGCGAGCTGCTCGGCCTCCTCCATGTACTGGGTGGTGAGCAGCACGGTGACGCCGTCGCCGACCATGCGCTTGACCTCGTCCCACACCTCGTTGCGGGTGCGCGGGTCCAGACCGGTCGTGGGTTCGTCCAGGTACAGCACCGCCGGATTTCCGATCATGGAGGCGGCGAGGTCGAGGCGGCGCCGCATGCCGCCCGAGTAGGTCCTCGCGGGCCGCTTGGCGGCCTCGGTGAGCGAGAACCGCTCCAGCAGTTCGTCGGCCCGCCTGCGGGCGTCCTTGCGGGACAGGTCGAGCAGGCGCCCGATCATGTAGAGGTTCTCCCGGCCCGGGAGCTTCTCGTCCACGGACGCGTACTGCCCGGTGAGACCTATCACGCGCCGCAGCTGCCGCGGCTGCCGTACGACGTCGTAGCCGGCGACGTGCGCCCGGCCGGCGTCGGGCGTGATGAGGGTGGACAGGATGCGGACGAGGGTGGTCTTGCCGGCCCCGTTCGGTCCGAGCACACCCATCACGGTGCCCTCGCGCACATCGAGGTCGACGCCGTCCAGTGCCTTGGTCTCGCCGTAGTGCTTGACCAGCCCCCGCACGGTGACCGCGCTGCCCGCGGTCCGGGGGCTGTCGTCGATTCGCTTCATGCCGACGACGTTGTCAGCCTCTGCCGACAAACCGCCGACATCCCGCCGACAGCACGGTGCGGGCACCGACATCCCACCGACACCGCCGAGACGGGGACCGGCCCCGCCGACGGGGGAAGATCGGCGGGGCCGGTGTGTGGTGCCGCGATGGCTCAGTGGACGGAGTGCTCGTCCTGCGGGAACGTTCCGCCGACAACGTCCTCGGCGAAGGACTTGGCCGCGTCGCCGATGACCTGGCGCAGGTCGGCGTACTTCTTCACGAACTTCGGCACCCGGCCGCCGGTCAGCCCGAGCATGTCGGTCCACACCAGCACCTGGGCGTCGGTGTCGGGTCCGGCGCCGATACCGACCGTCGGGATGTGCAGCGACCGCGTCACCTCGGCGGCCAGCTCGGCCGGTACCAGCTCCAGGACGACCGCGAAGGCGCCCGCGTCCTGCACGGCCTTGGCGTCGCGCAGCAGCTGCTGGGCCGCCTCCTCGCCCCGGCCCTGCACCCGGTAGCCCATGGCGTTGACGGACTGCGGGGTGAGGCCGATGTGCGCCATCACCGGGATGCCGGACTCGACCAGCAGCTCGATCTGCCGGTGCGAGCGCTCGCCGCCCTCCAGCTTGACCGCCCCGACCCCGGCCTCCTTCACCAGCCGGGTCGCCGAGCGCAGCGCCTGCACCGGGCCCTCCTGGTAGGAACCGAAGGGCAGGTCGCCGACGACCAGGGCACGCGAGGTGCCGCGGACGACGGCCGCGGACAGCATGGTCATCTCGTCGAGGGTGACCGGCACGGTGGTGTCGTAGCCGAGGTGACAGTTGCCCGCGGAGTCGCCGACGAGCATGACCGGGATGCCGGCCTCGTCGAAGACGGACGCGGTCATCGCGTCGTAGGCGGTGAGCATGGGCCACTTCTCGCCGCGCTCCTTGGCGGCGGCGATGTCCCGGACGGTGATACGACGGTTGCTCTTGCCCCCGTACAGCGCCTTGCTCCCGTCGGCAGGGCGGCTCTGTGGCGTCTGGGCAGCCGAAAGCTGCGTCATGGCAACGGCTCCTTCAAGTCATCTCGAGGCGCCCTCACGGCGTCCCCGGATCCCTTCCATGGTGGCACTTCCCGCGCCCCGGCGGCTAGGGGACCCTCCTCCCGGCCCCCGATCCGTCGTGCCGAGTGGGGCGAATGTGATCGTTCTGTCACAGAGCGGTCCAGGAGGGCGGGGTTCGGAACTCCGGACGGGGACTCGTACGTCCTCGTGCCCGTACGGCCGTCGAGGGACGGCAGGAAAGGAACCGATCATCCCCTAGGGTGCTGAGTCACGGGGGGCGACGGTGTGCACGGCAGGCAGTGAGGCGACGGTATGGCGCAGCAGGCGTACATCACGGAGACGGACGACGACTCGGGGCCCGAGCGCCGGACCACCCGGATCCGGCGCCTGTACGACCGGGCCGTCACCGGTTGGCGAGGCGACCGGCGGATCTGGCGCCGGGGTCTGATCACCGCGACGGTGGCGGTCGTCCTGGCGATCGTCATGGCGGCCCACTCCCACATCCCGAACGCCATCGGCAACCTCGGCAGCCTCACCGAGACCTTCCTGCCGTGGTTCGGCCTGCTGATCCCCGTCCTGCTGGTGATCGCGCTCGCCCGCAAGTCGGCGACGGCGCTGATCGCGCTGGTACTGCCGGTGAGCGTGTGGCTCAATCTCTTCGGCGGCCTCCTCTTCGACAAGACCGGCTCCGGCGGCGACCTCACGGTGGCCACGCACAACGTCAACGCCGACAACGCCGATCCGGCCGGCACCGCCCGCGCCGTGGCCGCCTCCGGAGCGGACGTGATGGCTCTGGAGGAGCTGAAGGCGACCGCGGTGCCGACGTACGAGAAGGCGCTGGAGGCGAAGTACCCGCACCACGCCGTCGTCGGCACGGTCGGGCTGTGGAGCAAGTACCCGCTCAGCGACGTTGAGGCCGTCGACATCGAGCTGGGCTGGAAGCGCGCCATGCGCGCCACCGTCGCCACGCCCTCCGGGCCGGTCGCGGTGTACGTCGCCCACCTGCCCTCCGTACGGGTGAAGCTGGAGGCCGGCTTCACCGCCCGGCAGCGGGACAAGAGCGCCAACGCCCTCGGCGAGGCCATCGCCGACGAGAAGCTGGAGCGCAAGATCCTGCTCGGCGACCTCAACGGCACCATGAACGACCGCGCCCTCACCGCCATCACCTCCCAGATGCGCTCCCCGCAGGGCGCCGTCGGCGACGGCTTCGGCTTCAGCTGGCCGGCGGCCTTCCCGATGGCCCGCATCGACCAGATCCTGGTCTCGGGCGTCGAGCCGACGACCAGTTGGACGCTCCCGGCCACCGGCAGCGACCACCTCCCGATCGCCGCACGTGTGAGGGTCGACACAGAGGCGCAGTGAAAGTCCCTGCTCAGCCCCATCTGAGCGGCTGCCGGAAACCCGCGCGTCACCTGGCGGAATACTCGCCCTGAGAGACTTTGTTCCGTACGGGAACATAGCGAAGCGTCCCGTACGCACACCTCCGCTCTCGAAAGGCGAGACCTTCATGCCCCTGGCCCTGCTCGCCCTTGCCGTGGGCGCCTTCGGCATCGGTACCACCGAGTTCGTGATGATGGGCCTGCTGCCCGATGTCGCGGACGACCTGAACATCTCGATCCCCAGCGCCGGCCACCTGGTCTCGGCGTACGCGCTCGGCGTCGTCATCGGCGCCCCGCTGCTCGCGGCGGCGACCGCGCGGATGTCCCGCCGCACGGTCCTGATCGCGCTGATGGCCCTCTTCGTGGCCGGCAACGCGCTGTCCGCGTTCGCCCCCGGAGAGGTCTCCCTCCTCGCCGCCCGCTTCGTCAGCGGCCTGCCGCACGGCGCCTTCTTCGGCGTCGGCGCGGTGGTCGCCACCGGCATGGTCGCGCCGGAACGCAAGGCCCGCTCCGTCTCCCTGATGTTCCTGGGCCTCACCGTCGCCAACATCGTCGGCGTCCCCGCCGCCACCGCCATGGGCCAGCAGCTCGGCTGGCGGGCGACCTTCCTCGGCGTGAGCGCGATCGGCGTCGTGGCGATAGCGGCGCTGGTCGCCCTGATCCCGCGCGAGAACGCGCCCGCCCCCACCACGGGCCTGCGCGGCGAACTGGCCGCCCTGCGCTCCGTCCCCGTCTGGCTCGCCCTCGGTACGACGGTCGCGGGCTTCGGCGCGCTCTTCGCGGCGTACAGCTACATCACGCCGATGCTCACGGACGCCGCCGGCTTCGCCGAGGCCAGCGTGACGCTGCTGCTGGCCCTGTTCGGCGTCGGCGCCACCGCGGGCAACCTGCTGGGCGGCCGGCTGGCCGACCACTCCCTGCGCGGCACCCTCTTCGGCGGCCTGGTCTCCCTCGTCCTGGTCCTGGCCCTCTTCCCGCTCCTGATGCGCTCGGAGGTGGCGGCGGCCGGCGCGGTCGCCCTGCTCGGCATGGCCGCCTTCATCACCGGCTCCCCCCTCCAGCTCATGGTCATGGAGAAGGCCGCGGCGGCCCCCTCTCTCGCCTCCTCGGCCAACCAGGCCGCCTTCAACCTCGCCAACGCCGGCGGCGCCTGGATCGGCGGCCTCGCCCTGGCCGCGGGCTTCGGCGTCACCTCCCCGGCCACGGCGGGCGCGGGGCTCGCGGTGCTCGGGCTGGCGGTCGCGGGCGCGGCGTGGGCGGTGGACCGGCGCCGGGGCGCCGACGCCGCGGTGTCCGGGCGGGAGCGTGTCGTCGCGGGGCACGTGCCGGAGGAGGCGGAGGCGGTACGGCGGTGACGGCTGGGGTGCCGATGCCGGCGCCCCTGTTCCCCTCCCGTCCAGTTCTGTTTCCTTCCGCCCTCGGTTCGGCGCGGTCCTTCAGCACCTCGGAGAAGTCGTAGTCGAACCCCTCGTTCGTCCGGTCCGAATGCTGCGCGGGGATGCCGGGCCGTGGAAATCCGCGTGCGAAGCCCGCATGCCCGGTGTGAGGATGCGGGGCATGACCGCCCTGGTCTCCGCCCCAGCCCGCCTCGGTGCAACTCGCCTGCCCGGCGGGCGTCTGCTCGGCTGGGCCGAGTGGGGCCCACCCGACGGCGTGCCGGTCCTGCTCTGCCCCGGCGCGGCCACGAGCCGCCGGCTCGGCTTCGGTGCCGGCGTCGTGGAGGCGCTCGGCGTCCGCCTGGTCTCCGTGGACCGCCCCGGACTGGGCGTGTCCACGCCCGCCCCGGGCCGGACCTTCGCCGACTTCGCGGCCGACGTGCGGGCGCTGTGCGGCCTGCGGGGCCTGGGAGTTCCCGCCGTGGTGGGCAATTCGCAGGGCGCCCCGTTCGCCCTGGCCTGCGCGCAGGCCGGTGCGGCCGCCGCGCTGTCCCTGGTCTCGGCCGCCGACGAGGTGGCGGCACCCGAGTTCGCCGCCGCCCTGCCGACGGAGCTGCGCGTCCTGACCGCACGGGCCGTGCAGGACGCGTCCGGTGCCGAGGAGTTCTTCGCCCGCTTCGACGCGGACGCGATGTGGAGCCTGGTCACGGACGGCAGCCAGGACCGCGACCTCGCCGTGTACCGGGACCGCGACTTCTCGGCCGCCTACCGCCGCGCCCTGGCCGAGGGATTCGCCCAGGGCGCGGCGGCCGGGTACGCCCGTGACACGGTCCTCGCGATGGGTCGGTGGCCGTTCGCCCTCGACCGGATCACCGTTCCGGTGGACATCTGGTACGGCGAACACGACACCGGTCACTCACCCGACCGGGGCGCCTTCCTCGCCACCCGCATCCCCGGCGCCCGCCGCCGAGTCGTCCCCGGTATCGGCGGCGCCCTGCTGTGGACCCACGCGGAGGCCGTCCTGACCTCGCTGCTGGGCCGTCACCCGGTGGCGTGACGGAGCCGGTTCCGGGCCTCGATCCCAACTCGTGGACGGAGCCGGGCCTTTCGTCGGGCTCGGCCTGTGAACGGTGCGCGGACTTCTGCTCATCGCGCCTCACCGAAGGCTCTGAGATGGGGAGTCGAGCCCGTACGCAACGCTGCTCGTCGCGGACGCCGCCCGTGCGGCGAGGGCTGATGTACCACGGCGGAGCAACGGGGCGGCGGTTCCAGGTCGCTTCTGTCATCCGCCCCTCTGCCCGGGGGAGCGTGCGGTGGGACGGCCACAACTCGGCCAGCTACCCAACGTACTGCATTCGTCACCCTGCGAATTCGCGCTCCTCGTCGAACAATAGCTGGCCAAAACGTGTCATAAGCGACTAAGTGGCCACCCGAAAGAAGACGGACGGTCACGTGAGACGCCCGGTCCCGGCAACCCGCCGGGCCATCCGGGACACGGGGACCGCACGCAGGACATGCGACGAGGAGCACCGCCGATGAGTGAGTCCGTACAGACCGGAACCGGGGCCACCAAACAGAAGGCGAGGACAGAGACGTCCGCCACGGCCGACCAGGCCAAACAGGCCGCGAGCCAGGTGGCGGGAACGGCCGCGGAGCAGGCCCGCTCCGTGGCGGGCGAGGCACGCCAGCAGGCGGGCACGGTCCTGGAGGACCTGCGGAGCCGTGCGATGGGCGAGGCCGAGGAGCAGGCCAAGCGCGCCGCAGGCCAACTGCGTCAGTGGGCGAGCGACCTCTCGGGTCTGGCCGCGCACGCACAGGACGATTCTCCGGCCCGAAGCCTGGTGGTCCACGCGGCGGACCGAGGCAGCAAGGCCGCCGACTACCTGGACGAGCGGGGCGTCGACGGAATCGTCGGTGACCTGCGGCAATTCGCCCAGCGGCGGCCCGGCGCCTTCCTGGGCGCGGCACTGCTGGCCGGGCTGGCCGCCGGCCGGCTGCCGAAGGCGGCGGGAGCCGCCTCCCAAGCCGACGAGGCCGGGCCGGGCGGCCCCGCCACGACGACCGACCGCGGTGTGGCCGAGGGTGGCCCGACGGAACCGCGGTCCGTGTCGACCGGCTCCCCGGCGATCCCCGCGGAGGAGACCCCCGCGCCGCCGTCCGTGCCGCCGACCGTCGGGCACCTGCTCCCGGGCCGTGGACATCCGGAGGTGTGAGATGGCGACCATCTCTCCCCTCCGAGGCACGGGAGCGCACCAGGAGCCCCGGGAGCAGGACCGGTCCATGAGCCACCTGCTGTCCGCGGTCACCGCGGATCTGCAGACCCTCTTCCGGCAGGAGGTCGAGCTCGCCAAGGCGGAAGTGAGGGACGAGGCGAGCCGGGCCGGGAAGGCCGCCGGAATGTTCGGCGGCGCCGGTTTCGCGGGCTACATGGTCCTGCTCTTCGTCTCACTGGCCGCGATGTTCGGCCTGGCCAACGCCATCGACGGCGGTTGGGCGGCCCTCATCGTCGCCGTGCTCTGGGGCATCGCCGCCGCCGTGCTCTACCTGAAGGGCCGGGAGCGGATGAAGACCGTGTCGCCGAAACCGGAGCGAACCGTCGAAACCATGAAGGAGAACGCGGAATGGGTACGTCACCCGACCAGATGAGGGCCGAGATCGAGGCCACCCGCGGCCGGCTGGCCACGGACGTGGACCGGCTCGCCGACCGGACCAGTCCCCGGCGCGTGGCCCGGCGCCGCAGCGCACGGATGCGCGGCGCGGTGTCCGGCATGCGCGAGCGTGTCATGGGCACGGCCTCGTACGCGGCACACGGCGTACGGGACACCACGCAGTCGGCGGCCGGTTCGCTGCAGGAGGGAACCGGGCGGGCGGTCGATTCGGCCCGGGACGCGGCGGGACAGGCCGCCGGTACCGCGCGCGACGTGGCCGAGCAGGCGGGACACGCCGTGCAGCAGACGCCCGACATGGCCCGCAGCCAGACCCAGGGCAACCCCCTGGCGGCCGGCGTGGTCGCTTTCGGGGTCGGGGTGCTGGCCTCGTCGCTGCTGCCCACTTCCCGCATCGAGCGGCGGAAGGCCTCCGAGCTGATGCAGAGCGAGGCCATGGAACCGGTGAAGCAGGCCGCCGCCGAGTCCGCGCAGCACCTGAAGGAAGGCGCGAAGGAAGTGACCCAGGAGGCGGCCGCGGACATGAAGGACACCGCGACTCAGGCCGCCCGCACCACCCAGGAGGAGGCACGCGGGCAGGGCGGCAAGGTGACCGAGCAGGCCCGGGACTCCGGCCGGCAGCTCGCGGACGAGGCCCGGCACCGTGCCGGGCCCGGCTGAGAACCCCTGCCCACCGAGGAAGAACCCCCGCCCTTCGGCTGCTGCGGGCCGAGGGCGGGGGTCCGCACGTCCGGCGCCGCCTTTGCGGCTCGTGGGGCCGACGCGGTGGTCAGCGGCTGAGGAGGAGGATCAGGACGACGGTCGCCACGGCGCTGAGGATCAGCGAGCCGATGCATCCGATCCGGTTGCTGAAGAAGAAGAACATGGGCCCCGGGTACCCACACCGCCGGACGCTCACCCGTCGCGGGTGGTGACCGGCGCACGGACAGGAGGACGGGGTCCCGAACCGAGCCGGTTCGGAACCCCGTCCTCCTGCAGTCAGCGCACGTCGGCCGTGCGACTCAGGCCATGGTCGTGTGCGCCTGGCCCTGCGCCGTGGCACCGCCGAGGGCAGCCTCGGCGCCCAGGCCGGTGCCGACGGAGAGCGGGCCGACCTCCGCGTAGAGGCCGGCGCCGAAGTTGCCGCCGGCCGTCATGACGGCCGCGCCGGCGTCGACGCCGATGTTGCCGCCGGACACCTGGTCCAGGTCCGCGTCGGAGATCTCAGCCGTCTCGACCTGGGGGACGAAGTTCATGGCAGGTCTTTCCTTTCGTGCCAAAGACAATGGGAGCGGTGAGGCACGCACACCCGCGCTCCGGGTGGGGGATCCGGAGCCGGTCACCGGCGTGCCGCGCACTGATCAAAGCACGGTGGTGAACGGCCGACCATCCGCGCGCCGTTGACGGCTCACTCTCAGCGCCGCCGCGTTCATCAGTGTGCGAATGCGGTCAGGGAAAGGGCCCGCATCTTCACGTTACCTGCCGGTTATGAGGGTCCCCGGGGGCGCGACGCACACCGTCGGCCCGGTCCGGCTCCGCCATCGCCCTCCCGTGCGACCGTGCGATGAACGGTGTGCAGGTTCGAGGGAGTTTTGGCGGCGGCCCCGGGCCGAATCCCGGCTCGGGGAGAGTGACACATCAGGAGTGACACATCAGCGCGGGCCGGCTGTCCTCGACCGCCGGCCCCCTCCGTCACCGCAGCGGGACGCGCCCGCCGAACCGCGCACTAACACCGGCAGCGACTTCCGCAGCTCGAACGCCGTCACGTGCGACCGGTACTCCTCCACTTCCTGCCGCTCGTTGTGCAGGAAGAGGCGTCGGGCCGGAGCAGCCTCGTGCGACCGCCGCCGGCGCATTGCCGCGCAAGCCCGGCCACGGCAAGCGCGTGAGCCGGCACCGCCAGCGGGCGCAGCATCCGGCGCTGTCGTCACGAAGGAGCTGCCTCATCACCTGACCGCTGGCGCCCCGGCAGCAGGACCCACGTGTTCGAATCCGCGTCTCAACCGACCGACCCGGCCGACGCCGACCGCGTCACCGCCGCCCTGTCCGCCGCCTTCGACGCCGGCCCGGCGCGCCAGTACCCCAGCCGCGACGGCCGGCGCGCCCGCCCCTACGTCACCGCCGACCACCGGCCCGAGCCGGGGCGCCGGACCAGGCGTACGCGCTCGCCCTCGGCATCATCAGCGAGATCGGCTGGACCGCCGCCCGCGCCCGCGCGCCCCTGCACGGCCAGTCCGTCGGCCGCGAGTGCCGGCACCGCAAGGCAGCCGTCTCGGACCGATCACCCTGGACGACGAGCAAGCGGCGTGTCACGCGTGGGCGCCGTCACCACCGAGCCCGCCCGCCCGTCTCGCCCCCCGTGGGCTGCCGCGTGGTGGCAAGCCGTGTGCGTCGGCTGTCACCCTGGCGGCGCCGACCTGACCGTGGTCGACCCCGACGACGCGAATGCCATCGCATGGGCCCGCACATCGCTGCGTCGGCAGAAGATCAGCGATCTGTTCGACGCCCTCGTAGCCGTCGTGCCGCTGCCCACCGAGGTGGACGCCCCCGCCTGGGCTCCGACGTCTCCGTCCCGTGTTCCCCTACGACCCGGACGCCACCGCGCCCACCTGGGGACGGCTCCTGGCGCGGGTCCGGCCGGACAACCCCGAGGCCCGTCGCCGCCCTGCAGGAGTGGTGCGGCTACGACCTGTCCGGCCACACCGGACCAGCGGGAGATCCGTCTCATGGTCGGTCCTCCCGCTCCGGCAAGACCATCATCGCCCCCCGATTCACCGTCCTCGACAGATGACCGTGTCGTGGCCGGGCCGGGAGACCCCAACCTCACCGGCCGGCTCGCCGCCGAAGTGCCCGGCATCATCAACTGGGCCCTCGACGGCCTAGCCCGCCTGGGAATCGCGGGACGGGATCACGGGACCGTCGTCCAGCCGCGAAGCGGTCACCACCATGCAGGACACCGCCTCGCCCACGTCCGCGTTCGTCCGCGAGCGCTGCGTCACCGGCCCGAGGGCCGTCCTGCCTGGCGCCCGGCTCAAGGACGGTCATTGGGGTAGGCGCCGCCAGTCCCCGTGCCGCGGTGGGTTCCCGTGTCGTGCGTCTTGCGCCGACGAGGGATGAGACCGAGCAGACCCAGAAGACCAGTGAGGCCCCAGAGCCCCCATCCTCCGTCGTCGTCCTTGTTGTTGTCGTCCTCCTGCGCCTGGCTCTGAGCGACTTGGACTGAGGTTGCCTGAGCCCCAACCGGCGCGTGCGCTTCCGCGGTGACCGCAGCCGGTCCCGCGAGGAGAGCGGCGGTCAGAAGAGCACCGACTGTCGTGCGACGCATAGTTCCTCCTTGTGTGACCCGTGAACGGGGTCTTGCTACCCATATCGGGTGACGCCGGAGTGTCGTGCAACACCAGCGGGCACAGGAGCGCCGCCTGAAGCGTGGTCGAGCCCATCTTCTCGGGCCGTTCTCGGGCCACACGACCAGCCGGACCGTTGAGCCGAACGGGTGACCCCTCGGTCCCTCCGGTCTCAGCTCCCCCGGGCGTGAAGCACCCCAGCCCCCACTCACCCTGCTCCCATCCCGGCCGCCGTCGGCCCACACGCCGTGGACCGCCGCGTCTGTCGGCTCTGGGTCGGCGGCAGTGGATGGGAGCACACCACGCGCACCCCAACGTGCCCGCAGTGGGCGACGGCGCCCCGTCCATCCCGGTGTCGGCCGACACACCATGGGGCCGACGGTCCACGACCGTCGGCCCCAACCGCTGAATCAGCGGAAAGCTACTTCTGACCTGCCCCTACAGCACCGGCAGCGACTTCCGCAGCTCGAACGCCGTCACCTGGGACCGGTACTCCTCCCACTCCTGCCGCTTGTTGCGCAGGAAGAAGTCGAAGACGTGCTCGCCGAGGGTCTCGGCGACCAGGTCGCTGCGCTCCATCAGGGCCAGCGCCTCGCCGAGATTCTGGGGAAGGGGCTCGATGCCCAGCGCGCGGCGCTCCGAGTCGGACAGGGCCCAGACGTCGTCCTCGGCGCCCGGCGGGAGTTCGTAGCCCTCCTCGATGCCCTTGAGACCGGCGGCGAGCAGGACGGCGTAGGTCAGGTACGGGTTGGCGCCGGAGTCGATGGAGCGGACCTCGACGCGGGCCGAGCCGGTCTTGCCGGGCTTGTACATGGGGACGCGGACCAGGGCCGAGCGGTTGTTGTGGCCCCAGCAGATGTAGGAGGGGGCCTCGCCGCCGGCGCCGGCCGTGCGCTCGGTGCCGCCCCAGATGCGCTTGTAGGAGTTCACCCACTGGTTGGTGACCGCCGAGATCTCCGCCGCGTGCCGCAGCAGGCCCGCGATGAAGGAGCGGCCGACCTTGGAGAGCTGGTACTCGGCGCCCGATTCGTAGAACGCGTTGCGGTCACCCTCGAACAACGACAGGTGCGAGTGCATGCCCGAGCCGGGGAACTCCGAGAACGGCTTCGGCATGAAGGTGGCCTGCAAGCCCTGCTCCAGCGCGACCTGCTTCATGACCAGGCGGAACGTCATGATGTTGTCGGCCGTGGAGAGCGCGTCCGCGTAGCGCAGGTCGATCTCCTGCTGGCCGGGGGCGCCCTCGTGGTGGGAGAACTCCACCGAGATGCCCATCGACTCCAGCATGGTGATCGCCTGGCGGCGGAAGTCCATGCCGATGTTCTGCGGGGTGTGGTCGAAGTAGCCCGAGTTGTCGGCGGGGGTCGGCACCGTGCCGTCGACCGGCTTGTCCTTCAGCAGGAAGAACTCGATTTCCGGGTGGGTGTAGAAGGTGAAGCCCAGGTCGGAGGTCCGGGCCAGGGCGCGCTTGAGGACGTAGCGCGGGTCGGCGAAGGACGGGGAGCCGTCCGGCATCAGGATGTCGCAGAACATGCGGGCCGTGCCGGGGGCCTCCGCGCGCCAGGGCAGGACCTGGAAGGTGGAGGGGTCCGGCTTGGCGATCATGTCGGACTCGTAGACCCGGGCGAAGCCCTCGATCGCGGAGCCGTCGAAGCCGATGCCCTCGTCGAAGGCCTGCTCCAGCTCGGCCGGGGCCACGGCGACGGACTTGAGGAAGCCCAGTACGTCCGTGAACCACAGGCGTACGAACCGGATGTCGCGCTCCTCCAGCGTCCGGATCACGAACTCCTGCTGCTTGTCCATCTTCCGCTTCCCCATCCTCGCTGGTCAGGCCGCCTGTCTCCGGTACGGCGGGAGGCGGCCCCGCACCCGAGCATCACACCACAGCACGGTTTCGTACGCGTTGCGGACCTCGATCGGCCCACCGGCCCTCCCCGCAGCGTAGAGGCCACCTGTTCGATCGGGCCATTCCTGGGCTTCCACGGCGACGGATCCTGTGATCTCCCTACGATTCAGCCCTCCTCCGCCCTTACGATCAGCGGACTCCACCGTCACCCTGTTCCCAGAAGGGCACACCCCATGGGTTCCGCCAAGAAGAGCAGCAACCAGGCGCGACAGGCCCGCATAGCCGAGATGCGACGCGCCGAGGAGGCCCGCGAGCGCCGGAACCGGGTCCTCACGATCGCGGTCAGTGCCGTGGTCGTCGCAGGTCTCGTGGTCGGCGGGGTCTTCCTCGTCCGGTCGCAGTCCGACGACTCGTCCTCCGGCACCGCCTCCGACGGCAAGACCTCCGGCAAGTTCGTCACCGGCGAGGACGGGGTGCGCACCTGGGAGGGGAACCTGGGCCGCAACCACGTCACCAAGAAGGTGTCCTACCCCGCGGAGCCCCCCGTCGGCGGCGACCACAACCAGGTCTGGATGAACTGCGACGGCGACGTCTACACCAAGCCGCTGAACAACGAGAACGCGGTGCACTCGCTGGAGCACGGCGCCGTGTGGGTGACGTACACCGACAAGGCCCCGAAGGCCGACGTGGAGGAGCTGGCGGAGAAGGTGAAGAAGACGCCGTACTCGCTGATGAGCCCCAACGACGAGCAGCAGGACCCGATCATGTTGACCGCCTGGGGCCACCAGCGCACCGTGACGGGCGCCGACGACCCGAACGTCGACGAGTTCTTCGAGAGGTTCGTCCAGGGCGAGCAGACCCCGGAGCCGGGGGCCGCGTGCACCAACGGGCTGTCGCAGTGACCCCGAGGCGGGCCGGCTGGATCGCGGGGGCCGCCGCGGCGGCCCTCGTCGCGGCCGGCGGCATCACCTACGCGGTCGCCGGCGACGACGGCGCGGGCCGGGTCCCGTCGGCCGACTCCGCGGACGCCGGGTTCGCGCGGGACATGGCCGTGCACCACCAGCAGGCCGTGGAGATGTCGTACATCGTGCGCGACCGCACCGATGACGAGGAGGTGCGGCGGCTCGCGTACGACATCGCGCAGACCCAGGCCAACCAGCGGGGCATGATGATCGGCTGGCTCGACCTCTGGGGGCTGCCGAAGGTCTCGTCCGACCCGCCGATGACCTGGATGGGGATGGGCGGCATGCCCTCGGCCGGGGAGGGCTCGTTGATGCCGGGCATGGCCACCGACGCCGAGATGGAGAAGCTGGGCACCCTCAGCGGCCGGCCGGCCGAGGTCTACTACCTCCAGCTCATGACCGAGCATCACCAGGGCGGCGTCCACATGGCCGAGGGGTGCGCCGAGAAGTGCACCGTCGGAGTGGAGAAACGGCTGGCCCAGGGGATGGTGGAGTCGCAGGAGTCGGAGATCCGGCTGATGGCGGACCTGCTGAGCGAGCGGGGTGCGAAGCCACGGTCGTGAGGTCACGAGGTGCTTGGGGTGAGGCCGCGGACATCGGGCGGAAACCGGTACGTCACCCCATAGTGTCGTTCTGACGATTACACTGGCTGCGTGCCCCGCCTACGCCTCGCCCTGAACCAGATCGACTCCACCGTCGGCGACATCGACGCGAACGCCGAGTCGGTGCTCCGCTGGACCCGGCACTCCGCCGGGCAGGGAGCGCACCTGGTGGCGTTCCCGGAGATGGTGCTGACCGGGTACCCCGTCGAGGACCTGGCCCTCAGGCCGTCCTTCGTGGAGGCCTCCCGCGCCGTCCTGCGCTCCCTCGCCGCGCGCCTCGCCGACGAGGGCTTCGGCGGGCTGCCGGTGGTCGTCGGACACCTCGACCGCTCCGCGACCGCCCGGCCGAAGTACGGCCGGCCGGCCGGCGCCCCGCAGAACGCGGCGGCCGTGCTGCACGGCGGCGAGGTGGCCCTGACCTTCGCCAAGCACCACCTGCCGAACTACGGCGTCTTCGACGAGTTCCGCCACTTCGTGCCCGGCGACACCATGCCGGTGGTGCGGGTGCGCGGCGTCGACGTGGCGCTGGCCATCTGCGAGGACCTGTGGCGGGACGGCGGCCGGGTGCCGGCGGCGCGTTCGGCGCGGGCCGGACTGCTGCTCTCCGTCAACGCCTCGCCGTACGAGCGCGACAAGGGCGACACCCGGCTGGAGCTGGTCCGCAAGCGCGCCCAGGAGGCCGGCTGCACCACCGCCTACCTCGCGATGACCGGCGGGCAGGACGAGCTGGTCTTCGACGGGGACTCGATCGTCGTCGACCGGGACGGGGAGGTGCTGGCCCGGGCGCCGCAGTTCACCGAGGGGTGCATGGTGCTGGACCTCGACCTGCCCGCCGCCGACGCGGACGCGCCCACGGGCGTGGTGGACGACGGGCTGCGCATCGACCGGGTCGTGCTGTCCGAGGAGCCGGCGCCCGCGACCGCCGCCGGTGAGCCGTGGCTGTCCGGCGGGCACGCGGAGCGGCCGGACGACGACGAGGAGGTCTACTCGGCCCTCGTCGTCGGCCTGCGCGCCTACGTCGCGAAGAACGGCTTCCGCTCGGTGCTCGTCGGCCTCTCCGGCGGCATCGACTCCGCCCTCGTCGCTGCCATCGCCTGCGACGCGGTCGGCGCGGAGAACGTGTACGGCGTCTCCATGCCGTCGAAGTACTCCTCCGAGCACTCCAAGGACGATGCGGCGGAGCTGGCCCGGCGCACCGGGCTCGACTACCGCACCGTGCCGATCGAGCCGATGTTCGACGCGTACACGGGGGCGCTGGAGCTCACCGGACTGGCCGAGGAGAACCTCCAGTCGCGGCTGCGCGGCACGCTGCTGATGGCGATCTCCAACCAGGAGGGTCACCTGGTCCTCGCCCCCGGCAACAAGTCGGAGCTGGCGGTCGGGTACTCGACGCTGTACGGCGACTCGGTGGGCGAGTACGGCCCCATCAAGGACGTGTACAAGACGTCCGTCTTCCGCCTCGCCGAATGGCGCAACCGCGCCGCCGCGGCCCGCGGCCAGGCCCCGCCGATCCCCGAGAACTCGATCACCAAGCCGCCGAGCGCCGAACTGCGCCCGGGCCAGGTCGACATGGACTCACTGCCGGACTACCCGGTGCTGGACGCGATGCTCGAGCTGTACGTCGACCGGGACCGGGGCGCGGACGAGATAGTCGCTGCCGGCTACAACCGCGAGCTGGTGACGAAGACCCTGCGCATGGTCGACACCGCCGAGTACAAGCGGCGCCAGTACCCGCCGGGCACCAAGATCTCCCCGAAGGGCTTCGGCAAGGACCGCAGGCTGCCGGTCACCAACCGCTGGCGGGAGCGGGTGTGACCGGCACGCCGCCGGCTAACCCTGGCGCTTCAGGTCCGCCAGCACCTTGTGCAGCGGCTCCGTCTCCCGGCGGCGGTACTCCTGGACCGCCCAGCCGTTGCCGTCGGGGTCCTTGAAGTACATGAACGTGGCGCCGTCGTCCGGTGCGTACTGCACCGGCTCGGAGACCTCCAGGCCGCGCCCGACCAGCTCCGCGTGGGCCGCCTTGATGTCGGTGACGCAGAGCTGGAGGCCCTGGTACGAACCTGGTTCCGGCTTGGTCTGCCCCTGGGCCATGTCCCAGATCGCGTCGCCGAGGGCGATCGAGCAGCCCGAGCCCGGGGGCGTGAGCTGGACGATGCGCATCCCCGGCATGACCTCCTGGTCGATGTCGACGTGGAAGCCGACCTTGTCCCGGTAGAAGTCCCGTGAACGGTCGATGTCGCTCACGGGCAGCGGGATCACTTCGAGGGTGAAGTCCATGACGTGACTCCTTCGACTTCCTTGTCGATGACGGTGTCTGTCAGCAGGTGGCGGCGCGTGTCAGCAGGCGTCAGTAGTGGTACCGGGCCTGGACGATGACCAGGACATCGTCGCCCGGTTTGTACACCAGACGGTGTGTGTCGTCGATGCGGCGTGACCAGTAGCCCGACAGGTCACCCTTCAGCGGCTCCGGCTTGCCGATGCCCTTGAAGGGGTCTCGTGCGATGTCGGTGATCAGTTTGTTGATCCGTCTGGTCACTTTCCGGTCGCTCTCGGCCCAGTGGACGTAGTCCTCCCAGCCGTGCGACGTGAAAGCGATCCTCACGCCCGCTCCGCGTCCGGGTCGATCAGCTCGCGGTGCCGTGCCTCGCCGGCCTCGGCCTCCGCGATCGAGTCGAGCAGACGGCGGGCGTTCCTCGGTGACCGCAGCAGGTGCACGGTCTCCGTCCACGCCGTGAAGTCCTCCTCGGACATCAACACGGCGTTCCCCTTGCGGGAGGTGATGTGCACCGGGGCATGGTCTTCGTTGACCTGCTCTATCAGCGGGAACAGGTTCTGACGGGCTTCGCTGGCGGTGATGGACATACCGGTGCCTCCCTTCGCGGCTTGTACAAGATATCGTACGAGTCCGGAGCGGGCCACCGGAAGCCCGGTTACGCTCAGGGCTGTACCACCCCCCTTGAACCCACAGGTCCGACAGGAGGCCGAGATGACGGCGCCGGGGCGCAGGAGCAGTACCTTCACGCGGCTGCTGCGGCACGGCTTCACCGGCCCCTCGGCCGCCGAGCGGCTGCTGGACGGCGTGGAACTGGCGCCGGTCCGCGACGACCCGGTCCTGCTGGAGGCCCTCGGCGCCACCGCCGATCCCGACCTCGCCCTGCACGGACTGGTCCGTCTCCTGGAGGCGCAGCCCGACCCCACCGCCCGGCGGGAACTGCTGGACACCCTGATAGCGGCCAAGCCGCTGCGCGACCGGCTCCTCGGGGTGCTCGGCGCCTCCGAGGCGCTCGCCGACCACCTCGCCCGGCACGCCGGCGACTGGCAGGCCCTCGTCACCTACGAACCCCGCGACCTGCACCGCGGTGTGGAGGACTTCGAACGCGGCCTCGCCGAGGCCGACGACCCCGTCTCGCTGCGCGTCGCCTACCGGCGCTGTCTGCTGTCCATCGCCGCCCGCGACGTGTGCGGCACCATCGACGTCGCCGAGACCGCCGCCGAACTGGCCGACCTCGCCACCGCCACCCTGCGGGCCGCCCTCGCCCTCGCCGAGGCCGCCGCGCCCGAGGACGCCGCGCTGTGCCGGCTGGCGGTGATCGCCATGGGCAAGTGCGGCGGACACGAGCTGAACTACGTCTCCGACGTCGACGTCATCTTCGTCGGCGAGGCCGCGGAGGGCGCGGACGAGCCCAAGGCGCTGCGGGCCGCGACCGCGCTCGCCTCGCACATGATGCGGATCTGCTCCGAGACCACCGTCGAGGGCTCCATCTGGCCCGTCGACGCCAACCTCCGCCCCGAGGGCCGCAACGGCCCACTGGTGCGCACCCTCAGCAGTCACGTCGCCTACTACCAGCGCTGGGCCAAGACCTGGGAGTTCCAGGCGCTGCTCAAGGCCCGCCCGGTGGCCGGCGATCCCGGCCTCGGCGCCGAGTACGTCGCCGCCCTCCAGCCCCTGGTCTGGCAGGCCGCCGACCGCGACAACTTCGTGCCGGACGTGCAGAAGATGCGCCGCCGGGTGGTGGAGAACATTCCCGCCGCCGAGGTCGACCGCCAGCTCAAGCTCGGCCCGGGAGGTCTCAGGGACGTCGAGTTCGCCGTGCAGTTGCTCCAGCTCGTGCACGGCCGCGCCGACACCTCTCTGCACAGCGGCACGACACTGGACGCGCTGGACGCCCTGGCCGCGGGCGGCTACGTCGGCCGGGCGGACGCCGCCCAGCTCGACGAGGCGTACCGCTTCCTGCGCTCCATGGAGCACCGCATCCAGCTCCACCGGCTGCGCCGCACCCACCTCGTGCCCGAGGACGAGGCCGACCTGCGCCGCCTCGGCCGCTCCCTCGGCCTGCGCACCGACCCGGTGACCGGGCTGCTGCGCGCCTGGAAGCGGCACGCCTCCGTCGTACGGCGGCTGCACGAGAAGCTCTTCTACCGGCCGCTGCTCGACGCCGTCGCCCAGCTGGCGCCGGGGGAGGCCCGGCTCAGCGCGGAGGCGGCCCGCGAACGGATGGTCGCCCTCGGCTACGCCGATCCCGCCGCCGCGCTCCGGCACCTGGAGGCGCTGGCGTCCGGCGTCACCCGCAAGGCGGCCATCCAGCGCACCCTGTTGCCCGTGCTGCTCGGCTGGTTCGCCGACTCCGCCGACCCGGACACCGGACTGCTCAACTTCCGCAAGGTCTCCGACGCGCTCGGCAAGACGCCCTGGTACCTCCGGCTGCTGCGGGACGAGGGCGCGGCGGCCGAGAACCTCGCCCGCGTGCTCTCCGCCGGACGGCTCGCCCCCGACCTGCTGATGCGGGCCCCCGAGGCCGTCGCGCTGCTCGGCGACGGCAACGCCGGGGGACTGGCGCCACGGGGGCGGCTGCAGCTGGAGCAGGAGACGCTCGCCGCGGTCCGCCGCGCCGACGGTGCCGTCCAGGCGGTCACGGCCGTGCGCGGAGTACGCCGCCGGGAGCTGTTCCGAACGGCCGCCGCGGACATCGTCGGCTCCTACGGCACCGAGGCGCAGCCCGTCGAGGCCGACCAGGGCGCCCTGGTGGACCGGGTCGGCGCGGCCGTGTCCGACCTGACGGCGGCGACCCTGGCGGGCACGCTCCGAGCGGTCGTGCGCGAGGGCTGGGGCGACACCCTGCCGACCCGGTTCGCGATCATCGGCATGGGCCGCTTCGGCGGCCACGAACTGGGCTACGGCTCGGACGCGGACGTGCTCTTCGTGCACGAACCGCGGGACGGGGTCGACGAGCGGGAGGCGGCGGACGCCGCGAACAAGGTCGTCGCCGAGATGCGCCGCCTGCTCCAGGTGCCCAGCGCCGACCCGCCGCTGCTGATCGACGCCGACCTGCGGCCCGAGGGCAAGTCCGGGCCGCTGGTGCGCACGCTCAAGTCGTACGAGGCGTACTACCGGCGCTGGTCGCTGGTGTGGGAGCGGCACGCGCTGCTGCGGGCGGAGTTCGTGGCCGGCGACACGGATCTGGGACGGCGGTTCACCGAGCTGGTCGACCCGCTGCGTTACCCGGCGGGCGGGCTCGACGACGACGCGGCGCGTGAGATCCGGCGGCTCAAGGCCCGGATGGAGTCGGAGCGGCTGCCGCGCGGCGCCGATCCCAAGCTGCACGCCAAGCTGGGGCCGGGCGGGCTGTCCGACGTCGAGTGGACGGTGCAGTTGATGCAGCTGCGGCACGGGCAAGCGGAGGCGGGGCTGCGGACCACGCGGACCCGGGCGGCACTGGCGGCCGCGTGCCGGGCCGGCCTCGTCTCCGAGGAGCACGCCGAGACGCTCGACGAGGCATGGGTGCTGGCGACGCGGGTGCGCAACGCGGTGATGCTGGTCAGGGGGAGGGCGGGGGACACCTTCCCGACCGATCCCCGGGAGCTGGCGGCGGTGGGACGGTACCTGGGGCACGGCCCGGGGCACGCCGGGGACATGCTGGACGAGTACCGGCGTACGGCGCGCAGGGCGCGGGCGGTGGTGGAGGAGCTGTTCTACGCGTAGGCATCCCTAAGCCCGCGTAGGCAACCACGCCCTCCGCCGCTCAGCCCCCGGCACCACCTTGGGCAACGCATGCGGCAACGCCCCGTACCAGACGAAGGCCACCCCGTACCCGAACCCCAGACACAGCACACCCCCCACCGCGTCCAGCCAGAAGTGGTTGGCCGTCGCCACGATCACCACCAGCGTCAGCACCGGATACACCAGCCCCAGCACCCGCACCCACGGCACCGACGCCAGCGCGAAGATCGTCAGCCCGCACCACACCGACCACCCGATGTGCATCGACGGCATCGCCGCGTACTGGTTGGACATGTTCTTCAGGTCGCCGGACGCCATCGAGCCCCAGGTCTCGTGGACCATCACGGTGTCGATGAAGTGCCCGCCGTTCATCAGCCGCGGCGGCGCGAGCGGATACAGGTAGTAACCGACCAGGGCGACGCCCGTCGTAGCGAAGAGGACCAGCCGGGTTGCCGCGTAGCGCCCGGGATGGCTGCGGTACAGCCACACCAGAACACCGAGCGTCACCACGAAGTGCAGTGTGGCGTAGTAGTAGTTCATGCCGACGACCAGCCAAGTCACCGAGTTCACGGCATGATTGACCGACTCCTCGACGGCTATGCCCAGTTGCTGCTCGACGTTCCAGATCCAGTCGGCGTTGCGCAGGGCCTGGCCCCGCTGCTCGGGCACCGCGTTGCGGACGAGCGAGTACGTCCAGTAACTGAGCGCGATCAGCAGTATCTCGAACCACAGCCGGGGCCGGCGCGGTGCGCGAAGACGGCGCAGCAGGCCCTGCCCCGTCTCCTCCGTGACGGGGTGCGGAACGCTCTCTTCCTGGCGTTCCGGAGTCCTCACGGTCACGTCACCCATGGGCATGAAGTCTGCCAGAAAAGCCCTGTCCCACCGATCATCCCCCGGGAGGATCCGGGCCGCATCCGGCCACTACGGGTCGGGCGCCGGTCCACTACGGGTCGAGCGCCCGGCGACGAAGGGCAGGGATCAGGACCGGCCGCGCTCGCCCGGCGCCGACGCCGTCGAACCGCGCACCACCAGCTCCGGCATGAACACGAACTCGCTGTGCGGCGCGGGCGTCCCGCCGATCTCCTCCAGCAGCGTGCGCACCGCCGCCTGCCCCATCGCCGGAACCGGCTTGCGGACGGTCGTCAGCGGCGGGTCGGTGAAGGCGATCAGCGGCGAGTCGTCGAAGCCGACGACCGAGATGTCCTTGGGCACGTCCAGGCCGAGCTGCCGGGCCGCCCGTATCGCGCCCAGCGCCATCATGTCGCTGGCGCAGACCACGGCCGTGCAGTCGCGCGCGATGAGCGCGGTGGCCGCCGCCTGACCGCCCTCCAGGGTGTAGAGGGAGTGCTGGACCAGCTCCTTCTCCACCGTCTCGGCGCTCAGATCCAGTTGCTCCTGGATCGAGCGGACGAAACCCTCGATCTTGCGCTGCACCGGCACGAACCGCTTCGGCCCGAGGGCCAGTCCGATGCGCGTGTGGCCGAGCGAGACGAGGTGCGTGACCGCGAGGCTCATCGCGGCGCGGTCGTCGGGGGAGATGAACGGCGCCTGCACCTTCGACGAGAAGCCGTCGACGAGGACGAAGGGCACGCCCTGCGCGCGCAGCCGCTCGTAGCGCTGCATGTCGGCGGTGGTGTCGGCGTGCAGGCCGGAGACGTAGATGATGCCCGCGACGCCCCGGTCGACCAGCATCTCGGTCAGCTCGTCCTCGGTGGAGCCGCCCGGCGTCTGGGTGGCGAGCACCGGGGTGTATCCCTGCCGGGTCAGCGCCTGGCCGATGACCTGGGCCAGTGCCGGGAATATCGGGTTCTCCAGCTCCGGGGTGATCAGGCCCACCAAGCCCTCGCTGCGCTGCCGCAGCCTGACGGGGCGCTCGTAGCCCAGCACGTCGAGGGCGGCCAGTACGGACTGGCGGGTGGTGGCGGCGACGCCCGGCTTCCCGTTGAGGACGCGGCTGACCGTCGCTTCGCTCACCCCCGCCTGGGCAGCGATGTCGGCAAGCCGTGTGGTCACAGGGGTGGACTGTACCTGTCGGCCGCGCCCTTGCACACCGATCGGGCGCCGTGGGCGGCCCGTCGGACGGCCCGGCGCCGGCTGCTGCGTCATCGCGCTCCCTCGAGAAAGTGGCGGCAAGAGCTTGCAGAGTCTTGCACAACCGACCCGATACCGCTCGTCCTCCCTGATCAAACCGCTCCGGCCCGTTAAGCAACCGTCTCGTCACGGTCGTCGGGAGGTCACGTCCGGATAACTTCGGGGATCTCTTGCACTTTTTTGCTGCAAGACCTTTCGCGCCGCTTACAACGCTGTTACGTTCACGTCGCCCGACGGCGCCAACGACGCGGTCGGTGTCGGCAGGAGCGGCGGACGGGCCCGCACCCTGCACCACACGGGCTTTCACCCTCAAGGAGAACTCATGCGGCGTGGCATAGCGGCCACCGCTCTGGTGGCGTCCCTCGCCCTCGCGGCGACGGCGTGCGGCGGGGACGGCGACGGCGACAGCGAGTCCGGCGGACCGGTCACCATCACCTACTGGGACACCTCCAACGCGACCAACGAGGCGCCGACCTACAAGGCCCTGGTCAAGGAGTTCGAGGCCGCCAACAAGGGCATCAAGGTCAACTTCGTCAACGTGCCGTTCGACCAGGCGCAGAACAAGTTCGACACCGCAGCCGGTGCCTCGGGCGCCCCGGACGTGCTGCGCACGGACGTCGGCTGGACCGCCGCCTTCGCCAAGAAGGGCTTCTTCCTGCCGCTGGACGGCACCGAGGCCCTCGCCGAGCAGGACAAGTTCCGGCCCGAGCTGATCGAGCAGGCCAAGTACGAGGGCAAGACCTACGGCGTCCCGCTGGTCACCGACACCCTCGCCTTCGTCTACAACAAGGAACTGTTCGAGAAGGCCGGCGTCGAGGTCCCCAAGACGTGGGACGACCTGAAGAAGGCCGCCGCCACCGTCAAGGACAAGACCGGCGTCGACGGCTACTGGGCCTCCACCGCCGGCTACTACGCGCAGCCGTTCCTCTACGGCGAGGGCACCGACACGGTCGACGTCGACGCCGAGAAGATCACCGTCAACTCGCCCACGGCGAAGAAGGCGTACGGCACCTGGCTGAGCCTGTTCGACGGCAAGGGCCTGCACAAGGCCGACACCACCGCCGACGCCTACGCCCACATCCAGGAGGCGTTCGTCAGCGGCAAGGTCGCCTCGATCATCCAGGGCCCGTGGGAGATCACCAACTTCTACAAGGGCTCCGCGTTCAAGGACAGGGACAACCTCGGCATCGCCACCGTCCCGGCCGGCTCCACCGGCAAGGCGGGCGCCCCGACCGGCGGCCACAACCTCTCGGTCTACGCCGGCTCGGACGAGGCCCACCAGGAAGCGGCGCTGAAGTTCGTGAAGTTCATGACCTCGGCGAAGTCCCAGGAGACCGTAGCCCTGAAGAACTCCACGCTGCCCACCCGCGACGACGCCTACACCGCCGAGGTCAAGGCCGACCCGGGCATCGCCGGCTTCCAGACGGTCCTGTCCGCCGCCCAGCCGCGCCCGGCGCTGCCGGAGTACAGCTCCCTGCTGACCCCGCTGGACGACGAGCTGCCGCAGATCGCCGGCGGCAAGAAGTCCCTGGACGAGGGCCTGGGTGACGTCGAGACCGCGATCGCCAAGCTGGTGCCGGACTTCGCCAAGTGAGTCCGCGTGGCCGCCGGGTCCCCACCGGAGGGGAGGGACCCGGCGGCCACCGGCCGTGCGCCGCACTCCCGGCCTTCTGACTTCCCGACCTTCCCGATGCTCCCGAAGGTGTCGAACCATGACAGTCGCCATCGACCGCGCGACCGGCAAGCGCCGCGGTGACCGCACCCCGCGGCCCGGCCTCGGCCGGCGTCTGAAAGACGGCTACCAGAAGCACTGGTACGCCTACGCCATGATCGCGCCGGTGGCCGTCGTGATCGGCGTCCTCGTGCTGTACCCGCTGGGGTACGGCCTGTACCTCACCCTCACCGACGCCAACAGCCTGAACACCGCGCGCACGATCGGCGTCAACGAGATCGAGGCCACCTACGAGTTCGTCGGCCTGGACAACTACGCCGACATCCTGTGGGGCCCGACGGCGTACGACCGCTTCTGGTCGCACTTCATCTGGACCATCGTGTGGACGGCGGTCTGTGTCGGCCTGCACTTCTTCATCGGGCTCGGCCTCGCCCTGCTGCTCAACCAGAAGCTGCGCGGGCGCACCTTCTACCGGCTGATCCTGGTCCTGCCGTGGGCCGTTCCCACCTTCGTCACCGTCTTCGGCTGGCGCTTCATGCTCGCCGACCAGGGCATCATCAACTCCGCCCTGGACTGGCTGCACCTGCCGACGCCCGCGTGGCTGGAGGACACCTTCTGGCAGCGGTTCTCCGCGATCATGGTGAACACCTGGTGCGGCGTGCCGTTCATGATGGTCTCGCTCCTCGGCGGCCTGCAGTCCATCGACAACAGCCTCTACGAGGCCGCCGAGATGGACGGCGCCAGCGCCTGGCAGCGTTTCCGCTACGTCACCCTGCCCGGCCTCAGGTCGGTCAGCTCCACGGTCGTCCTGCTCGGCATCATCTGGACCTTCAACCAGTTCGCCGTGATCTTCCTGCTGTTCGGCAACACCGCCCCCGAGGCGCAGATCCTGGTCACCTGGGCGTACCAGCTCGGCTTCGGACAGCAGCCGCGCGACTTCGCGCAGTCCGCGGCCTACGGCATCCTGCTGCTGGCCATCCTGATCGTCTTCACCTCCTTCTACCGCCGCTGGCTGAACCGCAATGAGCAGCAGCTCGCGATCTGAGGCAGGAGCCACCATGAGCACCACGACCGTCCCGGCGTCCGCTCCGGCCGAGCAGGCCGGCACCGCGCCCGCCGTCCAGCCGCGCAAGGTGCGCTCCCGCGGCGAGCGCAGCCGCGCCGCCTCCCTGGCCTCCCACGGCATCCTGACCGTCGCGAGCCTCATCGCGCTCTTCCCGGTCGCCTGGCTGGTCTACCTGTCGCTGGGCCCGGACAAGAACGACTACCTGCACCCCGAGCGCATCTGGTCGAAGATGACCTTCGACAACTACACGTACGTGCTCCAGCACACGCAGTTCTTCGACTGGCTGAAGAGCTCGCTGGTCGTCTCGCTGGGCACCACGGTCATCGGCGTCATGGTCGCCGCCACCACCGGCTACGCCGTCTCGCGGATGCGCTTCCCGGGCTACCGCAAGCTGATGTGGGTCCTCCTGGTCACCCAGATGTTCCCCATCGCGGTGCTGATCGTGCCGATGTACCAGATCCTGTCCGATCTCCGGCTCGTCGACAGCTACCTCGGCCTGATCCTCGTCTACTGCTCGACCGCGGTGCCGTACTGCGCCTGGCTGCTCAAGGGCTACTTCGACACCATCCCGTTCGAGATCGACGAGGCCGGACGCGTCGACGGACTGACCCCGTTCGGCACCTTCTTCCGGCTGATCCTGCCGCTGGCCCGGCCGGGCCTCGCGGTGGCCGGCTTCTACAGCTTCATCACGGCCTTCGGCGAGGTCGCCTTCGCCTCGACGTTCATGCTGAGCGACACGAAGTACACCTTCGCGGTCGGTCTGCAGAGCTTCATCAGCGAGCACGACGCGCAGCGTCACCTGATGGCGGCCACCGCCGTGCTCGTGGCGATACCCGTCTCCGCGTTCTTCTACCTCGTGCAGAAGAACCTGGTGACCGGCCTCACCGCCGGCGGCACCAAGGGCTGACGCCCGGCCGGGAAAACGTCCGGCCGCGGTGCCCATCCGACCCCGCAGCACCGCGGCCGGCCACCCCCCCACCCATGCCTCCACGACCACAACCCCGTCTCATCCCAAGGACGACATGAGCCAGCAGCCTTCCGCCGCACCGGCCCCCACCTCCGCCACCGCCACCGTCGCGCGGCGCCGCGACTGGTGGCGGGAGGCGGTCATCTACCAGGTGTATCCGCGCAGCTTCGCCGACAGCAACGGCGACGGCATGGGCGACCTGGAAGGTGTCCGCACCCGTCTGCCGTACCTGCGCGACCTGGGCGTGGACGCCGTGTGGCTCAGCCCCTTCTACGCCTCCCCGCAGGCCGACGCCGGCTATGACGTCGCCGACTACCGGGCCGTCGACCCCATGTTCGGCAACCTGCTGGACGCCGACGCGCTGATCCGCGACGCGCACGCGCTGGGCCTGCGCATCATCGTCGATCTGGTCCCCAACCACTCCTCCGACCAGTACGAGTGGTTCAAGCGGGCCCTCGCCGAGGGCCCCGGCTCCCCGGCCCGCGACCGCTACCACTTCCGTCCCGGCAAGGGCGAGAACGGCGAACTCCCGCCCAACGACTGGGAGTCCATCTTCGGCGGCCCGGCCTGGACCCGGGTGACGGAACCCGACGGCACCCCCGGCGAGTGGTACCTGCACCTGTTCGCCCCCGAGCAGCCCGACTTCAACTGGGAGCACCCGGCCGTCGGCGACGAGTTCCGCTCCATCCTGCGCTTCTGGCTGGACATGGGCGTGGACGGCTTCCGCATCGACGTCGCGCACGGCATGGTGAAGGCCGAGGGCCTGCCCGACCTGGGAAACCACGAACAGCTGAAGCTGCTGGGCAACGATGTCACGCCGTTCTTCGACCAGGACGGCGTCCACGACATCTACCGCCAGTGGCGGCGCATCCTCGACGAGTACAGCGGTGAGCGCATCTTCGTCGCCGAGGCATGGACCCCCACCGTCGAGCGCACCGCCAACTACGTCCGCCCCGACGAACTGCACCAGGCTTTCAACTTCCAGTACCTGGGCACCCACTGGGACGCCGAGGAGCTGCGCACGGTCATCGACCGCACCCTGGACGCCATGCGCCCGGTCGGCGCCCCGGCCACCTGGGTCCTGTCCAACCACGACGTCACCCGCCACGCCACCCGCTTCGCCAACCCGCCCGGCCTCGGCACCCAGATCCGCCTGGCCGGCGACCGCGAACTGGGCCTGCGCAGGGCACGCGCGGCCACCCTACTCATGCTGGCGCTGCCCGGTTCGGCCTACGTCTACCAGGGCGAGGAGCTGGGCCTCCCGGACGTCGTCGACCTGCCGGACGAGGTGCGCCAGGACCCCGCGTACTTCCGGGGCGCCGGCCAGGACGGCTTCCGCGACGGCTGCCGGGTGCCGATCCCCTGGACGCGCACGGGATCCTCGTACGGCTTCGGCGACGGCGGCAGCTGGCTGCCGCAGCCGGCGGGCTGGGGCGAACTGAGCGTCGAGGCGCAGACCGGCGCGCCCGGCTCCACCCTGGAGCTGTACCGCGCCGCGCTGGCGGTCCGCCGCGAGCAGCCCGACCTGGGCGCGGGCGACGCGGTGGAGTGGCTGCGCGCGCCCGAGGGCGTCCTCGCCTTCCGGCGGGGGGAGTTCGTGTGCGTCGCCAACACCACCGGCGAGTCGGTGGCGGTTCCCGCGTACGGGCGGGTGCTGCTGGCCAGCGGTGAGGTGACCGAGGCGGACGGCGAGGCGAAGGTGCCGGCCGACACGACGGTGTGGTGGTCGCGGGCCTGACCGCCCGCGGTGAGGGGCCCGTCGCCGCGGGCCCCTCACCGCGTCATCCGTCGCGCCGAGCCCACCGGGCGGCCCGGACCGTCCCCTCCTCGATGGCCTTGCGGGGCAGGCCCAGACCCAGCGAGGTCTCCAGGGCGTGGAAATACAGTTCGAACTCGTCGGTCACTTCGGGGTGGTCCAGCTCGGCGCGGCGTACGGCCCGGTTGAGGAAGTCGAGTCGCCCGCCCCGGACGTACGGGGTGCGGCCCCGGTCGTAGTAGATCAGCTCGATGATTCCGTCGTCGTCGACGCGGCGGCCGTCTCTCGTGTAGTCGAAGGTGTAGATGGCCTTCGCGGAGCAGGCGCTCAGCCGCACGGTCTCCGTCACGGCGGGCGGGGCGAATGCTTCCCTGGCGGCCGGGGGGACGGGAGCCGTCTCGTGGTACATCAGGAACGCCCAGTCGCCCGCCTGCCCGAAACAGCAGCTGTCCCAGCCCGTGTCCCAGTAGCCGCGGGTGGCGCCGGTCAGGTCGGCCAGGCGGGTCCCCGCGGCGACGTGCTCGGGGTCGGCTCCGTACAGCAGGGCGATCCGCTCGGCGCTGACGTTTCCGCCGCGGAAGAACTCGATGTTGGTGTAGGGGGCCTGCTCGCGCCACGGGCCGGCGATCCAGGCGAACCCCTCCAGCGGGTCGTGGCCGCAGGGCGGCGCCGGTTCCGTACCGTCCGGGCCGCCGCCGCGGAACCTGCGGCCCCAGTCGGCGTCCATCCGGTCCATCAGCGCGGCCTGGCCGGTGACCGTCCCGTCGAGCCCGCGGACGGCCTCCTCGGCGAGGCAGTACAGCGCCTCGTCGAGGCCCCGGGCGACGAAGACCTCGTCGTAGGGGCCGCTGAAGCCGCACACCGTGCCGTCCTCCTCGAGGACCAGGTAGAGACCGGCGCCGCCCCCGCCCTGCACGTGGGCCTCGTACTGCTCGTACGTGCCGGTGGGCGGGAGCATGGCGTCGTCGAGCAGGTCGGTTCCCGCTGCCAGCCGGTGCCATGCCTGCCTGAGCGCGTCCTCGGTGATCTGCATGGGTGCAGTATGCGACCGGGCACCGACAGCGCCCCGGGGGCGGCGTCCCGTGGAAACTTCCGGCCTCGACTTCGCACCGACCGCTGCCCTTTGGGTCGGTGAACCCTTAACATCTGCGTCACCGCAAGGTTTCTGAAGGTTTCAGCAAGAGCCTTCAAGCTGCCTTCAGGCACCTTGGGCTCCCCACAACGCCTTCGACGATGAAGGAAACCCCACATGGCACGCAGAGCCCTCACGGGGGCCGTCGCTCTGGCGGCGGCCACCCTTGTCATGACCCCGACGTCCGCGCAGGCTTCCCCGCCCGGCGACAAGGACGTCACCGCCGTCCTCTTCGAGTGGAACTTCGCCTCCGTGGCCGAGGAGTGCACGACCACCCTCGGCCCCGCCGGCTACGGCTACGTCCAGGTCTCCCCGCCCGCCGAGCACATACAGGGCGGGCAGTGGTGGACCTCGTACCAGCCCGTCAGCTACAGGATCGCCGGCCGGCTCGGCGACCGCACCGCCTTCGAGACCATGGTGGACACCTGTCACGCGGCCGGTGTGAAGGTCGTCGCCGACGCCGTGGTCAACCACATGTCGGCGGGCAGCGGCACCGGCACCGGCGGCTCCTCGTACGGCAAGTACGACTACCCGGGCCTCTACTCCTCGGCCGACTTCGACGACTGCCGCTCGGAGATCGACAACTACCGGGACCGGTACAACGTCCAGCACTGCGAACTGGTCGGCCTCGCCGACCTCGACACCGGCGAGGACCACGTCCGCGGGAAGATCGCCGGGTACCTGAACGACCTGCTCTCCCTCGGCGTCGACGGTTTCCGCATCGACGCGGCCAAGCACATCCCGGCGGCCGACCTCGCGAACATCAAGTCCCGGCTGAGCGATCCGGGCGTGTACTGGAAACACGAGGTCATCCACGGCGCCGGAGAGGCCGTCCAGCCGGGCGAGTACACCGGCAGCGGCGACGTCCAGGAGTTCCGCTACGCCTACGACCTCAAGCGCGTCTTCAACAACGAGAACCTCGCCTACCTGAAGAACTACGGCGAGGGCTGGGGTTACCTGAGCAGCGGCGTCTCCGGTGTCTTCGTCGACAACCACGACACCGAGCGCAACGGCTCCACGCTCAACTACAAGGACAACGCCACCTACACCCTGGCCAACGTCTTCATGCTGGCCTGGCCCTACGGCGCCCCTGACGTCAACTCCGGCTACGAGTGGTCGAACCACGACGCCGGACCGCCGAACGGCGGTCGGGTGGACGCCTGCTGGCAGGACGGCTGGAAGTGCCAGCACGCCTGGCCGGAGATCAAGTCGATGGTCGCCTTCCGCAACGCCACCGGCGGGCAGGCCGTCACGGACTGGTGGGACAACGGCAACGACGCCATCGCCTTCGGGCGCGGCAACAAGGGCTACGTCGCCATCAACCACGAGTCGGGCGCGATGACCCGCACCTACCGGACCTCGCTGCCGGCCGGGACGTACTGCGACGTCCAGAGCGGCAAGCCGGTGAGCGTGAACGGCTCCGGCCAGTTCACCGCGACACTCGGCGCCGACACCGCGCTCGCGCTGTACGCGGGCAAGTCCGCCTGCTGAACGGACGTACCGGGCGAGGGTCGTGAGAGATCGTGAAAGTTCTTTCCGTTGCTTTCACGACCCTTGCCGCAACTCTTGCGTCGGCGCTACCGTCTCGCCGGGGTCGGACCCGATCGAGCCGTCATCGCAAGGAGCTCACGCCGTGATACCGAGAAGGCCGGTGCCTGTCGCGCGCCGCACCGCACGAGCGAGACGGGTCGCGGCCGTCACCGTGGCCGCGCTCGCCGCAGCCCTCCTCCCGCCCCTCGCCGCGCGGGCCGACGCCCCGCCCCCGCCCCCGTCGGACGCGAAACTCGCCAAGGCCGAGGCCCGTCACGACCTCACCCGCGAGCAGTTCTACTTCGTCCTGCCGGACCGTTTCGCCAACGGTGACACCCGCAACGACAAGGGCGGTCTGACCGGCAGCCGCCTCACCACCGGCTACGACCCCACCGACAAGGGCTTCTACCAGGGCGGCGACCTCAAGGGCCTCACCCAGAAGCTCGACTACATCAAGGGCCTGGGCACCACCGCCATCTGGATGGCGCCCATCTTCAAGAACCAGCCCGTGCAGGGCACCGGCGAGAACGCCTCCGCCGGCTACCACGGCTACTGGATCACCGACTTCACCCAGGTCGACCCGCACTTCGGCACCAACCAGGACCTGAAGAACCTCATCTCCGAGGCGCACGCCGCGGGTATGAAGGTCTTCTTCGACGTCATCACCAACCACACCGCCGACGTCGTCGACTACGAGGAGAAGTCCTACGACTACCTCTCCAAGGGCGCCTTCCCGTACCTGACGAAGGACGGCGAGCCCTTCGACGACGCCGACTACGCGGACGGCGAGCGCCGCTTCCCCCGCGTGGACTCCGGCTCCTTCCCGCGCACGCCGACCGTCCCGGCCGACAAGCGCGAGCTCAAGGTCCCGTCCTGGCTCAACGACCCGGCGATGTACCACAACCGGGGCGATTCCACCTGGGCCGGCGAGTCCACCACGTACGGCGATTTCTCCGGTCTGGACGACCTGTGGACCGAGCGTCCCGAGGTCGTCAGCGGCATGGAGAAGATCTACCAGCGGTGGGTCAAGGACTTCGACATCGACGGCTTCCGCATCGACACCGTGAAGCACGTCAACATGGAGTTCTGGACCCAGTGGGCCACCGCGCTGGACGCCTACGCGGCCAAGAAGGGCCGGGACGACTTCTTCATGTTCGGCGAGGTCTACTCCGCCGACACCGCCGTCACCTCCCCGTACGTCACCCAGGGCCGCCTGGACTCCACGCTGGACTTCCCCTTCCAGGAAGCGGCCCGCGCCTACGCCTCCCAGGGCGGCAGCGCACAGAAGCTCGCCGCCGTCTTCGGTGACGACTGGAAGTACACGACCGACAAGGCCAACGCCTACGAACAGGTCACCTTCCTCGGCAACCACGACATGGGCCGCTTCGGCACCTTCCTCAAGCAGGACGACCCGGAGGCCGGCGACGCCGAGCTGCTGAAGAAGGCCCGGCTCGCCAACGAGCTGATGTTCCTCGGCCGCGGCAATCCGGTGATCTACTACGGCGACGAGCAGGGCTTCACCGGCGCCGGCGGCGACAAGGACGCCCGCCAGACCATGTTCGCCTCCCGCACCGCCGACTACCTGGACGACGACCGGCTCGGCACCGACCGCACCCATGCCGAGGACGCCTACGACACGGGCGCGCCCCTGTATCGGCAGATCAGCACTCTCGCGGCGCTCCGCAAGGCCCACCCCGCCCTCGCCGACGGGGTCCAGACCGAGCGGTACGCGGCCGACGGCGCCGGCGTCTACGCCTTCTCCCGCACGGACGCCACCAGCGGCACCGAGTACGTCGTCGCCTTCAACAACGCCGAGGAGGCCAGGACGGCGACCTTCGCGACCGGCTCCGCCGACATGACCTTCCACGGCGTCTACGGCACCGACGACCAGGTGAAGTCGGACGCCGACAAGAAGGTCACGGTCACCGTCCCGGCCGGGTCGGCGATCGTCCTCAAGGCCGCGGGCCGCCTCGCCGAGCCCGCCACCGAGCCGACGGTCACCCTCACCGCCCCCGACCCGGGCGCCACCGGCACCGTCGAGCTGACCGCCGACGTCACCGGCGGACAGCTCAACCGCGTCGTCTTCGCCGCCCGGACCGGCGGCGGCAAGTGGCGCACCCTCGGCTCCGCCGACCACGCCCCCTACAAGGTCACCCACACCATCGCCGGGGAGACTCCCGCCGGCACCGCCCTGCGCTACAAGGCGGTCGTCGTCGACTCGGCGGGCCGTACGGCGAGCGACACGGCCGCTTCGGCCACGGGCACCCCGCCCGCCGAACAGCCCCCCGCCGCCGCCTCCCGGGACTACGCGATCGTCCACTACAAGCGCGAGGACGGGAACTACGACGACTGGGGCCTGTACGCCTGGGGCGACCTGGCCGAGGGGGAGGCCACCGAGTGGCCGAAGAGCCACCCCTTCATCGGACGCGACGCCTACGGCGCCTTCGCCTACGTCAAGCTCAAGCCCGGCGCGTCGGACGTCGGCTTCCTCGTCATCGACGAGGACGGCGACAAGGACGTCGCGGCCGACCGCACCATCGACGTCACACGGACGGGCGAGGTGTGGATCGAGCAGGGCAGGGAGCAGGTCGTCACGGAGCGGCCCGAGTACCCGGCCCAGGACACCGGCAAGGCCGTCCTGCACTACCACCGCGCCGACGGGAACTACGACGGCTGGGGCCTGCACGTCTGGGGCGGCGCCGCGAACCCCACCGACTGGTCGAAGCCGCTGACGCCGGTCAGGACTGATTCCTACGGCGCGGTCTTCGAAGTACCCCTCACCGAGGGTGCCACCAGCCTCAGCTACCTCGTCCACAGGGGTGACGAGAAGGACCTGCCCACCGACCAGGCCCTCGACCTCAAGGCCAAGGGACACGAGGTGTGGCTGGTGAGCGGAGAGAAGGAGTACCTGCTGCCGCAGCCGGCCGGTTCGGCGGCGGCCGTCGACCTCACCACCGCCGAGGCGGTCTGGATCGACCGGAACACCGTCGCCTGGAACGGCTCCGCAGGCGCCGCCTCCACCCAGCTGCTCGCCTCCCGCGACGGCTCAGTCAAGGCCGGGAACGGCACCCTGACCGCCGACGACGGGACGAGCTGGCTCCGCCTGACCCGGACCACCCTCACCGACGCCCAGAAGGCGAAGTTCCCGCACCTCAAGGAGTACACCGCCTGGTCCGTGGACCCGCGCGACCGCGACCGGGTCCGCGAGGCCCTGCGCGGCCAGGTCGTCGCCTCCCAGCGCGCCGCCAACGGAGCCGTGCTCGCCGCGACGGGTGTGCAGACCGCCGGCGTCCTGGACGACCTCTACGCGGCCGACGCGACGAAGGCCGACCTCGGGCCGGTCTTCCGCCACGGCCGCCCCACCCTCTCCGTGTGGGCGCCGACCGCACAGGACGTGAAGCTGGAGATCGGCGACCGCACGGTCCGCATGCGACGCGACGACGACACCGGCGTCTGGTCCGCAACCGGCCCCCGCTCCTGGAAGGGCGAGCCCTACCGCTACGTCGTCAAGGTGTGGGCTCCCGAGGCCGCCCGGGTCGTCACCAACAAGGTCACCGACCCCTACTCGCTCGCCCTGACCACCGACTCCGAGCGCAGCCTCGTCGTCGACCTGGACGACCGCTCCCTCGCCCCGCGCGGCTGGGAGAACTACCGCAAACCCGAGGCCGTGCCGCTCGGGGACGCCCAGATCCAGGAGCTGCACATCCGCGACTTCTCCGTCGCGGACCGCACGGCGGACCCGGACCACCGGGGCACCTACCGCGCCTTCACCGACAGGAAGAGCGACGGCTCGAAGCACCTGCGCGAGCTGGCCGAGGCCGGCACGTCGTACGTGCACCTGCTGCCGGCCTTCGACATCGCCACGATCCCGGAGCGCGAATCCGACCGGGCGACCGTCGACTGCGACCTCGCCGCGCTCCCCGCCGACTCCGATAAGCAGCAGGAGTGCGTGGCGAAGGCGGCGGCGAAGGACGCCTACAACTGGGGCTATGACCCGTACCACTACACGGTCCCCGAGGGTTCCTACGCCACCGACCCGGACGGCACCGCCCGCACGGTCGAGTTCCGCGAGATGGTCAAGGCGCTGAACGACGACGGCCTGCGGGTCGTCATGGACGTCGTCTACAACCACACGGCGGCGAGCGGCCAGGCGAAGACCAGCGTCCTGGACCGGATCGTCCCCGGCTACTACCAGCGGCTCCTGCCCGACGGCTCGGTGGCGAACAGCACCTGCTGCGCCAACACCGCCACCGAGAACACCATGATGGGCAAGCTCGTCGTCGACTCGGTCGTCACCTGGGCCAAGGAGTACAAGGTCGACGGCTTCCGCTTCGACCTCATGGGCCACCACCCGAAGGAGAACATCCTCGCGGTCCGCGAGGCGCTGGACGAGCTGACCCTGAAGAAGGACGGCGTCGACGGCAAGAAGATCATCCTGTACGGCGAGGGCTGGAACTTCGGCGAGGTCGCCGACGACGCCCGCTTCACGCAGGCCACCCAGAAGAACATGGCCGGCACCGGCATCGCGACCTTCTCCGACCGCGCCCGCGACGCCGTGCGCGGCGGCGGCCCCTTCGACGAGGACCCCGGCGTCCAGGGCTTCGCCTCCGGCCTGTACACCGAGCCCAACGGCTCGGCGGCCAACGGCACCGAGGCCGAGCAGAAGGCCCGCCTCCTGCACTACCAGGACCTGATCAAGGTCGGCCTGACCGGCAACCTCGCCGGCTACACCTTCACGGACACCGACGGCAAGGAGGTCAAGGGCTCCGAGGTCGACTACAACGGTGCCCCCGCCGGATACGCGGAGGCCCCGGGCGACGCCCTCGCCTACGCCGACGCGCACGACAACGAGTCCCTGTTCGACGCGCTCGCCTTCAAGCTGCCCGCCTCGGCGACCGCGGACGACCGGGCCCGCATGCAGGTCCTCGCCATGGCCACCGCCGCCCTCTCCCAGGGACCGGCGCTCTCCCAGGCCGGCACCGACCTGCTGCGCTCCAAGTCGCTGGACCGCAACTCCTACGACAGCGGCGACTGGTTCAACGCCATCCACTGGAACTGCGCCGACGGCAACGGCTTCGGCCGCGGCCTGCCCCCGGCCGCAGACAACCAGGACAAGTGGCCGTACGCCAAGCCCCTGCTCGGCACGGTCGAGGTCGGCTGCCCGCAGATCACGGGCGCCTCGGCGGCCTACCGGGATTTGCTGAAGATCCGCACGAGCGAGCGGGACTTCTCCCTCACCACGGCCCAGCAGGTCCAGTCCCGCCTGTCCTTCCCGCTCTCCGGGAAGGACGAGACGCCCGGCGTGATCACCATGCGCCTCGGTGACCTGGTGGTCGTCTTCAACGCCACCCCGGAATCGCGGGAGCAGCGGATCGAGGCGGCGGCCGGGACCGGCTACCGGCTGCACCCGGTGCAGGCGGCGGGCGCGGACCCGGTGGTGAAGGAGTCCGTGCACGCGGCGAAGACCGGCACCTTCACCGTGCCGGGCCGTACGGTCGCCGTGTTCGAGCGGGCCGGCTGACGGTCGCATGACTGCGGTTAGGGTGAGCCCTGCTGTTCACCGCAACGGGAGGGCTCATGCCGCAGATCACCGTCGACTACTCCGCCTCACTCGCGGACGACTTCGACCGGCCCGCCTTCGCGCGGGCCCTGCACGGCGCCGTAGTGGAGATCGCGGCCGCCAAGCCGCCGGCGTGCAAGACACAGTTCCGCCCCACCGAGGACACCACGGTGGGCCCCGACACCGAGGGGCACGCCGTCGTGCACGTCACCCTCGGGCTGCTCGCGGGGCGCACGGACGAGACCAAGGCGCGGCTGACCGAGGCCGTCCTGGAACTGCTGCGGCAGCAC
Source organism: Streptomyces mutabilis (assembly GCF_014649815.1). Taxonomy (GTDB): domain Bacteria; phylum Actinomycetota; class Actinomycetes; order Streptomycetales; family Streptomycetaceae; genus Streptomyces; species Streptomyces mutabilis. The sequence goes on along the minus strand of NZ_BMTT01000001.1, from coordinate 44,807 downwards.
GTGAAGCCGGGCGACGGCCTCGCCCTGCACGCCTCGGCGGAGGTCCGCGACCTCGATCCGTCCTACCGGAAGTTCGAGAGCTAGGCGGCCAGTGAGGACAGCCGGCCGACCAGATCCACGAACGGGCCGTCGGCCGGCTCGTCCGCCACCACGCGGCGCAGCAGCGCGCCCATCTCCTCGTCCTGGGCGGCGCTCACCGCCGTCAGCGCGGCGAAGTCGTGCACGAGCTGGACCTCCAGCTCGGCCCTCGGGATACGGCGCCCGTCCAGCCAGATCAGGGCCGTCGACTCGGCCAGCGAAATCCAGGAGCGGACGACCAGTTCCAGCCGGGCGGGCGGATCGCTGACGCCCAGGTGCGCGAGTATCTGGTCGTACGCGGCCTGCCGTACGGAGGCCACGAGTGCGTTCGTCCGTGACGATCCGACCGCCGGACCGCCGCGCATCAGCGCCGAGAAACCGGGGCCGTGCTCGTCCACGAAGTCGAAGTAGCGGCCCATCACGCGCAGCAGCCGCGCACCCAGCGGGCCCTGGGCCGGCTCCACGAACCGGGCGGCGAGATCGTCCGCCGCGCGCTGCAACGCGGCCTCGTACAGGCTGAGTTTGCCCGGGAAGTAGTGGTAGACCAGCGGGCGCGAGATGCCCGCGGCCGACGCTATCTCGTCGATGGAGACCTCGTCGGGCGAGCGGCGGCTGAACAGTTCGAGGGCGACGCCGATCAACTGCTGCCGTCGTTCCTCGACGCCCATTCTGCGGCGTACCCCGGTAGTCATACGAACACCTTACCGATCGAAATCGGCCCCCGAACGGGCCGGATCGGGCAGAGGTGTTCCGCGCCTCCCGGGCTACCGCAGTCCGCTGATCGACCGGCCGTTCCGCAGGGTGCCCTTCAGCTCGGCCTGCGCCCCCTGCTCGCCCTTCGCCGTCAGCAGGTTCCCGTCGGCGGAGCCGCTGATGCCGCCCGTCGCCTCGACCGACCGCGTGTCGCGGTCGCCGGCGGCGAGCAGGTACCAGTGCCCGCCCTCCGACTTCCACAGCACCCCGGCCAGCACGTGCGGGTCGCGCTCGCCGCACGCCGGCACGTCCTGCGCCTTCGCGGCCACGGCGCCCTGGGCCCCGCCCGGTGTGCGGAACTGGGCCAGTACCCGCGCCCCGCCCCCGCGCCAGGTCTCGGCCCGGGTGCACACCCAGGCCGCCGAGCCGCTGGAGTCGGGCAGCGGCTGCGTCGCGAACCGCCACGCGTTCACCGACCGCACGCCCTGGCCGCGCACCGCGCCGAGCGAGCAGGCGTACGGCGCCCAGTCGGCCCGTGCCTCGGCGCCGGAGACGTCCTTCGCCGAGCCGGGGCGGCCCGTGGTCAGGCGGGCCGGGACCAGCTCACCGAGGTCGGTCGCCAGGCGGGTGTCCGAGCCGTCGGTCAGCTCCAGCACGTTCCAGGACGCGCACGCCCCGGACTGCTGCTGCACGGGGCTGGCCAGCGGCGGCGAGGTCACACCGTCGGACAGCGTCAGGGCGCGGGCGGCGGAGCCCGGTTCGGCGAGGTCCCGCACGGCCGCCTTGGTCACCCAGGGCGCCGTCAGGTAGCGGACGTTGCCGTCGGCCCGGCCCAGGACCACCGCACCGGCCTCGGAGCGGCCGGCGCCGTCGGTGCGCGCGAAGTCCAGGGCGGCGCCCGCCGTGCCGTCCTGCGGCTCGGCGTACCGGGCCAGACGCAGACCGTCGTGCAGGATCACCACGCGGGCGTTGTCGACGGTCCCGGCGTACAGCAGCTGGGGCGGGCCGGACGGGCCGCCGGTCGGGGTGCCGGGCGTCGCCGAGACCGCCACGCTCCCGCCCGGCCGCGCCCACACGGCGAGGGCCCGGCGGAGCAGCTTCTCGTCACCCGTGAGGTCGCCGCGCGCCGGCCACACCGAGAAGTCGGTGCGCGCGGAGGTCGTCCACGCGGCGGGGGCGACCCGCGTCAGTTCGGCCGGGTCCAGGGCCGCCTCGGCCGCCGGGTTCTGCGCGTACGACGGAGCGGCGGCACCGTCCGGCCCCCAGCCGCCGCCGGGCACGCCCAGCAGCGCCCCGCACACCACCAGGGCCGCCCCGGCGGCCAGCGCGGCCCTCGTGTGCTGACGGCGACGCATCAGGTCGGTCGGCCGGGCCTGCAGGGAGCAGGGGTCGAACTCGGGGGAGGCAAGCAGCGCGTACTGCGCGGGCACCCCGTCGGCCTCCCGCAGGGCGGCCTCCGCGTCGGAGACTCCGGCGGTTTCGAGCAGCTGCCGTACGTCATCGTCGGGGAGCGTCTCCAGGCCCCGCAGCACGTAGGCCGCACGGCCCGGTGCGGAGAGCGCGGACAGGCACTGGTCCAGGGCGAGTTCGTCGGCGCCGCCGGAGCGCGGGAAGAGCTTGAGGCCCCGCACCTGGGGCAGCAGCGGCGGCAGCTGGGCCCGCTTGGGCCACGCACGCCGCTTGAGCGGGCGGCCGGCCTCCAGCGCCGCACGGACGACGCGCAGGCGGACCAGCGCGTAGCCGGGGTCCACGTCGCGGCCGGTCGGCTGGGCCGGGATCGCGGGAGTCGTCGTCCGGTTCCGGGGCAGGGCGCGCTGGGTGAGGGAGTGTGCGGACAGGACGCGGCCTCCCCGGCCGAGACCGGGCGGCAGCATCAGGTAGGCGAGCCGGACCAGGCGCGGGTAGTGCTCGACGAGCGCGGCCTCGGCCTGCTCGACGTCGACGACCGGGTCGGCCGGGGAGGCGGAGGACGGTGCGGGGCGCGGGGCGACATCCTGTGACTGCACGTTCAGCTGAACGAGCGAATCGGTGGATGGTCACCATGCCCAGGTCAGTCCTCGGGTTCCACCAGCGCTCGTGCGTAGGCGGCCATCGAGCGCCGGTAGCGCGGCAGATGGGGCGCGAGCGCGCCGAGCACCAGCGCCAGGCCCTCACGGTCGCGGCCCATGCTCGACAGGCACAGGGCGAGCGTGGCGCGCACGGCGTCGTCCAACTCGTCCGACGGAGCGAGTAGTTCGGGCGACAGCAGCTTGACGCCCTCCTCCGGTTCGCCGATGTTCCGCAGCGAGCTGGAGAGCTGGATCTTCGCCCGGCGGCCCTTGTAGCGGCTGCTCCCGCCCAGCCCGCGCTCCAGCGCCTCGCGGTACAGCGGCACGGCACGGTCGGAGTGGCCCGTGGAGTCCCAGGCGCAGGCACGCTCGAACAGGCCGAGGGGGCTGTCCGCCGGCAACTCGTCGGCGAGGGCGTCGATCACCGCGCGGAAGTCGGCGGCGCCGTCCTCGGCGTAGTCGTCGATCGTCGCCCAAGCGGCGGTCACGCGGTCTTCCCAGTCCTGGTCCACGGCGCCACTCTCGCACGGGCGTACGCGCGACGACACCGGGATTTCTGAGTGGTTCCCGCCCCGCGGCCGTATCGATCGGGGAGAGCCCCTCTCCGGGGCTCCGTGCGGCACGTCGCCGGAACGGACCGGAGGAACACATGAGGCTGACCCGACCGATGCTCGCGCCGGCCGCGGCGGTGGCGGTACTGGCGCTGACGGGCTGCGGCTCCGACGGGAGGGACGAGGCGGCCGTCCCGGAGACGGCGACCGGCAGCCTGGAGCACCTGGCCGCCGAGGTGAAGTGCGATCCCGACATGCAGACGGACGCCGACACCATGCGCCAGGCCATCTGCCGCGAGGGAGCGGAGAAGTACGTCCTCGTCACCTTCACGACCGACCGCGGCCAGCGCGAATGGATCAACACCGCCAAGGACTACGGCGGCCACTACCTCGTCGGCCGCAAGTGGGTCGCCGTCGGCCACCAGGACGTCATGGCCGGCCTGCGCGGCCGGCTCGGCGGCACCCTGGAGCAGGGTGCGCGGCACGGTGGCGGCACCCACTCGGCCGGTCGCGGGGAGCACGACGGGCACGCGGGCCACGGTTGATGACCACAGGCCACAACGGCCGGGAGGGCCGGTGACGGATCTCCGTCACCGGCCCTCCCCGTGGGGTGACGCGGAGACTACTGGCAGTCCTCCCCGCTGTTGATGCAGTCGACCACCTCGTTCATCAGGTCCTCGTCCATGACGTTGATGAAGTCGTTGTGATCGGTGATCGGCTTGTGCAGCTGCTCCGGGAAGCTGTCCACCGCGTACGGGTTCCGCACCTGGCCGTTCTCGACGGTCGGCGTGGGGATGTCGTACACCAGGCGGACCCGGAGCTGGGGGATGGCCTGGAAACCGTTCGGGCAGCCGCCGTCCTCCTGGACGAACGCCATGTGGTCCCGGTGGTTGGCGCTGTCGATGTTCCGGCCGTCCCAGCAGCTCTGGAAGTTGGACGTGCGCACCACCTGGCTGCCCTCGGGGCACAGCGGGTACTTGTCGGTGACCTGCCGGTCCTCGAAGCCGGTGCAGCTCCACGAACTGTTGGCGTTGGCGTCGCCGTTGGTGAAGGACTTGGCGTCACCGGTGATGACGCGCAGGAACTTCGGCATGGCGACCACGTCGCCCTGCTGGTTGCCGACGAACCTCAGCTCCGCCTGGGCCGGCTTCAGGATCCGGCCGACGTTGCCCTCGGTGCCGCCGCCCAGCTCGTTGGCGTCGAGCTCCTCGGTACCGTCCTGGAGGCGCAGCACCGGCCAGTAGTACGTGGACCTGTCGCCCTGGTTCCGGCACGAGGTGTCCGCGTCGGCCAGGTCCTCGTCGCTGGAGAAGGCGTCGTTGTCCTGGTTGCCGACGTAGTCGTGCACGTGGTGCGCGCCGTTGTCGACACCGGGTGCGGCGATCAGGTTGTCGCTGTTGAACAGGTTGTTCTCGTTGACACCGCAGTTTGTGGTGAAGGTGCCGGTGGAACCGCCGTCGCCGTCGGCGGCCAGACCGTTCTCGCTGTCGCGGGAGTTCGGCTCGACGTCGTCGATGTCGATGAAGTCGTCCGCCACCGGGCCCGCGGCGCCGTTGCCGTTGTCGTCCTGGTTCTGACCGCCGTCCTGATCCTGGCCGTCGTCGTCCTGGCCGTCCCCGTTCTGCGGCTGCTCCGCGGGCTGGCCCTGGCAGCCGGCCAGCTGGTCCAGGCTGTCGTCGGCCCGGCCGCCGGCCCGGTCGATCTCCAGCTGGATCCGGTCGATGATCGCCTTCCGCCGGTCCTTGAGCGGGCCGAGGATGGTGTTGCGCACGAACTGAGGATCACCTGCCTGCGCGCGCCGCGTGGTGGCGAGCCGTTTGTAGGCATCCGTGATCTGGCTGTCCATCGTGGCCAGTTCGTCGTCGACCTCACCCCGCGCGCGGTCCGGTACGCCGGACAGCTGCTGGCCGACGTCGGGACAGTCGATCGTCGCGACCTGCGCCGCGGCCGACCTCGTCCGATTGTGGGCCGGATTCTCCTCGTGCGCCGAGGCATGGAAGTCGGCCCAGACCAGCCCGCCCCCGCCGACCGCCAGGGCCGCCGCCCCGGCTACGACCTTGGTGGCCAGCGGCGTACGGCGTTTTCTCGTGTTGCGTCCCATGGAACTCCTCTTTGACTTCCTTGCGGGGCATCGAGGGCGCCCGACAGGAGTGAAGCGGCTCCCTTCCATACGGAGGCCGTTCCAGGGGTGTTCACCCGCCTGCGGAATTGACGGTCGCATGCGGTGGGTGGGATCAGCGGCCGCGGTCCAGATACGCCAGAACCGCCAGCACACGGCGGTTGTCGTCGTCCGAGACCTCGAGGCTCAGCTTGGCGAAGATGTTCGCGGTGTGTTTCGCGATCGCCCGCTCCGTGACGACCAGCTTGCCCGCGATCGCCGCGTTGGTCCGGCCCTGCGCCATCAGCTCCAGCACCTCCAGCTCCCGGGGGGTGAGCCGCTCCAGCGGCCGGTCCGCCGCCGCACGCCGGCTCAGCAGCTGCTGGATGACCTGCGGGTCCATCGCCGTACCACCCGCCGCCACCCGCCGTACGGCGTCCACGAACTGCTCCGCGTCGAACACCCGGTCCTTGAGCAGGTATCCCACACCGCCGTTGCCGTCGGCGAGCAGCTCACGCGCGTACAACTGCTCCACGTGCTGGGACAGGACCAGCACCGGCAGCCCCGGCCGCTTGCGGCGGGCCTCCAGGGCGCACTGCAGGCCCTCGTCGGTGAGCGTGGGCGGCAGGCGTACGTCGACGACTGCGACGTCCGGCTCCAGTTCGGCCAGCGCCCGGGACAGTGCGGGGCCCGTCTCGACGGCAGCGGCGATCTCGAAGTCGTGGGCCTGAAGGAGCCGGACCAGCCCGTCGCGCAGCAGGAACAGGTCTTCGGCTAGGACGACGCGCAAGGGATCTCCACGGTGACCATGGTGGGGCCGCCCGCGGGTGAGCTGACGGCCAGGACGCCGTCGAATGTACCCAGTCGCCGCTCCACCCCGGCCAGTCCGGACCCCGCGCCGATCACCGCGCCGCCCTTGCCGTTGTCGGTCACGGAGACGCGCAGCCGGCCCTCGGCGAGGTGCATGTCGATCCAGATCCGGTCGCCGCCGGAGTGCTTGACGGCGTTGGTGAGGATCTCGCTGACCGCGAAGTACGCGGCGGACTCCACCGGCGCCTCAGCGCGGCCGGGCAGGTCCACGTCGGTCTCCACGGTGACGGGCAGCCGCAGCGCCAGGGCGCGCACGGCGTCTCCCAGGCCGCGTTCGGCGAGGACCGGGGGGTGGATGCCCCGCACGAGTTCACGCAGCTCGGTCAGGGCGTCGGCGGAGGACCGGCGGGCCTGGGCGAGCAGTTCCCGGGCCTTCGCCGGGTCCTTCTCCAGCAGCGCCTCGATGGTGCCGAGGTCCATGCCCATGGCGACCAGCCGGGCCTGCGCCCCGTCGTGCAGGTCGCGCTCGATGCGGCGCAGTTCGGCCGCGGAGGTGTCGACGGCGTCCCGCCGGGTCTCGGTCAGCACCCGCACGCGCTCGGCGAGCTCGACCTGGTCGGAGCCGAGGACCGCGCCGGTGAGCCGGAAGTGCGCGTTCAGCAGGAGCGGGGCCAGCCAGTGGGCGGCGACGAGGAGGACGGCGCCCAGGGCGGCGGCGTACAGGCCCGAGGTCTGGTCGGTGACGTGCACGAAGCCGTACCAGTAGCCGTCGGACCAGACCCGCCACAGCCCTGCCGCGATCGCGAACCCCTCCAACGGGTAGAGCGTGAGCACGAAGGCCAGCAACGCGGTGACGAAGCCCGCGGTCATGTCGACCGGCAGCCACAGGAGGTCCCGTCAGGTCGCCGGGTCACCGAGCATCCCGAAGGTGCGCCCCCAGGGGTTGGCGTTCTCGGGCAGCGGCCGGTACGCCCGCTGGATGCGGACCCCTGCCCACTCCGCGGCGAGCACCCGTCGCCAGTCCGCGAACATCCGCACGCCGCTCAGCACGTACGGCGTGGTGACGATGCCGATCCCGATCGGGATCAGGGCGAGGGACACCAGGGTCAGGCAGAAGCAGAGCACCGCACCGGGCAGGGTGATGAGCGTCAGTGCCAGTCCCCGCACGGCCGACAGCGCCATGTTCCGCGTCCGGTTCGTCCGGGGCCCGCGGTCGCCGCTCTTCGTCTCGATGTTCATGCCGTCAGTCTCACCGAGCCGACGGCACCGGTCACGGGGCGGGGCCCCCGGGCAGGAGGTGGTGCCAGGTACACCGTTCCTGTTCAGTGTGCAGGAGTGGGTCTTGGACCCATGCCTGTGCACTGCGGGCACCCCGAACGGTGTTGGGTGTCCTGGTCGCCCGCTTTCGCTCCGTGTCCGGTGGCACGGATCGTGTCCGTGGTCCGGGAACACGGGGGCGGGGTCCCTCACGCCCGGGAGCACGTCGGTCGGCCTGGGCGGTCCGATGCCCGCATCCATCGCTCTGGTGGGTGCGGGGCGGTGCCGTCCGACGCCGGACCGGAAAGCCCTGGGCGCGTCGCCCGATCGCGATGCTCGCCGCATCGTGCCGGGTGGTCTTGCGGGTGGAGGTGGTGAGGGGTTCCTGCCAGTGCTGGGCGCCCCACTTGCTTGTGTAGGCGGGGTCGACGGCGATGACGGTGATGTCGGTGGCGTCGGCCATGGAGGTCAGGCGGGCCCGCAGCCGACCGGTGGGCATGCCGGAGATCAGCTGCCTGAACCGCTTCCGCCCGCCGTGTTCACTCCTGCCCCCGGTGCGCGAACCGGACCCGGCCGGTGAGGACGTACCGGCAGTGCGCCGCGTTGGCCAGATGGGCGAACGGAGCCGGGAGGCGGATGCTGACTGGGCCGACCGCGTTGCCGCGCACCGGGCGGTCGCCTACCAGCATCCATCACGACGTCCAGCGTGACCGCTGGTACGTCACCGCGTCCTGGCAGCAGGTCACGGGACGCGAGCGAGCCCAGATGCGCGCCGACCTGTCGCAGCACCTCCACGTCTCTGGCGGTGAGCTGCTTGAGCCGGGTCCGCACCGCTACTCCCGACGGTCCCGGCACGACGAACGGCGCCGCAAGCTGCCGCAGACCACCCACCCCTCACCCCCGCTCAGCCGTGACAACCGCTGCACCACACACAACGACGACCACCACCACAGGTCACGCATTCGACAGACGTACCTTCGTTCACCCGGACGCGAAACGATCCGACCTCACCCACGTACTCGCTCACGCATCCCAGAGCACACTGATACGCAGCCATCAGCCGGCAGTTCCGACCCCCGTCGGCTGCGGCTGCGGCGCTTTACCGGTCGTCCCGGGCCCGGTCGGTGGCGAGGGCCTTCGCCTCCGTCTCCCCGTCCAGGCCGACCGGCGGACGGTCCGGGCGCCGGGGTGCCGTGCCGCCGATGCTCCGCAGCCAGGACCAGGTGTCGGTGACCGTGTCGCCGACCGGGCGGCAGCTCAGGCCCGTGGCCAGGGCCCGGGAGACGTCGGCCTGGTGCAGCGCCTCGTGCAGGTCGCTGTCCGGCGGTGTCCACACCGGCAACTGGGTCCACGGCTCGATCCCGGCGGCGAGGACGGCTTCGGGGTCGGTCCAGCGCAGCTCCGCCGCGCCTGCGGTGACCCTCGCGCAGGCTTCGAGCAGTGCGCCCATGGTGGCGTGGCCCGACGGGGAGATCAGGTTGTACGGCCCGCTCAGCTTCCGCTGGACCGCCCCGAGGATCCAGTCGGCGAGGTCGCGGACGTCGATGTACTGGAGGGGCAGGTCCCGGGGGCCCGGCGCGAGCACCGGGCCGCCGTCGGCGACGCGGTTCAGCCACCACGGCAGCCGCCCGACGTTCTCGTACGGGCCGAGGATCAGACCGGCCCGGACGAGCACCGAGCGGTCCGCGCCGAAGGCGTCCAGGACGGCCAGTTCGGCGCCCCGCTTGTCCCGGGCGTAGTGGCTCTGCCCGGCGTCCGCCGACGCGCCCTCGACCAACGGTGCGTCCTCGGTGTACCCGGCGGGCGGCGCCCAGGCGTACACCGAGCAGCTCGACACGTACACGTACCGGCCGACGCGGCCCCGCAGCGCTCGCGCCGAGTCCCGCACCGCGCGGGGCGCCGCCGACCAGGTGTCGACGACGGCGTCCCACGTGCCGTCGGCCAGGGCGGCGAGCCCGTCGGGTGCGGTGCGGTCGCCGTGCAGTGCGCGCACCCCGGGCGGCGGGGCGTGCCGCCCGCGGTGGAGGACCGTCACCTCCCAGCCGTGTCCGAGCGCCGCCTCCACCACGGCCCGCCCCACGAATTCCGTACCGCCCAGCACCAGTAGTCTCATACTCGCCACTGTGCCCGCCCTGGCCGGTCCGCGGAACGGCTGTCTGCCGACAGCAGAGGTCAACGTCCCGTCGGCGGGGAGTACTCGTAGCCGACGCGGCGCACGGTCTGGATCGTCCGCCGGTGCTCGGCACCGAGCTCGCGGCGCAGCCTGGCCACGTGCACGTCGACGGTCCGTCCGTCGCCCACGTGGCCGTACCCCCACACGGTGGTGACCAGCTGGTCGCGGGTGTGCACCCGGTGGGGATGCGCGACGAGGTGGGCGAGCAGCTCGAACTCCAGGTAGGTCAGTTCCAGTTCACGTCCGGCCACGGCTGCGGTGCGGCGGGCCGTGTCGATCCGTATGAGCGGGTCGTCGCCGACCGGGACGTGGGCGCCGTCCAGGCCGTCCCGGGTGCCCGCGGAGGACGGGCCGGGCTTGCCCGGTGGCGGGACGGGCGGCTGCCGGTCGGCCGGGACGAGCACCAGGTACCCGACCATCGGCGCTCCCAGCCGGGTTCCTGGCGTGCCCAGCCGGTCAGGAGGTCCGCCACGCGGTCGCGCTCGTAGAGGTCGGTCCCGAAGAACAGGTTCTCGGCGGCCCGGTACTCCAGCCGGTAGTCCCCGCCGTTCTCGTGCCACACCTGCGCGAACTCATCCGGGACGTCCGGTATCCGCTGGACGATCAGTAACCGGTCGCCGGCGCCGCCGATCCGCGCCACCAGTTCGCGCAGCCGGGTCGCCGGAATCCGCGCGTGCGTCTGCCAGTTCTCCGTCTCGACCTTGATGGCGAGGTCCCCGTCGATCTCCATGCCCTCACGATGCCAGGCTCCACTGACAAGGCGGTCACGAGCCCGGTCACGGCGGCAGCGCGAAGGGGCGTCCACCACCACGGTGGACGCCCCTTCGCGCGAGTCGAGGCGGGATCAGACCTGGCCGGCCTTCTCCAGCGCGGTGCAGCAGGTGTCGACGAGCAGGCGGGTCACCACGTACGGGTCGACGTTGGCGTTGGGACGGCGGTCCTCGATGTAGCCCTTGCCGTCCTTCTCGACCTGCCACGGGATGCGGACCGAGGCGCCGCGGTCGGAGACGCCGTAGGAGTACTCGTTCCACGGGGCGGTCTCGTGCAGGCCGGTCAGGCGGTCGTCGATGCCGGCGCCGTAGTTCTTGACGTGGTCCATCGGCTTGGAGCCCTCACCGAGGGACTCGCAGGCGGTGATGATCGCGTCGTAGCCCTCGCGCATCGCCTTGGTGGAGAAGTTGGTGTGCGCGCCCGCGCCGTTCCAGTCGCCCTTGACCGGCTTGGGGTCGAGGGTGGCGGAGACCCCGAAGTCCTCGGCGGTGCGGTAGAGCAGCCAGCGGGCCACCCACAGCTGGTCGGAGACCTCCAGCGGGGACAGCGGGCCGACCTGGAACTCCCACTGGCCCGGCATGACCTCGGCGTTGATGCCGGAGATGCCGAGACCGGCCTTCAGGCAGTTCTCCAGGTGGGCCTCGACGACGTCGCGGCCGAAGATCTCGTCCGAGCCGACACCGCAGTAGTAGCCGCCCTGAGCGGCGGGGAAGCCGCCCTCGGGGAAGCCGAGCGGGCGGGCGCCCTTGAAGAAGGTGTACTCCTGCTCGATGCCGAAGATCGGCTCCTGCGCGGCGAACCGCTCGGAGAGCTCGGCCAGCGCGGCGCGGGTGTTGGTCGGGTGCGGGGTCATGTCCGTGTCGAGGACCTCGCACAGCACCAGGATGTCGTCACCGCCGCGGATCGGGTCGGGGCAGGAGAAGACCGGCTTGAGCACGCAGTCCGAGGAGCTGCCTTCGGCCTGGTTGGTGGAGGAGCCGTCGAAGCCCCAGATCGGGAGGGCGTCCAGGCCGGCGGGGGCGTCCGTGATGATCTTCGTCTTGGAACGGAGCTTGGCCGTCGGCTCGGTGCCGTCGATCCAGATGTACTCGGCCTTGAAGGTCACGGGGACACATCCTTCGGGTGGGTCTGGGCGCACTGCGGGTGCTGCGGCGCTGCGGCACCGGGGCGCCGCTCTACTGCCGTGCAGCGTGCCAACCGGCGATTTCCCGTCCGTTGCCCGATTGTGAACCCCGTGTTACCCGGGGGCGGTGTGGCGCGTCTCTCATCCGGCTCCCGGTCCAGCTGCTCCCCGCGGGCAACAGCAGGACCATCGCGGACCGGGACCGGGACCGGGCCTCAGGAGGTCCAACGGGACAGGGCGTCCCTGACCGCCTCGTCGGTGCGGCCCACTACGGCGGTTCCGTCGTCCGCCGTGATGATCGGGCGCTGGATCAGCTTCGGGTGCTCGGCGAGCGCCGCGACCCACCGGTCGCGTGTCGCCTCGTCACGGGGCCAGTCCTTGAGGCCGAGTTCCTTCGCCGCCGCCTCCTGGGTGCGGGTGATGTCCCAGGGTTCGAGGCCGAGCCGGGTGAGCACCGCGCGGATCTCGTCCTCGCTCGGTACGTCCTCCAGGTAGCGGCGGACGGTGTAGTCGGCGCCCTCCGCATCGAGCAGGCTGATCGCGCTTCGGCACTTCGAACAGGCCGGATTGATCCAGATCTCCATGCCGCACACGGTAGCCCGAGCCGTGCGGAAACCCGTTCGCCCCGTGCGCCACAGTCACCCCGAAAACCCTTGTGGCCAGGGGCTTTTGTCAGTGGTGGGCAGTAAAATAGAAGCAGTGTTCGAGGGTGTCGCCGGGAGGTCCGGACGGCGCCCTATGACCGCGACAGGAGGATGCCCGTGCCCGCTGCCGCACTGAAGCCGAAGCCCACCCAGTCCACCGCCAAGCGGCCCGTCCTGCTCGACCTGCCCTACGAGCCCGTGGAGAAGCGCCCGCTGCCGGCGGGCCGTCCCCGCGAGTGGTACATCACGCACAACCGCCGGCTCAAGGCGATGCGGCTCGCCATCGCCCTGCTCGACTCCGGCGTCTACCTGCCGAACCAGGCACGCAACGAGAGGATACGCAGCGCCGCGCAGACCATCGGCGTCCACCCGCCGTCGGACACGACGTGCCACATGGTGCGGGCGTTGATGCGGTACGCGCGGTGAGCGGGGCGCCGGGCGCCTTCCTTCTCGGCGCCCGGCGTCGCGGCGCCGGAGGGTCCAGGGGGCGAGCTAGTAGGGCGCCCGGAAGTTGATGTATCCCAGCAGGACGATCACCGCGGCCACGCAGCCGAGCACCACCGCGGTGGAGACCCACGACGACCGGCGCCGGGACCCCACGTGCTCGGGATCGGCGCGGAAGGGAACCGGTCCGGGCGGGTTCTCCTTCCAGCGCGCGGCGAGCATCCGGGCGCGCGCGGAGGGCTCCTTCTGCTCGGCGCCGTCCGCCCACTTCAGGTCGAACTCGCGGTTCTCGTCGTCCCGCTCGGACATGTCCGGTCCCTCTCCCCGTCCCCTGACTCGAACAACCGTGTTAGTGCACATGATCCCACCCGCGGTTCCCGGTGTGAAGTTTTCCGGCCGACGACAGCGCCCCCGCCCCCGCCGGGCAGGCAGGGGACGGGGGCGCCGGACGGACCGGGCGTCGATCACACGTCGAAGTACATCTCGAACTCGTGCGGGTGCGGACGCAGCTGCAGCGGCGCGATCTCGTTCGCGCGCTTGAAGTCGATCCACGTCTCGATCAGGTCCGGCGTGAACACGTCGCCCTGGAGGAGGAACTCGTGGTCGGCCTCCAGGCGGTCCAGGACCGCGCCCAGGGAGGTCGGGACCTGCGCCACGTTGGCGTGCTCCTCGGGAGCCAGCTCGTAGAGGTCCTTGTCGATCGGCTCGGCCGGCTCGATCTTGTTCTTGATGCCGTCCAGGCCCGCCAGCAGCAGGGCCGAGAAGGCCAGGTACGGGTTGCCGGAGGCGTCCGGCGCGCGGAACTCGACGCGCTTGGCCTTCGGGTTCGAGCCCGTGATCGGGATACGCATCGCGGCCGAGCGGTTGCGCTGCGAGTACACCAGGTTCACCGGCGCCTCGAAGCCCGGCACCAGGCGGTGGTAGGAGTTCACCGTCGGGTTGGTGAAGGCCAGCAGCGACGGGGCGTGCTTGAGGATGCCGCCGATGTAGTAGCGGGCGGTGTCGGACAGGCCGGCGTAGCCCTGCTCGTCGTAGAAGAGCGGCTCGCCGCCCGACCACAGCGACTGGTGGACGTGCATGCCCGAGCCGTTGTCACCGAAGATCGGCTTCGGCATGAAGGTCGCGGTCTTGCCGTTCTTCCACGCCACGTTCTTCACGATGTACTTGAAGAGCTGGAGGTCGTCGGCGGCGGCGAGCAGCGTGTTGAACTTGTAGTTGATCTCGGCCTGGCCGGCGGTGCCCACCTCGTGGTGCTGGCGCTCGACCTTGAGGCCGGAGCGCTCCAGCTCCAGGGAGATCTCGGCGCGCAGGTCGGCGAAGTGGTCGACCGGCGGGACCGGGAAGTAGCCGCCCTTGTAGCGAACCTTGTAGCCGCGGTTGTCCTCCAGCGCACCGGTGTTCCAGGCGCCGGCCTCGGAGTCGATGTGGTAGAACGACTCGTTCGCGCTGGTGGCGAAGCGCACGGAGTCGAAGACGTAGAACTCCGCCTCCGGACCGAAGAACGCCGTGTCGGCGATGCCGGTGGAGGCGAGGTAGGCCTCGGCCTTCTTCGCCACGTTGCGCGGGTCACGGGAGTACTGCTCGCCCGTGATCGGGTCGTGGATGAAGAAGTTGATGTTGAGCGTCTTGTCCCGGCGGAAGGGGTCCACACGCGCGGTCGACAGGTCGGGGCGCAGGGACATGTCGGACTCGTGAATGGCCTGGAAGCCGCGGATCGAGGACCCGTCGAAGGCCTGCTCGTCGTCCGGGTCGAACGCCTCGGCGGGCAACGTGAAGTGCTGCATGACGCCCGGCAGGTCACAGAACCGGACATCGACGAACTTGACGTCCTCGTCCGCGATGAACTTCTTGGCGTCGTCGGCGTTCTGGAACATCCAGCTCCTCCTACTCCCGACCGTCCCGCCGGGGTGGTAGATCGTTCGTGCGGCCAGTGCGGGTGGCACACGCTTCGTCGACCCTAGGGACGGGTGATTTCTCGGGCGTGACCCATTTGTTTCGCAGAAGTTAACCGGCTCCATTCCAGCCTAGGCCTCATCCGGGCCCGTCACACCCGGCCGTGCGCCCCTCTCGTCCCCTTTCGCGTACCCCCCGCCGCCGGCCGTTCACGGGCCCAGTACCGTGGACGGGTGGACAACAGGCAAGCAATCGGGTCGTGGCTTTCCGGACCGCGCGCGGCCATCGAAGGGTCCGGCGCGGACCTCGGGTACCGGGGCGAGCAGCTCGGCCTGCCCGAGGACGGACCGGGCTCGATCGCCCGCCCGGGCCGGCGGATCGGCGCCCTGGCCGTCGACTGGGCCCTGTGTCTGCTGATCGCATACGGCCTGATCACGGACGGCTACGGTCAGGCGACCAGTAACTGGGCCCTGCTGATCTTCTTCGTGCTGAGCGTGCTGACCGTCGGCACGATCGGCTTCACCCCGGGCAAGCGCCTCTTCGGCCTGCGCGTGGTGGACCTGGCCACGGGCCGCCCGAGCCCGCTGCGCGCCCTGCTGCGCTCGGTCCTGCTGTGCGTCGCCCTCCCGGCCCTGATCTGGGACCGCGACGGACGCGGCCTGCACGACCGGCTGGCGCGCACCGTGGAGGTGCGGGTCTGACGCGGAGCGCGGTACGCGGCACGGGGGCGGCACGCGACAGCGACCGCGGTACGCGACTGCGCAACCGCGCGCGCTCACGGCGATCGCCCGCACATACGGCGATGGGGCGCCCGGATCTTTCCGGGCGCCCCATCGCCGTACCGGCGTATCGAAGTCCTGCGGGTCAGCGCTGCCTGGGGTTGCCGCCCTTGGGCATCCGCATGCCCTTCGGCATCGGACCCTTGGGCAGCGGCATGTTGCTCATCAGGTCGCCGAGCGCGCGCAGCCGGTCGTTGGTCACGGTGACCTGCGGGCCGGACAGCACGCGGGGGAGCTTGAGCATGGTGGTGCGCAGCTTCTTCAGCTCCACCTGGCCCTCGCCGGTGCCCACGACCAGGTCGTGCACGGGCACGTCGGCGACGATGCG
This sequence comes from Streptomyces mutabilis, assembly GCF_014649815.1. Taxonomy (GTDB): domain Bacteria; phylum Actinomycetota; class Actinomycetes; order Streptomycetales; family Streptomycetaceae; genus Streptomyces; species Streptomyces mutabilis. The sequence continues at coordinate 29,117 of NZ_BMTT01000001.1, read as the reverse complement.
GTTCATCTTCCTCTTCTCGGCGGCGAGCAGGGACTTCACCCGGTTCGGGTTGCCCTCCGCGACGAGCACGATGCCGGCCTTGCCGACCGCGCGGTGCACGACGTCCTGGTTGCGGTTCATCGCCACCGCGGGCGTCGTCGTCCAGCCCCGGCCGATGTTGTCCAGCACGGCCGCGGCCGCGCCCGGCTGGCCCTCCATCTGGCCGAAGGCCGCCCGCTCGGCCCGGCGCCCGAAGACGATCGCCGTCGCGAGGAAGGCGAGCAGCACGCCCAGGATGCCGAGATAGATGGGGTGACCGACCAGGAAACCGATCGCGAGGAAGACACCGAAGACGACGATGCCGACACCCGCGAGCACAAGACCGATCTTCTTGTCGGCCTTGCGGGTCATCTTGTAGGTCAGGGCGATCTGCTTCAGTCGCCCGGGGTTCGCAGCGTCCGCTGCAGGTTCCTTCCTCGCCATGGCACGAAGTCTACGTGTCCCCGACAGCGCGGACGACGGCAGTGCCCGCCCGGGGCCGACGGAGGGGAGTCGCGGTGGGGCCGGGGCGCGTTCTCAGGGACGGCCGGCGACGGACTGGCGCAGCACGCGCTCCGTCTCGATCCGGTCCTTGGCGCGGCGGCGGTCCTCCAGCACGGAGGTCCACGCGTTGCGCCGGGCGGTGCGCTGGCCGCCGCTCATCAGCAGCGACTCGACGGCCCGCAGGGCGGTGGTGAACGACGGGATGGCGGTGGCGCGAACGGGCGCGGCCTGCATCGTGGAGGTCCCCCCTCGGTACGGCTCCGGGTACGGAGACGGGTGTACGGGCGTGATTCCAGGGTCACTGATTGGTGTTACCAGGGCGTGACCCGCCGGTCAAACGGACATGAAGCGGTGATGCCGGGGGACGCAACGACACCGCGGCCCCGACCGGTGCCCTCATCTGCGGGGACGGTCGGGGCCGCGGAACATCGGCCACTACAGCGGGTAGCGACTTGTGCGTGAATTCACACAGTCGCCGGACGGTGCTTGGGGCGGCGGCTCAGACGGTGGCGGCGCGGCGCTGCTCCATGGCCATCCCGTACAGCCGTCCGGCGCGGTACGAGGACCGCACCAGCGGGCCCGACATCACACCGGAGAAGCCGATCTGCTCGGCCTCCTCCTTCAGCTCCACGAACTCCTGCGGCTTGACCCAGCGCTCCACGGGGTGGTGGCGCACGGACGGGCGCAGGTACTGCGTGATGGTGATCAGTTCGCAGCCGGCCTCGTGCAGTTCCTTCAGCGCCTCGCTGATCTCCTCGCGGGTCTCACCCATGCCGAGGATCAGGTTGGACTTGGTGACCAGGCCGAAGTCACGGGCCTCGGTGATCACCTTCAGGGAGCGCTCGTAGCGGAAGCCGGGGCGGATGCGCTTGAAGATGCGGGGGACCGTCTCGACGTTGTGCGCGAAGACCTCGGGGCGGGATTCGAAGACCTCCTGGAGGAGCTCCGGCACCGCGTTGAAGTCCGGGGCGAGGAGCTCCACCTTGGTGCGGCCGGCCTCGCGGTCCGCCGTCTGCCGGTGGATCTGGCGCACCGTCTCGGCGTACAGCCACGCGCCGCCGTCCGGGAGGTCGTCGCGGGCGACGCCGGTGATGGTGGCGTAGTTCAGGTCCATGGTGACCACGGACTCGCCGACGCGGCGGGGCTCGTCGCGGTCGAGGGCCTCGGGCTTGCCGGTGTCGATCTGGCAGAAGTCACAGCGCCGGGTGCACTGGTCGCCGCCGATGAGGAAGGTCGCCTCGCGGTCCTCCCAGCACTCGTAGATGTTGGGACAGCCGGCTTCCTGGCAGACCGTGTGCAGGCCCTCGCTCTTCACGAGGTTCTGCATCTTGGTGTACTCGGGGCCCATTTTCGCCCGGGTCTTGATCCACTCGGGCTTGCGCTCGATGGGGGTCTGGCTGTTGCGGACCTCCAGGCGCAGCATCTTGCGTCCGTCGGGTGCGACTGCGGACACGACCGGCTCCCTAGCGATTGATTCTTCGGCGTTCTTCAGGGTACGCCCGTTGATTTGTTGGTCGGCGGTGGTGCCGGCCTCGCTGGGGGCTGCCGCCCCCAGGTCCCCGCTCCCGGCCTGAACGGCCTCCTCCCCAAACGCCGGACGGGCTGCGTTTATGCCGTCGGCGGCCCAGTACGGTGATGTCCGATAGTCACGCCGACGCCTTCTCGATCACCCGCGGCTTCAGCTCCGCGTTCTCCAGGACGTCCCGCAGGTGGCGTTCCGCGACCGGCAGGACCTCCTCGATGGTCACGTCGCGGCCGAGTTCGTTCGCCAGGGAGGCGACGCCCGCGTCGCGGATGCCGCACGGGATGATCCGGTCGAACCACTTGTTGTCCGGGTTCACGTTGAGGGCGAAGCCGTGCATGGTGACGCCCTTGGCGACCCGGATGCCGATGGCGGCGATCTTGCGGTCCTCGCGGCGCTGGCCGGCGTTGGAGGGCGCGTAGTCGGGGCCGTTCAAGCGGGGGTCGAACTCCTCGTCCGTCAGGCGCGGGTCGAAGTCCAGGGAGAGTCCGCCGAGCGCCGGGCGCTGCTCCACCGGGTCGCCCAGGACCCACACCCCGCTGCGGCCCTCCACCCGGCTGGTCTCCAGGCCGAACTCCGCGCAGGTGCGGATCAGGGCCTCCTCCAGTCGCCGTACGTGCGCCACCACGTCCACCGGGCGCGGGAGCTTCTGGATCGGGTAGCCCACCAGCTGGCCCGGCCCGTGCCAGGTGATCTTGCCGCCGCGGTCCACGTCGATCACCGGCGTGCCGTCCAGCGGACGCTCGCTGTCCTCGGTGCGCCGGCCGGCGGTGTAGACCGGCGGATGTTCGAGGAGCAGCACGGTGTCGGGGACCTCGTCGGCGAACCGCGCGGCGTGCACCCGGCGCTGCTCGTCCCACGCCTCCTGGTACTCGACGCGATCGGCACCGAACCCCATTCGGACGAACCGCAGCTCACTCACGGCAAGTGCCTCCCTGGAAGGTCGTGAGGCACGAAGCGTGCCCACGCCACTGTACGACCGCTCGCTCGTCGTCAGCCGGGCGGGCAATCCTCACACGATCGGATGAATGCCGGTCGAAGTGTGCGATCGGCTGCTTACTCTCCGCTACATTCGCGCCGTTCACGAGGCCATAAGGGCTGCTCACAGGCGCTCCGGGCACATCGAACGGCCCGGAAGGCAGGAGACCGCACCGCACCATGACGGAACGACCCGCGCAGCGCACCCCCAACCGTCAGCTCGCCGCGCTCATCGCCGAAGCGGGGTTCTCGAACGCGGGTCTCGCGCGTCGCGTCGACCAGCTCGGACTCGAACACGGCCTGGACCTGAGATACGACAAGACGTCCGTCACCCGGTGGCTGCGCGGCCAGCAGCCCCGCGGCACCACACCGGCGCTGATCGCCGAGGTCTTCACCCGGCGCCTCGGCCGCCGCCTCAGCGCACAGGACCTCGGCCTGGACGCCTGCGCGCCCGTCTACGCGGGGCTGGAGTTCGCGGCCACCCCGGAGGAGGCCGTCGACATCGTGGGCGGGCTGTGGCGCAAGGACTCCGGCAGCCACGCCGAACTGCGCAAGATCGCCTTCACCCCGGCCGGCCTGGTCGTGCCCAGCCGGGACTGGCTGATCGGGCGGGCCGACGAGAAGGTGGCCCGCGCCGAGGTACCCGTCCGCATCCCGGCCCAGGGCCGGCCCGCCACCGCCAGGGTGCCGGTGCCGCTCGACCCGTCCCGCCGCCGGGCCCCGGCCGCCGAGCGCGGCCCCGGCCAGAAGGTCACCGGCGGCGACCTCGCCGCGCTGCGGTCGGTCGGCGAGCTGTTCCGCAGCCTGGACGACCGGTACGGCGGCGGGCACGCCCGGCAGGCCCTGGTGCGCTATCTGGAGCACGAGCTGGAGCCGATGCTGCGCGGCGCCTACGGCGAGCAGACCGGCCGCCGCCTGTTCGCCGCCGCCGCCGACCTGACCCGGCTCGCGGGCTGGACGTCGTACGACATCGCCGCGCACGGCCTCGCCCAGCGCTACTTCGTCCAGGCGCTGCGGCTCGCGCAGGCGGCGGGGGACCGGGCGTACGGCTCGTACGTGCTGGTCACCATGAGCCGCCAGGCCGTCTACCTGGGGCACGGGCGGGAGGCCGTGCAGCTCGCGCGGGTGGCGCAGCAGGGCGTGGGGACCTCCGCGCCGCCGGTCGTGCAGACGCTGCTGCACGCCGCCGAGGCGCGGGCGCACGGCATCCTCGGCGAGGTGCGGGCATGCACCGCCTCGCTGGTCCGGGCCGAGCGCGCTCTGGAGGCCGCCCGGCCCGGCGACGAGGTGCCGCACTGGGCGCGCTTCTTCGACGAGGCGCAGCTCGCCGACGAGTTCGGGCACTGCCACCGCGACCTGCAGCAGTTCCGCGCCGCCGCCCAGTACGCGGAGCGGTCACTGCTGCTGCGCGCCCCCGTCTACGCCCGCAGCCGGCTCTTCTGCCGAGTGGTCCTCGCCACGGCCCGGCTCGGCCTCGGCGAACTCGACCAGGCCTGCCAGCTGGCCGCCGAGGCGGCCGGGCAGGCGGCCGAGATGAGGTCGGCGCGGGCGGCGGAGTACGTCCGCGACTTCGAACGGCGGCTGGAGCCGTACAGGGACGCGGCACCGGTACGGGGGTACCGCGACAAGGTCGCGGCACTCGGGTAGCCGGGCGGGGCCCCGACCGCACGGGTCACCGGCCGGACGGGTTCCCGACGGCACGGGTGAGCAGCGGGCGGGGCCCTGACCGCGCGGGTCGGTAGCCGGGTGGGCTCCGACCGCACGGGCCGGTGCGGCTAGGCGGCGGCGCCGGCCGTCGGGGTCGGGTCCGCCGCGTGTATCGGCCTGGCCGCCCCCAGGTCCGTCAGGATCGCCGCCGAGGCCCGGTGGGCCGAGTGCAGGGCGCCCTGGATGCCACTGGTGTCGCGGTGGTCGCCGCACACGTACAGGCCGGCCAGCAGCCGTACCGGCCTGCGCGGGTCGTGCGGCGGGCGCATCGCGGGCACCGCCTCGGGCGTGTGGTGCACGGCGAGGGTCTCCCAGCGGGTGGTCGGGGTGCCGTAGAGGCGGGACAGATGGATGCGTACGGCGGTGTCGACGTCGGGCGGGGGAGCGCCGAGGACAGTGGACGAGACGAGGGCGCGCCCGGCCGGTGCGCGGGACGGGTCGACGTTGCTGACCACCGCCGTGTGGGCGACCGGGCCGCCACGGTCCGCGTCGAGCAGCAGGGCGGTGCCGGTCGTGGGCGGTTCGTCCGTCGTGTGGTGCACCAGCGTCACCGGGTGGAAGCCCGGCACCCGGAGGCCCGGCAGCAACTCGGCCGCCGCCCGGGCGTCGGTCGCCACCAGGACGGCCCGGCAGCGGATGACACCGTGCTCGGCGGTGGTGACGGCGTTGGTGGCGACCGAGGTGACCCGGACGCCGGTGCGCACGGTGCCCGGCGGCAGGCCCCGCGCCAGCAACTCCGGCAGCGCCTCCGCACCACCCTCGGGCAGCCCGAGCCGCCCGCAGGCGAATTGCCGCAGCGCCAGGTCGGCGCACCGGCTGGAGGTGGTCAGGTCCGGGTCGGACAGCAGGGCGGCGAGCAGCGGACGCAGGAAACCGTCGATCGTGCGGGCCGGCAGCCCGCGGACCGCCAGCGCCTGGGCCGCGGACAACTCCGGACGGGCCAGCAGCCGTTCGGCGGGGGTGCCCGCGAGACGGGCCAGCGCGGCACCGAGCCGGGCCTGGTCGACGGCCGTGCCGAGCGGGGCGCCCGCCCGGGCGCGGGAAGCGGGAACGGGCCTTCCGGTAGTCACGGCCGCGGAGACCAAGCGCCGGGGCGCGGGAACCGAGCGGGGGGCGCTCGCCAGGGCGCGCACAGCGTGGAGTGCGCCCCTTGCGCCCCGCGCACCCGCCGGGACGCCCGCCCTGTGGTGACGGCCCTCGCTGTGCAGCAGTACCCCGGGGGCGAAGGGCAGCAGGGCGAGGCCGTCCAGCCCGGGGGTGAGGCGCAGTCCGGGGCACGCCGTCGACAGCGGTTGCCCGATTCTGTCGATCCGGAAGCCGTCGACCTTCTCCGTCGCCGACCTGCCGCCCACCGCGTGGGCGGCCTCCAGGACCGTGGTCGTCACTCCTTGGCTGGTCAGCCGATGCGCCGCGGCGAGTCCGGCGATCCCGGCCCCCACGACGACGACGTCCGCCTGGTACGCGGGCTCAAGCACGTGCCCCTCCTCGAGGTTGCGCGGCCGCTGGAGACGTCATGCCCCCAACCGGCTTGAGGGATACCCGAGTTCGATTCGAGGTTAGGGCCGGAAACGGTCAACGGGAATCGCACGGGGGCAGGGCACGGTCGCACGGTGGTCGCATATGGAGGTCATGTGGTGCTCGAACGGGCTCACACGGTCCTGAGTGGTCACACGGCGCCGCGCCCCCCGCAGCGCCGCGGACCGTTCACAGCGCCGCCCGGATCGCCCCGTCGATCTCCGGGAACGCGAAGCGGAAGCCCGACTCCTGGAGGCGGGCCGGGAGGACCCGTGCGCTGCCCAGGACGTCGCCCGCCATCTCGCCCAGCACCGCGCGCAGGACCGGCGCGGGCACCGCGAAGGGCGCCGGGCGGTGCAGCACCCGACCCATCGCCACGGTGATCTCACGGTTGGTCACCGGGCGCGGGGCCGTCAGGTTGAACGGGCCGGACAGGTCCTCGCGCTCCATGAGGTGCCGGATCGCCGCCACCTCGTCGTGCAGGGACACGAAGGACCAGTACTGGGAGCCGTCGCCCAGCCGCCCGCCGAGCCCCGCCCGGAAGAGCGGGAACAGCCGGCCCCAGGCCCCGCCCCGACGGGAGACGACCAGGCCCGTCCGGACGAACACCGTCCGTACGCCCGCGTGCCGGGCGGGCGCCGCGGCGGCCTCCCACTCCACGCACAGGGACGGCAGGAAACCCTCTCCCGCGGGTGCGCCCTCGTCCACGGGCCGGTCGCCGGTCTCCCCGTAGTAGCCGATCGCGCTGCCGTTGACGAGGACCCGCGGCGGCTGCTCCATCGAGGCGACGGCCTCGGCGAGTGCCGTCGTGCCGTGCACCCGGCTGCTGCGGATCCGCGTCTTGTACGCGTCGGTCCAGCGGCGGTCCCCCACCCCGGCCCCGGCCAGGTTGACCACGGCGTCGCACCCGGCGAGCCCGGCCGCGTCCACGCGCCCGCCCTCCGGGTCCCACCGGACCTCGTCCGCGCCCCGGGGCTGGTGCCGTACCAGACGCACCACCTCGTGGCCGTCCGCGGTAAGGGACCGCACCAGTGCGCCGCCGATGACGCCGGACGCCCCGGCCACCGCGACACGCGAGCGCGCCCCGCCCATCCGTCCATCGTCCATGCGCCCATCCTGCCGCGCGGCCCCGGAATCCGCTGGACCGGGCCGCCCGAACGCGTCGTACAGTGACCGTCATGCCAGCCCCGCACATACGTCGCGCCAGGCCCGAGGACGAGCAGCCACTGCGCCGGATCGATTTCGAGACCTGGTCCCACGTGCACGCCGTCTCGCCCCCGCCGGGAGAGGACGACCCGTTCTTCCGCGACGTCTGCGGCCCCGACGCCCACCTGGTCGCCGAGCTCGACGGCACCGTCGTCGGCTACGTCCGCCTCGGCTTCCCCACCCCGCTGGCCTCCAACGCCCACGTCCGCCAGATCCGCGGCCTCTCCGTCGCCGACGCGGCGCGCGGTCGCGGCGTGGGGCGGGCGCTGGTGCGGGCCGCCGTCGAGGAGGCCCGCGAGAAGGGCTTCCGCCGTATCACCCTGCGGGTCCTCGGCCACAACACCGCCGCCCGCAAGCTCTACGAGTCGGAGGGCTTCGTCGTCGAGGGCGTGCAGCCCGAGGAGTTCCACCTCGGCGGCCGGTACGTCGACGACGTGCTGATGGGGCAGATGCTGACCGGTCCCTGAGCGGGCGCCGTCACCGTCTCGGGCACGCACGCTCACGACGTGACCGGCTCGCCCGTGTCCACCGCCTCCGTCGCCTCCGCCGCGCGCCGGGCGTCCTCGGCCACCTCGTCGGCCGTCAGCACGTATCCGGTCCGGGCGTCGGAGGTGGAGCGGGCGAAGACCACGCCGTACACCCGGCCTTCGGTGGTCAGCAGCGGGCCGCCCGAGTTGCCGGGGCGGACCGTGGAGCGGATCGAGTAGATCTCCCGGGTGACGCTCGCGTCGCTGTAGATGTTCTGGCCGGTGGCCCGGATCCGGTTCGCCACCGTCGCCGCCCGCAGGTCCAGGTCGCCGTCCTGCGGGTACCCGGCGACCACCGCCGCGTCACCGCGCTCCGCGTCGTCGTCGAACCGCAGGACGGGCGCGGACAGGTCCGGCACGTAGAGCACGGCCACGTCCTTGCCCGGGTCGAAGAGCACCACCCGCGCCCCGTACGCCGGTCCCACCCCGCCGACCCGGACGGTCGGTTCGTCGATGCCGGCCACCACGTGGGCGTTGGTCATCACGTGCTCCGGCGCGTAGACGAAGCCGCTGCCCTCGCGGCCCTGGTCTCCGGCGACGCCCTCCACCTTCACCGTGCTGAACTTGGCCGCGTCGGTGGCCGCGGCCGTGACGCTGTCGCCGGACGGCTCGGCGACCTGGGCGGTCGACTCGTGCTCGAAGGGGTTGAAGACCTGCGGGAACCCCGCCTCGGCCAGCGCGGACGTCGCCCCGGAGAACCACGCCGGAGTGGTGTCCGGCATCGCCCGCTGCACCGCGCCCAGCACCGTCGAGCCCCGGATCGCCGAGGTCAGCAACGACGACGAGGAAGCCGCCAGGACGCTCGCCGCCACCCACGCCACGATCAGCGCGGCCGCCGCGTTGGCCACCGCGCCGCCGATGCCGTCGGCCACCCTCAGCGGACCCGCGTCCAGCTCCCGGCGCAGCCGCAGCGCCAGCCGTCCCGCCAGTTCGTGGCCCACCACCGCCGGCAGCAGCACCGCGACCACGGCGGTCACCGTCGCCGCCGTCGAGCCCGGCGACACCAGGTCCGTCACCCACGGCAGGAGCCACACGCCGATCACCGCGCCGCCCACGAAGCCGGCCAGCGAGACACAGCCGGCCACCAGTCCGCGACGGTAGCCGGAGGCCGCGTGGGCCAGCACCACCAGCGCCAGCACGATGTCGAGCAGGTCCACGCGAGCCGCCTTTCTGCCGGACCCTGGGCCGGGCCCCAAAACCCCGAGTACGTGCCGGACGAGCCCCGCGATCAGAGCCCGGGGCCAACCGGAAAACGTCGCGGACCGGGACGATGGTTCCACCAGGTGGCACAGCACCCGTCGCGGGCGGGTCGGATGCGCCGGACAGTGGGACCATGCGTGTCTTCCGAGGGCCGCGCGGGGCCCGGCGACGGCGTGCGGCTCCCCTGCCCGGCGCGGCCCGCGGGCGCGACGGGGCGGCGCGGGCGCCCGGCACGGCGCGCGTGTCCGGCGGGGCGGCGCGGGTGTCGACCGCGGCCCGTGTGCCGGGCCCGGTGCGGGCGCTGCTCGGATGCCTCCCCGGCCTCGCCGCCGTCCTGGCGCTGGCGCTGTGCGCGATCGGGGTGGACAGGGCCGCCACCACGGGCCCTCGGCAGGCCGCCGCCGACCGGTACACCGCGCCCCGGCCGACCGTCGTGCCCCGGTCGGTCTGGCTGGGCGGGGACGCCCGCGCACAGCCGCCGCCGCGCTACGACGACAAGGTCCTCGCCGTCTTCGTCCACCACACGGACACGCCGAACGGCTACGACTGCGCCGACGTGCCGGCCATCCTCCGCGGCGTCTACTCGGGTCAGACGGGCGGGCGGGACTGGGACGACATCGGCTACAACTTCGTCGTCGACCGCTGCGGCACCATCTACGAGGGCCGCGCCGGGGGCATCGACCGCGCCGTCACCGGCGCCCACACCCAGGGCTTCAACCACCGCACCACCGGGATCGCCGCCCTCGGCACCTTCACCGTCGGCGTACCCGTGCCCGACGCGCTGACCGACGCGATCGCCGCGCTGGCCGCCTGGAAACTCGGCGGTGCCGGCACCGACCCGCGCGGGAAGGTCCGCCTGGTCTCCAGCAACGGCCTCAGCCGGTACGCCGCCGGCGCCACCGCCACCCTGCCCGCCGTCGCCGGCCACGACGAGGGCTACCAGACCAGCTGCCCGGGCGAGGCCCTCAGCGCCCGCCTCCCGGACATCAGGAACACGGCGGCCCGGCTCCAGGGCCGGCCCGGCTGACCACGTGACGACCGGCCCGGCTCACGGGAACGGCACAGCGCGCGCCCAGCCCGCCCGGAGGCGCGCCGCCTACGGTCGCCGCAACGATCCGACGGGAGGTGGGGACCGTGAGCGACAGCCGCGGCGGGACCGAGCGGGCGCGCACCCGGGGTCGGACCCAGGCGTACCTCCCGTCGGACACCGGCCGCCGCCGTACGCTCCGAGGCCGACGTGCGGGCGGCGGGCCTCAGCCCTGCCCGAACCGCTCCCACAGGCGGGGGAACCGCGCGGCGAGGGCCCGGTCGTCCTCCAGGTCGACCGGGGTGCCCAGCGGCTCCGCCGGCGCCGGTGCGATGCCGAGGTCGGGGGCCACGGTGCCGGTGAGCTGCTCGTAGGCCTCGTCGGCCGCGTAGCCGAGCTCCTCGCCGTCGCCGTCCAGCTCCTCGTCGAAGTCGTCCAGCAGCTCGGCGAGCGCGTCGGGCTCGTGCACCGCGCCCTCGTACACCTCGCGGCCCTGGCCGATCAGCCAGCACCGGAAGAAGTCGAAGGCGTCGTCGCTCGCGCCGCCGAGCAGGATCCAGGCGGCGCCCCACAGGTCCCAGGTGCAGGCCCGGTTGTAACGCGCCTCGAAGTGGCGGGCGAAGTCGAGCACCAGGTCCGGGTCCAGCCCGAGGAGCCGCTCCACGAGCAGGTCCGCCTGGTCCTCGGGATCGCCGTCGGCGCCCTGCCGGGTGGCGTCGATCAGCTCCCAGAACTCCGTCTCGTCCATCACGGGTCCAGCATCGGCCCTGGGCGGGTACGGCGCACGCGGAGGCAACGGATCGTTATCCGCCGGCCTGGTCCCCGTCGGCGTACAGACCCGCCAGCCGCCGCGCGTCCCGGGCGAACCGTTGCCGCAGGGCCGGTGGCGCCAGCACCTCCACCTCCGGTCCGAGCCCCCTGAGCTGCGTGTGCGCGACCTCCTCCGACTCCACCGGCAGCGTCACCGTCACCCACCCGTCCGCGTCCGGCGCCTCCGCACTCGCCAGCGCCTCCCGGGCGGACAGCGCGTCGACGGCGTACGGCAGTCCCCGTACGCCCTGGGCCGACAGCCGGACCACGACCTGGGCCCGCAGGATCGACCGCGCGAACTGCTCGGCCCGTTCTGCCCAGAACGCGGGCAGGTCGAAGCCGTCGTCCCGCGCGAAGCGCTCCTCACCCGCCTCCACCGCCGTGAACCGGTCGATGCGGTACACGCGGAAGGGCCCGTCGCCCGCGGCCCGCGCGACCCTGGCGCACAGGTACCAGACGCCGGCCTTCAGCACGAGCCCGTACGGCTCCAGCTCCCGGACCACCTCCTCCGCCCCGCGCCGGTAGCGGGCGGCGACGAGCCGGTCGTCCCAGACCGCGTCCGCCACCGCCGGCAGCAGTTCGGGCGTCTCCGGCTCCCGGAACCAGTTCGGCGCGTCCAGGTGGAACCGCTGCGCCGCCGTGCGGGAGGCGTCCCGCAGGGAGGGGAGCAGCGCCGCCGACACCTTCAGACGGGCCGCCGACGCCGCGTCCTCCAGGCCCATCTCGCGCAGCGCCCCCGGCACCCCGGACAGGAACAGCGCCTCCGCCTCGCCCCGGGCCAGCCCGGTCAGCCGGGTGCGGTAGCCGCCGATGAGCCGGTAGCCGCCCGCCCGCCCACGCTCGGCGTACACCGGCACCCCCGCCTCCGACAGCGCCTGCGCGTCCCGCGTCACCGTCCGCTCCGACACCTCCAGCTCGCGGGCCAGCTCGGCCGCGGTCATGGTGGGGCGGGACTGGAGGAGCAGCACCATCTTGATGAGCCGGGCAGCGCGCATCCCCACATCATGCAGGAGAACGCGGAAGGCCCCCGCCGTGGCGGGGGCCTCCTGACGCGTCATGCCCGATCCCTACAGGCCGTAGCGCTCGCGCGCTTCCTTCACGGCCGTCGCCTTGACCTCGCCGCGCTTGGCGAGCTGGGCCAGGGCCGCGACCACGATGGACTCGGCGTCGACGCCGAAGTGGCGTCGGGCGGCCTCACGGGTGTCCGACAGACCGAAGCCGTCGGCGCCCAGCGAGGACCAGTCCTGCTCCACCCACTGCGCGATCTGGTCCGGGACCTGGCGCATGTAGTCGGAGACCGCCAGTACCGGGCCCTCGGCGCCCTGGAGCGCCCGGCGGACGTACGGCACCCGCTCCTCGCCGCGCAGCAGCGCCGCGTCGGCCTCCATCGCGTCCCGGCGCAGCTCGGTCCAGGAGGTCGCGGACCACACGTCGGCGGCCACACTCCACTCCTCGGTGAGCAGCTTCTGCGCCTTCAGCGCCCAGTGGATCGCCGTGCCGGAACCCAGCAGCTGGATGCGCGGGGCGTTCGCGGCCGGGGCCAGGCCCGCCGACTCCGCCGTGTTGAAGCGGTACAGGCCCTTGACGATGCCCTCGTCCACGCCGGCGACGGACGGCTTGGCCGGCTGCGGCAGCGGCTCGTTGTAGACCGTCAGGTAGTAGAAGACGTTCGGGTCCTCGCCCGGGGCGGCCTCGCCGTACATCCGGCGCAGACCGTCCTTGACGATCGCCGCGACCTCGTAAGCGAACGCCGGGTCGTACGTCAGCGCCGCCGGGTTGGTCGCCGCGATGGCGGGGGAGTGACCGTCCGCGTGCTGGAGGCCCTCACCGGTCAGCGTGGTGCGGCCGGCCGTGGCGCCGACCAGGAAGCCGCGGCCGAGCTGGTCGCCGAGCTGCCACATCTGGTCGGCCGTGCGCTGCCAGCCGAACATCGAGTAGAAGATGTAGAACGGGATCATCGCCTCGCCGTGCGTCGCGTACGACGTCGAAGCGGCGATGAAGTCGGCCATCGAACCGGCCTCGGTGATCCCCTCGTTGAGGATCTGGCCGTTCTTGGCCTCCTTGTAGTACATCAGCTGGTCGCGGTCGACCGGCTCGTACGTCTGGCCCTTGGGCGAGTAGATGCCCAGGGACGGGAAGAGGCTCTCCATGCCGAAGGTGCGCGCCTCGTCGGGGACGATCGGCACCCAGCGCTTGCCGGTCTCCTTGTCGCGGACCAGGTCCTTGACCAGGCGGACGAAGGCCATGGTGGTGGCCACGCTCTGCGAGCCGGAGCCCTTGTCGAAGGAGGCGAACGCCTTGTCGGCGGGCGCGGGCAGCGGCGCCAGCGGGTGCACCCGGCGGGCCGGGGCCGGGCCGCCGAGGGCGGCGCGGCGCTCCTGGAGGTAGCGGACCTCGGCAGAGTCGGCGCCCGGGTGGCCGTAGGGGACCACGCCGTCGACGAAGTCGCTGTCCTTGATCGGCAGACCGAGCAGGTCCCGCATGTCCTTGAACTCGTCCACCGAGAGCTTCTTCATCTGGTGGTTGGCGTTCTTGGACGCGAAGCCGCGGCCGAGGGTGTGGCCCTTGACCGTCTGTGCCAGGATCACGGTCGGCGCGCCCTTGTGGGCGAGCGCGGCCTTGTACGCGGCGTAGACCTTGCGGGACTCGTGACCGCCGCGCGAGTAGTGGAAGCACTCGAGGATCTTGTCGTCGGACAGCAGCTTGCCCATCTCGGCGAGCTGCGGGTCCTTGCCGAAGAAGTCCTCGCGGATGTAGGCGGCGTCGCGCGTCTGGTACGTCTGCACCTGCGCGTCGGGCACCTCGCGCAGGCGGCGTACGAGCGCGCCCGTGGTGTCGAGCTGGAACAGCTCGTCCCAGGCCGTGCCCCACAGGGACTTGATCACGTTCCAGCCGGCGCCGCGGAACTGGGCCTCCAGCTCCTGGACGATCTTGAAGTTGGCGCGGACCGGACCGTCGAGGCGCTGCAGGTTGCAGTTGATGACGAAGGTCAGGTTGTCCAGGCCCTCGCGGGAGGCGAGGGTGAGCGCGGTGGTGGACTCCGGCTCGTCCATCTCGCCGTCGCCGAGGAACGCCCACACGTGGGAGTTCGTCAGGTCCTTGATGCCGCGGCTGGTCAGGTAGCGGTTGAAGCGCGCCTGGTAGATCGCGGAGATCGGGCCGAGGCCCATCGACACCGTGGGGAACTCCCACAGCCAGGGCAGGCGGCGCGGGTGCGGGTAGGACGGCAGGCCGTTGCCGCCGGACTCGCGGCGGAAGTTGTCGAGCTGCTCCTCGTTCAGGCGGCCGTCGAGGAAGGCGCGGGCGTAGATGCCGGGGGAGGCGTGGCCCTGGACGTAGAGCTGGTCGCCGGAGCCGTCACCCTCCTTGCCCTTGAAGAAGTGGTTGAAGCCGGTCTCGTACAGCCAGGCCGCGGAGGCGAAGGTGGCGATGTGGCCGCCGACGCCGTACTTGCTGCCGCGGGTGACCATCGCCGCCGCGTTCCAGCGGTTCCAGGCGGTGATCCGCTGCTCCATCTCCTCGTCGCCGTCCACGGTGGGCTCGGCGGAGGTGGGGATGGTGTTGACGTAGTCCGTCTCGAGGAGCTTCGGCAGGGCGAGGCCGGCGCCCTCGGCGCGCTCCAGCGTGCGGCGCATCAGGTACGCGGCACGGTGCGGCCCGGCCGCCTTGGTGACGGCGTCCAGGGAGGCCTGCCATTCGGCGGTCTCCTCCGGGTCGCGGTCCGGGAGCTGGTCGAGCTCGCTCGGCTGGATGGCTTTGGGGTCGGTCATGTCGCCGCCTTCCTCAGTCGAAGGGGGTTCCCTCATCGGTAAGGGGATCGGGGGTGCCCTTGGTCTTTGGCAGGACAGGGCGGTGGGCTTCGGTGGAAGCCCGACGGTGACTGTAACTCCGTGATCGATGATCGATCAAAGGGTTGAGGGGCAAAACCTCTCGATACCGAGAAAGTCGGCACGGGGTGCCTCCGGCGGTGGCACGGGGTGACGGTACCGTCGGGGATTCGTGCAGGTGAGACGGGGTGAGCGCGGATGAGCCCGGGGCCCGGTACTTCGGCGGGTGCGGGTCCGTCGTGGCTGGTCGCGCGGTTCCCCGCGCCCCTGGACGGCTGCGCCGTTGATCAGGGGCGCGGGGAACCGCGCGGAACCCGGGCGAGGAACTACGCGCGGGGGGCGCAGCCCAGGACGTGGGCCTTCACGATCTCCGGGATTCGCGGGTCCCGGTGTCGGAAGGCGGCGACCAGCTCCTCGTGCTCCTCCGCGTACGACTGCTGCACCGTCCCCAGCCACCGTATCGACAGCGCCGTGAAAACCTCGATGCCCAGCCCCTCCCAGGTGTGCAGCAGCACCGAGTTGCCCGCCGCCCGCACCAGCTCCCGGTGGAAGCCCACCGTGTGCCGGACCTGGGCCGTCCCGTCGGAGGCGCGGTCGGCCTCGTAGAGCGCGGCGACGTGCGGTTCGAGGGCCGAGCAGTCCTCCGCCAGCCGCTCCGCCGCCAGCTCGGCGGCGATCGCCTCCAGACCGGCCCGTACCGGGTAGCTCTCCTCCAGGTCGGCGGCGGTCAGGTTCCGCACCCGTACGCCCTTGTTCGGGGCCGACTCGATCAGCCGCAGCGACTCCAGCTCGCGCAGCGCCTCCCGCACCGGCGTCTGGCTGACCTCCAGCTCGGTGGCGATCCGCCGTTCCACGATCCGTTCGCCCGGCTGCCAGCGTCCGCTGATGATCCCTTCCAGGATGTGCTCGCGGATCTGTTCCCGCAGCGAGTGGACGACGGGCGCGGTCATGGGAGCTCCTTCGGGAGGGGCCCCTTCGGCCCCCTGGGGCGTTGACGTTGAGAAACAATACGGCCGTCGCGGCGGGCGGGAAGGGCGCACGGGGGCGCTTCCACGCAGGTGAGACGAGACTTACACAGCGTGCCCCGGACGGAGCGGGGCGGCGGCCCGGCCCGGAACACGACGGTGCCCCCGCCCGGGAAGCTCTTGGGCGGGGGCACCGTACAGGTCCTCTGGCAGGGGAATTACAGGCCGAGCTCGACCTCGAACTCGCCCGCCTCCAGGATCGCCTTGACCGCCGTCAGGTAGCGGGCGGCGTCGGCGCCGTCCACCAGGCGGTGGTCGTAGGACAGGGTCAGGTACGTCATGTCGCGGACGCCGATGACCGGGCCGTCCTCCGTCTCGATGACGGCCGGACGCTTGACCGTGGCACCGATGCCGAGGATGGCGACCTGGCCCGGCGGCACGATGATCGTGTCGAAGAGCGCGCCGCGCGAACCGGTGTTGCTGATGGTGAAGGTCGCGCCCGCCAGCTCGTCCGGGCTGATCTTGCCGGCCCGCACCTTGCCCGCCAGGTCGGCGGTCGCCTTGGCGATGCCGGCCAGGTTGAGGTCACCGGCGTTCTTGATGACCGGGGTCATCAGGCCCTTCTCGGAGTCCACCGCGATACCGATGTTCTCGGTGTCGAAGTAGGTGATGGTCCCCTCGGCCTCGTTGATCTTGGCGTTGATCGGCGCGTGCGCCTTCAGCGCCTGGGCCGCGGCCTTGACGAAGAACGGCATCGGCGAGAGCTTGACGCCCTCACGCGCCGCGAACGCGTCCTTGGCGCGGGCGCGCAGCTTCATCAGACGGGTGACGTCGACCTCGACGACCGACGACAGCTGGGCCTGCTCGTGCAGCGCCTTGACCATGTTGTCGCCGATGACCTTGCGGATGCGCGGCATCTTCACGGTCTGGCCACGCAGCGGGGAGGCCTCCAGGGTGGGGGCCTTCTTCGCGGCGGCGGCCGGGGCGGCAGCGGCGGCGGGTGCCGGAGCGGCGGCCTTCGCGGCCTCGGCGGCGGCGATGACGTCCTGCTTGCGGATGCGGCCGCCGACGCCGGTGCCCTGGACGGTGGACAGGACGACGCCGTTCTCGGCGGCGAGCTTGCGCACCAGCGGGGTGACGTAGGCGCCGTCGTCCACCGGCTGGGCGGCGGCCGGGGCGGCCGGGGTCGGCTCGGGCGCCGGGGCGGTCTGCTGCTGCGGAGCCGGGGGCGCGGGGGCCTGCGGCGCCGGAGCGGCGGGGGCGGCCGGAGCCGGGGTGGGCTCGGGCTGGGCCGGGGCGGCCGGAGCCGGGGCGGGCTCGGGCTGGGCCGGGGCGGCCGGAGCCTCCTGCGCGGGGGCGGCGGCCGGAGCGGCACCCGCCTCGCCGATGACGGCGAGCTTGGCGCCGACCTCGGCGGTCTCGTCCTCGCCGACCACGATCTCCAGCAGGGTGCCGGAGGCGGGCGCCGGGATCTCGGTGTCGACCTTGTCGGTGGACACCTCGAGCAGCGGCTCGTCAGCCTCGACGCTGTCACCGACCGACTTCAGCCAGCGGGTGACGGTGCCCTCGGTGACGGACTCGCCGAGCGCGGGCAGGACCACGTCCGTGCCCTCGGCGGAACCGCCGCCGGCGGACGCCTCGGCGGTGGGAGCGGGCGCCGGGGCGGCCTGCTCGGTGGACGGGGCGGCCGGGGCGGGCTCGGGAGCCGGCTCGGCGACCTGCTGCGCCTGCGGGGCGGCCTCGGCGGCCGGGGCGCCGGAGCCGTCGTCGATCAGCGCCAGCTCGGCGCCGACCTCGACGGTCTCGTCCTCGGCGACCTTGATGGAGGACAGCACGCCGGAGGCGGGCGCCGGGATCTCGGTGTCGACCTTGTCGGTCGAGACCTCGAGCAGCGGCTCGTCGGCCTCGACACGCTCACCCTCGGCCTTCAGCCAACGGGTGACGGTGCCCTCGGTGACGCTCTCGCCGAGCGCCGGAAGGGTTACGGAAACCGCCATGGTTTCGGTTGCTCCTTACGAAATTGCGGAAGTCTGTGTCGTCGCGCCCAGTGACCGAGGGAGGTCAGTCGTGGGAGTGCAGCGGCTTGCCGGCCAGCGCGAGGTGGGCCTCGCCCATCGCCTCGTTCTGCGTCGGGTGGGCGTGGACCAGCTGAGCGACCTCGGCCGGCAGCGCCTCCCAGTTGTAGATCAGCTGTGCCTCGCCGACCTGCTCGCCCATGCGGTCGCCGACCATGTGGACGCCGACCACGGCACCGTCCTTGACCTGGACGAGCTTGATCTCGCCCGTGGTCTTCAGGATCTTGCTCTTGCCGTTGCCCGCCAGGTTGTACTTCAGGGCGACGACCTTGTCCGCACCGTAGATCTCCTTGGCCTTGGCCTCGGTGATGCCCACGGAGGCGACCTCCGGGTGGCAGTACGTCACCCGCGGCACGCCGTCGTAGTCGACCGGGACGGTCTTCAGGCCGGCGAGCCGCTCCGCCACCAGCATGCCCTCGGCGTAGCCGACGTGCGCGAGCTGGAGGGTCGGGACGAGGTCACCGACGGCGGAGATGGTGGGGACGTTGGTCCGCATGTACTCGTCGACGAGGACGTAGCCGCGGTCCATGGCGACCCCGGCCTCCTCGTAGCCCAGGCCCTGCGAGACCGGGCCGCGGCCGATGGCGACGAGCAGAACCTCGGCCTCGAACTCCTTGCCGTCGGCGAGGGTGACCTTGACGCCGTCCTGGGTGTACTCCGCCTTCTCGAAGAAGGTGCCCAGGTTGAACTTGATGCCCCGCTTGCGGAAGGCGCGCTCCAGCAGCTTGGAGCTGTTCTCGTCCTCGACCGGCACGAGGTGCTTGAGGCCCTCGATGATCGTGACGTCGGTGCCGAAGGACTTCCACGCGGAGGCGAACTCGACGCCGATGACGCCGCCGCCCAGTACGATCGCGGACTTCGGCACGCGGTCGAGCTTCAGGGCGTGGTCGGAGGAGATGATCCGGTCGCCGTCGATCTCCAGGCCCGGCAGCGACTTCGGCACGGAGCCGGTCGCCAGCACGACGTGGCGGCCCTGGATCCGCTGACCGTTGACGTCCACCGAGGTCGGGGAGGACAGCTTGCCCTCGCCCTCGATGTACGTCACCTTGCGCGAGGCGATCAGACCCTGCAGGCCCTTGTACAGGCCCGCGATGACGTCGTCCTTGTACTTGTGGACGGCCGCCATGTCGATGCCCTCGAAGGTGGCCTTCACACCGAACTGCTCGCTCTCGCGGGCCTGGTCGGCGATCTCACCCGCGTGCAGCAAGGCCTTGGTGGGGATGCATCCGTTGTGCAGGCAGGTACCGCCGACCTTGCCCTTCTCGATCAGGGCGACGTCCAGGCCCAGCTGCGCCCCGCGCAGCGCCGCGGCGTAACCACCGCTGCCACCGCCGAGGATCACTAGGTCGAAAACGGTGCTGGCGTCGTTCGCCACGTCACGTCCTCCATGCATGTGCGCCACGCCGGTCTCCAGTGACCGGTCGGCGGCTGGTGTCCGGCCGCTCTTTGCTCTCGGCCCTTAGGTGGGGCCCTGTCCTGCCGAGCCCCATCTTCGCACTTGTAGGGGACCGACGGGACGTGGGGCCGGTGTGTGAGACGCCCCACGTTCACTTGTAGCGAAGGGGGCGGAGACGCCCTCAGGGGCGCGCGGCTGTTTCGACCTGCGGCTCCGCCGCGTGGGCGCCACCGGCCGGTCCAGTCGGCCGCCGACGCGGGACAACGCCGACAGGGGCGCGGGGAACTGCGCGACCGGCCACAACGGACCTGTGGTTCGCCACGGTCACCCGCACCCCGGACCCCTCAGGCGCCCCTAGCCCAGGTCACCCGAAGACGCCAGCTCGGCGATCCGCACCAGCGTCCGCACGGCCGTCCCCGTACCGCCCTTCGGCGTGTACCCGAACGGCCCGCCCTCGTTGAACGCCGGACCCGCGATGTCCAGGTGCGCCCAGGCGATGCCCTCGCCGACGAACTCGCGCAGGAACAGGCCGGCCACCAGGCCGCCGCCCATCCGCTCGCCCATGTTGGCGATGTCGGCGGTCGCCGAGTCCATGCCCTTGCGCAGGTGCTCCGGCAGCGGCATCGGCCACGCCGGCTCGCCGACCTCCTCCGACGCCTCGTGCACCGCGGCACGGAACGCGTCGTCGTTCGCCATGATCCCGTACGTCCGGTTGCCGAGCGCCAGCATCATCGCGCCGGTCAGGGTCGCCACGTCGATGATCGCGTCCGGCTTCTCCTGCGAGGCCGCCCACAGCGCGTCGGCGAGCACGAGCCGGCCCTCGGCGTCGGTGTTGAGCACCTCCACCGTCTTGCCGCTGTACATGCGCAGCACGTCACCCGGGCGGGTGGCGGAGCCCGACGGCATGTTCTCGGCCAGCGCCAGCCAGCCGGTCACGTTGACTTCCAGGCCCAGGCGCGCGGCGGCGACGACGGCGGCGAACACGGCGGCGGCACCGGCCATGTCGCACTTCATCGTCTCGTTGTGCCCGGCCGGCTTCAGCGAGATGCCGCCCGAGTCGTAGGTGATGCCCTTGCCGACGAAGGCGAGCGACTTCGTCGCCTTGGACGAGGTGTACGACAGCTTCACCAGCCGCGGACCTGCCGCCGAACCGGCGCCGACGCCCAGGATGCCGCCGTAGCCGCCCTTGGTGAGCGCCTTCTCGTCGAGCACCTGCACCTTGATGCCGTGCTCCTTGGCGGCGGCCTGCGCCACCGCGGCGAACGCCTCGGGGTTGAGGTCGTTCGGCGGGGTGTTGATCAGGTCGCGGGCCCGGTTCAGCTCCTCGGAGACGGCCGCGGCACGCTCGATCGCCGCCTTGTACGCCTTGTCCCGGGGCTTGCCGCCCAGCAGCGCGGCCTCGGCCAGCGGGGCCTTGCCGTTCTTCGCCTTGGCGTCCTTGCCGGTCGACTTGTAGGCGTCGAACGAGTACGCGCCGAGCAGCACGCCCTCGCCGACGGCGCCGGCGTCGGCGGCCTCGGCGAGCGGCAGGGCGAAGGCGGCCTTCTTGGAGCCGGTGAGCGCGCGGGCGGCCACGCCGGCGGCCCGGCGCAGCGCCTCGGCGTCGAAACCGGCGTCCTTTTCGGGCTCGGCGCCCAGACCCACCGCCACCACGACGGGTGCCTTGAAGCCGGACGGCGCGGGCAGCTTCGTCACCTCGCCCTCGGCGCCGGAGGCACCGAGGGTCTCCAGGACGCCGGCGAGCCGGCCGTCGTACGCCTTGTCCACGGCCTCGGCGCCCGGTGCGACGACCGGTCCCTCGGCGCCCTTGGCGACACCGATCACGATCGCGTCGGCCCGCAGGCCGGGCGCCGCGGCGGTGGAGAGAGTGAGAGCAGTCACGGTGGTGAAATCTCGCTTCCGTATGAAGTCCTGTGCGGCCGAATGCGGGTGGGTCGACCGGGCCCGACAACCGACCCTAGATCCCTCCTGCGATGCGGTCCTTGCCTGGGCAGGCAAACACCGGGCACGAGCCTACGCTCGCGGCCCCGTCCGCTCCCTCCCGCGCCCCGCGCTTTCCGCGCCGCCGACGGCGTACGAGATCATCGCGGTACGCCGTCCCCGCCCCCCTGGAGCACGCCCCGTGAGACGCCCGGTCCTGCTGACAGCCCTTCTCCTGCTGCTCGCGGGCTGCTCCACGGCGTCCCCCGGCGACGAGCCGGACGGCGCCGGCCACTGGCGGCCGCGCCCGGGCACCGCCTGGCAGTGGCAGCTCAGCGGCAAGCTGGACACCTCAGTCGACGTGCCGGTCTACGACGTCGACGGCTTCGACCACACCGAGGCGACGGTGGCCGGGCTGCACCGCGACGGCCGCAAGGTCATCTGCTACGTCTCCACCGGCGCGTGGGAGGACTTCCGCCCCGACGCGGCCGAGTTCCCGAAGTCGGTACTGGGCGAGGGCAACGGCTGGGAGGGGGAGCGCTGGCTGGACATCCGCGCGACGGACGTCCTCGAGCCGTTGATGGCCGAGCGGATCGACATGTGCCGCGACAAGGGCTTCGACGCGGTGGAGCCGGACAACATGGACGGCTACAGGAACGACACCGGCTTCCCGCTGACCGCCGACGACCAGCTCCGCTACAACCGGCTGATCGCGAGGCTCGCCCACGACCGGGGCATGGCCGTCGGCCTGAAGAACGACCTGGACCAGATCCCGGAACTGGTCGACGACTTCGACTTCGCGGTCAACGAGCAGTGCGCCCAGTACGGCGAGTGCGCCGACAACAAGCCGTTCGTCGACGCCGACAAGGCGGTCTTCCACGTCGAGTACGAGCTGCCGACCGAGCGGTTCTGTGCCGAGTCCCGTGAGCTGGGGCTGAGTTCGATGCTGAAGAAGTACGAGCTGGGGGTGTGGCGACAGGGCTGCTGAGGCCGGGGCGGGTCTCGTGTCAGCCGAGGACGAGAACGACGAGGGCGGTGGTGGCCGCCGTCTCCGCGACCCCGCCGAAGACGTCGCCGGTGACCCCGCCGAAGCGCCGCACGCAGTGGCGCAGGAGGAGTTCGGCGGCGGCGACGGCGCACAGCACGGCGAGCGCCGCACGGACCGCGTCGTGCGGTCCGAGGAACGCGCCCGCCCCCGCTGCGGCCGCCATGACGACGGCGGTGACGGCCGTCGCGCCACCCGCCGGCACCACCCCGGCGACCGCCGCGCCCAGTCCCTCCGGGCGGGCGGCGGGCACCCCGCCGCGGGCGGCGAGGGTCAGCGCCAGCCGGGCGGCGGTCGCCGAGACCACGGCGGCGAGCGCGCCCCGCGCCCAGGAGTCGTCGTACGCCTGCGCCAGCGCGGCCACCTGGGCGAACAGCACGAGCACGAGGGCGAGCACGCCGAACGGCCCGATGTCCGACTGCTTCATGATCCGCAGCGCGTCGTCGGCGGGCTTGCCGCTGCCCAGCCCGTCCGCGGTGTCGGCCAACCCGTCCAGGTGCAGACCGCGGGTCAGCACGGCCGGTACGGCGGCGGTGGCGACGGCGGCGAGCAGGCCGCCCGCGCCCAGGAGCAGCAGCAGGAGTCCGGCCGCCGCGGCCGGGACGCCGACGGCGAGACCGGCCAGCGGCGCGCACAGCATGCCGCCGCGGGCTGCCTCGCGGTCCCAGCGGGTCACCTTGACCGGGAACACGGTGAGGGTGCCGAAGGCGAAGCGGAGGCCGTCGGGGGAGGGGGTCCTGAGCACCGGCGCAGACTACCCGGCGGTCATCGGGGCGTCGGAGCGGCCCGGGGATAAAGTGCGCATATGGGAGATTGGTGGCAGCGCAACATCATGGAACCGGGGAAGCTGCCGCTGCTCCTCGCTCTGGGGGCGTTCGTGCTGACCTTCGTGGTCACGCGGGTGATCACCCGGCTCATCCGGGCGGGCAAGGGGCCCTTCGGCAACGTCAAGGCGGGCGGGGTGCACGTGCACCACGTTGTTCCGGGGGTCGTCCTCACCGTCGTCGGCGGGTTCGCCGCCGTCGCCGGGGGCCGGCACGGGTTCGGCTCCGCGCTCGCCGCGGTGGTCTTCGGGATCGGGGCGGGCCTCGTGCTGGACGAGTTCGCGCTGATCCTGCACCTCGACGACGTGTACTGGAGCGAGGCGGGGCGCCAGAGCGTGGAGGTCGTGGTCGTCACGGCGGCGCTGGTGGGGCTGGTCCTCGCCGGGTTCACGCCGTTCGGCGTCGACGGCATGTCGCAGGACGAGTTGCAGGACCGGGCGAACGTCATCGCGACCGTCGCGGGGAACTTCTTCTTCTCCCTCCTCGCCCTGGCCAAGGGCAAGGCACGGCTCGCGGTCTTCGGCGTGATCGTGCCGCTCGTCGCCCTGGTCGGCGCGGTCCGCCTGGCGCGGCCCGGCTCGTTCTGGGCCCGCCGCTTCTACGCCCGCAGGCCGCACGCCCGCGCCAAATCCCACCTACGGGCCTACCGCCACGACCGCCGCTGGTCCGGCCCGCGCCGGGCCGTCCAGGACTGGATCGGGGGACGCCCGGACGCGTAGACCTCCGGTGGTGGTGCGGGGTGCTTGCGGCGGCCTGTGCGGGTTGGACGGGGTGCGGGTGCCTGCGGCGCCGCTGCGGGCGGGTTGGGTGGGGGTGCGGGTAGCGCGGTCGGTTCGGTGGTGGGCCGGGGCCACGCCGGGGGTGTCCGTCCTCGGAACGGCGCGGAATCGGTCCGTTAAGGGCGTGAACGGCGCGGACGCGCCAACCGCTGCGGGCGGACGCCCCCCGACACGCCCCCTTCCCGCCGTACGCGGCCGTCCGTCCGCGCGGGTACGCAGTCCCGCCGCAGCTGCGGGCAGTCGTGCCTCCCCCAGTGCCTGAACGGCCTGGGAGCTGCCCCCACGGGCGGGCGCAGCGGCACCCCGCTCCACCGGGCCGCGACCACCCACCCCGCGCCCACCCCACGCCGGGTGACACGTGAACGCCTGGCTGCGGAGTCCACCGCTACGCCAGGCTCCCCGCAACGCCGGACCGCGACAACCCCGGCCACCCCCACGCGGGGCTCCCGCCGAACCCCGTCACCCTTCCCCGCCGGAGACCTCCGGCAACTCCGCCGCCAACGCCGCCGCGGCCTGCACCAGCGGGAGCGCCAGCACGCCCCCCGCCCCCTCGCCCACCGTCACGCCCTGGGACAGCAGCGGCTCCAGAGCCATCCGGTCCAGCGCCTTGGCCTGGCCCGGCTCCCCGCTGTCGTGCGCGGCCAGCCACCAGTCCGGCGCCCGGAAGGCGATCCGCTGCCCGACCAGCGCGCAGGCGGCCGTCACGACGCCGTCCAGGATCACCGGCACCTTCCGCACCGCGCTCTGCAGCAGGAAGCCCGTCATCGCGGCGAGGTCGGCTCCGCCCACCGTCGCGAGGAGCTGCAACTGGTCCCCGAGCACCGGCCGGGCACGGCGCAGCGCGTCGCGGATCGCCGCGCACTTGCGCATCCAGGCCAGGTCGTCGATCGCCAGACCACCCCGCCCCGTGACGACCGACGCGTCGGTGCCGCACAGCGCTGCGACCAGCACGCCGGCCGCGGTGGTGCCGCCCACGCTCACGTCGCCCAGGACCACCAGATCCGTACCGGAGTCGGCCTCTTCGTCGGCCACCGCCATGCCCGCCCGGAAGGCGGCCTCCGCCTCCTCCGGGGTCAGCGCGTCCTCGACGTCGATGCGGCCGCCGCCGCGCCGCACCCGGTGCCCCGCGACCTCGGCGGGCAGCGTCTGCGGGTCGCAGTCCAGGGCCATGTCGACCACCCGCACCGGTACGCCGAGACGCCGGGCGAGGACCGACACGGGCCGGCCGCCCTCCAGCACCTCGCGCACCAACTCGCCCGCACCGCCTGCGGGCCGTGCCGACACGCCCAGTTCGGCGACCTTGTGGTCACCGGCGAAGAGCACCACCCGGGGGCGTTCGACCGGCCGCACAGGCACGGCGGACTGCGCCGCGGCCAGCCACTCGCCCAGGTCGTCCAGGCGGCCCAGCGATCCTGGCGGCACGACCTGACGCTCCCGCCGCGCCTCGGCATCGCGGCGCACCCCGCCGTCCGGGCGCTCGATCAGATCGGTGAAGTCGTCGAGATTCAGCGAGCTCATTCGCCGAACAGTACCGGCCCTGGTCGAACGCGACGGCGGGCCCGTCGGCACCGCGCCCGGGTGGCGTCGCTCCCCGCCGGACAGCGATCACCTACGTAACGTTTTGCCTGGTTTGTCGTTCGTTCTCCTCCTCGTGCGTCGGGAGCCGCCCATGTCCGCACCCCCCGTCCCCTCGGCGTCGCCCCCGGGGCCCCCGGTTCCCCCCGTCCCCGCGTACGGGCCGCACCGCGCGGACTGCCCCTGGTGCGGCTCCCGGCGGCTGCGTTCCCGCCTGCTCGGCGAGGGACCGCGACGGGCCGCACCCGGTCGCTCCGTCCTCGAACGCTGCCTGGACTGCCGGTACGGCTTCCGTAACCCGCCGCTCACGCCGGGACCGGAACACCCGGTCGTCCGGGGCGGCGCCCGCCTCCGGCAGGGGTCGGCCGCCCGTGCTGTGTTCCGCCGCTGCCCCGAGCCCGAGAGCTGGCTGGACGTGGGGACCGGCGACGCCGACTTCCCCCACGCCGCCCGCGCGTACTTCCCGTACACCTCGTTCGACGGCCTGGACCCCACGCACCGGGTGCTGCGCGCCCGCGCCGTCGAGCGGGTCGAGGAGGCGTTCGTCGGCCGGCTGACGGACCCGCACATCCAGGCCCGGCTGCGGGGCCGCTACGACGTGGTGAGCCTCCTGCGGCAACTGGAACGCGTTCCGGACCCGCGTACCGAACTCCGCGCCGCCCTCCACGTCCTGCGCCCCGGCGGTCACCTGCTCGTCGATGTCACGGACCCGCGCCGCCCGCTCGCCCTCCCGGCGGGCCTCCACGCCGAACTGGCGGAGCTGGGCTGCACGGTGCTGACCGGCGCACGGAGCGGACGCGTCATCGCGCGCAAGGACGCCTCAGCCGCGTAGCACCAGGGCCTGGCCCGCCACCACCAGCAGCACCTGCTCGCACTCGTCGGCGAACGCCGCGTTCAGGCGGCCGAGCTCGTCCCGGTAGCGGCGGCCGGACGCCGTGGCCGGGACGATGCCCGAGCCCACCTCGTTCGACACGGCGACGACGGTGCGCCGGGTGGCGCGCGCCGCCTCCGTCAGGTCCCGCACCCGGTCGCGCAGCGCCCGTTCGCCGCCGTCGGCCCACTCCGCGTCGTCCCACGCCCCTACGGCGTCCATCGCGTCCGTCAGCCACAGGGACAGGCAGTCGACCAGCAGCGGTGGCCCGTCGTCCTTGAGCAGCGGAACCAGGTCGCAGGTCTCCACGGTGCGCCAGGAGCCCGGCCGCCGCTCCCGGTGCGCGCCGACCCGGGCCGCCCACTCGGTGTCCCCGCCCCGGGTGCCGCCGGTCGCGACGTACACCACCTCCGGGAAGGACTCCAGCCGGCGCTCGGCCTCCACCGACTTGCCCGAGCGGGCGCCGCCCAGCACCAGGGTGCGGCGCGGTACGTCGGGCACGTCCTCGTAGGCGCCCACCACCAGCGTCGTCCCGTCCGGGACCGCTCGTGCCCCGGCCGCCGCGAGGCGCCGGGCGAGTTCCCGGCCCGGCGGCACGTCGTGGCCCAGGTGGACGGCGACGACGTCCGTGGTGGCGCCCGCCGCGCCCACCGCGCGCAGCCTGGCCAGGGCGTCCGGGCGGCCCACGACGTCCGCGAGGACCATGTCGTACGGCTCGGCCGGCTCCTCCAGACCGGCCGGCGCGCACCCCGGCGGCAGGTAGAGGAGCCGCTGCCCGTCCGGGCCGGTCACCGCGTACCCGGTGCCCGGCGCGTCCATCGCGACCGCACGCACCCGGTGCCCGGTCAGCAGCGCCAGCTCCCGCCCGTCCGGCACCCGCCCCGGCTGCGGCAGCCCGGCCGGCACCTCCACCGCCGGCCCGTCGTGCGGGTGGGACAGCAGCGCCTGCCGTACGCCGGTCAGGGAGCGGCCGGCACGGGCGGCGGCGAACGCGGCGCCGGGGGTGAGGTCCAGCAGCAGCGCCCCGTCCACCAGCAGCGCGGTCGCCGCGCGCGCGTTCTCGCCCTGCGCGGCGGCACAGGCCGCGCAGGGACAGTCGGGGCGGGGGAGTCCCGCGGGGGCACCGGTGCCGAGCAGAGTCACGTCCACGCACCGATTTTCCCCGGTGAGCCGGTGGTGTGCGCGCCCGAGGCCCCCCAGGGGCGCGGCGGGCCCGGGCGGCTGTCCTCCGGGTCTGCTACGACGCGACCGGCTCAGCGCATAGGCTGCGGGCGGAGGCCGGACCAAGATCCGGCTTCCGTTCTGCATGTGCTCACATCTTGGAGGCGTACATGGCGGCATGGACGTGGCGGTTCGAGACGGCCGACGGGACGGAGGTCCAGCCGGCGGTGCAGCCCGAGGAGTTCACCACGCAAGGGGACGCCGAGTCCTGGATCGGGGAGCACTGGAAGGACCTCCAGGAGGGCGGCACCGACCAGGTGCGGCTGTTCGAGGACTCCACGGAGATCTACGGTCCGATGAGCCTGCACGCCGAAGAGGCCCAGGAGTCGGCGGAGGGCTGAGTGGCGGGGCGGGGTCCGACCGCCCCGCCCCCTCACTGCTCGCCCAGGGTCACCTCGGCGGTGCGCTCGTCGCCGTCGCGGGTGTACGTCACCTTCGTCCGGTCGCCCGGCTCCATCGACGCCAGCGCCTCGGCCAGTGAGGTGATCGTGGTGACGTCGGTGTCGCCCAGCCGGACGATGACGTCGCCGGGCCGCAGCCCCGCGTCGTCGGCGGCCCCGCCGTCGCTCACCTCGACGACGGCCGCGCCCGCGGGCCGGTAACCGTCGTCGACGACCGTGCGGACGGTGATGCCGAGCGCCGCCCGGCCCGAGTCGGTCACCCGTCCGTCCCTGACGATCTGGTCGGCCACCGTCCTCACCATCGACGCCGGGATGGCGAACCCGATCCCGGGCGCCGCGCTGTCGCCGAGGCCGGGGTCGGTCGCGGCCAGCGTGGGGATGCCGATCACCTGACCGTCGAGGTTCACCAGGGCGCCGCCGCTGTTGCCGGGGTTGATGGCCGCCGACGTCTGCACCATGTTGCCGATCGTCGCCCCCGTGCCGCCGCCCTGGCGGCCCTCGGTGACGGTCCGTCCGACCGCCGACACGATGCCCTGCGTCACGCTGGAGGACAGCCCGAGCGGCGAGCCCATCGCCAGCACGATCTGTCCGACCTCCACCTTCGCGGAGTCACCGAAGCGGGCCGCCTTCATGCCCTCGGGCAGCCGGTCCAGCTTGATGACGGCGAGGTCCTGCTCGGGGTAGGAGGAGACGAGTTCGGCGGCGAGGGACTCCTCGGTGCGGGCGGTCGTCACCCGGAAGGTCCTGCCGTCCCCGACGACGTGCGCGTTGGTGACGACGTGCCCCTTGTCGTCGTACACGACCCCGGAGCCCAAAGAGTCGCCCGCCTGGATCTGCACGACCGACGGGAGGACGTCCTCGATAACCCGCTGGTAGTCGGCCTGGAGGTCGTTGGCCGCGGCCGGTGCGGCTGCCCGGGCCGTCTCGGCCACCGGTCCGTCCGGGGAGGCGGGAGCGGGACCGGAGCAGCCGGTGAGCAGCAGCAGCGCGCAGACCGGCCCGGCGACGGCTCCGAGCAGCCCCGGCAGACGGGTACGGGAAGCGTCCATGCCCCGAGTCTCACCGTGCCCGGACCCCCCGGCTTGCGGTGGGCACCCGAACGGGCGCCACCGAGCCTCCGGGGGGGGGCGGGTGCTAGCCCCAAGGCCGTGAAGTTATGGCTCGGGTGGGGTTGTCCAGGGAGTCGTAAGGTGCGGTTTCGCCG